>NZ_JACSKH010000010.1 GCF_018617485.1 Exiguobacterium sp. s124 | reverse complement strand
ATGGTGCGGTCGAGAGGACTTGAACCTCCACGGTGTTAACCACCACTAGGCCCTCAACCTAGCGCGTCTACCGATTCCGCCACGACCGCGTATTAAGATGGAGCGGAAGACGGGATTCGAACCCGCGACCCCGACCTTGGCAAGGTCGTATTCTACCACTGAACTACTTCCGCATAAGTATTTAGAGATGCGGGTGAAGGGACTCGAACCCCCACGTCAAAGACACTAGATCCTAAGTCTAGCGCGTCTACCAATTCCGCCACACCCGCATGTGAAATTACGTATTTAATAAAATATTAATGAGAAATGGTGAGCCATGCAGGGCTCGAACCTGCGACCCTCTGATTAAAAGTCAGATGCTCTACCAACTGAGCTAATGGCTCATTAAAATTTTAATGGGGCGGCTGAAGGGAATTGAACCCTCGAATGCCGGAATCACAATCCGGTGCGTTAACCACTTCGCCACAACCGCCATGAAAAAATGGTGCCGGCGAAAGGATTCGAACCCTCGACCCTCTGATTACAAGTCAGATGCTCTACCAACTGAGCTACACCGGCGCGTTATATGGTGGCTTTGGACGGAATCGAACCGCCGACACAAGGATTTTCAGTCCTTTGCTCTACCAACTGAGCTACAAAGCCATAAGTATTAAATTAAAAATGGCGGTCCCGACGGGATTCGAACCCGCGATCTTCTGCGTGACAGGCAGACATGTTAACCCCTACACCACGGGACCGTTTTAAGTCATATCGACTTTACCTATTTTAAAGGTCATTTTATGTAAAGTCAATAACTTTTTTAAAAAAATAAAGCCTGGCAACGTCCTATCCTCACAGGGGGAGATCCCCCAACTACTTTCGGCGCTGAGACGCTTAACTTCCGTGTTCGGCATGGGAACGG
>NZ_JACSKH010000009.1:0-2969 GCF_018617485.1 Exiguobacterium sp. s124 | reverse complement strand
GGACCGTGTGTCTTAGACGCTAGATCAAGGTAGAAAGGGCGTACGGTGGATGCCTTGGCACTAGGAGCCGATGAAGGACGCGACGAACAGCGAAATGCTCTGGGGAGTGGTAAGTACACATTGATCCAGAGATCTCCGAATGGGGGAACCCACCGCCGGGAGACTGGCGGGACACCCACGTGAATACATAGCGTGGCGTGAGGCATACCCGGGGAACTGAAACATCTAAGTACCCGGAGGAAGAGAAAGAAAATTCGATTCCCTGAGTAGCGGCGAGCGAAACGGGAACAGCCCAAACCAGGAAGCATGCTTCCTGGGGTTGTAGGACACTCTATACGGAGTTACAAAGGGATAGGGTAGGTGAACGACCTGGAAAGGTCGGCCAGAGAAGGTGACGGCCCTGTAGCCGAAACCCCATCCCCTCCAGAGTGGATCCTGAGTACGGCGGGACACGTGAAACCCCGTCGGAATCCGGGAGGACCATCTCCCAAGGCTAAATACTTCCTAGTGACCGATAGTGAACCAGTACCGTGAGGGAAAGGTGAAAAGCACCCCGGAAGGGGAGTGAAATAGATCCTGAAACCGTATGCCTACAAGTAGTCAGAGCCCGTTAACGGGTGATGGCGTGCCTTTTGTAGAATGAACCGGCGAGTTACGATGGCGGGCGAGGTTAAGCCGATGAGGCGGAGCCGCAGCGAAAGCGAGTCTGAACAGGGCGCATCAGTCCGTCGTCGTAGACCCGAAACCAGGTGATCTACCCATGTCCAGGATGAAGGTCAGGTAACACTGACTGGAGGTCCGAACCCACGCACGTTGAAAAGTGCGGGGATGAGGTGTGGGTAGCGGTGAAATGCCAATCGAACCTGGAGATAGCTGGTTCTCTCCGAAATAGCTTTAGGGCTAGCCTCGAGGTGAAGAGTTCTGGAGGTAGAGCACTGATTGGACTAGGGGCCCCCACAGGGTTACCGAATTCAGTCAAACTCCGAATGCCAGCAACTTGTACTCGGGAGTCAGACTGCGAGTGATAAGATCCGTAGTCGAGAGGGAAACAGCCCAGACCATCAGCTAAGGTCCCCAAGTGTATGTTAAGTGGAAAAGGATGTGGCGCTGCACAGACAACTAGGATGTTGGCTTAGAAGCAGCCACCATTCAAAGAGTGCGTAATAGCTCACTAGTCGAGTGGCGCCGCGCCGAAAATGTAACGGGGCTAAACATACCACCGAAGCTATGGATCCCGTAAGGGATGGTAGGAGAGCGTTCCAAGCAGCAGTGAAGCGGTATCGTGAGGAGCCGTGGAGCGCTTGGAAGTGAGAATGCCGGTGTGAGTAGCGAAAAGAGGGGTGAGAATCCCCTCCGTCGAAAGCCTAAGGTTTCCTGAGGAAGGCTCGTCCGCTCAGGGTTAGTCTGGACCTAAGCCGAGGCCGAAAGGCGTAGGCGATGGACAACAGGTCGATATTCCTGTACCGCCGTACCACCGTTTGAACGATGGGGGGACGCAGAAGGATAAGGTGACCGTGCGACTGGAAGTGCACGGACAAGCAGCGAGGCCGTCGGGTTGGCAAATCCGCCCGGCATACAAGGTTGAGCTGTGACGTGGAGCCCGTAGGGCGAAGCACCGGATTTCACGCTGCCAAGAAAAGCCTCTAGTGAGGAGGTCGGCGCCAGTACCGCAAACCGACACAGGTAGGCGAGATGAGAATTCTAAGACGCGCGGGATAACTCTCGTTAAGGAACTCGGCAAAATGGTCCCGTAACTTCGGGAGAAGGGACGCTTATGGCAACATAAGCCGCAGTGAATAGGCCCAAACGACTGTTTAGCAAAAACACAGGTCTCTGCTAAATCGCAAGATGAAGTATAGGGGCTGACGCCTGCCCGGTGCTGGAAGGTTAAGGGGATGTGTCATCGCAAGAGAAGCACTGAACCGAAGCCCCAGTAAACGGCGGCCGTAACTATAACGGTCCTAAGGTAGCGAAATTCCTTGTCGGGTAAGTTCCGACCCGCACGAAAGGCGTAACGATTTGGGCACTGTCTCAACGAGAGACCCGGTGAAATCATAGTACCTGTGAAGATGCAGGTTACCCGCGACAGGACGGAAAGACCCCATGGAGCTTTACTACAGCCTGATATTGAGGCTTTGTACGCGATGTACAGGATAGGTGGGAGTTTGTGAAGCCGGAGCGCCAGCTTCGGTGGAGACACCCTTGGGATACCACCCTTTGCGTATAGAGTCTCTAACTCGCAGCCGTGATCCGGCTGGAGGACCGTGTCAGGCGGGTAGTTTGACTGGGGCGGTCGCCTCCTAAACAGTAACGGAGGCGCCCAAAGGTTCCCTCAGAATGGTTGGAAATCATTCGAAGAGTGCAAAGGCAGAAGGGAGCTTGACTGCGAGACCTACAAGTCGAGCAGGGACGAAAGTCGGGCTTAGTGATCCGGTGGTTCCGCATGGAAGGGCCATCGCTCAACGGATAAAAGCTACCCTGGGGATAACAGGCTGATCTCCCCCAAGAGTCCACATCGACGGGGAGGTTTGGCACCTCGATGTCGGCTCATCGCATCCTGGGGCTGGAGTAGGTCCCAAGGGTTGGGCTGTTCGCCCATTAAAGCGGTACGCGAGCTGGGTTCAGAACGTCGTGAGACAGTTCGGTCCCTATCCGTCGTGGGCGCAGGAAATTTGAGGAGAGCTGTCCTTAGTACGAGAGGACCGGGATGGACGCACCGCTGGTGTACCAGTTGTTCCGCCAGGAGCATCGCTGGGTAGCTACGTGCGGACGGGATAAGTGCTGAAAGCATCTAAGCATGAAGCCCCCTCCGAGATGAGATTTCCCTTTGAGCAATCAAGAAAGACCCCTCAGAGACGATGAGGTAGATAGGTCATGGGTGGAAGCGTGGTGACACGTGGAGCTGAATGATACTAATCGGTCGAGGCTTTGATCTAGTCTATGGTTTGTGTTGATGAATCCTCAGTTTT
>NZ_JACSKH010000008.1 GCF_018617485.1 Exiguobacterium sp. s124 | reverse complement strand
GATATAGCTCTTAAATTGACGAAGCTTGCGCTTCATTCAAAAATTGTAAAACTTTTTTTTGCCTCATCGTTCAGTTTTCAAAGTTCGTCTGCCGCTCTTGGCGACTTAAATATCTTACCAAGTGAAGAACAAAAGGTCAATCACTTTTTAAAATATTTTTTATTTTGTTTGTCGCTTATCTCGGCGACGTCTATTAATATATCAGTAAAATAATAACCGCGCAACCCTTTTTATAAAAAAGTTTAAAGAAATTTATCTATCTATGCTCGTACTGTTCGCGCCTCAATTTTCTCTTCATTATATACGGCTAAAAATAAAAGAAGGCGAGCCAACGGCTTCGCCTTATGAACGTAGAGACGATAAAGATACATTTCGTTTTTTTGCCTCTTTTAAATAGAAGAAGTAGAGAGCCTCTGCCTGCTTTACTTGAGCCGCTAATTCCCCCGTATCTTCGATGCTAACTTCAAGCATACGGCGTTTTGACTCAAACTTAGATTTCGCTTCCATCAACTCATTAAGTAGTCGTTGATCATAATCATCTTTTAACGACTTACGAAACCACTTCATAACTCTCTTCTACCTTCCATCGCTCGAGACAAGGTCACTTCGTCCGCATACTCCAAATCCCCACCGACCGGTAGCCCATGCGCGAGACGCGTTACGCGAATTCCTGTTGGCTTAAGCAGACGTGATAAATACATTGAAGTCGCTTCTCCTTCAATATTAGGATTCGTTGCTAAAATCACTTCTTGAATCGCTTCATTCTCTTGTAAACGTGTCAGCAAGCTTGAAACGTTGATATCCTCCGGACCAATCCCCTCCATTGGACTAATAGCCCCATGAAGAACATGATATTTCCCTCGGTACTCTCTCATTTTCTCCATGGCAATCACGTCTCTTGAATCTTGGACCACACAAACTACCGTTTCATCCCGATGTGAGTCTTTACAGATAGCACATGGATCAATATCTGTAATATGACCGCACACGGTACAATATTTGATGTCCCGTTTCGCACTGACGAGAGCCTTCGCAAACGTTAAAACATCGTCTTCTTCCATATCTAGTACATGGAAAGCCAAACGCACTGCAGTTTTTGGGCCGATTCCAGGTAGCTTCGTAAAACTCTCAATCAATCGTCCAATGGCTTCAGGGTATTGCAACTCGCATCGATCCTTTCTTTACTTAAAAGCCTGGGAGATTCATCCCTTGTGTGAAACGTCCCATTTTATCATTTACAAGCTGATCAGCTTGCTTCATCGCATCATTGATCGCTGCTAAGACAAGATCTTGTAACATATCTACATCGTCGGGGTCGACGACATCTTCTGCAATAATGACATCTAAGACTTCTTTATGACCGCTGACGACAACTTTTACCATGCCGCCTCCCGCAGTACCTTCTACCGATAGCTCTTTCAATTCTTCTTGAGCTTTCGCCATGTCTTTTTGCATTTTTTGCATCTGTTTCATCATGTTATTCATATTTCCCATTCCACGCATTCAGAGCGCCTCCCTTATGTTTCTTCGATTTCAACGACATCGCCAAAACGTTCCATCGCCTGTGCAACCAACGGGTCCTCAGTTTCCGGCTCTTCGACTTGTTCTGTCCGCTCTGCTTGTTTTTGAAGGATGAACTCATTTTTCAATTCATTCCAATCCGTTTCAAGCACCGCCATGATTTCACGACGAATTCCCGTAACTTCAAACAACGCCTGTTCGATCACATCACGCGTACGACCATTCGAACTTACTTGTTCATAGTGCCATGTCATTCCATCTTTAAATTGTACCAGTAAGGTGTCACTTGCACAAAGGACAGCCTCACTTTCATAGAAGAGTGCAAAAATTGGACCATCCTGTATTCGGATGTTCGTCATGATGTCGCCCCAACTATCGCGAATCGCATTCAAGTGCTGTCGCTCAGCCCGCTGAAGCAGTTGGCGAATCCGTTCTTTCGGTACTCGGATTTGAGTACGCTTCGGAGCAGGCTTCGGCTTTTCTACTTCCACGCCTGTCACAGACACACCATTTTTCTTCACTTCATTCAATTCGCGGCTCAATTCACGCACTTGATCTTGCAGCTGTGTCATCTGTTCACTAATCGTCCGACCTTGTTCCGCAATTCGAATGAATGTCAATTCTACCAACACTTTGGGATGATTCGATAACCTCATCTGTTGCTGGCAATCATTAAGCTCTTCAATCACTTGGAACAATTCGTCCGTCGAGGTCGCTTCGACAAACTGACGGAATTCATCGGTTGGACGAGCGCGTTCTAATAAGTCAGCAGCTTGCGGAGATGCTTTTAAAAGTAGTGCATCCCGATGGACGAACACCAAATCTTCAATGAATCGTTTTAAGTCTTTCCCTTCGCGTAGCATCATTTCAAGTGTACTCAAAATCGCATTTAACTCTTTTTTCTGTAGACCATATGCCATTTCAAGCAATGTTTCATCCGTTACAGCACCTGTTACTTCTAAAACCGCCTCTTCCGTCAGGCGACCATCACTAAATGCCAATGCCTGATCAAGTAAGCTAAGGGCATCTCGCATTCCACCATCAGCAGCCCGCGCGATTAATTTCAACGCTTCTGGATCATAGTCATGGTCTTGATCATTTAAAATATATGCCATACGGGTCTGCAATTGACTCACTTCATGTCGTTTAACGTCAAAGCGCTGACACCGAGAAATGATTGTTGCCGGAATTTTATGCGGTTCTGTCGTTGCCAAAATAAAAATCGCATGTGCTGGCGGCTCTTCGAGCGTCTTCAACAATGCATTGAAAGCGCCTGTTGACAACATATGCACTTCATCAATGATATATACTTTGTAACGACCTTGAGACGGTGGATATTTAACCTTGTCTCGAATTTCTCGAATTTCGTCAACTCCGTTGTTTGATGCTGCATCGATTTCGAACACGTCTGGACTCGTACCTTCCGTGATGGCGATACACGTCGGACAGGTATTACACGGTTCACGTGTCGGTGCACTTTCACAGTTTATTGCCTTGGCAATGATTTTCGCCAAACTCGTCTTCCCTGTCCCGCGCGGACCTGAAAACAGATATGCGTGTGACATCCGCTCCTCTAGTAGAGCATTTTGAATCGTACGTGTGATATGAACTTGACCGACGACCTCTTGAAATGACTGAGGTCTGTATACCCGATATAATGCTTGATACGCCATGAGTTCGCCTCCTTCCCCACTTTTCTTCTCTATCTCATCATACAAAAAAATCTACAGCCCTGGGGCCATAGATTGAAGTTATAAAATAAATCTGCCGCGCACCGATTTCTGAAAGCACGTCAACATGCGTTACTCATGCAGTTTGCTCAGTCCAAGCACCCCTGCGGCACACGGTACGTCACCACTTAAGGCTGCTTCCTTCCGGACCTGACCTGGTTCATGGGTGACCGTTGCGCAGGACTCAGACGTCAACGCCACTTACATAAGGCAGACCACACCAGCGCACTCCCTCGAATCGGGATTCAGTCTCGCTACAGCGGATTGCGAGTGACAGGGCACCGCTACCTCCCCACCTAGCACGGCAAATGGGTAAATGAAATTATGCACTATCTCGAGTGCTATTACATTATACTGTTTAATCGATTGGGTTGCAACCTCTCTGATGAAGTCGTTCTTGTTTCTTCCTTTCTCTAAGCGCTCGGAAGAAATCAGTCAGAAGCTGCCCACATTCTTCTGCTAAAACATTCTCTGTCACGTCGGCCTGATGATTGAATCGTTCATCCTGTACTAAATTCATCAGCGTGCCACAACAACCACCTTTCGGATCATGCGCACCGAAGATCACCCGCTTCACTCGAGATAACACAATGGCTCCTGCACACATCGGACAAGGTTCGAGTGTGACGTATAACTCACAATCTTCTAATCGCCAATTCCTTAATGCTTCGTTTGCCGCTTCAATCGCAATCATCTCAGCATGAGCAGCAGCTAAGCGATTTGTTTCACGACGGTTATGACCGGTCGCAATCACCTCATCTCCCTTTACAATCACACAGCCAATCGGTACCTCACCAATAGCTTCTGCTTTCTTCGCTTCTTCGATGGCTAACTGCATAAATCGCTCATCACGTTCCATCCATTCACCTCATTTCTTATTTAACACTATGAAAAAAAATGAAAATCAAATCCCTCGCCATATCCCTGGCATTGTATGCTAGAATGGAACTTGCACTTTGGATAATGGAGGATGACATCATATGTTTATAACGGTAGAAGGACCGATTGGTGTCGGGAAAACATCACTGGCCCATATCATCAGTCAGCATTTCTCGATGCAGATGCTGAATGAAATTGTAGAAGAGAACCCATTTCTCGGCAAGTTTTATGAAGATATCGAAGAATGGAGTTTCCAAACGGAAATGTTCTTCTTATGCAATCGATTCAAGCAGTTGGATGATATTCATAAACACCACTTGAGTCAACAGCAATCCGTCGTTTCGGACTATCATATTTTCAAAAACTTGATTTTTGCTCATCGTTCATTGAAACCGGCACATCTCAACAAATACGAGCAGATTTATAAGATTTTGACACATGATATGCCGAAACCTGATGTCGTCATTTACTTACACGCCAGCATTGAGACATTGATGAAACGAGTCGCCTTGCGTGGACGTGAAGTGGAAGAAAATATGTCCCGTGATTATCTCGAACAACTCGCTCACGATTATGAGACATTCGTAGAGTCGTATCGCGCGACCCATCCAGAAGTGAAAATCCTCTCATTCAGTGGGGATGAACTCGACTTCGTACACAACCCAAACGATTTGACACATGTCTTAAAGACAATTGAACGTGAATTAGAATTGACTAAAGGAGCACAATTAAAATGAAGCTGATTGATAAATATAACATCCCGAACGATACAATCATTACAATCGGTGGAATGGTTGGAATCGGGAAATCAACGATCACCAATTCGTTAGCCGATGCATTGAACTTCCGAACGTCTTTAGAGAAAGTAGATACGAACCCTTACCTCGATAAATTCTATCATGATTTCGAGCGTTGGAGTTTCCATCTTCAAATTTACTTCTTGGCTGAACGTTTCAAAGAACAAAAGAAAATCTTCCAATACGGTGGCGGCTTCATTCAAGACCGTTCAATCTATGAAGATACAGGTATCTTCGCAAAAATGCATTACGAAAAAGGGACGATGTCACCAACAGACTACGAAACGTATTCAAGTTTGTTCGAGGCTATGGTGTTAACACCATTCTTCCCACACCCAGATTTATTGATCTACCTTGAAGGTTCGTTCGAACAAGTCCTTGAACGCATCCAGATGCGCGGTCGCGAGATGGAGCAACAAACACCGATTGCATATTGGGAAGAGATGTACGAGCGCTATACAGAATGGATTAACAACTTTAATCTGTGCCCAGTACTACGCCTTTCAATCGAAGACTACGACCTCATCAATGACCCTGATTCAGTCGAACTCATCCTTGAAAAAATTGAAAAGCAACTGACGGTTGCTCGCGAAGCAAAAGTTAGATAATCGAAAGAAGGATTACGCCATGAAAAGCGTAATCCTTCTTTTTATACATAAAAAAATCCACAGCGATGATGTCTGTGGATACAAAAAATGCATCTGCCTCTGCAGATGCCCGATTGAAAGCGGAGTTGGTGGGATTCGAACCCACGCGAGCCTTGCGACTCCTAACGGATTTCGAGTCCGTCCCCTTCAGCCGGACTTGGGTACAACTCCAGGCCTAAAAAAGTGTAAAAAAAAGAAAGTGGAGGAGGTGGTGGGATTCGAACCCACGCAGGCTATTACACCCCTGACGGTTTTCAAGACCGTTCCCTTAAACCACTTGGGTACACCTCCAAAAGATATAAAATTGTGTGAGCCTCCAAAAAAGAAATGGAGGAGGTGGTGGGATTCGAACCCACGCAGGCTGTTACACCCCTGACGGTTTTCAAGACCGTTCCCTTAAACCACTTGGGTACACCTCCAAAGCTCATATACAATTCGTGAGCAACAGTGTCGCTCGACATGATTTATAGTACCAAGTGAAGAGACAGATGTCAAACCCTTTTGTGAAAAAACATTAAAAAAATTAAGCAGCCCCAAAATCGAGGCTGCTCAAGCGTTTAGTTCGGCATTTCAATCTTTTCTTTCCCACCCATATAAGGGCGAAGCACTTCTGGGATGACGACTGATCCGTCTGCTTGTTGGTAGTTTTCCAAAATCGCTGCAACTGTTCGACCGACTGCCAATCCTGACCCGTTCAATGTGTGGACAAACTCTGGTTTTGCATTGGCATCACGACGGAAGCGAATTCCAGCACGACGCGCTTGGAAATCTTCAAAGTTAGAGCAAGAAGAAATCTCACGATACATTCCTTGTGCTGGCATCCACACTTCGATATCATATTTTTTAGCAGCTGTGAATCCAAGGTCTGCCGTACACATGCTGAGTACTTGGTACGGAAGTCCGAGACGTTTTAATACTTCTTCAGCATGACCTGTCAACAATTCCAATTGTTCATATGACTCTTCTGGTTTCACGAAGCGGACGAGCTCAACTTTATTGAATTGGTGCTGGCGAATCAAGCCACGCGTATCACGACCCGCTGAACCAGCTTCAGAACGGAAGTTGGCGCTATAAGCTGTATACGTGATTGGAAGCTGCGTTTCCGGAATGATTTCTTCACGGTGCATGTTTGTGACTGGCACTTCAGCTGTCGGAACGAGGAAGTAGTTTGTGTCCGCTACTTTAAACGCATCTTCTTCAAATTTAGGAAGTTGACCTGTTCCAATCATCGAATCACGATTGACCATGTACGGCGGCAATACTTCTGAGTAACCATGCTCGTCTGAATGAAGGTCCATCATAAAGTTGATGAGTGCACGTTCTAAGCGGGCACCTAACCCTTTATAGAAAACAAAGCGGCTACCCGTTACTTTCCCTGCTCGTTCCACATCGACGATTTTAAGGTCTTCCATCACGTCCCAATGTTGCTTCGGCTCGAAGTCAAAATCAGGCTTTGTTCCGATTTCGCGAATCGTCACGTTATCATCCTCCGTCTCGCCGATTGGAGTTGATTCGTGTGGGATGTTCGGAATGCTGAGCAAGATCAAGTTGAGTTCAGCCTCTACTTCTCGTAACTCTTCATCTAGCAATTTGATTTCATCCCCAAGACGGCGTGTTTCCAAAATCGGACCTTCCGCATCCTGTTTGTTCCGTTTTAATTCAGCGATTTGTTTCGTCGCTTCATTGCGTTTTGCTTTCTTTACTTCCACTTCGTTAATTAAGTCACGACGCTTTTCCTCTAACTGCGGGAAGCGGTCAAGTGCACTCAAATCTTCTCCACGGTAAGCTAACTTTTCTTTGATTCCTTCAAAATCTTGTCGTAAACGTTTAATGTCTAACATTGCTGTTCCTCCTTTTTCATATAAAAAAGGCGGCACGTCCCTTTCCCGTAGGAAAGGGACGAACCACCTTGGATCCGCGTTGCCACCCTCGTTGCCCAAATGCTTGAGCCACTCGATGCACGTAACGTGTGCCAAACGTGACCTGTTTCCAAGTCAATGCTCCGAGGCCGATTCGGTTACGCCATCTCACTAGTTTGCACCAACCACTAGCTCTCTGTCAGTAGACGTACGTAACGTACTTATTCTCATCATCGCATCTGTCATTGAATTAATCTTACTTTACAACATCTGAACTTGTTCGACAAGACTGATTTTTCCAAGTGCTAATCGGATTTGATCGAGGAATTCAAAGAACGCTCGCGTCATTCTCGTCAAGAACGAAGCCGTATCAACCGACTCTGCCGTGACAAGCATCGTCTTCGGGGGAGTCTCTCCTTCTAAGTAACGAACTTGATCGGAAGAATCGATCGTGACTACGCCCGCCTGTGTATCGACCTTGATTGGAGCCTCTAATTCGAGCAGTTCAACTTGCGGCTCCGGGACAGGCTTCCCTTTTTCGACCAACACTTCAAAGTCATTCGTCGTCCGTACAGCAACTTGTTCTGTTTCACCTTGAGAAACTTTCGCCGTTTTCGAAATCGTTTCACCTGTCCGTAAGATTGGTGTCATGACGAAATCCGCATACGCATAGTCATGTAATGCTTTCGTCGCTGCATAGCGTCCCTCATCAGATGGTGCACCAAGAACGACCGATAACACAGTGCGACCATCCCGTGTGGACACACCGACAAAGCAATAGCCTGCTTCATTCGTTGTTCCGGTCTTGAAACCGAGCATCCCTGGATAGGCAAGGTCACGATCGGCGAGCATCCGGTTCGTCGCATCAAAGCGAACACCGTCGACATCCACATATGCCCGTTTTGTCACGTCGAGTACTTCCGGATAAGTCGTCAAATATGCAATCGCCAATTTCATTAAATCGTTAGCCGACGTCAAATTGTCTCCTGGTAGACCGGCTGATACAGAATCAAGTCCCGATGCATTCGCAAACGTCGTTTGTGTCATTCCTAGTTCATCGGCCCGGCGATTCATTTCTTTGACGAACGCCTCCTCTGAACCAGACACTGCTTCCCCCAGCGTCACAGCCGCTTCGTTCGCCGAACGAATTAACGCTGCATCGTATAACTCTTTGACGGTATACGGTTTATTCAATAGCGGGATTCGTGCCAATCCCGGTTTTCTCGTCAATGCCAATGCAGCATCGCTCGGTGTAATCTCTTGATTCCAACTGAGCTTTCCTTCCTCGATCGCCTCACGCGTCAAAAATGCCGTCATTAATTTCGTGATTGAAGCGGGCTGAAGCATGGCATCTTCTTGTTTCGTAAACAGAACCTGTCCTGTCGTCACGTCTACAAGCATTGCGCTCGCCGCGTCAACTTTCGGTGCGGCCGCAGAGGCGACTGAAGGTACGATTACTTGTACAAGCAATATGGCAATAAACAACATGATTAAATAGCGAGCCTTCACATAGTTTCCCCTTTCTGTACGCTTCTTTGTTCAGTGTAACAAAAAATAAGTTTGAAGGACCCCCTTTTTATGAGGTCCCCCAAACTTATGCATATTGCTTCTGATTTTCTTTGACCATCTCGATAAAATAGCGATGCAATGATAGATCTTCCGTCAACTCTGGATGGAACGAACAAGCCAGGTACTGGTTGTAACGAACTGCTACAATCGCTTCCTCGACTTCAGCGAGCACGTCCACTTCCGGTTCGACTCGCGCCACTTGTGGGGCACGAATAAAGACCGCTTCGACTGGCTCCTCGATTCCTTTTACCGGAAGATCAACTTCAAAACTGTCGACCTGACGTCCGAATGCATTGCGTTTTACCGTCATCGGAATTTTCTTTAAGTGAGCATCATAGCCTTCGACTTCATTTGCGAGAAGAATCATACCAGCACATGTGCCGAACATCGGTAACGTCTCCATGTCACGAAGTGGCTCAAGTAACTCATAGCGGTCGAGTAGGCGTCGCATCGCGGTACTTTCTCCACCTGGTAACACTAATCCATCGATCGCTTTCAAGTCTTCTAACGAGCGGACGACAACCGTCTGCGCACCGAGCGCTTCAAGCATACGAACATGCTCACGAATCGCGCCCTGCATCCCTAATACGCCAATCGTCACCATCTTACCAGCCTCGTGGCGCCATGAGCTCTTCGTCTTTGAGCGTACGGACGTCGAGTCCTTTCATCGCCTCACCCAATCCTTTTGAAAGGTGGGCAATCCGCTCATAGTCGTCGTGGTATGTTGTTGCTTCAACGATGGCACGTGCGAATTTTTCTGGGTTCTCCGCTTTGAAAATTCCAGATCCGACAAAGACGCCGTCTGCTCCGAGGTGCATCATCAAGGCTGCATCCGCTGGTGTTGCGATTCCACCTGCTGCAAAGTTAACGACTGGAAGACGGCCTGCTTCACGGATTTGCATAAGCACTTCAAATGGTGCTCCAAGGTCACGAGCCTCTGTCATAACTTCATCTACGCTCATCGACAAGAGACGCTTCACTTGTGCTTGTACTGTACGCATGTGACGAACCGCTTCCACGATGTTCCCCGTTCCTGGCTCACCTTTTGTACGAATCATTGCTGCGCCTTCGCCGATTCGACGTGAAGCTTCACCAAGGTCACGCGCTCCACATACGAACGGCGCTGTATAGTCGCGTTTGTACAAATGGAACTCTTCATCTGCTGGCGTCAATACTTCACTCTCATCGATAAAGTCGACCCCCATCGACTCAAGGACACGAGCTTCAGCGATATGACCGATACGGCATTTCGCCATAACCGGAACAGATACTGCCCCCATGACATCTTCAATGATTGTTGGATCGGCCATACGGGCAACACCGCCCATTTTGCGGATATCCGAAGGTACACGTTCAAGCGCCATGACAGCAACCGCACCGGCAGCTTCAGCGATTTTTGCCTGTTCTGCGTTGATGACGTCCATGATGACGCCACCTTTTTGCATTTCTGCCATCCCTCGTTTTACTTTATCTGTTCCCACTTGTCTCTTTTCCATTGAAATCCCTCCATTGGTTCATGTTCTACTTGCTAGTATAAGCCGGATTGACTATATTAAAAGTGCCAGATTCTTATTTTTTAAAGTGGTCAGTTTAGATAAAAGGACTTTATTGCCACTATCACGAACGTGTTTAAGTATGAAGGAGGAATCAGTATGTTAGACCGTGACCCGTTTGAAGGAGGCAATCGCGCCTCATTTGGTACACCTGGAATTGTCTCATTCTTGATTATCATCGGCTTTCTCTTGTACTTCTTTTTCGGTTCGTAAAGAAAGGAACGTCATCTCATGGATATGCTTACTTTTTCACTTGAACAAGATTCGTCCATCCCACTATATGAGCAATTGTATAAACATATTCGCGAAGCCATCGTCGACGACACGCTAAAAACAGGTACCAAGCTACCTTCGAAGCGTAAACTCTCCCAATTTCTAGATGTATCTCAGACGACGGTCGAATTCGCCTATGCTCAGTTACTCGCCGAAGGATATATCGAATCCATTCCTCGGAAGGGGTTTTATGTGTTGCCGCAAGAGGAACTATACGTCCGGCGATCAAGTAGCACCATCACACCATCACCACCTAAAAAGACGTATACGTACGATGTGTCGCCAAGCCAAATCGATACAACGGCTTTTCCGTTTGAACGTTGGAAACGACATATTAAAAACGTCGTCGATGAGGTTCATCATGAGTTGCTCGCGTTAGGCCCCGTTCAAGGGGATCTTGAATTACGTCAGGAAATTGCGACCTATCTCTATCATTCGCGAGGCGTTCAGTGCTCACCTGAACAGATTATCGTCGGGTCAGGGACCGAACAACTATTGCCACAACTATTAGATTTATTACCCGATGCCTCGGTGTTTGGAATTGAAGATCCCGGTTATCCACTCACGCGTCTTTTATTCGAGCAACAAGGGCGCACCTCCATCCCGATTCCGGTAGACGACAGTGGGGTTTGTGTAAGTGAGCTTGAACGTCATGCCATTGATGCGCTATACGTGACACCTGCCCATCAATTTCCGACAGGGACTGTCTTATCCGTCAGTCGACGCCAACGTCTGTTGAATTGGGCGCTCGTTCACCAAACGTATATCATAGAGGACGATTATGACAGCGAGTTCCGCTATAGTGGTAAACCCATCCCATCTCTTCAAAGCATGGACCCGAACGAACGTGTCATTTATATCAGTACGTTTTCAAAATCACTCATGCCTTCTCTTCGTATCGGGTATATGGTGTTACCGACGCCTCTTCTGAATCGTTACCGTGAGCGGCATCATTATTTTACGTGTAGCGTCCCTCGATTTGAGCAACATACGTTGGCGCTGTTCATGTCGAGCGGTGATTTTGAAAAACATTTGAATCGGATGCGAAAAATCTATCGCCGTAAGTTAGAAATCGTGCTCACTACCTTCCGTCCGTTCGAACCGACTGTCATCGTGACAGGTGCAAGTGCCGGATTGCATGTTGTATTGACCGTCGTCACAGACCGAACAGAGCAAGAGTTGAAGCAGTCGGCTGAATCTTTCGGCATCGCCATAAAATCGATGAACGACTATCGCATCGTACATCCGGACTCGCATAAACAATTTTTGTTTGGTTTTGCGCACTTACCCGAATCATCTTTACCGAACGTGATTGATCAGTTGATGAACGCATGGGCAATTCCGAGAGGAGCGATTACATGAAGCGACATCTTCGATGGATCATCGGAATCCTTTTAATCGGCAGTGGCCTTTTCTTTTTAACGAGTTCGATTTGGAAAGAGAATATCGCTAGCTCAACCAGTGAATATGTCATTGAACATATGGAACTACAAGACGAGATTGAGGTTGAAGCGAGTTATAATTTCGCCTCGGTCACTCCTCTTTCCTTAGCGGACGTCTTACAAGCGCGCAATCGTTTTCATCATTTACCAACAATCGGTGTCATTTCCATTCCAGATGTTTCACTGGAGCTCCCAGTCATAAAAGGATTAGATGATGAGAGTCTCGCTGTCGGAGCGGGAACCATGCATCCCGATCAACAAATGGGAAAAGGCAATTACGCACTAGCCGGTCATTATTTACAACATGCGGACGCTCTATTCGGTCCGCTCCATAAAGTCGATGTTGGTATGAAAATCTATCTTCGAAATGCTGCACACACTTACGAATACATCGTGACATCGCTTGAAACCGTCTCTCCTGAACAAGTTGATGTATTGGATGAAACAGCTACTCCTACCCTTACATTAATCACTTGTACGTTCGATACGACGGAGCGACTCATCGTCAAAGGTTCACTCGTCACTACTGAATCATAACCGCATCTCCTCAACCAACAGGAGACGCGGTTATTTATTGTTTTTTCAAAAACATATTGTTAGCGCTTACAACTTCCGCTAAACTATTTTTGAAAACGTTTGCATAAAATTGTGCAATTTAACTCAAACAAAAGAGGTGTCTCATGAAGAAAAAAACTGCTCGTCAGGCTTCGACTTTATTCCTGTCCGGTGCATTGCTCATTCAAGCCGGGGTTCCGATGAACGCATTAGCTGAACCGACTGCCATCACAATTGATGGGGTAAAAACAGATTGGGCTAATATTCCCGCCCTCGCGAGTTCTCCCACTGCTGGATGGCAAGGGTTCGATGTCGGTGATTTATACATAAACAATGATGCGCAACACCTATATTTCTACGTAGATGCGAACAATGTCCCGAACTGGGGAGATAACGGGCAATACATAAATATTGCGCTCCAAATCAATGATGAAGATTCTGGTGTATCTACTAATCCACTCGGGTATCCATTTGATTTTAAAGGTGTCGACAAGGCACCTCAGTACCATATTCTCGTCCGAGTCGATGGTGATCAGAACGTAAAAGAGGCTGCTCTTTATCAGGCTGGTCAAGAGAAACCTCTTTTACAATTGAATCAGTTGAACGGGGCGGCATTCGCAGTCGATCGGACAAAAGGATTCGAAGGAAAAATCCCTCTTTCGTTACTCGGCTTGAACAATGGAGATCAAGTCCGCGCCTTAACTGTATTGAGTGGAAATAACGCCGGAGAGCATGGGGCGTTCGATACGATTCCGAGCAACGCGGCCAATCAATTAGCCAATAGTTGGAACGTGTCTGCCACGCCATCCTCACAATCTGTTTATAGTGCACCATTCACTTTAAATGGGGTAGAGACGATTGACCAACTTGAAGTTGCGTCCGTGACCCCGGCCTCATCATCAATTGATGTGGATGTGTCTGCTCCAATCACATGGACATTTAATGAACCCGTCCGTCTCGATTCGGCATCGGTCACCTTACAACAAGGGGAGACGCGTGTCCCCGTTGATGTGACGGCGAACGGGACGAGCGTGACACTTCAACCGAAAGAAGCTCTCGCTCTTAATACATCCTATACGGCCATCATTCCAGAAGGTGCGGTGACCGGAACGATTTCGAATACGACACTCCCGGCATTGACGACTACTTTCAAAACAGCAACAAAACTCGCGGATCCTTGGGAAACGACACGCTATATCGAAATGAAATATGTCCGTGCCGATCATGACTATACGGATTGGAACTTATGGACATGGAGCACAGGAAAAAAAGACGGACAAGTCGATCCATACCGGATAACTGACGATGGGGCCATCTTCCGTATCCCAGTCGGTCAAGACGCCACGAAAGTCGGGTTTGTCATTCGAAAAGGTACGGACTGGGCCGTTAAGGATGCTTATGGAGAAGACAGATACGTCACGCTCGGAGAAGACCGCGTCACGAAGGTCGTCGTCGAAAGCGGAAAAGGTGCCTTCCATCAAGTTCCGACAATCAGTGGTCCCGAATACGGTACAGATGGAATTCAATTCTTCTACCGTGATGTAGCGCTCTACGAATCAGGAGAAATGGACGAAATCGATCAGGTCGCACTCAAAATCAATGGTGAGACGTATCCGATGACTTATGAGCCAGAAAACGAGTGGTTCCGCCATACAATACGTTTACCTGAAGGAATCCATGACTACACGTATCTCGTCACGAAGGACGGCGTCACGGTCGAAGTGAAAGACCCCTATTTCGAGGCTTCTCAAATCGAATATCGTCAACCGACCGTCACACTCACTTCTTCTGTCAGTCCGAAAGCCATCAGCTCTCGTGAAAATGCGGTCGTTCGAGTAAAACCGTCCTTGCCGAAAGGTGTGACACTCCGAGAACTCTACATCGATGCACGCCCACTTGGTGGTCCTGAAAAGTTACACATCGATCGTGCGTTAAACGCCCAAACCATCGCGGTGAAAGATACGGTCAAACCTGGAAATAAGACGCTTTCCGTCACTGCAATCGACCAATATGGAAACGTTCATCGCTCGACAACAACGGTTCGTGTCGTCCCTAAAACGATGAAGGAAAAACAAGCGTTTGATTGGGATGAGGCGCGCATCTATTTTATGCTCACGGACCGTTTCTATAACGGAGATTTATCCAATGACAACCCGAATCGTGAGTACTATGACAAAGATCATCCTGAATCTTACCATGGCGGCGATTTTGCAGGTGTTACGAAAAAACTTGATTATTTAGATGATCTTGGGATCAATACGATTTGGATCACGCCAATTGTGGATAACATCGATTGGGATTTACGATATGGAAAAGACGGATCTCAGTATGGATATCATGGATATTGGGCCAAGAACTTTGAAAAACTTGATGAACATCTCGGGGATATGGCTGCGTTCCATAAACTGATTGATGAAGCGCATAAGCGTGGAATGAAAATTATGGTCGACGTCGTCTTGAACCATCCTGGCTATGGCATGGAACCTGGGGCAAGCTCATCTGTCACAAACTTCCCAACGGATGCAGAACGACAAGTATTTGATGGAATGATCCGTGAAAATCCGGTCGACGGAGACGATCTCAAAATGTCGCTATCCGGTCTTCCCGACTTCAAGACGGAAGAAGCTGCCGTTCGGGAACAATTGGTGAAATGGCAGACAGATTGGATCAAACGATCGAAAACGAAAAAAGGCAACACGATTGATTACTTCCGTGTCGATACGGTCAAACACGTGGACTCCACAACGTGGAAATCCTTTAAAAATGAATTAACAGCAATCAAGCCGAATTTCAAATTGATTGGGGAGCACTACGGGGCGAGTATCAACAATACAGGCGGCTACTTAAGAAGTGGTCAAATGGATTCCTTGCTCGACTTTGATTTTAAATATCAAGCTGAACGATTCGTGAATGGCAATATCGAAGACGTTGAAAAGGCACTTCAATATCGTAATACGCAGTTATCGAACGAAGCGACGCTCGGACAATTCTTGAGTAGCCATGATGAAGACGGATTCCTTGTCTCGCGGGCAGGCGGGGATACTGGGAAGCAAATGGTCGCAGCCTCTCTTCAAATCACGGCGAAGGGTCAGCCTGTGATCTATTACGGAGAAGAGGTCGGTCAATCTGGGAAGCATGCGGGCGATATGGATCAAGGCGAGTTCAATGAAAATCGCTATGACTTCGACTGGTCTCGAGTCAAAGGTGAAGGGAAATCGATGCATACGCACTATCAAAAACTTTTGAATATCCGTGCAGACTATTCGCATGTATTCAGTAAAGGGACACGTTCGTCCATCGCTTCGAATTCTGAGGCTGGCTATTCAATCTTCAAACGAAGTTATGGAAAACAATCGGTTCTCGTCGGATTAAATACGAAAGAGAAAGCGCAAACTGTTTCCTTTAATACTTCATATAAAGCGAAAACCGTATTGATTGACCGATATAGCGGTAAACAATACATCGTTCAAAAGAATGGCAAAGTCACTGTCTCACTCCCTGCTCAAGATCAAGGTGGTACTGTGATTTTAGTAGAGAAGCGCAAATAAATAACCGCCATCCTGAGTGTACAGGATGGCGGCTTTTTACATTAGCGTGAGTAGTTCGGTGCTTCTTTTGTAATGTTGACATCGTGTGGGTGACTTTCTTGAAGGCCCGCACCTGTCATCCGAATAAATTGCGTGTCTTCACGAAGGGCACGGATATCGGCAGCGCCACAGTATCCCATACCTGAACGAAGACCACCAATCAATTGATAGACCGTGTCAGCAAGTTCTCCACGATATGCGACACGTCCTTCGATTCCTTCTGGAACGAACTTTTTGTCTGCTTCTTGGAAGTAACGGTCTTGGCTTCCACGCTTCATCGATGCTTCAGATCCCATACCACGGTATGTCTTGAATTGACGACCTTGGTAAATTTCCATTTCGCCTGGGCTCTCTTTCACGCCGGCAAGCAAGCTACCAAGCATGACAGCGTTCGCTCCAGCAGCGATGGCTTTAACAATATCACCTGAGTACTTGATTCCACCATCAGCGATGACTGATACACCATGCTCTTTTGCTTCTGTAACACAATCATAAACCGCTGTGATTTGTGGAACACCAACGCCTGCAACGACGCGTGTTGTACAAATTGAACCTGGTCCAATTCCGACTTTGATAACCGATGCTCCAGCTTCAATCAAAGCGCGTGTCGCTTCAGCAGTCGCTACGTTACCTGCGATGATTGGAAGTGATGGGAACGTATCGCGCAACTCACGAACTTTTTCAAGCACACCAGCCGAATGTCCATGTGCTGTGTCAATGACCAACGCATCTACGCCTGCTTCTACAAGTACTTGAGCACGTGAAGCCGCGTCTTTTGTCACACCGACTGCAGCTGCTACAAGAAGACGACCTTGCTTATCTTTTGCTGCGTTCGGGAACTGTTCGACCTTCTCGATATCTTTTGTTGTGATGAGGCCTTTCAATACGCCAGCTTCATCGACAAGTGGAAGTTTTTCAATGCGGTGTTGGTGTAGAATACGCTCTGCTTCTTCAAGCGATGTACCTACTTTTGCAGTGATCAGGTTTTCCGTTGTCATAACATCCTTGATGACGGTTGAATAGTCTTTGATGAAGCGAAGATCACGATTCGTCAAAATACCAATCAATTTACGCTCTTCTTCTGAGTTGACGATTGGAACGCCAGAAATACGATACTTACTCATTAAATACTCAGCGTCATACACTTGACGATCTGGAGTTAAATAGAAAGGATTTGTGATGACACCATTCTCTGAGCGCTTAACGCGATCGACATGTTCAGCTTGCATTTCCATAGACATGTTCTTATGAATGACACCTAAACCGCCTTGACGGGCCATAGCAATCGCCATCGGAGCTTCCGTGACGGTATCCATGCCGGCACTGATGATTGGGATATTCAATTCTAATCCTTCACAGAGCTTTGTGCTTAAATCAACGTCACGTGGTAAAACATTTGAGAACCTCGGTACGAGTAATACATCATCAAACGTTAAACCTTCTTTTGCAAACTTATTTTCCCACATAAAAATTGATGGCCCCTTTCTCGTTCTACCTACATCTTTGTTTCGAAATATTTCTGTAATGGTAACAGGTATAACGCAAAAGTGCAATTCAATTCCCGATGTTCAGAAAGTTCAGAATTGTGTTCGTTCCTATCTAGAAGATGAGAATTGTTCGGAATTTCATGTGAATAGGGTGCTTAATATGGAGTTTGATTTCATAACGAACATAAAAAACGACCGAGCGTTATGCTCGGTCGTCCTCTGCGTTGTTGCCTGGCAACGTCCTATCCTCACAGGGGGAGATCCCCCAACTACTT
>NZ_JACSKH010000007.1 GCF_018617485.1 Exiguobacterium sp. s124 | reverse complement strand
AATACCGCCCTGCGGTTGGATTTTGGCGATGACGTCGGGATTGTAGCCTTTCTCGATCTTGACGGTCTCCGGGTCCTGTTGTTTGGCCATTCGCTCACGCAGACGTTGCCACATGTGCGTCACTCCTTTCTTCAGGCGTCGAGTTGCGGTTTCGTGTTCGGGTTGTTCAGTTGATAGAGCACATGAACTTTCTGGTCGAGCCTCAACTCGCGCATCGGGTTCGAGCGACGGAGCAGTTTATAGAGGTGCGTCTTCCGTTCGCGTAGTGTCCGCTCGTCGTCGGCATAAAAAAAGAGGAGATAATCGCGATTGGTGCGATGCTCCTCGAGGTATTCAAGCTCCTGCTTTTTCTTCAATAGAAAGGGCAGGTAGGCAGGTGTCTGATTTTGTCGAATCTGTCGTTCGATGCTGATCTTCTGCCGCTCGAGACTGAGCGGTGTGTTCAGTGGCACGACCTTGAGCGGGTGCGTGTACGCTTGCAGAAGATAGGCAAGTGAGAACACGTCATGGTCTTTTTCCTCCTCATTCAAGGAGTAGATGTCCTTTGAGGTGAGCTGGACCATGTCGAGATAGGTCCCGTCGCGCATTTCGAACGCCTCGGTCCCGGTGATGTCGACGACCGGCATCAGTTCGGCGATCGTCGGTTTGACGACGACCTTGTCTTTGACCTTCCGTTTCTCGACCACGTCCTGTTCGTCGAGCCAGGTGCCTGTGCGTCTCGGTCCCTGTAGCGTATCTTCAATGAAAGCCATCTCAGTCACGTCCTTTCGTCTGCGCATCGAGCGCGATATAGGTGTCTTTCCGTTTGAAGAGCGCGTAGTAAATCGCGTGGACCATCCGCTTTTGTGGATTGGTCGCTGGGCGCAGTACCATGAACAGCCCGAAGACGACGAGAAAGACCGTGAACGGGATGTGCAGCACCGACGGGATGAATGGGAGCGTCACGAGTCGAAGTACGATGAGCCCGACGAGGAACAGGAAGTCGTGCAGATAGAGCATTTTATTGATTTTCAGTTCGGTCGTGACCTCGTTCGGGATTCGGTATTTACGCATGGGTCATCACTCCTTTTTCTTCATGTTGTCAGATCGCGGTGGCGAGGTCGGATAAATCCGTCGTGACTCTTCCTGGTGCTGGCTATGACGATGCGTCTGTTTCTCACGCACCTGTTCGATGACCTCGGTCTCGACGTCGAGCACGGTGTCCTGATGGATGGTCCGCCGGGCGCGTCCTTGGCGTTTCTCTGATGACGTGTCACTCGAATCAGGCGCAGATGAGGATGAGCCGTTTGAATATGTTGCCTCATGAGCTGTCGGTGACGTCGCGTCGTTTCGGGCTACCGATTCATTGTGACGGTGATCTGGTCCGGATGCGGCATCGATGGACCCGGTGACCGGTTCGATAGTCGACGGAGTAGGGATTGGAGATTGACCAGAACTTAAATGGTCGTGAATCGACTCGGGTCTTTGCGTCTCAGAAGACGTAGTTTGATGGTCGGGTCCACGTTCGGTATTCGATTCCGAGTGCGTCGCATGGATCGATTCGGGAGACGTGCGGCCTGACGCTTCGTTCACGTGTTGAGACCCGTGCACTTCAAGCTCGGATTCTTGACCGTTGTTTGGTTGCGCAACGTCCTTCGGACTTGTCGGTTCGTCTTGGTCAGGTTGGGTACGACTTGCGGTTTGATTCGTCTGAGCAACACCATCTGGATCGGTTTGTCTTTCGGCGTCCATCTGCTTTGAAGCTTGGGTCGCCACATTAAGCGGTGAATCACTTTGTGGCATGGCATTCGAATCCATCCGCGTAGTCGCGGCCTCATGGAGCGAGGGCATCTTTGGTGCGCCCTGTGCGGCACGCGCGACCTTCGAGACCGCATGGGAACCTGCCGAGGTTACACCTTTCCCAGCGGCATAGGCGCTGAGGGCGACACCCCAGCCCCGCTTGAGTCCGGCATCAATCCCGAACAGCCGCTCGACCATGTTGGGCCCGTCAATCAATGCTACCGAGAAGGCGATGAGGGCAATCAGGTAGGCGAATCCGTCCAACGTCTCCGCGAGATAGGCGGTCCCAATCGTGTACAGTTTGATCGAGACGAATATTAGGATGATCACGAGGAACGTGTTCAAAATGCTCTGGATGACCTTCTTCGTCTTTTGACCACTGTGCAGGTCGGCGGGTGCGATGAGAATTGCCAAGACATAGTTAAAGGCGAGCTCGAACGAGAGACGCGCCAGTTTATAAGCGATCGAGAACAGCGTGAAGCCCATGATCCCGAGCGTCACGAAGATGGTCAACCAGTTCGGCTGATAGCGGTAGTAATACTGGTTGTTCCACTCGACGCCGCCTTGGTCGAGTTTCGAGGTTCCCATCGTTTCACCATTCCAGGTTAGTTTAGACTGAGAGATTTGTTCGCCAGTACTTCCCAAGCGAAATTCATTACTATCGAATACCTCGTTGATATCGATATTTCGTAAATGACTTTGAGGCAGAGAGTTCAAAGCCTCACCTTCCAACCCGGAAAAATCGTTTCGGTCATATTCAATCAAATCATGAATGTTTTCTCGTAAAATCTGATTTGATATCGATTCACTTGAAGAGTTTTCGCCAGAGTTTTGAGTTGTGAAATCAATCGCGGTATCACTGAATTCACTTACTTGCGTCATCGTTGGAGATAATAGTCCGAGAATGAGCAACGTGATAAACAGATTGATTAAAAATCCTTCTCGATCAAATTTCTTTTGAAAGATGATGAGGTAACCCGTGAATAGGAAGCTAGCAGCTAAAAGAACGTACAAAAAAGGTTGAATCGTAGAAACGAATTCAACCACTTGAGAGTTATTAAAAAATGTTTTAGTTAGTAGTATGCTGTCAGTCACTTTTTCAAGTCCATCAATCAATACTGCTAAGCCACGTATTAAAATCCAACCCATTGAGCGGAGAGCATCCAGTACCAGTGTACTGAGACTAAGGATATCAGTGAACTCTTGTAGCTTATTTACAACTTCGTTATCACCCATAGAATCCCTCCATTCAGAGGCTATTTAATGAAAGTAGTGACTTGCTCCTTTAATTCATCTTCTGTAAGGGCAGATACATTTAATTCACGACTGATTTCACCGTCAGTCATCTCGTACAATCTGCCACCTTTAAGTTCAGGATGTTCTTGGGTAGAACGTTCTTCAAGATCTTCCCCATTAGGCTGAAACGGATTGAATAAGAGAACGTCTTTCTTTTTTTTCGTGGCGACTTCTCGCACAGTATCAACGTAAGCCCCTTCATTACCTTGACTATCGCTGTCTACAAGAACGTATGCACTTTCTTGCTCAGTTTTAATATCTGCAATTTCTTCAACAGAAGTCGTAGAAAGATAATTCGAACTTTCGGCACCACACGATGCTAAAAGTAACGAACTTCCGAGTAGGACACCAATCAAGATTTTCCTCATAACGTTTACCCCTCCGTCAGACGATTTTCCCCTTCAGTAGATCCGCGATCTTCAGGTTGACGCGGAAGTCGAACTTATCTATTAGTGTAACAGTTTTTGGGGTGTCTGAGGTGTCGTCCTGATAGACGGTCAGAAAGCCATCGGTCGTTTGGATATTGAGCACGTCGCCCCGTTCGAGGCGGACGCGCTGCGTCTCGATGATCCTCGCGACGACACGCAATTCGTTCTGGATTCGCTTCTCTCTCGCACTCTCGGCCATGGGTTCGGCCTCCTCTCTACGGTGTGCCTTGCTTCAGTTTCTTGAGTCGTTTCGCGATCATCGTGCTCAAAAAGCTCTTCTGGCTGTCGGTGACGTCGTAAACTCCTAGGTTCAGGTTCGTTTCGAACTCGGGGAGGGACATCCCGCCGATGTCATGTCCTTCGAACATCGAGCGGAGGATGCTGTCCTGAAGCACGTCACATACCGTCAAGGACTTTTCTTCCTGATTTGATGGCGTATTCGCTTCCGTCGCGTCTTCTTTCTGCGTAAAGCGGATTCGAATCTGTTCGAAATCGAGACCGGCGTGACGGCAGGGGATGTCGATGTCATGCAAGGAGCGATCTGTGTCAAAATCGTCCGCCAAGTACTCGTAGCGGTACTTCATCGCCGTCCTGCCGTTCAGGAAGATCGGATACGACTGGATACGTCGTTTCTTCGTGTCCTGACGCTTGATGACACGGATGATGAGCATCTCGCCCTCTTTGAGTCCCATGACCTCGGTCGCCGTCATGAGCCGACGGCCGTCCACGTTCTCCGTCTTCGATTTCTTGAGCGAGAACGTCTGTCCGGAACGCGATTTGGTGACGATGGTCGCCTCACCGAGTTTCTTCGAGATTAGTTCGGCGGTCGATTCGTCCGCGGTCAACAGATAGTGAGTGTTCCCACAGTTGCCGTCAATCGTCTTCCAATCCTCTCCGTATAGGTTCTCGAGTTGGGAGTAGGCCTGGATGACGAGATTGAAGCGCATGTTCCGACCGAGACAGACTGTTATGATGTTGGCCATGCCTTCGATCGGCGGCATGTTGCCGAACTCATCGAGTAAGAAGACGACTTGGCGCTCACATTTACCTTGTTTCGTCTGCGAGGCGACCCGGGCGAGCGCCGTGTACACCTGTTTGATGTAGAGCGACGCGATGACGTTGAAGGTCGGGTCATAGTCCGGGACGATCAGGAACACCGCCACGGGTCGCATCTGGTGCATCACTTCGCGAATCTGGATCGTCCCGTCGATGAAGTAGTGGAACCGTCCACTTTCCTCGTCATGCGCTCCCAGCTGGATCGTTGCAGTGCTTGAGTCGGTCGAAATCTGGACGATGTCCCCGATTTGAAGGGGCGACATATGATACACGATGAAGCTGCCATCGTCGTCCGTCGTGAGCGCATGGGTCGTCCCGTCGGGGAACGTGAACGTGAGCCGTGTCAAAGGTTCAGTCCGTCCACTGATCCAGCGGTTGAATCCGATGCGTCGCATGTCGAGCGAGTTCATCGACGTCAACTTCCCGGTCCCGTTCAACGTGAAGATCCCTAGCTTCGCATTCGTATTAGCCAGGATACTCGCCCGTGTCTGGCCACCCGAGAAGTGGAGCGTCGCGAACTGGAGCCGGGCCGGATGGTTCTCCGGGAACCGCTGAAAGAACTCGTCGAGTGCCGAAATCTCCTGCCCTTGTCGTGTGACCACCGTCCGTGACCCTAAGTCTGAGAGCATGAGCGCGACGTTGTACATGTTGATCTTCTCCGGCGTGTCCTTCGCCTCCTCACAGAGGCCGAGGATGAGCGCCGTACATAGGTCAATCGACGAGTTGGCCCAGAACGGGTCCCGTGCCTTCGGGTCATGGTACAACATGAACGCGACCGAGCGCGCATACTGTTGGGCGAGCGAGTAGTTCTCTTCTAAAAATGCGTCAATCGTCAGTTGCAGCAGGTTGTACGACATCGATTGGAGCGGATTCATCAGGTTCAACACCTCGACCTGATAGCCGCGTTGCTCGAGCGTCTCCTTCGAGGCGGCGAAGAGCTCACCTTTCGGGTCGTTGATGATCAGGCTCGCTTGATCACTGGATCGACTGTACAGGTCGATCGTAGAAAAGACGAACGTCTCACCCTTCCCGGATCGGGTTGTGCCGATGACGAGGTTGTTGACGGGCGAATCATCGATGAACAGCTCGTTCTTGACCCGTCCGACGGGGACACCGCCTAATCCGTCATAGCGCTTCTTCCGGTCCGGAACGCGACGGTACTGTTGCTTCAATTCATCGAATGAGGTGAAGCGGGCGCTCCCTTTCTGATTCTGCCGCAAATCCCGGAAGTTCAGCCATACCTTGCCGAACACGACCAATCCGCTGAACAGACTGAACGCGATCAGTCCGAGTAAGACGGTCGAAGAGGGAAGACTCACCTTCAAGAACAAGGCGGGTGAGAGCGTTGGAATCGTCGCCCCGGCCAACAGCCCGTCTTGTACTATCGGGGTCATGATCTGTCGTATGATGTTGTAGACCCCATTCAGTAGATAAAAAATCCCGACCGGAAACACCAACAGGCAGAACAGGGCAGGGAAAATCAGACGTATCGGGAATCGTGGTGATAGAGATTCAGTTCTCAATTATTTCACCTACCTTAATCTGAATAAAGAATTGTTTCTCGGTCAATTTCTTCAGCAGCGATAAAGGCTTGAATCTTCTCACGGGCCGAAGTGTCCTTGCTAGAGGTCTTCTTCAATTTTTCGTTCAGTTCGTCGATAGTGGCCGTAATGTCTTGGTATTTATCGATCTTTACTTGTACGGCAGGGTCGTTTGTTTTGGACGCCCACTCATTCGCGGACTCGATGTCCCCGAGGTAGAGATAGGCGGTCACTTTCGAGGAGACGCGGGGAGCGGTCCACTCCACGTCATCCGTCTTGGCCACGGTCTCATGATCCCGTTCAAGTGTGGCGATATCGAACGCGCCCTCATCGGTCGGATGTGACGCTTGGAAGTCCTGGAGCCGTTCCAATTTTTCCTTATCGGATAACTCGAGCCCGGCCAGTTTCGTTTCAATCAGGATGGGATCATCCGTGAGCTCGAGCGCTTTCTGATCTTTTCCTTCCGCTAGATAGAGGTCGATCAATAGGGCATCCTCTTCCTCGGACCGGTCTTTTCGTTCCAGTAAATTGATTAGTGAGGATTCCTCACCTTGGAGCGCCTGCTCGTAAGCATTCAGCCACGTCTGTTCGCCATCGGTTCCCTGTTCGGCGTGTGCCTCTTTATCGATAAGCCATTGCGCGGCAGTAAAGAGTGAGGTGAATAGAATCCCGGCCGTGGCCGCCCCGTAGATGAGGCGGCGCTGTAGTCGGGTCAGGTGTGACTGATACGTCGACGACACGACCGGGTTCGAATTGGCGGACAGGCGCTTATAATTGACTGGTGTCTCGGACTCGATCTCGTCGAGCAGCCACATTTTCTTCGCGTTGTCCTCCTTCTTCGTCCGGATCCGTTGTACCCGGTCTTGCACTTGATGATATAGGTTCGGATACGTTCCCTCAGTTCCGAACGTGAAAGTTCCTCGATAGAGCAGTTCATCCTTCTGGTCGAAGAGCCGGAAATCACCGGAGCAGCTCGTCCCTTCCTCGCTGCGTGCCTGGTGCAGCTCATGGGTCGCGATGACTGCCTCGGCGAAGGTGAGCCGTTCATAGTTCTGGATCCGTGTGTCCGGAACGTCGGTGAATCGTACAAACAGCATCTCGTTCCTCCTCTCGTTTCAAGCAACAAAAAAAGCCCTCCGATTGGAACGCTACGTGGGTGTGCATTAGAATTTGATGTTCTGGTCGACCATCTCGGCGAGCGTGAACGCGCCCATGACGATGATCAGTCCGACGGCTCCCCCGACGAGCCAACCGACGGCCTTCGAGCGACCGCGATCTCCGCCGAAGATGAAGTAGAAGCCCCCAATCGCGAAAGCGATGGCAGCGGCGATGACGGCGAGCCCCTGGAAGAACTGAAGCAAGCTGAGCCCTGTCTCATTGAGTCCCATGTCGTTCCCTCCTTAGTCCCGGTGCGCCGGCGACTTGAAGCTGAGCTTCGCCTCGAGCGCCTCCAAAATGAGTTCCTGGTTGTCCTGGATGACTTGTTGATGCTGTTCGTCGAGCCACTCCTCGTAGTCCTTCCCACGGATGCGTAAGAGTTTCTCGGCGAAGCTGCGGTTCTGTTTCTGTTCTTTTGATGCCACAGTACACACTTCCTTCCCTTGATCTCGTGATGTGCAGCAGCACATCATTAAGGACAGTCGGATTCGGTGCGGTGGGTTTCTAGCCGTTCCCCCACGAACTCCGCTCCTCGCTGAGATGAGGAGCTGTACAGGGTTTCTCGATGACCCGGAACGATTCGGTGACCTTATGGCGAGTTTTAGGCGACTCTCGCCGAACCATCTGTGCGTAGATCCCGCCCACCCGGTCACTGGTGAGGGACACGCCGGTATGTGATTGGAGTAGACCATCCTTAAGGATGTGCTGCTGCGTCGATGTCGGCTACTGGCGGACTCTCTTCTGCTTTTTGACGTGGATGAGTTCGTCATCCGGGTTTTTGCGCTTGGCGAGCACGTGGGCGTCGCAGACGACCGTACGGATTCGATAGTAGAGCTGCGTCAGTTGGACCGCCTCGCCGCTCGCCTTCTCGATCCCGATGAAGCCGTGCAGTTCATACGTCTTCCCATCGAACGTGCGGACCGAGTCGGCCTGCGGTAGCTCCTTCAGGTCGAACCGACGTCGCTCGAGCTTGGTGACGGAACGTTTTGCCCCGTATCCAAAGTCGATGGCCTCCCAAGGCACCGTTGCGAGCGTGTGCCCGAACGCTCGGGCCAGGTGATCGATGTCCGCTATCGACGGCACCGAACGGTTCTGTTCATACTGGCTGATGGCGGGCTGTGAAATCTCTCCAAATGTTTTCTCGGATAGTTCGACCTGTGACCAGCCCGAGAGCCGGCGGTTCTCCTTCAACCACTCCCCGAATCGATACATAAGTCTTCCCCTTTCTGTAAATCAGAGCGGCGACCAAACAGATGTTTCCTTTTGTTGGTTCCAATATAACAGGGTTAGGAATAAAAATCATCAGTTTTCTGATATGTCAGAAATTTTACAATTGACGATTCTTGTCGAATCCGCTCTATATGAGGGTTTATAGGCAACAGAAACTCAATATTATTGGTTTTGTAGCACAACTGTAAAAAATAACGCTTTGATTATAGAAAATAATGACAATTATTTTGATTTCAAGAGATTATGGTAGGGTAGAGGAATAGAAGGATACATAAAGAATAAGAATGATGAGAGTACTATGATCGTGGGGTGAGCAAGTGGAATTGAACGAAGCAATCATTGAGCGAATGAAGGAGCTCGCAGCGGAACATAATATGACCATCCATCAAGTCATTCAAAAGGGAGGTTTGAACCAGGCCACAATTTCGGAGCTAATGAGTGGACGTACAAAACATCCGAAGGTAAGTACGATTCAAAAATTTTGCAATGGGTTGAACATTTCCCTTAATGACTTTTTTAATAGTTCACGCTTTCTATAATAATCATTCACTTTGGATTGAATCTATATTCTGTATAAGGAGCGTGTATCTTGGAACAGTTCAATGTAGCAGATTTTGAATGCAAAGTAGAGAAGAGCATAACAAGGATAAAAGAAATGCTGTCGGAATCAGACCCACTTTTAACAATGATTCAACTGTATAATTATAAATTTTTTAGAGGCTTGATGAACATAGAAGAAACTATTCAAGGGAATACAACACCTTTTGAGAACAAACTTCTTGATATTACCCAGAGTATTTTGGTTAGTAATCAACTAATAATTGATCACGATATAGAGGACGATTTTTTAGTCGAAGAATATCTAGAAGAAATTGAGAGCTTTTATTCTGCTGCGAGTATTCTTATAAGTTTCTCTCCAAAAGAAGAGATTATTAGATATTCACAAGGAATGCAATTTAATGTAACTGGTACTCTATATCCTTTGTTTGAACAAGATCACTTTACTGATATGTTGTCTCCTTACGATCAGTTACTACAAAATACATTTGGATTAACTAGTTCAAACTTGGTGAATGGGATTCTTGCCATTAGCAAGCACTTGCGAAGCACTTTATATATAAAATTTTTAGGGGACACGGATGGTATTTCTGATGAGGGGTCTTTTATAGATTTACATGTAATAGCTGATTACTTTGATGTAGAAAAAATCACCAAATGGCCGAAAACATTTATTAAAGAGTTATCGTTATCAAGAGGCGAATATAAAGATTTTTACGAAGATAATTTAAGTATAGTAACCAAAGAAAGTCCGATTAAATACAAACCATTCCTCGAATTAGATGGTCGTTTCTATTGTTTCTCGATAGATAATTTTATAGATAACATATATAGATCGACTTTAAGAGTGATTAGAGCAAATAATCCTGGTTCATCAAACCAGATTAATCTGATTCAGAACAATCTATCAGAAGAAATATCGCTAAAATTATTAAAAAAAATGTTGCCAAAATCAAAACTCTATAAAAATGTCTTTTATAAAGCTCCTGTTGGTGGAAACGGTAAAGATGAATGGTGTGAATGCGATGGCATTTTTATATTTGATAATGTAATGATTATTGTAGAAGTAAAAGGAGGGGCACTATCTCCAGTCTCTCCATTTTCAGATGAAGTTGCTTATTTAAAATCATTAGATGACTTAGCTAAAAATCCTTATAATCAATCCTTGAGGTTTTATAACACATATAAAAAACAAGATTTTATTGAACTTTTCTCAAAAGAAAGTAAAAGAAAGTATCAAAAAGTCGCAATCGTAAGTGATATTAAATTTGTTCAAGCTTGTAGCGTGACATTAGATGATTTTAATGAGATTGCATCTCGTATTGAAAAAACAGACATCATTCAGAAAAGTGATCTTCCCATTTGGTGTATTTCTATTAATGATTTAAGAGTATATCCTGAGTTGTTTGATTCCCCAAGTATCTTTTTAAACTACTTATACCAACGCAGTAAAGCTTCTAAAAATCCGTATATTAAGCTAAATGACGAACTAGATCATATTGGGTTGTACTTTGAATATAATGACTACTCTAAAAGAATTAATGAAGTAGTTGAAGAGCATCAAGATATTTCAGAAGTGTTCATAGATAACCATAGAGAAGAAATAGATGTATACATGACTATGAAATTTAATTCAATTTTAGAGAATGCTGACCCAGATAATTCATCATGTTCTTTAAGTGATTGTAAATTTCATAAGAAACCAAATCAAAAAATGCCAAAGACATTTCAACAACTAATCGATTTGTTGGATACGAAAATGAACGAAGAATTGATACGTGTAGCAAGATATCTACTCATGTTAGACTGGGATACTCGAGAAAACATTGAAACTTTCTTAACCTCTAGAAGTCGAAAATTATTAGAATCTAAGCGGCGTGGAGTGATTCTTACACCTTACATGCCTATGAATTATAAAAAAGAAAATAAAATCGAAGAATTACCTGTCATTTCAATCTTTCTTCTTCATTCATCAAATAGAGTTTTTAAGAATGAAACTGAAAGGAAAAGATTTTTAATGGAAAGGGTATTCGACGAGGATGAACAGACGATTTGTCTTGTAGTTGGAATTAATGACAAAGCAATTTTAAATAAAGCTGTGGTCTACAATATAGGGCCGGAGCAATTTAAGGCTCTACCTTTTGAAACATACGAAAGATTGAAAACTATTCGAATGAAAATAAGTGAAGCGAGAAATACTAGAGAGTTTTAAATAGCTCTCCACAAATAGTTTTGGAGAGCTATTTAAAACAACTAACTATAAGATACATATAGATTGTTCCTGATGGCCGAGCATAATAAAGAGTATAGGCAGTGCAAAGTTCACCCTTGTAACTCTAAATATTAGTGTCTTTTGTCAATATGTAATGAATCAGAAATTTAAATTTATGTGTTATCAATTTTTCAAATGAAAGGCGCTTAAGTCAACGTAAAAGTTAGACTTAAGCGCCTTTCATTAATTATTTATTTAGACTTTAAATATCTTTTCAATTCATGATAAAAGTTTTCTCGGGTTCCAGCTAAGATAACGACAATCATTTCCCCGTCATCTCCCATTTCAATGCTGTATGCAATCTCATAGACGGTTCCCTTATGCCTAAAATCATATCCTCGGATACCGGCCAAATCACCAGTTTTAAATTCACCAATTTCAGGGTTGCTTACAATCTTTTGAAGATTTACTTTATACAGCTCACTAAGTTGTTTATCTTTCTTTTTTAACTTCATAAAATATTTTTTGGCTGCTGGATGAAATACAATTGGTACATTATCATTCAATTCAAATCAGTCCTCGTCGTCATCTCCGAATAAATCATCTATTGATGTTGGTTTAGTGCTTGTTGCTTCCTTGATCATCTGTGAAATAGCCGGACGAATCATATTTTTACGTCGTTGAAACTCTTTCAAAATGTCGTTCCCTGTGAAGCCTTCTTGAATAACATCTGCTAATATTTCTTCCGAAAAATCATCCGTATGTGTTCTTACTGGTTTGATATGAATAACTCCATCATTCAGTTCCATAATGATCTCTTTTTCAATACCGATCGCATCAAAGAATTCTTTGGGAATGGCGATTTGTCTTTTGCTGGAGACGGCAACCTTTTTCGTTTTCGTTGCTAACATGGTTTATCTCTCCTTTTTTCACTTTACCATTTTAATTTGTGTAATTTATTTTCGCTCGGCTTTTTCATTTGTTTGTTTTTTTGTTCGCTGATTGTTTTGTTTTTTAATTTACATACGGTAAGAATTCTTACTTTTTACTTACACTAACTATATATCACTATCTGAATTAATTCAATCTTTAACTTGAAATAATATCAATCCATTTGTATACATGTATACAAATGGAGAAAAGTTTGATACGTTGAAGTTACAAATAAAAAAGGAGGCACTAAAATGACCAATCAGCTTGATCTCTCACAGCAAGAAGCGATTGTTGTGACGTTCGGAAACTTTAAAGGCGGCACGGGAAAGACGACGAATAGCACGATGCTCGCTTACGCATTGGCCAAGAAAGGCTATCGTGTATTGCTCTGTGACCAAGATCCGCAGGCGAATGCGACTACCTTGTTCTTGAAGACGAAGGCTGCGCGAGAAGATGACTACATAACCTTCGAGAAAACATTGATGGCGGCAATGCAAGAAGGCGATTTAAGTAGCATCGTCACAGAAGTTACGGACAATCTGTTCCTACTACCCTCATTCAGTGATTTCGCGCAGTACCCGAAGTTTCTTGAGAAAAAGTTTGAGAAAGAAGTGGACCGTGTGACGTACCTTTCTACTCTTCTCGAACCTTTAAAGAGTGAGTTCGATTTCATTTTTGTGGACGTCCCTCCCACTATCTCCATCTATACGGACTCAGCCCTCTATGCCTCTGATTTCGTAGTCGTCGTACTTCAGACACAGGAACGAAGCTTACAGGGTGCCGAGGTATTCACACAGTACCTGCAGACATTGCTGGATGACTATGATGCTGATTTTGATATTCTTGGAATCCTACCGGTTCTTCTCAAAAATGGTGCAGCCGTAGATATGGCAACGCTTGAAAATGCCAAGAATGTATTCGGATCGCATAACCTTTTTGAAGGTGTGATCAAGAACATGGAGCGTTTGAAGCGATATGACATCACTGGGATTGTCGAGGAAGATATGCACGACAAACGTGTCATGGAGACATACGCGAAAGTCGCAGAAGAGTTCTTACACCGTCTCGAAGCAGAAATGAATTACGTGGAACAGGGGTGAATAATATGTCAGATTTGATTCAAAAACCAACGAAAAAGCGGTTGCTGGACCGTAAGGGTGCAGCGGCGCCGCAACAAACATATAAAGCTGAAGTATCTGAAGACAAAACAGTGGAATCAAAATCTACTGCTCAGAAAGAAACCTTAAATAAACGATCAGCTAAGAACCCAGTCAATATGGGTTCAAGCACTGTTCGTGTATCGAACCTCACAAAAAACAAATTGTCAGCGTTAGTGACGATGGGCAAAGCGGATTCGGCAGATGCGATTATTTCTACGATGATTGACGAGTATCTGGAGCTATTCTCTTCCAATGAGAGAAAAGAATATGAGCTGATTCGAGACGTTTTGATGATGAAGCACAGTAAATAAAAAAGGCAGTCCATGATGGATTGAACCTTATATATCAATGAACGAGCGTTCTCTACTGAGGCACGCTCGTTTTTTTGTGACTACAATTCGTCTAGAAATCATTGAAATAGATTATTTTTCTGGATGTCCAGCCACATTGATCTCGCATAGATGAAATTTTTAAAACGGTATACATGTATGCATGTATACAAATCTACATGTATACGAATATACATGTATACGAATCTACATGTATACATGTATACATGTATACGAATCTACATGTATACATGTATACATCGAAAATAGAATCATCTGAAATATGGCTTTAAATCAACGTTTTTAACAAAGCATATAGCTTGTTTATTGTATACATGTATACGAATATACATGTATACAAATCTACATGTATACAAATCTACATGTATACAAATCTACATGTATACGCGTATACAAATCTACATGTATACATTGATTTTTATGATCACAAACTCAAAAAAAAGCTATTGTTAAGCGATTTCTTTTATGAAAACATAGGATTATGAAGTTCTTTCCAGTAGGGAAAAACGGCATAAAAAAATCTGATAACCTGGCCGTTATCAGATCCAAATCATCTGACTAAGTAGTCAGACTGTGTATTTAACAACGCTTCATCCTAAACCAGCCATCATGAATAGATTTGTAGAAACCTAGATTCCCAAAAACATAATACGATGAACTGATCCTTTTTCATGCGTTGTTCAAAAGAAAAACGTGACGAAAAAAGGCGTCTTTCTTATGCAATCATTTTAGCATTGTTCTTTCTTCTCGACAATGTTCATCGTATTTCAGAGAAATGTATACGCAACAATCTACGATGAACCATAGAAAAGAAGAGAGGAGGATGTAACATGGAGGTATTGAGAAATCTGTATCGAGACCAATTAACGGAAGCTCCGAAACGGGCCTCTCAGGTCGAGAGAACCGGATACAGTAAAGAACTAGGGTGGATCTTTGTCTGCCATGAGTTCACACAACCACGTGCCATCCGTACATACCGCTCACTCTTTGGGGCAAAAGAAAAGTATACATATTTCACACCGAACACTTTTTACCGCAACGACCAACGTCATGCGGGCTCTTTGCGTTGGTTAAACGCCATGGTTATTGATATCGATGTCAAGACGTCACAGAATGCAGGAATGATTTTCCCGGACGTCATGGACCGGGTGACAAGTGCTGGCCTTCCGACACCATCACTCGTTGTCCAGACGCCTTCAGGCGGATTCCATGTGTATTGGTACTTGAAAGAACCAAGACGCGCCTTTCCAAAAGTCGTGGATCACTATAAGCGCGTCCAACGAATGATAGCTGAGGAGATGAACGCGGATCTTCAAGCGATAGGCGCTGAACGTTGGTTCCGATTACCGACAGAAGAGAACACAGTTTTTCGTTCGGGAGAACGTGTCTCTTTTGACGACCTTTGCGACTGGTTGACCGAGCAACAAGGGAATCAGTCGAAGAAAGGTAAAGTAGCTTTAGGCTCGACGGATTTATTATCTCACCCAGCAATCCTAAAGCTATTAGAAGGAGTGGAAGAGGGCCAACGTGATAATACATGTTACACCCTTGCTCTTGCATACAAGGCTGCGGGATATGAAGAAGATCAAGCTTTATCGTCACTTTATTACTGGAATGAAAAGAATAGCCCCTCACTTCGTCAAATTGAGATTAAAAGGAAAGTGAAAAGTGCCTTCAAGCCAGGTTCTCCGCTCGGCCCTTCATCATATTGGATTGAGATGTTGTCTGGAATCGAGTTCAAGTATCAAGTCTGGGAGACTGCAAAATTGCGTGAAGAACGGAAATATAGTCATTTAACCGAATGGATAGAAGACATTTTAATACTTTTGCGTCAGAATAAAGGGTGCATACGTGGTTCTCAACGCGAACTTGCAAAAATGGTTACGTCATCAGTCGATTCAACTAAACGGTTATCATATACATCATTTAAACGATTAATTGAAGAATTAGTTGATCAGGGAATTGTATGTAAATCAGTTAGTGGAAAAGGAAGAGGAGCAGTCACGACCATTCAGTTGGTTAGTAAGGATAATTTAGTCATGTTGGGCAATTTACGCTTTAAAAAAAATGGGCCCAACTCCAATACATTTATAGATAAGGTGGTGGGTGGGTCTTTTACTGTACCTACAGTATGTGAAATATCCCCACTTATTTATTTTGATATTTTTAGAAGGGGTTCTTAGCTATGGATTTAGTTTCGTCTGGAGGTAGTTCAAAATCTTTAGGCCAATATTTTACTAAACCTGAAGTGGTCGAGTTAATGCTTGATTTGTTTGGTTACTTTCCTGAAAAAAAATTATTTACACAGTCTATTCTGGAGCCAGCTGCAGGTGATGGTGTATTTTTGTTTTCAATTGTAGATCGTTTATTTGATAGTTTTGTTAAAAATGGGTGTTTTACTACTAGTGGGAAGTTGAAGAAATCTGTTTTTATATCAGCAAAAACTGCTATTGTCGCAGTTGAATTAGATTCAGGTACTTATTTAAGACTAACGCGTGAAGTTCAAAATTATTTGGTGGAAAAAGGCATGGATATTCATCAATCAATTGAGTTAAGTGAATCTTGGCTGGTTAACTCTGATTTTTTGTTGTGGAATCGAGACTACGAGTTGTCTTTTGATTACGTTGTGGGGAACCCACCCTACATTAGAAATGAAAACATGGATGATTCCATTAAAAAGCTTTATAGAGAGTTGTATATTACTTACTATGATAGAGCAGATATCTATGTACCGTTTATTGAGCATTCTTTGCTTATGTTGAAACCAAAAGGAATATGTTCTTTTATCTGTACTGATCGCTTTATTAAAAATAATTACGGACGTAAGTTAAGGAAGTTTATTACAGATTCTTATAAGGTTAAGTACTTTTTAGATATTCATAATTCAAGTCCTTTTGAAGAGAATGTTTCAGCATACCCTTGTATTTTTGGATTTTCAAACGAGGTTTCAAATGCTTCTACCTATTTTGTTAAGTCTAATTATTTAGGGGAAGATGAAATAAGTGAAGTTAAAAACTTTATTTTGTTTGATAAACCAACGCAGTCAATTGAAACTAGAATGATTGATGAATGGTTTGAAAATGAAGACCCGTGGGTTATTGATTTTGAAGTCAAAGAAATTTTAGATGGTATAAAAATGAGATTCCCAACGATTAATAATGTTGAGACCATTGATTGTAAAATAGGTATTGCTACTGGGGCCACAGATATATTCGTTATTGATGAAGGAATAGTGAATGACTATCAGTTAGAAAAAGAGCTTTTAGTTCCCGTGATTACAAAAAAACATTTAACTCCTGAAGGTATTGAATGGAATGGGACTTATACTATTCAAACTTTTCAAAGTAATGGCGATCCTATTGATTTAGACAGTTATCCTAAGCTACAGAATTATCTTTCACAATTTAAACAAAGATTATCTGAGCGAGCTTTTGTAAAAAATAATCCTCATAAATGGTTTTGGACTAAAGAACGAGTTAGACTCAATGAAGTTAACAAAACAAAGATATTATGGAAAGATATAGGTAATTCAACTAGATTTTTTGAAGAAAAAGGCTATTATTATCCTGAGCATAGTTTATACTACTTATTAGTAGACGGTTTTAATCCTTCATTAATCAAACATATTTTAAATAGTTTTGTTGCATTGGCTTTTGTGAAGGCTTATTCAACTTCAATGCGTGGGGATTATTTCCGTTTTCAGAAGCAAAACATTTTACAGATCTGCGTTCCTTTAGAAGTAGAGGATTTCATTATTGGACAGCTTGATAAAGCTATTGAGCTAAATCAACCTCAGGTTTTCAACTCGATTATCGCAAAAATATTTTGCCTGACTGATAAAGAAAAAAACCTACTTTTAAACTACGTAGGACAAAAAACTAATGAGGTGAAAACGTTGGAGATCAGAATCCCTAGTGCAGAAGATCTTAAATCAAGAGTAAGTGAATGTTTCCAACACTATGCAGATGTTCGAGAAGCAGGAACTCAGCATGGAGCAACAATGGAAGCGTTTGAACATGTATTAATAGATCTGCTAGTTGAAAATGGTATTAATCGTTCTGATATTTTTACTGGAGCGCAGGCTATTGTACCGGGATACTTTAGAGCCGCGAAGCGTTGGGACGTACTAGTAAGAAAAGAAACAGAGAACGGGAATGTTTTAGTTGGGTTGATTGAACTGAAATCTTTAAGAGGAAGTGTTGGTAATAACTCAAATAACCGTGCAGAAGAAGCTGTTGGAAGCGGTTATGACTTCCAAAAGACCAACACCAAACTAGGATTAAGTGCTGTCAATGTAGATTTTTTTGAACCTCCATTTGTAGGGTATTTATTTTTGATGGGATATCATGAAAGTAACGATGGAGGAAGTCAAATTTCCAGTCCTTTGTTTAGCCTAGATGAAGCTTTTATTGCAACTGAGGATAATCCAATAAATTACAAAAAGCGCTTTGAAATTCTTAGTTATCGTCTTCTAGAAAGTGGCCTTTATTCTTCAACTTCGTTGTTATTAGAAGATCCTGGTACCGACGAAGGTTATAGAGAGCCTGCACAACAACTAAGTTTTTATAACTTTGTTGCAAGAATGTTAGGAGAAATTGTTCCTAAGTATCATACTATATGATCAAAAGACTAATAAGAAATCATTGTTATGATTTCTTATTAGTCTTTTTTAAATATTTATAAAAAGTAGATCTTGAAATATCTAAAGTCTTTGTAATATCATCTACAGTCATCTTAGCCTCATACATCATCATTGCTCTGGTCATGACTTGTTCATCGATTGGTTTTCTTCCGCCCATTCTTCCACGTGATCGTGCAGCTTGAAGTCCAGCGTTCGTACGTTCGCGAATCAATTCACGCTCCATCTCTGCCAATCCAGCCATCATAGTGAAAAATAGTCGGCCTGCAGCAGTGGAAGTATCGACACCTAATGTGATGATTTGAAGATTGACTCCGCGATTTTTCAATTCATCAATCAATTCTAAAAGCTTCTTCGTTGTTCTTCCTAAACGATCTAGTTTCCAAACAACTAGAGTATCTCCTTCCCGTAAATAATCTAAGCACTTCTCAAATTCGGGTCTTTTTTTAACACTGGATGCCTTCTCTTGAAAAATTTTATTGCAACCAGTTTTTTTGAGTTCATCTAGTTGTGAGTCTAAATTCTGATCGATGGTCGATACTCGTGCATAACCAATTTTCGTCATAATGCACCTCCATTTGTTTTTTTACTCATTAAATACAAAAGAAAACAAACATTGATAAAAAGATGAGTTAAAAGACAATTGGAGTGAAATGAAAAGGGCTCTAAATTGCCCTTTTCATTTCACGTGAAGCTATAAACAATTTTGTCTTTTTAACGTTCGTTTAAAAAACGTGCTAAAAACAATTAATTATTCAATTTAACACGCGTTGTGAATGTGAAAAGAGTACTTGTAACTTTATTGAATGATACAATCATTGTGCTGTTCTAATAATGATATTATAGGTTAATACACTCAAAGATGTTTTAAAATATAAAATACTGATATTTTACGTAGGGAGCAGATAGCTTATGTCTATTAGTCAAGATTTTGAAGGTTTCTGTGAAAATCTTAAAATGAAAGATACTACAGTGAATAACATTAGTTATAGATATAAAAAAATCGTGAAACGCCTTAATCAATCTTACTGGGGAAGCGATTCAGAAACAGCAAATGGCCTTTATGTGGGATCTTATGGCAGAGGAACAGAAATTTGGACAAGTGATATTGATATGATTGTTCAATTGCCTTATAAAACATATAAGAGATTTAATGATTATAGTACTAATGGACAATCAGCTCTTATTCAACATGTCAAAGAAGAGTTATGTAAAACATATTCAACTTCCCATGTTAAAGGAGATGGTCAAGTTATCGGAATCAACTTCACAGATAAAATAAATTTTGAAATTGTACCCGTTTTTTTAAATAAGGACGGATCTTATACTTATCCAGACTCGAACAATGGCGGCTCATGGAGAATAACAAATCCTAAAGCTGAACTCTTTGCTATAAACGAAATGAATCGTCAAAAGAATAAAAATCTTAAACGACTTTGTAGAATGGCAAGAGCATGGAAAGAGAAATGTAATGTCTCGATAAGCGGGATTTTATTAGATACACTAGCTTATAATTTTTTAAAAAATACAGCTGAGTACGATGATAGATCTTATTTATATTATGATTATATGAGTAGAGACTTTTTCGAATTTCTAAAAGATCTTGATCCTGATCAGACGTCATGGCTGGCTCCTGGTAGCCGACGTAGTGTAATCAAGAAGGATAGTTTCCAGTATAAAGCAAAACAAGCTTACAATAAATCGCTTGAAGCAATAACGTACGATCAAGATAAAAAACCTAACTTATGCAGATTGAAATGGAGAGAAATTTATGGATCGAAATTCCCCTTCTAGCACCGGTTATGCATTGGAATCACAAATTAGAGAGGCGTATGGACGAATTCTATACACCCAAACTTGTCATAATAAAATCGTAAATCGACTTCTTACAAAAAATGAGTACATTAAAGTAGCTCAAATTGTCTTATCCGCTTTAACGACTAGCAGTTTTGGAGCGATTTTTATCACAGGTAAGCCTATTGCGACGCTCATTGGCGCTTTATTGTCTTTGGCACTCTTGGTTCTAAATTCTTACACTAAGAATTTTGATCTCGTAGAAACTGCTCAAAGTCACCGTAGCGCTGCAGAGGCACTTTGGAAAATAAGAGAAGAGTACATTTCTCTACTAACGGATTTTGATGACCTCGATAGTGAGGAAATACGTAATAGAAGAGATGACTTACAAGAAAGGACAGGAAAGGTGTACGAACAATCGCCAAGTACTGATGCTAAAAGTTTTAAACAAGCTCAAAAAGCACTAAAAACGAATGAAGAACAAACTTTTTCTGACAATGAATTAGATTTATTAATTCCAAGTGCTCTTAGAAGATCTAACAGAACAAGTGAGTAACCAAACTATATTCTTTTACTTGTATTTTTTATTAATAGTGTGAAAGAGGCAGGACCCCTTTTGGGTTTATATTCCTGCCTCTTTTTACATACTTTAAAAAGAAGGAAGTGTTGCTAATGGACTCAAATTTATTAATTTCAACAGTTGTCACGGCTACAGCTGCCTTGATTGCCATCATTGGAGGATTTTTAGTCTCTCGAGTCATTACTCTTGCTAGTGAACAGGAAGGATTGAAACATAAGCTCCGTGATATCAATCTAGACATTCTTAACAGAACAGATTTACTGGAAGCGGCAAAAATAGAATTGCTTGACTCTGATCATAATGATTTTGTTAATGAGTATGCTGAAAGATTAACGTACGAAGATTTGACGCTTGAAGAGATTTTTGAAGAAATGGAAGACGATCTATACAGGGGATGGGAAATCGATGAATTCAAAGATATGTATGTGGAATTGATAGATATTAAAAATCATTTGAATGAAATGATAACCCAAGAGCAAATAGATTCACTAAAAGATTTGCCGATTGATTTTGAGGACTTTCGCGTTGAAACTAAAAGTGAACTAAGAGGACGAAAATCGTGGTACGAAATATTTTATGATATCTACAAAAACCGCCTCCGGGGTTCGGTTCATAGAATTCCCTCATTATTTAATTTAGACACAATAAAAAATAGAGCAAATGCTTATAACGAGAAGTTAAAGGAATATGATACTCATCTGAACGAACTCATATTTTTAAAGCGACAAAAAACAGAACAACAAAAAATCTTGAGAGAATTTGGTGGAAATCGAAACATGTGGTGGGGATTATTGGTTCTTGTCTATGCCAGTATTGTAGGAATAGTTATTCCTGTGACATGGGGAGTGTACGGAAATTCCCCGAGTAAAACAGTCATCCTCTTTCTATTCTTGAGTCAGTTACTCTTTTTGTTTATTTATTTAGGAGTCAGTATGTACTTTCTCACAAAAGATGAAAAAAATTAAAGAAATACAAAAATAAATAATGTCTTCATGTTTTAGAGAGCTATTCTTTGATTATAAAGTTAATGAGAGCTAATCATGATTACATTTCATTTTTAGGGAAGAGGCTGGGATATAACTAGCCGGTTTTGAAGAATTTTGATAAAAAGAGGGGGCTGGTCACCAATTTTCGGTAGCCGGACTCTTTCTTTCAGGTCGAACCCCGCCTCTGTGAAGATCTGTCGAGGTCCTTTACCTTCCATGTTCTCATGCACGGCCTTGACCTTAAACTCGACGCTGTATTGAATCGAACGTTCTGATACGGAGGTGACGTTTGGATTTTCTTCGAGCTGATTGATTTGTTGAATGTTGAAGATAATTTTACTCATGACTGTTTCTCCCGTCTGAATGAATAGGTTCATTATAGCGATTCGTGCGCACACGAAAAACCCCGAATGAGGCACTTTTTTCAAGTGTCCATCATTCAGGGTTCAGTTCATAAGTCGCTCACGGAGCCTCTTTCTTATGAATCTACTGGGTTATGTCCCAGCCTCTTCGAACAACCGTTAGGGCGTTAGTCAATCGACCGCTCTACATGAACGATCGCCTCGAATGGAACATGGATAATCCCGTTTCGCTCGTTGGCTAGCTCAACGGTCTGCTCCATATAGTTCGTCCGGTGTACGAATCCCTTAAACCGTTTCATTTCCTGCTTCTCTACATACTTCACCTCAACCATATCCCCACTAAAGATTGCATCGTTCAACACGTTTTCATATATCGAGAGTACTTGTTCATCGATTTCTGGCATCTCAATCTTTTGAATTTCTTTATAGTATTTCGTGAGCAGCGCACGATGCTCCGGCATCAAAAATGGGATCCATTTCAGTTCACCTCGATCGCGATATATCGTCATCAAAATCCCCCTTCCATGAAAAAATCGAACATTTGTTCTTATTTTATACCCGGTTTATCAAGTTTGAACAGTCTTTTTTTGTAAACCTTCATCCGTGCGTCCTGTTTCCGTACTCTAACTCGCTGGTCGTCGGTGCAAGGGCCGTCAAAAAAATGACGCGCCCTCCGGACCGTCTTCCTTCGCTTTTGGCTCAAAGCAAGACTTTTCGCTCATTGGCTACGGAAGCCTGGTCCTGCGTTTGCTCTACGCATTTTTTTGAGGCTCTCCCTTCGGTCACCCTTGCACCGTCTCCCGACGCTCGCTTCGTTCCCGTCAACAGGACGCACAACGGTGTTCGTTCTGAGGACAGCTTATCCGAAAGGGGACAAACTATCATGGAACTATCGTCAATTATCGAGGTCATCCGTATCAAGCAAGAGGTTCGAGAGGAAATGGTCGCCCTTGAGCACGCCGTCATCCAATCACCCGACAACGCCCGACAAATCGGGGCATCCTTTATCGGGGACGATGACCGAGAGGTGTTCCTCGTCATCATGCTCAACACGAAGAATCGGGTCATCGGTGTCCATCGGGCGCATGTCGGGAGCGTCAATTCGAGCGTCGTCCATCCGAGAGAAATTTTCAAATGCGCCATCTTGAACAATGCCTCGTGCATCATCGCCTGTCATCAACATCCGAGCGGGGACCCAAGTCCGAGTCGAGAGGACATCATCGTCTCCGAACGCTTACATGAGGCGGGCGACCTCATCGGCATCCCGGTGCTTGACCATCTCATCCTCGGTGCGGATGAGTCATATGTCAGCATGAAACAGCGAGGATACATGGGGTGAATGAAAAGGAGCAGGACCGGGTCGGGGACCGGTCCTGCTCCATCCAGTAAGGGCAAGGAGGAAAAACATACGTTTTTCTTTTATGGAATTGAAAACTTTAACCGCTTTAGAAGCTTGAAAATATAAAACCAAAGCCAAAATCATAAGCATAATGAATTTTTGGAAGCTATAAAATAAGATGTTGGTATTGAAGATGATTTACTTAAGTACGTTTCTGAAAATATACTATTAAACTAATTATTGGTTATTAATAATCCTATTTTGTACTATTATTGTCATATGAAGGAGGTGTTAATCATGGCTGAAATTACAAACGGTTTTTACAATACTAATAATGGTGTCTATGTAACGGACCACCAATACGTGTGGGAGTACAAATATTTTTATCATGGACAAGATGAGGTGCAACTGGTTGCAAAAGAATTGAGAACTGGAACATTTGTTTTCCAACCTCTTTTTTCTGAAGGTGACATGCAAAAAGAAATTCAAAACATTTTAGACGAAGAGACAGTTCGGATAGTCCACCGAGACTAAGAATGAACTAAAAATATTACGGACTAAAAACAATTTTAAATCACCAAAAATAGCCTATAAAGACCTAACTTTCTAGTTGGGACCTTATGGGCTATTTTATTAACGTTTTGATTTGAGAATCTATTCTTTTTTTATTTGCAAATCTTTAAGCTCTTTTTGATTAAGTACGTGTTCATTCAACTTATCTGCTTCGATTTTAAGGAGCTGGTAGTTTGGGTAAATTAGATTCTCTTCTTCACTCATTTCAGCTATAATTGCCTTTCCGTTTTGAATATTCAAAACAACGTATGATTTCTCTTTAGATGGATCATCAATCACCAAATAGGTAGTTTCGTTTTCTGCAATTGAATATCCAGTGGTAAACACGCCACAAAGAATGAACCCTATATAACTTATAAAAAAAAGAGACTGATAATTTTTAAGTAAGAAATAAAGTACCAGCAATAGAATCATTCCTATCAAATAATAGGGGTAATGGTCTGAGAGTGTTCCCATAAAACCTAGAATAACCATCATACACACAAGTAAAAATTGAATAAAGTGATTATAGGGGCTAGCTTTGATAAACAAAATATTTTTAGCGCTTTTTAGATAGGTGTTTTTTTTAATAAAACCGACATGAAGTGAAGATAACATTAATAGAATTAGCATGAATACGAGAGAACTTAAGAGAGTATTTGAGTTGATTTCTATGAATGATTTTGGAATAGAGTAGTAATGAAATTTACCCCATTGAAATATATAAGTACATAAATATCCTAAACCTGTAAGTGAAAAAATGAATAAAGCTTCATGATCTTTAATTTTTTTCATAGTAACGATGACCCCTAACATGAAATGACATAATTTAACGATGATTTTCAAACCTAGAATGGGGAAATAGATATTCATAAAAAAATACGACCTTGAGTACAGCAAGGTCGTAAGTAAAGCTGAGAGAATTTTGAGAGTAGGTACGCTAAAAAGATAGCTAATTTATTTAAACATTTCTTCAAGTGAAGAAATGTTTAAAAGAGGTAGTACCTATTACCTTTAACATCATCTTACACGTTATTTAACTTATACTTCAAGGCTTAAAATACGTATTTAGCATCTAAAATACGAAATGAAACTGAGTTGATTGCATTAAACCTGATTTATATTTCATCACATTAGTCAAATGTTAAAAACTAAGGCCTTGTTTGGTGAAAATGGTCGTTTTTCCTACGTAAGCCCTGGGCTTGTTTCAAACAAGCCCAGGGCTTATATGAAATAAGCCAAGATGTCGAATGGTCCGATTCGAGGTATCGTTGAGCTATCAACAGGAGAGGATGATTCAAATGAATCACACATTGGACCAACAAACGATCAAAGAGATGAAAGAAGTATTGCTCAAAAGACTTCCTGAACGGATGGACATCGACCCGGAGGCCTTCGAGTTGGTGAGCATGGATATCCTTTGTGAGGTGAAAGAAGGGGAACGATTGAAACAGATGACGGTCTTCTTCAATACGAACATGCTTCAAGTACATAAATGATTATTCCGAAACGTATACATGTATACTTATATATTTGTATACATGTATACGTTTTTATCTGGTTAGTCCTTGGACGAGGCGATGATGTACGAGCGGATACTTGATGACTATGCGTTCGATGGATTGGATCCGTTCGTCCGGACCGTGTTCTCTGAATTGATGGATCGTCCCGATTGGATGCGCGTCGTCGACAAGGGATATTGCGTCGACAAGGTCGTCCGGTTTGATGAAGGACGAAACTCTCCCTATTTCCGTGTGTTGATCTATCTGGATGCAGAAGAGCGTCCGATCAAGATCGTATATCTATATGGGACATGGGTGTTGGCGGATAAAGACGGCAGCTGAATTGTTTTCAGAGTTTTCGAAGGGTATATGCAAATTATGAAGTGATGTGCGTGCATTGGTTTTTCAAATATTGTTTTGGAGATTCGGGAGTGCCTAAGAATGGATTATGGTAATAGGGACGGTGATTTGTAATCATCCCTATTACCATAATCAACAGGGGAAAAAAGTTTTATACCACATTTCTATACCGGTGGTTTGTAAGGTGGGAGGCAAAGTAAGGTGAAATTCCCTTTTTTAATTTATAGAAATATCAAGTAATCAAGCCTGATCATTTTGTTTCAGAGTATAAGTGATACGTTTAGAATTAATTTTATAATTCAACCACCCATTGATTAATATAAGCAGATTAATTTTTATTTCTGAAATTGACGGAGGATTTTTAATACTCAAGGGCAAATCTTCAGAGGAGCCTTTTGATTTTTTGTACCCATGTCTTGAAAAAAGACTAGATGCCTCAAAGTTATTCATATACCCTTTTATGTTGCTGCCACTGAGAAAGTTGAAAGCGTCAACTACTTCTGAGGAATATTCAGTCATTGAATTTATTCCCCATTCATTTCGAATGGTTTCTACAATTTTATATAAATTAATGTAGAAATAATTAGCATGTTTATATGCTTCGTCTAATAGGGTTAGCACTGAGAATACCAAATGCTCATTTTGAGCTAAGGTAAAATAATGATTGTATTGATTATAATACGTGAATTTTGAAATAGGCGGATTACTAAATGGATACATCGCTTCTTCAAAAGCAACTTCTTCGCTAAATGCTCCGAGATTTTCCCTTCTATTTTTATTTGGATTTGAATAATCAGTATAATATATGAATCCGTCATCATATCGCAAGATACGGTCATAGGATAATCTTTGAATTGAAGTAAATACTGAAATGAGAATTTTTGCTCTAATCAAGGCCCGTGTTGGATCTTCTAAAACATCCAAATGGGGAGACCCAAGAAATAGAGTAGTGTGCCCAGAAAAAGCGTCTTCGTCGTAAACATAAATATGGTCTGAAAATGCACTTGTTAATCCTCCTGCTGGTCCAGGATTTATTATATGAATATGCCATGCCATAAATTATTACCTTCCAATCTTTCAGAAATTTTAGATACTTTTTTATGTTAGCATAAAATTTTATAAATATATCACCCATAAAAAAATCCTAATCAAAAACGTATATTTAGATTCGATACATACTGATGATAAGAAACATTTCATTAAGAATTTGGTCTGGTTCGATGAAGGACAGAACTCGTCCTATTTCCGTGTGTTAATCTATTTGGACGAAGAAGAGCGTCTAATCAAGAATGTATGACATAGAAGGTGGCGAATGGGGACGTCGATTTTGTGGTCTCAGAGCTATCCAAAGGTGTATTCGAATATGAAATGATACATTTCCATTGGCTTATCAAGTATCGGTTTGAAGATTGAGGAGTCTCAGAAGACGGGGCATGGGAGAAGGAATGGTGATCCGGGCTCATGCGTGAGCGTCTAGCGCCTCTTGGCGAAGTCGCTCATCGCACCGCTGCCCCCCTGACGGTCCGATAACAAGAGCTGCTGGCTCACCGCCGCATCTCTATGTTCCTGGACCTTTCTGACGGGAGGCACGGAGCGTAAGAGCAAGGTCAAAACCAAAAATGTGGGCGCGTCTAACGTCACGCGAGGAACACCATTCAGCCGAATGGTGTTTTTTATAAATGGTCTTGACTCTAATAAATTTGAAATCATTTAATGATCTAAGCCTCACTGTAAATTTCTTTTTTCAATGTTTTCCTAAGTACCCGACATCTTAAAATGGCTTATTTGATGCTATTAAAAGCGGATGAAGGTCGGGATATTTTGCTTCAGATTAGTAAATCGTTCGATATTGTATATATCGTCAGGATCAATAACCGATTCGAGCTCATGAAGCGCATCAGGTAGACTATCCAATATTGTTTTCTTTCCCTGCAGGATAGCATTGGCAAGTGCATCGGATGTAGCGTACCGCTCCAGAGGCAACTGAATTGTGAGTTTGATATCGCTAGAAGCATTGAGGTCATCGTCAAATATTACGTAACTAGCGAGTGCATCCAACATTTTGGTTGTATATGAGAAGGATGGGAGCTCAGCAAAAAAATTGGTACCATCGTCTAAATTGTGTCTAATCTCTAAACTACTGCGTTCATGTGAAATTTTGAATTCGAACTCATCTACGTATAACATTACTTCGACAGTCTGCATTTTGCTTGTTACATTGACGCGTGTGTACTCTCGACTACCTCGGCTACGCCGACGGATTTCACCGCGTGCGATAGAAGCGAAGGCTTCAGGTATATCGTCTTCAAAGAAAAAAACGTCTGCGGCTACCCATTTAAGCTCATTCTCATCATTTTCAACTTGGATTTGTCCCCATCGTACATCTTTAACTGTATAGGTATTAAGGTGCGAAATGGATTGAGAGGTGTATGTTCGCGCGACCACACGTTCGCCGATTTTAGGCGCACGAGCTTGGGTAAGGCAATTCTTGCAACGGGACAATGCTCTCATTTTTTCTTCACGTGTATAAGACATAAACAATATCTCCTATTCAAACGTGCTAGCAAGCACTTTATTTAGTATTATTTTTAGCTGATCTAATCATGTGATGATAACTGTTTAGCTATGTATGTAATTCATTTTTTTGTCATGTGCGCGCTACATTGGGTGATTTGCTGTGAAACGATAGTCGGCTTAATTTTTAGATATCTTTGGAGTATTTTGAACTATTATCAGTTTTTTAAAGTAATTAATCGTACGCAAAAGGAACCTGGGTTATTTTCATATTGGGTTTCATGTGAAATATTAAAGCAATATGGTTAAAGACTGATTATAATGAGACTATGTTGAATAATTTTACAATAAATTCATACGAGGTGATAGAGGATGAATAAATGGATCAAGGTCGGGAGTGCCATTCTATTTAGCGGGGCATTTTTAGTGATGCCACATAGTGAAGTATCTGCAGCTTCGAGTATCAAAGTCCATTACATCGATATCGGTCAGGGTGACGCCATCTATATCAAGATGCCGAGCGGTGAGGACGTTATCATCGACGGTGGAAACAAAGGAAAGGGCGATACCATTGTCGCTTATCTCAAAAAACAAAAAGTAGATGACATTGAGGTGTTAATCTCGACGCATCCGGATGCGGACCATATCGGTGGATTGGATGAGATTCTAGATGCCTATCGTGTCGAGAACGTCTATGCACCAAAAGTGAAGCATACGACCCAGGCCTATAAAGACTTCCTTCAAGCCGTCAAACGAGAGGGTAAGACGATCAAAACCGCTCAAATGGGGGTCTCACTCCCAATCAAAGGTGTGAGTGCGAAGTTTGTCGGCCCAGTCAAATCCTATTCGAACAGTGACTTGAACAACTGGAGCGCGGTGCTTCATGTCACATATAAAAAGAATACATTCCTGTTCACCGGTGACGCAGAACATGTGGCTGAAAAAGACATGACGGCGAAGAAACAGACACTCCGTGCTGACGTCCTTAAGGTGGGGCATCACGGGGCCAAGACATCAACGAGCAGTGCGTTCTTAAACGTAGTGAAACCGAAGTATGCCATTCTAAGCGTCGGCAAGAATAGTTATGGGCACCCGACATCGGAAGTCGTGACGAACTTGAAGCGAGTAAAGGCGACGACATTACGTACTGATAAGAACGGCACGATCATCATCACGGGGAACGGTTCGAGCTATACCGTGAAAAAATCAAAATGAAGCGGCGGCGAGGAATAATCGATCGATTTGAAGGGGATTTGGCGGTCATCGAATTCGGAGAATTGATGGAAAACATTCCAAAGTCACAAATCCCTGATGCAGTGCAACCAGGTGATGTGCTTTGGTTTTACGAAGATGGGCGAGTTGAGGTAGATGTAGAGGAAAAGCAACGGTTGTCAAAAGAAATCGATGAATTGATGAATGAACTTTGGGAAGATTAAATTATGAATGACTTGAATTATTTATATGATTTTGAATAACAATATAAAAAGGAAGAAGGATAATCATGAAACAAAATGAAAAGGAAGTTACGGTAAGGACTGCTAAAGAATTAAAACAGGCAGTTCAAAATAAAGAAAAGGTAATTATTGTTGAAGGAGAGTTAGCCAAGAAATTAGAACCGCTAGAAAAATTGAAGAAATCGAAAAATCAACCTGATATTAATTCTGAGATGTCCACACCAGTGGCTGCGATGGCTATGGCAAGCGTAACTGCTGTTTCAACGGCTGTCTGGATTGTATTAATTATTGCTGTATCTTTGTTAGTCCTTGTCGCCCTCTATAAAAATTACGACGTGGAAGTGAGTAAGGGAGACACTAAAATGAAGTTTACTCGCAACTAATCTATTGATGCGCATTCTTAAAAAGTAATTTAAAGTATGAGGAGCCATAACATATGATAAATTCATAATATGGTTTATTGTTATAGCTCCTTACACTTAAATCAACCGTTCAATATTCAACAAATCTGTTCTTGATAAAGACTTTTTTTCTTTTTCGAGCAACACGTCATGCCAATAGTTTTCAAGCGATTTCAGAACTGGCTTTTCAACCTTATTGCTCTTTTCTAAATCGTGCAATGGATGCACGGTTCGTTCGGGATCAAAGTGACCGCTGATCAATGGCTGATTGGGTAGTACCACTGTGTAGGCGACAATTGCCTCTTCACTGAAGTCGTGATTGTTGGCGATGCCGAACGGTTGAAACCCGAAACCCTTACCATGAATATACATGAGCGGCTCATCGACGCGATCTACCTTTAGGTTCGTCTCAAGGGCCGCTTTTGCGTTCAGGTAGGGCTCCACCTCCTCGGGGAACACGCTTTGTACGGCATGCACCCGTTCATAAAGACTGAGGTCAGCGTCCTTCCATCCCATGCGGCGGTTCAACTGTGCGATATATTCGAGCGGTGTCTGTTCCTTATCTTGCTCCAAGGTATGCAACTTCTCGAGATGAGATTCAATATGGTCGAGGAAAGTCGCGGATGTCTGATGAACCTCCTGCAACAATTTTTCCTTGTCGAGGAGTTCCTTGTCTTTCGTCCAACCGGCTAGATAGGAAAGCGAGAAGTCATTCGTCGGGAACCCGAGTTGATGCGAGACGACATAAGCGACCATCTCGGCCTGGAACTCCTTCTCGGGTGCTGTGAGTGGATTGTCCCGCTCAAAGTTCCGTTCCTGATTGTGCAGCTCCGCGTGAGCAAGCTCGTGGATCAGGACGGTGATGTCCTCGATCGATGAGTTCCGCGGGTTCAAGGCGATTGCATGCAACTCCGGATAGTAACAGCCCTTCGCCGTCCCGATCTCGTCGAGCGGTTCCTCCAATAGCGTCACATTCCGAGCATCCGCGAGCGTCATCAAGGCGTTACGGATGTCTTGTTCGTTCTCGAGCCCGCCATCCCGGTGATACCGTTTAAAGATGTCCGAGACCTCGATTCCTTTCTCCCGTGCGTCGGTCTGTGTGTACTCGAACACGTGACCGATTTTGAAGTACATCATCTTGCGAGACGGGATGCGTCCTTGTTTCACGCCGTCCTTGATCGGCTTCGGTGCCTTGCTGAGCGGCACCCATTCATCTTTGTGAAGGGCGTACGTCACTGGGTTCGGGACGAATACTTTGATGCCACGCTCACCTTTTTGTACCTGTGCGCCTTGCTTCTCCCAGAACGGGTAAGAACCGACAGCGACCGCTCCGGGGAACTGGGACTCGATTAAAATTGCGTTCCGCATCGAGTATTGATGGAACTTGCCGAGGAACTGTAGGTGTTCACGGATCTTCTCTGGACTCTCGAAGTAGCTGTCGATCTGTTTTCCCATTTGTTCCGTCAAGGCATCGAGCTCGGCCTTCCGTTCTTCGTTCGTCTTCATCTTGGCCATCGTGTCAGACTCCTTCCTTCAACAAGTCTTTGACAGATTCATCACTATCCGCAAAATCTTTCAGTTCACGCTCGAGGTGTGGCGACGTTTCCGGGATGTCGAGTAACAGCCGTGTCCGCTCGAAATTGACGGGAAGCAAGACAATCTCGTCTTGCGCGATGGCGGTCAAAAGTTGGTGCTCGGAAACAGACACCGGGATGTCGTACCGTTTTCCATAAATAAGGACCGAGACAGTTTTCTGTTGAAGTGTCAACAGTTGTCCCATCGTAAAGGGACGGTCAAGTGGTCGCATAAGGTTCATCCTCTCTCAAAAGTTAGTGTGTCCTTCTTCTGTTTTTGGTGCTCGATGCGTTCCTGGACGACACGTTCCGCCGTCGCGAGGAACGTCGGTTTGAACTGGTCCGTCGTCATGATATCTTCGATGCCTTCGGTCTGCATGAGCGCCTGCAGGAGCTCTGTCAGGATCTGCCCGTGGCGGTCGGATCGGTTTGCGGCGAGCCGGATACGCTCGAGTTCTGTCGATATTTGCTCGTTCACCAACTTCTCGATATGACGTGAGACCTGCGTGCTGATCGAGTGGGTGAGGAACTGCATGTCCCACTTCTCGTCGGCCAGTTGTCTATGCTCTTCTGCGATATGGTCGATGACCTGACCGAGATGGCCGAAACGTTTGTCGTCGGCGAACTCTTCCAAATACGCGACCGTCTCCGGCTTCAACCGGAGGCGGATCTGTCTCAACTCTTCCATCGTCCCCCCTCACTTTCCATATTCGATGTCCCGTTCCAGCTGTTCGAAAGCACGTTGATTCTTCAAATGTTCGAATTCGTCGTTCATGTGCCGCTCAATCCGGTAGAGTGATTCGTTGAATATTTTTTGTTGTTTGAATGCGCGTCTGACCGGATGTTTTGGGGCTCCATTTTTCTCAACTATCGTTTGTTCTTTTGACAAGTCGCGCATCTCGGAGAGGATGGAATTCCCCATCCGGGTGTAGAGGTCCTGTCGTTTCGTCGTCCTATAACGCTCGGCCTTCTCCGTGTCGCCGTAGCTACGACGATGGAAGGACACCTCCTGCTCGAGCTTCTCGTTGAAGGCTAGAAACTCTGATTTGAAATGGATGTCGATATAGTGATCGGTCAGACGGTCGAGTGATTCCCGGAGCGGCTGCATCCCGTTCATGTTGTAGCGCCATTGACGTTTGTCTTCCGGCAAACGTTCATAGATGACCTTGAATTGACGGACGAGTTCGGGATGCAGGATACGGTTCGGGAGCGTTGGAATTTTCCGGTTCCGTTTATGGGCGACCAGTTCGTCTCTTATGAACGCGTTCAGTTTCTCCTGTTCTTTCGTCCGGTCGGCGAGGGAATGGATGACCTTCGACTTCATCAGCTCGATCGATTTCGGTTTTCGTTTACCGCGCTCACGCATGTGGCTCGTCTCGACGATGGCGACATGCACGTGGATATTGTCGGTGTTATAATGCACGGCGCCGGTCCAATAGGCGTGGACCATCTTCTCTTTTTGGAGCATTGAATCGACCGCGTTCCGCGTCGCCTGGATCAACCGCTTCTCATCGACGATGTCGTCGAGGAGCACACCGGTCTCGCGTAGCCATGCGTTGTCGAACGAGATGACGTCCTGCCAGAGGATGCTCCCGTTCTCTTGCGCGTGCTTGAAAATGTCGCGGACGGCGCGACGTTTCTCGTCGTTCAATCGATTGTCCTCACGCGTGAACAGGCCGCTCGACTTCGTCTCGTCTTCCATGTAATCGTGGTACGTCTCGAACTGTTCTCGGCTATCTTTTGCGTCGGGACGATTGATGTAGTCGAGGTACGTCGTGTAGCGACGCGACTTCTTTTTCGTACCCGGTACTTTAAATTTCGATTTGATGACGACGCCGGGCGTCTCACGCATTTTGCATCACCTCGTTCAACAACCGGGTGACCGCGGCGAGCTCGTCCGCGCTCCGCTTCAGGTGGAGCGTGTTCGCCTCGAGTTGTCGTTCCAGTCGCTCGACCTGCGTCGAGTGGATGCCGTTCGCGCACCAGGAGGCGAGCAATTCTTTCAAATATTGTTGCCGGGAGCGATTGTTTCGCTTTGCCCATTCATCGATTTGCTTCACGATGACGGGATCGATGTCGCGGAGCAACAGATCCATCTGCCTGACCACCTTTCTAGAGGTTACATGTTGCCGACGTCCTAAAAGTTCGTTCAAAGAGCATAAGGGGAAACTGCTATCACTTGTCGTGATAGCCCAGGCAGAGCCTGGGGTTTCCGTGATATCACCAAAAGTCCGAAAACGGCACGAAATGTGCCAGTAAAACCAGCAATTTGGCACAAAATGTGCCACTTAAATCGACAGTTCCCGGAGCCGGACGCGCAATTTTTCGTGCTTTTCTTCGAGCGCTTCGACCGACTGTTCGAGCTTCTCGAGTTCGAGTGTGAGCTCGTCACGTTTCCGACTAAGGTCGAAGATTTCGTTCTCCTGTTCGACCTGTTCGTCGAGCGAGAGGTAGGGGAGTTCACCTTTAAGCTCTTCTTTGTCACGATCGTGTCGCTTGATCTGTTGCCGCTGCGCCTCGACCGACTGTTGTGCTTTTTCTAATTGTTGCTCTGTCTCCGTGAGCTCGTCCTTGACGAATAATCTCGTGAAAGTTGTCTCGTCAGATGAAATGTGGTTGGCTTGTTCGATGGTACGACGGTCGGCATAGAGGGATGTCAAAAGACGGTCCTCTTGTTCCTCAGGTGTCAGTTCATCGAATGAGTGTGACTCATCCAATCCGTAGATCCGGACAGCGAGTTGGTCGAAGTCGTTCGGTATATCCTCCAATTCGAGCACGTATTGGTCGTTCCGTTCATAGAGTAAGGAGACCTCATTTTCGGAATCTGGACGTGCCTTGTAGACGTAGCGGAAGACATGATTGTTCGTGTTACCTGGTACTTCATCGAGCGAAAGTCGGACGCGCATCGTCCGATTTTCCGTGTCATGACTCCAGGCATGGAGCGTCACGATTTCCCCGTTCGAGAGCCGGATCGTTTCGTTGATTGGCGTCTCATTGACCGGTGATTCCTCGGCGAAGAAGAACGACGAGGTGCCGAAGAAGAGGAAGCCGATGACAAAGAATATCCCGATTCCGAGATAGAACCGGGAGACGTTCTGGGTGAGACGTTTTCGAGTTTGTCGTCGCATCTAGATTCCTCCTTTCGGTGTCAGGTCTTCCATCTCGGTGACGACCAAACGTCCGTCGATGGACTCGAACGTCAGGGTCAACAGTTCTTGCGTCGTCTCCTCATAACCCGTTTCGGTGATCAACAGGTCCTGTTCGAACCGTACGAGACATTCTTCTCCGGAGACAGAAGGGAACACCTCGATGTCGCGGACTATCGTCTCGAACGTGCCGACATCGCTTCCGTCAGCGGCGAAGAGCGTGGCCGTGAGTTCCTCTGACATGACGTCTTTCGCCTGTCTTTTCTGGGTCGTGTAACTGTCTTTGGTGATGGTGAAGGCATACTCGACGAAGCGCGTCGCGCGTGTCGTCAGCTCCTCCATTTGTTCCGTTCCCGTCGAAGCGACGACTTGTTCAGTGTCCGCCAACGTAGCTTCGGAGGTTGCCGATTCAGAGGGAGTGATACTCTTGTTTTCCGTCTGACTCGTGTCTGAAGTACTCGTGACAGCCGTCACTTGTTGATAGAAAAAGACGTTCGCCGCGAGTGAGATAACAAGCAGTATCCCAAACAGATACGCGAGGTGACGTGCGGTGAAGTTCATTCTTTCTCCTCCTTTCCATACATCCATGACTCAAAATCCGAAGACCGGGGCGGGGTCGATATGACCGGACCATTCATTCGTCTTGATCTCGAAATGCAGATGATTCCCGCTCGAGCGTCCGGTCGTGCCGCAGTATCCGAGCGCCTGTCCAGCCTCGATCTGTTGTCTGGTCTGGACGCCGAGACGACTCAGGTGCGCGTACGCCGTGATGTAGTTGTCGTGCCGAACTTGGACGAGATTTCCGTACGGTCCGCGGTTCCCGCTATAGATGACGGTGCCACTCTTGACCGCGTGGATTGTATCGGACGGGGTGCAACTGAAGTCGATGCCGGTGTGGTTGTCCCGTTGTCCGAAGACGACACGCCATCCGAAACGCGATGTCACGTTGAGCGGAATGGCGAGCGGGGAACGTAACCCCGACAACAGTTCTTTCGTGATAACCCCGTCGGCGACGGCGGCCGGTGCGAGGTATTTCAACACCGCATCGACATACTCGATGTCCCCGTAACAGGCGCCGTGCTGGACAGCACTCGGGCGATGGCAACGGTAGACACCGGTGTGTTTCACGCGTTGGTACATCATCTGAGAGAACGAGATAGCGAGCTCTTTCGAGTAACGTCCGCCGTTCTCCTGGACATAATCGATGAAGCCGCCTCCGAAGTTGTAACTCTGTAGCGTGAGCTGCACGTCACGGTTCGCCCGTTCGAAGACGGAGGCGAAATGTTCGACGCCGTAGACGATACTCTCATCGGGGGAGGTGATGCATCCGATGCGTCCACACTTCGATTCGCTCGCCTGCATCGGGTCGTTCCCGCGTCCGCCGCTCTCCTGCATCATGAGCGCGAGTACGAGGTTCGTCTGTTCGGCCAGTCCGTGCTTCGACAGTTCCGATTCGACCAATCCCCGATATTGGAGCACCTGGTCGCTCACCTGCAGACCACCGGCCGTGTCGAACGGGACGTCGGTCGGTTGTTCGTTCTGGACACCCGTGAGCGTGTCGAGGATCCCGACGATGAGGATGACCAGGAACAAGACGAGTGTTGCGATCCCGAGCAGGATGAGCCGCCATTTGAGCGTCGCGAGTTGCCACTTCGCTGTGACGGCGAAGCGGGCCGTCCGTTTTGCGGCCGCCCACATCAGGCACCTCCACCGAATAAGGCGAGCTCTTCGGGCGCGACATCGACGTCAAAGATGAGGTTCTGCACCCCGGAGATGCTGAGGACGACACGCCCTGTCTCGAGCGAGGGGATGATGCGCATCTCAGAATTCGAGAGTTGGCCATCGAACACCGTCTGGATGATCGGGATGCTCTCCGCATCCTGTTCACCGATGATCTTATATTGGGTGAGCTGGAAGAGCGACTTGACGTTCTCTGCGTTCTCAGACTTCGATCCGGCCGGCACGAAGTCGGTGATCAGATGCGACACGAAGAAGATGCCACCGAAATATTTGCGCGCCTCGCGCATACAGCGTTGCAGATACAGGATGGCCGGTTGCGCGATGTCGCGCGTGTTGATCAAATGGTGCGCCTCGTCGATGACGATGAGGTACTTGCACGCCTCTTCGGTCCGGAGCACGCCCTGGTTGTAGGCCTTCAGTTGACTCGAGCCGTTGGCGATCATCCCGTCCCACAGCATGTTCATCAGCGAGAAGACCTGCGCCTGGAACACCTCGTCGCGCAGGCTCGTCAGGTTCCGAAGAGGGAACGAAACGATGAGTTCCTCATCGAACCGGTCGATGGAGGAGTGCCCGTCGAAGATATTGCCATAGTTATGGACGAGGTTCGTGACGGCGAGCTCGATGTTCTCGAGACGCCGCACCCGGTTCGGACTGATTGCCTCCTTGATTGAGGTGCGTGTGTCATCCGTGTAGAGTTCACGCTGCACGAGATGCAAGAAGTCCGAGAACGTCGGGTACCGGTTCGCCGGATGCGTCGTGATCGGCAGTTCGCCTTGTTCGTCCCAGAGTCCGTGCCGCACGTATAAATCCCGAAGCAGGATCTCGAACTCATTCGTCTCTTCCTGCGTCGCCGCCGGGTTGATGTAGTGATAGAACACGGCCATCTTCGACAGATGTTGCATGAACGAGAGTGCCTCGTTGGCGCTGCCGTCGTTGTTGGTTACGGTCTTATAGACATGGAGCGGATTGATGAGACCGGCCGACCCGTCGAGCGCGATCTCTTTCCCGCCGAGCTGACGCACGAGGTCGGAGAACTCGCCCGTGACGTCGAGGATGCGGATCTTGTTGCCTTTGATTGCTTGGTCGAGTACGGTCTTCTTGAGGAGCGTCGACTTCCCGGACCCCATTTTGCCAATCATGAGCGCGTTATAGAATTTGCGCTGTTTATCCTTATGGAACAGGTCGAATATGACGCTTCCGTTCGTGTCGGTCGTCCCGTAATACGTCCCGGTCGCGTCCTGGAGAGACGTGAAGTGGAACGGATAGCCGCCGGCGATGGAGAGGGAAGGGATCTCTTTCCCACGTCGCCGGTTCGGGAGCTTTTGTTGTTGGTCATAGCTTGTGAACAGGCTCTGCCATTCCCATTCCTGTTCGTTCAGGAAGATCGTCGAGCGGAAGTTCCGAGCCTCGAGTTCTTCCATCACTTCCTGTACCTTTACCTCGAGCGAGTCGAGCGTCTTCGCCTTCACATAGAGGCGTAGATGCAGATATTTCATCGTCTCGCCCTGGGTGATCTGTTCATAGAGCTCGTTCAGTTCCTTATACGTCTCTCGAGCGTCGATTCGGTCGATGTTGTCCTTCGCGTTCTCGAAGCGCGTGTTCTGTTCGGCCATCGACTTGTTGATGGTTTGGATGATCTCGCGCTTGTCGGCGGTCCCGATGTCGAGCGTCGTCAAAATGCCCGGCATGTTCAGGATCGGTTCGAGCCAGTAGTCGTAGACGAGCGACTGATACTTATAGACATGGAGGCACGAGAGGTAGCCGTCCCCGAGCCGGACGAAGTTAGCGTCGAACTTAATACCGCCCTGCGGTTGGATTTTGGCGATGACGTCGGGATTGTAGCCTTTCTCGATCTTGACGGTCTCCGGGTCCTGTTGTTTGGCCA
>NZ_JACSKH010000006.1 GCF_018617485.1 Exiguobacterium sp. s124 | reverse complement strand
CCGTTCCCATGCCGAACACGGAAGTTAAGCGTCTCAGCGCCGAAAGTAGTTGGGGGATCTCCCCCTGTGAGGATAGGACGTTGCCAGGCCAACGCAGAAGACGATCAAGCATATGCTTGATCGTCTTTTTTTAATAGTCAATAGTTTAGGAGGGATAACAGATGGCTCCTTCTCGGAAAAATCCTTTTACATTTCTAGAGACTCTAGAACAGCATGTGAGTGAACATCGCGTATCTTTTCACGTCCCAGGACATCATAATGGCACTGTGATTGATAATACGTTACCGAATGCATTTGCTAAAGTAATGCCATATGATCTTACAGAACTAGCACATTTAGATGATTTGCATGATGCTTCTGGAATTATTGATCAAGCTGAAAAAGCATTAGGGAATCTGTATGCGAGTAAAAGTAAGTGGCTTGTCAACGGTTCAACTGTTGGAAACTGGAGTATGCTCGCAGCCACAGTAAAACGTGGGGAACGAGTATATGTTCAACGAAATTCACATAAATCTGTATGGAATGCAATTGAATGGCTAGGATTAAAACCTATCTTATTAACACCTACAATTGAACGAGGTACAGGAATTCCGACAGTGGTGACATTAGAAACAATTGAGCAGGCTGTTCAAAAATTTCCGGGAGGACGAGCCGTTATGTTAACATCTCCTACGTACTATGGAGATATGGCGGATATTCGTGCGATATCAAATTTTTTGTTGTCTTTGAAAATCCCCTTACTCGTCGATGAAGCACATGGTGCGCATTTGATTCATCCTAAATTGCTTCAGCGTTCTGCAATTTTTGAGGGAGCGAGTGCAGTCGTACAGTCTGCACATAAAACACTACCTGCATTGGCGATGGGAGCTTGGATTCATTATAAAGAAGATATCGATGAAGTTCGGTTAAAGCACGCATTGTCTTCTTTTCAGACATCGAGTCCTTCTTATCTTATTATGGCTTCATTAGACTATGCACGATCTTATTTAGAAAGCTTAACGGATGAAGCATGGTCTTCTATTCAAAAAAGTCATGCCCACTTTGTTCTAGAGCTGAAACGTGCCGGTTTTACTGTCAAAGTTGGGGATGACTTTACGAAAGTAACGGTCATGACTTATCCGAAAAATGGGTTGGTTTTTAGTGAACATCTTGCATCAATCGGAATCGATATTGAATTAGCGGCTGTGGATCATGTGTTATTCTGTTTACCATTAAGGGAAATAAAGAAACAGGAAATTGAGCACTGGATCAAATTAATCAAAAAAGCCGCTACGCACGTTCCAATTATTGATGAGGACGAAACAATTTTTCCGTTCCCTCAAACACAACGCGTATCTGAGCTATATACGTTGATAGGTGATGAGCAAATACAACGTGTATCCTTCAAGCAGGCAATAGGATCTGTCTCAGCAGAAACCGTGATTCCGTATCCGCCAGGCATTCCGTGGATTCTAAAAGGAGAGCGGATCACTGAGGAAAAAATACGTGTGCTCCTAGAGTGGATTTCTTTAGGGAGGAAGCTTCAAGCAAGTAAGCATGTTATGATAGAGCAAATTGATGTTATTGTAGAGGAGTTTTAAAAAGTGAGCGGAATGTTTATTACGGTTGAAGGACCGGATGGATCAGGTAAGTCCACGCAACTACAACTATTAGTTGAAAGTCTAACGCAAAAAGGATATGACATTGTGGTAACACGCGAACCTGGAGGAACAACTGTGGGCAATCAAATCCGCGAAGTCTTATTGTCCCCAGATCATCATGAGATGACACCGCGAGTGGAAATGATGCTCTACGCTGCTTCACGAGCACAGAATGTGGAACAAGTGATTCGTCCGGCATTAGAGCGAGGAGCAATTGTCCTTTGTGATCGATTCATTGATGCATCCATCGCCTATCAGGGCTACGGTCTACAATATGACCTTGATCAAATTCAGTCGCTAAATGAATGGGCGACGAACGGTTTGACACCCGATTTAACCTTTTTATTTGATTTGAGTCCCGAAAGAGCGAGTGCGCGCATGAAAGATCGAGGACAACTCGATCGGATCGAAAGTCGTGACCAAGCATTTCATGAGCGGGTCTACGAAGGATTCCAAACATTACTCAAACAGTACCCAGAACGAATCATCCGGATTGATGCCGATCAACCAATTGAATGCATTCAAGACGAGGTACTTGATTATACAATAGAACGATTACAACAAGGAGGCGTACAACGATGATGAAAATGGTGATTGCAATCGTACACGATAAGGATAGCGCACGTTTGTCTGACGCATTAGTCGAACAAGATTTTCGTGCGACGAAATTAGCTACAACAGGTGGCTTTTTAAAAGAGGGGAATACGACGTTTATGATGGGTATTCCACAAGAGCGTCTCGATGATTTAATGGATGTGATTCAATCGAACTGTTCGAGTCGCGATCAAATGATTACGCCAATCTCACCAATGGGAGGACATGCTGACTCTTACATTCCTTATCCGGTCGAAGTACAAGTCGGAGGCGCGACTGTATTTGTCTTACCGATTGAAGGATTCCATCAGTTTTAATGGGAGTTGGGCATATGCGTTTTCAGGAGTTAAATGAGTCTCAAACAGTGGTCGCTCGCATCATCCAAAATTCAATCGTTTCGAATAAAGTAGGTCATGCGTACATTTTCTCAGGAGATTATGAGCCATACTTGATTGAAACAGCCACATTGTTTGCGAAAGCCTTATTTTGTGAATCACCACAAGGGGCAGAGCCCTGTGGAGTGTGTCGAAACTGTCGACGCATAGATTCAAAAAACCTCGTCGACTACATCGAAGTGGAACCGGATGGAGCTAGTATTAAAAAAGAACAGATTCAACAATTACTCAGTGATCTATCGTTACGAGGAGCTGAAGGAGACCGTCAAGTATATGTCATTCATCAAGCCCATAAGATGACGACTCAAGCGGCAAATAGTTTATTGAAGTTCTTTGAAGAACCAGGTGTTGGGAAGCTCGCTATTTTAGTGACAACACAGCCACAGTTGCTTCTTCCGACGATTCGTTCACGTGCTCAACAACTTGCGTTCCGACCGATTGACCGTGCGAAGTTGGCACAGACGATGTCAGAAGAACGATCATGTACGTATGATTTGGCGTACCTCGCCTTGACCGTTTATCCGAAATGGGATGATGCGAAAGAAGCGCTTGAGCAGGAGTGGTTTGTACAGGCGTACGGGCTAGTGGTACAATTAATTGAAGTATTGACGAAACGACCTCAAGAGTTGCTCTTGTTCGCGCAAGAAAAATGGTTAGGGCATTTCAAAGGACGGAATGAATTGCGAGTTGGCCTTGAATTATTCGAACATTGGTTAGAGGAGGCACTTCATTTAAAAGTGCGAGATACGTATACTCTGAAACTGTTTAAGAATGAGGCTGCTTTATATCACGCATTTATCCAAAACCGATCTGTTTCTAAGCTCACACATGCAATTGAAAGTGTGCATGCGGCGATTCGACGACTCGAGGCAAACGTCAATCCTCAATTAACTTTCGAACGACTTTCGTTCGATTTGCAGAAAGGATAGAAGCGCGTGCTTGAAGTAGTTGGAGTCCGCTTTAAAGAAGCGGGAAAAATCTATTACTTTTCACCAGGCGATGCAACACTTAAACGTGGGGATCATGTCATCGTTGAAACAGTACGTGGCATTGAGTATGGTGAAGTCGTCCAAGTCGATAAACAACTCGGCGAAGATGAAGTCGTCATGCCGTTGAAGACGATCCTTCGCGTCGCGGACCAAAAGGATGCGGATATCGTACGCGATAATCGACTGGCAGCCGTTGATGCTCACGCCGTCTGTGAAGAAAAAATTCGAGAACATCAATTAGACATGAAGTTAGTCGATGTTGAGTATACATTTGATCGCAATAAAGTGATCTTTTATTTTACTGCCGAGGGTCGCGTCGACTTTCGAGAATTGGTAAAGGACTTAGCTAGTGTGTTTCGGACGCGAATTGAACTCCGACAAATCGGTGTTCGTGACGAAGCAAAGCTACTAAGTGGGATTGGACCATGTGGTCGAGTTCTTTGTTGTTCGTCATTTCTTGGGGAGTTTGAACCAGTCTCCATCAAAATGGCAAAAGACCAGAACCTTTCGTTAAATCCGAATAAGATTTCTGGCGTTTGTGGCCGTCTGATGTGCTGTTTGAAATATGAGAATGACACGTACGAAGAACTAAAACGCGATTTACCAGACGTCGGCAAGCGAATCAAAATTCCAGAAGGTGATGGTCGTGTAATCGGTCTCAACATTTTGGACCAACTTATTCAAGTTGAGCTCCACGATCGGACGCGTGTCGTCACATATACGATTGATGAACTTGTTGAAGTGGGTGCGATTAAACGAAAACCGTCAAAACAGTGATGGGGTGCTGAGCAGTGGAAAGAATGGACAAAAAAGAAGTGATGATGCGTGTAGATGCAATCGAGCAACAGATGCAACTTTTAACGGAGCATTTGGGCGTGCTAAAAGAGCAGCTTGCCTATTTGCTTGAAGAGAACCAGCATATGTATCTAGAGAATCATCACTTGCGTGAAAAAGTCGAACAATTGGCAGAAGTTGATACGACAAATGGTGATTCACAAATCGCATTGTCTGGAAAAGGGCAGAATAATTTAGCTGCGCTGTATCAAGAAGGATTCCATATTTGTAACCTCCATTATGGACAGGTACGAAAAGATGGGGATTGTCTCTTCTGTTTGTCGATGCTCAATAAACATTAATACGGGGCGATAGATAGGGACTCCCTATCCGTCGCCTTTCTTTTATACAAGGAGGAAACAATGGTAACGGTAAAGGATGGAGAACGCCTCGATGATTTGCTAGGACGTCCAGGCAAGATTATTCAAAGTGACGATGTGTTCTCATTTTCATTAGATGCGGTGCTACTTGCAGAGTTTGTATGGGTACCGATTCAAAAAGGTCAGTTGGTCGACTTGTGTGCCGGTACGGGAGCAATTCCGCTTTTCTTGTCATATCGTACAAAAGGAACGATTACGGGTGTAGAGATTCAATCGAAACTCGTCGATATGGCGAATCGAAGCATGGCGGTCAATCGTCTCGAGGAGCGAATTCAAGTTGTAGAAGGGGACGTCAAAACGGCAGCAACCCAACTCGGACATGCACGTTATGATGTGGTCACATGCAATCCGCCATATTTTCTAGCGAATGAAACATCACTGCGGAATCAAAACGAACATCATACGATTGCCCGCCATGAGGTATTGTGCACGCTAGAAGATTGTATTAAAACGGCAAGTCAACTCGTCAAACCGGGAGGGAAAGTGGCGTTCGTGCATCGGCCAGAACGTTTACTCGATATCCTGACATTGATGCGTGCCTACCGAATTGAACCGAAGCGAATGCAGCTCGTATATCCGAAAGCTGGACGCGAAGCGAATACGTTATTAATCGAGGGATCGAAAGATGGAAAAGCAGGTCTTAAAATTTTACCACCATTTGTTGTATATGAAGAAGACGATACGTATACGGAAGAGATGCGAGTCATTCTCGATGCCTAAACATTATACGTATATCGTAGAATGTAAGGACGGGACGTATTATACAGGCTATACAACGGACGTGGAAAAACGGGTCGTTGCACATAATGCCGGAAAAGGGGCGAAGTATACGAAAGCGCGACTGCCCGTACGACTTCGATATGTGCAATCGTTTGATACGAAGCGTGAGGCCATGCAGTATGAATGGTCAATCAAACAATTGACCCGTGGGCAAAAAGAGAAGTTGATGGAGGGGACGACTAATGAATTCACAGAAGAGTTATCAAACTGAACAACCGACGTTGTATGTCGTACCGACGCCAATCGGAAACTTGGAAGACATGACATATCGAGCGGTGCGAACGCTTCAAGAAGTGGATTTAATTGCAGCGGAAGATACTCGCCAAACGATGAAGCTTTGTCGTCACTTTGAGATTCCGACCAAGCTGATTAGCTATCATGAACATAATAAAGAAGTGAGTGGACCGAGACTGATTGAAGATCTTCTTGCCGGAAAGTCGATTGCCATCGTTTCAGATGCTGGAATGCCTGGTATTTCAGACCCCGGGAGTGATCTCGTTCGGTTAGCCATCAAGGCGAATATTCCGGTGGTCGTTTTACCTGGTGCCAATGCCGCCCTTACGGCGTTGGTTGCCTCAGGTCTTCCGACAGAGCGTTTTCTCTATTACGGTTTTTTGCCACGTAAAAAGAAAGATCGTGTCGATGTTCTTGAATCCATTCGATATGAGCCGGGCACGATTGTTTTTTATGAAGCTCCTCATCGATTGAAAGAGATGTTAACGGCGATTCGACAAGTGTTCGGGAATCGGCAAATTGTTTTGGGCCGAGAGTTAACAAAAACGTTTGAAGAGTTTTTGAGAGGGACCGTTGATGAAGCGTTACATTGGTGCGAAGGTGAAGTACGTGGGGAGTTTGTCGTCCTGGTGAGCGGTGCGACAGAAACGGCTCCTACGACGACGTGGTGGGAGGCACTCTCTGTCTATGAACACGTTGTTCACTATATAGAAGAAGGATTGAAGCCGAATGCGGCTATCAAACAGACGGCGAAAGACCGTGGTGAGTCTCGAAACGATGTGTATGATGCGTACCATCAACTCCACAAAAAAGAGTAAGCAAGGAAATCCTTGCTTACTCTTCGCTGTAGTAGTTTTCGAGCATGTTCTTCAACTCAACGAGAACACGTTGTGCACCTTCTGGTGACAAGATGAGTTTGCCGTCAGCCAATTTGAAGTTATCGTCTGATACTTCACCTGTAACTTGGCAAGTCATGTTTGGCTTATATTTTTTCAAAACGATTTGATCGTTGTCGACGTAAATCTCGAGAGCATCTTTCTCTGCGATCCCAAGTGTACGGCGCAATTCGATTGGAATAACGACACGACCAAGCTCATCAACCTTACGAACAATACCTGTAGATTTCATTTGTGTTTCCTCCTCCAATGGTGTCGAAATCTCATGGTGACATGAATCGTCAAAATTCGACAATGTGACTACAGCAAAAAGCATACTAAACTTTCCAATTGCAGTCAACTGCTTACTATCTGGAAAAGCAATTTTTCGAAATTTGTCGAATCAAGAGCGATATATACCTAAATTTCCCCGATAGTTTGAACTTGAAACAAAGAAAGGGTATTTTTGGAACATTTATGACGTATAAAACGCAAAAAAATTCCAAACAATTAGTTTTGGAAATTCTTTTGTCGAACCGTGTATAATGAGAATTGCATATGTCGAAAGGATGGAGAATAAATCATGGCGAAGCCGACTTTTTATATTACAACCCCAATTTATTATCCGAGTGCGAAATTGCACATCGGTCACGCATATACCACGGTAGCAGGTGATGCGGTTGCTCGCTACAAACGTTTAAAAGGATTTGATGTCCGTTATTTAACAGGGACGGATGAGCATGGTCAAAAGATTCAAGAAAAGGCAAAAGAAGCAGGCGTGACGCCACAAGCCTTCGTCGATGAAGTCGTGGAAGAAATCAAAGTTTTATGGGACCGCCTTGAAATCTCATATGATGACTACATCCGTACGACAGAAGATCGTCATAAGAAGGTTGTCGAACACGTCTTTGAGACGTTACTTAAAAATGGAGATATCTATCTTGGTGAATACGAAGGATGGTATTCCGTACCTGATGAGACGTACTATACGGAATCACAACTCGTTGATGGAAAAAGTCCTGACAGCGGACATCCGGTCGAGCTCGTGCGTGAAGAGTGTTATTTCTTCCGCCTCAGCAAATACGCGGATCGCTTGATTGAATATTTCGAGTCACATCCTGAATTCATCTTGCCAGAATCTCGTAAGACCGAGATGATTAACAACTTCTTGAAGCCAGGTCTCCAAGATTTGGCGGTGTCGCGTACGACGTTTGATTGGGGCGTACAAGTCCCGTCGAATCCGAAGCACGTTGTTTATGTGTGGGTCGACGCCCTCACGAACTACATCTCGTCACTCGGGTACGGGACAGACAACGACGAGCTCTTCAATCGCTACTGGCCAGCTGATGTCCATTTAGTCGGGAAGGAGATCGTTCGTTTCCACACGATTATTTGGCCAGCGCTCTTAATGGCGCTTGACCTTCCGTTACCAAAACAAGTATTTGCGCACGGTTGGTTGCTCATGAAGGACGGGAAGATGTCCAAATCAAAAGGAAACGTAGTAGATCCAATTCCATTGATTGACCGCTACGGACTCGATTCTGTTCGTTACTACCTTCTTCGTGAAGTGCCGTTCGGAGCAGACGGTACATTCACACCAGAAGCGTTCGTCGATCGCTTGAACTTTGATTTAGCGAACGATCTCGGAAACTTATTGAATCGTACGATCGCAATGATTAAAAAGTATTTCGACGGGAATATTCCGGCTTATAACGGAAATGTCACAGCGTTTGACGATGCCTTATTAAGCATGGTGAAGGAAACGACTCGCAAGACAGAAGAAGCCATGGAGCACATGGAGTTTTCGGTCGCCCTCACAAACATCTGGCAACTCGTCAGTCGCGCGAATAAATATATCGATGAGACACAACCATGGGTTCTCGTGAAAGATGAATCGAAACGGGAAGAGTTAGCATCTGTCATGACACACCTTGCGGGCGTACTTCGTCATGTTGCGATTATGATTCAACCGTTCATGACACGTGCCCCGAAAGAGATGTTCCGTCAACTCGGACTCGAAGGGGAAGACATGTCGTGGGAGGCATTAGATACGTTCGCCGACTTCAATGACGCTGTCGTAACGGATGGTACACCAATCTTCCCACGTCGCGATGTGAAGGAAGAAGTGGATGCGATTCAAGAAATGATGCGTCAAGCGTCGAAAGCACGTATTGAAGAAACAGAAACAACGACTGAGGAAGTCGATGAAGATGTTCGTCCTGAAATCACAATCGACGTTTTTGACCAAGTCGAATTCCGTGTCGGTCAAATCGTAGAAGCCGATAAGATCAAAAAAGCGAAGAAACTGTTGAAACTTCAAGTCGATCTCGGAAAAGAGACACGTCAAATTGTGTCGGGCATCGCTGAATGGTATGCGCCTGAAGATTTAGTTGGCAAAAAAGTCATCGTTGTCGCAAACTTGAAACCAGTCAAGCTTCGTGGAGAATTGTCACAAGGGATGATTTTAGCTGCGGACCGTGATGGGAAGCTAGAACTCGCGACAGTCTCTGATCAGATGCCGAATGGTGCCATCGTCAAATAATGAAATGGGGGAGACCACGGTCTCCCTCTCTTTTTCTAAGGAGGAAACAAGATGTTGATTGATACACACACGCATATTAACGCGGAACAGTTCAATGAAGATGTGGAAGAGACGATTGAGCGGGCGAGAGAAGCAGGCGTTTCTCCGCTACTTGTCGTCGGATTTGATACGCCGACGATTGACCGAGCCATCGAGCTAGCCGAGGCACATGAAGACATCTATGCCATCGTAGGATGGCACCCTGTCGATGCGATCGATTGTACGGATGCTGATTTAGAGCGGATCGAGACGCTCATGAGTCATCCGAAAGTGATGGCACTCGGTGAAATTGGTCTCGACTATCACTGGGACAAGTCACCGAAAGACGTGCAACAGCGTTTATTCCGTCAACAGATTGCCATCGCGAAGCGGACAAACATGCCAATCGTTATCCATAACCGCGAAGCGACGGCAGATGTGCTCGATATTTTAGAAGAGGAACATGCGGAGGAAGTCGGTGGGGTGTTCCATAGTTACAGCATGTCTGTAGAACTTCTCCCTCGCTGCCTAGACTTGAACTTCTATATTTCCTTAGGAGGACCGGTCACGTTCAAAAATGCAAAAGTTCCAAAACAAGTCGCACAAGAAGTACCGTTAGATCGTCTTCTTGTCGAAACGGACTGCCCTTACTTGACGCCGACTCCGTTCCGCGGAAAACGCAACGAACCGGCATATGTGAAATACGTCGCGGAAGAAATTGCGTCACTTCGAGATATGCCATACGAGGAACTAGAAGAAGCAACGACGGCCAATGCGAAGAAGCTGTTCCGTCTCCCATGATCAAGCGCGTATTCGCCAGTATAGGCGTGATTGTAACTGCGTCTGTCGCATACGTGATGTTGCAACCTGAAACGATTCAGGTCATCGATGATGGTGTGATGATTGAGCATGAGACACGAGCCGATTCCGTTCTTGAGGTACTCGAGGAATTGAATATCACATTGGATGAAACGGATTACGTCACACCGGCACTGAGTGAGGACGTTCCGGAAGATCGTCTCATTCGAATCGAACGTTCACATGAGGTCTCACTCCAAATCGGGTACGGACAAACCGAATCGATTCAAACGAGAGAACGGACCGTGGAAGACGTGTTATTACGGTATGGGGTGACCGTACGGGATGGAGACACGATCTATCCGTCTGTACGCACACCCGTGACGAATGGAATGACGATTCGCTATCAACCCGTTGTTGCAGTCAATCTCATTGTCGGGGAAGATGCGTCGACCATCTATACGATGGCAACGAATGTGGAGCAATTACTAAGAGAAGAGAAAATTGATGTGACAGAGCGTGATACCGTATTACCAGACGCATCGACCCCGATACGAGAAGGCATGACGGTTACAGTCAATACGAATCGTGATGTCGTCCAATATGAAAGTCAGTTGATTCCATACGATATGGTCGAGGAAGAGGATGACACGCTTGAAGAAGGTGTGAAGCAAACCGTGCAGGTCGGAGTTCCTGGACTCGAACGAACAAGGTATGCACTTACGGTGGAAAATGGTACAATTACGAATCGTACGAAAACGGATGTCGAGACGTTACGTAAAGCGATACCACAGGTGATCAAAGTAGGTACGAAGAAAGTCACAGAGCCCGTTACAGAACCTACGACAGCGGACGAATCGAGCCCGTTCATTCCAGAAGCTGAAGTCGAGATTGCGGAACCGCCGAAAACGGACGACGTATTAGATTTCTCATCCGCGAAGCAGTTACTCGTGGAAGCGACGGCTTATACGAACAATCCGGAAGATACGGTGACGTATAACGGACGCGTCCTGACAAGAAGCGGTTATGATGTAACGGACACGATTCTCTTTGAAGGCATGCGCATCATCGCCGTTGATCCGGCCATCATTCCTCTCGGTACTCGCGTGTATGTTGAAGGAATTGGCATGGCGATTGCTCTAGATACGGGTAGCGCAATCAAAGGTCAAAAAATCGACATCATGATGGATGAGTTGGAGGAGGCTGTGACGTTTGGTCGCAAACCGCTTACCATCTGGGTCATTCCGAAGCAGGAAGAAGAGAAAGAAGGAACAGACAATGCGTGAGAAAATACAAGAAATTATTGTCGTAGAAGGGCGTGACGATACGGCACGACTTCAGGAAGTGTTTGAGGTCGATACGATTGAGACGAACGGCTCTGCCGTATCTGATCAGACAATCGAACGAATTCGCCGTGCGCAAGAGAAGCGTGGAGTTATCATTTTAACCGATCCGGATTATCCGGGAGATCGTATTCGATCAATCGTCGAAGAGCGGGTCAAAGGGTGTAAACATGCTCACCTGCCACGGGCCGAGGCAAAAGGCAAACGTGGGAAGATTGGGGTAGAGCATGCGAGCCCAGAATCGCTTCGTCGCGTCTTGCGCGCTGTATTTGAACCACGTGTTGAAACGAATCAACCGATTGTCACGAGAAAAATGGTATTAGATGCGGATTTAATCGGTGGGGCCGCAGCGGCGATACGTCGGAAACGACTCGGTGTATTGCTTCGCATCGGTGAGCCGAATGCGAAACAATTTGTGAAACGAGTCGAGGCGCTCGGTGTCACGGTCGAAGAGTGGGAGCAAGCACTTGCTCAATTAGAGGAGGAACAGGGTTGAAAGATATTGCAACAATTCAACGAACAAAAGCCATTTTAGAGCGACATGGTTTTTCATTCAAAAAATCGCTCGGTCAAAACTTTTTAATCGATTTAAATATTTTAAGTAAGATTGTTGGAGCGGCAGAACTTAGTGAATCGAGTGGTGTCCTCGAAATCGGACCAGGAATTGGGTCGTTGACTGAGCAATCAGCCAAGCGCGCCAAGAAAGTCGTAGCACTTGAGATTGATCAGCGTCTTTTACCGATTCTTGAAGATACGATGTCCCCATATCCTCATGTTAAAGTCATCCACGGTGACGCTTTAGAAATGAATTTACGCGAGATTGTCGAACAAGAATTTTTAAAAGAAGGCATTGAAGACATCTCGGTTGTCGCCAACTTACCATACTATGTCACAACACCGATTATCATGCGATTGCTTGAGAGTGGTGTGAAATTCCGTTCGCTCGTCATGATGATTCAAAAAGAAGTGGCAGAGCGCATCGGGGCAAAACCGGGAACGAAAGCATACGGTTCGCTATCGATTGCGATTCAGTATTATGCCGAGGCGCAAGTCAGCTTTGTCGTACCTAAAAATGTGTTTATTCCAGCTCCGAACGTCGATTCGGCAGTCATTACACTTCGGATGCGCAAAGAACCTGCCGTACAAGTGAAAGATGAGGGCTTTTTCTTTGATGTTGCACGCGCAAGCTTCGCGCAACGCCGTAAAACCATCCTAAACAACTTAACAAATTATATTGGAAAAGAACACAAAGTCGAGCTTGAGCGTGCGCTTCACGAGGCAGGAATTGACCCGAAACGTCGAGGAGAGACGCTGAGCCTAGAAGAATTCGCACGATTGTCTGACACAATTTTACCACTTAAAAATAGTTGACGACCTTAAAACGAGTCGTTATAATATTAAACTTTATTTTCATATTCAATTATGCTATACTTGTAACAGTGAGGTGAAGCGTATGCCAAAGACGTTACAAGAAATCAGACAGAAACTCGAATCGCATGTTGGTGAACGATTGACGTTGAAAGCAAACGGCGGTCGTAAGAAAGTCGTTACTCGGTTTGGAACGCTCGTTGAGACATATCCTGCGGTGTTCGTTGTGAAATTGGATGAAGACCTGCACAATGTGGAACGTGTCTCGTATAGCTACGCTGATGTCCTAACGGATACAGTTAAAATTGAATTCGGCAATTGATTTATAAATGAGGGGCGGATGCATTGGCAGCTGCTTCTTTTTTTGTGCGCCTGTTTACGGTACAATGTCGAACAGGAGACAAATGGGAAGGGTGAACGTGATGCGCACGATTAGTGTGAAAGCGCCGGCAAAAATTAATTTGACGCTCGATGTCCTCGGGAAGCGTCCGGACGGCTATCATGAAGTAGAAATGGTAATGACGACAGTCGATTTAGCAGACCGATTAGAGTTGACGGTTTTAGATTCGGATGAAATTCGGATTCAATCGGAGCACGCCTATGTGCCAAATGATCATCGGAACTTGGCGTATCGGGCAGCAGAGTTGTTGCGTGAACGGTTTAATATTCAACAAGGTGTCGAGATTGTACTCGATAAACAAATTCCGGTAGCGGCTGGGCTTGCTGGTGGCTCGAGTGATGCGGCTGCGACGCTTCGCGGGATGAACGAATTATTCTCTCTAAACTTGTCGCTAGAGGAGCTAGCAGAGCTCGGTGCGGAAATCGGATCGGACGTTTCATTCTGCGTCATCGGCGGAACAGCGATTGCTAGAGGGCGCGGTGAGCAGTTAGAGATGATTCCGGCACCGCCCCCATGCTATGTCGTACTTGGAAAACCGAAACTAGGGGTATCGACCGCCGATGTGTATCGCGCCGTGCGTATGGATGAAGTTGATCATCCGAACACAAGTGCGATGGTCGAGGCAATCCGTCAAAAAGACTTTCATGGAATTTGCGAAAATCTTGGAAACTCACTTGAGAGTGTGACGCTCAAGCTTCACCCAGAAGTGAATCAAATCAAAGAAACGATGCGGCATTGTGGGGCAGAAGGTGTACTGATGAGCGGTAGTGGACCGACTGTCTTTGCACTCATTGAACATGAGCAAAAGGCGCATCGAGTCTATAACGGTCTAAAAGGATTTTGCCCAGAAGTATTCGTCGTTCGGATTCTCGGCAAAAGACATTGAACAAAAACGAATGAAAGTGATATATTCTCATTAGAACATTCGTTTATTATTGAAGATGTGAAGGAGAATCCGTATGAAAATTCGTAGAAGTGGTCGTCTCGTTGATATGACCCGTTATTTGCTTGACCATCCACATCAGCTTGTCTCGTTGTCGATGTTTTCAAGTCGCTATAAAGCTGCCAAGTCGTCCATTAGTGAGGACTTAGTCATTGTGAGTGAGATGCTGTCCCATGATGGGATTGGAAAGCTTGTTACCGTCCCTGGTGCAGCGGGTGGTGTGATGTTTATTCCAGGATGGAGTAAAGAAAAGTCGCTTGAGATGATTGATACGCTCTGTGAGCAACTATCAAAGCCTGAGCGTCTCTTACCAGGAGGGTACCTCTACCTAACGGATGTACTAGGCAATCCGAGTCAGGTAAAACCGATGGGCCAAGTCTTTGCGTCCGTGTTCGCTGACCGTAAAGTGGATGTGGTCATGACGATTGCGACGAAAGGGATTCCGATTGCCTATGCTGTCGCAGAACAATTAGGCGTTCCATTTGTCATCGTCCGTTCAGATAGTCGTGTAACAGAAGGGTCGACCGTCAGTATCAATTATGTGTCAGGTTCTTCGAAAGCGATTCGCACAATGGCGCTCGCACGTCGTAGTCTGCCACGTGGGGCGAATGTGCTCTTAATCGATGACTTCATGAAAGCGGGGGGAACGATTCGGGGGATGATGAGTCTCTTGAACGAATTCGAGGCGAATCTTGCAGGTGTCGGTGTCTTGATGGAAGCAGAAGGTGCCGAGAAGAAGATGGTCAGCGAATATGTTAGCTTAATGAAATTGACGAACGTTGACCCGGATGAAGGTCTCGTCACCATTTCACGGGGGAATGTGGAACAGTTCCTAAAATGATTGGCAAAATTTTGATTTCGTTTTATGATTAGAGGGTATAGAGTTATCAATATCGAGTCATGACGTTCGTTCGAAACCAACTGAACCTTACAGAAGACCACACCATGGCATAGACAACGATGAAAAAGGGGATGCGAAACATGCAGATCACAGACGTAAAAATTCGCAAAGTCGCGACAGAAGGCAGAATGAAAGCGTTGGCCTCAATCACACTTGACCATGAATTCGTTGTACATGACCTTCGAATCATCGAAGGAAGTAGCGGTCTATTTGTCGCCATGCCGAGCAAACGGACACCAGAAGGGATCTTTCGGGATATTGCTCATCCAATCAATGGGGAGATGCGACAGAAAGTTGAAGCGGCTGTATTGGAAACCTATTCCAATATGGAAGTGGGTGTGCTGAATCCCCAGCACGTGTCTTACGGCACGAATGAATGACAGCAAACAGCGGTTAGGTCGCCTACCGCTGTTTTTTTGCGTTTCAATGGTTAAGGAATGGTACAACTATTGAAACGAAGGCATGGTTTCGATATAGTAGAAACGGTGTAAATAGGATTTAGTTGCAGAAAAGCCGAACTATACAGACCAATCACAGCTGTTGTGAGATAGGAGCGAATGAAGAATGGAGCGTTTTGCGGTCATTTTGGCAGCAGGAAAAGGAACGCGAATGAAGTCGAAGCTTTATAAAGTACTTCATCCGGTTCTAGGAAAACCAATGGTCGAGCATGTTGTCGATCAATTAGACCAAATCGGTGTCAGTCGTCAAATCGTAATCGTTGGCCATGGGGCGGAAGCGGTACAAGATACGCTCGGCACACGGGTAGAGTATGCAGTCCAAGAACAACAACTTGGCACAGGGCATGCTGTTCAAATGGCAGAAGCAGAGCTTGCGGGTAAATCAGGAGCGACACTTGTCGTCTGTGGAGATACACCGTTACTGACGGCAGAGACGTTAGAAGCCCTTCTCGCTCATCATGAAGCGCAACAAGCGAAAGTTACTGTACTGACTGCGATTGCAGACGATGCGACAGGATACGGTCGTGTCATTCGTGGCGAAGATGGGAACGTGACGAAAGTCGTTGAGCATAAAGATGCTTCCGAGACCGAACTTGCCATCAACGAAATCAATACGGGAACGTACGTGTTCGATAACGAGTTATTGTTCGACGCGCTCAAACAAGTCGGAAACAATAACGCACAAGGCGAATACTATTTGCCTGACGTCATCTCGATTGCAAAAGAAGCTGGCGAAGTCGTCGCGGCACATACGGCACCTACGTTCGATGAGACAATCGGAGTCAATGATCGCGTTGCCTTGTCACAGGCAGAAGCAATCATGCGTAAACGCACGAACGAACGTCTCATGCGTGAAGGAGTCACGTTCATGGATCCTGCATCAACGTACATTTCTCCAGATGTGGTGATTGGTTCGGATACGGTCATTTATCCGGGTACGGTCATCCTCGGGAAGACTACGATTGGTTCAGAATGTGTCATCGGACCGAACTCAGACATCCGCAATAGTGTGATTGAAGATCATGCTGTCGTGCGCCAGTCTGTTGTGACAGATAGCAAAATCGGTGAAGCGGCTCAGGTCGGACCGTTCGCTCACTTGCGTCAACAAGCTGTACTTGGTGCGAATACACGCGTCGGAAACTTCGTTGAGATTAAAAAATCGTCGTTCGGTGACGGTGCGAAAGCTTCGCACTTGAGCTACATTGGGGATGCGTCAATCGGTGAACGTGTCAACTTAGGTTGTGGATCAATCACGGTAAACTATGACGGCAAGAACAAGTTCGAGACAGTTGTAGAGGACGATGCGTTCGTCGGCTGCAACGTAAACTTGATTGCCCCGGTAAAAGTCGGAAAAGGTGCGATTGTCGCAGCTGGTTCGACGATTACGAATGACGTACCGGAAGAGGCGCTCGCGATTGCACGTGAACGCCAAACGAATAAAGAAGGTTACACAAAACGATAACTAGCTGCCAATCATTATGGAAAACGATGGAGGAGAATCCTAAACATGTCTACTGTATACGAACGAGAAATTCGTCTATTTAGCTTAAACTCGAACCGCCCGCTTGCTGAAGAAATCGCGAAAGAAATCGGTGTCCCGCTCAGTGATTGCCAAGTCAAACGTTTCAGCGACGGTGAACTCTATATCAACATCGAGGAAAGTGTTCGTGGAGATGATGTGTATGTCATCCAATCAACAAGCTCACCTGTAAACGAAACGCTCATGGAATTGCTCGTCATGATCGATGCACTCAAACGTGCTTCTGTCCGGACAATCAACATCGTGATGCCTTATTACGGGTATGCACGTCAAGACCGTAAAGCGCGCTCACGTGAGCCGATCACAGCGAAGCTTGTCGCTGACCTTTTGACGGTAGCAGGTGCGACACGCGTCATCACAATGGACTTGCATGCAGCGCAAATCCAAGGATTCTTCAATATTCCGGTGGACCAATTACTCGGTGTACCGCTCATCTCGACTTACTTTGAAACTGAAGAGTTTCAAGCGAAAGATATCGTGGTTGTCTCTCCGGATCACGGTGGCGTGACACGTGCACGTAAATTGGCAGAACGTTTGAAAGCTCCGATCGCCATCATCGATAAGCGTCGTCCGAAAGCGAACGTTGCTGAAGTGATGAACATCGTCGGAAGCGTTGAAGGGAAAACAGCAATTTTGATTGATGATATCATCGATACAGCTGGAACGATCACACTTGCAGCGGATGCAATCGTCGAAGCGGGCGCGAAAGAAGTGTATGCGTCTTGTACGCACCCAGTCCTTTCTGGTCCAGCGATGGAGCGTATCGACAACTCATCGATCAAAGAGTTGGTTGTCTTAAATACAATCGATTTGACGGGTCGTCCTTGCTCGAGCAAGATCAAGCAGATGTCGGTTGCCCATTTGCTTGGGGAAGCGATCATGCGTGTCCACGAGCACAAATCGGTCAGTACCCTATTCGATTAAAAAACGAGGCCCGGAGGCATTCGCCTTTGGGCTTTTTTGTTCAGGAGGAAAGAATATGAAATGCATCGTCGGTCTTGGAAACCCTGGGAAAAAGTTTGAGATGACCCGACATAATGTTGGTTTTTTGGCGATTGATCGTCTTGCTGAAAAACATGGGATCTCGTTGAATGAAGCGAAGTTTAATGCCCTTATGGGAACGGGAAGAATCAATGGTGAACGCGTTGTACTTGTTAAACCCCTTACGTATATGAATTTGTCGGGTGAAGCCGTTCGTCCAATTTTAGATTATTATAAAATTGAGATTGACGATTTACTTGTGATTTATGACGATTTGGATATGGTGCCAGGAAAACTCCGCTTCCGTCCAAAAGGGAGTGCGGGTGGTCACAACGGAATTAAATCGCTCATTCAGCACTTAGGGACCGCCGAATTCAAGCGCTTGAAGCTTGGAATTGGTCGTCCTCCTCATCCGATTAAAGTCGTCGACTGGGTGTTGATGAACTATCGGAAAGAGGACTTGCTGGAATTGAACGAAACACTCGACAACGCCGTAACCGCAGCCACTGATTTTGTAGACACAGATTGGCTAGCGTTGATGAATCGATACAACTAAAGGGTCATAGCACCCTTTTTTGTCGTATGAGTTGGAGGAAAACAAATGAATGCTTTAGAGAGATTTATGGTGGCGCTCCCGGAGACGAACGTGATTCGTGAGCGGCTACAAAAAGTAGACCGTCAACTAGTAACAGGACTGACGACAAGTGCAAAAGCTCTCGTCCTCGCAGGACTTGTTAAATCGTCATCGAGACGTCTCGTCGTCGTGACGCATAATATGTATCAAGCACAAAAAATGTTCGATCAACTCGAATCACTCATCGGACCGGAAAAAACATTACTTTATCCGATTGATGAAACGCTGGCCGGTGAACTGTCGCTGACATCTAGTCCTGAGCTGTTGGCCGCTCGAATCGATGCTCGTACTCGTCTCCTTGACCAAACAGGAGGCGTCGTTGTCGTGCCGCTCGGTGGATTACGACGCTATATGCCGAGTCCGGAAGCATGGCAACATAGTCGCGTCATGTTGAAGCCGGGAAGTGACCTTGAATTGGCAGACTTTGCGAAGCAATTGACGGACATGGGATATGAGCGAACCGCGACCGTGACGACGCCTGGCGAATTTTCGGTACGAGGCAGTATTTTAGACGTCTACCCGCTCACGGAAGCGCGTCCGTATCGGATTGATTTATTTGATACCGAAATCGATTCGATTTTTACATTCGATGCCGAAACGCAACGTTCGCTCGGTGTGGTAGGGGAAGTGTGTATTACGCCTGCTACCGAGTTCATCGCCACCGAAGATCATTTGAAACAAGCCGGACGTTCACTCCGGAAACAATATGACCGAACTGTGGAGTTGATTGAGAACGAAGTGATTCGTCAAGCACTTGAGGAGGGCGTCGTAACCGACATCGAGCGCTTAGAACGTGGCGATTTCCCGAACAAGGTTGGAAAGTATTCACCATTACTTTATACATCCACTCTCTTAGACTACGTAGGCAAAGACGCCGTACTCATTCTAGACGAAGTGGCACGAATCGATGATGCTGCGGACGTGCAAGACCGGGAAGAGGCAGAATGGTTCTCTTCACTCATCGAAAAAGGGGAGGCCGTCAGCAATTACACGCTCGCTGTCCCGATGCACAAAGTGTTTCGTGACTTGAAACAAGTGGCGTTCTCGCTACTTCCATCTCGTCGCTCTGGTATTCCAGAAACCGCGACGGTTCATTTGAGCTGTCGTCCACTACCGGCGTTTCATGGACAGATGCACCTGTTAAAGCAGGAAGTAGAGCGATGGCAACAAGGGGACCAACGCATTGTCGTGCTTGCGGGAGACAAATCGCGTGCTGACAAGATTGAGGCGCTCCTTTCAGACTACGGCGTTCATTCAACGTTCACGAATGTAGACGGTGAACTAGAGCCGAGACGTGTATCGGTCATCATCGGTCAAATCGAGGGTGGGTTCGAATTGTCGACGAGTCGTCTCGTCGTCGTATCGGAAGAAGAATTGTTCAAACGTGTGACGAAACGGAAGCGTCAGACGAAGAATTTAACGAACGCAGAACGAATTAAGAGCTATCAAGAGTTGAAGCCGAACGACTATGTCGTCCATGTACATCATGGAATCGGGAAGTACTTAGGCATTAAGACGATCGAGGTCGGAGGCATTCACCAGGACTATCTTCACCTTGTTTATGCCGGAGATGATGCACTCTACGTACCGGTCGATCAAATCGACCTCGTCCAAAAATATGTCGGTGCCGAAGGCAAAGAACCGAAGATTTATAAACTTGGGGGCACTGAGTGGAAGAAAGTTAAATCGAAAGTCGCCAAGTCGGTTGAAGATATCGCCGATGAACTCATTAAATTGTATGCGGCACGAGAAGCTTCGGTCGGTTTTGCGTTTCCGCCGGATGATGAGGAGATGGGTCAGTTTGAATCCTCATTCCCTTATGCTGAGACAGAGGACCAGGTCCGCTCGATTGCTGAGATTAAAGCAGACATGGAACGCTCGCGTCCGATGGATCGTCTTTTATGTGGAGATGTCGGGTATGGAAAAACAGAAGTGGCGATCCGGGCGGCATTCAAAGCAGTGCTCGCTGGGAAACAAGTCGCGTTTCTCGTCCCGACGACCGTCCTCGCTCAACAGCATTATGAAACGATGCTCGAGCGGTTCAGTGAATTTCCAATCAACGTGTCTGTCATGAGTCGCTTCCGCTCGAAGAGTGAAATGGCGGCGACGAAGAAAGGTTTGAAGGAAGGCACGATTGATATTGTTGTCGGAACACACCGAGTGTTGTCAAAAGACGTGGCATTCGCAAATCTCGGCCTCGTCATCATCGATGAAGAGCAGCGATTTGGCGTCAAACATAAAGAACGTCTAAAACAGCTGAAGACGAATATCGACGTGCTCACGTTGACGGCCACACCGATTCCGCGAACACTTCATATGTCGATGATTGGAATCCGCGATTTGTCTGTGTTGGAAACCCCGCCAGAGAACCGCTACCCGGTCCAGACGTATGTCATGGAATATGACGGCATTGTCCTACGTGAAGCATTAGAGCGCGAACTCGCTCGTGGAGGACAGGCTTTCTTCCTTTACAACCGTGTCGAAGGTATTGAACGGAAAGCGGAAGAGATTCGGGCCTTGTTACCGGAAGCTCGTATCGCGACAGCACACGGACGTATGACCGAGAGTGAGCTCGAGAGTCAGTTGATTAGCTTCCTAGAAGGGGAGGCGGATATTTTAGTGTCGACCACGATTATCGAGACAGGGATTGATATTCCAAACGTCAACACGCTCATCGTTCATGATGCTGACAAGATGGGGCTATCCCAACTGTATCAACTCCGGGGTCGCGTCGGACGTTCGAATCGCATCGCTTATGCTTACTTCACATATCGGAAAGATAAGCGCTTGACCGAAGTGGCAGAAAGTCGTCTTCAAGCCATTAAAGAGTTCACGGAACTCGGGAGCGGCTTCAAGATTGCGATGCGCGACTTGTCGATTCGAGGTGCTGGTAACTTGCTAGGTGCGCAACAATCTGGATTCATCGATTCGGTCGGTTTCGATCTCTACTCACAAATGCTCTCCGAAGCGATTGAAGAACGGAAAGATCGGATGCGTGGACAAGCGAAACAAGTTGTCTTCAAGCCAGAAATCTCCTTCCAAGCGGATGCCTATATCCCGGATGACTATTTGTCGGATAGCGAATTGAAGATTGAGATGTACAAGCGTTTCAAATATGTAGATACACCAAATGCGCTGTTTGCCTTACAAGACGAATTGATTGAGCGGTTCGGCGAATTCCCAGAGCCGGTCGCGCTTCTCATTCAACTGACGCGTCTACGGATTTACGGAGAACTGGCGAAAGTGAGTCGAATCAAGCAAACATCTGGGCGCATTGAAATTGTCTTATCGAAAGACTCGACGACTTCCCTTGATGTACCGTCCTTCATGGAATGGACGATGCCGCTCGGTCGTAAACTAGGAATCGGTCAAGAAGACGGTGCCCTGAAATTGTCACTCAGCGGTCGAATGCCATTAACAGAGCTCTTGAATGATGCCGATACTGTATTAGAAGAACTGATGAAGCGGTTGGTGGGCGATGCGGTCGCCAAGTAAGTTTGCGCAAGGTGTCGTCCTGTTCGCTCTTGCCGGTTACGTATCGAAGCTGATCAGTTTCGCTTATCGTGTCCCGTATCAAAACTTGGCGGGTGACTTCGGACTCTATGCGTATCAAACCGTCTATCCGTTCGCTGCCATTGTGGCATCACTTGGAATTTATGCGATGCCGGTCGTCATTGCGAAAATCGGTGTGGGCGCGAAGGGATCGAACCAGAAGTTAGAAGTGTTATGGGGCAGTTTTTATGCGTTGCTCCTCCTCTCGGTCACACTTGTTGTAACCGTGTGGCTGTTTGCACCGACAATCGCTAAGTGGCTTGGGGATGAACAGTTGGCCCCGGCACTTCGCGTCATTAGTTTGAGTTATTTGCTCATGCCGGCGTCTGCTGTATTACGCGGTGCTTTTCAATCGAGAGACGATTTACGACCGAGCGCATGGTCGCAAGTGTTAGAAAATTTCGTACGCGTGACGGTCATGCTATCGCTATTATGGGTCGGGGTACGTCTTGGGAAAGATGCCTACGTCCTCAGTCAATACGCATATGGCGCGACGCTCGTCGGTGGAGTTGTGGCGATTGCCTTTTTAATCTATCAGGCGCGTGGCTTACGAATTGTAAAGGTACGGCGCACCACTTTTCAAAATGGGTTGCGCCTATTGTTGACGACGGGATTTGCGGTCGGGTTTGCCTCGCTCGGGATTTTATGGATGCAGCTAGTGGATTCCTTTACCATTGTTAATTTAATGGGGGGGACGTACGAGGCGAAGGTGAGCAAAGGTGTATTCGATCGAGGGTACCCACTTGTCCAATTTGCCATCTTATTTACAACGACGATCGGCATGGCTAACGTGCCGACACTCGTCCGTCATTATCGGGCAGGACATCTACAAAAGACGACGCAAGGGCTCCGTTCGATGATTCGGGTCACAACTGCCATTGCGGGTGCGGCGACCGTCGGGTTGATGGGAGTCATGTTTTTCTTAAATGTGGCCTTATTTGAAGATGGATCAGGCACGCGGGCGCTCGTGCTCTTGGCGACGAGTACATTTGCGGCATCGTTAGCGATTGCAAGCATGACCTGCCTTCAAGCAATCGACCGAGAATGGATTGCGGCTCGCAGTATGATTGTCGCGATTTTGGCAAAAGGTGTCGTAAACGTAGGGCTTGTTCCCATCTATGGGATTGAAGGGGCGGCCATCGGTACCTCACTCGGCTTTTTGGCGATGGCCTTCTATAACTTTCGAGCGCTCGACCGTTCGATTCCGCTCGGCTCGTTTCGGTCGAAGCATTACAAATCGCTTTCGAAAGCGCTGGTCCCCATGTTCTTCCTCATTGCCGTGTTAAACTGGATGGGACAGATGTGGGTCGATTCACGAATCGCAGCCTTCGGATGGTTAATCGGAATGGTGTGTAGCGGAGCCGTCCTTTATATATGGAGATTATGGAGCACTCGAATGCTGTCCCTCACGGAATGGGAATTGATCCCGTTCGGAGGACGCCTACTCGATGTGCTCGAAAAAAAGGAGAACTAGTATGGGTTATACAATCACAGTGGTTGGTCTTGGGTCTGGTGAGCTGAATCAATTGCCGCTCGGTGTGTACCGCCATTTGAAACAGCAGCCGCTCGTTTGGTTGCGAACGAAAGAACATCCAGTCGTAAGTGAATTGGAGTCAGAAGGGCTTGTGTTCGAGTCGTTTGATTCGATTTATGAATCGAGTGATACGTTTGAAGACGTGTACGATCGAATTGTCGAGACGTTGATGAACAAAAGTGAAGAGATGGCTATCACGTACGCCGTACCAGGTCATCCGTTCGTCGCCGAACGGACTGTCGAACTTTTGGTGGGACGCGGGGCGAATATTCATGTGCTGGGCGGGCAAAGTTTTCTAGACGCGATGTTTCAGGCACTTCAAATCGATCCAATCAATGGATTTCAGTTGTTGGATGCGACTGCGCTTGACCTCGAACGTCTTCAAGTGACACAGCATGTCTTGATTGGACAAGTGTACGATGGATTTGTAGCGGGAGATGTAAAAGTACAACTGATGGAACGTTATCCGGATGAGCATCCCGTTACCCTCGTGACAGCTGCCGGGACAACTCAAGAGCGAATTGAACGCATCCCGTTGTTCGAGATGGACCGTATGGCAAAAGTGAACAACTTGACGACGCTCTATGTTCCGCCACTCACGGACGAAGCTTATTTGGCAAAAGATTTTGCAACGCTCAAACAAATCATCGCTACACTACGTGGACCAGAAGGTTGCCCGTGGGACCGCAAGCAAACGCATGAGTCGCTTCGCAAGTACTTACTAGAAGAAGCGTATGAACTCATCGAAGCAATCAATGCAGAAGATGATGATGCAATCATCGAAGAACTCGGTGACGTGTTACTTCAGGTCATGTTACACGCCCAAATCGGTGCGGACGAAGGTTATTTTGATATTCGTGATGTGATCGGGGCAATCAGTGAGAAGATGGTACGCCGTCACCCTCACGTCTTCGGAGATGTCACGGTCGAAGATGCCTCCGACGTGGTGAAAAATTGGAATACGATTAAACAAGCCGAAAAAGGGGAAAAGAAACAATCGCATCTCGATGGTGTGCTCGTCGACCAACCCTCATTAATGCGGGCTGAACAACTTCAAAAGAAAGCTGCCCAAATCGGATTCGAATGGGATGACGTGTCGGGCGCCTTCGAAAAATTGGAAGAAGAGCTGAACGAATGGCGTGAGGAACTTGGCGACGAATCAGAACTTGGCGATGTATTGTTCTCCATCGTCAATATCGCGCGATATGTTGGGCTAAATGCCGAACAGGCGTTAGAACAGACGAACCGAAAGTTCAAACGTCGATTCGAGTATATAGAAGCGAATGGTGAGCTTCAGCAGATGACACTCGAACAGATGGATGCTCTTTGGAACGAGGCAAAGGAGAAAGGTTTATGAGATTAGATAAATTTTTGAAAGTATCTCGCTTGATCAAGCGACGTACACTGGCAAAGGAAGTAGCGGATCAAGGGCGGATTCAGCTCAATGGACAAGTTGCGAAGGCGAGCACCGATGTCAAAGTCGGAGATGAGCTGCAAATTCGATTCGGAAACAAACTAGTCACAATCGTTATTGATTCCATTGCGGAACATGCACGCAAAGAAGATGCGAAAGAAATGTATCGTTTACTTAAAGAAGAGAAGATGGACGGTAGTATCGACTCGTAAAAAAAAGTATACTTAATGTATTAAGAGGAGGGGGATGAGGCGATGAACGGACGTAACCCGATGGATCGACAACGGCGCATTCGAGCGCTAGATGAGCGTAGAGAACAGCTGGAAAAAGACACACATCGCCGAAGAGTTCATCTTCGACGTCGTTTGGCGGCAGCCTCACTCCTATTTTTATTTGTCATGGTATTGATTGGACAAAGTTACTTTTCAAAGGTAGGCTATGTATCGGACCAACAACAAGCTTATGCGCAAGCGAAAGTGGAGTTAAGCGAACAGAAAGCTGAGCAAGATGAGTTGAAGGAACAAGTGGAACGTTTGCAGGATGAGGATTATATCGCGAACTTAGCGCGAAATGAGCTCCTCTTCTCCAAAGATGGCGAGATTATTTTCTACTTCTCCCCTGAGGAATAAGTCGGTTCGTTGACCGTTGAGGAAACGACTCGTATAATTGAAAAGAATCAATCAAAAAAGGAGTACATTATTTTATGTCAATTGAAGTAGGAAGCAAGGTACAAGGTAAGGTTACAGGGATTACGCATTTCGGAGCGTTCGTCGAGCTCCCAAACGGCAAGACAGGATTAGTACACATCAGTGAAGTGGCAGACTCTTACGTCAAAGACATTAACGAAGTGTTGACAGTCGGTCAAGAAGTCACGGTAAAAGTGTTGAACGTCGAAAATGATGGGAAAATCGGGTTATCCATCAAGAAAGCAGTCGATCGTCCTGTAAGTGAACGCCCTGAACGTCCAGAGCGTCCAGCCGGTGAGCGTTTCTCTCGTGGCCCACGTCCAGGTGGCCCAGGTCAAGGCGGTCCGCGCGGTGGTGGCGGTCCACGCGGTGGCGGCCCACGTGGCGGCGCTCGTCGTGGTGAACAACGTCGTGAACCAGAAACATTCGATACGTTGATGAGCAAATTCTTGAAAGATAGTGATGAGCGTCTTTCGACGTTGAAACGTCAAACAGATTCGAAACGCGGTGGACGTGGAGCCAAACGCGGGTAATCCTTCGATACCAATTAGCTTCTACTCGTAACCATATAGGTCTTGTAACAAGACAAGTCGTGAACATTTTTGTTCGCGGCTTTTTTTTGTTTTAAAAAATTTATAAAAAATAACTAAATATAGTTGATTTTTTTAAAGGAAGAGAGCAAAATAGGGAACATGAAAAAAATAGTTATGTTTTATAAGTGAAGGTGGAGAGAAAAATGAATGGATGGAAACTATGGACGGCGGAGTGGCGGAGTATCTTTAAGAACCCACGTGTGTTGGTTCCGATTCTCGCAGTCGCACTCGTACCGTTAATGTATGCCGGTATGTTCTTGTGGGCTTTCTGGGATCCGTATGGACAGATGAAAGACTTACCGGTCGCCATCGTCAATGAAGACAAAGGGGCAACCTTTGAAGGGGAGTCACTTGCAATCGGGGAAGATTTGATTGACAAGTTACTAGATTCGGAGGCGTTCGAATTTGTCGAGACGACAAAGAAAGAAGCGGAGTCCGGATTGAAAGATCATGACTACTACATGGCAATTGAGATTCCGAAAGACTTCTCAGAGAAGGCGACGACTGCGCTAGATGAAAATCCAGAGCAGCTTGAATTGAAGTATATCGCGAATGAATCGTATAACTTCTTAGCCGCACAAATCGGTGGTTCCGCAATGGAACAAGTGAAAGCCGAACTGTCGACCGAGGTGTCGAAGCAGTATGTCAGCGCGTTGAAAGATGGGCTGAACGACGTGGCAGATGGACTCGGTGAGGCTGCAGACGGTGCTACGAAACTTGCAGACGGCTCAACTTCAGCGAAAGACGGTGCCGTCAAATTGGCAGATGGAACAGAACTGCTCGCCTCGAAGCAACGCGAACTCGCAGATGGGGCAGTCCAGTTAAATGAGGGGATAACCCAGTTGGCGGATGGCTCATCTGAGCTTGCGGACGGAACAAAACTCCTCGCCTCGAAACAGCGAGAACTCGCGAACGGGGCAGTTCAGTTGAATGACGGTGTGACTCAGTTGGCAGAAGGTTCATCGGCACTTGCAGACGGGAGTCAGCAAGTATATAACGGGTCATCCGAGTTGTCGGATGGGGTGCATCGCGTGAATGACGGCGCATCTGCCTTACAAGACGGAACAAGCCAACTTGTCGAAGGGACAGGAACGTTCGCGTCCAAATTGGATGAATTGCACACAGGTGCGAAAACATTGAATCAAGGTGTTCAAGACCTCGCTGCAGGCATCGAGCGCTCAAGTGAAGGGGCGTCTGCCTTAACTGACGGTGCAAACCAACTGGCGGGTGCCTTGACGAAAGCAAAAGATGGGAATGCGGCGCTTGTCGCGGGTCAAACCGAAGTGATTAACGGAATCGGACAAATGAAATCCGAGTTGACGACGAAACAAGATGAGTTGATTGGACAATTGACGGCGCTCGCCGAATCTGGTCAATCCGCGTCACCTGAGATGCTTCAGGCCATCGCTGCGCAATTAAGCGAAGGTAAACAAGCAACAGCGGCTGGATTTGATCAATTAGCTGCTGGTGCGACACAAGTGAAAGATGGACAAACTTCTTTAGCTTCAGGTCTTTCGCAAGCAGAAGCAGGTGCAGGAAAGCTTTCGTCAGGACTTTCTGAATTGAATACGGGGCAGACGAAGTTGGCGGAAGGGGCTCGAGCGTTAGCGAGTGGCTCTAGTCAAATCGAGCAAGGGACGCAAACGGCAGCCGACCGCTCACAGGAACTCGTCTCAGCTAGTTCGCAACTCAATCAAGGTGCGACACAGCTTCAAGTGGGGACAACCGAACTTGCAACAGGGAGTGACAAACTCGTAGCCGCTACCGGACAGCTTTCTGAAGGAAGTGTGAAGCTTGCTGATGGTGCAAAGAGTGCGAGCTCTGGAACAAGTGAGTTAGCGAGTGGTGCTACTCAATTAGCGGACGGTGGACAGAAACTTCAAACCGGGAGTCGTGAACTTGCCGATGGTGCGAAGAGTGCCGGAGCCGGAACAAGCAAGTTGACGGATGGTGCAAATCAGCTCGCGGACGGTGGACAAGAGCTTTCAGATGGTAGTGGAGAGCTCGCGGACGGAATGAAAGATCTCGCATCAGGTAGCGATGAACTTCGTGACGCTTTAGTAAAAGGTGCGAAAGATGCAGACATCGGATTGACAGATGACAATGTCGAGATGATGGCTGGTCCGGTGTCGCTCGTCGACAACTCGATTCATGAGGTGCCGAACTACGGTACTGGATTCGCTCCATACTTCATGTCACTCGGACTTTTCGTAGGGGCTCTCCTCTTATCAATTGTCTATCCATTGTACGATCCGGCGGGCCGTCCGAAACGTAGTCTATCATGGGTATTATCGAAGTCTGGTGTGCTCATGGTTGTCGGATTCCTTCAAGCGTTAATTTTGGATGTGGCAATGGTACAACTATTAGGGCTTGAAGTGAGCGAACCGTTGAAATTCTTCGGATTCAGTTGGTTGACGAGTATTACTTTCCTCTTTATCGTACAGTTACTCGTGACGACACTCGGGAACCCAGGACGTTTCGTCGCAATCGTCTTGTTGATTTTGCAATTGACGACTTCTGCTGGAACGTTCCCGCTCGAATTGATTCCACGCGCGTTACAACCGTTCAATGCGCTTCTTCCAATGACGTATACAGTTGCTGGATATAAAGAAATCTTGTCGGCAGACGGTGCGCAATACTTGCAGACAGCGACAATGTATTTAGCGTTTGTGGCTGCTGGATGCTTCGCGTTACTGTGGGCGTACTTCCGAATCGCATGGAAGAAAAAATATCGCCAAGTTGCATCAGAAGCATGATGTAAAAACGTAATGAAATCGTGTATAGTGATGAAGACGACACTATGCACGATTTTTTTATTAAAAAAATTTCAAAAAAGAATTGACACTCGAATGGTGACTGGTTATTATAGAAAATGTGCTTAGGACACAACAATAACATGGCGGTGTAGCTCAGCTGGCTAGAGCGTACGGTTCATACCCGTGAGGTCGTGGGTTCGACTCCCTCCGCCGCTACCATTTTATTTAGGCCCGTTGGTCAAGCGGTTAAGACACCGCCCTTTCACGGCGGTAACACGGGTTCGAATCCCGTACGGGTCACTTAGCCTAAGCGAAAAGAAGCCATCTCAAACGAGATGGCTTCTTTTGTTATATCAAGGAGGGAATTCATGAAAAAAGTGCTCGTCGCAGTGTCTGGTGGGGTGGATTCCATCGTCTTGCTAGATCGTCTCGTCAAGCGGGGATGGGATGTCGCGGTGGCACATGTACATCACGGCTTACGTGAAGCGTCGGACGAAGAGTACACATTTGTCACCCGTGTCGCGGAAACCTACCATGTTCCGTTCCATGGGACGCGTCTCCATTTTCAAGAGGGCGGGTCACAAGCACGGTATCGGGAAGCTCGCTATCGATTTTTCGAAGATATCATGAACAAATACGGATATGATACGTTAGCCACAGCACACCATGCAGATGACGAGTTGGAAACGGTGCTCATTCAACTACATCGAAACGTGATCGAAGTGAAAGGTATTCCCGAGACTCGACAATTTGGTAACGGCACACTCATCCGTCCGTTGTTACAAGAGTCGAAAGCTCAACTGATTGAGTATGCACAACAAAATGGTCTGGATTGGCGAGAAGACGCTACGAATCAAGAACGCACCTACTTAAGGAATCGGATCCGTCATGAGATTGTGCCGCGCCTGAAGCAGATGTGGCCGTCGATTGTGGAAGAGGTCAGCAAAGTGGCGAAACAGGCCCGTGCTGATTGGGATGCGCGTTATGAGTCGTGTGAGCAATGGATTGAAGCATACGTGGCCCTCGAAATGAAAGCGTTTCATGTGAAACTCGAGGATTTTGGGCGTTTACCATGTCTGGAACGATATACGGTCGGTCGATTATTATCCTCTCGTTACGAGTTGAATGTTAGCGAGGCGATGGAGAAGCTACTTCAGAGTCAGAAGGATACCGGAACCTATCACCTGACAGGAGAGTGGTTCATGACGAAGCGGAATGGGGTACTTAACCTTGTACAGCGTTCTGTGCCAGACTCACTTCATCCCGTTCAGATTGATTCGTTGCCGACCGTGGTTCAATTTGGAGGACGGACAATCTCTTTATCCGTCGAAGAGGGAAGGGAAGGCATTCCGTTACACGAGATCACCTATCCCCTTGTGATTCGGTCGATCGCACCAGGTGATCGGATGCGATTGGCCGTAGGGACAAAAAAAGTAGCCCGCATCTTAATCGACGAAAAGATTGAGCGGATGGTTCGCCCGACGTTGCCCCTACTTGAAGACGCGTCAGGACGAATTCTCGCGATTGTCGGGGTAAGAGTTTCAGAATTTCTAGACAAGTCGGATGCGATTTGCCTACGATTAATGGTAAAATGATGATTGTGTCGAAACAGAAAGAGGAGGATTTCAAGATGTCATTAATGAACGATATGGAGAAAATTTTAATCTCGCGTGAAGAGATTCAAGAAAAGGTGAAAGAACTCGCTGGAACACTTAGCGAAGACTATAAAGAAGAGTTTCCGCTTCTCGTATGTGTATTGAAAGGCGCAATGCCGTTCATGTCTGATCTCGTCAAAGAAATGGATATCCATTTAGAAATGGATTTCATGGACGTATCGACGTATCACGGAGGTACTTCTTCAACAGGTGAAGTGAAAATCGAAAAAGATTTAAATACATCTGTAGAAGGACGCGACATCTTGATTGTAGAAGATATTATTGATAGTGGATTGACGCTTGGCTATCTCGTCGATCTTCTCAAATACCGTAAAGCGAAATCTGTGAAGATTGTCACGCTTCTCGACAAACCGACAGGACGTAAAAATGGTTTATCAGCAGACTATAGCGGTTTCGTGATTCCACACGAATTCGTTGTCGGCTACGGTTTAGATTATGAAGAGAAATATCGTAACCTTCCTTACGTCGGTGTGCTCAAACCGAGCGTTTACGGGGGCTAACGTTTTTCTTTTGAAAATGTGTCGTGGTAAGATAAAAGAAATCCCCAAAGTATAGGCATATACTGAATGGGCGAGAACATCGTTTCTCGGAATAGGAGGCAGAGAATGAATCGTGCAGTGAAAAACACATTGGTTTTTGGTGTGATTTTCCTAGCCTTGATCTTGTTCCTTCAATATTTGCAGAATCCGAATAGTCAGAGTGAAACGCTCTCGTATTCGAAATTCCTAGAATATGTGGAAGATGATCGGATTGAGACGGCAACCGTACAAGAAATCCCGGGGGCTATCTCGATTACAGGCGATCTTACGGGAGATGACGACCAGCGTTACGAAACAAACATTCCAGCGAATGAAGCTGAATATGCGGATGTATTGACGCAGCTTCGAGCGAATACGGATATTCAAATCGAAGAGGCTGAATCGAACAGTAGCTGGTTCAGCATCGTCTTCGCGATTCTACCGTTCATTATCATCTTCATCTTGTTCTTCTTCTTGTTGAACCAGGCGCAAGGTGGCGGTGGCGGTGGTCGTGTGATGAACTTCGGGAAATCGAAGGCGAAACTATACGACCAAGAAAAACGTCGTGTCACATTCCAAGATGTGGCCGGAGCAGACGAAGAGAAACAAGAACTCATCGAAGTCGTTGAATTCTTGAAAGATCCTCGTAAGTTCTCGAAACTCGGTGCGCGTATTCCAAAAGGAGTCTTGCTCGTTGGTCCTCCAGGGACAGGTAAAACACTTTTGGCCCGTGCAGTAGCCGGGGAAGCCGGAGTACCATTCTTCTCGATCTCAGGTTCGGACTTCGTTGAGATGTTCGTCGGGGTCGGGGCGTCACGTGTCCGTGACTTGTTCGAAAACGCGAAAAAGAATGCTCCATGTATCATCTTCATCGATGAAATCGATGCGGTCGGACGCCAACGTGGTGCCGGTCTCGGCGGTGGTCACGATGAACGTGAGCAAACATTGAACCAATTGCTCGTTGAGATGGATGGATTCAGTGACAACGAAGGGATTATCATGGTTGCGGCGACAAACCGTCCGGATATCCTTGATCCAGCCCTCCTTCGCCCAGGTCGTTTTGACCGTCAAATCACGGTCGACCGTCCGGATGTAAAAGGACGCGAAGAAGTGTTGAAAGTTCATGCACGCAACAAACCACTTGATTCAACTGTAGACTTGAAGTCGATCGCACAACGTACACCAGGTTTCTCTGGGGCTGACTTGGAAAACCTCTTGAACGAAGCGGCACTCGTTGCGGCACGTTCAAACCGTACGGCAGTCTCGGTTGTCGATGTCGAAGAAGCAATTGACCGTGTCATTGCAGGACCTTCGAAGAAGAGCCGAATCATTTCTGAAAAAGAACGTAACATTGTCGCTTATCACGAAGCGGGTCACACGATCATCGGTCTCGAGCTCGAGAATGCGGATGAAGTACACAAAGTGACGATTGTCCCACGCGGTAACGCAGGAGGATACGTCGTCATGCTTCCAAAAGAAGATCGTTACTTCATGACAAAACCTGAACTCGAAGACAAGATTGTCGGCCTTCTTGGTGGACGTGTCGCCGAAGATGTCATCTTTGGTGAAGTGTCGACAGGAGCGAGCAACGACTTCCAGCGTGCGACAGGTATTGCACGTAAGATGGTCATGGATTACGGGATGAGCGATAAGCTCGGACCACTCCAGCTCGGTTCAAACCATGGTGGACAAGTATTCCTTGGTCGCGATTTCCAGACGGAGCAAAACTACTCGGATGCGATCGCCCAAGAGATTGATTTAGAGATTCGCGAAATCATCAACCGCTGCTATGCGAAAGCGAAGCAGATCTTGACGGAACGTCGCGAAGACCTCGAGCTCGTTGCGAAGACATTACTTGATGTCGAAACGCTTGACTCGAAACAGATTCGTCACTTGATTAAGACACGCGAATATCTCCCGCATGAGCCGGAAGAAGACGTGGATGCATCAACGGACTCGGATGACGCAGCGAAGAAAGATGACGCGGCCGTTCAACACGGACAAGTCGTCGATCAACCTGAAGTTGTTCAAGACAGCCAACCGGATGTTGTACCTGAAGGCGATAAGCCAGAGGCGACTCCAACGGAACGTCCGAATAACGAATCACGTTAATGAATGAGACGAATGCCCTTGACGAGGCATTCGTCTTTTTTCGTGTTATAATTCGAGCGAACTGCAATTGACAACAAAGTGAGGAACTATATCATGATTTTAGTGATTGATGTTGGAAATACAAATATTGTTCTCGGGATGTACGATGGTGACAACCTCGTGCACCATTGGCGAATCTCTACGGATCGGACGAAAACGACTGATGAATATGGCATGCTAGTGAAGTCGCTGTTTGATCATTCGAACGTCTCATTCGATCAAGTCGAAGGTGTCATCTTGTCTTCTGTCGTACCTCCTGTTATTTTCCCACTTGAACAAATGTCACAACGATACTTCAATGTACGTCCAATCGTTGTGGGTCCAGGTGTGAAGACGGGGTTAGACATTCACGTCGAGAACCCACGTGAAGTCGGGGCCGACCGCATTGTCAACGCGGTTGCCGGAATCGCCAAGTATGACGGTCCGCTCATAATTGTTGATTTTGGAACGGCAACGACGTATTGTTACATCGATGAGAAGCGTCGCTACCACGGCGGCATCATCTCACCGGGTATCATGATTTCAGTGGAAGCCCTCTATCAGCGTGCTGCGAAATTACCACGGATTGAACTGGCAACCCCGCCAACGGTTATCGGGAAAAATACGATTCAAGCGATGCAGTCGGGAACATATTATGGATATGTGGCCCAAGTGGATGGCATCGTGAATCGCATGAAGCGTGAAGTTGGTGAAGCGACCGTCATTGCGACTGGAGGATTGGCACGATTGATCAGTGAACATGCAGAAACGATTGACCATGTAGATTCGTTCCTGACACTCGAAGGCCTCCGCCTCATTTACGAGCGCAATCAAAAGTAAACTAAAGGAGTTAACTCATATGATTCATTCAGAACAACAAGTATTACTCGATCAAATGAAAGACGATTATCTCGTTCGAGCCCTCGGCTTTAATGGAGAAGTGCGCGCATTTGCAGCACGTACGACAAAGACAGTGTACGAAACACAACTTCGTCATCAGACGACACCGGTTGCCTCAGCAGCTCTTGGACGGACGATGACAATCGGTTCGATGATCGGAGCGATGCAAAAAGGTGCAGCGCGCGTCACGCTTAAAGTTGAAGGTGATGGTCCAATCGGGAAAATCATCGTAGACGCAGATACAGCAGGAGATGTCCGTGGATACGTATCTTATCCTCGTGTCGATGGCGGGACGTTCGTCAACGAGCAAGGACTGACGAAGCTGAAAGTCGGCGATGCGGTCGGTAAAGGAACGGTCTCGGTCATTAAAGACTTAGGGTTAAAAGACTACGTCGGCGGTTCTTCAGAGATTCAAACAGGTGAAATCAGTGAAGACTTCACGTACTACTTCGCAACGTCTGAACAAGTACCATCAGTCGTTGGAGCAGGTGTTCTCGTCTTACCAGAAGATGAATCGATTCTTGCGGCAGGTGGAGTCATCGTTCAATTGCTGCCGAACGCTTCTGAAGAAACGGTACAAGCGCTCGAAAAAGCACTTCAAACGTTCCCACCGGTATCTGTATTAATTGGTGAAGAAAAAACGCCAGAAGAAATGCTTCAATTACTCCTCGGCGATAGCCTTGATGTGCTCGACACGAATCCGATTCAGTTCAACTGCACATGCAGCCGTGAACGAATGGAAAGCGCAATCGTCGGTCTCGGCAAAGAAGAGATTCGCCAAATGATCGAAGAAGACGGCGGAGCTGAAGCGGTTTGCCATTTCTGTGGTGAAAAGTATCATTTCTCAGCTGAGCAGTTAGAAACAATGAAAGAACAGGCACAATCGTAAGCAACGTTCCAAATTGCATATTTTCAATTCGATAGGGTATGATAACAATATCGGAATAGTCGGAATTATGAAGGAGGAAATGTAATGCGAATCGTAAACTCAGTGACAGACTTGATTGGAAAGACCCCGATTGTGAAGTTGAATGGAATGACTGGACCAGAAGATGCCGATGTGTATCTAAAGCTTGAATATATGAACCCAGGGTCAAGCGTCAAGGACCGGATCGCCCTCGCGATGATCGAAGCCGCTGAAAAAGACGGAATCTTAAAACCTGGTGATACACTCATCGAACCAACAAGCGGAAACACAGGAATTGGTTTAGCTATGGTCAGTGCCGCGAAAGGGTATAAAGCCATTCTCGTTATGCCTGAGACGATGAGCATGGAGCGTCGCAACCTTCTTCGTGGATATGGTGCCGAGCTGATCTTGACACCGGGATCTGAAGGGATGGGTGGAGCCATTCGTCGTGCTACTGAAGAAGCCGAACAAAATGGTTACTTCCTTCCACAACAATTCAACAACGCAGCGAACCCGAACGTGCATGAAATGACGACGGGACCTGAGATTGTAGAGGCGTTTGAGGAATCAGGACTTTCAGTGGATGCTCTCATCGCAGGCGTTGGTACAGGTGGTACAATCACTGGTGCCGGTAAAGTTGTGAAGGCGAAATATCCAGACGTGAAAATTTTGGCGGTTGAACCGGTTGATTCACCAGTTTTGTCTGGTGGGAAACCAGGACCTCATAAGATTCAAGGCATCGGTGCTGGATTCGTCCCATCTATTCTTGATACTGAAATCTATGAGGGTGTCCTTCAAATCACGACAGATCAGGCGTTTGAATACGCTCGCCAAGCGGCGCGCACGAACGGTGTCCTCGGTGGGATTTCTTCAGGGGCTGCGATTGCAGCGGCGCTTGATACGGCGAAGCGCCTCGGCAAAGGGAAAAACGTTTTAGCGATTATCCCGTCAAATGGCGAACGCTATTTGAGCACACCACTCTATCAATTTGATGAAGAATCAAACGAGAGTCGCGTATAACATTTCAGGCAGTAATCGAGAGACATTCTCTTTCGGTTGCTGCCTTTTCTTGTGTACAATAAAAGGCATGAATGAATAGACGGAGGAATGACAAGTGAGATCGACAGCGTTCAGAACGAAGCGGATGACAAAAGAAAAGATGTATGAGGCATACATGACGTTGACAGCAGACCAGCCGTACCATGCATGGCTAGAAAGTGGGAGGGCAGGACGATATACGATTGCGGGAATCGAACCGTTCGGTCGCTTCCATGTAAAAGATGGTGTCGGTCTCCTACAGGTAGGAGAAACGACTGAAACGTTGTATGGAAAGCCGCTCGATTTGGTCAGTGAAGTGCGGCAACGGTTCGAGGCCGAACGACCGGAAGGAGCGCCCCCGTTTTTCGGTGGCATGATCGGCTATGTCAGTTATGATGTAGCCCGGACGATTGAGCGGCTCCCTGAACAGGCAGAAGATGATTTATCGACGCCGGACGTTTCTTTCCTTTTGTTTGACGAAGTGGCTGTGTTCGACGAAGAAAGTTCGACTCTTTACTTGATGGTCACAGCAGAAGGCGATGCCGAACGTAAGGCCGATCGATTGGCAGCCATGTGGAATGTCGAATCACACTACGCATTCAAACCGACGGAACAATTCTCTGTCGAGCGATCGCGCTCGATGTCTCAGGACGAATTTGTCGAGGCGGTCAAACGAATTCAGTCTTATATCGTGGAAGGTGACGTGTTCCAAGTGAACCTGAGCGTTCGCCAATCCGAACCGTTACGCGCCGACCCACGTCGTGTATACGATACGCTCCGTCAAATGAATCCATCTCCGTATATGGGGTATCTTGTAGACGATGCATTGACAATGGTCTCCGCTTCACCGGAACTATTGCTTGAGAAGCACGGATCTGACATTTCAACGCGCCCGATCGCGGGTACGCGTCCACGTGGAAAAGACGATGTCGAAGACTTACAATTGGCGAACACACTCCTTGAAAATGAAAAGGAACGAGCAGAACACGTCATGCTCGTCGACTTGGAACGCAACGATCTCGGTAAAGTCGCGGCGTACGGTAGTGTTCATGTGGATGAATTGATGGTGATTGAAAAGTATTCACACGTACAACATATCGTTTCGAATGTGCGAGGAACCATTCGTGATGATGTGTCAGGAGCGGATGCGCTCGCGGCGATGTTCCCTGGTGGTACAATCACTGGTGCACCGAAAATTCGAACGATGGAAATCATCGAAGAACTTGAACCGGTTCGCCGAGGATTATACACAGGGTCATATGGTTGGTTAAGTTGGGACGATGATCTCGTCTTCAACATCACCATTCGAACGATGGTCGTGAAAGATGGCGTTGCATACGTCCAAGCTGGAGCTGGTATCGTCATCGATTCGGACCCAGTCTCGGAATATGAAGAATCCCTGTCCAAAGCGAAGGCGCTATGGGCGGCGAAGCAAATGACGGAGGAAACAACATGATTGTACTCATCGACAACTACGACTCATTCACATACAACTTAGTGCAGTATTTTGGGGAGCTCGGCGAAGAACTAGTCGTTTATCGAAACGATGAAGTGACGATTCAAGACATTGAAGGATTGTCGCCGAGTTACCTTGTCATTTCGCCGGGACCTTGTACACCGAACGAGGCGGGCATTAGCGTCGAAGCGATTCAAGCGTTCGCAGGTCGTATTCCGATTTTAGGTGTTTGCCTCGGTCATCAAGCGATTGCACAAGCGTTCGGAGGAGAAGTCGTCCATGCGGAGCGGCTTATGCATGGAAAAACATCGAAGATTCAACACGACGGGAAATCGATTTTCAAAGATATTCCTCAACAGACAATCGTGACCCGTTATCATTCGTTGTCCGTGGAACGTTCTACATTACCTGAGTGTTTGGTGGTCACGGCGGAGACAGAAACGAAGGAAATCATGGCGCTTCGACATAAGACGCTCCCGATTGAAGGGGTGCAGTATCATCCTGAGGCGATTTTGACAGAGCATGGAAAAGAGATGATTCGAAACTTTATCGAGGAGTACCGTCATGTGGTATTGGCATAACGGGCAGCTGACGGAACGGGATAACGTGAACATTTCGGTCGAGGATCACGGATTCTTATATGGGATGGGTTTGTTCGAGACGTTTCGAACGTATCATGCCATCCCGTTCTTGTTCGATGCACATTGGGAACGATTGATGAGAAGTCTAGACGAGTTGTGGATTGATTTCCCCTACACGAAAAAGGAAATCGAGATGGCGATTCAGCACTTGTGCCGTCAAAATGAATCTCCTGACTTGTATATCCGATTGAATGTATCGGCAGGAGTCGCGCCGCTCGGTCTGTATGCCGGGCGTTATGAAACCCCGAACGTCACGTTGATTGCCAAACCGCTCTCCTCAGAAGTTGTGCCACAGGAGAAGCGAGTCGAACCAATCCCTTTCCCAAGAAGTCGTCCTGAAGCAGCATTTCGCTTAAAGTCGCATCACTACATGAACAATATCCTCGGGAAGCGGGCTTTACAAGACCCGGATGCGGAAGGGTTATTTGCGGATGAACAAGGCTGCGTTGTGGAAGGGCTCGTGTCGAATATCTTTTGGATCGGGTCTGATAATGTGTTGTATACGACACCCCTTTCGAGCGGGGCCCTCGCTGGGGTGACGCGACAATGGCTGATTGATTGTTTCTCTGTAGTGGAGCGGTCGGTGACATTTGATGAATTAAACGACGCGAAAGAGATTTGGATGACCAACTCGATTCAACAAGTCGCACCTGTGACACATTACGGAAATCTCCGATACCCTGGTAAAGATGGGGAACGATTTAAAGAAGTGTGGGCGGAACTTGTTCGTTCAATTGGATAGGAGGCTGAAGCATGACGAAAATCATGGGTATTTTAAACGTGACACCGGACTCGTTTTCAGATGGAGGGCGGTATACGGCAATCGAAGAAGCTGTGCGCCATGCAAAACAACTCGTAAGAGAAGGTGCGGATGCGATCGATGTCGGTGGTGAATCGACGCGACCCGGCGCGGTGCTCGTTTCTGCGGAAGAAGAAATTGAGCGTGTCGTCCCAATCATCAAACGACTAGTACAAGAAATTGATGTGCCTATCTCGATTGACACATATAAGCCGGCAGTGGCGAGAGCGGCATTACAAGCAGGCGCGGCAATCATTAATGATGTGTGGGGCTCAAAATGGGGAGATCGGTCGATGGCGCGTGTCGCATCTGAATATCATGCTCCGATTATTTTGATGCATAACCGAGAAAATCGGGACTATCATCATTTTATGGAAGACGTGGTTAATGATTTGAAGGAATCGATTGCGATTGCTCACGCAGCGGGCGTGAAAGACGAGGATATTTGGCTAGACCCAGGAATTGGATTTGCGAAAGACGTGGCGCAAAATCTAGAACTCATGAATCACCTCGATGTGATCACGCGTCTTGGTTATCCGGTATTACTGGGCACGTCTCGTAAATCGTTTATCGGCCAAACGCTCGATTTACCAACCGAAGAACGCGTTGAAGGGACGATTGCGACGACATGTCTAGGCATCATGAAAGGGTGCGAGTGGGTACGCGTCCATGACGTGAAAGAGAATATGCGTGCAGCGAAGATGATGGATGCGATGATGAGGGGGAACTGACATGGATAAGATTTTTGTGAACGGCATGCGATTTTATGGATACCATGGTGTATTTGAAGAGGAGAACCGTCTCGGTCAACGGTTTCACGTGGATTTAATGTGTGAATTGGACCTTGCCCCTGCTGGGAAGTCAGATGATTTACAGGATGGGGTCAGCTACGCGGGGTTATATCAAGTCACAGAAGAAATCGTGACGGGGGAACCGGTCAATTTACTCGAAACACTTGGAGAACGAATCACGACGGCTGTGTTGGCACATCACGAGCTCATTCAAAGCGTGACGGTGAAAGTCATCAAACCGGATCCGCCCATCCCAGGACATTACGACTCGGTGGCGATCGAGATGACAAGGAGACGAACGTCATGATTTATATCGCGCTAGGAGCGAATATTGGTGAGCGGGCTTCACAGTTGTCTGCCGCGATTGATGAAATGGGGAAAATGGGAGTTGCGGTCACAAAGCAATCTTCGGTGTATGAGACGGCCCCTGTCGGTTATACCGATCAACCGTCATTTTATAATATGGTGGTTGAAGTAGAGACTCATCAGTCCGCAACCGACTTGTTAGATACGCTTCAACAAATTGAACGACGACTAGGTCGAGAGCGTCTTTTTAAAAACGGACCTCGCACCATCGACCTTGACATCCTCTTTTATAATGGGGAAGATATACAATCAGAACACTTGACGGTTCCACATCCACGGATGCAGGAACGTGCGTTTGTACTCGCTCCGTTAGCTGAGATTGCGCCAGAACTCGTCGTCCGAGGACGAACAGTCGCATCGTGGCTTGCAGATTTACCGATGGCAGACCGCCAAGATGTCGTTCGGTTACAGTTGCTCACGAATTTGGTGAAATGAAGGATGTGTTGTCTTGACAGGCTTTAAGATTGGAAATATAGATATTAAAAACCGTGCGGTCCTGGCACCGATGGCTGGCGTTACCAATCCGGCTTTCCGATTGATTGCTAAAGAATTTGGTGCGGGGCTCGTGTGTGCCGAAATGGTTAGTGATAAAGGGATTTTACTAGAGAATGCTCGGACGATGCGCATGCTCTATGTCGATGAACGAGAGAAACCGCTCAGCTTGCAGATTTTTGGTGGCTCTAAAGACACACTCGTCAAAGCGGCGCAATACGTCGATCAAAATACGAATGCGGACATTATCGATATCAACATGGGTTGTCCTGTGCCAAAAGTAACGAAATGTGATGCAGGTGCGAAGTGGTTACTTGATCCGGATAAAGTGTATGAGATGGTCAATGCCGTCACGAATGTAGTCGAAAAACCGGTCACGGTGAAAATGCGCCTTGGTTGGGACGATGATCACATCTTTATTTTGGACAATGTCAAAGCGGCTCAGACAGGTGGGGCGGCAGCCATTGCCATTCATGGACGTACGCGAGCTCAACAATATGAAGGAACTGCGAACTGGGATTGGATTGGTGAAGCGAAGAAAGTAGCAACCGTACCGATTATCGGGAACGGTGATATCGCCACACCACAAGACGCGAAGCGTGTCATTGACCAATACGGTGTGGATGCCGTTATGATTGGGCGCGCTGCACTTGGGAACCCGTGGATGCTCTATCAGACGGTTCAGTACCTCGAAACAGGAGAACTTCCACCGGAACCAGCAGCTCGTGAAAAAATTGATATTTGCATGTTGCACCTCGACCGATTGAGCGCAATTAAAGGTGAGCTGACGGCTGTTCGTGAAATGCGTCAACATGCGGCTTGGTATTTGAAAGGACTGAAAGGCAGTGGTCCAATTCGTAAACAAATCAATGAAACGGAATCACGCGAGGCTTTCGCAGCGGTCCTGTATGGATTTGTTGATCAACTCGAACGACAACTGTCAGAAGTGTGAACTAGAGAAAAGAACTAATTTATGGTAAGCTTGTTTGGCGAAAAAGTGCACCACAACGAATGAACGGCTTCGGCTGTGCTGTTGGCCATCGGGTCGACAGTTTTTTGTTAGGGATAAACCCAATATGGATAGAGGAGTGAATGGAATAGTGAGCCACGAGTTAGAAATGAATGATCAAATGCAGGTTCGTTTTGAGAAGATGACCGATATGCGCGAGCGCGGTCTTGACCCGTTCGGTCAACGCTTTGATCGTTCTGCGCACGCAGGTGAATTACATGAACAGTATGAATCAATTGAAAAAGAGGCTTTGGCAGAACAGGACGTAGAAGTCACGTTAGCGGGTCGCATCATGACGAAGCGTGGGAAAGGGAAAGTATTCTTTGCCCACATTCAAGATGTGACGGGTCAGATTCAAATTTACGTTCGGAAAAATGATGTCGGGGATGAGCCGTTTGACTTGTTCAAATCATCAGACCTCGGTGATATCGTCGGTGTCAAAGGGAAACTCTTTAAAACAAATGTGGGTGAACTCTCGATTCATGTGGAAGAGTTTGAACTCTTGACGAAGGCGCTTCGCCCGCTTCCGGATAAATATCATGGATTGAAAGATGTGGAACAGCGCTATCGCCAACGTTATCTTGATTTGATTACAAACCAGGATTCACGTCAGACATTCATTTTGCGTAGTCGTATCATTTCTGAAATCCGTAACTTTTTGAACCAAAAAGGATATTTAGAAGTGGAAACACCGATGTTGCACACGATTGCGGGTGGAGCAGCGGCACGTCCGTTCTTGACGCATCATAATGCGTTGGATATGGAACTCTACATGCGAATCGCGATTGAACTTCACTTAAAACGTTTGATCGTTGGTGGACTTGAACGTGTATACGAAATCGGACGCGTCTTCCGTAATGAAGGGATCTCGACACGTCACAACCCTGAATTCACAATGATTGAATTGTATGAAGCGTATGCAGATTACAACGACATCATGGATTTGACGGAAGAATTAGTGGCTCATGTCGCACAACAAGTACTCGGTACGACGGATGTCCAATACGGTGAAGATACAATCCATCTCGGGATCGGATGGAAACGTGCACACATGGTGGACCTTGTTAAAGAAGAAACAGGTGTCGACTTCTGGCAGCAAATGTCAGATGAAGAAGCACGTGCCCTTGCAAAAGAGCATGGCGTAGAAGTTCAGGACCATATGACGTTCGGTCATATCGTCAATGAGTTCTTTGAACAAAAAGTTGAAGAAACATTGCTTCAACCAACATTTGTTACGGGACACCCGGTTGAAGTATCGCCGTTAGCGAAGAAGAATGAAACCGATCCGCGTTTCACAGATCGTTTTGAATTGTTCATCGTTCGTCGCGAGCACGCGAATGCATTCACGGAGTTGAACGATCCAATCGACCAACGTGAACGCTTCGAAGCGCAATTGCTTGAAAAAGAAGCAGGTAACGACGAGGCCCATGAACTCGATAACGACTTCCTTGAGGCGCTTGAGTACGGAATGCCGCCAACAGGTGGACTTGGAATCGGGATCGACCGGCTTGTCATGTTATTGACGAATGCACCATCGATTCGCGACGTTCTTCTTTTCCCTACGATGCGTCACCAACAATAAATGATCGTTGAGGAGCCAGTTTGTACGTATGTGCAAACTGGCTCCTCTTTTCTTTTTTGTATATGAAGCCTTATAGAATAGGCATTAAAACAGAAGAACCCTCTCACTTAAAAACTTTTTTAAAAAAACTTTATAAAAAACCCTTGCGTTAATGAAAGGTGTGCGGTAAAGTAATAAACGTTGCCGCTGATGGCAGCGGAAAGAAATAAAAAAGTGGTTGACAACTGTGTCGATGACTTGTATTATTTTAAGAGTCGCCAAGAGCGACAGACGAACTTTGAAAACTGAACGATGAGGCAAAAATAAGTTTTACAATTTTTGAATGAAGCGCAAGCTTCGTCAATTTAAGAGCTATATCAAATTC
>NZ_JACSKH010000005.1 GCF_018617485.1 Exiguobacterium sp. s124 | reverse complement strand
GAGCCAGGATCAAACTCTCCAAAGAATTTGATATAGCTCTTAAATTGACGAAGCTTGCGCTTCATTCAAAAATTGTAAAACTTATTTTTGCCTCATCGTTCAGTTTTCAAAGACCAATCGTTGTCGTGTTAGCGACTTTTTAATAATAGCGATTTGACTTGTGAAAGTCAACCACTTTTTATTATTTTTTTCGCTTTCTGATTATTGTTTCGTGAACAACATCAGCGACGTTTATTAATATATCAGCATCGCCAAAAACCGTCAACTGTTTTTCTAAAAAAACTTTATTTTTTCTTCAAATGCAATCAAAATAAAAAACCAGTCGTTGAATTCTTCCCATGATAAGGAGCAATCCAAGACTGGTTGATCGTTACGATGACTTAGAAGACATCTGCTTTTTAGTTTTTTTCTTTCCTGATTCTGATGAAGTCGACTCGGCCACTTGCCCAGTCTGTTGGAAACGATGAAGCATTAACACTTGATAAGCATTCGCAAACACGAGTGTCGCGAGCGCCGGCCAAAGTAATGGGATTTCATCAGTTGTTTGAAGAGCTGGAATCCATTCAATTAATGTAATCACCGTCATCAAGAAGAGCGTTGGGATGAAAGCACTCATATTTGTTTGTTTCGCCTTACTCGCAGCAACTACCCAAGCGACAATTAATAATACGACCATCTCACCGATATAACGCCACATATGGTCGTTCCCAAATGCGAGCATTCGTAAATAAACGGCATCAAAGATTGCGAAAGCAATCAGCAATACTTGAACACGATTCCATAGACGTGGTCCTCTAAACAAGTCAAGACCGACTCGGTGGATGATTAAATAGGCGAAAAAGCCCATCATGCTGATCCCGGTCCATGTACTCGAGTAACTAAGTGCCGTAACAATTGCCTCCCAGGACTGACTGACCAAATAACCCGGGTTCGCCAATAAATTCATTAGGAACCCAAACAACGTCCCAAACACGAGCGTTGTCCAAAACAAACGTAAAAAACCTTGTACTTTCATCTCTCACCGATTCACCCTTCTATTTGTTGAATGACTGCTTGCGCCAACTCATCATACGTATGCTCAAACGGATGCCCATCACGATAGACCGATGGTGCAAAGTCTTCCTCGTTGTCATACGGTTGACCGAGTGGGATTTGAGCAAGGAGTTTACTCTTCAGTGCTTCTGACAGTTTTTCTCCACCACCATGACCAAATACGTATTCCTTCTCACCCGTTACCTTACTTTCGAAGTAGGCCATATTTTCAATGATACCCAACAGTTTATGGTTCGTCTTAATCGCCATTGCCCCCGCACGTGCTGCAACGAAAGCTGCTGTAGCGTGTGGTGTCGTCACGATCAATTCTTGACATGATGGGAGCATGGAATGGATATCAAGTGCGACATCTCCCGTTCCTGGCGGTAAGTCGAGTAATAGATAGTCGAGGTCGCCCCACTCGACGTCATTGAAGAAATTATTGAGCATCTTCCCGAGCATCGGTCCGCGCCAGATCACCGGTGCATTGTCTTCAACGAAGAAGCCCATCGAAATGACTTTCACGCCGAAACGCTCAACTGGTATGATTTTTTCCCCACGAACGACTGGACGCTCTTCGATTCCAAGCATATCTGGAACGCTGAAACCGTAAATGTCCGCGTCGATCAATCCGACTTTCTTCCCGGCACGTGCAAGAGCGACAGCTAGGTTGACAGATACTGTCGACTTTCCTACGCCACCTTTACCTGAAGCAATGGCGATAAATGTCGTTCCTGAATTCTCACGAAGAATCGCCGGCTTCGTTGCCTCTTTCAAACTTTCATCATTCAACGCTTCAAAACGAAGGCCGACCGTCTTAAAGCCTTTCCCCTTGAGCAGTGTGACGATTTCTTGTTGTAACTGAAGCTGTTCCCCGCTCCCTGTTTGTCCGAGTGCCACTTTCACACTGACATAGTCTTCTTTAATGCGGATGTCTTTGACTCCCGCTGTATCTCCAAGCGTTCGGTTGATCGTCGGATCAACGAGCCCCGCCAATTCCTCGCGTACTTGCTCTACTGTAAGCATATTGCTTCCCCCTTATAACTGTTTCGATATCAGTATATCAAAAAAAGCGTTTTCTTGACGGCTTCGGAATCGACTAATTTATACAAAAAACTCTCCACCCAAAAGGATGGAGAGTTCGAACCACTTCGCGAAGATTAACGCTTCGAGAATTGTGGTGCGCGACGTGCTGCTTTAAGACCGTATTTTTTACGTTCTTTCATACGAGCGTCACGAGTTAAGAAGCCTTTTTCTTTGAGGCTTGGACGGAATTCTGGGTCCGCTTGAAGAAGCGCACGTGATACGCCGTGGCGAATTGCTCCTGCTTGTCCAGTGTATCCACCACCGTTAACGTTAACGATTACATCGTATTTACCTTCTGTTTCAGTCAATACGAGTGGTGATTTAGCCATCATGATTAAAGTCTCATGACCGAAGTATTCTGAGATATCGCGGCCATTTACAACAACTTTACCGTCACCTGCAACGAGGTGAACGCGAGCCACCGAGTGTTTGCGGCGGCCTGTTCCGTAGTAACGTACATCTGCCATCGTTTAGTTCCTCCCTGTGTCTCGATTAACCGCGAAGTTCGTAAACTTCTGGTTTTTGTGCTTCATGCTTGTGTTCAGTTCCAGCGTAAACGTGGAGTTTGTTGAATTGTTGACGACCGAGTGATCCTTTTGGAAGCATCCCTTTGATCGCGAGTTCAAGCATACGCTCTGGACGTTTTGCGAGAAGCTCTTTTGCAGTTTGTGATTTCAAACCGCCTGGATGACCTGAATGACGGTAGTAGATCTTGTCATTCAATTTGTTACCAGTCAATTTGATTTTCTCAGCGTTGATGATGATGACGTGGTCTCCGCAATCAACGTGTGGTGTGAAAGTCGGCTTGTGCTTACCGCGAAGAAGTGATGCTACTTCACTAGTCAAACGACCGAGTGTTTTGCCTTCTGCGTCGATAAGGAGCCATTTGCGTTCTACTTCAGATGCTTTAGCCATGAATGTTGTGCGCATGTGGAATACCTCCTAGAAATGTCTGTTCACTTAATTTTTTGATGCTTTATCATAATCCTAGTTTACGGGGCTAAGATTGTGGTTCATCTCTAAATTTGAAAATGAAATGCCAATGAATATAATACGATTTTATAGAGGGAATGTCAATCTACTTTTTCATAATTCACATTCCATAAATATAAACCGTGCGGGGGCGCGGTAATCCCCGCCACACGGCGGTCTTTCGCCTCCAGCATTTCGGTGATGTCCATAGGCTCATATTTGCCTCTCCCCACCTCGATTACCGTCCCCACCATAATGCGTACTTGATTATATAAAAAGCCAGAACCAACGAAACGAAATACAATCTCATCATCCACCTCGAGCACTTCTGCTTCATAGATGGTACGAACACGATCCTCAACTTCCGTTTTCGTCACCGAGAATGATGTAAAGTCGTGGGTTCCGACTAGCCGCTCCATCGCCTGACCCATTCGTTCCAGGCTGAGCGCGTAAGTCACCGTGGCAGCATAGTGTCTTCTGAACGGATCCTCCGTCTTACGAATATGATAGCGATACTCTTTTCGCTTCGCCCCATACCGAGCATGGAACGTCGTGTCGACTTCTACTGCTTGTTTGACGAGAATGTCGTCCGGCAACATCGCGTTCAATGCTTTCACGAACCGCTCTGCATGCATCTGTAGCGTTGTATCAAAATGAATCACTTGTCCTAAAGCGTGGACACGGGCGTCTGTACGACCTGAGGCGACAATTTTGACGGAGTGTCGATGCATCCGAGTCAAGACCGCCTCAATCTCGGCCTGAATCGTATTCCCGTTTGGCTGTACTTGATATCCCGCATAGTGTGTCCCGTCATAGGCAACTGTCAGTTTAATCCGTCTCATCCAATCCCTCTCAATCCAAACAAAATGAGTGTTAACGCGACAAATAGAAGTAATACTGCCGTATCACGCGTCTGCCACTTCATCTCACGCAACCTCGTCCGTCCTTCACCACCACGATACCCACGCGCCTCCATTGCCGTGGCGAGGTCTTCAGCGCGCTTAAACGCAGAAATGAATAACGGGATCAATAGCGGGATGACACCTTTTAAACGAGACTTCCATGGACCGCTCATCAAATCAACACCTCGCGCTTGTTGAGCTTTCATGATGCGGTCTGTCTCGTCGGCAAGGGTCGGTAAAAAACGAAGCGAGATCGATAACATTAAGGCAATCTCGTGTGCAGGCACACGAATCCGCTCAAACGGTCGGAGACCTGCTTCAATCGAGTCAGTCAACTCCATTGGCGTTGTCGTCAACGTAACGAGTGTCGTCAACATGACGAGATAGAAGAATCGGAGCGAGACGATCAGTCCCATTCGAATCCCTTCTGAATAGATTGCGATCGGCCCGAATTCAAAGAGCAGTGTCCCATCGCGATTAAATAACAGCTGCAAGATCAACGTGAAGACGATTAAGAAGAGAATCATGCGTAATCCATTCCATAAATAACGCCACGATAGTTGTGATAGTTTCACCGCAAACAGCGTGAATGCTAATAGAAATAAATTCGTCCATAAGTTATCTGCTAAAAACACCACCGGGATAAACCCTAAAATAAAAAGTGTCTTTGCACGCGCATCGAGTGAATGGAGCCAAGAATGGCCCGGTATATATTGACCAATAATCATTCGGCTCCCCCTTTCAAGTGCGTTGCAATCCAATCCGCCAATTCGCCCTCCGTTCGTACGAGCGGAATGTCCGTCTCTCCAAACGTTGGCGCTAAATCGCGAGCGAAGCGGAGAACGTGTGGGATATCAAGCTGGAGACGATGTACGAGCGATTCGTCTTGGAACAGTTCAAACGGGTCCCCATCGAACGCCACCTGACCACGTTCCATCACAATCACGCGTTCTGCATAGGTGAGCACATCATCCATATCGTGTGAGACAAGGATCAGTGTCAAGTTCAGCTCTTCTCGTAGCCGCTTAAATAACGCCAGCATATCGCGTCTTCCAATCGGATCGAGACCCGCTGTCGGTTCGTCCACGATGAGGACATCGGGACGGCTCGCTAAGACGCCTGCAATCGCAACACGGCGCATCTGACCCCCGGAAAGGTCGAATGGGGAACGGTCCCATAATGATTCATCTAAACCGACGAGTCGAAGTGCCTCATGGGCACGCTCTTTCGCTTCGGCATCTGTCGCGCCAAAGTTGCGCGGACCGAACATGACGTCGCGTTCGACCGTCTCTTCAAACAATTGGTGCTCAGGATATTGAAAGACGAGCCCAACGCGACGCCGAAGCGGTAAGAGATTTTGCTTTTTATCACGACGCGAGCGAATCGGGGTAACGGTGATGTCGTCGACCACCACACGCCCGTCTGTCGGTCGTAATAAGCCATTCATATGTTGAACGAGCGTTGATTTCCCGGAGCCTGTATGTCCAAGAAACGCAACAAGCGCTCCCGACGGAATGGTTACATTCACATCGCGCAGCGCGGTTCGTTCAAACGGAGTATTCATTTGGTATTGATATGTTACTTCTTCAATGCGTATCGGCATAGATGGTTCACCAACTCCGAATGTTGTAGCATCAGACGATCGAGTGGAATGCCACGTGCCTTCAGTTCGAGTTGCATCCGAACGATAAACGGGACATCTAATTGAATGTCACGGAGCGTATCTGGATGTTGAAACACGTCTTCAGGTGTACCGGTCATCGCAATCGTGCCTTTTGACAATGCAATGATACGGTCAGCAAACAACACTTCGTCGAGCTCGTGTGTAATGGCGACAACGGTCATCCCTTCCGAGACGAGCTGTCGTACCGTTTGTAATACCTCTTGTCGCCCAATCGGGTCGAGCATCGAGGTCGCTTCATCGAGCACGAGGACACGCGGGCGCATTGCGAGAGCCGAAGCAATCGCAACACGCTGCTTTTGTCCACCGGATAACTGATGCGGTTCACGGTCCGCTAGTTCCGATAATCCAACGCGCGCTAGACTGTCATCAATTCGACGAACCATTTCTTGACGTGGAAGTCCCATGTTTTCGAGAGAAAATGCCACATCATCGCGCACGGTCGCCCCGACAAATTGATTGTCGGGATTTTGAAAGACGACCCCAATCCGCGTTCGAACGTCCCACACGTCTGCGGCGTTCGATGGATCGAGTGTCTCGACGCGGACTTCTCCCTTTTCAGGAATCAGAAGTCCGTTCCACAATTTCGTCAGTGTCGACTTACCAGAACCGTTATGGCCGACAATCGCAAGCCATTCCCCTTTATATACATCGAGCGATAGGCCGTTAAGTGCCGGCTCAGACTGTCCAGGGTAATGAAATACGACGTCCCGTACCATAATTTGTGATTCCATTGGTCGACTCCTTTCTTATGTGGAAACAGGGCAATACGTCACCGCATGCCCTGTTGACTGCCTAATGAATTAGACGAGTTCGATGATTACAACTTCTGCACCATCACCGCGGCGTGGGCCGACTTTCATGATGCGCGTGTATCCACCTTGACGTTCAGCGTAGCGTGGAGCCACGTCTTCGAACAATTTTTGGATTGCGTCTTTTTCTCCAGCGTTCTCCTTACGAACGAATGAAGCTACTTGACGACGGGCATGAAGATCGCCACGTTTCCCAAGAGTGATCAATTTTTCAACGACTGGGCGAAGTTCTTTCGCTTTTTGTTCAGTTGTTTGAATGCGCTCGTTGATGATTAGGTCAGTTGCAAGATCACGCAAAAGCGCCTTGCGTTGCGAGCTTGTACGGCCAAGTTTCGAATAAGCCATTACATTTCCCTCCTTCGGTTGAACTTAGTCTTCTTTACGCAAGCCCAAACCGAGTTCGTCCAACTTGTGTTGAACTTCTTCGAGTGATTTACGTCCGAGGTTACGAACTTTCATCATCTCTTCCTCTGATTTGTTTGCGAGTTCTTGAACAGTGTTGATGCCAGCGCGCTTCAAGCAGTTGTACGAACGAACTGAGAGATCGAGTTCTTCAATCGTCATTTCGAGTACTTTTTCTTTTTGGTCTTCTTCTTTCTCGACCATAATTTCTGCGTTGAGAGCCTCATCTGTCAAACCAACGAAGATGTTCAAGTGTTCAGTCAAAATTTTAGCTCCTAATGATACAGCTTCTTCCGGACGAATTGAACCATCTGTCCACACGTCTAATAAAAGCTTATCAAAGCTAGCGTCTTGACCGACACGTGTTTTATCTACTTCGTAGTTCACGCGTTGAATCGGTGTATAGATCGAATCGATTGGAATGACCCCAATCGGCATATCATCACGTTTGTTATCTTCTGCCTGGACGTAACCACGACCACGGCGAGCAGTCAAACGCATGCGAAGCGTCGCATTGTCAGCGAGAGTCGCGATGTGGAGCTCAGGATTCAAGATTTCAACGTCGCTATCATGGGTAATGTCTGCCGCAGTGACAGCACCGGCACTTGAAACGTTAATCTCAAGCGTTTTCTCTTCTTCCGAGTACACTTTGAGTGCTAACTTCTTGAGGTTTAGTACGATTTGAGTAACGTCTTCGACGACACCGTCAATCGTAGAGAACTCGTGAAGCACGCCATCGATTTGAACCGCTGTTACCGCTGCACCTGGGAGCGATGACAATAGAATTCGACGTAGTGAGTTACCGAGAGTAGTGCCATATCCACGTTCAAGCGGTTCTACTACGAATTTACCAAACGTAGCGTCCTCGCTGATTTCGACCGTTTCGATCTTTGGTTTTTCAATCTCGATCATCTGAACCCCTCCTTGAGTATATCCTGCCGTGCAGTTTGAACTGCTAAAGTATAAGCTGTCGTGCTAGGTAATCCCCTCACACGTTCAAGCGATTATACGCGGCGACGTTTCGGAGGGCGGCAACCGTTGTGCGGAACTGGAGTTACGTCACGGATTGCAGTAACTTCGAGACCAGTAGCTTGGAGCGCACGGATAGCCGCTTCACGTCCAGCACCAGGACCTTTAACGTTAACTTCTACTGTACGCATACCGTTGTCCATTGCAACTTTCGCTGCAGTTTCAGCAGCCATTTGTGCTGCGAACGGAGTCGATTTACGTGATCCTTTAAATCCAAGGTTACCAGAAGTAGCCCATGAGATCGCGTTACCTTGCGTGTCAGTGATTGTAATGATTGTGTTGTTGAATGTAGAACGGATGTGTACCACACCGACTTCAACATGTTTTTTAACTTTACGTTTAGAACGTACGTTTTGCTTACGTTTCGCCATTGTTCAATTCCCTCCTTTACTTCTTCTTGTTCGCTACTGTACGGCGTGGGCCTTTACGAGTACGCGAGTTGTTCTTCGTGTTTTGACCGCGAACAGGGAGACTACGGCGATGACGGATACCGCGGTATGCGCCGATCTCGATCAAACGTTTGATGTTAAGTGAAACTTCACGACGAAGGTCACCTTCAACTTTGATTCCGTCAATTGCCTCACGGATACGGTTGAGTTCATCTTCAGTAAGGTCGCGTGTGCGTGTCTCTTCAGAAACGTTAGCAGCCTTCAAAATTTCTTGTGCTTTTGTTTTACCAATACCATAGATGTATGTGAGCGAAATAACGATACGTTTTTCGCGTGGAATATCTACACCAGCAATACGTGCCATGTGTGCACCTCCTCTGAAATTAACCTTGTTTTTGTTTGTGTTTCGGGTTTTCGCAAATTACCATTACTTTACCCTTACGGCGAATAACTTTACATTTTTCGCAAATCGGTTTTACCGACGGTCTTACTTTCATGAGTATACCCTCCTCCTGGAAAAATCGGAGTTACTTATAACGGTACGTAATCCGCCCGCGAGTCAAGTCGTATGGAGACAACTCAACAGTTACGCGGTCACCTGGAAGGATCCGAATGTAGTGCATCCGAATTTTCCCTGAGACGTGCGCGAGCACCGTATGGCCGTTTTCTAACTCCACTTTAAACATTGCGTTCGGAAGTGGTTCGACAACAGTGCCTTCCACTTCAATGACATCTTGTTTCGCCATCATTTATTCCCCTTTCTATATGAAGATCTTTAGGAGCACAGACGATCTATTGCCATCTACTGTGAGAGAAGGATCCAAAATGGATCAGTATGAAACAATAGAGCCTCATTCACCGGAATCGAGTTTCGTTAAAATCTCGTATCCATCGTCTGTGATGGCGATGGTGTGCTCAAAGTGGGCGCACATGCTACCGTCCACTGTGACAACTGTCCAGTTATCAGCCAGTGTTCGAACATAGCGTTGACCAGCATTAACCATTGGTTCAATAGCTAACGTCATCCCAGTCTTCAGGCGCGGCCCTTTCCCCGGTGGACCATAGTGTGGAATTTGCGGCTCTTCATGCAAATCTTGTCCAACACCATGACCGACGTATTCGCGGACGACAGAGAAATCATGTGATTCAACATATGCTTGAATCGCATGCGAAATATCTGTCAATCGCCCTCCAGCCTTGGCGTGCTCCAATCCTTTATACAGACTTTCTTCGGTTACGTCAAGTAGCCGCTGTGTCTCTTCTGAGATTGTTCCCACTGGATAAGTCCAAGCGGAATCTCCATGGTATCCATTATAGTAGGCACCGATGTCGATTGAGATAATATCTCCATCTTTCAATACCCGTTTTCCTGGAATGCCATGAACAAGCTCTTCATTCACCGAAGCGCAAACACTACCGGTAAAACCGTTATAGCCTTTAAACGATGGCGTCGCACCTTGGCTGCGAATGTAATCTTCCGCAATCTGGTCGAGCTCAAGCGTCGTGATTCCTGGTTTTATGTGCTGTTTGAGCACCTGGTGCGTTCGAGCAACAATTTGCCCAGCCTCACGCATAATCGCAATTTCACGAGGCGTCTTCGTGATGATCATTCAGTATCACCGAGTAATGCTTTGACATCGGCATATACGACATCGATTGGACGATCTCCATCCAATGTACGAAGATACCCTTTTTCAGCGTAAAAGTCAATGAGTGGTTTCGATTGCTCGATGTTGACGTCAAGGCGACGGCGGACCGTTTCCTCTTTATCGTCTTCACGTTGCATGAGAGCCGACCCATCCACATCACAGATGCCTTCCACTTTTGGTGGGTTGAAGATCACGTGATATGTCGCGCCACACGTTGGGCAGATCCAACGACCTGTCAAGCGTGGAACGAGAATTTCCGCATCCACATCGATGTTGACGACGTGGTCAATCTGTTTCCCCAAATCTTTAAGCAAACTTTCGAGTGCCTCTGCTTGAGCAACAGTACGCGGGAATCCATCGAGTAAGAAACCTTTTTCAGTGTCATCTTGGCTAAGACGCTCACGTACGATTCCGATTGTTACCTCATCCGGTACGAGTTCACCTTTATCCATGAATGACTTGGCTTCTTTACCGAGTGGCGTTCCGCCTTTGATTGCCGCACGAAACATGTCGCCTGTCGAAATGTGAGGGATTTGGTACTCTTCTACGATTTTAGCCGCTTGAGTCCCTTTCCCAGCACCCGGTAAGCCCATGAGTACTAGATTCATCTCGGTTAGCCTCCAGTTTTGATTTTCACGAAGGGCTTGTAAACACGACAGGAAGGAAGGGTCAACCCTTCCTTCCGCTTTAACGGATAAAGCCTTTATAGTGTCGTTTTACAAGTTGACTCTCGATTTGTTTCATCGTTTCGAGGGCTACCCCGATGACGATCAATAAGCTCGTCCCTCCGATTTGAACGGAAGTTGGAAGACCGGCAAGCTTAATGAAGATTGTCGGCATGATCGCCACAAGCGATAAGAAGATCGCTCCGAAGAAAGTCAATCGATACAGTAACTTCGTGATGTACTGTTCTGTTTGCGCCCCAGGACGAATCCCAGGAATATAACCACCTTGCTTCTGCAGGTTTTCTGCCATCTGTTCTGGGTTAACCTGAACAAATGTATAGAAGTAAGAGAACGCAATGATTAACGCAACGTAAATCGACATTCCGATTGGCGCCGTAGTGTCAAAGTACGTTTGTAACTTTTGCGTTGTCTCTGGAGAAGCAATGAAGCTTGCAACAGTTGGTGGTGTTACCATGAAGGAAATCGCGAAGATAACCGGGATAACACCTGCAGCGTTTAGCTTGATTGGCAAGTGCGTCGACTGACCGCCCACAGGGGTACGGTTCGCCGTGCGTTTTGCATATTGGATTGGAATTTTGCGTGCCGCTTGTTGAACATAAATGATCCCAACCGTCACAGCCAAAATAACAAGGGCCAATACAACCAAGTAAACGATATTAATGAACAATGCATCTCCAGCGTTTTGGAGTTTTGTTTCATAAATCTGCGTAAAGATTCTTGGGAACCCAGCAACAATACCGGCGAAGATAATGATGGAAATACCATTCCCAACACCTTTCTCCGTTGTCATTTCACCAAGGAACATCAAGAACGCTGTACCCGCAGTGAGTACAATCGCGATCACAAAGTAAGTCGCCGTTCCCCATGTCTCATTGACGAGACCTGGGTAGAGGCGGTTAAATCCAAACGACAATGAAGTCGCTTGGACAAATCCTAAGATGATCGTCCCATAGCGCGTGACCGTCGCTAACTTTTTACGACCCGCCTCTCCTTGTTTAGCCCATTCGGCAAACTTCGGAACGACGTCCATTTGTAAAAGTTGAACAACGATCGATGCCGTAATGTACGGCATGATCCCCATTGCGAACAGGGAGAAGTTCTGTAAAGCATTTCCTCCAAACAAGTTCAAGAAGTCAAGAAGACCTCCTGAGTCAAAACGCAACACATCCGTATTCACCATCGGCACCGGGATATGAGCCCCGATGCGGAAAATGATGATGATTGCGAGTGTGAAGAGAATACGCTGTCGAATATCTTTCACGCGCCACATATTGGAGATCGTCTGAAACATCAGATCACCTCAACTGTACCGCCAGCTGCTTCGATCGCTTCTTTCGCTGCACCCGAGAACTTGTTGGCTTTTACAGTCAATTTAGTTTCAAGCTTGCCGTTAGCAAGGACTTTGATTCCGTCTTTTGCAGAGCTGACAACACCAGTCTCGATTAAGAGTTCTGGAGTAACTTCAGTACCTGCTTCGAAACGGTTAAGCGTGTCTAGGGAAACAACCGCGTACTCTTTACGAGTTGGGTTGTTGAAACCGCGTTTTGGAAGACGACGGTAAAGTGGGTTTTGCCCACCTTCAAATCCTGGACGAACGCCACCGCCCGAACGAGCTTTTTGACCTTTGTGTCCACGACCAGAAGTTTTACCGTTACCAGTCGCCATACCGCGACCGACACGGTTACGTTCGTGACGTGAACCTGGAGTTGGCTTCAATTCATGGAGTTTCATAGTGGCACCTCCTTATTTATTAAAATCTTTATTATTCGTTGATTTCTTTTACAGTCACAAGGTGCGACACTTTATTGATCATACCGCGCATCGCGACGTTGTCTGGGACAACGACCGTTTGATGCATTTTGCGAAGACCGAGTGTACGTACAGTAACACGCTGACCTTCCGGACGACCAATTGTGCTGCGTGTGAGGGTGATTGCGAGTTTCGCCATGTCTAGTTCCCTCCCTTAGTTAAGAAGTTCTTCTACGCTTTTACCACGTAGTTTAGCAACTTCCTCTGCTTTTTTGAGCTCAGTCAAGCCCTGTACCGTCGCACGGACGATGTTGATCGGTGTGTTTGAACCTAACGATTTCGAAAGGATGTCACCTACACCTGCAAGTTCGAGCACCGCACGAACTGGACCACCAGCGATAACCCCAGTACCTTCAGAAGCTGGTTTCATGAATACACGACCTGCTCCGAATACTCCTGTGATTTCGTGTGGAATTGTTGTACCAACCATAGGTACTTGTACCATGTTTTTCTTAGCGGCTTCAATAGCCTTGCGAATCGCTTCTGGCACCTCTTGTGCCTTACCTGTACCGAAACCGACGTGACCATTTTTGTCACCTACGACTACGAGAGCAGCAAAACGGAAGCGGCGGCCACCTTTTACGACTTTCGCGACGCGGTTTACGGTAACAACGCGTTCTTCAAGTTGTTCCATGTTAACGTCTAACTGGCGCATCGAGTGTCCCCTCCTTTTTATTAGAATTTAAGACCTGCTTCACGAGCTGCTTCTGCAACAGCTTTGACGCGGCCATGATAGAGGTATCCACCACGGTCGAACACAACTGTGTCGATACCTTTCTCGAGTGCACGTTCTGCAGCAAGTTTACCAACAGCTTTCGCTGCTTCAACGTTACCGCCATTTGTAAGATCGAGAGCTTTATCTTTCGAAGATGCAGACACAAGCGTTGTTTGTGACGCGTCATCGATAAGTTGAACGTAAATGTGCTTGCTCGAACGGAATACGTTCAAACGTGGACGAACTGCTGTCCCCGAGATCGTACGACGTACGCGAGCATGACGTTTTTTACGAACTGCATTTTTATCTGCCTTTGTGATCATTTATGCCACTCCTTTCCGTTCATTTCGTGACGAATTACTTACCAGTTTTACCTTCTTTACGGCGAATACGTTCATCAGAGTAACGAACACCTTTACCTTTGTAAGGTTCTGGAGCACGGTACGAGCGGATTTGAGCAGCAACGTGACCGACGCGCTCTTTGTTAATCCCTTTTACGATGATTTGCGTGTTTGAAGGAACTTCGATTTCGATACCTTCCTCAGCAACGTACTCGATTGGGTGCGAGTAGCCGAGGTTGAGGACGAGTTTGTTACCTTGCTTAGTAGCACGGTAACCAACCCCCGAGATCTCAAGTGTTTTTTGGAATCCGTTCGACACACCTTGTACCATGTTGGCAATAAGGGCACGTGTCGTACCGTGAATTGTACGGCTTTCTTTCGATTCGTCTGGACGAACAACCGTCAATTCGTTCTCTTCAACTTTGATTTCCAATGCCGGGTTAGCTGAAAGCGAAAGTTCACCTTTAGCACCTTTTACTGTGACCGTGTTGTCATTAGCAACTGTTACAGTAACGCCAGCAGGAATCGTAACTGGTTTTTTACCAATACGTGACATTGATTACACCTCCGTTCTTGTTAGAAAAGTGACTTACCAGATGTAGGCGAGCACTTCGCCGCCGACTTGTTGTTGGCGAGCTTCTTTATCAGTCATAAGACCTTTAGATGTCGAAAGAACTGCGATTCCGAGTCCTCCGAGTACTTTAGGCACTTCATCAGCTTTTGCGTATACGCGAAGACCTGGTTTCGAAATACGTTTGAGACCAGTGATTACACGTTCGTTGCTTGCTCCATATTTAAGGAAAAGACGAAGTGTACCTTGTTTAGCGTCCTCGATATATTCAACATCGCGAATGAAACCTTCACGCTTAAGGATTTCAGCGATCTCACGTTTAATGTTCGAAGCTGGAAGCTCCATTTTTTCATGGCGAACCATGTTAGCGTTACGGATACGTGTAAGCATATCTGCAATAGGGTCTGTCATTACCATGCGATGTACCTCCTTTCACACTGTTAGTGGATTACCAGCTTGCTTTTTTAACACCAGGGATTTGACCTTTGTATGCAAGATCACGGAACTTGATACGGCTGATCCCGAATTTACCCATGTAACCATGCGGACGACCTGTGATGCTGCAACGGTTGTGCAAGCGTACAGGTGACGAGTTACGTGGCAATTTGCTGAGTCCGATATAATCGCCTTCAGCTTTCAACTTCGCACGCTTTTCAGCGTACTGGGCAACGAGTTTCTCGCGTTTAAGTTCGCGATTCACCATTGACTTTTTAGCCATGTTGTCGACCTCCCTCTAGATTATTTTTGGAATGGCATACCGAGAAGTGTGAGCAATTCACGTGCTTCTTCGTCTGTGTTTGCTGTTGTAACAACAACGATGTCCATACCGCGTACTTTAGATACTTTATCGTAATCGATTTCAGGGAAAATAAGTTGCTCTTTCACGCCAAGCGTGTAGTTACCGCGTCCGTCGAATGCTTTCTTCGATACACCGCGGAAGTCACGTACACGTGGAAGTGAAACAGTTACCAATTTGTCGAGGAAATCGTACATACGCTCGCCACGAAGTGTAACCTTCGCACCGATTGGCATACCTTCACGAAGCTTGAAACCAGCGATTGATTTCTTCGCTTTCGTTACGAGTGGTTTTTGACCTGAAAGAATTGTTAATTCTTCAACTGCCATGTCAAGTGCTTTCGAGTTCGAAACAGCATCACCTACACCCATGTTGATGACGATCTTTTCGATTTTCGGTACTTGCATGACCGAGTCATAGTTGAATTTATCCATCATCGCTTTCACGATGTCGCTTTTATACTTCTCTTGCAAACGGTTCATAGTCGAATGGACCTCCTTTCGTCACGTTCTTCTTATTTATCGAGTGATTCGCCCGATTTCGCGACACGAACTTTTTTACCATCGACTACTTTGAAACCAACGCGAGTTGGTTTGCCAGTTTTAGGGTCGAGTGGCATTACGTTCGAGACGTGAATTGGTGCTTCGATCTCAAGGATCCCGCCTTGTGGATTCGCTTGTGAAGGTTTAGAGTGTTTTTTCATCACGTTTACGCCTTCAACCACTACGCGGTTTTTGCTTGGCATAGCTTTGAGGATAACCCCTTGCTTGCCTTTATCTTTACCAGACATTACCTGGACTGTATCGCCTTTTTTAACATGCATCGTTTGCGCACCTCCTTATAGGATTGAAATTGGAAATTAAAGTACTTCCGGTGCCAACGAAACGATCTTCATGAATTCTTTTTCACGAAGTTCACGTGCAACTGGCCCGAAGATCCGTGTGCCGCGTGGGCTCTTGTCATCTTTGATAATGACTGCTGCGTTCTCATCGAAACGGATGTACGAACCATCTTTACGACGAGCGCCGCGTTTTGTACGAACGACAACTGCTCTGACAACGTCACCTTTTTTAACAACGCCACCTGGTGTTGCTTGTTTTACCGTTGCGACGATGATGTCACCGATGTTTGCAGTCTTACGACCAGAACCACCGAGAACCTTAATTGTCAACAGTTCACGCGCGCCAGAGTTGTCTGCTACTTTCAAGCGAGATTCTTGTTGAATCATGCGAGTGTACCTCCCTCCGGATGTTTAATAAATCCGAACTGTTATTAGATGATTACTGATTCTTCTACTACTGTTACAAGACGGAAACGTTTGTCTTTAGAAAGAGGACGTGTTTCCGCGATGCGAACGATATCGCCCACTTTAGCGACGTTGTTCTCATCGTGTGCTTTATATTTCTTCGTGTAGTTTACACGTTTGCCATAGAGTTTATGACGAACCTTTGTTTCTACTGCGACGACGATCGTTTTGTCCATTTTGTCAGACACGACGCGACCAGTGAACACTTTACGGTTGTTGCGTTCCATGAGTGTTACCTCCTCTCAAGAATCCGATGTAATTAGCCGTTGTTGATGCCGAGTTCGCGTTCACGAAGAATCGTTTTAGCACGCGCAATCGACTTGCGTACTTCACGGATACGAGCAGGATTCTCAAGCTGACCTGTAGCAAGTTGGAAGCGAAGGTTAAAGAGTTCTTCTTTCCACTCGCCCACTTTACCGTTGAGCTCTTCAGTTGTTGATTGACGGAGATCAGTTGCTTTCATTCGTATCACCACCATTTTCTTCACGTTTCACGAACTTACATTTTACTGGAAGTTTGTGCGATGCAAGACGAAGTGCCTCACGTGCCACTTCCTCAGATACACCTGCGATTTCGAACATTACTTTGCCAGGCTTAACTACAGCTACCCAGCCTTCTGGAGCACCTTTACCCGAACCCATTCGGACTTCGAGAGGCTTTTTAGTGTACGGCTTGTGTGGGAAGATCTTGATCCACACTTTACCACCACGTTTCATATAACGTGTCATTGCAATACGTGCTGATTCGATTTGACGGTTTGTAATCCAGCTCGCTTCGAGAGCTTGGAGACCGAACTCACCGAAGTGTACAGTTGTGCCGCGTTTAGCATTCCCGCGCATTTTACCACGGTGTACACGACGATATTTCACGCGTTTAGGTAACAACATAGTGTGTTGCCTCCTTCCTGAAAGAGTGTTTATTATTCAGCGTTTTTCGCTGTGTTGTTTTTTGTTGGAAGAACTTCACCGTGGTATAACCAAACTTTTACGCCGATTTTACCGTAAGTTGTGTCAGCTTCAGCTGTTCCGTAGTCGATGTCGGCACGGAGTGTGTGAAGTGGAACTGTTCCTTCCGAGTATTTCTCTGAACGAGCGATATCAGCGCCACCAAGACGACCAGAAACTTCTGTTTTGATCCCTTTGATGCCAGTACGCATCGAACGTTGAATTGATTGTTTCATTGCACGACGGAATGATACGCGACCTTCCAATTGACGAGCAATGTTTTCTGCTACAAGCTTCGCAACAGCGTCAGCGTTTTTCACTTCAACAACGTTGATGTGAACGCGTTTTCCGTCAGCGATTTTTGTAATGTGTTTACGGAGTGATTCGATTTCAGAACCACCTTTACCGATTACCATACCTGGCTTCGCAGTGTGAAGCGAAATGTTCACGCGGTTTGCAGCGCGTTCGATTTCAACTTTAGAAACACTAGCATCCTTCATTTTGTTTTCGATGTATTCACGAATAACGAAGTCTTCATGAAGGAGATCAGCGTAGTCTTTCTCAGCGTACCAACGCGAATCCCAGTCTTTGATAACACCAACGCGAAGACCGTGCGGATTTACCTTTTGACCCACTACATATCCCTCCTTATTTCTCAGTTACCACGATGTGGATGTGGCTTGTGCGTTTGTTAATGCGGCTTGCGCGACCCATCGCACGTGGGCGGAAGCGTTTGAGTGTTGGACCTTCGTTGACAAAAGCTTCTGTTACAACGAGGTTCTCAATGTTCATATCGTAGTTGTGCTCTGCGTTAGCAATCGCTGATTTTAATACTTTCTCAACGATTGGCGATGCTGCCTTGTTTGTGTGAGCAAGGACAGAGAGCGCTTCGCCGACTTGTTTCCCGCGAATTAAGTCTACAACGAGACGTGCTTTGCGAGGAGCAAGACGGACCATATTAGCTGATGCTTTAGCTTGCATGGATTTGACCTCCCCTCAAATTACCGTTTCGTTTTCTTGTCTGATCCGTGACCTTTGTAAGTGCGTGTTGGAGCGAATTCACCAAGTTTGTGACCAACCATGTCTTCTGTCACGAATACTGGTACGTGTTTACGACCATCGTGCACACCGAACGTGTGACCCATGAATTCTGGGAAGATCGTCGAGCGACGTGACCAAGTTTTGATGACTTGCTTCTCACCAGATTCGTTGAGTTTGTCAACTTTAGCGAGTAAGTGGTGATCTGCGAATGGACCTTTTTTCAAGCTGCGACCCATGTTAGAACCTCCCTTTGGAATGATTCGGGAACGGCCCTTTCGAACCGCCCGAGAATCATGTAGTAATTATTTCTTACGGCGACGAAGGATGTACATGTCGCTCGATTTGTTTTTCTTACGAGTCTTAAGACCAAGAGCTGGTTTACCCCAAGGAGTAAGTGGGCCCGAACGACCGATTGGCGCACGACCTTCACCACCACCGTGTGGGTGATCAACCGGGTTCATTACAGAACCACGTACTGTTGGGCGCTTGCCTAACCAACGTGAACGTCCTGCTTTACCGATGTTTACGAGTTCGTGTTCTTCGTTACCAACTGAACCGATTGTCGCGCGGCAAGTGCCGAGGAACAAGCGTGATTCACCTGATTGAAGACGAACGATGACGTACTTGCCGTCACGTCCTTGGATTTGTGCCGATGCACCAGCCGCACGAACAAGCTGACCGCCTTTACCAGGCTTAAGCTCGATGTTGTGGATTGTTGTACCGACAGGGATGTTTACGAGTGGAAGAGCGTTCCCCACTTTGATATCCGCTTCAGGACCAGACATGATTTCCATGCCTACTTTGATGCCCTTAGGAGCGAGGATGTAACGTTTCTCACCATCTACATAGTTGATGAGTGCGATGTTTGCTGAACGGTTTGGATCGTATTCGATCGTTGCTACGCGTCCTGCAACGCCATCTTTGTTACGTTTGAAATCGATGATACGGTATTTGCGCTTGTGACCGCCACCTTGGTGACGAACAGTCAAGCGACCTTGGTTGTTACGTCCGCCTTTTTTCGAAAGCTTTTCAGTTAACGATTTTTCAGGGCGATTCGTTGTGATCTCTGCAAAGTCGAGAGATGTCATGTTACGACGACCGTTAGTGGTCGGCTTAAACTTTTTGATTGCCATCGAGGATTCCCTCCTTTTCTTCTAAGGTAGTTAATTAACCGAGGAAGTCGATTGTGTTGCCTTCTGCAAGAGTTACGATCGCTTTTTTACGGCGAGCTGTGTAACCAGCGTGACGACCGACACGTTTCGCTTTCGGTTTGTAGTTCATTGTGTTTACCGAAGCAACTTTCACGTTGAAGATTGTTTCGATAGCGTGTTTCACTTGCGATTTAGTCGCTTTTACGTCGATTTCGAAAACGTATTTGTTAGCTTCCATGAGGCTAACTGAACGCTCAGTGATGATCGGACGTTTGATGATATCGTATGCTTGAGCCATTATGCAAGCACCTCCTCTACCTTCGCAACCGCATCTTTAGTGAAGATGACTTTGTCGTTAGCAACGAGGTCAAGAACGTTTACGCCTGCTGCGTCGATCACAGTCACTCCTGGGATGTTACGAGCTGCGAGAGCGATAGTCTCATTGTAGTCCGCTGTGACTACAAGAGCCTTACGTTCTACTGATAAGCTGTTGAGTACAGCAGCCATATCTTTTGTTTTTGGTGCATCGAAAGCAAGGCCTTCGAGGACGATGAATTCGTTGTTTTGTACTTTCGACGAAAGAGCCGAGAGAAGTGCTAAACGACGAACCTTCTTAGGAAGTTTGTAAGAGTATGAACGTGGTGTTGGACCGAAGACTGTACCACCACCAACCCATTGTGGTGAGCGGATAGAACCTTGGCGCGCACGACCAGTTCCCTTTTGTTTCCATGGTTTACGGCCGCCACCGCGTACTTCCGAGCGACCTTTCGTATCGTGAGTACCTTGACGGCGTGATGCTTGTTGCATGACGATTGCGTCGTAAAGTACTGATTCGTTTGGCTCGATTCCGAAGATGGCTTCTGCCAATTCGATTTCGCCAACATTTGAACCTGTTTGGTTAAGCAAAGCTACTTTAGGCATTCGTAATTCCTCCTTTCCGTGCAGTTAATTAGTTACCTTTGACCGCTGTTTTGATGATGACGTTCGATTTACGAGCGCCTGGGATAGCACCTTTCACGAGGAGAAGGCCGCGTTCCACATCAACTTTAACGATTTCAAGGTTTTGAATTGTTTTACGCTCTCCACCCATTTGACCAGGAAGAAGCTTCCCTTTGAATACGCGGTTAGGAGCGACAGGACCCATCGAACCAGGACGACGGTGGTAGCGCGAACCGTGGGCCATTGGTCCACGTGATTGTCCGTGACGCTTGATCGCACCTTGGAATCCTTTACCTTTCGATGTACCTGTTACGTCTACTAATTCACCTGCAGCGAAAATGTCTGCCTTAATCTCTTGACCGATTTCGTATCCTTCTACTGAAGTACGAACCTCTTTGATGAAGCGCTTAGGTGTCGCGTTTGCTTTCGCAGCGTGACCTTTTGATGGTTTGTTTTGACGTGATTCTTTGATGTCTCCGAAACCAAGTTGAACTGCTTCGTAACCGTCTGTGTCAACTGTTTTAAGTTGAAGAACAACGTTACCTTCTACAGCAACTACTGTTACTGGTACTACTTCGCCTGCTTCGTTGAAGATTTGAGTCATACCAAGTTTTGTTCCTAAGATTCCTTTAGCCATGAGATACACCTCCTGTTAATAATTAATTGTCTCTTCTGGCTAGTATCTACTATATGAAGAATTAAAGTTTGATTTCGATGTCTACACCTGATGGTAACTCGAGACGCATAAGCGAATCGACTGTTTTCGGTGTTGGGTTTACGATGTCGATCAAGCGTTTGTGTGTACGCATTTCGAACTGCTCACGAGCATCTTTGTACTTGTGAACCGCACGAAGGATCGTGTAAACCGATTTTTCAGTTGGTAGCGGGATTGGACCCGATACCTTTGCACCTGAACGCTTCGCAGTGTCAACGATCTTCTCAGCTGATTGATCGAGAACGCGATGGTCATATGCTTTTAAACGAATACGAATTTTTTCATTTGCCATGTTTATTTCCCTCCTTTGTCGCCTACTTTTAAAATAGACAATTCTCCGCGGAAATTTCCACACCGGCCATGGCAATGCTGCCTGGCGTGTCATAACCTCCCGCTTCAACGCAGCGTGCTTGTGTCAGCAGAGGTATCCGATCATTGCAAATCAACGATTGGACCCATTTTCTGCTGTAAAGTCTCTCACCACTCGCACAAACACTTAATCATTATATCTAATCTGGTCATGGAATGCAAGATTAGATTTTTGAAGTTGCCGGTTGTCTGATGAGTTGCTCAACGTTCCCTAATGTAACAAGATTCGCGAGCTTTTGCAAGAGAAAATTCATTCTTTTATTGAACTATTTTTCAAACGAACTCCCATGTCAACTCGACCTAGCGTTTCATAACCTCTCCAAACCGCTCTGTCACCGCTTCGATGACCGAATGTGGCGCCCGCTTTAAACAAGTGTGGATGATGCCAGCATTGATGGGATGTGTCTCGAAATATTGCACCAAACGCGTCAATTTGTCCTCTCGACCAATGACTGTGTAAAGCACAACCCACTCTTCGAGGTGCATCCAGTTCCCTTCTCCTTCTATATAAGGATGTGTATAAATCCCGTCTGTGCACTTCATCCGAAAACTGGACATGACGTCAACGTCATCCCCCTCAAACACATACTCCCCAAAGTAAGTCGTCAAGTATGCTTCATGTGGTTCAGATGACCGTTTCTCTCCGGCACGACTCAAGACCTCATCCAACCGTTCAAACTGATCCGGCTCTACGAACAAATCGATGTCATTGGTCACATCGACGATTCCATGATGCTTTAAAAGTTGCGAACCGCCAATCCGATAATCGATCCCGTTTAAACGACAAATCATCTCCAACTGTTTTAACATGACGCCACTCCTTTCTCGTATGTTTCATATTACCACGACCATAGGAAAACACAAAAAAGCAGCCCGCATATTGCGGACTGCTTGAAGTTGTTCAGTTGAATCAATCGATTACTCGATGATTTCTGTTACTGAACCAGCACCTACAGTACGGCCACCCTCACGGATAGAGAAACGTGTACCGTCTTCGATCGCGATTGTAGAAATCAATTCGACCGTCAACTCGATGTTGTCTCCTGGCATTACCATTTCAGTACCTTCTGGAAGGTGAACGATACCTGTTACGTCAGTTGTACGGAAGTAGAACTGCGGGCGGTAGTTCGCGAAGAATGGCGTGTGACGGCCACCCTCTTCTTTAGAAAGAACGTAGATTGATGCTTTGAATTTTGAGTGTGGTGTGATTGAACCTGGCTTAGCAAGTACTTGTCCACGCTCGATGTCGTCACGTGATACACCACGGAGAAGTGCACCGATGTTGTCGCCAGCTTCAGCATAGTCAAGAAGCTTACGGAACATCTCTACACCAGTACATACAGTTTTCTTAGTTTCTTCTGTAAGACCAACGATTTCGATCTCGTCGTTGACGCGGAGAACACCACGCTCAACACGACCAGTCGCTACAGTACCACGACCAGTGATTGAGAATACGTCCTCAACAGGCATCATGAAGTCTTTTTCTGTATCACGAACTGGTTCTGGGATGTACTCATCAACAGCGTTCATGAGTTCCATAACTTTTTCTTCCCACTGAGCTTCACCGTTAAGTGCGCCAAGTGCAGAACCTTTGATTACAGGGAGGTCGTCGCCTGGGAAGTCGTATTCAGAAAGAAGTTCACGGATTTCCATTTCAACGAGTTCGAGGAGCTCTTCGTCGTCTACCATGTCAACTTTGTTCATGAAGACTACGATGTAAGGAACACCTACTTGACGTGAAAGAAGGATATGCTCACGTGTTTGTGGCATTGGGCCATCTGTTGCAGATACAACGAGGATCGCGCCGTCCATTTGAGCAGCACCAGTGATCATGTTTTTAACATAGTCAGCGTGTCCTGGGCAGTCAACGTGTGCGTAGTGACGCTTGTCAGTTTCGTACTCGATGTGAGCTGTTGCGATTGTGATACCGCGCTCGCGCTCTTCTGGAGCACCATCGATTTGGTCGAACTTAGTAGCTGTTTTACCTTGTGCACGTGAAAGTACAGCAGAGATTGCTGCAGTCAAAGTTGTTTTACCGTGGTCAACGTGGCCAATTGTACCAATGTTAACGTGCGGCTTAGAACGGTCGAATTTTTCTTTACCCATTCTAGATTCCTCCTCTATTAAACGATTAGTTTTTTATTTAACTAGGAAGACGTAGGTTACTTTTAACATACGTCCTCCTTAGCTTACAACAATCAATCTAGCGATACAACCGTTATTAGCCGTTCGCTTTTTTGACGATTTCTTCAGCAATTGATTTCGGTACTTCTTCGTAGTGGTCGAAGTGCATCGAGTACGTTCCGCGTCCTTGTGTACGTGAACGAAGTGATGTTGCGTAACCGAACATTTCTGAAAGTGGAATCATCGCTTTAACGACTTGTGCGTTACCGCGAGCTTCCATACCTTCTACGCGTCCACGGCGTGACGTTACGTCACCCATGATGTCACCCATGTATTCTTCTGGGATAACAACTTCAACACGCATCATTGGCTCAAGGATGACAGCTTTCGCTTGGTCCTTAAGTTGTTTAACCGCCATCGAAGCAGCAACTTTAAACGCCATCTCGTTCGAGTCGACATCGTGGTACGATCCGAATACGAGGCGAGCTTTAACGTCTACTACTGGGTAACCAGCGAGGATACCGTTTTCGAGAGCTTCTTCAATCCCGTTTTGAACAGCTGGGACGTATTCACGTGGTACAACACCACCGACGATCTTGTTCTCGAACTCAAATCCAGCGCCTTCTTCGTTCGGCTCGAATTCTACGACAACGTGACCGTACTGACCGCGTCCACCAGACTGACGAACGAATTTCGAATCGATCTTCGCAGCGCCACGGATTGTTTCACGGTAAGCAACTTGTGGTGCACCAACGTTAGCTTCTACTTTGAATTCGCGACGCATACGGTCAACGAGGATATCAAGGTGAAGTTCACCCATACCAGAGATGATCGTTTGACCAGTCTCAGGGTTTGTTTCAGTGCGGAATGTTGGATCTTCTTCTGCGAGTTTCGCAAGAGCTTGACCCATTTTATCTTGGTCTGCTTTCGATTTAGGCTCGATTGCAACCGAGATAACTGGTTCTGGGAACGTCATTGACTCGAGAACGATGTTATCTTTCTCTGTGCAAAGCGTGTCACCAGTAGTCGTGTCTTTGAAACCAACAGCAGCGGCGATGTCACCAGCGTATACCATTGGAATCTCTTCACGGCTGTTTGCGTGCATTTGAAGGATACGACCGAGACGCTCGCGCTTCCCTTTAGTCGAGTTCTTCACGTATGATCCCGCTTCAGCTGTACCAGAGTACACGCGGAAGAACGTCAATTTACCGACGTAAGGGTCAGTCATAACTTTGAACGCAAGTGCTGAGAATGGAGCTTCGTCAGAAGGCTCACGCGTGATTTCTTCTTCTGTATCGAGGTTGATCCCTTTGATTGACTCTACATCAACTGGTGATGGGAGGTAATCAACAACGGCGTTAAGCATGAGCTGAACACCTTTGTTCTTGAAGGCAGAACCAACGAGTACAGGGTAGAATTCAACGCTAAGTGTCGCTTGACGGATTGCAGCTTTCAATTCTTCGATTGAAATCTCTTCACCTTCAAGGTACTTCATCATCAACTCTTCGTTGAAGTCAGCAACACCTTCGATCAATTGACCGCGAAGTTCTTCAGCTTGGTCAGCCATATCAGCTGGGAAGCCATCTGTAACTTCGATGTCAGTACCGAGGTCGTTGTTGTACATGTAAGTCTTCATTTCAACGAGATCGATGATCCCTTTGAAATCGTCCTCTGCTCCGATTGGGAGTTGGATCGCGTAAGCGTTCGCTTGGAGGCGCTCATGAAGCGTCTTCACAGAGTACAAGAAGTCTGCGCCGATTTTATCCATCTTGTTGACGAATACGACACGTGGTACACCATATGTCGTCGCTTGACGCCATACAGTTTCAGTTTGTGGTTCTACACCTGACTGAGCGTCAAGTACAGCAACAGCACCATCAAGTACACGGAGTGAACGTTCAACTTCTACTGTGAAGTCTACGTGTCCAGGTGTATCGATGATGTTTACACGGTGGCCATTCCACTGTGCAGTTGTCGCAGCTGAAGTGATCGTGATTCCACGTTCTTGCTCCTGCTCCATCCAGTCCATTTGTGAAGCACCTTCGTGCGTTTCACCAATTTTATGGATACGACCTGTGTAATAAAGAATACGTTCAGTTGTTGTCGTTTTACCGGCATCGATGTGAGCCATGATCCCGATGTTACGAGTATTCTTTAGGGAGAATTCTCTTGCCATACTGGGTATTCTCCTTCCGCATGTTTGATTTTTCGTGTGCACGCACACGATATGATTATACCCGAAAGCCACTCCGTTAAGCCATGCTTGGCGGAGTGGACTTTACGATTAAATTACCAACGATAGTGAGCAAACGCTTTGTTTGCTTCTGCCATCTTATGCATGTCTTCGCGTTTCTTAACAGACGCACCAGTGTTGTTGGCTGCATCCATGATTTCGTTCGCGATACGTTGCTCCATCGTTTTTTCGTTGCGGAGACGAGCGTAGTTCACGAGGTAACGAAGACCAAGTGTTGTACGGCGCTCTGGACGAACTTCAACAGGAACTTGGTAGTTAGCTCCACCTACACGGCGTGCTTTAACTTCAAGTACAGGCATGATGTTGTTCATTGCTTCTTCGAACACTTCCATAGGCTCTTTGCCTGAGCGTTCAGCGATGATGCCAAATGCGTTGTAAATGATAGTTTGAGCTGTACCTTTTTTACCGTCTAACATGACACGGTTAATGAGGCGAGTTACCAATTTCGAGTTGTAGATCGGATCTGCGATAACGTCACGACGTTCTGCACGGTTTTTACGCATCCGAGTACCCTCCTTTCAAAATTTCAATTGTAGTTTAGTTTGCGAGAATTACTTCTTCGCAGCTTTCGGACGTTTCGTACCGTATTTAGAACGGCCTTGCATACGTCCATCAACACCTGCAGTGTCAAGCGCACCACGGACGATGTGGTAACGTACCCCTGGTAAGTCTTTTACACGTCCTCCACGGATAAGAACAACGCTGTGCTCTTGAAGGTTGTGGCCAATACCTGGAATGTACGCAGTCACTTCGATTTGGTTAGTCAAACGAACACGAGCATACTTACGAAGTGCCGAGTTCGGTTTCTTCGGAGTCATTGTACCAACACGTGTACAAACACCACGTTTTTGTGGTGAGCTCACGTTTGTTTGTGACTTGATGAAACTGTTGTAACCTTTGTTAAGTGCTGGAGAGTCAGATTTAACGACTTTCGATTTACGTCCTTTACGGACTAACTGGTTAATAGTAGGCATCTTTGAAGATCCTCCCTTCCTGAATGTTGCTATTTTCTAGTCCCACCGACCCGGGTGGTTCATTTAAGGTCATAACGAAACGCTTTTACGAGGCGTAGGCATTCCATGACCTCGCAAAAACGTGAGTTATACCTTGAAAGTGGCAATTGTAGCAGCCAAACCTTCCCGTAGAAAGTTCGGATGGACGTCCAAGTAGCTTGCCGACTGCTGGACATCGTTGTCATCGACAACAACCGATTGGCGGCACTAAATCATAGTAGCACCGCCAACCTGCGCTGTCAAGACGTATTTTACTCGACCGTTGTATCTTCGAGTGCAACTGGCGCCTCATCTTCTTTAAGTTCAACATCACGGTAGACCGCCATTCCAGTACCAGCTGGAACAAGTTTACCGATGATGACGTTCTCTTTGAGTCCGAGGAGATAGTCGCGTTTCCCTTTGATTGCCGCATCCGTCAAGACACGAGTCGTTTCTTGGAACGAAGCTGCTGAGAGGAACGAATCTGTCTCAAGCGATGCTTTCGTGATCCCGAGAAGGACTGGTTTTGCAGTCGCTGGGTGTTTACCGTCACGAATCGCATCTTTACACGCTTCTTTGAAGACGCTGATGTCGACAAGTGAACCTGGGAGAAGTGGTGTGTCACCAGACTCGATGACTTTGACACGACGAAGCATTTGGCGAACCATGACCTCAACGTGCTTATCACCAATTTCTACCCCTTGCATCCGGTATACTTTTTGAACTTCTTGGAGAAGATAGTTCTGAACACCAGATACACCACGGACGGCGAGCAATTCTTTCGGATCGATCGAACCTTCCGTGAAGACTTCACCGGCTTCTACTGTATCGCCGATTTGAACACGGAGACGCGCTCCGAATGGAATCGTGTAAGAACGTGTTTCACTGAATCCTTCGACCGTGAGTTCACGCTTGTCACGCGATTCCGTGAAGTCGATGACCGTACCAGAGATTTCCGAGATGACCGCTTGACCTTTCGGGTTACGGGCTTCGAATACCTCTTGGATACGTGGAAGACCTTGTGTGATATCGTCTCCGGCAACCCCACCTGTGTGGAAGGTACGCATTGTAAGCTGCGTTCCTGGCTCACCGATTGATTGTGCGGCGATGATACCGACGGCTTCCCCGACTTCAACGTTTGATCCAGTAGCCAAGTTACGTCCGTAACACTTCTTACATACGCCGTGTGACGTGTTACATGTGAAGGCCGTACGGATTTCAACTTGCTCGACACCCGCATCAACGATGACGCGTGCGATGTCTTCTGTGATCAATTCGTTCTTATCGACCAACACTTCGCCCGTTTCAGGGTGTGTGACCGTTTCGAACGATGTACGTCCGACGAGGCGGTCGTACAAGTTTTCGATTTCTTCCGTACCTTCGCGGAGTGCAGATACGCGAATACCGCGGTCTGTTCCACAATCTTCTTCACGGATGATGACATCTTGCGCAACGTCAACGAGACGACGCGTCAAGTAACCTGAATCGGCTGTCTTCAAGGCTGTATCGGCAAGACCTTTACGAGCCCCGTGAGTCGAGATGAAGTACTCTTGAACCGTCAGACCTTCACGGAATGACGATTTGATTGGAAGTTCGATGATGCGACCAGATGGAGCGGCCATCAAACCACGCATACCCGCAAGCTGCGTAAAGTTAGAGGCGTTACCACGGGCACCAGAGTCAGACATCATGAAGATCGGGTTCAAGCGGTTGAGGGATTTCATCAATCGAGATTGAATTTCATCCTTCGCTTCGTTCCAAGCACGTACAACGCGCTCGTAACGCTCATCTTCTGTGATGAGACCACGACGGAACGACTTCATGATTTGGTCGACTTGTTTTTGTGCCTCATCCAAGATTTCCTGTTTATCAGGAAGTACGATGATGTCGGCAATCCCAACCGTCACACCGGCTTTCGTCGAGTGTTTGAAACCGAGATCTTTCATGCGGTCAAGCATGCGGCTTGTTTCAGTCGTTTCAAACTTCTGGAACACTTCCGCGATGACTTTTCCAAGGAATCCTTTTTTGAACGGGTCGATGATTGGACGTGATGCGATTTCTTCCGCAACGTTCGCCCCTTTGTCGATGAAGTACTTATCAGGAGTTGCTTCCTGCAAGTTTTCCATCGTTGGCTCGTTCAAGTATGGGAACGTGTTCGGCAAGATTTCGTTGAAAATCATCTTACCAACAGTCGTAATGAGCAATTTCTCGTTCTGTTCGTCTGTGAACGTCGGGTTGTTGAGCGTACGTGCCGGAAGCGCCACACGCGAGTGCAAGTGGACATATCCGTTTTGGTAAGCGATCAACGCTTCGTTGACGTTCGAGAACACTTTCCCTTGACCGACAGCATCTTCACGTTCAAGTGAGATGTAGTAGTTACCGAGGACCATATCCTGCGATGGTGTAACAACTGGTTTACCGTCTTTCGGGTTCAAGATGTTCTGTGCAGCGAGCATGAGAAGACGTGCTTCCGCTTGTGCTTCTGCAGAAAGCGGAACGTGGACGGCCATTTGGTCACCATCGAAGTCGGCGTTATAAGCCGTACATACGAGTGGGTGAAGGCGAATCGCACGACCTTCAACAAGAATCGGTTCGAATGCTTGAATACCAAGGCGGTGAAGTGTCGGGGCACGGTTCAAGAGAACTGGGTGCTCACGGATGACTTCTTCAAGGACGCCCCAGATTTCAGGTTGCATCTTCTCGATTTTGCGTTTTGCGTTCTTGATGTTTGAAGCGATGCCACGACCGACAAGCTCTTTCATCACGAACGGTTTGAAGAGCTCAAGTGCCATCTCTTTTGGAAGACCACACTGATACATCTTCAAGTTCGGTCCTACGACGATAACCGAACGTCCTGAGTAGTCGACCCGTTTACCAAGAAGGTTTTGACGGAAACGACCTTGTTTCCCTTTCAACATGTGTGAAAGTGATTTGAGCGGACGGTTACCAGGACCTGTTACCGGACGACCACGACGACCGTTGTCGATGAGGGCGTCAACCGCTTCTTGAAGCATACGCTTCTCGTTTTGCACGATGATGTTCGGCGCGCCGAGATCGAGCAAACGTTTGAGACGGTTGTTACGGTTGATGACTCGACGATACAAGTCGTTCAAGTCAGATGTCGCAAAGCGTCCACCATCGAGCTGTACCATTGGGCGAAGCTCTGGTGGGATGACAGGAAGTACTTCAAGGATCATCCAGTCTGGATTGTTCCCTGATGTGAAGAACGCATCGAGAACTTCCAAACGCTTGATCGCACGTGTACGACGTTGGCCTTGGACAGTTTTCAACTCTTCACGAAGCTCGCCTACTTCTTTTTCAAGATTGACGTCTTGAAGGAGTGTGCGGATTGCTTCAGCACCCATGTCTGCTTTGAAGTCGCTACCGTATTTTTCACGATAGAGACGGAACTCTTTTTCCGAGAGAAGTTGTTTCTTCTCAAGCGGTGTATCACCTGGCTCTGTAACCACGTAAGAAGCGAAGTAAATCACTTCTTCAAGTGCACGTGGTGACATATCGAGAACAAGCCCCATGCGGCTTGGAATCCCTTTGAAGTACCAGATGTGCGAAACTGGTGCCGCGAGCTCGATATGGCCCATTCGCTCGCGACGCACTTTCGCTTTCGTCACTTCAACGCCACAACGGTCACAAATGACTCCTTTATAACGGATTCGTTTGTACTTCCCGCAGTAACATTCCCAGTCTTTCGTAGGACCGAAGATTCGTTCACAGAACAATCCGTCCTTCTCTGGTTTAAGTGTACGATAGTTGATCGTTTCCGGCTTTTTGACTTCACCGTAAGACCACGAACGGATCTTCTCTGATGAAGCCAAGCCGATTTTCATATATTCAAATCGATTAACATCTACCAAGGGGCCGACCTCCCTTTTCGCCTTATTCCTCTTCCGTAACAGTCGGTTGAACGACTTGTTCTAACGCCGATGTTGCGTTCGGGATGTTGTCGTCATCTTCATCTTTCATTTCGACTTCTTCATCATCCGCTGACATCATCTTGACTTCCATACCGAGCGCTTGAAGCTCTTTGATCAAGACGCGGAATGATTCAGGAACGCCCGCTTTCGGAACGCTCTCGCCTTTCACGATGGCCTCGTATGCTTTCACACGACCAACCGTGTCATCCGACTTGATTGTCAAGATTTCTTGGAGCGTGTAGGCTGCGCCGTACGCTTCAAGAGCCCAAACTTCCATCTCCCCGAAGCGCTGACCACCGAACTGTGCTTTACCACCGAGCGGTTGTTGCGTAACGAGTGAGTATGGTCCAGTCGAACGAGCGTGAAGTTTGTCATCAACCATGTGCGCGAGTTTGATCATATACATGACACCGACAGAGACACGGTTATCGAACGGTTCACCCGTACGACCGTCATAGAGACGCGTCTTCGCATCTTTATCCATACCAGCCTCTTCAATCGTTGCCCATACGTCTTCCTCACGCGCTCCATCGAATACAGGTGTTGCCACTTTGATGCCGAGCTTCTTCGCTGCCATTCCTAAGTGAAGTTCAAGCACCTGACCGATGTTCATACGAGATGGTACCCCAAGCGGGTTGAGCATGATGTCAACCGGTGTACCGTCTGGCATGTATGGCATATCTTCTTCAGGGAGGATCCGCGAGATAACACCTTTGTTACCGTGACGTCCCGCCATCTTATCCCCTTCGTGAATCTTACGTTTTTGAACGATATAGACACGTACCATTTGGTTGACGCCTGGAGACAATTCGTCGCCGTTTTCACGGTCGAACACTTTGACATCCAAGATGATTCCGTCTCCACCGTTTGGTACACGAAGTGACGTATCACGTACTTCACGTGCCTTCTCACCGAAGATTGCGTGCAAGAGACGCTCTTCCGCCGTCAATTCTGTAACTCCCTTAGGCGTTACTTTACCGACGAGGATATCGCCATCTTTAACTTCAGCTCCGATGCGGATAATTCCACGATCGTCCAAGTTACGAAGCGCGTCATCTCCGACGTTTGGAATATCACGCGTGATTTCCTCTGGCCCGAGTTTCGTGTCACGTGACTCTGACTCGTACTCTTCGATATGAATCGATGTGTACACGTCATCTTTCACGAGACGCTCACTCATGATGATCGCATCCTCATAGTTGTAACCATCCCATGTCATGAAGGCAACGACGACGTTACGGCCGAGCGCGAGCTCACCCATATCCATCGACGGACCGTCTGCGAGGATTTCTCCTTTTTCGACACGGTCGCCAGCTGCGATGATTGGTTTCTGGTTGTAGCATGTCCCTTGGTTTGAACGGACATATTTTTGAAGTTTGTAACGGTCTAAATCACCTGAAACCTCAGAACCGTTGACGTCAGACGTGCGACGGATCAAGATTTCACGCGCTGTGACGCGTTCAACGACACCTGGGTATTTCGCAACGATCGCTGCCCCAGAGTCTTTCGCAGACACGTACTCCATTCCAGTACCGACGATCGGTGAATCTGGTTGGAGAAGTGGTACTGCTTGACGTTGCATGTTCGCTCCCATGAGGGCACGGTTCGAGTCATCGTTCTCAAGGAACGGAATACATGCTGTCGCGGCAGAAACAACCTGTTTCGGCGAGACGTCCATGTAATCGACTCGGCTTGGCTCAACTGACAAGTTTTGTCCGCGGAAACGGCAAAGAACTTGTTCGTCTGCAAAGTGACCGTCTTCTGTGAGCGGCATGTTCGCCTGTGCGACGACGTAGAGGTCTTCCTCATCAGCCGTCATATATTGGATATCGCCAGTAACAAGACCTGTTTCCGGGTCAACACGACGATACGGTGCTTCGATGAAACCGTACTCGTTCACTTTCGCATAAGACGAGAGTGAGTTGATGAGTCCGATGTTCGGTCCCTCTGGTGTTTCGATTGGACACATCCGACCGTAGTGCGAATAGTGAACGTCTCGAACTTCGAAACCAGCACGTTCACGTGTCAAACCACCCGGTCCAAGTGCAGAGAGACGACGTTTGTGCGTCAACTCAGCAAGCGGGTTCGTCTGGTCCATGAACTGTGACAATTGCGAGCTACCGAAGAACTCTTTAAGTGATGCGATAACCGGGCGAATGTTAATAAGCGCTTGCGGTGTGATCGCGTTTTGATCTTGAATCGACATACGTTCTTTTACGACACGTTCCATACGAGAAAGCCCGATCCGGAATTGGTTTTGGAGAAGTTCCCCGACTGAACGAAGACGACGGTTTCCTAAGTGGTCGATGTCATCTGTTGTTCCGACTTCGTGAAGTAAGTTGAAGAAGTAGTTGATTGAAGCGATAATATCAGCCGGCGTAATATGCTTGATACTGCGGTCGATATTGCCATTTCCGATGATGTTCAAGATACGCTCTCCATCTGGGTCATCTGGTGAGATGACTTTGATTGATTGAAGACCGAACGGTTCACCTTCAGCGACACCACCAGTTGGTTCCGCATCGACATAACCGAGGCCGTTCTCCAAGTGTGGGAGGATACGATCTAAGTTGCGGCGGTCGAGGACTGTTCCAGCTTCAGCGAGTACTTCGCCTGTTTCTGGGTCCACGAGTGTTTCCGCTAATTTTTGACCGAACAAGCGGTTCTTAAGATGAAGTTTTTTGTTCATCTTATAGCGACCGACGTTCGCCAAGTCATAGCGTTTCGGGTCGAAGAAACGTGACACGAGAAGTGATTTTGCGTTTTCTACCGTTGGTGGTTCACCAGGGCGTAGACGCTCATAAATCTCAATCAACGCTTTCTCTGTAGACTCTGTATTATCTTTTTCAAGGGTGTTACGAAGATATTCGTCATCCCCGAGAAGGTCGATAATTTCTTGGTCCGTACCGAATCCGAGGGCACGCAACAACACCGTTACCGGAATTTTACGGGTACGGTCGATACGAACATAAACGATATCTTTAGCGTCTGTCTCAAGTTCGAGCCAAGCACCACGGTTCGGGATGACGGTTGCGCCAAATCCACGTTTACCGTTTTTATCGAGTTTAGCGTTATAGTACACGCTTGGTGAACGGACAAGCTGGGAAACGATGACGCGTTCTGCGCCGTTAATGATAAACGTTCCCGATTCTGTCATGAGCGGGAAATCCCCCATGAACACTTCTTGTTCTTTGAGCTCACCTGTCTCTTTGTTTTGGAGACGCACTTTTACGCGAAGTGGCGCAGAATAAGTAACGTCGCGCTCCTTCGATTCATCGATCGAATACTTCGGCTCGCTGAGCGAGTAATCGATGAACTCCAATACGAGGTTTCCTGTGAAGTCGGAAATCGGCGAAATGTCCGTAAACATTTCCTTCAATCCTTCACGCAAGAACCACTCATAAGAAGCAGTTTGAATTTCAATCAAATTCGGAAGCTCTAATACCTCACTGATACGGGCAAAGCTTCTTCTCTGACGGTGACGACCGTACTGAACAAGTTGACCAGTCAACTGATTCACCTCTCAGACCCCCAATTCTTTAGCGAATTTTTCGGGCGTAATAATCGAACATTGTCATTGAATGTCGCTCGTTTTCCGTCCCTAAAAAGCAGCAGACACGGCAGTTTCAAGCGAATTCCATTCCAATGGCATTTTATAATGTTAGCATATACGTTATGGCGAGTCAACAAGACTTCACCGTTTGTCAAGACCGAATTGCTCGGAAAATAAAGTAACCTTTCTCTTTCGCAATTGTTTCGACTTGACCAAACACCTCTTCTAGTAATTTCTTAGCAGAAGGTGCTCCTTGTTTCTTTTGAATGACGACATAGATTGCTCCCCCATCGACCAAATGCGCATGTGCTTCACGCAAGATCGTATGGACGACTTGTTTCCCCGCGCGAATCGGCGGATTGGTGACAATGGCGGCAAACCGTTCTCCCCCCACCGCGTCATACGCGTGAGAAAGTCGTGTTTCGACCGTCACTCCATTACGGGCGGCGTTTTGCTCAGAGAGCGCCAGCGCACGCTCATTTACATCAATGAGCAAGGCTTCACGCCCAGAGGCATCGGCAAGCGAGATCCCCATTGGACCATAGCCACAGCCTACATCTAAAATACGTCCTGAGACATCAGGCACTTCAAACGACTCAATTAAAAGACGCGACCCAAAATCGACCGATCCTTTCGAGAACACACCGCGGTCCGAAGTGAAATGATACTGTTTCCCTCGCAACTCGTACGTCCATGTCTCCGGGGCACTTTCCGAACGTGGATCGTTCGTGTAGTAATGATCTCCCATGCGTTGAACCTCCTAACCCTTTCTTCAAGGAAATAAAAGAAGCTCGCCGTGGCGAGCTTCTATAGGTTGTGAAGTTGAATTACTTAACTTCAACAGATGCGCCAGCTTCTTCAAGCTTAGCTTTGATTGACTCAGCGTCTTCTTTAGAAACGCCTTCTTTGACTGGAGCTGGAGTTCCGTCAACGAGTGCTTTTGCTTCTTTAAGGCCGAGACCTGTGATTTCACGAACAGCTTTGATGACGTTGATTTTACCAGCGCCAGCGTTTGTGAGTACTACGTCGAATTCAGTTTTCTCTTCAGCTGCTGCGCCTGCGCCAGCACCTGCAACTGCTACTGGAGCTGCTGCTGATACGCCGAATTCTTCTTCGATTGTTTTTACGAGTTCGTTAAGTTCGAGAACCGTCATTGATTTGAGGTCTTCGATGAATTGCTCTTTGTTGAAAGCCATTATGGTTTTCCTCCTTTGATGTTGTGAAAAAGTTTTTTGAGTTACGCTACGCGATAAAAATTAAGCTGATTGCTCTTCTTTTTGTTCTGCGATTGCGTTTGTTGCGACTGCGAGCCCACGGATTGGAGCTTGAAGTACGCTGAGAAGCATCGAGAGAAGACCATCGCGTGATGGAAGTTCTGCAAGGGCTTTGATTTCTTCGAGTGAAGTCACTTTGCCTTCGATGATTCCGCCTTTGAGTTCGAGCGCTTTGTGCTCTTTCGAGAAGTCGTTCAAGATCTTCGCTGGAGCAACAACGTCTTCGTTAGAGAAGGCGATTGCTGTAGGACCAGTGAAGACTTCGTCAAGACCTTCGAAGTTCGACTGAGTAGCTGCGCGGCGAAGAAGACCGTTCTTGTAAACTTTGAACTCGATTCCAGCGTCACGGAGTGATTTACGGAGTGTAGTCACTTCTTCAACTGTAAGTCCACGGTAGTCAACAACAACTGTTCCAACGCTCGCTTGCATTTTCTCAGCGATTTCATCGACGAGTGCCGATTTCTGAGCTACGATTTTTTCGTTTGCCATGTGTTTGCACCTCCTAGTCAATTCTTATACCGGACGAGAGGCTGCTCTCCAAAAGAAATCCCTCGTATGAAGACATACGAGGGCGTAATTGTTTGAAAGTAAACCTGTGACAACAGGCTCAAGTTCGAGCAAAGACACCTCGGAAGGGTTTACGGACCGATGTCCACCTTCTGTCTACGGTAATCCAACATATTCGGTTGAACGTGTATTACTTTAACAGCGGTGTCACACGTTGTCAACAATTTATTTCAACAAGATTACTTAAGGAAATCCGCAGTCGCTACACGGATCCCAGGACCCATTGTAGATGAAAGCGCGATGTTTTTAAGGTAAGTTCCTTTTGCAGTAGCAGGCTTCACTTTCATGAGTGTTTCGAGAATTGTCTCGATGTTCTCAGTGAGTTTAGATGCTTCAAATGACTTCTTACCAACTGGAACGTGGATGTTACCAGCTTTATCAACACGGTATTCAACTTTACCAGCTTTGATATCCGCGATTGCTTTTTCTACGTCGAAAGTAACTGTTCCTGTTTTCGGGTTAGGCATGAGGCCTTTAGGTCCGAGAACACGACCAAGTTTACCAACTTCACCCATCATGTCAGGTGTCGCAACGATTACATCGAAGTCGAACCATCCTTGTTGGATTTTGTTGATGTACTCAGCGTCGCCAACGTAGTCTGCGCCAGCAGCTTCCGCTTCTTTCACTTTCTCACCTTTAGCGAAGACGAGAACTTTTTGTGTTTTACCAGTACCGTGTGGAAGTACAACGGCACCACGGATTTGTTGGTCTGCTTTCTTCGGATCTACGCCGAGACGGACAGCAACTTCGATTGTTTCATCGAATTTAGCAGTAGCTGTTTTTTGAACGAGCTCGACAGCTTCAGCGAGGTCGTATGACTTCGTGCGGTCAACAAGCTTAGCTGCTTCTTGGTGTTTTTTACCCATGATCTTTTCCTCCTTGTGGTTAGCGGAATTTCCTCCCACATAATGAAGGGATTGAAGGTGAGCAGTATTCACCGACAACCCCAGAGACTAACAATTAGTCTTCAATTACAATACCCATACTACGTGCAGTACCTTCAACCATAAGCATCGCTGTTTCTACAGATGATGCGTTAAGGTCAGGCATTTTAAGTTCAGCGATTTCGCGAACTTTGTCACGCTTAACCGTTGCTACTTTCTTACGGTTTGGTTCACCAGAACCACTCTCGATACCAGCAGCTTTCTTCAAAAGAACTGCAGCTGGTGGAGTTTTCGTAATGAATGTAAACGAACGATCTTCGTATACCGTGATGACTACAGGAATAATCAATCCGGCTTGGTCTTGTGTACGAGCGTTGAACTCTTTACAGAATCCCATGATGTTAACACCTGCTTGACCAAGTGCTGGACCTACTGGTGGTGCTGGGTTAGCTTTACCAGCTGGGATTTGAAGTTTAACGAGTTTAGAAACTTTTTTCGCCACGAGACACACCTCCTTAAGTCTAAAATGTGGTTTCTTGGACGTTGTGCGCCCTCCCACTCAATCTATTAGGTCGAGTTTGTACCGAAATATAGCACAACATCAAACATTTTCGATTGTACCATCCGTTTCACGGATTAGCAAGTGGGTTTAGTTAATTTTCTGAACTTGTTCGAAATCAAGCTCAATTTTTGTTTCACGACCGAACATGTCGACCACGACTTTGAGCTTCTCTTTGTCAGCTTCAATCTCATCGATTGTACCTTCAAAGTTCTCGAACGCGCCTTCTTTCACGCGGACAAGGTCACCGAGCTCGTAGTTGTAACGATCTTTCTTCTCGATGAGACCCATTTGTGACAAGACGTTTGTCACTTCGTCCGGTTGAAGCGGGATTGGTTTTGCTCCGCCACCCGTTGAACCGAGGAAGCCGGTGACGTTAGGCGTGTTGCGGACAACATACCATGAATCGTCAGTCATGACCATCTCTACGAACACGTAGCCCGGGAAACTTTTGACTTCACGCTCTTTAATTTTCTTTTCGCCACTCTTTAATGTGACTTCTTCTTGCGTCGTTTCAGTCGGGACGAGGACGCGGAAAATTTTATCTTCCATGTTCATCGAACCGATTCGACGTTCTAGGTTTTCTTTGACGTTATTCTCAAAACCTGAGTACGTCTGGACAACAAACCACTGTTTCTCCACGGCTTTCACCTCTTCCTTAGTTAATCAATAAATTGACGAGATAGCTGACTCCAGTATCTACGCCGAACACGAACAGGCCAATCACGACAACGGTCGCGATGACGGTAACGGTATATTTCGTGAGTTCTTTACGAGTTGGCCAACTCGTTTTTTTCAACTCTTTCCATACGTCGCGCAAAAAGTTCATGGTAGCTTCCTCCTACATTGAATGCCAATCTACGTTACTTTGATTCTCGATGCATCGTATGCGCGTTACAGCGGCGACAAAACTTTTTCATTTCAAGCCGTGTCGACACACCATCTTTTTTTGTCGTCGAATACTCCCGAGACCCGCATTCTGAGCAAGCGAGACTTACTTTCTTTGCCATTCATAAGCGCCCCTTTCGACTAATCCCTCTTAAAAAAGAGCGAAAAAAAAAACGCCTCCTGTAAATGGCGTCTACGGACAAGGCGCTGCTTTTAAAGTATCACATAGGAGGCACGCGGTCAATCATCGGTTAGCTCGTGAGCATTCGGACGTCGACATGGCGTTCAAACTTCTTCTTCACGCGCTGTAACGCATTATCAATCGATTTGACATGACGGTCGAGGTCGTCTGAAATCTCTTGGTAAGAACGTCCGTCTAAATAAAGACGCAACACCTTCCGCTCGAGATCACTTAAAATCTCATCCATCTTCGCTTCCATAAATGTCTGTTCTTCTTGAGTCACGATCAGTTCCTGCGGGTCCGTCGGATGTGGTGGCAAAATGACATCGAGCAACGTCCGATCAGATTCTTCATCAAAAATCGGTTTATCGAGTGACACATATGAGTTGAGCGGAATATGTTTTTGACGTGTCGCCGTCTTGATTGCTGTAATCATCTGACGTGTGATGCACATCTCGGCAAAACTTTTGAACGAGGCGAGTCGCTCGTCTTTATAGTCCCGCACCCCTTTATAGAGACCGATCATGCCCTCTTGGACGATGTCCTCATGATCTGCACCAATCAAGAAATAAGAGCGGGCTTTTGCTCGAACAAAATACCGGTATCGTTCAATCAAAAACTCGAGCGCGTCGCTATCCCCTTCGTTGCGCGCCAATAAGACCAACTCTTCGTCTGACATTTTTTCAAACTGTTCGTACGGCCATCCGTTCATGCTCGTTACCCCCCGGCGATTGATCCTGAACTATGTAAGGTTGTGTCCCATTATAGGACTCCCTACTCCTATGCGTCAAACAAATTTCTAAAAATTCCGTCAATTAAATACTGTGTAACTCATATATGTAATAGTATACAACATTCCTTTGCAAAAAAATGTCAAAATCGAAACAAAGACGAGTCCATTTCATGAACTCGTCCGTGATTTCAGTCACCTTTTGATTTACGACGTCGCATTTCTTCAAATCGTTCTTGAATATGCGGAGGAATATCGATCGTTTTTCGATTCGATTGTTCCTTCTCTAACGAGAGGCGTTGTTGCTCAATCAGTGTTTTTGCATGCTTCCAATCTTTTAATAATTCGGTCGCGGGGACACGTAAGGCACCTTGGCCAAAAATGACCCACTGCTCGGTAAAGTCGTTCGTCGCGACGAATAATGTGACTAGTCGGTTATCCACCAGTTCGTGCGCCCGCCGCTCAATCCATTCGTCTGCCGTCTCATTTTCTTTTGTGTAGACGACATCGACACGACTTCGTTTTTCTTTCGATTCACGCCCGTATCGCATATGGGCATCGAAGACGATGGTGACTTCTTTCCCAGATACGGCCTGATATTCCGCCATCGCTTCAATTAACAAATTGCGCGCTTGGTCAAAATCCATATCGCGCAAACTTCTTAAATGCGGCCACGCCCCGATGATGTTATATCCGTCGACAAGAAGGAGCTCGCGTTTTTGGATACTCATGCTAACGGGTGACGTGAGCGATGCACTTCATACAGAAGGAGCGCCGCTGCAACAGATGCATTCAGTGACGTGACATGACCAACCATTGGTAAGTGAACGAGGAAGTCGCATGATTCACGCACGAGTCGGCTCATTCCCTTGCCTTCACTCCCGATGACCACGACAAGTGGCATATTCCCATCCAATCGACGATAATCCTGACTCTCTTTCGCATCGGTCCCAACGACCCATAATCCTTTTTCTTTCAACTCTTCGAGTGTCCGCGTCAAATTCGTCACGCGCGCAACCGGGATATGTTCAATCGCGCCAGTCGACGCTTTGGCGACCGTCTGAGTCAAACCGACGGAACGGCGTTTCGGAATAATGATTCCATGTGCCCCGACAGCATCCGCGGTCCGTAAAATCGAACCGAGGTTGTGTGGGTCTTCGAGTTCATCTAACAAAATAAAGAGCGGTGTCTCTTCTTTTGAAGCGGCGAGCGCGAACATGTCCTCGATTGTTTTATACTCATAAGCCGCGACGGCCGCTACAACACCTTGGTGATGTTCACTACCAGCCATCTTCTCGAGTTTTGTTTTCGGTACGAATGACACTTGGACGGATGCTTCATTCGCCATCGAGATGATTTGAGCGAGCGGTCCTTTTTGTTGCCCTTCCATAACAAACACTTTGTTCATGTCGCGACCGCTTCGAAGTGCTTCGAGTACAGGGTTTCGACCGTAAAGAAAATCGATTCCTTCCTCCATCACGTCTACTTCCTTATAGTCCGGTCGTTCCGCCTTCTGATGGCGTGAACGTTCTGGACGTTCCCCGCGAGGACGGTCAAACTTTCGTTTTTCCGCGCCCCGTTTTTCGTCATGTCGTTTCGGTCGACTCGGTTTCGAGTCGTTCGAACGCTTGTTTGATGAGTTCTTCAAGACGATCCCTTCTTTCTGTTAAGTAGATATAGCCAATCAATGCCTCAAATGCCGTAGAGTAACGATACGTATGGACGTCGACCCGCTTCGGAATCGAGCCTGACTTCGCATTCTTACCACGTCTGACGACGGCTTGCTCTTCTTCTGTCAACACGTCCGTCTCAAGCCAATAGGTCACGACGCTTGCTTGCGCCCGCGCGTTCACGTAACGGACTGCCCCTCGATGCAAATCGTTCGGGCGCGTCAACCCTTTCTCGAGCAGCCTTTCTCGTACGGCCAATTCATACACCACGTCACCCATATAGGCGAGCGCGAGAGCATTCATTTGTTTCGGTTGCATCATAACCGTTTCCACCGAACCCCTTGGGCCGTGTCTTCGAGTTGGATGTTTTGTTCTTTCAGTAAATCACGAATCTCGTCAGCGCGGGCAAAGTTACGTGCCGCGCGTGCGTCGTTTCGTTCTTGAATCAATTGATCAATCTCGGCATCGAGCAATTCTTTCTCTTCAGCGAGCGTCAATCCGAGCACACCTGTCAATTCGTCGAATAACGAGAGAACTTGTTCGAGTGTCGTTTTTGCCACATGGTCCGCCTTGGCGTAAATGTTCGCTTCTCTTGCTAAGTCAAAGAGGACAGTCATAGCATTTGCCGTATTGATATCATCATCCATCGATTCGATGAACGACGTCTTGATCGCTTCAAGTTTCCGCTCCATTGACTCGCTCGGCTCACCAAGTCCAGCCGTTACCGATAAACGATATTCGATGTTTTGATACGCTTCTTTGATTCGACTCCAACCGTTTGCCGCCTGTTCAATCAATTCACGACTGTAGTTGATTGGATGACGATAATGGACCGACAACATGAAGAAACGAAGGACCATCGGATCGACTTCTTTCAATGCCTCGTGGACGAGTAGGAAGTTGCCGAGCGATTTAGACATCTTCTCGTTTTCAATGTTGATGAATCCGTTATGCAGCCAGTAGTTGGCAAACTTCGCATGGTTGCACGCTTCTGACTGGGCAATCTCATTCTCGTGGTGTGGGAATTTCAAGTCATGACCGCCCGCATGAATATCAATCGTTGCTCCGAGATGCTTTTTCGCCATGGCCGAGCATTCGATATGCCAGCCTGGTCGTCCTTTACCCCATGGACTATCCCATGAAGGCTCGTCTGGTTTAGCGGCTTTCCATAAGACGAAATCGAGCGGGTCTTCTTTCTTTTCTCCGACATCGACGCGCGAGCCAGCACGTAAATCTTCGATGGACTGTTGACTTAATTTCCCGTACGTTTCAAACTTCTTCGTCCGGAAATATACATCGCCTTCTGATTCATAAGCGAACCCTTCTGTCTCTAACTGACGAATGAACTCGATGATTTCTTCCATTGTATCCGTCACACGTGGGTGTACGTCTGCCGGTTGTACGTTCAATGCTCCCGTATCAGCTAAATAAGCTTCAATGTAACGGTTTGTCAACGTCTCCGTGTCTTCCCCCAACTCGTTGGCGGTGCGAATGATTTTGTCGTCTACGTCCGTGAAGTTCAAAACGTATTTCACTTCGTACCCACGATATGTCAGATAACGACGTACCGTATCAAAAGCGATGGCTGGTCGGGCATTTCCCACATGGATGTAGTTATAGACGGTCGGTCCGCAAACATACATCGATACTTTACCCGGAACGATCGGGACAAACGGTTCTTTTTTATTCGTGAGACTGTTGTACAGCTGAATCATGTGTCTTTTCCTCCATTCGCTTTTCAAGCGTCTCTAATTTATGTTGAAGTTCTGCCACAGCATTTTCAAGACGTTCTTGGCACTCACGGTCTGGATCAGGTAAACGGTGATCTAAATCATGTTGCTTCACCCGCTTACCGTTTCGAATGACAACACGACCTGGAATCCCGACCACGGTCGAATCAGACGGCACATCGTTCAACACGACCGAGCTTGCCCCGATTTTGACGCAATCGCCAATCGTGATGTTTCCAAGCACTTTCGCCCCGGCTGAAATGAGAACGTCACTTCCAATCGTCGGGTGTCGCTTCCCTTTCTCTTTCCCTGTTCCACCGAGTGTGACGCCCTGGTAAATCGTCACGTCATTTCCGATAATGGCCGTCTCTCCGATGACGACGCCAAAGCCATGATCGATGAACACGCGATCACCAAGGACAGCTCCCGGATGAATTTCAATCCCGGTTACCCAACGACTGAACTGGGCTAATAACTTGGCCACCAGCTTCACGTTACGTCTCCATAATCCGTGTGCGATGCGATGTGTCCATATGGCGTGTAGACCTGGATACGTCAGTGCCACCTCTACTTTTGAACGAGCGGCAGGGTCAAGTTCCAGGACAGTCCGCAAATCTTCGCGTACACTGCTCCAAAATCCCATAATTGATATCTCCTTTTCTTATACAAAAACAAAGACGCCCCTGTGCCAAGGCACAGAGACGCCGTAAGCGCGGTTCCACTCTGTTTGGGAAAAATATTCCCCTCTCAAGTCTCGTTAACGCCGAGTCGCGGCCTCGACTACATATCGCCGAGACGGCTCAGAGGTGCACTTCTTCGGGGGACACATCTAGAACTCCCAGCCTAGGTTCTAGTCTCTGCAAAGTGCCATACCGCTTACTTTCCTCATCGATGCCTTTATGCTAATAAAGTTGTCAGACGCTTTAAGACACGCTCTTTTCCGATTAACGAAATTGCGTTCGGGAGCTCTGGTCCATGTGTTTGTCCTGTCGTTGCGACACGGATTGGCATGAACAAGTTCTTTCCTTTTTGACCAGTTGCTTTTTGCGTCGCTTTCGTCGCCGCTTTAATCGCTTCTGGTGTGAAGTCTTCGATTCCTTCGAGCTGTTGTTTGAACTCTGCAAGGACAGCGGGAACCGTTTCTCCTGAAAGAACAGCATTCGCTTCCTCGTCATACTCGATTTCATCTTTGAAGAACAAGTCTGTCAACGCGACAATCTCTGCCCCGTGCGTCATTTGTTCTTTATACAATGCAATCAAGTTTGTTGCCCAATCTGCTTCTTCCACAGATACCGCCTCGGGTAATCGTCCTGCTTCTTGTAAGAATGGTAAACTGAGTGCCACTACTTCGTCAAGCGTGGCCTTCTTCATGTATACACTGTTGATCCAAGAAAGTTTTTGTTGGTCAAATACCGCTGGACTCTTCGACAAACGGTTCGCATCAAACATTTGAATAAACTCTTCTTTTGAGAAGATTTCTTCTTCTCCAACCGGCGACCAGCCAAGAAGGGAAATGAAGTTGAAGAGCGCTGCCGGCAAGTAACCGAGGTCCGCATATTGTTCGATAAACTGAATGATCGATTCGTCACGTTTTGATAGTTTCTTATGTTGATCGTTATAAATAAGCGTCATATGACCGAACTCAGGATATTCCCATCCAAGTGCGTCATATACCATCATCTGCTTTGGTGTGTTCGCAATGTGATCGTCTCCACGCAAGACGTGGCTGATTTTCATCAAGTGGTCATCGACGACAACCGCGAAGTTGTATGTTGGAATGCCATCTTGTTTCACGATGACCCAATCACCAAAGTCTTTCGACTCGAATGAGACGTCGCCTTTAACGACATCTGTCCACTTATACGTTACGACTTCCGGCACACGGATGCGAATCGACGGCTTGCGACCTTCTGCTTCAAACGCTTCACGTTCTTCGACAGTCAGATTGCGGTGTGCACCAGAATAACGTGGTGCCTCGCCGCGCGCAATTTGTGCTTCACGCTCTGCTTCGAGCTCCTCTGACGTCATGTAGCATTTGTAAGCGAGACCTTTGCTCATCAATTCGTTGACGTATTTCTCATAAAGTGAAAGACGTTCCATTTGGTAATATGGACCGTAATCTCCGTCACGACCCGGACCTTCATCCCAATCGATTCCGAGCCACTCCAAATACTTCATTTGACTCTCGACACCGTTCAACACATTTCGTTTTTGGTCCGTGTCTTCAATTCGAAGAATCAATTTCCCGCCTGCATGACGAGCAAATAAGTAGTTAAACAACGCAGTCCGCGCATTTCCGATGTGGAGATGCCCCGTCGGACTAGGCGCATAGCGTACACGCACTTCACTCATAATAGTTCCACCTTTCTTCTCTTCTGCCCAAATAGTATACCATTTCTGTCAAGCTCGGTTGAGTAAGATGACCGCTTGTGCCGCGATTCCTTCTTCACGCCCCGTAAAGCCAAGCTTCTCTGTCGTCGTCGCCTTCACGTTCACCTGTTCGATGTCCGCTTCGAGAAGATCGGCAATGACCGCCCGCATCTCATCAATATAAGGACGTAACTTCGGACGTTGTGCCATGACGGTCGCATCCACATTTCCAAGGACATACCCTTCGTCTTTCACAAGTTGCCACACGTGGCGAAGCAACACTTTCGAATCTGCATCTTTAAATTCAGGGTCCGTATCCGGGAAATGCTTCCCGATATCACCTGCCGCAATCGCACCGAGTGCCGCATCGGCAATCGTATGGAGTAATACGTCTGCATCTGAATGACCGAGCAGACCACGTTCGTGCGGAATCTCGATCCCTCCTAAAATTAGCGGACGTCCTTCCGCAAATGCGTGTACATCAAATCCTTGACCAATTCTCATTGTAAGTCCTCCTTCGCTAAAATCGCATCACCAAACAATAAATCTTCTGGCGTTGTCATCTTAATATTATGGTAGTCCCCAAGGACGACTTGTACAGTCTCACCAATCCATTCGAATAAGCTCGCATCATCCGTTCCCATCATCTGTTGTTCGACCGCCCGTTCATGAGCCGCTAAAATGGCATCGATCTGAAAGGCTTGCGGCGTTTGCGCCAACCATAAATTTTCACGGGGCACGGTTCGTTCGATTTGATGACGTTCGACTTGTTTGACCGTGTCCTTGACGGGTACCGCTAAGATGGCTCCACCTTGTAAGGCGGCTTCTGCCACTTGATGTAGCTGTTCGCGCTTTACAAATGGACGGGCACCATCATGAATCATCACAATCGTATCGGGTGCAACCACCTTGAGTCCTGCGTAAACACTTTGTTGTCGTTCTTCCCCACCTGTTACGTATGTAATCGGTGTTTCAACCTGTGTCGTCATCGCTTCAAACCATTCACGTTCCTCTGGACGAATCGCTAGAACGATTCGTTCACACCACGGATCGGTATCGAACGCTTGTAGCGTCCATACGATGATTGGTTTATCACGGAGCGACAACATAAGTTTATTCGCATCCGCCCCCATTCGTTTCCCTCTTCCCGCAGCCGGGATCACAACTGTATAAGATACTATGCTAAACACCTCTCTTCGTGAAAAAAGAGAGCGCTCACGCGTCTCTTTTTTGTTCGTTATTCAGGACGGGCAAAAATCATGCGACCTGCAGACGTCTGTAACACACTCGTCACGACGACAGGTAGCGTCTTCGAGATCAACTTACGTCCACCTTCTACGACGACCATCGTTCCGTCTTCGAGATAGGCAACGCCTTGATTTTGCTCTTTTCCTTCTTTAATGACCGTCACGACCATCTCTTCGCCTGGGATGACGATTTGTTTAACGGCATTCGCTAAGTCATTAATATTCAAGACCGGGACATTTCGAACTTCACATACTTTGTTTAAGTTATAGTCGTTCGTGACGACAATCCCATTTTTAAGCTCTGCCAATTTGATTAGTTTAATGTCGACTTCTGGTACGTCTTCAAAATCCCCATCATAAATTTCAACTTGGATTCGCTTATTCTCTTGAAGTTCCTTTAAAATATCAAGCCCACGACGACCACGGTTTCGTTTTAATGTATCCGACGAGTCCGCGATATATTGGAGTTCTCCGATGACGAACTGTGGAACAATCAATGTTCCTTCCACAAATCCAGTCGTTGCGATATCGGCGATTCGTCCATCGATAATCACGCTCGTATCTAAGATTTTATCATTTGAACGCTGAACCGGTTCAGCCGCCGGCTTCTCCCGCTCGCTCTTCACAAATAGCTTGATCCATTCGTTACGCTTCCGATATCCGACCGCGAATCCGAAGTAACCAAACAGCGCCGTGACAAAAATCGGGACGATTTTACTCAATAAGAAAATGTTCGTGACTTCGAGCGACACACTGATTAAAAAGGCAATCAAGAGTCCAATAATGAGGCCAATCGAACCGAATAAAATATCTCCTACCGGTAAACGGACGAGCCGTTCTTCGACAAAACGAATAAATGCAACAACACCATCGGTTAAGAATAAACTAAGAATGAAGAAGATAAGTCCACCAATCAAACTTGCTACGTATGGAATCGTTAACCATTCCGGCACATTCATGCCGAAGTCTCCTAATAATAGCGTCGCTTCGATAATTCCAAACCAACCTACGACGAGACCAATCAAAATAAATCCGATTCGTACTGCAATCTTCACTCATTCCACCTCCTTCTATATGAAATAAAATTTCAAAAAATAACACTTACATTGTAACATGATTTTTTCAATCACGTTCGTTACAAAGCGTTAAAAACTGCCATTGGCGACCCGTTAAAACGGGATCGCCAACTGCAATGCTTCGTCTACCGTTCCGACGCCAACCACTTCAATTCCTGCCGGAGCCGTCCATCCACCCATGTTGTTTTTCGGAATGATGGCACGTGTGAATCCTAGTTTTGCGGCTTCGGCGACACGTTGTTCAATCCGCGATACGCGTCGCACTTCTCCGGTCAACCCGACTTCACCGATGCAGACATCCGTCGGACGAGTCGGGCGATCGCGGAAACTCGAGGCAATCGAGACACAAATCGCGAGGTCAATCGCAGGCTCATCTAACTTGACGCCACCCGCTGCTTTCAAATAGGCATCTTGTGTTTGAAGCAACAAGCCTGAACGTTTCTCAAGGACAGCCATCAAAAGCGCGACGCGGTTTTGGTCGATCCCTGTCGCCATACGTCTCGGATTCCCGAATGATGTCGGGGAGATGAGGGCCTGTAGTTCAACGAGTACCGTCCTTGTCCCTTCCATCGAAGCGACGACCGTAGACCCCGACACACCGGCGGTTCGTTCTTCTAGGAAGATTTCGGACGGGTTGAGCACTTCTTCTAGCCCGCTCTCTTTCATCTCGAAAATTCCAATCTCGTTCGTTGAACCAAAACGGTTTTTCACTGCTCGTAAAATACGGAAGGTATGATGACGCTCCCCTTCAAAGTAAAGTACCGCATCAACCATGTGCTCGAGTAGCCGCGGCCCCGCAATCGATCCTTGTTTCGTCACGTGACCGACGATGAAGACAGCAATCCCTCGCGTCTTCGCAATCTTCATGAGGGCTGCCGTACATTCTCGAACTTGCGACACACTTCCTGGCGCAGATTGAATCTCATCCATATATACCGTTTGAATCGAGTCGATGATGACGAATCCTGGTTGTTCCTCATCGATGACCCGTTCAATCATCAACATATCTGTCTCAGCGAGCACAAACAAGTCTTCGGTCGGTAACCCGAGACGCTCCGCCCGCAGTTTCGTCTGTTTGAGTGATTCCTCACCTGAGATATACAGTACTTTCTTACCGCTGTGGGCTAAATGTGCACTGACTTGTAGTAGAATCGTCGACTTCCCGATTCCTGGGTCACCCCCGACTAAGACAAGGGAACCCGGAACAATCCCTCCACCGAGCACCCGGTCAAACTCACGACTATTTGTGTGCACACGCGTCTCTTCTTGCGAGACGACGTTCGCTAGTCGCTCCGGCTTCAATTGTCGGGATGAACTGTGCACAAAAGCTGCACCCCGTTTCGCTTTCTTCTCCTCGACAAACTCCTCGACGAGCGTATTCCATTCATTACAACCCGGACAGCGCCCCATCCATTTGGCTGATTCATATCCACACGATTGGCAGACGTATTTCGTTTTAATTTTGGCCATAAGTTTCCTTCCTGTCTAAAAAAAGCTCCCTCATGAACGACGAGGGAGCTAAATGATTTACTGAACCACACCTTCGTTACGAACGACAAACTCTCCATCTTGTACGTCGAGCGCAACTTTACTACCTTTGGCAATGGTACCGCCAAGCATTGCTTCTGAGAGGCGATCTTCCACCTCTCGTTGAAGGGCACGACGGAGAGGGCGAGCCCCGTATTCCGGATCGTAGCCGACTTCGGCAATCTTGTCGAGCGCCGCATCCGTCAAGCTGAAATCAACACCTTGTTCGGCGAGACGTTTTTTAAGTGTCTCTGCCATAAGTTTAATGATTTCTTGAATATGCTCTTTTTGAAGGGAATGGAAGACCGTGATTTCGTCAATCCGGTTCAAGAACTCAGGTCGGAACGCCTTTTTCAATTCCTCGAGTACTTTATCCTTCATTTCTGTATACTCACGTTTCACATCATCTTCGACTGTGAATCCTACATATTTATTACGTTGAAGCGCTGCGGCCCCGACGTTTGATGTCATGATGATGACCGTGTTTCGGAAGTCGACCGTGCGACCTTTCGAGTCCGTCAAGCGACCATCATCAAGCACTTGAAGTAAAATATTGAACACTTCAGGGTGCGCTTTTTCAATCTCATCGAGAAGAATGACTGAGTATGGTTTTCGGCGTACTTTCTCTGTTAACTGACCGCCTTCTTCGTAACCGACATATCCAGGAGGCGAACCAACGAGACGGCTCGTCGCATGTTTCTCCATGTACTCCGACATGTCAATTCGAATAATCGCGTCCTCATCACCAAACATCGCTTCTGCAACCGCACGAGCGAGTTCGGTTTTCCCGACTCCAGTAGGTCCGAGGAAGATGAATGAACCGATTGGACGTTTTGGATCTTTCAAGCCGGCACGAGCCCGACGGATGGCGCGAGAGATCGACTTCACAGCATCGTCTTGACCGATGACACGGTTGTGAAGGATTGATTCGAGTTTAAGGAGACGGTCTGTCTCTTCTTCCGCAATCTTCGTGACCGGTACACCTGTCCAGTTTGCGACAACTTGAGCGATATCTTCTTTCGTCACTTCAAGCTTTTCATTGCCTTGCTTGTTCTGCCACTCCGTTTTTAACTCTTCCAACTCATCACGTAACTTTTGTTCCGTGTCACGGAGAGATGCTGCTTTTTCAAACTCTTGGCTTTGAACAGCTGAGTCTTTTTCTTTACGAATCGACTCGAGACGCGACTCCAATTCTTTTAAGTTCGGTGGCGCGGTGAATGAGCGAAGTCGTACTTTTGATGCTGCCTCATCAACAAGATCAATCGCTTTATCTGGCAAGAAACGATCTGAGATATAACGGTCAGACAGAACGACTGCCTCATGAATCGCTGTGTCCGTGATGGTTACACGGTGATGTGCCTCATAGCGATCACGTAAACCGAAAAGAATTTGCTCAGCTTCTTCTGTTGTCGGCTCATTTACCTGAATCGGTTGGAAGCGTCGTTCAAGCGCAGCATCTTTCTCGATATATTTCCGGTACTCATCAAGCGTTGTCGCTCCAATACATTGAAGCTCGCCACGGGCCAATGAAGGTTTAAGGATGTTCGATGCATCAATCGCACCTTCTGCACCACCCGCACCAATCAATGTGTGCAACTCATCGATGAAGAGAATAACATTTCCAGCCTGACGAATTTCGTCCATGACCTTCTTCAAACGATCTTCGAATTCGCCACGATACTTTGTCCCCGCTACGAGTGTACCCATGTCGAGTACCATCACTCGTTTATTGCGAAGTGTTTCAGGTACTTCGTTGTTGATGATTTGTTGGGCGAGGCCTTCAACTACAGCTGTTTTCCCGACACCTGGTTCCCCAATAAGAACCGGGTTGTTTTTCGTACGACGAGATAAGACTTCAATGACACGTTGAATCTCACCTGCTCGTCCGATGACCGGGTCTAATCGTGACTCACGTGCTTGTTGCGTCAAGTCGCGTGCCAATCCATCAAGTGTTGGGGTTGCAGCGCTCGCGCCTGGTTGCGAGGCGTTTGAAGAAGACTCCGTGTTACCGAGAAGCTGCAATACTTGTTGACGAGCTTTCGTTAAGCTGATTCCAAGGTTATTGAGGACGCGTGCCGCGACACCTTCTCCTTCACGAATCAATCCAAGAAGAATATGTTCCGTTCCAACGTATGAATGTCCTAATTTCCGTGCCTCATCCATCGAGAGTTCAATGACCTTTTTCGCACGTGGTGTATAATGAATCGTTGATCCATTCTCAGAACCGCGCCCGATTAATGATTCTACTTCTTGTTGAATTTTTTCAGAAGTCAATCCGAGAGCGAAGAGCGCTTTTGCAGCGATTCCTTCTCCTTCACGAACCAATCCTAATAAAATATGTTCTGTACCAATATTATGATGGCCAAGACGTACTGCTTCCTCTTGTGCTAAAGCTAATACGCGCTGTGCTCGTTCTGTAAAACGTCCAAACATCATTGACAAAACCTCCTTATAGTTGGATCAAACTAAGCCTTGATCTAACGTTCGACGAACGAGGGTTGCTCGCTCTCGATCCCGTTCTTGTGTAGATAATGTTTTCCCGAAATGCTTTTGTAGAAAACCTGATTGTAGTTGAACGATGAGTTCATGGAACTTCGGTGGACTCCAATCAGATAAAATCCCTAGGTCACTCGCCAAATGTAAATCAGATAATCTTTCGATCGCCTCAGTAGAAGAAAGTAGTTTAGCATATCTTAAAATACCGTATGACCGATAAAATCGATCTTCTAATTCCTCCTGACGATTCGCAACGAGTTCTTCACGCGCATGGCGTTCTGCTTGAATCACTTGTTCTGTCACTTCCATGAAGTCGGCCAGTAATTGTGATTCATGACTTCCTAATGTCCGTTGATTCGACAATTGGAACAAGCGTCCGGCAGCATCGCTCCCTTCACCGTAACGACCTCGAATCGTATAACCGAGCTTTCGAAGCTCTCGCAAAATCGGACTAATCCGTCCCGTTAAGGTGAGTCCCGGCAAGTGTAACATGACCGAGGCCCGGAGTCCTGTTCCGATATTGCTTGGACATGTCGTCAAATATCCTAATTGCTCATCAAACGCATACGGGAGAGATTCTGCGCATAATGCGTCTACTTGCTTCGCTAACTCAAACGCTTCTTTCACTTGATATCCTGGAAGCAGCGTTTGAATGCGTAGATGGTCTTCTTCATTAATCAACACGCTGATTGTCTCATCTTCACTTAAGAAGACCGCACTCTCTTCATTTGTTGCAACAGCCGGGCTAATCAAGTGTTTCTCCATCAAAGCCTGTCGTGTTACTTCATCATAATCACGCATATGAAGATATTCAAATCCCTTTAACCCACGTAGACTCCCTTCGAGACGATCACAAAGTTGTCGTTCGCCTTCTTTAGAAAGTACGGGAGAGAATACCGTGTCTTTGACGTTACGTGCCAGTCGAATTCTCGTAGAAACGACCAAGTCATCGAGTTTGGCACGCTCTTTCATTTTTGGACCAAGTGGATGTGTTAGGAAAGTTTCCATTATACATCTCCCTGCCCTTCTAATTGCTTCATTTCTTTTTGAATGCGTGCTGCCCGTTCATAATCTTCTTGTTCGACAGCGCGGGTCAACTCCCCTGCCAACTTTTCGAGTCGTTCTTCAATCCGTTCATGAGGCGTGCGCAAATAGTCGGGGATCGATCCAATGTGATGATCGTGCCCTTGTTGATATTGACGAGTAATCTTGATCAACTCATCCCGAAATACGGTATAACATGTTGCGCATCCTGCTTTTCGTACACTCAATAAGTCTTGGCGTGTCATCTGGCAAGTCGGACACCGCTTCACGACCGGTACATAACCCGTCATGAGTTCTACCGTACATTGCCGACATAATCGTTTTTTTACGGGTACATCTTGTTCCATCACAACGACTTCATTGACAGCAGGTCGTTGTTTACAGCGTTCGCATAACATACGACTTATCCCCCATTACGATAACGAAGTACTTTCATCAGTGCGAGTAATTGTTGACGTCGAATAAAAAAGCGATCATCAACCTGTAAGTTTAACGCTTCATCTGATAAGAGATGATAGATCAACTGTGCTTCTTGCTCATCCATCATTTGTTCTTCCACTAATCGAACGAGCACATTTTCAACGAGCTGTTCATTTAGACGTGGGTGATTATGAATGACATCCATTAAACTTGAAAGAACGTCTTGTTTTTCGTGTAAAATGACGCGTCGGATTCGAATATACCCGCCACCGCCACGTTTACTTTCTACTAAATATCCTTTTTCGACGGTGAAACGTGTGTTGATGACATAATTGATTTGGGATGGAACACATTCGAATCGTTGTGCGATGTCTTGACGTTTAATCTCGATCGCATTTGCCTGACTTTCCTTCAACACTTGCTTCAAATACTGTTCAATGACATCCGAAATATTTCTCATCTCCACCACCCTCTGACCATCTTTGACTTTTGACTATATTTTATCATTGATTTAAAAAAAGGCAAACGAAAAGCGATGCCCTCTATAAAGAGCACCGCTAATCGATACAAAAAAACGACCGAGCGTTATGCTCGGTCGTCCTCTGCGTTGTTGCCTGGCAACGTCCTATCCTCACAGGGGGAGATCCCCCAACTA
>NZ_JACSKH010000004.1 GCF_018617485.1 Exiguobacterium sp. s124 | reverse complement strand
ATATAGCTCTTAAATTGACGAAGCTTGCGCTTCATTCAAAAATTGTAAAACTTTTTTTGCCTCATCGTTCAGTTTTCAAAGTTCGTCTGCCGCTCTTGGCGACTAAGTGATAATAACATTTATTTCTTTTTGGTGTCAACAACTTTTTTTGTTTGTTTAACGTTTGTCGTTGGCAACAGAGATAACTATATCACCTGCTTTTTAATCTTGCAAGCATTATTCTAAAAAAACTTTAATTATGTTTTCGAATCCTTAAAAGTCTATAACTCGTTCACCTACAAGGAATCGCAACTTGCTTTGAAGAATACAACTATATCTATTGATGAATCATCCACTTACATTCTACAAGGAGTTACATACAATGATGCAAACCGATCTACAACAACCTAAAAAACGTTCACCACTCAGAATTTGGTCTGGTACACAAGTTTACACACTCAAACGACGATTAGAATGGATGACGGATAAAAGGAAATACGTCTCGAAACAAAACGCTGAACCTTTACCTTATCTAATCCACACACACCGAACTCCTCTCTATCGACAACTACGTGATATCGATATGGACGTACAGCATAACAAAGTAAAGAATCTGAAGATTGCAATCGCTAAATTAAACGGCGCCATTTTAACGCCGAACGACGTCTTTTCTTATTGGAAGATGATCGGAAAGCCAACAAAGCGAAAAGGTTATGTCGATGGCATGATTCTTCATTACGGGAAGGTCACTTCAGGAATCGGTGGCGGTCTCTGTCAACTATCTAACCTGATATATTGGATTACACTCCATAGCCCATTGACTGTAACCGAGCGTTATCGCCATAGCTACGACGTGTTTCCTGACTACCGCAGAGATCAACCATTCGGGAGTGGCGCGACGTGTTCTTATAATTACCTTGACCTGCAAATTACAAATCAAACCGCACAAACGTATCAACTTCTTCTATATATAGAGGGAGATCATCTCGTCGGTGAATGGCGCTCTAATATTCCAAATAAAGAACAGTATCGTATATATGAAGAAAATCATCACTTCACCCGCGAATGGTGGGGAGGCACCATCCGACACAATCAGATTTTCAGAGAAGTCACCTCAATGAACGGCACCCACCTCCGGAACGACTTCATCACAGAAAACCATGCCATTACGATGTATGATCCTTTCCTCCCCGAAAACACTGCATACAAAAAAGCCGACTCTTAACAAAAGAGCCGGCTTTTTAAATCGATTTATGCGTGTGGCAAGAACATGAAGTATGCCAAGAAGATGATTAACATCCCGTACATGATCGGATGGATTTCTTTCGTTTTCCCTTTCGCAATCATCATGAGTGGATAAAGAATGAATCCGAGCCCGATTCCTGTTGCGATTGATGAAGTCAACGGCATCATGATAATCGTCAAGAAAGCAGGTACTGCAATCTCAATCTTCTTCCAATCGATATCAAGAAGAGCTGAAGCCATGAGCACACCAACAATGATGAGCGCAGGAGCCGTTACCGGTGCTGTAACAACTGCCAAAAGTGGCGAGAAGAACAATGCCAAACCGAAGAACAATCCTGCGAATACCGCTGTCAAACCTGTGCGTCCACCTGCAGCAACTCCTGCTGAAGATTCAACGTATGAAGTCGCTGTAGACGTTCCGAAGATCGCCCCCGCTACCGTCGCTGTCGAGTCGGCCATCAATGCCTTACTTGCGCGTGGTACTTTATTTTCTTTCATGATTCCCGCTTGACGCGCTACTGCAACGAGTGTTCCAGCCGTATCAAAGAAATCGATGAAGAAGAAAGTCAAGATGACGATCAGCATTTGAAGTGTGAAAACGTCACTGAAGTTGATGAATGCTTGGCCGAACGTTGCCGACATGCTTGGTGGCATCGATACGACATCAGAGATCGCTGTTGGTGTCGGAACAAGACCGAAGATCATTCCAACAATCGCCGTCAACAACATCCCGATGAAAATACCACCTTTGATATCACGTGCCATAAGCAACGCGCTGACAACAAGACCGAATACAGCGAGAAGTGTCGTTCCCGTTCCTAGTGAGCCAAGACTTACGAGTGTAGCTTCATTCGCTACCACGATTCCTGCGTTCTTCAATCCAATGAAAGCGATGAAGAAGCCAATCCCTGCAGCGACTGCCATTTTAAGTGGAGCCGGAATCGCGTTTACAATCGTTTCGCGAATACCTGAAAGCGTCAATACGATAAAGAAGAGACCTGACACGAGAACCCCGGACAAAGCCGTTTGCCAAGGGACACCCATTCCGATGACAACACTATATGCGAAGAATGCGTTGAGGCCCATGCCCGGCGCAATCGCAATCGGATAGTTTGCTAAAAGTCCCATTGTCAACGAACCGACTACTGCGACAAGACCTGTTGCGACGAAGACCGCTCCAGTATCCATACCCGCCGCTCCAAGAACGTTTGGGTTAACGAAAAGAATGTACGCCATCGCAAGGAATGTTGTGAATCCTGCAATCAATTCAGTACGGACACTCGTTCCGAGTGCTGTGAGTTGGAAGTAACGATCGATCCGACTCGTTGTAGGTTGTTGTTCTTGCTTGAGCTGTGTGCTCATTTGTTTTCCTCCTTGTACTCGCCGTAAAACGAGAAAAGGTCCCCGGCAAATGACCGAGGACCCCACGCGAAACATACGAGGGCATACACCCTCATCTATGTCTCGCCGTAGTGAAATCATTTAAGGTGATTTCGTAGAGACTCTCGGGCCATATCCCCGACATTATACGGCAAAATATTTTATAATTGTTCGGTTATAATAAGAACGTTCTTATCGTATCAGCGTGAAAATAGAATGTCAACTATATTCACGGATTTTAAACTAAAAAAAAAACGTTAATGTTCGGTTTTAAGACAAAACAGAGGGAGATTCCCCTCTGTTCGACTTATTCCCATTCGATTGTTGCAGGTGGCTTAGACGTAATGTCATACAGCACACGGTTGACGTGACTGACTTCATTGACGATGCGGACAGAGATTTTCTCAAGCACATCCCATGGAATGCGTGCCCAATCTGACGTCATGCCATCGATTGAAGTGACTGCACGGACGCCAACTGCATAGTCGTACGTTCGTTCGTCACCCATGACTCCGACCGAGCGAATCGGTGTGAGCACCGTGAAGTATTGCCAGATGTCTCGTTCAAGACCAGCTTTCTTCACTTCTTCACGCAAAATCGCATCAGATTCTCGGACGATTTCAAGCTTCTCTTCCGTAATTTCACCAAGTACACGAATTCCTAGACCTGGACCTGGGAACGGCTGACGCCAAACGATATAGTCAGGAAGACCGAGTTCGGTACCGAGTGCACGGACTTCGTCTTTAAAGAGCGTGTTGAGCGGTTCAATCAATGTGAAGTTCATATCTTCCGGTAATCCACCGACATTATGGTGTGATTTGATCGTTTGCGCTGTATCTGTCCCACTCTCGATGATGTCTGTATAGAGTGTTCCTTGTGCGAGGAAGTCCATATCGACAAGTTTCGATGCTTCTTCATCAAATACGTAGATGAACTCGTTTCCGATGATCTTGCGTTTTTGCTCAGGGTCTGAGACACCAGCCAACTTCGTCAAGAAGCGTTCTTGCGCATCGATTTTGATGACCTTCATATTAAATCCGTCAGCAAACGTCTTCATGACGCTATCCGCTTCCCCTTTACGAAGGAGACCATGGTCGACGAACATACACGTCAATTGATCACCAATCGCGCGATGAACGAGTGCGGCAACGACTGAAGAGTCGACACCACCAGAAAGAGCACAGAGCACTTGCTTGTCGCCGACGATTTCGCGAATTTTTTCGACTTCGAGATCAATGAAGTTTTCCATCGACCATTCGCCTTTAGCACCACACACTTCATAAATGAAGTTTTTCAAGATGTCGTTCCCGTATTCTGAGTGACGCACTTCTGGGTGATATTGAACGCCATACATTTTCAACTCATCGTTTTTGATTGAAGCTACCGGGCAAGACGGGTTCGTTCCATCGACGATGAATCCTTCCGGCGCTTCCATAACGAGGTCACCGTGGCTCATCCATACTGTATGCTCGACCGGAAGACCTTTATAAATATCAGAAGCCTCAGGTGTTGAGAACAATGTCGCTTTCCCGTATTCACGGTGAGCAGCACGTTCGACACGACCACCAAAATGATGCGTCATCAGCTGCATGCCGTAGCAGATCCCGAAAATCGGAATTCCTAACTCGAAGATTTCTGGGTCACAACGATATGCACCTTCTGCATATACACTGTTCGGTCCACCAGAGAAGATGATGCCGACCGGGTTCAATTCGCGAATCTCTGCTGCAGTCATCTTATGTGAATGCAACTCGCTGTATACGCCAAGGTCACGGACACGACGCGTGATCAACTGGTTGTACTGCCCACCAAAATCGAGCACCAAAATCATTTCTTGTTCTACTTTCACGAAATCTCCACCTTTCTGCCTTCTCCTCAAAAAAAGGACGAGCCTCTCCCCCAGATCATCTAAACCGAAGAAGAAGCACGCCCTTTTCTTTGTATACGAAACGTGCTCCTTCATAGTCGGTCCATTTACGGTGGTCCGGTAGAGACTCTCGCGCCAATTCACGAGTATATACGAAGGAATGCCATGTTCAATTATCTAACTAATGCGTCTATCTTACTTGATGCATCCCGCCACTTCAACTCATAATTCTGCGAATCACGATTTTCCAATATTCTTTATATTTTGAATTCGGTTCTTGTTCAGCATAAACCGCTTGCTCAAACAAGGCTGTCAGACGCGTCATATCGTTCGTCTCATAGTAGGCATCGACCTCTTTTGCAAGCTCAGAAGGCGTTCGTCCCTCGACTTTAAATCCATTTGCACGGAGTCGTTTCATCAAATAGCGATGCATCGATACGAGGCTTGTATCTGTGAGTGGACGACTCATCCACCAGACGTACATAATTTGTCGCTCAATGATTTTTCGGTTCCAAATGACAACGGCCACGAGGAAAAGAATGACGACCCATCCCCATACCGGGATACTGCGGGATTCTTCCTGAACCTCACCAGTCGTAACATCATCGATTAACAAATCTTCTTGTGGACGATTTTGCGTGTTGTTGTCCTGATTTGCCTGCGGATCATTCGTAGCCGGTGTCGTATCGTCTGTCTCCGTCTCTTGATCGATTTGTAGTAAGTTCGCATCTGAGAAACTGATGGTCGCCTCTAGTGGAACCCAACCTGCACCTTCGACAAAGTACTCCACCCAAGAATGGGCATGACGGTTACGAATCGTATGTTCTTCTTCACCCTGAACAACCCCTCGCGTATCCCCCATCGTAAATCCTTTTACCCAACGTGTCGGGATTCCATTTGCCCGTAATAAAATGGCTGCTGACGTCGAGAAGTTATCGCAATACCCGATTTGTGTATCGAACAAGAATTGGTCGACATAATCTGTGTCCCCTTCCGGTTGTGCCACATTTTCGGTATCGTATTGGAATTCTCCGTTTCGGAAATACGCTTCTACCGCTTCTGCTTTTTCATTTGGTGTCTCGCTTTCAGCAGTAATCTCCGTGGCCAAGTCGCGTACACGATCTGGTAAAGAATCCGGTAGCTGTAAATAGACCTGTTGCTCTTCTTCTGTGAGCGATGTGATTTCTTCATTTAATGCAAGCTGTTCTTCAGAGAAGGCCGGGACACTATAACGAAGTTGGATCGTTCGCGGAGTCGACTGTTCCTCATTTTCAAACACGATCTTTCCGGACGGTTGCATCGTGATTGTCTCGTTCGGAAAAGCTTGCTCCACGTCACCAACTAAAAATTCCGTACCGGACTCTGTTTCTGCCGCCTGTGGATATTCCCCGCCATACGGAACGAACGACTGTCGACGTTCAAAACGCAGGAGTGCCTGTTCCGGGGTCGTGTCGACATCAGAGTCCACTAACTGTCCCCGATTATAGTCTGAATCGAGCACCGGTGCCTCAATCCAACCTTTTCCGGTATAAATGGCTTTTGATTCAATTCGCCAGTATCGAGCCGGTACCCCACGCGCGATAAAGACAATCCCGTCATCCTGTTCGAACGGACCACCTAGCGATTCGTCGTTCACCCCATACCCGACCCGACCAGGTCCGTTCCCATCGCCTTCGGTTGTCGCATTCCGAAAACTCGTTGTAATTTGATCAGACCAATCGCCTTCTAATGTCGGGGAAGCACTCGCGAGCGCGACAACGACACTGAGTAGCAAACCGATACTGACGAACCGCACGAGCGACTGACTTGGACGTTTCGCTACATCCGTGACAAATAATAAAAGGAGCGATGTGACGATTGCATAAAGGATATTGCCTTCCCCGTCATACAGTGTCCATGTATCGAAATAGGCCATGACACCAAGTGTCGAAACAATCATCCCGAGTGCAAATCCGTAACTCGGGTATGTCCGACTAACAAGAATGGCAAATAGTAGACCAATGAGTGCCATCGCAGAAAAGAAGATGGCTTCGTTCGGTAACTCTCCGCTTATGACACCGAAAAAATCATCCATCCAAAGACCGAACCAGTCAAATATACTTCCATGATAAACGTATAAGACAACCAGGAAGTTGAGAAGCGAGATTCCAAGGAATGCGCCCCACGGGAGAAGACTGACAAACATCGGTACGATGAGAAGGAAATAAAACGGCCAACTCACATCGAACGTTGTACTCCCGACAATCGGCTCAATCCAGAAAGACAGCAAGTAGGCGGCGAGCGCCGTATATACGATTCGAGTGATCCATGTCTTCATCCCGTCACCTCGCTTACTGCTGTGTATAGGTGATAACTACCTTGCGTCTCATGCATGAGCTCACGAATCGAACTTGTTTCAAACGGACTAATCAAAATCAAATCACCATTTTGTTGAGGCAGATTTCGCTTCACCCGCTCGACAAGTCGCCCTTCCGCTTCTGGAGTCGCGGTCAACAAGTAATGACCGACGTCGGCACTTTGGTCCGGAAGATGGAACAGACGAACCTGTTCTTCGATAACGTATAGCTCAAAGGGTAAGTTTTTTCGTTCTAACTGTCGTATCGCACCGACGAGTAAGGACAATGATCGTTCAAATGCCTCTTCATAGCCGGCAGAGACAGCCGGGACAAAGACGAGCGAAAGTTTCTTTTCTTGCTCTTGGTCAAACGTTTTCGTCATCAAATTGCCTCGACGTGCGGATGCTTTCCAGTCAATCCGCCCGATTCGGTCCCCTGCCGCATATTCTCGGACTCCACTCGTCGTATTGGCCACTTCCGTGTATGTCCGCATTTGACGATATTGTTCACCACGACCTCCGACGTGTTCATCTCTTGGAAGATCGAACGGGAGTTCAGCGGGTGACACCTCGACGACCGTCTCGAGTCGTAACGTTCGCTTTCGATCGAACAAACCAAATACATCGCGTACATGGAGAATCGTTCGGTCAAAGACGTGAATTCCACGCTTAATCGCATCGACCTCGTAATGGACGACTTCAGCACGTCGAAAGAAACGGTCTACCGGCACGATGATGGTCTTGTCTTCGTCAATTAATCGTTGGGGCAACCGTTCTTCTAACGTCACCATCCCAATCAAAAAAGGATATTTGCGTTCGATTCTTAATTCGACGTCCATCGCTTGTCCGGAGACGAGACGTTTCGTCGTAACCCGTCGAGATACATTTGCCGCCGTGACCGGATAGATCATAAATAGTGTCCAATAGACAGTCAACACTGCGAACGACCACCATAACGTCGAAGCAACGATACTTCCTTCGATACGGGCAAATGCGTACAATCCGAATGCCGCCGCCCATACAACGAACAGCTTCATCCAGTTTTTCATACTTCATTGACCTCGCGATCCATCGGGACAGGTAATGTATCAAGCCAACCTTGAATCAATTGATTCGGTGTTTTTCCTTTATAACGCGCCTCCGCCGTCAGTAAGACACGGTGTCCGAGGACACTCGTCGCCATCGCCTTGACGTCATCTGGCAATACGAATTCACGATTATGGATATATGCCCACGCCTGCGACGCTTTCATCAATGCAAGAGTAGCCCGCGGGCTTCCTCCTAAATACGTATGCGGATCCTTCCGCGACTCATGCACCAATCGCACAATATATTGTTTGACCGCACTCGAAACATGCACATCCCTCACTTCGCGCTGCATCAGTTCAACTTCTTGTTTGGTAATCACACTATGAAGCGCCTCGAGCGGCTCTTCTTTTTCAAAGCGACTTAAAAGTGCAATCTCTTCATTGAATGTCGGGTACCCCATCTCGATTTTGAGTAAAAAGCGGTCCAACTGTGCTTCGGGTAACGGGTACGTCCCTTCATGCTCAATCGGGTTTTGCGTCGCCATGACGAAAAATGGTGATGGTAGCACTTTCAACTCGCCATCCACTGTCACACTCCGCTCAGCCATCGCCTCTAGAAGAGCCGACTGTGTCTTTGGTGAAGTTCGGTTGATTTCATCCGCCAAGATAATATTCCCCATGAGCGGGCCAGGGCGATATTCAAACTCTCTCGTTTTTTGGTTATACATCGAGATACCGGTCAAGTCAGACGGTAGCATGTCTGGCGTAAATTGGATTCGTTTAAAATCTAAATCAATCGCCCGACTAAACGTACGGACGAGCATTGTTTTTCCGACACCTGGTACGTCTTCTAGAAGAACATGACCTCCCGCCAATAAGGCAGTCAGACTTTTGGCGATGACTTCTTCTTTTCCGACAATCACAGTTTCAATGGCAGTTATAATCGATTGGACAGTTGGACGGTACATGACGGATTCCCCTTTTTCTCTGAATCTAGGATGACTTGAAGTTAGAATGTTCTGACTTTATTGTGACATAAGAGCGTATCGGAATGAAAGGAATACTACATGCAAATACGCTCCTTATTCTTTTACCCAAAAAACGCGCTCGTTCTTTAGAAAAAACGAGCACGTTTGTCGATTATTCAGGTCGCTTCACATCAAAAAGGTCGCCAAGTGTCGCATAACTATTTCCAGCAATACGGCTGACCGGCGCCAATCGTCTCGCATCGATTCGCCCTTGTTCATACAATTCCCGATCGATGTGAAAACGGACGACCCGGGCAATCAAGAAATCTGCAGTCGTTTGCCCTTCATGTTCAATCGGCACATGTTGATGTAATACGCATTCGAGGCGAATTTTGGCTTCTTTGACACCAGGTGTCGTAATGACATCACTTGGTTGAAGCGTGAATGTTGTGCGTGATAACTCACTCTCATCCGCGTCAAGGTTGGCAGCCGTCTCATTCACATCGAATACATTCGTTTCATCCACGACGTGAATGACCAACTCATTTGTAAGAAGGACATTTCGTGCTGTATCTTTCATCACTCCGTCTTTTCGCTGGACAGAGACGGAAACAAGGGGAGGATTGGAAGCAACCACATTGAAATAACTGAACGGAGCCGCGTTGATGACGTCTCCATTCCGGGTCGTCACAAAGGCGATTGGTCGCGGCACAATACTACCAATTAAAAATTTATACGTGTCTCGCTCAGTCAAAGCGGACGGTTCGATTGATAACATTTATTCACACTCCTCATTGTATTTATCTCAATTTCAAGATAATTACTTTCTAAGCTATTGTCAACTTAGAGAAGGTTGACAGGTGTATCTTTTATTCCTTTTGGGTAAACCGCATTATGTAGAGATTGCGTAAAAGCATATCCGATAAGCAAATTGTTTCATTTTCCTTTCCCTTTTTCATAAAATGCAGGACAAGGAAAAGATGACCCAACGTTTTTTATGTTCAAGGAAGGAAGTAGAATGAATGATCAGCAAGTGGATTGAACAATTAAACAGTCGTCAAATACTCAGTATTTTATATAGCGTATGTGGATTCAGTCTCGTCTTAACTGCAATTGGAGCATGGTTTGTCCGAGATGGAAATGTGTCTACGCTCGAACTCACCTCCCTTCGATGGATTTGGATGATGGGACTCGTCATGTTTATCAGCGCCATCCTATTAATCGGACGCCCGCTCATTAAACGAATGGCCGATCAAAACAGCAGACTGAAAATGAAGAAAGAAAAACTCGAAAACGTGATCAAAGAATCAAAGTTGAATGAAATGAATCTCCAATATCGAAATGAATTGATTGAAGTATTGGCATCGAAAGAATCATTATTTGATTACTCTTCTGTCATCGAAAAAATCGTCTTACTCACGAAATCTGAATTTGGTGCGTTGTTACTCACAAAAGACGGAGAAATCACCTCTGTCGTACCAAAAGAAATGACGGAAGATCAACAAGAGAGTCTCAAGAAAGAATCATTGTTGCTTAAACGTGTCATGATTTCTAAATTACCTGCTGCCACGTCGAAACGGGTCGTGGATGCTTTACACACGTATCCATACTACATTTACGAAACAGTTATCCCGATTATGGACCCGTCTGATAACAGCCTGATTGGTTGCCTCTATTTGGCCCGATACGATGAACAGTATGATGCGAGTGAAAAATCAGAGTTGAATGCGTTCGCTAGTCAGCTCGCCATCTCACTTCTTCGGATGCAACTTTATCGTCAGATGCAGCAAGATCGAAAAGAAACGGCACAGTTGATCAATTCCGTTCGCGAAGCTATTTTATATGTGAACTATGAAGACGACACTGTCGTTGGGAATCGTGCATTTATTCGTATGTTTGATGATCTTCACTTCGATTATAAGGGATATGAAGAATTGTCAGCGATTGATATTGACATCGAGCAGCTCGCAGAACGCGTCGACCAACACGAGCAATTCGTTCGTTACTTCGAACGCGTCTTCTCACAAGATCCACCAGAAGATGGACTTACGATTTCTATCGATCAAGGCGACTGTTTCATTCAACTCTATGCTGAAAGCGTCTATCGAGACCGTCGACTTCGCGGAACGATGCTCGTCTTACGTGATGTCACAGCCGAGACCGAGGTAGACCGAATGAAGTCCGAGCTCGTTTCGACCGTATCGCATGAGTTACGAACACCCCTTTCATCGATTTATGGATTTACAGAGCTCATGTTGTCACGCGATTTGAAAGAAAATCGGCGGGAATTATATTTAAAAACGATTCATGATGAGGCAAAACGACTATCTTATCTCGTCAATGATTTCTTGGACCTTCAAAAGATGGAGTCTGGGAAACAAACATTTGAGTGGGAGCCAGTCGACTTGTACAAACTCGCTACTGACAGTGTCACGTTTTATCAAGAAACGACTGATCAACATGAATTGTTTATCGACGCCGATCCTGAAGAGAATTTTATAATTGATGCAGACTTAGAAGGAATGCGTCAGTTGCTTGGCAACTTATTAAGTAACGCCATCAAGTACTCACCAGACGGTGGGAATATACTCGTGTCACTTGAACGAGTGGACGAACAAGTCGTCATGAAAGTGAGAGATCACGGAATGGGCATCCCAAACGCCTCTCTTCCTCATCTTTTCGGAAAATTTTATCGTGTCGACAACTCAGATCGTCGTAAAATCGGCGGTACGGGTCTCGGCCTCGCTATTTGTAAAGAAATCGCTAAAGCACATGACGGACAACTCCACGTAGAATCGGTTTATGGAGAAGGAAGTACCTTCATCTGTGAGCTACCAATGACAAAAGAACACATCATGCAATAACACGGTCTTCGTGACCGTGTTATTTTTTACTCATTTCAGAGAAATAGGAAGGAGTTCTTTTACAAAATATAGAAAACCAAGAATAATGATTGATGTCATTCGGAAAGCCATACCCTATTCATTTTTTTCGCACGTTTTAGAGTGAAAACAAGATATACTGAATATAAAGAGATTGCTAAGATCGGAGGTATTGCCATTGGATCATCGTGACCCACCTTTTTCAGAAATTGGAGACTTTAAACAATGGGGGCGTTTTGAAATCGATGTGCCTCACATAGGGGAGCAGGCGAAGTTCCAAACGGCTGCCGCGATAGTTCGAAAACATATTCCGTTGCGGCTTGGTGGATTTTATATCATTGCGAGCGAGGAGCAGATTTTGCATAGTGGTTCGCATGACGGAAATCTGCAAAAGCATTTCATTCATTTATTGCAGCAAGTCCTTAACGGTCATTTAAAAGATGAGCGCCTTGTTCAAGAACAAGTATGGACAGTGCATTATTTTACAACGCCATAAAAAGACCTCGAGATCAGGCTGCATCCTGATTTCGAGGTCTTTTATTTACTCCCAGCGCGACATCATCGAAATTGTTTTTTCATAGTATTCAGTGGCTAGTTTATATTTACCTGTATTTCTTAACTCTCTTGATAACCACAACGCGTATTTGTGCGTATAGTATTCATCATACGCCTCAAAGTAATCCACTGCTCTTTTTAAGCTTTCAATAAAAGCACTATGGTCTTCAAATTTGTACTTATTCAAGTAAATATCAAAATGATAACGAAATTCTACCAAATCTTCTTCGTTCCCTTTCAACTCATATCCCGTTTCTAACCACTTCATAATACCTTCAATATTTTGTTGGGCTACATTTACTTCAAGTAGAGACATGACACTAAATAATTTACTCTTTGTGTCCTCTTTTAAATTAAAGCCATCAAGAAAGTATTTTTGAGCTTTTTCTTGGTCACCAATGAGAAAATGAATGTCTCCTATGTTGTTATATAGCATCCCAAAATAATTATTTAATTTTGCGGTCTCGGCGACTTTTGCAGCTTTTTCATAATGTTCCAAAGCTGTGGTGTAACGTTTACGACGCTTAAAAGATAGACCAATAATCATATGTGACTCAATGATTCTTTCTAAACAAAAATTGTCCTGAAAATAACCTAGTGAAGCTCTTACATTTTCAATAGCTTGTAAATAATCAGTAAATCGATGATGTAAAGCACCAATTATATAGTGCATATCTGCAAGCTCCCAATCGGGCATATTAGTATTCTTTAATCTCTGACCCACTTTTTCTAATAAGTCTATTGTTGTCTCTCGATCCGCGGTTTGATATTGAAACATATATAGACAATGTAAAATGTCATAGCGCAATCTGTTATCAAAGTCTAGTTGATCCGCGATCCAGCCTACTTCAATTAAATAATTTGTATTACCTTTCGGCATCATACCAAAACGTGCCAATGTAACCATCAATGTCATATACAATTCTTTAGACTGCAATACTACCGGATTAGTTTTATATCCTTCTATTCGTTGTATATAGTTTTCATCTTTTCGAGACAGAATTGCTTCTTTTAAAATTTCTCTGATTTCAAATTTTATCTCATGTACTTTCTCACTAAAATCGTAATATAGAGGGATGTCTAGTTCTAATCTCTCAAAAATCAATTCTAATACGGTTTCACTTGGAGAAGTTTGGTTATTTTCAATTTTACTTAAATAAGAAATAGAGCATATACCTCTAGCGAGAACTGATTGCTTCATATTCTTCCTCATGCGCTCTACTTTAATAACGTTTCCATAATTGTGTTCCATATCAATTAGTAACTCCCTTAGTACTAAAGTATTTAAAGTTTCTTTAATGATAGGCTTTTTGTCACGTATTGAAGAAACTGATTAGAAAAAGATATAAATAACAGTACTTTTTGTCGATGATTTTCCCAACCTGTTCATCTCCTTCATTAATAGAAAGCGTGATAATATTGAACTAGTTAAAACAAACACCTGGATTAATTAGTAGTTTTTTACTAGTCCAATGATACTTACCATACAAACAAGGGGTGAAATCACAAATGGGAAAATTAAGCTTTTTACTAGCTGAAGATTACATTAAACCCAAAATTTACTTCAAATCTAAGCAATCATCAACTATAAATGATATATTTACCTCAGAAGACAAAAAGTACTTTTCAGGTTTAGAAAATTTGGCCCAGCTGTTGAATGCTCCTAGAGGTTTTATTGTAAACGCTTTTCAAATTGATTACTATCAATCCTTGCCTCGACTAATCGCTAAATCTTTAAAAAAGAGTCACTCCTTCAAAAAGCTGTATATTTTAGGACCGGAGCTATCTCTTTCTATTCTAAAAAGAAGTACAAAAACCATTTACGAAACACAGTATAATGGCTACGAGTATATTAACGTGGAACAAGATACTGATTTTGTAACAAGCCAATGTGAAAAACTTATTCAAGAAGGACATATTTTATATATTCTTCCTGAGACGAACGTCTGTTGGAAACCTCAATATAAATCCGAGTCTGATGATATTCCTCATTCACTCTGCAGTACTTTATTGAGCCAACAACTACACGTTCCAATTCTAGCAACGGCTTATGAGAATGGATCTGAAAAAATTAAACTTTTTTCACCGGACTCACCTGATTCATACAGTGGTGATTTAGAAAATCGTATCTTTGCACAATCAGAAGCTCTATGTCGCTTACTTGAATCTACAAAAAAGTAATTCACATGCACCTTCAAACACTCTAGGAATTACAGCTTCATCAAATAAATAATTAATCAAATGGAGGTTATTCAAATGAAAAAAATTACAGGAGTATTATTCTTAGCAACGGCTGTTTTACTTTTAGGCAGTACGGTCAAACCTTTAGCTGATGAAATGCCACGCATCGGTAAAGTCGAACAACCAGTTAAATCATATGCGGATGAAATGCCGCGCATTGGTAAAGTTGAAGAACCAATCAAATCATTCGCAGATGAAATGCCGCGTATCGGTAAAGTCGATGCACCAGTCATCCTATTTGCAGACGAAATGCCACGTATTGGGTAATCAGTTTAAAAAGATATAAAGGTAGTTACGAATAAAACCTATTAAAAAGACGCCTCGTGCGCCTTTTTTTGTTATCAAAAGCCCTCTTTATTTCAAAAAAAGATAAATAAATTAAATATTAATGCCCATTTTTTTCATTATTACTTATATAATAATGACATCATATGATTTTATAAATGAATCTACCATACACTTATAAAAGGAGTTATTTATTTGAATATGTTGAAATCTTCTTGGAATGCCAAATTATTAGTCAGTTCTACCCTTATGATCTCGGCAATCGCAGTGACACCGCTCGATTTTGAATCGAATTCGTTCAAAGTCAGTACAGTAGATGCAGCAGCTACATACTATACAACTACGGTAAATTTAAATCTTAGAAAAAGTGCTTCAACGTCAAGCACTATTTTATTGACTATCCCTTCAGGAAAATCGGTTACGTATCTCGGAACATCTGGTTCGTGGTATAAGGTTTCTTACAATGGAACGGTCGGTTATGTCTCTTCTCAATACCTAAAAACTTATAAACCGACATCTGTCAAAACCTATACGACTACAGCGAATTTGAATTTACGGAAAAGTGCCTCGACTTCGAGTAGCATTTTAACAACGATTCCAAATGGAAAAGAAATCATTTATCTCAGTACATACGGTTCATGGTTTAAAGTTTCTTATAATGGCACAATCGGTTACGTCTCCTCTGACTACGTCAAGGTGACTGAAACCTCTACACAAACTCCAGAAACTACTATCACATACAAAACAACTGTGAACTTAAATCTAAGAACAAGTGCATCGACGTCTGGTTCCATCTTGACGACTATTCCAAGTGGAGAAGTCGTCAACTATATCGGTACATATGGCTCGTGGTTTAAAGTTTCTTATAATGGAATGACCGGTTATGTATCTTCTCAATATCTTGCGCCAACGAGTACGCCAGAGGTGGAGCGTATTTACTCGACAACAGCCAACCTCAACTTACGTCAAAGTACTTCGACATCAAGCACGATTCTATTAACCATCCCATCCGGTAGTACGATCGACTATCTCGGAACGTATGGGTCTTGGTATAAAGTCACTTACAAAGGTGTCACTGGCTACGTGTCCTCGGAATATGTAAAAGTCTCGACAACGTCTACATCGACGAAAACGGTTGTCATTGATGCCGGTCATGGCGGAAATGATCCAGGTGCTGTCTACGGCTCGTTGTATGAAAAAGTGATTGCATTAGACATTGCCAAACGTCTCGCCAATACACTTACGAGCACGTATAACTATAATGTCAAGTTGACTCGTTCGACGGATACGTATCTTTCATTGTCAGAACGTGTCTCTTTAAGCAAGTCCTACAAAGCAGATGTCTTTGTAAGTCTCCATGCAAACTCATCTGTGTATAGTTCTGCGAATGGACATGAGGTGCTCGTGCCGACAACAGAAAGTTATACAACAAACCCATATGTCTCAGCTAGTCGTACTCTTGGGGCTACAATCAACAAAGAACTCGGATCAAAAATCACAACAATTCAAAATCGCGGTGTGAAATATCAAAACGTTTACGTTGTCGGGAAGAACGTTGCCCCTTCGACGCTTGTTGAATATGGCTTTATCAGCAACTCTAGCGACCGCTCTTATTTAACGAGCACGTCTTATCGCCAACTCATGGCTGAAGCGACAGCGACCGGTATCCATCAATTCATGCGTTCGTATTACTAAAAAATAAGGAACTTAGCACTCATCGCTAAGTTCCTTATTTTATATTCACTTCCCAGATCATATGAGACGCTCCCTGTCCCCAATAATGCTCGAGGATTAATGACGGTTCACCCAATTGTTTTTGCCAATAGGCCTGAGCGCTAGGAAATCCCGCATCCAAATAAAAGACGTGGTGCTCTCGCGCGAGGATTTCTCGTTTCATCTCTTCTAATAAAAACTGCCCGACTCCTTTGCGTTGCATACGAGGAAGGACATAGACACTCCCTAGTTCAATGGCATCTCGCTTGATTTCCAAATGTCCCGATATGATATCGTTCGGAGGCAGCAATGCCCCCGCTCCAACCAGAACTCCTTCTTGTTCAACCACGTACAGTTGAACATGGTCGTCTTCAAAATGATCCTGAATCGTCGTGTTCAGGCGTGCCACTTCCTCATCGAGCAGGTCAGCGTCTTCAAAACGCTCTCGCCGAATCAAATCACTCAAACTCTCCATAAATAAGCGCTGCAAAGATTTCACGTCGGATTGCTCGAGTGTGCGAAAGTTCAAGACGTCCACTTCCTTTTCTCTTTTTTATTGTGATTCTTTACCCTCACGAATCCTGTGCGTAACACTCGGGTACGAAGGAATGAATTCTTCGAGCGGTTCATAATTCAACTTCCCATACGTTTTCCAGATGATGATGATGGCTGCCGTCAATACCGTAATCGTTAGATGAATAAAACCAATTGGATATCCAGTCTCTGCGTGTAACCCAGTCATGACGAGCATCACGTTAAACATGGTATGCATGAGAAGGGCTGACCACAGATTACGAGAGGTAACATTGTATAACCAGCTGATGAGAACGCTATATGAGATCACGGTCAACCCATATGCCCAAAATGGAAAGTTCGCCTGCCCTGTTCCAACCATAAAGAATAGCGGGATGTGCCAGCTCGTCCAAATCGCACCAAGCACGATACTCGCCCATAGTGGAGACAGTCTCGATTGCAGCGCATCCAGCAAGTATCCGCGCCATCCATACTCCTCTTGGAGGGTTCCGCCGAGAAATAACATATAAAGAAAATAAGGCACAATCCACCAAGGTTCTCGAACGATTAATGCATCGCTACGATCTGTCCACCAATAAGCGATAAGAAATAAGAATGGAACCAATAAGAACGGAATCGCATAGTACTTCCAGTTTATCCTGAACTGAAGACTCTTTCGAAACAAGTGTCTCACACCCGCACGACCGCGAAGTCGATACATCGTCAGAAAGCCAGAAATGCTTGGTCCGAATGCTCCTATGATGACGATTGCCACAATCGGTAAATCGGTCCACCAATATAGGCTCGCCCAGACAATCCAAGAATATCCGAACGTGATTGTGATAAATCGAATGATTTCTGAAGTTTTGTACATAACGAGTCTCCTTCCTGTTGATAAGTACCCGTTATTTCATCATGAAATACCCAACCCACTCATTCTTCTCAATTTGTTCAATAAGGCCTCAATAAAAAAGAACACATATGCTTTCACATATGTGCTCATCACTATATCTCATTCTCTTAAGAAACTCGCTCTTTTTCTTCTTCTAGAATCAAATGATATTGGTCGAGAATCAATTGCGTCAATGTGTCTCCCTCATGGAGCTGCAAATATTTTTCAATCGTTGTCGAGATACCATGTTCCTCAATCGACAAATTTAGTTCTGACGATTCCGAATCCTCCGGGTTATGGTAATGGAGGGCAGCCGCGATCCCGTAGGCGAGTTCGTTCGGCTCGATTCCGTTATCCATCAACTCACGCGCTGGTTTGACGAGACGATCGCTCGGTCCGAGCTTGCGAATCGGCGAACGCGCCACACGTGACACTTCATCCTTTAATTTCGGATTTTCAAAACGCTTGATGATTTTTTGGATGTATTGGCTGTGCTCTTTCGCCTCGAAACCATATTTCTCGAGCAATAACCAACCCGTCTCATACAAGGCGCCTTGAACGACTTGACGTACGCGGCGATCCTTCAGCGCCTCGTCAATCGTCGCCTTTCCGAACAACGAACCGATATAAGAGGCGATGGCATGTCCTGTATTGACTGTGAAGAGCTTCCGCTCGATGTACGGTCCGATCTCTTCGACCCATGTCACACCTTGAATCGGTGGTTGCGCGTTCAGTCCTTGTGTCTCGATGACCCATTCATGGAACGTCTCGACTTCTACGTAAAGCGGGTCTTCATGTTGTTGGAGTGGCACGATCCGGTCGACCGCCGCGTTCGGGAAGAAGACGTTCGCCTCCCCGACACCACCACATGCCTCTACTTCTTGACGAAGAATGGCACTCCCACCAATCATGTTCTCACATGCGATGACATAGACCGGTGCGTCCTCGACTTCACGCGCCCGGAGCCCTTCACTGATCAATGGCGCTACTTTTGAAAGAAGTGAGGGGCCGACAGCTGTCGTGACGAGGTCTGCTTCTGCAATCAAAGCAGCGACACGCGCCGGTTCTTTCAAACTGTTCACCCCACGTACCCGGTCGACAATGATCCGATCGACCCCATCCTCTGCGAATCCGACCTCATAATGACGTTTTGATTCGAGTGCTTCGATGACCGTGTCGTTAATGTCGACGAACGTCACTTCATAACCACTTTGATTGAGCAACAATCCGATGAACCCGCGCCCAATGTTTCCTGCCCCAAAATGAACAGCTTTCATTTATGCCACCTCTTCCATGAAGAGCGCCAAGATTTCTTCTTTCGTCTTCGCCTGAACAAGGCGCTCCACGTTTTCTTCATCCGAGCAGAGGATCGCGATTTGCGAAAGGAGCTCTAAATGTTCATCATTCACGCCTGCAATCCCGATGACGAGTTTTGCCGTCTGTCCACCAAAGTCGACACCGTCCGGTACTTGTAGGAACGAGATTCCCGTCTTTTGAACCGCTGACTTCGCTGCTTCTGTACCGTGTGGAATGGCGACGTGATTACCGATATAGACGTTTGCGATCGCTTGACGTTCATGCATCGCTTCTACATACTCTGGCGTCACACAACCGGCGTCCTGTAGGACTGTTCCGGCCGCTGTGATCGCTTCCTCTGTCGTTGCGAATGTTTGGTTAAGTCGAATCATCTCTGTTTGAATGAATGGCATTTTAATTTCCTCCTAATGGCTAAACCGTATCTCTATCTGTTCTGTTTTCAAGAAATTTTACTGCGTTCGGCTTTAATTTCTTCTACCAATTGATCATAGTAATCGGCGTTCAAGAAGTTCGTCACTGAACGATGGATTGCATTCGGTGCTTGCGCTTCTGCACGCTCGGTTAAGTCCTCATGGGTGATGACAAACTGTGCATCTTTCGGTAAATTGCTGATTGATGTGTTCGTCACTTTGATTGGCAAGTTCGCTTTGTTGACCTTGTTCCGGAGAACCGATGCCCCCATCGCACTTGAACCCATACCTGCATCACATGCGAAGATGATGTGGTCCACTTTATCAAGACGATCTGTCACAAGAGCAGATGCATAAGACTGTTTGCCTTTCATCGCGCTCACGTTTTGTGTCGCTTCTTCGAGTGACACTTCCTCTGCTGCGCTTGATTTCAAGATGACGCTCGCCACAGCGAATGTGACCGCTGCTGACAAGAGAATCCCTGCCACGAGTCCGAGGTATGAACCACGTGACGCCATCGCGAGAATCGCGAAGATACTACCTGGTGAAGCCGGTGCGACAAGACCGACATCAAAGAGAACGAACGTGAAGATCCCTGTTGCGCCCCCTGCGATCATCGCCAAAATCAAGATTGGCTTCATCAACACGTACGGGAAGTAAATCTCATGAATCCCACCGAGGAAGTGAATGATGGCCGCACCTGGTGCTGTACGTTTTGCTGCACCTTTAGCGAAGAACATATATGCGAGAAGTAATCCAAGACCTGGTCCTGGGTTTGCTTCAAGTAAGAAGAGAACGGACTTTCCAGCGTCTGCGACTTGATCGACACCGAGCGGGCTCAAGATCCCGTGGTTGATGGCGTTGTTCAAGAAGAGAACTTTTGCCGGTTCGATGAAAAGGCTCGCGACCGGAAGCAATTTCGCTCCGACGATCCAGTCAACGCCTGCCGCCATCACTTTATCGAGGGCGCTCATAATTGGACCGAAGATTTCGAATCCACCAAGCATGAGAAGACCACCGATGATCCCGACCGAGAAGTTGTTGACAAGCATTTCGAATCCTGCTTTGACTTTGCCTTCAAGGGCACGATCGACTTGGCGGATGATATACCCACCGAGTGGACCCATAATCATCGCTCCAAGGAACATCGGAATGTCTGTCCCGACGATGACCCCCATCGTGGCGAGCGCCCCGACGACCCCGCCTCGTACGTCGTGAAGTAATTTACCACCCGTGAAACCGATGAGTAATGGTAAGAGATATGTGATCGTTGGACCTACGAGTTCTGCCAAGTTTTCGTTTGGCCACCATCCTGTTGGAATAAAGAGTGCTGTGATAATCCCCCAGGCAATGAAGGCACCGATGTTCGGCATGACCATCCCACTGAGGAAACTACCGAACCGTTGTACTTTGACTCGGACCCCGCCCGAGCTCGCTTGCGTATTCGCCATGTATAAAACCTCCAGTCGTTTAAATGTGAAAGGTTGAATGTGTAGTGTAGCTAACCGGTTTGTGCTCTACACCTGTATTGTATGCCTGGAGTAAGCGCTTTCTCAATTCAATCCAGTTCACACTTTGGCAACATTTTGTGCCAAACAAAAAAATGACCATGGTCGGTCATTTTTCATACAACGTCTCATGAATCATTTTCTTCATGCATTCATGCAACAACAAACGAAGGTCCTCTTTCGTCCCTGTGCTGTATAGACGCATGTGTTCCTCACTCTCAATGAGCGACCCACTAATCGCGCTTAAAAATTGAAGTTCGACATCGCGCGCTTCTTCTGGTGCCAAGAGCACGAGCAGTCGTGTCACCGGTTCCGTCGATTGATCCATCATGAGGAGCGGGATCGACGTCGTTAAATCGAATGCAAATACACTCGCCTTCTCGATTGAAGTGTGTCGTCCGTGAAACAGTGCGAGTTTCGTACCCGGCACCCCAAGACCTGCGACCTCGTGACGACGGAGCAATTGTGCGGATAATTGAATCCCGCTTTGTACGAGTTCCCGTTCCTCGAGATGTGTCCCGATATCAACCAAAATATCCTCTAAGCGGTCTGTATTGTTAAGTGTGACCAAGTCAAACTGATCATCCATCCGCTCGAACGTCTCTACGAGCTCACCAAGCTCGGCAAAATCAAGCATCGTCGAACGTGGTTTCGGCGTTAACGTCTGGAATGATTGCGGTAACGACAATAAGAGATGACGGACACGCTGTACTTCCTCACTCGTCAATAACGGATTGACAATCAACGTTGGCACGGAGAGCGGTGGTAACGGAACGGTCGACAAAATCACATCATATTCTTCAAGTCGATGTTGTTCGAGTCCGAAAAGTGACGAGTTGACGACGTCTTGCATCTCCGGGAACTCTTGACGTACCCGATTGACGAGCATCTTCGACGAGCCGAGGCCGGCCGAACAGACGACAAGCGCCCGATACTCACGACGGCGCACCGGTTTGACGAGTGCTGCCGCAAAGTGCATCGCCCAAAAGACGGTCTCTTCCTCTGTGAACGTATTCATCCCAAAGACGATGTCGGCGGCCTGTTGAATCGCCGAACGAAGTCCCGGATAGTCGCGGTCGATATGGGGTTTGACCGTACTCGTCTCCGGTAAAGCCTGCGTGTTCATACTCGATAGGATGTGCGCGAGCAGTCCTCGTTCAAGTGCCGCATCATCCGTAAAGGTGAATCCATAGATGAGTGAGACGTGATGAATCAGTTTATGCACCCGAATCTGCATGATCCATCGTTCTTCTTCATCTTCTTTCATTTGATCTTTAATCGAGCGGAGACGATTCGCCTCCTCCGCGAACCAGACACGTTCCGCCATCGAGTAAGTGATCCCCAGTGCCTGTTCCATATCGGTGGCGACTTTCAAATAGTCCTCAGACCGACCTTTTGTATACATCTCTAAAAAGAATCCGGACGCCAGCCGCTCTTGTTGCACTCCATAGGCGAACGTGACCCGCATGATGGTGCGGTCATCCATCCGTTCAAACGAGCGTGACTTCAAATAATCATAGCCGTCTCGAAGAGCTTCGAGCATCTCTTCACATGGAACGGTCTTTAAAAATGCTGGAATGTAGTCATCCTCGCCACGTACGAAGCGATAAAAGGCAAGCGTATCCCAGTGGGCAAGGAGGGCGTTAATCAATAGCTTACGCTTCTCTGACTCATAGCCGAGCACTCTGGCCCCGACACCTTTTTTACGCTCGACTTCTAAATGATATTCTTTGAACCAACGATCCAATTTCTCTAAGTCTTGTGTCAACGTGCTCGGCGAGACGTGCATCTGTTTGGCGACCGCCTGCAATTTGAGCGTATCGTTCTCGAACAAGAGGCGCCACGCCAGCTCAAATAAGCGGTCCTCGCTCGTCGGGATCGCTTCTGCAGATAAGATGAGGTCTTCTCGTAACTGTTGTTTCGCCGACGGTTTGCCGACAAGGCTAAGTCCATGCCCCCGTTGCCAGGCGAGTTCGAGCTCGAACTCTTTCAAGATGCCTTCAAGTAATTGTCGTTCGCGTTGAATCGTGCGTTCGGACAAATTCACCGCCTGCGCAATTTCGGCGAGCGGTGTCGATGTCTCGGTTGCCAATAAGTGTAGTAAGATTGACCGTTCTCGCGCGGTCCACTCATGTCTCATGCTCATCCATCCATTCTTCGACAAGTAGTCGGTATTCCTCGAGCGACAGGAGTTGTCGGACTGATCGAACACTTGCGGTCGGATGGGTGACCGGGGTCGCCCCTTCCTGATAGAGAATCAAATCCACCTCGTTTGGGATGTTTTGAATCGTTCCGTGCGTAATCGTACAAGACAAACGCCCCTCGCTTGCCTGTGCAAATAACTTTGCCGCCATCGCACTCGTCACAAAACCACTGTGGCAAGCAATGTATACGTTCATGTCAGCCCTTCTTTCGTCGCTTATCTTTATCTAATCATAAGTTGGAACCGCTTACTTCTCCTACTATTTTGCTTGTTGGCAAAGATATCGGCAAGTAGTAAAAAGCACCTCTCGTAATGAAAGGTGCTTCTTCTATGCTTCATTTATTCCACCGTCACCGATTTCGCCAAGTTACGTGGCTTGTCGACGTCACAACCACGGGCAAGCGCCGCGTAATACGCCATCAACTGAACCGGCAATACGTTTATGAGCGGTGCCAAGAGTGGCTCGACATGCGGCAAGATGAAATCATCGTTCTCGTGTTCCACACCTTGCATGGAGATGATACAAGCGTTCGCCCCACGAGCGACGACTTCTTTGACGTTTCCACGAATATTCAAGTTCGTTTTCGGTTGTGAGATGAGCGCGATGACCGGTGTTCCGTCTTCAATCAAGGCGATCGACCCGTGCTTCAGTTCCCCACCCGGGTACCCTTCCGCTTGAATATACGAGATTTCCTTCACCTTGAGCGCTCCCTCAAGACAAACAGACGCGTCGAGCCCACGCCCGATGAAGAACGTATTCGGTGTCGTCTTCAAGTAACGTTCCGCAAGGTCTTCGAACAACTCTTTTTGCGCCATGATGGAATCCATGATCGTCGCGACACGAGCGAGTTCTGGCATGAGGTCGAACGGCAACTCTTTCCCCGTCGCACGTGCGATGTCGTATGCGAGAATCGCGAGGACGGCGATCTGTGCCGTGTACGCTTTCGTCGAGGCGACCGCGATCTCCGGTCCGGCATGGAGGAGCATCGTCTCGTTCGCTTCACGTGAGAGTGTCGATCCCGGGACATTCGTCATCGTGAGTGCCTTATATCCGCGCTTCTTCACTTCGACGAGTACGGCACGGCTGTCCGCTGTCTCACCGGATTGCGACAAGAAAACGAACAATGGACGTTCACTTAAGAGGGGCATGTTGTAGCCAAATTCAGATGAAACGTGCACTTCTGTTGGAATGCCAGCGATGCGTTCCAAAATATCTTTTCCGACGAGTCCGGCGTTATAGCTTGTCCCACATGCGACGATATAGACGCGGTCCGCTTCCGAGACGAGCTCGCGAACGCCTTCTGTGAGTTCGATGTCGCCGTTCTCGTTCTGGTAGTGCTGGATGATGTTGCGGATGACGGCCGGTTGCTCGTCCATCTCCTTCAACATGTAGTGCGCGTACGTGCCTTTCTCGATGTCTGACGCATCGATTTCGGCCGTGTACGGTTCACGTTCGAGCACGTCACCGTCGAGCGTCTTGATCGTTGCCGATTCACGTGTGAGGATGACGATCTCGCCGTCGTGGAGCTCGAGGTACTGGTCCGTCACCTGGAGCATCGCCATCGCGTCCGATGCGACGACGTTGAACGTGCCGTCCCCGAGTCCGACGAGAAGCGGTGACTTGTTCTTCCCGATATAGAGGCGCTCTTTGTCTTCTGAGTCGATCATCGCGATCGCGTATGAACCGTGGAGGTCCGAGAGCGTCTTGCGGAACGCCGCCTCGACATCACCGAGCTCGACGAAGTGCTTCTCCATGAGCTGTACGATGACTTCCGTGTCCGTCTCTGAAAGGAACGGGACATCGAGTGTCGCTTTTAACTGTTCATCATTCTCAATTACACCATTGTGGACGAGCGTGAAGCGTCCTGTCGTACTTTGGTGCGGGTGGGCGTTCGGTACGCTCGGTACCCCGTGTGTCGCCCAACGTGTGTGGCCGATTCCAATCGTTCCTTCTGCGTCGGCGGATACGATGTCACGGAGTGCTTGGATTCGTCCAACTTCTTTGAATATACGAACGTCATCACCGACCAAGGCAATCCCTGCCGAGTCATAACCACGGTACTCGAGCTTTTCAAGTCCTTTCAATAAAATCTCTTTCGTTCCAACTTGTCCGATCATCCCTACGATTCCACACATAAACAAATCTCCTCTATTCTTCGATTTCTCGAAAAAGGAAACGGGCTTTTTAGAGTGATGTCATCAAGTCTCGCTTTGTCCGTCCGGTCGCCCGAGCGTTTTATCGAGACTCTCTCAGTCGTGACACGCGACTGGAAGGCATCCGCCGAATTCCTCGATCACCTTCGTCCTCGTCAACTCCGCAGAGTTCTGGCGCTTTTATCTCATATCCAGCCGTTTCTCCAGATACGCTTTCATGCTATCGAGTACAAGATGTGTTGGATAGTGGAATCGTAAAAATAGTCGTTCAATACTTTTTTACCGTTCATGTAAAAGTCACCACTTTCACTAAAAAGCCATCTGTGCATCAGGTTTTCGAGTGGGGATAGAACGGGCATGATACAAGTAACGAGTAAAGAAATGAGGGGAAACACATGGGTGGCATCTTCCTATTGATCGGCATACTGTTATCCGTCTTATCCAGGTGGCTCGAATTTGAAGGGAATAGCACGTTAGGAGACGTCATGTTGTTTCCTGCGATTTTTTTCATGGCCATGGCATTCTTATGCAGTTTTCCTTACTTCAAAGACTGGTGGGACGACCGCTCCACACGTAAGAAAGCATTTTTATTCGTGATCTTTGCCGCAGTTGCCATCCTCTGTCTACAAGCCGCTTTCTGGTTTGTCGTCTGGCGAGATCAATGGCTCGGGCTCCTTTTCGTCATACCGTTCTTGGCATGTGCGGGGTTCATCGCTCGGTTGTTCAAATAATTAGGAGGATGCGCCGCAGCACATCCTCCTTTTAGTTCACGATGACATCGACGACCACTCCGTAATGATCACTCGGTACAATGTCGGTACCCGTTTGCATGTCCCCGAACACGTTGACATCCTGGATCTCAACATCTTTCCACTCGGAACGGATCAAAATCCAATCGTATCGTTCAGACTGCGTAAGATGAGAAGATTGTAAGTACGGATTCTGTTTTACGTCTAGCGTCGGCAGTGGCTCTTCCGCAACAAACGTCGTCACGTCCCGCCATCCTACATCCGATAAGTCATGATAGATAGTGGATTGCGGGTGATCATTGAAATCTCCACACAACACTTCGATCGACTTCTGGCATCCTTTGCTTAACCAGTCTTGAACCGCTCTCATTTGATGTTCTCGAATCGAAACGGAACGCCAATTCAGATGCACGTTCGTTATGCCCCATTCCTGACCTCCGAACGTAAGCGTCACTCGTGTCGCACAAAAGTGACACTCTTCCACACCCTTTTCCCAAATTGCTTCAACTGAAGACAAGGGAACTTTACTCAAAAAAGCGAGTCCTTCGTCTGGTGAATCGGGATACGGATGAAAGACGCAGAACGGATATCCTGTTTGTTCAGCAATGTCATGAGCCACACTGTCCTGTTCATCAGAGCGAACTTCTTGCAGGGCAATCACATCCGCGTCGATTCGTTTTACTTCTTGGCAAATCGCTTCGATTCGTTCTTGCCAAAGCGTCTCATGATTCCAAATGTTATACGTCGCGATTCTCACTTCATGTTCCTTCTTTCTAGAGTGAGTTACGCGCTCCCCCATTTTTGTTCTTCTTTTAACTCTCGTTCCGTGACATAGTTCTCATCAAGACGAACCATATATCGCTCATACCATTTATGTCCGATGACTGATATGACACCTCCAGTGACCATCAACCCGATAAAGTAAGGTGTCTCAATTTGTTTCGTGATCCATCCGAACATGAGGATTAACAAAATCGGGAACGTCAAAAAATTAAAAATCGACATCAAGTGTATGTGACGTTTGGCGTCTCGATTCGTTAAATATTTCAATTGAATCGTTTCTTTCTTCCAAGATTTTTTAATCGCAAATAGGCCCGCAAATTGACCAATCAAAAGAACAGTTTCTGCTGATACCCATCCTTTTTCAGTCACAACAAACAGTGAAATACAAATCATCCACGACAGAAAAGTGAAGACCCCATTCTTCTCAGACTCAACCCTGGCGAGCTCTCTCATTTGATCACGTTTGTTCACGACGTTGCTCCTTCTCGTATTCACGGACCTCACGAATCTCTTTCAAATCTTTATCCGTCAAATAGTTCTCATCATAGGACTGAATAACGCGGTCGAACCGCTTCGCCAAGTATTCAATCCCGAAAAACGTCAGCTGGGAAAGGAGAAACACACGGAACGATTGTGTGCCCGTCGCTTCACTCGTGAAATAAAAGAGTCCATAAATCCCGACACCTGTCAAAGCGAGCGTGTGTGCCATCATTTTGAACGATAAGAGGTTACGTGCCGTTTGATTCTTCACGAAACGCAGCCACATCTGGTATCGAACAAAAATACCTATCAACACGACAGCGAGCACCGCATATAATGCTCCCGTGACGACCCCATCTGAGAGTGTCCAATACGAAGCGTAAATCAAAAAACTGACAACAAGCCCGATTCCGATGATTCCGACACCCCATCCGGTCCAGCGGTCTACTTTTAAAATCGTATCGATTTGCGATTTTACTTTTGGTGATAATTCCATACGTCATCTCTCCCTTCCAACACTTCTTCATACGTCGGTAGCTTTGACTGATGTGCATGGATTCGCTCTTCCCACTTTTTCTCTCGATACGATTTCGTCAATCCCCAAAGGGCGACGATTCCGCCAATCAGGATGAAGGCATCTTCGTTTACATACATCGGGATGAACAGTGCAAATAAAGAAACGGCACCAATCCAACAGTCAATGAGTCGATAGCGTAATACGCGAACGACCGCTTGATGTTCGGCAAAATGGCGGATGACTCGATATTCCATGTATCCTTTATAAGCCACGCCCATGGCTACGACCGACATGACCGGGATGACCCACGTCGCCTGTGTCCGTAACATCACGATGAACGAGATTAAAAAAATAAGGAGTACGGGCCAATCAAAAAACCGATCAAATTGTTTGGCATGCGCTACTGTGAGTTCAATTGGACGATTCATGCGAGACCCTCCTTTCAATCACTTCCTCATACGTCGGTAATTCTGGATCGATTTGTTTAAGTTGCTTTGTGAACCACTTCTGGCGGAACGGACTTAATACTCCCCATATTCCAAAAAAGAGACCAATCACGAGACCAAATTCTTCTGACGTCAGCAGGGTCACCATGAGTGTCGTCAACAAAATCGCGTCCACCCATTCGAATACGTATTGAATAATGAGGATTCGATGCGCTTTCGGATGTTGTGTCATTCGCCACATGATGCGCATCTCTTGAAAACCCATCACGACGATGAGTACAGAGACCGACACCATGATAGGAATCAACCACATTTTCTCTAACAAGAGGGCGACAATGACGGCCGTGACATACAAGATCAAGACGGGTACGGCATAACGTCGCATCCGTTGCACCCACTTTACATCTTGCTCCATCTATACCGCCTCCTTGTCTATTTTCATATACCCTTCGTCTTGTCGTTTCGTTTGTTTGTTCACGTTCAACGTCCATAGTATCGCGCCACCGATGAACACCGTCACATAAATGTACGCTACGTTAGACGTGAACAATAGTTGATCATTCAATGCGAGAAAACAGGCAACACTATTAATCACGTCCCGAGCAAGCTGACGACGATACAACCCTTTCAACTTTGGTTGAAACCCCAAACGCATCTGATAACGCTTCACGTATAAGATGTTCAATGGAATGAGTGTACAGGCGATATACAGCACGCCCCATGTGAGCTCATCGGTCAATAAGCTGATTGGTAACATCAGTACCACAAATGTTCCAAATAGGCCGAAAATCCATTGGTCGAATAAACGTTTCCATGCCTGCTCTTGTGTCATGCGTTCATTCATCATTTTTGCCGTTCCTGATCCAATTGATGTAATAGCGGGGCATGTTCCTTGAGTTTCTTTTGAAACATGCGCGACACCTGATCGCTCACCGCTCCCCATACAAGCAGTCCAATCGCTAACGCCAAACTGTCATATTGAAAGATGAGAAGAGCTGAAACCAGGGAGACAAGCACACTTGAACTGATCAAGTCATAAAGTAGGTTCCACTTCAGTAATTGCACTACATTTCGATCATTCATATGCGTACGACGCATCCGATACTTCTTCACGTCTAACCCAATCATGGCGATTCCAATCAAGAGAAATGGAACGGTCAACCAGACATAACGTCCAAAGAACGATAGGACAATGGCGACCACAATAAACGTCAGCAGTGCATAACCGACCCTAAGGTGTGCCTTCCGCCATGCTGTTTCTTCCGTATACCAATGTGCCTCAGTCAAATCAAACACATCCTTTCTCTAGCGTGCATTTCTCTTATATACGTAATCTCACCCTTCATTGTTTCACATTTTCCGAATATTCCCTCAATGATTCGTTCGACTTTTTTCAACAATTAATAAATGAAACGTATCCGCTTACAAAGGTTATCTGCTATACTGGTAGCAAATTCATTCCTACAAATTTTTGTGAAAGGTGTAGAACTGTATGTCTCCGAAGTACAAGCAAGTTGCGAGTCAGATTGAATCAGACATTGTCAATCATGTCTACCAACATACGAATAAATTATTGACCGAGGATGAGTACGCCAATAAATACGGTGTCAGCCGCAACACGGTCCGAAAAGCGATCGAGATTCTCGTCAACAAAGGATATGTCTATCAAGTTCAAGGGAGTGGTGTCTTCGTCCGCGACCATTACAATAGCGATTACATCAATCTTGAAAAACTCCAAGGTCTCACGAGTGACTTCAGTGGTCGGAAAGTCGAGACGCGCGTCTTACATTTCGAACAGACGGTCGCGAACGATGAAGTCGCGGAGCGGATGAAGTGCCCAATTGGTACACCCGTCTATTTCGTGAAACGGCTACGTCTCGTCGATGACCATCCGTTCTCGGTGGAAGATTCGTACTTCCGAAAAGAGCTCGTCATCTACTTAGACGAAAACATCGTTCAAAAGTCGATTTATACGTATTTACGAAACGATCAAAAGCTTGCCATCGGATTTGCTGACCGTGTCATTTATGCGGATTTCCTCGATGCAGACTCAGCTAGCCTGCTCGACCTGAAAGAGAACGACCCTGCTCTAATTGTCGATAACACCGTTTATTTAACAAACGGACAAATCTTCGACGTCTCTCGTTCCATTCATCATTTTAAACATGTCAAAATGCTCAAAGTCTCGAACATCAAGTCCTAAACGCGCCCGAGAGATGCTTTTCTCGCGCGCATTTTTTTATGCCATTTTCTAAAAAGTAAGGGTTTACACGAAAACGCTTTCGTGCTACTATCAACATGTAGAAAATAATTTGTACCTATGAATTTCAGTTATCCATACAAAAAGGAGAGATATTATGGTTTCGGAAACAATTGAAATCTCACCGGAAGATATTTTCGGTCTCATCGCCCTCTCGGGTGACGCCAAAGCGAGCTACCATCAAGCGATGCTCCTCATGCAAGAAGGAAAAAAAGAAGAAGCAGAGGCAGCAGTCGTTGCTGGTGACGCGACATTAAAAGAAGCACATGCGATTCAAACGAAATTCGTGACGCTCGAAGCACAAGGTAAATCGGCAACGGTCGGTGTCCTCATGGTGCACGCGCAAGATCACTTGATGAACACGATTCTCGTCAAAGAAATGCTTGGATATATGATGAACATGCAAAACGAAATCAACGAATTGAAAGGAATGGATCAAAAATGATTAAAATCGGACTCTTCTGTGCGGCAGGTATGTCAACAAGTATGTTAGTAGAAAAAATGAAAGCGGTTGCCTCTGAACGTGGCATCGAAGCTGAAATCGCAGCTTACCCAGAATCAGAGATGGAAACTTACGTTGACAACATCGACGTTGCACTTCTCGGACCACAAGTGAAGTACCTACTTTCAAAAGGAAAGCAAATCTGTGAACCAAAAGGTGTTCCAATCGACGTCATCAACACAGTCGACTACGGCATGATGAACGGTGCGAAAGTATTAGACCACTCATTGAAACTTGTAAATAAATAAACTGAGGTGACTACTTTGAAAATGCCTAAAGATTTCTTGTTCGGCGCTGCTTCGGCCTCTTACCAGGTCGAAGGCGCATGGAACGAGGACGGGAAAGGTCTCTCGAACTGGGACGTCTTCTCGAAAATTCCTGGTAAGACATTTGAAAACACAAACGGCGACGTCGCAGTCGACCATTACCATCGTTATAAAGAAGACATCGCGCTCATGGCAGAGATGGGACTCGAATCGTATCGCTTCTCGATCTCATGGCCACGCGTCTTCCCGAACGGTACAGGTGAAGTGAACGAAAAAGGACTTGAGTTCTATAACAACTTGATCGACGAATGTTTGAAACATGACATCGTCCCATTCGTCACGCTCTACCACTGGGATCTTCCACAAGCACTTGAAGAAAAAGGCGGCTGGAAGAACAAAGAGACGGTTGACGCATTCGTCCGTTTCGCGGATACTTGCTTCCAATCGTTCGGTGATCGTGTGAACCACTGGATCACGTTCAACGAAGCGGTCATCTTCTGCTCACTTGGATACTTAACAGGCGCACACCCGCCAGGCATCGAAGGCGACGTCAAAGGTTATTTCCAAACGACGCATAACGTCTTCGTCGCTCACGCCCGTGCCGTCGAGCTCTTCAAACAAAACGGTCACACTGGCGAAATCGGGATCACACACGTGTTCAACCCAGCGTTCAGTATCGATGACGCAGAAGAGAACAAGTTTGCTGAAATGCACGCGAACGCTTATGCGACACATTGGTTCTACGATCCGATCTTAAAAGGTGAATATCCGGAGTACGTCGTGAACGGTTTAAACGAACAAGGTCTTCTCCCTGAAATGACGGAGGAAGAACTCGACGTCTTGAAACGTACCGCTCCTATGAACGACTTTATCGGTCTCAACTACTACAGCCCGCAGCGCGTCATGAAAAATGACTCGGCACTTGTCATGGCTGGTGGACGTGAGAACTCGACAGGTCGCCCTGGTAACCCATCGTTCGATGGCGTCTACAAGACGGTCAAGATGGACGACAAAGTGTACACGAAATGGGATTGGGAAATCTCACCGGAAGCGTTCCTCGATGGCATGCACATGTTGAAAGATCGTTACGGCGACGTCAAAATCTATATCACAGAGAACGGTCTCGGTGATGTCGACCCGATCGTCGACGGCGAGATCATGGATACGCCACGGATTGAGTACATCGAAGGTCACCTTCGCGCAGTAAAACACGCTGTTCAACAAGGCATCAACGTTGCCGGTTACTATGCTTGGTCTGCAATCGACCTACTTAGCTGGTTAAATGGTTATAAGAAACAATACGGCTTCATCTACGTCGACCACAACAATGGTCTCGCACGGAAGAAGAAACAGTCGTTCCACTGGTATAAAGAGATCATCGCCACGCGCGCTGAAGACCTATAAGGAGGTTCCCCTATGAGCCGCTTAGAAAGAGTATTTGAAAAGTTCACCCCTGCTTTTGTTCGTTTTGCGAACGCCAAGCCCGTCCTTGCGATTAAGGACGGGTTCATCCTCACGATGCCAATGACGATCATCGGATCGTTGTTCCTTCTCATCCTGGCGTTACCGATTCCAGGTTGGGCTGACTTCATGTCAGGTCTATTCGGAGCAGACTGGTCACTCCCGCTCACGCAAGTCGTCGGTGCGACGTTTGACATCCTTGCTTTAATCGGTGTTTTTGGAATCGCTTACTCATACGTCAAGAACGAAAAGATCGAAGGCGTACCAGCTGGTATCCTTGGAATCATCTCGTTCCTCATCATCACACAAGCTTCTGTCTTGTCTGAATCTGGGGAATTCGTTGGTGGCGTCATTCCAAAAGTATGGACAGGTGGACAAGGTGTCCTCGCTGCCATCATCGTTGGATTGACAGTCGGATTTATCTACTCGCAGTTCATCAAACGTGGAATCAGCATTAAAATGCCAGACGGTGTTCCACCAGGCGTCTCGAACTCATTCTCTGCACTTGTTCCTGGTTTGGCAATCATCTCACTCGCCGTTGCGACGTTCGCAATTTTCCAAGCAGTTGCAGAGCGCACGTTCACAGAAGTCATCTATGATGTTCTTCAAGCACCACTTCAAAACTTGACGGACACACTTGCAGGAGCCGTCATTATCATGGTGCTCATGTCTGTCATGTGGTGGTGTGGAATTCACGGTGCCGCAATCCTCATGGGAATCATGGGACCACTTCTCACAGCGAACGCGCTTCAAAACCAAGCGATCATCGATGCTGGTGGTACGCTCGTCGCTGGCGAGAACGCAAAAATCGTTACGATTCAATTCCTCGATGTGTTCACGAAACTTGGTGGATCAGGGATTACAATCGGCTTCATTATCGCGACACTGATTGTCGCACGTTCGGCACACTTGAAGCAGCTTGGAAAGTTATCACTTGCACCAAGTATCTTCAACATCAATGAGCCGGTCATCTTCGGGATGCCAATCGTCTTCAACCCGATCATGTTCGTTCCATTCGTTGTCGTGCCAGCTATCGCTTCATTCATGGTTTACTTTGCCATCCTTTGGGGTTGGGTCGAGCCGTTCAACGCGCTTCAAGTACCATGGACGACACCTCCAGTCATCTCTGGATTCTTGATCGGTGGATGGCGTGCTGCCCTCTTACAAATTGCAACGATCGCTATGGCCGTTGCGGTGTATCTTCCATTCGTTCGCATTCAAGACCGCGTCTCGTATGGTGAAGAATTGAAAGCACAAGAAGAAGCAGACAAAGCATCAGCCTGAAACAAAAACGACAGCCCTTCTCAGCAATGAGAAGGGCTGTTATATTTAGGGAAAAGAGTTAAGGAGTTGGAAATTTGAAAGCATACTACCCTTCTATATTTGCTGCCATCGCTGGTATGTCCGGAGTAATCGGATTGCTCTTTCAATCGGTCTACCCAATCATGTTGTCTCCCGTCTTTTTACTCATTGCGGGATACTCTGTGGTACATGCGAAGAAGCAGAAAACAACCGTACGAAATTATACAGCAAGCTTTATGATCTTATCGAGTGCTTCCCTCGCATTCGGCCTTGGTTTCCAATCCGTCGTGCCATACGCTATGCTCATCGGGATTGCATTACATATGGTCTGTCTGATTGCTGCATTCATCGCGCTCGGACGATATCGGGCAAACGTCACATGAAGGGTTTGACCGGGCTCGGTTGGGGCGCGTTGATTTTAGCGCTCGCCCTCACCCCACTACTTGCCGTCGATTTGATTCTCATTTATTTACTTGAAGACACATCGTTCCCGATTCTATCGACTCTCGCCATGCTCGGTTGTTTCTATCTGCTCTCGACCACCTTGAGCTTCTTTGTCGATGGTCTAACGGGAGCCTTCCGTTCATTTCTTCACGTGGATGTACCGCGTCTACTCGATACAATCCTTCACGGAATCGTGAGCGGTATCAGTATATACGCCGTGCTCTCCTTCTTTCCGTCCATCGATTTATCTACGTTCACCGTGATGGCGATTCTATTCGTGCACTTATTCGGTACATCGTTTTGGCTAAATTGGGAGGATTCGAAAGAAGATATACCTCCCGAACTCGATTCAATCGATCAACAGATTGTTCACCTGTTACGTACGGAAACAATCGTTTCCTGCGTCGAACGCATACAGAGTGATTACCCGGACTTACCGAGGCGGGATGTGTTGAAGCGCGTTAAAAAAAATCAGTCAATCCACCGAAGTCACCGAACCGCTTCATGGTCGGTGACTTTTGTGCGTCATCATAAGCGAATCGTGAGCCATATGCTATAGTTTGAGTGAATCTAACGAAGGAAGTGATCAGTATGAAGGCACTCGTCTTCCATCAGTTTGGCGGTCCTGAAGTCTTAACCTATGAAGAAGTCCCGACACCGATGCCACAAGTCGATGAAGTATTGGTCCGCACGAAAGCAATCGGACTGAACTATGCCGATGTATATCGTCGAAAAGGGAATTATCATCTTGTCGGAGAACCTCCATACATTCTCGGGTATGAAGGGGCCGGCGTCATCGAGGCGGTCGGAGCGAACGTCACGTCGCTACAAGTCGGAGATCGAATCGCCTTTGCGGATGTCCCGCATGCCAACGCAGAATTCGTCGCTGTCCCACTCGACAAGGCGATTCCCCTCCCAGACACCATTTCATTTGAAACGGCCGCATCGGTCATGCTTCAAGGATTGACGGCTCATTATCTCGTTCACGATAGCTATCGGATTCAACCTGATGACGTTGCGGTTGTTCACGCAGCCGCTGGCGGTGTCGGTCAGTTGTTGACGCAAATGATTCAACGCCTCGGTGGGCAGGTCATCGGTCTCACGTCGACAGATGAAAAAGTGGCGACCATCCAAACGCATGGTGCCCGTGCCTATCGCTATGACGAAGCATGGGTTCAACATATTCGTACCGTGACAGACGGTCGTGGTGCCGATGTCGTCTATGACTCGGTCGGCTCGACATTAGAAGACAGTTTCGAAGCAACTCGCATCGGTGGGACGGTTGTCTTCTACGGCATGGCCGGTGGCGACCCAAAACCGGTCGATCCGCGTATGCTCATGGACACCTCGAAGACATTGACGGGTGGGGACCTATGGAATGTGCTCACGTCAATGGAAGAACGAATTCGTCGGTCACACGAATTGTTCAGTTGGATCGACGACGGTTCACTCATCGTTCCATCGCCAACGACGTTCGCCTTATCAGACGGGTCATCGGCCCACGCCTTTTTAGAAAGTCGGAAGAGCCAAGGGAAGATTCTCTTGATTCCGTAAACAAACGCCAGCCCTTTATGAGGTGCTGGCGTTTTACATATCGTCTTTTCGGAGCGAGTATCCGTCGACCTCCAGTAATCGCATCCGCCTTTGGTCGATCGCCGCATGTACAATCACGGTCACACCCGGATTGAGCTCCATCATCTTTTTGATTTTTCGTAAGTCATCCCCATTGATCTCGACGGGCAACACGAATTCGCCTTCTCTCAAATGAACGAACTTGATTTTCCCTTGGTCATCATAACCTGTTACTTCGTATGTCGAAAATTCACGTTTCATCAACATTTCCCCTTCCTCCGAATCCATCTCGACATTTAATTTTCGTATTTCCCGTTCGCGTGTAATTCGTTTATCACGTTCAATCAGTCCCTTCACCCCTAAAAAAGAAGAGAAGAGGACAAATACGATAAAGAGAACGTTTAAATAAACCAATCCATAGAGCAGTCCGTAGATGAACCAGCACATTAACCAAATCATAATGAGAGAGGACGTTTTATCCTCCTCCCGCTCCTTTTCCGTTCTATAATCCAATGCCATCTCCCCTCCTTCCCTCTCTACTTCATGCATTCCCCCCTTGTATGCGTTGCACACAAAAAATCCATCCCCGTAGCGGCAGGGATGGATACATGTTACGCCTCGACGCTATCCGCGTGTTCGGCCTTATGGTCGGCGATGACACCGGCATACCACTTCGCGCTGTCTTTCCAGATGCGCTCTTGCGTCTCAAAGTCGATATAGAGGATTCCGAAGCGCTTCTCGTATCCGAAGCTCCATTCGAAGTTATCCATAAGCGACCAGAGGTAGTAGCCTTGAATGTTCATGCCTTCATCGTTCAAGTCAGAGACAGCTTCGAGGTGCTGGCGGACGTAGTCGATCCGGTTATCGTCATGGACTTCGCCATTCTCCAGCACGTCGTCAAATGCGGCGCCGTTCTCTGTGATATAGATTGGAAGGTCAGTATACTCGGCGCGTAAACGACGGATCAGGTCTTTGAATTCGTTCGGGGCGATATCCCAGCCCATGCCCGTCTTCTCGTAGTCCGAGTAAGCGTCTGCCTTCAAGAAATCATTTGCTGCGTTGAACTCGACAATACCACGGCTATAGAAGTTGATGCCGAAGAAATCGCAAGATGTCGAGATCGTCTCCATATCACCCGATTGGATGAAGTCGAAGTTATGCACATATTTGGAGAACAAGTTCATCATGTCGACCGGATATTGGCCTTTGAAGACCGGATCGAGGAACCAGCGATTCGAATACCCGTCGGCATTGTTCATCGCAAGGCGGTCATTCGCCGAATCCGTCTTCGCATACATCGGTGACAAGTTGAGAGTGATGCCGATCGGGGTCGTGGACTTCATCTCTCGCTTCAACAATTCGACCGCTTTCCCGTGCGACAACAAGATGTGGTGCACGGCGCGTACCGCTTCGTTCATGTCACGATGACCCGGTGCGTGAACACCGACATGGTAGCCGAGGAAGCCGGCACACCAAGGCTCATTGTGGGTAATCCAAGAGTCGACGATATCATCAAGCTCTTCAAAACAGACTTTCGCATAATCGAGGAACCAGTCGACCGATTCACGGTTGACCCAGCCACCTTCTTCGTGAGCCCACATCGGAAGGTCCCAGTGGTAAATCGTGACAGCTGGTTTGATTCCTTCTTCGCGGAGACGTAGCGCCAAGTTTTTGTAGAACGCCATACCTTCTGGGTTGTACTCTCCCTTGGCAGGGAAGATTCGTGGCCACGCGATGGAGAATCGGTACGTGTCGACACCTAGCTTTTTGATGTGCTGGATGTCTTCCTCGTAACGATGGTAGTGGTCACATGCGACATCGCCGTTATGCTTTTCAAACACGCGCCCGTCGATGTCACAGAACATATCCCAGATGGAAGGAGTACGTCCTCCTTCGTTGTGTGCGCCTTCAATTTGGTACGAGGACGTGGCTGTCCCGAATACGAAGTCTTTCTTAAAATGCATAGTGTTTTCCTCTTTTCTCTATATTTATTCTTTGACAGCACCTGCCGAAATACTGCTGACGATGTACTTCGAGAGGAACAAGAAGGCAATCATGATCGGTACGACCGAGATCGCGATTCCTAGGTAAAGCGCGCCAAGGTTTTCTGCGACTTGTGATCCTTTCAAGAAGCCCATCAAGACAGGCAACGTGTATTTCTCAGGAGAGAATAAGAGAACAAGTGGCATCAAGTAGTTGTTCCACGAGCCGATAAACGTGAAGATCGACATCGTCGCAATGGCTGGCATCATCATCGGGAGCGCAATGGTATGGAAAATGCGCAATTCGCTCGCACCGTCAATCCGTGCCGCTTCAATCAAGCTGATGTGAAGCGTCGCTTGTGTGTACTGACGGATGAAGAATACGGTGAACGGTGTCGCAATCGCTGGAACGATCAATGGGATGAACGAATCGAGAATTCCAAGCGTCTTCGAGATTTCGTAGAATCCGATGAGTCCGAGCTGTGCCGGTACCATCATCATGACGAGCATGAAGATGAACATCGCATTCTTCCCTTTGAAGTTGTAGAACGTGAATCCGTATGCAGTGAGTGCCGAGAAGTATCCAGAGAGGACAGTCACCGATACCGAAATAATCAAGCTGTTTTTGAAGCCGGTCCAGATGTTGATGTACTCGCTGAGGGTAGCGTAGTTATCGAGCAACGCATTACCAGGGATCAGGGTGAAACCAGATATGACTTCTCCGTTCGTCCGAGTCGCGTTGATGATCATCATCAAGAACGGGATGAAGCATATGATCGCAAGAATAGTCAAACTTGCATAAATCAAGCCTCGAATAACACGATGTTTCGACTTTTCTTTTTTAGGTGGCGCCACTTTGAGTGGACGGTCATTTTTACGTTTTGGCTGCGCTTCGCTATCAGGAAGCATACGCCGTGTTTCTGCATTTTGTTCCATCGCTTACGCCCCCTTCTTCTGTGTTGCGCGTTCGTTGCGGAACATTCCTTTGAAGACGATCGCCGAGAAGATGAGCGTGATCAAGAATAAACCGTAAGCGACCGCAGATGCGTAGCCGTAGTTGTTGTATTTGAAGGCTTGGTTATACAAGTAAAGCACCATCGTATTCAACGAACCGTCCGGTGAACCAATTCCATCGGTAATCAACATCGGAAGGTCGAACAATTGAAGTCCACCGATGAGCGATGTGATCATGATGTAGAGAAGGATTGGTTTCAAGAGCGGCAACGTCACTTTCGTAAACATTTGCCAACGGTTTGCACCGTCGATGTGAGCAGCTTCAAAGTAATCCGTTGAGATTCCTGAGACACCAGCCATCACGATGATAAAGGAGTGACCGAACCACATCCATGTCAAGATGAGTGAGACGGATAATTGAGCCGTCACTGGTTCTGCCAACCAGTCGATCGGATTTGAGATCAAACCGATTTTCATCAACACCATGTTGAGTGAACCGTGCTGCCAGTCGAGCAAAATACCGAACAAAAGCGCGACCGAGCTGATTGTGATCAAGTTTGGAAGATAGAAGAATGAACGGAAGAAGTTTAACCCTTTTAGCTTCAAACGAAGATCTGAGAATAAGAGCGCCAATAAAAGTGCCATTCCCATCTGCAAGGCGAAGTTGACTCCCCAAATCTTGATGGTGTTGAAAAACGCTTCGATGAAGTATGTGTCCGTCAACAACCGTGTATAGTTCGCAAATCCGACAATCTCTTCTCCTGGGCTACCGGTGTAGTTCGTGAAGCTATAGTAAAGCGTCAAGAAAACCGGATAAATGCTAAACGTCAAGAAAACAACCCAGAACGGGGCGATGAACAGATAGCCGTAACGATCTAATTTTTTCACGTGTATTTCTCCTTCCATAAGAACCGAGGGAGGAACTTCCTCCCTCGTGTTGGTCATCGTCAGTCTACTACGATGTCTGGGTAAGCGTTCTTAACTTGTTTCTTGAATTCTTTGATTGCATCGTCTTTCGATTTCTTACCTTCTACGTAAGAGTTAACCGCCGCTCCGTAAAGCGTGTCGAGCTGTTGGTCGTATTTCGTAACAATCCCTGGTTTGATTGATTCAGCTTCGCCGAGGAAGAACTCATAGTTGTTCTGTCCACCGAGGAACTCATCGCTGAAGTCTGTTTTGATTTTTTCTGTAACCGGGTTAAATGCGAGGACGTCGCCTGTTTCTTTCGCCCATTCAGTCAAGAACTCTTCATCTTGTGTCATGAGTTTGATGAAGTCGTAAGCTTCTTCTTTATGTTTAGAGTCTTTGTAAATTCCGACCCATGTACCGCCCCAGAAGTACGGGCTTGGTCCGCTTGTAACAGCCCAGTCACCAGCAGTGTCTTTCGCGTTCTCTTTCAAGACAGCGTGGAGACCCCAAGTTGGGAGGACGTAAGAGAAGACTTCTGTTTCCGTTTCTTTGCCGCCTTCTTTAACTTTGATCGGTTTGTCCATTCCTTCGAACCAAGATGGTGACCATTCTGGTGCGAGGGCAGTAAGGTTATTTTCACGAAGTTCTTTCGCGTAGTCGAAGTAGTTTTGTTTCCCTTCAGTCAAGACAAGCTCATTTTCTTCGTTCACCCATGCTTGTGGGTCATCACCTTGTGCGAACCAACGGATTGAACCTTCGTCTGGGAAGAGTTTGTAGCCTTTATCTTTAAGCTTCTCACCGACTTCGAAGAGTCCGTCCATCGAGCTCATCATTTCGCCGACTTCAGCCGGGTCATCTGTACCGAGCGCTTCTTTTGCAATGCTACGCTTGTAGTAGATCCCACCTGGAGTTGTTTGCCATGAAAGGGCACGAACGTTTCCGTCCTTGTCTTTTCCGAGGTCGAAGACGTAAGGAACGATGTCTCCAGAAACTTCTTCTGCGTTGTATGGCTCTTCAGAAAGGTTTTCCCAGTATCCAGCGTCAATCCATTGTTTAAGGAACGCGATTTCACCAGTGAAAACGTCCGGTGCGCCGACGCCACTCTCGAGAGCTGGCTTCAACTTCGTTGCGTAGTCAGCGGTCGGTACGATTGTCAATTCGACTTTAACGCCGTTACGCTCTTCGAATGTTTTGATTGGCTCTTTCAATTCATCCGTGAATGACCAAATTTTTAAGACATCGTCTTTTGAACCCTCTGAAGATGATCCTTCGCTGCCGCCGTCAGAGCAAGCGCTCAAGACACCGACTGAAAGTGCTCCAATTGTAAGTAAGCTAACAAGTTTACGCATGTGTTGTTCCCATCCTTTTTATAAGTAATAGTAGAAAGCGCTTGCAAAAAGAGGTAAATAATTGTCGAAAGCGCTTTCGGTTTGTTCGAAATAAAATATCGAAAGCGGTTTCGATTCTTTCCAAAATGACTTTCGAAATCGCGCTCCCCTCTCCATCTGCTGAAGAAAAGAGAGCGACTTCGAAATATCATTGACTATAAATCACTGTTTGACCGGAGCACAAGATGCTCGTTCTACTAAGCGTACCGGAATGATGCGACGTTCTGTGAGTCGCTCTTTCGCGGTCATTTGTTCAAGTAAAAGTTCTGCTGCCGCTTCCCCGATTTCATCCGTATCTTGGCGAATCGTAGTCAGTTTCGGCGTAATGTATTGGATCATTTCAATGTCGTCGTATCCGATGACAGAGATGTCATTCGGGACGTGAAGACCGTGTTCGTGAATCGCTTCGATGACGCCGATTGCCATTTGATCCCCGGCCACAAAGACAGCGGTCGGTTGATCGTCAAGTTCAAGCAATCGTTCCATCGCTTGCTTCCCTTCGTCGACTGAGAAGAAACCGGCGTTGACGAGGTAGCCTGGTTGAATCGGAAGGTTCAGTTCTTGCATCGCAAGTTCATATCCTTTGATTCGCGCCGCTCCAGCGTCAATCGTCTCATCCCCAGCGATGTGGGCAATTTTTCGGTGACCGAGTTCATGGAGATAATTCACAGCGAGACGGGCCCCTTCGATGTTATCGGAATAGACGACGCTACAATTGGCGCTGTCCATATCGACGACGACGATTGGGATGTCGCTTCGCATGAGCTCCTGAACTTGCTCATCCATTCGATCCGAGCAGATGACGACGATGCCGTCGACCGCACGGTGTTTGAAGTGTTCGAGATAACTCATATCACGGTTGCGCAGGTTACGCGAGGCGAAGATTAAATCGTAGCCTTGCTCCTCTGTCGCGTGACGAAAACTTTCGATGATTCCGTTGAAGAACGGGTGTTTCATCCCGACTTCGTTTGCTTCTGAGAACATGACCCCGATCGCCCATGATTTTTTTGTCGATAACGACTGGGCATGTGCGTTCGGCAAGTAGTCCATCTCAGCAGCGGCTTGAAGAATCTTCGCTCTCGTCTTGTCACTCACGTCTTTGTAGTTGTTCAACGCTTTGGACACTGTCGTGATTGAGAATCCTGTTTTTTTGGCTAAATCATAAATCGTACCCATGTTATTCTCCTCTTCCCGAAAGCGCTTTCGGTAACTTGATTGTAGCGCATGAATTTGTAGGAATCAATTCTTTTTCAAGGAAACTTTTTGATTCTTTTTTCCATTCCTTGTTTCTTCTATATTACTGCATCTAATAATTTTTTGTCGTTAATGTGTCCGTGTATACAGCCACACAAGATTCGTGAACTTTTGTACTTCTGTCTCGCCTGTCACACCTTTGAATAGTCGTTGGAACGGCTTCAACAACTGCTCTAGAACAATTTTTCGAAGACGATCTTGTTTCAACTCATGTGAGATTGCATCGAACAAATCTCGTTGTTCTTCCGTCATCTCGACATGCTCTTCGATACGTGCAGCCATCTCGATTAATTCTTCAATTGTAATGAGATGCTTATCTGTCGTTCCACGCATTTGATCGACCGTGACCGGGTTCAAGACGTGCTCTCCTGTCTCCATCATCCGGGCGGCAATCAACTCGACATACGTATATAAACTCCGCACGACTTTTTGAGGAGAGTAGGCGGCATTCGTAATCCGGTTCGTGAACAAGATGTGTTGCAACATCCCGTTAAAGAGCACCGTCAATTCCATTGAATATGGTCTCACAGACTCTCCGATGATTTCCGTCAAACGCATCGCAATCCATTCAATTTCATAAATGCGATGTTGAAGTACAAGTTTCTTCAATTCATTCTCGTTCGACGACATGATCGATTCAAACAACGCGTGCAAGTTCCGTTCTTCATTCAATTGAATCAAAATCGAAATCTGTTCGATAAAGACGTCACGATCTCGTTTGTCACGTCCCATCTGCATCTCGATCCGGCGCTGTCCGGCATCATACCGCAAGTTTTCGAGGATACTGGCCACACAATCCGTCTTCGATGAGAAGTAGTTATAAAACGTTCCTTTGGATATGTTGGCACGATCAATGATCTCTTGCACCGATGTGTGTTGCACCCCATTTTCGATGAAGAGAGACATGGCAATATCTGCGACTTTTCTCTTTTTCTCTTTCATATTTCCGTGGCTCCGTTCTGTCTGGTTTGTACATCTACTATAGCACCGAAAACCACTTTAGACTAATAGTACAAAATGGTTGCTTTATTTATACAATGGGTATAAAATCATTTCATCGACACTTACCAACACATAACTATTTAGAAAATAAAGGAGCCATCCATATGAAACCAGAATTCCAAAAGAAACCGCCGTACGTCATGCTGGCGGTCCTCTTTGCGGGTGCGTTCATCGCATTTTTAAACAACTCATTACTGAACGTCGCACTCCCATCAATCATGGTCGACTTAGAAATCGCTGACTACTCGACCGTTCAATGGCTCGCGACCGGCTTTATGCTCGTGACGGGTGTGCTCGTCCCGGCATCCGCCTATTTGATCACTCGTTTTTCAAACCGGAGCTTGTTCATCACCTCGATGAGCATCTTCGCGCTCGGTACGGCTATCGCTGCCTTCTCACCAAGCTTCGGCTGGCTTTTGACTGGTCGAATGATTCAAGCCGTCGGAGCCTCGACAATGGGGCCACTCCTCATGAACGTCATGCTCGTCAGCTTCCCGCGTGAAAAACGTGGGATGGCGATGGGAATCTTCGGGCTTGTTATGATTTCGGCACCTGCAATCGGACCGACACTTTCCGGTTATATCGTCGAGTACTATGACTGGCGCGTCCTATTCGAAATGATTTTACCGCTCGCCATCATCGGTCTCGCGCTCGCTGTTTGGAAAGCGGAAAACGTCATGGTCCAAAACAAGGATCAGTCTCTCGACTACTTGTCGCTCGTCTTATCGACACTCGGATTTGGTGGGATTTTGTACGGTGTCAGCTCGGCAAGCTCGGACGGCTGGGATAACCCAATCGTCTTGGCGACGATGATCGTCGGTGCCGTTTCACTGACTGCTTTCATCTACCGTCAACTTCATATGGAGAAACCACTTCTCGACTTGCGTGCCTATAAGCACCCGATGTTCGCACTCGCATCAGTCATTGCGATGGTCAACGCGGTCGCGATGTTCTCTGGAATGATTTTGACACCGGCTTACGTCCAAAGCGTTCGTGGCATCTCCCCACTCGATTCAGGGCTCATGCTTCTCCCTGGTGCAATCATCATGGGAATCATGTCGCCGATCACGGGTAAACTATTCGATAAATTCGGACCAAAATTACTGGCGATTACAGGCTTAACAATCACCGCGGTATCAACCTACATGCTCGCAAACGTCCAACTCGATTCTACCTATACGTACATCGTCTTGACGTACACGTTGCGTATGTTTGGGATGTCAATGGTTATGATGCCAATTATGACTAATGGACTTAACCAGTTACCGACTCGCCTCAATCCGCACGGGACGGCCATCAACAACACGGCCCAACAAGTATCCGGTGCGATCGGCACGGCAGTTCTCGTCACTATTATGAACTCGGTGACGCGCACAGAGGCTGAATCATTGATGACAGGCGTCGATCCTGCGACGCTCACGGAGAGCTCAATGGGTGCCATCACTCAGCAAGCCCTCTTATCTGGGATTCAATATTCGTTCTACGTCGCACTCGGCATGAACCTCTTGGCGCTCCTACTGGCATTTTTCGTGCAGCGCGTGGATGTGCGGAAGTTCGATGATCAAGTAGAGACTGTTGAAGAATTGAAACAAGCGAATTGATAACAGGAAAAGCCGTTCTGAACGAAAGATTCAGAGCGGCTTTTTTAATTTTCTCATTCCCTTCATACACCAATGCCAAGTAAAAATTAAATTTATATATGGTATTATTTCTCAATAGATAAAGTCACTCATAACGGTTCTTGAAGCAATGGGAATTACTGCGCTTCTTCTTGAATAGATTGGTCGATGAGGTATTGAATCATGCTATTATGAAAGTATCGACTTATTTCCGTAATAAATGGCGGATTACATAATTAGAAAAGTCCTCTTGCTATCCTATTTTGTTATCCCTTTAAAAAAATAGTGGGCTATACGGTAGATCTCAAGTAACGAACTGAGATTCTTTAAAACTGTCGAACACACCGAAACATGTTGCTAAAGCTAAACGTTATGGAAATGTAGGGGTGAAAGAACGTGACGTGCAATCAAGTTAAACTCGTGAGTGGAATCGCGCTATTCGTGACTGGCGTGGTTTTGTTACTCAAGCGATAAGGAGCATTTCGGGCAACGTCCGAGTGCTTTTTTTGATTCTTTTTTATAGCCATATAAAAAGCCGTAATACTCATAGAGCGTTACGGCTTTAAAGATTAGTGCCCCCGATATTTCCCGAGCGCCCGCATATTTAAGAGATATAAGACGGCTGCATAGAGAACCAACCCGAGTAAATACATCCAGATACCTGAGAACCCGCTTCCGTATACCATCACTTCCTTGATTGCCGTCGCCCCGTAGAAGATTGGCATGACATAACTCAAGTTCCCGAGTCCATACGGAATTAAGTCGAGCGGAATGAGTCCTGAGAAGAACACTTGCGGGATGATCGTGAACGGAATCATCTGAACGACCTGTAGTTCCGAACGGGCAAATACGGAGATAGTCGCTCCGAAGAGGACCGCTGTCCCCGCCATGAGTAGCATCGTCAACATGACCCACGCCATATTCCCGAGCGAAGACAGCCCGAGCACATAAATCGAATAGAGTACGATGAAAATCGACTGCACGACCGCAAATACACCGTATCCGAGCGTATACCCTAAAATGACTTGTCCCCGCTTGATTGGCGTCATTAAGAGTCGTTCAAGCGTGCCCCCACTCCGTTCTTTGACGAGTGCCATCGCAGAAAGGATGAACACGAAGAAGAATGAGAAGAGTGATAGGAAAACGAAGCCGAACGAATCGAACGTAGATTGGTCTTCTTCACCGTAGACGAATGACGTATCGATCTCGGCTGCCGGGTTGAGCGTCGTCAACGCATCTTGAATTTCACGAACTGCCTTTGACGATTTCGTCGACGGTTCACGTAACGTGATAGTCGTACCTTCCTGATCCATTTCAAAAACGGCATCGACCTGTTCATTGTCTTCGATATACGTTTTCGGATCATCGAACGATGCCTGTTCCACCTCGAGCGTCTCGTCCTCAAATGCGGTGACAAGCTGTTCTAGTGCATTTTCATCGAGAACGACGGTCGGCACGTAATCCGAGTCTCCGAGTAAGAAGTAGACGAGTGTCAAAATGAGGAGCGGTGCGATTAAAATCAAAGCGACACTGCGCTTGTCGTTCAACGTTTGGAAGATGACACGTTTCGCCAAGTTACGCATGGTCATCCACCTCCTCTTTCCCAGCAATTAAGAACAGTTCTTCGACGCGACCGTTCTCGGTCTGGTCAAGCAAATCTTGCACATGATCGTAAGCAATCAATCGTCCATTATAGACGAGTGCAGCACGGTCACATTCGAGCACTTCATCCATGACGTGTGTCGAGACGATGATGGTCGTCCCTTCCGCCCGAATCGTTTGAAACTGATCCCAAATCTGTCGGCGTAAAATTGGATCGATCCCGACCGTCGGCTCATCGAGAAACAACACGTCCGGCTTATGAAGGATCGCAATTGCTAAGGAAAGACGCTTCTTCATCCCTCCCGAAAAATTACGGACGAGTTTATGCCGATCGTTCGATAAATCGACAAGCGCGAGCACTTCTGTGATCCGTTCTTGAAGCGCCTTTTTCCCTAACTTATAAATCGAACCGAAGAAGGCAAGGTTCGCCTCGGCCGACAGGTCTTCGTACAACCCATCGTTTTGAGGCATAAATCCGATTTGTTGGAGCATGGCCATATTCGGCATCTTTGTTTCCCCGATATGGACACTTCCTTTGTCCGGTGCAAGTGCGCCAATCATGAGTCGAATGAGCGTCGTCTTTCCCGATCCGGATGGCCCGAGCAAGCAACAAATCTCTCCAGACGGGATGGTAAAGTCGATGTTGTCGATGGCGAGCTGGTCACCGAACGACTTCTCGACATGTTGCAATTGAATGTTCATGCCTATCACTCCTTTTCGGCGCCTCATCGTGTATACTCAAGATAATCGACACCGTGTTGGTTTATATGTTCAGTATAGACCTCGTTCAGAACAGCAACAATCGTCAATATTGGTCATCGTGTCGGTTTTCCGACAGATGGATGGATTGTGTTGAGAAAAAGGAGAAATAATATGGAACAAACCGATTTACGCGTCATCCGTACGAAAAAATTGATTAAAGATGCCTTCTTCAGTCTCATCGAAGAGCAAGGATTCGAAGCCGTCACCGTCAAGCAATTGACCGAACGAGCTGGAATCAATCGAGGTACGTTCTATAGTCACTATGTGGATAAGTTCGAGTTGATGGAGAAATGCGTCAACGAAATCTTTCGAGAGGCCGAACAAAAGTTGATTCATCATTTGCCACATATTTTCGGAGACGAACGGACCGACAACTCGTACCATTACCTCATTCCGTTCATCCGCTTCATCGAAGACAACCAAATCATCATGAAGCCACTGTTTGGACCGAACGGAGACCCGACATTTCAGACGAAGCTCCGTGCATTCATGCAGGCTGCCTTGTTTCAGCGTTCGCCTGCTACGTTGTTTGACCCGGACAAAATGATGGTGCCGCCCCCGTATCTAGTCGCCTATCTCTCTTCGGCGCACATGGGGGTCATCTACGAATGGTTGAATAATCCGTCAGCAGAAGAGACAGCGGAAGACATCGCTCGCATTATCTATACGATCACGTTTGAAGGACCGCTCGTCGCCGGCGGTGTGAAATCAAACGACTAAAGCCTCCCGCATATTTTTGCGAGAGGCTTATTTTATGAGACGCGAACCTGTACGTGCAAGCTTCCATTCTCTTCAGTTGTCTCCTGATAAACGTTTTGTGACGCCTCCAAATCATGCCACGCGATGCGGTACGACTTCCCTCGCATCCATTCAAACTCAAAAGTGAGGTGCTGTAAGTCCGCGATTTGACGCAGACGGTCAAACGGTTCCTCGTGTCCGCTCCATTCGACTTGATTCGCTGAATCTTTCAATACGAGGTCGAGTCCATGTATCACTTTTTCTTTAATCACCTGACCATCCGTCGCTACACGCATACCGTCTTTTATATCATGCATCCGACATGACTCAATGTCGTCAAACGGGATCATGATCTCATCGCCGTTCGCAAATTGAAGTGTAATTGTTTTTACGATCATCCTACATTCCTACTTTCGTTCAGACTCTGTTCCCTTACTATACAAAACTTTTCTCCGTTCAGGGATGACATCTTTGTGGATGTGGCAAATCCGTAAAAGCATGTTCAATTCATTTGGAAACGGGAATAGAAGAGGTAGCAATCATTCTGTTTTTTGAAAATAATACTTCGGAAAGGCGGCGAATATATGCCATCAGTGGATAAGTCGGTGATCGTCATCGGCGGAGGGCTCGGCGGATTGTCTGCAGCCATCTCGCTCACTCAAAAAGGATACGACGTCTCACTCTATGAAAAGAACGACCATATCGGCGGGAAAGTGAATCGGCTCGAACAGGATGGGTTCGGTTTCGACCTCGGGCCCTCGATTTTAACGATGCCCCACATCTTCGATAAGCTGTTCCGCGGAAGCGGCAAACGTATGGAGGACTATGTGTCCATCAAACGATTAGAGCTCGAATGGCGCTCGTTCTTCCCGGACGAGACCGTACTCGATTTGTACCATGACCTCGAACAGATGCAACGTGCAAATCCTTCCCTATCTCGAAAAGACATGCAGGAATATCGTGAGCTGCTGAATTACGCAGCACGCATTTATAAGACGACAGAGAAAGGATACTTGGCCGAAGGCTTTGAGTCACCTTTAGAAGCTGTCATGAAGACAGGTATTTTCCCAACGCTCTTTGGGTTCGATTTGACGTCGACCATGTATAGCGCCATCAAGAAGCGCATTAGTAATCCGCATCTTCGGGACATGCTCTCGTATTACGTCAAATATGTCGGGTCGTCTCCATATAACGCACCAGCCGTCTTAAACATGATGATTTACATGCAATATGCCCAAGGCTGTTGGTACGTCGAAGGCGGGACTCACAAGCTCGCGGAAGGATTGACGAAGCTTGCCGAAGAGATCGGGGTGAAGTTACATACCGGAGAAGGCGTCGTTCGTGCCCATACGGTAAATGGAAAGATTTCAGCGATCGAGCTTGAGGATGGACGTCTCCGTTCAGCCGATTATTTCGTCTCGAACATGGAAGTCATTCCTTTCTATCAGAAGATGGTCGACGCGGACGAACAGTACGTCGACAAACTCGTCGATAAATACGAACCGGCCAGCTCCGGATTCGTCCTCCATCTCGGGGTGAAGAAAGCTTATCCACAACTGGCACATCATAACTTCTTCTTCTCTGAGAACCTACATGAGCAAATGGACAAAATCTTTGAGAAACACGAATTGCCGGACGATCCGACGATTTACCTCGTCAACGTCAACAAGACCGACCCGACTCAAGCGCCACCAGGACATGAAAACATCAAAATCTTGCCCCACATTCCGTATATTCAGGATGTGCCGTTCTCGGAAGAAGAGTATGCCGCTTTTGAAGAGCGTGTACTCGATAAGTTAGAACGGATGGGGCTCGAGGGCTTGCGCGAACATACGGTGACACGTGACGTATGGACGCCCCATGATATCGAGCGGACATATGGATCGGATCGAGGTGCCATTTATGGGACGGTCGCCGACAAGAATCGAAATGGCGGCTTCAAACATAAGAAACAGAGTGAACTTTACCACAACCTCTACTTCGTCGGCGGAACCGTCAACCCGGGCGGCGGTATGCCCATGGTGACGCTCAGCGGTCAGCAAGTGAGTGACAAAATCGCGAAACGCGACAAAGTGAAATGATTATCTTCAATCCCTCATTCGATATGAGGGATTATTTTTTTGAAACTTTTCCCAATAACCTTCCGTATATTGTGCTACGATACAAACATTCAAACATTCAAACGGAGGAACAGGATGCATCAAATCACAAGTTATTTCTTTATGTATGCCAAAGTTGTCGTCACTGATAAAGTTCCATTCATCTGGACATTCGGAATTCCGCTCATGATCGCCTTGACGCAGTCGTTTTCAGATATTCGCCAAGCAACGACAGCGGAATACTACCCAGGGCTCTCTTATTTCTGGGTGTATATTATTCTTGCTACATATGTGAACGGGGTCGGCATAGAACTCGCCCGTATGCGTGAATACGGACTAATGAAAACGTACGTGATGATTTCTGGGAACAAACTGACGTATGTCATCGCCGTCATCTTGGCGCAACTCTTATTTGCCTCCATCAGCCTGCTTTTATTCACAACGGTCGTCACGCTCGTACACGGGTTCTTCTCGTTCAAGTTGATTGCAACGTCTCTACTCGTATTGATCGGTAGTATTCCGTTCGCGATTGCAAGTGTCGCCATTACGGCACTTCCAGTGAAAGTATCGAGTCTCGGGACATTCGTGAACATACTGATGTTTCCGCTCTTTTTATTGGCAATCAAGTCACCTGATCAATGGTTCAGCTTCCTCAATCCATTCTATGCGCTCCATGAATTCGCGCTCGGATTGCTGCACCTGACGACTCAAGTCGACCTCTCGTTCGGAGTATGGGCGACATCCCTTTCCATACTCGGTTATTTCATCATCGGAGCGATTGCGTTGAAACGCTTCAGTCTCGTCTCACTTATCACACGCTAGGAGGTTCTTATGCACGTAAACCAACTCACTTATCGCTATCCGAAAGCGACGCGTCCTGTGCTCGACAGCGTCTCGTTCAGCCTGCAACCCAATAAGCTGAACGTGTTGATCGGACAAAATGGTGCCGGGAAGACGACATTGTTTGATTGTATGACGGGTACCCTTCCCGTTGACAAAGCGTCACTCGACCTCGTCCCGACGACGGACATGTTGTATTTGACACAACTCATGTATAACCATCATGAATTGACAGGGAAAGACTTCGCCTATTTCATTGGACGACTGTCGCAACGCCCCGACTTCAAGAAACTCGAGTCTTATGTAAATAACCTTTCGACGTCCCGAGAACAAGAACTGTTCGAACATCTATGGACGATGAAACTCGGGAAGATGTCCGTCGGGGAGAAAAAATGGCTCTTCGTGACGCTATTGTCTTCCATCAAGCGTTCTCTCTATTTATTTGATGAACCGACGAGCGGGGTCGACCCGGCGTCCCGCATTCAAATCATGCGCCGCATGCAACGTCTCGTCGACGAAGGCAAGACATGTCTCATCTCGACGCATCAGTTGCACGATTTGGTTCAACTTGATGCCCACGTCATCTTCCTGCATGGTGGACGTATTTTATATGAAGGTGACTTCCAAGACTGGCTCAAAGAATCTGGAACGACCGACCCGGACGAAGCATTCGTTCGGATGGTCGATACACCGCTTGATGATGTGGCGGTGACACGATGAATGACTCGTTTTGGGAACGACACCAGTTCACATTTTATACAATCGGGATGGTCGTCTGCGGCTTTCTCGTTGCGATGTTCTCATAAACAAATCAGCCCTGACGCGTGTCAGAGCTGATTTTTATTGTTCACGACGTGCGCTTCGTAATTCCCGATTCGTCACATGTTCCGGGTCCGCTTCACGCAGTTTACGGTCCATCGTCATGTACCAGATGAGAAACGGGATGACGCCAATCAATGCGATACCGAGTAGTTCCTGCATCGAATCCAATACGAACCACGTGAGAAAGGTGAATATACCAAGTGACGCAAACATAGCGACGACAATGAGAAATTCCCGACGAACGAGGCGTTGGTATTCTTCGTCTTCGTTGAATGTGCGTAACAACTTCAGCCGTCGCCACGCTTGATAGAGCATCGGCAGTTGGGTCACGAGGAAAGAGAAGGCAACCGTCGTCACCGTGACACCTTTTATGACCGAAACAACCAGAAAGAAAAACAGACCGATGATCCCAAATACCGCACCGACCCCTCGGCCATCGAGGTCATGTTCGACCATTTTTGGTATACGTTCTTGTTTATCCATTTACCTTCCTCCTTCTTTATTTCTCCCGATTCATCAGTCCTAATAAGCTCTCGACGACATGCTCGTCATCGACCTTTAGAATCTTCCAGTCGACCCATGAATCTAAAAGAAGACAACTTGCGATAAGCATGGCCCCTCCAAGACTCATCGTGTCTAGCGTGATGTACTTCAGTGAGTAGAACGCCAACATCGACATGACACCGATCAAGAGAATAAACTGAGACACACCTTTTAAATAGATGAAGCGCCGGTATGTGGATGAATCGTTAAACTGTAAAAACAACTGAACTTTATGCCACGTCGCAAACAGAAGCGGCATGAACATCACCGCGCAGAAAATGAACAGAGACAGGCTCATTTTTGAATCATTGAACCATAACCAAAGTGCCGTCACTACACCGATGACCATCACGAGAAGTGGGCCTTTTTTCGTCCACGATTGATCGTATAAGTACTCCATTCGTTCGTCACGCAACATCTCATACACCTCCAGCAGTAAAAATCATCCAATTCGCTCGGTAATTTTATCTTACCAATCTGAAAGCGAAGTTTCGAGGATTTTCCATTAAAAAGGAAAAAGCACCTGATGGGTATCAGATGCTTGTCGTTAACCCGCCTTTGAGACTTTGGCTGATGTGACTCGTGTCTTACCACTCAACTGAAACACGAGTACCCCACCGACGATTAACACAATCCCAACGACCGTCTTCCATGTGAACGGGACGGCCGTCAATCCGAACCAGCCTAACGTATCCCAGAGGAGAGCAAACAGGATTTGTGACACCATGACAATCGAGATGGCGTAACTCGGTCCGAGCCGCTCGACACCTTGCGTCACACTCATGACGACCCCGACGCCGAGGATTCCGCTGAACCAGTACCATGTCTCCATATCCGTCGTTTGGAACAAGGCACTGCCTTCTCGGAACAACCCAATGAGTAGTGACGCTAAAAATCCAAGACAGAGAACGAGTGTCGTCGTCGCCCATGCACCGACACGCTTTTTGACGTTGGCGTTAAACGTATTTTGCACACAGACGAGCATTCCACCGAAGATGGCAAGCATCATTCCAATCGCCACGGTTCTTCCCTCCTATTCATAAATGCTCTCCCCGACAATCTCTATCAACCCTTCTCGATTAATAATCGTAATCATCCTTCGATTGCGCTCAATCAAGCCTATTTCAACAAAACGCCGAAGCGTTCGATTCACATGACGATAACTCGTCCCAATCAAATCGGCAATATCCGTCAATTGATCCACGGTCGAGCCGAGCGTTTGGTCATCTGGCGTCATCGATAACAGATAACTCGCCAGGCGTACTTCAACGGGATAGAACAGGTTGAAGCTGAGCGATTGCGACTTCCGTTCGAATTTCCGGGTGATTTCTTCTAACAAATAATGTAACCAGGCGACTTCTTGGTGTGCGTGCTGGACCAAGTCTTCGAACCGGATGACGAGCATCTCGACTTCCGTGACCGCTTCGACCGTATTCAAGTAAGGAGTCCGCTGAATATACTCGATATCTCCAATTAAATCGAGCGGATATTTAAAAGAAAGGACGAGTCGCTTGCCGGTAGCGGAAGTGTGTGAAACGCGAATCTTTCCTTTCACTAAGAAACGGAGGTGCTCCGCTTCATCACCTTGTGTACAGATGACATCGCCCGCTTCGTAATGGACGAGTTGCAATTTTTGTTGCGCAGCAACGGGCAAAACGTCTAATTCAAATCGTTTCACGTATGCATCAACCATTTCCGTCTCCCCTTACCATTTTAATAAGATGACGCCCGCAATCATCATGAACACCCCGAACAACTGCGCCGCGTTTAAGTTCCGACGTACCATCCCGAACCAGCCGCGCCAATCGATGACGAGCGCAAGCGCCAACTGTGCAATGAGAAACAGGGAAATCGTAAGTGTGACCCCGAGCTCATGAACGGCCGTCATATTACTGAACAAGATGAGCGCCGCAAACGCACCACCCGATAAATAAAGCGGGTTCACATGACGCATCTGTGCATACGTGCGATCTCGCAGTACTAACATGACGAGAAGGGCGACAGCGAATCCCGTGAACTGCGTCAACGTCGCCGCTTGCCACGTCCCAATCTGTGAACTGATTCGCGCATTCGCCACACTTTGTAGCGTCAGAAAGAAGCCTCCACTGATTGCAAACAACACACCTCTCATCTTTCTCCCCCTTTATGACAAACGAATCAATACAATCCCAAGCACCATGACGATCAGGCTCACGAGTTGAACACCGGTGACCGGGTTCTTCTTCGCTCCGAACCAACCGAAGCGATCGATTAGCAAGCTACCACATAACAGCCCGACAATGACGATGATGACAGCAATCCCTGTCCCGACGATCGGAACGATGAGGACGTTTCCTCCGATGAAGAGCGCCCCAATGATTCCACCAAGCCAAATCCACCATGGTTGACCTTTCAATTGTCCGAGCGGAACCGGTTGACGCGAGACGAGTAAAATGAGTAAAAGTGCCATCGTCCCGACAACGAAGGAGACGAGTGCCCCTTTCAGTGCCGATTCAAGCACCGTTCCCAAATAGCCGTTAATGGCCGTTTGCGTAGCACTCATCATTCCCGTGAAAATCCCGAACAGTCGCCAAAGGTTCAAGTTCTCGGTGTCTGTTTCCATCGAGACGACCAACTTGCCTCTTCGGCGGTTGAGCCAGTCGGATAACGCGACCGTTCCGATGACGCCAAGTAAGACGAGTACGACCCCGAACAAGCGTAACGCCGTGATCGGATGCTCGACCGAGTTGAACCAGCCAAAATGGTCAATCAATAATCCCATTAAAATCTGTCCGAAGATCGGCATGATGACAGTCTGGACACTTCCAAGTCTCGGGAACAACAAAATATTCCCCGTTAAAAACAGGACACCTAATAATCCGCCAATCCACATCCAACCAGGACCTTCCCGAATCACTGAGCTCTCAAAGCCGAATGATTGTCCGGTCAACAGGAGCAACAAGGACAAAAAGATGGTCCCGACGGTAAACGATAAAAATGATGCGACGAATGGGGATCCGACCACCTGGCGCAAACGAGAGTTCACGCTCGTCTGCATCGGCAACAAAATCCCAATCGTCAATCCAATCAAAATAGCCAACATGAATGTCTTCCTCGATTCTTCTTCTAGTTCTGTGTACATTGTCAGCTTACGCCTCGGCAACCAAGAAGAAAAGGACCGATGTCCTCAAACAAAAAACGAACCCTTTTCAGGTGTTCGTTTTGGACTCATGGAAACGCTGATCGCGCGCTTCGCGCAATTCTTTCCCTCGCACATGATGGGGATCGAGGGTGTGCAAGTAGCGATTGATGACATATGGTCCAAGAATTGATAGGGCACCGATTCCGAATAACCCGGCAATCGCTAAAATAGGAGATAACAAATCGGCATAATAGGCGGCCAATAGGCAGATGGTCGAGACGAAGCAGAGCCATTGAATCCCGAAGTCTGTATATACCAAACGTTGATAACGCGCATTCTCGTTAAAGGTGAGGAGCAGTTTTGTCTTCCGCCACTCGAGACAGAGGTACGGAAAAAAACTGATGAACACGATGAGCGGTGCGTACAGTCTGTACTGCGCAGCGATTAGGAATGTCATCACGACAGTCGCGATGGCGACGCCCCATCCCCAACGCCATTGACTGTCATCCTGCTCGAGTAACCGTTCAATTCGCTTTTCTTTCGTCAGCATATGTACTCCTTTCGCAAGATCTGTAGTGCTTTATTGTGAGTTTTTATATTTTTAAGTAACTTTTCGCTTCAATCTTATCTGTGACCATTCGCCCGATGTGACGTGGTGTTCATCAAGTGTGGACTGTTTTCGGTCACTCCAACGTGGAAACAAGATGAGACACGGTCCGCCAATGAGAAGTGTCCAACTCATCCACGGTAAGATATTGATTCCAATGAAATGCATAGCAATCAAAATCATGAACCATATTAAACTGATCAACATGACAGCAAAATCGATTCGCAACAGACGATGATAGCGTGTCGAGGGATTGAAGGATTGCTGCAATCTCATCTTGTTCCATTCAAGCCATGTCGTGTAAAGAAGTGCGGCACCTGGTAAGAGAATGCTATATGGGCTCCATGTCGATAGAAAATAGATGGATACGCCTAGCATGACTACACTCACGATGATGTTGAGACGGGTGAATCGTTTCTCAAACTGTTCAATTCGTTGAAGTCGTTCCGCTTTATCCACGGTGTCACCTCAATCTTTCACGAAGTCGAGTTTGATTTCGTGACGCATTGGCTGCTCCACGTCATACTCAGGAATCTGTCGGTCGAGCTTTTTCTGTGCGACTTGCAATAAGATAACCCCGCCCAAGAATACAACGAAGAGCGACCATTCCGGCCAATTGATCAAGACGATGAATGGGAAGAGAATCGCCAACAAGACGAGTAGCCCCATTTCTGATACATACTGCCAATCGATGATCCGTTTGGCTTGTTCCACATCCGTTAACTTTCTAACAAAGCGACGCTCTCGTCCGATTGCGAACAACATACCCGCTAATGTGATCCCTAATGGAATGATATATCTTGACGCACCGTCTGACTGGAGTGCCAGAAAGACGAACATCCCGGTCAGACCTGCCAGCCCCATTCTCCAAAAAAGCCAACGCTGCTGATAACGATAAATCGTATTGATTCGTTCTTGTTTATTCATCTCATTCATCCTTTCAGAATCGTCGAATCTCGCGACGTGTCGGTTGTTCCGGGTCGAGCCAGCGGATTTGTTGATCGAGCTTCTCTTGCGCCCATAAGATGTAAAGCAATGCCCCACCGATGAGGACCACAGGAATCCAAGACCAGTCTATGATTCGGATGGCTAGCGGATTGACGAGTCCGAGCAATGCGATAAAGAGGAAGTCCAGGTGATACTGCAGTGTCACGACACGTTTCACCTGTTCCTGGTCCGACAATTGACTGATTGCCTCGGCTTCATTCGAAAAAAAGTAACGCGTCGCAAGTAACACTCCACCGATGATGGCGAACCCGATCCAGATGTTCCCGTCAGTTCGCATGAGGAAGTAAACTGCAAGACCTGCCGGAAGCGCTAAAAGTAAGCGTTGCAAAAGCCACTTTCGATTTGATTGTTTGATTGTATGTAGTCGTTCTTGTTTATTCATCTCGTTCACCTCTTATTTCACTATACGGGATGAGCATGAGAAAAGTTCCGTTATTTTACATTTTCGTACCAAAGTCATGTTTCTTGACGATATGACCGTCTCAGCTTATAGTTTAGTTAACTTAACTATATCTTAAAGAATGAAAGTAAGAGGTTATCAACATGAGTTTATTAAGCAATTCCCGATTTGTGTTTACCTGGTTATCCGGGATGACGCTCACGCTCGGGTTTTCAATTTTCTTCTTGAGCGTCTCGTGGTTAACCATTGATGTGTTGAAACAACCGACGCTACTCGGAATCATTTTGACCGCAGTTTCGTTACCTCGCGTTGTCATGATGGTGTTCGGTGGTGTGTTCGCCGATCGGTTCCAAAAGAGTCGCTTGTTATGTTTAACGAATATCGGGCAAGGCGTGTTGATGTTAATTGTCGTCTCGCTCCATTTTGCAGACGCATATTCGGTGGCAGCACTCTTGATCATCTCCGTATTGTTTGGTCTTTTAGACGGCATGTCTTACCCAGCACTGTCATCACTTATGCCTTCAATCGTATCAGGTCAACAGTTACAACGGGCGAACTCCCTCTTCCAAGGGTCACTCGAGCTGATGTTCGTCATCGGTCCGTTCCTCGCAGGGATTCTACTGACGTGGGGAAGTTTTGGTCTCAGTTTCGGCACAGCCGCTGCCTTGATTTTCCTCTCGGCGATTTTGATTATGCCTCGGCTAATTCAAGATCACATTCCCGAGGTCGCTCCACTCTCACCAAAAGATGTACTCGTTGATTTGAAAGAAGGGATTCGTTACGTATCGAAGACACCTGTTTTACGAAGTGGAACGTTCGCAATCGCCATCGTCAACTTGTTCGTCATGGGACCACTCATTATGAGTATCCCGATTCTCGTCGGTGCGGTCGGCGGGACGGCTTTTGATTTAAGTATCATCGAAGGCGGACTCGCTGTTGGAACGTTCGTCGCAAGCTTCCTGATTCTATTATTGCGGTCGGTTCATCGTGGACGCTTCGTCTTCCGCGCCCTATTCCTGACACTCGGTGCATTCTTCCTCTACACGCAAGTTCAATCGATTCCGCTTCTCGCCGTCGCGGCTTCTATGAGCGGATTTATGATCATGCTCGTGTATTTACCGACCGTCACCATCATGCAGGCACAAAGCGAACCTGATAAAATCGGGCGCGTCATGAGCATCATGTCGCTTGCCGCCTCTGGCCTTGAGCCGATTGCGTTCGCCATTTTATCGGTGCTCGTCGCCTTATCTGTACCGATTCAAACGCTCTTATTGGCATTTGGTATAATCGGACTAGTGTGTGGTGTCCTCTTGTATTTCCGGAGCGAAACGTTCCTACAGACACCGTAAAGAAAGGATGAATGACACGTTGAACGAAACACGAAAACAACAAGTCCTCACGATGTATCGTCAAATCGATGAACTCGACTTGCTGTTCACGAAATATTTTACGGAACTGAACGAGTTCGAGTTGAGTTATCAACAAGAACAGATGTTGCTTCTCTTTAAGCGCCAAGAGACGTGGACAACGACAGAGATCGCGACGAAGATGTCCATCTCCAAAAGTGCCGTCAGCCAGGTGCTCAAAGTGCTCGAACAACGTGATTTCGTCGTTCGGGAAAAAAACCCCGAGAACCTTCGGGAAAGCTTCATCCGGCTCGGTCCGAACGGTCTGGCGTACTCGAAACAAATCGATGCGATTGAAGAGCGCCTCGCCGAAGAGATGTTTTCGGTCCTCGAGGATGACGAGATGAAGATGATCAATCGCTCGCTCGCGTTGATGATTCAGAAGTTTAAATGAAAAAGACAAATCGTCTCTAGTCGGACGATTTGTCTTTTCTTTATGTCAACCCTTGAACAACTCGCTCCGCCGACCGCAACGCCCCTTCGATATGTCCCCCAAACTGGGCATCTGTCTCCGAACCAATCAAATGAAGTCGGTCTCCGAGTTCAATCGGACCGTAAGCTGGGAATGCCGTGAGCGGCATGAGGTCGTCAGATGTCGCTGTCTCTGATTCTGTCGACCAGTCCATGTAATGAAATCGCACGAAGTCATTTGCTTTCGGACCGTATAACTTCTCCAGCTGTTCGATGACACGCGTCTTTACCTGTCCTTCTCCTAACGTTTCCCGTTCTCCCGGTGACAGACGGAAGAATCCGAACAATGCGCCTTGACCGTCCATTGGCGAAGCGTCATGAATCTCTTGAAGTGGACCGACCCAGCTCATCCCAAAGCCAGACAGACCTTCTTCTCGCCAGAACGATGTCTTGTATACGATGAGGGCTTTTGCCTGGGAGGCCATCCATGTGGGAGTCGTTTTGAGCGCTTTTCGCGTTTGCGCTGACAATGCCGGTTCAATTTCCACTTCCGCAACGAGACGTGGTGGAATCGCAAGGATCACGTCATCCGTGTGATGCACCGTACCATTTTGGAACGTCAGGCGGACTCGGTCTGACTGTCGCTCGATCGAGGTCAGGCGGTGTCCAAGCCGAACGATGTCATCGGGCAACTTCGCATACAGAGCTTCCACCAGACTCGTCATCCCACCGACTAAACGCTTGGATAAGACGATGCTCTCTTCCGGCAACACATGTCGTTCCGGCGCAAGTGTTGTCTGGCGTTCGAGGACCATTTGTCCTGTCGTATGTTGAACGAATGACTCGAGTCCAAGTCTATCCACGAGTTCAGAGATGGTCTTCTCCGTATCCGGCCAATACCACGTCGGACCGAGGTCATAGCCGTCCTTCGTGAAGATACGTCCACCAACTCGGTCACGTGCCTCAAAGATTGTGACGTCATATCCTTTTTGATGAAGTTGGGTCGCAGCATAAAGTCCACTGACACCAGCTCCGATGATGACGATTTGTTTTTTCATCATATTCACATCCAATCCACATCATTCAAGTAATCAAGAAGCTGTTGATTCGAAATATCGTTTTGTATTAAGAATGTCTTTCCCTGAACCACTTGTTGATCTTCAGGGTAGTAAAGCCTCAAAATTTCCAAGCATTCGTCTACGGTCGTCGCAAAACTCTCATCCTTCACGTTGATGGTCAAATACCAACCTCGGATGACGCGCTTCACGATGGAGCGCTTCTCCAGATGTGACATCTGTCCACGAAGCAATTTAGACTTAGCTGCTTCAATCGAGGAAACCAAGTCTTGGTCCAACGCCTCACTAACGCGAGCATCCGGCTTCATGCGCGGGAATTGAGTCGAAACATCTTCCCCGTCGACACACGTACATAGATGTCTTAGCCAAAATCCCCATTCAAAACGGTTCGCAGGATCGAGCGCCGCATCCAGACGCCCGATATCATAGTCGATTTTAATGACTTCCGGATGCTCCGTTAGCAATCGCTCCGTCTGCTCCACCAATTCCGTCGCATCGACATCCTCATGCACGAGCACCGTCAAATCTAAATCCGATTGTCCAGCAACGGCCGTCCCGCGACCGATGCTTCCGTATAGGTATATGCTATGTAACTGTTCACCGAATGCTTCTTTCACCAATTCGATTGCTTTGAAAAGGACCGTTTCAAACTCAGGCTGTATATGACGGATGGACGTTTGGTTGATGACGTAACCATCCTCGTCCGTGCCAAGACGGGTCGGACACTTTATAGAACGCTGTCGATTTGTTGAATTCATCCTAATTGAGACCTCTTTTCGATTCTTTATGTTTAGCCTAACGAATGTTTAATATAAAATGCTACTGTTACCCTTGTCATGATGGATGGATTTGGAAGTATAATAGGGTATAGACAAAGGGGGAAGTATTCGTGAATATCATCATCAGTTCATTGTTTGCAAGCCTTGCATTTTTCTTACCAATCATCGCCATTGTGTTCGGAATTGTTTGGCTTGTCAAAGTGGTCAATCGATTTGAAAAACGCGCAGCGGAGAAACTTGAACTCGAGCGTCAAAACGCTGAACAGTTTAGGGTATTAATCGAACGTCTCGACCACATCGAACAACAATTAGATTCGAACACAAAACGCAGCTGACGTAAGTTAGCTGCGTTTCGTCTGATCACACTTTCCATTCAAACGGTTTAGATCGAATGAGTCCGAGCTTATACCCGATCCGCCATCCCATCCCCGTTACTCGATCCAACCAGTTGTTACCTCGTCCAACAAATGGCATGACCCCTCGCACTTGCGTAAGCTCGATACGATGGGTGACATACTGATAGATCAACCCGACATTTGGTTGGTCCGCGACGGACGCTTCGCACCATGCTTTGTCAAAGATACGCTCCCACGATTGACGCACGAACAGTTCGTCCGGTTCGTCTTCTCGGTCATATTCTTCTAACGTCTCATACAATGGAAAGTTACTAAGCACATGATGCCAATAGGAAAACTCGGATGCTAACACTTCTTCATCGGGTATCTCAACGGTCAAGACGACACCTCGGTTCCCCTCGCCAATATGTCCATCTCGTCCTAAGTCGGGGAACTCATCCCAACACCAGATTGGATAGTTCCCATTTAATGAAATACCAATACGCTTCTCGTATTGTTCGACCATCCAATCATAGGCAGGCTTGAACTCTTCCAATCCGCCTTCACTGAACAACGCATATTCTCCACTCGCTTCAAGACATCCTTTCTTCAAAGCTTGCTGCCACGCTTCTTCTCGTTGATATGTGTAGTAGATACCCAAAACCTTTCAATCCTTTCATCGTTCCTCTTCTGCTAGTTTAAAAGATTTCAGCAGAAGTACCACGATAAAAAAATAACTCAGTCTTTTTATATGATGGGTCGAAATGAGACAGGAGAAGATAGATTGATCAGAGATGAAGGACGACCATACTCCATCGATTCGTCGATGAACGTCTCTAACGTGCGCACGTTCTCCGTCACCACTTTGACAAGGTAGCTATACTGCCCGGCTAAGCGATGACACTCGATAACAGCCGGCTGTTGACGACAAAATTCACGGAACGCCTCGCACCGATGGGTGTCATAAAGAATAAAGGCAGTCATATGTTTATCCATCTTTTCGGGATTGACGATTGCCCGGTATCCTGTAATGACTCCGCGTTCTTCGAGTCGCTTCACCCGTTCGGTCGTAGCGGGCGTGGACAATCCAATCTGTCGTCCTAATTCGGTTATCGAGATTCGGCCCTGTTGTTGCATCACTTCAAGAATATGACGATCAATTTCATCCATTTGGCATTCACCTTTCAAAAATAAAGTGAAACGGTACATAATCCGTTCTTTCTTAAGTCATTCGCTGAAACTTCCGTCAAACCTTTATGTATCTATACTCCACTGTTGCATACACTTGAAGTAACCAATTCAAGGGGGAAGCTACATGCAAACACCAGTCATTCCATTACTCATCATCGATGTCCAACAAGCCTTTCATGATCCAAGCTGGGGAAGCCGCAACAATCCACAGTGTGAAGAGAATATCGCACGGTTAATTGAAGCGTGGGAAGCGCAAAATCAACCCATCATCTATGTACAACATGTGACACAAGTACCGACTTCACTCTTTTATTTCAAAAAAGACGGTCATTTGTTCCAAGACTTTATACAACCACGGGAACAAGATGTCATCCTGACGAAACAGGTGAATAGCGCCTTCATCGGAACGGACTTACAGGAACGACTCGAATCACTTGGTGCGACACAGATCGTCATCACCGGATTGATCACCAACCATTGTGTTGAGACGACAGCTCGGATGGCGGGTAACCTGGGCTTCAATCCAATCGTCGTATCCGATGCGACAGCAACGTTCGACCGTCAATCGATCAGCGGGACATGGATTCCCGCAGCGGTCATCCATGACGTGTCGATCGCTAGTCTAAATGAAGAATTTGCATCGATTCAGACGACGGAAACGATGCTCCAGTTCATTCAACAAAAAGAAGTACAGCCCTTCTCATGAAGGCTGTACTTCTTTGATGTCATCCTGCTTGATCTTGAAGCGCATAAACAAACGTCAACATTCGTCCAGGTATTCTTGCCGATATCGTGTAGGACAAATCAAAGGGCAGTAAACGTATGCAAGGTTATATGTCATTCAAGTAATGGTAGATGCCCTTCTCCTTTTCTAATCTTGCGTTTTTCAATCAATCTGGCCGGCTTTTCCCCGACTGTACAATCGATGCGTCACATGACATGCGTCGACTTGCTTCAATTTGCGGTCAAGGCTCTCGGATGCAACGATGACAAATAAAACGAGACTACAAGCCAACAGCAATCCCGAACTGTATTCTTCTCTATACAAAATCATCGTACTCAATAGCACAAACGTTCCAATCATTCCAAGACCTAGAGCACACTCATACCAAACGAGTCGTCGATATCGCACGCTTTCGTTAAATGTCAAAAGAACATTCGTCCGAAACGCAATCTTGATACACGCTGTGATGGGAAATAAGACGATGAACCAAGTGATTTCGGCTAACTGTTGATGACCACCCCAGTAAAACAAAGCACCACTGAAGACAATCAAGAGCCCTACTTGAATCGCAAGACGGGTCGAGCGTTTTCCAGATGCGTACATATGATTGAAGCGCTCATTTAATTTCACTGATGCATTCACCTCACGACATAACTTTTCGTTTCATCTGTCTCCAGTGCACAAACGCATTCGCAAACCAGATGACTGTCAACAGCGGAAACATGATGTTCATCCAGTTCGTACGTTCAATGTGAAACAAAGGAATCGCAAGAAAAAGAGCCAAGTTCAATATACCTGCTACGAGATACATGACAAATAGCAATCGGTGATTCGATTTCATCGTAAATCTTCCGCACTCAAAATCGGATACTTCACTGCGTTTTTCACGAGCTTGTCTTCAATCGCTTTTGACACATCGATGTCAGCAGCATGCGCCAACGTCAGCGCATAGATCAACACGTCTGCCAGTTCTTCTTCCATCTCCGTCTTTTTCGTCTCAAGCGCTTCTTCACTCGAGATCCATTGGAACACTTCAAGTAACTCACTCGCTTCGAGCGACAGGGAAAGTGCCAAATCTTTCGGGTTATGATGGAACGACCAGTCGCGCTCATCACGGAATTTAATGATCTCGTCCATTAATCGTTGTACTTCGTTCATACTCTTCACGTCCTCATTCACAATTTTGTTCTCATTAAACATAATTCTATATTACCAAAAGATGGCACTTTAATACGCTTTTATCTGTTCACATCTACCCCTAATACATTCTTGTGAATGACAAATAATACGGACTAAAAAAGAATCGCCTGAGAAAGGGCGATTCTTTTCATATACACTTATTTATGTTTCGCCGGTGTCCAACGCTCCTGTTCACTCGACGCAGGGTAATCAATTCCGTCTGGATAGGCAATCAGTTCGATGAGTGATCCCCATGGTGCCTTCCCGTATACACCTTGGTTATCTCCATTGTCTTCAACGCCGGCTAACGGATGTGGTTTCGATAACAACTGTCCACCCGCACGTTCAAAGCGCTGAGCCGCCTCTTGCATATCATCCACATAAATCGCGAAGTGATGTAAACCGTACGATGAGATTCCAGTCGGTTCGGTTTCTTTCACATGGGCGACTTGAAATAATTCAATCGACGGTCCCGATTTGATTTGAAGCAGCCGCATATGGATAATTTGTTGTCCGTTTGGTAAGTCCAGTTGCTGCTCCACCTCTTCCCCTTGCATCGGTTCATCTTCTGGACGCTGCACGTCATAACAAATCTCAGCGTCGAACGCGTCCTTCAAAAAAGTAGTTGCCTCCTCAATAGAAGGCACTGTCATTCCGATGTGATCAATTCCTCTGTTCATGATGAGTCCCCTTCCATTGTTGACGAATCCGATCCATCCACGTCATGACATCCCGTGAATAAAGTCGCGTCTCGTCAGATTCACCAGAAATGACACGGTGCATCGCGTCGATTTCATAGCGTAATGCCTGCTCCGTCTCCCCAAGCTGAACGGTCTCGACCGAGCCATCTTTCGTATACGTGATAGTCGCCTCCGTTGCACGAGGAAACGCATTGACGGTAATGTACCCGTCTTCTCCCGCGACTACTCCTTGCTTCGGTAACTTTGTCCGCATTGCCAATGTGATGTTCACCATTTGATTTGAGCCCGTTCGAAGGATCGTACTCGATTGTTCATCAACCCCGGTCCTATAAGGTTTCATCGTCGTCATCACTTCCACTACTTCTTCATCTAAGAAACTTCTAGCGAACGATAAAGCGTACGTTCCGATATCGAGCATCGCACCCCCAGCCAATTCCGGATTGAAGAAACGATTAGACGGATCATCTTCTTTATAACTGCCGAACGTCACATGAATCATATTGACTCGTCCGATTGCACCTGCCTGCACACGCCGTCTCAACTCTTCAAAGAGTGGCATATGATAAATCGTCATCGCTTCGAGCACAACCACCCCTTGATTGTCAGCCAGACGATGAATATTCTCGAGTTCCTCACTATTTAAAGTGATGGCTTTTTCGCAAAGGACATGCTTTCCATGAGCAATCGCTTGTTCCATCATCGAATAGTGGAGATGATGAGGCGTCGCCACATAGACGATGTCGATGTCAGGTGACGACAACATCTCGTCTAACGTCTGGTACACATGTTTCACACCATGTTCTTGCACAAATTGTTCGGACTTTTCAACATCTCGTCCCCACACTCCGTAGGCAATCCCCTCTGATTGTGCGAGTGCTTGAGCGAATTCTGTCGCAATCGTTCCAGGTCCAATGATTCCCCATTGCTTCATTCCACTTCCCCCGTTTCTGTTGAATAGACGACTATATCCTGATTCGATGCGACGATGATGTGCGTGACGACATCTGTGAACAAGGACGTATCGACCACACCACGTACTTGAGATAGTTGGTGTTGCATCTCAATCGAATCTTTAGACGGGTGGACGACCACGTCGAGTAATCGGTTTCCGTTCACCGTCACTAGTGCTCCATCACTGTTCAAACTTTGACGAACTTGTAGAGATTCCACCCATGGGAGCTCTTGGACTTTCTCGCTAACATAGGTAAATGCTTGTGGAAGAACTTCTAAGACAACCGGATGATCGAACGTCAATCGTTCCACAAATTTAGAGTCATCCACCAGTAATACATATCGCTTCGCCATCGTCGCGATGAGTTTTTCTTCTGTATGAATCCCACCTCCACTTTTCAGGGCGTGGTGTCGAGCATCGACTTGGTCACAACCGTCAAAGGCAAGGTCGATCAGCGAGACATCCCCTGTCTCGACAACCCGAAGTCCTTTTTCCAAACAAGCGCGTCGTGTCACAAATGAAGGTGTCACGATTGTCACGTCCAGTTGATTCGCATGAATCCTATTGATGAGGTGTTGAATCGTACTGCCACCCCCAAGACCGATTGTCATTCCTGACTCAATCCAAGGGAGCGCGGCTTCCGCACACTTCTCTTTTACATCCATCCGTTCATTCCCCCTGTAACAGTTGTTGGGCTGTACGATCGGTTGTCACGATGACATCAATTAACTGATGCTCGGCGGCTACTCGAATCGCATCTACTTTCTCACTTCCATAGGCTACCCCGATTTTAAGTGGGACCTTTGCGAGTTGTTGGTGCTCGATATGGACCGTCCTGTCTGATAAGGACGTCGTCATGAGTTCCCCGTTTTGATTATAAAAATTCGAACAAATATCCCCGACGATTTGTAGGTCGTTCATTTCCTCGGTGAACGTCTGGCCATAGAAGGCCAACCAGTTGGTTTCTTGGTTCAGTTGGGATGACCCAATCCCAAAGAGAGCAATGTTCATCCGACCCCAAAGCCCCACGACTTCTTGAGCATGTGTCGACTGGGTTAGTGCTTGCTTGATAGCGGCATTCGGTAAAATAGCAGGAACGTCAATTAGCTTAGAACGCCCACGCCATTTTCGCGAAGCGTCATAGGCTAACGTGTTCGCATGGAAACGACTTTCTAGTTTTCCGTCCGGACCACCGATTAGAGGGACGCATTGGATACTTGAATACGCTTCTTTCGGTGCGAATGCCTCCACAACGGCTGCTAGTGCGGTTCCCCATGAAAAGCCAATCACATCATTGTCAGTGATGATTGTCCCGATATATGTTGCGCACGCTTCCCCCATACGTTGTAATGTCTCTTCGCGTTGACCTGACTTTTCAGGTACAAGGATGACATATTTTAGACCAAACCGCTCTTTCAGTTGAGCTGCCACGTCAATCGATTGATAGCGATCATAATCGATTTGAAACTTCACAATCCCTAATTCCCGGATGCGTTTTAACATGCGACTAACCGTGGCCCGATTGACATCGAGTGTCTCTGCAATCTGGTGTTGTGTTTGATTCTGTTCGTAATACAAATGCGCTACTTCGTAAAGCCTCTTCAGTTCTTCTGACATTCAGCCACACCCCTTTTGCACAAATGTACACTTAAATGAACATTTGTGCAAATTGGGATGCATTTGATTTAAAGAAGGCACAAAAAAACGCGTCACATAGATGTCGTGACGCGGAGTTCGTATTCTAACGATTTACGAAAAAGGATCATTCTCATCGCTGAGTCGGATTCGAAATAAAAGAAATGGAACAAACAGAAGACTCAAATAGCCTAATGTAAACAGCCGTTGCGTTTCACCAGAAATATATTGTGTGTGTCCACAGTTCGGACACGCTTTTCCGTCTTTTGAGAATCCGAGTGACCATACCTCTTTCGCTTTCCTCTTATACTGACAATTCGTGCAACGTGATACTATCGAAATCTCCCCCTTTCTCACTTATTACGAACAAAGGGAAAGGAAGTTTCGATTTTCAACATTTTCATATTCCTTGGTTATATCATGGAGATTGACGATTTCGACTCATTCGCGCAATAAATTAGATCACTTAATGTCCCTACTCAATCATGAAGCAAACGTCCATCGTCATTCCATTGTCCGTACATTTCATTTGCTCTCGTCTTCTCAATCAATTTATTGAGACGTTTCGTATACAACTCACGGTCTTGACGAACGCTTTGAATCGTATCAATTCGAATGCGGCGATATAATTCAGGAAACGCCATGAAGTTCTGATAGACTTGAGGATTTTCCTGTAATCGCAATATGATTTCTAAATCAACGATAAATGATTTAACGCTCATATCAGGAAGAACACTCAATCCTCGTGCTTGCATCAGTTCGAGTCTTATCAAACGTCTTACCCTCTCTTTGTTCAGCTCCGTCCAATTACTCTTCTCTCGTCTTGGTGAAAATCGTTGGGCGAATTCTCCCTCTGCCGTCTTCTTTGCAATCCCATCAATCCACCCGAAACATAACGCCTCTTCCACAGCATCGAGATAGAGTAATCCGTCCCCACTATTCTTTCGGCTGAGAATGACCCAACAAAAAGATTCATCATTCGCATGTTCATGAAGCCATTCTCGAAATTCACTTCGCTGTTTAAAGCGTAATACTTTGTCGATTTCCATAACGCTTGTCCTCTCTTCTATTTTCTTCATTATCCTATCTGTACGAGAAATAGAAAACTCTATCTAAGAAGCACAAAAAAACCACCCACCAGCTTTCGCTGATGAATGGTTCCTTTAAAGGCGTATGACTTACATCATGCCGCCCATTCCACCCATACCGCCCATGTCAGGCATTGCAGGAGCATCTTTTTCTGGCTTGTCTGCGATGACAGCCTCTGTTGTGAGGAACATCGCTGAGACAGATGCTGCGTTTTGAAGTGCTGAACGCGTCACTTTCGCTGGGTCGACGATACCATGTGCGATCATGTCGACGTATTCGCCAGTTGCCGCGTTGTATCCGACACCGACTGACTCGTTCTTGAGTTTCTCAACGATGACCGAACCTTCTTCACCCGCGTTTTCCGCGATTTGACGGACCGGTGCTTCGAGGGCACGAAGGACGAGTTTGACACCAGTCGCTTCATCCGCTGTCACTTCTGCAAGCAACGCACGAACGGCTGGGATGACGTTGATGAGTGATGTCCCACCACCCGCCACGATTCCTTCTTCGACGGCCGCACGTGTCGCGTTGAGTGCGTCTTCGATGCGGAGTTTACGCTCTTTGAGCTCTGTCTCCGTAGCTGCACCGACTTTCACGACGGCTACGCCACCTGCAAGTTTCGCGAGACGCTCTTGGAGTTTTTCACGGTCGAAGTCAGACGTTGTCTCTTCGATTTGGTTACGAATCGTTTGAACGCGTGCTTTGATTGTTTCTTCGTTCCCTGCACCTTCGACGACAGTCGTTGTGTCTTTTGTGACGACGACTTTCGATGCGCGACCGAGCATGTCGAGTGATGCTGATTTGAGGTCGAGACCGAGGTCTTCTGTGATGACTTGACCACCTGTGAGTGTCGCGAGGTCTTCGAGCATCGCTTTACGACGGTCACCGAATCCTGGTGCTTTGACGGCTACCGCGTTGAACGTACCACGGAGTTTGTTCAAGACGAGTGTCGCGAGGGCATCGCCTTCGATATCTTCTGCGACGATCAAGATTGGCTTCCCTTGTTGCACGACTTGCTCGAGCACTGGAATGATTTCTTGAATGTTTGAGATCTTCTTGTCTGTGATCAAGATGTATGGATTGTCGAGTGACGCTTCCATCTTGTCAGAGTCTGAGATCATGTAAGGTGACAAGTATCCACGGTCGAACTGCATCCCTTCAACAACATCGAGTTCTGTCGTGAAGCCGCGTGATTCTTCGATTGTGATGACACCGTCGTTGCCGACGCGTTCCATCGCTTCTGCGATCAATTCGCCGACTTCTTCGTCCGCTGCCGAGATGGCCGCGACTTGTGCGATCGCTTCTTTCGACTCGATTGGTTTTGAAATCAATTTCAATTCTTCGAGTGCACGACGAACCGCTTTGTCGATCCCTTTACGAAGGATCATCGGGTTCGCACCCGCTGTGACGTTCTTTAGGCCTTCACGAATCATCGCTTGTGCGAGGACTGTCGCTGTTGTCGTACCGTCCCCTGCGACTTCGTTCGTCTTCGACGCGACTTCGGCAACGAGTTTCGCGCCCATGTTTTCGAAGCGGTCTTCGAGTTCGATTTCTTTCGCGATGGTCACACCATCGTTCGTGATGAGTGGTGAACCGAATTTCTTCTCGAGGACGACGTTACGTCCTTTTGGTCCAATCGTTACTTTGACTGCGTCAGCGAGTGCGTCGACGCCGCGAAGCATCGCGTGACGTGCATCTTCTGAGAATTTGATATCTTTTGCCATCGTTCATTTCCCCCTAAAAAAGTTTTTGAATAATGGTGCTTAGCCTACGATTGCGAGAATGTCGCTCTCGCGAACGATTAAGTACTCTTTTCCATCATGCTTCACTTCGGTACCTGCGTACTTCGAGTAGATGACCAAATCATTTTCTTTCACGTCGAGAGCGATACGCTCGCCTTGGTCTGTCACACGGCCCGTTCCGACTGCGATGACTTTCCCTTGTTGCGGCTTTTCTTTCGCCGTATCAGGAAGCACGATGCCCCCGATCGTCTTTTCTTCTTTCTCCACGACTTCGATGATGACACGATCGCCTAGTGGTTTTAACATGGAAAAACCCTCCTCCGAATATGAATGATGTAATGTGTATCGTAAGGTTTTAGCACTCAGTTAAAAGGAGTGCTAACATTGATAAGTGTAGTATGCAACGATTAAAAAATCAAGTGGGGAACATCAAAAAATGCTCTCACTCGCGGTCAAGAGAACTTATTTGTTACAATGAGAAAAAGGTAGGTTCATTCTTAAAATTAAGGACGTGTTGAATTGGCTACATTAAACTCAAACCAATCGATAAATACCCGTTTTTCGATGGCGCCTAACATTCGTCTCCGGCACCTCACCCCGATTTTATTATATGCGTTCGTCCAACTGTTCCCGCTCGTCATCCGTGAAGTACGACCGGAATGGTTAACCGAAACGTTCATCGGGCTCTGGATGGCCATCGGGTTTACCGTGACGATTGTATTGTCGTTATTACTCATTTGGCCGGACTTGAAGCAATATAAGGCACAAGGTGTTCAATCTAACTTGAATGACACGGTAAAATGGATCGGACTCGGGATTTTGATGCAATATGGGCTCGTCATCGTCGCGAATTTGATTGAAACAGCCATTTCAGGCGAACTTGTCGAATCGATGAATACACAAACCATCGCCGATATGGTGGAAGTCATCCCACTCATGATTTTGCCTGTCATTTTGCTCGGACCGATTATCGAAGAGATTCTCTTCCGTCATATTTTGTTCGGGAACTTGAACGTGCGCTTCGGATTCTGGATTGCCTTCGCGGTCAGTTCGATCCTATTCGCGCTCATCCATCAAGACAATCGCTTCCTCGTCTATATCGCGATGAGCTTTGCGTTCTCATACGCTTATGCGAAGACGAGACGCTTGATCGTCCCAATCGCGATTCATGCGTTCAACAACGCGCTCGTGATGCTCGTACTATTTTTAATGTAGAAATGAGGTGGCAGTTATGCCGCGACAATTAAAAGTGATGATGCTCTTCAGTCTTTCGTTCGGTGTGTTGTTCACCGTCCTCGCGTACTTCTCGGTACAAGAGTATGGGTTCAGCTTCTGGACGTACTTCATCATCGCCGTCGCCGCTTACGACTTTTTCAAAGTGTATCAAATCTTGGCACTCGCTCGAAAAGTCAAAAAAGAAGGCACGGACAAATCCGCATAATGAAACCCCGAGTCTTACGAGCTCGGGGTTTTTCTTATCGTTGCAACTTTCGATTGATCTTGTATTACTTCTTGATAGACACTTCGAATGAGCAGTCCACGCAGACCAAACAACACACCTAATGTGACATAAATGGCATCAATCAGTAGGATTTGTGGTTCATCCAAGAAGAAATTGATGACCACTCCAATGACCAGCAAACCGTAAATCGTGATGTTCATGAGTGTCGCATCGACTTGTCTCATGATTCTCTTCGTCACCTTTTCTTCAAGCTTTTCAATCTCTTCGTGTCGATAACCATAAATCGCAAACCCTAGCCCTGTGATTGACAAGGCAACGAATTCACCATCCCATAGCGCGAACAAAAACAGTCCTACAAAAAAGATCATGAACCCAATGAGTAACTTCTTACGCACGATACCCCTCCTTACGACGGAATCCATAGTTTCGCAAAATCAAAATAACCGAACAAATCGACACAGACATCCTTCAACTCGACCGGGAACGGGATCGTCCGCTCCTCGTTATAGAGCGGGATAAAGTACGACTTTTCTTTCAACTCGCGTTCGATTTCCCGGTGAAGGGGTAACCAGTCCTCAAACGGCAGGTCATCATATTGTCCGATCCGCTCCGCCATCCCCTCTATATAAGGGAATACTTTATGCGGGGGCGAGTACTCGTTCGTCATGAACTGTTCAAACCCGAGCGTCACGTTCCGCTCGAACACTTCCCCATGAACGACCAAGTCGACGTATTCATAATACGTTTTGTCATGAATCGAATCTTTGAAGCTGATGGGTACGAACTCATAAGCAATCCCGTGACGTGTCAACATCTCGGCAATCCAATCAGTCGTATCGTTCGTGTAGTCTGTCTGTTTGATGCGTATCGGACGATCGAACGTGACAGGTGGCCCTTCTGGAACATCATACGTCTCACTCAGCGAGCCGAGAAATCCTCGGTCGTTCGGTGTTCTTCGCTCATTCAACGTCCCAATCTCCGGACGAACCTCCGCAATCAATCGATGCATATAATGTCGCGCCTCTTCATTGACGAACACACTATTCGGATGACTGTTTAAGATGACAAGCCCGAACCCGGACGGTGTCGAGATGTGTCCGGTCTCTTTCGAGTCCCGTGACGAGATTCGATACGTCGGGTCATATCCATCCGGCACTTTGATGAACTCGACCCGGTCCAAAAGTGCCCGGATCCCAAAATAGTTCTCGAAGGCGAGAAGGACCGTCTTCTCCTTATCATGTCGGTCCAATTGAAACGGACCCGTCCCGACGCTTCCTTTGGCAATGCTCGTATGAATCATCGACAGTTTCGGGATGTAGGAGTTCCGGCGTCGGTCGAGCGTGACATCGACACGATACGTTCCGTTCGATGCGATATGCCGGACATGCCGATACATATAGCGATACACATCCGACTGAACGAGCGTACGCAAACTTTTCGTCACGTCTTTACTCGTCATGAGCGACCCATCATGGAAACGAACCCCTTTCCGAAGAAACAAGACGAGCGTACTTCCCTGCCATTCGTAATGATGGGCAAGTTCCCCCGTGACTTCTCCAGTCGCGTCAATCATGAAGAGACGATTGAATACGTTCTGGACGAGGTGGGCACTATGAATGTCAGCCGCCTCGAGCGGATGTGTCGTCAAAAAGTTGCGACGGCGTGGGATGATGAGCGCATCGCTCGATGTCTGGACATATCCGAACTTCTTCTCAAGTTGGCGCATGAACTGCCCTGCCTGTGCAGGCGACCAGTCCCACTCCAACTGACTCGTCACCGCTTCGACCGACTCTTTCTCCATGCGTTCGAGTAGCTGTTTTGCCAAATCGCGCTCAACGTGTCGCAGCCATTCGAGTCGCGTCAAGTTTCCCCGTCCGCGTCCGCTCGTATACGTGAGCCATCCTTCTTCCTGCCACCGTGCCAAATGGCGCTTCGTTTGTTTCGGGCTTAAATGAATGGCTTCCGCCATATCGGAAATCGTGTACGCCCCGTTCCGACACTCTTTCCATAATCGAAATAAATACGCATCCACCTCGCATTCCCCCTTAAAAGTGGACATCATTCCCCCATGTCGTCCATTTTTCAAATCCGTTGTCTTGTTTATCATACAGGTACAGAATGGAAGGTGACAAGATGAAATGGAAAGATATACCTAAACCCATAAAAGTACGACTCGTGACATCATTTTTCAATCGTTCGGTCTCATTCGCAATCATGCCGTTCATGGCACTTCTCTTTGTCAAAGCGTTTAACGAATGGATTGCGGGCGTCTTCTTAGTCTCGCTCGTCTGTCTTGGATATGTAATCGGGTTGATTGGAGGATACCTCGCCGATAAATTCTCACGGAAGCGACTTCTCGTGTTGACGGCAAGTCTCACAGCATCAATGTTTCTCGTCATGACGCTCAGTCTTCAATTTGACCAGATGATTGTCTTCATGATCGCCTACACGATTTTCACGGTCACGAACAACCTTGGACGTCCGGCGATGAGCGCCATCATCATCGATGCGACGACACCTGAGAATCGAAAAGCCGTGTACGCGCTCGATTACTGGTTAATCAACTTATCCATCACGATTGGGACGGCGCTCGGGGGCTGGCTCTATGTCAGCAACCAACTCTTACTGTTTTGGATTTTGACGTTCACGTCGAGTATGTTGCCGATTGCGTACGGCATTTTTCTCGAAGACACGAAACGGACGTGGACCTCACAAAAGCTACGCCTCGTCTTCGTCGACGTGTTCCAAAGTTATCAAATCGCCTGGCGTGACCGCCCGTTCGTCAAAGTCGTCTTCGGCTCAATGTGTATCCTCGCTGCCGAGTTCTCGATGGGTAGTTATGTCGCGGTAAGGCTCGCCGATTCATTCGAACCGCTCTCGTTTGAAGACTGGACAATCAACGGGGTGCGGATGATGAGTCTCATTCAAATCGAGAACACGCTCATCGTCGTCGCGTTGACGTTCTTCATTCAACGTCTCGCTTCCCGCTTCTCGAACAAGCACACGCTTCTCGGCGGACTCGCGTTGTACACGATCGGTTACGCCGTCATCACGAGCGCGAACTCGATAATGCTTCTCCTCGGCTTCATGCTCATCGCCACGTTCGGCGAATTATTGTACTCGCCGGTATTGAATACGGAGAAGGCGAACATGATGCCAGAAGACCGACGTGGTGCGTACTCGGCATTTGCGGGAACCTCATTCGCCGGTGCCGATTTCTTATCGCGCTCGACGATTTTAATCGGTTCGCTTCTCACCCCGTTCATGATGAGCGTCTACATCGGACTATTGGTCAGCTTCGGCTGTTTCCTCGTCTATAGCGGCATCTACGTAAAAGAAAAACTCGTCCTACGACGAGCGGCGTCCTAAATCAAAACCATCCCTTCTCATGAGACGGGATGGTTTTTGTCGAGTGACATGACAAGCATGATTGTTCGCCCCACTTCATAATCCAATCACTGCCACGGTCAATCCACCGTAGACGAATCCGAGTACAATCGCACTGATGGCCATTCGTTTATATTGTGGGTATTGATATAACGCAATCGCACCGCCGACGACGTGTACGAACGCGACGATGAACGTCAAAATCGCTAATACCATCTAAATTCTCCTCTATTTTACAAATAAATTTTAGTAATTCATGGTAATTCAAATGTTTTTAGATACAATAAAATCTGCATTCATTATATCAATCTTAAACAAAGAAAGTAGGAAATCATGATGAATTATTCAACGTCACAACTGACGACAGAAGAAATGTTGTTCGTGAACAGCGAAGTTGAAAAACGAAAGCCAAACCTTCTCGTCGCATACTTGCTTTGGTTCTTCCTCGGCGGCTTTGGTGGACACCGCTTCTATTTCAAGAAGACCGGTTCTGCCATCGGAATGCTCGCTCTAATGGTTATATCACTCGCCCTTACATTGGTTTTGGTTGGCTTTGTCGGGCTCTTCATCGTAGGAGTTTGGACACTTGTCGACGCCTTCCTCATGCCAGGTTGGCAACAACGGGAAGTCGAAAATATCGAACGCGAGACAATCGCACAATTGGAAGCGCGCGAACAACGACAAGCAGGATTCTAATCAAAAAGACGATCGAGGCATCTCGCCCCGATCGTTTTTTAGCGTTCTTTTAAGTAGAATGCGAAATCCCGTGTTTTCCGTTCTTTCACCGCGTAATGAATCCATAGCCACGCTAACCCTTCTAGTTCGCGGGCGAGCTTCAGACCGTGGAGTGGGTGCGTATCGAAACCAATCTTGTTCGATAGCTCGACGACAAGCCGTACCGCCTCTTCATCATCCCCTGCAACGAACATGACAGACCCATTCGGATTGCCTAAATTCTCGACCCCTGTCTGATTGAACGCCTTCACAACTTTTGTATCAGGAACGAGTCGCTGCAAATACTCCGCACCCGACACCCCATCCGGTCGCTTGACCTCGTTAAACTCGATCGCAATCGGATTCGTCACATCAATCAATACTTTCCCGTCCAGTCCGTCAAGTGTCGGCAATAGGTCGACTGCGGCCGCGAACGGCGTACAGAGCAGGAGGACATCACTCCTCAAGGCGACCTCTTGTAACGTCAACGTGCCTTCCCGCTCCGTCCGTGTTCCATACAGCACCTCATAGCCTTCTCGTTCGAACTGTTCGCCGAGCGTGCGTCCGACTTTCCCGGCACCTAAGATTCCGAGTTTCATCACTCACAACTCCTCGTCTGTCCGCGTGACCGTTCCTCCAAACTCCTCTGCGAGCCCGTCTAAAATCGATGGGTCGAATTCTTCCCCGATGGCCATAACCCCGGTCTGACCTGGTTCGATATTACCGACCGTCCGTTTGAATGTATCTTGAATACCTTGCATATGCTTCACGTCTTTCGTGCCGCCGATGAGACCACCTGTGAGTGTTCCGAATAAAATTCCGAACGGTCCACCGAGGATTCCAACCGCCATCCCGATGAGCGCACCTTTCGTCGACTTGTTGACCGGTGCGAGTTGCGCCGCATCCTCGAACGAGAACGCCCCGTTTTCTTCACGCTTGATGATGACCAATTGTTCGAATCCGACGAGTCCATCCGAATGATACTTTTTCAGCTTACTGAACGCCTGATACGAGATGGCCTCTTCTGGGAACGTGAACGTGACGATGTGATACGGTTGTTTTTCCTTTTTAGCCATGAAAAATTCCTCCTTTAAGGTAGAAAGCATGACGAGCACGTACGCTACTCTATTTCCCCGAGTGACTTGTAAATAATCTACATACACCAATTAATCAATGCGGACAATGATGCGCTCGCATGGTAAAATTTACATATCACTCATAAGGAGATTTTCTATGCAACGTACTCTTCGAAAGTCGGCGACCGACCGCTCCATTGCCGGAGTATGTGGCGGAATCGCTGAATATGTGAATATCTCTTCTTTTGAGATTCGTCTCTTATTCGTCTTTTTGCCAGCAAACTTTCTCATCTACATCTTACTTGCCAATTTGATGAAGGATGAACCGCACTATCTATAAGAAAACGCGAAAGCTGTTAGCTTCCGCGTTTTTTTGTTAGGCATTCACTTTGTCTTTCATCGCTTCAAGCGCACCGCTGTTCAAGAAGTGCCATGGTTTGTTGTAGTGTGGCTGGAAGAAGAAGTCGACATATGCGAGTTCTTCGATCGTCATCTCGTTTTGGATGGCAAGGGAGAGCGTATTGACCGCTTGTGTCAAATCCGCTTTCGACAACACTTGTCCTCCGACAATGCGATGTGTCCCTGTCTCATAGACGAGTTTAAATTCAACTTTCTCTGCGGTCGGCATGAACTCCGGACGATACGCATCCTCGATGACGACACTTTCTACGTCGAGTCCGAATAGGGATGCCGCTTCTTCTGTCAGACCAGATGACGCAATGTTCCAGTCATAGAGTCGTAGTCCTGACGTTCCTTGTGTCCCTTGATAGCGGACACGAGGCTGCATCATGTTTTCTGCGACGAGCGTTCCCATCCGGACCGCATTCGTCGCAAGTGGGATATAGGCGTGTGTACGCGCCGGGTTGTAGTAGACGGCACAGCTGTCGCCTGCCGCAAAGATGTCCGGGTTGCTCGTGCGCATATATTCATCGACGATGATGGCACCGTTTCCGAGCATGTCGACCTGTCCTTCTAAGAGTCCTGTGTTCGGACGAAATCCGACACACAAGATGACAAGGTCCGCCTCGAATTCACCTTTGTCCGTCACGACATGTGTGACGTTTCCGCTCGTTCCACGGAATGCCTCGACCGTCTGACCAAGTTCGAGGTCGATTCCGCGACTTGTCATATCCGCTTCCAATTGATCCGTGAACGACTTGTCGAGATATTTGTTCAAGATACGGTCGGCACTGTCGATGAATGTGACATGTTTACCGTATGCTTCAAACGCCTCGACGAGTTCGACCCCGATATACCCCGCCCCGATGACGGCAATCTTCGTCGCGTCTGTCGCCCGCTCGATAATGCGTTGTGCGTGCGCATAGTTTTTACAAAGTTCGATTCCATTCATTTCGATTCCTGGGAGCGTCGGGACGATCGGCCATGAACCTGTCGTGACGATCAAGCGGTCATACGTGTCATGCACGTCTTCTCCCGTCTCGAGGTTTTTGGCGTGGACCGTCTTCGCTTCGGCATCGATGGATAGGACGTCATGTTTCATGCGCATTGTCGCTCCGAGTTCTTCAAGTTCACGTGGAGATGAGTAGAATAATTCTTCTGCACGTTGGACGACCCCACCGACGTGGAGCGCAATCCCACACGAGAGGAAACTGACGTTGTCGTTCCGCTCGTAAACGGTGATGTCGAGATTGTCGTTCTTTGCGAGTAACCCTTTGACAGCTGCTGTTCCTGCATGTGTACATCCGATGACTGCGATTTTCATATGAGTCGTCTCTCCTTTTATGTTAGACAGTACGTTTCTTTTCACATTGTGATAAACATCACATTTAATTCTTGACCTTAGTGTACTATTTCACAATATAGGATTCAATGACTATGCTCACTATTTCACGTAAGAGTGTCTAAAATTTGAACAGTATGAACTTCCAATTGAACTATAGTGTAGTGCACATAAAAAAGCATCGTCCCATTTACGGAACGATGCTTATTTCTCATTCATCTGTTTCATTAAATCCATCTGTTCTTGCACCATCGCTTCTTTCTCCCGACGTAGCACTCCTTTATAGGCGACGCGTGAAATCGATAAACTGATTTCATATAGGAAGAAGAGTGGCAACGATACCATGAGGTGCGATGTCAAATCCGGCGGTGTGATGAATGCCGCGACTACGAATAGCGCGAAATACGCATACTTACGAATCTTCGATAAGAAGTATGGTGTCACGACACCAATCCGGGTCAAGAACATCGTCACGACCGGCAATTGGAACAATAGACCGAACGGGATCGTCAGTTGCAACAAGAACGTGAAGTAATTGTTGGCTCCGATGATTTGTTCGAGTCCGAGGTCTTGCCCGAGGTCCGTCGAGATATCGAGGACGAGCGGGAACAACCAGTAGTAGGCGAACGCAAGACCGATCAAGAACAATCCGAAGATGATCGGGATATAGGCAAGGGTGCCTTTCCGTTCATTCGGATGCAGACCGGGTGCGACAAACGCCCACACTTGATACAGTAGGAATGGGCTCGCCGCAATCAGGCCGATGATGAGCGCTAAGTTCAAGTAAATCATGAGCGGGTCCGCGACACCAAAGGCGTTCAGTTCGAGCCCGCGTTCGACGAGATCTTCTTGCAAGTACGCGAGTACATATTTGACACTCGGCAAAGCCATCAAAAAGAAGGCAAAGACGACAAATGCAGATAGCATCAGTCGTCTTCGCAGCTCTGTCAAGTGATCGGTGAGTTCCCGCTCTTGATCAGGTTGATGATTCATGGCTTACTGCTCTTTCTTTTCGATAGCTTTCTTGTCGTTCTCGTCGTGCTCGTTCATCATGCCGTTCGTTGCATTTTTGAACTCACGAAGTGTCTGTCCGGCCGCGCGACCAAACTCCGGTAATTTCTTCGGTCCGAAGATGATGAGCGCGATGATGGCGATGATGAATAGACTCGCCCCACCCGGAATTCCGACGACGAGTGATGATGCTAGTAATTCCATTATTGATGGACCCCCTCAGCGGTTGGATAGTGTTGCATAAAGTAAATGAGTGACTGCAGCTCAATCGACAAATCGATGTGATGAACGCGAACCGTGTCCGGTACGGTAAGTCGTGCCGGTGTGAAGTTCAAGATGCCCTTGATGCCGAAACGCACCAAGTCGTCTGCGACGGACTGCGCATAGGCAGAAGGTACCGTCAAAATCGCGACGTCAATCTTGTTTTGCTCCATAATCTGTTCCATCTCATCGACGTGATGAATTGGGACGCCTGACATCGTCGTGCCGACTTTTGTCTCGTCTGCGTCGAACCCGACGACGATATGTGTGTTATTGTTTTTAAGGAAGTTATAGTTGACGAATGCCGTCCCAAGGTGACCGACCCCGACCAAGGCGACATTCGTAATCTCGTCCTGATTCAGTGTCTTTCGGAAAAAGTCTAACAGATACTGCACGTTATAGCCATATCCCTTTTTACCGAGCGCACCGAAGTACGAGAAATCACGGCGAATCGTAGCCGAATCGACCTTGACCGCCTCACTCAGTTCTGCTGAAGAGACACGTTGTTTCCCTGACGCATGCAGGCTTTGAATAAATCGATAGTATAGTGGCAACCGTTTGGCTGTCGCTTGTGGAATCTTTGGTTCGTTTTGACTCAACGGAAAGAGCCTCCTTTTTACGACACGTTACAAACGAATCTGAATTTCATACACCTTGATTGTAAACGAATTCACATGACCACTCAACGAATATACCTAAAATCGCTGAAAAATACAGTATACTAAATAGAGAGAAAGGGGTTTTTTCACTTGATCCTACTGCAAGTCAATAACTTATCCAAATCCTTCGGCGTTGAGCCGATTTTAGAAAACGTAAAACTCGAAATCCAAGAAGGCGAACGCGTCGCCCTCGTCGGTCGTAACGGGGCCGGGAAGTCGACGCTTTTGAAGGTCATCGCTGGTGAATATAACTATGACTCTGGGGACATCATGAAGCCGAAAGACGTCACGATCGGCTATCTCGCCCAAGACTCAGGGCTAGAATCCGATGAGACCATTTGGAACGAGATGCTCACCGTCTTCACAGGCTTAATCGAGCAAGAAAAGACGCTCCGTCGCATGGAAGCAGATATGGGCTCGGAACGGATTTTAAATGACGCTGCGGCGTACGAACGTCTCCTCTCTTCTTATGATGAAGAGCAGCATACGTTCAAAGAACGTGGCGGATATCAATATGAAGCAACGATCCGCTCGGTCCTCCACGGAATGCGTTTCTATCCGGACGATTTCGAACGTCGCATCGACACACTCTCCGGTGGACAACGGACACGCCTCGCCTTGGCGAAGATGCTCCTTCAAAGTCCCGACCTACTCATCTTGGACGAGCCGACGAACCATTTGGACATCGAGACGCTTGCCTGGCTTGAGAAGTACTTGAGCGGCTATAAAGGCGCCGTCCTCATCGTCTCCCACGACCGGTACTTCCTCGACCGTGTCGTCTCGGTCGTCTATGAGCTGTCGCGTCACCGCAGCCGCCGTTTCGTCGGGAACTATACGAAGTATCTCGAGCAGAAGGCCGCCCTCTACGAACAAGAAAAGAAGCAGTTTGAGTCGCAGCAAGAAGAGATTGCCAAGATGCAGGACTTCATTCAGCGAAACATCGCCCGAGCGACGACGACGAAACGTGCGCAAAGCGTGCGGAAGCGTCTCGAGAAAGTCGACCGCCTCGATGCTCCAGATGGTGACGAGCGCAGTGCCGTCCTTTCCTTCTCCATCAAACGCCAAAGCGGAAACGATGTATTGAGCGCGAGTGACCTCGCCATCGGATATGAGGACGCAATCGCCCAACATCTTCGCTTCCAGCTACAACGCGGTGAATCGGTCGCCCTCGTCGGTCCGAACGGAGTCGGGAAGTCGACATTACTTAAAGTGTTAACGAAACAGCAAGCCGCCCTCACTGGCGAGATTCGCTACGGGACCGGCGTCGAGATCGGCTACTACGATCAGGAACAACAAAACTTGTCCGACGCGAACCGTGTCATCGATGAGATTTGGAATGACTGGCCGCTCATGCGCGAACAAGAAGTCCGGAGTCTGCTCGGACAGTTCCTATTCAGCGGCGATGATGTCATGAAGCGTGTCCACGAACTCTCTGGTGGCGAACGGGCACGACTCACGTTGGCCAAATTGAAGCTCGAGCAGCCGAACCTGCTCATCTTAGATGAGCCGACGAACCACTTGGACCTCGACTCGAAGATGATTTTAGAGAACGCGCTCCTCGACTACCCAGGTACGATCCTCTTTGTCTCACACGACCGATACTTCATTGACCGACTCGCGACACGTGTGTTAGAAATCACGCCGAACGGCATCGACGAGTATCTCGGTGACTACTCGTATTACGTCGAGAAGAAAGAAGAACTCGAAGAACTCGCGCGTCTCGCTCGTGAAGAGACGAAGCAGGTCGTCGTGAAGAAACAGCGTGCCGACAAAGAGCAGCAACGGGAAGAGCGTCGGATCAAACAGCGCATCGAAGAAATCGAACTTGCGATTGAGCAACATGAGAACCGCCTTGATGAAATTGAACAATTGCTCTGTGAACCGGATGTCTTCAACGACTTCGCCCGCGCCCAGGAGTTGTCGACCGAATCGGACGCAGCGAAAGAATCAATCACAGCTCTCTATGCGGAATGGGAGGAACTCCATACATGATGCGTACCCGTGCCATGCGAATCGAGTTCATCCAAGCGTTCCTCACGGGACTGGCCTACATTGTGCCGACCGGAACCGAGTTCGTGTCTGAACTCATCCGAGGCGAATCGACGATCGTCCCGTCTATTCTCTTTTACTTTTTACCGGTCGTGATCGGTTTCATTATTCAGACGTGGCCAGGCATTCTACTCAGTCTCTTCAGTGGACTGCTCATGAGCACGCTCTTCATCCGTATCGTCGTCTGGCCGGTCGATGTGACCGTTCATACGTTTTATGCGCCCGGATCAGTGTGGGCCCACTTCTATGAAGAGACGCTCTTCATGTGGATTCTCGCCCTCCTTGTGTTTATCGTGAGCCGCATCAATACATGGCATCGCGAGAACTATCGACAGCCTAAAGCTTGAACCGTCCGTCCTCTTTTTTGCGAGAGGACGGCTTTTTGATTTATGTATAAATTTATTTATAGATTAGGCTTTTTTTCTTAATTTGTTTTTCGTTAGAGTGCGCGTTATTCTAGTCACGTACCGAAACAACGGATTATTTCTTAGGAGGAATGACAGATGAGTAAACATGTATTAATGGTCGTGACGAACGCAAAAGAAATGAAGGACGGTCACACGACTGGACTTTGGTTATCCGAATTTGGTGAGGCATACGTCGAGTTCAAACAACAAGGATATGACATCACAGTCGCTAGCCCGAACGGTGGTCAATCTCCAATCGACGCACGCAGTTTAGAAGGAGAAGTACCGGCTGACATTCAAGCGACGGCTCCTCTTCTCGAAGATACGATTGATTTGAAGACGATCAGCAACTTCGATCAATTCGATGCCATCTTCATGCCAGGTGGTCACGGAACAATGTTCGACCTTCCACAAAGCGAAGCGTTGAATGTTGCTATCCGTTCACTATTTGAAGCAGGTAAAACGGTTGCTGCCGTCTGCCACGGTCCCGCTGGTCTTGTCGGTGCGACATTGTCTGACGGGACACCACTCGTGAACGGTAAAACGATTGCGACGTTCACGGATGAAGAAGAACGTGCGACAGGTCTTGATATCTACATGCCGTTCCTACTTGAAACGCGTCTTCGTGAACTCGGTGCGAACATCGTGCTCGCAGACAACTTCACAGAAAACGTTCAAGTCGATGGAAACTTGGTAACAGGCCAAAATCCACAGTCGACGGTTGCTGTCGCAAAAGCCGTCATCCACACGTTAAACTAATCGATTCTTTCTCGTTGCCAATCGATGAAAGAGGATGACCCGTCTGTTCGAACAGACGGGTCATCGTTCTTAGGAGGAATAAAGATGATCACCATTTTAGCTAACATTAAAGCGAAGCCTGGTCTCGGTTCAGCACTCGAGACACATTTACGCCAAGTCGTCACCCCATCACGCGCCGAGGTAGGTTGCGTCTTCTATACGTTACATCGTGTCGAAGGAAACCCGGACGCGTTCGTCTTTTACGAAAAGTGGGCAGACAAGGCGGCACTAGATGCGCATATCTCCTCACCCCACTATCAAACGTATCGCAAAGAAGCAGAAGCATTGCTTGATAGTCGCGATGTTCAATTTTTAGAAGAACTTAATGGACATTAATCGAAAAAAGTAGGGCCCACGTGGGTCCTACTTCATTTTGCATCCTGCAGCGCTTGGATGACTTGGTTGATCACGGGATCGTGTTTCGACTCGGTCCGATGCGCGAGGTAAATAACGTTCGTCGCAAAACGCTCAGGTGCTACGACTTGCACGCTTCCCCGCTCGAGCGCATGTCGAATCAAATAGTTCGGCAAGATGCTGATGCCACACTTCGACTCGATCGCCGCAAGGATCGCATCGACGTTTGGTAAAATCATCTCCGGACGGATGTCTGGACGTTCCCCGAACTGCGTCTGGTAGTAACGACGGATGATGGGCAGCTCCAATCCGTAACTGATCCACGGCTGGCGGTCCATCCAGTCTTTCAACTCGTCGGTCGGGACTTCCCAATCGTTCGGTGCCACTAATAGAAACGATTCGTCGGCAATCGGAACGTATTGGATCCCTGGCTCCTCCATCCGCTTTGTCGCAATGACGAAGTCGAGTTCCCCGTCCGCCAAGCGTTTGATCAAATCCGCGGTCATTCCAAAATCTGCGATGTACTGTGCAATATCAAGCGGTAAAGCGGGTATAATCTCATGTGTGACGAACTCGGTCGGTCCACCGAACTTGAGGACGGGACGCGGTTGCTCGCCGGAGACATATTTCATCTCAAGTGACAACTCTTCGAGACGGTCAATCAACCCGACCACTTGCGTGTACAGTTCCTTCCCCGCATCCGTCGGAATCATCTGACGTGGTGCACGTGTGAAGAGGGACGTCTCGAGCTCCGCTTCAAGTGCGGCGATATGTTGGCTGACAGCCGGCTGTGTTAAAAATCGGACACGCGCCGCAGCCGATACGGAACGTTGTTGGTACACGTGGATAAAACTGCGATACCATTCAAAATCAATCATCTGTGTAAACTCCTTTTGTATTCGTTACCTTCAGTATAAAAGGGAGTAAATCATAAGAGAAATAACATTTAAAGGATACATCGATAAATAAATTTATAAGGAGTGGATTGAACATGAAAGCTTTATTACTGCATGAACCGAACACATGGCAGACGATGCAAATCGAGGAGGTTGACGCACCGACACTTCGTTCCGGCGAAGTGTTGATTGAAGGGGAATACGCCGGCCTCAACCCGGTCGACTATAAAACCGCAACCAACGGCAAACCGGAATGGTCTTACCCCCATGTACTCGGACTCGATGTTGCCGGTACGATTGCCGCTGTCGCGGATGACGTGACGAATGTGAACGTCGGGGACCGCGTCCTCTATCACGGCAACTGGAATGAATGGGGCGGCTTCGCTGAATTCACTCGTGCCAAAGCACACATGGTCGTCCCAATCCCTGAATCTATCTCGTTCGCTGATGCGGTCGCGTTACCGACAGCCGGATTCACAGCATACCAAGCCATCTTTGAAAAACTCCCGATGAATGCGATCGATACGATCCTCATTCACGCCGGGGCCGGTGGTGTCGGCGGATTCGCGATTCAGCTCGCGAAGTATCTTGGGAAACGCGTCATCACGACCGCTTCAGCGCGCAACCATGACTGGGTCAAACAACTCGGAGCTGACGAGGCGATCGACTACAACACGGAAGATTGGCAACAACGGGTGATGGAACTGACGAGTGGTCACGGTGTCAATGCCGTCATCGATCCCGTCGGTCGGGAGACGGCGACCGCTTCCCTTCACGTCATCGCCTACAACGGACACATCGCCCATATCGCAGGTGCCCCTGACATGAGTGTCATCAAACCGTTCACACGTGTCATCTCCTACCATGAGGTCGCGCTCAATGCGATCCATCATCAACAGGACCGCGTGAGCGAGGCGAACATCGTCCGCATCGGTACGCACATGCTCGAACTGCTTGCAGCGGGTGAGATTCGACCGATGATTCAAGAGACGATTCCATTCGCGGACATCCCGAAGAAATTGGTCGAACTGTCAGACCGACACGTCGTCGGGAAAATCGTTGCCAACTTGAAGGCATGAAAAAAGAGGTCAGCGTATCATCATACGCTGACCTCTTTTTATAATCAGAAGTATCGTAACGGTTGGAATCCAATCGTATGGAAGTCGAGCTTCGTCCCGTCTTCTGCAATAAAGAAGACAGCCTCGTTCGTATCAACGTCACGTGTGAACACTTTGTAGAACGTCATCGCTTTCTCTCCATTTGTCACATAGCGTGCCTCATGTGTCGAGATGACTTGTGCGAACAGTTGCTGTTCATCGAGTTCCTCAATCAAAGCGTCAAACTTCGCAGCCTCTTCTTCCGTTGCCTCGCGACCTCGCTCGATTTCATAATAAGCATCGCTCGCCTTCGGCTGTACACCAAGATTGCGATCAACGACGATCACACGGTCTGGCTTTTGATCGACGACACTCGCGTAGCCATATAATGACTCAATCAGCGTGTTTTCTCCGGTCACACGACCAATGCCCTCTAATGACTCTTCTCCAGTCAACGACTTCACTCGCGTCTCTTCTGGGACAATCTCCTCTTGATAGGCGATATTGTAAGCGCGGATGATCTCTCGTACTTGTAAGAACGTCGCAACGACGAGCAATACGATAAGTCCTCCGATGATGATGCGTTTCGTCATGTCTCTATTTCCCCCTAGACTGTCATGCTCTCTTCTAAGGATAACCCAGGAACCGCATTCATCGCTAGTGTATCGCGCTTGCCGCGCACATACGCGTGATGTGCCGCAACCCCGATCATGCCAGCGTTATCCCCACACAGATTAAGTGGTGGGATGACGAGTTGAATCCCTTCAACTGTAGCAGCTTCCTGAAGCGCAGCACGAAGTCCACGGTTTGCCGCGACACCACCAGCGACGAGCAATTGCTTCGCCCCTTTTTCTTTCACGGCGCGAATCGCTTTCTCGACGAGTACTTCGACGACACTCGCTTGGAAACTCGCTGCCAAGTTTTCCGGGATGACCGTTTCTCCGCGTTGCTCCGCATTGTGTACGGCGTTGATGACTGATGACTTCAAGCCACTGAAACTGAAGTCGAAGCTACCTGGTTCAAGACGGACGCGGGGGAAATTGTACGTGTCTTCCCCGGCCGCTGCCAAACGATCGATTGCCGGACCTCCCGGATATGGAAGACTGAGTGTGCGTGCGACTTTATCGTACGCCTCCCCTGCCGCGTCATCACGTGTCTCACCGATCACTTCGAATACACCGTGTTCTGGCATATAAACGAGTTCTGTATGTCCACCTGAGACGACGAGACAGACGAGTGGGAACTGCATCTCTTCGACGAGTTCGTTTGCGTAAATATGTCCCGCGATATGATGGACGCCGATGAGTGGTTTTTGATGGGCGAACGACAATGCTTTGGCCGCACTGATGCCGACGAGAAGGGCACCGACGAGACCCGGTCCTTGTGTGACCGCGACCGCATCGACGTCTTCCATCGTCACGCCTGCTTCGCTCAACGCATCGTCAATAACATACGTGATGCGCTCCACGTGATGACGAGACGCCACTTCAGGGACGACGCCACCAAATCGTTTATGACTCTCAATTTGAGAAGAGACGACGTTCGACAAGAGCGTCTTTCCGTCTTTGACGAGCGCAACAGACGTCTCGTCACAGCTCGACTCAATCGAGAGAATCAGTGATGTGTTCATTCTGAGTCACTTCCTAACTTCGCCCAATAAATATAGGCGTCTTCATTATTATCCTGATAATAACGTCTTCTTCGTCCGGCTTGCGTAAATCCAAACTGCTCATACAGTTTTTGCGCCCCTACGTTCGACACGCGGACTTCTAACGTCAATCCGACAAGCCCCTTTGACTTAGCAAACGCGACAAGTTCCGCTAACAGTTGATTCCCGATCCCTTGCCCACGAAATTCGGGTAAGACGGCAATGTTTGTGATATGTCCTTCATCGACGATTTGCCATACCCCTACAAAACCGATAACCCGTTTGTCATAGACCGCGACAAAATAAATGGCCTGTTCATTCCGAAGCATCTCGTTCATGAACGCCTCTTTTGTCCACGGAATCGAGAACGACGCCTCTTCGACTTTCGTCACTTCCTCGACATCGAGCCACGTCATTCGACGAATTTTCACGTCAGCCATTGTTTTGTCCCTCTAACCATTTTGCTTCCGCTTCGGCGAGTCGCAAATACTCTGGTTCAAACGCATGGACGTCATTCGTCTCATCACTGAAAACAACCAAATCGCTCGCACGACCGTAACGATGAGCAGCCGGTGCTTCGACATACTCATATTCGCTCAACACCTCACGGAACGGTTCGACGTCTCCAACGACGAGGAAACGTCCTTGACTATTGAGTCGCAACCAGTCGGCGACTGACGCATGTTGATCGTGCGTCAGTGCCTTGTTGTGCTGATAATATCCGATATAGGCGTTGCCACGTCGCGCGTCAATTAACGAGACGACCGGCAAGTCCGTATTCGGTGCCGCTGCCATGAGTTGAAGGGCAGATACCCCGATTAGTGGAATGTTCAGCGTATAAGCGAGTGTCTTCGCTGTCGTCACTCCAATCCGAATTCCTGTGTACGACCCAGGTCCTGTCGTAACAATGATCCGTTCAAGCATATTCGGTCTCCACTTGACCGCTGCCATGAGCTGTTCAATCATCGGCATGAGTGTGACCGCATGATTTTTCGAGACCATGACTGTCGCTTCAGCTTGAATTTCTCCAGCTTCACTTAATGCAACAGACAAACGTGTCGTTGCGGTATCGATCATTAATTGCTTCATGCGAGCACCTCCTTGGCGATTCGAACGTAACGGTCACCTGTTGGAGCGAGCGTCAATTTCCGTTCCTCGTCACTGACCCGTTCAATTGTGATGGCCAGGCGTTCTTCCGGAAGAGAAGACTCAATCAAGTTCGACCACTCCACGATGGCAACACCGTCACCGTTGATGTATTCCTCAAGACCGATGTCATCCCCCGTATCTTCGAGACGATAGACATCCATATGATAGAGCGGCAAACGCCCTTTGTATTGTTTCATAATCGTAAACGTCGGACTGTTGACGTTCCGCGTGACACCGAGTCCTTTTGCGAACCCTTGTGTGAACGTCGTCTTGCCCGCGCCGAGGTCACCGTTTAATGTGATGACCGTTCCTGCTTCGACGAGCGTAGCCAAACGTTCTGCCACCGCTTGCGTCTCCGCCGCAGAATGCGTAATCAATGTATACATGAATGGTTCTCCTTTTATCACTTCTCATACGTACTCATTGTACACTTCATTTTAAGCAAAAAAAAACACGAAACGCTATCGTTTCGCTATCTCATTTAAAAATTGGTTGCGGGGGCTGGATTTGAACCAACGACCTTCGGGTTATGAGCCCGACGAGCTACCAGACTGCTCCACCCCGCGACGACATATGAAATTAAATAAAAATTGGTTGCGGGGGCCGGATTTGAACCGACGACCTTCGGGTTATGAGCCCGACGAGCTACCAGACTGCTCCACCCCGCGATGGTTTGAATTGTTTCGACATCCTCTATAATAAGCGAGACAGTTATAAAAAGCAACCTTTTTCTCAATGTTTTTTGAAAAATGGAATCGGGAACACATATAACAGTATAGAATTTAGAGAAAAGGGGCGCGACCGCCATGTCCAAATGGGGAAAACGATTCAAGAAATGGTTCTTTTCGGAGATCGAAGCCGATATCACCTTTGACCCGGCAGCACTCATTCCGAAGCAGGTAGTGACCGGAACACTGCACGTATCGAACCCGACGACAACCGTCGTTCGACTACAAGAACTGACACTCAATTTTTTGACGACCTTTAAAGACATCACCATGGAAGGAAATGAATTCAATCGGGAAGCCGACATTCAAGAAGTACCGATTCCGCTGTCTGTCGTACTAGAACCCGGTGCGAAGGAGGATGTTCCGTTCTCCTTCGAATTGACGATGTATGCCCCTTCTTCCGCAGGTGCCCCTTATAGCGTGGAGGCGACTTTATGGGACAAGGACATGAAACGTGTCTGGTTTGACGTGATTGAACACATTGAAATCGAACCGATGCCTGAACTGAAACGATTGCTCGACGCAACTGCTCATGCTGGACTTGAACCAATGTTTGTTCGTAACGTGATTGATCCCCTTGGGGAAGAGCGTCCTTATCCATTCGTTGAGAAGTATGGATTCAAGCCAATCGGTGAATGGGCCGACGAGTTTGAGGTCGTCAAATCGTTTTGGCGCCTCCACGAAGATGGGATCGACCTCTACTATTGGCTCGACAACATCGAGACTCAGCGCACGCTTGAGTCGATGGCGACCGACGTCGAATTGCGTCATCGTTCCCTCACGTGGGAACAACTCGAACGTGAGCAAGAACAGCTCGGTCTCGGTATTCAAGATACGTTACGTAGTCACCGCTCCTCGTGAGCGGTTTTTTCAATTTGAATAATATCCCCACTCGTATTGACGATGGTTTGGAAGTGATGGCGATACGGATGCATGAACAACTCATATTGAAGACGTCGCTCGTCATGGGAGGCGCGTAAGTAATCCAGTTCCATTCCCCGTTCCTGGATATCACGATTCGCTCTGCGTCTAAATTCTGTTTCTCCGTCGGTATAAAGATAAATCGACTGGTCAAAAGAAGTGAGATCAAGAAAAGCGACACTCATGCCCTCAACAATCGTAATCGGCTTCTCGGGATCAATCCATGTCCGCTCTAAATATGGGACGTCAATCGTATAAAATCCAATCCCTTCCCGAATCATACGGACATCACGCTCGAGTGAAAGCAGATGATGCGCAGACGGATGACAAGCCGTCATCTTATAGTGATGGGGTATTCCATCGTGTTCATACGTGAGTAATGTTTGTTTCCGTAACTGTGAATCTGTGATGTACGGGTCGGTATGAAACAGGTTTACATCCCCTAATCTTTCTCGTAATCGTTCAGCCAATGTAGATTTACCGGCCGCTCCATGCCCCGAGATGGCAATCAACGTTCGTTGCCCCGGTCTCACCCTTTGTTCGATTTCATCGATGAGTCGTTCCATGATTCTCCCCCTTTGGTACACTAGATAATAGAAAGGAAGTGTATCAATCTCATGTCTACTTGTCCATTTTGCCATCCCACGCTCGATCCACATCAAACAATCGTTGCTGAGAATGACTCTTGTTATTTTCTCATGCACGACCTCGAGCAGGACGTTCTCGTCGGCTCAGGCGTCATCGTCCCGAAAGCGCACCGCACGACGACATTCGACTTAACATCGTTAGAATGGCAGCATACTAACGAATTGCTTCACATAGCAAAAGAACATCTTGATCGAACCTTTCAACCTGACGGATACACACTCGGTTGGAACGTCGGCACGGCTTCAAACCAAACCGTGCCTCACGCTCATCTACACGTCATTCCTCGTTATGATTCAGGACCTCATGCAGGGAAAGGACTTCGCCACTGGTTAAAACGACCGGAGTAAATAAGCAGCTCATCGCGTGAGGATGAGCTGTCTTCTTTTTTCATCAGTCTCTTCGAGTCGCTGTTCGAGATTTTCTACTTGTATGGTCATACGTGCAATCAACCGATTGATTTCCTGATTGAGTTCATTTACATGATCAAGCGATTCATTGATTCTACCGTGCATGGTCCATTCGGAGAAAATGTCATCTAAGAAGTAATCCGCAAACTGAATGAGGGAGCCACGTTGAACATGTAACTCTTCGACCACTCCTTGCACGTCGGCTAATTCACGGGAAAAACGTTCCAATGCAGATTGAAGTTCATGCATCGTCTGTTCGGAAGCATCCAATGCATCATGCTTCATCGCAGTCGCAATCAATCCTCCACCAAAGAACGTATCATACGTCGACCATCCCTTTGCGCTGTCTAAATGCTTCAGTGTTTTCGCAATTGTTGCTCTTGCGAATCTTCCCGCCTCAATCGCTTCCCGATATTCAATAAGAAGTTCATTCATCTCCGCTTGTTGATGTGTCAGACGGTGAAGATCTTTTCGAACAGCCGGGTCTTTAGTAAGATGTGCCTCTTTGGTTTCTAAGAATGTCTCCCATTCATCATCGATCGTTTCATAGGCCTCCAGCTTTTCTCGTAAATCTCGATGTTCAAGCGTCAATTCGTCAATCATCGCCTCATGTTCACGTAACTTCAGTTCGGCTCGAGCAGCTTCCTCTACCTCTTTTGTACGCTGTTCATCAAATGTCCCTCTCCACTTGCGCCATGTATTCACGAGTGAAAAGCTTTCAAGATCGTAAACATCACGCTGTTCCTTTGTAAATGTATTGAGCAACTCTTTTCGTACGGTTTCGTGCTCTTTCAACTGTGCTTCAATTGTCTTTTGCTTACGGACAAGTCGATCACGCTCGGCAAGACGCTGTTGCAACTCTAATTGCACATCTTGAAAATCTTTCATTGGTCTTCCCCTTTCGTTTCATACATCGGATTCAATAAGACATTGGTTCATTGTCGTATCCAGGAGTCTCGACATTCACATCTCTTACTGGTAACTGCAAAGTGTCTGCCTTTTGTCGAAAGCTTGCAGTTAAACGTCTTTTATAGTAGCTAATCGAATATACAAAACACTCCCCTCTTTCTCATACTTTGTACGAAAAAGAAGGGATAAAGTTTCAATGAAACAAAAAAACGACCGAGCGTTATGCTCGGTCGTCCTCTGCGTTGTTGCCTGGCAACGTCCTATCCTCACAGGGGGAGATCCCCCAACTACTTTCGGCGCTGAGACGCTTAACTTCCGTGTTCGGCATGGGAAC
>NZ_JACSKH010000003.1 GCF_018617485.1 Exiguobacterium sp. s124 | reverse complement strand
GTTCCCATGCCGAACACGGAAGTTAAGCGTCTCAGCGCCGAAAGTAGTTGGGGGATCTCCCCCTGTGAGGATAGGACGTTGCCAGGCAAACGGTGGTTCTGGAGCATTCGCTCAAGGGCCGCCGTTTTTTCTTATCATCGATTCAGTTCAGTGGAAGAGAGGACGTAAGAAATGGCTAAGAAGATCAAAGTATATGTCGAACCAAATGAAACGGTCAGCGAATGTTTAGATCGAATCAACGAAATGGGTTATCGTCCTATACGCCGCATTGAAAAGCCCGTCTTTGAGCAAACGGGAGCCAAAGATGAACCTGTCCATTCCCATCAATCGATTTTATTTGAATGCGTCTCTAAAGAATCCTAATGCCAAGCCGTCACACGACTCTGTGTGACGGCTTTTTTATGTCTCAAAACGAATGCTCACGCTCAAAGCATCGATCTCCAAGCGTATCCAATAAAGTTTGAGCAGGTTTCTCTATCTTCATAGGAAGGTTTTCTTTACTAAAGTACTCAAGAGCCAAACTTTCACCATCTTCCATGACGAGTTCTCCACGTACTCCTTTTGCTTGGTATAAATGAATGACACCGTATGTCTCGTCTCCGTTCGGATATTTAAAGTAACCGTCTGGACCGGAAAAGACTTGGATTAATTCAAATTGCTCAGCGAGAAGCCCAGTTTCTTCTTTCAATTCTCGTGCAGCGACTTCTTCCAATGTTTCCCCGAGTTCCATCGATCCTCCTGGTAAACCCCAATCAAGTGTATCCGATCGGAATTGCATCAGTACCTCTTGCTTTTGATTGATGACCAAAATGGTCGCTCCCACACTGATGATTGGGCGATTCCCAATCACTTCACGTAGACCTGCGATATAACTCATCTAACTCCCCCTTTTTCAATAGCATACATTATCAGAGAAACTTGCGCCGATAATATCAAAAAAGCGAACGATAAATATTCAGACAATTAAAATGTTCGCAGTTTATTGACATGTTTTCAAAGAACAAGGTACGATAGGCGTGTGAGATAGGAAAAATAAATAGTGCTCCATATAATCGCAAGGAAATGGCTTGCAAGTTTCTACCTGATCACCGACTCTGATCAGACTATGGGGTGTAGCTGACGTGTATTTGTCATGCCTATACCCTAAACTGATTGCTCGGTTTAGGGATTTCTTTTTGTAAGGGGGACATTTGGAATGAACGCAGTGGTTGGAGTAATTATGGGTAGTTCATCTGATTGGGAGACGATGAAACATACTTGTGACTTGTTAGATGAGTTACAGATTCCATACGAGAAACAAGTTGTCTCGGCTCATCGAACACCAGACCTTATGTTCGAATATGCGGAAGAGGCACGAAGTAGAGGCATTCAAGTTATTATCGCTGGTGCTGGTGGCGCAGCTCATCTTCCTGGAATGGTGGCTGCTAAAACGACACTCCCTGTCATCGGTGTCCCAGTTCAGTCCAAAGCACTCAATGGAATGGATTCACTACTATCAATCGTTCAGATGCCTGCGGGAGTGCCAGTAGCAACTGTGGCAATCGGTAAGGCTGGCGCGACGAACGCGGGACTACTCGCTGCTCAAATTCTCAGTATTCACTCCAAAGAAATCACGCAGCGACTTGAATCGTTTCGGGAGAAAAAACAAGAGATGGCTATGCGAGGAACGGGGGAGTTAGTCTAATGAGAATCGGAATCTTAGGCGGAGGACAGCTCGGACGAATGATGTCTCTTAGTGCAAGTGCAATGGGATACACGACACTTTGTCTAGACCCAAACCCACATGCACCGACTGCTCAAGTGGCGGATTCAATCGTTGCTTCATTTGATGATGTTGATGCCGCAAAGAAACTTGCTGACCGTTCAGACGTTGTAACGTATGAATTCGAGAATATTGACACAGAAATGATTGCAGCGATTGAAGAGAAATGTCCACAAGGAATGGATGTATTGAAAGCGACGCAGCATCGTATTTTAGAAAAACAAATGATTGAGTCAGCTGGTTTACGAGTCGCACCTTATGTTTCAGTCCGTACCGTTCGAGATGTTCAGGTGGCGAAAGAGAAACTTGGGTTGCCATTTGTCGTCAAAACGTGTCGCTTTGGCTATGACGGAAAAGGGCAGACAGTCATTCGGACGGAACAAGATGTTCAGGCATTCATTGAACAGTTCACCGAGCAAGAATATGTCGCTGAAGCCTGGTTGCCTTTTGAAAAAGAAATCTCGGTCATTGTGACACGTGGAGAAGAAGAAACGTCAACGTTCCCAATTAGTGAAAATATTCATCATAACAACATTCTACATCTATCGATCGTACCAGCTCGTGTGGCTGATGAGATTCAAGAAGATGCGAGACACCTTGCGCTTCAGCTTGCTGACCATATCGGATTAATGGGAACACTCGCTGTCGAGCTGTTTGTCATGTCAGATGGTCGCCTTTACGTAAACGAACTCGCACCACGTCCACATAATTCTGGACATTACACAATTGATGCTTGTGAAACCTCACAATTTGAACAACACATTCGAGCCGTGACGGGAATGCGTCTCGGACGGACAACATTGAAAACGCCTGTCGTGATGGTCAATCTTCTCGGCGAGCATATGCAACGACTCAATGTCAAAGCATTGCCTTCGAATGTTAAACTACATCTGTATGGAAAAGATGAAGCGAAGACAGGTCGCAAGATGGGACACTTGAATATTCTCGGTGACACGGTCGAGGATGCGCTTCATACCATCGAACAACTGGCAATTTGGAAGGAGACCGTTTTATGATTTCACGCTACACCCGCCCAGAGATGGCGAACATTTGGACTGATCAAAACAAGTTCGAGGCTTGGCTAAAAGTTGAACTTTACGCTTGTGAGGCTTGGAGTGAACTTGGGATTATCCCGAAAGAAGATGTACAGGTCCTTTGGAACAAAGCATCGTTTGATGTTGACCGTATTTTAGAAATTGAACAAGAGACGCGTCACGATGTGATTGCGTTCACGCGTGCGGTCTCCGAGACACTCGGAGAAGAGAAGAAGTGGGTACACTACGGATTGACGTCAACGGATGTCGTCGATACGGCGCTCTCGTACTTAATCAAGCAGGCGAATGATATTTTAGAAGCCGATTTAGATCGCTTCATCGGCATTCTTGCAGAAAAAGCAAAAGCACATAAATATGACATCATGATGGGACGTACACACGGTGTACATGCGGAACCGACGACGTTCGGCTTGAAGCTCGCCCTTTGGTATGAAGAAATGAAACGCAACAAAAAACGTTTCATGGCAGCACGCGAAACGATTGAGTTTGGGAAAATGAGTGGAGCCGTTGGGACATTCGCAAATATTGACCCGTTCATCGAGTCATATGTATGTGACAAGCTCGGTATTCAAGCTGCACCAATCTCGACACAGACGCTCCAACGGGACCGCCATGCCGAGTATATGTCGACGCTCGCATTGATCGCGACATCGATTGAAAAAATGGCAACCGAGATTCGTGGTCTTCAAAAAACAGAGACACGCGAAGTGGAAGAATTTTTCGCAAAAGGACAAAAAGGATCGTCGGCGATGCCGCATAAGCGGAATCCAATCGGTTCTGAAAACATGACAGGTCTTGCACGTGTGATTCGCGGTCATATGGTGACGGCTTACGAAAATGTTCCGCTCTGGCATGAACGTGACATCTCGCACTCATCGGCAGAACGCATCATCATCCCGGACGCGACGATTCTTCTCAACTATATGTTGAATCGCTTCGGTAATATTGTGAAGAATTTGACGGTGTTCCCAGAGAATATGCGTCGTAACATGGACCGTACGTTTGGGATCATCTTCTCACAACGTATTCTACTCGGTCTCATCGAGAAAGGCTGGTCGCGCGAGGCTGCATATGACGCGGTTCAACCGAAGGCGATGCAGGCATGGGAAGAAGAAACAATGTTCCGGACATTGATTGAAGAGGACAAAGAAATGGGCGCACTCTTTACGAGTGAAGAGCTCGATGAGTTGTTCGACCCGCGTTATCATGTACGCCGTGTCGATACGATTTTTGAACGCTGTGGTTTGTAATCGTTGAGGGGCGATATGCCCCTCTCACTTTTAAGGGGGACGGTTCAGATGAAAGCAATTTATGAAGGCAAAGCGAAAGCGTTATTTGAGACAGAAGAAGCGGGTGTGCTTCGCGTGTATTACAAAGATGATGCAACGGCATTCAATGGAGAGAAGAAAGAGTCGATTGATGGAAAAGGGATTCTCAACAACGCCATCACGACCCAGCTGTTCGAATTGATGCATGACAACAAGATTCCGACGCACTTTATCAAACGAATCTCAGAGCGGGAACAGTTAGTCCGCCGTGTCGACATCATTCCGTTAGAAGTGGTCGTTCGAAACGTAGCGGCCGGTAGTCTGGCGAAACGACTCGGTTGGGAAGAAGGGACGCCGCTCCTCGCACCGATTGTCGAGTTCTACTATAAAGATGATGCCCTTGGGGATCCGTTGCTTACGAAAGACCATATCCGTTTGTTGCAAGTCGCTACACATAAAGAAGTCGAAACATTGCGACAACTAGGTCTTTGGGTAAACGATGTATTGCTCGATTTCTTCGGCCAACATGGCATTGACGTGATTGATTTCAAACTAGAGTTTGGAAAAGTAGACGGAACGATCATCTTAGCGGATGAGATTTCACCAGATACATGCCGCTTGTGGGACAAAGAGACGAAACAAAAGCTCGATAAAGATGTATTTCGTCGCGATTTAGGTTCTTTGACTGAGACGTATGGACAATTGTTAACACGCATAGGGGGAAACGGACAATGAAAAAAGTAAACGTGTATGTGACATTACGTGAAAGTGTACTCGACCCACAAGGAGTTGCCGTGAAAGGTGGACTCGAACATCTTGGATTCGCTGGGATTGAGTCGGTCCGCATCGGGAAGGTCATCGAGCTTCAAGTTGCTGACGAGACGACAGAAGACATGGTCAAAGAAATGTGTGAGAAGTTACTCGTCAACACGGTCATTGAGAATTATGAAATCGAGATGGGGGTACTCGCATGAAGTTCGCGGTCATCGTCTTTCCAGGATCAAACTGTGACCTCGACATGTACCATGCGGTAAAAGACGTGCTCGGGGAAGAAGCGGAATACGTGTTCCATACAGAAACATCACTTGAAGGATTCGATGGGGTCCTCTTACCAGGTGGCTTCTCATATGGCGATTACTTGCGCTGTGGGTCGATTGCTCAATTTTCACCGATTATGGCTGAGGTGAAGCGTTTCGCAGAAGAAGGACGTCCGGTTCTTGGGGTATGTAACGGATTCCAAGTACTTGTCGAAGCGGGACTCCTCCCTGGTGTATTGATGCGAAACCGTGATTTGAAATTCATGTGTAAGACAGTCGAACTTGTCGTCGAAAATAATGAGACGATGTTCACTAGTGATTATGCGGCACAGGAAACGATTCGGGTCCCAATCGCACACGGTGAGGGCAACTACTACTGTGACGAGGCAACACTTGAGACATTGAAGGCAAAAGGTCAGATCGCGTTCACCTATAAAGAGAATCCGAACGGATCGGTCGAAAATATCGCTGGTATCACGAATGAGGCAGGAAATGTACTCGGCATGATGCCACACCCGGAGCGTGCGGTCGAAGCGCTACTAGGTGGGGAAGACGGTAAACGGTTATTCACGTCAATCGTAAAATGGGGGGCACGACATGTTACTTACAACTGAACCGACAGCTACACAAATCCGTGATGAAAAGATCTATGCCACGATGGGATTATCAGACGACGAATATGCACTCGTCGTCTCACTACTTGGTCGAGAGCCAAACTATACAGAAATCGGTCTCTTCTCGGTCATGTGGTCTGAACACTGTTCGTACAAAAACTCGAAACCTGTGCTCCGGAAGTTTCCTACGACCGGTAAGCACGTTTTACAAGGACCGGGAGAAGGGGCAGGAATCGTCGATATCGGAGACGGTCAAGCTGTCGCCTTTAAAATCGAGAGTCATAATCACCCGTCAGCGATCGAGCCTTATCAAGGTGCAGCGACTGGGGTGGGTGGAATCATCCGCGATATCTTCTCGATGGGTGCCCGTCCGATTGCATTATTGAACTCACTCCGTTTCGGAGATTTGAACGAATCACGTGTGAAACATTTATTCGGTCATGTCGTATCAGGCATCGCCGGTTATGGAAACTGTGTCGGCATCCCGACTGTCGGCGGTGAAGTCGCATTTGATCCGGCTTACTCAGGAAATCCTCTCGTCAACGCGATGTGTGTCGGTTTCATCCGGCATGAAGATATTCAAAAAGGAATCGCAGAAGGTGTCGGGAACTCGGTCATGTATGTCGGTGCAACGACAGGACGCGACGGGATCCATGGTGCCACGTTCGCCTCTGAAGAACTCGGGGAAGACGCAGACGAGAAACGTCCAGCCGTACAAGTCGGAGACCCGTTCATGGAGAAGTTATTGATTGAAGCGTGTCTCGAAGTCATCAAGCACCCAGCGCTCGTCGGGATTCAAGACATGGGAGCAGCCGGATTGACATCTTCTTCAGCGGAGATGGCCTCAAAAGCTGGCATGGGAATCGAGATGAACTTGGACCTCGTCCCGCAACGTGAGACAGGCATGACGCCTTACGAGATGATGTTATCGGAATCGCAAGAACGGATGCTTCTCGTTGTCAAAGCCGGACATGAAGACGAGATTGAAGCGATTGTGACGAAGTGGGGACTTCACGCAATCAAGGTAGGAGAAGTTATCGAAGAGAAAGTGCTTCGCCTCGTTCACCAAGGAGAAGTCGCAGCCGAAGTACCAGTCGACGCGCTCGCTGAAGACGCTCCTGTCTATCATAAACCGTCAAAAGTACCCGCATATTACGAAGCGTTCCAGGCGATGAAACCAATTACGCCGGTCGTCAACGACGTGATGGCGACATGGAAAGACGTCCTTGCGATGCCGAGTATCGCTTCGAAACGTTGGGTGTATGAGCAATACGACCATATGGTACAAACATCGACAGTCGTCGCACCAGGAAGCGATGCCGCGGTCATTCGCATCCGTGAGACGGAGAAATCGCTCGCGATGACGACAGACTGTAACGCAAAATACGTCTACCTCGATCCTCGGGTCGGTGGGGCAATCGCTGTCGCTGAGGCGGCTCGTAACATTGTCGCAAGTGGTGCAGAACCACTCGCCTTGACGGACTGCCTCAACTTCGGAAGCCCAGATAAACCGGAAGGATTCTGGCAACTCGACCAAGCCGTTGAAGGGATGGCGGAAGCGTGCCGTACGCTTGATACACCTGTCATTGGTGGGAACGTATCGTTGTACAACGAATCGAACGGACAAGCGATCTACCCGACACCGGTCGTCGGAATGGTCGGACTCATTGAGAAACCGAAACACATTACGACATCGTTCGCGAAACAAGCAGGAGACGTCGTCTTCTTACTCGGTGAGACGAAAGCGGAATTCGGTGGAAGCGCCCTTCAAATGCTCCAAGACGGAAAAGTGAGCGGTCATGCACCGACACTCGATCTTCAGGAAGAGCAAATGACGCAAAAGGCATTGCTTCAAGCGATTCGTAAAGGTCTTGTCACGGCGGCACACGATGTGTCAGAAGGCGGTCTTGCGGCAGCGTTACCGGAACTTGTTTTCGGAACCGAGTTCGGTGTTGACGTCACAATCGATACAGATCTCGTCACTGCGCTATTCAGTGAATCACAGTCACGCTTCCTCGTGACGGTCGATCAAGCGCAAGCTGAGGCATTCGCGAGTATGACGAACGGAACAGCAATCGGAACGGTCACAGAAGCGGCAACCGTTGTCGTTCGTGCGAGTGACCGTTTGATTGAAATGGATGTGCAAGAGTTGGAACGTGTATGGGAAGGAGCTATTCCATGTTATATGACATCCGAGGCATGAATGAGGAATGTGGAGTCTTCGGTGTGTTCGGTCACATCGAAGCTTCACACCTCGCCTATTACGGACTTCACAGTTTGCAACACCGTGGCCAAGAAGGAACGGGAATCGTAACGGCGGATGGAGAACGTCTCCATGCGAAGCGTGGACTCGGTCTCGTCACCGAGGTGTTTGATGAGACGTCACTTGACGCACTCACGGGGAATCATGCGATTGGTCACGTGCGTTACTCGACAGCGGGAGGTAACACGCTAGAGAACGTTCAGCCACTTCATTTCAAATCGTTAACAGGTGATTTGGCGATGGCACATAACGGAAATCTCGTGAACGCGACAGAATTAAAACATATGCTCGAAGCGGAAGGTGCCATCTTCCAGACGACGTCTGACACGGAAGTTGTAGCTCATTTGATTAAGCGAAGTCGTGGCAATTCGTTGAAAGAACGGATCGCGGATAGTTTGGCTCGCCTCGTGGGAGCGTTCGCTTTCTTGTTTTTGACGGAAGACGCGCTTTATGTTGGAGTCGACGTCCATGGATTACGTCCTTTGTCACTCGGACAGACAGAAGACGGTGCGTACGTCTTCGCATCGGAGACATGTGCGTTTGATGTCGTTGGAGCAACGTACGTCCGAGATGTCGAACCAGGGGAACTACTCATGATCACGAGTGAAGGCATCACATCCGAACGCTTCAGTGAAGCGGCAGTTCGTGCGATGTGTTCGATGGAATACATCTACTTCTCACGACCAGACTCGATTATCGACGGTATCAACGTGCATACGGCGCGTAAAGCCATGGGGAAAAAGATGTTCGAAGAAGCGCCGGTCGAAGCAGATGTCGTCACGGGTGTACCTGACTCGAGTATTTCCGCGGCAATTGGTTACGCCGAAGCGAGCGGAATCCCATACGAGATGGGACTCATTAAGAATCGTTATGTCGGACGGACCTTTATTCAACCGTCTCAGGAATTACGAGAGCGCGGCGTGAAGATGAAGTTGTCGGCGTTACGCGGTGTCGTGAACGGGAAACGGGTCATCATGGTCGATGATTCTATCGTCCGAGGAACGACGAGTCGCCGAATCGTTACGTTGCTAAGAGAGGCAGGCGCGACGGAAGTGCATGTGCGCATCACGTCTCCACCTATCAAGCATCCGTGCTATTACGGAATTGATACATCGACGAAGGAAGAGTTAATTGCGGCAACCAAATCCGTTGAAGAGATTAGAGAAGAGATTGGTGCCGATTCACTATCGTTCCTCACATTGGATGGAACGGTCGAAGCCATCGATCGTCCATTCGAAGGAGCGCTACGCGGGCAGTGTGCTGCATGCTTCACTGGACTATATCCGACTGAACTTGCAGAACTCGTGACAGAGACAAAGGCTTAAGGGGGAAAACCGATGAGCGTACGATACGAACAAGCGGGTGTGAATTTAGAAGCAGGATACGAGGCCGTATCCCGCATGAAACGTCATGTCGCCCGGACGATGCGTCCGGAAGTGATGACAGGTCTCGGTAGTTTCGGGGCGATGATTGATCTCGGCTCGATGAATATGAAACATCCGATTCTCGTGAGTGGGACCGATGGGGTCGGGACGAAGCTGAAGTTGGCTTTCGCACTCGACCAACATGACACGATTGGAATCGATTGCGTCGCCATGTGCGTCAACGATTGCCTCGTCCATGGAGCAGAACCGCTCTATTTCCTCGACTATATCGCAACAGGAAAAGCTGAACCAGCTAAACTCGAGCGTATCGTCGCCGGTGTCGCCGAAGGATGTGTCCAAGCAGGCTGCGCCCTTGTCGGTGGCGAAACGGCTGAAATGCCTGGCATGTACCCAGATGGAGAGTACGACATCGCCGGATTTGCAGTCGGAGTCGTTGAAAAGGAAAACTTGTTAGACGGTTCGACGATTCAAGCAGGAGACATTGTACTCGGACTCGCTTCTTCAGGTGTCCATTCAAACGGGTTCTCCCTCGTCCGGCATATCGTCGACGCGCAACACCTCCAATACACGGATGAGATTGCGATGCTTGATACGACACTCGGGAACGCCTTACTACTTCCGACACGAATTTATGCCGAAGCGGCGAAAGCGGCGATTTCGACAGGGAAGGTACAAGGGATGGCACATATTACGGGCGGCGGCTTTTATGAGAATGTCCCTCGCATGTTGCCGGAAGGACACGGGATCACGTTCGATGCATCCAATTGGCCAAGTCTTCCTGTATTCGACTGGCTCGAACAAGTCGGGAACATCTCGAAACAGGAAATGTTCAACGTCTTCAACATGGGAATCGGTTATATGATTACGGTACGTCCTGAAGATGTAGAAGTGGTCGAAGCGGCGCTCGAACGTGTCGGTGAGACAGCGCATCGAATTGGGAAAGTCGAGAGTCGTCCAGGAATCCGAATCTCAGGAGTCGACCAATGAAGCGATTTGCCATCTTTGCGTCAGGATCGGGGAGTAACGCCGAAGCCATTTGGAAGACGATTGCCGATGGACAATTATCAGCTGAATGCGTGTTGCTTGTGACGGACAAACCAGAAGCGACGGTTCTCGATCGTGCGGAGCGTTACAACATCCCTAGCTTTTCTTTTACGCCGAAAACATATTCGTCCAAAGAGGAGTTCGAGGAAGAAATCCTCGTTCTTCTCGATTCACTTCAAGTAGACTATATTGTGTTGGCGGGGTATATGCGCCTAATCGGAAATGTGTTACTATCCGCATATCCGAACCGAATCATTAACATTCATCCCTCGCTCTTACCTGCGTTTCCGGGGAAAGACGCGATCGGTCAGGCACTTGACGCTAAGGTGCCTACGAGTGGCGTGACGGTTCATTATGTGGATGCGGGGATGGACACAGGTCCCATCATCGCACAAGAGACTGTAGAGATTGAAGGATGCGATCGTACTGAGGCGACACGACGCATTCAAGCGATTGAACATCAACTGTATCCGCGCGTATTACAACAAGTGTTGAATCAACAGGAGGTTTTCAAGTGAGAGCATTATTAAGTGTTTCTGATAAAACAGGGATTGTGGAATTAGCAAAAGTCTTGCATGAGGCGGGCATTGAACTCATCTCGACAGGAGGAACCGAGGCGGCACTCCAACAAGCCGGTTTACCAGTCAAAAACATCTCTGAAGTGACATCGTTTCCCGAGATGTTAGACGGTCGTGTCAAGACGTTGCACCCACTCGTTCACGGTGGATTGCTCGGGCGTCGCGACCTCGAGACGCATGTCGCACAAATGAAAGACCATGATATCGAGCCAATTGATTACGTGGTCGTCAACCTCTATCCATTTAAAGAGACGATTGCAAAAGAGAACACGACTTATGAAGAAGCCATTGAAAACATCGATATCGGTGGACCGAGCATGTTGCGTTCGGCTGCGAAAAACCATGCGAGCGTCACGGTCGTCGTCGACCCAAGTGACTATACACTCGTTGCAGATGAGGTACGTGGAGGCGGCACATCGTTTGAGACACGTCAACGTCTTGCGACGAAAGCATTCCGTCATACGGCTGCTTACGATGCGTTGATTGCCGACTATTTAGGTCGTCAAATCGGGGAAACCTTCCCAGAACAGTTGACGGTCACGTATGAAAAAGTTCAAGACCTTCGCTACGGTGAGAATCCGCATCAACAAGCAGCGTTCTATAAGACGCCTTTATATGACGGGATGACACTTGCGAATGCAACACAGCTTCACGGGAAAGAACTTTCGTATAACAACATTCAAGATACGAACGCGGCGCTTGAAGCACTCAGTGAATTGAACGAACCGGCTGCCGTCGTCGTCAAACACATGAATCCTTGTGGTGTCGCAGTAGGACGGACGATTCACCAGGCGTTCGAACGTGCACATGCGGCCGACCCGGTTTCTATTTTTGGCGGGATTGTTGCCCTGAACCGCGAAGTCGATTTAGAAACAGCAGACGCCCTTCGCAACATCTTTTTAGAGATCATCATTGCCCCATCCTTTAGTGAGGCAGCACTTGAACGATTGAAAGAGAAGAAGAATCTTCGTTTGTTAACGTTGGATATGGGTCAAATGACAGGGATGCGCTTAACGGCTGTCGCTGGAGGATTACTCGTCCAAGATGGAGATGACATGACGCTCGACGACGCCGCGTGCCAAATCGTGACGGACCGTCGCCCGACTGCATCCGAATGGGAAGATTTGAAACTCGCATGGCGTGTCGTCAAACATGTGAAGTCGAACGCCATTGTCGTAGCGAAAGATGAGACGACGATTGGAATCGGAGCAGGGCAGATGAACCGTGTCGGAGCTGCAAAAATTGCTTTCGAACAAGCCGGTGAACGCGCGACAGGTGCAGCGCTTGGAAGTGACGCGTTCTTCCCAATGGCAGACACGGTCGAGGCGGCAGCGGCGGCAGGCATTACAGCCATCATCCAACCAGGTGGGTCGATTCGCGATGCCGAATCGATTGAAGCGGCAAATCGTCATGGGATCACGATGGTATTCACATCCGTCAGACATTTCAAACACTGAGAGGGGTTCGCGTCATGAACGTAATGGTCATCGGTCGAGGAGGACGCGAGCATGCGCTCGCATGGAAATTAAAACAAGACGGACATCACGTCTTCGTTGCACCAGGTAATGACTTTATGGAAGGCATGACGTCTGTGTCGATCAATGAGACGGACGTCGAGGCGCTCGCTCAGTTTGCAGAAGAGACGGACATCGAGTGGACGATTGTCGGACCGGAATCTTCCTTGATGGCAGGGGTCGTCGATACGTTCCGTGCCAAAGGACTGAACATCTTCGGACCGACGAAAGCTGCGGCCTTGCTCGAAGGAAGCAAGGCGTTCGCAAAAGAGGTCATGATGGAGGCGGGCATCCCGACGGCGGCGTATGAGGCGTTTACGGACGCAGAGTCGGCGCTCACCTATATCCAAAAGCTTGGGGCGCCGCTCGTCGTCAAGGCGGATGGACTAGCTGCGGGGAAAGGTGTCACGGTCGCATTCACGGTGGAAGAGGCGGAATCGGCTGTACGTGATATTTTCACGACGGATAAATTCGGACAACAATCACAGGTCGTCATCGAAGAGTTCCTTGATGGGGAAGAGTTTTCACTCATGGCATTCGTCTCGGGAGAGCGTGTCATTCCGATGATTACGTCTCAGGATCATAAACGTGCTTATGACGGTGACCAGGGACCGAATACGGGCGGTATGGGTGCTTACAGTCCGATGCCGCATCTAGCAGAGCATGTATACGAAGAAGCGGTGAAGACGGTGTTAGAACCGCTCGCTCAAACGATGGTCAAACGAGGGACGCCGTTTGAGGGATTCTTGTATGCTGGTCTTATCTTGACATCGACTGGTCCAAAAGTGATCGAATTCAATGCGCGCTTCGGTGACCCGGAAACGGAAGTCATCTTACCGAATTTGACATCACCACTCCTTGAAGTGATTCAAGCGGTCGTCCGTCAAGAAACGTATCCGATTGAATGGATTGATGGGTATACGATGGGTGTCGTCATCGCAGCGAAGGGTTATCCGGATCGACCTGTCACAGGGCAAGTGTTGTCTGGGTTTGAGGCGCTCCCGAAGGACGTTCTCGTCTTTCATGCGGGGACTGTACAACAGGAAGGTCAAGTCATTGGGAACGGTGGCCGCTTGCTCGTCGTTACCGCGACGAAACCGACGTTACTTGAAGCGAAGACAGTCGTATATGAAGCGATTGAACAACTCGATTTGCCGAAGACGTTCCATCGAACGGACATCGGGTCGCGAGCGTTTACACAGATTATTTAAAGGATGGGTCAACCCATCCTTTTTTTCATGCGAAAAAAAGGAAATCCCGATATCCTGTTCTACAATATTAAAGTAGTTTGTAGAAAGAGGGTGGTCGACCTGCGTGTTCAAACAAAATTATTCATTGCGATTGCCGTTAACATCGTACTCTTCATTGGTGTCATTCTGTTTGTCATCAAACCGTATTTTGTAGAAAAGAGCATTGAGCAGGATCAGGCGATGACCCGCGATCAAATCGAGAGCGTGTCAGAAGTGTTCGCCAATCATCGAAGCACACTCGAACGCATACTTGTCGACTGGTCGGTTTGGACGAACGCTTACGATTTCGTACAAAACAAAAACGATGCCTTTATCGAAAATAATATGGGGGAAGAAACGCTCGACAATTTAGGAGTCGGGGCGATGATTTTCCTCGACCAAAATCAAGAGGTTGTCTACTCCGAATTCAATCAATTTTATGAATTGGACAATATAGAAGAAAAGAATGTTTTCCTGAACGAACTGGTGCGATACGTCAACTCGTCTGGAGTCACACAAAGCGCGGTATATGGTACCGACTATGGTCCCGTCGTCTTCATGAGCCATCCGATTGTGAAAAGTGATGGAACAGGCGAGCCGGGAGGGACGCTTGTCCTGATTCAAAAAATTGGTCCGGACTTCATGGCGGCTTTAAGTGTACAGGCAAAAACGAAATTATCCATCAGTCCGCTTTCGCATCAACGGTTAACGATTGAACAAGACAATCAGTTTGCCCGTGTCTCGTTACCACTGCAGTCGGTCTATCAAGATGCGAACTGGGAAGTCAATTTCTCAGTGAAGCGTACGTACTATACCAACACGCAGACGATGCTTGAAACAGGCATGCTCGGGCTATTGGTCCTCGGTCTTGGTCTGTTGTTGACATTGTTTTGGACCGTGAACCAAATCATCACGAAACGATTAATGGCCATCGTCAAAGAATTGAAGTGGATCACGAAAGAGCGAAACAGTCGTTTACGAATTCGCTTAAACTCGAGCCAGCGGGATGAAATCGAAGAGATGGCCATCAGTATGAACGAAGTGCTCGATGCGCTGGAACAGACACAGAAAGAGTCGTTGACACGTGCCTTTCGAGATTCCTTGACACGTCTTCCGAACCGTTTGGCCGTCGAAGACATGTTTATGAATATACCGGATACTTCTCGTTCGATCGGGGTGATGGGGATTGACCTCGATAACTTCCGACGGATTAACGACCAGTTCGGTCAACGGACAGGTGATGCGATGCTGACCTTCTTTGCATCTCGGTTAATGTTTTACAAAGAGGAAGGTTTTGTTGCGCGGATTGGGGCCGATGAGTTTATTATGATTCATCCCGGATGGGCGACCGAAGAGTTACTGATTGTTGCGAATCAATTGGTGAAGGATTTGAGAGAATGGGGTTTGAAGCAAGGAATGAATCATCTGACATTAAGTATCGGAATCGATGAGTTGGAACCGTCCCATCATTCATACGAGGTCATGATGGCGCGTCTCGACGTCGTCTTACACGAAGTCAAGGCATCAGGGAAAGACAACATCCTTACGTATCAGGACATCGAGGATGGAAGCCATTACTTGCAGGCACTCGAGATGGAGCGAGATTTACGATATGCGCTACGTCACGATGAATTTGAACTGTACTATCAACCAATCGTTTCCCCGAAACCGTTTCAAGTGAGAGGGGTGGAGGCATTGATTCGTTGGAACCACCCTCAAAAAGGTTTCGTTTCACCGGGCATTTTTATTCCCGTCGCAGAACAACTCGGACTCATCTCAGATGTGGGGAGATGGGTACTCGTCCGAGCCATCACAGAGATTCAAGACTATGCGGAACGCTTTGATTTATTTTTGTCTGTCAATGTATCGAAACGCCAGATTTTAGATGGATCGTTTTTAGAGGCGCTGGAAGAAACGCTCGCCACAACGAGTTTTCCGCCTCATCGATTGCATGTAGAAATCACAGAGAGCGAAGTCGGTGGGAATGTATATGAACTTCAACAGTTCATTCAAGCGTTGAAGACAATCGGTGTCAAAATATCGCTTGATGATTTTGGTGTCGGCACGTCATCGCTATCTTACCTTCAGTCCCTACGTCTCGATATCATTAAAATCGACCAGAACTTCGTCAAAGGGATTCCGGAGAATAAGTTTGATCGTGCGTTGTTAGAAGGTTTATATCAAACGTTCCATACACTCGGCCTCGATATCGTTACGGAAGGGGTCGAACGACCAGAACAGTTAGCATTCGTATTAGAATATAGTGGTTCGCTCATCCAGGGATATCATTACAGTAAACCGATTCCGATGGAACAGTTGCATCACTATTTACGTAAAACGGTGATCACCCAAATTTGACGTAGGCGACTCTTCATGCGAAGAGCCGCCTTTTTTGTGAAAAATATATGTGAAATTTGTTACAATAGGGAACATAACTTGCGACCCTTTCAGAGAAAAGGTAAACTTGAAACAGGGAAAGAAAACGCTTTCAAAACTATTTCTTAATAGCATTGAAAGGGAAAAGGGAGGATTGGGTTCGATGCCAACAAAAAGAACGGCGCGGGCACCGTGGTCTAAAGTGATGATTCGTTCGCAACTTGAAGTCGTAGATCGAGTACGACCACCTTCGCTCGTCTTACAAAACGCGACGTATTTGAACGTATACGTGAAACAATGGAAAACGGCGAACATTTGGATTGAGGGAGACCGTATCGTATATGTCGGTCCAGATCTACCAGAATCGGCGGTCGAGACGGTCGATGTGTCAGGAAAGTATATTGTACCTGGTTATATCGAGCCTCACGCTCATCCATTTCAATTATACAATCCGGCGACGTTGTCTAAGTACGCAGGAGAGCGCGGAACGACGACGCTCGTCAACGACAACATGCTTCTTTTTTTACAAGAAAAAGAGCAAGCGTTTGCGCAGCTTGAGGCGATTCAACAGTTGCCAACAAGCACGTATTGGTGGGCAAGACTCGACACGCAGACCGAGCTCGATCGTGAGAGTGTCGCCGTCGATTCAGAACGGGTTCACGAATGGTTCAATCATCCTGACGTCGTGATGGCCGGAGAACTGACAGCATGGCCACGCGCCTTGAAGGGCGATGATGAAATGCTTCAGTGGATGCTTGACGCAGAGACATGTGGTTTACCGGTCGAAGGACACTTTCCGGGTGCCTCACCAAAGACATTGACTAAAATGGCGTTGATGGGTGTTCACAGCGACCATGAGGCGATGACAGCGGAAGAGGCGCTTAGCCGACTCGAACTGGGCTACACGACGACACTTCGTCATTCTTCGATTCGACCGGACCTACCGGGAATGATTCGTGACCTGCTCGCGAACGGATTAACCGCATTCGATCATCTCATGGTGACGACGGACGGTTCGACCCCTGGCTTTTATGAAGACGGGATGCAGGACGCTCTCGTTCGCATTTTAATGGAAGAAGGGTTACCTGCAATCGAAGCGTATCGGATTGTGTCTCACAATGTAGCGCGTCATTTCGATCTCGATCATATTCTCGGTTCGATTGCTCCAGGTCGTATCGCCCATCTGAACATTCTTGACGCAATCGAGGAACCACGCCCGTCGGCTGTCATCGCGAAAGGGCAATGGATTTTTCGAGATGGTGTGTCCTTGTTCCCGAACGAATTGGTGGAAGCGGTACTCGACAAGATGCCGTCGACAGACGTCTCGATTGAATTGACACCGCAAGATTTGTCGTTCAGCATGCCCGTCGGTCTCGACATGATCAACTCGGTCATCATGAAACTGTTTAAAATCAAGCACGATACAGGTCAAGACGAATTGCCGCGCGATGAGGATGAATCGTTCTTGATGTTACTTGATAAAGAAGGAAAGTGGCGATTGAACACGGTTCTGAAAGGATTTGCGAAAGACTTCGGCGGTCTCGTCAGTTCGTACTCAATTAGCGGAGACTATTTGATTTTAGGAAAATGTAAACAGGACATGTTACAGGCATTTGAACGGATGAACGAACTCGGAGGAGGAATCGTCCTTGTCGACAAAGGAGAAATCGTTGCTGAAATTCCGTTACCGCTTTGCGGCATGACCTCGACAGAGCCGCTCGAGACGCTCATCGGTCAAGAGAAACAACTACGTGAAGAGCTTGTGTCACGGGGGTATCAGTTCGAAGATCCGATTTACACGTTACTGTTTTTAGCATCCACACACTTGCCGTACGTTCGGGCGACTCCACTCGGTATTTATGAAGTGATGAAAAAACAAGTACTATTTCCTGCGATTTTGCGATGAATAGTTGAGTCCGAGCCGCCCCTGCTTTAGAATGATAAAGAAGTATGAGTAGAGAGGATGCTTGCGGATGCAACTCGATAAATTACGAGGTCGAGAGCTTGATCAATTGTTTGAGGCAATTTTGAAGCTCGATACGCTCGAAGACTGTTATCAATTATTTGAAGATTTAGCGACTGTCAATGAAATTCAGGCACTTGCGCAACGACTAGAAGTGGCGCGTCAAATACGTGAAGGCAATACGTATCATAAGATTGAGGACGCAACGGGTGCCTCAACGGCTACGATTTCTCGTGTGAAACGTTGCTTGAACTATGGGACAGGCGGATACGATCTCGCTCTTGAACGTCTACAACAAACAAAAGGTGACTCGTAAGAGTCATCTTGTTTTTGATGGAGGGGAGGGGCGAGATGCAACAAAAATTCATGAAGCGGAACTTACAATTGTTCTTTCGAAATTTAACACCAGTCCAAACACTCGTGTTAATCTATAGCGCGGCAGCCGTTTTATCCGTGTTGCTCCTCGCCTTACCGATCGCCCATAAACCAGGTGTGACGATTACGTTTACGGACCTCGTCTTCTTTGCGGTGAGTTGTGTCAGTGTCACCGGACTCACGCCGATCGTGGTCACCGATACGTTTTCGACGTTTGGTTTATTTATTATCTTGTTCATCGTTCAGGTGAGCGGGGTCGGGTTGATCAGTTTGCATGTCATCATGTGGATTTTGCTCGGGAAACGGATTGGATTTCGGGAACGACAACTGATTTTACGTGACCAAAACCAGACATCGATGTCGGGGATTGTCAAATACATCACGGAAATCGTGATTACCGTTATCGCAATCGAGGCGGTTGGTGCCGTCTTACTCGGTGTCCATTACTTAAATTATTTCGATACCGCCGGGGAAGCCTTCTTGCAAGGGTTATTTGGGTCGGTCAGTGCGACGACGAACGCCGGTTTTGATATTACCGGTAGCTCGCTCGCGCCATTCCGTGAAGACCCATTTGTCATCTTCACGCAGATTGCGCTCATGACCGGTGGTGCCATCGGATTCCCCGTTCTTGTAGAGATTCGGACCTATTTGGTGAGTCGCATCACGCGGAAACGTCATACGTTCCCGAGTCGATTCTCTTTGTTCACGAAATTGACGGTCTCGACATTCTTTATTTTAATTGCTGTCGGAACGGTCGGCTTGTTCATTTTTGAGTACAACAATGCATTTAAAGACTTGCCACTTTGGCTATCTCTCTCGGATTCATTATTCCAGTCCGTGACGACACGTAACGGTGGATTATCGACGGTCGATGTCAACTTGTTCTCAGAAGCGAGCATGTTGCTCTTATCGATCCTCATGTTTATCGGAGCTTCCCCATCGTCTGTCGGTGGGGGGATTCGGACGACAACGTTTGCCGTGGCCGTTCTCGGTGTCGTCGCGTTTATTCGTGGTGACTCGTCGATTAAAATTTTTGGTCGTGAGATTGTTCTAGAGGATATTTGGAAAGCATTCGTCATCATTACGGTGTCGCTTGCCGTCTTATTATCTGGCGTCATGGTCATGGCTTATTTCGAAGATGCCTCATTGACACGAATCTTATTTGAGGCATGTTCCGCGTTCGGGACGACAGGACTCTCTGTTGGCCTCTCTTCTGAATTCAGTAACGTCGGAAAATGGGTGCTGACGATTCTCATGTTCATCGGTCGAATCGGGGTCATTGCCTTTATTCTCATCTTGCAACGGAGACAACCGAAGCGGATGTATAACTATCCGAAAGAATCAATCATCTTAGGATAAGGAGATCGTCATATGAAAGCATTTTGGATTAACTTTGGATATGTTTTTATCGTTCCGGTCCTTCCGTTCATCGCGGTCGTCAATGGAACGGCGCTCTGTTCGCCAGACTCACCATTACTCGATATTCCAGTGCTCGGATTCTTTTTAGCGAATCCGCTCTGGTTTGTCCCGGTATATGCACTATTCGCATTGCTAGTTGCGAAATGGTTAACGGATCGGGAACGGAATCGTACGGCACGCTCGTGACTTGCTTCGGCAAGTCTTTTTTTAATGGAGAGATGCACGCGATGCAAAAAATCGATACACTAGAGAAGGATTCGATGGGAGGGAACAAGTTGAAATTTCAGTCATGGCGACATGTGTTTAAATTAGATCCGAATAAGCATCTCGACGAGGAGGCGCTCCATGCGCTCATTCACTCGGGCACCGACGCTTTTTTGATTGGTGGGACGGACGGGGTCAATGCGGAGAATACATTCGCACTTTTTGCGAGAGTCCGGGATGCCGGATTACCGGTCGCCCTTGAAATCAGTCAACCGAGCCAGGTCATCGATGGCTTCGATCACTACTTTGTACCGACCGTGCTTAACGCCGGAACGCCGGAATGGATTGTCGGACACCATGCGCGTGCATTTGAGCGCTACGGTCATTTCTTTGATTCACGTCATGTCACGGCACAAGGCTATCTCGTCTTGAATCCAGACGCGAAAGTGGCGCACGTGACGGAATCAAGATGCGACTTGTCGCTAGAAGAAGCCGTGGCATATGCCGAAGTCGGACATCATTTGTTCCGACTCCCGTCACTCTATATCGAATACAGCGGACGACTCGGCGATGTCGACGTCGTGAAAGAAATTCGATTGTCGTTACCACAGGCGCACCTTTTTTACGGAGGTGGCATCGATGGGGCGGAATCGGCTCAGTTGATGGGGGCGTACGCCGATACGATTGTCGTCGGCAATATCATTTATGAAGACTTAGCGGGAGCACTTGCGACTGTGCAAGCACTCCGATAAAATAAGAACAAACGTTTGGAACAAGGAAGGAAACGATTATGTATAATCTTAGCGAAGAATTAGTCAAAGGCATGAACCCAGAACAAGCGGAAGCGGTCAAGCACACGGATGGTCCTCTGTTGATCATGGCGGGTGCGGGGTCTGGTAAAACCCGTGTCTTGACACATCGTGTCGCCTATTTGATGGCGGCAAAGCAAGTGGCACCGTGGAACATTTTAGCGATCACGTTCACGAACAAGGCAGCACGCGAGATGAAAGACCGGATTGCGCGCCTCGTCGGTGGAGTCGCCGAAGACATTTGGATTTCCACATTCCACTCGATGTGTGTCCGTATTTTACGACGCGATATCGATCGCATTCGATATGACCGAAACTTTTCGATTTTAGACGCCTCGGACCAATTGACGGCAATCAAACAAGTGTTGAAAGAATTGAACCTCGACCCGAAAAAGTATGAACCGCGTACACTTCTCGGGATGATTTCAAATCATAAGAACGAGTTGCGCACGGCAAAGGACGCAGCGGCTCTTGTCGGCAACAATCCATATGAACGAATCATCTCTGACGTCTACACGGCGTATGAGAAAAAGTTGAAACAGAACAACGTACTCGACTTCGATGACTTGATCATGAAGACAATCCATTTATTCCAAGAGGCGCCGGACGTCTTAGCGTTTTATCAAAAGAAATTCAAATACATTCACGTCGATGAGTATCAAGACACGAACCGGGCACAGTACACGCTCGTCAAACTTCTCGCACAAGCACACGAGAACTTATGTGTCGTCGGGGACTCGGATCAGTCGATTTATCGTTGGCGCGGTGCCGATATCGCTAACATCTTGACGTTCGAGAAAGACTATCCGAGCGCTCACGTCATCTTGCTCGAACAGAACTATCGTTCGACGAAGCGAATTTTGGAAGCGGCGAACGGCGTGATTCAGAACAACGCTTCCCGTAAAGATAAAAACTTGTGGACTGAGAACGATGAAGGAGAGAAACTCTTACTCCACGTCGCCTCCGATGACCGCGACGAGGCGTTCTTCATCATGAATCAGATGAAGGAACTGAAGATGGAAGGGATGGACTACGGTCAGATGGCGGTCCTTTATCGGACGAACGCCCAGTCACGTGGTCTTGAGGAGATGCTCCTCAAATCGAACATCCCGTATAAAATGGTCGGCGGGACGAAGTTCTATGAGCGAAAAGAAATCAAGGACGTCTTGGCGTACTTGCGCTTGATCGCCAACCCGGACGAGGACATCTCATTCGCTCGAGTCGTCAATGAACCGAAACGAGGCATCGGAGCCGCAACAATCGACAAACTAGGAGACTTTGCGGATATGCAGGGTGTCTCACTCATGGATGCGATTCGTGACATTGAACTCTCAGGGATTGCCCCGCGTACGGCGACGAAGCTCGCAGATTTCCGTCAGATGATGATGGACTTACGACAAATGGCAGACTATCTCTCGATTTCAGAGCTCGTCGAAGAAGTATTGAAGAAGACAGGTTATGAAGAGATGCTCAAGATTGAGAAGACGCTCGAAGCAGAGAGTCGACTTGAGAACTTACAAGAGTTCCTGTCGGTCGCTCAAAACTTTGAAAAAGAAAGCGATGAACAGTCACTCGTCGCCTTCCTCACTGATTTGACGCTCGTGTCCGACCTCGATTCGCTTGATGAAGTCGACGAGTCGCATCAAGTTACGTTGATGACCTTACACTCGGCGAAAGGACTTGAGTTCCCGGTCGTCTTCTTGATTGGGATGGAGGAAGGTCTCTTCCCACATAGTCGTGCGTTAAACGATGAGGAGGAGATGGAAGAAGAACGTCGCCTCGCATACGTGGGGATCACGCGGGCAGAGAAGCGTCTGTATTTGACACGTGCGCAGTCGCGGATGTTATACGGTCGCTTCCAAAACAACCCGGAATCAAGGTTCTTACATGAATTGCCGGAAACCTTGTTAGAACGGTCCGGTAAGGCGAGAAAGCCGATGCCGTGGAACCCGGTTGAATCACCAGGGAAGTTGCCGGTGAACGGCTTTAGCTCAAAACCGAAGCCGAAGCTCGCTCAATCTTCAGGCGCCGAAACGGTCGGCTGGAACGTTGGTGACAAAGCGAATCATAAAAAGTGGGGACAAGGGACAGTCGTCCAAACGCGTGGAGAAGGCGACCAACTCGAAGTCGACATCGCATTCCCAGAAGTCGGCATCAAGCGTCTATTGGCTAAATTTGCCCCAATCGAAAAAGCATGAGGTGAAGATATGGAGATGGCAGAACGTGTAGAAGAGCTTCGCAAAACGTTAAACCAATATGGTTATGAATATTATGTGCTCGATCGGCCGAGTGTGCCGGATTCAGAGTACGACCGTTTGATGAACGAGCTGATTCAAATCGAAACAGACTATCCAGAACTTCGGACTCCGGACTCCCCGACACAACGCGTCGGAGGAGCCCCGCTCGACGCGTTCGTCAAAGTGACGCATGACACACCGATGCTTTCACTCGGGAACGTCTTTTCAAAAGAAGAGCTTGCAGAGTGGGTGGAGCGAATCGAGAAAGACCTTGGCTACACACCGACATTCGTAGCTGAACTAAAATTTGATGGGCTCGCCGTCTCTTTGAAATACGAAGACGGTCGTCTCGTTCGAGGCGCGACGCGCGGGGACGGTACGATAGGTGAAGACATCACGCAAAACTTGAAGACGATTCGCGCTATTCCGCTTCGTCTCCAAGAGGATGTGACGTTTGAGGTGCGGGGTGAGGCGTATATGCCGAAGCGTTCGTTCGAACAATTGAATGATGAACGGGAACGACTCGGTGAGCCATTGTTCGCCAACCCGAGAAACGCAGCGGCCGGTTCACTCCGACAGCTCGACTCTAAAATTGCTGCATCGAGAAATTTGGCTTTCTTCGCCTACGGTTTGGTGTCACAAGACGATCTCGTCGCGTCACACGATGAGTCACTCGCTTATTTGAAACGCCTTGGCGTCGCCGTAAGCGGAGACTATACGACATGTAAGACGGCAGATGAACTTTGGGACTATATCGAAATGTATGTGACGAAGCGTAGTGAACTCCCGTACGAAATCGACGGGATCGTCATTAAAGTGGCTGGATACGAAGAACAAGAACAACTCGGATTCACAGCGAAAAGTCCACGCTGGGCCGTCGCGTATAAGTTTCCGGCAGAAGAAGTCGTGACGACCATTGAAGACGTCGATTTCAGTGTCGGTCGTACTGGGAAGGTCACACCGCGGGCACGGTTCGCTCCGGTCTCTGTGGCAGGGTCAACGGTAACGTATGCGACACTTCATAATGAAGATTTTATAAAAGAAAAAGACCTTCATATCGGTGACCGAGTCGTCATTAAAAAAGCTGGGGATGTCATTCCGGCTGTCGTATCAGCACTTGCTAGTGAGCGAAGTGGGGAAGAACGAGCAATCGAATTCCCAACCCATTGCCCTGCGTGTGGGTCCGAATTGATTCGATTAGAGGGTGAGGCCGATCATCGCTGTGTCAATCCGGAGTGTCCGGCTCAACTGCTCGAAGGGCTAATCCATTTCGTCTCACGACAAGCGATGAATATCGACGGACTCGGTGAAAAAGTGATTACGCAACTCCATGAAGCAGGACTCGTCCACAACGTGGCCGACTTGTATCGTCTGAACCGAGACGATTTACTTGGGCTCGAGCGTATGGGTGAGACGTCGGTGACAAACTTGCTCTCGGCAATTGAACAGTCGAAACAAAATTCGCTCGAACGTGTGCTCTTCGCCCTCGGCATCCGTCTCGTCGGACAAAAAGCGGCCTCGTTGATTGCAGAGCGGTTCGAGACGATGGAAGCCATCATCGATGCGACGGTCGAAGAACTGACGTCGATTGATGGCATCGGGACGAAGATGGCCGAGTCAATCGTTCTTTACTTTGAAAAACCAGAAGCACGTGAACTCGTCAGCGAACTAGCGGAATCGGGTGTGAACTTGTCTTTCAAAGGAACAAAACGACCAACGGCTGAAGGGGCACCCCTTTCTGGTAAGACGGTCGTATTGACCGGAAAATTACATGAGATGACGCGGGGGGAGGCAGGGAAGCAGCTTGAACTCCTCGGCGCGAGTGTGACGGGAAGTGTGAGTAAAAATACAGACTTACTTGTCGCCGGTGAAAAGGCTGGTTCGAAGCTGACGAAAGCTGAATCGTTAGGCATCGAAGTATGGGATGAGGCGAAGCTTCTCGATTTTTTAAGTGAACATGCATAAGACGTTTCGCTACGGCGAACGTCTTTTTTTGTCGTGTCGTATTGTAAAAAATTATGAGATTGAACAGGTTCGCACAAACGTTCGAAGGGTATAGATTAACTAAATCAAAATGCTAATATATTTTTGCGGGAGAACCCTTTGACACCATGACTTTCACACACACATCCCCTCATTCCTCTACGTGGTGAAATCCGTCATCGGGCAAACATCGATGTGCGCGCTCATTTTTCACCTTAGAGGAGGGACCGACACCATGACACATAACATCCAACGTTTCGTTGCTATATTCACCATCCTCATGCTCTTTTCAACACTGATCCCCTACCACGTCGCACATGCAGACACGACCACATTCCGATATATTCAAGTGGATTTGACAGACGAGGAAGTCGAGACATTATATGAATCAAGTCTTGTATACGAAGACGTCACGTATTATGGAGTTCGTGAATCAGCCAATGTTTGGCGATTTATGATCGATGCGGAAACAGTCGATGATTCGTTGATTGATTTGGTGACACTTTACAACGCTGAAGGCGTTCCATATACGTTCATCCCGAACTCCATCACGGAAGCGTATCCTGTCGAAGTGGAAGAACCACCTGTTGTCACAGAACCAAATCAACCGGAAGAGGTGACACCACCAACTGAAGTAGAACCGGTTATCGAAGAGCCTGCAATCGAGCCAATCTTACCGGCGCTCGCGCTCGAAGCGCAGAACATTGCCGGGGTCGACAAAGCCGTTGTCGGAGGTGAACTGTCGTATACGTTCATCGTAGAGAATACAGGAGACGCACCGTTAACGGTGACGAACTTCTCCCACGAGTATGTGAGCGGGGACGTTGACCGTCTTGCCATCGAATTGTTGAATCAACATGTGTTTGATCGCTTGTATGAATCGATAGGAGAAGATGGTCTCTTACCCGATGAACGAGTCGAGGTGACAGCTGTCTTATCTGTTCCGTCTGACTATTCATTCAGCACGCATCCTGAGATCGGTAGTCTGTTTCGCGTGACAGGAGTGGATGAATACGACCGCATCGTCACAGCAGAAAGTCAACAAATCGTCCTTTTGCAACAACCTGATTTTACAGTGACAGGGACGAGTGAGATGGCGACCGTTCAGCCAGGTGAACCAATCCGATACACCTATACAGTGACCAACACTTCTAACGTCACCTTGTTCTTGTCTGACGTGATGCTCACTTGGCCGAGTGGTGCCTTGACGTATGAGGAGCAACAGATGGCGAATGAACGATTCGTGAAGCAAGTCGAAGCCATCCCTGAATTCGTAAACGGGTTCGGACCGGAAGAAGTGGTCACCATTTCATTTGAACTCCCACTGCTCCCGTCCTATGACATACGAGCTGGGGCAGAATTAGTACAACAGGCAACGTTTGCCCTCCAAGTGAATGAAGGGGTGAACGTGATCCGTTCCGTCGATGTACCGGTTGCGGTGAAACAACCCGTTCCGGTAAAAGAGGATGAACCGAAGCAAGTGCCTGAGAAAGAAGAAACAAAGATGGAACCACCAGTCGTGAAAGTGGTTGTAAAAGAGCGAGAGGCTCCTCCAGTGAAGCCTGACGATGAAGTCGACACGTATTCGCAAGATGTACTCCCGATGACCGGGGAGACGAACGAGACGTGGCATATGATGATTGGACTCCTCTTGTTTGCATCTGGACTCCTTTTGATGATTCGTCGTAAGCACCCATCTACAAAATAATAATCGTGTATCCCTTCTTGTTTGATCAAGAAGGGATTTGTTCTGATTCCGCTTCGATACTTTTTTCGTGGAACGATTTTGTTATAATGGACAAAGTGAAATAGGAAACGATGTTCAAAGGAGCTAGACATAGATGAAATGGAAACAACTCGTCATCCCGACAATCGCCTCTGCGCTTTTGTTAAGCGGATGTTCAATGAAAATCCCGATGGGTGAAGAAGAAGCGACACCGACCGGCGAAGAAACAGCAGCAGAAGGCGTCACACAAGCAATCGAAGCACGTGATTCCTACTATCAAATGGTCATTCCCTTCAAAGCCGCAGCAGCGCGAGGACTTGCTCAGCGTCAAGTGAGTTCGTCGTTAGAGCTTGAAGAAGTCGAACTCGGTCTCATGCGCCATTCGACAGATGCGTTTGACCCAGACAAATTCGCTTATCAAGAGGGGCAACTTCTAAACGCGGAAGACGTATCCAATTTACTCGGACGTAAAGGCGGGAGTAACGAAGGATTGACGCCGCTCAACCCGGCTTATGCGGACGGGAAGGCCGACGTCGAAGACGACAAGTTCGTCGATGCGAACAAGAAGTCACCTCTATATTTGGCTTCGATCGTGGAACAGAACTATATGATAAAAGAAGATAGCGGATATCAGCTTGGCGGTGTGTCGTTTGCACTCATTTTGAACCGTGAGTATGTCTTCCAGGCACCGAACTACGGACCGACCTATACGGTGAAACTTGATCAGAAAAAAGTGATCGCAGAAGGGGAACGGATGGCGAACGAACTCGTCGCTCAATTGCGGAAGCGAGAAGACTTTAAAGATTTGGATGTAAACGTCGCGCTTTATATGAAGTCGACGCAAGGTTCACCGACGCCGGGGAACTATATCAAATCCGCTTTCGTCGGAACGGATGATGAGGTCACATCGGGTGACTGGAAAGCCATCGATGAGAAGTACTACTACTTCCCATCTGCGACGGCAACGAATGACGTACGCGAGGATGCACAGAAATTTACGCTCTTCAGTGACCGCATTGCCGACCTGTTCCCAGACTATAGCGGGATGATTGGGAAAGGCTTTTATCAGAACGGCGATTTGTCACGACTTGAAATCGATATCCCGATTCAATTCTATAGTCGTGCCGAACTTGTCGGATTCACCCAACACGTTGTCGGCTTGCTTGAAAACCGATGGGAATATAGCCGAAATGTGCCAGTCCGCATCAACATAACATCACTCGGTGGCGACCCTGAAGTGACGATTGTGTTCGAGGATGGCATGGATAGTCCAAAAGTATACTTCTAATCAAGAAGAGATTCGTTTTTTGAAACGAACCTCTTCTTTTTTTCGTATAAAAAGTGAAAGGATTATCTTTGACCTTATTTGACCAATTGAGTAGAATAGAGTTAACAGAAACGGGAAAGGGATAGGTGAGGTGAATCCATATGGCTAAAAACTATTATGACGAGCTCGGTGTCTCAAAAGGAGCGACCGAACAAGAGATTAAACGTGCATACCGGAAGTTGGCGAAACAGTACCATCCGGACGTCAATAAAGATCCTGGCGCACAAGAGCGATTCAAGTCAGTCCAAGAAGCGTTTGACGTGTTGAGCGACCCAGAGAAAAAAGCGAACTATGATCGATATGGTAGCCCGGATGGACCGTCGTTCGGACAGGGGTTTGGTGGCGGTGGAGAAACTTACGGGGAAGGTTCGTCCCAGTTCGAAGATTTATTCCGACAATTCGGGGGTGGGTCGCGTACGACTTCGCGAACATTCGGATTTGAAGATATGTTCGGAAGCTTCTTTGACCAAGCGGTCGAAGAAGACTTGGATGAGACCGTACGTGTGAATATCCCACTCAGCCAATTGACGAAGGAATCGAAAGTGAGCCTTCGACTTCAAACAGGCACGGTGAATGTCAAAATTCCACAGGGTGCCTATGAAGGTCAGAAGTTGCGGTTGAAAGGAAAAGGCAGCCGAGTCGGACAATCAGGGAACCGAGGGGATGTATACGTCGAGCTTCATTTTGCGGATGACGATACGTACCGACGTGAAGGAGAGCATATCTTGACGTTGAAACGATTGCGTCCGATCGAGTTTTTAGATGGGTCGAGCGTCATCATTTCAACACTCGACGGAGGACGGGTGAAGTTGAAAGTGAAACCTGGAAGCCGTCCGGGGCAACGGATGCGCATTCCAGGTCGCGGTGTCATGACCGGTTCGAAGGTACGTTCTGACTTATTCGTACAACTTGAGGTCGACCTGCCTCTTGATGAGACGTACCGTTCTGTCTATGAGCAAATCGAACGTTAATGGATAAGGAGGAATCGTGATGGACTTTAATCGTTTTACAGATAAAGCACATGAATGCATTGTCAGTTCACAGGCGTTAGCAAAACAATATCATCATAGTGAAATCAATGAGTGGCACGTCTTGGCATCCATGATTTCACAGACAGACGGAATTGCGCCGTTGCTGTTTCAAAAAATGGAGATCAACGTATCTGAGATTGAAGGAGAAGTCGCGCTTTCTTTGAAAAATGCGCCAAAACTTCAAAATCCGACGACACCGATGATTTCAGCTTCTTTGTTAGGCGTGTTGACGACGGCCGAGCGGGAAGCGACAGGGATGAACGATGAATACGTATCGGTCGAACACATCTTGCTCGGGATCTTGTTGAACAGCAGTCAGGCGCAGGCGATGCTTGAGCGAAAAGGAATCACGGAAGAACGACTCCGCGAGGCGCTCGTCGCCGTACGAGGCAATCGCCGCATCACATCGAAATCGCCTGAAGCGACGTATGATGTCTTGACGAAATACGGACGGGACCTCATTCAAGAAGTGAAGACTGGGAAAATTGATCCGGTCATCGGACGCGATAGTGAGATTCGTCGCGTCATCCGGATTTTGAGTCGGAAAACAAAAAACAATCCGGTCCTCATCGGGGAACCGGGTGTCGGGAAAACGGCGATTGTCGAGGGACTCGCTCAGCGAATCGTTCGCGGAGACGTGCCGGAGAGTTTGAAAGACAAAACAATCTTCAGTCTCGACATGAGTTCACTCGTCGCTGGTGCGAAATATCGCGGTGAATTCGAGGAACGACTTCAATCCGTCCTATCAGAAGTGAAGGAAGCAGAAGGCACGATTATCCTCTTCATTGATGAACTGCATACGATTGTCGGAGCTGGGAAGTCGGAAGGGTCGATGGATGCCGGAAACATGTTAAAACCGATGCTCGCCCGTGGGGAATTGCACTGTATCGGTGCGACGACGTTAGACGAGTATCGCCAATATATCGAGAAGGACCCTGCACTCGAGCGGCGTTTCCAACAAGTGCTCGTCGCTGAACCAGACGTCGAGGATACGGTTTCCATCTTGCGTGGCTTAAAAGAACGTTTCGAGATTCACCACGGAGTACGCATCCACGATAACGCTCTCGTCGCGGCGGCGATGCTATCAAATCGATATATCACCGACCGGTTCATGCCGGATAAGGCCATCGATCTCGTCGATGAGTCGTGTGCGATGATTCGGACTGAGATGGAATCGATGCCGGCTGAGCTCGATGAATTGGTCCGTCGGGTCATGCAACTTGAAATCGAAGAAGCGGCGCTTAAAAAAGAGAGTGACGCGGCTTCCATGAAGCGTCTCGAAGCACTCCAACAAGAATTGGCATCACTCCGTGAACAGTCTGACTCGTTACGTCTTCGTTGGGAAAATGAGAAAGAGTCAACGCACCGCGTGCAACAAATCCGGGGAGACCTTGAAAAAGTACGTCTCGAATTACAAGAGGCAGAAAGTCGCTACGACTTGAATCGGGCTTCAGAACTGAAATATGGACGAATCCCAGAACTCGAGCGAGAACTAGAAGAAGCGGAACAGCTGGCGAGTTCGGTGACGCGTGAACTCGTACGCGAAGAAGTGACGGAAGAAGAAATTGCCGAGGTCGTCTCGAAATGGACCGGCATTCCGGTGACCAAACTGACAGAAGGAGAGCGGGATAAACTGCTCAACTTAGAAACGGTGCTACACAAGCGTGTCTTCGGTCAAGATGATGCGATCCGCTTGGTCAGTGACGCGGTCATCCGGGCTCGTGCCGGAATCAAAGACCCGAACCGCCCAATCGGTTCCTTCCTCTTCCTCGGACCGACGGGTGTCGGTAAAACCGAGCTCGGGAAGGCGCTCGCGGAAGCGATGTTTGATTCAGAAGATCATATCGTTCGTCTCGATATGAGTGAGTATATGGAGAAACATGCCGTATCACGACTTGTCGGTGCACCTCCGGGATATATCGGTTACGAAGAAGGCGGGCAGTTGACGGAAGCGGTTCGCCGTAACCCTTACTCCGTTCTCTTGTTAGATGAGGTCGAGAAGGCACACCCAGACGTTTTCAATATTTTGTTGCAACTGCTCGATGATGGTCGATTGACCGATTCGCACGGTCGCATCGTCGACTTCAAAAATACGATTGTCATCATGACGTCGAACATTGGAGCAGACATTTTGCTCGAAGCGGCGAAAGATGGTGTGATCGATGAGGACGAAGAGCGTCAAGTGCTTGATAAACTCCGCCGACATTTCCGTCCTGAATTCTTGAATCGGGTCGATGAAACGATTTTGTTCCATCCACTTACGAAAGATCAAATCGGTCAAATCGTCGAGAAAGCAGTCGGTCGAATGAGTGAACGGCTCACGACACGCTCGATTCATATTGAAATCACGGATGCAGCTAAAACGTTCGTCGCCGATGAAGCGTACGAGCCTCAATTCGGTGCTCGTCCAATCAATCGTTTCGTGCAACGAACGATTGAGACGAAACTTGCCCGGAGTATCCTAGCGGGAGATGTCGAGGATGGCCAAACGGTCGTCATCGATGTTGAAAACGGGGAATTGACGTTACGTCCGTCGACGGTCAATGCATAAGAAAAGAGGAATCCAATCGGATTCCTCTTTTTATGTATGCCGAGGTTGTCGTTTCAAGAGCAGAAAACTGATGCCTACAAAGATGAGGTAGAGCACCGTTCCGAAAAATAAATTGAATAGCCACGGGATGGTCCCCATGAACAAGGCGCGTGTCGCTTCCTGGAACCAAAGCAGTAACCAAAAGAATAAACTAAGACTCGTTGCGAGTAGGACATAAAACCCCGTCATACCATGTTTCGTCAATCGTTTGATCCCGAACCCGAGTAAAGCCGTTACAAGAAAAATCGTACCTAGCCCAATATAGAACAATCCATCAATCGGCAAAGACTGCATCTACATGTCTCCTCTCACACCATAAGAACCATATAGTTTCATCTTACACCTTGAGGAAATAAATGGGAATCAAAAAGGTGAAGCGTTTCGTCGCTCAGGTTGATAAATACAATATGGCTCTGATTCCTTATAGTCTCCCGTAACTGCGTACGCCCGCGCCCGTGAACCACCACAAAGATATCGATATTCACAATAGCCACATTTCCCTTGGTGTGTATCGGGGTCACGTAGCGCCTTGAACGTCGGATGGTGACGATAAATATCAGCGAGGGGTGTCGTTCTTACATTTCCGCAATGGATCGGTAAAAACCCGGAAGGCTGTACGTCTCCTGTGTGCGAGATGAAGACAAACCCGTTCCCGTCATTCGTCCCACGTGGTGCCTTGGCTAAATCATCATGCGGATGTCCGATTGGGGGGAGCCCATCTGCTTTTCGCCGCTGATTTTCTTGTCGTGCCACCCGCCGATAGAACTGGGCTTCTGTTGTCGAGATGATGAACGGTGCCGTCTCCTGTAGTGAGAACGCCCACTTGAGCACTTCTTCATGTCGCTCGGGAGAAATGGGCTGTAACAGTGAACCGCGTCCGGTCGGGACGAGGAAAAAGAGCGTCCAGACGGATACACCGAGGGACTCTACGAGTTTCGCCATTTCGGGCAAGCGATCGACGTTGTATTCGGTCACCGTCGTGTTGATTTGAAAAGACATCCCTTCTTCTCGGAAGTAGGAAATTCCTCGGATGGTACGGTCAAAACTGCCACGTGTCCCTCGAAAGTAATCGTGCGTCTGTGCGTCCGGGCCATCGATAGAAAACGCCCAGCGTGACAATCCGGCAGCTTTTGCTCGTTTTACGGCGTCATGCGTGACGCGCGGTGTGGCAGAAGGTGTCATCGAGACTCGCATCCCGAGAGAAGAAGCGTACGCGGTCAATTCAAACAAATCTTCACGCATGAGGGGATCGCCACCTGTGAAGACGAGAATCGGATTATCCATCGCATGAATCTCTCGAATGAGCGCCTTTCCTTCTTCCGTGTCGAGTTCATTTTCGTATCGGTGAAACTGTGCCTCGGCCCGGCAATGTACACAGGAGAGCGCGCAGGCACGCGTTACTTCCCAAATGACGATAAACGGGTTCTCGTGATAGTCGATGTGCTTCATACCATCACCCCCTGCTTGAGGTTTAGGTTGTTAACCGCTTGTTTTGCCGAGTCGACGCAATCCGGCAAGCCGACGCCATGGAGGATGGCGCCACAAGCTTCGACACCGTCCCACTTCGAGAGTGCTTCTTCAAAAGCTCGAACATCTTGTTTATGGCCGACCTCATATTGGGGCATCGTTTGAACGTGGCGTTCGACTTTCGTAAAGAGTGGTGTCCCGACTTTTTGAATACGGCGGAGCTCGCGTAAGGCGAACGATGCAATCGTGTCATCGTCCTCGTGCAACAAAGGTGAAACATACTCAGAACCGATATACATCCGAATCAACGCCTTTCCTTGAGGTGCCATATGTGGCCATTTTTTATGCATCCAACTGCAAGCGGTCAAGGCGTTGCCTTCAGATTTGGCAATGACATATCCTGTCCCATCTAACGCCTCCACTTCTGATTCGTCGAATGCGGCAAGGACAGTCAACGAAGATGTACGTTTTAATGACGATAAACGCTCAGCTTCTGGCAACCCGAGCAGCGGTCCGAGCATGTTTGGGGAAGTCGCAAGGATGATGCCGTCAAACTGCTCGACCGTTCCATCCGCTAATGTGATTTCATGCGGTCTCACGGACTTGACGTATGTATTCAGCACGAGGCGGTCGATGGAAGGACGGAGCCCTTCGACGAGCGCACCGAGCCCTTGGTCGATGGATAAAAACTTTCCGGTCTCGGACGGCTTCACCCCAGCCTGAACAGGTGGTGTGAGTGCTTTCATTCCGAGAATCAGACTGCGAGTTTTTTGTTCAATCGTGATAAACTGAGGGAAAGTAGACTCGATGCTCATATCATCAAGCGTTCCGTTGTAAATCCCGGACAGAAGGGGTTCGATCATTGTGTCGACGACTTCTGAACCGAGTCTCGTCCGAAAGAAGCGATTGAGCGAGATGTCCTCCCCTTTATACACACGCGGAATCACGAGGTCGAGTCCGGCACGAAATTTTCCTCTCCACGTAAAGAGATCGGTTTTAACCATCGGCCAAAACTTAGTCGGAATCCCCATGACCGATCCCTCTGGCATCTGTCTCAGTTGTTGACGGACATAAATGTAAGAGGTCCCGGTTTTAGAACGAACGAGTTGGTCCTCAAGGCCGAGGTCGGTAATGAGAGTCGTCAAAGTTGGCTTTCGTGCCATATAGCCATCCGGTCCGGTCTCTAATGTGAATCCGTCTCGATAGATGGTTTTGATTTTTCCGCCGAGACGGTCCTGTGCCTCGAACAGTGTGACGTGTGCGCCGGCCACCTTGGCATAATGTGCCGCGGCCAGCCCGGCGATGCCACCTCCGATAATTGCAATCTGATTCAATCGATTCACCCATTTCTTTAATATTCTTTTCTTACTAACGGTACCGAGAATGTAGACGCAGACATAGGATAAGTGTCACGGAGTTCTAGACAAATTTGTCACGAATTCGAAAGGGGACGATGAGATGATTGCCTTCATCATTGTCGCGACTGTCATTGTGTCAGGTGTGATTGGGTTTATTGTGACGATGAATCGACATGGGGAAAAATTGGTCGGGGACGAGGAAAGTCCATCGATGATTTGGGCGGATGAAGACTGGTATAAAGAAGATGGACCGCCAGACGGGTAATATGATAAGATGACCCGGTTGAAATTTGATGGAACATGAGGTGATCGAATGAATGTACTCGAACAACAGTTGAACCACTTGATTGATGAGTGTCGTCCGTACACAGCTCAAGGGAAAGTAGCGGACTATATCCCGGAACTGGCGCATGTGAAAAATGATTTACTCGGGGTGGCGATTTGTTTGCCAGACGGTACGTATATTCACGCTGGGGACGTTCATCATAAGTTTACGATTCAAAGTGTATCGAAGGCGCTGACGCTTTGCTATGTGCTGATGGAGTTTGGGGAAGACTATGTGTTTTCAAAAGTAGGGATGGAACCGACGGGCGATGCGTTCAACTCGATTGCGAAACTCGAGGAGACGGTCCCGTCAAAACCGCTGAATCCGATGATCAATGCGGGGGCGTTAGCAGTGACGAGTATGATTTTAGGGGAGACGGCTGAGTTAAAGATTTATCAGTTCCGTCAATTTTTAGCGACGTTGTTAAATCGACCGGTGGAGGAAATTACGTACGATGAAAAAGTCGCCCGCTCTGAATACGAGACGACCGACTTGAATCGCGCACTCCTCTATTTTATGCGTCATCATGGGATTGTAGAGGGAGACGTCGATGAAATTATTGACGTGTATACGAAACAGTGTGCCATTGAAATCGACTGCTTTGACTTGGCACGAATCGGACGTGTCTTCGCTGGGAACGGGGAGGACCCGGATACAGGGGAAGAATTGATTCCGCGTCGTGTTGTTCGGATCGTCAAAGCCATCATGACGACATGTGGCATGTACGATGCTTCGGGGGAGTTTGCCGTCCGTGTCGGTCTTCCAGGTAAGAGTGGAGTGTCCGGCGCCATTTTAGCGGTTGGGAACCACGAACTAGATTTGAGTAACGTCGGGTTTGGCATCTTCGGTCCAGCGCTCGATTCAAAAGGGAACTCGATTGCGGGGATGAAGTTGCTCGAACTGTTGATTGAACGGTATACATCGCGCTAAATGATTAGATGTTCAACGGATGTATCCAGTTCGTGCTGCAACGTTTTGATTTTTGTATCATACGCAGACTGTAGGTCGACAGGCGGTGTGAACGAACGCCAACGCTTCAACAGTTGGTCATGGTCGTTCATCTCACCGAGTTCGGTTTGCATCTTTTTTAACGTACGGACGGTGTCCATCGACGCGTCCGACTCGTAGTTTAACAAGTATTCATGTAAGTATCGCTCACGTTTCACGACCAAGCGGACTTTATGGAGCGCTTCGATTTGATCTTTCCCATTGGTTTGTTCATGATAGATGCGAATACGCTGTTTGCGCTCGCTTTTCGCCTTTTCTAACATCGGAGAGGCGTTCGTTTTTTTAAATGCACGAAATAAAGGTCCTCCGATGAAACGGCGGATTTGTTGATCGAGTGAAGGGGTCATCTTTTCACTGACTCGAGTTGAGAGAATCGTTCGTTCGATGGCACGTTGCTTTTCCATCGCTTGAAGAAACGCTTCATCGAGATTCGTTTCGGCATCAAACTGTTCGACGAGTACGTCGAGGTCACGCACATGACCGAGTGCTTCCATCAATTGTTTGAGTTGCCGGAACGTCGCAGGCTTCGTCTCAAAGATTTGCATGAACGTGATCAGCTTTCGTAAATGAACGCGGGCGCGGTGAATATCCTCGGAATTGTTGAACGTGAGAGCTTCGGTCACGTAGTGATTGAACGTGTTCCACGTTTCTAACAGCTCAAATTTAAGTTTTTCTGCATGCCGTTGATTCATGATATTGTTTCCTTTCTGAAAAAGAGATGAGGGTTGTCCATGTACCAAACACATTCATTAAACGAAAAAATAAAACTATTCTTTACGATTTTCTTCCCAATCCTAGTCACGCAAGTGTCTTTTTATTTGATTAGCTTTTTCGATACCGTCATGTCCGGACGCGCGGGTGCGGTCGATCTGGCAGGCGTCGGTGTCGGATCAAGCTTATGGATGCCGGTGTATACCGGACTTAGCGGAATCTTGCTGGCGGTGGCTCCGATTGTATCGCAAGCGCTCGGCGCACGGGATCGTCAACAAATTCAACGCACGCTATTTCAAGGTATCTACTTAGCCGTCATACTGAGTGTCGTTACGCTGGCATTGGGATCTTTCCTCGTGCCGATTGCAATCGAGGGAATGGGACTCAGTACGGAAGGGAAGCGAATCGCGACCCAATACTTACTTGCACTTGGTTTCGGCGTCTTACCGATGTTTTTGTTCAACGTGCTTCGCACACTCATGGATGCGCTCGGTAAGACGAGGGTCTCGATGATCCTCATACTATTAGGGTTACCCATTAATGTCGGATTAAATTACATCTTCATCTTTGGAAAACTCGGTGTTCCAGCGTATGGCGGGGTCGGGGCAGGAATTGCCTCGAGCATCACCTATTGGTTGCTCTTTTTCATGGCTTTCTTTTTCGTCAGAAACGGAAAACCATTCCGTGAATATAAGTTTTTACGGACGACTGAGCGCATCATCTGGCTCAGACAAAAAGAGTTGTTGCAACTCGGGACGCCAATTGGGCTTGCCATTTTTGCGGAGGTCAGTATCTTTGCGGCGGTCACGCTACTGCTTAGCTCATACGGGGACCAAATCGTCGCGGCACACCAAGCAGCCATTAATTTCGCCTCGTTCGTATATATGCTCCCGCTTTCGGCATCGAGCGCACTAACGATTGTCGTTGGATACGAACTCGGCGCGAGACGGCTGCAAGATGCCGTTCGATATGCGAAGATTGGAATCTCGCTTTGTCTCGCTGTCTCCATCTTTTCTGGTGCATTGTTGTTTTGGCAAAATGAGCGGGTCGCTGCCATTTATACGAATGATCCGACGGTCGTGGACCTCGCAGCCCACTTCATGATTTTCGCCGTGTTCTTCCAGTTATCAGATGCTGTCGCCGCACCGATTCAAGGGATTTTACGAGGGTTCAAAGACGTCAACGTCACGTTGGTCCTTTCTCTTGTCGCCTATTGGGTCATCGGTTTGCCTCTCGGTTATGTATTGGCGGAACACGCTGGATTCGGACCAGACGGTTATTGGATTGGATTGATTGCCGGGCTGGCCGCCGGAGCGGTCTTATTATTCCTCCGACTCGTATGGATTGTCCGGCGCTACGGGACGCTCCAATCGACATAAGGACATAAAGGTTGTTCGCAAATGTGAACAATCTTTTATTTATTATAAATTGGTCTATACAACTATACTTTTATTCGATATGATAACATGGAGGAAAACAAAAAGGAGTGGTGAACCGGTGGGGACATTGATCAATGCTCATATCGTGTCAGCAGAACAAACATGGGAGCGAGGGTATATCAGGTGGAATGGCCAATCGATTGACGAAATCGGATCGATGGAACAGTTTGTACAACGAGATGAGAACGTGATTGATGTCTCGGGTGCGCTCGTCACACCTGGTCTCATCGATATCCATATTCACGGGGGATATGAAGTCGATACAATGGACGCGGACGAGTCACGGCTTCGTCAATTAAGTGAAGACATGCTACAAGAAGGCGTCACGTCATTCTTTGCGACAACAATCACCCAATCGAAAGAGGCGATTGAACAAGCGTTGACAGCCGTTCGAAACGTCATGGCAACAGAGGATACGACCATCGCCGGAATTCATTTGGAAGGGCCATTCGTTAACGTAGAGATGGCGGGGGCGCAACCGGCGGAACATATCATCGACCCAGATGCGGAACAGTTTCGAAAATGGCAACAGCTTGCTGGAGGCCATATTCGACTCGTCACGTATGCACCGGAACGACCAGGAGCCCGTGAATTTGAAGAAGCGCTTCGCGAGTCAGGCGCAATCGGTTCTGCGGGACATACGAGTGCGACGTTCGAAGAGAATAAGCAGGTGGGCGTTAAACATGGCACACACTTATATAACCAAATGCGAGGCTTGCATCATCGGGAACCGGGAACGGTCGGATATTGTCTGTTAGAGAAAGGTGTCATGGCCGAAATCATTCCAGACGGGATTCATAGCCGCCCTGAAATGGTTGATTTTGCTTACCGTCTAAAAGGAGCAAATGAACTCGTCGTCATCACGGATGCGATGCGAGCGAAGGGTTTGCCTGACGGACAGTATGAACTGGGAGGACAACCGGTCATCGTAGAAGGCGGCGCTGCCCGCCTTGAAGCCGGCAATCTCGCAGGGAGTGTGTTGACGATGGATGCAGCATTCCGAAACATTCAAGCGTATACCGGATGTACGGTGGAAGAGGCGGTCAAGATGACTGCGACGAATGCGGCAAAAGAATTCGGGTTAACGACAAAAGGAGACATCAAATCGGGGTTTGATGCGGACCTTGTCGTCTGGGATGACACAGCACATGTTCAGATGACAATCGTCAAAGGAAACATCGCATATGAACGGGAGGATCAAAGATGAACGTATTAGTCGCCAAATCAGCGAACGACGCGGAACGAATCGCATATTTGCTCATCAAAGAACGGATTTCAGGGAAGCATGACTTCGTACTCGGTCTCGCCACAGGTAGCACGCCAGTCGGGATGTATCAAATGTTTAAACAAGACGCGCTCGATTGTAGCCATGTGACGAGCGTCAATCTGGATGAGTATATCGGACTGTCACCCGAGCATCCCCAAAGCTACAACCGTTTTATGAAAGATCGACTGTTTGACGAAGTACCATTCAAGCAAAGCCATCTTCCTCAAGGCGATGCGCAAGATCCCGAAGCGGAAGCGGAACGGTATGAAGCACTCGTCCGAACACTTGGTGTCGACTTGCAACTCCTGGGAATCGGAGAGAATGGACACATCGCGTTTAATGAACCGGGTACAGCGCTTGACGCGAAGACGCATGTGACTGAACTCACCGAATCAACACGGGAGGCAAACCGTCGCTTTTTTGATCGGCTTGAAGATGTACCGACCCACGCCATCACGATGGGACTCGATACAATCATGAATGCGCGGGAGATTGTTCTCGTAGCGACAGGCGAGCGGAAGGCGGAAGCTGTACAACATATGATTGAAAGCGTACCGACTGTCGACTGGCCGGCGACGATTCTGCAAGCACATCCTGGTGTAACGGTCGTACTCGATGAAGCGGCGGCATCGCGCTGTGCAGAGGTCCTTCAAGCAAGAGGGCAAGAAGCGGCAACGCGATTCTTCACGATTCGGGCTTAACTAACCTGCGGAGACATCTCCGCAGGTTTTTCTGTTTTCAACTGTGGGAAAATGTAAAGAAATGAATTTGTCATCAAAACGTTTTCGACAAATTTCACACTTTCCTCTATAATGAGTGAAGCTTATTACTTTGACTCGAAGGAGACCATTATGAATTCTAGAACACATACTCGTAGACAGCGCAAAGGTCCGTCTGCGTTTTATAAGGTATTTAGTGCCCTCGTGCTGATTGCGATTATTGCTGGGTCTAGCATTTACGGTACCGCATTTTATAAAGCCCACAACATGTTGTCCGGTACCCAGGTCACGTTAGAGGACGACCCAACAGTCGAACCGACTCGCTTTGATAAAGAAGACACAGAGTCGTTTTTGATTTTAGGGACTGACCTATCTCCTAAACAAAAGGAAAAAGGACAATATGGTCGATCTGATGTGATGATTGTTGTTGTTTTAAATAAGAAAGAGAAACAGACAACGATGCTCAGTATTCCGCGTGATTCATATGTGAATATTGATTACACTGGGTATAACATCCCCTATGGAAAGACAGGTCTTGATCAAGATAAAATTACACATGCCCATTATTTTGGATCGATGGATGAATCGAACCCGTACAATGGAATGCGTGTCGCGACCGATACGGTCGAAAATTTAGTAGGTTTGGAGATTGATCACGTAGTTACACTGAACTTCCAAGGATTCGTCGATATGATTAATGCGATTGGCGGAGTTGAAATCGATGTAAAATTCCCGTTCGAGACGATTAAACATACGACAGCAAAAGAAACCATTGTTATCAGTGAAGGGCGGCAAAAATTGACCGGCGAAGAAGCACTGGCGTACGTTCGAAATCGATATGACGACCCACGTGGAGATATCGGCCGTGGACAACGCCAAATGGAAGTCATCAACGCCGTACTCGAACAATCACTTGGCACGTCGCTCATCAATAACTACGACAAAGTCTTAAAAGCCGTTGGAGATAATATGGAGACGACGCTTGGACCAAACGACTATATGCGTTTGATTGAAGATGTCGGGGCATTGCAAAATACGGTGCAGTACCAACTTACGGGTGAAGGTGCCCGTGCAGCTGACGGCCATTTCTACTATTTCTTGAATGAACCGCTTCTTGAAGAAGTACGCTATCGTGTACAACAAGCGGACGCAGGCAATCCTGTGGAGCCGATGACGGACACGGAGTTGGAGTCTTACACGTTAGACCCGAGTGGGGTAACGTACGAAGCACAATAAAAAAGTTTGCCTCTCTCGGGGCAAACTTTTTTATATGCGATCCATCGCAACGGTCAAGGAGTAGGAGTCTCCGCGGAATAGGGAACGACTATACTCGAACATGTCGCCGTTCTCGAGATAAGTACGTTGGTCGATCAACAATACTGGTGCATTCGGAGAAATGGTTAACAACTTCGCTTCTTCAGGACCGGCGCTACGGGCTTCAAGTGTCTGTGTTGCATTTTTCAAACGTAAACCGTGCTGTTCGGCGTACGCGTAAATGGAACCGGTCGCGTCTTCTTTCGTCAGGTCAGGCAATAAACGGACAGGAATGTAGGCGGTCTCGAGCGCGAGAGGATGATCATCTGCAAGTCGGAGTCGCTTCATTTCGTATACCGGCGTTTGATTCGGGATACTCAGTTGCTGGGCGATTCGATCCGTTGCTGGTATGACCTCGTAGGACAAAAGACGACTGAGCGGTCGCATACCTCGATGTTTGATTTCTTCAGAGAAACTCGTCAATCCGGACAATGTCATCGCAATCTTTTGACTCGCAACGAATGTGCCCCGGCCTTTTTGCCGACTCAAATAACCAGCGTTGACGAGGTTCATGATGGCTTGACGAATCGTCATACGACTCACATGAAATTGTTCGGAAAATTCTCGTTCTGAAGGTAAGGTGTCTCCTGGTTTTAACAATCCGTCATCAATTTGTTGCTTTAAGTACGCTTCAATTTGATAATAAATAGGTAACGGAGATTGTTTATCGATTTCTAACATATCATTTCGCTCCTGACTGAGAAGATGTATGTTTCATTATAGACGAAATAAGACTAGTTGTCTGAACAGATTTATAGAGAGAAGGTGGAGGACAAGATGGATCAACATACAGTAAATACAATCGTGACCTCAGTAAAACAGGACAATAAAGGGCATTGGCATACGCTCGAGAATAGTCCTTTTTACGCGGAAGGCGGCGGTCAACCGGCTGACCGTGGATCAATCGGTTCGCATGATGTATTGGATGTGCAAATTGAAAATGGTGAAGTGTGGCACCTCTTGTCAGAAGGATTATCTACGGGTACACCTGTAGCGGTTCGAATCGATGAGGACGTGAGGAGAGACCATTCCATCCAGCATACTGCCCAACACTTGTTAACGGCGATATTAGAAGACCGACATGGGATTCGTACGCTCAGCTTTGGAATCGGGGAAGAGGATTCATCCATTGAGATTGAGACGGCAGCGATGGACTGGACGCAAATTGAAGCACTCGAGCAAGAGATCCAGCAACTCATCTTTGACAATCATCCGGTTCATGTCTATGAAATCCCGGACGAAAAAGTCGATCGGCCACGCTTGCGGAAAGCGACCAATCGAACAGGAATGATTCGAATCGTCGAAATCGAAGGGATTGATTACAATGCGTGTGGCGGCACACACGTTGAAATGACAGGGCAACTTGGCATGATTCAAGTCACCTCGCTCAAAAAAGTGAGAGGCAACATCCGCTTGACGTATGTTGCCGGAAATCGTGCGTTAAAGGCGACGCAACGAGCACGTGAAGCGCTCCGGACGATTCACCATACATTCTCGACGACGAATGAAACGGTGGCGGCACGTGTGATTGAAGAGCATACGATTCGACTAGAACGTGAAAAAGAAATCAAAACACTTGAGGAACGGATTGCGAAAGCGAAAGTAAAGGCAGTCTTACAAGAAGATAATTATGTAGCGTTACATGTGGGACGGACCGAGGCCGAAACATTGACGACCGCAATTATTGAACGGATTGCCGCGACAGGACGCATTGCGGTCGGGGCCAACTACAGTGCGCAAAAATTATTTGTCATGCATGATGGGACTCACGATATCGCGGTAGGGACGTTCCTCCGAGCGGCACTTCAAGAAATGCAGATCGGTCGCGGTGGTGGAAACCATAAACAAGCACAAGCTCGATTCACTTCCGTATCGGAACTAGAACGGGGGATGGAAGAAATAGTAAGACGATTGCAAGAGGGGGGTTTACCATGTTGACCATTCAATCGGGAAAAGAAGTACAGTTGATTGAACAGGCCAGATACGTGCGAGAAGTCGTATTCATTCAGGAACAAGGAATCGATGCTAGTCTCGAATACGATGACTTAGACGATGTCTGTACGCATGTTGTTGGTCTCATTGACGCTCAACCGGTGACGACAGCACGTCTTCGTCCTGTGGATTCGACGGTCGGAAAAGTGGAGCGAGTGGCGACGATTCAGGCGGCTCGAGGTCATGGATATGGAAAAGAGATTATGAATGAAGTCGAACGTGTCGCAAAACATCAAGGATTAGGTGAGTTGCGCTTAGGCGCACAACTAACGGCGCTCTCATTTTACGAAAAACTCGGATACGAGGCGTTCGGAGATGAGTTTTTAGATGCGAATATCCCACACCGTATGATGCGGAAAACGTGGTAATCCTTTTTTGAAATATCCCATTTTTCTAAAAAAAGGTTGGCAAGAAGATTTCGATTTGTTATAACTAATACTAACAACTGACAGATAGAGGTTGCGAATGACATGAGTAAGCTTGATTGAAACGGACGCACTCCGGATCGAGCCGAAAGGGGAAATTCGCCGAAGTTAACGTTCACGTGCGTGTGAACGGAGGCTGGGGTAGTCGTGAATAACGCCTACACTGCCATGGTCAACTACCATGGAGCGCTATCTACGGAACGATTTTTAAATCGTTTTTCAACTGCGCGTACAAGCGGCAGACCGTAGGGAGAGTGCTTCCTACCGGTCTGCCGCTTTTTCTGTTGGTGGACATCTTGAAAGTGGGGAACTTGATGACAACCGTACTGAAATTTGGAGGCAGCTCTGTTGCCACAATCGAACAAATACAAGCCATTTCGGACTATTTACAAACACGTGTGGCGACCGGTGAAAAATTGGTCGTCGTCGTTTCGGCGATGGGCAAGACGACGGACTCGCTCCTGTCGCTTGCTAAACAAATCACGGAGCGCCCGATGATTCGTGAACTCGATCGGCTACTCGCCGTCGGGGAAGAACAGACGATCAGTTTACTCAGTATCGCCTTGAACTCGCGAGGCGTACCGGCCATTTCACTCACCGGGCAACAAGCTGGGATTGATACGATGGGCATCCATACGAAAAGCAAAATTAAAGCGATTCGTAAAGAAGTGTTGCACGAGAAGTTACGTCAGTACGATGTCTTAATCGTCGCTGGTTTCCAAGGTGTGAATGAAGCGGGAGACGTCACGACACTCGGGCGTGGCGGTTCGGATACGACAGCAGTCGCACTAGCAGCCGTCCTCAGTCAACGTTGTGAAATTTATACAGATGTGGCTGGGGTGTATACGACAGACCCGCGAATTCATCCGACGGCGAAACGTCTAGACACGGTGTCTTACGATGAAATGATGGAGATGAGTGCACTCGGCTCCAAAGTCATGGAGATGCGGAGCGTCGAGCTCGCCAAGAAGTATGACGTGAATATTTTTGTTGGAAAGACGCTCTCGAGCGAAGGAGGAACATGGATCATGGATACGACACAAGCAATGGAACAGAAAGCAGTCACGAGTGTGAGTGTTGTCAAAAACGTACTCAGTGTCTCAATCAAACATATCCCGCACACGGCAGCCGGAGTCGCGGACATCTTTGAAAGATTATCAGAACGCCACGTCAACATTGATATGATTTCGCAGACGGCGTTCGATGGAGAAGTGTTCCTTTCGTTCACATGTCCACTCGATGAAGAAGCGTTTTTGGAAGAGGCGCTCGCAGAATTGACAGCGACCTTACCACAAATCAAAATCGATCGTCACACAGAACATGCAAAAATTTCAGTCGTCGGAATCGGTATGCGAGACGCAACAGGCGTCGCATCAGAACTGTTCGCGACATTCCGCGAGATGGGCATCCCGTTCTATCAAGTCACGACTTCTGAAATCAGCATTTCCTATACGATTCAAGAACAAGACGTAGAAGCGGCCGTCTCAGCCATTGCGGCTCGCTTCAACTTATAAGGGGGAAGCATGATGTATAACGTAGCTGTCGTCGGCGCAACAGGCGCCGTCGGACAAAAAATGATTGATGTATTAACAGAGTACGAATTTCCAATCAGTGAACTGAGACTATATGCTTCAGCCCGTTCAGCAGGAAAGACGGTTGAGGTGAACGGACAACCGGTCGTGATTCGCGAGCTGAACGATTCGATTTATGCGGACCCGATCGATATCGCCTTGTTCTCTGCCGGTGGGAGCATCAGTGAACAGTATGCGCCACGCTTGAGTGAACAAGGGGTCATCGTCATCGACAATTCAAGCGCATTCCGAATGCAAGAAGGAATTCCGCTCATCGTGCCGGAAGTGAATCGGGTCGAGCTCAGCCCAGAAAAGACGCTCATTGCGAATCCGAACTGCTCGACGATTCAATCGGTCGTCGCGCTCGCACCGCTTTCGGAAGTGTATGGACTGACACGTGTCGCCTATACGTCTTATCAAGCTGTATCGGGTTCGGGTCAAAAAGGGATTGATGACCTTGAGCGCGGGGCGCGTGGAGAGGAACCGACGAATTATCCGTATCCGATCTATGATAACGTGTTGCCGCAAATCGATGTATTTTTAGAGAACGGCTATACGAAAGAGGAACAAAAAATGATTGAGGAGACGCGTAAGATTCTGAATGCGCCGAACCTCGGTGTGACGGCTACTTGCGTCCGCGTACCGGTGCGAAACAGTCATGCGGTATCCATCACGGTGACGCTCGAACGGGATGCGACGGTCGCAGAAGTAAAAGCCGTACTCGCAGATGCGCCTGGTGTCGTGGTTATGGACAGTCCGGCAGACCTATCGTATCCGACACCGCTTGATGCGAACGGGACCGATGAGGTGTATGTCGGTCGAATTCGCCGAGATGATTCTCAGCCGAATACGTTCCACCTATGGTGCGTCGCGGACAACGTTCGAAAAGGGGCAGCGGCGAACGCGGTACAAATCGCACAATGCATGATCAGTCAAACAGCGACAAAATAAGGAGGGGATGACATGTTCACAGGAGTTGCGACAGCACTAGCGACCCCATTCCAAGAAGATGGGCAGTTAAACTTAGAGGCATGGACGGCATTGATTGAAGACCAAATCCAAGAGGGAGTGAGTGGACTCGTCATCGGTGGAACGACCGGCGAAGGCATGACACTGACGAATGAGGAATTCGAGACATTGCTCGTTCGAGCAGTGGAGGTCGCGAACGGACGAGCGGTGATCATCGCGGGAACCGGATCGAATAACACGGCTCTCAGTATCGAGAAAACGAAACGGGCCGCAGAACTTGGGGCAGAGATGGCGATGGTCGTCACCCCGTACTATAACAAGTCAACACAAGCCGGGCTTCTCGCTCACTTTACAGCGATTGCGGATGCATCACCGATTCCGCTCATGCTATATAACGTCCCGTCACGAACAGGTGTCGCGTTAGCACCTGAAACGGTTGGGGAGTTAGCGGAACATCCGCGCATCACGGCCTTGAAAGAGGCGAGTGGGGACATCTCGGTCATGGCACAGATGATGGCTCATCTTCCGGAAGGGTTCACCGTTTACTGCGGGAATGACGATCAAATCTTGCCATATATGGCATGGGGCGCTCAAGGTGTCGTTTCGGTCTTGTCAAACGTCTACCCAGGGGCGACCGTCGCCTTGGCAGAAGCACTTCTAGCAGGTGATCTCCAGACGGCGCGTACATGGCAGCTACGCCTGCTCCCGGTCATCGACGAACTCTTCGCAGAAGTGAATCCGATTCCGGTGAAGGCGGCACTTCAAGCGAAAGGCTTTGCCTTCGGCGCGCCACGTCTGCCGCTCGTCCCGATGAGCGCGACGGCCGAAGCAAAATTACTATCGGCGATGGAGCAGTTTAACGAGGTGAGACAATGAATGTATTGATTCACGGATTTGGTGCGATGGGACGAATCGTCGAAGAAGTCGCCAACATGCAAGGCGTGAACGTCTCGGCAATCGTGTCACCGGGAAGTGACGAGCATCTGGCCTCATTAGATAAGGTAGATGCACCAGTCGACGTTGTCATCGATTTTTCAAATCCGGCATTACTTCCTGACTTGCTCGCATTCGGGCGGTCACGCAACATTCCGCTCGTCATCGCAACGACAGGGTTCACACCTGAGGAGCTTACAAAGATTGAAGAAGCATCAACAGACATTCCGATTTTTCAGTCTTATAACACATCGTACGGGATCGCGTTGCTGAAGCAGTTGCTCGATCAGCTCGTCCCGCTCACACTCGGTTATGACATCGAGGTGATTGAGGCGCACCATCGGAAGAAAGTAGACGCGCCAAGCGGAACGGCGGAGCTATTAGCCCGTGCCATCGAAGCGAAACGAGAGGTGACACCGATTTACGAACGAACGTCACGCCGAGAAGCGCGTGGTGCCGAAGAGTTGGGTATGCACTCGATTCGTGGTGGTACGATCTTCGGGGAGCATACCGTGCTCTTCGCCGGAGATGATGAAATGATTGAATTGAAACATACCGCGTTATCGAAACGCGTCTTTGCAAACGGGGCACTTGCCGCGGCAGCGACGATCATCGACCGCCCGGCAGGACTTTATAATCTATCGAACTTATACGAGGAGGCTACTCATGTTACTCACAAACGCTTATGAAATCGCACAATATATTAAAGATGCAAAAAAGGAAACACCGGTAAAACTTTACGTCAACGGCCAATTGGCAGGTCTTGAAATCGAGGAAGCGAAAGCGTTCGGAACGGATGAGTCAAAGCTGTTCTTGACGACTGCGGAGCGCGCAGCCGCTTTCTTAGAAGCGAATGCGTCGGTCATCACCGATTCACACCTTGAATACGATCGTCGCAACAGTGCCGTTCCAATGCTCGATACGACACAACTCAATGCACGAATCGAGCCAGGTTCATTCATTCGTGACCATGTACAAATCGGGAACAACGCCGTCGTCATGATGGGTGCCGTCGTCAATATCGGTGCCGTCATCGGAGACGGTTCGATGGTCGACATGAATGCCGTCATCGGCGCGCGCGGAACGCTTGGGAAGAACGTCCACCTCGGAGCGGGTGCCGTGGTCGCAGGTGTCCTCGAGCCACCTTCAAAAGATCCGGTCATCATCGAAGATGGCGTCATGATTGGAGCGAACGCTGTCATCTTGGAAGGGGTTCGCGTCGGGGAAAATGCGGTAGTCGCAGCTGGGAGTGTCGTCACGCAAGATGTTCCTCCAGGTGTTGTCGTCGCGGGTACGCCGGCACGCGTCATCAAACAGAAAGATGAAAAAACTTCTGAAAAAACGCAACTTGTTGATGACTTACGCTCTCTCTAACGTATAATAGACAGAAAATATAAACAATGAGGAATGGGAGAGTTGCATTATGGAACAGTATGGACAATGGATGTGGAAAGACGGGGCTTGGATTGAGCCGACTGACGCAAACACGAGTATCATGACACACGCGATTCATTACGGAAGTGGGTTCTTTGAAGGGATTCGCGCGTATCACACGGAGGAAGGTCCAGCCATCTTCCGCTTACGTGAACACTTGGAGCGACTCGTTCGCTCGTGTGCATACTACCACGTCACACTACCTTACACGGTAGATGAACTCGAACAAGCTACGATGGAATTGATTGAGCGAAACGGATTTGAAGCATGTTATATCCGTCCGTTCGTCTTCCTTGGAACACCTTGGCAGGCGCTTATGCCGACAGCAGAAACGAAGGTACACGTTGCCATCTCGTGCTGGCCACTCGGTGAATATTTCAGTAAAACAGTTGGGATTCGGGCAAAAGTAGCCTCTTATCGCCGCGTGTCTTCGACAATGATGCCGATGCAAGCGAAAGCAGCATCGAACTATATGAACTCACAGTTACTAAAAGGAGAGGCGCTTCGTGACGGATTTGATGAAGCGATTGCCCTCGATATGAACGGAAACGTCAGCGAGGCGAGTGTTGCAAACATCTTCCTCGTCAAAGGGAAGACGATCACGACACCGTCGCTCGATTGTTCCGTACTCGATGGCATCACGCGTCAGACGGTCATGCAACTTGCGCGTGATGGAGGTTATGAAGTCGTGGAACGTCACATCGGGCGCGATGAGTTATATGTAGCCGATGAGATCTTCTTGACGGGAACGGCAGCCGAAGTGACGAGCGTCATCGAGGTCGACCACATCTCGATCGGTGGAGGCGTCCAGAAGGTTGCGACAGAAATGTTGACACGTTATCGCGAGGCCGTGACAGGACAACTTCCAGAACACCGCGATTGGGTCACGTTCGTGAAATCAGCAGTTAAAGAGTAAAGGAGTTTTGAACGATGGGAGTCACAATTGACTTGAATGCGATTCGCGAGAACAAACGTCGGATTGAAGCGCTCGGGCGCCCCGTGTTTGCAGTCGTGAAAAACAACGCCTATAACCTAGGGATGGAGCCAGTTGTGACGACTTTGTATGATGAAGGGGTCCGTCACTTCATGGTGACAACAATCGAAGAAGCGATCGAGGTTCGGACGTATGCGCAATCGGCTCGTGTCCTCGTCATGAACCCGGTATATACGTGGCAACACGTGCATGCCTACGATTTTGACGTCGCCATCGGGTCATATGAGTGGCTCGTCTCACAGCGAGAGCATCTCGATGGCGTTCGCCTGCATCTAAAACTAGATGTCGGGATGAACCGATTCGGTGCTAAAACATTTGAAGAAGCACTACAAATCGTCGCTTTCTGTCAAAATGAAGGACTGAACCTCGTCGGATTATGTACGCACTTCCCGCTCGCGGACGCAGACAATGCGGAAGTCGAGCACAGCGTTCAAGTCGAACGGTTTGCTGATTGGTCGACACGATTGATGGAACGTCATACGTTTGAATTGATCCATGCAGCGAACAGTGCGGCCACGCTTCAAGACGATTCGCGTCTGCATCATTGCACACATGTACGTGTCGGGATCTTCTTATATGGCTATTCATCGGTCGAGCCGGTCGAATGGTTAGTTCCTGCTTTCTATTGGGAGACGGAAGTGGTCGCGGTCCATGACATTGAAGCGGGGGCTCATGTCGGATATGGGACGGGATACACAGCCGAAACGAAGGAACGCATTGCCGTACTTCCGGTCGGATACGGAGATGGATTGATGCGGGCGAGACGTCACTTGCCTGTTCATATTGACGGGAAAGCCTATCCGTTCGTCAGCAACATCTTTATGAGCCATAGCTTCATCAAAGTCGACGAGAATGTGCAGATCGGCGACCGTGTGACGTTGTATGGCATAGAAACGAAAATCGATGACGTGACACGCGTTGGCTATGCCAACAACTCAGAACAGCTCTGTGCCCGTTCGTGGCGTGTCCCACATCGCTTTGAAGGAGGAATTGTATGTACACCACCAATCAATCAGAATGTTTGATCGAAGGCGTGTCCGTCCGTGAACTTCAAGCGACGTACGGGACACCTTTATATATGATGAGTGAGCCAGAACTAGAGCGTCGCCTTGGGATCGTTCAAGACGCGTTTCTAGACAAGTATCCGAACACATATGCGTTGTACGCGTCAAAAGCATTATCGATTGCGGCCGTGTATGAAAAAGTGATGGCGGCAGGATTAAGTGTCGACGTCGTCTCACGGGGTGAAATGTACGTGGCACTGCATGCCGGTATACCGGCAGAGCGCATTCACGTCCATGGGTCGAACAAGACGATCCTCGACATCACGTTCGCGCTCGAACAGGGGATTACACACTTTACCATCGACAACATGCGTGAAATCAGCCTCTTGTCAGGACTTGCGGCTGAATACAATCGTGAAGTCGATGTCCTTCTCCGCATCGTGCCTCAAGTTGTTGGAGGTGCCCATGCGGCGATTCAAACGGGTGGGGTTGATACAAAATTCGGTTTCCCGACGCATGACGATACGTATTTAGATGCGGTTCGTGCGACGTTAGAAGCGGAACATTTACAGTTGAAGGGGATTCACTGTCATGTCGGCTCTCAAATTCAAGATCCGACCCTCTTCATCAATACGGTGAAGACGATGGTACGGTTCATGGATACGATTCGTCAGGAGACGGGCTATACGACGGATGTGCTGAACATCGGTGGTGGCTTCGGTGTCGCTTACTTAGACGAAGACGAGCGTCTCGACTTCGCACAGACGATGGAGCGGGTGATGGAAACGTTAATCGACGAGGTAGAGGCTCGTGAATTGCCACTCCCAAAAATCGGGATTGAGCCAGGCCGTTGGCTCGTTGCCAATGCCGGTGCCACACTGTATGAAGTCGGAACCGTCAAAGAAGTGAATGGCGTACGCACGTTTGTGTCCGTCGATGGGGGGATGACGGATAACATTCGTCCGGCGCTATATGACGCGGAATACGAAGTCGTGGCAGCGACTCGGATGAATGAAGAGAAGACGCTCGAGGCAAAAATTGTCGGAGCGTGTTGCGAGTCGGGAGACATCATCTCGAACCGCTCTTTGATTCCTCCTGTCACACCGGGTGATTTGCTACTCGTCAAAGCCACGGGAGCATATAATTTCTCGATGGCGAGCAACTATAACCAAATGCTTCGCCCTGCAGTTGTTTTCGTCAAGGATGGGAATCACCGCCTCGTCGTACGTCGCCAAACGTTTGAAGACTTGGTGGCATGTGAGGTTATTGGACAATCGATTTAAGGCTACAGAGCAATCTGTAGTCTTTTTTTGATTTTGAAATGAGAACGTTTTTCAATTATGATAGAGGAGAGAAAAGAAGGGGAAGTGACGGTCATGACAAAGACAGCAGCACAACAATTAATTGAGGAAAGACGGACGGTTCGGATGTTCAAGGAAGAACCGATCGATACGAAGGTGCTCTATGAGGTGTTGCAATCGGCACATCACGCACCGTTTCATAATAAGATCGAGCCATGGAACGTATATGTGTTCAATGGGGATGGGAAACAGGTATTACTCGACGCGCTCGAGCCAGCCTTCACGGAGGCGTCGGAAGGGCAACGTGAAAAGGTGACAGGACGAATCTTAAATGCCGCCACGTGTATGTATGTGACGGCAAAACGATTTGAGACGGATAAAGGAAATCGGGATGCGATGCTCGCGACGGCGACATTTATTCAAAATGTTCAACTTTTGTTCAGTGAACGTGAAATCGGGATGGTCTGGCGTACGGGTGGGTTATTTGACGATGCGCGTTTGAAGGAAATGATTGGAGCAGAAGGAGAAACATTTATCGGTCTTCTGCAAATCGGAAAATATGACACCGGGGACATTCCGACACCAAAAGCACGGCAACCGATTGATGCACATCTGACCATTTTCGAATAAAAAAGCGAGCGTGGGGATCACCCTCGCTCGCTTCATCTATATATCGGTCAATTATCGCTTTAATTTAGTTGCGAGCCAATCTTGAATTACAGGTGTTGGAATCATCCAGCCGTTCCTCCATTTTTAGAATCTTCTTCTCTACTATTATCCAAATGCATGCGTTCCCAAACCTCACGATGTGCACCATGGAGCGTGTCATCGAAAGAATCATCGATATGAAGACCATAACTTGGATTGATCGATGAAGCGTACAAATCTAACATGAGTTGATCGTGGTTCGGATACATAGAGTGGGCTCCTTTCAATACGTCAGCTTGGCTACATCATCAGTATACAAAGGAACTGTGTAGAAAATTCGAGAGAAACGTTAACATTTTATGAATCTTGTAAACGCTTTCACAAACTGTGCGTTTCGCTTAAGGGCACACACGTCTGTTTATATTGTTCAGCGCGTTTCGCGTACTTCTTAACGGTTCTCTCCATGATGAAACGATCCTCGTCATTCAATGGACGGACAACTTTTGCGGGGACGCCCATCACCATTACCCCTTCAGGGATTTGCATATTTGGTGTGACGAGAGCACCCGCAGCTACGAATGATCCTTTCCCGATCTTGGCACCATCGAGTACGGTAGCGTGCATACCAATGAGGCAATCCTCCTCAATCTCACAACCATGAATCATCGCCATGTGACCGATTGAGACACGGTCATGGATGATTGTCGGCGACCCTTCATATTGATGGATCATCGAACCGTCCTGAATATTCACATAAGCACCGATTTGAATCGGACCTTCGTCTCCACGGATGACGGTATTGAACCATATCCCCGAGTGCGCCCCAATCGTCACATCTCCAATCACATGTGCTCCTGGTGCGAGATAAGTCGTCGGGTCGACTTGTGGTGTCAGTTCTCCTAGTTTATATTGCATCGTTGTAACCCCTTTCAGATCGATATGCTATCATTGTCGCACAACTTGAAAAAGAAATTGCAACGAAAAGAATATTCTTGGTAAGATAGTTAAAATACGTTGAATAAGGAGATCGAGAGATGGAGAAACAACATTTGATTGACATCGCCGCAAAGAAAAAGAAAGCGGCCGTCGTCTTTAAAGACGTCGCTGTGATTGACGTGTACAGTCGTGAGACGATTCGTACGGACGTCGCCATCGATGCTGGGTATATTGTGGCAATTGGGGATGGATACGATGGAGAGGTCGAATATCATGATCCAACTTGGACGCTTGCCCCGTCCTTCATCGATTCGCACGTCCATATCGAATCGTCGATGGTCCCGCCACATGAGTTTGCGAAGGCGGTCTTGCCACTCGGTGTCACGACAGTCATTGCGGACCCGCATGAGATTGCGAACGTGAACGGGGCACTTGGAATTGAGTATATGTTAGCGGATGCGAAAGGCCTTCCACTCGACGTCCGGATGATGTTACCAAGCTGTGTGCCGGCGACGCCGTTTGAACATGCAGGTGCAAAATTGTATGCAGAGGACTTGGCGCCGTTTCTAGGAGATCCCGGTGTCCATGGATTGGGTGAGGTCATGGACTATCCATCGGTCGAAGCAGGAAGCGAAGACATGCTTCAAAAGATCGCACAGACGGAACAAGCGGGCAAAGTCGTGGATGGACATGCTTCAGGTCTCAACCCTGATCAATTGAACGTATATCGTTCAGCAGGAATCATGACGGATCATGAATGTACGACAGCAGAAGAGGCGATTGAACGGGTACGACGTGGATTCTACGTTCAAATTCGGGAAGGTTCTGTCGCTCGGAACGTGGAGAAGGTCAGTCTTGCTGTGACAGAGAGCAACGCCCATCGCTTCCTCTTCTGTACAGACGATAAGCACTTGGATGACTTGGTCGCGGAAGGTGGGATTGACTACAACATTCGTACGGCAATCAAGCAAGGGGTCAAACCAGAGACGGCCTATGCGATGGCGAGTTTACACGCCGCAGAAGCCTATGGATTAAAAGAGATTGGTGCCATCGCACCTGGCAAGAAAGCGAACTTCGTCATCTTGTCAGACGTCGAATCGGTAAAAATCGAACAAGTGTATGTCAACGGTACACTCGTCGCCGAAGCAGGGAATGCGACATTTGATGCTGAAGGAATTGAAGTGCCAAAACCGATGAAAGGCGAACTCGAGTTACCTGAATTGACGGCTGACTCGTTCCGACTTGCACCTAGCGAAGAGGAAGTGGATGTCATTCAAGTGCTTCCGAACAGCTTGTTGACGAAACGACAACGTCTCACGTTCCAACCGGATGCATCAGGCGCGGATTTAGCACAGGATATCGCAACGCTTGCTGTCATCGAACGTCATCACGGAACAGGTCACATGGCGCTTGCTCCCGTTACAGGATTCGGGTTGAAACGAGGTGCACTTGCGGCTACGGTAGCCCATGACAGTCACAACTTGGTCATCGCTGGGGTCAGCCCGGAAGATATGTTGCTCGCAGCGAGAACGCTTGAAAAAGTAGGCGGTGGGGTCGTCGCTGTATCGGAAGGGGAAGTGCTCGCCGTGCTCCCGCTTGAAATCGGTGGTTTGATGACGAAACGCCCTTACCGTGAAGTGGCAGATATTCTCGAACAGCTAAACGATGCGCTCGATGTTGTCGGGGCACACCGTCATTTCAATCCGTACTTGACGATGTCATTCCTTGCCTTACCGGTCATTCCAGATTTGAAATTGACCGATATGGGATTGTTCGACGTGACGACCTTCTCATTCATCAACACTTGACTCGGTCTAACGTATGATTTTTGTTAAGAACGGTCGATAACGATTGAATGACTGACTGGAAGTTGATATAGTTACGACAAGTTTCATCGGGTCAAATTTGAAAGGGGGGATATTACAGATGGAACAAGTTGCTTACAATCGGTCGTATGATGAACATGAGGAATTGATCAATTCTGTATATCGTGCTTTCAAGGACCGATGCGAAGAACTGCCAGAAGAAACACAGACGAAACGACGTCTGCGGCGGCTCATCTTCTCTACAATTAAAGAACAGACGAAGTCTCACGCTGACCGATTCGTGTTGTATCACTTCTTCAACGACTTCTTTAAAGCCGTAGAGACGAATGACCAAGAAGCACTTGCTGTTTTGAAACGAATCATTCGTGATGAAAAAAACTATTGATATGTGACGTCAACTTGTGATAATTTAGACGTAACTTTAAATGAATATTCGTGCTATCGATGAGGTAGAGGTGCGATGCTGATGAGTAAGTAGTCGGAGGATGACAACGATGAGGACTACAAAAAGGCAGGATCGCCGAAGTGCAACACCATGTCCGTGGGGTTGTGCTGGGCTGACGGGAAATACCCGTCGGACTGCCATACATATTTACGTATGGAGCGCTCCAAGTCGGCTAAGAAAGACGGAACATCCAGCGAGGGTGTCGGCTTTGTTGCCGATGCCCTCGCTTTGCGTTTTTTTAAGCATAGGGGGGCCTCATCCTAATTAAAAAAGGAGGAATTCAGCATGGTAGATTATTCAACTTCGGTACTTTCACTCGTACCGGCATTACTCGCAATTATTATGGCAATTACAACAAGAAAGGTTATCCCATCACTCGGTGTCGGGATTGTCGCAGGGGTACTTCTATTGCATAGCTTCAATCCGCTTGATTCGATTCAATACTTATGGTCGAACATTATCGCTTTATTCTGGTCGGACGGAGCCATCAATGAATGGAACGTCTTGTTGATTGCATTCTTGCTCTTGCTCGGGATTTTATCGTCAATCATTCAAACGTCAGGTGGTGCACGCGCATTCGGTGAATGGGCTGCTGCGAACGTCAAGACAGCACGCGGTGCGCGTCTCGTATCGTTTGGACTTGGTATTTTGATCTTTATCGATGACTACTTCAACAGTTTGGCAGTTGGGAATATCAGTCGTCCGCTTACGGACCGTAAAAATATCTCGCGCGCGAAACTTGCGTACACGATTGACTCAACGGCAGCACCTGTCTGTGTCATCAGCCCGCTTTCAAGTTGGGGTGCGTACATCATCGCCATCATCGCTGGGATTTTGACGAAATATTCGATTGATAGTTACTCATCGTTCTCTGCATTCATTCAAATCATTCCGATGAACTTCTATGCCGTCTTCGCACTCTTGTTGACAGCGTATGTCGCCTTCACTGGACTTGCCATCGGCCCGATGCGCACACATGAACTTCGTGCCCTTCAAGGTGAATTGTATGATTCGGCAAAAGGGAAGCCGATGGGTATGAGCGAAGACTTGCATGAACATGAAGGCGGAAAAGTTCGTGATTTAATCGTTCCAATCATTACGCTCATCATTGCGACAGTATCAGCGATGCTTTATACAGGTGGTCAAGCACTGGCTGCAGACGGTCAAGATTTCTCATTGATTGGGGCGTTCGAATCGACAGACGTGACACGCTCACTCGTCGCGGGTGTTGTCATCAGTTTGATTGTCGCATTCCTTCTACTTGTCGGACGTAAAATCCCGGCACGTGATTATGGTAAAGCAGCATGGGAAGGCGTCCGTGCGATGTGGCCGGCTGTTCTCATCCTCTTGTTTGCTTGGACAATCATCGCAGTCATTAGTGATATGAAGACCGGTGAATACTTGGCGAGCTTCGTCACAGATACAATTGCCGCTTCTTACTTGCCGCTACTTCTCTTCTTGATTGCTGGTATCATGGCATTCTCGACTGGGACGAGCTGGGGAACGTTTGGTTTGATGCTTCCGATCGGGGCAGACTTGATCATGGCGGTTGAACCAGAGCTTCTCCTCGCATCACTTGCTGCTGTATTGGCCGGTGCGGTGTTCGGTGACCACTGTTCACCAATCTCGGATACAACGATTCTCAGTTCGACCGGTGCAGGCTCGCACCACATCGATCACGTGTTGACACAGTTGCCATACGCGATTCTCGCGGCAGTCGTCTCAGCAATCGGATATTTGGTGCTCGGAATCACAGCATCGATTTGGATCGGTTTCTTCGCGGCATTGATCTCGTTTGTCGTATTGGTTGCAATCGCACAAGTGATTTCAAAACGTGGCAAAGTACCTGCTGAACTTCGCGCAGAGCGTGAGGCTTAATAGATGAAAATGACTTCCATCGGTTGATGGAAGTCATTTTTTATGTGCGGTCGTCACTGTATAAGTGAGACGGTCGAGCAGTCTACCGAGAATAAACCAAAAGGAGACTGTCATGATATACAGTGAGAACTGTGGCAAAGAAGTTGGATGGATGATATGTGAGGAAAACCAGGGTGTCTCGAGAAGCCAGAACGGAGGCGAGCTCAAGAACAATAGGATGTTCTTGTCATCAAATCCAACAATATTAAGGGTGCAGATTGCAATAGCAAATAGGGTGAGCCAAAGTGTCCAACTCTTCATAAGTTGAAGCCCCTTTCATGACAGAAAAACATCCTTGAACCGTATCGGTATCAAGGATGTTTTCTTATTATTTGACGTCAAGCCACTTGAAGCTTGCATCGGCACCGAACGGGTGGCGGTACATGTTCTCGATGTTTGAACGCTCTAAGTATGCTTCACCTTTTTGGTAAATTGGAGCGATCGCGAAGTCTTCTTCAAGAAGGATACGTTCAGCTTCCTGCATTGTTTCCCAACGCTTCATCTGATCGGCTTCTTTCTTCGCAGATTGAATCAACTGATCATACTCGTCGTTTGAATACTCCATACGGTTGAATGGTCCGTCTGTAACCCACATATCAAGGTATGTCATTGGATCTTGATAGTCAGGGCCCCAACCAGCGGCAGAAACGTCATATTCACCTTTTCCTTCGAGATCAAGGAAGTTTTTGAACGGTTGCTGTTTGATGTTGAGCGTCAAACCAGGCAAGTTCTTCTCAAGTTCACCTTTGATGAACTCATTGACTTTCTTGAAGGCTTCTTCGTCACGCGAGAGGAACTCGAGCTCGATTGTTTCGACGCCTAGCTCTTCAAGTCCTTTTTCCCAAGCTGCTTTCGCTTCATCGACATTGTAGCTGAGAAGGTCTGGGTGCTTCTCACGGAAATCAGCGCCGTCTTCCGTGAACGTGAAGTCTTTCGCCACGATAAAGTTTGCTGGTTGTGAACCGTCTGTCAAGATGACATCAGTCACACTTTGCTTATCAAATCCTTTTGCGAGTGCCTCACGGATATTGACGTTTTGAAGCGCTTCGTTCTTTTGGTTGAAGCGGAGGAAGTTGATTCGTGCATCGGCACGTGTCTTGAACTCATCGCTATCTTCAAATTGTGGAACGAACTCAGAAGAGAGGAGTGTATAGTCTGCTTCACCAGACTCGAACAAGTTGACACCTGTCGACACGTCTTTTACGACTTTTACGTTGATCGTATCCATCTTCACGTTTTCGGCATCCCAATACTCTGGGTTTTTCTTATAAACCCAACCTGCATTGTCTTGCCATTCGCTTAACACATAAGGACCGTTATAGAGCGTCTTGTCGACCGAAGTTGCGAATTCTTCGCCCTGTTCTTCAACGTACTCTTGCTTTTGCGGCATGTATGTTGGGAAACCAGTCAATCCTAAGAAATATGGTGCTGGTGCTTCCAACTGAACTTCAAGTGTCTTCTCGTCGATTGCTTTCGCACCGAGATCGTCAAGAGACGCTTCGCCTGCAAGGATTTTGTTTGCATTTTTTAAGTCTTGAAGGATATACGCATACTCTGCACCTGTTTCTGGATTGAGTGCGCGTTTCCAAGAGTAGACAAAGTCTTCAGCTGTGATAGGTGAGCCGTCTGACCAGTTCGCGTCACGTAGCTTGAACGTGTATGTAAGTCCATCCTCGGATACTTCGACATCTTCAGCGATTCCTGGTGTCGGTTGGTTGTTCTCGTCTAGACGATATAACCCTTCGAACACGTTGTTCGTCACGATGATCGATGTCGAGTCTGTCGTAAGAGTCGGATCGAGCTGTGGCAAATCTGTCGCCGATACCATTGTAATTTCTTTTTTAGCATCGCCAGAAGATGAATCCTCCGAACTCGATGAGTCGTCCCCTGTACTACAAGCTGCCGTCGCCAATAATGCGACCCCCGATAAAGCTAGCCATTTCTTGTTACGCATGTTTCAACCTCCCGAAAATTCTGATAATTTAGAATATGTTGTAATTAAACTACATCTCGGATGAATATGCAATGGAATTTTTCAAATTATTCGAAAATATAAACTTATTTAGAATACCTATCCATCAATCCTTTTAGGAAGTAGAATAGAAAAATCAACGAATGATTATACAGTATCTTTGTATAGTTATTCGGCAAGGTTATAGAGTAGTGGAGGCGTTAATTTGAAACAACATTCAGCCGGAATCGGCTTTTTCGGTCTCGCGGCCATGGTCGTCGGGACAATGATTGGCGGAGGTGCCTTTAATCTTCCAGGTGCCATGGCGCAAGGCGCGGGAGTAGGACCTGTTTTAATTGGGTGGGGGATTACTGGCGTTGGGATGATCATGCTTGCCTTCGTCTTTCAGTTTTTAGCAGACACACGTCCGGAGTTAGAAGGCGGTATTTACGCCTACGCGCGCGAAGGGTTTGGCAAATTTGTCGGGTTCAACAGTGGATGGGGTTACTGGATGTCGGCTTGGATTGGTACAGTGGCAAACATCACGTTGATTTTTAGCACGTTGGCATATTTTTTTCCAATATTCTCGGCAGAACACCGATTGTTCCGATTGTTCGTAAGTGCCATCTTGGTATGGGGATTATTTTGGCTTATTTCCCGCGGAATGAGAGAAGCGACCTTATTGAATATCGTCACGACGATTGCGAAGCTCGTTCCGATTTTTTTGTTCATCGTCCTCATCCTTTTTGCGTTTCAGATTGACACGTTCCGAGTCGACTTTTGGGGCGAGTCGGGATTTGTCTGGGCAGATGTTTTTCCGCAAGTGAAATCCACGATGCTCGTAACACTTTGGGCATTCGTGGGAATCGAAGGCGCAGTCGTCTTATCCTCGCGCGCACGAGAGAAAAAAGATGTGGGTCGAGCGACAGTGATTGGTTTAATCGGTACGTTGTTGATTTATATGATGATTTCGATTTTCTCGTTCGGTGTCCTAACGCAAGAACAGCTTGCGGCGTTACCAGAACCGTCGATGGCATACGTGTTAGAAGCAGTCGTCGGACCGTTCGGTGCCACGTTGATCAATATCGGCTTACTCGTCTCATTGACAGGTGCATTGCTCGGATGGACAATCTTGGCGACAGAAATCTCTTATGTCGCTAGCCGTGATGGTGTCTTTCCAAAAATGTTCAATCGACTGAATACCAACGACACCCCAGTGAACGCGCTATTCATCACACAAGTGTTTACGCAAGTCGTCACAGCTGTTGCCTTGTTCTCGGAGCAGACGTATCTCGTCTTGTCGAGTATCGCAGGGATCGCGGCACTCGTTCCTTATCTATTCTCGGCGCTATATGGATGGATGGAGGCAAAACGGACGGCATCGTTGCGAATGATGGTTGTCTCCGCGATTGCTTCGCTATATGCGACATGGCTGTTGTATGCATCGGGAATCGAATATGTTTTGATTGCGATGATTCTTTACGCACCAGGTGTGTTCGTCTTTCTTTTAGCAGAACGGGAACAGGGACGTCCGTTCTTGACGCGCACACAGTCGATGATTGCTGTCATTATTTTGTTATGTGCCACATATGGCATATATGGTCTTTGGACATCATCGATTGCATTATGAGAAAAACTCACCGACGCGTTATGCGTTCGGTGAGTTTTTTGATGATCGTAGTAATTGTTCAATCGTCTCTGGAGAACCCGGTCTTGCGTATAGGTAACCTTGGAATGAATCACATTCGGTGGACTTTAAATGATGAAGCATTTCTTCGTCCTCGACGCCTTCGGCCACGACGTGAAGGTTCAAACTCTTCCCAAGATGAACGATGACGTCGAGTAAGTGAGATTTGGATGCCATCCAATCGTCGAGAAATACTTTATCAATCTTGAGTTCATCGATCGGGAACGATTTTAAATACTGTAAGGACGAGAATCCTGTTCCAAAATCGTCAATCGACAGTCGATAGTTCAGGCGCTTAATTTGCTCCATCCGTTCAATGATTTCATCGGTCTGTTGCATGACCAAGCTTTCCGTAATTTCTAGAATGACATCTGATGTGTCGAGTTGGAGTTGTTGCTTAATATTTCGGAGTGTGTTCAAAAAGCTGTCGCTCCGGAACTGATTTGGTGAAATATTGATTGCCATCGATAGGGGCTGGTCAAATTCAGCTTTCCACGCCTTCAATTGTTTCGTCGCCTCTAAAATGACCCAGTTGTTGATGGGGACGATGAGCGCCATCTCTTCTGCGAGCGGAATGAATTCAGAAGGTGGGATTTGTCCCAATTCTTCGTGGTGCCAGCGAAGGAGTGCTTCAAAGCCGATGAGGCGATCTGTCGCAAGTTCGTACTTTGGCTGATACTCGAGATAAAAATGCTTTTCTTCGAGTGCGCGGTATAAAGCTTTCTCAATATGAATTTGTCTTGAGAAGGCAGCATCCATATCTTTTGTCACGAATTGTATCGTGCCGACCCCAATCTGTTTCCCTTTGAAGAGTGCACTTTCAGCACGTGTATACAGTTCCTCGAGTGAACTTGCCGAAGACGGGTAAAACACACAGCCGACTGAAATCGAGACCATGATCGAGTGATGGTAGATTCGGAATGGTCGTTGCAACTCATGTTGAAGATGGCGAAGTGATTGAAACACTTCTTCTTTTGACTCTTCAAAGAACATGACGCCGAACAGTCCGCCCGTCGGATGGAACAATAAAGCGGATTCCGGGATGAGGTGAAGTGCGCGCTCTTTGATTTGAATGAGCAGCTCATTCCCAACGCGAGATCCGAATGATTCGTTAATGATTTTGAAGCGGTCGATATCGAATAAGGCAATGTGAAGGAGTCCTTCCCGTTCATCGATTTGTTGAAGAATCGAACCGTATTGACGTAAAAACCCTTTCTTATTGAAGAGGCCTGTCAACTCATTTTGATAAGCAAGGAATCGGACTTCTCTTTCAAGACGTTTCTTCTCTGAGACATCAAACCCGAACGCCGTATACTGAATCACATCGCAATTGTCACTGACAATCGGAACAACGGTCAAATTGAGCCAGCACGGTTCCTGGTCATGCTCTTTACAGGAAATCGCCATTTCCCCGTTCCAGATATGATTCGTCGCCAAGGACTTTAAGACATCACGTGAAATATTGTATTGGTCGTTTGAGTCATGAATGAGCTCGAACCAGTTTCGGCCAATCAGTTGTTGTTCCGTCGCATCGAGTAGACGACATAATGATGGGTTAATATCAACAATCTCGCCTTTTGCGTTCGTCGCCAGGTAATGGGTCGACTGTTTAATCATTTCTTGAAAATGATGAAGTAAGTTGAACTGCTCTGTGCTGATGAGCGGACCAAACCCTTTTGGAAGGAAGGCGAGGAAGTAGCCATTAATCCCTTCGAGTGAAAAAGATTGCAAGTATGCGGTCGCATAAATGACGGATCCATCTTTATGTTGAAATGGTGTCATCGCCGTCGTTGAAAATGGATATTGAAGGAGAAGCGGTGTCCATGTCTCTAGAGCATGTTCCAACTGCCGAACGACAGGAAGCGGTTGATGGAGGACTTCTTCACGTTCCCAGCCAAATAATACTTCGGCATGTGTATTCCATAACAGTACCGTACCATCTTGGGAAATATAACAACACGGTACAGACAATGCATCGATGAATTGGTCTACCTTTAAATCACGCAATGAAGCCACATCATTTCCTCCAATCTGTCATGCTAAATGAATATTCTAATGTCAGTGTACCTGATTTTGCCAATTCAAGGAATGCTTAAGTTCGCCATTGTCAAAAGAAAGAGGGACATCATATACTGAAAGGGTAAGATAGTTTTGAATAAGGGGGAAGCAATATGTCAAAAACACATGATGTGATTGAGCTGACAGAAAAGTTCGGGGCGCACAACTATCATCCACTACCGATTGTTATTTCGGAGGCGAAGGGGATTTGGGTAACCGATCCTGAGGGGAATCGCTATATGGATATGTTAAGTGCATACTCTGCAGTCAACCAGGGACACTGCCATCCGAAAATCATTCAAGCGCTCAAGGATCAGGCGGATAAGATTACGTTGACGTCACGTGCCTTTTACAACGATCAACTCGGACATTTTTACGACAAAGTGGTAACGCTTACAAAAAAACAAATGGTGTTACCGATGAATACGGGAGCAGAAGCCGTCGAGACAGCTGTTAAAACGGCTCGTCGTTGGGCATATGAAGTGAAAAGGATTCCAGGTCAGGCCGAAATCATCGTCTGCACAGGAAACTTCCATGGACGGACAATGGCTGCTGTGTCGATGTCGACCGAAGCAGAATATCAGCGAGGATTCGGACCACTCTTGCCAGGATTCAAAGTCGTTCCATATGGCGATATCGATGCATTCGAAGCGGCAATCACAGAGAATACTGCAGCGTTTATCGTAGAACCGATTCAAGGGGAGGCAGGAATCATCATTCCGCCAGAAGGTTACTTGAAACGTGCATCGGAACTTTGTAAACAACATAACGTCCTGTTCGTAGCGGATGAGATTCAGTCAGGGCTTGGACGCTCTGGAAAATGGTTTGCCATCGAGTGGGAAGATGTCACACCGGATATGTACATTCTCGGAAAAGCACTTGGAGGCGGTGTCTTCCCGATTTCATGCGTTGCAGCGGATCAAGAGATTCTTTCCGTATTCAACCCAGGATCGCACGGCTCAACGTTTGGTGGAAACCCGCTCGCTTCCGCGGTCTCGGTCGCGGCGCTCGAAGTGTTAGAAGAAGAGAAACTTGTTGAGCGTTCGTTAGAGTTAGGGACGTATTTCATGGAACGTTTGAAATCAATCGACAATCCGATGATTCGTGATGTTCGTGGTCGTGGATTATTCATCGGCATCGAATTGACAGAAGCAGCTCGTCCTTATTGTGAGGCACTGAAAGAGCGTGGACTTCTGTGCAAAGAAACGCATGAGACAGTGATTCGATTGGCACCACCACTCGTGATCACGAAAGAAGAACTCGACCAAGCGTTTGAAGCAATCGAAGCGGTTCTTGCTCCGGCAGCTATTTCGTAAACAGCGTCAGCTTGGTATAATAGCCTCAGTTGAATCGACACCTGCATGTTGCAGGTGTCTTTTTCGTGGAGGAGGAATTTGGATGCTGTACGTATACGTTGGATTAGCAGGTGCAGTTGGAGCATTGGCACGTTACGGACTTGGATTACTCGTCGATTCATTCGGGACGAGCCCGTTCCCTGTCGCGACACTGCTCATCAATTTAATTGGAAGCTTTCTATTAGGATGGATGACGCATCGATTTCTTCAAACGGGAAAATTTTCTCCCCAACTCGTCACGATTGTCGGAACCGGAATGATCGGGTCATTTACCACGTTTTCCACGTTTAGTGTAGAGACGATCCAATTAGTTGAAAATGGTTATGTACTGCTCGCTATTTCATACGTGTTCCTCAGCATCACATTTGGTTTATCAAGTTCATGGCTTGGCTATCGTATCGGAACAAAAGCAACAAGAGGTGAAGTAGAATGACGTTCGTTTGGATTGCGACCGGCGCCTTCATTGGTGCAATTCTCCGCTTCACAATTGGTCAGGTCATGAAAACGTGGTCTGATTCCACTTTTCCATGGGCAACGTTGTTTGTGAATGTGACAGGATCTTTTGGTTTAGGCTATTTATATGCGCACACCGATCAGCAATCACTCATCCTTTTCTTAGGAATCGGATTTTTCGGATCGTTTACGACCTTCTCGACCTTAAAACTTGAATTGATGCGGTTTGCAACAAAAGATTGGATCCGATTCGGTCTCTATTTGCTAACGACTTATCTGTTCGGTCTAATTGCAGCCTACATTGGTTTGACGATGTAAACAAAACACCCCTTCAGCCGAAGGGGTGTTGTCTTATTCTGCGAGTTGAAGCTTTTCTGTACATGAAGCACAAGTCGTTTCGTATGACTCGCACTGTTCGTCCATATGTTTCCCGCACTCCTGACATGTCTTATCCGGTAATTTTTGATAAAACTCGACAGATGATTCGAGTCGACTTGCCCATTCATTCATATGAAAATGCCTCCTTCGGTAAATTGTCTGACAGTTTTGGTTGTTGTATTGATTGTATTATAACAGAGGTAATTTAGTCAACTATAATATATAACAGATATCTTTATGAATTTTTGCTACACTATACACATAAAAAGACGAGGTGAAGAATATGAAAGTACCCCAATGTGAGACGATTGGGATTCAATCAGAAGATGTGCCTACACTGCAAACCGCATTGGCGCAATTAGACGCTCCACGTGTCAGTCGTCTGTTTAAAGCGTTCGCTGACCCGACTCGTTTGAAAGTACTGTATGTCTTGACGCTTGAACATGAACTTTGTGTTTGTGATGTTGCCGCCGTCATCGGTCATTCGAATGCGACCGCATCCCACCATCTTCGGACGTTACTCGAACAAGGGCTAGTGAAGTATCGTAAAGATGGGAAGGTCGTCTATTATTCTTTAGATGATGAACACGTCAGACAGCTTGTTGAAATTGCGCTGGCACATAGTGAAGAACAGAAAGACGTTTGAATCTCATGACCGATCCTATAAGGGGTCGGTCATTTTTACCTATTGTCATGTATTTCATTTCGCGTTACGATATATTCAAATGAACGTTTGAATGTTAGGGGTGACAAGATGAAAAACCGAGATGTATTACCTGTATCTGGAATCACCTGCACGAACTGTGCAGCTAAAATCGAAAGGGATGTCACGAAGCGTGAAGAAGTGGCCTCTTGTCAAATTGATTTTGCGACGAGTCGAATGGTGATTGAATGGATCGATGTTTCTGAGCGTGAAACGATGCTCGAGTCAATCGAACAGACGATGAAACGAATCGAGCCGGGTGCGAAGTTTATCAAAGCAGAAGATGACCCAGCTGAAAAACGGGACTTTATCCTTTGGCGATTCCTTGCGGCGGCCTTTATCTTTTCGATTGCTCTTTGGGTGGATTCCATCCCGGGTTATATTGTGGCGTACGGGTTGGCCGGATACGATGTCGTTTATGGGGCCATACGAAATGTATGGAACCGAGAGTGGTTTGATGAAAAATTCTTAATGACGATTGCGACCATCGGGGCATTTGCGATTGCCGAATATCCGGAAGCCGTAGCGGTCATGTTGTTTTATCAACTTGGAGAATACGTGCAAGGACGTGCGGTACGTGCTTCACGGAAGTCGATTCAATCTTTGTTGAATATGAGACCGACGCTCGCTCGGGTACTAAATGGTGAGGAAGAAGTAGAGCGATTGCCGGAAGAAGTGTCGGTCGGGTCACATTTAATCGTCCGTGCCGGAGAATTGGTTCCGATGGATGGTGTCGTGTTAAGTGGTGCGAGTTCGCTCGATACCGCTTCGTTGACGGGAGAGGCAGTTCCTCGTCAAGTGAGAGCGGGTGAAGAAGTATTGGCGGGGATGGTCAACATAGAGGGACGACTCGTCATCCAAACGACGAAGCTCGCCGCCGAGTCGAGCCTACAAAAGATGATTGCCCTCGTAGAAGAAGCGAATGGGAAAAAGGCAAAGACAGAACAGATGATCACTCGATTGGCGAAAGTCTATACGCCTTTCGTTGTCGTCATGGCGGCACTCGTAGCATTTGTTCCTCCGTTGTTTGTCGGTGACTTGTCAGAATGGGTATACCGTGCCCTCATTTTCCTCGTCATTAGTTGCCCGTGTGCGCTCGTGATTTCGATTCCATTGGGCTATTTCGGTGGGATTGGAGCGGGTTCCAAACAAGGGATTCTTGTAAAAGGTGGAGAATATTTAGACACGTTAACTGAAGTGGACACTGTTGTCTTCGATAAGACAGGGACATTGACGACAGGACGCTTTGAAGTGACGAACGTCGTGACGACAGATGGGGTACATGCTGAAGAACTGTTGCACCTTGCGGCCCGTGTGGAGCGGGCATCGAATCATCCGCTCGCGCAAGCTATTGTCAATCGAGTCGGAGACGTTCAGGCGTTCGAATCGATTCAAGAAGAGCCGGGGTATGGCCTCCATGCTTGTGACGGGAATGATCATATTTATGTCGGAAGCGCCCGTTATATGAAGCAGTTAGGTCAAACGATTGATGATTCGTCGATTGGTACGAGTGTTCATGTGATGAAGAACAATCGTTGGTTAGGGCGAATCGAATTGATGGATACGGTGAAGGCGGATGCGTATGATGCGATTCAAGCATTAAAAGAAGCTGGATATCGGACGGTAATGTTATCGGGAGACAGACGAGCGGTCGCTACAACAATCGGTGAACGACTTGGACTAGATGAAGTGCGAGGCGAATTGCTTCCGCACGAAAAAGTAGAAGCGATTGAACAGATGACCGCTTCCCGTAAAGTTGCATTTGTCGGAGATGGGATGAACGATGCGGCAGCGTTAGCGAGGGCTGATGTCGGTCTTGTCATGGGCGGAGTCGGAAGCGATACGGCGGTCACGGCAGCGGATGTGGTGTTGATGCATGATGACCCGAACGATGTCGTCCGAGCAATCGAGATCGGAAAACAGACGAAACGTGTCGTCTGGCAAAATATCTTCTTTGCGTTTGGGACGAAAGCACTTGTCTTGGTTTTAGGGTTATTCGGAATCGCCACGATGTGGGAAGCTGTCTTCGCTGACGTCGGTGTGGCACTGCTTGCCATTGCGAATGCGACAAGGTTACTACGAATGAATTCATGATGAAAAAGGAGTGTTTCAGCATAATCTGAGACACTCCTTTTCCTATTCGATCGTTTCCTGTTGGGGTTTGATACGTGCCAACAAAAAAGTCAGGATGACGATGATCGCAATCAATAAAAACGTGATGGTAAACAGTACTTGAGTTAAGAAAGAAACTTGATTTTCTGCTGCAATCAGTTCTTTTTGAATATCTTTATATTGCATCTGCTTGAGCGATCGTAAATCTTCTAAAATGGTTTGACGTTGCTGTGTCATCGTCTCAGCCACCGCAGTTGCTTGGATAAGATCCCCTTTTTCATAGATAACGAGTACGCGATCGGCTTCTTTTTCCCATATGGCATCTCTCTCGAGTAAATCGATAACGGAACTAGGTGTGTTCGGGTCGTCGATGACGGACTGCTTCAATGCCTTGGCCTGTCGGGACATGCTGTAGTACATCTCTAAAAAGTGTCGATCTTCATAGGCAAGTAAACCACGGATTGCGTTTGCGCGTTCGATATTATAATACATGATGTCTTCAATCGCTTCGTAAGAGCCGAATTGTTCATCTTGTATGATTGCTAGACGTTCATTCGTCTCTTTCAATTGAAAAATAAAAATACCAATGATCGAGATGGACAGAATGGATAGACTGATCCATAGTAGAATCCACTTTCGTTGTGACATCGTGACCCTCCTTTCTATTCCATCGTACATGATTTCAGAAAAATCGACAGAAAATATTTTTTTGAAAAAGGAAAAAACGGGTAAATGTATAATCAATTAAGTGTAAGAACTTTATCCACCAGAAGACCATTAGATGCATAAGGAGAGTCAATATGTCAGAGAAATCATCGTTACACAAGTTATACCAGGTGTTACAAGATCAACGCACACACCTTACCTACGAGATTCCAAGTTTATGGAATCGCATGCGTTTTCCTTCCGAACCAATTCGTGACGGGGTCGAGCGTGTGAATCCGTACGATTTTTTAGTCGAAACGATTGAAAAAGCCATTCTTCCATATGCAGTGGAAAATCGAGAATATCGTACTTCCATCGCAAGTGCCGATGGTCATTTACAGACAGGTGGCGATTGGATTAAGCGTGCCTCTGTCTATTCGATGCAGGTTCGTACATCTACTTCTTGGGATCATGACGGATCAGGTTATGTGGAGATGGAAAACTCATTTGGAATGAAAGACACAGGTACATTTGTGAAAACGCTTGCACTCATTCCGCATCTTCTTTATATGGGAATTGATACATTATTCCTATTACCAATTTCGCAACATAGTCATAAAAATAAAAAAGGTGAATTCGGATCTCCTTATGCGGTTCAAGATTTCTTCGCCATTGATGAAGAATTAAAGGAAACGTTAACCGGTGATGCGATGACTGTCGAAGAAGAATTTTCGGCATTTGTGGAAGCTTGTCACATGGTAGGGATTCGTGTCGTCATCGATGTCATCCCTCGGACGTGTGCGCGAGACAATCGACTCATCCTTGAAAATCCAGAGTGGTTCTATTGGATTCCGTTAGCCGAAGTCGATTATTACCATCCGCCATCTGTGCCGGGCATTGGAGAAAATGTGAAGCCTGAATTTGCTTTCTTGCCAATGGTGTACAACTCAGAAGATGTATGGCAACACTTACGGAGATTCTCGATGGCTCCGAACTTGCTGGATGCTGAAAAATGGGAGCGAGTACGTGCTTTCTTGATTGAACATCCAGAAGAGAACGTACTCGCGACGATTGAACGAGAGTTTGGGTTGACGACAGCTCCTGCCTTTTCGGACTGTATCAACGATCCACAACCGCCTTGGTCGGACGTGACTTATTTCCGTCTCTTTTTAGACCATCCGCTTGCGGCGGCACCTTACGTGAACGACGCGAACATCGCGCCTTATATTCTGTTTGATTCAATCAAGTCCAATCAATTCCGAGGAAATATCATCAATGAGCCGCTCTGGGAAATGCTCGCTGATATCATTCCACATTATCAACGAGAATATGGCATCGATGGGGCCCGTATCGATATGGGGCATGCTCTTCCTGTCGATTTGGCGCAGCGGATTTTAGCGAAACCACGCTCCCTTGATTCGAACTTCAGTTTCATCGCGGAAGAATTGATTGAAGCAGGAGCTTGGGCGGCGAAAGATGCCGGTTATAACATGATCATCGGATACGGGTTTTATAAAGAACCTCGATTCCAAACACATGAGACGCATCAATTTTTATACGACTCTCGCTTTTTACCACTTCCGGTATTTGCGGCAGGCGAAACAGCAGATACGCGTCGCCTAGCTACGCGAGAAGGCGGGCGACAAGCAAGTCGGTTATTGACAGTCTTAAACGGCTTTATGCCAAATGGTGTCCCGATGACAAACTCTGGACTCGAACTATACGAGACGCAGCCGATGAATACCGGGCTCGATTGCCGTCCGGAAGAAGCGTACCAACTCTTCCCGACAGACCCATATTTCGGCAAACTCGCATTTTTTGATGCGTATCAGTTCCATTGGGACCACCCGGAGCGAGATGAAATGATTGAAGTGATGCATCAAGTGGCGGAAATTCGTCGTCGTTGGCTCGATGTACTCGTCGACCCGAACCATTTTGAACCACTCATCTTAAATGAACCGTTCGCACCGTTTATCGGATTCGCCTGGTTACGTCCGGAGACGAACGATACGTTGCTCGTTGTAGCGAATACGAATATGTGGGAACCGTTGCGAGGAGTCATCTCTCTCGATGGGGTACGTCGTCGAAATTGGAACGCGAGTCGTTTCGCAGAGATGGTATATTCACCGAATTCGTGGCCGTATGCGGAGCATTCGTTCGATGAACAATGGAATCTTCACATCGACCTGAAACCAGGAGAAGTCAAAGTATATGAGATGAAATAAAAAAACGCCTTGGACCGAAACATCATTCGGTCCAGGGCGTTGTGTGTTTCATGTAATAAATGATGAACTCATCAAGTGGCATCGGTTTTGCATAACGATACCCTTGCATGGAGTCACATCCGATTTTACGGAGGAACGTCTCTTGGTATTCGGTTTCCACACCTTCAGCGACGAGCGCCATGCCAAGTTGTCTTGCCATCGCGACGATGGTCGTCGTGACCATTTGATATTCACGGTTCTCTTCGAGTTGCATCGTGAATTCACGAGGGATTTTCAGTTCGTCGATTGGATAGCGGACGAGATAAGCGAGTGAACTATATCCTGTCCCAAAGTCGTCAATCGAGAGTTTGATGCCGAGTGATTTTAATTCTAAGATCCGATTCAAAACACGGTCTGAATGATGGGCAGCGACCGTTTCGGTCAATTCAAAATTGAGTCGTGACGGATCGATCGGGAATCGTTCGAACAACGTATTCAAGTAATCGATTAAATGTTCATCGAATAACTGACGAACGGACAAGTTGACCGAGAGCTTCGGTAAATGAATGTCTCCTTGTTCGAACACATGAAGCAATTGGAACGTCTCATGAATCATCCAACGACCTAAATCATGAATATGACCAGTTTCTTCAGCAATCGGAATGAATTGACTTGGCGGGATGAACGTCCCGTTATGTTGCCAACGCATGAGGGCCTCTGCTCCGATGACTGCCTTCGTAGACGCATCGACTTGAGGTTGAAGGAAAAGTGAAATTTCTCCTTTTTCAAGTGCGGTATCGAGCCCTTCCATCAACACTTTTCGTTCTTCCTTGTCTTCCCGTAACTCCGGTTCGAACATGACGGTCTCGTCCCGACCATTATCTTTCGCGCGATACATCGCCAAGTCGGCATTCGAGAGCAAGTGTTTTAATTTTTTTCCATGCTCCGGGAAACGGACGATTCCAATCGAGGCATGCACTTCAACGAGCGTTCCGGCCATGTAATAAGGCGGGCGATAGACGAGACGTCGCAAGCGTTCTGTCAGCATTTCATCGTCACCATGTTCAGCGACAACGATGAATTCATCACCACCTAGACGTCCGGCATACTCGTTTGGAAGGAGTGCGGTCCGTAGGCGCTTTCCGATATGTTGCAAAAGCTCGTCTCCCATGTGGTGACCGAACTGGTCGTTGATTTCTTTAAACCCGTCCAAGTCAGAGAACATGAGCGTGAACGTGCGACCTTCCTCAATCAATCGTTCGATTTGTTCTTGTAGCGCATAGCGGTTGTGAAGTCCTGTCAAACTATCGAATTTTGCCTGATACAAGATTTGTTCTTGTTGTTCAATCATCTGCGTGATGTCTTTCGCGATGGCGTAGATCCCTTCGACTTCTCCATCGATAATCATTGGGACGTTGACGAGTTGCCAGACGCGTGTCTCGCCTTCTTCGGTCATGATGCGCACATCGATTGTTCTCGGTCGACCGTTCGTTAATTCTTGAAGAATGATTGTATACGGTGCACGATCTTTTGATTCGATGATATCGAGGATATTTGATCCGAGTAACTTGTCCGTCGTCAATCCGAGAATCGAACTGCCGGCCTCGTTGACCGATAACACTTCGCCATGTAAGTCGAATAAAAAGATTGGTTCTGAGTGGTAGGCGAAGAGTGAACGATATTGCTGCTCACGAATTTCAAGTTCGTGTGCTTTCGTCGATACGGCGACCTCTAAATCTGTGTTGACCGTATGGAGACGATGGCTGATGAGCGCGTTCTGTTTTGAAACGACAAACTGGCGAATGAGCAATAGAAGTACGGCATTCGCAATCATCGAGTCGAATACAGACGTACCAAGAAGACGATCTGAAGCGAGCAAGAATAGCATCACGACCACGCTATACAAAACGTAATCCAAAATGGAATCGTAGGCGAGGGCGTCTTCGGAAACGTCATCGATCCAATAACTGATTGAAATCATGAGAATACTACTCACTTGAATGAGATGGATCAGTTCATGTGTGATGCCCGAAAACACGAAGAGCGTGTTCGCGATCGAGGCAATCGTGAAGGCTAAAATTCCAACGAGTACAAGAATTCGGAATTGTTGACCGGCCGAGACGACCCGATTCAAGTATAAGAATGAAAGCATCATGTAGAGACTGATCAGTAGCATTTGTTCTTCAAAACCACTCAACTGAGACACGAGTGATACATCTTGTGTGGCGTAGAACCAAATATGTAGTGCACCGATTGCAAGGAAACTAAATAAAGCAAACAGGTCGAACGTGCGTAGTTTCAACGTTCGAATCTCAATCGATTGGGTGATGACAATTAAAGCCATGATTAAGTAAAAGAAATTTTGCAGGAACAACAGCGATTGTGTATTGGTACCTGTCGAATCGTAATGCATCAGTAAATACAGGGCGAAGCATACATTTCCCGCACTGATCAAAACGTGGATAAATCGTCGCATCCCTTTATGTTTAAAAATCGCCACTCCGCTCAGTAGGATTGCAGCTCCTGAAATGACGAGGTGATAGATGAGCAACGTGATGTTTCGCAGATCATGAGGGGTCAAAAATAAAAATAAAAGTCCGGTAGAAAAAGTTCCGATGAGAATCGCCGGAACGTATTGGCGCAACGAGTAAACAGACAACTCATGCACCTCCTTCTTTATATATATGGGTCTCTTATTTATTATCGGAACAGGTGACCGAAGATTACACAAAAAATCGACAACAATACGAGATTGTTGTCGAATATGTTGAAATTATAGTGTATACGAGTGCTCTTTGAAGTTCCCGACGATTGAATCAATTTCTGACACGGTGACAAATGCCTCAGAATCAATTTCAGAAACGATTTGACGAAGGCGTGGAATTTCATTGTTTTGGACGACGACGTATAGCATTTTTTTCGAGTCGTTCGAATACCCGCCTGTCGCATCCATAATCGTGACCCCACGTTTTAAATTCTGTTTAATGACCAAGTTGATTTCATCCGCTTTTTGACAAATGATGAAACATTGTTTTTGAGCGGAGAAGAACTTGTGAATCGTGAGTAACGTTCGTGAACGGACAAAACTTAACACAAGTGCATACATAACAGCTTTAATGTCGAAGACGATGAAGACTAATACATAAACAATGATATCTTGTGTCAAAAAGATTTTAGGTAGCGATAAATTTCGATTATTCATATAGATGACTTTTCCTAAAATATCGAGCCCCCCGGTAGAAGCGCCAGCGAACAGGAGAAGTGCGAGTCCGAGTCCAGAGACGATTCCGCTGAACACCGAAGCGACGAGCGGATCATCAAGTGGAGTCGGTGGAATGAGAATCGGTAAACTATCAATCAAAATGGAAGAGAGCACGACGACGATTCCTGTCATCAAAATAAAACGTCTCCCTAAATATTTCAATCCCAATATAAAGAGTGGGATATTGAGCACGAGTTGCGTCATCCCAATTGGCGTTCCGAATAGCTCGTTCGTAATCAACGTGATTCCGACGATTCCCCCGGAACCAATCTCATTCGGTTTGAGCAGTAAACTGACAAAGACAGACTGAAGGATTGTCCCGGCAATGATGAACAGTACCGTTTCAAGGGCAACCCGTTTTCGAGATTTAGCATACATAGATAATGGCTAGGCCTTACGCCTCCTTTTGGTAAGTCTTCTGCTAGCGTACTGCTACTCGTGTATCATTTCAAGTCACAATTCGTTATGGAATCGATCGATGTCACTCGCTAATTGTTCATGCACGTAGTCGATGACTTGAGCGTCATCAAAAAGTCCGAGCGGCACGTCATCTGGAATCGCATCGAACGGTGAAACGAAGTACAGAATGGCTGCAACGAGCTCTTCTTGTTTGTCAGGTTGCATTTCAAATTGATCGTTATACAGGGCGCGCAACATATTCAACATTTGTTTCATCTGGAAGTAGAGTGTCAGTTCCTCTTCGCGTTCGATGTTGCTGATCTCATTTGATGCCACGTCCACGGTTACTTTTGCGAGCGCGCGCTCACCTTGGACGAGTAAGTCACCGAGTTGTTCTCGATCATGAATGTCTTCTTTCGCTTGTTTTAAAAAGTGTGTGTACGTTGATTTCCAATCTGCCATAGTATATTCCTCCTTCATTCTTCATCTACTAATATGCCCGTTTTTGCGCATCGGTTGCAACTTTTCCTGAAATTTAAGAAAATAAAGATAACTGAAAAGGAGGAACGATACATATGTCTATGATTTCTATGCCGACAGAGGCAGATTTCGCACGCTATGCAGAGCTAGCTGTGAAAAAGGGTGTCAATATTCAACCGGGGCAACAGCTAGAAGTACGTGCCGATATTAGCCAGGCACCACTTGTCCGTCATGTGGTGAAAGCTGCGTATGCGGCTGGTGCCAAGCAGGTGTTTGTCAATTGGAGCGATGAGGAGACATCGAAAATTCGATATTTTGATGCACCAGCAGACTCATTCAAAGAATTTCCGGATTGGTTGAAAGCTCGTTTTGAGCAATTGGCTGAAGAAAAAACAGCTTTCTTGTCAATCGTCAGTGATGATCCGGATGCCTTGAACGGTGTTGAATCGTCGCGCATCTCGGATGCGAACCGTGCAGCCGGACAAGCGCTAGCGAAGTGGCGTCAATATGTGATGAGTGACAACGTGAGTTGGTCAATCGTCGCAGGTGCGTCAGAGGCTTGGGCTGAAAAAGTATTCCCGGGGCGTGAAGATGCGGTCGCCGCGTTGTGGCAAGCGATTTTCGCAGCTACACGTATGGACCAAGAAGATGTGGTCGCGGCGTGGGATACACATGATCAATCACTTCGTAGCCGTGCGAAGCTGTTGACTGAGAAAAAGTATGTGAAGTTGCACTACAGCGCACCAGGCACTGAACTGACAATCGGACTTCCGAAGAAGCACGTCTTCCTTGGCGGTGGCGGTCCAAACGTCGATGGCATCGACTTTATCGCCAACATGCCGACAGAAGAAGTATTCACGCTCGCAGATAAAGATTCTGTGGAAGGTCACGTGTCGAGCACGAAGCCGCTCAGCTACAGCGGAAACTTGATTGACGAGTTCACGCTTTGGTTTGAAGGTGGGAAAGTCGTCAAAGCGGAAGCGAAAAAAGGACAAGCGGCTCTGGATGAATTGTTGAACATGGATGAGGGGGCTCGCCGTATCGGTGAAGTCGCACTTGTTCCAGATGATTCTCCAATCTCGAACTCAGGTCTTCTCTTCTATAACACGTTATTTGATGAGAATGCATCGTGTCACTTGGCATTAGGTCGTGCATACTCGACATGTCTCGAAGGTGGCCCTTCGATGTCACAAGAGGAACTCGCGGCGAACGGTGCGAATGACTCGATGACACACGTTGACTTCATGATCGGGTCAGCAGAAATGAATATCGATGGCGAACGAGAAGACGGCACGCGTGAAGCAATCATGCGTGACGGGAACTGGGTCATCTAAGTAAAAGAACAAAAGAGCGAATTCCGAAACCGGAATTCGCTCTTTTTCATGTGACGTCGTACAAATAACGAAGGACGTGGGGCAAACGGCGGCGCCAAGCTAACTCGTTATGAACTGCATCCGGCTCGACTTCGTAACGGAAGGCAATGCCTTTTTGCGCAATCACTTCGACGAGTTTGGCATTCGTAAACAAATAATCTTTCGATGTGATCGGTCCGCTCTCTTCATTCGTCCCGATATCCATATACAGTTTCCCTGTGAAGTCCACTTGTTGTAACGCCTGGATTAAAGGATCGAGGTTCGCCCAAGCGGCGGTGGAGAGAGAGCCGACTCTTTTGATGGAAGGGTAGGTCGCCATCATATATAAAGAGATGACCCCTCCCATCGAACTCCCCATGACACCGACATCGTCTGGGTCTGTCGCATACTCCTTGTCGATTCGTGGTTTTAACTCCTTCATGAGCCAATCTGTATACATACGACCTTGGCCACCAAGTGTCGGTCGTGTTTTCGCAAGTTCGGGTCCGATACGGCGATATAACATCTCATCTTCCTCGTACGAATACTCGTCATAGCGGTCCAACCAGTTCGGAGCGCTCGCAATGGCAACGACCATAAGGGGGAGTCGGAGTGTATCGATGCAACGGTCAATCTCCCAGCCTTCTCCATATGTAGCAGTGCTTCCGGAGAATACGTTTTGCCCGTCATGCATATAAAGGACGGGCAGTGGGGTGTCGGTATCGACCCAGTCTGGCCGAAACACGCGGACAATCCGTTTTTGAACACGCATCTTCTCTGTTGGGATGGACACGTTCAATTGTTCAATCATCTTTTTCACCTCTTTCATCTTGTATTGTGGAGAATCAAGAAAGAAATGACAATCACCAACATTGACTACCTACCGTTCGTTAGGTAAAGTGGTCGGGAGGAGAGTGAGACTGGTGAATACAAAAGATAAGATTATGCAATCTGCGCGAACGCGGTTTGCCCGTGAAGGATATGAAGGATTGTCACTCGCGGCAGTAGCTGAAGATGTAGGGATTCGTAAAGCTTCTTTATACGCCCATATCGATGGGAAAGAGCAACTGTTTAAGCAAGTCGTGACCGATATGGCGAATCGTTACGAAGAGGCTTGGCGACAAACGTGCGAGGATACCGTAAATCGATCCCCTTTAGAACGGATTGATTCGATTGTGCGTACACTCACGTCATTCTTTAGCGATCATGAGACGTGGATGTTGACGAAACGAATGCTACTCGTACCACCTCCAGAATTTCGGGATTATATCGAAGAAGTCATTGGGAAAGTGGAGACGGAGCTAAAAGGATTTGAAAAAGAACAGTTCCGTCTTGCGATGGAGCGTGGAGATTTACCGTCGCAGCGACTCGATGAACTTTATGCTGCATACTATTGTTTTTTAGACGGCGCTTTGCTGTCTTTGTTTACGTTTGAAGATGACAGGGAGATGCGACAACGAGCCGCCTTCCGAATCTTTAAGAAAGGGGTGGGATGGAATGAATAAGGAAAGAGTCGCTTGGATTTCTCTCTTGTTCGCAGGATTGCTAGAAATCATATGGGCTACGACGATGAAGCTATCGGAAGGATTTACGGTGCTTGTTCCGACGCTATGGACGATTGTTCTGTTGATTGTCAGTTTCGGTTTGTTAGCCAAAGCATTCCGGGTTCTCCCAGCAGGTACCGGCTATGCCGTCTTTACGGGAATCGGAGCGGTCGGTACGGTGATTGTCGGTGCTCTTCTTTTTGATGAGGCGCTCAGTGGTTGGAAGCTCTTGCTTGTGACGACGTTGATCATCGGCATCATCGGATTGAAGCAAGTGACAGGAGGGCAAGAAGCATGAGTTGGGTATTTTTGATTGGTGCAGGCATTGCTGAAATGACGGCCGTCTTCTTTATGGGAAAATCAAAAGGATATCAAATTTTAAAATGGTCGGTATTGTCGATTTTTTCGTTCGCGCTTAGTTTCTATTGGTTATCGAAGTCACTTGAAGATATTCCGTTAAGTCTGGCTTATTCCATTTGGGTCGGGATTGGTGCGGCAGGTGGCGTCATTCTAGGTATGCTCTATTTAAATGAATCAAGAAGTCGTTGGCGCATTTTTTATTTGATGATGATTATTGGAAGTGTGATCGGATTAAAAGTTGTATCGTAAAGGATTGAAACAAGCTGAAAACGGGAATTGAATAATTCAGATTATGAGATGGAAGAAAGGGGCGGAAAACGATGCATCTTGTTGAGTTGCAATCCGAACGTTTGCGGTTTGAACCGTACACAATCTCTGATTTCTATTTTGTTAAGTCGCTTCTCCAAGATCCTCGGGTGATGCGCTTCATCAGTCCGGACGGGAGACCGTATACAGATGAACAAACAATCGAATGGTTCGAACGTCAATTGGCCCGGTATGAAACAGGACGCCAGACGGGGCTATTGAAGTTGATGACGTTCGAAAGTGATGAACCGATTGGTCATGCCGGTACACTGCTCCATGATTTAGATGGCAAACTTGAGTTAGAAGTCGGCTATTGGTTGTCACCAAAGCATTGGCACATGGGTTACGGGCGTGAAGCAGCTGCGCGGTTGATGCAGTATGCCTTTACCGAAGGGGAAAAGGAAATCATTTCGCTCATTCATCCAGATAACGTTCCGTCTCAGCGCGTGGCGAAAGCGAACGGTCTTCATTGGGACCGCGACACGTTATACCAGAACATGCTCGTATCTGTTTATGCAGGTGATTTGGAACGCCTCTGCCGGCATATCGATCGCCAACAAATGACGCGTTAAAAAAAGTACAAAAAACTTTTAAAAAGTTGTTGCCAACTTAATAGTTTCTTGATATATTAATAGTGTCCTTAAGAGAGGACACGACCTGATTCTGTAGCTCAGCTGGGAGAGCGCTACCTTGACAGGGTAGAGGTCGCTGGTTCGAGCCCAGTCAGAATCACTTGGGTGCCAAACCCTCGAGAAACCCACCGGAACATGGGTTTCCGCGAAGCCACTTCTTGCGAGAAGTGGCTCTTTTTTTGTATATTGACATGGCGCGAAAGCAATTGGTATATTCCTCTCAATACATAATGAAACGGGGAATGCAAAATGGTGTTAACAGGAACCCTCGTCAATGCCGGACTAATCGTCATCGGGTCATTGTTAGGTCTCTTATTCCACCGCATTCCAGAGCGTATGAAAGAGACGGTGACGGCAGCGATCGGACTTGCGGTCATCTTGCTTGGCATTCAAATGGGGATGAAGAGTGAAAACTTCTTGATTGTCATCGGAAGTCTTGTCGTCGGGTCTGCGCTCGGGGAATGGTGGAAGCTAGATGAAGTATTGAATGAAATCGGCTACCGACTTGAGCGGCGTCTCGGGAGTCAATCGAGTGTAGCGGAAGGATTCGTCACAGCAACGCTCATCTTCGTGATTGGTGCAATGGCCATCATTGGTGCGCTCGATAGTGGGTTACGTGGCGATCATGACGTACTGTATACGAAAGGGTTGATTGATGGGTTCACCGCTCTCGTGTTAAGTTCGACGCTTGGAATTGGCGTCATGTTTTCAGCTGTGCCTGTACTTCTATACCAAGGAGGAATCGCACTGCTCGCCATTCAAATCATGAAGTTCATTCCGGAATCGCTCATGGACAGCTTTATTTTAGAGATGACCGCGACCGGTGGGGTGATGATTGTGGCGATTGGGCTGAATTTGGTTGGAATTACAAAAATTCGCGTCGCCAACTTATTGCCGGGCATTCTCGTGGTCGCGATGATTGTTTCTGTCATACATATGCTGTAAAGAAAAAAAGACTGAATTCGATTCAGTCTTTTTTCGTGGTTGCATTCATTGTGGAAGGCTCTTTTTGTAGAGCTTCCGCAATGATTTTATCCCAATCGGCTGCATCGCACGCCGTTGTACAGGTAGGTTCAATTTCACATGTCGCACATTTCCCGCCTTTTGCTTTACGTGTGTAGCGATAAAGAGAAAATGCGGCATATCCAAAAACAATGAATCCGATGAGTAGGTCAAAGAATGACATGGTATTCCTCCTTACGCAAATCCGAATAAGCGACCGACTTGATAAATGACAAGAGACACCACATAGGCGACACCTAGACCGTATAAACTGGCGAACCATGTCAACTTGGCACTACCCACTTCTCGCCGGATGACAGCGACTGTCGCCAAACAAGGGACATACAGTAAAACGAATGCCATGAAGCTATACGCGCTGAGTGGGGTGAAGATCGGTAGTAGCGAATCGGATAAATCTGATTCGCCGACCGCATAGATGATTGCCATCGTAGACACGACCACTTCTTTTGCTAAGAATCCGGTGATGAGCGAGGCCCCGGCTTGCCAAGTTCCAAATCCGAGAGGAATGAGTACTGTTGCGATCAATCCACCGATCATTGCCAAGAAGCTCTCGTTCATCGGTACATCAAAGCCGCTTGGACCTGAATAGGCAAGTAGCCAGATGAACACAGAGCCACCAAAAATAAATGTACCTGCTTTTCGAACGAATCCTTTCGCTTTTTGCCAAGTGCTACGCCATAAGGTAAGTCCTTGGGGAACGCGGTATGGGGGTTGTTCGACGATGAATAAACTTGTCTGATCTTCAGCGGCCAATGCCTTCGTAAAGATTTTCGCGGCAATCAAGGCAAGGAAGATTCCCAACATATAAAGCGAGAGAACGATGAGTGCTTGATGAGTAGAGAAGAAACTCGCCGCGAACACAGCGTAAATTGGAAGTCGGGCCGAACATGACATGAATGGTGAGATGAAGATGGTGACGAGGCGTTCTCTCTCCTCTTCTACCGTTCGAGCGGCCATGATTCCAGGAACGTTACATCCGAATCCGATAATCATCGGGATAAAGCTTTTTCCATTCAGTCCGACGAGTTGCATGAAACGATCCATCACGATGGCGACTCGCGCCATATATCCGGAGTCCTCTAAAAATGAGATAAAGAAAAAGAGGACAAAGATTTGCGGAACAAAAACCAGCACGCCACCGACGCCTGCGATGACACCGTCTACGAGAAGGGCTTGAATGAATGGAGAAGCTCCTACAGCATCTAACATCCAAACCGTTCCTGATGTGATCGGACCAGACAATAGGCCGTCTAATAAATCGGAGATTGGTGCACCAATCCAATTAAACGTCACGTGGAAAAGCGCATAGAGTACCCCGAAGAAAATGGGTAAGCCTAAGATCGGATGCGTCACAACCGCATCGATGCGATCTGTCATCGTCACGTCTTGTACATTTTGATTTTCAATGACTTGGTATCGAATCTGTTTCGCCCAATCGCGACGACGCTCAGTGATGTGTGCGTGTGCAAAGCGTCCTATAGCCGTTTCGAGTTCTTTTCGGACGGCAACAATCTCTGGAGATGATGCTTCTAAATGGTCAACGACAATCCGGTTGCCTGCTAAATATTGAATCGCGATCCAACGATCCGTTCTCGATCGACCAATTAAACGAAGGATGCGTGTAATCGCTTCTTCGGTCTCTGGCCCATAGTTTAATTCGAAAGGTTGACGCTTCTCTATTTGAATCGATGAAAGCAAGAAGTCACAACCATCACCTGTTCGTGCGGTGATCGGGAAGACATCTACTTGGAGGAGTGTTTTTAATTTATCGAGATGGACGTGCATCCCACGGCTTTCTGCGACGTCGACCATATTTAAACCGATTTGAAGCGGTCGTCCCATCTCTAGAAGTTGCAAAGTAAGTTGTAAGTTCCGTTCTAATTGTGAGGCATCGACAATATTGATCATCCCGTCAAATGGTTCATGCAATAAGAAACGGGAAACAATCGCTTCATCTGCCGAGAGCGGATCTAAATCATACACTCCAGGCAAATCGATTAATTGTCCGACTTTCCCGTGTAACTGACCGATTTTTTGTTCGATTGTGACACCGGCCCAGTTGCCCACATGCGCGAATGAACCTGTTAATCGATTAAACAATGAAGTTTTACCTGTATTTGGATTGCCAATCAATGCGATACGTTGGTTCATGGTACAATCACTCCGATTTTTTCGGCATCTGATCTTCGGATGGCGATAATTTGTTGATGATCGACTTGTTCAATGGTGAGCGGTCCTGAAAAAATAGCTCTGCGCTTCACACGTACAGAGCATCCCTCGTAAAAACCAAGAGAAATCATTCGGCGGCGCAAGCGATCATCAATTTTAGTCAAATCAGATAGAATGACGGTTTGATTCAACGCGACATGTCGTAATAGACTCATAAGTAACCTTCCCTATCTTTTGATAACGATTCTCATTTGATATCTTATCATGTTCAAGATGAAAGTAAAATATTGTTCACGTAAAAAGTTATTATTAATAAATAATAAGGTCGAGTGAACATAAAGAAGCGTAAACGAGTATCGTTTACGCTTCTTCAATCGTTTCATGATCTTCTTTGGCACTTTCACGTAAGGCTGAAGCCATCACGTCGGCAAGGTTGCGGTCTCGTAACACGCCGACACCACGGTCGGTCGGTCCACCTGGAGCAGCGACGTCAGCAATGAGTTCATTCGTCTCACGTGTTTCATGTGACAGTAACTCTGCAGAGCCTTTCATCGCCTGAGCCACAATTTGACGAGCCGTCGCTTCGTCGTATCCGACATCGGTCAAGACCGGAGTCATCGCCCCGACGATCTCATAAAAGAAGGCCGGGCTACATCCCGCGGCTGCCATGAATGCTGACATCGTCTTTGCATCCGTGATGGCCGTTCGACCGACACGCTCAAAGAGGGCAGTTGCTTTCGCGCGATCGGCCTCATCTGTTTCAGGACCGAACCATAAGCCTGTCATCCCGCTCCGATATGCGACCGGCGTGTTTGGCATCGCGCATACGGCAGGAAGTCCTGAAGCTTCTTCTAATTGGCTCGGTTCGATATGTGCCGCAACCGATACAAGTAGTGGGGTCTTCCACTCTTTTGATTCCACGTAAGGAATGACGCCGTCCGGTTGCATCGCTAGTACGACGATGTCATAGTCGTTCACGTTTTCTGCTTCGACGATGTGTACGCCGAGTTCATCTTGTAGGAAGTTCAAGCGTTCCCGATCACTTCGGTTCGTCATGGTAATTTGTGTCGGTTCGATTCCTGAGTCAATCCACCCTCGAACGAGCGCTTCACTCATTGATCCTGCACCGACCATTAGTAAATGTTTCATCATTCGTCACCTCTTCTATTCGATTCGGTCAATAGTTATGTTGACTATCATAACAAACCTGCTGTCGAATATCGCCCATCTTGCTCATTTGTTAAGAGATGGAAAACGATTTGACATATGGAGCGGTGAACATGACAAACGTTTCAAATCGCGCTATGATGGCACTAATTCAACAGAGTGAGGCGAAATCGCGTGAAACGTGTACTAGTAAAAGGGATTCAAGGTTATCAACGTTTTATTTCACCATTAAAGCCGCCGACATGCCGGTTTTATCCGAGTTGTTCACACTACGGAATCGAAGCGATTGAGAAACATGGAGCCGTCAAAGGAAGTTATTTAACCGCTCGCCGGCTCATCCGTTGTCAACCGTTTCATCCGGGCGGGCTCGATTACGTCCCGGATACATTTGATTGGAAAGCGCCCTTACAACGAGAGAAGCCTGAATCACAGCGAGACGATTAAGTTCGTCTCGTTGTTTGTATACAGATGAAAAGATCCGGAGTTGTTTTAGCACAATACTTTTGCATTGTTCTAAGTATTCTGAAAAAATAGAGGTGTACACTATTTTCGGGGAAAGGGGATACTTTGTATGGGGCAATCATTTAGTGAATGGGTGAGTACGGCATCCAATTTTGTATGGGGACCACCGCTTTTAATTTTGCTTGTGGGGACAGGCATTTACTTGACGGTGCGTCTAGGTGGTATTCAAATTACCAAATTACCGTATGCATTGAAATTGGCATTTTCGAAAAATCAGGATCAATCCTCAAAAGGGGATATCAGTCACTTCCAGGCGCTCATGACCGCGCTGGCGGCGACCGTCGGTACGGGGAATATCGTCGGGGTGTCGACAGCAGTTGTATTAGGAGGACCAGGAGCCATTGTCTGGATGTGGGTGTCTGGGTTCTTTGGGATGGCAACGAAATATGCGGAAGCTGTTCTGGCTGTTAAATATCGGGTGACCGATGAACGCGGTCAAATGGCTGGGGGACCGATGTATTATCTAGAACGAGGTTTGAATCAACGTTGGTTAGCGGTGGCGTTTGCTGCATTCGCCTCGATTGCGGCGTTTGGGATTGGGAACGGGGTTCAGACGAACTCTGTCGCGCTCGCGCTGAAAACGACATTCGACGTACCACTCTACATATCAGGAATTCTCATCATGATTTTTACAGGCGCGGTCATTCTTGGGGGCGTACGTTCTATCGGGAAAGTGGTCAGCTACTTCGTCCCGGTCATGATTGCCTTCTACTTAGGTAGCGGTCTCTTGATCATGATCATGAATTACACGCTTATTCCAGATGCGTTCACACTCATCTTTAGCAGTACGTTCAGTGCGGAAGCCATCGGTGGGGGAGCCATCGGAGCAGCCATTCGATATGGTGTCGCGCGTGGTGTCTTCTCGAACGAGGCAGGTCTCGGTTCTGCTCCGATTGCAGCGGCTGCTGCGAAGACGGATATGCCGGGTCGTCAAGCACTCGTCTCGATGACGCAAGTCTTCTTAGACACGCTTGTCGTCTGTTCGGTGACCGGTTTGACACTCGTCATGGGTGGTCAAATCGGGACCGGGTTAGAAGGGGTTGAATTGACTTCGGCCACATTTGAATTATTCCTCGGTCCGGCGGGTGGTTACATTGTGACAATCGGACTTGTTTTATTCGCCTATTCGACCGTTCTCGGTTGGTCGTATTATGGAGAACGTTCCATCCATTACTTGTTTGGACAAAAGTCGATTCTGCCATATCGAATTGCCTTCGTGCTTGTCGCTGGACTAGGTGCCATGACGACCAACTTGAACTTAGTATGGGCGTTATCCGACGTCTTCAACGGTTTGATGGCCATCCCGAACTTGATTGGTCTCTTGTTCTTGTCGGGCGTTGTCATTGCAGAGACGAAGCGATTCAATCAACAACTTGAAATTGAAAATCGAAAAGTGTCCTAAACAGGTTGACGCCATCCTCATGAATCAGAGGGTGGCGTCTTTTGTTTTGCTTCTAGTTCATCTAGCCGTGCCTTTTGAAGGTGGTCGAACACTTTAGTAACGAATCCGACCACAATGCCGACACCCGTGATCACATAGCCAATCGTGAAAATTTTCCCGATATCGGTCTGAGGGGCAAAATCGCCATAGCCGATGGTCGTTAATGTGATGACACTGAAGTAGAGCGCGTCGAGCCATCGCATCGCCTCAAATTGAGCATAAAAAAGTGTTCCAGATAGGATGGTGAGAAAGGCAAGGCTGAATAAGACTTGGAACTCAGGGTCCCGTAGACCGCGCCAAATTCCACGTACAATCCGGCGTAATGTCAGTAAGAACGGTAACATGTCACTCGCTCCTTTCGATATTAGGTTTGTTCGCCAATAACACGGGAACATCCTTTATAGTTCGAAAAAAGAGAAAGGGTGAGTTGGATGGGGAAAGTCATTCCGAAGCAAGAAGGGCTCGACCACAGTGTCGATTTTTTACGGGAAGGTTATTTATTCGTCGCCAATCGACGTAAAAGTTTTCAGTCAGATCTTTTTGAGACTCGTTTGCTCGGGGAACGCGTGATTTGTCTTGGAGGAGAGGACGCCGCTTCCTTGTTTTATGTGGCGGACAAATTTACACGTCAGGATGCTGCACCGAAGCGTCTTCTCAAAACACTATTCGGAGAAGATGGAGTGCAAACATTAGATGGGACGGCACATACGCACCGGAAACGTATGTTCATGTCATTGATGACGAAAGAAAACATCGATCGTCTGCTCCGGCTGACGGGTCGCGAGTGGAAACGAATCAAACAGACGGAAGAACTTGTTTTATATGATGTAGCCCAACAGGTGTTGATGAAGGCCGTATGTGAATGGGCGGGGGTCCCGCTTGCACGAGACGAGGTGGCGAAGCGGACCGATGAAATGAGATTGCTATTTGAATCAGGTACGTCTCTTGGTCTGACGTATTTGCAAGGTCGGAAGGCAAGAAGTTCGGCTGAAGCTTGGATTCGACAGATGGTGAAAGAAGTACGGTCGAATCAATTATTGCCGAATGAACAGACGGCGCTTTATGAATTCTCATGGCATCGAGATGAATCAGGTGAGTTGTTGCCTGAAGAAGTGGTGGCTGTCGAAGTTTTAAATATTCTACGCCCGACTGTCGCGATCTCGGTTTATGTTCTGTTCACGGTCCTAGCATTGCATCAATTCCCTGAAGAAGCAGAACAAGTGAAGCAAGGACAGGTCACGAAAACAGCATTTGTCCAAGAAGTGAGACGTTTTTATCCATTCTTCCCCGTAGCGGCAGCTCGAGTCAAAACCGACTTTGACTGGGAGGGATATACATTTACAGAAGGAACGCTGACGCTTCTTGATCTCTATGGAACGAACCATGATTCTTCCATTTGGGCAGAACCTGATCTGTTCGTCCCTTCCCGTTTTACAGATTGGAAGGAGAGTCCGTTCAATTTCATTCCGCAAGGTGGCGGGGACGTAGATTTTGGGCATCGTTGTGCAGGAGAGCATGTGACGATTGCGATTCTCGAGCAAGTGATTGAGTTGTTTACCGAAGAGTTCTCGTATACCGTCCCTCCTCAAGACTTGAGCTATAGCTTTGTCGATATGCCGAGTCTGCCAAAAAGTAAACTGCGATTGACTGATGTAAAATGAATCTCATAAGAAAACGCCTACTCTTGGTTGAGTAGGCGTTTTGTATGGAATGCGGTTCATTTCGCTTGTAGATTAAGACGTTTTGAAATCGGACGGATTGGGACGGATGGATCAATCATCCGATTATCCCGTTTTGGTTCATCCGTGCATTCAATCTGCCAATCGGCGTCATGAAGCTCTTTTAGCCCGACCGCAATGTCGTATAAGGAATAGTTCGCATTTCCGTTTAGCTGATAAATACCAGGTCCGCGTTTTGTCAAAATTTCGAATAAAGCTTCCGCCGTATCTGGTAAAAACGAGCAAGATGGATACCAATGCTCACTCGCTTGAATGACACCTCGTTGTTTCATCTCGTTCGTAAAATAGTCCATCATATTGTTCGATCCGGCTTCATCCCCAATCTGCCATCCAAGACGAACAATCTGAGCGCCCGGGTTGACGCGAACGATGGCTCGTTCACAGTCACGCTTATACTTTCCGTATTCATCTTCAGCATCCGGTGTCGTGTCCGGTGAGATGGGTCCAGTCACGTCATCTGAAAAAATCGACACTGTACTCGTAAACAAGAACGGAATTTTCATTTCCCCGCATAAACGAGCGAGTGTCTCGGCCCATTCAACCGGCCCCATGCCGATATGTAAAAAATAGTCCGGTCGGATGCTTTCGATAAATTGTCGCATCTCCTGTTCATCCGTCGTGGACACTTGCTCACGATTCCACGCAATCCCCTCAATGCCATGATGTTGTAACGTTTCGGCAACAACGGGCGCTACCGTACCATTCATTCCAGTAATGATTGCTTTCATTTCGTTTCGCCCCTTTCTCTCTATATGATGCCACAAAATGGGCGTAAACAAACAATCGATGTGCTGTCCTATGCTAGAGTAGATGATGGAGGGATCAATGATGAATATTCGACAAGCAACGAAGCAGGATTGTACAAAAATCGCGCCACTCATGTATCAGGCAATACATGAAATCGCATATACGTTGACGGGGTCAACAAATACGGATGAAGTGTTGGAACGATTGGCGATGTGGGTGGAAAAGCCGAAAAATCGATTAAGCCACGAAAACATATGGGTGGCCGAGATTGAAGGGGAAGTAGCAGGAATGATCATTTCGTATCGAGGAGACGAGGCGGAAGAATTGGATCGACCGATTCGGGAATGGTTGACGGCACATGGGAGTGAAGAAGAATTAGATGTTGAGACAGAAGGATTCGTCCAATACATCGACTCGCTCGCTGTATTAGAGGCATATGGTGGCCGTGGCATTGGGACGAAGTTAATCGAACATATCTGTACCGTCGCGACAGAGCGTGGTATCCCAGCGGTCACCTTGAACGTAGACCAAGCGAATCCAGCAGCCCATCGCTTGTATACGCGACTCGGATTTCAAAAAGAAAAAGAAATCAATATTTCAGGAGCTCGATTTGACTATATGAAAAAAGAGACATCTTCGACTCTTTTCTCGGTCTAAAAGCGGATGCACAAACGTCCTTTCTCGACTATACTAAGTGCTTGAGGAAAGATATATGCAAAGGAGATACGTTATGGAGTGGAAGAATATTTGGCGAGGGATGGCCATGGGGACGAGTGACTTGATTCCTGGTGTAAGTGGCGGTACCATCGCAGTTATTTTAGGCATCTATGATCAATTGATTGAAGCAATTAGCGGTGTATTCAGCCGATATTGGAAAAAGTATATTGGTTTCTTAATTCCACTAGCAATCGGGATGGGCACAGCCATCATCGCCTTAAGTCGAATAATCGAGTACTTGTTACTTGAGTATTATGCGCCGACACAGTTTTTCTTTATCGGATTGATTTTAGGAATCATTCCTTTACTCTTTGTAGAGTTTAAATCGCGCGCATCGATTCGACCAATCCATGTCATCGCGATGATTGTAGCAACGATTCTCGTGGCGAGTATGGCGTTTCTTAATCCGGTCGATTCATCCGTCATCACGGATGTGACCTTTGGGACGGCGCTTCTCTTGTTCTTTTCTGGATGGTTAGGAAGTATGGCGATGCTACTCCCGGGAATCAGCGGATCATTCGTGTTATTGCTGATTGGGGTTTATCCGACGGTTATCAGCGCCATCTCAAATTTCAATTTGCTCATTATTGGAATCGTCGGGGCAGGAGTGGCGGTCGGCTTTATTGTCAGCAGTAAGGTAATTCGCTATTTGCTATCAAATTTCCCAGGAATGACGTTTTCGGTCATCATCGGTTTGGTAGTTGGTTCACTCGCCGTCGTATTTCCGGGAGTGCCGGCCACTGGTCTCATGTGGGCACTTAGTATCATCGCATTTATCGCGGGGATTGTTGTCGTCCGATTACTTAGTCGTTACTCTGTATAAAACAGCAAGGAGTCCGGGATCCCCGGACTCCTTTTTTAATAGATAAACGGAAATAATCGTTTGCGAGACTTTGACCATGATACATACGATTGACCGAAGTGGCGGGTCAGCATCCCTTCCTCGATCCGAATCCGATATAGTAACGCAAGAGACGTAAGAACGGTGCCAATCAAAGCGACTGCCCAATGAAGAAAATACAAGGAGAAGCCTAGCGTAATCAATAGTAATCCTGTGTATAAAGGATGGCGTAAGAAACGGTAAGGCCCAGAGCTGACGAGCTCATCTTGCGGACGAACGACAACGTGTCGAGTAAATTGATGACGGAGATGAAAAATCCCCCAGTACCGTAACGATACACCCGCTATGTAAAACGAAAGGGCAAGCAATCGTTGAGTGATTGATGGGCGCGTCTCGACAAAGATTGAATAAATGATCGACAAAGTGAAAATGACGATCATCGTCGTCGCTACGAAATAAAAGCTTTTCCGCTCGACAGAACCATCCGTTGCCTCTTTACGATTACGAAATTTCCATGTCTCCACAAGCCAAAAACCGGACACGATGATCAGTAAAAGATCCATCCACTCCATAGCACACATCCTTCCTTTTGATTCATCTTTCCTTACCCGACCTTCGATGAAGAAAAACCAAGGGAGGATGGTGTTGGGAAAAAGTTTGTCAAAGGCGAAGAAACAGGTTATCATCTAATGAGAATGATTATCATTTTTAAAATGTAGACATCACGTACATAGAAGGGAAGGATACGACGATGGGTGAGGAACAATTCGACGTGACGATTATCGGTGGAGGTCCGGCAGGGTTATATGCTGCTTTTTATAGCGGGTTGCGAGGCATGAAAACGAAAATAATCGAATTTCAGCCTCACCTGGGTGGAAAACTTCACGTTTATCCAGAAAAAATGGTGTGGGATGTGGGCGGACTCCTTCCGACTTCAGGAGCAAACCTGATTGATCAACTCGTACAACAAGGTCTCACTTTTTCGCCGACGGTCATCCTAGGGGAGAAAGTGGAGTCGATTTTAAAACGTCAGGATGGATTATTTGGTATCGACACGTCGAATGGTCATCACGTATCCAAAACCGTCATCGTCGCGACCGGGAGCGGTATTTTGAGACCTCACAAAATCGAAGTGAGTGGGGCCGAACGCTTTGAATTGTCAAACCTTCACTATACGGTCAAATCACTTGAACGGTTCAAAGGGAAGCGGGTCTTGATTTCGGGTGGCGGAAATAGCGCTGTCGATTGGGCCAATGCACTCGAACCGATTGCAGAGAACGTTCTATTGGTTTACCGAAAAGAAGAGCTCGGAGGCCATGAGGCACAAGTCGAAAAAATTAAACAAAGCCGAGTCGATTGTTGTCCGCAGTCGAAAGTCACGGACTTGATTTCTCACGATGGACAATCGATTCAGCAAGTGCTGTTAACGCAGATCGACACGGGAGAAACAAGTGTGGTCGATATCGATGAGGTCGTGATCAATCATGGGTACGAACAAGATGCAGAACTTCTTCGAAACAGTGAATTAAACGTAGAGATGGTGAATGGATTTTACGTGAAAGGAAATGCAGGTAGCGAGTCATCCGTTCCTGGCTTATATGCTGCTGGTGATATTCTGACGCATGAAGGGAAGGTCCATTTGATTGCGGGGGCATTCCAAGATGCGGCGAACGCGGTGAATCGGGCCAAAACGTATATTGACCCGAACGCGACCGCTACAGCAATGGTCTCTTCTCATAACGAGCGATTAAAAGAGAAGAACCGTCAAATCATAGAAGAAACTTTGTTGAAGCAGTAAGGGGACCTCTCTTACTGTTTTTGCATAGGATAATCACAGAGCTCAGTGATGACACCGCCTGAATGACGTGGATCCATATAGATCAATCGTCGACCTTTTGCGGTAGTACGCAAGGTATCTTCTAAAAATGTAATGCCGTTCTGTTTGTGAGCGGCAATTGCTTTGTCCAGATCGTCGACACGGTATGCGATATGATGGACGCCTTTCCCTCGAGCTTTCATGAAACGAGCGATTGGACTCGTGTTACTCGTCGGTCGTAATAACTCAATGACATCCTCTCCGATATGAATGACGGCCAGCTCGGTTTCAACCCCGATGGCAGTATTTGTGTAACGGTCAATCAGTTTTCCGCCAAGCACCGTTGTATAAAATGTGATCGCTTCGTCTAAATCGCGGACGGCGATCCCAGTATGATCGATTTGCATGAACATTCCTCCTCAACCTTCAGTTTGCCTAAAGTTGAACAAAATGTCACTTCACAACGTTTCAACCACATCCGATATAATAAGAGAGGGAGGGACAGCGAAATGAACGGAAAAATCACGATGGGATTGGTGGGCACGTTCGCCCTAGTATCATTTGTGTTTGGACTCTCGCTTGCGACGTTTGTCGATTATCGCATCAATGAAGAGCAAGTTGTGCTCGAACGGTTAACCACCCATAAACAGATTGGTCCGACGGAGTTGCTGTCTACTGAGGTCGATTTTCATTTGAATGGATCGAATTATGCGATTCGTTTCAAGGATGAGCCGAACATCACGTATTGGTTCAATGTCGTCGATCGTCAAATCAAATTTGATCGGATTGAATCGCTCGATTTGAGAGACACGGGACTGCGGACAGAACTGTTTAAGGAAATGCCGCCTTTGGCGATGGAATCGACAACTGCTGCAGAATAAAAGACGTCGAATGAACAACTTTTTCCTGCGAGAATGAGTTGATGCAATCGACGTCTTTTTCATTTATGAATAGAGTGGGGTTGGTAGTACTTGTTGCGTAAGTGTATATGTACCACCGGACGATACTTGAGCCCCTTGCTTTCGAAGTGCGAAATTCAAGTCGGATTGCAGGTTAGTCGTAGAAATATGAGCCTCGTCGATATATCTGAACGAATCGAAAAACTTCTGTTGGAGGAAGGAAAGAGCTTCTCGTATCAGCGACTCGTCACAATCCAACTGAATTTCTTGGACGCAAGCGTGATACATATGTAATCGAACTTTCATGATTCCAATTGGACGGTGACACCAGCTTATCGTGTAAAACAATGTTTGTTGACGAATTTCTTGCGAAAATTGTTCATCTGTCATCGGAATGGCTCCCGGTAAGACATGGCAATGTGCATTTCGAAATGTAAGCCACTCCGATCTTCTTGAATAATCCATCAATTCGAGTGTCCAATACGTATGCGATGCTTTCTCGCACGGAATGAATGGTAGGTGATACGTATTTGTTTGATGGAACACTTGAAACCCGGATGCTCCGTACATTCGAAGCTTATCTTGATTATGGAAATCCTCTTCGTGAAGATAGTACGTAATCGGATATGTGGTTTCTCGACTTCGTTCATACATGATACGGTCGAGCAATCCTCTAAATACATGGCGATCGGTATATGTCGCTTTTGAGAGTTGAATGATTTGAAACGCTTCTAAATGCTCGTCATTTGCAACGAAAGCAGCCAACGGAATATTTTTGTTTAAAGCGATGTACACGTGCTGATGAGGAGGTAAGGAAAGGAGCGGGGGTGTCTTTGATAAGGGGTATAACGATTGAATGGAGATGCGTTCCTGCATAACTAATTGCCTACATTCTACAAAGCGTAGCGCTCGTTTCAAGGAGAATCCTTCTTTCTGAATGAGATAATAAGTACATTTAAATTGTAAGCGTTATCTTACTTAAAGTTGTATGGCATTCTCATGACACCTGATTGATGAAAATAATCAACAACTTTTATAAAAACATGAAATAAAATAGAGTGTAAGCACCTGATTCAGAAAAACTGATTAGTTACGCTGATGGATCTGTGAGTTTCGTCAAATGTCAGACGTGACGTGCGTCGAAGAAATGATATACTTAATCACAATGAAACCAATCAATTAGGAGTTTATGATGAAATATATTTATCAACTGATTCTCGTATCTATGTTGTTCATGATCGGTGCGCCCACGACGGTTATGGCCGAAACAGAACCAGTAGTTATTCATGAGAACATCATTGTCGAAGAAGAGTTAGAGATTCACGAAGGATTTCAATCACCCAATGAGATGGTGTATGTCTTCGTATTAATCGTATTATTATCAGTCGTCGGTTTAGGAATCATGAATACGATCGAATAACGTGAAAACGTTCACAAAAATGCAATAAGTCGTTTGGTAACGGTTACAATCGTTACTTTATACTTATATGTGTAGGAAGAAAGTTCTGCACCAACTTTCTGTCCTCCTTTTCAAATGAACACCCCTCGTTCATATCATGTATTGGAGTCAACCGATGTCATCGATTGACTCCCTTTTTTTGTCTAAAATCGAATTCGTTTTTCTTTTGCTAATCGTTTTAATCGCTTTGTCTCATCCGTATGCCCATGACTTTCTAAGAAATCAACATAGAAACGAAATGGTTCGGAACGATGTGAAAAGAATGGAATATACTCCGAAAACAGTTTTTGTTCAGCTTCTTGTAAATTCCCTTCTGCGACAAGGAGGCGAAGTTCTAACATTTTAAGGGCTTGATAGTTTTCGAGTGCGGTATCTTCTGTTTGGGATTTCTCTAACATGCGCTCGCAAAGTTTGAGGATGCGTGCGTGAAGAATTTTTCTCGTGTTGGTTTGACTGTGTTCGATCGGCAAGGTAGACAGCAAGTCGATTCGCGTAGAATCAACATCTTTTGGCACGTGAAGGGCAGTGTATAGGGCGCGGTCAATCCAGACGGTATCAATCGGTGCGTCTAGTTGATAGTAGTGGATGAGTTTTTGAAGCATGGTGACTTGTGAGATTTTTAAAAGACGAAACGGGTCGCTCGTTGAAAAAAGCGGTTCTTCTCCAGCCGACGTCGACAGAAGATAGAACATTTCTTCATACATCGTACGCGCTTCTGTGTATTCTTCGGCATAGTGGGCTAAATCACGGATGATTTTTTTTGCGTGGATATACCAATTTTTCTGGTCACGATCTGACATAACTTGATTGGGGCGGATATATAAATGTTCATATGCCGAATCGACAAAGCGTTCAGCTAACGTAATCGTTTGTGAGAGCGAATGACGCTCTTCTGAATGCTTTTTTTCTTTATAACGCGTGAACTGGCTGATCATAAAATCAAAGTCTTGATCGTCAATCACATCTTTAGGAGTATGACGGTACATTTCAACCAATAAATCACGTAACGTCGCCTCACCATACTGCTCCAACAACATGCGTAATTTTCCGATGCGCATCAGCTCTCCTCCTTTCATTCATACTTGTTGCATGCATCCTTGATTTGGGCAGACACCAATTATTATTCCTTTCCCGGATTTCATCTGAAACAATCATACGGTCTCATGCTTAAGACGGATTTTCAGTAGAAACGTTGTCAGATCAATGAGGGTTCGGGATAATAGAGAAAAATTGATAAAGTTGAGGATTGAAAATATGAAAGATGATCAACGTTTATCGCGTATAGAACGTAGAAAGCGCGAACTCGAACAACAAGAGCTTGAGGCGTCTCGTTTGAATGATGAGCAATCATCAAACGAGAGAACAGATATAAATGAAGCATCACGACTCAAAGAGCCGGATGAAGGGGCGGAGCATCCTTTCTTAAACGAGAGATCGCCAGAGACCTCGAAACCAAACCAAGAAGCGTCAAAAAAACGGAGAAAGCGGATGCTTCGAATGCCGTCATTCTCAAAACCGAAACGCAAGACCTCTCGACCGAAGTCGAATCATGCGACGCAACAACCGAAATCGTCAAAGCCGTCAAGACGAGAAGTCGATCAATCACCAAAACCATCAAGTAAACGAAAGCGTAAGTGGAAAGGGAAAGTTGCCCTTCTTCTCATTTTGATGTTGCTTGTCGCGGGGTATGTGGCGACCTCGCCGTTCACGTTCCTCATCATGGGAAGTGATGCAAGGGTTGGAGAATCATTATCAGGTTCTCGTACAGATTCTTTACAATTGATGGAGTTTGTCCCTCGCTCGCGCACGGTGCAAAACGTGTCGATTCCGCGCGATACGTACACGGCCATTCCGTGTGAGCCAGACCGAGAGGGTGATAAAATCACCCATGCCTTCGCTTATGGGGGAGCAGACTGTACGGTCGGTGCTGTTGAAGGGTTGACCGATGCGTCGGTCGATGGACAAGTCGTGATTACGTTCGAATCGTTTATGGAATTGATTGATTTGATTGGTGGTGTCAATGTGACGGCAACGCATTCGTTCAGTGAGAAGGGGTTCAACCAAACATATGAGTATACGGAAGGTGTTTCTTACGCAATGGATGGAGACATGGCGCTTGCCTATGCGCGACACCGCAAGACGGATACGGACGGTGCTCGTTCGAATCGTCAAACCGAAGTCATGACGGCTGTTGCGGAGAAGTTGGCTAGTCCATCGGGATGGACGAAAATTCCGGCAATGTATCGTTTCATGAAAGAGGAAATGGGTCTTGAGATGAACATCTTGCAAATGGCCTCTGTCGGACTCACGATGATCTCGAACCCGGACGTGAATAAGATGCAGGTCGAGGGACAAGATGCCTATATTAACAATGTGTACTACTACGAACCGTTAGAAGAAAGTGTGCAATCCATTCGCGAGGCTCTCGATTTGTCGATGTGGGGCACGGTGAGATAATTTTAAGAAAAGGGTTTGATTCTGACTTGAAAGAGGAATTTTAAACAAATGAACTACTCTTTTGAGGAGGGAAATTTGAATGAAAGTATTAGTCATTGGAGCAACAGGAAAGATCGGGAAACGTGTATTGAAAAGTCTAGCGAAGACCCATCAAGTGACCGCTTTAATTCGTTATCCTGAACTACAAGCAGAGTACGAGAAAATGGGTGCGCATGTGTTGACGGTTGATGTCGAGAAAGAACTTGAGAAAAAAGTTCATGAGGCGACAAGTGGACAAGATGCAGTCATCATTGCGGCGACTGCTGGCGCAGACGGATCGAGTACCGAAATTGAACTGCTCGACCGAAACGTCGCAATGAACGCGATCGACGCTGCTAAAAAGGAAAGAGTACGTCACGTCGTCTTACTCAGCGCATATGGCGCGGACCAACCGAATGCCGCACCAAAGGAACTCTTTAATTTTCTGTCAGCCAACAATGCCGCCGACGAATATATCGAACATAGCGGTTTGAACTATACGATCATTTGCCCAGTGACCATTGTTGATGAACCGAGTAAAGGCTCCATCGAAGCATCTGAAGATTTGAACGATGCGGATGGTGCGACGATTTCCGAGACGGATGTCGCGACTGTCATCGCTGCATCTCTTGACAACCGTGGATTATACGGTCGCCGAATCGAAATTAAGTCGGGTAGTACACCGATTAATGAAGCGCTTGATTTTGAAGGCCGTGGAGAAGTGGCAAACGGAGGTAGAACCACGTTACGCCGACCACAACGATCATAACGAGTTGAGGAGAAGATGATATGGAACGCAAGTTGTATAAAGATGAAAATAATAAAATGATTGCTGGAGTCTGTTCAGGGCTCGGGAATTATCTAGGGGTGGACGTCACCATCATGCGTGTTCTATTTGTGGCGATGGCACTTCTCGGTGGGCCAGGACTTCTCATTTATATTGTCTTGGCAATCATTATGAAAAAACCGCCATCAGAATATGAGGCGGAACAAGAAGATCGTTTCTAACGAAAAAAACAATCCGACGATGATCGTCGGATTGTTTTTTAGTGTTCAATATATAGAGTATAGCTCGCTTCGAACGTTTCGTTTGGGGCAAGGAGTTGTATTCCTTCTTTGTGCAGAAAATCTTTCCGATGTCCTTTATAATCTGCGTGACCGAACCACGGCTCAAGGCAAACGAATGGAGCATCTTTATGGGGTGGGGACCAAATGCCAAAATGAGTAAACGAGGGGCTCTCCATCACAATCGCAGTGCCTGAGGGCTGATGACGTAGTGCAGCGTACTCGACATTTTCGAAAATCAATGCATCGTCGTCAAATAGCGATCGGGTGAGCGGGATATATTGGCGTTCACCTAATGGTTGATAGGCTCCTGTCAGGTAAGGACCCTCTAATAAGTAACGGTCAAGTGTACGCACCTCTCCGAAGTCGAGTGTATAGTCTTCGAACGCGCCACCCATGAAAGGGATGTTAAAAGCGGGGTGACCACCGATACTGAATGGTAAAACGGTTTCACCCGGATTATGGACACGATATGTGACAATCACTTCTTCGCCTACGAGTTGATACGATACGTTCAGCACGAACGGGAAGGGGTAATGTTGACGTAATTCTGGTGTATCTTTCAAGGTGAAACGGACGGAAGTAGTAGTCGACGATTCAATGTCGAAAATTGCGTCACGAGCAAAGCCGTGCTGACTCATCGTATACGTATTGCCTTCGTATATATACTGGTCATCTAATAAGCGCCCGACAATCGGGAAAAGGATTGGGGCTTGTCGTCCCCAATATGTCGGATCACCTTGCCATAAATATTCCTTCTCGGATACTTTCCAACTGGTCATTTCCGCACCCTGTGCTTTTAATGTAATCTGAATTTTTTCGTTTTGAAGTTGCACGATACATACGCTCCTTTGCGGTTTGTGATAAGTTAAGTGTAGAAATCTTAAGTAAAACAAACAAGGGGTAAATGATGCGCTTACAAAGAATCGTAATCGGAACGCTCATCCTTCTATTGATTGCTGGGCTCGTTTACAAAGGATACGAAGAATATATGATGTCGCAAAAGCAAGAAGAAGCGGTTCCTATCGTCCAAAATGAATCAGCCTTAGGAGGACTCGAAGTGGGGCAACAAGCTCCAGACTTCGCCTTGAATACGTTGGACGAGGAGGGTCTCACCCTTTCGCAGTTCCAAGGAACGCCGGTAGTCATTAATTTTTGGGCTTCATGGTGCCCGCCTTGTCGAGATGAGTTTCCTGAACTTGTGTCATTTGAAAAAGCGACAGGAATCCCTGTCCTTGGGGTGAACGTCACGAAAAATGAACGACGTGGAAAAGCAGACGTCGAGGCTTTTTTGAAGGAGTACCCGGTTGATTTTCCAATTTTGTTAGATGAAGAGGCTGTCGTAGAGCAACAATATCGCGTCGTCGCGTTACCGACAACGTATGTGTTAGATGAACACGGTGTAATTGTGGCGAAGAAGACCGGTCCCGTTGATGAAGCCTGGATTCAGCAACAAATCGAAAAGACGTCAATGTAATATTTCAAAAAAGCTGAACGATCTGCCCTTTATGGGAGGGCAGATCGTTCAGCTTTTATAGTGTTGCTTGATCAATGCATCAAAATTTGGGGTCATATCTTCTTCAAGATAATAATGATGATTGTCTCGAATGATTGTATCACCAACACGTGCTTCGGAAGGTAGGAATCGTCTAGGAATGAAACTTGAGCCGTTATTCCATCTCAATACGGCATATTTTCCCTCGATTCGCACCAATGTACCGTACTTAATCATGCCTCTTCCTCCTCGACGAGCATCTTCTGTCTCTTTTTATCCTTACATCATGTATTCCCATATTCCACAAAAGCTACACATCTTTACGAGTGTCTGTCTAATCAGAAAGAGGAAGTTGTTTCAAGAAGCGAAAGAGATTAAGTTTGATAAATGTGAAGGAAGTTTGAAGAAAACGCTTTCTTTTTTTAAAATGGTCTTCTATAATGAAAACACGGGGTGATTATGACGAAACTGTGAACAATGGGGGGATGGTCATGTTTTCTTCTGCAATGATTGGGTTACTCGCTCTGACGGGAGTAACGATCTATGGGGTTGACCGTATGTTCACGGTCCGCTCAGAACGCGTCACAAAGAAATAGGTCTACATAGGGGGAAATCGCAACGTCTTGGGGAGACGTTGCGATTTTTTTAGTAATCTTGTTGACGAGACCGGCGATCGGTCTCTTTTTGTTCCACCATTTTTCGATTGCGTTCATGAACACGGTCGAAAAAGGAATGCTCTGGCCACATAGGAGACCAATGACGGTTTTCGGGAAGTGCCAAAATGTATTCTTCACCTGCGCTCAATCGTTCAATCATCTTACTACGATTGTCGCACAGGTCACCATGTCCCGGCACGAACCATTGAATTTCATGTTCATAAATGATAGTTTGTAACGTTTGGAGTGTCTCGAGATAAGCGCTCGGGTCATGCTCGATAAAGGGGGGCTCGATATTCGAACCGTAATCTCCACAAACAAGTAGATTCATCGATTCAATCAGAATGGACAAGTGTGTCGCATCATGACCGGGTGTCGAAATAAATGTAACAGGAACAGCACCGAGTTGAAGTGTCTGGTTCGGTTGAACCACGATATCAATTTCGGGTTTTTGAATCGGGCGATCGATATAGTGCTGCTCATAGAACTCTCGAATCTCATCTAACTGATCAGATGAATCGGCATCAACAAACGCCTGTGAAGCGATCGTCGTCGCATCTTTAAAGCCGTAAGCCCCGATAATGTGATCAAAATGATGGTGAGTGAAGATGACGTAAAGTGGGCGATCATTACGGTTTAGCTCGATATCCCGACGAATCGTGGCGATCTCTTCAGGAAGCCACGTCGGGTCAATCAAGAGAATGGCGTCTGGTGTATCAATCAAAGTCGATGTGGTTCGCATTAATGCACTTTCGTAAATCGTGAATGATTGCAGTTTCGCTTGAATCAAAAGAGTTCCTCCTCATCTGATTAGGTTCATTCACTCTTTTCCCCAAAACAATCGAAGGAACAACAAAAAAGCAGAAAGTCAGATGACTTTCTGCTTTTGCAAGGTCTCAACCGTGCATTGTATGTGTGCGAGAGGCTCTCGCGTATATGTCGATATTGGAGCGGGTGAAGAGAATCGAACTCTCGTCATCAGCTTGGAAGGCTGAGGTTTTACCATTAAACTACACCCGCATGAAAAAGAATATGGAGCGGGTGAAGGGAATCGAACCCTCGTCATCAGCTTGGAAGGCTGAGGTTTTACCATTAAACTACACCCGCGAAACGTCTTAACGTTACTTTGATATAATAGCATATCAGATTCTATTTGCAAACCCTTTTTTAAAAAACTTTTTAGGTTGCAGAATCCTATCCACAACGAAGATAATAGAAAAAAGGGGAGAAATCAAATATGAATGAACGAAAATCATATTTACGACTGATGGGCGAAGGATTTCGAATGTTGAAGCAGTCCAAACAAACAGACACGGCAGTGTCTCTCCGAAACTGGACGTTTTCCATTCATCGCGATGAAGAATGGTATGTTGTATTACGCTCGAATCGGGTCAAGTGGGTCGGATTGCCGAGTCGTACATTTGCCATTTCACCTGATACGATTCAAATTGGAGATCTTCGAATGATACGTCACCCTGAATCGAACGAAGTACGTTTGACAATCGATGAAGAATGGGGATTGGAAAATAAGGTTGTTTGTGACAACCTAGAATGGGAAACATTCGTCGATGCGCTCAAACAAGTGAAGGGGGAGTAAGCGTGAGTGGAGAGAGGTTGTATCGAATGGAAGCGGAAGCACGAGGGAGTGCTTGGCGTGCACGAGTTCTGACAGGGATTCAGCGATTTCGATTTTACAAAGGGGAATTGCTCGCACCATCGAACCGACCGTATGTCGTATTGAGTATCTCGCAAGATGAAGGATCCTTACCTGATCTAATTGAAACGGATATGGGCATCCTCTTGATCCATGAGCGGGTAAGTCCAATCTTTATGAATGTCTGTCCATATGACGTTCAGCTCGTCCGTGTCGAGCTTCATACAAGCACAGGGAAGACCGATCGATATTGCGCGCTTAATGTACTTCGACGCTTTGAAATCGAATACCTCGAACACTCGAATGAGTATCGTCCGTTAAGTACGGATCGATTCTATTTCCTATCCAATCAAACGGTTCGAATGAATTTATTCGGACATATGATTGCCCAAGATGTAAATAGCCAACGTCTTTACGTGACCGAACGACTAAAGTACGCATTACAAGCAAAAATGGTCACAGGACTGGCATTTAAGCAAGTAAAGGAGAAAACAGCATGAAAGAGTATGAAATCGATGGGTGGTTCCGCCTGACGTATCCGGAACATTACGAATACAATGAAGAAGAAGACTACGTGAGCTTCTATTCAACAGAAGAGGATGCGCAAGGAACGCTTCAAATTTCCATCTACGAATCTGAAGATTCACAAGAACCAAAAGAAGCCGTCTTACGCGAACTCAATACGTTCTTAGGAGAGTTCCCGATCGATGTAAAAGTGGCGCCGAGCGTGACGGATGAGACGGGTAACATGACGACAGCTTACGCAAGCGGGATCGAAGACGGGATGCATCTAGATGTATGGTCGTTGACGGACGGAAAACGTCTTTTGTTCTTGACGTATGTCGCCGATCAAGTGACGAATGAAAAGATGGAGATCGAATCTATCATCGACTCAGTCGAATGGACATAAAATGAGACACGACGCCAAGTCATAGGCGCGTGTCTCATTTTTTTACTGATTACTGGATTTTGTTTTGCTTCATCCACATCAGTATGTCTGACCATACTTGTTCCCGGTCCGCTTCACGCAGAATTTCATGTCGAGCATCGTCATAAGTTGCGACGGAAAGTTCGACGTCCGCCTTACGATATTTTTCGATGATCCCGTTCAACCCTTCCCCATCATGTATGACAGGATCGTCCATCCCAGCGACAAACAACACCGGGAGAGACTTCGGATGTTCATGAATGCGCGCAGAGGTTGTGACATCAAGGGAGGCCCGGGTTACTTCGTGTAAAAAGCCGAGTGAGGGGAGGCCGCCGCAATTCGAATCATCTAAATACGAGTCGACTTCTTCGGGAACGCTTGAAAGCCAGTCACTATCCGTTCGAGCAGGTAAAAATTTAAGGTTGTAGCGCCCGAACAAAAGACGTTCAAAGAAACGGGATTGATGTGTAGCGCCTTTTCGTTTCATGGCAGTAGCGATCAAACGATGTCCAACTTCACCCGCGACCCCTGGATGTGGGGGCGGGGCGACGACAATCACACCAGCCAAGGCGTGTCCCATAGTTTGACCGAGTCGACGAACAAGAAGAGAACCGAAACTATGACCTAATACATACGTAGGGCGATCATCCTCATAACGGTTGATCAAGTACTGAGCATCATCGACGAGTTGCTGAAACCCATCGCCAGGAGCGAGGTGCCCGTATGTCTGTTGGTCGTGGGCGCTTGATCCCGCTCCTCGTAAGTCACATATGAATACATCATATCCATTTTCTGTTAGAAAGTGAGCGAATTCAATATATCTTTCATGGTGTTCAAGCATCCCGTGAAAGATGAATATTTTTCCAATGGACTGCTCTGCCCGAATTTCCATCACTTCTGTTTGATATCCGTCTGGATACGTCAACTCCGAAAGAACCATGTGTCATCCTCCTATTAGAAAAGTCCGATTGCTTTTCCAGATTCATCAATGCCCATATTGAGAGCGGCTGGATGTTTCGGTAAGCCTGGCATCGTTAAAACGTTTCCTGTGAGAGCAACGAGGAAACCTGCTCCTACTGATGGTTTTAATTCGCGGACCGTGATGGTGAATCCTTGTTGATAACCGAACTTGGAAGGATCGTCTGATAGAGAAAACGGTGTCTTCGCCATACAGATTGGTAAGTCTGCCCAGCCTTTCTGTTGAATCTCAAGCATTTGTTTTTTGGCTTTTGCGGTGAACGTGACATCAGCCGCTCCATATACTTCCCGGGCAATCGTTTTAATTTTTTGTTCAATCGAATCGGTTAACTCGTAAAGTGGCGATAACTTACTTTCGTTTGATTCAACCGCATCAATGACGGCTTCAGCGAGCTGTTGGCCGCCCATTCCACCATTTGCCCACACTTCACTTAACGAAGCGCGAATATCGTGCGCTTTGCACCAGTCAAGTACTGTCGCAATCTCTTCTTCAGTATCTGAATTGAATCGATTTAAGGCCACGACGGTTGGGAGACCTAGCTTTTTCATCGTATCGATATGTTTCGCGAGCAATTTCATTCCCTTACCAACTGCACCGACATTCTCGATGTGAAGTTGATCTTTTGATACGCCGCCATGCATCTTCAGAGCACGAACGGTCGCAACAAGCACAACCGCATCTGGATTTAACTCTCCCACTCGAGACTTGATGTGACAGAACTTTTCAGCTCCGAGGTCGGCGCCGAAGCCTGCTTCCGTCACGACATATTCACCAAGTTTCAAAGCTGTTTTTGTCGCAATGAGCGAGTTACAGCCGTGGGCGATATTCGCAAACGGTCCACCATGGACGAGGGCAGGAGTTTGTTCGATTGTTTGGACTAAGTTCGGCTTGAACGCTTCTTTCAAAAGCAATGTTGCCGCTCCGGCCGCACCGATTTGCTCAGCAGTAATTGGTTCCTGTTGGTGGTCGTAGGCAACGACAATTCTTTTAATCCGATCTTCAAGATCCTTTAAGGAGTCAGCGAGGCAAAGAATTGCCATAATTTCAGATGCAACGGTAATGTCGAAACCTTCTTCGCGCGGTACGCCGTGAGCAGCACCTCCGAGACCGACGGTGACGTGACGGAGAGCACGGTCGTTCAAATCAAGGACGCGCTTCCAGACGATACGGCGGACATCGATGCCAAGGTCATTTCCTTGGTGAAGATGATTGTCAATCATAGCACTGATTGTATTATGGGCTGACGTAATAGCATGCATGTCTCCCGTGAAATGGAGGTTGATGTCTTCCATCGGGAGGACTTGGCTGAAACCACCGCCAGCAGCTCCACCTTTCAAGCCCATCGTCGGTCCGAGTGACGGTTCGCGAAGACAGACGATTGCCTGCTTATTCAACTGGTTCAAGGCTTGGCCGAGTCCGACCGTAACCGTTGATTTGCCTTCTCCAGCTGGCGTCGGATTGATGGCTGTGACGAGTACAAGTTTTCCATCTTGTTTTGTCTTCACACGATCAAGGACATCGTAAGAAAGTTTGGCTTTGTATTTTCCGTAAAGGTCAAGATCGTCTTCTTGTAGTCCGATTTTTGCTGCGATCTCTTTTATTGGCAATGTTTTAGCTTGTTGCGCGATCGTTAGATCAGATAATGGTTTCGTTGTTGTCATGAGAAAGTACCTCCATTTTCGAACGATGTGTTTTATATATCAATTAATATTCGGATTTGGCGTTTTAAAGGACGAGACGAATCGATTGACATACAATCCGTTCGTATTGTCATTGATTTTATCATAACTCATCAGAGCGTGAAATTCATTCATTCCGTTCAATATTTTCCACCCTTTCCGTCAAATGTATCCGTTTTCATAAAAGGTTCTTCACGATACATTGATAGTGGAGGCGATACACATGACAGAAACTTCGAAACGGATGAAACGAAGACGAAATTGGAAGAAGCCAGCGAGTTTCATAGCATTTGTCGGACCAGCTTTTCTAGCGTTCGTCGCTATCGTTCTCATCCCGTTTTTTAACGGAATCTACTATAGTTTCACAGATTGGAACGGTGTGACAGGAGAATTGAATTTTGTCGGATTTGACAACTATCAACGTTTATTCCTTGAAGATGAGCAGTTCCGAGCTTCATTTTGGATTACGACCAAATACACAATTGTATCGGTCTTACTGACAAACATCGTCGGATTCTCATTGGCCTTGTTATTAACGATGAATATTAAGACACGAAATTTCTTACGGACGATATTCTTCATGCCAAACTTGATTGGTGGATTAATCCTCGGGTTTATTTGGCAGTTCATTTATGTGAAAGGTTTCGCCTCAATCGGGGCGTTGACGGGTTGGAGTCTGTTTGAATTACCATGGCTCGGAGATGCGCAAACAGCATTCTGGGGAATCGTCATTGTCGCGATCTGGCAAGGTGGCGGGTATGTCATGGTCATCTACATCGCAGCGTTACAAAATGTGCCGACCGACTTGATGGAGGCGGCGCGGATTGACGGGGCAAATCGCTTCAAAATGCTACGTCACATCACGTTGCCAATGATCATGCCATCGATCACGATTTGTTTGTTCTTGACGATTTCCTGGTCATTCAAAGTGTTTGATACGAACTTGTCACTCACGAACGGCGGACCGTTCAAATCAACGGAAATGTTGGCGTTAAATATTTACACGGAATCCTTCGTCAATAACAACTATGGTCTCGGGTCGGCGAAAGCGGTCATCTTCTTCTTGGTCGTAGCTGCGATTACGGTGACGCAAGTGTATGTGACTAAGAAACGGGAGGTGGAAGCATGACCACTGAGAAATTGGAACATGTCGAGAGAGGCGTAGAGAAGACACCGAAGCGCGCCCCGCAGCGTCCACTGCGCTCAGGAATGTATTCTTGGAATCTTGGAGTCATTGAACTTGTCGCCATCTTACTCGGACTTCTCTATTTGGTCCCGTTCTATTACGTCGTCGCCAACTCGTTCAAATCGATGGCTGAAATCTTTACGAATACATCGGCGTTACCGAATGAATGGTTGACGTCGAACTATACAGAAGCGTGGGAAGCGATGAATTATGGGCGTGTGTTTCTGAACTCACTTCTCATTACGGTCGGTGCGAATGCCATCATCGTCATCTTCACATCGATGGCAGCGTGGAAACTTGTTCGGACGAAGCATTGGATTTCCACGATGATTTTCTTCTTATTCGTGGCAGCGATGGTCATTCCATTTCAATCCATCATGATTCCACTCGTGAAAGTCTCGAGCATTCTCGGGTTACTCAACAGTCACTGGGGACTGATGGTCATGTATCTCGGATTTGGTTCCGGAATCTCTGTGTTCCTGTATCACGGGTTCATGAAATCGATCCCTGAAGAGATTGAAGAGGCGGCAATCATTGATGGCTGTTCGACATGGGGTGTATTTTGGCGCATCGTCTTCCCATTACTTAAGCCAATCACGGTGACGATTGTCATCTTGAATAGTCTATGGATTTGGAACGACTTCTTATTGCCATCGCTTGTTCTCCGTGACGTCGAATTACGGACGATTCCGCTCGCGACGTTCTATTTCTTTGGACAGTACACGAAGCAATGGGATCTTGCGTTAGCTGGTTTAGTGCTAGGAATCGTTCCGCTTCTGGTCTTTTTCTTTGGTATGCAAAAACATATCATCAAGGGGATCACAAGTGGCTCGATTAAATAACCCTCCCAAGGGAATCCTCCGTTCGCTACACGGAGGATTAATTTTTTTGAAAAAAGTCGTTGACATTAGTCTGAATATTTATAATAATGAACTCAATTCAATTGTGAACGACGTCGAAAGGACGAGTACACGAAGGTAGTGAGTCAAGCGATCCGGGGGTGGTGTGAGCCCGGTCTTAACCCTTCGTCGAAAAACTTCCTGGAGTCGCTACCCGAACGCTTTGCCAGTAGACGTAGCCGGACCGCTCCCCGTTATCGGAGTTACGAGATGATTGTCTCGAAAAAGTGAGTAGATTTGTCTACTAATTTGGGTGGCACCGCGGAACCGAAGTCTTCCGTCCCATGTTCGATGGGAATGGAGGGCTTTTTTTTCATGGCTTCATTTTCAAATATTCCACAATTGGAGGAAACGGAAAATGACAACAGCAACAAGCACGATGAAGGAAAGACAGCAGACAATCGCAGCAGTAAAGGCACTCTTCGAGGAGAAAGTCTCACGTGAACTCGGACTCACTCAAGTACAGGCACCGCTATTCGTTGAATCGGCAAGTGGGGTCAACGATCATCTAAACGGAGTGGAGCGAATCATTCAGTTCGATACGATGTATCCGGGCCATGAGCTCGAGATTGTACAATCGCTTGCGAAATGGAAACGTGAGGCACTCGGACGTTATGGGTTCGGTGTCGGGGAAGGTTTGTATACTCAAATGCGAGCCATTCGCCGTGATGAAGAACTTGATGCGACACATTCGCTCTTCGTCGACCAGTGGGACTGGGAACGAGTCATCGCTCGGGAAGAGCGAACGATGGGGTATTTAAAAGCAACGGTCGAGTCGATTTATGCGGCACTCCGTGAAACAGAGTCGGCAGTGGAAACAACGTATGGCATTGAAGCGATTCTTCCCGAAGCAATCCATTTCATCACGAGTCAAGAGTTGGAGGACACATATCCGACGATGACACCGAAAGAGCGTGAGAGTGCAATCTGTAAAGAATATGGCGCTGTCTTTATCTCGCAAATTGGAGATCTTCTCGCTTCTGGCATGAAACACGATGGCCGTGCAGCAGACTATGATGACTGGTCGCTCAACGGTGATATCCTCGTCTGGCATCCGGAACTCGAATCGGCATTTGAATTATCGTCGATGGGAATCCGGGTAGATGAAACGGCTCTTGATGCGCAGTTGAAAAAAGCAGACGCTGATGAGAAACGGGCATACCCGTTCCACCAAGGTGTTCTCGAAGGGACACTCCCGCTGACAATCGGTGGAGGCATCGGACAATCCCGCATGGCGATGTACCTCTTGCGTGCGCGTCACATCGGAGAGGTGCAAACGTCGGTCTGGCCAGAAGAAGTGATGCAGTCGTGCAAAGAAGCTGGCATCAGCTTGTTGTAATATAATAAGAAGAAACACGGAACAGGACTCGAGAATATGAGTCCTGTTTTTCTGTGCAACATTTTCCACCCTATCCGTCAATTTTGACACCTACATAGTGGAAGCGTTTTCATTTAAAGTTGATTTTGTAAAGAATGGATGAGTTTAAGGGAGGAAATGAGATGAAACGGAAGTGGAAATTGTCAACAGCGGTCATGACGGCTGGAATGGTCCTAACACTTACGGCTTGTGGCGGAGGATCACTCACGGATGAAGGTTCTTCTGAAGGAAATGCGGATAATGGCGACAAGAAAGACGTCACGTTGAACGTCTTCCAATTCAAAGCGGAGATTGCGAAAGATCTTGAAGCGATGGCAAAAGAGTATGAAGAAGAAACAGGTGTGAAAGTCACCGTCCAAACAGTCGGTGGCGGTGCGGACTATGGTGCGGCCCTCAAATCGCAATTCGCTTCAGGCAACGAACCAGACATTTTCAACAACGGTGGCTTCACAGAAGCGCAGACGTGGAAAGACAAACTCGAAGACTTATCGAGCGAGAAGTGGGTCGGTGATTTGACGGAAGTTGCTAAAGAACCGATGACGATGGATGGTAAATTATACGGAATGCCGATGAACCTCGAAGGGTACGGATTCATCTATAATAAAGAACTATTTGAAAAAGCGGGTATCAAAGAGTTGCCGAAAACGCTCTCTGAACTGACAGATGCTGCTGAAAAACTTGAGAAGGCAGGCATCACACCATTCTCTGTCGGTTATGCAGAGTTCTGGATTTTAGGAATCCACTTGTTGAACATTCCGATGGCGCAACAAGACGATCCGGACGCGTTCATTCAAGCACTTAATGAAAATAAAGCGAAATTTGAAGACAACGAACAGTTCCAAGAATTTTTGAAGCTATTTGATTTAACAATTAAATACGGGAATAAGAACCCGTTGACGACAGACTACAATACACAAGTCACACAGTTCGCCCAAGGAGAGACAGCGATGCTCCAACAAGGGAACTGGGCGCAACAGATGATTCTCGATGTGAATCCGGATATGGAGATGGGCTTCGTTCCAATCCCGATCAACGACGATGCCGAGAAGATGGATCGCCTTCCGGTTGGCGTGCCGAACAACTGGGTCGTCAACAAGAACTCGAAGTATAAGGAAGAAGCAAAAGACTTCTTAGAGTGGATGGCGACGTCTGATACTGGAAAAGACTATATGGTCAACAAGTTTAAATTTATCCCTGCATTCAAGTCGATTGAAGCGAACGACCTCGGACCGCTCGCAGATGATATCTTGGCGTATTCGAATGAAGGGAAGACCATCTCATGGAACTGGTTCAAGTATCCAGATGGTGCGGTGAATGAATACGGTGCGCTTATGCAGGCATACGTGGGTGGACAAAAAACAGGTGAAGAGATGCTTCAAGACTTCACGAAAGTATGGCAAGACAAAGTGAAATAAGCGAGACACAGACGGTGAAACGACCCCTTCGCCGTCTGTGTTTTTTTTATGAAGAAACTGTCACAAGAATCCCATATAAACCACACACATACCTATGGGGGTTTCAGTAAAATGGGGGGTGTAAGCGGTTGAGAGAAGGAGGGGGCATGAAACGATTATTAGTCAGTATTCTGTTTATGTGTTGGATGCCTTATGTGAATGCGGAAGAAACACGGACTCCATTGACTGAACCAATCGTCATCGAATCAAACGAATTGTTCGATGGGGATGGAGAAATGTATACGAGTTGTGGACATCCTGCGTTCATTCTTCGGGGGACGGGTGCTGTTCTTGAACATGTATCGGTTCAACAGTGTGAGGGCGACGATGTCCCAGCCGTTCAAGTATCAGGTCTCGGACATCAACTAATCGATGTATCCATTGAGTCCTCGGGAACTGGACTATTGATTGAGAATAGTTACGGCGTGCGGGTCATTCGAACATTGATTCAAGGGAACGGACAGGCGGATGGAATCGTACTTCTTAACAGCGAAGCATCAGAACTCAAAGGAGTCGTCGCGAAAGAAGTGCGAGATGGGATATACATAGAAAACGGGTCTAGGCACAAGATTGTTCGACCAATCATTTCGCATTCCCGTTACGGCATTCACTTGATGTTTCCGACCGATGTTGTGATTTCGGTACCTGAACTACATCATAACCTGACAGGTGCGATGATTATGGGGACCGATCGAGTCACTTTTCAAAATGGGAATGTACACGACCAATTTGGCGGAACGGCGACGGGGCTGATGTTATATGAAGCTGTCGACACAATCATCGAGATGACGCATATTTACGGAAATCATATCGGTTTATATGCAGAACAGTCAGAAGGGACAATCCTTGAACGGAATGCAATCAACGGCAACGATATTGGCTTTCAATTGAAGCAAGCAAGCGGGATGATGATTCTTCGAAACAATCTATTGGGGAATCGAGAACCCGTGACGATGTTCAAGTCATCGGAAAACGTGGTGCAAGGAAATGTTTGGGGTGGTACGACACTTGATCTGAATCGTGACGGCTATAGTGAGATTCCATTCCGGACCGATCCATATTTGTTCTTATTGACGGATTCATATGAAGCATTCGAGTTGTTGTACGGGTCACCGGGGCTTCTTCTATTAGAAAACATATTACGAAGCCCGGAAGACGTATCGTTGACGGACGGATCACCACAAACTGATTCGGCGATCTGGCATTGGAACGGGTCAATCTGGAGCGTAGGGAGTATCTTTTTACTCATCATCATTTGGATATTTGGGAGGAAACGACATGAAATCGTATAAACAAGTAGCAGGACTATTATCAGTAGCAGGATTATCTTTAGCGCTTGGGGCATGTTCAAGTGCATCGGCAGAACCGTTTGACATCAAATGGGGAGAAACAGAGTGCGAAGTGTGTAAGATGAAGATCATGGATGAACAGTTTGCGGCGGAAGCGATTATGGAGAATGAAAAAGGATATGCGTTCGATGATATCGGATGTTTGATGCGTGATTGGTATCCTGAACAAAAAGAAGAAGATATTGCTGCCATGTATGTAAAAGACTTCAATACGAAAGATTGGGTCGAATTAGACGAGGCGATGTTCGTTTATGACAAAGAGTCGAAAACACCGATGGCTTACAATATTCTTTCATTCGCAAAAGAAGCAGACGCAGAAGCGTATATGGAAGAAAACGGTGGCGAAATGATGGACTTTGATCAATTGAAAGATCATACATGGGAACGCGGCGAGATGAATATGATGATGGACGGCGAAGGTTCGATGGACGGAATGGACCAAGATAGTGAGATGGACATGGAGATGGATACGGAAGAAGAAGGGCAGTAACTGATGTCTTTATGGAGAATGGAATGGGCACGTAGCCTTCGAAAGCGAGAGAACTATGCCTTTCTCCTGACATGGGTCATCACGCTCGTTCTACTCGGGGGAATCGGACAAGCTCTGCCGATTGCTGCGGACTATACGAATATCAGTGCGACGCTCATCACAGTGCTCGGACTATTACTTCCGCTCTTTATCTTATTGACGACTGCGCTTCATTGGGGACAAGAGCGGGAGTCGAAGCGATTGAACTTGCTTTCGACATTCACGTATCCGAAATGGAAGTTCATTTTCATTCGCTTCAGTTCGTTTTTGGTCACACAAGTGCTCGTTCTATTACTAGCATTCCTCATCGCGTCGCTCGTTGTCGGGCAATCGTTTACAACATGGATCATTCTGTTCGCATACGCGACCGGATTAACAATTTATGCGACGGCACTCGGTACGTTGCTTGGATTGCTTGGTCGTAAGAGAATCCGGGCGATGTTGCTCGCCTTTTTAACGTGGGTCGTCTTCGTGTTATTGTGGCCGACGATTCTCGTGACAATCATTTCCTGGCTTCCTTACGGCATACAAGTGAATGGGATGATTGCCTCGCTGTTCGTGAATGGATTTGATTTGATGCGAATTTGGGCAAGTACATCAGTGTCGTCTCCCGATATTTTCGGAAGTGTCTACCTTCAGTTATTAACTTGGATGAATCAACCGGTTGGATCTGTCGTAGTCTGGGCTACCTTATTAGCGACGAGTGGTCTCTTGTTATGGCTTGCTTCGAAAATGGCTTGGAGGAAAACATCATGATTCATTGTATAGACGTAGGTAAAAAATATGGCGATACGTGGTCGCTCTATCCGATTCGTGAAGAGATTGCATCGGGGCGAATCGTTGCTTTATGCGGGAGCAACGGAGCTGGGAAGTCGACGCTTTTGAATCTGATGAACGGTACAATCGAACCAAGCACCGGGGTCATTCAGTTGAACGGCTACACGACAACAGAACGAAGGAAATACAATCAAAGCTTTGGGTATATGCCTGACGACTTTTCGTTTGATGACACATGGACGGTTGAAGAGACGTTCGCCTATTATGCGATCCTACAAGAGGCACGACCGACTCCCGAGACTCTAAAGCGGGTCGGGTTGTACGAGCATAAGCAGAAGCGCGTCACCGAACTATCTAAAGGAATGCGACAACGCCTCCTTTTGGCACAAGCACTCGTCAATGCGGCAGATATCCTACTATTAGATGAACCGACGAACGGATTGGACCCCATCTGGATGCGAATGCTTCAAGACTTACTACGCGAAGAGGCGAAACGAGGGGCGACGATTGTGTTTTCAACTCACCAATTAGATGTGGCGGCTATGTTGTCAGATGAAGTCTGGATGATGAGAGCGGGTACCATTTGTGGGAAGGTAAACGTTCATGAACAACAAGCCGCTTACGAACGGCTAAGAGAATTCTTTTTCGAATCGCAAGATGACACTTGTCAAATGCACGTGGCTCGCACAAAATAATAGACAGTTGAAGTGGTGTTCGGAACCTTCCGACGCCACTATTTTTTTGGGGAGATGGAATGTATGAGAAAAAATGTGACGGTTGCCCTCTTGTTGGCGACCTTCTTAGCCGCGATTGAAGGGACCGTCGTATCGGTTGCGACTCCTGTAATCGCCAGTGAGTTGAACGGGGCAACGCTCGTCAGCTGGGTGTTTGCGGCCTTCTTACTATTTACGGCCGTATCGACTCCGATTTATGGGAAAGTTGCGGATTTATTCGGACGAAAACGTGTCCTCTTGTTTGGAATCGGGTTGTTCACGTTATCCTCACTCTTATGTGGGTTAGCCACGTCGATGGAACAGTTGATTGTCTTTCGGGCGTTGCAAGGTCTAGGGGCTGGTGCGGTGCTTCCGATTTCGATGACGATTATCGGTGATCTATACAAATATGAGGAACGTGGAAAGATTCAAGGGATTTTAAGTGCCGTATGGGGCGTATCGGGTGTACTCGGTCCGGTCATCGGCGGCTTTTTGGTCGAAACGTTGTCATGGCGCTACGTCTTCTTGTTGAACGTGCCATTCGCGTTACTTTCGTTCATCATGATCGTCATCTTCTATAAAGAGAAAGTCGCTGAGACGACTGAACGGATTGACTTGAAAGGCGCTCTTTTGTTCGCGGGTGGGACGACCGCATTTCTATATGCGCTCATTACATTCAGTGAGACGAATGAATGGACGACGACCATTGTTGCCAGTGGACTATTCAGTATCGTTTTATTAGTTGGTTTCTTCGTATCCGAACGAAAAGCGACATCTCCGTTGTTACCGTTTGAATTATTGAAGCAACCGACGATTGCTGCCATCAACGGGTCAGTCTTTTTTGCAGCATGGGTGCTCGTCTCGATGTCCGCATACATCCCGATTTGGGCACAGGCTGTGTTAGGGAAATCAGCGACAGAGGCTGGATTTATGTTGATGCCATTATCGGTCGCGTGGACGTTCACATCGATTATCGGTGGACGTACACTTGGTGTGGCTTCTCCGAGACGGCGCGCCTTGATTGGAATGGGTTTACTGATCATCGGGACACTCACGTTGACACTGTTATCGCAATCGAGTGCGGATGTGTGGGTATACGGTGCAGTGGCGCTGATTGGCGTCGGATTCGGATTGTCTCAACCGATGTTTATCGTTGTCCTGCAAACTGTCGTCTCGTATCAACAGCGTGGAACAGCGACGGCGACCAACTCATTTTTGAGTACGGTTGGTCAAACGCTCGGCGTTGCCGTGTTTGGGGCCGTCTTTAACTTTGTCGTACTCAATGACTTTAAGAACGGCGAGGCGTTATCTCAAGTTTCATTAGAAGATTTCTTCAATCAGAGCGTCACGGAGACGTTGAACGCATCTGTTCGACTGCAAGGAGAACAAATCATCGCGACCGGATTGAACAGCATCTTTATCGGGGCGATGGTCGCGGCCATCATCGCGTTCGTCATCTCGTCTCGCTTGCCAGCCCGCCCACCGGAACCTTCACAACGCTCGTGAAACAAGGGTATGATGAGGAAAAGGGAGGCGAACCGACATGAAACGTCAAATCGGGATTGTGACATTGTTGTTTCTGATGGGATGTACGCCAGAACAAACGAACGAAGGAACAGAACCACGAGTTTCAGAAGAGTCGACACGTAATGAGTCAGAGACTGATCGTGAGACGGGCACGACGAAAGAATCGGGACTCGAAATTGGTGAGGTGACGACAGTTGCCGAGAACTTGGCCATCCCGTGGTCACTCGTTCGGACAGAGGACGGATGGCTCGTATCAGAACGTGGTGGTACCATCACCGTCATTGACGGTTCGGGTGGCGTAACCCGACAAGACGTGAACTTCGAGGAAAGCGTGTTCGAGATTGGTGAAGGAGGACTCCTTGGTCTTGCGTTAAGCGAAGATTTTGAATCGAGCGGTAAACTTTACGCGTATCACACGTACGGATCGTCAGGAAGAAATGTTCAAAATCGTGTCGTCGAGTTGACGTGGGATGGAGAACGCTTTGAAGAGACGAATGTCTTACTTGATGAGATTCCTGGTGCGCGTTTCCACAACGGGGGTCGCCTATTGCTGGACGGTGAGAACCTTTGGGTGACGACGGGAGATGCGCTCGTGCCTGAACTCGCACAAGACGAATCATCGTTAGCCGGAAAGATTATACGAATCCCATTATCGGGTGAAGGTGAACCGACCGACTGGATTTATTCCCTAGGTCATCGGAATCCCCAAGGTCTGAGTCGGATTGACGACATGCTTTATGCGAGTGAGCATGGGGCGAGCGGGCATGACGAGGTCAATATGATTGAAGAAGGAAATAATTACGGATGGCCGATCATTGAGGCAAATCAAGAACAAGAGGGCCTTGTCACACCATGGTTTGAAGTAGGTGACACGTCGTGGGCACCTTCTGGTATTGCGACAGATGAGCAATACGTCTATATGGCTACCCTTCGGAACAAGCGTCTCGTCGCCATCGACCGAGAAACGAAACAAGTGACGACGATTGTCGAAGATGTGGGTCGGATTCGTGATGTGTGGTTAGAAGACGACACATTGTACTTTATTTCGAATAATACGGACGGACGAGGCACCCCGCAGCCGCAAGATGATCAACTCTATCAAGTAACGATTCGCTAGAAACTGACGACTTTGTCAGTTTCTATTTTTTTCGTTGTTTCTTCTGGAAGTAACGGTATAATTAAACATGTATTTTGGAAAAAGAAGGAGAATTTAGATGAATCATTCAAACTTGGTACATAAACGAGAAAAATTATACTTCTCACTTTTAGTTGCAGCAAGCGTACTCGTGTTGATCCTCGGGGTCGTGTTGACGGTAGCCTCATTTGGTCTATTTTTATGGATCATCGGTACAATCGTATCGCTCTCGCTCTTTACGCACTGGATTCAAATCGGGTACATTCGGACGAACGGTGTCAAAGTGACGGCTCGTCAGTTCACAGAACTCCATGACATGGTCCAACGTGTCGGGGCAGATATGGGCATCCGCTTGTTACCGGATGTGTATATTTTACAAGCGGGCGGTGTGCTAAACGCTTTTGCCACTCGTTTCTTCCAAAAGAATATGGTCATTTTGTATTCGGATGTTGTGGAATTGACACGGACGGGTCAGACGAAAGAAGTGGAGTTCGTCATCGCGCACGAGCTGGCGCACATTCGCCGAAACCATGTCCAAAAACAGTGGGTCATCTTGCTAGGAAGTATCATTCCTTTCTTAGGTTCTGCCTATTCACGCGCTTGTGAATATACGTGTGACCGGATGGCTGCCCATTACATTCAAGATTTCGGGGCGGCGAAACGTGCATTAACGGTTCTCGCGATCGGGGGGCCGCTCGCGAAAGAAGTGAATGAGTTTGACTATTTATATGAAGCAAGTCGGGAAAACGGATTTATTGCGAAGTATAGTGAATTGTTGTCGACACATCCAACGTTGCCGAAGCGAATCGCATCGATTGCAACATCTGCCGGTGAAGAAAACGTTCCGGTATTCAAGACGGCTGGATATGTGAAAGCTTCAATCATTTCGATGGTGTTGTTGACGGTGATCGGGAACGGAGCCATCATCGCCTTACTCGTGATGAGTGATGATTTGACCGAAATCGTATCAGCAGGCATGACCGAAGACTTTGGAGATGACTGGGCACTTGAATGGGAAGAACCGATTCAAGAATTGACGTATAACAATGCGAGCTATGAAGAGATTGAAGCGGAACTATTAAACGGTGCTGACGTGAACGTCCAAGACGAGTACGGCGAAACACCCCTTCACAACTTGTTCTACAATGATGAGGTTGATGAAGAAACGGTTCAACTCTTGCTAGATAACGGAGCTGACGTCACACTCGAAAACGACAGCGGGATGACACCGATTGACACGGCACGTGATTGGGGTCATGGTCCTGAACTCATTGAGTTAATGGAATCCTATGAATAACGGAAATCTCCTTGTCTCAAAAGAGACGAGGGTTTTTTTTTAGGTTTTTTTGCAAACGTTTGCATAACGCGTGATATACTGTTGGAGTAGGAGGGAGATCGGTGAATAGCATTCGGACAAAGTTAACGGGAATGATTGCGTTGACGATTATCGTGCCAGTCATTTTAGCGACGATTGTTTCATTTTGGTATGTAAAAGATCGGGAGCGTGAACGTGGTCTCGAGATGACCGAATGGTCGCTCGAACGAGGCACACGTCAGATGGAGCGCTACATCTCTGATTTGAGTCGGCTTCCCACGAGTCTATATGCCGACCGCGATGTATTGGATATTTTAGAGTACGGACCGGGTCTTTCATTAAGAGAAACGGAGATTGAAGTGCGACGTGCTCTACTTGCGATGTATTTGTCCCGTGAAGACGTGGCGCAAATTCAGCTGTTGATGCTCGAAGATATGGATTCGTTCGCAGCGTACAAGATGAAAGTATCCCCGCGCTCGAAAAAAGAACCAAGTGTCGTCCAGCAACAGCTTTTAGAGAATCCAAAAAGTCGTGTTCTATTGGAAGCTTCCCATCCACTCATTCCTTATCATGATTTTGGACCGATTATGACGCAAGAGGACGTCGTGACGCTTCATTTTAGACTCGATAAAATTGAAACGGATGAACCGCTTGCTATTCTATCGCTTGATATCCCTGAAAATTTATTTATCGGACAGTTGGCCTCTCTGCAGAATAATCCGGAAGAAAGTTTATGGTTTGTCGGTGAGGATAACCGCGTGTTCGCCCACCTCGGTGAAGGGGAGATCCCGACTTCGTTTCAACCGCGGTCGATTTCGACAGACGGAAAACACCATCAGATCACGAAAACCTTCGAGTTCGACCATCAACAGTTTTATGTCGGTAAATCGATCCCGGATGAACTCTTGACCGAACCGGCCTCACGAACGTCGTTCATCATCTTGCTTGTCGGGATTGTCTCGCTCATCTTGGCATTGATCGGAGCGACGTATGCCTCGATGAAATTGACGACTCCAATCAAGACATTGACCTCGAACATTTGGCGAATCGAGCAAGGAGACATGACCGTCTCATTTGATTCCCTCGGAAATGATGAGTTTGGCGTACTTGGGAGACAGTTCAAGCGAATGATTGAACGGATCGATGATTTGATTCAACGAGAGTATAAGCTCGCCTTAGAGAATCGAACGAACGAGCTGCGCACACTTCAGGCGCAAACCAACCCGCATTTCTTATTCAATGCGTTGCAGTCGATTGGAACGTTGGCGTTAAAAGGAGAGGGCAAAACGGTTTATCGATTGATTACGCAACTCTCTTCGATGATGCGCTATACGATGCATCCAGAAGAGTCGATGGTTACGCTAAAGCGAGAAATCGAGCATTTGAACTCATACATTCGTCTTCAAGACGTACGGTTTCCAAATCAGTTTCAAGTGATTGTCTCAATCCCTGAGGAACTACATGAACTGATTGTCCCAAAGATGATTTTACAGCCGTTGGCAGAGAACTTCTTTAAACACGGTTTCGAACGGGACGGGTCTGCATTAGCAAATCGATTTGAGGTGACGGCCTGTATGGATCATACGTCACTTGTGATTCGCTGTGAGAACAGTGGTCGTTCGCTGACGGCCGAGGAATGGGAACGGGTCATGTCACGAATCGAGCAAAGCGATTCGACATTTTATGACACAGAAGGCACAGGATTACGAAACATTCGTGATCGACTCATGTTAAACTATAATCGGGAGGCAAAATTTATGTTGGCTACACCTGAAACAGGCGGTTTTCGAATTGTGATGCGTTTCCCCGCTTCTTCTGAGGGGGTGGCGTCATGACGAAAGTGTTGATTGTAGATGATGAATCTCCGGTAAGGGAAGCGGTGAAATTACTCGGTGAATGGGAACGATTCGGTGTGACGATCGTACTTGAAGCAAGGGATGGGCGTGAAGCACAGACGCTCATCGAGCAGGAACGTCCAGCGCTCATTTTATCCGATATTCAAATGCCCCATTGTGATGGCATCGAACTGATGGAGTGGGTACACGACCATGCTTCATTTGCTAAGCTTGTCGTACTGACAGGATACGATGAATATTCGTATATGCGACGGGCCATCCAATATGGAAGCTTTGATTATTTGTTGAAACCGATTGACCCCGATGTATTGAATGATACGTTGGCACGCGCATTAGGGGACGTGGTCAATGAATCGAGTGGTGACCCGATTTCTCAGATTGGAATGTTCATTGAACAACATTTTTCGGAAGAGCTGAGTTTGCAAGGTATGAGTGAACGATTTTACTTAAGTCGAGAGTACATCTCGCGACGTTTTAAACAACAATATGGCGTGAACTTGTCTGAATACGTGTTGACGATTCGGATGAACGAAGCGAAGCGCCTGTTAGAGACGAGTAGACAGCGTATCTATGAAGTCGCCCAAGCAGTGGGCTTTTCGGACGATAAGTATTTCCGGAAGGTCTTTAAAAAACAAGTCGGTGTTACTCCGAACGAATTTCGGGAAAAGGTTCAACGACAAGCTTAAAGGAGGAATTCAAACATGAGTGTACACATTGGAGCTCAAGAAGGACAAATTGCAGAAACGGTATTACTTCCAGGGGACCCGCTTCGCGCCAAATACATTGCGGAGACGTTTTTAGAAGACGTCGAATTATATAATGAAGTTCGTGGGATGTACGGCTTCACGGGTACGTATAAAGGTAAGCGCATCTCAGTTCAAGGAACAGGGATGGGTGTGCCTTCGATGTCGATCTATGTGAATGAACTCATTATGTCGTACGGCGCAAAAAACTTGATTCGTGTCGGAACAGCTGGCGGGATTCAAGAAGATGTCAAAGTGCGTGATGTTGTCATCGCCATGAGCGCGTCAAGTGAGATGGGTCAAAACCGTGTCCGCTTCAACGGAATGGACTATACGCCAACAGCGACGTTCGACCTCCTACATCGTGCATATATGAATGCAGAGAAAGCGGGCATCCCGGTGAAAGTCGGACAAATCTTCACAGCGGACCAATTCTATCAAGATGATTTCCACCATTTCAAAAAATGGGCTGACTTCGGTTGCCTCGCTATTGAGATGGAAGCAGCGGGTCTATACACGCTTGCAGCGAAGCACAAAGTGAATGCGTTGACGATCCTCACAATCTCTGACCACTTGTTGACAGGTGAAGAGACGACATCAGAAGAGCGCCAAACGACATTTGATGAAATGATTCGTGTCGCACTCGATACAGCCGTTGAAGTAACGAACTAAACGATTTTCCCTACAGTCCATGGCTGTAGGGATTTTTTGTGTCCAAACCGATTCATCCCTATGAAACGTATGGAGCTCCAGCTAGACTAAGGATAAGATCACGAGAAAGAGGATTTGTCCAAATGAAAACTCCATCACGTTTTATATTATATGGCATCGTATTTTTTGCTTTTTTTGATTTGTTCGCTCAACTCCCGATCATGAGTACGTTTGCGGTATCTGTTGGCGCATCTTCGTTCATCGCTGGTTTTTCCATCGCTGTCTATTCGTTGACGAACACGTTTGGAAATGTGCTTTCTGGTATATGGACCGATCGAAATGGTCCCTATCGCGTTTTGGTGCTCGGCTTATTCTTGACGAGCTTAAGTTTACTCGCTTATCAATTTGTTGACTCGCCCTCCATGTTGCTGTTTGTCCGATGTGTCCACGGATTTGTGGCTGGGCTTATCGTACCGGCTGCATTTACGTTATCAGCGAATGTCACCGCAACGAACCGTCAAGGGAAGAAAGTCGCGATTACCGGAAGTTTCGTCGGATTGGCGGCCATCATTGGTCCTGCCTTTAGTGGAATCATCGCCAGTGTCACGTCCCCATCGACGGTCTTTTTATTCGTTTCTTTGTTCGGATGGGTGATGTTGTCCGTGACAGTCGTGACGATGCGACGAACTCAAAAGATCGAGGAAAAGAAAGAGTCCGATCTGGAACTGACAAAACCGGATCCGAAAGTGATTCGGGCCTATTGGGGGGCATTCTTCCTCATGTTTTCCCAAGGAGCACTCGCCTTTTTATTACCGCTTCACGTGCAGGAACTTGGATTTGATTCACGATTGAGCGGTACGTTACTCAGCATGTTCGGCGTGGTCGCCGTCTTGTTCTTTGTATTACCGACGAACCGAGTGTTCGATCGGTTTTCACCGACTAAATTGACCGCACTTGGAGTCGCAATCATTGGGACGTGTCAGATATTGATTGGACAAGCAAGTGTACAAACCAGTCTTTATGGGGTACTTGCCTTATATGGAGTGGGATTTGCGATTTTATTCCCGGCCATCAATACGCAATTGATTCAATCGACATCTCCGCAAAACCGAGGGAAAGCATACGGGGCGTTCTATGCATTTTTCTCTCTCGGAACGGTAGCGGGGTCATCGTTTTTAAGCGCTCTTCCGCTTTCCATCGTTCAGCAGTTCATGCTGACCGGCCTGATTTTATGGGGGGCAAGCCTCCTCTTTCTTATCAGTGGAATGAAGAGCGGGCGTATGTTTTGACACGATGAAAATAATCGATTAATCTATGATTAAATGTTTAAACATTTAAACGTATGATATAACCCACATCGATGAAAGCGTTTTTTTGATTCGCTTTTCTCACGATGATAAAATGAAATCAATGTGATGAATCACAAGGAGGAAAGTTCATGCTGGCACCGATTGAACAGTTGACGATTGACGAGCTTGTCCAGAAACAACGTCGCTTCTTTAAAACGCAGGCGACAAAATCGATGGCATTCCGTTTGAGTATGCTGACATTTTTGAAGGAATCGATTAAGCATCATGAAGCGGACTTGCTAGAAGCCCTTCGCGAAGACTTGAATAAGTCGGAGATGGATGCGTATACGACAGAAATCGGATTCATTTACGATGAGATTTCACGTACGACACGTGAACTGAAGCGATGGATGCGTCCGAAACGTGTTCGTGGAACCGCCATCCATTTAGGAATGAAGAGTGAGGTTCAATATGAGCCGTACGGTACGGTATTGATCATCGCTCCGTGGAATTATCCGTTCCAACTTGCGGTCGCGCCACTCATCGGTGCCATCGCAGCGGGGAATACAGCGGTCGTCAAACCTTCAGAACTGACCCCGAATGTCGCACGTGTCCTGACGCAGGTGTTAGAGCGTGCCTTTACCGATCGATATGTGGCCAGTGTCGAAGGAGATAAAGACACGGCGCAAGAACTATTGAATCAAAAATGGGATTATATTTTCTTCACAGGCTCGACGCAAGTCGGACGGATCGTCAATAAGGCGGCAGCAGAACATTTGACACCGGTCACACTCGAACTCGGTGGTAAATCACCTGTGATCGTTCACGGAGATGCGAACGTTTCGATTGCGGCAAAACGTATCGCCTGGGGGAAATGGATGAACGCCGGTCAAACATGCGTCGCGCCAGACTATGTGCTCGTACATGAATCTCAACAAGAAGCACTTTTAGAAGCGATCAAACAGGAGGCGTTTGCGATGTTTGGGAACGGTGTCGGTACGAAACGATACACGCGCATCGTCAACGAATCGCATTTCGACCGTTTATCTCACTATTTGACAGAAGGTGAGCTTGCTTTCGGCGGTGAGACGAACCGGGATGAACTAAAAATTGCACCGACCGTTATGACGAATCTCCACGAAGATGCCGATGTGATGAAAGATGAAATTTTTGGTCCGATTTTACCGGTCATTCCATATCGTCAGCTAGATGAAGTGATCGAGTTCATCTCTGACCGACCGCATCCACTTGCTCTGTATCTATTTACGGAATCGAAAGACGTGGAACAAACGGTCATGAAACATCTTTCCTTTGGGGGAGGATGTGTGAACGATGTCATCATGCATTTGACGAATCCAAATCTCCCGTTTGGTGGAGTGGGCGAAAGCGGCATGGGGGCCTATCATGGGCGGACGAGCTTTGAGACGTTTAGTCACGCCAAATCAATTTTAAAGAACACGACGAAATTCGATTTACCGGTCCGGTATCCGAACTTTAAGCCGGCCGAACAATTGATTCGATTGATTCAACGATAAATACTGTAGAGAGATTCGGTATGAACGCCGAATCTCTTTTTTTGAAAAAGATTGTTTGAAATGTCACATACTTTTTCGATACTCCCTGTCACACTCCTGTATAATAAAGTCATAATTGGAACGTACGAATGAAACGTGGAGGGAGCACCGACCTATGTCAATGCAATGTGGAACGACCCAACCGAACAGTTTTGTATTCTCAGATGAAACGAAACAATTGCTACTAGAAATGATGACGATTCAACATCATCCGAAAGCGAGTATCGTGTGTTGGGAAGGTGAGAAGTGTGATAAGTTCTTTTACTTGAAGAGTGGTTCTGTCAAATTCACGAAAATCACGAAAAAGGGAAATCCACTCGTCATGTTCATGTATGGTTCGGATGATTTCTTTGGTGAGTTTGATATCGTGGAAACTTTCCCTAGTTCATACAGCATCGAAACGACTGAAGAAAGTACGATTGGTACCATTTCAAAACGAGAATTGGAATCGCTCATGCAACGCGATATTCGATTTGCCGGAGAAATTTTACGATGGACGTCGATGATGCGCAAGCATTCAGAAATGAAGGTACGTGACTTATTATTGTACGGAAAGCCAGGGGCGTTGGCTTCAACGTTGCTCCGTATGGCAGCTATGCACGGTGTCGAGGAAGAGGGGACAATCGTCATTCCACGTCATCCTTCAGACGGTGAACTCGGGCAATTGATCGGAGCGCCACGCGAGACGGTGAACCGATTGATTAGTCAGTGGCGAAAAGAAGGGGTCATTAGCACGACGGCCAAATCGATTGTCATTCATGATGTTGATTTTTTGAAAGAGCTTTGTCACTGCGAAGGTTGCCCTGCAGGTATATGTCGTTTATAAACCGTCTCATCAGGAGACGGTTTTTTTGTGGGCTTCTTTTATCGAAATGTGAATTTTGTGTGTTGAAACTACGCAAAATCGATGTGATTGTCACTTTTGGAGTGATAAATATCACATATTATCACCTAGACGATTGCATACAATGAAGATGGAAAAACAAGCGAAAGGGGTCTTACACGTGGAACATAAAGATGGGCAAGAACCGAACCTAAAAGGAACGTTTACATCGGTCATGATCGTTGCGGGTGTCATCATTGCCATGTGGTCATCAGTCTTTTACTTATTCGTCACTCGATAAACATGTAGGGAGGAGAGTCTCATCGTGCATATTCATAAACTAGAAAAATATTGGCTTACATTTGGTATTATCCTACTCGCGGTCTTCTTGACGGTCCTCGGGGTATCGGCATTCGCAGCAGGGAATCAGCCAGCATCAGATGCGGACTTGATTGATCCAGCAAAAGTGAATCAGACGGCTCCGTTCGACAAACCTGGGCTACATCAAATTGGCGACAATGAATACGAACTCGTCATGATCGCGCAAGCATTTACGTTCACGCCAGGGAATGTTGAGATTCCAAAAGGTGCAAAAGTGACGTTCCTTGTGACGTCACCAGACGTCGTCCACGGATTCCAGTTAACGGGTACACCGGTCAACATGATGGTTGTCCCAGGACATATCAACTCATTGACGTACACGTTCGAGGAAGCTGGCGAATTTTTGATTCTTTGTAACGAGTATTGTGGAACAGGGCATCACATGATGTCGACTAAAATCAAGGTGGTGGAATAAATGAACGACGTATCATCTAAACTGAAACAATGGGAGATGGAACGAGGGGTTCCTGTTCCGAGTATCGGAGCGAAAGAGGCGCGTCTTGCTTACGGTCACGTTCTCGTATCGATTCTCGCCGTCTTGATCGGTGCGTTGGCTGGTTTGACACAGACGTTGATTCGGACCGGGGTCATCCCTGAAATCTTTGGATATTATCAATTGCTAACGGCTCACGGTATCATGCTCGGGATCGTCTTCACGACGATGTTCATCATTGGTCTCTTATATGCGTTACTGGCGAAGTCGTTCGGTCGCTTTGAATCATTCCCGACACGTGTCGCGTGGCTCGGCTTTTGGACGATGATTATCGGTGCCGTCATGGTAACGGTCATGATTTTGGCCAACAAAGGGACGGTCTTGTATACGTTTTATGCACCGCTCATGGCAGATCCGCTCTTCTATGTCGGACTCGTCTTGTTCGTAGTCGGAACGTGGTTGTCGTCGTTCGCGATGTTCCGTATGTATGCGGATTATAAACGTGACAATCCAGGCGTTCATCCACCGCTCCCGGCTTATATGAGTATTATGACAATGCTTCTATGGGACATTGCGACACTCGGTGTAGCAGCAACGATTTTATTCCAACTCCTTCCGCTCTCATTAGGATGGACGGATACAGTCGGAATCGAGTTGTCACGTACATTGTTCTGGTACTTCGGTCACCCGCTCGTTTATTTCTGGCTCATGCCAGCATACATTGTATGGTATACGGTCGTACCGAAAGTCATCGGTGGGAAGATCTTCTCAGATGCGTTGGCACGGATGGCATTCTTGTTATTCCTACTCTTCTCATTCCCGGTCGGCTTCCACCATCAATTGACAGAACCGGGCATTGAACCGTTCTGGAAGTTCGTACAGGTCATCTTGACGTTCTTGGTCGTTATCCCGTCATTCATGACAGCATTCTCGCTCTTTGCGACGTTCGAACTTCGTGGACGTGCGCTCGGCGCGAAAGGGTTGTTCGGATGGGTGAAGAAAATGCCGTATGGCGATGTTCGTTTCCTTGCACCATTCGTCGGGATGTTATTCTTCATTCCAGCCGGTGCAGGTGGAATCATCAACGCTTCGCACCAATTGAACGCGATGGTCCACAATACGCTTTGGGTCACGGGGCACTTCCACATTACAGTCGGGACGGCTGTCGCCTTGACGTTCTTCGGAACGGCCTACTGGCTTGTGCCGGTACTTCGTGGTCGTACGTTGACGAAGGCAATGAACAAACTTGGATTGATTCAAGCAGGGACTTGGGCGTTCGGTATGGCCATCATGTCGTATGCGATGCATATTTCAGGATTGAACGGGAACCCGCGTCGTACAGGTCCAGCGACTTACTTCTCGGATGCATTGACACGGGAATGGATCCCATACCACGTCATGATGGCGATTGGGGGAACAATCTTGTTCATCTCGGTTCTCATCTTCGTGTATTCGATGTTCAACCTGTCGTTCCTCGCACCGAAAGGCGAAGAGGAATTCCCGCTCGCCGAGACGGAAGAAGCAGCGATGGACACACCGCGCTATTTCGAGAATTGGAAACTGTGGATCACCGTGACGTTTGTTTTGATCGCATTTGCATATACGGTTCCAATCTGGCACTTGATTGAAAGCGCGCCTCCAGGAGCGCGTGGTTGGGTACTCTGGTAAACTAAAGTCAGCTCATTCGTGAGCTGACTTTTTGTGTGGGGAGGAACGACATGAACGTATTGGATGTGATTCGTTCTGCACGAGCGACGCACGCGGGGAATCGTCCGTTTGTCGTAGCAATTGATGGGTTGAGCGGAGCGGGCAAGACGACGCTCGTCTCAAATTTGAATGGGGAGTCCGATTTACTTGTGCTTCATATCGATGATTATATCGTCGAACGTGCAAAACGCTATGAGACCGGACAATCTGAACCGACCGAGTATTATGCACTCCAATGGGACGTGTCGCGTCTTGAGCGTGAACTGTTTCGTCCCTTAACTGAAGGGGTTACGAAGTTAGTATTACCGCGATATGATCAGGAACGAGACGTCATTACAGAACAGGTCGTGGACGTATCATCTGCTCATACGGTTGTCGTGGAAGGAATCTTTCTACAACGCCCGGAATGGCAGCCTTATTTTGACTATGTGATTTATCTCGATTGTCCACGCGAGGTTCGGTACGAACGGGTATTGAATCGTGATACATATCTCGGCAATCCGGCGGAACGGCTTGCGAAATACAAGCGTCGCTATTGGCCGGGCGAAGACCTTTATCTTGAACGAATAGACCCGAAAAACACTGCACACATCGTGCTATAACTGAATGTCTCAGCATCTGACACGTTCGTCAGATGTTTTTTATTTGGAGAAAAATTGAAAAAATGATTGACGTAGAAGTGTATTACACTAATAATACAGTTAGAAAGTGTATTAACCATGTCATACACTTAGAAAGGTGATGAACATGCAATTCAATACGAGGGCACCGGTGTATCTACAGGTCGTCGACTACTTTAAAAAGAAGATGGCGCTCGGTGAATTAAAAGCTGGAGATGAGATGCCATCTCGGCGAGAGCTTGCGAATGATTTGAAGATTAATCCGAACACGGTTCAAAAAGCGTTTAAGGAAATGGAGGATCAACAATTGATTACGACCGAACGAAATCGACCGAGTCGCGTGACGACAGATGTAACGATATTGGCACAAATCCGCTCCGAGATTGTAGATGACGCGGTCGCGGTATTTGTGGAATCAATTCAAGAGCTTGACGTCTCGGTAGACGAACTTGTCGAGAAAATCAAACGACAGTACAAGGAGGGAATGTACGATGATCGAAGTGTTGGGAGTTAAGAAGCGCTATCGCCGAAAACAAGTCATTGAAGACGTTTCGTTCACAGCGAATAAAGGGGAAATCACATGTCTCATCGGACTGAACGGTACAGGGAAATCGACGTTATTGAAAGGCATCATGGGGTTGACGCCTTTTGATAAAGGTTCGGTATTGATTGATGGGAAACCAATCGATTTGAATCGTGTCGCTTTCGTCGCCGACCATGCGATGTTCCCGATTCACTTCACAATCGAGCAATGTGAGGCGTTCATGAAAGACTTTTACCCGACATTTGATTCGACATTATTCGCCCGCCTTGTTGAAGACTTTAAATTGTTCCCGGAAGACAAGTTGAGCGAGTTATCGAAAGGGACGCTCGCCAAAGCGAACCTCGCACTCGGGATTGCCCAAGACCCAGATTATTTATTACTCGATGAACCGTTCTCAGGAATCGATGTCTTTTCGAAAGAACAGATTGTCGAACTGTTTTCGAGTGAGGTCATGGAGAATCGTGGCGTGCTCATTACGACACACGAGATTGAAGATATCGAGTACTTGATCGACAAGGCGGTCATGTTGAATAACGGACGCATCGTCCGTGAGTTTGATGTCGAGGATGTCCGTTTCATTCATGGGAAGTCCATCGTCGATGTGATGAGAGAGGAGTACGGGGCATGAATCTATTGAAACTATTGAGTTGGGAAGTCGAGCGTGTCACGAAACCATATTTGATGTTGGTCGCAGGTCTCATTGTCGTTCAGTTTGGGTGGCTCGGGTACTTTTTATGGGATGAGAAGAACTTTTATGAACAGTTGAGACGTACAGGAGATGCAGACTATCAAATGTCCTTTTCAGACTATCTTGGAGGTACACCATATCTCTTGTCACTCGGGATTGCGGTCGCAGCGATGTTGTTATATAGCGCCTGGATCTGGTATCGCGATTTTCAAGGACGAGGGACGTTCATATTGCGACTACTCACGATGCCGCAAAAACGGATGACTTTGTTTTTCGCCAAGTTTGCTACAATTTTGATGATGACGTTGGGGTTATTGGCCATCGAATGGATTGCCCTCAAATTACAATACATAGCGTTCACAAGTTGGTTTGATGGGAAGATGATACCGATAAACGGATCATTTGATCAAGCTCTATCTATTAACGGAATATTGGCCATGATGTATCCTACTTCAGTCGTCAACTTTGTCATCCATCAATTGTTTATTGTCATCGTCGTATTATTTGTTTTCACATTTGTGTTGATTGAACGGAGTTTCTGGCAACGGACGATGTGGTCACCCGTACTTAGCTTATCTACCTTGATGGTCATACTGACTATTCCGATATTGGGCTATGCCCTTTTGTCGAATCGATTGATTTATGATGAGACAATCGTATATGTGGGTGTTGTGTTAATCGTATGGGCAAGTGTGACAATTTGGCTCAGTCGAAGATTTTTACAAAGCAAATTGAATGTGTGAGGTGAAAAGATGAAGCGAATGTGGAATGTGGTCGCACTTGGTGCGGTCATTGTGATAGGGCTTGGAACATTTGCCGTTGACGCAATGGAACCAAAAGCGAAGTGGTCGTTAAACATCAGTTCGAATCCATCTGTTTGGAAAGACGCGGTCGTTGAATTTGGTTATAACGCAGAGAATGATGTTGCTCAAAGGTTTGAAGTCACTTCTGAGGAGAGTCGAGTCACCTCGAATTTGAATTATATCGCTGAAGGAATTCGTTATCGAGAACGTTTAAACAAAGAAGAGCGCTCGATGCACCGACAAATGAACGGATTGACGTTTGCACAATCAATTCAAACGGAAAATGGATTCATAGGAATTGGCCAAAATAGAAATGAAGAGCTCATAATCTTTAACCAGTTAGACGGAAAAGAGATAACCACTTATGAGTTCGATGCAAAAGATCGTCAAATTTACGAGATCTTGACAGGTGTGTGGGCAGGTTTGTTCATAAATGATGGTCAACTAAATTTGATTTATCGAGAAGGCTATGATGGTGATGAAACGACGATGCTTGCGACATTCAATCAAACGATGGATGACGTCACTGTCAAAGAAATAAAGTTGGATAATGGATTTATCACGCACGTAAGTGGAACAAGTCGTTTTTATGGAACAAGTGAATCACCATCAATGTCCGAAACACGCTATGTCCCAGTCGGTGTCAGTGCCTATGAGACAATTAGAGAAGGGGAAGAAACCTATTATAGTGGAATTACGATGCCGGGCCAATTCGCTTATGATACGGAAACAGGACAAGTTGTTCAGTTGGCAGGAAATCAAGACTTTTGGGACTATACAGTGTTCGAAAATAAACTGTTCACACTAAATACGGATGGCGAAGAAACTGTCATTGATTTAAAAACAGGTGAGCAGATGACGCGGAACGTTCTCGACTCGGTGGATCACGCCTTCTATGCAAACGGTCGTCTGTACCAAACGCGTCAAGCGAAAGACGGTGTCGTCATTGATGTATACGAGGATGGGAAACAAATCTCGAGTGCATCGGTCACGCCTGAAAACGAGGAAGCGCAAGCGATGCTCGATCAGGTTGATGTATACGTTAGACAAAAATAAGCAAAGGGCCGCGGCCCTTTGCTTATTTTGATGGTTTCGGTATGATGACGCCTTCTTCTAAATCCAGCAACAAGTCGATCAGTTCCGCACAAAACTCCGGGAACTGCTCCAAAAAGGCACCGGGACCGACTTCATCCGTAAAGTCGATATAAAGATCGGACACGTTTCCAGACATTTTCGCAGGTAAGGCGAGAAACGCCGAGCCGAAGCGCCAACTGCCTCGGATATCGAGTAACTTCCCGAGGACGAGGTCACCAGTCTCACGTTCTTCCGGTAACTGGACAGCGTACGTCTCTTTCGACTCCCAGTCTTTCAACTGACCGTCTTCCGTCACTTCAAAGATGCTGCAACGCGGGACGGCAAGTCCACGAAGTGCGTGATATAGGGCAGGTGACATATCGCTTTTATGGTCGGCCAAGTAGCGACCATGTGGCGTCATCCCCTCCTCGTCCGTCTCAAAGAAGACGGCCCAATCGATGAAGAGGTCGCGGAAGAGCTCGGCATCTTTTAAATGCCATGTCCCTTCCGATGCAATCTCTTGAATATAATTTGTCCATTGCGTGCTTCGCGCGAGAGCCGCTTGCTCATACAACTTTTTCAGTTCGGCAAGCAATTCGGACTCTTCGACGAGCAAAGGGAAGGGAATTACTTTCCGGTCTTTTTTCATCGGCGCGGTCCTCGCTTGTTCGCAGGACGTTTGACGACAGGAGGCTTCTCCTCGATTCGTTTCTCAATCACATCGCCACGATAAATCTCGAGTTCTTTCAACTCGACACCGAGTTGACGTGCGAATGATTTCAAGTGTGGCAAATCGTCTGTCGTCACGAGGGAGAGGACCGTTCCGCCTGCATTACCGCGAGCCGTACGGCCTGAACGGTGGATGAAGTCATCGATGGATTCCGGTAAGTCGAAATGGACGACATGTGTCACATCTTCGATATCGAGACCGCGCGCCGCGAGACCTGTCGTGATGAGGAGCGGGTATTCGCCTTTACGGAATTCACGGAGTGTCTCGACGCGTTCGCGTTTTCCTTTCAAGCTGTCAAGCATGCGATAGTTCACTTTCAACTTCTGAAGCTCTCCACGAAGTGGTGGTAAGAACGAGCGGTTATTGATGAACGCGAGTGCTTTCACGCCATCGACGTGCGAAAGACGGCGTAAGAGTTCTGGTTTGTACCGACGCGTCGTCAACATATAGCCGTATGTCACTTGATCGCTGACAGCACGCTCGATTTTGATGTGTGCTGGTTCGTCCATGAATGGTGCCGACCATTCTTTAAGTGAATCGGTGAGTGTTGCCGAGACGAGCGCAAGCTGACGTTCGTGCGAAGTATGCTTGATGATACGTTCCGCTGCCTCTGTTAAACCGCTGTCGATGATTTGATCGGCTTCGTCTAAAATGACGGTATGCGTCTCATGGAGTTTCAGTTTTTTCTTGTCGATCAATTCAACGAGACGTCCCGGTGTCCCGACAATCAAATGAGGCTTTTTCTTGATTCGGTCGATTTGGCGTTTCAATTCGACGCCACCGATGAATGAACCGATACGGACATCACCTTTTTCAGTGAAGCGCTGTGCGACTTGTTGAATCTGCATGACAAGTTCACGAGTCGGGGCGACGATGACGACTTGGATCCGTTCGTTCGATGGGTCAATCTTTTCAATCGCTGGAAGCAGGTAGGCGAGCGTTTTACCCGTCCCGGTAGGTGCTTCGATTGTCACATCTTTTCCATCTAATAGTAGGGGGAACGCTTCTTTTTGGACCGGCATCGGCTCGTTAAAGCCCATCCGTTCCCACGTTTCGTTAATAAAAGGTTTTGTAAAATTCATAATAGGTCTCCTTATCTTTAGGCAAAAACAAAGGAAGCGAAAGCGCTCCCTCGTCAAATATAGCGAACATGCTCCTGACCATCTTCCATTGAAGAACGTAACGTCTGTGTGAACGTCTGACCGTCTTCGATGAGTTTGATGTGGGCGTCTGCACCTTCTGCTGTCAATTCAACTTTCTCAATCGTGAATCCTTGGTAGACGCGATACTGTAACTCGGACGTCATTTGCTCGAACGGTTTCAGTTCCGGATGTACCGTGATGACATGGATTGGACGCGACAAAAGTACGGCAAGTAACTGGTCGCGGTAATCGATAAAATCTTCATTCTCGATGTCATCGTCAAAGCGAATCCAAAACCCTCCGTCTTCAAATTCTGTGATAAATCCGTCACGCTTTTCACCAGCTTCGTCAACTTTCAGTGAGATGCGATCGCCGACTTGAAAGGCGTGGCTTGTTGTTAATGGTTCATACGTCATGAGTAGAACCCCTTCCTCTTATGCAATGTTCTGCCTTCATTGTGTCTGATACGACACAAAAATTCAAGTTCTAACCGAATGATGTGAGATTTATCACCCTAAAAACTGTATAGTTCGTCACAGAACAATCAAATTAGTACAGATGATCGTTCAACCCTATTCAAATGGGAATCAGCTGTTTCAAAATAGATAAACTAGTAGATGTAACAGTTCGTAAAACGCTTTCAAAAACGGCTGTTTCATCACGTTCATAAGATTGTTACAAGTTTCACAAGAATGTAAAACATATTGTTCACGTTTTCACGTACACTCACAGTATAGATAACACGCAGTTACTTTCGAGAATGAGGAGTGAATCAACATGGCAACTGAAATCAAATCCGCATGGTCAGGTTTTGTGCCTGGTCAGTGGACGAATGAAGTAAATGTCAGTGAGTTTATCCGTTTGAACCGTCATGAATACACAGGGAACGATACGTTCTTGGCAGGTCCGACAGAAGCGACAAACGTTCTTTGGAACCGTGTGATGGAACTGACAAAAGAAGAGCGTGAGCGCGGCGGCGTTTGGGACGTCGATCAACACACACCGTCGACAATCGTGTCGCATGGACCAGGTTACTTAAACAAAGAGTTAGAAAAAGTCGTTGGCGTTCAGACGGATGAGCCGTTCAAACGTTCGATTCACCCGAATGGCGGTATTCGCATGGTCGATGCCGCACTCGAATCATATGGTTTCGAACCAGATGAAGAAATTACAAAAATTTACTCAGAGATTCGCAAAACACATAACCAAGGTGTCTTTGATGCCTATACGCCGGAAATGCGAGCAGCTCGTAAATCAGGAATCATCACAGGTCTTCCCGATGCTTACGGTCGTGGACGCATCATCGGTGACTATCGTCGCGTCGCCCTCTACGGAATTGACTTCTTGATGGCAGAACGCAAAAAAGATTTGGCGAAACGCGGTGGGTTCTTATCCGAGTCGGATATTCGCGATCGCGAAGAACTGAATGAACAACTTCGTGCCCTCCAAGAACTTAAACAACTCGGGGACGCTTATGGATTTGACCTCGGTCGTCCTGCGGAAAACACGCAAGAAGCGTATCAATGGGTGTACTTGGCATACCTTGCTGCGATTAAAGAACAAAACGGTGCTGCGATGTCACTTGGACGCGTCTCAACATTCCTTGATGTGTACGCTGAACGTGACCTTGAAGCTGGTCGTTTAACAGAGTCAGACGTTCAGGAAATCGTCGATCACTTCATCATGAAGCTTCGAATCGTCAAATTCTTACGGACACCGGACTATAACGAATTGTTCTCAGGTGACCCGACTTGGGTAACGGAGTCAATCGGTGGGATGAGTGAAGATGGTCGCTCGAACGTCACGAAGAGCTCGTTCCGATTCTTGCATTCACTCACGAACCTCGGTCCTGCTCCAGAGCCGAACTTGACGGTTCTCTGGTCGACGAAGCTTCCAGAAGGCTTCAAACAATACTGTGCGAAAATGTCGATTGAAACTTCAGCGATTCAATATGAGAACGATGACTTGATGATGCCGCAATTCGGTGACGACTACGGGATCGCATGTTGTGTGTCACCGATGAAGATCGGGAAACAGATGCAGTTCTTCGGTGCGCGCGCAAACATGGCAAAAGCCCTTCTTTATAGCATGAACGGTGGACGAGATGAGAAGAGTGGCGCTCAAATCGCTCCGTCTTGGGAAATGAACACAGAGGATGTGCTCACGTACGAAAAAGTATATGCCGACTTTGACCGTACACTCGACTGGTTGGCAGAGCTATACGTCAACACACTCAACGTCATTCACTTCATGCATGACAAATATGCGTACGAACGAATCGAAATGGCGCTTCACGATCCAGAAATCTTGCGGACGATGGCTTGTGGGATTGCGGGTCTCTCGGTAACGGCTGATAGTCTCTCAGCAATCAAATACGCAAACGTCAAACCGATCCGAAACGAAGAAGGCATCATTGTCGACTTCGAAACGGAAGGCGACTTCCCGAAATTCGGAAACAATGATGATCGCGTCGACTCAATCGCCGTCGAACTCGTCGAATCGTTTATGGAAAAAGTACGGAAGCATAAAACATACCGTGACGCGCTTCACACACAATCGGTCCTCACCATCACATCAAACGTCGTTTACGGGAAGAAAACAGGGAACACGCCAGACGGTCGCCGTGCCGGTGAACCGTTCGCTCCAGGTGCAAACCCGATGCATGGACGGGATACGAAAGGTGCGGCTGCATCGCTCTCATCTGTTGCGAAACTTCCATTTGAACACGCGCAAGATGGAATCTCATACACGTTCTCAATCGTACCGAAAGCACTCGGAAAAGAAGAAATCGCACGCGAACTTAACTTGGCGGCACTTCTCGATGGGTATATGAGCGGAGAACACAAAGGACATCACTTGAACGTCAACGTCTTTAACCGCGAGACGCTTCTAGACGCAATGGAACATCCAGAAGAGTATCCACAACTCACAATCCGCGTATCAGGATATGCGGTCAACTTCATCAAGTTGACACGTGAGCAACAGATCGACGTCATCAACCGTACGTTCCACGGTTCGTTGTAAGTAAAGGCTTAGCGGCCTTCCACGGAGGGCCGCTCATTCGTTAGGAGGTCATTTCGATGACAATGGGATATGTACATTCGGTCGAATCATTCGGAACAGTTGACGGCCCTGGTATTCGCTTCATCGTCTTTTTACAAGGTTGTGCGTTACGTTGCCTCTATTGCCATAACGCGGACACGTGGGATTTCAAAAAGAATAATCACCGTTCGGCTGAAGACGTTATTCAAGAGGCGCTCAGCTACCGTCCGTTCATGGAAGCATCCAATGGCGGTATCACCATTTCAGGTGGTGACCCACTTGCCCAGCCAGAATTTCTAGAGGCGCTATTACGCGAAGCGAAAAAGCATGGGCTTCACACGACGCTTGATACGTCCGGTGCACTCCGTCCTCCTAATTTAGATGCCATTTTAGATCACACTGATCTCGTCTTACTCGATATCAAACATATCGACGATGACATGTGTAAAAAATTGACGGGACGTAGCAATGCCAACACGCTCGCGCTTGCCGAACACCTTTCCGAGCGCGGAACGAAAATGTGGATTCGCCACGTCCTTGTACCTGGATGGACGCTTGAAGAAGGTGCGCTTCGTCGTACTGCGGCGTTCATTCAAAAGCTAGACCATGTCGAGAAAGTCGAGATTTTGCCGTACCATGAGATGGGCGTCTATAAATGGGAGGCGCTCGGACTGGATTATCCGCTCAAAGGTACGAAGCCTCCGACATCCGATGAAGTCGAATGGGCGGAAGGGATTTTGCAGGGAACCGTATAAAACAAGCGCAGGCCGATGTGGCCTGCGCTTGTTTTATAGATTCAGAGATTAGATAAAGGTTTGGACAATCAAAAATAGATTTAATGCGATGACAATCGCTGTGATGCCCCATCCAATCCATGTCGTAAAGCGATGATTCACGAGCCCACCCATTAACTCTTTATTGCTCGTAAAGAGAAGCAGAGGAATGAGGGCGAATGAAATACCGAAAGAAAGAACAACTTGACTCCAAACGAGAGCGTTTGACAAGTTGACACCGGACAGGATGAGTAAGAGTGGCGGGGCCATCGTAATTACACGACGTACATAAATCGGAATATGCTTTTGAATATACCCTTGCATGACGACATCTCCGGCCAATGTCCCCACGGATGCACTTGATAATCCGGCAACCATTAAGCCGATGCCAAATAGCATGGCAATTGGTGAGCCTAAAAAAGAGTCAAACTGCTGGTGAGCGATTTCTAAATCGTTTACGATCATCCCATTCTTATAAAAGACGGCGGCTGCGATAATCAACATACTGGCATTGATTGCGCCAGCGAGGACCATTGCGATTGTCACATCAATTCGTTCAAATTTCATGATACGCTTTCGTGCTACCACATCTTTTCCCTTGATTCGTCGTTGTGTCAAAGCGGAGTGCAAATAAATAGCGTGCGGCATGACCGTTGCACCTAAGATCCCGGCAGCTAGTAAAATACTCTCTGTCCCGTCAAAACGAGGAATGAGGAGACCTGATAAAAGAGGCTTCACTTCGGGTTGGGCACTAAACGTTTGAATGGCAAACGCGAGAGCAACGACGAGTAGCATCCCGGTCACAAGCGTTTCAAGTGGTCGATAGCCACGTCTTTGTACTTCTAAAATGGCAAAAGAACCGGCAGCGGCAAGAAGTGCTGCTTGAATGAGCGTCACATCAAACACGAGGTAGATCCCGAGTGCCGCACCAACAAATTCTGCCAAATCAGTGGCCATAATCATCAATTCGGCTTGAATCCATAAAAAGATAGCGGTCTTCTTAGAGAAACGGTCACGACAAATTTCAGGTAAGTTTTTCCCGGTCGCGATTCCAATTTTGGCAGACAGCGTTTGAATTAATCCGGCCATCAAGTTTGCGATTAAAATGACCCATAAGAGTAAATAACCAAATTGAGAACCTGCTGCAATGTTAGTTGCATAGTTTCCGGGGTCGATGTATGCGACCGAAGCGACAAAAGCTGGACCTAGAAAAGGGAGAAGTGTTTTAAGTTTTTGAGTCATCGAGCGATGTGTCCGAATTGATTCGACTTCATTCAACATGACAGATCCTTCTTTCTTGCCTAACGGTTAATTTGTTTACCTAGGTAAACATTTTAAGTATATGGCAAGTTTACGCCTGCCTAGAGAAACTGTCAAATTACAATAAAAAGGACTGCGAGCAGTTTCGCTCACAGGCCAACGAATTTATATTCGTCGTTTTTTCTTTTCTAACACACGGGCATGTTCTGCCTGTTTCTTCTCCATATAGAGAAGTTCCCGCTCAAGTTTGACGTAACTCGCATAGCGTTTCGCATCTAGCGTACCGCTCGTGAGCGCCTCTTGGACGGCACATCCAGGTTCTTTCTTATGAGAACAGTCGCGGAAACGGCATGTCTCGGCAAGCGCTTCGATATCGCGGAACGTCTCATCGAGGTGCTCGCTTCCTTCCCATAGGCCAAACTCGCGCATACCCGGTGTGTCGATGACATATAAGTCATCGATTCGGAACAATTCGCGGTGTGTCGTCGTATGCTTTCCGCGTTCGTCCTGTGCCCGGACGGCTTGTCTGACGGCAAGTGTCTCGTGGGCGAGAGCGTTCGTCAGTGTAGATTTTCCGACTCCGGACGAACCGACGAAAGCGATTGTGCTCTCACTCGGTAACGCATGACGAAGTTCAGCCATACCTTCTCCTGTCACGGCACTGACCGCGAATACGTCAATACCTGGTGCATTCAGCTGAATGTCTTCAAGCAATGTGTCGACAGAATCGACTTGATCGGTCTTCGTCAAAACGATGATAGGGATTGCCCCGGTGTCCCAGGCGGCTAGCGTATAGCGCTCTAAACGACGGATGTTGAAATCGTGTCCACACGCCATTGTGATCAAGACGTAGTCGACGTTCGCACAGATCAGTTGTTCACGTGTCTCGTTGCCGGCGGCCGCTCGTGAAAGAACGGTCCGACGCTCAAGGAGATGGTGAATCGTACCTTGACCATGCTCGCGAACTTGAATCGTGACATAGTCGCCGATGACCGGGTAATCCCGTTCGCTCGTCGCCTCATGTCGGAATTTTCCGGAAACCCCGCACATATACGCATTTTCTCCGACAGATACCGTATAAAGATGTTGGAACTGTGCCGTGACACGTCCCGTTTCAGTTTGTTGAAACAAAATAGAATCCTCCTTTTAATGATGGAGGACGTCAGCCCTCCGATTCGCTGATACTAGTTGGCGTGCATTCATCATGTTGCTCATAAAACATCATCCTTTCATTGTTCGATAGCATAAGTGTACCACAGGAATTGAAAACGATAACATCTCAGTCTATAGACCGAGGCAAAACAAGCCTTCCGCTCGTCGACCTATACAAAATAACGTATTATGATAAGAGTGTACTTAACAAGGAGGGATGACAGATGAATCACCAAGTGAAAAAGGTGTTGTTCATCGTAGCCGCGATCGCTCTAGTGCTCGTGTTGATCGGTTCTTTACCGAATATGATTTTATTCGGATTAGGAGCGCTCTTGACGCTTTGGGCTGGAGTCCGTTTTCAGGCTGTGACACACATCGGTGCTAAAGTTGGTTTCGGGATCCTTGCCGTCATCGGGATTGGGACGATGCTCTCAAACATTTGGGCACTCGTCGGAATCATTGTCGCGTGGTTGTTGTTTAAAGGGTATATGATGTATACAGGTGAAAAACGCGACCCAGAAGTCGAAATTTTGAATGCCGACGGAACGCGTGCTAGCCGTAGCAGCTTCCAACAGTTCGATCAAGTGTGGCAAAAATTTGTTAATCGTCGTTAAGATTTCATAAGGAGGATTCACCATGAAGACACCGTTTGATCAGTTTCGTGAATTAGCGAATGAATTGACGAAAGAGATTTCGAAAGAAGTGAAGAAGTATCAAGATAAAGAAATGCCGCGTTCAAGTGGAGAAGCGGAATTGAACCGTCATATCCGCGGAGCAGAGAAGGAAGCGTTATCGATTGAGCGTCTCGTTGAACGTCAACGTACACTGCTTGCAGAATTGGCTGGGAAACGTGATGAGGCCAAGAAGATGGCAGATAAACGATATGAACAGACAGAACTGGCGAAACAAGCCGGTGAAGAGAAGCTAGCAGAACGTGCAGCGCTTGAATCGAAACACTACGGAGAACAATATCGTTACTTCGAAGGGTTGATCGATGAGGGAGAGCGTGAATTAGATGAGTTGGAGCGTCGTGCGCTCGAGATGAAACTTAAACTCGATGAGATGCAAAATAAACGATATGAATTTGCGATGCGTGAAAATCTTGATCTCTTAAAAGGAGCACTTGACCAAATCTTTGGTCAAAACACGTCGCAGTCTCATCCGTTTACAGAGGAAGAAAAGAAAGAACAACCTGCTGAAGAGAAGCAAGATACGCAAGAAGACGAAGATGATTTTGAAGCAAAACTAAAAGAACTGGAGCGTCGCTTTAAACAAGAGTGAGGTGACGGTTCGGCGATGACCTGCATAAGGTCATCGCTTTCTTTGCTTCATACATATGATTAGAAAGGGGGAATGGACATGGAACGTTGGAACACACGTCAAATTATTGGATTCATGATTATCTTATTTTCGGTGGGACTCTTTATCGATATCGTGACGGGTGGGAATAGCGTCTTATTCAGCATGATCCTCCCATTGCTTCTTCTTTATATTGGACGTCGTTTCAGTCGTCGAGGCAAGCAGTCGGCTAGCTACATTTTTTACGCAATCGGGGGCAATCTCTTGATTGGTTTGATTTTCTCATCGGCCGCGTTCGGATTTGTGCTCTCTGGACTGTTATTGTTATTCGGATACCGACTCTATAAAAATCGACCAGTCGAAGCAAAAATTCGAACACCCCTTCGCCAGGAGCAAGCTTTCTCGTTCGGCATGAAAGAAGCGGGTCACTATGTGTTACGTGATACGAATGAATTCTTTTTACTGCGTGATGTCGAGATGGATTTATCGCAAGCCATCATTCCGGAAGGAGAGACATTCTTACTCCTAAACGGACTTGCGGGAGACATTCGTATCCTCATTCCGGCAGGTTATGATTATTCGATTGATGCATCCATCGGGTTTGGGAAAGTTCAAGTCGATGATTCGAACTATTCACCGGTGTTCAACCGTCGCTTCTATACGGCGTCCGATGATTATGTCCAGGCTACGCGGAAAGTGCGGATTCATATCGTGCTCATGAGCGGAAGTGTCGAGGTGATGACGGTATGAAAAAAGATTCATATCCACGAACGGTCGTCTGGCATCAATTGTTCAGTAGCCTCTTGACGGCTTTCTTGATTACAGTAGCGTTTCTCATAGGTGACTCGACTTCACTGAGCGACTTATTTTCGCGTGAAGAAGGGTTGCCTTTCGGTGTGTCCATTTTAGTGATTGCCGTCTTAATCGGTAGTATCTTCGGAGTCGCTTCCTATTTTTATTTGCGTCGAGACTTTCGAGAGGTCGCGAACGCCCTATGGAAACTAGAGAACCAAAAGGAAATCACGTTCAGACCGTTGTCTCCTTACCGAGATACACTCGAACGAATCGTTCGCGTGTCGAAACAGCGCCAAGAGATGATTGAGATGGCGAAGCGGGTAGGGGAGCGTCCGGTCAGTGTCGAAGAGGCGCGTAGTGAAGCCGTTGTCGAAGAAAGACGCCGTGTCGCGCGGGAACTTCATGACTCGGTAAGTCAACAGCTTTACGCCATTTCGATGATGACGACTGCGGTCAAGCAGACGATGCAGACGAAACCGGAATTAGCGAGTAAACAAATGGAGCAAGTCGAGTTGATGGCTCAAACGGCACAGGCAGAGATGCGTTCGTTGCTCTTACAACTCAGACCAGTGGAATTAGAAGGTATGACGTTAAAGACTGGGATCGAGCGTCTATTAGAAGAATTATCGCGTAAACAGTCGACCGAGCTCGTCTGGCGTTTAGAAGAAGTGAAGCTGTCACGCCATACCGAAAATGAGCTGTTCCGTATCGTCCAGGAGGCCATCAGTAATACGTTGCGACATGCCAAGGCGACTCGTCTAGAAATCGAGATGCGAACGGTGCAGCAGACGGTCATTTTAAAGATTAATGATGATGGAATCGGATTTAACGTGGACGATACACAAGTCGCCTCATATGGATTACAATCGATAAGAGAGCGCACGGCGGAAGTCGGTGGAACGTTACGATTGGTCAGTGTGCCGAATGTCGGAACACAAATTGAAGTACGTGTGAAACAACAAGTGGAGGGGTAATGATGATTCGAGTTGTATTAATTGATGATCATGAAATGGTCCGAGCGGGCGTGTCTGCCTTTTTATCGACACAACCGGACATCGAAGTCGTCGGTGAGGCATCGGATGGCGCAACGGGAGCGGAGCTCGCGATCGCAGAAAAACCAGACGTTGTCCTCATGGACTTAGTGATGGAGCCTGTTGACGGTGTTGAATCGACGAAACGAATCAAAGCAAGCTGGAAAGAGGCTAAGATTTTAGTCGTGACGAGTTTCTTGGATGATGAGAAAGTATATCCCGTCATTGAAGCCGGTGCGATGAGTTATGTCCTCAAGACGGCAAACGCTAATGAAATTGCGGACGCGATTCGTCAGACGGCTGCCGGCAACCCTGTCATGGCTGCCCAAGTGACTGGGAAGATGCTCGAGCGGTTGCGTCATCCGGAGATGACCCTCCACGAAAGCTTGACTGCGCGGGAACGAGAAATTTTGCAACTGATGGCAGAAGGGAAGTCAAATCAGGTCATCGCGGATGAACTGTTCATCTCACTGAAAACGGTGAAGACACACGTTTCAAACATCTTGACGAAACTTGACGTCTACGACCGGACACAGGCGGTCGTCTATGCATTCCAACACAACTTGGTCAGTAAAGGATGAACGGGCTCCCGGTAATTGAGACAGACCGCCTTCGACTGCGTCCTCTCCAAATGGAGGACAGTCCACACGTATTCGCCATTTTCTCAAATGAACAGGTGCTCCATCACTATGGAATGGAGCCGCATCAAATATTAGAAGAAACGGAACAGATGCTTACGCATATGCTCGATCAAATCGAAACCGGAGCAATCATCCGATTTGCAATTGAGCATCGTGAATCAAAAGCGTTGATCGGAACGATTGGGTTTCACAATCGGGCGCCGTCACACCGGCGTGCCGAAGTCGGCTATGAACTCAGACCAGAATATTGGCGTTCGGGTTATGCGACCGAGGCCCTTTATGCAGCCCTCCAATTTGCCAAGACGCGTGAGATTGAACGTGTCGGTGCGATTGTCTATGTCGAGAATGTCGCATCACAACGCATGTTGGAGAAGAATGGATTTATTCAAGAAGGTCGACTACATAATTACATGCGGCAGCGGGGACAAGCCCATGACGTCTATGTATATAGCTATATGACAACCGAACTGACTCATCCGTCGATTTGAGCACACCCGCATTACGCGTGGTGTGCTTTTTCGTTTGTGAGATAAACAAAATGGGAACCGAGTAAAGGTGAGTCATTCACTCAAAGGAGGGCGATGAAATGAAAGCTGCATATATCGAACAGTATGGTGGATCGGATCAATTCAAAGTAGGTGAACTGCAGCAACCGACAATCGGTGCAGATGACGTATTGATTGAGGTTCATGCCGCAAGCGTCAATCCGGTCGACTGGAAACTTCGAGAAGGATACTTAAAAGAGATGCTCCATTACGAGATGCCGCTCGTCATCGGGTGGGATGTATCGGGTGTCATTCAAGAAGTTGGGGCGAATGTGATCGAATTGAAAGTTGGAGATGAAGTGTTCAGCCGTCCCGATATTGCGCGCCAAGGCACATATGCCGAGTACGTCGCAGTCGATGCCCATCTTGTCGTCAAAAAACCAGCTTCGCTTAGTTTTGAGGAGGCCGCTTCACTGCCGCTCGTCGCGCATACGGCATGGCAAGTCATGTTCGAAGTGATGGATGCCAAACCGGGTGATCGGATTTTCATCGGAGCCGGTTCAGGTGGTGTCGGAACGGTAGCCATCCAGCTCGCGAAAGCACACGGTTTGTATGTCGTCACATCGACAAGTACGCCGAACGTGGATTGGATCAAAAAACTTGGAGCTGACGAGGTCATCGACTATAAACAGCAAAATCCGGCAGAAATCGTCCGCGATTTTGACTTCGTGTTTGATACGATGGGGGGCGACGGGCAGAGCAAACTCTACCAAATGCTCAAAGAAAACGGGATGCTCGTCTCGATCTCAACACCACCGAATGAAGAGGAAGCCGAACAGGCGAAGGCTCGCGCCGAGTACGTCTTCATGCAACCGACAGGGGAACGCTTGAAAAAAATTGCGGAAGCGGTTGAAAAAAATGAACTGAAACCAGTCATCGACCGTGTCTTTGATTTGGAAGACACGAAACAAGCGCATGACTACGGAGAAGAAGGGCACGCGAAAGGGAAAATCATCATCAAAGTGAAGTGATCAAAAAGAGGTGGATTTCCGGAACATACATCGGGAATCCACCTCTGTTTTATTTTATTTGAAAGGCTTAGGTTAACCTTTTTTCTGTGCTTGAATTTGTTCGTCGATTTCAGATAGGTACGTCCAGCGTTCCATCTTCGCATCGAGTGTCTCTTTCAGTGATGCAATCGTTGCATACAATTCATTGACTTTACCGAGGTCGCTGCCTGCTGTCGCAAGCGTTGCTTCTTGCGCTTCAATCTGTTCTTCAAGCGCGGCGATGTCTTCCTCGATTGTGTCCCACTCCTTCTGTTCTTTGAAGGTGAATTTGACGACTTCTGACTTCGCGCGTTCTTTCTTTTCTTTCGGTTCTTTCTCTTTCTTCACTTGACGAGCCTCTTCTTGACGCATCGTCAAGTAGTCGCTGTATTCTGCGTGATACACCTGGATCGTCCCGTCTTCAAATGCAATCAACTGCCCGGCGATACGGTCTAAGAAATAACGATCGTGGCTGACAGCGATGACCGTACCTGGGAACGATTCAAGATAATCCTCTAATACGGACAACGTTTCCGTATCCAAATCGTTTGTCGGCTCATCTAGGAACAAGACGTTCGGCTCGTCCATAAGAATGCGCAGAAGGACAAGACGCCGTTTTTCTCCACCAGATAGCTTCGTAATCGGTTTGTATTGCGCATCCGGCGAGAAAAGGAAACGTTCGAGCATTTGACCGGCCGTGATCGTCTCGCCGTCCGGCGTATAAATCACTTTCGCAATCCGCTCGATTTCGTCAATGACGCGTCGGGATTCGTCTTCAAACTCAACCTGCTGGCCGTAATAGCCTAGATGGACTGTTTCTCCGTGAACAATCGTGCCGCTCGTCGGTTCCAAACGTTTGGCAAGCAAGTTCATGAGCGTTGATTTCCCACTCCCGTTCGGTCCAACAATGCCGTAGCGTTCACGGCGACCGAAAATCCAATTGAACTGCTGAATCAGAAGCGAGTCGTCGTATCCGAAAGATAAATCCTCGACCTCAATGACTTTTTTACCGAGACGTCGAGACCCAACAGAGACGTCGAGTGATTCCTCTTCGGCTAAACTCTCTTGGTGCTTTAAGTCTTCAACGCGTTGAATGCGTGCTTTTTGTTTCGTTGTTCGTGCTTTTGCACCTCGACGCAACCAGGCGAGTTCGCGTCGTAAAATATTTTGCCGCTTTTGTTCCATCGATTGTGCCCGTGCTTTTCGTTCGGCACGCTTCTCAAGGAATAACTCATAGTTTCCGTTATAGAAATAACTCGTCCCGTCCGCAATCTCTAAGATGTGGTTTGTGACACGATTTAAGAAATAACGGTCGTGGGTGATGAGAAGGATAGCTCCACGATAATCGGCAAGCATCGTCTCGAGCCATGCGATCGTGTCGGCATCCAGTTCGTTCGTCGGCTCATCTAAGAGCAATAAGTCTGCTTCGTCGAGTAACGCTGCAGCGAGAGCGACCCGTTTTTGTTGCCCTCCGGATAAGGCGTTCACATCGACGGACACATCAGGTAGACCGAGACGGTTCAAAATCGACTTCAGTTTGGCTTCCGTTTCCCAAGCATCTGCGGCATCGACAGCCTGTTGAGCTTTCATGAAACGTTCGAGTAATTGCTCACTCGTTGGATCCGCTTCGAGCGCTTGGCGGGCACGTTCGAATTGTTTAAGGGCTTGAACGGATGGTGTATCACTCGTGAACAAGGCATCAAGAATTGTTTGCCCTTCGTCGAACTGGACCGTTTGGGTCAAATAACGAATGCGGTAATCGTTTGGATGTTGCATCGTTCCCCGGTCTGCCGTCTCGGCGCCGGCGATGATTTTCATGAATGTCGATTTTCCAGAACCGTTCACACCGATGATCCCGATGCGGTCTCCTGGATGGATCGTCATCGTCACGTCATCAAATAATACTTTGTCGGCAAACTCTTTATGAATGCCTTCAATCATTAATAAACTCATGCGTTATCTCCTTCAATCTGTTGACGAATGGCCGCTTCGACTGTTGCAGCGATTTCCTTATTCGGTAAGTCAGCCGGGTCGATTGCTGGTAAGAAAGTGACGTCAACCGTTGCCGGGGTAATTCGGTTTTTAGCTTCTAACAGTTTATAGCTTCCTTGAATGGCAACGGGAACAATCTTCGCACCGCTTGACGTCGCGAGCGTCAAACTCCCAGCTTTAAACTCTTTCATAGGACCACCTTTTGAACGTGTTCCTTCCGGGAATACAATCATCGACTGACCAGACTGAATCGTCTCGACACCAGAGCGAATCGCTTTGATTGATTGACGACGATCGCTACGATCGATGAAGATACAGCCCATCATTTCCATCCAACGCGGGATGATCGGGAATTTTTGTACCTCAATTTTTGAGATGAATGCTTTCGGTCGTTTCGTAGCCGTCAACATGATAGGAACATCGAAGTTCCCTTGGTGGTTCGATACGTAGACGACCGGTTCATCCGGAATCTGCTCTTGTCCATGGACACGAATGTCAGCACCGGCAACCTTCAATAAAAATTGAGCCCATTTATAGGCGATGTCTTGTACATAGCGATAACGCTGTGGCGTCTCAATTTTTTTCGCCTTCTGTAAAAATGGGACGGTAATCGGTAGCACCGCAAAAAACGAGAAAAACCATACTGCTGTTCGAATCATTTTATTTTCTCCTCTCATAATGACAACAAGAAAGAGTCTTCTTCTCTTGACGAGAATCCGACCCTTCGGCATGAATCCTTATTCCCAAAAGCGAGAATCGCTCTCTTCTTCCTCTTCCTCAAGTTCGAACGTAATGCGTTTATTCACAGGATCGACGACGAAATAAGCGCCGTCTTGTTCAATACTCTTAATTTGCATGGCTTGATCGTTCCCGATTTCAAGGGTGAGACGGATGCGATTGTCATCATCGACGAGCAAGATCCCATCTTCCTTCAACCAAAGCTCCATGACGGGTGAATAACGAAGTAGCCATTCATTCGATAACGGAATTTCATTCATACGATTGTGTGCCTCCTGCGATTATAAATCCAATGTACGTTGTCTGTTCCTTCATAGGATACCAAATGTGGAGAGGGAAGACGAGCGTTATGTAGAGCGTTTCCGTGTTGTCGAATGCATTCTGGCCACGACACGTTTGATTCGTTTCTGGTTCCGTCTTTCCACAAAGAACTCGCTCGCTTGCATGAAGAGTTGCTTAAAGGAAGACAGGCCCATCGCAATCAAGACAGCAAATAGAAATGTTCCGATTGGATCTTTGTACAGTTCAGACTGGAACAAAAAGGCGAGGCCTGCAGTTGATAAGATGGTCGTAAGAAAATAGAAAATCATAGCGGAGTCTCCTTTTCTTAAGTGGTTAGGAAAGAAAAAGGCAAGGTCTTTTAATCGTATTCGACCTTTTGTAGGAAATTCCTGTTTGTGTTTGGCAAAGAAAAAAACGCCTCCAGTTGGACGGAAGACGTTTACTCTTGAGTCATATAAGTCGATGATGACGATACGTTCGTATCCACACCGTTTGAGAAAATGAAGCTGAGTGAGGCAAGTAATGCGAAAAAGGCGACGAGTAGCCCTTTTGTAAATCGTTTTGCAAACGAACGAGACTGTATATCAAACATTTATTATCCCCCGATCAATCCTAAATGAAACCTTATTTCTACTGGACACTTCCTATATAATAACGTTTTCAAAAATAGGATACTAGAAGAAAAAAAGACGTTCACAAAATTGTCACAAAATTTTAATAAATCAACTCGTTTCCATTTGTTGTGACGTTTTTCCCTTTATGCCGTGCGTTCACATTTTCGTCACATTTATGCAAAATGTTGAAAGAGAACATGATATGATTAGGAACGTGTGTAGATAGGTATACTGACAGTAATAGCTTAGAAAAGGATGTGGGTGTAATGGCATTGCGCGCAGGAGAAGTAGTAGACTTGGTCGCGGAACGTTCTGCTGATTTTGGAGTATTCATTAGTAACGGTCGCGAAGAGGTGCTCCTTCATCGAAAGGAACAAACGGAAGAAGTGACAGTCGGTCAAACGGTTCGTGTCTTTTTATATCATGACTCAGAAGGGCGTCTCGCATCAACGATGACGATTCCAACGGTCTCTTTCGATGAGTATGAATGGTGTGAAGTAACAGGCGTTCGATACAACACAGGTGTTTTCGTCAATATCGGGATTCAAAAAGATGTGCTCGTCTCAATGGACGATTTACCAGAGAATCGGTCGTATTGGCCACAAACGGGAGATCAATTGTGCATTCGTTTGAAGTATGACCAAAAAGGGCGCTTACTCGGAGACCCGGCGCCTTACGCGTATTTGAACTTGTTGGCACGTCCGTCAAAGGAAGAGTGGAACAATCAAGATGTTCAAGCGACTGTCGTCAATAAACGTGAAGTCGGCGTCAACGTATGGGTCGAAGGAGAATCACTCGGCTTCTTACATGAAGCAGAAATGACACGTTGGCCGCGACTTGGTGAACAATTGACGGTCCGTGTGACACAAGTGAAACAAGACGGAACGGTTCTTGTTTCGATGAAACCTCGTGCCTATGAGGCGATTGACGGCGATGCGGCGAGCGTCCTCTCTTATATCGAGGAACGTGGAGGGCAAATGCCGTACGGTGACAAAACAGCCCCTGACGTGATCGACCGTGAGTTCGGGATGAGCAAAGCCGCGTTTAAACGGGCGCTCGGAAAACTACTAAAAGAAAAGCAAGTTGAAAAGCTCGACAACGGCTACAAATTGAAATAAGATAACTCATGTTCGGGTGACATGAAAAAGTTTGAAAATGTATTTCTTTCATTTTAGGAATAAATACGTTATAGTTAATAAAGTTGACTATGAGGAAACATTGAGAAAACGTCTGTAGATCTGTCAAACTGAACTCAGACGTTTTTTGTATGAACAAAGGAGAATATAATTTGACAAAATTTCAAGACTTACAATTAAGTGAAGCGTTAGTAAAAGGTGTACACAAAATGGGCTTCGAGGAAGCTACACCGATCCAAGCTGAGACAATTCCTGTCGCACTCACAGGAGTGGACGTATTAGGACAAGCACAAACAGGTACAGGGAAAACAGCAGCTTTCGGTATTCCGACAATTGAGCGAATCGATTCAAAGGCGCGTCAAGTCCAAGCACTCGTTCTTGCACCGACACGTGAACTTGCGATTCAAGTTGCAGAAGAATTAAACAAAATCGGAGAAACAAAGCGCGTTTACGCACTTCCTGTTTATGGTGGTCAGCAAATCGACCGTCAAATCCGTGGTTTGAAAAAGAACCCACAAATCGTTGTTGCAACACCAGGACGTCTCATGGACCACATGAAGCGTAAAACAATCAAACTTGATGACATTCAAACAGTCATCTTGGATGAAGCAGACGAAATGCTCAACATGGGCTTCGTTGAAGATATCGAAACGATCTTGGCAGGTCTTCCTGAAGCACGCCAAACGCTTCTTTTCTCGGCAACGATGCCACCACAAATCAAAAAGATTGCAGAGCGTTTCATGAAATCGCCGACAATCATCAAAGTAAAAGCGAAAGAGATGACTGTTGAAAACATCAACCAGCAATTCCTCGAATTGCGTGAAGGTCAAAAATTCGATACGCTTTGCCGTTTGATCGACATCGATTCACCTGAACTCAGCATCATCTTCGCTCGTACGAAGAAACGTGTTGATGAAGTGACAGAAGCACTCATCAAACGTGGATACACTGCAGACGGTCTTCACGGAGACTTGACGCAATCAAAACGTGACCAAGTCATTCGTCGTTTCAAAAACGGAACGATCGATATCTTGGTAGCGACTGACGTTGCTGCACGTGGACTTGATATTTCAGGTGTTACGCACGTTTACAACTTCGATGTACCACAAGACCCAGAGAGCTACGTACACCGTATCGGTCGTACAGGTCGTGCTGGTAAGACAGGTACAGCCCTCACGTTCATCACGCCACGTGAATTCGGACAAGTGAAGGCGATCGAACGCGTAACGAACAAAAAGATGAACCGTCGTCACGTACCGACAATCGCAGAAGTACTTGAAGGAAACCAAAAGCAAGCAGCTGAAGAGTTGATCGAACGCGTTCAAGCGGGCGACTTCAAAGCTTACACGCAACTTGCGACAGAACTTCTTGAAGAGTACGAAGCAGTTGAAATTCTCGCTGCTGCCCTTCGCGGATTGACGAAAGAGCCAGATTCAACACCAGTTGAAATCTCATACGCTGAACCAGTTCGTGTGAAACGCCAAGGTGGTCGTGGTGGTGATCGCGGTGGATACCGTGGTCGTAACGACCGTCGCGGTGGTGGTGGTGGCCGTGGAGGCGATCGTCGTGGTGGACGCGGTGGCGAACGTCGTGATGGACGTAGCGGAGACCGTAAAGGATCATTCCGTGGTGACGATCGTCGTCGCTCGGATGACCGTGGTCCACGCCGTCCACGTGACTAATCATCGTGAAATGCCGCATTTCCTTAAGTGGATTTGCGGCTTTTTTTATTGTGTCGTGCTACACTAGTTGAGTAGAGATAGAAGGATGAGGTGTCAACGGATGGTGGAATTAAGTTTCGGTCTCCTTGTGCTGCTTGGTTGTGTGCTTGCACTTAAACCAATCGTGTCGAAGACAGACCGTCCTAACTTTCGTTATATCCCCGTGGCGACATTGTTATTTGGAGCGATGATTTTTTTAGTGTTAGCCATTGGAGTAGGCGGAAAGATGGGCATTGCATATGGCGTAATGAGTATCGCCTATTTTATTGCTTGTTTCGGTGCCTATATGTATGTACACACGCGAACGAGCTGATTGTAGCTCGTTTTCGCATTTAACGAAGAGGTGATGAGTTATGGATGCGGTAGAAGTGATGGTCCATCCCGAGGAAGTGATGGTGACGTATGAACCAATCCTTGGAGCGGCGACGTTTCAAGTAGAAGGATATATGGTACATGGGCGATTCCGAGGCGAATCGTTGACACCGTTTTTTTATGATGAAGACGTTCCACTCGAGTATCAGTTAGACATCGCCCAACGAATGGAGCAATTGGCAGCAGAACAACTTCGGGATGTTAAATCATTCGTCACGTTCAGATGTCGATCCGAATGGATTCTCGAAGAAGGGGGAGAGGCTTTTTTGACCCCGCTTCGCGAATTGAACTTCCCGTTACATCGCATTTATGTGACTCTTCAAGGGACGGACCTAGTGGATGTTCCTCGCCTATCGCGTGTCATTCAGTACTATCGATCGTATGGGCTGAAAATCGCGCTAGACTTTGCGGAATCGACAAGTATCGAGGACATTATGACGCTCGCGCCAGAATTGTTGCTCGTCGATCTTGGAACGATGGTCGAGAAGAAGACGTTGTCGGTCACATATCCGAACATGCTTCAGACGATGGAATATATTGCGTCGAAGCTTGGCGCGCCGCTTCTTTATAAATCAATTAACCACATCGGACAGCTTCGGTACGCTTGGCAACACGGCGGTCGTTATTATATGGGTGGTCTACTTGGGTTGGAAGACGAGCTTCCACAACGAGAGATCAAAGGGATGGGTGTTTTAGCGCAAGAAGTGCCTTCATTCTTTTTGCATGACCAGAAGCGATTGAACCGTCTGTATGAACTTGAATTTGAGTTACATCGTCGAATCGGAGAACTCGTTCAATCTGGGAAATGGTCGAAAGATAAGAAAGATGAATGGATTCAATACATCGCGCCAAAGCTCGAGGAAGTGTTTGTCCGTTATTATTTGACGGATAAGACAGGTTTTCAGACGAGTGCGAACGTCTACTGTGTGAACGGAGAATGGCGTGTCGATAACACGTATCGAGGCTATAACTGGAGTTTCCGACCTTATTTCATTCAGACGATGGCGGCGATGGATGTTCGGGGACGTGGCTATTTATCGGGTGACTACCGTGATTTCAGTTCAAACGAAGTGACGCGGACGTTCAGTTATCCACTACCCGACGGCATGTTCTTATTCGCCGACATATCCGAAGAATATTTATACCAGAATCGATTACTAGACTGAAAGGAAGAATGATGATGTTAGATTATGATTACGATGCGCTACGCGAAATCGGTCGAATCGTCGCACTTGCACGAGACGAGATGGCGAAAGCCGTCAAACCGGGCATGACGACAAAGGAATTAGATGCGATTGGGCAACGTATTTTAGAAGAGGAAGGTGCGGCTTCTGCACCCATCACGATGTACGAATTTCCAGGATACACATGTATTTCGCTCAATGACGTCGCTGCCCACGGGATTCCTGGGGACGAGGTCATTCAAGAGGGAGATATCGTAAACGTCGACGTCTCTGCTGTGAAGGATGGCTACTATGCGGACACGGGTCGTACGGTCATTGCTGGGACAGCGAAATCACCTCAGCATGAACGTTTGGTGGAGGTATCATTGACATCACTAGAAGCTGGACTCAGCAAAGTGAAGGCGGGTGTGAAAGTCAACCAGATCGGGAAAGCCATTTATTCGGACGCGAGGAAGAATGGATTCACGGTCATCCGTAACTTGGCCGGACACGGACTCGGTCGGACGTTACACGGTGAGCCGGAGACGATTTCAAACTACTACAGCCGCGAAGAGAATCAGCTTTTAAAAGCTGGGCAAGTCATTGCGGTCGAAACATTCATCTCGACGAAAGACGAAATCGTCTATCAGTCAGAAGAGGATGGCTGGACACTCTTTACGCCGAACAAGAGCCTCGTCTCACAGTTCGAGCATACGGTCATCGTCACAGAAGATGGATATGAAGTGTTAACGGGGTCATTCCGTTAAGAAAAAGGTGTGGTTCTCGTGAACCGCACCTTTTCTGTATTCATTGTTGTTCGAGAGCTTTGCGCACGGCTGCTGTCGCGTGAATATACGTTGTATCAAAGAGTGGGATGGAAACATGTTGTTGCTGGATCAACAGCGGGATTTCTGTACATCCGAGAATGACACCTTCTGCGCCAGCAACCTGCAACGATTCAATGATACGTGTGTAGATTAGGCGGCTTTCATCTGTTGTGATTCCAAAAATCAGCTCATCATAAATGATGTCGTGTATGCGTTGTCGATCTTCTTCATTTGGAATCATTAACTCGATCTCATACCGTTCTTTCAACAAATCGCGATAGAATGAACTTTCCATCGTGAATCGTGTACCGAGAAGCGCCACTTTTTTTAGATTTTCTTGTCGAATGGCTTGTCCCGTAACGTCTGCGATATGCAGGACGGGAAGGGATGTGGCGACTTCGATGGCATCCGCCATAAGGTGCATCGTGTTCGTGCAAATCACAATGAGTTCAGCGCCTGCCTTTTTCAGGTTGAGGGCTTCATGAATCATGACACGCGTCAATTCATCCCAATTTCCTTCATGCTGTAATCGTTCAATCCTGTGAAAATCAAAGGAGTGCAGTAGACAATTTGCAGAGTGAGTCCCACCTAATATGGATTTTACTTCTTCGTTCATGATGCGGTAATACTCGAGTGAAGACTCCCAACTCATACCGCCCAACATCCCGATTTTTTTCATAATAACTCCTTTACATATCGCCTAAGTTAGCGAGATGTTTGTTTCTCTCAGTTGTTCAATCACATGCCAGTCCGGCTGTACCGAATCTGGGAGAATCAATTTCCCGTTCTCGACTTCGAGCGGTGTATCGAGCAAATCTTGCTCAAAATAAGCGCTCGTGCCCGACATATCCGCCGGGAAGCTCGCGCCGCTGAGCGAGGCGAATAAGAGCGTATGATATCTTCCAATCCCTGACTCATACATCCCACCGACCCAGTATGGGGTCCCGTGTTCTCGAATCGTTAACGCTTCACTTAAGCCACCGACGCGAGCAGGTTTAATGTTGATGATTTTACCCGCACCGAGTTGCGTCATCGTCTCCACATCGTCGTGAGACGTAATCGACTCGTCGAGACAAATCGGTGTCGTTAGATTTCGTTGGAGAGCTGCTGATTTGACGAACTGACCGCTCGGGTATGGCTGTTCAATCATCAATAACCGATGGGCATCGATTTGTTCGAACCATTCTGTGGATTGATTGGTTGCACTTCCGTTTAAGTCAATCATGAGCGGTGCGTCCGGGAAGACGGCCCGAATCTCGCGCAGTGCCGGTAACAGTTCATGAGGGGAAGATTTCAATTTGATTCGTTCGAAACCATCGGCTAGCGCTGCTTCAATCGAGTTCATCGTCTGATGGAGTAATCCAATCCCAATCGTTCTACCGCAGGAAACGGTGTCTCCCGCTTTTATATAGTCTTTAAGTGACATGTTCGCGCGGGCTGCTTCAATCTCCCATAAGGCACTTTCCCACATCGCTTTTGCCATTCGATGACCGATAATCGAGGAGACGAGTGTTGGGAATACGTCCGTCGTGACCGTCATCCCTTTTAATAAATTGAGAATCAGTTTTGACGTATCGATCATAGATTGGGTTGTTTCTTCCGTATACCAAGGCGTCTCAAAAGCGACCCCTTCACCGTAACCGATAACACCGTCTATGGTCTCTAGGCGAAGGATGAGTGTTCTTCTTACGGATAACACGGCATGTGCCGTTACGATTGGGTGTTTAAATGTCAAAGGGACGATGGAAAGGTCAGCACGTTTGATCATGGCAGTAGCTCCTTTAAGCGATGGCGCATTAGTTTTCCGTTCGCATTTCGGGGGAGGTCAGGAACGTGATAAATTGCAATCGGATGTTTGTATTTTGCTAGCTGAGAATCGAGAATCCCCTGCATCTCAGTTGGATCATATGAACCGACGACAAAGGCGAGCGGGACTTCTCCCCAAGTCGGGTGTGCTTGTTTCGTGACACCGACATCTTGGACACCTGCACATCGAAACATGGCCGCCTCAATTTCAGCGGGGTATACATTTTCGCCACCGGAAATAATGAGGTCGCTTCTGCGGTCGTGTACATACAAATACCCGTCCCGCATCGTTCCGAGATCACCTGTTTTCCAGTAACCGTCGGGTGTCCAGTTGTCTGATTCAGGTTGTTCGAAATATCCACTCGTCACAGTCGGTCCTTTTACCTCAATTTCCCCGTCCTGACTGATTCGGATCATGGTCGGAGCGATGGCTCGACCACTCGAACCGATATGCGAGAGCGCCTCGCTCGGAAGCAATGTGGCGACTTGAGAGCACGTCTCGGTCATCCCGTATGTTTGAGCAATCGGTAACTGTCGTCGCTCTGCTTCTTCTAATAAAGGGCGGGGGACCGGTCCGCCTCCGACGAGTAACGTACGAAGGTGGTGTTTTTCAAGTCCGGCATCAAGCAGTCGCTGAAGCATGATGGAGACGAGTGACAGCTGTGTAATGCCTTCTGTTTCAATTAAGTGAAGAGTTCGTTCGACATCGAAACGGGGCTCGACGTAAAGCGTCGAACCGATGATTGCACTCCGATACACTTGAGATAGCCCGCTCATGTGGAAGAGGGGCGTCACCGTGAGCATGCGGTCGGATGAGCGATAGTCCAAATGTGCTTCAGCGGCACGTGCGCTTGCGAGATGATTTCCATATGTTTGTTGTACGGCTTTGGCCCGCCCCGTCGTACCAGATGTGAACATGAGGGACATGGTTTCATTTTCTTTCCACTCATGTGTCCCGGTAAAACATGAACTAGCCCGACATGTCATCAGAAGTTGTGTGACGGGCAAATCGATCTTGTGATCGATGAGAAGCAAGTCGACTTTTGCTGTCTTCAACTGAATGCGTACTTCTTCTTCGGTCAAGCGTGTGTTGAACGGAACGAGCACTTTGCCGAGTAGATGCACTGCATGGACGGCGATGACATAGTCTTTACTGTTTTTAGCGAATATGCCAATCCGTTCGGCAGTAGAATCCTGTTCGTGAATATATTGGGCAAGTTTCAGACTCTCTGTACGCAATACTCCCCATGTTAGTTTTGCCTCGTTTGTCACGAGTGCGATTTGTGATGCCGGGTGTTTAGTAATCCATTCAAGCATGTCATCAACCTCCAAAAAAAGAGTAGCGGATTCGCTACTCTCTCAAAAAATTAAGGGAAACGTGGGAATTGACCGAAGTCAGGGTCACGTTTTTCTTTGAACGCGTCGCGTCCTTCTTTCGCTTCATCTGTCGTGTAGTAGAGAAGCGTTGCGTCTCCAGCGAGTTGCTGAAGTCCAGCAAGACCGTCTGTATCCGCGTTCATCGCGGCTTTCAAGAAACGAAGCGCAGTCGGTGAATGTTGTAAGATTTCTTGGCACCACTTGACTGTTTCTGCTTCGAGTTGTTCGAGTGGTACGACCGTGTTGACGAGTCCCATCTCGAGTGCTTCTTGTGCATCGTACTGACGGCAAAGGTACCAGATTTCACGAGCTTTCTTATGACCGATGATGCGAGCTAAGTAACCAGAACCGTATCCTGCATCGAACGAACCGACTTTAGGACCTGTTTGTCCAAAGCGAGCGTTGTCCGCTGCGATTGTCAAGTCACATACGACGTGAAGGACATGTCCACCGCCGATTGCAAATCCTGCTACCATTGCGATGACCGGTTTTGGAATGACGCGAATGAGGCGTTGAAGGTCGAGGACGTTCAAGCGTGGGATTTCATCTTCTCCAACGTATCCGCCATGACCACGAACTTTTTGGTCTCCGCCTGAACAGAATGCCTTTTCGCCTTCACCCGTCAAGATGATGACGCCGACTTCCTTATCATCGCGTGCACGAGCGAATGCATCGATCAATTCATTAACCGTCAACGGACGGAACGCGTTGCGTACCTCTGGACGGTTGATGGTGATTTTAGCAATCCCATTCCATGTTTCATATTTAATGTCTTCATACGTACGGACCGATGTCCAGTTCGCTACTGATTCCATTTTAAATACCCCCTAAAATCAATTTCTTTATTATTGTACCAAACTCTGGTGCATTCTCGATATGAGGAGCATGCCCAGCATCTGAAATTTCATAGATTTTAATATCGGACCGTTCTTGCTGCATGTCTTTTGCAATCGCTTTGAACTTAGAATCTTCTGCTCCGACAATCAAGTCGATGCGAGGGAGGTGGTGCAGTGCGCCCCATAGCGAAGGCATGTGACCTGTTCCAATCGCCCGCAAACTGTTCGCAAGCGCAGTGGGGTGTTGTGCAAGTCGATCCTCCCTGAGTGAACGCTTCATGTCCTCCGTCTGTCGCCAAAGCGGAAGGTTCTCCCATCTCTTGACGAATGTGGCGAGTCCTTCGGTTTCGATGAATCGGGCAAGTTCTTCGTCTTGACGTCGACGAGTTGCCCGCTCTCTTGAAAAGCGAAGACCAGGTGTCGTGCTGATTCCGATGACATGTTCGACGCGCTTGTCACATGCGGCGAGTGTCAATCCAATTCGCCCGCCGAGTGAATAACCGACGACCGTCCAAGGGCGTTCGTCCAAATCGAGTAAGCATGACAAATCTTTGATTTGTTGACTCATCGTCGACCGATTGACGGTAGGATGTTCAGTTGCGGCGTGTTGAAGAAGGGAAGGTGACACGTGTCGGACTGGCATCGCGGGTAGCGAATCAATCCAATGGGCATTTCCCGTGAACCCGTGTAAGAACAACACCGGTCTTCCTGCCCCACGAACGCTCACCTCATACTGGATCCCTCGCAAGCTGATGTTCATGCTTCATTCTCCGTGATGAGGCGAGCGCAGACAGACTGCGTCCACTCTCGGTGGATCGCCACGTTTTGCTCACGATTCGATGGGAACTCAATCAAGTGAATGCCATCTTCAATCGCTTTTTGAATCTCATCCGGTCGTTCAATCAAACGATAGGACAACCCGTATGTCTCAGCAAATCCACGAATGTTTAAATCGAGCGGTGTTCCGAACAAGTCTTCGAATAGTTGGGCATCGATGGAAGCTTGAGGTAAGAAAGAGAAAATCCCTCCGCCGTTATTATTCGAAATCACGACTGAAAACTTTCCAGGGTGTCCCTTCAACAGTTGTAAGGCGTTGCTATCGTGGTAGAATGCCAAATCGCCAATCAATAGAGCGGCGTGAGACGTATCGTAACAGCTGCCGAGTGCGCTCGATAGGACGCCGTCAATCCCGTTTGCGCCTCGATTGGCGAGAACTTGTACGGCTGTTCCGGCTGATAATGACGTATCGACATCACGAATCGGCATACTGTTGCTGACGAAAAGACGTTCGATTGACGTATCGAGTAGTCGTTTCGTCAATTCGGCTTCGCCTTGAAGTGAAGGTTTTGCCGACTCTGCGACATCTTCGAAGAAGCGTAGTCGTTCGACGTAGCGCGGTTCATTGATCGATTCAATGAGTGGTAAAAAGTCGAGTGCGTCTCCGTAACAGATGGTCGCGCGGCTACTCGGATCGCGATAAGAGCCTGGCTCTTCAATCACGAGTTGTTCCGTCGTCGATATCCATTGATTGAACCGTTTTGAGACGGGTGCGGCACCGAAGCGGATGAACACCTCAGGTAACCAGTCAGTGCGGTACTCGCTTGCGAGCCACGTGTCATAGTTCGTTAACACACCATCGAAGCGACGCATCCCACTGAGTGGATCGGCAAATATCGGAATATTGCGTTCGATCGCAAATTCGTAAATGGTGTCATGCCATATAACCGGAGTGTAAGGTCCGACAACGAAAGCGAGTTGTTTGTGATTCGTTCGTTCCGAAAAGAGTTCTCGGTCGGCACTTGTTGGGCGAATGCTCTGTCTTTCCGGTTTAGTCGGTTCACCTTTCAGAAGTCGCTTTAACTGTTCGAGGTCTGGAAGTAACGGTTCTCGGAATGGAACATTCAAGTGAACCGGTCCAATCGGGGCCTGCATGGCAAGGTTCGTGAACCGAGTCACCGTCTGTTGCATGAATGAAAGCGTTGCTTCTTCGGGTACGGGCAAGTCGAGACTCATCTTTACTTGTTCACCGTATAACCGGACTTGATTAATCGCTTGAGGTGCCCCGACATTCCGGAGTTCATATGGGCGATCGGTCGTTAAGACGATGAGTGGCAACTGCGAAATGAATGCTTCTGTCACGGCAGAATAATAGTTTGTCGCAGCCGTCCCGCTCGTGCAGATGAGTGCGACAGGACGAATGGTGTCCGTCGAACGCGTCAAACCGAGGGCATAAAATGCGGCGGAGCGCTCGTCGACAATGATGTGGTGACGAATTTGCGGATGCAAATAAGCCGCCATCGCGAGTGGGGTCGAACGAGAACCTGGACTGATGACCACGTCTGTCACGCCAGATTCAACAAGTCGATTCACCATGGATGCTACCCAGTCGGTCAACATCTTATTCATGTGGGGTGCCTCCTTAATCGTGCGAATCAAACTGCAAAGCTTGTTTGATTGGACTCATTTTCATTTCGGTCTCTTCGAGTTCTTGCTCGAGTGCAGAGTCTTTGACGATGCCACATCCTGCATAGAGTGCGACGAATTGATGTTGAACGAGTGCCGAGCGAATGGCGACGACAAACTCGCCATCACCTTCGTTGTCGACCCAACCAAATGGGGAACCGTACCATCCGCGGTCGAAACGCTCGATTTCACGAAGCAATCGGACCGATGTCCGCTTCGGTGAGCCGCCGAGTGCTGGTGTTGGGTGTAAGGACTCCGCTAACGACATCAAGGAAGCGTTTGTTTCGAGTGTCGCTTGGATAGGCGTATGCAGATGGAATACCGACCGATTCGCTAAAATTTGCGGTGTCTCGCTCGTATGAATCGGTGCAGTATATGGTGTCAAAGCTTGCTTAATGTCTTTTACAACAATCTGATGCTCTTCACGATTTTTCGTATCATTCAGTAGCTGTTCTTTCGCGAGTTCTGCTTCAATCTCAGTTTTAGGACGTTTGGTCGTCCCAGCGATGGCAGCCGTGTTCAGTTGCATGCCTTCTTTTTGAATCAGTCGCTCAGGCGTCGCTCCAAAGAACCCGACGTCACGCTTTGGTTGATATAAGTAGATATAACTCGACTCTTGATGGTCCGCCAAATGCTTTAAGCTTTTCGCGAAAGGAAATGCGTCGTCGGAGCGTTGATAAATTTCTTCTCGTGCGATGACGATTTTTTCGACGCGCTCTTCCTCAATTAACTGCTTCGCCTGTTGGAAACTCGATTTAAAGTGGTCCACGCCATCTTTTACTTTCGAATAGGTCGGTGTCGATTCTTCTGTAGGATGAAGTGAGCTGAATTGAGCCAATTGGTCAGCCAATTGAATCAAATACTGTTCCACCGATTGTTTTGAAGAGACGAGCGTCGCGACTGTCAGTGTATGTCGGTCTTTATAACGACGGTATAAAAATTTTGGGACGACGAGTGATGCCTCCCCAAAGGCATCCCACATACTCTTTTGTGGTCGCATGAAAGTATCGAACGAAAAGCCGGCAAACGCATGAATAGTTGCATCGACATCTCGTCGGTGGAGACTCCAGTCATACTGGAGTCGCTGAAATCGTTCTGTTCCAGAAGCACTCAAAACGAGCGCATCTCCGCAACCGAGCATTTCAAGCGTACGGTCTGGTGTCATGAAATAATAGTGGGACGTATCCGTGTTTTGAATGATTTGAAACGCATCGAACGCAGAAATTTCCCATGTATATGATGCGAGGACAGGTCGTTGCCAAGCTCGCGCCCGTTTATGGGCTTGCTCGATTCGTTGTTTTATATGTGTTTGAGTATCTGGCATAAAAGAAAAGCCTCCTCAATCCGATAGAATTCTCACTCTTTAGTGTATCACGAGTTCGCAATCCACCTGCCTATGAAATGCTCGAGAAATTGTAAGGGATGTGAGATGGACGGCTGGCGTTGACAGATTTTTTCATCGAGACGTAAACTAACGAAGGGAGGGAACGAAATGAAACAGAAATCAAAAGGGGCATATTGGCGAATGATTCGCCCGCATACCCTGACAGCAAGCTTTATTCCGGTCTTGCTCGGGACGTTTATCGTCCTCGATCAAACCGAACTGAAATGGGGGCTCTTTCTTGCGATGCTGGTCGCGTCAGTCCTCATTCAAATCGCGACGAACTTATTTAACGAGTATTATGATTATAAGCGTGGGCTAGACCATGAAGGGTCGATTGGGATTGGTGGGTCAATCGTGCGTGACGGATTTACGCCGAAACAGATCCTTTCAATCGCCCTAGGCATGTATGCTGTCTCAGCAATGCTTGGACTTTACATCGCAGCGTCTACGAGTTGGCATTTGCTTTGGGTCGGTGCACTATCTATGCTCGTTGGATACTTGTATACCGGAGGACCGTTACCGATTGCGTATACGCCGTTTGGTGAAATTGTCGCCGGTCTATTCATGGGGTATGTCATCATTGGAATCGCTGGCTACATCCAAATCAATACGGTGACGACGGAGCTATTGCTCGTATCGTTCCCAATGGCGTTGCTAATTGGAGCGATTTTACTTGCGAACAATATTCGTGACCTTGATAACGATAAAGAGAACGGCCGAAAAACGATTGCTTGCCTAGTCGGACATCGACGTGCGGTATATGTACTCGCAGCATTCTTTGTCGCCGCATTAGTCGGCATCATCGTCGCCGTGATGTATTATGAAGTCACACCATGGGTCTTGTTATCGCTCCTCACCGTGCCAGTGATGGTTCAGGCGATTCAACGGTTTTGGCAAAAAGCAGAACCGGCCGCATTGATGCCTGCGATGGCGATGACGGCAAAAGTGAATACGTTGTTCGGGGCATGGATGGTCGTCGGACTAATTGTTTCAAGATTTGTGATGTGAGAAAAGGGGAGGCGTTAACGTGTCAGTCGTAAAAGAAATGCTTGAATTCAATAAACGTTTCGTAGAGGAAAAACAGTACGAACCGTTCGTATCTGATAAATTTCCAGATAAGAAAATTGTGATTTTAACGTGTATGGACACACGTTTGACGGAACTGTTACCTCAAGCGCTAGGACTTAAAAACGGAGACGCTAAAATCATCAAAAATGCGGGTGCCGTCTTGTCGCATCCATTCGGTTCAGCCATGCGTTCAATTTTAGTGGCGCTTTATGCATTAGGCGCGGAAGAAGTCGTCGTGGTCGGTCATTACGATTGTGGGATGGCGGCGATTGAACCGTCCGTCGTGATTGAAGAGATGGAAAGACGGGGGATTGATCCTCAGACATTGAAGACGTTGAAGTCGTCAGGGATGGATTTGGAGCAATGGCTTCATGGTTTTGATTCGGTCGAAGAGAACGTCGTTCATTCGATTAACCTGATTAACAATCATCCATTGTTACCACCAGGCACGAACGTGCATGGATTCGTGATTGACCCGGCGACGGGGCGTCTTGACCCGGTAGAAGCATAAGAAAGGAGCGCGTTCAACTTGAACGCGCTCCTTTTAACATTACCCATACGTATTCGTCGGGATGTCTTTATAGTCATCCTCTTCTTGTTTTTGTTTCGCTTTCTTTTTGTTCTTCTTAAAATCACGTTCATATTCTTGTTCGCTTGGCGTTTTAAAGAAACGCATCCACGTCGCGTTAATTTCAGATCCGATTAAAATGATCATTCCAGTCAGTTGTAACCAGAGCAACGTGACGATGATCCCACCGAGCGATCCATAAGTAGAATCGTAACTTCCGAAGTTCGAGACGTATAGACTGAACCCGAAGGAAACAAGCTGCCATCCAATCACACCGAAGATGGCTCCGGGAATCGTACTTTTCCAGAATACATGTTGTTGTGGTGATACTTTATAAAAAATCGAAAGCGTCAAAATCAGCACGACTGTTGTCAGAACGTAACGGAAGACGTTGATCATCATCTCCTCGGCCCCGGTAATATTGACGGGTAAATATTCGGTGACGAATGAGATGATTTGCGCCCCGAACACGTTTGAGATAATGAGGAGTAACATCCCGATTCCGAGTAAAATCGTCATTCCAAGCGCCAATCCTTTTTTGACAAAGAAATTACGTTCATTGTCCTCGCCATACGCGTGTAGGGAAGTCGTGATGAGGCGGTCGACCCCTTTTGCGGCGGACCAAATGGCTAAAATCGCACCGAGTGATAAGAGACCGCCCCGTGGCTCCCCGATTGCGTCAAAAATACTTGTCAAAAATTCGGAAGCGGCGGATCCTGGTGCCAAATCATTTAATTGATTTTGGAATGAATCTTGTGAGATATCAAAAAATGATAAGAGTGCCAAAATGAAGATGATGCCGGGGAAAATCGATAAAAACCAAAAAAATGCGAGTGTGGCCCCGTAGTCTTGTACGTCATGCTCTTTAAAACGACGGAATAACTCTTTTCCAAACCCGAACCAATTCTTTTTTTCCTTTACTTCTGTCATTGCCATCATGAAACCCTCCTGACTCGATCGTTAGAAAATCATTTCCCGAATTCGGTCGAGGATACACATGATTAATCCTCGGCTAGCGTCAAATCGTAAAAGCGAGTGTCGTTTGAGGCAAGTTTTTCAGCGAGTGATGGGGGGCGGACCGGAAGATGAGGTAACGCCGATCGCTTGATCCACATCGGGGTATACGATCCGTTTGTCTGTTCTTCTTGAAACTCTTCGCCCGTTCCGGTACCGAATTTGCCACCTGTCATCTTCGCCCAATAGTAAGGGTTCAACTCATTATTAAAGGCGACGTAGGCAGCAACTCCTTCTAACTCGACGTGAACGCCGAGTTCTTCATACGCTTCACGGACGGCTGTTTCTTCAGTCGTATGCCCGTATTCGACTCCGCCCCCGGGGAATACATAATACAAGACGTCTTTTTTTTCGCGACGAATCAAAGCGATTTCGTCTTTGTCATTCATTAGAATGATCGCACTTCTTAATTTCGTTCGAACCACTGAAATCGTTCCTTTCACTCCTATAATTTTGCACAAAACGCATCGACGATTCGCCGATGCGTTCCAACTCATTTTTGCGTAGGTTGTTCTAAAGAATCATACATGTCTTGCGTCAACCCATTTTCGTGTGACGCGATGACTTTTCCTGCGACACGCATTCCAAGACGGAGTGCATCCTCGATTGGATGCTGCTTCATCAGTTCCGAGATGACAGCGGAGAAGAATGAGTCACCGGCTCCAGTGGAGTCGGCTACTTTCACTTTCGTTGTCGGGACATGACCTTGTTCATTCGTACGAAGGTCGACATAAACCGCACCGAGCTCGCTCATCGTGACGATGGTGAGCGGAGCACCTTTCATGGCGAGTACTTCGGCGACACGTAGCGCGTCGTCTACCGTGACGATTGACATATCGGACAAGATCTCCGCTTCTTCCCGGCTACAGATGAATCCGGTGAAGCCTTGGAGGAGATGACGGTTCCGTTCAATGACTGAAAGGTGGCCGCACACGCCGTATAGTGGTAAGTCCATCTCACGGCACAGTTCAATCGTTTCATTCAAGACGTTCACCGATAAGTCTAAGTCGATTGCGACAGCGTCGCTCTCTTTAAAGACCGTGTCGATTTGACGTAGAATGGCTTCTTCCATTCGTGCTTCGTCAGGTTGTTTTGAAATCGAAGTCTGTAGATCGCCATTGTTATCCATGACGGCGAGCCACATGCCCATCCCGTTGTCTTCTAGCATATCGACACCATCGACGTTGACTTGTAAACCACGTAACTCTTCGAGAACACCGACACCGATCTGGTCGTTCGTAACAGTTGAGACGAAGCGAACGTCATTACCGAGTACACCTAAGTTTTGAGCAACGTTTCGACCTGTTCCGCCATTGGAAAAAGTGATGTCGCCAACATTTTTCGCATCTTTATGAAGCGGTGCGAAAGACGTTCCTTTAATATCGACAAACACTTTGCCGATGACTGCAATCGTATTCATATCTTGTACCACCTTTAGCCAATCTTTCGATTTGTTTCAGTCAATTAGACACATTGTTTCAATTATAACGAAATCGACATATCGTTTCAATCATCGATTCCATTTTGTCGAATGAGTCATTCCCATGAAGAGGTGAGAAGGCGAAGTCCATTCAAAATGACCAGGATAGTAGAACCTTCGTGCCCGACAACTGCGAACGGCATGATCAGCAACTCGAAAATGTTTGTGGCGATGAGGACGAGAATGACACCGAGCGCAAAGACGACGTTTTGTAGAACGATTCGGTTCAGCTTGCGTGATTGGCGAATGGCGTCGCTCAAGCGCATGAGGTCGTTTTTCATCAAGACGACATCGGCTGTTTCAAGAGCCGCATCGGTTCCTTCGCCCATGGCGATTCCAACGTCAGCGGTCGCGAGTGCTGGGGCGTCGTTAATACCGTCACCAATCATCCCGATTGAACCGTACTCTTCACGTAATGCCTTGATTTGTGAGACTTTCTCTTCTGGTAAACATTCGGCAATATAGCGCGTCAATCCAGCCTCATTTGCGATGGCACGGGCAGTCGCCTCATTGTCTCCGGTAATCATGATTGTCGCGATCCCAAGGTCATTTAGACGTTGGATTGCACCTTTTGCCTCGGAGCGCAACGTGTCACGGAGGGCATATGCCCCGATTGTACGAGAGTCATCACTAATAAAGACGAGCGTGTGGCCGGCTTCTTTCAATCGTTCCACATCTTCTTTAAAGAAGTCACCACTTCGGTCAGCGAACTTCTGCTTACCGACGCGATACGTCGTTCCGTCAATCGTTGCCTCGATACCGGAACCAGTGATGTCTTTAAAGTGCGTCATCTCTCCGGTATGTTTTCCTGTATAAGAGACGAGGGCCTCTGCGAGAGGGTGCATTGAATGTTCTTCAATCAAACTGACGATTCGATTGACGTCGACTTCTTGTAAATCAGGGGTGATGAGCGCTTCTTGAACGATCGGCTTCCCGATGGTGAGCGTTCCTGTTTTATCAAAGGCGATTGCTTTCAGGCGCCCCATGTTCTCGATGTGCGCACCGCCTTTAAAAAGGATTCCGTGTTTTGCGGATGAGGCAATTGCTGCTAGTGCGGCAGGGGTGATCGCGGCAACGAGGGCACAAGGAGATGCGACGACAAGAAGGATCATTCCTCGATAGATGCTCGTTTCAAGAGACCATGACGTGAAAAACGGTCCCAGTAAGATGATGGCCGTGACGGATAGGAGTACAATTTGAACGTATCGTCCTTCATAACGATCGATAAATTGTGCAGAAGGTGATTTTTCTTCTTGCGCTTGCTGAACCATTTGAATAATTTTTTGGAACAACGTCTCGGTTGCGAGTTTTGTCACTTCAAGCGTCAACACACCGTTTAAGTTGACGCTTGAGCCGAACACGTCATCTCCAATTTGTCGGTCGACCGGCACAGATTCTCCTGTGATTGCAGCCTCTTCCACAGATGCGCTACCTTTCAAAATGCGTCCGTCAACCGGGATGCGTTCGCCAGGGCGGACGTAGATACGATCCCCGACTTTCAAGTCGTCAATGTGGACAACTTCAAGTTCGTCAGAAGCAGTGAGGCGAGTTGCCTGTTCAGGTTGTAGTTCCATCAAAGATTCGAGTGCACGCTCATTTTTATTCATCGTATACGTCTCGAGTGCACCGGATAAGGCGAAGATGAAAATTAAAATGGCGCCTTCCATCCAATAGCCAATCGATGCGGCACCGATGGCGGCAATAATCATGAGTAGTTCCACGTTCAGAGATTTTGTTTCAAACGTGTCCGTGATTCCTTCTTTCGCTTTTGCGTATCCGCCGATGAGAAAGGCGGTTAAGTAAAGCGTGACGTGAATCCAAGGAGTTCCGCCTTGTGTTTCGGCGATATAAGCGAGTACAATCAATACACCGCTAATGAGCGCCATAATCAATTCGATATGTTCGTACCAGCTAGCCCGTTTGAATACGTGGCTTTTTTCGTGTGTAACCGATTGGACGTTCATAGAATCCCTTCTTTCTAATTGAGAATAAGTCTCGATTAAATGATAATGATTGATGATGATTATCATCTTCAATTGGCTTAAAATATGGATTTAACCTTTAGATGATGCGTTTTGTTTATTTATAATAATTATTATCTAGGTTTATTTTAACACGCTCATCTTCGACTCACAAATAAAAAGATTAAGGAGTTTTTGTGTCATGCAAAATATATTCCAGCGCCCATGGACAGTGGCGTTTTTGGCGATTTTTAATACGTTGTTATGGGGGAGTGCGTTCCCGTTCATCAAACTGAGCTATGAAAAGTTGGACATCCAGTCGAACGAATATGGTCAACAGCTGCTGTTCGCAGGCGAACGTTTCTTACTCGCCGGAGTTCTTCTGCTGATTATCAGTCAGACAGTGTTGAAGCGATCGATTCGGTTGACGCCTAAGAAGTTTAAGGCGTATGCGCATCTCGGTTCTTTTTTAACGTTCCTTCAATACTTGTTCTTTTATATCGGGCTCTCGATTTCGACTGGCGTACAAGGATCGATTATCGCCGGATCGACATCGTTCTTCCAAATGGCACTCGCCCACATCCGTTATGAAGATGATAAGTTGAATCGTTTGAAGGGGCTTGCCTTAACGTTTGGGTTTTCTGGAATTGTCATCGCAAACTGGCCAGCAACCGGTTCGGAGTTTGGTTTTGGGTTAGGTGAGATTTTACTAATCTTAGCGATGGTGTCGGGTGCGTTCGGGAACTTGATTGCGAAGGATTATTCGAAAGAATATGACGTTGCTCCAATGACAGCTTGGGCAATGGTTACAGGTTCGATTGGATTACTCGTCATCGGTTACTTGTTGGACCCAAGTGGAGTCTCGATGCCGTACACCGGCCAAACGATTGCGTTCCTCTTCTATTTGGCAATGCTGTCGGCGATTGGGTTTACACTGTGGAACACGTTGATGAAATACAATCCCGTCAGTCGGATTTCACTCTATATTTTCTTAGTTCCCTTATTTGGTGTCATGTTGTCAGGTATTTTACTCGGCGAAACGATTCCGTGGAACGCGATCGTCGGACTCATGTTCGTTATCGTAGGGATTTATTTATCGACTTACTTTCAAGGAAAGCGTGCTAAAAAACAACGCATAAGTCATTGAAAAAGAGACGCGGTTGACGGAATTGAAATCCCATGACAAAATATATTAAAAATTCTGAATATTAAAGTTCGAAAAATCGGTCTTCGTTTGCAAAGACTTGCGTACGCAATCATTCAAAGGAAGGAGGAAAAACAATGACTAGAAATCGAATCGTCCGTAATATACTCATCTCGCGTCAACCGAAAGATGAGTACGTCAAGTACGTGATGAAGTGCGTGAGTCAAAGTTTAAAAGAACGTCACGGTCCGGTGGCGACCCGCGCAACGAGACAAGGGGACGACATTCAGACGAGATGGCAGTTCGAAGATCGTGTCGTAGAGGTGACGTTGAAATCAGAAGTGCTCGCTTCACTAGACACGGAGCCGTTCGCACTAGATGAGGTGTTCATCCAAGCTTTGCAGTTGAACGATGATGAAATGGATCGAGTTGTAGAGTAAAAAGGGCAGATGGTTCATGGGAACCATCTGCCTCTTTATATATCAATTGGCTTCGACGTTGATGTAAAGAGTCGTAATGCAAGAATGCCTAAGATTAACGTGTACATGAGGAAGTAAATCTCTTTCGGAAGCGATAACCAGTAAGCGCCGATCATCGGTCCAGAAATCGAACCGATACTGAAAGAGATGCTATACAGCATATTTCCGGTCGGGAGCAAGGATCGAGGGAGTACCTCTGTCATGTGCGCTAATCCGAGTGAATACGTCGACCCTAGCCCCGCGCCGGCTAGCGCGAATAGAAGGAGTAGTCCGACATAGTGATCGACGACAACATTTGCCAAGGCGAACACGAGTGTTCCGAATGTCAGGACGATTTGCAAAATTCGTTTCTTCCCATACAAGTCAGCGAGTCGACCAAGGGGGAGTTGAACGACGATTGACATGACGATAAATGTCGTAATCAGTGTACTCGTCTCTGTTAGACTCATTCCGTTCCGTGACGTGAAGATCGGAAAGTTGGCATTTAAGCTCGCTTCAAGAAAGCCGTATGTAAATGCGGGGAGAAGCGTGTATCCTGCGCCGACTAGGATCAACCGAATGCGTCCCTTCGAGTCCGTCTTCACTCTCTCGACTTCGGGGAACTCATTCTCGACTTTAAAGACGAGCATCAGTGAAGCGAGGCAGAAAAAGACGATGATCAGAAACGGTAACCAGAACCATACATCAACAAGTGGTGCGAGTAACGGACCGACGGCGAAACCAAGACTGAACGACATCCCGTAATACGCCATCGCTCGACCGAGACTGCGTTTGTCGGTAGAGGAGGTTACCCACACTTGTGAACCGTAGTGGAGGGCGGAGTCCCCAAACCCGATAAAGAAACGCATCATCGCCCAAACGAGTAGTGATGGCCAAATCGGCAAAGCGAAGGTCGCAAAGGCGGTTAATAAAATTCCGAGGACGATCGTCGGTCGGAATCCGTATTTTCGGACGAACCGCTCAAGGAGTGGAGCAGAGACGATGACTCCAACATAGAGCATCGTCGCATTCAAGCCGTTCACCCAGGCCGGAGCCCCGTCACGCTCAATGAGCGTGGATAAAAGTGGAATGAGCGCGCCTTGAATCAAGCCGGAAATAAAGACGATCAATAATAAAATCATAAAACGAAAGCGGAGCATGGATTCACCTCATGAAGTCAAAGTAAAAAGCTGAGAAGGTTCTCAGCTTTTCGTGTCGTCAATCGGTTGTGGAGAGTGATTTAAGTGTAGCAACTCATCATCCCAACTGCCTTGACTGAACATTTCATCATGCTCTACTTTTTCAGAAACGAATGCGGCTGTCAATAAAATACTGAGTGTACCACCGAAAATGATGATGGCCATTACAGTAATCATGAATACATAAATCGCTGTCATCTGCACACACCTCGATTCAGTTAATATACAGAACATTTCCCGAATCGAAATAATTAAAACGAGGTAGCTTTGCGAGATTGGAAATCAACCGTCGGATAATACGCTTGTTTGACGAGTGCATTCGGTCCGAGACATTTGACGGCTGGGCAATGGCAAGAAAGAGTGGCGTTCAATTGACTGTTCGACCACGTATCGTACGCTTCTTGGAATGACGTATCGTAGACGGTACCAAGCGTACCGAGCTCGTCACCGAAATCAGTCACGATAATCTGACCGTCGAAGATGTTTGTGTTGAGGCGTGAACGGCCATCCGGGTCGTTGCGGACCGTCACATTTTTCGATTCATGAAGTCGTTTCAATAAGGCGCGATCTTCCGGTAGGTCAGAACAAGCATAGAACGGTAATGTGCCGAACAACATCCAGACGTTTTCGTCTCGGACATCGAGTAAATCGTGAATCGCTTGTCGCGTATCAGCGAGTGACGCCGATTCAAGGGCGCTAGCGAAGTCTGCTGGGTACATTGGGTGAACTTCATGACGTTGGCAACCGAGTGAGACGATTTCTTCGTGAATTTCTTTTAGGTGAGGAATCGTCCGTTTGTTGATCATCGTCTCTGCTGACACGATGATTCCTTCAGCCGTTAAGGCACGGGCGTTATCTTTCATCGTTTGAAGCATTTTTAACCGCGCCTCTTCACTCGGTTTCCGGTCCATCATCGCGAACCCACCTTCGAGGAAATCGGCATCGGTGCCCCAGTTATGCGAAATGTGCAAAACGTCCAAGTAAGGGGTAATAAGATGATAGCGAGATAACGGTAGCGTCAAGTTCGAGTTGATTTGCGTACGTGCCCCACGTTCTTTCGCATAGCGTAATAACGGAACGACATAGTTGCGGACCGATTTCATCGATAACATCGGTTCACCACCTGTGATGGAGAAGGCGCGTAAATGTTCGATTTCATCTAATCGTTGAATCAACAGTTCGAGCGGGACTTCCGGTTCTTCTGTTTGATCGAGCATATATCCGACCGCACAATGCTCGCAGCGCATATTACACAGTTTTGTTGTTGTCACTTCGACGTTGGATAAGACGAGTCGACCATGTTCGACTTGGTCGAGATAGGCTTCCCAAGGGTCGAAGGTTGGGGAGATGTTTTGCATGTGGATTCCACCTTTTCATCAAGTTACACGAAATAGTATGCTATAATAGCAACTCTTTGTCACGAACCAAAGGAGCGATTACAAGATGGGTAAATCACGTACAGATACCGCCGGAAAGATGAACGTCCTAAAATCGAGAACGGAATTGCTATGTCTATCAGTCAATACGCTAGACGAGCATACGACACCTGAAGATTTACATCGCCTGTTAGCCGACATTGATTCGTTGCGCGCCAAAGTTGTGCGTTACGCCAAAGACCTAGAACAATCGTCTCGAAAGGATGAATCAGATTGAAATTAATTACAGGAGATTTTAAAGATGTCACAGTCGAACGACTTGGCATAAATGGAGAGGGCATCGCGACGATCAATCGCATGGTCATCTTCATTCCAAACTTATTGCCGGGAGAACGAGCAAAAGTCGAAATCACACGTGTCGAGAAAAACTATGCGGAGGCACGCGTCGTCAAGCGTGATAACGACTCAAAGGACCGCGTCAAAGCACCTTGTCCGATTTACGACGAGTGTGGTGGGTGTCAAATCCAACATATGAGTTCACGTCTACAGATGGAGTATAAGGAAGAAATTGTTCGAAACGCCTTCCGTCAAAAGACAAAACTGAACGTGGAGAAATCGGATATCCGTCCGACAATCGGCATGGATGACCCGTGGTACTATCGCAATAAATCACAATTCCCGCTCGGCACACGCCGTGGGGAGATCGTATCTGGACTTTACAAACCGAACTCGAACCATCTCGTGCCAATCGAGCACTGTATGGTCCAACAACGTGACACGACGAACATCAACAATGCGATTGTCCGTATTTTAAACGAACTCGACATCCCCGTCTACGATGCACGCCGTGACACGGGTTATGCTCGGACGGTCGTCGTGCGTTCAGGTTACAAAACGAATGACGTACAAGTCGTGTTGGTCGTCGGACACGAGGATGTGCCGGATTTAGATGAATTAAGTGATCGGATCATGGCATTGCCAAACGTCGTCTCATTCCATATCAACATCAACGCAAATCGCTCAGGTGTGATTTTCGGATATCGGACGGTCCATATCGCAGGTCAAGAGAAAATGGATGAACAACTCGATGACGTTCATTACCATCTGTCACCACGCGCATTCTTCCAGTTAAATCCGGCACAAACAGAAAAGATGTATCGTGAAGTCGTTGAAGCTGCAGGGCTTACGGGTGAAGAACGTGTCATCGACGCCTATGCAGGTGTCGGTTCAATTGGTCTTTGGTTGGCGCCATACGCGAAAGAAATTCGCGGAATGGAAGTCGTCCCAGAAGCGGTTGAAGATGCGAATGATCATATGCGTGAAAATGGCTATAACCATGTCACATACGTCGAAGGACGTGCCGAGCATTGGATCCCACGTTGGGTGAAAGATGGCTGGATTCCTGACGTCGTTGTCGTCGATCCGCCGCGTACGGGTATGGATCATCAATTGATCAACTCGATTATCTCGTCGAAGACGAAACGAATCGTTTACGTGTCATGTAACCCACAGACGCTCGCGCGAGATGCCGATCAGTTGATGAAAGCGGGATACAAGGTCAATTATGTTCAACCGTATGATATGTTCCCACAGACGTCTCACGTCGAATCGGTCGTCGTGTTCGAGAAAAAGAAAAAGAAAAAATATTGACGAGTCCGTGAAAAGGCTTGTCAAGTAAGCGTTTTCACGTTATAGTTCAGATGTCAGACTTCTTCTCAAATATAGAAGTGGAGGAACATCCAATGATTTCACAAGAACGCGTACAAGAACTCGTGCATAAAGCCATTGAAGCGCGCAAACGCGCCTATACACCGTATTCTAAATTTAACGTCGGTGCCGTTGTCATCGATGCATCGGGTAAAGAAATCACAGGCTGTAACGTAGAGAATGCTTCGTACGGACTATCGATGTGTGCTGAACGAACAGCCATTTTCAAAGCAGTCTCGGAAGGTAGCGACTCGATTGAAACAGTTGTGGTTGTCGGAGACACGGAAGGTCCGATTTCACCATGCGGGGCTTGCCGTCAAGTCATCGCCGAATTCGCGGGAGAGGATTTCACCTTAATTCTCGCAAACTTGAACGGTGACACAAAAGTGATGACAAAAGAAGAAATGCTACCTTACGGATTTTCACCGAAGGACTTAACGTAAACAAGCTGCGGACGATTCGTCCGCAGCTTGTTTATTTGTCTTTATATTTCTTTTCACTCACCGAATCATCTTTGGAGTGACGTTTGTTCTTCTCGTCCTTCATCCGTTCATTCAACTCTTCGACGGGAATCGGGTCGACGGTTTGCATGCCGTCCTCATCGAAAATACTCTCTTTGTCCGTATCGACAGCGTCCGGATTATCGAACGGACGCTTCGAGGTAGGTCGTTTCTTTTCCATCCAATCGCCTCCTTCCCCCTAAGGATTCCACTCCTTGAAATGTTGTAAACGTTTTCGGTTTGGGTTTTAAGATGATGAAATGGTGGAATGAAGACTTCATAGTGAAGGAGGGGACAGGATGGATCGTAAAGTATTGATGGGGATTGTACTTGGTGTTGCTGGTGCTGCGCTCGTTGCACCAAAAGTGGTGGCACTGCTTTCGCAACGTGATGAAGAAGACACGTGGCAGAAGATGGACGAGCGGGAGAGCGTAGATGCGAATCAGGATGAAGCGGAGCAAGGTCTCACGCAACTCGATTCGAGTCATCGAGCCGAATGGCAGGCGAACGGTTACCCGCAGACTCATGCCGAACGAGAGCGGCTCGAACAAGAGTCGGTCAATCAATATAAAGGGAAAGACATTTAAAGGCAGCCCATCGAGGCTGCCTTTTTTACATATCGAAATCATCTTCAGGCAGAAGTGGCAAGCCGACCGTGACAGTCGTCCCTTTACCTACTTCTGAACTAAAGTGAAGCGATCCTTCATGTCGTTCGATGATATGCTTCGCAATGGCCAAACCGAGACCGGTCCCACCATCTTGTCGTGTTCGTGATTTATTGACGCGATAGAAACGCTCCGTCAATTTGTCTAGATCTTCTTTCGGAATGCCCCGACCTTCATCGCGTATTTCCGTGATCGCATAGTCCGTTTCGGCAAACGTCTTCACATAAATCGTCTTGCCCGCCTCTGTGTAGCGGAGGGCATTATCGAGAAGGTTACCGATGACTTGTTCGAGTCGGTCATGGTCACCCAGAATAATCAAATCAAAGTCTAAATCGGATTCGATTGTCACACCTTTTGCCCGAGCAATCGGTTCGAGACGATAGAGGACGTCTTCGAGCACTTGTGAATAAACGACAGGTTCTTTTGTCATCGGATAGGAATCGCGCTCTAACTGTGCGAGGTCGAGTAAGTCCGTGACAAGGCGCTGAAGTCGGTTCGTCTCGTTTTCGATAATGTCATAATATTGGGCCCGTGTTTTTTCATCCAAGGTATCATCTTGAAGCATCTCGGTGTACCCGCGAATGTAGGAGAGTGGGGTACGGAGTTCGTGACTGACGTTAGCGAGAAATTCTTTTCGCTGTTCTTCGACGAGTCCGAGCGATTCCGCCATCGAGTTGAGCGTATCTGCCAACTCACCGATCTCATCATCGTACACAATCGGGATGCGGTGTGAAAAATCACCTTGTGCATACACTTGAGAGGCGCGTTTCATCTGAATGAGCGGTTGGATGATCGTATCGATAATCTGTTTACCGAAAATGAGCAAGTTCACAATCATGAGGACGAGTAAAAACGTGATCATGAGCCGAATCGGTTGGAATGGCTCACTGATTTTACTGAGTTCCATGTAGAGGATCAGCGCATTATCGAGCTCCCCGTCTCGTATGAGTGGGAAAGCGGTCATCAAAATGTCGACGTCCTCGGTCGGGTGCTTTCGCGTGACAGAAATCGCATACCCGTCCTGGAGGCGTTCGAGATCTTGTTGCCGTAGAAACGTCTTACCGGAGCCGAGTGTATCCTCTCGAACCGAGGAGAGAAACACTTTCGTTTCGGTCAGTTCGTTCGTATATGTCATGCTGTCGGCGAACGCGTCAGAGAAACCGTCGGCCTTATAAATCGTGACGAGTTTCTCTCCGCGATTGATGAGCAGTTCTTCTTGCGTTTGAATATAAAATTTGTCGTACAAATAGAACGTCATGATCAGAAACACGAACGCTGAGAAGAGGCTGGCTGTCCAGATGGTAATCCAAATCCGCTTCCGGATCGTGTATCGCTTCATACGTTTGCCTCGAATTTATATCCGATGCCCCATACTGTTTGAATGTAACCTCCAGCCTCACCGAGTTTTAGGCGTAGCGTCTTGATATGCGTATCGACTGTGCGGAGATTGCCGTGGTATTCGGTTCCCCAAATTTGATCGAGTAGCTGTTCACGGGAGAACACTTTTTCGTCGTTTGTGATAAACAGGTAGAGTAAATCAAACTCTTTTCGAGTCAAGTTGATCGTTTTCCCTTTCACGCTGACGGCGCGACCTTCGATATCGATGGAGAGAATCCCGACGTCAAACGTCGCATCTTGTTCTTTTGAAAAGCTGTGTGTACGACGTAACGTCGCTTCGATGCGAGCGAGTAGCTCGCGTGGGCTAAACGGTTTTGTGATATAGTCGTCTGCCCCGATTTTTAAACCGTGGATGCGGTCGAGTTCTTCCGAGCGTGCTGTCAATAGAATGATGGGAACGTTCGAAAACTCCCGGATGCGCATGCAGGCCGTCAATCCATCAAGTTCGGGCATCATGACGTCGAGTAAGACGAGATGGAACGTCTCTTCTTTTAAGCGTGCGATCGCTTCAAGACCGTTTGAGGCGGTGACCGTCTCATACCCTTCTTTTTCTAAATTTGATACAAGTAAATCTCGCATTTGTTCTTCGTCATCAGTTACGAGGATACGAAACATTGATTCTGACATATGCCATTCTCCTTTACGAAACGGTTAACGAGAGTTGTGATGAATCCCTCATACCTTTATCATACCTATCTCTTCGAATTAGAACAGATTTATTCAGCTCAGACAAGTTACCTCCATCAAATCCACACAAAAACGCCACAAAAAAGCCAATTCTTTGACAGAATTGGCTCATGCTTCGAGTTGTGCCTCGTAAGGGACTTCGTATTCTGGGATGTGAAGGGCATGCAAGTAAAGCTGGAAGCTCGACTTGGATACTTCATATAAAACATATTCCACATCACCTTGGTTGATTTCGGCGAGCAGTTCAGAACGAATCTCGTTCGCGCAAAACGCGTACGGGAGTTTCTCTGCAGCAGCAATCGAACGTTCATTTGATTTACGAATCTTTAAGAACACACTTTCAATGTCAAGCTCGAAGAACAGTTCTGAGAAGAACGCCTCTTTCACAACTTGATTATAACCTTTGCCGTGATACGGCTTGCCAAGCCACGTGCCAAGGAATCCATAACCGGATTCGACATCGAACAAGCTGATCGTCCCAATCGGGGTGCCATACTCGTTCGTGATGGTACGTGAGATGATATTTCCTTGCTCCTCTAGCTCGATGATTTGCTTCGTGCTAAATAAAAACTCGTCAAAGTGGACCGTCTTTTGACGGACATACGGAAAGACATCTGGGTGTTGCATCAGTTCGAACAACTCCGCGCAGTCGGTAAGCTCACGAAATTTGAGCACCTTTACATTCCTCCTCCTATTTCAGACCGCTGAAGAATAGTCGTAACGAAAGCATACTTCTGGCTTCGCTGTTCGAACCGCCTTGGCTGCTTTATGAAGTTACAAGATAATTTTATATAGTATTTTTAAAAAAGCAAGTAAATTATGCGTAAAAACGCTTATGAAAAATAATGAAAATTATTCGACCTCATGATGCGTTTCGGCACGGTCTGTTTTATAGACAACTTCACCGTTCACGATCGTCATAATCGGCTTCGCTAAGTAGTCGAGTGGGAAGTGATTCCACAACACGAGATCAGCATCTTTTCCGACTTCGAGGGAGCCGATTCGGTCGGCGACACCCAACGATTCGGCGGGATTGATGGTGATCCCGCGTAACGCGATGTCGACGGGTAGCCCTTCACGCGCGGCAAGTCCAGCGCACAAGTTCAAATATTGGACCGGCGTGTACGGATGGTCAGTCGTAATCGAGACGATCATGTCGTGCTCATGGAGGATGCGATACGTCTCCCACGTCTTATTTTGAAGTTCAATCTTCGACTTTCGCGTGAACGTCGGGCCGACGGTGACGTGTTTCACACCGAGTTCCTGTAATTTTTCCGCGACGAGGTGACCTTCCGTACAATGCTCGATTCGATAGTCGAGGTTGAACTCTTTTGCAAAGCGTACGACAGATAGGATGTCATCAGCGCGGTGCGCGTGCACACGAATTGGCATTTCGCGGTCGAGGGCGAGTTGAATCATCTGACTCCCGAACGTACCAATCGTCTTCGTCGACCCAACCGTGCGAAACGCCTCGCGGAGCAAGCCCATGATTCCCATCCGCGTCAAGTCACCCGTTTTCCCCATACTGTGAATGCGTTTCGGGTTTTCACCGAGCGCCATCTTCAGTCCTGCGTGACGGCGGACAATCATATCGTCAATGTAGCGACCGTGCGTTTTGATGACACTTGTCACACCACCGATGACGTTCATGCTTCCAGGCATGACCTGAACAGCCGTCACGCCAGCCATCAGTGCTTCTTGAAACCCTTCGTCGAGCGGATAGACGCCGTCAATTGCACGAGCGTGAGGTGTCATTGCTTCGACCGTTTCGTTTGCGTCGTTTCCGACAGAGCCGGTTCCTTCATCATATAAGCCGAGATGGGTATGGGCATCAATAAAACCAGGGAATAAAAAGTTTCCTTCCGCCTCGATGACGTTCTCATTGTCCATTGGATCGAGTAATTCGGCCATTTCGACAATCTTGCCATCACGAACACGGAGGTCTCCGTAAAAGTGGGGGGCGGTAATCGGATAAATATGGGCGTTTCGAATAAGTAAGTGACTCACGTTTCATTCTCCTTAAGCATCTTGTAATAGGTTTTTTAGTGCGGGTTCTAACGTGTCATATCGGAAATCGAAGCCATGTTGTAGCGCTTTTGTCGGAATGACTTTCGCACCTTCTAGGACGATGACGCTCTTTTCACCGAGTGCGAGTTTCATCATTGGGGCAGGTGCCGGAATCCAGTGAGGACGATGCATCACTTTCGCAATCGTCTTCCCAAACTCATTCATCGTCACCGGCGTAGGGGCGGTCCCGTTTACAGGACCTTCGATTGTGTCCGTTTCGATGATATGCACGAACAACCGCACAAGATCGTCTAGATGAATCCATGGGACCCACTGCTCTCCTGATCCGATTTTACCACCGACTCCGAATTGATAGGGGAGTTTCATTAACGGAAAGGCACCACCGTCATTTGATAAAACGACTCCGGTGCGCATTGTCACAAGACGAACTCCTAAATCGCGAATCGGTTCAGCCTCCTGTTCCCACAGGACGCAAACATTCCCTAGGAAATTGGTTCGTGTCGGTAATGGGGTTTCTTCTGAATAGGTGATCGAGCGATCTTCACCGTATATGCCGATCGCCGAGCCGCTCACGACGACTTGTGGCTTTTGTTTTAACTGTTGAATGATGCGGACGACTTCTTTTGTCCCTTCGATTCGGCTTTGAAGGATCGCTTGTTTCTGTTTATGGGTCCAGCGTCCGTCATTGATTGACGCCCCGGCTAAATGGATGAACGCGTCCGTTCCTTCGAGCTCTTCTTCGGGCTTGCTGTTCGGTGTCAACCATTCGATGAATGATACCCCGCGATGGCGGGGGCGTGGATGACGTGTCAACACGACGACTTGATGACCGGCATCAGCCAATGCACGGACGAGCGGTTGACCGATCAGTCCGGTTCCGCCAGTGATTGCGATTTTCATGAAATTCCCTCCGATATCATGTGTTGTTTCTAAAATGGGTATAAGTCAGTATATCCAGATGAATACCCTTTCTTCTAACTTATCAAAAATCCTTTACGTTTCCTGAACGTGATATGTTAGAAACATAGAATGGAGGGGAGTCGTTATGAAAATTGCGAAGTTCACGACCCAACAAAAAAATAAAGACCGATTGAACGTATTCATCGAACGAGAGGGGAAAGAAGAGTTTGCGTTCGCCATCGATGTCGACGTGTTCATTAAGTATGGACTCACAAAAGGGATGGAACTCGAAGACGATTTTGTACAAGACGTGCTCGAGGCGGAAGAGTCACAGAAGGCTTATAAGTTAGCCGTCAATTATTTATCGTATCGAATGCGTGCGATTTCAGAGGTACAAGACTATCTGATGAAGAAGGAGTTAAGCGAGACTGCCATCAAACATGCCATCACACGATTGAAAGAGCAACGTTATTTGAATGATGCGGAATTTGCGAAAGCTTATGTCCAAACCAAATTCAACACTAGTCCAAGTGGGCCAATCAAAATCAAACGTGAGCTCGAACAGCTCCGCATTCCACCCGACGTCGTTGAGTCGGTATTGACGTCCATCACACACGAAGAACTCGTGGAAAAGGCCGGAAAGTTCGTAAAACGGAAACAAATGGAAACAAATCGTCGTTCTGCCACAGAAGTGCAACAAAGAATTCAACAAACCCTGATGCAAAGGGGGTTTACCTTTGATATTATTTCAGAGGCGATTCAAACTTTTTGGGAAGAAGAGGACGAAGATGTCGAAATTGCGGCGTGTCTAAAGCAGGCTGAAAAGTTGAATCGGAAGTTCAGCGGGTATGATGCATTCGAACGCAAACAGCGCATGAAGATGCAGCTTCGGCGTAAAGGATTTCCGTATGATGTGATTGAACGTACGTTAGATCGAATCGCTGAACAAGAATCGTGATGGGACATCTGTTTACGGTAGGGGAAAACACGAAAAGGTGGGTCTACATTGACGATTTTAGAATGGATTACAGCACTGACACCGATTGTGGCCGTGCTCATCTTATTGGTAATTATGCGTTTACCTGCATCGGTAGCCATGCCCTTGTCACTCGTGACGACGGCAATTTTAGCGTTCTTCGTTTGGCAATTGGATGCGACTCGAATCATGGCAGCGACACTACAAGGACTAGTCATTGCTGTGACGACAGTTTGGATTGTCTATGGTGCGATTGGAATGATGAATACGATGAAAGAGGGGGGCGGCATGAACGCGATCCGCTCTGGATTCGTCAACATCACACCCGATCCGCGTATTCAAGTCTTGATTGTCGGTTGGTTGTTCGTTTCATTCATTGAAGGGGCATCAGGATTTGGGACACCGGCAACGGTTGCGGCACCACTCTTGATTGCGCTCGGCTTTCCACCGATTGCCGCTGTCGTCATCGCACTGTCTGCGGACGTATCCGCCGTCACGTTCGGTGCAGTCGGGACACCGGCACTCATCGGGATTGGGAATGGTCTTTCGCTAGACGTGAACCAACCTGAGTCGATTGCCTTTTTGACAGAGGTTGTTTTACAGACCGTATTGATTGATATGGTCGTCGGTCTATTCATCCCGTTCATTCTGATTTTGATGTTAACGCGCTTCTTCAGTAAGGAAAAATCGATCAAGCCGGCACTCGAAGTATTTCCAATTGCGATTGTTGCAGCACTGTTATACAGTGTACCGGCCTACATTTGGACACTCATCCTTGGATTTGAATTCGGTGGGATGCTCGGTGGACTAACGGGTCTCGTCATACTCGTCGCAATGGCTCGTAAAGGGATTCTCATGCCGAAGCGCGTATGGACGTTCGATGGGTATGCGGATGAACTTGAACCATCTACTGAAAAAGTAACGATAAAATCGAACACGCGTGAACTACCGCAATGGAAAGCGTGGGCACCTTATCTCATCTTGACGATTTTCTTAGTTCTCACTCGTACGGTACCGTTCTTGAATGAACTATCTCGCAGTGTACGAATCAATCTACCGAATATTTTAGGGGTAGAAGGGATTTCAACGTCTTGGGAACCGTTCTATTCACCAGGATTCATGTTCATCTTGACGATCATCGCAACATTCTTCCTGCACAATATGAGTTGGTCGCAAGTGACGTCGGTCTTTAAAGCGACGACGTTTGGAATCGTCGGTACAGTCATCACATTAGCGGCTTCTGTTCCGATGGTTCGTATTTTCATTCACTCCGAAAATGGAGGTGCTGGACTTGCGTCTATGCCGGTCGAACTCGCGACGGCAGCTGCCGACACGTTCGGGGGAGTATGGCCACTCGTTGCACCGTGGATTGGGGCCCTCGGCGCCTTCGTCTCAGGCTCAGCAACCTTCTCGAACATGATGTTCTCGAGTTTGACGACGAACGTAGCGGAGTCTGTCGGACTCGATAATACGCTCGCCTTATCGATGCAGATGGCCGGGGCGAATGCGGGGAATATGATCTGTGTGTTAAACGTCGTAGCGGTCGCATCAGTTGCCGGACTGCTCGGTAAAGAAGGGACCATCATTCGTTACACGCTCATGCCGATGATTTATTACGTCACGGCAACAGGGGTCATTGGTCTCATTTTGGGCATGTTTTTCTTAAACTAAATCAAGTTACAATTTTTTTACAAAATAATATTGACAATTTTCAGAACAGTCTGCTAAGGTTTGAGTAGATTTTAAAACTATGAAACGAGAGGAGCCAGAATGATGAACAACATTGCACTCACAAACACACTCAAAACATCATATGGCTACTCGTATTTAACTGCGTGACTTTGGCAGCTGGATAGGGGTAGTGTCCTTTCCCTGACCATGCAAAAGATTGAAGACTACTTCAAGCGCGCTTCATTTGATTGGTTGCACAATCAGGTGGAGTGCGCTTTTTTGCGTGCTTAGATGGATTGGACGAAAGGGGGAAATCAGTCATGAAACTGATTAAACAATTGGATTGGTTTATTAAAAGACAGAAACGGACGTATTTGATTGCCATCATCTTACTCATCATCACGGGGGTCGTGGATATGCTACCGCCGTGGATCATCGGACAGGCAATCGATGCGATTCGTGAAGGAAGCTTGACGACAGAACGATTGATTCTCATCGTATCATCGCTTCTAGGCATCATGGTGTTATCTTATGTGATGTCGTATTTGTGGATTGCCCGACTATTCGGGACAGCCTTTTTACTTGAAAAGAAATTGAGAGGTCGCTTTTTCGGTCACCTCCTCAAACAGACGCCGCGCTTTTATCAACAACATCGTACGGGTGACTTGATGGCACTCGCGACGAATGATTTGAAAGCGGTTGAACGGACAGCCGGGTTTGGGGTCATGACATTGGTTGATTCGTTCAACATGACACTCATTGCGTTAACAATCATGGGTGTGTTCATCGATTGGAAGTTGACGCTCGCGGCACTCTTGCCGATGCCGATTCTCGCCTGGTCGATGAATAAACTGGGAAGTCAAATCCATACACGCTTCACGGCAGCCCAAGACTCGTTCGGGGTGATGAACGACCAAGTCGTCGAGTCAATCTCAGGTCTTCGCGTCGTCCGTTCATTCGTTCAAGAAGAAGCGGACACGAAAAAGTTTGATGACATCACAGACGATGTCATGGCGAAAAACATGCACGTCGCAAAAATCGATGTATTGTTTGAGCCGGTCATCAAACTACTCGTCGGACTCAGTTATTTGATTGGGCTCTCATTTGGAACGTATCTCGTCTTTACGAACGATATTACGCTCGGTCAACTCGTCTCGTTCAACATTTATTTAGGGATGCTCATTTGGCCGATGTATGCGTTTGGTGAACTCATCAACGTCGTACAACGGGGGACGGCAAGTTTGGAGCGGATCGAATCGACGATGAACGAGGTGCCGGACGTTGCCTCTACGGGTACGATCCAGATCGACGTTCCAGAGAAAATCACATTCAAATCGCTCTCGTTCCGTTACCCGAACGCGAATCGTGATGCGTTAGAAGACATCGTGCTACACGTCTCGCGTGGTGAGACGATTGGGGTCGTCGGACCGACCGGGGCCGGGAAGACGACGTTATTGCGCCAGTTGCTTCGAGAGTATCCAATCGACGATTCACTTCTCGTGAACGGCGTACCGATTTCGGACATCAAACTCGAAACCGTACGGGGTTGGAGCGGATATGTATCACAAGAACATCTCCTGTTCTCGAAGACGGTCCGCGATAACATTCGCTTCGGCGTAGATGATGTATCGGATGAAGCGCTTGAGATGGCAATCCATCTCGCGGCGTTTGATACGGATATCGAGCATTTAGAGAATGGTTTAGATACGGTTGTCGGAGAACAAGGTGTCATGCTATCGGGTGGACAGAAACAACGTTTATCGATTGCACGAGCATTATTAAAAAATCCTGAGATTTTACTCCTTGATGATTCGCTCTCGGCGGTCGATGCGAAGACTGAATCACGCATCATCGATTCGGTTCGCACGAGCCGTGAGGCGAAAACGACGTTTATCGTCGCGCACCGTCTTTCTGCGGTGGCACACGCTGACCAAATTCTCGTCCTTCAAGACGGGCGTGTCACAGAACGTGGCACACATGACCAACTGATGGAACGTCACGGTTGGTATTATGAACAATTTATTCGACAAGGAGAGTCGGAGTAATCCGGGAAAGGGGGAATCTCTCATGATCGATCAATATGAATTAGATCCAGTCCGTCGGAAGAAAACGATCCGTTCACTTGTTGGGTATGCCAAACAAGTGAAACGCTCGATCTTCCTCGGATTGACATTACTCTTTTTAGCGGTCGGCGCAGAACTTGCCGGGCCGTATATCGCCAAAATCATTATCGATGAGCATATCGTTGCCATCGAACGTGATTGGGTTCAAGTCGAGTCTGGCGGTAGCGTTTCCTTTGATGGAAACTCGTACGAGAAAGAAACGAGGCTTGACGGGCAAGACGTGGTTCAGCCCGTCTCTATCGTGCAAACGACGGACGGATACTATCTCGTACCTGAGGCAGTGATGAGCGGGGGGATCCGAGATGTCGAAGGAGACGTGCTGACGATTACACGAGGTGATGAGACGGCGACATATGACAATATCGTCTCACTCTCATCGACTGATGTGTTCCAGTTTTATCAGACAGATTTACGAGCAGTGCTCATGCTGTCTGGTCTTTATGTCGTCCTGTTGCTACTCGCAGCCGGATTGAACTGGGGACAACAGATGCTCTTGCAGCGTTCGGCTCATAGTATCGTCAAGACAATGCGTCTCGACGTGATGAGGCATCTGCAAACGATTCCGGTACGTTATTTTGACCAGACGCCGATCGGGAAGATTGTCAGCCGTGTCACAAACGACACGGAAACGATTCGGGACCTTTATTTAGGAGTACTTGCCCGTGTCTTCCAAAGTGTCGTCATGATGATTGGAGTACTCATTGCGATGTTCTTCCTAGACGTACGTCTTGGATTCGTCTCACTCATCATCATCCCGGTCGTCATCGTCTGGATCAAGCTGTTCCAGCGCTTCTCGACAAAAAATAACTTCCGTGTCCGCGCACTCGTCGCGGATATGAACGCACAGTTGAATGAAAGCATTCAGACGATGCCAATCATTCAATCGTACGTTCGCGAAGATCTCGTTTATGACGAGTTTAATGAGAAGAACAGTGACAACTTCCAAACGAGACGAAAACTGTTGAAATTAGATGCATTGATGAGTCATAACTTGGTCAACTTCTTCCGAAACATGGCGCTCGCATTACTCATCTGGTTCGTCGGGGCGCAAACACTCGGTGGGGGAAGCATCCTGACACTCGGGATTTTGTATGCCTATATCGATTACGTCTCGCGGATTTTTGAGCCGGTAACACAAATCATGAACCAGTTGTCTCCACTACAACAGGCACTCGTCTCGGCTGATCGGATGTTCCAGTTGCTCGATGAAAAAGGAGAGCCGGTCTCATCGGAACGTATTCCACGCTTTAAAGGGGAAGTTGTCTTTGATGATGTGACATTCAGTTATGAGGCGGGGAAACCGGTGTTACAACAGATTGAGTTACATGCAGCTCCAGGCGAGACGATTGCCCTTGTCGGACACACCGGAAGTGGTAAGAGCTCGATCATGAATTTGCTCATGCGTTTTTATGACCCATCTAAAGGTGTTCTTCGTATCGATGGAATGGACGTGACGACACTTCCGACGCAGGCGGTTCGAGACCATCTCGGGATCGTCTTGCAAGACCCGTTCCTATTCACCGGAACGATTCGAACGAACGTCACGCTAGGTGACGAGACCATCACGGACGAACAGGTATGGAAAGCACTCACGGCTGTTGGTGCAGACCGTTTCGTGAAACAACTACCGCAAGGAATCGACGAACCGGTAATTGAGCGAGGGGCATCCCTTTCGAGTGGGGAACGACAACTGATCAGCTTCGCCCGCGCACTTGTCTTTGATCCGGCCATTCTTGTTCTCGATGAAGCGACAGCAAGTGTTGATTCGGAGACAGAGGCGCTCATTCAAGAAGCGCTTAAAACACTCACGTACGGTCGAACGACGTTTGTCATCGCTCACCGTCTCTCTACGATTCGAGAAGCAGACCAGATTCTCGTCCTCGACCACGGTCGAATCATCGAGCGCGGGAACCATCAATCGCTCATCGAATTCGGTGGCGTCTATGCCCGAATGCATGAACTACAAAGCAAGCAACAAGCGATTAGTTAAGGAGGAACCATGGAAATCACGGGGGAATATAACCGCGCTAAAGTATTCAATGAACGCATCGATGACATGACGCGGAATCAGATTCAAACGCTACTTGACCAACCGTTCACACAAGGGGCATCGATTCGGATTATGCCGGATATGCACGCTGGGAAAGGGTCAGTCGTTGGAACGACGATGACGATTCACGATAAAGTCGTACCGAACTTAGTCGGCGTCGACTTAGGATGTGGGATGCTTTGTACTGAAATCAAAACAAAACGAATCGACTTTCAGCGACTCGATGACATGATCCGCGAACTCGTACCGAGCGGGATGAACATTCGCGAGGCGGTCCATCCGTACGCAAATGAACTTCCGCTTGAAGCAGTTCGAGCGCCATATAAACTCGACCGTGCCTTACGTTCGGTCGGGTCGCTTGGCTCTGGGAACCACTTTATTGAAGTGAACCGGGATGAAGAGGGGCGAACGTTTCTCGTCATCCATTCGGGTTCACGCCATCTCGGGGTACAGATTGCCGATCATTATCAAGAGCGAGCAATCCAACACATGATGGAAACAAAAGATGTAACAGAAGAAATCGAGCGGTTGAAAGCAGTTGGACGACAGCAGGAGATTTCGACTTATCTCGAGACGGAACGAGAAGCACGGAAACCTTTCCGGGATTTGGCTTATGTCGAAGGGGAGGACATGGATGATTATATGCATGACGTGCGAATCGCCCAACAGTATGCAGCGGCGAACCGCCGTGCGATGACAGATGTGATTGTGGAAGCGATGAAGTGGAACGTCATCGATCAATTTGACACTGTTCATAACTATATCGACCATGATGCGATGATTCTTCGAAAAGGAGCCATCTCGGCTCAACAAGGCGAACGTGTCATCATTCCGATGAACATGCGTGATGGTTCGCTCATCTGTACGGGGAAAGGGAATCCGGATTGGAACTTCTCCGGGCCTCACGGAGCGGGTCGAATGATGTCACGCTCAGCCGCACGGAAACGTGTCGATTTCAAGGAATTCAAACGTACGATGGAAGGTGTTTGGTCGACATCGGTTCGACCGTCGACGATTGACGAATCCCCATTCGTGTATAAGTCGATGAAAGAAATCGTCCGTTATATCGAACCGGCGGTCAGAATCGACCAAGTCATCAAACCGTTGTACAACTTTAAGGCGAACTGAGTGGAGTTTCACTCAGTCTCGCCTTTTTCTTTTTTTCACAAAATCTGATACGCTTACATCGAGGTGAACGAAATGGAGAAGCGGTTAAGTGACTTATCAAAATATGAGTTAGAGCAAGAGATTCAAGCGTTACATGAGAGAAAGCGAAAGGCTGAACAGATGGGCATGGTCAGCGAAATCGAAGTTGTCCTTCGACGGATCGCGATTGCTGAAAGCTATTTGGTCGACCCGACATCGTTTCGTCCAGGTGAAACATATGTCGTCAACTACAACAATCAACCGTTCCGCTTGAAATTCGTCAACGGCGTGATGGGATGGGGGACGTTTGAAGGGGATCTGACAGAACGGGCCATTCCGCTCTCTGAACTAACGGAGGTGAAGTCATGAATCGGAATGATCAGTATGAACGGCTAGCCGCCATTCTAAAAGAGAAGAATGATGTGTTAAACGATTCGGAAGCCATCACGTGGGTCGAGGTATTATGGGAAGATTTTGAGACGTCGCTCGCAAAAGCCGGGGAACCTTACCCTGGTGAGGCGAAAGCCTTTCAGTATGTGATTCAACAGATCGATGCATATGGTGCGCAGCTTCATTTGTTCCAAACGAAGAATGAAAAATTTCAACATTTGATGTCTAAACGAAACTTACATTGAATCACGTCCATAGGGCGTGATTTTTTTTATTGCAATTCTCATTCAGTTCGTTATAATGAAGGTCGCTAATAGTTTGCTTGTAAGTATAGTATAGATAAACTTTCTTTAGTTGAACTCATGTTTTACTAAACTAGAAGGAGGCGTTCAGTCGTTGGAAGTAGGTCAAAACATTAAGCGACTCCGGATTAAAAAAGGATTGACCCAAGAGGAGTTGGCAGAGCGTACGGATTTGAGTAAAGGATATATCTCTCAAATTGAACGTGATTTAAGCTCTCCTTCATTAGAGACGTTATTTGATTTGTTGAGCGTTCTTGGAAGTTCACCAAAAGAGTTCTTCGATGAAGACTTGAATCAAAAGGTCGTATACACCGTCGATGACCGCACCACGTATACGGATGAGGAACGAAAATATCGCACAGAATGGCTCATTCCGGAATCGAATGAGAAAGAGATGGAGCCAATTCTTGTCACGTTTTGCAAGAATGGAGAATTCAAACAATATGAACCTTCACGTGCGGAGACCTTGGTGTATGTCCTATCTGGAAAAGTGGCACTGAAGTTGGGTCATCATACGTATTTCGCTAAAGCAGGAGAAACGATGTATTATGTCGCCTCGGATTCGCACCAACTTGTCAATGATCATGATGACGAGAGTGAATGTCTTATCGTTGCGACTCATTCATATTTATAAGTCAATAGAGGAGGAAACAGCATGAATACAGAAACCATTATTCGCTTTGACCACGTCTCAAAGCGTTATGACGACACAGTCGTCTTAGAAGATATCAGTTTTGAGATTGAGCGTGGGAAGTTTTATACGCTTCTCGGTCCATCGGGATGTGGGAAGACGACAATCTTACGTCTTATCGCAGGATTTACAGACGCGACTGAAGGTGATATCCACTTCAGTGGGAAGCGAATCAACGATGTACCGGCCAACAAACGACAAGTGAACACCGTGTTTCAAGATTATGCGCTGTTTCCTCATTTGAACGTATTTGAAAATGTCGCGTTCGGTCTTCGGATTAAAAAGTTAAAAGAAGCAGAGATAAAATCAAAAGTAGAGCAAGCTCTCAAGTTCGTTAACTTAGAAGGATACGGTTCGCGCGAAATCGATGAGATGTCAGGTGGACAACGTCAACGTGTCGCCATCGCTCGCGCAATCGTGAACGAGCCAGAGGTCATCCTCCTTGATGAACCATTGTCTGCCCTAGATTTAAAACTTCGGACGGAGATGCAATACGAACTTCGTGAATTGCAACAACGTCTCGGCATCACCTTCATCTTCGTCACACACGACCAAGAAGAGGCGCTCGCGATGTCTGATGAGATTTTCGTTATGAACAACGGGAAAATTGTTCAGAGTGGGACACCGACTGATATTTACGATGAACCGATCAACCGTTTCGTCGCAGACTTCATCGGAGAGTCAAATATCGTACCTGGCGTCATGCCGGAAGACAACGTCGTCACGTTCGCTAATAAAACGTTCGAATGTGTCGACCAAGGATTCGATCGTAATGAAAAAGTCGAGGTCATCATTCGTCCAGAAGACTTGGAGATGACATCGGTCGACGCGGCAAAACTTGTCGTGGATGTCGATTCACAATTGTTCCGAGGCGTTCACTATGAGATTTGTTGTTATGACGAGGAAGGGAACGAATGGCTCGTTCACTCGACGAAGAAGTCGACAGTCGGATCAAAAATCGGATTGACGTTTGACGAAGAAGCGATTCATGTCATGCGATTAGGGGAGACGGAAGAAGAGTTTGACCGTCGTCTCGAATCCTATGAGGAGGTCTCTCATGAATCAAACTAACCAGACCGCAAAGACGGTATATTTGACGACATATTGGATTTGGATTGCCTTATTCGTCGTCGCACCACTTGTCCTTGTCGTCTATTACTCGTTTTTTGATATCGATGGGAACTTGAGCTTAGAGAACTATCAGACGTTCTTCTCTTCGACATACTTGTCGATGACGCTCTCGTCGTTTTGGTACGCGTTCCTCATTACGTTCTTCTCGCTACTCGTCGGATACCCGACAGCGTACTTGTTGACGAAGACGAAGCATAAACAGCTTTGGCTTTTACTCATCTTACTTCCGTCATGGATTAACTTGTTATTAAAAGCGTACGCGTTCCTTGGAATTTTCGGAACGTACGGCATCACGAATCAGTTCTTAGAAGCAATCGGGATTGGAACGAAACAGATTCTCTTTACAGACTTCAGTTTCGTCTTCGTATCCGTCTACATTTTCATCCCGTTCATGATTTTGCCGATCTACAACGCGATTGAAAAATTACCACCATCTCTCGTCTATGCATCACGAGACTTAGGTGCATCGAACTGGACGACGTTCCGACGTGTCGTCTTCCCGTTGACGCTTGACGGCGTCAAATCAGGGATTCAAATTGTCTTTATTCCGGCGTTGTCACTCTTCATGATCACACGCCTGATCGCAGGGAACCGTGTCATCACGCTCGGTACAGCGATTGAACAACAATTCCTTGTCACGCAAAACTGGGGGATGGGATCAACGATTGCCGTCTTCTTGATCTTGGCGATGGTTCTCGTCATGGTCATTACGCGTGACTGGGGTGCGAAAGGAGCGGTCCGTCGATGAAACGTAAACGATTCAAATTATCAAACCTGTACTTGGCGGCCGTATTCTTTATTCTTTACGCGCCAATCTTATATCTCGTCTTCTATTCGTTCAATAGTGGCGGGACGATGAGTAACTTCGAAGGCTTTACACTTGAATGGTACAAATCCCTCTTCACCGATACAAGACTCCTCGTCATCGTCTTGAACACGATTGTCATCGCGCTTTTATCAGCGACGATTTCGACCGTGCTCGGTGTCATCGGGGCGCTCGCGATTTACACGGCAAAACAAAAATATACAAAGACATCCCTCTTGTCGTTGAACAACGTCTTGATTGTCAGCCCAGACGTCATCATCGGGGCATCGTTTTTGATTCTCTTTACGATGCTCGGGATTCAGTTAGGCTTCTATTCGGTTCTCTTGTCACATATCGCCTTCTCGGTTCCGATTGTTGTCATCTTGGTGTTGCCGAAACTTCAAGAGATGAGCCCGACGTTGATTGATGCGTCGCGTGACTTAGGGGCAAGTACGTGGGATGTATTGACGAAAGTCATTCTTCCATATATCACACCAGGTGTGTTTGCCGGGTTCTTCACGGCACTCACGTATTCGTTAGATGATTTTGCCGTCACGTTCTTCGTGACAGGGAACGGATTTACAACGCTTGCAGTAGAAGTTTACTCGCGGGCACGACAAGGAATCTCGCTTGAAATCAATGCGTTGTCTGCGATTTTGTTCGTCTTCACTCTCATCCTTGTCATCGGATATTATGTGTTGGCGCAACGAGGGACAAAGGAGGTTAGACGATGAAAAAATTAATCATCATGCTGGCTGTCCCATTGATTGTCAGCTTCGGTCTCCTTCTTTGGATTCAGCAGCTAAATGCTGCGCAAGGATTTGGTGGCGACAATACGCTTGTCGTCTATAACTGGGGAGATTATATCGATGAGGACTTGATTGGTGAGTTCGAAGAACAGAGTGGATTGAAGGTCGTTTATCAAACATTCGATTCGAACGAAGCGATGCTCACGAAAATCGAGCAGGGGGGTACGGCGTTCGATGTTGCCGTCCCATCAGACTATGCGATTAGTAAGATGATTGAAGACGACTTATTGCTACCAATCGATTACGACAAACTTGAGAATTTTGATAATATCGACCCACGCTTCCTCGATAAATCGTTCGATCCGGGTAACAAATACTCGGTCCCTTACTTCTGGGGAACGGTCGGGATTGTTTATAATCCTGAACTAGTAGATGGTGAGATTACATCGTGGAACGACTTATGGGAGATGCCGCTTGAAAATGATATCCTCCTTGCGGACGGAACACGAGAAGTGATGGGCTTTGGTTTGAACTCGCTTGGCTATTCGCTCAATACGACGAACAAAGATGAGTTGATTGAAGCGGAACAAAAGCTAGAAACACTTTGGCCGAACATTAAAGCCATCGTCGGAGACGAGATTAAAATGTTGATGGCAAACCGTGAAGCGGCGGCAGCGGTCGTCTGGTCTGGGGACGCATCGGAAATCATGTATGAAAATGAAGAGCTGACGTATGTCATTCCGGAAGAAGGGACGAATCTTTGGTTCGATAACCTTGTCATTCCGAGTACCGCACAAAATGTGGACGGTGCACATCAGTTCATCGACTTCATGCTAGATGCTGAAATCGCGGCCCGTAATACGGATTATGTCGGCTATTCGACACCGAACGAAGCGGCACTCGAGTTTTTAGATGAGGAAGTGACGTCAGATGAACGTTTCTACCCATCTCGCGAAGTGACGCAAGAGCTCGAGGTGTATGAAAACTTAGGCAAGCGGATGAACGCTTACTATAACGAATTGTATTTACGCTTTAAAATGCAAAGTAAATGATGAAATATCCCGCGCTCATGATGGGCGCGGGATATTTTTATTGCTTGTAAGCCGATTCGATGTCTTCGATATGTTTCATCGTGACAGCCGGATCGACCTGTGTGAAGGATAATAGCGTTTCATATAGCTTCACTTGTGTATCTTGATCGAAGACGAAATCTTGATAAGTGGTCAGCTGTTTAGCCCATTGTTGCCGATTCAAAACGGGAACGTCTGGGGACTCAATTTGTTTGAGCGTCGAGCGATTGCTAAACACAATCCATGAATGGAGATGTGTTCGGTCCAGTCCAAGAACTTGCTCGATGGCTTTGAGGTGCAATTCATTTTGTTTGATTGGGTTGAAGAAGCGATGTTTTCTCCGACGGGGAAGTGTTTGCGTCCAATATTGGTCGCGCGCACGTCCGAAAATCCAGCCACTATAATTTTTGGATTCGATGACGTGGATTCCGGCTTGATTGATGAAGACGACATCAATTTCTGTTGTTCGATCTTTCTTAGACGGATGAGGCAAATATAAATTCGTCAAAATGAGCGGTTGAAAGAATGTTGACTCGATATCTGCCACACACAAGTATTCGCCATAAAGCCCTGTATCTTGAACGACTTTGATATATGGATGACGTGTCTGTTCATAATATTGACTTCTTTTATAGCGTTTGATTTTATAGACGAGTATGGCTGCAAGTAGGACGAAAATTGGCGCAAATACACTGATCAAGGTCACGAGAACGCTCTCTAAAAATTCAGTGAGTAGTGTAGTCATCGAATTCCTCCTTTTGTATTCACTATACATAAGAAAACAATCAAATATGTATATTTTTTACAATTGAGGATAATCGTTTTTTTTGAAATGAGAAAGGACCCACCGAAATGGATCCTCGTAATCATATTTCATGCTTTAGCGCTTCACGCTCTTCTTCTGTAAAGACTCGAGAACGTCCTAAAAATCGTTTCCCTTCAACACCTTCGAGGGAAAACATACCACCCCGACCATCGACCACATCGATAATCAGCTGTGTATGTTTCCAATAATCATATTGTTTCTCGTGGATATAGAACGGCGTGTCTCCGATTTCACCAAGGAGTAAATCGTGATCGCCCACCATGAACTCGTCTCGAGGAAAGCACATCGGTGAACTCCCGTCACAGCAACCTCCAGATTGATGAAATAGAAGCGGACCGTGCTTCGATTTTAGACGTTCGATCAGTTCGAGCGCGGCGGGGGTGGCCTCGACTCGTTTCACCATCTTAGAAGAACCCGAGCTTCTGTTCGCTGTAGCTGACGAGCATATTTTTCGTCCGTTGATAATGACCGAGCATCATTTTATGGTTCTCCCGACCAATCCCGGACATTTTGTAACCACCGAATGCAGCGTGTGCCGGATAAGAGTGGTAACAGTTAATCCAGACGCGACCCGCTTGGATTTCACGTCCGAAACGATACGCGCGGTTCATGTCTCGCGTCCACACGCCTGCACCAAGTCCGTAAAGTGTGTCGTTCGCGATGGCAAGTGCTTCCGCATCGTCTTTGAACGTTGTCACCGATAAGACCGGTCCAAAAATCTCTTCTTGGAAGATGCGCATCTTGTTGTGACCTTTAAAGATAGTTGGTTGAATGTAATAACCATCCGCTAGGTCTCCGTCTAACATGTTGCGTTCGCCACCGATTAAGCATTCTGCGCCTTCTTCTTTCCCGATTTCAAGATAAGAGAGGATTTTTTCCATTTGTTCGTTCGAAGCTTGTGCCCCCATCATGACGTCAGCATCGAGCGGGTTTCCAAGCTTGATCGCTTTGACGCGCTCGAGCACACGCTCCATAAATTTGTCGTAGATGGATTCTTGAATCAATGCACGAGACGGGCACGTACATACTTCCCCTTGGTTCAAGGCAAACATCACGAGGCCTTCGATTGCTTTGTCGAAGAAGTCATCATCGGCTTCCATAATGTCCGCGAAGAAGATGTTCGGTGATTTTCCACCGAGCTCGAGCGTGACCGGGATGATGTTTTGTGACGCGTACTGCATGATTAATCGGCCCGTCGTCGTCTCTCCCGTGAAAGCGACTTTATCGACACGGTCGCTCGATGCAAGAGGTTTACCCGCTTCAAGACCGAAACCGTTTACGATGTTGACGACACCTGGTGGCAATAAGTCTTCAATGAGTTCCATGAGGACCATGATTGAAGAAGGTGTTTGTTCAGCTGGTTTTAAAACGACACAGTTACCTGCTGCGAGTGCCGGAGCGAGTTTCCATACCGCCATCAAGATCGGGAAGTTCCACGGGATGATTTGAGCGACAACGCCGAGTGGTTCATGGAAATGATAGGCGACCGTATCGTTGTCGAGTTCACTGATACCGCCTTCTTGTGAACGGATCACACCGGCGAAGTACCGGAAGTGATCAATTGCGAGCGGAAGGTCAGCATTCAGTGTTTCTCGAACTGCCTTACCGTTTTCCCACGTTTCTGCGTACGCAAGCATCTCTAAATTTTCTTCCATGCGATCTGCAATTTTATTCAAGATGACAGAACGTTCCGCGACGGACGTTTTGCCCCAATCGTCTTTTGCTGCATGTGCAGCATCCAATGCGAGTTCAATATCCTCTTTCGTTGAGCGGGCGACTTCACATAATACTTTCCCATTTACAGGAGATGTGTTTTCAAAGTATTCCCCACCAGCCGGTGCGGTCCACTTTCCGTTAATGAAATTCTCGTAACGGTCCTTAAACTGTACTTTCGTTCCTGCTGAGTTCGGTACTTCATAAATCATGTTCGTTCCTCCCTTTTCATACGAGATAGAGGAGTTATGTATGCGCTTACATTTTTCGGTAAGCGAACGACTCCCTTTTTTCATCGTAACGGTATGTTGTGATAAAAGTCAAAATTTTTTGACAATAATTTGTCAATCTTTTGTAAAAACGTTTTGAAGTCAAGATTTGTGGTAATCAGTACATTGTGTACATCATTCAATTACGCATAAGGAGTGAATCAAGATGGCAAAGACATATCAAGTTGACCCAGCGCATAGTTCCATCACATTTACTGTCAAGCATATGATGATTTCAAAAGTGAAAGGTGAATTTAAAGAATTCGATATCGAAGCAAACGGTGATCCGAACGACTTGGCAAATGCGAGCGTAAAAGTGACGATTCAGGCGGCGTCCGTGGATACGAATAATTCAGATCGAGACAACCATCTCCGCTCAGGAGACTTCTTCAATGCGGAAGAATATCCACATATCGTGTTTCAATCGACATCATTCCACTCCAAAGGGGGCGGAGAGTTCGAATTGACAGGAGATTTAACGATTCGAGGAACGACTCGGGAAGAAACGTTCGAAGTGGAGTATGAGGGAAGCGCAAAAGATCCGTGGGGAAACATGAAGCATGCTTTCTCTGGAGAAGGCTCTCTCAACCGGGAAGATTACGGATTGACGTGGAACCAAGCGCTCGAAGCAGGGGGCGTCCTCGTCGACAAGAAAGTCAAATTCGAGTTCGAGCTTCAATTCACTGAATCCGAGGCATAAGAAAAGTCGCTCGTGAGAGCGACTTTTTATTGTTCATACACTAATTTTTTCTGAAGGCTGTCTTCGCTGAATACCCATCCAGTGAATGAAGACAAGACTTCATTCGACTGCTCGTCTACGATGACGACAGCGACGAACGGATACATATTTTTCGAGAAATACCGTAAGTTCGTGAAACGGTATTCAATCATTCCGTTATGGCGTGTCACGGTATACGTGTGAATTTTGGAAAACTCGAGGAACGCCTGTAAATCTGCATTTTTTCGAGCTTCGACGAAATGAAGGTCTTCTTCCCCTGGCATCGGTTTATCGCGGAAGCGACCACACTCGATGACTTTCCCTTTCTTCACTTTCACCGCTCCCAGCCCATCGCGGAAACGAACAGCGACGTGCCAGTCATCCCAACCGATTCCTGGTGAGATGAATAATTCGTGTGCACCAGCAAAGTGTCGTGCCACAGTGGCGAGCGCACGGTTACGCAATTTAAACTGAATTGCATAGTAACTAATGACAAGCGCAATAAGCAATGCAAAAATAGGGACAGTCGCACCGGTAATCATCCATAATGCATATGCACCGTAATAAGCGGAGAACAAGTACGGATCAAACGTTCCGATGACACCCCAGCCAATCCATTTCTTCGAAAACGGCTGTAGCGCTTGCGTCCCGTAAGCATTGAACAAGTCGACCGTGACATGTAACAAGACGGCGATTTGAGCCATTACCCATAGGGAGGCGGGATTGACGCCAAGAACCGTACCGATGACGGCGCTGACGATAATCGGCCAAGCAAGAAGCGCGGTGATTCCGTGTGAACGACCGCGATGCTGGCGTAAATACGTACTATTTCCTTTTAACTTAAAGACGGTGTCGAAGTCTGGTGCATGCGAGCCGACGAGAGCCGTGGCTGTCATGGCCAGAAACATCTGTGCATCACCTGACACCTCCGGGCTGAGCGTCGCGATGGCACTTAAACCAAGTCCCATACCAATGTGTGTCGCAGTATCCAATGTGCTTCAGCACCTCCATCAATAAACACAATATAACGTCATCTATTCTTATTTATCATACAATATTTTTAAAACGAGGGGAAACACAATGCTTAATCTTGATAAATTGTTCACAAATTATAATATTCATCAATTCAATGAGGAATTGGTTACATGGTTCAATCGTGAAAAACGTGATTTGCCTTGGCGTCATGCGAAAAATCCATATCGCGTTTGGGTGAGTGAGGTCATGTTACAACAGACGCGAGTCGATACCGTCATCCCTTATTACAATCGCTTTATGGAACGATTCCCGACGCTTGAGGCGCTCGCTTCTGCTGAAACAGACGAAGTCGTCAAATATTGGGAAGGGCTCGGTTATTATTCACGCATCCGAAACTTACATGAAGCGGTCAAAGAAGTCGCTTCCGTGTACGATGGGATTGTCCCAGAAGAAAAAGAACGATTTGAAAAATTAAAAGGAGTCGGTCCTTATACGACGGGAGCGGTGCTGTCGATCGCGTACAATCAACCGGAGCCAGCAGTCGATGGAAACGTCATGCGCGTGATGTCACGTCAATTTGGGATCTATGACGACATCGCTGTACCGAAGACGCGTAAACTGTTTGAACAGGTTGTTCGGCGCTTGATGGACCCGTGCCATGCGTCCGATTTTAATGAAGGCGTCATGGAGTTAGGGGCAACGGTCTGTACACCTAAAAATCCGATGTGCTCGCTCTGCCCGGTTCAAGACACCTGTTACGCATATGCCCATCACGTTCAAGATGAGCTGCCGGTCAAAACGAAAAAAGGGGCAGCACGTGTCGAAATGTATGATGCGTTATGCATCGAGAAAGACGGGAAAGTCGCCTATGAACAGCGACCGGACAAAGGATTACTTGCTGGGATGTGGCAATACCCGCTTACCGAACGAGGAACGGGGGAACAGGTAAACGGAACTTATCTCGGGCAAGTGAAACACGTCTTCTCCCATATCGTCTGGTATATCGATTTATATCGAGTCGATACGCTCCCGAACGATGATGTCATCTGGTTAGATGCTTCGGAGCGAGAAGTGAAGACGGTTTCTGTGGCCCAACAAAAACTAGAGCGATTGGCAGGTGGTGAAAGTGAGACGATTTGATGTAGAGTCGACATACGATACGACGGTCGATACGCTATGGGATTTATTACAGGATGCTTCGCTTTTGACGAAACTGACGAAGTTTCCTAAAGTACGTCTAGTAGGGGATGGTGCCTCGGTCGAAGGCAATGAAGTGAAGTTGTTCGTCGGAGTCGGTCCTATCGAGCTGCCTTGGAATAGTGCCATTACGATTTCAGGAAGACAGGCATTCTGCGATCAAGGGAAGAGGCTGCCGTTTCCGTTTAAACGGTTTACGCACGTGCACCGGGTCGAGTCACGTGACGGAAAAGCGGTGATGATTGACGAAGTGACGTTTGATAGCTATGTTCCGAACATACTCGTCGAATATTTCGTGCTTCGTCCAATGTTTCAGGAACGGGCACGAGCCTTCCAAAAAACACTAAATTCATGAAAATAAGAGATTTCCTTTTTCATTGGTTCTGAAAGTCGCTATAATTAAATATGAGAATTGTATAGCATCATAGCGGAAAGGAGGAGCTTATGAGCTTATTTCCCAAAGCAGGTAGCAAAATCGAGATACAGAGCTACAAGCACAACGGAACTTTGCATCGCGTTTGGGAAGAAACGCTCGTCCTTCAGTCGTCAAAAACGGATATGATCGGATTCAATGACCGCATCATGGTCAGCGAGTCAGACGGTCGGCAATGGAGAACGCGAGAGCCGGCAATTTGCTACTTTTCATCTGAGTATTGGTTCAATGTCATCTGTATGATTCGCGAAGACGGGATTTACTACTACTGTAATCTAGGTTCGCCGACTACATTTGATGGGGATGAACGTGCCATCAAATACATCGATTACGATTTGGACATCAAGGTGTTCCCGGATATGTCGTATACGATTTTAGATGAAGATGAATATGAGCGGCATCGTCGCGAGATGAATTATCCGAAAGCGATTGATCGAATCTTGAAGCAGAACGTGCAAGAGCTGATCAACTGGATTCGAGGACGGAAAGGGCCGTTCAACCCAACATTCGTCGATGAATGGTATCGCGAATACGAAGCACGTTATCGGAGATGATTCCTCATCTCCGCTTTTTTTTCTTAAAGAAGGAGGCACTATGGGTAGTATTAAACGTTATATGCAATTTGTTAAGCCGTATAAAAAACAAATTGCCCTAACGATTTTCGTCGGGATTTTAAAGTTTTCAATCCCGCTCGGATTACCGTTACTGTATAGATATGTCATCGATAATTATTTGGTAGAAGACGCGCCGAAACAGGACTACACGACGCTCGTCTGGCTGTTCAGCATCGTCTTCTTCATTTTCCTGGTCTTCAAGCCGCCGATTGAATACTTGCGTCAATATTTGGCACAGTGGGCCGCAACGCGTGTCTTGTTCGATGTGCGGAACCGATTGTTCGACCACGTCCAGAAGTTGTCACTTCGCTATTATTCAAATAATAAGACGGGGCAAATCATTTCTCGGATCATCAACGACGTGGAACAGACGAAAGACTTCGTCATCACCGGATTGATGAATATTTGGCTCGATATGATTACCATTTTCATCGCCATCGGGATCATGTATACGATTGACCCACAACTTACGCTGATTGCCGTTTTACCACTTCCGTTTTATGCGATCGCAGTCCGTTATTTCTATGGACGGTTGCGTCGTTTGACGCGCGAGCGGTCAGCGGCGCTTGCTGACCTTCAAGGTCATTTGACAGAGCGCGTGAACGGCATGGCGGTCATTCGGAGTTTTGCGTTAGAACCGTACGAAAACAAGGCGTTCGAACAACAGAACGGTGGATTCTTAAATGCGGCACTTAAACATACGAGTTGGAACGCCAAGACGTATGTCGTCGTATCGACGATCACCGATATCGCACCGATTCTGATCTTCACGACGGCATCATGGCTCGTCCTTCAAGGACCTGTAACGATCGGTACGCTCGTTGCGTTCATCGCTTATATCGATCGTCTTTACGCACCGCTCGGTCGTCTCGTCAACTCAGCGACGACACTCACGCAGTCGGTCGCTTCGATGGACCGTGTCTTTGAGTTTTTGGATGAGACGTATGATATCGAGGAGAAACCGAACGGATTCGTTCCATTATCGACAGCGGGTAAAATCGACCTTGAGCATGTGAGTTTTTCTTATGAACAGGATGGGACACGAGCGTTGAACGACGTGAACCTTCAAATCCGCTCCGGGGAACGCGTGGCGTTCGTCGGGATGTCCGGTGGTGGAAAGTCGACACTCGTCAGCTTGATTCCACGTTTCTATGACGTGACGGATGGAAGCATCAAAATCGACGGGGTCGATGTGCGCGATTTCAAATTACGTGCACTTCGTGATCAAATCGGAATGGTGATGCAGGACTCGGTCCTCTTCAGTGAATCGGTCGCGATGAACATCCGCATGGGGAAACCGGATGCGACGGACGAAGAAGTCATTGCAGCGGCGAAAGCGGCAAACGCCCATGAATTTATTTCAAAACTGCAAGACGGATATGCGACGCCGGTCGGGGAGAAGGGTGTCAAACTATCTGGAGGACAAAAGCAACGACTCGCGATTGCGCGTGTGTTCTTAAAAAATCCTCCGATTCTGATTTTAGATGAAGCGACGAGTGCGCTTGATTTAGAGAGTGAAGCGATGATTCAAGACTCGCTTGCTCGTCTGACGAAGGGGCGGACGACGTTAATCGTTGCCCATCGCTTGTCGACCATCACCGACGCCGATCAAATCGTTGTCGTCGATAACGGTCAAATCATGGAGACGGGGACGCACGAAGAACTGATGCGTCGTCGTGGAGCGTATTACGACCTGTATATGATTCAAGATTTAGCTGTAGTGGAATAACGAAAAAGTCGAGTCCTTGTGGGCTCGACTTTTTTAGCGGTCTAAAAATCGTCTACGAACATCCGGGGAAGGGAGCGTGCACACTTCCTTTTTCCCGAATAGACGCGTCCGATGTTTGGCGAAGAGATCATAGCCGCGATCACGAATCAGTTTAGGTACGAATCGAATGAACCGGAGCAGGCGCCAACGGCCATCAAGGTGCTCGGCAATCCGAATCGCTGCATCTGATTTCAAGTAAGGAACACCTTCTTCAATGTAGACGATACTGTCGACTGATTCTGGAATCCGGTGTCGTGTTCTATACAACTGCCCGACCTCGCTTTGAAGTGATGCGAAGTGGATCGAGGCATGTCGGTCATGACGAATAATGAACTGGACACTGGCGTCGCAGAAGTTACAGTCTCCATCGAATAACACAATCGCAGGCAAGTGCTTCGCCTCCTTCATCGTACTGTTTTACCGTTTTGTCTTCATGGTAAACCTCAAGCCGCAAGTTGGCGAGCTGCTTGCATCTTGTAGAGAGAAACATAATACAAATATGCACCAAGTGCCCCGAAGATAAAGATATACCCACTCATCAAGACAGGACCGATGAAAGCACCGACGACAATACCGGCTGCTGCCACGAGTTTGGCTCCATGGAACGTCAGTCCACCGAACGCGAGATACGAAGCACGCCGCTCAGGATCGAGCAAATCGACTTGTTTCACTTGTCGAATCGGAGAGTAGAGAAGTTCACCAATCGTAAAGACAATCGCGAGCGCGGCGAGAACGATAAATGAGTTCATCGATGTGATGGCGGCATAAGCCGTCACGTATAACGATAATCCGACGAAAAAGACGGCCTTCTCTTTAAACCGCTTGACGAATGCGGTGACGGCGAACGTGATGGCAACGACGAGCAATGTGTTTTCAAGTTGCATAAACGCCATCATGCGAACACCATCAAATGGTATTCTGAGAATTTGTCGACTTTCAAATGACTCGGCTAAATGGACACCGATGTAATTCGCCATATGGAACTCGGTCGAAAAGACGAGCATACTTCCGAGGACGAACGTGATCCAACGACGATCGCGCAACGCAATTTTATAGTTTTCGATGACTCCGTGAATCGGGTTTGATGGAGTTGAGCGGTTACCCTTATACGTATCGACCAAATAGCGTTGAAGTACGATAGTTGTAATCGTGAGCACGATTGTCATACCGATAAAGAGGCCGAACCGATGATCTCGATAAAAGGCACCCCCAAGCATGACACCTCCGGCAATCGCCAAATTGACGAGCCAATAGTCATACACATAGATGGCTTTTCGATTCGACTCTTCCATCGAATCGATGACGATGGCTTCGAGTGCCGGATAGTTCAAACCGTTCGACACAGCGTGGCCGAAGTAAAGGATGGCAACGACGAGTGCCCAGTTGTTCGATGGGTGAATGGCAACAGTCATGCCAAGGAAGCAGATGATTTGAATCACCTGACCAATTTGTAAGACAACCTTCCGATTGAACCGATCGGAAAAGTACCCACCAAATAGACCGGTCAAGTAACCGACGATCACGAATGAGGTCATGATGATTCCAGCGGGCACTTTCCCAAGTTCTTCTGAAAAATAGAGCGCCATGAATGGGAAGATGGCGGAGCCGACGATCCGAATGCAAAATCCGCAAATAAGCCTTAAGCGGACGTTTAATGGAAAATCCTTAAATTTCATAATGTGAGCACCTCCTTGGTTCTACTGTAATGGGGGACGGTGCAAGATAAAAAGAGACACTTTTGATGAAGATGTCCCCTTTTAGACAATAAAAAAGAGATGCTCGCGCATCTCATTCTCACAGTTGGGCAAACGAGCGATTGACCGCTTCGATTGTCTCGTCGATATCTTGTTCGGTATGCTCTGTTGTCAGGAACCAAGCCTCATATTTCGATGGAGCCAGGTTCACACCGTTTTCAAGCATCAACTTGAAGAATCGTCCGAATGTCTCACCATCCGATTTTTCTGCACCATCGTAATCAGTGACGATTTCATCCGTGAAGTAAACGGTGAGTGCACCCTTCAAGCGGTTGATTGTGATCGTCACGTCATGTTTCTCTGCCGCTTCACGAATTCCTGCCTCAAGTCGTGCACCGAGCGTATCTAATTTTTCATAAACGCCAGGTTGCTCGAGTACTTCGAGACAAGCGATTCCTGTCGCCATCGAGGCAGGGTTTCCAGCCATTGTGCCTGCTTGATACGCAGGTCCGAGTGGTGCGACCGTCTCCATGATTTCAGCTTTTCCGCCATAAGCGCCGATTGGTAGACCACCACCGATAATCTTTCCGAGTGCCGTCATATCCGGTTCGATGCCATACACTTGCTGTGCACTTCCGTATGTGAAGCGGAATGCAGTGATGACTTCATCATAGATGACGAGAGCGCCATGTTCATGCGTGATGTCATTGACGGCCTGAAGGAAGCCTGGCTTCGGTTCTACAATCCCGAAGTTCCCGACAATCGGTTCGACGAGGACGCATGCGACCTGGTCTCCCCATTCTTTCATCATCTCACGGTACGCTTCGACGTCGTTGAACGGGACGGTGATGACTTCTTTAGCTGTGGCTTTTGTCACACCTGCCGAGTCAGGAGAACCGAGTGTTGCCGGACCACTACCTGCTGCAATCAGCATGAGATCCGAATGTCCATGGTAACAGCCACTGAATTTCACGACGAGTTCACGACCGGTGTAAGCACGGGCGACTCGGACTGTCGTCATAACAGCTTCCGTTCCGGAGTTGGTGAAGCGTACTTTATCCATAGAAGGAATAGCTTGTTTTAATTTCTTCGCAAACTCGACTTCAAGGCGGTGGGGTGTCCCGTAAAGTAAGCCTTTAGAAGAAGCGTTCATGAGTGCTTCATGAATGTGAGGGTGGGCATGGCCGGTAATGATTGGGCCGTATGCCGCCAAATAATCGATGTAGCGATTGCCGTCTACATCATAGAAATAGGCACCTTCGCCACGTTCCATATAAACAGGAGCGCCGCCGCCGACCGCTTTGAATGAGCGAGATGGGCTGTTGACACCTCCGACGATGTGAGTGATTGCATCTTGATATAATGCATCGGATGACTGACGATTTGATGAAGTAGTCATATGTATTGCCTCCTTATTCAAATTCGCACTTATTGTATCATAGCCGTCAACCGCATAAGCTCAGTGTTTGACGAGTAGTTGAGAAATCAGTACACTATTTATAAAGATTACTATGTAAGAAATAAGTTAATGTTCAAAACTATTTCGCATGAATTTTATAGAAGAAATGAGGGATTGACGTGGGAAGCGAAATGCTTGACCATGCTGTTCAGTCGCTCCGGGAACATGGAGTCAGAATGACGCCTCAGCGCCAGGCCATTTTGGAGTACCTCGTCACGGAGCATAGTCACCCAACAGCGGATGACATTTATAAGGCACTTGCCGCACGGTTTCCAAACATGAGTGTGGCTACTGTATACAACAACTTGCGCGTCTTTAAAGAAGTAGGGCTTGTTCAAGAGATGAATTACGGAGACGCCTCAAGTCGCTTTGACTTTGTGACGTCGAAGCACTATCACATCATTTGTGACACGTGTGGAAAAGTTGTCGACTTCAACTACCCGGTATTAGATGAAATCGAATCGGTTGCATCTCAATTGACTGGATTCAAAGTTGATCGTCACCGTCTTGAAGTGTATGGAACGTGCCCATCTTGCCAATCTGAACAATCGCAGACACATTAAAAACCACATCCGAGCTCTCGGATGTGGTTTTTAATGTGTCAGTCGGTTTGTTGTGACTGATGTTTGTTGTATTTTTCATCGAACTCTTTACCTTCGAGTGAGCGGTCAATCGTTAGTGGTTCGTCACAATGCATACATAAGTCGACGCGCCCGAGCATCTTCGTTTCTTTTTCGCAGTTCGGGCAGGTCACGATAATCGCTTTCGTAGATGCCATACCTACAATGAAGTAAAGGGCAGAGCTTGCGAGTACCATAACAAATCCTAGAAGCATGAAGATGATCATCAGCCACGTGATGGATTTTGCGAGAAGTCCGAGATACATGACGCCGATCCCGCCGAAGATTAAGAGTAATGCTATATTACGTGCGCGGTTGATTTTGTTCCCCCGTTTTTTCATGAGTGAATCCCTCCAATAGTCTGTCTCTATCATAGCTCATCTTCAAACGAGTGAGAAGTTCCTGCACTTTTTCGGCAGGAGTTTTTTGAAAAGAGGGCGAATCTTGTTCGTATCGAAAATGACAATCGTCATATATAGTCAACTTACGATTGGGAGAGAAGGGGTCCAGATGACGATGGAATATGCGACTCGCACTATTTATTCAGAATATGCTGCACTAAAAACGACACTCGGTATTATTGAAGTGAAGAAGAAACGAGCACGTGATCCGTTGACGGATCAATCAGACCGTCTGCTCATTGTAATTGAAGCGAGACAGGAACCGTTTTGGACGGTGAAGCATTATCAGGTTGGTCAAGAAAGAATCGTCTTGCACGTCGTGAGTGATTCGATGATGGACAGATGGATTGTTTTAAATGAGAACCGACGCGCCATTCATTGGATTGAGGATGGGATTGTTCTATTTGAGCGGAATGAATACATCTTAGAATTACGACAACGGAATCGTAATTTGACGAATAGAGAGCAACGCCTGCAATTATCACTTTCATTTGCGAAACTATTGCGCCGTTTTGAAGATGGTCGGTATTTATTTTTAGAAGGGGAATTCCAAGACGCCTTTACCCAGATTCACCATGCGCTTACACACTTGGCGCGGCTATCGATTCTTGAAGCGGGGATTCATCCTGAAATCGTGATGTGGGAACAAGTTCGGGCAATCGACCTTGAGATTTATAAGTTGCATGAAGAACTGGTTGGAGGACAGGAGACGCTCGAACAACGGATCCACCTTGTTGTGATTGGAATGGAACACTTGATTCAATCAAAAGTATTGCCGGGAACACTTTTGTTACTTCAGACGATGCAGGAGAAAGATGGGGCTTGGACATTCTCGGAGTTGATGGATCATCCAAACTTAAATGAACTTCGCGTCGACCTCGGAAGTATCATCGGATTTTTAGTGAAAAAAGGATATGTTCGTACGGTTACGAGACCGACAAAGGGAGTTGGAGTAGAAGCAGTACTTTATGAGATTGCCTAATTGCCCGTATGTAAGCATGATGAGGAGACGATACGTCGCATGAAATTTTTGAAGTTTAGCATCGGAACGATTTTCATTTTATTTGTCACGTTTGTGATTTCCGTCGTTGTCGCTCTCTTTACGATGGGAGAACCAATCACGCAAGGACGCCCCATTCTTTGGACGATTTGGTATATAGCGGCTTTGTTGATTGTATGTATGGGGCTTTATGATTTTTCGCCTCTCTCAAATCGGAAAGTGAAACGGATACTTGGTTTGGGAGCTTTGTCAGGCGTGATGGTATTCGCTTCTGTCAAAGGGTACTACATGTATCAGGATTACTTAAAAATTGAAGAGCGTGGTGTAGAGTTGATCGATTATCAGCCATTTACAAATTCGGAGCGATTGGCAAAATTGAATCATCAAACATCGGTTTCGTTCGTAAATGGTGTGCCGCGATTGGACGGCGCGACAGCCCTCTATCCAATGTATGCTTCATTTGTAGAAGCGGTATATCCGAACTCCGGAACATATGACCCATATAATGATCAGGCGAGTAAAGTCGTCTCGACGACAACGCCAGAAGCGTACAGTCGATTGATGAATGATCAAACTGACTTGATTTTTGTAGCGGGTCCGTCCGATCGTCAATTGCAAGTCGCAAAGCAAAAGGACGTATCTCTACATATGACACCGATTGGTAGAGAAGCATTTGTTTTCTTCGTTCATGAAGATAATCCGATCGAGTCTTTGACGATGGAACAAGTCCGTGGAATTTATGCGGGGGACATTCGCAATTGGCAAGAGGTCGGTGGTCACTCTGAAACCATTCGTGCTTTTCAACGACCAGAAGATAGCGGTAGTCAAACGGCATTGCAAAAGATGATGGGTGAACGAAAACTGATGGAGGCGCCAGTCGAAGATGTCCCTGAAGGAATGGGCGGAATCATTAAACAAACTTCATCGTATCGAAACCATAAAAATGCAATTGGATTCTCATTCCGATACTATGCGACAGAAATGGTCAATGATTATAAGATCAAGTTACTTCGTATAGAAGGAATCGAACCGACCGTTGAAACGATTCAAGATGGATCATATCCATTGACCTCTGAATTCTACGCGGTCACGACTAAAGAAAAAGCAGAACAATTTGCTGAATTTCTAGAATGGCTAGGAAGCGAGGATGGGCAGACTTTGGTCGAAAAGACCGGTTACGTCCGTCTCAAATAAATTAGGTGATAGAGGTCTACTTTTCGTCATATAAACGGAAAGTAGATCTTTTTTTAAATTTTATCGTTTTTTGTATTGACGAAGTGGTAAATAGAGCTTATAGTTATAAACGTTGTCACAGCAAAAGATTATTTCAGAAAAGCAATTTGTGAAAAAAGTTGTTGACGGAAATGGTTGAAACGTGATAGATTAATGAAGTCGCCAAGAGCGACAGACGAACTTTGAAAACTGAACGATGAGGCAAAAAAAGTTTTACAATTTTTGAATGAAGCGCAAGCTTCGTCAATTTAAGAGCTATATCAAATTCTTTGGAGAGTTTGATCCTGGCTCA
>NZ_JACSKH010000015.1 GCF_018617485.1 Exiguobacterium sp. s124 | reverse complement strand
AACAAGGTAGCCGTATCGGAAGGTGCGGCTGGATCACCTCCTTTCTAAGGAAAATGCCCATGTGGCATTGCCCATCGTTCAGTTTTGAGGGTTCGTCCCTCGATTGTTCCTTGAAAACTGAAGATTCATCAAGACATCAAAAACCAATTTCACATTTGGTCCGTAATGGACCGTGTGTCTTAGACGCTAGATCAAGGTAGAAAGGGCGTACGGTGGATGCCTTGGCACTAGGAGCCGATGAAGGACGCGACGAACA
>NZ_JACSKH010000014.1 GCF_018617485.1 Exiguobacterium sp. s124 | reverse complement strand
CGCACCATATGCACCCTTAGCTCAGCTGGATAGAGCGTTAGACTACGAATCTAAAGGCCGGGAGTTCGAATCTCTCAGGGTGCACCATTATTACGGGAAGTAGCTCAGCTTGGTAGAGCACTTGGTTTGGGACCAAGGGGTCGCAGGTTCGAATCCTGTCTTCCCGACCATTTAATTTTTGGTCTTTGAAAACTGAACGATGAGGCAAAAAAAGTTTTACAATTTTTGAATGAAGCGCAAGCTTCGTCAATTTAAGAGCTATATCAAATTCT
>NZ_JACSKH010000013.1 GCF_018617485.1 Exiguobacterium sp. s124 | reverse complement strand
ATGTGAAATTGGTTTTTGATGTCTTGATGAATCTTCAGTTTTCAAGGAACAAAAGTGGAGCCTAGCGGGATCGAACCGCTGACCTCCTGCGTGCAAGGCAGGCGCTCTCCCAGCTGAGCTAAGGCCCCGTATTAGAATTGTTCATAAAAATGGTGGGCCTAAGTGGACTCGAACCACCGACCTCACGCTTATCAGGCGTGCGCTCTAACCGGCTGAGCTATAGGCCCTCATAGAGAGGTTTTGGTCTCTCAAAACTGAACGATGGGCAATGCCACATGGGCATTTTCCTTAGAAAGGAGGTGATCCAGCCGCACCTTCCGATACGGCTACCTTGTT
>NZ_JACSKH010000012.1 GCF_018617485.1 Exiguobacterium sp. s124 | reverse complement strand
GGAAGCGTGGTGACACGTGGAGCTGAATGATACTAATCGGTCGAGGCTTTGATCTAGTCTATGGTTTGTGTTGATGAATCCTCAGTTTTGAGAGAACAATCTCTCTAAAATATGTTGACATTATCGATAAATAATGTTAATATAATACTTGTCTGGTGGCGATAGCGAGACGGCCACACCCGTTCCCATGCCGAACACGGAAGTTAAGCGTCTCAGCGCCGAAAGTAGTTGGGGGATCTCCCCCTGTGAGGATAGGACGTTGCCAGGCAAGATCGTTCCGCAATAGCTCAGTGGTAGAGCAACCGGCTGTTAACCGGTAGGTCGTAGGTTCAAATCCTACTTGCGGAGCCA
>NZ_JACSKH010000011.1 GCF_018617485.1 Exiguobacterium sp. s124 | reverse complement strand
TATAGCTCTTAAATTGACGAAGCTTGCGCTTCATTCAAAAATTGTAAAACTTTTTTTGCCTCATCGTTCAGTTTTCAAAGTTCGTCTGTGAAAATAAAATTGGTGGAGCCTAGCGGGATCGAACCGCTGACCTCCTGCGTGCAAGGCAGGCGCTCTCCCAGCTGAGCTAAGGCCCCATAAAAGTGATGATGGTCGGGAAGACAGGATTCGAACCTGCGACCCCTTGGTCCCAAACCAAGTGCTCTACCAAGCTGAGCTACTTCCCGTAAAAATGGTGCACCCTGAGAGATTCGAACTCCCGGCCTTTAGATTCGTAGTCTAACGCTCTATCCAGCTGAGCTAAGGGTGCGAGACGAATAATCATCATGGGAAAAATATTAATGGTACCGAGGGCCGGACTTGAACCGGCACGAGGAAACCCTCGCAGGATTTTAAGTCCTGTGCGTCTACCAATTCCGCCACCCCGGCAAGGTATAATTTCTAGCGGTAGACTTTTTGAAAAGATCAAATGGTGCCGGCGAAAGGATTCGAACCCTCGACCCTCTGATTACAAGTCAGATGCTCTACCAACTGAGCTACACCGGCAGGTGTAAATGGTGGAGGATGACGGGATCGAACCGCCGACCCCCTGCTTGTAAGGCAGGTGCTCTCCCAGCTGAGCTAATCCTCCAATATGTAGCCTGGCAACGTCCTATCCTCACAGGGGGAGATCCCCCAACTACTTTCGGCGCTGAGACGCTTAACTTCCGTGTTCGGCATGGGAACG
>NZ_JACSKH010000002.1 GCF_018617485.1 Exiguobacterium sp. s124 | reverse complement strand
CGTCCTGAGCCAGGATCAAACTCTCCAAAGAATTTGATATAGCTCTTAAATTGACGAAGCTTGCGCTTCATTCAAAAATTGTAAAACTTTTTTTTGCCTCATCGTTCAGTTTTCAAAGTTCGTCAGTTTAAATGGTGGGCCTAAGTGGACTCGAACCACCGACCTCACGCTTATCAGGCGTGCGCTCTAACCGGCTGAGCTATAGGCCCATAAAAAAGAATGGTGCACCCTGAGAGATTCGAACTCCCGGCCTTTAGATTCGTAGTCTAACGCTCTATCCAGCTGAGCTAAGGGTGCATATGGTGCGGTCGAGAGGACTTGAACCTCCACGGTGTTAACCACCACTAGGCCCTCAACCTAGCGCGTCTACCGATTCCGCCACGACCGCAGCGTATAAAATTAAAATGGTGAGTCATGCAGGGCTCGAACCTGCGACCCTCTGATTAAAAGTCAGATGCTCTACCAACTGAGCTAATGACTCAAATAAAAGCTGGGCTGGAAGGGATCGAACCTTCGCATGTCGGAATCAAAATCCGATGCCTTACCACTTGGCTACAGCCCAACGTAAATGGCGGTCTTGACGGGATTCGAACCCGCGATCTCCTGCGTGACAGGCAGGCATGTTAACCCCTACACCACAAGACCAGATTACGTTTTTATTTGAAATGGTGGAGGATGACGGGATCGAACCGCCGACCCCCTGCTTGTAAGGCAGGTGCTCTCCCAGCTGAGCTAATCCTCCATATTGGTGACCCGTACGGGATTCGAACCCGTGTTACCGCCGTGAAAGGGCGGTGTCTTAACCGCTTGACCAACGGGCCAGTGTATGTGTCTTCTAAGTAATTTTAAGTGGCGGAGACGGAGGGATTCGAACCCTCGCACCGGTTTCCCAGCCTACTCCCTTAGCAGGGGAGCCCCTTATAGCCTCTTGGGTACGTCTCCAAAATAAAATGGCTCCGCAAGTAGGATTTGAACCTACGACCTACCGGTTAACAGCCGGTTGCTCTACCACTGAGCTATTGCGGAACGTTGCTTGAATTTATCGAAGTAACGATTTATATTGTAACCGCAAACCAGAAACCTGTCAATCACTTTCTTAGAAAAACTTTCAATTCGCATGCCGTCTCTCGGCGACTTCTATAAGATATCACGGTACAAAAAGACCGTCAACACTTTTTATAAAAAAAATCAGGTAAAATGAAAAACATTTTACCTGATTCGAGTTTCTTCTTATTAACTGTTCGGTTCAAGCATCGTTAAACTAATTCGTCCCCGGTTCACATCCACCTGTTCGATCCATACCGTAACGATATCACCGACCGCCACGACATCTAATGGATGCTTCACGTAGCGATTCGATAATTTTGAAATATGGACGAGCCCATCCTGTTTTACACCAATATCCACGAACGCACCAAAATCAATGACGTTTCGAACGGTGCCTTGGAATTCCATTCCGACTTGAAGGTCTTCAAGACTCATGACATCCGTACGCAGTAATGGTTTTTGAATGTCTTCTCGTGGATCTCGACCCGGCTTCGCTAACGATTTTAAGATATCCTCAACCGTCGGCAGTCCTGCCTCTAATCGCTCACTCAATGTATGTGCATCAACTTGTTGTAGTCGTTCACGTAATGCAGCCGTCCCAACTTCCGCTTTCGAAGACCCAATCTCTTTCAAAATCGATAATGCAAGCGGGTAACTCTCTGGGTGAATCTCTGTCTGGTCGAGAACATCCTTCCCATTCATGATTCGCAAGAACCCTGCCGCTTGTTCGAACGCCTTCGCTCCAAGACGTGGAACTTTCTTAATTTCCTTCCTTGTTTCAAAGCGTCCATTCGCTTCTCGATATACCACAATATTTTTTGCGGTCGTTTTATTGAGTCCCGACACGTAAGTCAATAAAGACTCCGAGGCACGGTTCACGTCGATTCCGACCATGTTGACGACACTCTCGACGACGAATTCTAAAGATGCCTTCAGTTTATTCTGGCTCACGTCATGCTGATACTGTCCGACACCGACTGATTGTGGATCGACTTTGACGAGTTCCGCCATCGCATCTTGGATTCGACGTGCAATCGAGACCGCTGACCGTTCCTCGACTTTTAAATCTGGAAATTCACTTCGTGCGACTTCCGATGCAGAATAGACACTCGCTCCCGCTTCGTTCACAATCGCGTAGGCAATCTCACGTTCCGCTTTCTTCAACCAATCCGCAACGAATTGTTCGGTCTCCCGTGATGCGGTTCCGTTTCCGACTACAATGACGGAGATTGGATATTTTTTCGCAAGTCTCGTCAATACTTTTTCAGCGCCGGCGATATCATGCTTCGGTGCTGTCGGATAAAAGACACCGACCTCTTCGACTTTCCCGATTTCGTTCACCACCGCCCATTTACATCCTGTCCGATAAGCCGGGTCAATCCCTAAGACGACTACCTCACGAAGAGGCGGTTGCATGTAGAGTTGTTTTAAATTTTTTGAGAAGACATCGATTGCTTGTTCTTCCGCCTTTTCTGTCAACTCACCACGAATCTCTCGTTCAATTGCTGGGAAGACCGATTTTTTATAAGCTTCTGTCACAGCCGCTTCGACAACTTCACGCTTTTCTTTCGGAAGTCGTTCATATGTACGAAGGGCTTGATCCATGAAGCGGGTCTCGTCAAAAATGACTTTCACTTGAAGGACATCGGTACGCTCCCCACGGTTCAAGGCGAGTACACGGTGTGGGACAATTCCAGCAATTTTTTCTTCATATTCATAGTACTGCGCAAAGATCTCTTTTTCGTCTTCCGCTTGTTTTTTCTTCTTCGAGCGCAAAAGTCCTTCTTTGCGTACGCGGTCGCGAAGCATCTGGCGTAGTTTCGCTTCCTCGCCCCATTCTTCCCCGATGATGGCATGAACGAGCGGAAGCGCTTCTTCTAACGTGACATCCTTCAAGAGTTTCTCAATCACCTCTGCCGAGTAAGGTGACTTATCACGGAACCAGTCCGCAAGTGGTTGCAACCCTTTCTCCCGTCCTTGTTCTGCTTTCGTGCGTCGTTTCGGGCGATATGGTAAGTAGATGTCTTCAACTTGTTGAAGGGTTGTCGCTGCTTCCAACGCTTTCGCAAGTTCCGGCGTGTTCTTTTCTAACTCTTCTAACTTAGCAAGAACATCCATTTTTCGTTTTTGTAGACTTTCTTCATATTGAAGAGCGTCCAAGATTGCTTTAATTTCAACTTCGTCTAGATTTCCCGTCATCTCTTTTCGATAACGGGCCATGAACGGAATCGTCGCCCCTTCAGATGCGAGCTGTTGAACCGTCTCCACTTGGTTCACTTTCAAGTTTAACGCCTTAGCCACTTTCGTAATCACTTGAATCACTTCCTTTTATGATCTCTTTCAAAGTGTAGCAAACATTCAAACAAAAAAGCGATGACTCGATTAGTCATCGCTTGAGAATACTTCATTGAGTGGGACTTTGATGGCTTCACGCAGCTTTTCGAGTGCTCGCCGCTGCAAACGGGAGACGTGCATCTGCGAGATACCGAGAAGTTCCCCAGTCTCTTTTTGACTCATGTTCTTATAATAGGCACATTCTAAGATGGCGCGTTCCCGTTCATTTAAGACGTTGAACGCTTTCTCTAGAATAAGGCGTTGGTCGACTGATTCATACCCACGTTCTTGGCTACCGACCAAGTCGAGTAACGTGACTGTGCTACCCTCATTATCCGCTTCGATCGAACTATCGACCGACAATGCTTGATAACTTTTACCCATCTCGAGCGTTTCGAGAATTTCTTCATCTGATACGCCGAGGTGATCGGCAATCTCATCAATCCGTGGTGAGCGTTGCAATTCAGTCGTCAATTCTTCGACCGTCTTCTTAATTTTCGGTCCGAGCTCTTTGATTCGACGTGGAACATGGACACTCCATGTTTTATCGCGGATGAATCGTTTAATTTCACCGATGATGGTCGGGACGGCAAACGATTCGAAGCTACGACCGAATTCTGGGTCAAATCGACGAAGCGCCGCCAATAACCCAATCATCCCAACTTGCACGAGATCATCGTGAATCGCTCGCCCTCGCGAGAACTTACGGGCGAGTGCTTCAACGAGGTCCGAATAGCGATTGATGAGTAGCATTTGCACTTCTTCGTTTTGATCGTCTTGTTGGTAGCGTTCAATCCACTCTAGTACCTCGTCATCACTGTGATGGCGTTGTTGAGATTTTGCTGGCACTCTGATCCACCTCGTCCCTGTTGAGGAGTTTTGTCATCGTCACTTTGACACCATTGTCTTTATTGATCGAGACATCGTCCATTAACGCTTCGATAAGGAAGAGACCAAGTCCTCCTTCGTGGAGCGATTCAATTTCTGTCGTCTCTTCGACCGGAGCCGCCTGACGCTTCACATCATCTGCGAACGTCTTGCCTGAATCTTCAATCGTGATCTCAAGACGATCTGCGTATACGCCACAAGCGAGTTTGACCTCTCCATCTTGATGATCATATGCATGTTGGACGGCGTTACCACATGCTTCCGAGACCGCGATTTTAATATCCTCGATCTCGTCGTACGTATATCCCATACGGTTAGCGATTCCTGAAACGACTAAGCGAACCACACCGACATATTCGGGTTTGGCCGGGAACGTCATGACCGTCTGTTCAACATTGTTCATTGCGTGCCACCTCTTACGTTCGAATTAATAGAAAGAAGTTTGTGGAGACCCGTCAATTCGAATAGACGATTGACTCGCTCCGTGACTCCGACAAGTGACAACTCTTTTTCGTTGCGCGTGGCAATTTTTAATGCGCCGACGAACACACCGAGACCTGTCGAATCCATATACTCCACTTCGTCTAAATGAACGACCACGTCTTGTTCACTGATGGCCGGATGCAATACTTCTTTCAATTTTGGTGCAGTATATGTATCCACTTCTCCGGATACGTAAAGGTGTAATTGTTCTCCAATGACTTGCTCACGAATCGATAAATCCATCGTCTATTCCCTCCTAAATGTCCGTACAGATAAATTGAGTACGATTTACTTTAATTCCCCACTATCAAAATCTTAAACCACATTTTAAGAAAATGTTTAAAAAAAGACCGATACCTATGTACCAGTCTTGATCTATGTAAGGCTAGAGAGGGATCAATCCCATACTAATCTCTAGCGCTCGGTCAACTTTATGCATCGTCTCATCATCGAGATGAGTGACTTTATCCGTCAGACGACGCTTGTCAATCGTTCGAATCTGTTCAAGTAAAATCACAGAGTCTCTCTCGAGTCCATGCTTTTCTTGATATACTTCCACATGAGTCGGCAGTTTTGCTTTTTGAATCTGAGCTGTAATCGCAGCGACAATGACGGTCGGGCTAAAGCGATTGCCGATGTCGTTCTGCACGATAAGAACGGGTCGAACGCCACCTTGCTCTGAGCCGACTACGGGCGACAGATTCGCATAAAATACGTCACCACGCTTTACGATCACTCTGCTCACACCCCACTTACTTGACGTAAGAGAGCGTGTTCGGCTTCGGCTTCAATCGTTAGCATCTCTTCTGCCATATTCAAGTTAAACGCGGCCATCTCTTGATAGCCTTTCGCCAATTCTTCACGCAGTGTTTGTTGTCGATCAGCAATTTCTTTAGACAAGTATGTCACTACATCGTTCAAGGACAGTGTTTCACGGTCTTTCATCGAAATCGGACCCCCTTGTTGCGAGAACCGATCTGGGACGGACGCTAGCGCACCCGCAGTTCGCTGCTTCAACATCTTACACCTCCAGAATCGTTTCATGGACTGGCGGAAAATCTCCCGCGTTCTTTATCAATATAACACGCGGGAATGGGAAAATATAGAGAAATCGAGAAAGAATTCAGATAATTTCACACGATTTGTGATTCACACATAGTGACGCGGTAATCGACTCGTAAACTGGCAGACGATCTCATAGTTGATCGTCCCAAGATATGAGGCGAGTTCATCAATGGCGACGCTTCCACCGATAAGCGTCACATCCGTACCTACTGGAAACTCTTCTGGGAGACGGATCATGAAGCGGTCCATGCAGACGCGTCCCACAATCGGGCAACGGAAACCATTTACCTCAACTTCAAATCCGCTCGCCTTCCGTAACCATCCGTCCGCATATCCGACTGGGACGGTCCCAATCCATTCATCGGCTGACGTCGTATAGGTCGCTCCGTAACTAATCGTTTGACCTGCCTCAAGTCGCTTCACCTGCATGAGCTGGCTTTTCAAGGTAAAGGCGGGGCGGAGAAACGAGTAGAACGTCTCCATCTCGTGTGATGGGTATAACCCGTAAATTGCGATACCAACACGGACCAGATTATAAGGAACGTCTTGTCCCGCCATCCGGATGGCCCCCGCTGAATTGGACGTATGAATATAGCGGAACCGCTCGTGTATCCCTTCCATCAAACGTTCGAATCGTTCTTGTTGCGTGTAATACAAGTCGCTATCGAGCTCATCGGCTGTCGCAAAATGGGTGTAAATCCCCTCTACAACAAATGAGTCGGTCGCTTCCTCGAGTAGCGCATCAAGCTGTTCGCGCGTACGAAGACCGAGACGCCCCATGCCTGTGTCGACTTTAATATGGACCGTCAACGGCTTTTCTTCTATATAAGCAGCAGCTTCTTTTACCCATTCGGCAGAAAAGACGGACAACGTGATGTCTCGTTCCGCTGCAATTCCCGCATATTGGGGAAATTGCGCCTCCATGACTAAAATCGGTGCCATAATCCCTGCATCCCGAAGTTCGATTGCTTCTTCTAACAAAGCGACCCCAAGCATCGTCGCCCCGTTCTGGAGTGCAATCTTCGCTACTTCAACCGCCCCATGACCGTAGGCGTTCGCTTTGACGACCGCCATGATGTCTTGTGGGATTCGTTTGGTTAATTCTTTTATGTTATGGGCGATGGCCGCCCGATCAATCTCGATTCGACTTGGACGAAACATGTTGCCCCTCCTCTTCTAAGATGACTTGTGCAACGGCGTATGCACTGCTATGACTAATGCTGACATGAATCCGACCCGAAAAAGGCGCGGTCATGACAGGACGTCCCGTCTCATCCGGTAAAATTTCAATGTGACGCCATGATAAACCGTGTGCGATTCCAGTCCCAATCGCCTTGGCGTAAGCCTCTTTTGCGGCGAAACGTCCCGAAACAAACTCGATTTGACGCGGAAGTGGGTATTTTTGAACCATCTCATATTCAGCATCGGTGAGCAGACGCATTAAAAACCGTGGTTGTTTCATCGAGCGAGCCATCCGATCAAGCTCGACAATATCGACTCCAATTCCTACAATCACAGGACACTCGCTCCTTTCCTTTTTCCATCGTTTCCCTATACAATTGAGGAAAGAGGTGATGTTATGTTTAGTCGTACGGAAAATGTACAAACGTTTGTACGGGCATATCCACTCGTAACGCTGTTCATTGTAATCCAACTCCTTGTGTTTGTCATCGATTCTTTCGCTCCTGGCTTACGAATCGTGGCGACAGGCGGGTCATTCCATTTGGCACTCGCCGATGGACAATGGTATCGCTTGGTGACGGCCAACTTTATTCATTTGAGTCTTGGTCATCTATTGTTTAACTCGTTTGCACTGATTATCTTCGGACCTGCGATGGAACGTATGGTCGGGCATGTGAAATTTGCCCTGTTTTATGTTTTCGCCGGAGCACTTGCCAACTTGTTCACCTATTTCACCGTCAGCAACTTGTTTTATTTACAAGCCGGTGCGTCAGGAGCCATCTTGGCCATTCTCGGATTCTACGTGTTCATCGGTCGTTTCCGTCGCACGTTAATGCTTAGCCAAGATGCCCGCTTGGTTTACATTTTCGTCGCCATCAGTGCCGCCTTCACATTGATCGGTTCGAATGTTTCGCTTTGGGGACATGTTTATGGCTTTTTGGCAGGATTTTTACTTGCCATTCCACTCTCGCGATTCACAGTTCCGTATACGCGCCCGATGCGCTATGGAAAGTATAAGCAACGTTCGTATGCACCCCCGATTGTTCATTCCGGAGACGGAAAATGGTTCTTCTACATCATCATCGGACTGGCTATCTTCGGTTTATTGGCACAGTTCCTATAACGAAAGGGTGACACATGGCGTGTCACCCTTTGTTGTTACGTCAATAATGTCAGCATCAATGCTTTTTGTGCATGCAGACGGTTCTCGGCTTGATCGAACACCCATGACTGTGGTCCATCAATCACATTAGCCGTCACTTCTTCCCCGCGATGCGCCGGTAAACAGTGAAGGAAGATTGCATCGGTTTTCGCAAGAGCCATTAGGTTACTGTTCACTTGGAACCCTGCAAATTTCATCAATCGTTCATCGGCTTCCTCTTCCTGCCCCATACTCGCAAAGACGTCCGTATAGACAATATCTGCTTCATTTGCAGCAAGCGCCGGATCATCAAACAACTTGATGCTACCTCCAGTCGTCTGCGCCAACTTTTGTGCATTCTCATAAATCGCTTGATCGACGGTGTATCCGTTTGGCGACGCGATTCGAATATGCATCCCACTCAGCGCTCCGCCAATCATGAGCGAGTGCGCCATATTGTTCCCGTCTCCGATATACGTCAACACTTTCCCTGAACGACTTCCGAACTGTTCTTCAATCGTCAACAAATCCGCGAGCACTTGGCATGGATGATGCAGATCCGTCAATCCGTTCATAATCGGAATCGTTCCATGTTGCGCCAACGTCTCCACCGTTTCATGCGCATACGTCCGAATCATGAGCGCATCCACATACCGACTCATCACTTGAATCGTGTCCGTCAATGGTTCCCCGCGCCCGATTTGCAAATCTTGACCGCTGAGGAAGAGCGGGTACCCGCCTAGTTCGACGACACCCACCTCAAATGACATGCGCGTACGAGTCGATGCCTTTTCAAACAATAAGGCGACTTTCTTACCTGTCAGCGCTGTCGCAAAAGATTGAGGCGACTGTTTGACGTCATGTGCCAACTGAAGCAACGCATCGAGCGTGTCCGGTGTCAATTCTTCCATCGTCAAAAAATGTTGCATCGTCTTCACTGTCATTTAGCTACGCCCTCTTTCATTTGAATGGATTGTAACGATTGAACTTGATTGTCGGCCAGTGACTGACTCATTTGATAATACTGAGCCAACTGTCGCGACGAGATAATATGAACGCCGTTGCGGACGGCGGCTTCACGTAATTCCCGCTCATCGGTCGCATCCGAGAATAACACGGCGACATCTTGGAAATCAGTGACGTCTGCGAGCGGTGTATCCCCGAAGTGCTCAAATCCTTCCCCAAAAGCAATCTGCGAACGTGTCATCACCCGCGTCGTCAGCGCATCATAGGTGAACCGCTCCGGCACATATGGATGTGAGCTGAACTGGAGCGTCTCGCCTGTCGAACGCATGACCGAGCCTGTCATCGGGTCGACGCCGGGCAATTTGACGTTCGAGAAGATTGGCGTCTTCACCGCATAGTTCGTCAATGGGCGAACACTTGTCGGAACGTAATCAGCTAACGACAGACCATACGCTGCATAGGTCGCCCATTCGATTAACGGTTCGCCTGTTACTTTGCTGACAATCGGAACGGTCCGAGATGCACGCGGATTGATTTCGAGAACATAGATCGTTTCTTCGTTCAACACAAACTGAATGTTCAAGGCCCCCTTATAATCGAGTGCCTGCCCGATTCGTTTTGCAATCGATTCGACTTTCTCTTGAATCGACTTACTCGTCTCGACTGGCGGTAAGACCATCGTCGAATCTCCCGAGTGAACACCTGCCGCTTCAATTTGTTCGAGGATGACTGGCACATACACCGTTTCCCCATCTGTCACACAATCCACTTCGAGCTCACGTCCTGGAACGTATTGATCGACGAGGATTGGATAGGCGAGGTTCGGGTGTGCAGCTGCCAACTGTTCCTCCGTATGAATGAGCAGCATCCCCTTCCCACCAATCACATATGACGGGCGAAGGATGCATGGATAACCTAGCTGTTGTACCGCTTCATTCAATTCTTGTTGGGAAGACACTTCCTCTCCCGGAATGTGTTCGACCTCAATCGAATCAAGGAACTGATAGAAACGATCCCGGTCTTCCATTTGGTCGATGGTTTGCGCGGAGGCACCGAGCAAATGATATCCAGCCGCCTCTAAATCATGGGCGAGCGCAATCCCTGTCTGGCCACCGAACTGAATCAAGATATCGTGACAACCTTCCGCCTCTAACACGTGCATGACATCCTCGCTTGTCAGTGGTTCCACGTACAGTTTGTCCGCGATCGAGAAGTCGGTCGATACGGTCTCCGGGTTATTGTTGATCATAATCGTTTCGACACCAAGCTTTTGAAGCGCCCATACCGCGTGGACTGAACTGTAGTCGAACTCAATGCCTTGTCCGATTCGAATCGGCCCTGCCCCGATGATGGCAACTTTCCGTTTGCCACTCGGCTCTACTTCAGATGTCCCGTGCCAGGAGCCATAAAAATATGGGGTCTGACTTTCAAATTCAGCGGCGCATGTGTCAATCATCTGATATACCGGCTGAATCGAAGCCGATTCCCGGAGCGTCTTGACGTCCGCGACTTGTACGTGCATGATCTCGGCAATCTGTGCGTCCGTGAATCCGAGGCGCTTCGCCTGTAATAGCCCGCTCGGTTCCGTCAAATCTTGCTTTGTCATTTGGAGGAGGCGTTTCAACATCTGAATGAAGTGTGGCGTGATTCCCGTGATTTGCTGCAACGAATCGCCAGACAATAATTCACGATCGAGCAAAGCGAGACAAGCATGAAGACGACGGTCCGTCGGTGCCTCGATTTCTTTCATTAACACATCGACGGTGGCTTCTTGCATCCACTTTGGATAGAGTGGCGCCTGTTCAATCCCGGCTCCACGCCATGCCTTCTGCAATGCTTCTTCTAATGTTTTCCCCATCGCCATACTCTCGCCGGTCGCTTTCATTTGCGGACCGAGCGCACGGTCTGTCTCGGCGAACAAGTCGAACGGAAAGCATGGCACTTTCGCCGTAATATAATCGAGTGCCGGTTCAAAACTTGCCATCGTGTTTGTCGTGACCGGATTGATACAACGGTCTAACGGTTCCCCTAAGGCGAGACGTGTCGCGATTTTCGCAATCGGATACCCGGTCGCTTTTGACGCAAGCGCTGAGCTGCGCGAGACGCGAGGATTCACTTCAATCACATAGTATTCTGATTCCGTCGGATGAACAGCAAACTGAATGTTACACCCACCAATCACACCTAGCTCGGATACGATCCGAAACGAAGCACTCCGCAACGTTTGATGCATGTGATCCGATAACGTTTGTGCTGGTGCGAATACGACGGAGTCCCCCGTATGCACACCGACCGGGTCAATGTTTTCCATGTTGCAGACGATGATGCACGTTCCGAACGCATCACGCATCACCTCATATTCAAACTCTTTATAGCCGGCGATGCTCTTTTCGACTAAACATTGCGAAATCGGACTCGCTTCAAGACCTCGACGTGCCATCTTGTAGGCTTCTTCTTCTGTCGTCGCGATGCCACCACCTGTTCCGCCGAGCGTAAAGGCTGGTCGAACGATGAGCGGAACACCCGTCGACTCGATGAAAGTCGTCAATTCTTCTATCGATTCAATCGTTGTTGACGTCGGAATGGGTTCATGTAGCAGTTCCATCTTTTGTTTGAATCGTTCACGGTCTTCTCCGTCTCGAATCGTTTCAAGTGATGTCCCGAGTAGTTCGACTCCATATGTCGTCAATACTCCAGCTTCCTCGAGATCGAGTGCCAAATTCAACGCCGTCTGTCCCCCGACCGTCGCGAGTAAGTGAGTCGGACGTTCTTTTTCGATGATGGCGGTCGCTTTTTGTACGGTCATCGCTTCGATATACGTCGCATCCGCCATCCCTGGGTCTGTCATAATCGTGGCAGGATTGGAGTTCAATAAGACAACTTCACATCCGGCTTCTCGTAGCGCTTGGCACGCTTGTGTTCCGGAATAATCAAACTCTGCGGCCTGCCCGATCACGATTGGTCCTGAACCAATGACGAGTACTTTTTTATGCATACACGTTCACTCCTTGCTGAATCATTTCGTCAAAGCGGTCGAAGACAGATTGTGCGTCAGTTGGTCCTGGACTCGCTTCAGGATGAAACTGTGTCGTGAAGATTGTTCCATTCGGATGCACCAGCCCTTCGACCGAGTGGTCATTCACATTCTCATAGAGCAACTCAAGCGGGCTTTGTTCGATACTCGTCCGCTCGACCACATATCCATGGTTTTGTGACGTCATCCACACTTCGTTCGTCTTGACGTTTCGAACCGGGTGATTCGAGCCCCGGTGTCCATATGTTTGCTTTTCAATGTTGCACCCGAATGCGAGCGCGAGCAGTTGATGCCCCATGCAAATTCCGAGCGTCGGATGCGATAGCGCTAATTCCCGAATGACCTCAATCCGTCCGAGATGGTCTCGCGGGTCCCCTGGCCCGTTCGATACTAAGATCGCATCCGGTCGCAACGCATCCACGACATCTTTGGGAGAATCATATGGGACACTCGTCACGCGATATCCACGTTTCACGATTTCCCCGACCATCGACGCCTTCACCCCAAAATCTAAACAGACAACATGCCCTTTCTCACCGTTTCCCTCATGAACGATTGACGTCGTCGTGACACGCTCTGTCAGCTGATGGAGTGGTTGCGGATCGTTGGATTCCATTTCATGAGACATCACCCCAAATTGATCTCCTTCTTCACGCAACACGTGGACGAGGGCACGCACATCGACTTGTGATAGTACCGGGATTCCTTCCTTTTCTAACCAATCCTTCAATTCGGGACGCCCTCCATGATCCGCCAATGTTTGAACGAGGACGCCGGCCACTTGAATGTGAGCACTTTCGTTCCCGTCTAATTCCAGTCCATATTGTCCGATCAGCGGATAGGTGAAAGCGATGATTTGTCCTGCGTATGACGGGTCGGTCAACACTTCTTGATAGCCTGTCATCCCGGTGAAGAACACGACCTCGCCACTCGCATGTCGTGCACTCGTCTCCCAAGTTCCTGTTAACTGCATTCCGTTCAATAAGCTGATGTTTCCGTTCATACGACGCCCTCCTTCTGTAAGATTTGTTCAAGTTTCATCAATGCTTCGTTGATTTCAGATTTCGTGACTCGTAATGAGGGCAGGAAGCGAATGACATGGGGACCCGCCATCACGACTAGTAACCCCGTCTCTGCCAATTGTGTGACCCATTCGGCTACCGGTTCTGATGAAACAAGTCCGACCATCAGTCCGAGCCCTCTCACTTCTATGAAACGTTCCCCGTCCACGAATTGGGTGAGTCCTTTCTTCAAGTAATCTCCCATGTCTTTGACATGTTGAAGGGACGTTGGTGTGAAGAGAATATCGAGCGTCGCTTCCGCCGCCGCCATCGCTAGCGGGTTTCCGCCGAACGTCGATCCGTGACTCCCGGGTCCAAAGATTTCCGTCGCTTCCGTCGTCGTCAACATCGCGCCAACCGGGATACCACTCCCCAGTCCTTTCGCTAACGTGACAATGTGTGGTTGAAGTGGTGTTTGCTCGAATGCAAAACGTGTGCCAGTACGGGCGATGCCGGTCTGCACTTCGTCGACGACGATTTTCACATCATACTCGTCTGCCTTTTCTTGCAGCGCCTGTAACCACGACTGATTCGCGACGACGACACCCCCTTCACCTTGCACGATCTCTAGCCAGACAGCGGAAGTTTCTTTATCGATTAAGTTCAGCGCCTCCATGTCGTTGAATGGTGCGTGTATGAAATCGTTCACCATCGGACCGAATCCTTGCTTCACTTTATCTTGACCGGTCGCCCCGAGCATCGCGAACGTACGACCATGGAACGATTGGGTGAATGTGACGATTTTCGTCTTCTTCGTCCACTTGCGCACCAACTTGAAGGCCGCCTCATTCGCTTCCGTACCACTGTTACAAAAGAAGGCATGTGTGAGATGCGTTCCTTTTGTCAGTTTCTCAGCTACACGCTGTTGACCGGATATCATATATAAGTTTGATGTATGCCACACCCGATTTAGTTGTTCTTCAATCTTTTGTTGCACGTATGGATGGCGATGTCCCGTCCCACACACAGCAATCCCCATCACAAAATCTAAGTATGTGTTTCCAGACACGTCCGTCACGTACGACCCGCTCGCTTGTGCAATCTCAATCGTTCGTGGTCCGTATGTCGGTAAAAGCGAATTCATAGTTCCCCTCCCATAATCTTGTCCCTTCCAGTGTTGCGTCACGACCATCCCGGATACGGGCCTGTTTGACACCACCTGCCACCGCTGCTAATAACGCCTCTACTTTCGGCACCATCCCGCCATAGATTTCTCCGTTCGCGATCGCCTCATGAGCATCCCGTTCGTTTAACGTCGTTTGGAATTCGCCATGAATGCGAATCCCGTTCACATCTGTCAGCAGTTCAAATTCATCCGCTTGTAACGAAACGGCAAGTGCCACCGCACAATCATCACCGTTACAGTTCAGCGGTCCATTCGCGCTCGCAATCACAGACGTCACGACCGGTACATGACCGGAATCCATCAATCGTTCGAATACGTCATTCCGAATCGCTGTCACCTCGCCGACTTTCCCGAATCCGGCGATCGGATGACCCCAAATCGCACTTCCGTCGACACCTGATAAGCCAAACGCATCGATGTCATGTTGTGTCAGCGTCGACACGACATCCGTCTGCATTTCCCCGGCCAACACTCGCCAAGCCCCAATCAACACCTCGTCCGTCGTCACGCGACGACCGTCTTGAAAGGTCGGCTCGATGTGTTGAGACGTGCAGTACGCCGATAGTTTTGGTCCCCCTCCGTGAACGATGAGCAGTTCATGACCGGCTTCCATCCAGTTACGCCACTCCTCAAAATACTCGGGCGCCATCGAATCCCAGACGCTACCTCCAAGTTTGATGATTTTTCGCTTCTTCATGTCCGGTAACTCGCATTGATTTTGACGTAGTCATACGTCAAGTCACATCCGTATGCCTGACCTGCCCCTTCCCCGTCATGTAAGTCGACCGTGATCGTGACGACGTCCCGACTCATTTCTTCTGTCGCATACGTCTCATCAAACCAGACGGGGGTACTGTTTTGGAGGACGAGCTGACTACCGATCTGAATATCGATCGCCGTTACATTCACCGGGAACGGAACGGCACCGATTGCGGCAATGATTCTTCCCCAGTTGGCATCTTGGCCGTACACCGCCGTCTTCACGAGGGAAGATCCGACGATTTGTTTGGCAATCGTTCTAGCCTCTTGGTCGGATGTTGCACCATTGACATGAACTTCAATCAGCTTCGTCGCCCCTTCTCCATCCTTCGCAATTGCTTTGGCAAGCTCTAAACAAACCTCTGTCAATGCCTGTTGGAACGCATCATGTGCTGAAGTCCCCTCTTTGATTTCTTCCATTTCTAGTGCCCCACTCGCCATGACGAGCACCATATCGTTCGTCGAGCTGTCTCCGTCCACCGTGATGTTGTTAAATGAGGCGTCGACGCTTTGCTTTAGCGTCTGTTGCAAAAGCTCTGGTGCGATGACGGCATCCGTCGTGACGAATCCGAGCATCGTTGCCATATTCGGATGAATCATCCCCGACCCTTTGGCGACTCCCGCGATGGTCACGGTCGTTTCTCCTTCGCCGTACTGGACGACCGTCTGTTTCGTTCCGGTATCCGTCGTCAAAATCGCTTCGGCGAATGATTGCCCATCTTCCCATGCGGTTGTAGGTTGCAGATGACCGATTCCGTTTATGAGCGGAATCATCGGGAGCGGTTGACCGATGACGCCTGTTGAGGCGATTGCCACCTCCTCCGGCTTCACACCTAACTGTGTCGCTGTCACGTCGCGCATCGCATAGGCATCCTTCAATCCTTGTTCGCCTGTACACGCGTTCGCGTTACCACTATTGATCAACACGGCCCGAAGGTAGCCATTTGATTCGGTCAGAGATGCTTTTGTCACTTGAATCGGTGCCGCTTGAAAGTGGTTGGTCGTATAGACCGCTGCCGTACTCGCTGGTCGTTCACAGACGAGTAACGCCAAATCTTTACGCTTTCGTTTTAATCCCGCATGGATCCCACACGCTTGAAATCCTTTCGGTGATACGATGACCGGCTTTTGGGTCGCCATGATATCGATCATGCTTCATCCTCCTAAATGTATTGTGGTTGACTCAACAGTCCGAGTGTTTCTTCTAACCCGAATCGAACGTTCGCATTTTGTAACGCTTGTCCGGCTGCTCCTTTTTGCATATTGTCGATGACCGAGACAATGGTCAGGCGATTCGTCCGTTCTTCTTTGTACACCCAGAGATTGCAGTAATTCGAACCGACAACTGACTTGATTTCAGGTTCACCTTGCTGCACGCGGATGAATGGTTCGTCTCCATATACGTTCTGAAGACGATGTACCCACTCATCTTCTGAAACGTCATCGTTCGGTTGAACCGTGATCGTCGCCATGATTCCTCGGTTGATGGGGAGTAAGTGTGTCGACATCGAGACGGTTGCTTTCGTTCCACTCCATGTGTTCAACGTTTGCTCGATTTCCGGGATGTGTTGATGCGTATGAATTTTATAGAGTTGCACGTTCTCATTCGATTTAGCGTGATGCGTCTTTTCACTCAATCCCTTTCCGGCACCCGTAATTCCTGAACAGGCAGAGACGATGATATTCGTCGGGTCGATCCAGTCATGTTGAACAAACGGTACTAAGGCGAGCGAGACGGCTGTCGCGTAACAACCGGGATTTGAAATCCATTTCGCGGTCAAGAGCTTGTCTCGACTCCACTCGGTCAAGCCGTAGACGGCCTCTGTTTGAATGAAAGCCGCTACAGGCGGTTTCCCGTACCACGTTTCGTATAAGTTGGATGGTAATCGCAAGTCCCCACTCAAATCGATGACCACCCCGTCAAAACATTCCAACTGTCGTATATAATCAGCGGACACGCCGCTCGGTGTCGCAAGAAACAATACATCGATTCCAACCAGGGCATCCGCTTGAAACGGCTCAAGTTGTTGTGCACCTGTCTGCAACCACGGATACAGTTCCGATAAGGTCATTCCGGCGCGCGAATCGCTGATTGCTTTTTCTAAATGGATAGTCGGATGTTGTTCGACCAGCTTCAACAACTCCAACCCGGCATAACCTGTTACGCCGACGATGCCACACGTAATCATCTTCCTACCTCCTCTAAAGAATAAAATGATTGAACTATATGTATATTTATTCTGTCAATTGTATTTTTATTCATAAAAGGCAGATTATCTTCACCATCGCTTTTGTTTCAAGGGTTTGATGCGCATAAAAAAAGCCCGATGCGTAAGCATCAGGCGTGTGATTAGATTTGATTTTTATGACGAGCCTCTTGAAGCGCGTCGACTAAGTCTTTCACGTCTTCGACGAGGTTTTGAATCGTATCTTGGTTTTCTTCGTAAAGCGACTTCCATTCCATGACACGGTCTTTCAAGTTCCCTTTCGATGACGCTTGAAGACCAACCGCGTGTGCTTCTGTCGATGCGTTCGATGACTTCAACTTCGACTTCATGCCTTTCAGTTGTCTCACTTGTTGATCGCGTGTTTCGCTATGGAGAAGTGATGCTGCTGCGCCGATTACTGCACCCGCAGCCATCCCCAACCAGAAATAATTCTTGTTCATAAAAATCCTCCCCTAACATGACGTTATCTTTTATTATAGATTATCTGACTCAGTGACGACATAGTGTTTTATGACAGGACCTGCCCCTCGCTGTTCGACCGCCCGTTTTAGGCGGTCTTCAAGTACCGCATAGTCCGCTGTATCTCGGAAGTGTTTCCCACCAGACGTGAATTGAATAAACAAGACCGCATGATTGTCGTCTGGGTCGACACCTAGTCGGTAAGCCGAAAATCCATCATGCCCGACACCAAGCGGCGCCTTTTCCGTCAACAACTGATGAAACAGAAGAGAACGGGCATTTTCATCCGTCGGCACGTTCGCATATAAAATGTTTCCTTTTTTTACGAATTCACCGGATGCCTCTTCGATTTCAAACACCTTGCCACTTTTAAACGGAGATTTCTCTCCTTCTGCGAGTAGAATCGTTTCGTGACCATTCGCAGCGATCACACCCGGCTCTTTCCGGAGGCGCTCCGCCACACTACCTGACGCAAACGTCATATATAGTTTAGACAAGTTCCTCACACCCTTTCGCAAGTGTGATGTCTTTCTCCGTAATGCCCCCTTCATCATGGGTCGATACGGTCAATGTCACATTTCGATATTCAATCAAGATGTTCGGGTGATGATCAAGCGATTCAGCCAAATCCGCCACCAGATGGACGAACTGGATGGCTTCAGGGAACGTCTCGAGCCGATACGTCTTTTGAATTTCCCCGTTCACTTCTTCCCAACCGTTTAACCGTGATAGTTCATCTGTCAATTCACTTTGTGATAAAACCATCGTCACAATCCCCTTTCCCTACAGTCTACTGTCTTAATCTACCCAAACCGCAGAAAAATAATCTTCCGCGCATGATGTATAATGATTTAGAATGAGGTGGATAGCCATCATTTTGATTACGAGAGAGGAGCATCTCCTATGCGCGCATTGATTGTTATTGATTATACATTTGATTTTATCGCAGACACCGGTCGTTTGACTTGTGGGAAACCTGGGCAAGAGATTGAAGAGCGGATTGTCGAGTTGATCGAAACGTTTTCGACTGAGGATTATGTCGTCATCGCGAACGATGTCCATGATGCAGGAGACACGTTCCATCCTGAGACGACATTATTCCCGCCTCACAACATTCGTGGGACGGAAGGTCGTGAATTGTATGGCTCCGTGAAAGAAGCATCTAAAACGGCGGACCATTGGATCGACAAAACACGATATAGCGCGTTTGCCGGGACTGACCTTGACCTTCGTCTTCGGGAACGTGGGATTACAGAAGTTCATCTCGTCGGAGTCTGTACGGACATTTGTGTGCTCCATACAGCCGTAGATGCCTACAACCTCGGTTATCAAATCGTCGTCCACGCCGATGCCGTTCAAAGCTTCAATCCGGTCGGTCACGAATGGGCGCTCGAACATTTCGTCACGACTCTCGGTGCGACCGTCGTCGGAAAGTGACGTAAAACAGAAAGGAAAACATATGTTACATCGCAATTTAGCACTTCACACAGACCTTTACCTCCCACGTTGGATGTATATCTACTGGAAACAAGGTCGTCATAACGAAAAGGTCGTCTTTGACCTTTACTACCGCTCGAATCCCTTCAGCGGTGGCTATGTCGTCTTCGCCGGACTTGAAAACATCGTCCACTATCTGGAGAACGTTTCGTTCACAGAAGAAGACATCACGTATTTAAAAGCGCAACTCGGTTTCGAAGATGAATTTGAAGATGTGTTACGAAACTTTAAGTTCACTGGTTCACTATATAGTGTCCGTGAAGGAGAAGTCATCTTCCCGCACGAACAAGTCGTCCGGATTGAATCGACCATCTTTGAAGCAAAACTGTTCCAGACAGCGCTACTCAACATCGCGAACCACGAATCACTCATCGCCACGAAGTATGCCCGCATTCGTCAGGCTGCTCCGAACGAGACACTCCTTGAAGGGGGAGCTCGTCGCGCACAAGGTATCGATGCCGCCTATTACGGGACACGCGCTGCTTATATCGCTGGTTTCGATGTGACGAGCCTCGTTTCTGCAGGACGCGATTTCGACGTGCCGACAGGAGGAACGATGGAACATGCGGACATTCAGTTCCATGATGATGAATTGAGCGCATTCCGTTCGTTCGCCGAGATGTACCCAGATAACACGAGTCTTCTAATCGATACGTACGACACACTGAAATCCGGTCTTCCAAACGCGATTACGGTTGCGAAAGAGCTCGAAGCAAAAGGACACCGCCTCAAGTCTGTCCGACTCGACTCTGGTGACCTCGCCTATCTGTCAAAACGCGCTCGCAAAGCGTTGAATGAGGCAGGTCTTGACTACGTAAAAATCGTCGTCTCTGGTGATTTGGACGAGTACGTCATTCAAGACTTACGCATGCAAGGGGCAGAAGCCGATACGTTCCTCGTCGGGACACGTGGAATCACGGCTTACGAGCAACCGGCACTCGGAATGGTGTATAAACTCGTCGCTCGTGAGGATGAATCCGGGGAATTAAAACCGGTCATCAAAGTCTCTTCTTCTAAAGTGAAAACGACAACTCCTCATAAAAAAGAGTTGTACCGCATCATCGACAAAGAAACGAAAAAGTTCAAAGGCGACTATATCGCCCTTGCCGACGAACCGGTCGAATCGTATACCGAAATCGACTTGATCGACGTTCGCGATCCTGCCTTCAAAATCAAGACGCGCAACTTCAACGTCAAACGCTTGTTACAACCGATTTTCCTTGACGGAAAACGGGTTTACGACCTTCCAAGCACGACCGAGATCCGAGCATACCATCACGAACAGATGAACGGACTCTGGGAAGAGTATAAACGCCTTCGCTTACCGGAAGTGTACTCCGTGACATTCAGTAAACCGCTCTGGGATTTAAAACTCGATATGATTCGCAAAACGCGAGTACCAAAATAAAAAACGGTTGTGGGTGTATTTCCCACAACCGTTTGCTTATACCATCGTCATCTCGCCTGCTTGGCTTTGATCTTCTTTTCTCCGAAAGTAAAGCGCCATCGACAAAGAGAGCAATATCAAGACAAAATAGACGGTTCGTTGCCAAAACGTCGCTTCGGTGTCCCCTTGGAACAGTGCAATGATATAATCGCTCCCACTGACTAAAAATAGTCCGGCAAGCAAAAGAAAGATTCGATAGCCGGCCCGACTCCGCTCCCGTTTCACTTTGAAGAAAAGGACACCATAGTAGACGATCGCGAGAATCGTCACATACCCGATTACGCCAACAACCCAACTCATCTTGATGCCTCCCTCACTCTCTATTTTTTCTATTTCTTCCCCGTTATCTTAACACATTCTATTCGTCAGACTATGTTAAGATGGTCTAAAGAAAACGCGGAAAGGAACGATCCTATGAAAACGTTTCGCCTCGTCCAAGTCCGTCTCGTTCAAGACGAGTACGGCAATGAACTGAACTTACCAATCGATTTACTCGATGGGTTGATCATTTCGAAAGAGCACGATTCAGAATGGTTGCTCGAGATGCTCGTCCCGACCGAATCGGCCGTCACGCTTCACCATTACTTAAACAAACGAATCCTCATTCTCGCTGAAGCTGTCATCACGTCCCCGACGAACGCGCCTGCCGCACTCGCCTTGACGTTCACGAGTGAACGAGCCTTGAGCGATCATCATACGTTCGTCGCCGAAGGACTCATGTTGAATCCAAAACAAGATGCGACAAAACAAGTGCTCGACTCGCTTATTCAAGAAGGAGTCGCCACGTCGAATTTGAAGCCAGCCTTCTTCGAGAAGAAAGTGGAGATCCAGCAATCGTTCAGCCGCTCCGCCTTCAATCAATTAGTCAAAACCGGGTCATTCGAGTAATCGAATGACCTTGTTTTTTCTTTCCCCAAAACCATTCCCCTTTCAAACAAAAAAGACGGAGAAAGATACTCCGCCTCACACATAGATCAAGAACAAGATGACCATCATCGTCATCCCGATTACTTTCAACAGCGTGCTGCCGAGAAAGGCGAGGACTGTTCCGACACCGATACTCCACGCTTCACGCGTCGACTTTCCGAGTGTCAACTCCGCTAGAAATGCGAAGACGAATGGGAAAATGAGGACACCAACGAGCGGGAAGATAAATGGTCCGGCAATCAAGCCAATCGTCGCACCCCATTTCGCCCGTTCTGAACCACCTCGTTTATCCACTGTGGCTCTGGTGACAACATAGTCCACCACAAACAAGAAGATGAGGAAGACCGATTGCCATACCCAGAATGTCCACGTCAACGGCTCAAATGAAAAACCGAATCCGTAAATCATGTACCCGATGAACAAGAACAGGACGCTTGGGATCACCGGATAAATCAGTCCGGCAAAAGCGACTACAAATGATGCAATGATGAATACCCATAGCAAGGTCGTCATGACATTCTCCTCATTTCATGATGGCCGGATCGGTGATATGGTCAGCAACATTAATCGCCTTCACCTCAAAACGGCCATGTTGATGGATAATATAGTTCGAACAGGCGTTTCGCATCGCATGACGGAACGTATACGTATCATCAATCGCCGAGAGCGCCGCTTTAATCGCATGTGAATGACAAACGACAATGATGCGCTTTCCTGGATGCATAGTGACTAAATGTTCCATTCCTTCTAAAACACGAGCGCGCATCTCATCCTCTGACTCCAGACCGGGCACGCGATGCTCGTCATCTGCCTGCACCGCCTCATAAATACCTTTCACAGGTTGTCCGGACGCTGCTCCAAACTCGCGTTCAATAAATCGCTCGTCCAATTGAATTGCATCATGCTCGATTCCACACGCTGTCGCAATTGCCTGTGCTGTATGGACCGCACGCGTTAATGGACTTGAGATGATGAGATCCCACTGTTCTTGACCCAAAAAAGCTGCACTCTCTTCCGCCTGTTGACGTCCGAGTGCATTCAACGGATTGTCTTCACGCCCTTGAATAATTTCTAAACGATTCCAATCGGTTTGACCGTGTCTGACTAAACATAACTCTGTCACTACTTCCACTCCTTACTCTTTCAATCATCCCCCATCGTACCATCTTCCCTAAAAATCGCAACTTCAGACAAAGCATTCGTCAATAAAACGGTTGATGCGCGCCATCAATTGTTCTTCTTTGATCGGGTTGTCTGATTGAAGGAAACTCGCAAGCGAATGTGTCCCATTTGGAAATGAGATGAGCTGAACGTTCGCGCCGACATCACTCGCATGTTCAACGAAGTGAAGCGCTTGGCCGAACGGCACAATCGGGTCTTTCTTTCCATGTAACAATAGAATCGGAGGGGCATCGGCATATAGATGGGAGACTGGTGAGCATTTCACCATCAGTTCACGCCACTCCTCACGGCTTCCTTCATAAAATTTCAGATGAGCCAGCCATGTTTGAATAAATTTGAACAGTAAAAAGTTCGTCGGTGGATACAAGGCGATGACCCCTTTGATGATTGGAAGGTCAGCCCCGAGTTCGCCTACAAATTGTTTATGGCGATCGAGCGCGGTCGCGAGCATCAAAGCCGCTCCAGCAGAATCGCCCCACACGAGTAACTGACTTGTATCAAGTGTCAGCAATGATTCATGCTGCTTTAAATAGCTAAGTGCATCCGAGACATCGATAATATTATCAGGGAAATATACCCCGTCCTCAAACAAGCGATAATCGATACTGACAACGGCGATCCCTTTCCCCAAAAAGTGATCGAGTAACGGATGGAACAGTGTAACCATGCCGCGGCTCCCTCTGACAAATGCTCCCCCATGTGCATAGACCGCGACTGGGAACGGCCCCTCTCCTGGTGGGAGATATAAATCAAATTGGAGCGGACGATCATTGACAATCTTATACGTGTACGTGTGGCGCCGGCGTGTTGTCGGTCGAATCGGCAATTCAGGCTCTTGCCATCTGACAAGTGACCCGTACTGATTCCACACGCTAGCCCCGGCTGCCGTTGCCGCGGCTAACGCCGCACCCCCGACAAACCAAGCAGTCTCCTTTCTCATACAATCCACTCCTCGTTCCTTTTTTTAATCATATTCCCGCTTTTTTCAAAAATCTATCCATCAGAAGTCGGACTTGACGTGCTCCGAAGGTCACACTATAATATTACTCGCAGTCACAAAACGTAACAGTTACGATTTAATATTCAGATAACTTGGAAGGTGGACGATGGAAGATGAAGAAGACTTGGCTAGGTGCTGTCGCGGCCGGCACGCTTTTACTTGGAGCTTGCGGCAACATTGAGGGAGATAACGCAACAGAATCGACAGATGATCAACTGACCGTCTACGCTTCAACTTTTGCCTTGAAGTCAATGGCGGAGGAGATTGGTGGTGACCGTGTCAACGTGGAAATGGTCATCCCACCCGGAGCAGACCCGCACACATACGAGCCCACTTCGAAGCAAATGACTCAAATTGCAGAAGCAGATCTCTTTTTGACAATCGGTCATGACCTCGAACCTTACGTGGAATCGATGGAGAAGAGCTTAGAAGGACAGAACGTCGCTTTCGTCAAAACAGCTGAGGACGTGACGTTACTCGATGCCACTGATACGGTCCATGTCCATGAAGAGGATGGTCATTCCGAGGATGAACATGCTCACGAAGAAGAAGGACATTCTGAAGACGAGCATGCTCATGAAGAAGATGGTCATGACCACGGACAATACGATCCACACGTCTGGCTCGACCCGATGAATGCTGTATCGATGGCAGAAGCGGTAGAAGCAGCTTTCAGTGAAGAAGCACCGGACTATAAAGACGAGTTCGCTGAGCGGTTGAGTGCATTTAAAGATGAGGCGAACGCCCTCGACGCGGAATTAAAATCAGCAGTTGAAAATGGTTCGAAGTCAGAGTTGCTCGTCACACACGCAGCATATGGCTATTTGGGTGAACGATATGGTTTCGAGCAATTGCCGATTGCCGGACTCACACCTTCTGAAGAGCCGTCACAACAAGCCCTGAAACGAATCATTGAAGAGGCTCGTCTCCACGACTTGAACTATATCGCTTTTGAAGATACAGTCACGCCGAAAGTGGCCGAAGTCGTGAAACAAGAAATCGGCGCAGAAAGCGTGACAATCTACAACTTAGAATCTGTCACAAAAGAACAGATGGACAAGAGCTATTTCGACTTGATGCGCGAAAACGTCAAGGCACTCGAGACAGCTTTGAAATAATTAAAATCCCGAAACGAACTCATTCGTTTCGGGATTTTTTTATACCTCAATCCGACGGTCCAGCGTCTTCATCGTCACGATAAGAAGGAGCAGTAGTGATACGATCACACCCATCATCCATACATCTCCATTCATGAAGGATGACCATCCCCACTTGCCCGTGCTCAGTCCGAACCACACTTGACTGAAACCGACTCCAATCAGTCCGAATAGACCAAAACGAAACCATGTCATCTGCGGAACGAGCCGTTTGCTGACGAAGTAACTATTCAATAATAAAAGCCCAACGTAAGCAATCAACAGGACATTCCACGCTGTCTCAAAGAAGGGTACGACCACACTTCCCGTCACCCCATATCCCCATATCGCCAAGAATACGGTGAATGAGATGAGCGTGATGCGATAGAGTGATACATTCTTCGTTTGATACGCAAGAAACGGATTAATCAGAATGCCGATCCAGATGAGTGTACCGAGCACGTCCATGAATGAATCCTCTTTATACCATTTTTTTACAGTATATCATATGGATTCAACTTATTCATAATAAATTAAGACAAGCTCTTCTTGAGACGCGGCCGTCTCACAAAACTGTTGCAATCTTGTCCAGTCTTCCCAAATCGTCTCGAACTCATCTCTCGGTACGAGCGCCATATCTTTCACATCGTCCCGTCCGAACGCGTGTAGTGTGTCTTTGACGATATGAAGCAACTGCGGGGTCAAAATCCCGACCACGACCGCCTGCGCTTCATTCACGATCAACTCCTCGCCGACGAGTGCCATTTCCATATTGTACGTATCAGCCCCATCGATATACACTTCGATTTGACTGAGTACGCGTTGAAACGATTCGACATTCGGGAGCGTTAACGTGTCGTCCCGGTCACGGTATTGCTCATGCATATGAATCAACCAGTCTAAAATCATCTCCGGATCTTGTTCGAACGATACCCATACTTCTGGGGAAACACGTACATAGTGCGTCGTCTCCATACATGAACGCCCCCTTTTTTATGACATTACCCGTCTTATAAACATTAAAAAACCGCCTACGAAAATTCGTAGACGGTTCGATTCATTAAGAACGACCTGTTCCTGTTTGCTGTTCTTCTGTTTCGCTCTCCCAAGCCTCGATATATTCGCGGCCAGGAAGATTTTCGACCGAATCCACATAGAAGACCGGGTCTTCTCCTTCGCGTCGCTGTGCCAAGTAGTCATCAAGGACCGCTCGAGCCACTTTCGCCAAACGGAAGATCGCATACAAGTTGACGAGCGCCATGAGCCCCATGAACACGTCAGCAATCGACCAGACGAGACCTGCAGAGCGGACCGCTCCGAACAAGACCATCCCGACGACACCGATGCGATAGAGCGTAACGTAGATTTTTTTATCCGAGATGAACTGAATGTTCGTCTCGCCGTAGTAGTAGTTTCCAAGAATCGAACTGAAAGCGAATAAGAAGATCGCAATCGTTAAGAACGATGTTGCTACTGAACCGACTTCCGCTGTCAACGCAGCTTGTGTCAATTCGACACCAGCGAACGATTCTGAACCCGCTACACCTGAGATTAAGATGATCATCGCTGTCGACGTACATACGAGTAATGTATCGACAAAGACACTGAACGATTGGATCAACCCTTGTTTGACAGGGTGTGACACTTCCGCTGTCGCAGCGGCGTTCGGCGCAGAACCCATCCCTGCTTCGTTCGAGAAGAGACCGCGACGGATCCCCTGGAGCACCATCGCACCAATCGCACCGCCGAAGAGTTGCTCAATTCCAAGAACTCCTTCTGAGAAGATGAGGCTGAAGACGTCTGGTAAGAGGGATACGTTTGTCACCATAATCCAAATCGCGAGTAAAATGTAGCCACCCGCCATGACTGGAACGATAATACTCGACAATAGCGCGATGGATTGAATACCACCGAATACGACAACTGCCGTAATGATTGCGAGGACAATCCCCACGACTGTCGTGCTGATACCGAACTGGTTACTCACAGAAAGTGAAATCGTGTTCGACTGAACAGAGTTGAACGCGAATCCGAATGAGAACGTGATTAAAATCGCGAACAAGACACCGAGCCAACGTTGACCGAGCGCACGCTCCATATAGTAAGCCGGACCTCCGCGCCATGTGCGTCCGTCACGGATTTTATACACTTGTGCCAATGTACTCTCGACAAATGCAGACGCCGCTCCGATTAAGGCGATGAGCCACATCCAAAAAACTGCCCCTGGGCCACCTAGCGCAATCGCTGTCGCCACACCGGCAATGTTTCCTGTTCCGACACGTGCTGCCGTTCCGATTGCGAACGCTTGGAACGAAGACACTTGGCCTTTTTCACGTGCTGTGCCTTCTTTGAACAAAAGGCGGAACATTTCAGGAATCATGCGGAACTGAACGAAGCCCATACGGACTGTGAAATAAAGACCTAATGCGACAAGAACAACGATGAGCACTTGCGACCATAACAAATCGTTCGCCTGTGAAACAAGATTCTCTACAAATTTCTCCATACTAATCCTCCATCATTCTAAAAATCTCAACAGAAAAAGTCATGTCAACTTTTTTAACATGACTAGAATTATAGGTAAATTATACGAAAATTGCAATATTAATTCGTTTTTTTGAATAGGCGGGTCATTCATTCGATTCAACCCTACAAACAAAAAATGGATCGGAATTGCTCAACGCAACCCGATCCATCACCTAGTCTATTTAGATAAAGAGGTTTAAGTTACCGCCCTCTGCTGCGCCGAGATACGCCGCAACGCCACCAAGGTCGACACCTTCAATCAACTCTTCTTCTTTGATACCCATGACATCCATCGACATCGTGCAGGCTACCATCTTCACGCCTGCCTCTTGAGCTGACTTGATCATTTCTTCAACAGAAGGAACGTTCTTGTCACTCATGACTTTCTTCATCATTTTTTGGCCGACACCACCGAAGTTCATGTTCGAGAGTGGAAGTTCGCCAGCATGCCCTGGCATCATCATGCCGAACATTTTCTCAAGACCTTGTTTCTTCACTTCAGGTGCGTCCGGCTTGCGGATGACATTAAGTCCCCAGAATGTGAAGAACATCGTTACTTCTTTCCCCATCGCTGCAGCGCCTTGCGCAATGATGAGAGATGCGAGCGCACGGTCGAGGTCACCACTGAAGACGACCATTGACGCGCCGTCTCCTGCTGGAGCGCCTGCCTGTGGTGCAGCTGGTCCTTGTCCTTTTTGAAGGATGGCTTCGACTCGTCCATTGACGAATTGTTTCGAGACAAGTTTGTTACCTGTCTTCTTCGCCCATGCTTCGATATCGGCAAAGAACCCTGGGTCACTTGCGAGTACACGGAGTGTTTCGCCTTCTCCGAGTTCTGCGACTTTTTTATTCACTTCTAAAATTGGTCCCGGGCATTGTAGACCACATGTGTCTAACATGACCGCTTCACCGATTGGTGCGTTCGTCATTTGTGTTGGCTCCTCCTCTACAACGGTAGCCGCTGTTTCATTTGATGTGTTCGCTTCTTCAAGCGCCTCGAAATCACGATTGATTTGTGACCATGTTTTATAGCCACCGCTCAAGTTTTTCACCTTGAAGCCGTTTTGACGCAAGATGCGTGATGCGAGATATCCACGAAGACCGACTTGGCACGTCACATAAATCGTTTCGCCACGGTCATAGTTGTCTAAGTTTTCACGTAATGAGTTGAGTGGGACGTTGATTGATCCTGGAATCTTCCCAAGTTCATGTTCTGATTCGTCACGGACGTCAAGTAGCGTCGCCCCATTTTTCACGAGCTCATCGATTTCATCCCAATGCACGACTTCATTATCACCGAGTACGACGTTAGAGGCGACGTATCCAATCATGTTGACCGGATCTTTCGCCGAGCTGAACGGTGGTGCGTAACTGAGTTCGAGGTCAGGAAGATCAAGGACCGTCAAACCGCCCTTCATCGCTGTCGCAATGACGTCGATTCGCTTGTCGACACCGTTGATACCGACACCTTGTGCACCGTAAATCTCACCAGTTGTCGGGTGGAATAAGAGTTTGAGCGATACTGGCGTCGATCCTGGATAGTATCCGGCGTGCGAACCTGGATGCACGTGAACGGCTTCATACGTCTTACCGGCTGCTTTTAAGCGTTTCTCGTTCCAACCAGTCGATGCGACCGTCATATCAAACACTTTCGCGATTCCTGTTCCCATCGTTCCGTTATATTTCACGTCACGGCCGTTAATGATATCGGCAACGAGACGACCTTGACGGTTTGCCGGCCATGCGAGTGGGACGACGGTTGGTTCTTGGAAGACGTAATCGAGCACTTCGACCGCATCTCCAATCGCGTAAATCGACGGGTCAGATGTCATCATTTTTTCATTTACACGAATCGCACCGCGCGTACCTGTTTCAAGGCCTGCTTCACGGGCAATCGTTGACTCCGGCGTAACCCCGATCGACATGATGACCATATCTGTATCGATGACACGACCGCTCGTCAAATGAACTTTCTTCCCTTTTTCAGAGAATGAAGAAACACCATCAGACAATTGAAGCTCGACACCGTGAAGACGCATGTGTTCATGAATCGGCGCGACCATCTCGCGGTCGAGCGGCGTCATGACTTGGTCTGCCATCTCGACGAGTGTAACGTCAACGCCACGCTCACGTAGGTTTTCTGCCATCTCAATCCCGATGAAGCCCCCACCGATTACAGTCGCGTGTTTTGGTGCTTTGTCATCGACATAGCCACGGATTTTATCTGTATCTGGAATGTTGCGAAGCGTGAAGATGTCTTCTGCTTCGTCGATTCCAGGGATGTTTGGACGAATCGGTTTCGCTCCCGGTGAAAGGATGAGGACATCATATGACTCATCATACGTTTCGCCTGTTTGGACGTGTTTCACCGTTACCGTTTTCTCGTCACGGTTGATTTTAACGACTTCCGTCAAATTGCGGATATCGAGTTGGAAACGTTTGTTCATCCCTTCAACCGTTTGAACAAGGAGTTTTTGACGGTCTTGGATGACGTCCCCGATATAGTATGGAAGACCACAGTTCGCAAATGAAATATATTCTCCACGGTCAAACATGACAATTTCATTTTCTTCATTTAAACGACGAAGACGTGCTGCTGCAGATGCACCACCTGCTACTCCACCGACGATTACGATTTTTTTACTCATTGTCCATTTCCTCCTCTGACGACTTCTCCTGGCCAACTCATCAAGCCATCTTCTATATTGACCACTTTATAGCCTTTCGCCTCCATTTGCCAAGTTGCTTGCGTGCTGCGTGCACCAGAGCGGCAAAGAACGACGTATTCTTCAGCTGGATCGAGTGTGTCGATCCACGTTGTGATTTCTGATAACGGATAGTTTTTCGCACCTTCGATATGTGCTTCTTGAAACTCGTCACGTTCTCGGACGTCGACGATATTTACAGGCACTTCAAAGTCCATTTGACGTTTTAAAGCGGATGCTTTCATCGTTGATCTACCTTTCTTTTTTCAAATCAATTTATACCATTCGGCTTGGTAGCTGGCGATCAATAAGTTTGTGATTTATTGAACATTTAGCTTCCACGTCATTAATATACCCCCTTAGGTATCCAAATGCAAGAAATAAGTTTGACGAAATAGAGAATATTTTATTCTTCCCTTCTCGAGGGGTTGATGCTCGACACATACTCCCCCATGTATTAAGATGAGCCTACACAATAAATAGTTGGGTTACTGAACAATTTTTACTATAGAGGTGAATGACATGGAACAGTATCAATACGACCCAAAAGTATTGAATCGAATGAAACGTGTAGAAGGGCAAATTCGCGCCATCATCCGCATGATGGAAGAAGGCAAGGAGTGTCGTGATGTGGTGACGCAATTAAGTGCCGCACGCTCTGCACTCGACCGCGCCTCGACGATTATCGTGGCCAAGAACTTAGAGCAATGCATCATCACAGCGCAAGCAGATGGCGAAGATACGTCCGAAACGGTCGAAGAAGCCATTAAAATGTTGATGAAACGCTAGTTCCCCTTGCTTTCCCCGTCCAAATGGGGGAAAGTTAGAGTAACGACTTACTAAGGGGGATTTCCTTGTGAACTTCGAAGAAAAAGTAGAATCATTTAGAGCGCTCGCCGCTGAACGCAACATGACGTTCAAAGAGAGCGACACTGAAACGCATGTCACGTTTTTGACGCGTGAAACAACAAAATCCGGGGCTCAGCCCGTTATGATTATCGCTTTTAACAAAAAGACGACAGACGCTGAGTTGTACGCTGCGACCGTAACGCACGTCCCAGACTATGTAGAAGACTTACCGATTCTAAACGCCTTGAACGAGTTCAACCAGGAGTTCAAATACTTCCGTTGCGTACTCGACAGCGATCGTGATGTCACACTCGCATCTACACTCGACCTAGACCTCGGCTTCTCGCCAGAGATCATCTTGCAACATTCATTCATGATGTTCCAAGCGGCCGACGAAGTGAACGAGTACATGCAAAAGCTCTACACACAAGTACAATAATCAAAAGCCGTCCGGAAATTGTTCCGGGCGGCTTTTTTTGAAACATCTTCTTATTGTAGCTCGTATGGTTGACCAAGGAGGCGATTCGATATGACACGTTATGATCGATATGTAGAGGCGTTAGACGCCATTAAAGAGGCGACGAAATGGGAACTGACAGATGACTTCCGACGCTTGATGGCCATTCATTATGCGATTCACGACACCCCGTTCGAGGCATCCCGTTTTTCACATGCACGCGATACATTGAAACAAAAAACGAAGATGTTCTCAAAGTTTCGAGGCAGTCAAAACCTCGTCTGGCTCTCGTTTCTTGATGCCAAGTATGAGGACATCGGAACTGCAATCGACGAGGCGCTCCGTCTCGATACTTTACTCGACCGCAAACACTTCCGTTTCAGTTCGTTGCGGCCCTTTTTAGCAAATCAACTGATTAATGTAGAGGATCCTGAGCGACGACTCGATGAGGCGACTGATTTATATCAAACGTTCAAACAACATCATCCCTGGTTGACGAGCGAGGAGGACTTGTTATCGTCGCTCGTTCTCGTTCAAGCGTTTGATGATGTCATCGATTTGAACGAGCGTATCGAGCAGCATTATACGTTATTGAAAGACCGACTCCCGAAGTCAAACGAACTACAGCTCGTCTCACATCTTCTGACGTTCAGCGACTCTTCCGCAGAAGAAGCGGTGTCCCGACTGCTCGCTTGGAAATCACATTTAGATGAAATACAAATATCCATTCGTCGTGAACACTTGCCTGCGCTCGCCTTGCTGAGCATTGTCGCGGAACCGCATGCGGATGTCATACATGCCATTCAAGAAGTTGTGAATGCCGAAAAAGAGAAACAACGCTGGTTTAATACGCATAGCGTACTTGTCGCGCTTCAACTCGTAGCTGCCGATCACATCACTGGAGAGGCGAATGACTTATTGTTGCACGGGACGTTTGCCCATTTGCTGGCGATGCAACAAGCCATGACTGCCGCTACAACTGCCGCCGTTATCGCCAGTACCTCGTCGTCTACGAACTAAATCAGAAGATATGTTGTAAGACATGTCAGTACAAATACAGAGTTCGCGATTTCCAAGATCCCAATCTTCATGATCGGGATCTTTTTGCCATAAAACCAAACAGCGCGTATCAGGCTCGGTGCATAAGCCAATGCGAGAAGAGGATATCCGAGTACAATGAATACGCTAATCAGTAATATGTGATATCCCCACGAAAGGTTCCGATACACGATGCTCTTCTTTTCCCGAATCATCGTCTTGACGAAAAAGATGCTTCCGAGGAAATAAAGATATGGCAAAACGAATACCCATATAATCGTTTCATCAAAGATGTGTGCCCCGTGGTAATAACTCGCCATTCCTCCGATACAGAATGACGTGACGGCACTCACATCGTTCCACACGTTACGCTCATCTTTGATGTTGGCAAAATAGGCGTTCACGAGACCGAATGGAATCATCGCGAACCCGAACCCGATAAGATGCCATTGTACCCATAAGACTGGGATGATGGCTAAGATCGCAATCGTCAAATAAATCACCACTGTGCGTAATAGCTCACGCGATTTCTTACGTTGTTTGATGTATTGGAACAAGAAGAACGTCCCCATATAAACAAATAGCCATGCGATGGCAAAAGGCACATGTGTCCACGTCCATCCTCCGACCGTTCCTCCAAGAACGAACGGCAAAATGAGCATCGACCATGCGCCATGTTGTGTTGGAATCATCCATTTCATCACCTATCACTCCTTCATCCACTAGTGTAATGGATGGTGATAGCATGCGCTGTGAGGTTTAGCACAAATAACGAAAAAGAAAAATAGGTGGCCTCGGCCACCTATTTCCTCACATGACTCTCTTTTTGTTTTGCGTGTATTGTATCGCGTATACAATACCAATGACAGACAACGTCAAAATCGCCAGACTGTTCACTACTGTCTTGAACGTGTGCATTCCTTCGAGATTATTGATTACCATCACTGCCATGAGCAACACGAGGATACTAAAATTTACGATCTTTCGATTCTTCATAAGATGCACCTCTCATTTCTAGTCATCCTTCATGATACCACCTTCAGCAAATGAAAAGTTATTTATTGTATGTTTTAACCAAATATCTCATCTATACTAAATGAAAGTGTTTAAAATGTTCAGTGAGGTGAGATTTGATCATGTCTTTCCTACCAAAAAATCGAAAAAGTCGGTTTATCTTCAAGTGTATCCTCGGTATGAGTTTCGTTCTGTTTTTCATCGGCCGAAGCGAAATTCCTTTGCCAATTCCAGCAACGACAGCGTTCGTTCCATTCGAGGTTCACGGCCCCACACACCTTCCTTTTGTTGCAGAGACTGAATACGCACATCTTGTCAGCCTAGGGAAAGTCGAACTCGTCTATGAAAACGAAGAGGAATCTATGACCATATGGGCAACTACGGAGCTAGGATGGCACCATACAGAACAGTGGGAAACATACTCTCAAACCATTCAAGATTCTCCTGTATATTTTAATCAAACCGAGGCACTCACCATTCTCAGCTGGCAACGAGATGGTGTTGAATATGCAATCGACTACAAAGGACATGAACTCTCGATGCAGGACTTGTTTGACGTCGCCGCTTCGATGAACTAAAAAAAACGACCTCACGCGAGATCGTTTTTTGGTGTCCAATTTGGTACGACAGGTGTCGCTTTCGGTTCGTCGACGACGAGCATCTTGGTGACGACTCGTCCGGCGATTGATACCGCGATCAGCGTATACAACGCGTTCGATAATGGTAAATAAATGAGTGAAATCCCAAGGACGATCACATCAAAAATAATTAAAATCGTACCGACCGACACACCTGTCCACTTCGACAATCCGAGAGCGAATAAATCGTCGCCTCCGGTCGCTCCGCCTGACTTCAAGACGAGACCGAGACCATACCCGGTCACAATCCCACTCGCGATGGCAGCGAATAACGTCGCTGGCCATACTTGAATCTCAAACGTGAGCAAATCGAGACGGTCCCACATCGCATAACTGAGCGAAAGGGACGAAGCGGCTAATACTGCTTGTCCGACAAAACGCCATCCTTTCCACCACAATGCGATGATAAAAAATGGGATGTCGAGCACGATCATCGAGATCGCCGGGTCGATATCAAATAAATAGCGACCGAGTAGCGATAACCCGACGAATCCACCTTCCGCCAAACCAAACTGTTCATTCAAATAATAATAACCGAACGCCATGATCAGCGTTCCGAGCACTATGGTAGCAACTCGTTTCATTCCGATTGTCCTCCCCGTTCTTGACGGAGAGGAGGATCCTCAGTCGTAGCTGCGGTTCCATCTGTTCCATCTCCGATCTTCCGTTTGTTGATTGATACACGTCATGGTGATCATTCAACGCTAGAAGTCCGGAAGTTGGAACAGAGGCCACGTCCTCTCGGTATCCATAAAGACCTTCCTTTCTCAAATTGCGCGTAATCTTGTACGTAGTTTACCACACATTTTGATTCAGTTCATGAATTTTACCTTTAGTGCATGTTACGTTTCGGTAAATTCTTTTTGCCGAACCACCACCAGTTCCAATCCCCGAACAGCTTCATGAGTGACGGAACGAGCAGGATCCGGATAATCGTCGCATCGATGAAAATGGCGAGGGCAATCCCGACACCGAGCTGTTTGATCGGACTGACACCCGTGAAGGCGAACGCACCCGTCACGACAATCATAATGATCGCGGCCGAGGTGATGATTTTACTCGTTTTGGCCAGTCCCATCTCTGTCGCATAGTCGTTGTCACCTGTCTCGCGGTAATATTCCTCGATTCGTGAAACGAGGAATACCTCATAGTCCATCGACAATCCGAAGACGAGCGAGAAGATAAAGACCGGTGTCAATATACTGATTGTTTCCGCGTCATATACATAACCGGATTCGAAGATGATGACGAGTAAGCCGAACGTCGCTCCGAGGCCGAGCACGTTCATGAGAATGGCTTTAATCGGAATCAAGATGGAGCGGAACGCCCACATGAGGATGAAGAATGTGGCCAAAATGACCGTAATCACCGCATATGGGATGCTGTCGTAAATCTCATCATAAATCTCTTCGTTAAAAGCAGCAGGTCCACCGACCTCAAATCCTTGATCTCGCCAATCACGCACGAACGCTTGCGCTTCCTTGTCACTCGGTGGCACATCGAAGCTCACGTTGACGAGTGCCAAATCTGAGTTCCCGTCAAGGGTCACAAGTCGTTCAAGCGGAGCGAGTTGTTCTGGTGCCGCCTCGACGAGTTGTGTGAAAGCTTCCGGTGTCAAACCGGATGTCGTCAAAAAGGTTGAGACGTTATCGACAATGTCCACTTCGTTCAAGTCGTCCGTGAGCATTGTCAGTTCTTCTAAAATCATCGGATCCGTCAGATCATTCGCTTCAAACAGAATGACGGCATCGGTTGAATTTTCTCCAAACACTTCGTCAAAGCGTTCAAGTGCCGCCCGTGATTCATAGGAAGTCGGGAGCGCGTCGGCATCTGGAATATTTAACTCCAAGTCGCGAACGAACCAGAGACTTGGCAGAAGTAACAATAACGCAATGAGCGTCATCGTCACAGGACGTCTCATCACGAAACGCGCGAGTTTTTGCCAACGTCTTTCTGATTTTGTCTCATCAGACTTGATGATTCGTCCTTTATTCAATGCATCCCCAACTAAGTATAGAGATGACGGCAGGAGGGTCAGTGCCGACAAAACCGCCCCTGCGACGGCAATAAGCGCACCGAGTGCGACCGCCTGGAAGACATCGACCTGGATAAAGAGTAGACCGGCCAACCCGACGAATACACATAGTCCTGAAAAGAGAATCGAACGTCCGGCCGTTGCAACAGTTCGAACGATCGCCTCTTCTCTCGATTGTCCTCGCGTCAACTCTTCACGATAGCGGTTGACGAGTAGCAATGAGAAATCAATCCCGAGCGCAATGGCAATCATCGCCACGGCGTTCAAGACGAATATGGATAATTCCATGTTTTGCGCAAAAAAGAATAGAGACCCCGCCGCTACGATGAACGTGATCAGTCCGACGAGCAACGGCATGAGTGCCGCGAGCGGCGTTCCGAAAACGAGTAATAATACGACCAGTGCGACTGGAATCCCAATCAACTCCGCCCGAATCAAGTCATTTTTCGATGCCTCATTCAGGTCGTCCGCAAATACCGGTTCCCCAGTCAAGCGCACTTCTGTATCCGTGTCTGTGATAAGCGCATCACGGACCGCAGCAATCGAAGATTCGGCCGCTTCATAGTCTTCAAACTCAAGCACGAAATAGGCGACGTCTCCTGAACGGGCATCTGGATTCTCGGATGGAGTAATCACGCCATCAACCGACCGAATCGTCTCCAATTGTTCTTGCTGTTCGTCCATGACCGTATCCAAATCTCCGCCTTCGAATAGTACGATCATCGAGGCGCCAGCACGATCAAACCGTTCATTCAACGTATCTTCTACTTGTTGAAACCGTCCGTCTTGAATGGCGAAGCCGTTTCCTCTCAACTCACCCGGGAGCTGAAGCCCAAAATAGACCGACCCCGCGAGTAAAATCGCCCAAACGAGTAGTACTCCATATCGAAAGCGAACCAACTGTCTACCTAACCATTCCATCCTCGTCACTCCTCCCTGTCTAACCATCTACTTCCCGTTTCTTTCTCCATTCATCATCACTTCACAAAAAATTCCTGAACCTGTTTCTGGTTCAGGATTCTTGTCGTTCAAAAACTTGCAGCCAACTATGACAAAATCGCGGTGGTGCGGATAAGACGACGAGTCGATCCCCTCGGTCATCTAACAGCATGACCTTCAGTAATTGGTTGTCCGCGCACACCGATGAACAAAACAGTTCTTGCTCTCGATGAAACAATTGGAATGATTCAGTCGAGGTGATCGCCGTTGTTTCCCCGACTTGATCGAGAATGACCGTTTCGCGGTCTCCTTGATATGGGATACGCCAATTTTCATTCGTTTTCACATTTTCAACTAAAAAGTGATGCGTGTTTTCATCATATACCGTCACACATGTGTCAGGTGTGAATCGTTCAAAGTCATACGTCCCCTGATACGCCAGCTCGATGATGTCCCCAAAAACCGGGACTTCTTCATAACGACTATATCGAAACGTATGATCATGGAGGTTCAACGCCACGACATCCGATTCGGCTGAATATAAGAAGATGTCATCGCCTTGCCAATAGTGCAAATTACTAAACCAGTCACCATTAAAACGTTGTGGAATCGCATGCGTCTCCATCTGTCCTTTTTGTAAATCAATCACTCCGTAAAGTCCTTTTTCTCGGAACCATGCCACGGCACGCGTGGCATTCGGTTCCACATATAGGGCGCACGGTGTCCAAGCCCAGTCAATTTCCCAGCGAATTTGGGACGACTCGTCAAAGAACAAAAATCCGGTTTGCGCCAAGTACAACATCCAACCTTCACCGACACGTTCTAGCCATTCGATCGTTTGATGAAATTGAAAGTCTGCTGTTTGTTTGTACATTTGATCACTTCCTATTTTCAGCTTAGCAACGACCGAAACGAAATTCGATTTTGAATGTGTTCGTTCAACACATTTTCGATTTTCCTGTATACTGTCGGTATAGATAAGTGATTTAGAAAGGAGTCTACCCATGCGCCCATTACAGTTATCACCAGAAACAGCAGTTGAGCTTGCGAAAAAGTTAAACGTTCCGCTCGAAGAGTTGATGCATATGCCGAAACACATTCTCGTTCAGAAGATGATGCAACTCGAGGCATCTCAAACAGAGGAAGACACACCAAAGGAGACGGATTAACCCGTCTCCTTTTTGATTACTGCTCTTTACGCTTCCGTTTCTTCGACACATACCAGAGACCACCGAGCACGGCGAGTGCGGCACCACCGGCAACAGCGTATTTGCTGTAGTCCGGACGACGTTCCGTCACCACGAGTGTCGACAGTGGCGCGACCGTCATATGACGGTCTTCGATTTGACGCGGCGCCGTCAAATTGACCGTATGGTCTTCCACGTTCACTTCAAACTTACCAGACGGAAGTTTGACCTCAACCGCTTCCTCTAGCGCGTTATGGTACACGACATGTCGTTCGACATACCCTTCGATGTGACGGCTCAACTCGAATGCAATCACACCTTCTTCTTCATCAAAGAAGCGCAAATGTTTCCGAATCTGTTCCGTGTTCTCGAGTCGGAAGAGCGGATACTGCTTCCGCAGACGCAACAGACCTTTCACATATTCCACACTTGGCGCTTCTTGTTCAGCTCGTGTCCAGTCGACACGGTTGACGACCTCACCTGAGTTAAAGCTATTCTCGTCCCCATCTTTTGTGCGGAAAAACTCTTGTCCACTATGAAGAAACGGAATCCCTTGTCCAAGAAGTACGATCGATGTCGCCAAACGATGACGGCGACGACGTGTCGTCTCATCATCTTCAGGATTCGTCACGGACAACTTGTCCCAAAGCGTCAAGTTGTCATGACATTCAACGTAGTTGACGACCTGATTCGGTTCATCGGCAAAACTTTGGCTCGTGATTCCGCCAGCAATCCCACGTTTCACGTCAGCCGTCATGTCTGTATTCCCACTCACCCAACCTGGCAAGTCCTCGATGAACACGTCTCCACGGACGCCGTCTCGAATCCCGTCATTGAATTGCGCAATTCGTGGCATTTTATGGGCGTTGTGTTGATTCGCTTTTTTACGGACAGGGAGTGGTGTGTCCAAATCCCAACCTTCTCCGATGACAAGGATGGATGGGTCGACGCGATCGAGCGCCTTCCGAATTTGATTCATCGTCTTCACATCGTGTAATCCCATCAAGTCGAAACGGAACCCATCGATCATGAATTCTTTCGCCCAATACGTGACACATTCGACCATGAGCTTACGCATCATCGTACGCTCAGATGCCGTGTCGTTCCCACAGGCCGAACCGTCCGCGAGTGTCCCGTACTCATTTAGTCGATAGTAGTAGTCAGGGACGAATTGACCGAGCGGTGTCGTCAACGCATCGTGCGTATGGTTGAAGACGACGTCCATGATGACGCGGATGCCTCGGTCGTGGAGGGCTTGAATCATCGCTTTCAATTCGATGATGCGTGTCGCTGGATCATCTGCTGACGAGGCGTACGATCCCTCGACCGCAAAGTAATGTACCGGGTCATATCCCCAGTTATAGTTATCTTCGCTCTCGCGTGATTCATTCACTGACCCATAGTCAAAGAATGGCATCAACTGAAGATGCGTGATACCGAGCGAGGTGATGTAATCAAGTCCGGTCGGGTATCCGCTCGTTGTCGTCGTTCCCGTCTCGGTCATGCCTAAGAACTTCCCACGATGCGTGGCGCCACTTTCTGGATGACTCGTCAAATCACGTACGTGCGCTTCATAAATGACCGCCTCTTGTGAAGAATTGAATAGCGGACGTTCTTTGATCCAATGGTCCGGATTCAAGGATGCCGGGTCAAGCAAGCATCCACGTTTCCCGTTCACTCCGACGACTTTTGCATAAGGGTCGAGTGATTCCACTTTTTTCCCATCAATCATTGCTTCAAATACATAAAATTGACCTTCGAACAGGGCGCGGTCGAGTTCAATGACCCAAGTCCCCTTCTCAGCCGGTTCGAGCTCGAGTCGTTCAAACTTACGTGCACGGGCTGTGCGATATAACTTGACCGACATTTGTTCCGCTACCGGAGACCAGACACGTAGTCGAATCTGTTCCCCTTTGAACGTCACCCCAAGGTCTTTCCCGTGATAGGCAACGTGATCTAAGTCTGCATGTGTATGTTGATCCATTGTACGTTCCATCTCTTCACTCCTTCACTGCTTCAAATCTGCTATCATTATAACAAAACCACACAAAGGATGGATGAAACATGGCAAAAGACAATTCTTTCGATATCGTGTCAGAAATGAATCTTGAAGAAGTGAAGAACGCGATTCAAATCGCGGAGAAGGAAATTTTAAACCGTTACGACTTTAAAGGATCAAAAAGTGAGATGTCGCTCGACAATGGCGACCTCGTCCTCATCTCGGATGACGACTACAAACTTGAGCAATTAAAGGACGTCTTAATCACGAAGTTGATTAAACGCGGTGTCCCGACCAAAAACCTCGATTATCAAAAAGTAGAGGGCGCTCTCGGTGGCACGGTTCGTCAACGTGTGAAATTGAAGAGCGGCATCGATAAAGATGACGCGAAAAAAATCAATAACGCCATCAAAGAATCAAAACTAAAAGTCAAATCGCAAATTCAAGACGATCAAATCCGTGTTACGGGTAAATCGCGTGACGATCTTCAAGCCGTCATGCAACTTGTACGTGATCTCGAGTTGTCTGTCGATGCCCAATTCACAAACTTCCGATGAAGCTCGCCATCATCAGTGACCCACACGGTTCGTTTGATGATTTAAAGGCGGTTCTCGATGACGTCCGGCGGGAAACCGAACACATTCTCTGTCTCGGCGACCTATACGAATGCCACATCGGCAAAAAACGACGCCACGAGCGCTTTCATCATGTGGAAGAGGTCGTGACGTATGACCCGAACTATGAAGCGCTACTGACGTTCCCGAGTCTACGCGGTAATCAGGAGGAGCGCATCGACGAGGTGCTCGTCATCGACCATCCTGTGAAAACACGGATTTCCTTGTTGCCGGAACAGACGACACTCGGGGAAGCACGCTTCCTGCATGGGCATCAGGTGAAATGGAACGAGGATTGGGAACCAATCGTCGAGAAGAGCAAATATCCGCTCGTCTTTATCGGGCACAGCCACATCCCCGGAATTTATCGAAAAGGAAAGTCGCTGCCGTGGGAAATCGGGACACCGTTCACATTGAAGAAGAAGCGTTACGTCATCAATGTCGGTGCCGTCATCTTCGACCGGGAATGGTGTCTATATGACACGGAAGCCCGAACGGTAACGCGGATGAAAGCGTGAAGTCGTATTCGCAATCAAAACTCGGGAGGATCTCATGAAAAAAGTCATGTATTTGATCGGAGGGGTCTTTGTTGTCTCCTTCGGATGGTGGGGGTTGGGGTGGTTCATGACATACGAGCCCACTCCGAGTAAGGCGGAAGTCGAAAACCTTGTCCGTCACTTTGCTCTAGAAGAGTTTGGTGATGTAGAAGGGGATTATTTTGAATCTCCAAAAAACTACGCGTATTTCACCGATAATCATCTTTATGTTGTCGACCGGCTCGAGAATCCCATGCAGTCTTATGTCGTCATCGACCGCGGTAAACCCGTTCCACTTCTTGCGCAAGATGACGTGCAACGAATACTTGACGATTATGCGACTGAGACGTTAGCCCCCGAAGACTTAGAAGTCACGACGATGCACGAGGTAACCGTTCTTGTAGCTGGGTCTCCACCTTACACGGAACAGTTGTTTAAAGTAACCGTCTCATATGACGATAAAAAACATTTGTCGTTCGTGTCGCCCGATCAGTTGGATCGTCATCGCCTCAATTTCTTCACAGACGGCTATGAAATGTTCTCCGACTTTTAAAGTTGCCAAATCAAAAGGACCTCATCGCTTGAGGTCCTTTTCGTATGCCTTACATTTCTTCCGGTGCTTGAACTCCGATCAAACGAAGTCCTTCCGTCAAGACGATTGTCACCGCTTTGACGAGCGCAAGACGCGACTGCTTGCCTGCATCTTCTTCAAGAACACGGACATGACCGTAGTACTTGTTGAACGCTTGAGCAAGGTCGATCACGTAACGGCTGATGATTGATGGTTCGCGACGTTCATGTGCACGTGTGATGACGTGTGGGAACGCGTTGAGCATCGTGACGACACCCCATGAGTAATCATCATCTGCACCAGTGAACGGTGAGCCGTCATAGTTTCCTTTTCGAAGGAGTGAGTTCGCACGGGCATTTGTATATTGAACGTAAGGTCCTGTCTCTCCTTCGAACTTGAGCATGCTGTCGAGATCGAATTCGATGTTGTTGATCCGTTCATTCTTCAAGTCGTGGAAGACGACCGCTCCGACACCGACCATACGGGCAACGTCTTGTGCGTTCGCAAGGTCTGGGTTCTTCTGTTCGATGTTCGCTTGTGCTTTTTCGATGGCTTCTTTCAACACTTCTTCAAGCAGAACGATGCGCCCCTTACGTGTCGACATCTTCTTCCCTTCTTGCAAGATCAAGCCGAATGGTACGTGATGCATCCCATCAACGAAGTCGTATCCGAGCTTACGAAGAACCGAGAAGAGTTGTTTGAAGTGAAGCGCCTGTTCGCCACCGACGACATAGTTCGCTTGCACGAAGTTGTACGTCTCGTAGCGATAGATTGCCGCAGCCAAGTCACGTGTCGCGTACAATGTTGCGCCATCTTTCTTTTTAATCAAGCATGGTGGCAAGTTCTCTTCTTCGAGTGAGACGACCATCGCGCCTTCACTTTCGACTAAGAGGTTTTTCGCTTCGAGCATCTCGACGACGCGTCCCATCTTGTCGTTGTAGAATGCCTCACCATTGAAGCTCTCGAATTTCACACCGAGAAGGTCATATACTTTTTGGAACTCCTTGAGTGACTCGTCACGGAACCATTGCCAAAGCTCTGTCGCTTCCGCATCACCATCTTCAAGTTTCTTGAACCATGCACGGCCTTCATCTTCGAGTTCTGGCTGTGTCTTCGCCTCTTCATGGAAATGGACGTATAGCTTCAAAAGTTCTGCGATCGGGTTAGCACGTACCGCTTCTTCATCGCCCCACTTTTTATAGGCGACCATCAATTTACCGAACTGTGTGCCCCAGTCACCGAGGTGGTTGACGCCGACAACGTCATATCCGTTTTTGCGTGCGATTTGGTTGATCGCATTCCCGATCACCGTCGAACGTAAGTGACCCATCGAGAACGGCTTCGCAATGTTCGGTGACGAGAAGTCCGTCACAATCGTTTCGTTGCGCGCTGCGTGTGTTGCATAATCCGACTTCTCGTCGAGCACCGTGTTAATGATTTCTTTTGACACGACGTCACGGCTCAAGAAGACGTTGACGTAAGGTCCTGCTGCCTCGACTTTTGTGAACAGTTCATCCTTCAAGTCATTCGCAATATCTGTCGCAATCATGACAGGTGCTTTACGGTAGGCTTTCGCTAATTGGAAACATGGGAACGCGAGGTCACCGTGTGCCTCATGTTTCGGCTTTTCAATCAATGCTTCAATCTGGTCAATCGTGAGCTCGTCTCCGATGACACGTGATAACGCTTCTGCGTACTTGCGTTCATAACTCATTTGTATGTCCTCCTTCTTCGTATCACAACTCATAAAAAAAACGCCCTTTGCATAGATGCAAAGAGACGGGAATTCCCGCGGTACCACTCTTCTTGCCTGCATGACGCAGACCGCTTTATGGTGATAACGGTTCCCTCCGGCTATGCCTACTCTCGTTTCGGATAGCATCTCAAAAGTGCGTTTCGCGACGTTTGTCAGCCTAGGCTCTCACCAATCCCTAGGTCGCTTTGTTGACTAAACCATCGTTACTCTCTTTTTCATCGACATTCGTCTATGCGGTTGAAAAGCAATTTCATTATAGAGGATATTCCCTGTATACTCAATGCTAGAATTCAAGCATCATGGAAGAGAAGCAGGACTCAAACGAAAACGTGACGAATCTTTACTATTAGATCTTGAAATGTCCCATGCTAGGAGGGAACGCATGAACCACTTTCGTAAGATGTCCGTGCTCGGTTGGAGTATATGGAGTGCCTTATTCATCTTCACCATCACATTATTTGCATTGGATGTCCTACACGCCCCGACGATCGATCCATTGTCGTTTATTTTAATTTCATTATTGGTCATCATTTTTCAACTCGACTCGATCGAAGTCAAAGGTGTGTACTTCACTTTTTCTGAAAGTATCGTCTTAATCTTATTTTTATTCTTTGGATTTGAAACAGCACTCATCGTCAACCAAATCGGGTTGTTCGTCTTTCAATTCGCCAATTTGAAACCGAAAGTCGCCATCCGTCGCTTCCGCTTCACATATCCTTGGAATGCCGTTACGGCGTACTTAGAAATCGTCATCCCGGCAGCGGTTTATCTCGCCCTTGGTGGTGAGACCGGTCTCGACTTTTATTCGCAAGATTCGTTCGTGCCGCTTGCCGGACTGTTCCTTGCCATCTTCTTAAACACGGTATTCCAAAAATATCAGGTGAAATGGTGGTTCCGCGTCGACATCGCATTGAGCGATTTTATGAAAATCGCTTTCTACACATACGTCGTCAGTTTGATCTTCATTTTAGCGGCATCATTCTTCCGGGAGACGAGTTTACTGGTCGTCAGTAGTATCGCCGCTGCCTTGACGTTCTTCATTAAACGACTTCTCATTCAAAAAGAACGGCAAGACGCCTTCAAATCTTTGATCGAGCAATATGATGAAGCTAAAGAAGCCGTCTCTTTGTCACAGAGTGAGGCGCAAGCAATCGAAGTCTTTTTAAGTCAGTGTGAACAGTTGAACCATTACGACGAAGGTTATATCGAGTTCAAATTGTTCGACCGCACGCTCTACTTCGATTTGAAGACGCGACAGCCCATCGATCGACCGGTCGTCTTTGCACTGCTTGAGATGAGTCAACCAATCGAGCAAATTCTCGACTATGAGATGCGGTTTGAATGGGATATCGCACTTTCCGACGCCTTCCATGACGATTACCACAGCTTTGTTTCTGTCCGTTCGGAAGAAATCGAAGAGATTCGTACATGGATCGTCATGACGGGAGAACCCGTATACGCATATCCGAAAATCATTCAGCATGAAATCATCAAGTTGTTGAAATCGTTCAATCGAACGATTAGCCGTTGTCACGAGCGAGATCGTCTCTATACCGAGAGCCGGACAGACAGCTTGACGCTTCTTGCCAATGCGCGTGCGTTTTATGAATACGGCATTCAACAAATATCGGATATGTCGATGTATCCGATATCCGTCGCCATGCTCGATATTGATTTCTTCAAAAAAATTAATGATACGTACGGTCATCAGGTCGGTGACCGTGTGTTACAAGAATTTGGCCGACGCATTCGGCAGGTACTTCGAACGGATGACTTTGCCGCACGTTATGGCGGCGAAGAATTCATTTTACTACTCAACCATTGTGACATGACCCAAGCCATCGAGATCACAGAACGGATTCGCCACCAAATCGAAACGAAACCGTTCCTTGTTGACCATCATGAGATTTCTGTGACCGCGTCCATCGGGGTCGATACGATTGAAGCGTTCGGGAACAAACGTCTAGATGACACAATTCGAAACGCTGACCGTGCGCTCTATGTCGGTGGGAAATACGCAGGGCGTAACCGAGTAGCTCACTTCAACAATTTAACGACGTAAACTCCCCTTTTCCACATCGAATTGGGGAGTTTTTAGGTTGACAACCGGATTCGAAACAGGTACGTTAGGGAACGTGTTTAATAATTAGATAGATTCACTTTTTATCGAGAGAGACGGAGGGACTGGCCCTGTGAAGTCTCGGCAGCGGGGGACCTGTGCCAAATCCAGCGGGCGTATTGCTCGAAAGATGAAAAGGGTATTTCGCACGAAGGACCTTTTCTCCAGAAGAAGGTCCTTTTTATTTTTTAGTGAGGTGATTATTTTGGAACAACCAACAGCCAACAAGTGGGCACTTTTGCCGTTATTCGTCTTCTTGCTCTTTTTCATCGGGGCAGGTGTCTACTATGGGGATTTTTATAAGTTCCCAGTTCTCGTCGCAGCAATCATCGCATTGCTAGTCGCAGCATTCATGACAAAAGGAAGTGCGACACAAACCGTGGAGCGCATCGCACAAGGTGCCGGAAATCCGGGAATCATCATTATGATTTTTATTTTCTTACTCGCCGGTGCATTTTCAACCGTAGCCGAATCGATTGGCGCCATCGACGCGACGGTCAACGCCGCGTTGACGCTCTTACCGCCATCGCTTCTCTTGAGCGGACTATTTGTCATTGCCGCGTTCATTTCAATGGCGATGGGAACATCGACCGGAACGATCGCAGCACTTGCACCCATTGCTCTCGGTATTCATGAAGAGAGTGGCGTGAACGTCGCCATCGCAGCCGCCGCAGTTGTCGGAGGCGCGATGTTCGGGGACAACCTTTCGTTCATTTCAGATACGACAATTGCCGCCGTAAGGACGCAACGGACAAACATGCGTGATAAGTTCCGGACAAACTTCTGGATTGTCTTACCGGCCGCTATCATCACGACGATTTTACTAGCGGTCTTATCGAACGGTGAGTCGACGGTTGATGTCGCTGCATTCGAATGGTATAAACTGATTCCCTATCTCGCAGTTATCGGCTTAGCGTTAACAGGACTGAACGTTATTCTCGTCCTTTTGGGCGGCATCACGCTCACTGGTATCATCGGTCTCCTCGACGGAAGCTTATCGGTGACAGCATTCGTGACCGCTATCGCCGACGGCATGGTCGGCATGGCCGAAATCTCGTTTCTGACGTTACTCATGGGCGGACTCGTCGGACTCATCTCGCACAACGGCGGACTCACGTATTTGCGTGACGCGTTGACGTCACGAATCCAAAAACGTGCCGGTGCCGAGTGGAGTATCGCTGGTCTTGTCAGCGCGACGAACGTGGCGACGGCGAACAATACGATTTCGATTCTCGTAGCCGGACCGCTTGCCGCGAACATTGCGGACGAATATGATATCGAACGGAAAAAATCAGCGAGTGTACTCGATATCTTCTCATGTGGGGTACAAGGAATTCTGCCATATGGAGCACAACTCCTCATCGCGGCAGAGTTGACGAAGACCGCATCGCCGGATCTCGTCCCGTTCATGTTTTATCCGTTCCTCCTCTTTATTTGTGGAGGGATCGCCATCGCATTTAACTTCCCACGCTTTAAAAAACAGTCTTAAGCGAAAACACCCCTTGTTTAAAGGGGTGTTTGTCGTTTGGTCATCATATTTCGTTTCAACTGCTCGTTGCGTTTTTTGAAAGCGCGTCGTTTGAGAATTTCTTCTAGTCCCCGGCTGATGGCCCATAATGCAACCAAAAGCAGACCGAGCATCGATAAACGAAATGGACTTTGGATAAACTCTTCCCACTGATCCCCGATGACAGAGAAAATGACGACGACGAGTAGTTTCCCGAATCCTGCCGCTAAAATGAATGTGCGGAGCGGCATCTGAATAAGCGCCAGCAAATAAGTGATCAAACTGACCGGGATGAACGGAAGTGAATACAAGAATCCGAGTGAAATCGGACTCATATGATTGATTCGTTCTAACCAATAAACCGCCACCTTATGTTTTTCGAGCCAGCGCGTCATCGGTTTTCGGAACACATACCGGACGGCTGCGAAGACGACAATTGTTCCGAGAAGGTTCCCAATCCACGATAAAAGGACTCCTAATAAAAAACCGTATGTCGCCGCATTGGCAGAAATGATTAAAACGAGTGGCAAAAACGGAAAGATCGCCTCTAAAAATGGAGCGCCGAGTCCGGCCCAAGGACCGCCAGGCAAACTTTGCAACCATTCGATTAATTGGATGATGTACTGTTGGAGAGAAGTGAGCATAGTCGTTCCACCTTCAACTTTCGTTACTACTACTCTATTACCCGAATTCGATTTACAAGACGCATCTCCCTGCATTCGTCAAAAAAAATTAAAAACCATTTGCGAAAATTCGCCGTGATATTTATCATATAATAATGGACTTGTGGTTGCAGGCAAGTCTATTCGTCGAACGACACAACCCAACGTTCGTTTTCCTGCAAAAAACTGAACACAGGGGAGCAACACAACATGGAAACAAAACCAATGCGGGTCTTGCTGTACTATAAGTATGTCAACATCGAAGACCCAGAAACACTCACGCAAGAACATTTGAAGTATTGTAAGGATCTCGGCATCAAAGGACGTATCTTGATTTCCTCCGAAGGAATTAACGGGACGTGCTCTGGTACTTGGGAACAAACTGAGCAATACATGAACGACTTGAAAGCAAACCCACTCTTCAGCGATATCGAGTTCAAAATCGATGAAGTCGAAGAGCATGCATTCAAGAAAATTTTTGTCCGTCACAAGAAAGAGCTCGTGACGTGGCGCTTTGATGGCGAGTTTGATGTGCCGAAACAACACGGTGCATACCTCGAACCAGCAGAATGGAAAGAGATGATGAATCGTGATGATGTCGTCATCCTCGACGTTCGTAACAACTACGAGTACGAACTTGGTCACTTTAAAAACGCGATCAAAATCGATGTAGAGGCTTCACGTTACATGCCGGAATGGCTCGAAGAGAACAAAGACCTCTACGAAGGGAAAACACTTCTCACGTACTGTACCGGTGGCGTCCGTTGCGAGAAATTTACAGCATATATGCGTGACCAAGGTCACGACAACATCTTCCACTTAAAAGGTGGCGTCGCGATGTATGGAAAAGACGAAGCGACAAAAGGAGAAAACTGGGATGGTGAGCTTTACGTCTTTGATGAGCGCATCAACGTCCCTGTCAACTCTGTGAACCCGACTGTTGTTTCACACTGCATGCACTGTGGGACAGAGACGGTTCGTTACGTTAATTGTGCCAACCCGGAGTGCAATGTACAGCATTTCTGTTGTGAAGAGTGTGAACCGAAACAAATGCGTTCATGCTCGAAAGAGTGTCAAGAACACCCACGCAACCGTTATATCATCGATAACATTGCAGAGAAACTTCAGGAAACTGAAGGAGTAGTCGGGTAACAAAAATCGACCAAAAGGTGTCATGGACAAGCCGTCCATGACACCTTTTTTTGACGAAATCTTAACGTCTAGCCTGCCCCGCTTTCGGGTATATTGAAGATACTATGTCAGACAGGAAGTGAATAGATGCATGTTTAACGAACCTTTACTCGCCGCGATTCTCGCTTGGTTTATCGCCCAAGCAGCCAAGCTCGTAACCGAACTTATTAAAACACGGGATTTTGAAATTGAAATCATGTTCGCTTCAGGCGGTATGCCAAGCTCACACTCGTCTACGGTCGTGGCACTCGCGACGGCAATCGGACGGATGGAAGGCATCGACTCGAGCATGTTCGCTCTCGCTGTCGTCTTTGCCACCATCGTCATGTACGATGCGACCGGCGTCCGGCAAGCGGTCGGTTTTCAAGCTCGACTGCTGAATGATTATTTCAAAGGAATTAAACATGAGACCCCACTCTTGAATGAACTCGTCGGTCACACACCGTTCCAGGTCATCGTCGGGGCGTTACTAGGTCTCGCTGTTGGCTTATTCTTCCCAATGTAATCCACTGAAGGTATGTCATTTCTCACACTCTCGATTCTTTTTGTGAAGTTTCACAAAGAAGAAGTTATACTCAGAGAGAGGAGGAATCGACATGCCTTTTTTGCAGAAATCTTACGAGTCTCTCGACACACTCGCTGAAGCAATCGGTCAAGCGATTCGAGCACCTATCACAATCGAGAACCGTCACCATCAATTGCTCGCCTATAGCACACATCCCGATTCGACCGACCCGGCCAGAATCGCGACGATCATCGGTCGTCGTGTCCCAGAAGCGGTCATCGAAGATTTATGGGAAAGCGGGATTTTACGAGAAGTGATTGACCAGGATGAACCTGTCGTCATTCCGGCACGGCTCGCTGTCGGGCTAGGAGAACGTGCAGCAATTGTCATCAAACAACATGACGAAGTGCTCGGCTATATTTGGAGCCTGGCTCGAACGAACCCGTTCACGAATCAAGAATTGGCCATCTTGCAAGAAGGAGCGACCATTGCCAAAAAGTTGCTCATGACGATCGCGATGCACGAACGGCGCATTAGCGCGGAACTCGAACGCTTTTTATTAGATGTCCTCGCTTCCCCGACCCTCTCTGATGCCAATCGCGAACGATTGAACGAACTCGCCCCCATCGCCGTCGCAAGCCGGTTGACGATTATCGAATGCGCCCAACCGATCACCCCGCAACTCGCTGAGCGGCTGCATTATGTGCTCGCGACACAGGAGGCAATCGAGGTCGTCTTACATGCCATCGATGGACAGCAGTTGCTTGTGTGGCACTATATGAAATCCGAACTCTCCGATGAAGAAGTAGAATTGCTCGCTTGGGCGGAACGGTTCGAACAGTTGCTTCAAGACAAATTCACCGAATCCGAACCACGGCTCGGAATCAGTCGACGCTTTTTCGAAAGTGACATGTTATACGCCGCAGCCGAAGAAGCAAGACGCGTCACGACACTTCGTCGTAAGTTCCCTCTCGTGCTCGCAACTTCTCGCGCTTTCGAACAGATTGGGATTTATCAGCTCGTCCCGGAACTCGCCCGTCGCATCGGGCTTCGACTAGAGACCCATCCGACCGTCGAACGGTTGCAACAATATGATTCATCCCATCAGACCGAACTCGTGAAGACGCTCGAATGGTATTTTTATTTCGACGGGAACGTAAAGCGGGTCGCCGCTCATCTTCATATCCATCCGAATACCGTCTTGTATCGGATTCGACGCATCGAAGAGTTGACGAATATCACACAAGTTTCATTACCCGAACGGTCCATGATTTATTTGGCGATTAAAGCCGGTCAATATCGATTAGAAGACTAGACGTTCGCTTTGTGTTTTTTCACAAAGTGAGCGTCTTCGTTTTTAGAATCCATGATAAAGACAGCGTTTTCGAATGGGTCTATACTAGGGGTGTGAACAATTTGTGTCAACGGAATGAAAGGGGAATGTTCCATGAAAATCGGGGTATTAAAAGAGATTAAAAACAATGAAAATCGGGTGGCTTTGACACCGATGGGTGCATTTATGTTAACGGAACTTGGCCATGACGTATTCGTCGAAACAAATGCTGGTCTCGGCAGTGGTTTCACGAATATGGAATATATCGATGCTGGCGCAACCATCGTCGAAACGGCGAAAGACGTATGGGAAGGCGTCGAACTTGCGCTCAAAGTCAAAGAGCCACAGCCGTCTGAATATCAATACTTCCGTCCTGATTTGACGCTCTTCACGTATCTACACTTAGCAGCGGAACCAGAATTGACGAAAGCTCTCGTCGAATCAGGAATCACTGCAATCGCGTATGAGACGGTAGAAGTCGATCGGACGTTACCGCTCCTCACACCGATGAGTGAAGTCGCAGGTCGTATGGCTGCTCAAATCGGGGCACAGATCCTCGAAAAACCGCACGGTGGCAAAGGAATCCTCATGTCAGGTCTCCCGGGCGTACCTCGTGCGAACGTCACGGTCATCGGGGGCGGTGTCGTCGGAACGAATGCAGCCCGCATCGCAATCGGTCTCGGTGCGAGCGTTACGTTGATGGATATTAGTCCGGCTCGTCTTCGTCAAATCGACGACTTGTTCGGAAACACAATCAACACGTTAATCTCGAACAAATATAATATCGCGAAACAAGTGGCGGAGAGTGATCTCGTCATTGGTGCCGTTCTGATTCCAGGCGCAAAAGCACCAAAACTTGTCACAGAAGAAATGGTACAACGCATGTCACCAGGTTCAGTCATCGTGGACGTCGCCATTGATCAAGGTGGAATTTGTGAGACGATTGATCACATCACAACACATGATGCACCGACATATGAGCGCTATGGTGTCCAGCATTACGCTGTTGCCAACATGCCTGGCGCTGTACCACGCACATCGACAATGGGGCTGACGAACGCGACGATGCCATATATCATCGAATGTGCACAAAAAGGTGTGTTCCCGGCACTTCTTCAAAACGACGCGCTCCTCAAAGGCTTAAACGTCATCAACGGAACGGTCACATATGAAGCGGTCGCTCGCGATTTGGAGTATCCATTCGTACCTGCCTATGAGGCAGTTGCCAAACAAACACAAGCGTAAGCGAAAGGCGACGAGATGCCCGTTCTCGTCGCCTTTTTTTGTATGAAATAAAAAAGGGATTGAACAACATCGTCCAATCCCTTCCCATGATTATGCGTTCTCGACAGCGATATCTTCGCCGATGATTTTTACTTCCGGTTCTAAATCCACTTCGAACTTCTCTTTAACGGTCGCTTGGACGTGACGGATGAGTGAAATATACTCTGTCGCCGTCGCCTCCGCAATGTTGACGATGAATCCGGCGTGCTTGAGCGATACTTCCGCTCCCCCGATTCGTGTGCCCTGAAGACCAGAGTCTTGAATCAACTTACCAGCAAAGTAGCCTGGTGGACGTTTAAAGACACTGCCGCATGAAGGATATTCGAGCGGTTGCTTCGATTCACGTTTGTACGTCAAATCGTCCATCACTTCTTTGATCAATTCATAGTTTTTCGGTTCGAGTTCGAACGTCGCCTCTAAAACGATGAATCCTTCTTTTGATACACGGCTCGTTCGGTAGTCGAGTTCTAATTCGTCTTTTGACAAATGAAGGACTTGTCCCTCTGACGTCAATACCGTCGCAGACGTAATCACGTCTTTCGTTTCTCCACCATAGGCACCCGCGTTCATATAAACGGCACCACCGACCGTTCCAGGGATGCCACAAGCGAACTCAAGGCCAGATAAGCCTTCCGCAAGTGCATGACGCGATACATCAATAATCGCTGCTCCAGCCTGTGCCACGATTTGGTTACCCTCACGACGAATCGTATTCAGCTCATTCAAGTTTAAAACGACTCCGCGAATTCCCCCGTCGCGGACAATCAAGTTTGAACCGAACCCGAGAATCATGAACGGCATCGCTTCCTGATGGGCTAGTTCTAAGACGGCTTGTACCTCTTCGTACGTATGTGGGGCTACGAAGTAATCGGCTTTTCCGCCTAGTTTTGTATACGTGTGTGCCGACAACGGCTCGTCTTGGAGGACGCGCTCGGCCGGAATAATACTTTGGAGTTGCTGTAAAAAGCTCATGCGTTCACTCAATCCTTTACGTTCTATTTAATCAGTGTCTCGGTCACGACTTTTGGTACCGAGCACGTCACTGAATGGTTTCAGTACGAAACACAGTATACAAATGATTGTCGGACGTGACAAGCAACGTTTTCCTTACAATGTCATGATTAGTTTATAACAATAGCGATGTCGCTACAGTAACGATAATCGGAATTGTAAAGTTATCCCAATCTCGGTATGAAATCGCTTCAGTCAGTGTGGCGATGATGGAAATGATAAATCCATATGTTACCACTTGCCACATGACGACATCATTCCACAAAAACAATAAAAATAAGACTACATACGAACTTAAGAACATGGCGACGCTCCCTTGGAAGGAACGCTTTTGACCGTACAAATCATAAATGACTGTTCCATACTTCCGCCCGATCAATGCGGCCATCCCGTCACCCCATGCGAGAACGAGTGAGCCCGCTAAAAATGCAAGCGGCTCTGATTCAAAGAAGAAGTATAAAATGATGAGTAAGGCAATCGGATAATAGACCGTCCCAAAAGACTTTCGCTCCGTCTGATGGACCGGTGAGGGGCTTTTATACAATAAGACCGCATTCGCAAACGTGAAGAAGACGAGCGGGACTGCCGCGACGTACCATGAATCCATTAACCAGACCGCTAACAGCGACCAATGTCCGACTGCGATATGTACACTCTTTCGAATCGTTTCATCTGTCCACCCAAGACGCTTCCCGACTTGTTCAAGACCGACGAGGAACGCAAGGACGATTACGATGGAAAGAATCGAACTAATCCATTCATTCATTGCTTGACCACCTCTATGTATAGGATATGTATGATAACGTCATTATACCTTAATCAGTGCCCATCCTAGCTTACTTTTCAAACATTTGGTAGAATGAGGTCAAATGACTGTATAGCCAACGTACGATGTTGGCGATAGAAAGGGTGGCCGTATGCGCGACGCAACTTCAATTCAAACTTTGGCAGATTGCCTTCATTTCATGCAGGTCGGAGAAATCGAGAGAGCCATCGCCCTCTTCCCTGAAGACGTGCGTGAACATTTTCCAAAAGAGCTTCGAAAAATCCACTTGTTTCATATTGAAAAGAACGGCTTGTCCATCAATCAAATCGTCGCCCTGGCAAACGCATTGACCGGAGAACATCTCTCGGCGACGACGATTCAAAACTGGACGAAGCGTGAAGTCCGTAAAATCATCGGTGTCCCGCGAATCGGTAAAAAGTATTCCTTGCATCAAGCGGCAATCATCTATCTCCTTGATGACTTGAAACACCTTTTTTCACTTGAAGAGACGAGTTCCTTATTGGCACTCATCTTCAACAACCCTGACCGGGACGAAGACGACTTTATCACCCCGATTGATTTTTATCGTTTGTATGCGGAGTATGCCAAGTCGACGAGTCCAATCGACTTACTCGATACGCGTGCCAAGCGTTCCCTCGAAAAGACGAAGTACACGCACCCGAATATCATTCATGTCTTAAAGCTCTGTCTATACGCACATCGTGTGACGACACTCGAGCTCGAGGCCAAGCACTACTTGAACCGTTTCATTTGATGGAACGGTTTTTTCGTTGCACCAAAAAGCACCGGTCATAGACCGGTGCTCGTCATCGTTATGAGACAGATGCTGCGAGCGGCATCCGCGATTTAACCGTTAACGTTTTTAAGACAGAAAGGAGTTCGAACATCGATAGCTGATCTGCTTCTTTCGTTAAGCAGAACGTGTCGTTCTCTTCTTTCCGTAGCTCCGCAACAAGCTTACCTGCTTTGTCACGGACGCTGAACTTATGACGTTCCACATCGTATTGAATCGTGAAGAGTCCGCGTTCATAGACGTTGTACTCACACTTTTTCCCGAATAACGAGAACTTGTCTTTCAATTGACCAATCGCCTGTCCGTCATGGTTCATCACGACCCATTTTTGGCAGTTCGGGATATACTTCCCGTGAGCGATCTGTCGTCCAGACAAATTGTGCACTTGGACACTGCCTTCCGCGTCGCGGTGAACAGATCCGATCGCATCATTTGTCTCATCATAAATGGTCGCCTCGCCTTGCGTAAAGACGCAACCTTTTACATAAATTAATTTGCGCACCGCTTTTTCCTCCTAGCACGTTCCAACCGTGATTGTTTGTATGTGTACGGTCGGGCATTTCTTGAAACCCCAATCGTTTCTCTCTGTAGTTTTGATCTCGTTTCAACTACTACATATTTCATATGACGAAGATGATTATTGCATCGATTAAAGAAAAAGACAAGCCCTTTTTTTCGACATCATTTTGGATTCTGTCGAACTTGTGAACATGCCTATTCTTAACGCTTATATCCCGCTTCTTTTAAGAGTTCTTCAAGCTCTAATCTTGCAATCAGACGAACTTGATTTGGTGCCGCCAATTCGTACGCACTGTCCGTGAACGTCGAGTTCGTCACGACCCATCCTTCGTGAACCTGATAATAAGGAACCGCAGCTGCGATTTGTTGAACCGCTTCAAGCCCGACTACCTTTTCATAACGTTTCGCTTGCACCGCAATCAACCATCCGTCCGGTGTCTCAAGTAACAAGTCGGCACCAAAGTCGCGCGATGCTGGGGTCACGGTGACCGTGTAACCGAGCGCCGTGAACACATTTTCTAAGAACAGTTCGAATTCCCGCCCATCCATCCGATCGATTCGGTCGATGGTCGACAGTCGTGCTCTCCAAATGAACCACGCAATCCCTAACAGGAGTAGCAAGATACTGCTCCAAAGCGGTGCCCCGAACCACCATAAACCAATGGCACCAATCATACTTAGAAGTAATCCAATCATCCCCATCTTTCCTTTCCAACTCCTCTCTCCCACTTTACCGTTTTGAGGGCAGGAAATGAAAGGGGGATCTGTCGAATGTTATAGAAGATGTGCTCGTCTGACACCAACGAAGGAGGGATGATCGTTCATGGAGAAACCCACCAATCTCCACAGTGAGTTATTACATGCATTACCTTATGGGGTTGCTTTAATACAAAAAGATGGAACAATCGTTCAGGCAAACCGCCCATTCTTAGAAAATTTCCCAGAGAATCTGCAGACTCGTACGAACCTCTTTCATATGATCAACCAGTCTCCGATTACAATGGAATTATCTCGCCGAATGGAGCAAGGACTTCCTTGGATGTATGAATTGCCGACGATGCGTGTACATGCCATTCCTTGGGAAGATCATTACATTCTATCCATTGAACCACTCCCTCTCGATACGCGCGTGACGATTCAACATAATGCGTTTGAAGCGATGATGCATACTGAACTCGACATGGCGATGATTATGACCGATGCGAATATGTTAATCACACGATTTAATCAGGGAGCGACCGAACTGTTCGGTTATGCGCCCCATGAAGTGCTATATGAAATGACACCGTTCGCTTTGTTCGAGTCGAGAGAGTTGAGCGAAAAGCGCTCTGCTTATCAAGATGAAACGGAACGGTTGCTGTCATTCGAGCAAATGTTACGCCTTGCGCTCGACAAAGGAGACCGTGAATGGAAATTCCAATGTAAGGACCGGACACATTTTATTGGAAAACTCTTCATGCATCCGGTATATGAACAAGAGCAACTCATCGGCTTCTTTTTCTTCGTGTTCGATGTGAGTCCCGAGATTCAATTGAAACGAGAACTTCGTTATAAGGAGCAACGCTATCGGATGTTTGCCGAATCCGTCATCGAAGCTGTCCTGTTTCACGAAGACGGTATGATTCTCGATGCGAACAAAGCGGCGGAATCTATCTTTAAAATTCCTGCTGAACAAATGGTCGGTCGTCAAACGGTCGAATTTATCGCTGAAGGGTATCGTGCGGATGTATTGCGACGGATTCGGAATCATATCCAAACACCATACGAAGTGATTGGCCGACGAGCAGACGGCACGTTTTTAGAGATGGAGGTTTACCCAAAAGAAGTGACGTATCAAGGCCAAACGTTACGGGTAGCCGTCATGCGCGACATTAGCGATCGCAAAAAAGTAGAGCGTATGCTCGAACGAGAGAAAAATGCGATTGCCCGCCAACGAGATATCATTCAATCGATTTTACAAGCGTCGAACGAAGCATTCGTCTTGACCGAGTCGAACGGGAGTGTCTTGTTCATGAACGTCCATGCGCGACGCCTCATGGATTTACCTGGAATCGCTCCAAACAAAATACAAGAGCGCATTCCCCTCCTCTCCACGTTCCGTCCACGCGACCGGAGCGAGATGTTGAAAAAGATGGACCAACTTCTCGACGGGACGGCCCGGGAAGTGTCGATGCGTTTCTCCATCCCCCAGCCGAACGACCGGGATGAGGAATATTATGAGATGTACGGCACGACGATGGATACGAAACGGCAAATCGGAATGGACAGCGGTTTCTTATTCGTATTCCGCAATCGGACAGAGGAAGAACGCATGGACCAGATTAAAAACGAATTAGTGAGCACGGTCTCGCATGAACTGAGGACACCCCTTTCTTCATTATCTGGTTACATCGAGTTGATGCTCGCTCGCGATTTGACTCCCGATAAGCGGGAACGTTTCTTGAAGACGATGTCACGAGAAGCGTCACGGCTAACAGCATTACTTAACGACTTTTTAGATATTCAACGCATGGAAGATGGTCATCAGGAATACAAGCAAGATCATTTCTCGTTGAATGAACTCGTCTTAGAGGTGGTTGAACGCTTCCGTGAAACGAATGATCATGCCATTCACTTCGATAACGCTGATGAAGATTTACTCTTGATTGCTGACCGAGACCGAATTGAACAAGTACTCGTCAATTTGATTTCAAATGCCATCAAGTACTCTCCGAACGAACAAGAGATTGAGGTACGGGTCCGGCACGACCACAATCAGGCTCACGTCTCCATTCGTGATTTTGGAATCGGTATTCCGGAACACGCCTTTGAGAAACTGTTTACGAAGTTTTATCGGGTCGACAACTCGGATACGCGTAAAATTGGTGGGACCGGTCTTGGGTTGTCCATCTGCAAAGAAATCATCGAATCACACGGCGGTAGTATTGAAGTGGAATCGACTGTCGGAAAAGGATCGACTTTTACATTCACACTAGAATTAGCGGAGGAGATGTCATGAACGATTACGCCTTTACCGGTTTCCCTGGATTTTTAGCTGGAAAATTAATCGAGCATCTCGCGTCGTTACCTCATCAAATCGGGACGATTTATGCATTGCATCTTCCGAGTCAACAACGCGAAGCAGAAGACTTAAGGGACACCTTACTGTCTACGACGTCCCTCGAGCCTCGTCAACTCGTTTTAGTAGAGGCGGATATCACGTTGCCTGAAGTGATTCTCGATCCGATTATGCGGTCTGTCATCGAACGCGACGTGCATTACGTCTTTCATCTGGCCGCAGCATATGACTTGAGCATTCCGTATGACACCGGGTATCGAATCAATATCCTCGGTACGAAACATGTGACCGCGTTCGCCAAACGCTCAAAACAATTGAAGCGCTATGTATACTTCAGTACAGCCTATATCGCCGGTCGCCGGCAAGGAACCGTGTACGAGAACGAACTATGGCATCGGGCTCAGTTTAAAAATCATTATGAAGCGACAAAATATGAAGCAGAAGCTCTCGTCTCGCGTGAGATGGGAGCGATGCCGATTACCATCATTCGTCCTGGTATTGTGATTGGTCATAGTCGAACAGGAGAAACGAAAAAATTTGACGGTGTCTATTTCGTATTGAAGTTAATGGAGCAATTGAAACAGATGCGACCGCTTCCTTATATCGGACGAGCGAACGTCGAAGTGAATCTCGTCCCTTATGATTACGTGGTGGAAGCGACCGCTTTCTTAGCGCACTCACCAGCCGGAATGAAGCGAACGTTCCATTTGACGGACCCGTTCCCACACGGTGCGCGTGAAGTGTATCGCATGCTACATGAAACGATGTTTCAACGCCCTCCTCGTGGCACGGTCCCTCACGCTGTTGCGGACGTCGCATTCACGAGCTGGAAGAATGCCGCACAACTCGATGTCCCTCATGAACTGCTGGACTACTTCAAACATTCCGTCCATTTTGATACGACGCAAACAATTCGTGCGCTCGATGGGACCGGAATCGTCTGTCCAGATTTACAAGATTATCTCCCGGAGATTGCCCGTTATTTCATGACACACAAAAAGCCCTGATGCGCTCAGGGCTTGAACTATGATTAGAATCAAAGTGATAAAGCAAGTGTGCGCTGTGAACGAGCGTACACTTGCTTTTTAGATTTCATCCACGTGTCTACGAGACACTCCTTGATCGTGTAGAAGACGCTCAAGGACGAAAATATAGACCAATGCCACGAAGAGTCCCACGATACCAGGGAGAACAGCAACAATCGAATCCTTCAAATATGCTGACGGAATTAAGTAAAGGAAGAGCCATTTCACGCCATTCATCAATATCAATGAAGAGAGCAATACGAGCGTTACCGCTCGTTTCGACACGCCTCCGAAGAATGGACGTCCACTCTTCTCTCCTTTTGTTATACCTAGCCAAGATAACAAGTCAGAATCCTCCTTGATCCATTCATATGACCATTCATTCTTCAACCCATTATATACCAAATATCGAATAGGATGAAGACTATCAACTTCAATATCATGACAACCTTAACTAAAAAGCTACATTCCTTTATCAGGAATGCAGCCCACAACACACGTTTATCCAATCAAAATCTTTTCTTTCGGATAGCGAATCTTTCGGTCAGCTTGTCGCGCGACCGTAAAGAGAATCGTCAAGGATCCGACACGGCCAAGAAGCATCATGAACATGATGAACCCTTTACCGGCAGCATTCAAATCAGCGGTAATGCCCAATGATAACCCGACCGTCCCGAACGCCGACACCGTCTCAAACAAAATGGCGCTCGCTGGAATATGACCGTTCGTCAAAATGACGAGTGTCGTAATGATGAGTATAAAGAAGAAACTTGAGATGGCAACGACGTATGCTTTTTTAATTTGAAACGCATCAATCGTTCGCTCCATGATGACCGTTTCTTTTTTACCTGCAATGAACGCCCACATATCCGCGAAGATGACCGCAAGCGTCGTCACTTTAATCCCCGACCCTGTCGAAGCTGCACCGGCCCCGATATACATCAAAATCAAAATTAAGCCGATTGAGGCAGGCGCCATCATCGAGATATCAATCGTATTGAAACCAGCCGTTCTTGTCGTCACGGCTTGGAAGAACGTCACATGTAACGCTTCACCGATGGACCGTCCATACAGCGCGCCTTCGCTCGATACCCACTCAAACATCATGAGCACGAACCACGCTATTCCATTGATCACCAAAAGGGACAAAATCATGATTTTCGAATGAAGGGCGAGACGTTTCCATCCTCTTACCTCTGTCGCGTCGGCGATGGTCGTGAACCCGAGACCCCCAATCATAATCATGAGGGCAATCGTCACGACAATCGCCGTGTTTTGTTCAAACGACATGAGACTGTCCGGGAACAGCGCGAAGCCCGCATTGTTAAAGGCAGAGACGGCATGGAAGAAGCCGTAATAAAGCGCCGCACCGAACGAGTAACTCTCCGTACTATACAGTTCGAACGTCAAAAACAGCATCCCGATAAATTGTACGATGACCGTCGTGAAGACGATATTTCGAACGAGACGAACCGTACCGCCTGGCCCGGCTAAGTTCAACGATTCTTGCAAGAGAATCCGTTGTTTTAATCCAATTTTCTTACCTAATACACTCAGGAGCATCAACGCAATCGTCATGAACCCAAGACCCCCGATTTGAATGAGGGCGACAATCACCAATTCCCCAAACAGGTTGAACGACGATCCGATGTCGACTGTCGACAATCCGGTCACTGTTCCTGCAGAAGTCGCGATGAACAAACAATCAATCCAAGAAACTGGCTCTTCTTGTGCAAATGGCATATATAAGAGTGTTGCCCCGATAAAAATCGCAAGTAAAAATCCTCCCGCGATAAAGCGAGCAGGTTTTTCAAACACGACTCGATAAAGTACCTCGATTCGCTTCAAGCGCATTTCACGCGCTGACAGTCTATGTCGCATTACGACATCCCCTTCACATCTGTTATTCTAAGCCTCATGTTACTCCTCGCTTTTCTAAATGCCAACAAGAAAATGTATCTCTAACGCTTTCCTCATTTTTTTGGTATTATGGGAGATAGACTTTAAGAATGTTGAGGAGGTTGAATGAAACCGTGGACCCTAGTACGGTAGATCATTCGATAGAGGATGTCTCGCGAAGGTTGGAGCGCCAATCACAATGTATGCCCGCTCACCTTTATTTTCAGCTAGAAGAGTTACTCAATTGGTCACTTGAGCAAGAAGTCGTGAATCAATTGTACGCATTGTTAAAAAAATACGACGTATTAACCGATATAGAGCGTGAAGAACGAAACATCAGCATCCAAATGCTGATTGATGAAAACGGCGCTTAATCATCGGGAACGCATGTTGCGGGAGACGAGTAGCGTCTCTCGCTTTTTTTGTCCTGATTTATTTCGGAAAGGTGGAAAACAAAGACATGGATGTCGTCACGTTAGTCGGGCTCATACTCGGGTTCCTCACCCTCGTTGGTGGAATGTTATTAAAAGGAGCGGGTATTGCACCGCTGATCAACCCTGCCGCAATCGTTATCATTTTCGTCGGTACAGCTGCTGCGGTCAGTATCGCCGTATCGAAAGAACAGCTTCAAAATGTACCGAAGTTATTTAAAATCTTGTTCAAAAAACAAGAACTCCCAAGTAAATCCGGATTGCTCACACAATTTGTCGATTTGTCGACGCAAGCTCGGAAAGAGGGACTCTTATCCCTAGAAACAGCACTTGAACAAGTCGAAGAACCATTTTTACGCCAAGGAATGATGATGGTCATCGACGGTCAACCTTCTGAATACATTGCGGAAGTGATGTCACGTGATATCGAAAACATGGAACAGCGCCATAAAGCGAATGCCGACATCTTCACCCAGGCCGGGACATATGCGCCGACGCTCGGGGTACTCGGAGCCGTTATCGGATTGATTGCTGCCCTTAAAGATTTGTCGGATATCGAGAAACTCGGACACGCCATTTCGGCTGCCTTCGTCGCGACACTTTTCGGGATTTTCACCGGATACGTGCTTTGGTTCCCGTTTGCGAATAAACTGAAGCAATATTCGAAGAGCGAAGTCATCATCAAAGAAATGATGATTGAAGGGATTTTATCGATTCAAAGCGGTGAATCTCCAAAAACGTTAGAAGATAAGCTGTCTGTGTATTTGTCTCCAAAGGAGCGAGCTGACTATGAAACGCAAAAAGAAGCATGATCATGAAGAACACATTCCAGAAGGTTGGCTCATTCCTTATGCCGACTTGTTGACACTCTTGCTCGCGCTCTTCATCGTACTGTTCGCATCGAGTAACATCGACCAAACGAAGCTCGAGAAAATGTCTCGCTCTTTCAACCAGGTGTTCTCTGGAGGCGTCAGTGTCTTCCAAGCTTCGACCGCCTCAAACAGTGACATCAGTCGGACGGATAAAACCAATACGACTGCCAACCCACGCACCTACGAGCTTGCTCAGCTTGATGAGTTGAAGGAAGATGTGAATCAGTACATTAAGAAGAATGGGTTAGAGAGTCAAATTAAAGCGACAATCAACTCGAGCGGTCTCGTCTTAACGATTCAAGATCGCGCCCTTTTCAACTTAGGAGAAGCGACACTGGATGCGGATGCTCGAAATGTGGCTCAAAACATCAGTCAAATCTTAGAGAAGGCCGGGAAGCGAGAAATTGTCGTCTCTGGTCATACCGACAACATTCCAATCAACACGGCGCGTTTCCCATCGAACTGGGAACTCAGTTCAGCACGTGCGACCGCATTCATGCGTGGTTTATTAACGAATGACGCACTGAATCCGGCTCAGTTTACACTTGCAAGCTACGGGGAATTCAAACCGATCGCCACGAATGATACCGAAGAAGGTCGGTCGAAAAACCGACGTGTCGAAGTGTTGATTAAACCGCTCGTCGACTTATCAGAAGGCGAACCGAAGATGATTGAGACAATCACGTTACCGAACTAAAATCACCCACTCATTTGAGTGGGTGATTTGTGTTATTGCATCAATTTGAAATAGCGTCTTGCCAGTTCTGTAAGTGGGCTTTCGAACAAGCGTTTCCGCCAGTAGAGATCCGTCACTTTCTTCACCGCTTCACTGCGCGATGGGTAAGGATAAATCATTCGTGACAACTTCCCAATCTTATCGCCCCGTTGCATCGCATAGACGACGATTTGCATCCAGTCACCGGCCGATTCACCGACCGCATGTGCCCCGATAATCTTGCCATTTTTCTTCGTGATGACTTTGACAAAGCCCGCCTCTTGGCGTTCGGCGATGAAACGGTCCACTTCTGACAGTTTTGCTTCATATGTCTCGATGTCATCCCCATAACGCTCGCGCGCTTCTTTCTCCGTCATCCCAACGTGGAACACTTCAGGATCTGTGAACGTGATCCACGGTAGCTTACTGTAATCTACCTTGTTCCATAGTCCGAACAGTGCGTTCGCGACAACCGCTTTCCCTTCTTCTCCAGCCGCGTGTGTGAACGGTAACGTCTTGATCGTATCGCCAATCGCAAAGATATGCGGCTGTGACGTTCGATACGAAGATGAGACATCGATGTATCCTTTCGTCACTTGAACGTTCGCACGATCGAGACGAAGCGCGTCGATGCGTGGCACACGCCCTGTCGCCATGAGGAGCTTATCTGCCTCGTACTCGACTGTCTCGCCGTCCACCTCTGTCGTGACACGAATGCGGCCATCGACTTCATCGACCCGACTGACCTTCACGCCAATTTTCAAGCGCATCGCCATCTCAAGCTGCGATTTTAGGTAAGTGGAGACGTCCTCGTCTTCTTTTGGTAAGAACGCATCCTGTGCCTCGAGTACGGTAACTTGCGAGCCGAGTCGGACAAACGATTGTGCTAGCTCGAGACCGACTGTCCCGGCACCGATGACAATGAGGCTCTCTGGAAGCGTCTCTTCTTCAAAGACCGTCTCGTTCGTTAAGTATGGGACTTGATCTAATCCATCGATTGGAGGGACTGTCGGTTTCGAGCCTGTCGAGATGACAAATTTTTTCCCGATCAATAAATCGTCCCCGACCTTCAATTCAGTCGGGCTTTGGAACGAAGCCTCCCCGATGTATACGTCTACACCGATCTTTTCAAAGCGCTCGGTCCCGTCATGATCTTGGATGATTGCGCGAGCCTTGTCGACTCGTGCTTTTGACATTTGATAATGCTCGCCTCCATTGAATTCTGTTCCGAGAACACGCGCTGCGCGCATCATCGCGTTCGCTTCTTTCGAGGCGGCGATCAATGCTTTCGATGGGACGCATCCGACATGTAGACAGTCGCCACCTAAATGTTTGTTCTTTTCAACAAGCGCGACTTTCGCGCCTAAGTTCGCTGCTCCTGCCGCCACTGTCATTCCAGCGGCACCGCCACCAATGACAATCAACTGATAGTCCTTCATCGAATCAACCTCCGGTATCGTTCACTCACATCTTCCATCCGTTTCCGGTTCACGCCAAAGTCTGAATAGCCGACACGAGACGCAGACCGAAATTCGACTTGTTGAGTGGAATCATCAAATAGAAAATTCACATCATCTTTAAAACGCATCACTTTCGAGGTCACCACATAATGAAGGCCCTCATCCGTTTCTTTAACCAGTTCAGCTCGCGGCAATTGGTTCATTGCCATCTTGATCGCTTCAATCGATTGACCACGACTACCCGCATATGGGAGTGGAGACATGCGCAATTCTTCAATCGAGGTTTGCGTCGAGACGGCGTTTGGACTTCCTTTTAACGGCTTCAATGACTGATTGGCCATAGTAAAAAACCTCCCTCATTCTACATACATCTATATGTAGCCTGAATTCGGGAGGTTTAACCCTATTAATGTAGTTCACTCGGGTCGAGTGGCAATAACACGGTCACGGTCGTCCCATGTCCGACCTCACTTTCGATGACCAGTTTTCCTTCATGTGCTTCAATCAACTCTTTTGAGATAGCGAGTCCGAGACCGCTACTTCCTTCCGTCACGTGGGCCTGATAGAACATCTCCGTAATACGCTGTAAATGCTCACGTGAGATACCAGGACCTTCATCGATGATCGAGATGAAGGCAACACGTTCCGATTGAACGAAGCGGATTGTCAACGTCCCACCGTCTGGCGAGAAGCGAATCGCGTTCTCGAGGATGTTCAAGAACACTTGCTTCAACCGATTCTCATCAAACAATCCGACCGACTTTTGAGGATAACGCTCAATGAGCGTGATGTCTTTATCTTCAAGCGACTGTTTTAACTGCAATGTCACCTTTCGTAACAGTGAGACTAAATCAAGTTCCTGACGATACAACACCAATCGACTCTCTTCGATTTTCGTATAATCGAGAAGCTGCTCTACGAGACCGATCATGCGCTCTGTTTCTGAATGAATGATGCTTAAACCAAGCTCCGTTTCTTCAGATAGCTTCTCATCGCCGCCACGAATCGTCTCCGTCCACCCCTTAATCGATGTGAGCGGTGTCCGCAGTTCATGAGAGACGCTCGAGAGAAACTCGTTACGTGTCGACTGATGCTGTTGCACTTTAGCACCTAAATACGTGAGTGTTCGAGCCAATGCCCCAAGCTCATGTTTTTCATTGGATTCAACGGCAACGTCGAAATCACCTTGAGCCATCTCATCCGCCGTTTCGATGATTTGACGAATCGGACGGACGAAACGATCAGCGATTCGAATGACGGTATAGAGTGCAAGTAACCAGATCAGGACACCAATCATGACAACGGTCATCCAAATTTCACGGATGAGCGTATCTAAGTCTTCGAGCGGGCGTGTAAAGCTAATCGCAAACTCTGACGTATCGTTCGTCATAATCGGACTGGTCACCGCTAAGTAATGCTCCTCACCGATGTCATAGTCCTGTACGACCGACTCTCCTCGTGAAAGTTTTTCTAATTGTTCTTGTGAAAAAGATGCCTGCCTTGTCCGTTGCCCCGTCGTCTTGACGATGGAACCACTCTGGTCGACAATCGTTAAATCCGTTCCGGGATATCCGAATGTCCGGACAAGGACGGAGAAGGCGCTCGGCGTCTCAAACCCGACCTGGGCTTGAGGATATAGATATGCACTCGTGGTCGCATGACTTAGTAACGCTTCCGACTCATACTCGTAATAGTATCGATATGTCCCGTAAGACAAGACACTGACGAGTAGAAGTAAGACAATCGTCACGACGATCATCATGCGAATGACTAACTGTTGTTTCATGCTTCATGTCTCCGCCATTTATATCCGTGACCCCACAACGTTTCAATATAGATTGGGTGACTCGGGTCATCCTCGATTTTTTGACGCAATCGACGGATATTGACGTCGACTGTCTTACGGTCACCGAAGTAGTTGACGCCCCATACCGCATCGAGTAATGCATCACGCGACAAGACGATCTCTTCATTTTGGACGAGATGACAAATCAAGTCATACTCCGTCGGCGTCAAATCGATCGATTGACCGTACTTCGTCACTTGCTTTGCCGCAAGGTCGATTGCGAACGGTCCTGACTTCAAACGTTTCGAGTCTTTTCGTTTCACTTTTTCGACGCGACGCAGCAACGCTTGAATGCGTGCCACTAGTTCGCCTGGACTGAACGGCTTGGCGATATAATCGTCCGCCCCTTTTCCGAGTCCTTCGATTTTATCTTCTTCGAGCGTTCGTGCCGTCAACATGATGATTCCGACGTTCTCATCGATATCTCGAATGGCCGCACACGCCTCAAACCCGTCCATCTCCGGCATCATGACATCTAATAAGACAACGTCGAACGGTTCACGGTCAAATGCGGTGACCGCCTCTCGTCCATTCGTCGCCTCAAACACATCGAATCCGGCTCGTTTTAAATTGACAATAATGAAGCTGCGAATCGCATGCTCGTCCTCAGCTACTAAAATTCGATTCATATTTACACCTCTTCTAGAGTTCACTTCTCTACATTATAGTTACGTTTTTGCGACAAGGTTGTCAATTGACCTTAAAAAGGTTTAGGATGGAGTCATTAGATTCTGAAGGAGGACCCCCTACTACTATGAGTTACAAAATGATTGTATTGGATATGGATGATACGCTCCTCACGAGCGACCATACGATTTCCCCTAAAACAAAAGAAGCACTTCTCGATGCGCAAGAGCGCGGCTATAAAGTCGTGCTTGCGAGTGGCCGTCCGACGTTTGCGATGTGGGATGCAGCCCGTGAATTGGAACTTGCGAAGTACGGTAGCTTCATTTTATCGTTCAACGGTGCCTCGGTCATCAATTGCGAAACGAATGAGGAGATTTTCTCGAGCACGCTTCAACCAGACACAGTCGCCCATCTCCATGATATCAGTGAACGGGAAGGAATCGCGATTCATACGTACGTCGGTAACGAAATCGTAACCGATCGTCCGAACCCATATACCGATATCGAAGGTGAATTGACGGGTATGCCTGTCATCCATGTCGACAACTTTAAAGACGCTGTGACAGCACCTGTCGTCAAATGCTTGATGCTTGCCGATGGTGACACGCTTGCTCCGATTGAAACGAAACTACAAGAAGAGTTGGCCGGGAAGTTGGCCGTCGCTCGTTCAAAACCGTTCTTCCTAGAATTCACGGAAGCCGGTGTCACAAAAGGAACGAGCCTCGCCTTCCTAGCGGATCAACTCGGCATCGCCCAGAAAGAAGTCATCGCTTGCGGTGATGGAAACAATGATTTGACGATGATTGAATGGGCAGGTCTTGGTGTTGCGATGGGTAACGCCAATATGACGGTCAAAGGGAAAGCGGACTTCATTACGAAGTCAAACAACGAAGACGGCATCGCTCATGTCATCGAGACATATATGGCGGACGTACTCGTCACGCAATAAGCTTCTGATTGTAGAAAGGGAGGAAGTAAGATGAATAAAGGGTTGAAACGCGCTGGAGTCGGCTTGATTGGAACAGCGGTCGCGGGAGCGGCTTATGTGTTCCTATCACCTAAACCAGCAACACGTTTAATCAAAACTTCGTTCGCAGGGGGGAACGAGGTGGAGATGAAGGGATTCGAGGAAGTCGTTCAAAAGACGTCTGTCCGAAAAGACATCGACTACTTGTCCTCTTATGACAACGGAACGTTTGATTTGATTCGCTATGAAGGAGACAGCCGTACGGTCCCGACGATTTTTTGGGTACACGGTGGCTCATTCGTCGGTGGTGACAAATCAGATGTCCTCAAGTACGCGACATCGATTGCGAGTAACGGTTACAACGTCGTCAGCATCAACTATGCGCTTGCACCTGATGTGACCTATCCGACACCACTTCAACAAATCGAAGAAGCATATTCGTTCATTGCTGAAAACAATGATCGATTCCGCCTCGACTTGGACCGCGTCTTTTTCGCGGGTGATTCGAATGGTGGACAGCTCGTCGCACAGTTTGTTGGCATCCAGATGAATGACGACTACTCGCCTTCTGCAGAGGTCAGACAAGTCGTACCGAAATCATCGATCCTTGGAGCTGTCTTATTATCTGCTCCACTGGATTTGAAACGGTCATGGCTCGAGTCATCGAAATCGGTGAATCGCTTCTTGTTCAAACGCATCGGCTGGGCTTACTTCGGCACATACAACTGGGAAACGCTCCCGGTCGTCGCTGAAGCTTCACCGCTCGTCAACGTACCTGCCACGTTTGTGCCAACATTCATCGCCGACGGAAACGATCATTCGTTTGAAGATCAGGCGAAAGAATTTGCGACAATTCTCTCAGGTCGAACAGATGTGACGACTGTGTTTTATGATCAAAACGAACACGAACTTGGTCATAACTATTACTTCGAAATGGACCGACCAGCGGCCAACTCGACGTATCGCCGTTTAATCACGTTCTTGCGTGAAACGACGAATCAATCCGTATAAAAAATAAGCGACGTTCTCTTTTAGGGAACGTCGCTTATTTTTGTTAACGCAACAGTTCGAACGCACGTCCGATCAATTCATTTCGGGATGGAGATGTGTGACGCAACGCTTCAAGGCGTTCAATCAACGCCTGCTTCAGCTCTTCGTCTTCCACTAGTTCCAAACATTCGATGTGTAACAACCACGCGTCTGGATGCTCAGATAAAATGTCTGGAACGAGACCATCAATCGACTCCCCTCGTTCACGCATGAGGTGAATGCGGTTGAACATTGGGTCATCATTCGTCCATACACGTTCATCTCGCTCGATGATCACGGGCTTTTCAATGATCATTAATTCTTCCACTGTCGTTCCAGGGAATACCGATGGAAGCGAATCGACGTGTACTTCGAGCGAGTCGAGTGAAATCGTCCGTCCTTCTAGCTGAATCGTCACGTCTTGGATCGTATCGGATGAACATGCTTGACGAATGGTCATCCCTTCGAGGAGATCGTCTCGATTTAGTGCGGATTCCGTATCGTGGACAATGAGAAGTCCGTGACGTTCTCGTTTCGTGAATTGACCATTTTTTACAATCGTGCATTCATCCCATTGAATGAGCGTATGTTCTTTCGACTCTGTCATATGGCGAACGATTCCGACGCGCTCAGAGCCATCTTCGAGTCGAAGCGTCGATTGACTTCCCGACGCCAATGCTTTCGAGACAGATTCAATCCCACCTTTTCGAATCGCCATTCTCCCTTCTAATTCGTCTAAGACGTAAGAGAGCGTCTCAAAGTCTGGAATGACGAACAGTTCTTTTTGCATATTCGTCACGTCTTGCTTCGTCTGTAACGCATGCTCCAAGTCAAACGGATGTTTGACGACCGCGTCGGTCAAGCAGTGACGGCTTTCGCCAACAGATGACAAGAGACCTGCGCCGTAAATCATTGGACGCTCGAGGTCGCCAATCAATCCAAATTCAACCGTCCACCAAAAGATGCGTGCAACTTGTTGCGCCTCTGAAAACCCGGTCACTTGTGCTTTCGCTTCATGGACCGCTCGTTCTGCCGCCTCGATGTCTTGTTCCGTTGAATTGGCATTCTCTTTCACGATCGTCAAGCGTTTCAATGCCGCGAATGAAGCATGCTCTTCCCGGTTCATGAACGCCTTCGCCCCTAGTTGACCGAAGCGTTTGACGATTGCCGAAAATGTCGGGTCCATCAACATCGGTGCGTGGCCTGCCGCTTCATGAATGATGTCAGGTGCAGGGCTGTATAAGATATTCTCGACTTTCCGGATATCCGTCGCGACAGGCAACATTCCGTTCCCTTGGAAGTCAAAGAAGGCAACGCCAGGGATGAGTCCATCCACCGCGACCGTCGACCATCCTGCCGCACGCATTTCATCCGTCATCTGTTCGACGTTCGGCAATCGGTCTGGTCCCATTCCCGTCCGTTTTAATCCTTCGATGTAAAACGGATGCGCCTTCCCTTCTAACGTATGCAGGTTCAACCGTAAGACGAAGCGCCAGACAGCGTGATCCGTCGGTGTGTACTCATTGTAGAACTGCGGTGAAATATGTGGGGCAAGATGTGATGGAATCGATTGTGTCAACATGTGAAGTCCTCCTTTAAAGTCAAAAAAGTCCCTATCGATTAGATCGATAGGGACGACAAAGCCGCGGTACCACCCTGGTTGCTAGAGAATCTCTAGCCGCTTAATCCGATAACGGGGGACCGCTCAATCATGAGAGCTCGGGAACTGTAATTCGATTCATCTTTTGGGCGTGTTCGCAGCACCACACGCTCTCTGGGCCAGGGAAGATGTCTCTACTTCGGTTCCTTCTTCGCTTCTATTGCGTATACATGTTTATCTTTTATACAGTTATGCTGTTATGCATATATGCTTTTAAGCACTAAAGTGACGTCTTGTTAGTTACTGTATCAAAGGTTTTTCGACGCGTCAACAAAAAACAGCCTACGAATTTTCGTAGACTGTCAGAGACACCAATCAATCGGGGACTGCCCCCACTCGTTTAGAGCATCATTCACTTGAGAAAACGGCTTTGACCCAAAAAATCCACGATGGGATGATAATGGGCTCGGATGAACGGATGTGAGCACTTTATGCTGCTCTCCGATCCACTTCATTTTTTTCTTTGCGTCATTTCCCCAGAGGATGAATACAATCGGCTCTTCACGACGCCCGAGTCGCTCAATCACCGAGTCGGTGAATTGTTCCCACCCTTTCCCACGGTGTGAGCCCGCCTTCCCTGCTTCGACCGTGAGCGCTGTATTCAAGAGGAGGACTCCCTGTTTCGCCCACTTCTCTAAATTCCCGCTCTTCGGAGTGTCACAGCCAATGTCATCCTTAAGTTCTTGAAAGATATTTCGTAACGACGGTGGGAATCGCACTCCATCCTGTACCGAAAAACTGAGTCCATGCGCTTGGTTCGGTCCATGATACGGATCTTGCCCTAAAATAACGCATTTCACGTCACTAAATTTCGTGTAAATAAATGCGTTCCAAATGTCTTCCCGATTTGGGTAAACGATCGTCTCTTCATACGCTTGATCGACGAATTGTTTCAACTGTTGAAAATAAGGCTGACTCATCTCATCTTGAATGATGTCTGTCCAATCCCCAAGTAATCGACTCGATAACTGTTCTCCCATTGCATACTCCCCTTTCCTTCTGTATCATACCCAAAATGTATGCATACAAAAAGACGAGTCAACCGACTCGTCTTTCGTATTATACCGTTACTGCGCCTGCAACTTCTTTCGCAAGTGCTTCTGCTTTCGCTTTCGCGTCTGCAACGATTTCTTCGATTTTGTCTGGGTATTGGTTCATCCCTTCAACTGCTACCGTCGTCACTTCAGAAACACCGACGAATGCGAGCGCTTGGCGAAGGTATGCGTCTGCAAAGTTAAGGTCTGTTCCTGTATAGATTCCACCTGTTCCTTGGATGTGGATCGCTTGTTTGTTTTCAAGCAAGCCGACAGGACCTTGCTCCGTGTAACGGAACGTTTTTCCTGCCATGAGTACGCTGTCGAGGAACATTTTCATACGTGCTGGGAAGAAGAAGTTCCACATTGGCGTTGCGAATACATAAAGGTCCGCTTCCATGAACTTCTCGAGCATGCTACTCATTGTTCCTACTTTTTTCGCTTCTACGTCCGTAAGTGCTTCACCTGACGCGAATTTGCCCCATGCGCTAAGCACGTCTCCGTCGATTTCTTGCACATCGACATCGTAGAGTTCAATTGCTTCTACTTCGAGTGCTGAATTTTCAGCCTTGAGTGTTGATACGAATGTTTCTGCTACTTGTTTGCTGTATGAAAGTTCAGTTGGTTTCGGGTTAGCCGATACATATAATACTTTAGTCATCGTGTAATCCTCCATTTAGGTAATCTCTAATTTTTTTCAATAACAGTTAGAACTATATCATCTGTATATCTCATCGTCAATTATTTTAACTTCAAGATATTAATGAAAAAAGCAACGGGCTTTATTTGCCCGCTGCGTTATAACCGACTCGCTTCAATAACGAAATCAATTGTTCCGTCTCTTCATCACTTAACGGTCCATATATATCTTTGAAGATTTCGATGTGCTGTGGATAGACGACATCCATGAGCGCCTTTCCATCTTCCGTTAACGAGGCGTATGTGACGCGACGGTCAGACGGGCAAGCGATTCGTTCAATCAGTCCACGCTTCTCCAACTTGTCGATGACGTATGTCACGCTACCACTTGTAATCAAAATCTGGTCCCCGATTTGTTGTAAAGGGGTGTCTCCTCGTTTATACAGTACTGATAAAACACCGAACTCTGTTGAATTTAACTGGTGGCGTCGCAAATCTTCTTTCACACGATCGCTGATGGCATCCATCGTTCGTGCGAGAACGACCCACGCCTTCAATTCAAGGGATTCAATCATGTCGGTTTCACCTCAATTCGTTCATCATATATCACTAGTATAGCAGGACTTATGCAGTATAAGCCGGGAAAAATACTTCGTCAAGGAACTTCTTCGTTGTCGCCTATGTCGGAAACGTTTAGAATGGTAGTATTGTGATTTTAAGAAAGGGTGGACCGTATGCGTGAGTATTACGAAATATCATTGACGATTAAACGGGAGTTTTTGCATGCTGTCATCGATTTGTTGAATCGGGAAGGCATCGCACCGGACTATGCGCTCGAAAAAGAAGGCGCGGTCTTTTTATTATTCAATCATTTACCTTGGCCAAACGTGACCCGTGAACCGCATGCCGTGGAACGTTTCTTGTTGACGTTGAAGCGATCGGATTATTTATTCGTCAAAACGAAACGTAAATCACCGGTCCCTGACCATGAACCCGTCGCGTGCATGGGCGCCCTCGCCTCTCCGTTTCATGAACATCTGCGCATCGAGCTCGCTGTTGATGAGTCTGAAGCAAGTCATTTAGATATGTCCGCATTTCGTCATTATTAAACTCGATAAACGCTCAAATCCCCGTGATGGTCAGCCCGAACATGCTGACGGTCATGGGGATTTTTTAGGAGTAGCCGATTTCGTAGACGGGAATAAAGGACAGTATTCGAACTGAAAAGGAGATATGCCGGAATGGACAAAGTCATGTTAATCGTCAATCCATCCTCAGGAAAAGAATTGGGGGAGCAACACGCGACACATGCCGAGGAGGTGTTGCGCGAACGATATGGACACGTCGATGTCCGCTTCACCGAGAAAGAACAAGATGCAACGAATTTCGCACGAGAAGCAGCGGAAAAGCAATATAAAGCCGTCATCGCGATGGGTGGAGATGGAACGTTAAACGAAGCAGTCACCGGACTTGCCGAGGCGCCCCATCGCCCTGACTTCGGAATTATCCCACTCGGTACAGTCAACGACCTCGCCCGCGCACTCGGTGTTCCGAGTGATCCTAAAAAAGCGATTGAAGCACTTCATGATGCTGAACCGACACCGATGGATATCGGAAAATATGAGAATGGCTATTTTATGAACGTCATCGCGATCGGGCTCATTGCCGAGGCCGTCGATGAAGTGAGTGTGGAAGAAAAGACAAAATGGGGACCGTTCGCTTATTTGATCGAAGGCGTGAAGGCGTTCCGTGAACACAGCCCATATGAGTTGGCGATTGAAAGTGAGGATGGCCAATTTGATGGTGAAGCGTACCTCGTCGTCATCGCCTTGACGAACTCGGTCGGAGGATTTGAGAATTTTGAGCCAGACGCGCGACTGAACGACGGGTTGCTGCACGTCTATATTTTTGAAGAGCTCGGTTTAAAAGATGCCCTTCAATTAACGCCTGCTCTCTTCACAGGAAAGTTAAAAGAAACAGATAGCGTCACGTCATTCTGTACGAAACAGGTGAAAGTGACATCTCCTGAGTCTCTCCCCGTAAATGCAGATGGCGATACAGGCGGAACGTTGCCATTCACATTTGAAATTTTGCCGAGTCATTTAAACGTGTTGAAACCTGTCTAAGAGAAGGAGTTTGATCAATCGAATCGAATGTTGTTAAGCGAGAAAGGAGAATGACTTATCAACATCTCGCTTGTTCCACTTACAACAGCATCCGACGAACTCGTCGACACTTTCAATCGCTGGAATAATGACCCACAGATTGTACACTTGATTCGCCCGAGCCGATCCGAAGAAGAATTGACCGCTCATTATGAAATGACGCTCGATGACCTAGAGGAACGTCTCCTGACACATGATATTTTTCTCATCTACGCAGATGACCATCTCGTCGGCGAAATGAACGTCATGTATGACCCACCCCATCTGTATCATCAAGAACATGGTACGGCCTGGCTCGGTTTTGTCATTGGGGAAGCAACCGGACGCGGGAAAGGTGTCGGCACGGAGGCCCTCCGTTTATTAGAAGAAAGACTACGAGTCCAAGGGACACCACGTATGGAACTCGGCGTATTCGCCTTTAACCATGCGGCCCACCGCCTTTATACGAAGCTCGGTTATGAAGAAATTGGACGAATCGAACAATTCACTTATTGGGACGGTCAATTTTGGTCCGACATTCGCATGGAAAAACGACTCGAGTGAACTACTCGCCACTTATTTGCTTCGCACATTGAAGTGGGAGCTTCTTGGGAAGACCGTACTTTTATTAGCCACGATTATTTACCAAGCTCGTCGGGTGGTTCCCACCCTGAAGGAATTCGTTTTAGTTTGCCAACATCAACAGGTTGATGCTTGCGTTGATGTCACGGTCATGATGCGCGCCACAGGCACACGTCCATTCACGGACATCCATCGCCTTCTTCTCGCCTTTTAAGCCGCAAGTGGAACAGATTTGAGTGGATGCGAACCATTGATTTGCCTTGATGAGCGTCCGTCCGTAGAAGTTTGATTTGTACTCGAGTTGCCGGACGAACTCGTACCAACTGACATCTCCGATGGACTTCGCCACCTTGTGATCCTTAATCATGTCCTTCGACTTCAATGTCTCCACGACGATGACTTGGTTCTCGTCAACGATCCGTCTTGACAGTTTGTGAAGGAAGTCCTTGCGTTGGTTGGCAATCTTTTCGTGTTTCTTGGCGAGGATCAGCCTGGCCTTCTCACGGTTCTTGCTCCCGATTTTCTTGCGTGACAGCGCGCGTTGCGCCTTCTTGACCTTCGCTTCGGATTGTCGAAGGAAACGTGGGTTTTCGATTTTCTCCGAGACCATCGTGTCGTTCGTCATGACGGCGAAATGTTCCAAACCGAGATCGATGCCGACCTTATGCTCGACCGGAATCCATGGTTCATCCTCCTGTTTGACGAGGATGGAGATGAAGAACTTGCCCGTCTTGGTCATCGAGACCGTCGCAGACCGGATGACGCCCTCGAACGGGCGATGTTGTGTGAACCGCACGAACCCGACCTTCGGCAGACGGACCTTGCCCGCCTCGATGCGGATCGTGCCATGCTGGTTGTTCGTCGTGTAGGAGGCGCGCGACCGCCGTCTCGATTTGAACACCGGGAAGCCGCCCGTCCCGGCGAAGAACTTCGCGAACGCGGTGTCGAGGTTCAGCTTCGCGTTCGCGAGCGCGAGGCTGTCCGCCTCGGCGAGGAACGGGAAGAGGGGCTTGTAGGAGGCGGGTGTCGCCGGTTTCCGTCTCGTTCCGCTCCCCGCCTTCGCCTCCTCGCGGATGGCGATCCGGTCCTCGAGCAGCTTGTTGTAGATGAAGCGTGTGCAGCCGATGGTCTTGATGAGGAACTCGGCCTGTGCAGGCGTCGGGTAGAGCCGGTATGTATAGCCTTTCAGCATGTCCGTCCCTCCTCCCTTCCGAAGATCGTGATGTGTCTTCCTCATCCGATACCCGTGGAGGGGGAGGGAGAATCTGACGGAATCACGAACTTTTGTTCGTCATATCTTTCACAGGGAAAAAGAGTTTTGGACCGGGCGATTCATCCCCCACCTCCGCCGGGCTACGCCCCGAGACGCTTAGAGGAGGGAGAATTCTCGCCTGATTTAGTTAAAAAGCCCTTTCACGTCACGTGAAAGGGCTTTGACTTAGTTGTTCAAGTTCTCGACTTCGACGATCCGGAAGCCTTTTTGTTCAAGCTTGGCAACGACTTTATTCTTCTTGTCTTCGTCGCAATCCGTCGGCAGCGTCACGAGTACTCGGCGCAACACTTTACTTTTCGCATCAAGTGTCATCAAGCTCGCGATGGACGTATACTTGTTCACGACTTTCGTGATTTTCTCAAGTGCCCCCGCTTGTTCGCTCAAGGCGATGGTCAAGACGTAACTACCTGTGTCGCGACTCCATGCTTCTTCGAGCATCCCGAGCATCTTCCCGTGAGGAAGAATCCCATAAAATTCATTGCTTTCGTCTTTTAACACGGCAATGTATGGCAATTCCTTGATCGAGAAAAATACTTCGAAGAAACCATCCGATTCGTGAACATATTTTTGCGTGTTTTTAATGAGCGTCATCACATTGTCGTCCATGTTTTCCCCGTTCATTCCATGGCGATAAATATGCATCTTATAAATGTTACCGCGGAAAAATTTTCCCGTCTCGTCTAAAACAGGCACACAACGATATCCTGTTTCTTCAAGCGTATGAAGCGCTTCCCGCAATGTTGCCTTTTCACTGATGGTGACAACATCCTTCTTCGGGATACATAAGCTATGCACTAACATGCGTTTTCCTCCTAGCCAAAAATAAAGTGGTCTACACCCTATTCATTATTATTCCCCAAATATGATGAACATCCTGCATATTTTTTCTGAAAAGTTATGAACATGTCTCCTAATCCTCGCATTTGTCGGAATACGAAAAAGTCGTTATAGTGAAACTATCCAAACAGACAAAGGGGATGGACGATTATGACGATGAAAAAAGCATTGACGATTGCCGGTTCTGACACGAGTGGTGGCGCAGGAATTCAAGCCGACCTGAAAACGATGGAAGAACTCGGTGTGTACGGCATGACAGCCTTGACTGTCATCGTGGCACAAGATCCACATAACGCATGGAATCACGAAGTGTTCCCAATCGACACGACATTGATTGAGAAGCAAATCGATACGGTGCTCGCCGGGATTGGAGTCGATGCGGTGAAGACGGGAATGCTTCCAACACCAGAGATCATCGAACTCGCCGCTCGTAAAATCAAAGAGTATGGAATCGAAAACGCAGTCGTTGACCCGGTCATGGCATGTAAAGGTGCGGATGAGATTCTTGACCCGAACGTCGCAGTCGCGATGCGTCAACACCTCGTACCGGTCGCAAAAATCATCACACCAAACTTATTCGAGGCGCGTATGCTCGCTGGCCTCGACAAAACACCATCGACGATGGACGAAATCAAAGAAGCAGCTCGTTTAATCCATGAGCTCGGCGCTGAAATCGTCATCGTCAAAGTCGGTGGCAAACTTGGTTTCGATACAGCGTTTGATGTCTTGTACGATGGAAACGAATTCCGTCTACTTGAAAGCGAAAAAATCGAGCCTGCGTTCACGCACGGCGGTGGATGCACATTCTCTTCTGCTATTGCGGCCTCTCTCGCAAACGGCCATACGGTCGAAGAAGCGATTGAGATTGGAAAAGAATTCATCACAGAAGCAGTTCGTCACTCATTCCGTTTAAACCAATACGTTGGACCGACGAACCATACAGGGTACCGCAAAAAATTAGCTACACAATCGTAAAAAGATGACCCGGGGCGCTTAGTTTCGGGTCATCCTTTCCATTGGAGGGACAGACGTGAAGGCGATTCAACCTGATCACATTCAGCAATATTTAGACAATCACGTCGCAACACCACTTTTCGTTCATGTTGAGACGACGAACGGTGCCTATGCGACACATAACGACCCGGATTTTCATAACGCCGGGATGTTTATCCGTAATGCCAAAATCGAATATAGCATCGGCCAAATCAAAGGAAACGGACCTTACCGTGTCGGCTTAAAACTTGACCACGGTTGGCTCTATGTAGAAGGGTTGACCGACTACGAGGTGCATGGCGAACAGTTATTACTCGCTGGTCACGATCGACTCGGTCGACTGGCGTGTGCGCTGCATATCGATATCAAACCGCTCCCTCAAGGAGCATCGGAGGTGGAGAATCAATGAATGGACCATTACTCGTCATTTTCCCACATCCGGACGATGAGGCGTTTAGCTCAGCCGGAACGATTATCCAACACCGTCAAAAAGGACTCCCGGTCACGTATGTCTGTTTAACACTCGGTGAGATGGGCCGCAACATGGGTTCCCCAATCTTTACGACGCGTGAAGAACTACCAAAAATTCGCAAGCATGAACTAGAAGAAGCTTGTCGCATGATGGGCATCGAAGACTTACGCATGTGGGGACTTCGCGATAAAACAGTCGAATTTGAGGACGAAGCCGAGCTCGCAGGCCGCTTCCGCGCATTAATTGACGAAGTAAAGCCGGAAACGGTCATCTCGTTCTATCCGGGATATGCCGTTCACCCGGACCATGAAGCAACTGCTCGTGCCGTCGTACGAGCGCTTCAAGAGATGGGGGAGTCACGTCCTGCGTTTTTAGGTGTCGCCTTCGATCGCCGGACAGAAGAAGAACTTGGACAACCTCATGTCATCGTCGATGTAACGGAAGAAAGTGAACAGAAAAAAGATGCTCTATTCGCCCATCGTTCTCAGACAGAAGGGTTGCTTCGTGCGATCGATAACGCAGAAAACGCCCACGTCATGGAGTTACTCCAACGTGAGCGCTTCTATCATTATCCGTTCTCATGATTCATAGGCTAGGCGGGTCATGTAAAGCAAGGCCCCAACGGTCCCAAGACCGATTAACGTTCCGAATACTACAACGATTTGTCCCATGTTTTCACCTCTTCTAGAATGTACGAACGTTTTTATGGATTGGTTTCAAACGGCACATCCCTTACAGGGTGTGCTGTTTTTATGTATTCGATTTGATTGTTTTAAGCATACACTTCTCATCACCATCTTGCGTCCGTCTTAAGACGTAAAAACAGGCATGGCTTATGGCCCATGCCTGTAGTGATTACGGGTGAGTCGCATGAACGATCCAAACAACGACCCCAATGATTGAAAACGCCAAAAATAGTGACCCTGTCGTCCCTATGATAAAGACAACCCCAAATAAGAGGATACCGAGATGCCATAACATCGACACGGATGATTCTGTCGTCGCTCGAATGGATGAAGGGACCTGGTGGTGCAACAGACCGTAATAGAGTGGCTCCATCGTCCCATAGAGAAGAGCTAACAGCCCCATCACACCAATCCCGATTGGATTCGGGAATAGTCCGATGACAAGAAATCCACCACCCATCATCCAACCGAATCGTTTCAACCAACGTTCTGATGGTGCAAAACGTGCGATGGTTCCTGCGAACAGTTGCCCAGGCAACTGAATCAAGAGTAATCCGCTTGAAATGACACCGAACCAATAAATCGGAACGGACACATCGCGTGCGTATAGCTGCCAAAACTCATCGATAAAGTTGAAGGCGGATACCGCCGCCAAAAAGCTGATTGTGACATGCCGAAGTGACTTGTTCGACCAAACGAATTGAAACCCCTTGAACAAATGCCGCCACGTTAAACGCTCTTCCATCTCTCGTTGCGTCGGTTCGACGAGAAATTGGCTACAGACAGTCGCAATCAATAGACTCCCGATGGAGAGTTTGTAGTTCCAGTCCAGAGGAAGGTACTGAGCCAACATACTTCCGCTCAATGCCGCTGTAACAGCAGACAATATCCCAATCGCGTTCAACCTTCCAAGTACCCGTTCGAATGACGAAGCGTCATGACTTTCCTGTAACGATTCATACAGCAAAGCATTCTCTGCCCCACTTCGAATGACTGACCCGACGGCTGAACAACTGATGGCGACAAAGAAACCGGTGAACGTGAACGAATACAAGATGACGACAAACGACAGCCACTCTAATCCGACACCGATTTGGACGAGTCGACGCCGTGCCGTATGGTCCGCCCATACGCCAGTCGGTACTTCTAGCAGTACGATGATGAGCGCATACACCATCTCTAAATAGACGACTTCCTGAATGGAGATTCCTCGTGATTCCCAAAATAGCCGTTCAATCACGTAAGCAGGAATCAACCCTTCAAACCAACGAATCCACCCTAATCGGACAACGTTTCGACGAACTTAACTTGGAGAACGTGCTCGTTTTCGCATTTGAATCTCCTCCTTACCTTTCTATTCCCGAAAACACAAAAAAACCACGAGATTCATCCCGTGGTTGACGTGTTATTTCAATAAGTTGAGAATCTCGCGATTGAACGCCGGAATATCGTCCGGTTGACGGCTCGTCACGAGTTGGTTCTGACAGACGACGACTTCTTTGTCCGCATATTTGGCCCCAGCATACTCCATGTCGACTTTAATCGATTTGTAGCCGGTCGCGTCACGACCTTCTAGCGTCTTCGCCGTAATCAACAACTGTGGTCCGTGACAGATGGCAAACACAGGTTTCTTCGCGTCCATGAACGCTTTCGCGAACGAGACGAAACGCTCGTCTTCTCGCAATAAGTCAGGTGAGAACCCACCCGGTAAGAGAAGGGCATCGAAATCTTCTGGCGATACGTCATCAATCGATTGATCGATGTTCACTTTCGCCTCGCCTTGCTTCCCTTCTACCGTGTTGCCTGCTTTCTTCTCGATTGTCACGACGTCATGCCCCGCATCCACCAATGCGTCACGAGGTCCCGTGAATTCTACATCTTCAAACATATCTGTAATGAGCGTTGCTACTTTTGCCATTTCAAAAACACTCCCTCTGTTTGTTTTATGCACATAAGGACTGTTCCACTGGCATGAATCACTTAAACATCACTGCATGCATCAACGGAACTTCGAGACGTACGGATTGTCGCGTTCAAAAAAACGATACGGGTAGTCACGCGCCTCGCCAGTATTCGGAATGCCGATGCGAGGACCCGCCTCGACAACGATTTCTGTCTCACCTTCAGCGATATAGAGCGGGTCTTGTTGGAATGAATGTCCGTATAAATCCATCGTGATTCCTAACGCTTTCGTCAACTTACCAGGTCCGTTCGTCTGGTCATATCGCTTCACCCCAGGACGATTCGCCGTAATGGAAGTCTGCCCTTGAATCGGCTCGACGGCTCGAATCAAGACGGCTTCCGGTGTGCCCACCGGACCACTGACAACGTTCAGGAGCGTGTGGGTATGCATTTGATAAGTGTACACATGCCCGGGTTTTCCAAACATGACTTCTGTCCGCTTCGTTCGACGTCCTCCGAAACTATGTGCCGCTCGGTCGATGGCACCGAGATAAGCCTCTGTCTCGACAATCTTCGCGATGATATCACCTTCCGGATGTCGCCTCACCAAATATTGTCCGAGCAAGGCACGTGCCAAGTCGAGTGTCGGTTGTTCATAAAATGCCAAATCGAGTCGCTTCATGGTTCCACCTCCGTTTTTCCTATTTTCTCAAAAGTCATATGGTGCATACAAAAAAGATGCCCTGCATAGCAGGACACCTTGACATTATGATGCGATTTTAAGTGATTCACGTTGCTTCCCCAATCGGATGTATCCCAAGATGACAGAGAAGACCGGGCTGAGCCAGAGGAAGAACGCAAATGGTGCGTATTCCAATACAGGTACACCGAGTGTCGCTGCGAAGAATGCGCCAGAAACTCCCCACGGAATGAGTGGGTTGATGACGGTCCCGCCATCCTCAAGTGCCCGTGACAAATAGCGTGGGTCAATCCCACGATCGATAAAGCCTTGTTTGAACGCCTGACCTGGCAAGAGAATCGACAAGTACTGTTCTCCTGCGAGCAAGTTGACACCGATCGAGCTGAGGACGACCGAGAGAACCGAGCTTCCTGGTGATTTCAAACGCTCGAGCAACGATTCAACGATCGCTTGGAACACACCAAGTTCACGTAACAAGCCACCGAACGCAAGGGCGATCAAGACAAGGCTGACCGACCAGAGCATCGATTCAAGACCACCACGATCGAGTACCGTCGCAATTGTCTCATTCTCTACACCTGACTTGAATCCAGACTGCATGACACCGAGCCAGTTCGAGATGCTCCAGTTGCCTTGCACGAAACCAGCCGTCAACACACCGGCAAACATCCCGACGAGCATCGTCGGCAAGACCGGCATCCGGCGGAACGCGAGCACTGCGACGAGCACAGGGGCAATCAATGTGAGCCAAGAAAGATCAAAACGTCCGCTAAGCGCGGCTTGTGCTTCCGCGATTTGTGTCGTGTCAGCACTTTGACCGCTTCGACCGAGGAACGTGAATAAAATCAGTGTGATGATGAACGCTGGAATCGTTGTCCCCATCATGAAGCGAATGTGATCGAACAATTTGACGCCCGCCACTGCTGGCGCAAAGTTTGTCGTGTCCGACAATGGGCTCATCTTGTCTCCGAAGAGGGCCCCCGAGACGATGGCACCTGCAGCGAGCGCTGGCGAGATCCCTAGTGCCGTCCCGATTCCGAACAAGGCGACACCGACCGTTCCGACTGTTGTAAACGCACTTCCTGTGAATGTCGATACGATCATCGTAATCAATAAGACACTCGGTAAGAACCATTCAGCTGAAATTGTATTTAAACCGATAGAGAGGATCGTCGCGACCGTCCCGGACATTTGCCATACTCCGATGAGCATCCCGATCAACAAGAGAATCAATACCGGCATGATGGCTTCACGAATCCCGTTGATCATCGCCGTTTCAATCTGTTTGAAGTCGCGTGAACGATAATACGCGTATCCACCTACCATTACCATTGTGCCAAAAATCGCCATATGTGGCGTCGCTTTGGCCAAAAACATCAGTGCGAGCAAGGTGATCCCGCTCATCAACACGACGAATACAGCTTCTTTTCCTTTCATCTGCATCGACGTCCCCTCCTTTCGTTATATCCTAATTATTTATTATTTCGCCTAACCGCTTAAACGCTTTTATGCACAAAAGCATGTCAGTGATGTTTTTTACTATACTCGCTTCCTTTCTCCCTGTCAAACGCCTTTTTATGATAAATTATATGCTTGAGGGTGACCTCCGGAGTTCGTAACCTCCTCCGACATCAAAACTAGCGAAAAGGAAGTGTGCTTCATGCAACACGAAAAAGCATTGGTCGTCTTTAGTGGTGGCCAAGATTCAACGACTTGCCTATTTTGGGCAAAACAACAATTCTCCCATGTGGAGGCGGTGACGTTCGCATATGGTCAACGCCATGATGCGGAAATCGAAGTCGCAAAAGAAATCGCGGCAGAACTCGATGTCCCACACCACATCCTCGACTTGTCCCTACTCGGACAACTCACATCAAACGCGCTCACGAGACACGATCTCGACATCGACAATGCGGACGTCCCAAATACGTTCGTCGATGGACGCAACCATCTCTTTTTATCATTTGCGGCCGTCATGGCCAAACAACTCGGTATGCATCACATCGTGACCGGTGTATGTGAAACGGACTTTTCAGGTTACCCGGATTGCCGAGACCAATTCATTAAATCACTCAACGTGACACTCAACTTAGCGATGGACTATCCATTTGTCATCGACACACCGCTCATGTGGCTCGATAAAAAAGAGACGTGGGCACTCGCCGACGAGCTCGGTGCCTTTGACTACGTCAAAGAACGCACGCTCACTTGCTACAACGGTGTCATCGGTTCAGGCTGTGGTGAATGTCCAGCGTGTAAGCTTCGCCAAAACGGACTCACAGCTTATGAGGAGGTGCGCGTATGAAACATGCTCCGTTCCTCGCCCCAACCAGTGTCGAATCGAAACAAGAAGGGTCGCTCATCTATTGCCCGCATCGCGTTCAAATCGTCAAAGAAGTGACGTTCGATGCGGCGCACCATCTTTTTGATTATGACGGCAAATGTCGTGCCCTCCATGGTCATACGTATAAGCTCCAGATGGGTGTCAGCGGCTTTCTCGACAATCGCGGCATGACACTCGACTTTGGTGACTTGAAAAAGATCTTCAAAGAAGAGCTTGAGCCATATCTCGATCATCGCTATTTGAACGAGTCACTCCCTTATATGAATACGACTGCAGAAAACATGTGCTATTGGATTTTTGAACAGCTGGCGACGCATTTACCGAATGAACGAGACGTCCGTGTCGAGTTCGTGCGTCTATATGAAACGCCGACGTCGTACGCAGAGTTCCGCCGTGAATGGTTGGTGGAATCGTGAAAATCCCAGTTTTAGAAGTGTTCGGACCGACCTTCCAAGGAGAAGGACGTGCCATCGGGCAGAAGACGATGTTCGTCCGGACCGCCGGTTGCGATTATCGCTGTTCGTGGTGCGATTCCGCCTTCACATGGGACGGTTCAGAAAAACCGGACATGTTGACGGCCGACGAGGTGATTGCACGCCTTGACGCACTTGGCATGTACGATTACGTCACCATTTCCGGTGGTAACCCGCTCCTGATTGCGGCCATGGAAGACCTCGTCGTGAAGTTGAAAGAACGTGGCGTCACACTCGCCGTCGAGACACAGGGCAGTCGTTATCAGGACTGGCTTACACAAATCGACGACGTGACCCTCAGTCCGAAACCCCCATCGTCCGGTATGAAGACGAATTGGGAACAACTGGACGACATCGTCAATCGATTGCGCCCGGAACAGACGACATTCAAAGTCGCCGTCTTTGACGAAGTAGATCTTGCCTACGCGAAAAAAGTGCAGCAGCGCTACTCACCGGACGTCATGTATTTGTCGGCCGGTAACCCGGAGCCCGGGGCTGATGGAGACATCACCGATGCCCAGCTCCGTCGTTTGAAACAACTATGGGAAGACGTCGCACGCGACCCGTCATGGCAAAGCGTCCGCGTCCTGCCACAACTACACACATTACTGTACGCCAACGAACGTGGCGTGTAAGGAGAATAATCATGAGACCAGAAGACTTACAAGACCTTTCGCTCCTAGGACAGAAGAGCGTCCCTTATATTTTTGCATACACACCAGACGTCCTCGAGGCGTTCCCGAACCGTCATCCGGAGAACGACTACTTCGTCAAATTCAACGCGCCAGAGTTCACGTCCTTGTGCCCGATCACGAACCAACCCGACTTTGCGACGATCTACATCTCGTATATCCCGGATGAAAAACTCGTCGAGTCGAAGTCATTGAAGTTGTACTTGTTCAGCTTCCGTAACCATGGAGACTTCCACGAGAACTGCATCAACGTCATCGGGAAAGATCTCGTCAAGTTGATGGAGCCGCGCTATCTCGAAGTGTGGGGCAAATTCACACCGCGTGGCGGTATCTCGATTGATCCGTATTACAACTACGGAAAGCCGGGCACGAAGTACGAAAAAATGGCGGAGCATCGTTTGTTCAACCATGACCTCTACCCAGAGACCGTTGACAACCGTTAATTGAAAAGTAGGCGCTCCAAACGGAGTCGCCTACTTTTTTTGATAGCGATGAATCTGTCGCTTGATTGGTTCACGGAACACGGTCGCGATGAGCGTCAATACGAGCATGATCCCGAACGCCAATGCAATCAGCGTCCAATCCCCGCTCGCGATGCTGCTTCCGAGAAAATTGTTCGCGAACGCCCCAGGAATCATACCGACGACGGTCGCAAACAGATAAGCTGGTACTTTCACTTTTGCCAACCCGGAAGCATAGCTGACCAAATCGAAATTGACGAGTGGGATGAGACGTAAGATGAGTACATAAAAGAATCCGTCCTCTTCGATTTTGTGCTGAATGGCTTCATAGTTCGTCGATTCGAAGTGATGCAAGAAACGATCGCCGAAATAGATGGCCACGTAATACGCGACGAGGGCACTCAGTGTCGCCCCGATGACGGTATAGACGACACCCGGTAAGATCCCGAACGCCAAACCGCCGGCGACCGATAAGACGGACGTCGGAAACAGGATGAGCGGACGCACGGTGAACAAGAGGATATAAATTAAAGGAGCTAACCAACCGAATCGAATGATATAGTCCCGGATATCGCCTGGACTGACATCAATCCACTGGTAAAGGAACGTCGCCGTCCCGAACAGGAGTAGGACGAGTGCAATCATCCATTGTGCTTTCCATTTCTTCATCGTCCTCCTCCTCTCTATTTGGTTTTATTCCCGCAATCTGAGATGTCATCCATCTTTTTTCAGTCACCTTGATATGGTACGGTTAGAGAAAGCAGAAGGAGGAAATCGATATGAACCTTGCAGATGCCCTAACGTTAAAACAGTTGCTCCATGAGCAAATCGATACATTGACCGAAGAAATTGAACACGTGGCATTCATCTCGCTTCAAGCGAATGAGTCTATTCCGACGATTCAGTCCCGTTCGCTCCAAGACATCGAGATGGAACTTGAACACATCCGGTTAGACTTACGTCAACTCGACCGCTTGATTCAAGAAGCGAACGTCCGAGCTGTCGTCGAAACGCACGACGGTCCGCTCCCGCTCGTGGAAGCCATCGAACTCGCCATTCAGTTGCGTGTCCAGGCGAAGCTTTATGAAAAACTGTCACTTCGTCCGAAGAAAGAATATGTGCCCGGGGTTTCCGTGATCAAGCACGCCTTATACGACCCGGAGTTATATCGCTTGAAAGCACGCGATATTAAAAAGCGCGCCATCCGAATCGAAAGTGCCATTCAGGCCGTCCGCTATCAGACCGACATTGACTTTGATGCTTCACGATACATGTAAAAAAGCGAAGGGACCCCTTCGCTTTTTTACATGTGGTCATGGTGGTTGTGGTGGATATCATGATGACTCGATGAAGAAGAACGTCGACGTGGCGGTGCTTCATCAGCAAATTTTTCCCCATCTAAAATACCGAGACGCTTGTATTGGCGATCGACCCGCTCTTTTGTCTCCTCACGAACAGATCTGGATTCCATCACCAATTGATAGCATCCGAGTGCGACACGGAACGGTTCCATTCGTGTCCGTTCAATGGAGAAGGAATCAACACCCCTTAAATAGTCTGCCAATCGCTCGGCCGTGTCATCGTCTGGATCATCGGCAAGCTGCGAGGCAAATTGTTGCAAGTCTTTCAACGTGCTCGATGTTTTGGAATGCTGAAAAATCGTTTTTACGAACGCAAAAATAATGAGACCGAAAATAACCATGAACACGATGGGAAACATAGCGAACACTCCGGTAAAGAATGAGTCCCCCATGGAGTCACTAAACGGATCTCCTCCAAATCCAAACACTGTCATTTCAAATTCCCCCTTTTTCTTTATGTACGTTCATTCAGTCGAATCGGTTTCATCAAAAAACCGCGATCATTCGACCGCGGTATCGATTCAACTGTTCAGTTGTTTCTCCATCATGATGCGCGGCTCGCCATCTTCTGTGTAGGCGCCCATGATGTCATATCCGCAAAGGAGGTTCAAAATGATGACCCCTTTGTTCGTATTGCGTGCTTTCGTCCGAATCGAATGGAACCCTTGCGCTTCGACCCATTCGAGTTGCGTGTCCATCAGCTTGCGACCGATGCCATGCTTTTGAAAGTCTGGGTGTACCCCACCCGCCCAGCTATAAAATCGATAAGGCTCTGCCTCATAACCGATTTTAAAACCGACCAATTGCTCTTCTGAGAAAGCTAAGAGCACTAACGGGTTAGCGTGTCGATACAGGCGTTCTTTGAAACGCAACTGATCGAGATCGCCATACAGCGTGCGATACAGTCGGAAGAAATCCTCTTCAAAATCTTTAAAGTTGTTCGTCACATCTTTTACGATAAATGAACTCGTCGTACTCATCGTGCCATCCCCTTTCAGTTTCTGGACAAAGATTCCGTACGTCTGTTCTTTTCGCCGTTCATTCCGAATTTCCTGTCTCCCGTTCGAAAGCCGTGACACCTTTTTGTTTATAAAGCCCGAGCGTACGCTTCGGTAAACTCTTGACCATCCAATCTTTGAAGATGCGCGCTTGATCCTCGACAGGCAGTTCATAGCCATCCGTCACGATATGGCGTGACCGTGTCGTGACATCATATAAGGAAATCGCAGCAGCGACAGAGATATTCAAGCTTTGGACATACCCTTGCATCGGAATGACAAAGTTTCCGTCCGCCTTGTTGAGCGCCGCCTCCGAGACACCGCTATGTTCATTCCCAAATAGAAGAACCGTCGGCTTCGACACATCCACCTCTTCGAGCGGGATTGCCTCTTCGCTTAATGCCGTCGCATACACTTGATAGCCGTCTTGTTTTAAAGCATCAATCGCTTCTTCAATCGACCCGTGCTCCACGACGTCCACCCAACGGTCGGCACTTTTTGCGATAATCGAGTTCGGTTTGAACTTCGCCCGTCCTTCGACGACGTGTAAGGTTTGTACCCCGAACGCATCGGCCGAACGCAACACGGCGGATTGGTTGTGCGGATCGTCCACACCTTCCGTCAAAATCGTGATATGGTTCGTTCGTGTATTCAACACTTCATACATCCGTTTGATACGGTCTGGCATGAGCATCTCATATAGAGGAAGATCGTCTTCCTTCAACACGCCCTTCTGTAATAACTCTTCTTTTAATTCAATCTGCTCATTCTTCGTCAAAGCAGATGTGGTCTGTCTCCAACCCATCTTTCTCGCTCCCTTCAACCTATCATATTGTAGCTAGATTCGATTCGGCTGACAAGTTCGCCTCATACATGTTGTTTCCCATCAAAGAATGAAAACAAATGAAAATAGGGAAAACGGTTGCATGAATTTATGCAATCGATTACAATCATTTATGCAAGCGATTGCACTATTGGCAAACACAAAAATAGATAAAAACTCCCTCACAGGAAGGAAGCGTATAGCATGAAACAATTGATCTCATTCGATTTCTGGCAAAAACTCGGTAAGGCCTTGATGGTCGTCATCGCCGTTATGCCAGCTGCCGGTTTAATGATTTCCATCGGTAAATTGATTGGAATGTCAGCCGGAGATGTCGGTATTTTATTAACAACAGCTCGCATTATTGAAGATTTAGGTTGGGGCATCATCGTCAACTTACATATCCTCTTCGCAGTCGCGATTGGTGGTTCGTGGGCAAAAGATCGTGCAGGCGGTGCGTTCGCAGCACTTCTCGCCTTCATCTTGATTAACCGTGTCACAGGTGCCATCTTCGGTGTCAACGGTGCCATGCTTCAAGATCCGGAAGCGACAATCGAGTCACTCTTCGGTGCAAACCTTGTCGTCGCTGACTACTTCACATCTGTACTCGGCTCACCTGCCCTCAACATGGGTGTGTTCGTCGGGATCATCGCCGGTTTCCTTGGTGGTGCACTATACAACCGTTTCTACAACTTCAACAAGTTACCGAACGCCCTCTCGTTCTTCAACGGAAAGCGCTTCGTACCATTTGTCGTCATCCTTGGCTCAGTCGTTGCTGCCATCGTTCTATCGATTGTATGGCCAACAATCCAAGGTGCGCTCAACAGCTTTGGTGAGTGGATCGCCACATCACGTAACACGGCACCAGTCCTCGCTCCGTTCATTTACGGTGCGCTCGAACGTCTCCTCTTGCCGTTCGGTTTACACCACATGCTAACGGTTCCAATGAACTACACGGAGCTCGGTGGAACATATACAATTTTAACAGGCGCGACAGCTGGATCGGTCGTTGCCGGGCAAGACCCGCTCTGGTTGGCATGGGTAACAGACCTCGTCAACTTACGTGCTGCTGGTGATACAGCTGCATACAATGCTCTTCTCGCTGATGTCGTTCCTGCCCGCTTCAAAGTCGGTCAAGTCATCTTGTCATTCGCTGCTTTGATTGGTGCCGCGTATGCGATGTACCGTAACGTCGATGCGGAGAAGAAAGCACAATACAAGCCGATGTTCTTGTCAGCTGGACTCGCTGTCTTCTTGACAGGTGTCACGGAACCAATCGAGTTCATGTTCATGTTCGTCGCACCAGTCCTTTATGTGGTGTACGCGCTCATGGCCGGTGCCGCTTTCGCATTGGCAGACATCATTGACCTACGCGTCCATGCCTTCGGTGCAATCGAACTCTTGACGCGCATCCCGATGATCGTCAAAGCAGGACTTCTTCAAGACTTGATCAACTTCATTCTCGTCTCTGTAGCGTTCTTCTTCCTCAACTTCGGTGTGTTCAACTTCTTCATCAAGAAGATGAACTTGCCGACACCAGGACGTAACGGAAATTACATGGAAGAGACGACAGAGAAGTCATCTGTGACAGGTAACGAACAAGTCATGGGGATTATCGCCCTTCTCGGTGGGGAAGAAAACATTGAAGATGTCGATGCATGTATGACTCGTCTGCGCGTGACCGTTAAAGACGTCACACTCGTCTCTGACGAACAAGAATGGAAGAAAAATGGCGCCATGGGTCTCATTGTGAAAGACCGTGGAGTCCAAGCCATCTATGGCCCGAAAGCCGACGTATTGAAATCAGACATTCAAGACGTCATCGGTGCATAATCTACTGGCCAACTCGCTCGAGAGTTGGCCTTTTTCTAAAGGAGGACTATCGTGAATATTTTAACGCTCAATTGTCACGCCTGGTTAGAAGACCGTCAACAAGAAAAGATTGACGCCATCGTCGAACGTATCGCGAGTGAAGAGTATGACCTCATCGCGCTTCAAGAAGTCAATCAACATAAAGAGGCTCCAATCCTTTACGAGAACATCCGTGAGAACAACTTCGCACACGTCCTCGTCGAACGTCTGAAAGAGTTGGACGTCCACTATCATATGACATGGGATTTTGCCCATTACGGATACGATATTTATGAGGAAGGCGTCGCCATCCTGTCACGTAAACCATTCCTATCAACAGAATCGTTCTTTGTATCGAAGACGACGGACCCAGACAATTACAAGTCCCGCAAGATTGTCAAAGCCGTCATCGAAGGAGCAGATGCTCCGACGACCGTTTACTCGTGTCATCTCGGGTGGTGGCATGACGAAGAAGAGCCGGTAAAACACCAACTCGATGAACTGATTCGTCGCGTCGAGCATGACGACCATGCCCTTCTACTCGGCGACTTCAATAACGATGCCTTCATTCGTGGAGAAGGATACGATTACTTGATGGAGAATGGACTCCAAGATTTGTTCCATCTCGCAACAGAACGGGAAGGCGATGCAACGGTACAAGGAAAAATCGCCGGATGGGATGAAAACAAGAAATCGCTTCGCATCGACTTGATGCTGACGAACGCCCCAATTCACGTTTCACGCCATGCCGTCGTTTTTGACGGAGAGAACGGTCCTATCGTCTCTGACCACGCTGGTGTCGAAGCGACCGTGTTTTGGCGTTGATTCACCTTTTTCTTCCGACTTGGGAGAAAAGGGTTTTTCTTTTGGGAAAAATCTTGTAACGTGAGAGAAGACTGATGTCTAACTACTAATGAATGAACTAGAAAGAAGTGTTTGAACATGAAGACAAGCTCGCTCAGTCGAAGCGACTGGACTTTAGTTTTATCCTTATCCTTATTAACCTTCGTTCTCGGAACGAGTGAATTTGTCATTGTCGGAATTTTGCCTGACATCGCAACCGGTTTAGCCATCTCGATTGCGACGGCCGGTAGTCTCGTATCGGCATTCGCCATCAGTTTTGCCATCGGCACGCCAATTATGATGTCATTGACGAGCCATCTTCCGAAACGTAAATTGATGCTTGGCCTGACCATCTTGTTCACTGTCCTGAACTTACTGAGCAGTCTCGCACCGATATATGAGTGGCTACTCATCTTACGCATGTTGACGGCCGTCGTCACTGGCGTGTTGATCTCGCTTGCCATGCTCGTCGCCAGTGAGAGTGTCCCACCGGCGAAGCGTGGGGTCGCAGTATCCTTTATTTTTGGTGGGTTCACGATGGCCAACGTGTTCGGTGTTCCAATCGGGACGTTTATCGGACAACAGGCAGGCTGGGAGTCAACGTTTTGGTTGACGACCACACTCGGCGCAGTCGCCTGGATTGCGATTTATCGTGTCTTGCCGAACCAACTGTCTCAAGAAAAAGCATCACTTCGCGAACAATTGACATTGCTGACGAACCCTCGCATCTTGATTGCCTTCTTGATTCCGGCGTTTGGTTTCGGGGCAACGTATGTCGTGTACACGTATCTCGTACCGATTTTAAAAGATGTACTCGGCGTACCGGTCGCCTGGGTAAGTCCGATCCTATTCGCATACGGATTCATTTCGATTTTCAGTAACATTGCTGCTGGAAAGATTGCTAGTCACAATCCAATCGGACGCTTACGGTTCGTCTTTCTCGTCCAAGCGTTCGTATTAGCCGCATTATTTGTGACGACGTCGAATGTGACGCTAGGTCTTCTCAACATCGCGCTCATGTCGTTCATGGCCATTTTATTGACGACATCAACTCAAATTTATTTGATTGATTTGGCGGAGAAGTTCAACCCGAACGCCAAAGGTCTCGCCTCGTCACTTATGCCCGTGGCGAGTAACGTCGGAATTGGACTCGGTTCCGCTCTCGGTGGTGTCGTCTATGCGACGAGCCCTATCATGACACTCGCGCTCGTCGGCGGCTTGGTCGCCCTCGTCACAGCCGGGTTGACCGCAGTCAGTTATTCGCTCGACCAACGCTAAAACGTGCGCACCTCGATGCAGGTGCGCACGTTTTTTCATAACCATTCAAGAATCGCTGAAAGGACTTCATCTAATTGTTCTTTCGATGTGAGCGGACTTTCCTGATCTCCTTTTTGTGGACCATACATCCCGAAGTTCGCATGGTTCCCGCCTTCGATTTGCACGAATTGACTATCTTCAGGAAGATCACTTCGACTTGCCTCGATATCTTCTGGTACAGCTAGCCCATCCAATTCACCCGAGATCGATAATACGCGTAAGTCGCTGTCGACCATCGAACTGATCGGATACGAGGCGAGGAAAATGACACCCTCCACCAACTCTTGATGCTCAAGTGCATACCCCGATGCCGCCGAACCTCCGAGGGAATGACCGGCCACGATCCAGCGTTCGATCTCCGGATGTGCCTCGATGATCGGGGCCGCCGCGTCGATATCTAAAATGCCTAAGTTGAGACGAAGCGACGGAATCGCAACGAAGACTCCTTCTTCCGCTAATCGTGTACCGTAATAAGCATATGCCTCCTTCTCGACTTTTGCTCCTGGATAAAGAATGATGCCGATTTCACTCGTCGTATCTCCAAACTCGAGACGGTTGTCGACCACTTTTCCTTCTTCCGCATACTGTGTCGCTTCATCGGTCGGTCCGTACGTGAACTGTGTCCAAATCAAAAAGCCGGCGATTGCGACGACAAGCAATCCTAATACAATCAGTCCTGTCCACTTGAAGAATTTCTTCATTATATAGCCTCCATTTGCATCCACTTCATCATAACGTTACACTAATAAGAAAAAGCATGATCAGGGGGACACCATGACCAGAAGTAATGTAACCACGACGATTCAGTGGTTTATTTTTATTTTAGCTACAAATATTGTACCACCACTCTCCATCGCCGCATTATTTGAACTGTCACCAGATGAGACGATGACCTTCATATCCCGCTCACTCTTCATTTTCGCACTCTTTAGCATCGTCCAGACGTTGCTCGGACACCGCCTCCCGATACTCGAAGGTCCTGCCGGCATTTGGTGGGGCGTCTTCACCTTATACGCATCCATCGGTCCTGCCCTATACGGAAGTCAGCAAGAGACGTTGCAGGCACTCGGATTTATGTTGTTCTTGAGTGGGATCCTTGGTGTGTTGTTGACCGTCACCGGTATTTTAAGACGAATGCTTTCCCTGTTTACACCACAAGTGCTCGGCGTCTATATGATTTTACTCGTCCTCCAGTTATCAGGGGCTGTTATTAAAGGTGGCTTCGGGGTGACGGAAGACGGGATCAACATCGTCCAAGCCGTCGCAACGGCTGGTCTCGTCTTGTTCGCGCTCACCCTCGAGCAAAGTCGCTTCAAACAATACGGACTCGTCATGACGCTATTTGTTGGATTCGGTCTGTTTCATTTACTCGACCTCGGAAACCCCATCGTTCGTTCAGAATCCTTCTTCCTCGTCCCTGAACTTCTTCCGTTCGGAAACTGGGTATGGGATTGGAACTTGTTGCCGACGGCTTTCGTCATCACCTTGCTTCTTATGACGAATGTACTCGCGAACATCAAATTAATTGAACGGATTGTCAGCTCTCGTGAAAAACGAGAAATCAAAGGGAACGTTCCTGCGTCTGGTGTCGCCAGTGGAATCAGTCAAATCGTGGCGGGTCTGTTCGGTACACCGGGTCCTGTCGCCATCTCAGGGACGGCCGGTTTCCTCTCTTCGACGGAGAGCGTCCAGCGTGCGCCTCACTTGATCGCCCACACTCTCATGATGGGGTTGGCACTCATCGGTCCATTCGTCTCGTTAATCGCGAGCATTCCAGCCGCTGTCGGCTATGCGATCGTGACACCACTTATCGCGACGATGATCATCATCGGAATCAATGAGGCCGCCTTCGAATTAAAACAATCGACGGCTTCTCTCACGGTCGGTCTTCCGCTCGTCATCGGTGCCGGTGCGATGCTCTTGCCCCCAGGTTCCATGAATGATTTACCGCCGCTCCTTGCGACCGTTTTTTCAAATGGACTCGTCCTCGGCACAATCGTCGCTTTGACGACGGCCATTTTAAGTAAAATCAAGGATTGAAAAAAGAACTGACCCAATCGGTCAGTTCTTTTCGCTTACATGCATATGGTAACGGGCATCGTGCGGTAACACGGCGCCTTCTTCTTGTTCAAAATGCTCACGGTCTTTCCAGTACCGAACCGCTGACAACGTATCTCGGTATAGGGCGCGCTGTAGCGCCTGTTTCGCCGTGACATCGGTGCCGTCGTCATTTTTCAACTCGAGTCCCATCAGTTTATAACCGATCGTTTGTCCACCTCGACGCATTTGGCAGGCTTCCATCGCGTACGTCAGCAAGGTTGGTGTGACGACCGCATGCACAAACTCGCTCTTCACTTTCTTGCGCACGAATTGTTCCACACCAACGCTGACGATACCTGCAATCACACTATCGATCAGGACCGCTTTCGTTCGTTTCTTCGTCAATGGGTTCATCGGCTCATCCTCTGCATCATCCCCGACGTCAACACTTCAATCCCTTCACCTTCTTCAGACGCCATGATTAAAGCACGTGCAACATGCAGCGCTTGAATCGGTGCGACTTCCGGTGCCTTTTCCACAAGCAGTGACTGGAACGGCCGACTGACGACCTCGGCCGCTTTCTCACCGAGTCGGAATGAATCACGCTCTCCAAGTAACAACGACGGACGCGCGATAATGAGATGATGGAAGTTGAAGATGCGCAATCCGTTTTCGAGCTCCCCTTTTACCCGGTTGTAAAAGAAAGACGAACGTAGCGATGCGCCTTGTGCCGATACGACCGCATAGCGTGTCGCACCGTGTGCTTTGGCGACACGAGCGACTTCAAGCGGCAACTCCAAATCAACTTGTTTGAACGCCTCTTGCGAGCCGGCGACCGCAATCGTCGTACCGAGTGCACAGTATACGTCATCGATGTGTGGAAGTGCCGCATCCATCTCCTCGAAGCCGACGACCTCGTGTAACTTCGGATGACTCCAACGCTTCGAGCGACGGACGACAATCCAGACCGCCTCATAACGGTCACTTTCTAACAACTGTTCTACCAATTCGCGGCCAATCAAGCCGGTCGCGCCTACGACAAGTGCAGTTTTCCCCATTCATGACTCCTCCTAGACTACTATTTCCTTCAGTCTAGCTGACTTGCCGTTCCTCGGCAATAATCGTCGTGGGACGGAAACGGTCCATCATACGGAAGAAACCGTTCAAGAGGAGCGCTGTGAACGAACCTGCTACGATGGCGCTATCTGTGAACAATTGAAGCCATTCCGGCATGTTCGCGACGATAGCCGGGTTTGCCGTAATGCCGAGCCCGACGCCAATCGAGAGTGCGATCGTGATCAAGTTCTCATTTTTCGCAAAATCAACCTGACTGAGAATACGAATACCGGAAGCAGCGACTGTTCCGAACATGACGAGCATCGCTCCGCCTAAAACGGGTTTTGGAATCAACGTTGTGAACGTGGCCACTTTCGGGAGGAATCCGAGCAAGATGAGTAACCCACCTGTCCAGAAGATGACGCGACGAGATTTCACACCCGACAATTGGACCAATCCAACGTTTTGACTGAACGTCGTGTATGGGAAGCTGTTGAAAATTCCTCCGAGAATCGTCGCGACGCCTTCCGCACGATACCCTTTTGTCAATTCTTTTGCACCGATTGGCTTTTTCGTGATGTCACGAACACACCAGTCGATTCAATCATCGAGATGATGGCGACGAGCGTCATGACGAGGATGGCGGACACATCGAATGTCGGCATGCCAAAGTAGAACGGCTGGACCATTTGGAACCAACTGGCTTCACGGACAGGACTGAAGTCGACAAGACCGAGCGAAGCGGCGATCCCTGTTCCGATGAGTACGGCAAAGAGGACAGCAGCGGCGCGTGTGAAGACAGTACCGACACGATTCAAGATGAGAATGAGTAAAATCGTCAAACCACCTAATCCGAGATTTTGCATGGATGCGAATCCAGGTTCACCGGGCATCCCGCCACCGATGTCATTGATGGCGACCGGAATCAGTGAGAGACCAATGATCGTCACAACCGAACCGAGAACGACCGGCGGGAAGAAACGTGCGAGCTTCCCGACAAAACCAGAAATGAGAATGACAATCAGTCCGCTCGCAATCAATGCGCCGTAAATGGCCGTAATTCCATTTGCGCTTCCAATCGCGATCATCGGACCGACCGCCGTGAACGTACATCCGAGGACGACTGGCAATCCGACACCCGTAAAGCGTGTCGTCCATACTTGTAAAAGCGTCGCCACCCCACACATGAATAAATCAATTGCGACGAGATAGGCGAGCTCGGTCGGTCCAAGACCGATGGCACCCCCTACGATGAGCGGGACGATGGCTGCTCCCGTGTACATGGCGAGTAGATGTTGAAACCCTAGACTGGCCGTCTTGAACGTATTCATCGCGCGACCTCCACGAATGAGATATGGTCTTTCTCTAATTTTGCGATACGTGCCAATGATTCGACGCGATAGCCACGCTCGATCAATTTATCACGTCCTGGTTGGAACGACTTTTCGATGACGATACCAACACCCGCGACCTTTGCACCTGCCGCCTCCACGAGTTGTGTCAATCCGAGTGCCGCCTCCCCATTGGCGAGGAAGTCGTCGATGATGAGAACACGTTCGCCTGGTAAGACGAAGCGTCGGCTCAAGCTGATACGGTTCGTCTCTTGTTTTGTAAAGGAATATACGTCTGCTTCAACGAGATCGTCTTGAAGCGTCAGCGATTTCCGTTTACGAGCGAATACGAACGGAATGCCCATTTCAAGTGCCGTCATCATCGCCGGTGCGATTCCGCTCGATTCGAGTGTGACGATTCGGTCGATGTTAGCGTCTTTGAAACGCTCTGCAAACTCTTTTCCGATGGCTTGCATGAGTACGGGATCGACTTGATGATTCAAGAAGGCGTCGACCTTCAGTACTTGGTCAGATAGCGCCCGACCCTCTTCACGGATTTTGTCTTCTAATTGCTTCATTGTTTTCCCTCCATAAAAAAATGCGATCCGTCACCCCTCATCGGGAGGCAACGAACCGCATGGAAATCAACGACAGCATACGACAAGCGCCACCCGTAGTCGAACCATTTACGGTAGTTCGGTAGAGACTTGCGGACCATATTTCCGCTGATATACGAGTGCGAATCTATTTTTATAAGATAGACCTTATTGTAGACGAGCTGGCGAGAAATGCAATAGGTTGGAATCAAACGGTGAAATGTTCGATTTTTCTGAAACTGCTGTATACTGTATGTATTGGATATGAGAGAGGAGCCTTGCCCTTATGAAGTTATTCGTATTAGGCGCAACCGGTCGGACCGGACATCAATTCGTCGATCAAGCCATCGAGCACGGTCATGACGTCACCGCGTTCGTACGGGAACAGAAAAAGCTGATTCAGACCCCACAACTCGAAATCATCGAAGGGGATCTATATGACATCGATTCGTTAACGGAAGCGATGCATGGTCATGATGCGGTCGTCAGTTGCCTCGGAACGGACTTGAGTGACCCAGACTTTTTAGCGAGTGTCACGGACAAACTCGTCCCGGCAATGAAGGCGAATGGGATCTCGCGCGTCATCTATTTGGCTTCCGCGGGTATCGACAATGAGATTCCGGGACTTGCGGGGAAAGCCATCACGTTCATGCTCCGGAAACCGCTCCGCGATCATCGGGCAGCCGTTGACTTATGGCGCAACTCGTCATTCGATTATACGATTGTACGACCGATGCAATTGACAGACGGTCCGCGTACTTCAACGTACCGAACTGCCATCGATGAGGTGCCAGAGAACGGCAAGCATATCTCACGGGCAGATGTCGCCCAGTTCATGCTTCACACCATCGAAGAGGATGAACATATAAGGAAGTCAGTCGGACTGGCGTACTAATTTGATTGGATTCATGCTACAATATCGGGTAGTTTACTTTGAAAGGAACGAAAACGAATTATGAGTATATTAACGGTACAAAACTTAAGCCACGGCTTTGGTGACCGCGCTATTTTGAACGATGTCTCTTTCCGTCTCTTAAAAGGAGAGCACATCGGTCTCGTCGGAGCGAACGGTGAAGGAAAATCGACGTTCATGAACATCATCACACGCAAACTGCAACCGGATGAGGGAAAAATCGAATGGGCAAAAAATGTCCGTGTCGGCTACCTCGACCAACACGCGGTACTTGAGCGTGGGATGACAATTCGTGACGTCTTGAAAGGTGCTTTCCAATACTTGATCGACATGGAGACGCGCATCGGCGAACTCTACATGGAGATGGGAGATGCGACACCTGAACAGATGGAAGACATGCTCGCTGAGGTCGGTGAACTTCAAGAGACGCTCGACTCGAACGACTTTTATATCATCGATGCGAAAGTAGAGGAAGTCGCACGTGGTCTTGGTATTTTAGACGTCGGCCTCGACCGTGACGTCACAGATTTGTCAGGCGGACAGCGTACGAAAGTATTGCTCGCGAAGTTGCTTCTCGAGAAGCCAGATATCTTGCTCCTCGATGAGCCGACCAACTATTTGGACGAAGTACACATCGAGTGGTTGAAGCGCTATCTCCAAAACTATGACAATGCCTTCATCTTGATTTCACACGATATCCCGTTCTTAAATAGCGTCATCAACTTGGTCTACCATATGGAGAACCAAGAGTTGAATCGCTACGTCGGAGACTATGACAAGTTCATGGAAGTATACGAGATGAAACGCTCACAGCTTGAAGCAGCTTATAAGCGTCAACAAGCCGAGATTGCCGACTTGAAAGACTTCGTCGCCCGAAACAAAGCGCGCGTCTCGACACGGAACATGGCGATGTCGCGTCAGAAGAAGCTCGATAAGATGGATGTCATCGAATTGAGTGCGGAGCGTCCGAAGCCGGAATTCCGCTTCTTGCAGGCCCGTACGTCAGGACGTCTCATCTTTGATGCGAAAGGTCTCGTCATCGGTTACGACGAGCCGCTCTCACGCCCGCTCGACCTTCAGATGGAGCGCGGTCAAAAGATTGCCCTCGTCGGAGCGAACGGAATCGGGAAGACGACACTCTTGAAGAGTTTACTCGGCCTAATCAACCCACTTGAAGGAACAGTCGAACGCGGCGAGTTTCTCGAAATGGGTTACTTCGAACAGGAAGCGGCAACGAGCAACAATACGTGTATCGAAGAGATTTGGAGTGAATTCCCGTCACTTAACCAACAACAAGTACGCGCGATGCTTGCGAAGTGCGGACTCATGACGAAGCACATCGAAAGTAAGATTTCTGTCCTCAGTGGTGGAGAAAAGGCGAAAGTACGTCTTTGTAAACTCCTCAACAACGAGACAAACCTTCTCTTACTCGATGAGCCGACGAACCACTTGGACGTCGATGCGAAGGAAGAGTTGAAGCGTGCGTTGAAAGAGTACAAGGGTAGTGTCCTCCTCATCAGTCACGAGCCAGAATTCTATGAAGATATCGTCACAGACGTCTGGAACTGTGAGTCGTGGACGACGAAAGTATTCTAATTCAGTAAAGGACGTGTCGTATGGCTGGCCCAATTCAAACGAATGAACGGATTATCTTGTATGACATTATCCGAGGGTTTGCCCTCTGCGGCATTTTCCTCGTCAATATCCCGAGTATGCTCGGGAGCGACTGGATGTTCGGTCGCCCCGACTATTATGGGAGCGACTTGTTCATCCGCACCCTCTTCGACTTGTTCGTGCAGACGAAGTTTTATACGATTTTCTCCCTCTTATTTGGGATCGGCTTTTCGATTTTCCTCGAGCGTTCTTACGCCCGAGGCGAATCGGTCAGTCGTTACATACGCCGGATTTTGATTCTCTTCTTGTTCGGTCTGGCACACTTGGCGATTTGGTCAGGTGATATCCTACATACATATGCGATGTGGGGCTTGCTGCTTCCTCTTTTCTATAAGTTGAGTAACCGTGCCATTCTGACATGGGCTTGGGGATTATTGATTGGAAGTATCCTTCTGTTGTACGGAACTTCCGCGCTGAATGAATGGAGCATGGGCGGAAGCTATTATGGTGGTATCCCGTTCCCAGATGTGTTTAACCAAGGGTTTGGTGCCTGGTTTGATTATCGGTATTCTGTTGAAATCTTTAACGCCTTCTCCAACTCGTTCGTTGTCGGCTTCGAGATTCTCAGTCTATTCTTGTTCGGACTGTATATCGGACGTGAACGAAAACTCCTGACATGGCGTCTAGAAGGGTTAACACGAACAGCCATCATCTGTGCTGTCCTTGCCCTCCCGTTCTTCGGCGTAATCATTTGGCATCATTATGGTGAAGGGTATCCTTATTTCTGGTTAAACTTGTTCGCCGTCTTGATTTCCGGGAAGTTACTCGCCACGACATATGTCTGCCTATTTACGATAGCCGTTCGAAAGGGTCGCACGTTCGCCCCGCTCCAAGCGCTCGGACGGATGGCGCTTACGAACTATTTGACACATACGCTCATCGTCTTCGTCCCTGTGATTGCGCTCGGAGCATACGGTACGCTCTCTTTGACCGAAGGATTGTTCCTAAGCATCGCTATTTTAATTGTCCAATCCATCTTCTCGATGTGGTGGCTAAAAAATCACCGTTACGGACCGTTTGAGAAGCTATGGCGCTTAGGGACGTATGGAAGACAAACAAAATCATCTTAAGATCGGACTTCAGTGTCCGGTCTTTTTTATGATGAATAAATGAATTAAAATAAAAAACTGCAGACGTATGAACGTCTGCAGTTTCGCTCGAGGCTAATGCTTCGAGTTTTTATTTTGTCGCCGCTTCTGTTAAGAATGGCACGATTTGCTTCTTACGCGAAACGACGCCCGGAAGTGTCGCCAATCCGTTTTGAAGCGTCACGTTGAACGCTTGTTCGAAGAGTTCTGGCTTTGGTCCGACGACGATCGCTTCTGAATCGTTCGTCAAAATGTTCGTGATGGCAAAGACGAACAAGTCTAAGTTTTTCGCTGCAACCGTATTAGCGATGGCTGCATCGACTTCCTCTTTACGGTTCAAGACATCGCTCGCATCGACCGTGTTCACTTGTGCGATTTCGACGCGATAGTCGCCCATCGCAAATTCTTTCGCATCGAGTGAGATGAGCTCTTCAATCGTTTTTTGGCTAAGGTCCGCACCGGCTTTGAGCATCTCAAGTCCGTATGCTTCCACATCGACACCAGCGATTTCTGCAAGTTCTTTCGCTGCTTTGATGTCCTCGTCCGTGCATGTCGGTGATTTGAAGAGAAGCGAATCTGAGATGATGGCTGAAAGCATCAAACCGGCCATATCCGCTGCAATCTCAACGCCGTGCTCTTTATACAATTTCAACAAAATTGTCGCTGTGCATCCGACTGGCTCTGCACGATAGTAGAGCGGATCTGCCGTTTGGAAGTTCGCGATGCGGTGGTGGTCGATGACTTCAAGGATTCGCACGTCTTCGATGCCGTCCGCACTTTGCTGGAACTCATTGTGATCGACTAAGATGACTTCTTCCGCCTCACCTTTCACACTTTCGATCAAGCGTGGTGCTTTTACGCGGAAATGATCGAGCGCATATTGTGTTTCCCCGTTCACTTCACCGAGACGGACCGCCTCTGCGTCCATTCCTAATTTCTTTTTCAGCTCGGCATAGGCGAGCGCTGACGTGATTGTGTCAGTATCTGGATTTTTATGTCCGAAGACTAGTACTGTACTCATGTCTCATTCTCCTCACTAAATAGTTTTCCCTTATCCATTATAACGTCCACGGCATTTCTTTCAATTCCCAAACAAAAAGAGCCGTGTCGGCTCTTATGATTGTTCATCTTCATCTGTCTCTTCGAGGTCGGAATGATCTCCTTTTGAATCCTCTTCGTGGGAGATGTCCGGTTGATCTCGTTTCAACTTCTCTTTTTCTTCTTGTTCACGCTTTTCTTTGTCTGACATATCGTGTCATCCTTTCGAAAATCCGACTTGTCGTAACCTGTTCCCTAAGCCAGATTTCGTCAAACGACATTTCATCAAACGTAAACAAACTGAAACGTCAGGCTTGAACGAAAACGATTTCTTCTCCGCGGAGTTCGACTTTCACGTCTTGCCCTTGGAACAACCATTCATCTTGTTCCGCCACGACGAAGCGAATGCCATCTTCCTCTGTCTCAACAGCTGCATTGTTCACGTTTTCCGTGATGACCCCGACGGAGAAACCATGCGTCAAGTCTGTTGATCCCCCGTATTTTGCGAATAAACGTACCGTTTGACCCGCTTCGACTTCCATCTCTTCTTTGAACCATTGGAGCGCTTCTTCTGTTACTTGAATCTTCATAACATTTCCTCCTCTCGACTACTTCTTTCATTCTAAACGTTTCAAAAGAGTCGAGCGAGGAAGTTGCCTAAAGTGTCGTACCGGTTTGATAGCTCACCGTCATTCCACGCGTTTCAGGTGGAGCCCCGTTCATTTCAGCGAGCGTCGTTTCAAACAGATGGCGACCAATCTGTTCATTCGGAGAAAGCATCGTCGATAACCCAAACGCCCGACCAATCGGATGACCATCAAATCCAAGCATGGCGACTTCCTCAGGAATGGCGACTTGCCGCCGTTGCATCTCCCCCAAAAATCCAAGTGCGACATAATCCGACGAGAAAAAGAGCGCTCGAGGACGCTCTTTTTGAGAGAGGAACGTTTCCGCCAATCGCATGCCGTCCTCACTCGTCAAATAGCCGGTCCAAATCCATTGCTCACGCGCATGCGCCACTTCATCGAAATAGGCTTGCTGACGCGCAAGGGAGCTCGGACTATGGCTTCTTGACAAGATGATTCCAATCTCTTCATATCCATGTTGCTGTAACACACGAATACCTGATACGAATGACGCATAATGATCAACGTGAATCGACGAAATCGTATCCGGTGCGCCGACGGTCGCCACGGCAATCGGTCCGTAAGTGCGATACGTCTCCATTTCCTTAAAGGACATCTCATGCGACAAGATGATCGCCCCATCAACTTCGCGATGTTTCAATAAATCAAGCGCTTGTCGCTCCTCACTCAACTTGTACTCCGTCTGCCACATGACGAGTCGATAATCGTGCTCGAGCGCCGCCTTGGCAAGTCCATTGACGAAAAAGCCGTAATACGGATGATCCATATAAGGTAAGATGACGACGACACGCTGTGTTTTTCCCGTCGACAACGTCAACGCCTGTTGATTCCGCAAATACCCGAGTTCTTTCATCGCTGCATGGACACGGGTCCGTTTTTCTTTCGATACGTACGGATGCTCGTTCAAGACGCGCGAGACCGTCGTCACCGAAACGTCAGCGTGCTTTGCGATATCTCGAATGTTTGCCATTCATTTCACCTCAACTTGTCAGTCTTTGCATATAGTGTACCCACTCTGCTTGCTGACTGTCACCTCTTTCGACGACTTGACTTCGAATCGCCTGAACGAGGCGGAAGCGCTCTTCTAACGGCAAATGAAGAAACTCTTCACGGAAACGGCTACACAACATTTTCCCGAACGGTGTATACAACTGATTGATGACGAGTTCGTATACGATTCCACTGCACCATGTCTTCCACGTTGTCGGTTTCATATCGGTTCCCCTCCCTTTGTCTATACCGTATCCTCTGAAACGCGTTTCAGAGCAAGCATATTTTGTAAAAAAGTTTATTTCCGAACATTTTTTATACCACCTAATCATTTTTGATGTTTTTTACTCAAAACAATTGACGTGAATCAAACATTTTTGTATAGTCATCAAGTTGATAACGTTAATTTGATCATTATTTTCAATTATTGTTCGGAAATAGACCGAAATAAGGAGTTTTATCGATGAATATTTTTAAACTGAAACAACATGGAACGAATGTTAAACAGGAAGTCACTGCAGGGATTACAACGTTCGTGACGATGGCATATATCTCTGTCGTCAACCCGGCCATCCTATCTGATGCCGGAATCCCTTTCGCTCAAGCTTTTACAGCGACAATCATCGCGATTCTCATCGGGACAGGCTTGATGGCGTTTTATGCGAACTTGCCGATCGCGGTTGCACCCGGCATGGGCCTCAACGCATTCTTTGCGTACACGCTCGTCGCCCAAGAACAAATCGCACCATCCGCTGCTCTCGGCGTCGTCTTCGTCTCGTCCGTCTTCTTTTTAATCCTGTCGCTTTCTCCGATTCGGACGAAACTGATTCAAGCGATCCCGACTTCGCTGAAACATGCGATCACGACCGGAATCGGTCTCTTCATCGCTTCGCTCGGATTGAAGTTATCGGGATTGATTGTCGCAGATGAGGCGAACTTGGTGCGTCTCGGTGACGTATCCTCACCAGAAGTATTACTCGTACTCGGTGGTTTAATCGTCTCGGCACTTCTCTTCTCGCGCAATGTCCCAGGGTCACTATTGATTGGGATGCTACTCACTGGAATCGCGGCTTACTTCATGGACATCTTACAAATCAACGGTGTCACGGCAATGCCGACACTTCCAGAAGGACTTATGGTCAACCCAGTGACAGCATTTAGTGATGTCATCCAATATGGATTATTCGGTGCCGTCCTCTCGTTCTTCCTCGTCACATTGTTCGATACGACAGGTACACTTGTCGGTGTCGGGAAACAAGCCGGTCTTTTAAAGGAAGATGGCACGATTGAAAATGGTCACCGTGCACTCTTTGCCGACTCGCTTGCCACAATGGGTGGTTCACTCGTCGGAACGAGTCCTTCGACTGCATACATCGAGTCTGCAGCCGGTGTCGCACAAGGTGGACGTACCGGTCTCACAACGGCTGTCGTTGCCGGCTTGTTCGGACTGACGCTCTTCTTTAGCCCGCTCATCGGTGCCATCTCTGGCGTCGCAGCGATTACAGCTCCTGCACTCATCATCGTTGGGGCTCTCATGTTGACGAACGTCCGTTATATCGACTGGAGCGACTTTAGCGAATACTTCCCGGCGTTCATGACGATTTTGATCATGCCGCTTTCAGGAAGCATCGAACGCGGAATCGCGTTCGGGTTCATCTTGTACCCGATCTTCAAAGCGATGAACAAAGAGACGGTCCATCCGCTCATCTATTTGTTCGGCGCACTCTTCATCTTGGAAATGTTCTTCCTATAATCTAGATGCAAGATCCTCGTCATATGACGAGGATCTTTTTCTGTTATACGTGCTTCCTTCCTGTTTTATATCAGAAAATAGATGAATGTCTGTTCAGTGAGATACGTTATCAATTAGACAGGATTTTACAAATAAATCAGTTTTTCTCCCTATTTTTCTGTCACTTTCCTACTCTTTATGAAATAATGACGTTGAAATCGCTATCATGAGAAGAAAGAAGGAATGGCTATGCCGAATGTAGCTTTATTCGTCACTTGTCTATCAGATACGTTGTTTCCATCCGTCGGACAAGCGACAGTCGAACTGCTTGAACATTTAGGGTGCGAGGTGACCTTCCCATTTGAACAGACGTGTTGTGGGCAACCCGCCTATAACAGCGGCTACCATGAGGAGACGAAGAAAATCGCCAAGCACATGATTGAAACATTCGAACAGGCCGATGCGGAGTATATTGTCGGACCATCGGGGTCATGCGTCATGATGATGCGTGACTATCCACATTTATTCCAAGATGATCCGGTATGGGGTCCTCGTGCAGAAGCGCATGCCGCCAAAACGTTCGAACTGACACAGTTCATCGTTGACGTGCTCGAAGTCACAGACGTCGGCGCCAAGTTTCCAGCTACAGCGACTTATCATGCGTCCTGTCATATGACCCGCCTCCTCGGAATCGAAGCCGCGCCAGGGAAATTGCTCGGAAACGTCGATGGCTTGACGATGGTTCCTCTCGCAAATGTACATAACTGTTGCGGGTTCGGAGGGACGTTCTCCGTCAAAATGCCGGACGTGTCGGTCCAGATGGTAGATGAGAAAGTCGAATCGATTTTACAGTCCGGTGCAGACGTTTTGATTGGGGCGGATGCGTCTTGTCTCATGAACATCGGCGGACGTCTTCATAAGCAAGGGCATCCGATCAAAGTGATGCACATTGCCGAAGTCTTGAACGAAGGAGTGAAGCAAGCATGAGCATGGGGATTCGGTTAGATGAGAAGTTTCAAGACCGTCGGAAGGACGGGATTGAGGATGCGTTCATGCGTCAAGCCGTCAGTTCGGCTCAAAATCGGCTGCGGGATGGACGGTTGGATGCTGCGGGTGAACTTGGAGACTGGGAAGCGTTTCGCGATCATTCGGAAGAGATTCGTCAACACGTGCTCGAACATCTCGATTATTACTTGTATCAATTGAGCGAGAACGTCTCAAAACGAGGCGGGAGCGTCTTTTTTGCAGAAACGCCAGAAGAAGCGAACCGCTATATTCGAGAAGTCGTTCGTTCGAAACAAGCAAAACATGTCGTGAAATCAAAATCGATGGTCACAGAAGAGATCGGATTGAACGAGGCACTCCAGGAAGAAGGATGTACCGTCGTCGAGTCCGACCTTGGGGAATGGATTTTACAACTCGACGAAGATCCACCGTCTCACATCGTGGCCCCTGCCCTACACAAAGACCGTGACGCTGTCCATGAGACGTTCACTGCTCACGGATATACGGGTTCGAACGATCCGACCGAGCTCGGACGCTACGCACGACAAGAACTCCGGAAAGACTTTTTGAAGGCAGAAGTCGGCATCACCGGTTGTAATTTCGCCATCGCGGAGAGTGGAGCCGTCGGGCTTGTAACCAATGAAGGAAATGGACGCATGGTGACGTCACTTCCTGATACGGTCATCTCTGTCATGGGGATGGAACGCGTCGTCCCATCTTATGAAGAGTTCGAGGTACTCGTCAATATGCTTTGTCGAAGCGCGGTCGGTCAACGCCTCACGTCATACATCACGACATTCGCCGGGACGCGTGCGGTCGGCGAAGTCGATGGTCCGGAAGAATTCCATCTCGTCATCGTCGACAATAAACGTTCTGGCATTCTCGGTACACAGTTCCAATCGGTCCTGCAATGCATCCGTTGCGCGGCATGCATCAACGTCTGTCCGGTCTATCGCCATATCGGTGGGCATGCGTACGGGTCAATTTATCCTGGTCCAATCGGTGCCGTGTTGGCCCCACTCCTAGACGGATACGAAAACTATAAAGAGCTCCCTTACGCGTCAAGTCTATGCGGTGCCTGTACAGAGGCATGCCCTGTGAAGATTCCGCTACACGAGCTATTGATTGAACACCGTCGTGTCATCGTAGAAGAAAAGAGACAATCACCATTCGTGGAGCGGATTGCGATGAAAGGATTTGCCGTCACGGCATCGAGTCCTTTCTTATTCGAAGCCGCGGAACACGTCGCACCGTTTGCGACATCACCGTTCGCCACATCTGGTCATATTGAAAAAGGGTTACCTGCTTGGACGGACTCCAAAGACTTGCCGCAACCGAACAAACAGACCGTCCGAGATTGGTTTAAGAAACGGGGGAACGTCGAATGAATCCTGGCACAATCACAAACCGTGAAGACTTTTTACAACGAATCGCCAAACAGCTCGGTCGTGAGGTCGACCTCACCCCACCGAAACGTGACTATAAATATCGCCCACAAGACGACGTGTTAAAAGATGCGAGCGAAGAGGAATTGCTCGAAACGTTTCGTATGGTCGCGACCCGAATTCATACCGATTTGGTCGAATGCGAATCCTCGCATCTCGATGATACGCTCCGTCTCTTGATTGGCCGTTATGACGGAACAAGGATTCTTGCGGAGAACGATGAACGAATTTCCGCTTGGGCACCCACAACGAGTGAGACGTTCGCTTGGTGGGATTCGTCACAACCGAAAGCGAGTCGAGAGCTGGCCGCCCGTGCCGACATCGGCATTACGATTGCGGATGCGGCGTTTGCGGAAAGTGCGACAATCGTTCAATATGCGAAGCCTGGCAAATCACGAACGATCAGTCTGTTACCGCAAGACCATATCGCAATCATCCCGAAATCTGTCCTTGTTCCACGTATGACGCAAACGGCACAACAACTTGCCGAACTCGACCAAGATGACCTCCGTTCCCCGAACGGTGTCAATTTCATCTCCGGTCCGTCGAACTCGGCCGACATTGAGATGAACCTGATCGTTGGTGTCCATGGACCCGTTCGAGTCGCCTATATCTTAGTGCATGACTTATAAGCATAGCCCCTCCATCGATTGATGGAGGGGCTATGTTAATCATGATACCGTGACACTTCCGTTCGAGCTTGTTAATTTCACATCAATCGATCCTTCACCGAACACGCACTCTTTCGACCGTTCTCCGAATACATTGACTTTTCCGTTCCGCGACTTCGCCCGAATCGTCACATCTTCTGGACGTTCCTCAACGTGCAAGTCAATCTTCCCATTGTTTGTCTTCAATCGAATCGGTGATTGAATCGATTGAACGATACAGTCAATTCGACCGTTTGACGTTTTGGCATCAATTGCCCCCATGACGTGATCGACATCGATTCGACCATTCGAGGAATGGATGTTAATCCGTTCTAGTTGAGAATGTTTTGCTTCCACGCGACCGTTTGAGGAATGGAGCTCCCAATCGTGACCGTGACAACTCGACGCGAGCACCTGTCCGTTCGATGTACGAAGCACACCTTGGCGTGCCTGAATATGATGCGCGATGACTCGACCGTTCTCACTCTCCACGTGTAACCGTTCCGCTTGAAGATCTTGTACATCACTCGAACCGTGGCGGTTTTTCAATTGAATCTGATGATAGGCGTGATGCGGCAGCTCGACTCGAAGCACCGGTGCTTTCGACCCGAACCACGAGAAGAGGTCAGAGAGACCGAAACGACGTTCGGATTCAATCCGAATCTCAAGCGTGTCCCCGACGATGTCCATCACGACCCCATGGTCGGTTTCCGTTTCGAGCGTCGCATACGCATAGCCATCCTGTGATGGTGTGACGAACACCTGTGCATGCTGTACTTGGATGAGAACACTTTGAAAGGCTACGGTCGAGCTTTTGACAACCGCAGGCGGTCGTGTCGATTCCGATACTTCAAAATCGACAGAAGCGAGTAGTTCCGAGGCGAGTACGCTCGGTTCCCCTAACTCGCGTGCCATCTCCTCATCACTTCTACCCTCTAATCGACCGCTCGTGAAATATTCAGACACGTCTCGTAAAATATCGAGGCGATCCTTCACCTTCACATTCATCAATAACTGCTCAAGCTCTGACAAGTACTGTTCTTCATTCATCTGTCGTCTCCCCCTCGGATTAAGTCATTGACGCCGTTCGTGAATACATCCCATTCCGCTCGCAACTCAGCCAAATGTGTTTTTCCTTGTTCCGTGATCTGATAATACTTTCGCGGAGGTCCTTCCCCAGACTCGGTTAAATACGTTGTGAAATAGCCCTCTGTCGTCAGTCGACGTAACAATGGATAGACGGCACCCTCTGAAATGGCAACTTTGGCTGAAATCGCTTGGACGAGTTCATAGCCATAGCGGTCTTGTTCCGCCACAAGTGCCAGTACACAAAGGTTGAGTACGCCCTTTTTGAATTGAGGATTCATGATCCCACCCCCTACTATACATAGAACAATAGCATATCATTCACTACTGTTCAATATATAATAGTATCCATTCCCCTGATTTCTCAATATATAGCATCTAAACGCTTGAATCTGTACAATGAAAGAACGACACTCGTAGGATATTAGTCACAGTCGGAATGTTCATCATTCTAGAAAGGAACGGTCTTTATGAAGTCATGGATTGACCAGCGGATCGGAAGACAATTTTTGTTCGTCTTCTACTTATTCATCGGACTGATCCTCCTCACGTCACTTGCCGTATATGTGTATACGGAAAACCAAATCGAACAGACGACGTCATCGCTCGAGAACATTAGTGAACGGCGCACGAATGCGACCGAATTGTTCGAGACATGGCAGTCGATGCAATATGAAATGCGCGGCTATGTACTCCTCGGAGACGATGCGATGCTAGAGCGCGTACAAGATAAACAAGTCTTGATTGACGAACAGACGACCTGGTTCGAACAGAACGCCGTGACCGATAAGGAAAAAACGTATGCGAGCGATGCGCGTACGCTGTTTGTCGCTTATCAGGAACGCGTCATGCCAAGCCTTGAACGTTATGTAGAAGGAAAGCGGAGCGGAAGCGTGACCGAACCCTTCTTAAAAATGCCAACGCTCGGGAAAGTAAACCCTCAAAAAGAGCCGCCGGCGGATCGAAAATTTAAAATCAACTCGAAAAGTGCCGCGGATATGAGCGCGAGCATCGTCGATATGGAGAGCGTCTTCACGGAATATCGGAACTCACTGAACGCAGAAGAGGATGCGCTCCGTGCTCAACTTGCGACACATACGAAATGGGCACAGGCCCTCTGGCTCCTCTCCTTACTCGGAGTCCTCTTCATTCTCTTCATCGTCGCCCGCCCTTACGTCCGACGCTTGACCGGTCAACTTCAAGAGTTAATTGAAAACAGTAAGCGTCTTGCCGGAGAGAAGCAACCGGTCACGCCAATCACGGTTCAATCTAAAAACGAGGTCGGTCAATTGACGACATCATTCCGTCAGATGGCGACTTCGCTTACGCATCAGCGTTATCGGATTGAGGAAGAGCGTGAAAAGACAGCTCGCCTTCTCCACTCGATTCGAGATGCTGTCATCTATGTCGAGCACGCGACAAGCGAAAAAGTGGCGAACCAAGCGTTGTTCGTCTTATTCAATCAACCGATCACAAAACGAAATGAAGTCGATTTATATCGTTTAGATGCTAGTCTTGAAGAACTCGGGCTGCAGGTCGACCAAAAAGATGCCTTTTTTGCATTCATGGAACGTTCATTCGATGGACAGTGTAAAGAAGAGAGCGTCACGTTCTCGATGAATCAGGAAGAGCGCTTCATTCAAATGTATGCGGAGAAAATTTATTTGAGAGGGACACGCCACGGCACGATGCTCGTCTTCCGTGATGTGACGCATGAGACTGAGGTCGATCGTTTGAAAACCGAACTCGTTTCGACCGTCTCCCATGAACTCCGCACGCCGCTCACGAGTATCATCGGATTCACCGAACTTCTTCGTTTCCGACAACTGTCTCCCGAACGTTCGGAGAAATATTTAGGGATGATCCATCAGGAAACGTTACGTCTCGAAGATTTGATTTCCAACTTGCTCGATGTTCAGCGAATGGAATCAGGACAACAGACGTACCACAATGAGACGGAGCGCCTATCGGACATCCTGAAACAGGCCATCGCCATTCATCAAGGGTCCAGTCAACATCATCGCATCACGTTTGATTGTCAAGAAGACGTCTATGTATATGGAGATCGGACACGACTCGGACAACTCTTCACGAACTTGCTTCATAATGCCGTGAAGTACTCTCCAAGTGGTGGAGACATCCATGTCCGTGTCGCATGTGAACGACCGGATTGGATTGATATTTCGATCGAGGACCATGGAATCGGGATTCCACAAGCCGCGCTGTCGAAGTTGTTTGATAAGTTCTATCGCGTCGACAATTCAGCCAGCCGGAAAATCGGAGGCACGGGCCTTGGTCTCGCGATTTGTAAAGAAATCGCAGAAGGTCATGGTGGCACGATCCACGCCGCATCGAATATCGGCAAAGGTTCCATTTTCACGGTCAGTCTTCCAAAAATGGATGTATCAAATCAAATGAGTAGTTAACGAGAAGAAGCCATCGCCTTTATGGGCGATGGCTTCTTTATATTGACAAAGTATTAGTTATGAAAAGGGTTGAAGAATAGGAAAGGCCCGAGAGATATCATCGTTGGCATCTTCCGAACTTATATCTCTCCGTTTACGCGGAAAAGCTGCGCCGCCAAGAATGATACAATAATCGCTGAATGACGTGAACTTAAAGATACGAAATGGAATTCAAGGTTTCCATGAGTTCCTGTCTGCGCTCTTCATCGTAAACATCTAGATGTGCTTCAGCAAACTGCTCACGATCATTATCGTAATATTTTCCTGACGCACCTTCAAATTCATCTAAAGTAGCGGCATCACGCAAGACTTTCGCTCCAATCATCAAATCATGACCATCGATTCCATAAGCACTTTTCACCATTTTACTACCCAACAAGGATTTTGGATTGACCGCTACGAAAGTCTGAGGGTATTTTTTTGATAACTCATATGTCCACATCGTAATTGCCAGTTTGCTTTGTGCATATGCGTCACCGTCCGTGATAGGTGAATGACCTCGTAACGCCCCGTAGTCTAATCGTGCCTGGGCAGCAGATGACACGTTGACGACTCGTCCTGTTACAGGAAGTAACGGCAACAGTCTCTTAGTCAAAACATAAGGTGTTATCGCATTCACAATGAAGCGAAGATCCCATCCGTTCTCCCCAAGTCGTGGCTGTGCCCCATAAATTCCAGCATTATGAATCAGGACATCAATCGAATTATGTTCTTTTAGTAGTCGGTCAGCGAATAACATGACGTCCTCTGACTTCGAAAGATCGGCAATATTATGAAGTGACATGACTAGAGTCTAATTCTCACACGACGGCCGCTAGTTTTTGCTCGTCTCGACCATGAACCAAAACCTCATGACCTTCCTCAATCAAAAGTTTGGAGGTCGCTAGTCCGATTCCGTCTGTGGCACCGGTAACGAGAATCTTCATCACACTTCCTCAATGATTTCAGCTAAATCAAGACGTGATTTTGGTAAGTCTGCATTGAAATCAGATTCCGAACGATATCCGAGTGATACGACAACACAAGAAGTGAAGCCTTTTTCCCGTAATGAGAACTCCTCGTCTAACATTTTCATATCTAATCCTTCCATTGGGATCGCATCAATTCCCAATGACGCGACACCAAGTAAAAACGAACCTAAATTCAGATAGACTTGTTTTTCAGTCCAATGAGATAAGTCTTTGTAATCGTATTTATGCATATCGACAAAAATCTTTCGCCCTGCGTGGTTAGCATGCTTGAATTCCTGTTCCGCAAAACGCCCATCCTCATCTTCCTTGTCCGTCACATGTTGAAGATACTCTTCTGTGATTTCCGTTTTAGATGCAAATACAACGACGGCAGATGCATTTGTCACTTTCGATTCATTAAAACTATAGAATCCATTCGCTGCTTTTGCGACACGCGCTTTTCCTTCTTCAGTTGTCGCAAGCACAAAATGCCATGGCTGAACATTCGTTGATGATGGAGAAAGTTGGAGTAGCGACTTGATTGACTCCATGTCCGCTTCAGAAATTTGCTTGGATACATCAAATTCTTTTGTTGAGTATCGATTGTTTAATGTCTTAACCAGTTGCATATCTACACTTCCTTTTTCGATTTTTAAAACTTGATATGCGCCTAGTATAGGACTCATATTACCCGCCTACAAGTACGGACTTCTTTATCCGTACGGACACTTTTGTACAGACTACGGTTATGCGTCATATTCTTCTTCGAAATAAATTTCTCCATATTGATGCTCATCTTGATAATCTTTTCCCCACGATCCTAATTGCTTTAAAATGGGTAAGAGCGCTTCGCCAGCCTCCTTAAGAGAATATTCTGCACGTGGTGGAACTTCGTCATATATTTTTTTAGCCAAGAGATCTGCTTCTACTAGTTCTTTGAGTTGACGAGAGAGTACTCGTTCATTGATGTTCGGAATTTTACGTTTCAATTCTCCAAATCGGATCACGCCAGCACCGCCTACGTGATAGATGATAAGTGGTTTCCATTTCCCCCCCATCACATCGAGCGCCAACTCTACATTACAATAAAAAATCTTATATTCTGCTTCTTTCATGATTCCCTCCTCATCATTCCTAACACAAAAAGACACCGTCTCCGATGTCTTAAATCTTACAGGATACAATCACTCGTAATCCACTCCATAGTTCCAACAACCGACAACGATTGATGATGTGCAGTCACGATGAGATGATCACCTTGTTGAACATCCACTCCATCGATTTGACCATTCCCTTTTAAAATCGATATGAGTCGAAAACGATTCAATGACGAAAGATTGAAACCTGTCTGAACATTCATATGATAGACATTGAATTCATTCGTTTCAACCAACGTTGTAATTGTGCCATCAGGAACTTTTATTGTTTCTGGGACAATGACTACCTGTTCATTCGGGAAGTTCGTGACAGCTAATGCTTTTTCTAAATGTAATTCTCTAAGATTTCCCGTCGCGTCGACACGATCAAAATCATATACCCGATAAGTCGTGTCTGATGACTGCTGTGTCTCAAGAATAACGATTCCTTTTCCAATCGCGTGAATCGTACCACTTGGAACATAGATGAAATCACCTTTTTTTACCGGCATGCGACATAAGAGGTCATCCCACTGGCCATGCTCAATCCGCTCCAAAAATTCTGATTTTGTTTTTGCACGATGACCAAGAATCAATTCCGCATCAGGTTCTGCATCGACCACATACCAACATTCGGTTTTTCCGTAAGGTTCACCTTCTAAACGTTGTGCCTGATCGTCGTTTGGATGAACTTGTACGGATAAATCCTCCCTCGCATCTAACAATTTAATGAGTAGAGGAAATTCTTCATTTTTGTACTCTCCGAATAAATAACGGTGATTTTTCCATAGCTCCGCTAGAGACATTCCTTTATATTCTCCAGCCAAAACGTAGCTCATGCCGTTCGGATGCGCCGAGATTCCCCAACATTCCCCAATATTTCCATCTGGAATTTTATAGTTAAAGAGAGTACTTAACTTTCTACCGCCCCATATTCTCTCTTGAAATACCGGTTCAACTTTTAGAATCATTGTTCCCTTCCTTTCTGGCTTGGAAAGTAGCATAGCAATGTGCCGCCGTCTGTTTAAGATGTTCATAAGCGACTTTTGGTTTCATTAACTCTTCGAGAGACATTGGGCCCGACGCGATGGAATGTGCTGCGAGAACGGAGGTATGTTGTAACTTTTCAAATGAGATGTTGACACTTCCCCCAAGTAACACTACGGGTATCTGTTCTTTCGCTCCAAGCTTTCCAATCATCAACGGAAGCTTTCCGTTTAAGGTTTGCTCATCGATTTTCCCTTCGCCCGAGATCACTAAAGCGTAGTTGGCAATTCGTTCGGGAACATCGTTCAGCGACAACACCAATTCTGCACCGGATGTATATTTAGCACCGGCATAGGCGTATAGTGCTCCTGCAATTCCGCCCGCCGCACCGCTTCCGACACATAATTGAACATCCACTCCTGTATCTCGTTCCATCAGTTTTGCGAAATGTTTCAACCTCTCATCTAGTAACAACACGTCCTCTTGGGTCGCACCTTTCTGTGGTGCATATACATACGCTGCCCCGGTCTCTCCGTAAAATGGGTTCTCTACATCGCAGACCAGAACAATCTCTGTGTCTTCTAACCTCTTCTTAAGCTCACACAAATCACTGCGAACCACAGAATGAAGGTTTTCGACGTTAGTGACTTCTTTTTGTTTAGCATCGAAGAAGATTCCTCCGAGTGCACGTAACATCCCGAATCCGCCATCCGTTGTTGCGCTCCCACCTAACCCGACATAAATCGTTCGACTTCCTTCTTTGATTGCATCAAGGATGAGTTGCCCGACCCCATAAGATGTCGCAAGTCGCGCGTTCCGTTCTTCGATTGGAACTTGAGGTAATCCACACGCCGCCGAGACTTCGATTACCGCTGTTTGATGTTGTCGATTGATTCCATACATCGCCATCACTTGTTTTTTTCGTGAATCAAGTACTTCAAGCTCCCGATTTTCGAGTTGTAATGCATGTCGTAATGCAGAGACCGTTCCTTCTCCTCCATCTGCAACTGTCAAAAGATCAATGCGTTCATTTGGATTGACCATTCGGATTCCATCTTTTACAGCTTGGTTAGCTTGTTCGGATGTCAGACTTCCTTTGAATGAATCAAGTGCTACTAATACAGACATGTTGATTCCCTCCGTATAAAAATCAATCAGGACACGGATCATCCATGTCCTGATTCGTTTTATTTCATCAAGATGGACTTCACTTGATTCGGTAAGATATTAAACTGATTGTTTGACACGACCTCAGTAATGTCTCGAACCGGTTCTTCATTCAAATTGACTTCAGTGAATGAATCAAAGTCTACTTTCGTAAACATGAGAGGAATCGTATGTTCAGTCGGGTTATACACACGCAACAGTAACGCTTTTTCGTTCTCTGCTTTCTTCAAAGTGCTCATCAATAACCCATTTTCAGCCATTTCAAAAAGCGATGCAGAGGCGTTTAAGCAAAGTCCGGTAGGGTTAAGCTTCATCGCATCATGCGGAATTTTGTTATAGGTCACAATCGGTGTAAGATGACGTTTCGCCAAGTCAGAGAGACGTTCAGTTCCATCCAATGATGTGAATGCAAGGTCAAACGTATACGTTCCAATCATCTGGGAATCCGGTGTCGATAATTTGATTCCAGATGGTCGCCCAGGTCGTCGAACAAGCTCTTCTTTACCTAACACGCCTACACTTCGGAACAAGGTGATGGCTAGTGTCGATTCACCTTCTTCTATTACTTCAAACTCACGTGAGCTGTTCGTAATGACACCCATTCCATTTCCTGATTCTTCTTGTAATCCCACATAAGACAACATCGGGAAAATTCCGTCCGGTCGTTCATTCCATCCTTCTTCTTCCCATACATGAATTGCATCATCGATGAACGGTCGTTTGATTTCACCGAACTGATTGTCGGAAAACGAAACATTCGTTTGGACAGAAGTTGGCAAACAAAGGCGAAGGCGATGATCATTTGCGTCATTATCCACGACTACTTTGAGTCCAATTGTTGAATCATTTTGTTCAATGACCAATTCAAGTGAAACCTTCAATAGATTCGTCAGTCGCCCATCTTTTCGTTCCATCAAATCACGCGGGATCTTCATATCATGTGAAATCGTGACAACTGTTCGGTTGGATGTGCTCGTCGTTTGAATGATCGGACGACTCGATTGTGTCGTGATCGGATTGTCTCCTGCGAGCGGAGAATAGTCATATTCATCTCCATCATCTCCACTATCTTCGAGCCACAACAAATCTCGGTGCAATACGCCCGATCGTTTATCCAGCAAATCGATAGTTCCATTTTCTTTGACCGTGATGTCATAGACTTTTGTTTCAATCAGTTGTGGACCAAATACTGTCGTCTCTTCTACAACTGTTGGCGTCGACTCTGATACTACAAATACGGTTTCATAGCTAAGTGCTGCCAATTCACGTCGAACTTCGATTGTATACTTGTAAAACGGATCATAGTTGCCGTAGTGAACGATTTGGCGATCAATCAAGCCTGGATCAATGATTTCTTTTTGAATCAATTCATAAGGTACTTCCGTTCCGTCTTCTGTTTCTAAGCGGAATGATTCAAACTTTGTGATGACTTCCGTCCGAATCACACGTTCTTCGGCAATGCTTCTCAAATTAAAGAACGTCAATCTATCTTCTGTTCGTTTCGTGTCAATCGAATCCACAATTCTACGTTTATAGAATGTGATCAATTGATCTGTTTTTTCGTTTGCGATGAAGAAACGGTTGAAGATTTCAGCATGGACTTTATCCGAACAACAGCAACCGATGCTGTCATGGGCATGATTTTTCATGATTTCTTTCCAAATCAATTCGATCAAACCGTGATGATATTCAATGCCGAGGGAATACGCTAAACTCATCAATGGTTCGAGCGTGTTCGTCAACTTGTTCTCAATGATGGCGTTCATCGTTTTGATATCCATTCGAGTTGAATAGATACTTCGGTGAACCCGCATGTATTTTCCATCGAGAAATTCGCCGCTAATCGTCGGAAGATTCAACTGTTTCTCGAGTTGCTCAAACACTTTTTCATAGCGACTCAAGAAAAATTCACGTTCAGGATACAAACGATGCAGTTCGGTGAGCACTTCCGTAATATTTTGCTGAATCGGCATCTGGTCATGACCATTTGGAAGGAGAAGGTTTTCACCTGTGGCTCCGCGATCAAGTACTGGCAAATATTTGTCCATGCGTTTCTTTAACGCCTCTGGTTCGGTAGGCAAATACTTTCCGATTGCATAACCGAGTGGCATCAATTGAACCAATACGTTCGATCCATCTTTCGATTCCCAGTAGAATTCAGTCTTGTTTGTCCCATGACGTTCCGACGTTCCACGCCAAAAGATGGAGCGCTTGATCCCGAAACCATTCAAAATCATTGGCATTTGAGCAGATTGACCAAAGGAATCAGGCAGATATCCGATTTCCATATGGGGTCCAAACTCTTTAGAGTCTTTAATACCGTATAGCAAGTTTCGAACTATTGATTCTGCCCCAACAATCATCTCATCCGTCTGTGTATACCAAGGTCCGATGATCAACTTGTTCGCCTGAACGAGGCGTTTAATCCGCTCACGATTCTCCGGCTTTACGGCCAAATAATCTTCTAAAATAGACGTTTGTCCATCTAACACGTAATACGGATAGTGCTCATCTGTTTCCAAACGATGCATAATTTCTTCTAAGTTATTCACCAACAGAATTCTTGACTCTTCTGTGGAGAAGTACCATTCACGATCCCAATGCATATGTGGAACCACATGAACCTGTTTCATTTCTATCTCTCCTTTATGCTGCTTCTTTCTCCGCTTTCAACTGCTTTTGAACTTTGTGTCTCCGTGTATACAAGAGAAGGAATGTAGAGATTGCAGCCCCTACTAATGCTGCTCCCAACCAAATCGTTGCCGCGAAGAACAACGGTGGACCTTGAAGTAGTGCTAATGAGAAAATCCCTGCTCCCGGAACGTTCAATCCGATCCCAAAATATGCAACGATTGCGCCCGTCACGGCTGAACCCGCAACGAGTGACGGAATCACTCGGAGTGGGTCATTGATCATGAATGGAATAGCCCCTTCTGTAATACCGGCAAGTCCGAGTAACCAAGTCTGTTTCCCAATTTCACGTTCTTCACGTGTGAACAATGTTCTACCTAAACGCGTTGCCAATGTGACCGAGAAAGCAGAAACCATCTTGACCGAAGCGAATGCCGCATACGGGATAAAGTTCCCGCTTGCCATCGCACCGATACAGAACGTATATGCCGCTTTGTTGATTGGACCACCTAAGTCAAACGAGACCATGGCTCCGATAATCGCTCCAAGTAAGAGCGCATTTGCTCCTTCTAAACCACTTAACCATTCGAGCAATCCTGTGTTTAGCGCCGCAAGTGGTCGACCAATGACGAACAACATAATGGAACCGACGACTAATGTTCCTACTACTGGGTACACCCAGAAACTAATGAATCCTGCAAATGTACCTTTTGGTTGTATTTTCGCTTTTAAATACTTAAGGAAGTAACCCGCTAACAAACCACCGAGCATCCCACCTAAGAAACCACTACCAATTAAGTTCGCGGCAACACCAGCAGCAAAACCTGGACCTAGCGCCGGTTTATCTGCAATCGAATACGCCATGTATGCTGCAAGGATTGGAATCATAAGTTGACCTAAGAGCGATCCACCTAATTGTCTTAACAACCACAACCATGAGCCTTCTTCAGCATAAAGCGCCTGTAAATCAAAAATTTGGGCGATAAAGACCGCGACCGCAAGCGTCATTCCCCCGGCGACGATGACCGGTATAATATGAGAAATCCCAGTAAGCAGTGAATTTTTCACTTCTGTCTTCCATGACTGACCATCTTCTTCAGTATGCGTAGCCGAAACTTCTTTGAACTCACCGCGCGCTTCACTTTCGCCTTTATTTAATGCTTTTTGCACTAATTGTTTTGCATTACGAAGCGGTGATGCGACTGACGTTTTTACTTTCGGCAAATGACTGAAACGTTCTTCTTCTTTTACGGAAACGTCCACAGCAAAGATAACAGCTTCAGCACTTTCTAAATCTTTTGTCGAGTGGCGATCCTCAATCCCGTTCGCACCCTGCTTCTCGACTTTGACTTTCACGCCAAGTTCTTGACCCGCTTTTACTAGAGCTTCTGCCGCCATATACGTATGAGCGATGCCGGCAGGACAGGCTGTGACGCCCAAAACTAACTTTTGATTTTCATTTGATGAAATCGAATTCTCTTTCTCTTCCGTTTCATCTAATCGAACAAGCATCTCTTCTGGAGATTTCGCTTGTAATAAACGATTCTTATATGCCGTGTCAGTCAGACGAATAACAAATTCTGATAATAGCGACAAGTGAGTAGATCCTGCTTCAGCAGTAGGAATGGCCAACAAAATGACAAGATTGACTCGATTGGTAGGGTCAACACTTTCCCAGTCATCGATTGGTTGTTTAAGGGTGGCGATAGCAAAACCAGCTTTTACAACTGCATCTGACTTTCCATGAGGAATTGCAAGTCCTCCTTCAAATCCTGTCGGCGATAATGCTTCACGCTCCATCACTGCTTGATAAAATGTTGATTCGGACGTGATATTGCCATTTTGCTTAAGTTGTTTGATTAAAAAACGAATCGCTTCTTCTTTTGAGGAGAAGGATTGTTCAACATTCAACAATGAAACGTCTGTGCTCTCTCTCAGTTGCATAACTTCTGTCCTCCTTATGAGAATGAATAACTTTCTATATGCCAAGTGTATCAACAAAAAAAAGAGAAGAATGATTCTTCTCTTTTTTGCACAAACTCTATTCATGTAAGGGTTTTCATGTGTATTTATACACATCATTTATACGATTTCCAATAATCTTCAAGGATGTGTCTTAATAGATAAAAAATAGGTGTAGGGTCCGTAATGTTATGATGATGACTGTAGATTGGAGGGGATGAAAAATATAATGAATATGAGGATTCTCTCTGCAAGGTATTGTCGCATAAATGAGTAATAGCAACCGTTCGGACATGACGCTGTTTTGCGAGATGTGCCAGCTCAATCAATTGACTCGTTTCACCCGAAACGGAAATAAATATTAACAAGTCCTTACTTGTTAAAGTTTCAAGTTCTGTCAGCATATTATGACGATGAAGATAGAATTCACACTTCTTGTTTACTGTTCTTAATCCATTCATTAGATATTCGCAGTAAATAGCCGAGTCACCTATTCCATATACGATGACACGAGAAGATTGGTGAATCATCATATTAAACGTTTGTATTTTCTGATGACTTAGCAAAGCATGTGTTTTTTTAATGTTTTGCATCGCATCTAACTCTTCTAGTTCGCGCAATTCTTCCTTCATGGCCGTTTTCATGTGTGAAAATCCATCGTATCCAAGCTTTCGCGATAAACGAATAATCGTATTTGGTACCGTAAACATTTGAGTAGCCAATGATTGTACTGACATATGGGTTACATCTTCAAAATTGGCCTGAATATATTCTATGATTTGATCGTCTGTATCATTTAACAGATGCTCAAAATTTAGAATCCGATCATTAAAATGAAGCATAATCTCCTCCCGAAACACAATAATCCTACTCATTTTTCATTTGCATTAAATATAAAATAAATTATATACATGTATCACTCTTTCATTTAAGCGATTACAACAATCTCCATTAGCTTATACGACACGTAAAGAACTTGCAATCAAACAAAAAAGAGAGGTGTGTCCCCCTCTTTTAACTTCCTTATTGAACTTTATTCTCTGGACCGAATGATGGATAAAGCGATAGTCCACCATCCGCAAAGATTGTTGTACCGGTCACATAGGACGATTCATCTGATGCGAGCCAAGCGGCAACGGCGGCAATCTGCTCTGGCTTCCCAATGACGTGAGATGGGATAAGTGCCTCCAGCCCTTTCTTCTCTTCCGGGTCGCTCATCGTCTCTTCGTTGATTGGCGTATCGATTGCACCTGGTGCGATCGCATTGATACGAATGTGGTTCGGTGCATATTCGAGAGCGACTGATTTTGTGAACATTTTTACGCCGCCCTTACTTGCTGCGTAATGTGTGTAGCCCGGACGCGGAATGACTTCGTGAACGGAAGACATATTAATGATATTGCCTTCGATTTCATGTTCAACAAAGTATTTCAAGGCAGCACGCACACCAAGGAACGTACCGTTCAAGTTGACGTCGATAATCTTCTTCCAATTATCGAATTCCATCTCATGCGTTTTCGCTTCGACTTGTACGCCGGCATTGTTGACGAAGATATCCATCTTCCCAAACTCAGAGATAGCTTTCTCAATCATCTTCTCCGCGAGTCCTTCTTCCGAGACGTCTCCTTTCACGGCGACGGCTTTCCCGCCACCCGCCTCGATTGCACGGATGACTTCCTCCATCTCTTTCTCACTGCTGCGATAGTTCAGGACAACGCTCATCCCTTCCTTCGCATAGCGTTCCCCGATGGCTCGGCCGAGACCTTTCGAACTCCCCGTGATGACTGCGACTTTTCCTTTTAACTCTGGATAGTTTGCCATATCAATTCCTCCTTCATCTTCTCGGGTTTAGTTCCCGCATTCCCCTCTTCATCAAACATGATTGGCTGCATTTTGAATATTGGAGACAAATCAACTATACTGAAACAAACTATTCGTTTTCAGGAATTGCCTGAAAGACGTTTGATCTTATACTCAATGGAGGTGACTCCCCGATTTTTGGGGGAATTGTTGGACAGTCCCATGTTACTCAGCTTACTCATCGTTGCGCTCTTAATCTTTTTGACCGCCTTTTTCGTGGCAGCCGAATTTTCAATTGTGAAAGTGCGTGGCGCTCGACTTGACCAGCTCGTGCTTGAAGGAAATAAGAGAGCGGTCAGCGCAAAAAAAGTCATCGAGAATATCGACGACTCCCTTTCTGCATCTCAGTTCGGAATCACGCTTTCTGCACTCGGGCTCGGATGGATTGGTGCCGATCAAATCGAAACATATATCCACACGTTGGTCGACCAGCTAAACTTATCGCCATCTCTCGTGACATTCTTGTCGTTCATGATCGCATTCTTACTCATTGCGTTCCTGCACGTCGTCATCGGGGAACTCGTTCCGAAAACACTTGCGGTTCATGAAGCCGAAAAGTTGACGCTCCTTGTCGCACGCCCGCTCTACGTGTTCACGAAAATCTTCTACCCGTTCATTCGTGCCTTGAACAGCATGGCACGTCTCACTCTCCGTTTATTCGGAGTGCAGACGACGGCGCAGGAGACGGCACACTCAGAAGAAGAGCTGAAAATCATCATGACGGAAAGTTTCCGCAGTGGTGAAATTAACGAAAACGAGTTGGCGTATGTACAAAACATCTTCTCGTTTGACGAACGAATCGCAAAAGATGCCATGGTTCCACGTATGAATATGGTCACAATCGATGAAGAAGATACAATTGAAGAGATCATTTCAGTTGTCGAAGAGCACCAGTACACACGTTATCCAGTCACAAGAGATGGAGATCGTGATGACGTCCTCGGATTCGTGAATGCGAAGCAACTCTTTACTGCTCAACTGTCAAAAAATGATGCACCATTCGAGTCGTTCATTCACCAATTACCACTCGTCACCGAATTCACACCGCTCCAAGAAGCGATGGTGAAGATGCAAAACGCGCAGACGATGATGTGCTTAGTCATCGATGAGTACGGGGGGACTGCGGGCCTCTTGACGATTGAAGATATTTTGGAAGAAATCGTTGGTGAGATTCGCGACGAGTTCGACCGAGATGAACAAGCAGAAATTACCGAAATTGCTCCGAAGCATTATCGCCTCTCTGGACTTGTGTTGACGCAAGAACTAGAGGAGCGGTTCGGGATCGAAATTGAAGATGACGTCGATACGGTCGGCGGATTCGTTTTGTCACAAAAAGCGAACGCACGAACAGGAGAACGGTTCATTTTGCCTGGTAATCATGAACTGATTGTCAGTGAGGTCGATAACCACCGAATCGTCTTCGTCGATTTGATCTTAGCCTCTTATGAAGATGAGGAACCCGTATCAGAATAACGCTTTTCTTAACGCCCTTCTCTATATTTTAGAGAAGGGTTTTTGATATGTGAGCTGAACTGTCGCTATATTTTCGCCTCTTGCCGTGATATACTGCACATATGTTGCTTATTTGAGTGTCACGCACTCAATGACACAACATCACCGAAACATGGCGAGATGTTCGGTTTAAACAGAAAGAAATAGAAAGAAGGTTACGCATGGAACGCAAACTATTTTTGATTGACGGTAACTCCATGCTGGCCAGTGCTTACTATGGTGCCGCCGCGAGCCGAACGAAAAAAGGACGCGAGGTATCTAAAAACGATCGGAGTGCCGTCATCGGAATGACCGGCCTCATCCGGACGATTCTACGTAGACATCGTCCGACTCACTTTGTCGTCGTCTGGGACGTCTCACGTGAAACATTATGGCGTCGAGAACTCTACCCGGGCTATAAACGCCGCAGACGTCAAACACCGCCTGAATTGAAAGCGCAAATGGAACTCATGCGTCAACTGCTTGAAGATAGTGGGATTCCACAATTCCAAGTAGAGGGCTATGAAGGGGAAGATTTAATTGCCCACATCGCGCGTAAATTCAGTTGCAGTGCACCTGTGGTCATCATGACAAAAGACAAAGACTTGTTACAGCTTGTCAGTCCACGAATCACCGTTTGGTTGCAAACACAGGAGCTTCAGCAAATGCAGGCTCGCTGTGACATTCGTGATAACCGCCCATTACCGCTCAAACGTCATTTAGAAATTCGACCAGAAGAGATTGCGGCGTTATACGAAGGATTGAAACCGAAGCAACTGTCAGCCGTTAAAGCGTTGACGGGAGACCGTTCTGACGGGATTCCGCCAGTTGCAGGGCTCGACGAAAGCCAATCGGTCCAATTGATCAAACGATTCGGTTCGCTCGATAAGCTGTATTCTGCCTTGAGTATCAAAGGTGACAAACGACAACAAGTAAATGAAACGATCGCGGCACTGACGTCAGAGGAGGTGCCCCGTAACTTGAGACGAACACGCAAAAAAGCAGAGCGCAATATGGAGCTCGTTCGTCTCGATGTCACGGTGCCAGCACTTGAACATTTGAAGCTAGCTCATCTCGAGCTCAGCATCAATCCGAAGCGAGTCGAGCAAGCGTATCAAAAACGCGGACTTCGTCTCTCATTCAATGCAAGTCAGAAGAAAGTATCCGCACGTTAATAAAGAACGGACGCCTCAAGCGCCCGTTCTTTTTATATGCACGGTAATTCCGTCCTCATCGGTCAACGACCACTCAGACGATGTTCCTCCTAGTGCCTGATTCGTCTCTTCATCGACGAGAAGTGTCCACGCCTCGAGTCCGGCCTCAACCCCTAACGCATCACTCGGACGTGCCCACACGTTCGTCCCAACGTGATGGTGATATCCGTCGGCCGCAAGGAACAATGCCCCCGGATAAGAATCGGTCGTGATGGAAAATCCGAGTCGGTCATGGTAGAAGCGTTTCGCCGCCTCGATGGACCGGACTTTAAAATGCACATGTCCCATCGTCGTCCCGACTGGTAAACCTGTAAACGGTCGATCGGCTGCAGCTTGAAGCATCGATTCATAGTCGACCGGCTCAGTCGCCATTTTCACATGCCCGTTCGCTTCATAGCTCCATTGTTCTTTCGGACGATCGGCGTATAGCTCGATTCCGTTCCCTTCTGGGTCACTCAAGTAGAACGCCTCGCTCACCAAATGGTCGCCTTGCCCGACTTCGATACGCCGCTCGATGAGATGTGCCAAGATACTTCCTAACGCTACACGATTCGGTAAGAGAATCGCTAAATGAAATAATCCCGCCGCCCGCGGATTTGTCTTCGCTTCGGGAACACTGCGCAAGATGACGAGCGGACGCTCCTTCGTTCCGAGCGTGACAAGCCCTTCGGTTTCTTCTAGGACGCTCATCCCGATCACGTCTACATAAAATTGTGTCACTTGTTCAATGTCACGAACTCGAAGCGTCACCGGTCCTAATTCAATTTTCTCGATTTTCATATACAATCACCTCCTCTTCACTATACCCGCTCGGCTTATGTTGCAGAAGTAGGCACAAAAAGGTGGTATAGTTACCTCAACGATACTATTGGAAAGGAAGAGTGATTGTGACGAAGATAACAAGCTGCGAGGTCGATACGGCACTTGAACTAATCACAGGAAAATGGAAGCACTCCATCCTCCTCGTCCTAATCAATGGTGACACGTTACGCTTCAGTGAGTTGAAGCGAGCATTACCAAAGATCAGTCAAAAGATATTGACCGCGCAACTCCGTGACTTGGAAGAACAGGATATCGTCATCCGGACCGTCTATCCAGAAGTTCCCCCCCGTGTCGACTATCGCTTAAGTGAGTATGGGAAAACACTCATCCCGATTCTCGAAGCGATGAACGAATGGGGAATGCGTCATGCGGAACGTATGCGTTCCAACTAGTTGTCCACATGTGGATAACCGTCTTACCCCATCCCATTTATCACTTATCCACAGGAGGTCGTCATGATTCGTTATCCACAGTTAACCGGTCATCAGATTGGGGTCACTGCCCCATCATCCGGTATACCAACAGAACTACACCATTTATTGCATCAAGCGGAACATAAGTTTTCTGATCGAGGGTTCACGTTGCAATTCACTCCAAATGCGTGGAAACAACAATTCGGGAAGTCCTCCCCGGCTCGCGTACGAGTAAATGAATTAACCAATCTCCTTCAAGACGACACTGTCGACTTGATCATTCCGCCTTGGGGCGGAGAACTTTTAATGGAGATCCTCGACCAAATCGAGTGGCAATCCTTACCCGCAAAATGGATGCTCGGTTATTCAGATACGAGTTTGTTACTCTTCGTCTATACGCTAAAAACCGGAATCGCCTCGGCCCATGGTCCGAACCTGGTCGATTTACGTGCGGATATGTGGGACGAGACGAGTTCACGTTGGTTAGATGTATTGTCGACGCGGGTCGACGAGACAGTCATCCAGCGCTCGTCTGAGAAGTTTCAAAAGGAGTGGCAGTTTGACAATCCGACGCCACACCTGTTTCATTTGACGGAAACGACTGAATGGAAAGCGATTGGGGGTCAACACGCGACAGGTCGATTGCTTGGTGGATGTCTCGATGTGCTCTTACATACAATCGGGACACCGTATGGAGACGTCAAGACATTCCAACATGAATACCTGAAGGATGAACCGATTCTTTGGTATTTTGAGAATGCCGAGATGAACGTTCCGGCATTAAAAAGGACCCTCCTTCAAATGAAGTGGGCCGGTTGGTTCGATCATACGTCTGGTATTCTATTCGGACGAAGTGATGCCCCATCTGTGCATCAAGACTATACGGTCGAGATGATGTATGAAGAGCTTCACCACATGCTAGGTATTCCAATCTTTTACGATATCGATTGCGGACACGTCCCCCCACAGATGACGTTCGTCAACGGGGCTCACGCTTCTGTCCAAGTCGAGCATGGTCAAGGAACATTGATTCAAACATTCAAGGGCTGATACGTCAGCCTTTGATTTTAACTAGTAGCCCCGTTAAGTTTTGATGATAGTACCCTTCAGGGAATTGATCAATAAGTATCTCGATCTCCTCTAACCATTGATTCCCACATCCGTAAAGGGTGCCAAGTAATAGTCCTTCTAAATAAATGGCTTGGTCAATCAAGCTATGCTTCAGTTGCCATTCATTTCTTCTTTCCCACAATTCATTTAAGAATACTTCCGCTTTTTCGATATCACCTTTCATCGCATGATAAACTCCTTTGAACATTTCAAAAGGAGTAATGAAGCGTTTTTCCTCTTTAATCACCATATAGCTTTCTTCTTTTTGCAAGATTTTTTCGATAATGTTTAATTGAACCCCCATCAAGTCTACATTATTTTGTTTCATCGCCACTAAGCCTTCTGTAAACGCCAATCTCATTCTAGAAGAATCATCTTCGGTAAAATCAACATACTGTCGAGCTTTCATGATTGCTGTCTGAATCAATTCATTCTCTTTTCGATAAAGTGCGCAAATGACGAGAGCTCGATATACGTCATCTGCTCGATAATAAGTTCGAGTCTGTTTCATATAATTCAATGCTTCTTCTAAATATTGAATAGCGTGAGACAATTGAGCGTTGTAAAGTAATTCTTTAAAAACAAGTAACATATAAAATTCGATACGTGTTTTTGTTTTCATCGCTTGAGAATCGAGCTGTTCAATCAGTTCGATTTTTTCACCCGCTTCATCAAATCGATCCCAGTGCATTAAATAATATGCTTGACCGATTCGCGTCATTGCAATTTCATCTTTCTCACCTAATCGTTCAAATAACTCAATAGCACGATCATAATAACTTAATACTAAATCCCGATTATCATTCGTCAAAATGGCGTCACCATAAAAAACATACGCTCGTCCCAACCAAATCGATTGCATGTCACTATCAAGAAATGGTTCTAAACGCTCGATAATATCTTTATTGTCCCATTTCATAAAACCCATATCTGCGTACTCGATTTCCTCTACAAGTTTTTGTAGTTCAGACTCTCTAGAATCTTTGAGCAAAAACTGTACTGATACATCCAATCGACTGGCGAGTTCTCGCAAACTGCGCATCGATGCCTCCGCTTTTCCATTCTCAATCATGCTAAGCATTGATTTCGTGACAATTCCTTCCGCCAACTGTGTTTGAGTCATTTTTTTCTGTTTTCGCAATGCTTTAATTCGCTCTCCAATCATATGACACCCCTTAAAGTTAAATTATATTGAACTTTATGTTTACATTTCACTCAATTGCCTTTATGATAATGTTAAATCACATTTAACTAATTTGTAAAGGAGACTTCTTATGAAAAAATCATTTTCGAATCTACACATCTTGTTAATCGGAAAATTCATGTCGTTGTTCGCCTCAAACTTGTTCACATTTATCGCCGGATTGACTGTACTTACCACTTCCGGTTCAGGGTTACAATTTGCGATTGTCTTATTAGCAGGAACCCTTCCTCGCATTCTGCTCTCTCCTTTTGCTGGTGCTTATGCAGACAAGCTAAATCGCAAGCGTGTCATCGTAAATATGGAAACGTTAAATGGAATGCTGTTTCTTCTTGCCGGAATTTCGAGCTTAATTTGGACATTTAATGTCCCTGCTTATCTTTTGATCACCGCATTACTCTCTGTTTTTTCAACTTTCCTATCCGTGACTTTATCTAGCTCAATCCCTCTTTTGTTTAAGGAAGAAGAGTTACAACGGACAAACTCATTAATCCAAAGTATCATCTCATTTTCAAGTATCGGCACACCTTTATTGGCCGGAGCTTTATTTAAAATTCTACCGATTTCCGTATTCTTGTTCAGTTCAGCTGTATTATTTTTCATCGCAGGATTAGTCGCCACTCAACTTAAATTTCAAACCCGCGATATTCAAGAAACGTCTCAGTCGACTTGGAAAGAAGTACAATCCGGGTTTCAATATCTTAAAAAACAGCGTGTTTTATGGACCATTGCGCTCCTCGCTACTTTTCTTAATTTCTTTTTTGTCGCATCCGAAGTCTTATTCCCTATTGCTGCCTTACAAGAAATCGGGGTATCACCTCTTCAGTTCGGATTTTTAGAAAGTATGTTCGCCATTGGGTTTTTAGTCGCTTCATTACTACATGCATTACCATTCTTCAAAATTAAGTACCGACTTTCAACGATGAGAAGTGCCTTAATTGCTTTAAGCTTACTTTTTATCGGTCCAGCCATCCCACTTTACTTTACATTCAACGTATTGCCCGCTATCTTATTCTTTTCATTTTTCGCTTTATTGAGTGGCCTCTTCGTTATTCGAGCCAATATTCCGATTCAGATGTATTTACAAACGAACACAGATCCCAATTATCTAGGTCGTGTAATGGGAGTCCTCGAGTCACTTGCAATGGGAATCACACCACTTGGGTTCATTCTTTTCGGGTTTTTAAGCGATTTAATTCCAGTCGCTCTTCTCTACACCATCTGTATGATTTGTTTGCTTAGTCTCACTTTGATTTCCATGCATCGCATCCGTCACGATATCCAAGCAGAACGAGCAGAAGTCCAGTCGATCGAACGCATCTCGTAACGAAAAAAGACATCGAACGAATCAGTTCGATGTCTTCTCTGTTGACGGGAGTACCCGTTTTTCTAATAAAAATGGTCCGAATGGGATGACCGATGCCATGACGGCAAGCGTCAGAACTTTGAAGCCCCAACGGAAGCGCCATGCCATGTAAACGGCTGCGAGCACGTAGGCAACAAACAAGAAACCATGTGCAGCGCCGACGATGCTGACCGCGAGTGGAATACCCGCCATATATTTCAGTGGCATCGCGATGAACAGTAACAACAAGAAGGACACACCTTCTGTGTAGCCAAGCCATTTAAAATGAGTCGTAGTCATATGCGTTCTCCTTTATCTCTGTAGGCTATATCTATCGTAGCCGAAACATGAGAGGTTTGTCACAGGAGAGTGCATAAAAGTTACGAGGCTATTTGACGATTTGGTGAACGATGCAATACTTTTGTTTCGACGAAGTTGCGAAGGAACAAGCCATCGACTCCGATTTTTCCTGCGTTATGTCCAGCAACCAAAATCAATACAGATACGATCAACATCGTCGGGTTCGTACTGACCGTCCCTGAGAGCAAGAACGCCATGTTCATGACAAGACCGAAGAACGCCGCGCTACGTGTAAGTGCACCGAGCAATAACCCTAACCCGACCAAAAATTCACCATAAGGAATAAGGACATCGAATAATCCGGCGTTCGGAATCGCAAAGTTTTCTAAGAATGCAGCCCACCATCCCGCGACGGCTGGATGCTCTCCAGTCGCGAGCGTCACCGCGTTGTTTAAGAAACCTTCCGTTCCAAAGCCACCTGTGATTTTACCCCAACCTGCTGTTAACCAATGATAACCGAGCCAGACACGTAACACCGTCAAGATTGCCGTAGCGATGTTATGATTTTGCCAAAATTTCGTGAACATGATGATTCCTCCCTTTCAAGAAGTTGAATAAATGAATAATGTGATTACATTCACAATATAACACCTATGTTCACTATTTCACATATGTATTTTGCTTTGTTCATGATTCGTCCATATGTACGTCACACTCTATTCACATCCAGCAAAAAGACGCCTACTCGAGGCGTCTTTGAGGAGTTTACAACGTTACTTCTTGAGGTGGCTGCCCTTTTTTGTTCATCACACGCATCGATTCTGGTTCGATTTTGAGAATGACCAATTTCGGATCGTCCGGACCATCAAACCAGCCCTCGAGTTTGTCGTTCCACACTTTTTCTTTCATCGATTCATCGTCTGACACAGTCGCTTTACCTAAGATTTCTAAGTAAGTGTCTCCCACTCCATCTCCATCATAACCAATCAAAATATGCGTATATGGATTCTTCTCTAATTCCTCTACCTTATCTGTATCGTTCGAAGTTGCTGTATAGAGCGTGAAATCATCATGGAAAAATGTCATGTATCGACTATGTGGCTTCACCTTATATACCGTCGCCATCGTCCCTACATCACTTGAATCTAGGATTTTCAAAGCTGTTTCTTTTGCACTCATTCCAAATTCCTCCTTCATGATTTGTCGCTCGTATACTGTTCCCTCAAACTACACGATTAAACACAAAAAAACCTGCTCGCCGATGCGAGCAGGTATCATATTCCTTAGAAAGGAAGATTAGATTTTTTCAACGTTAGAAGCTTGTGGTCCACGAGCTCCGTCTGTGATTTCGAAAGTTACTTCTTGGCCTTCTTCAAGTGTCTTGAAGCCGTCGCCTTGGATTGCTGAGAAGTGTACGAATACGTCGTCTCCGCCTTCCATTTCGATGAAGCCGTAACCTTTTTCTGAGTTAAACCATTTTACTTTACCTGTGTTCATGAATGAACCCTCCTGAAATAAACGCTATGCGTTATAGTAGTGCCTTACTAGAAAAAACTTGACCAAAAAAAATACAAGCCTCTGGATTATCTAATGAAAAATAATCCCAAGCACTTGTGAATTATGATTCCAGCTATTCTTAATTAAGCACATATTGAATATAACACGACTAGATGCTTCTGTCTAGTAAATACTTCTGATTGCTAAAAAACAAGGTGAAACGGGTACATGCTAGAGAAGATGATGCTAGGAGGATCTATTATGAAAAACGCAAGAGAGCAACAATCAATCGCCTCGATGATCGCTTCTTACTCGGATTGGTCTGAAGACCTGATTCATCAATCACTCGAGTGGCACCGAGCGACACGCGAAAAGTCTTACTCAGCGCAACAACTGTCCATACCTTGCCGAATTCCATTGACGGAACGCATTGCTCCTGTCCAAACATCACTCCCGCTCGAACAAATCGATGGAATCGTTCGTCCTGTTTGGATGCGGCGACTCGATGCGGAATATTTGAATCTGATACAGGTCACGGAACAACGCGTCGACGTGACGGACTATGGGGCCGTCGGAGATGGTAAAACGGATTGTACGCTCGCCTTTCGTCTCGCTCTCCGTTCCAACCGTCGTGTCTTTGTCCCAGCAGGCGTGTATATCGTTCGAGGTATTCGCCTCCCTTCCAATTGTGTGCTAGAAGGTGCCGGTCAAGATGTCACGATTCTAAAACTATCCGATCGCGCACCAAGACATCGACGACTATTACGAAATGCCACTCCTTTTGTCGGAAATCATCATATCGAGGTGTGTCACCTGACGCTCGATTGGAACGTTGCGCGTTTAGGAGATGTGAAACGGACGACGAGCGGTGACACATCTTCGAGTGCTTTGACGTTTGCGCACGTGACGTATGGCTGGGTGCATCACGTGACGGCCAAAAATGCTGGACTACATGCGTTCGATATCACGTCTCCACACTATCATTATCTCGGAGATGGACTCCGCGCCGCAAATGGCAGTCGCTACATCCACCTCGACCACCTCGAGGCGACGAACTATGGCGATGACGGAATCACGACACATCATAGTGATGCTATCTATATTACCAACTGCTATTGTCATCATCCTCATGGTCGAACGCATGCCCTCGGATTCTCAAACTCGAACGGCATTGAGATCGACGACGGATCTCGACATGTCACGCTCGTGAACAATAAAAGTGAAGGCTGTTTTGGCGGAATCGAAGTGAAGGCACATGGCACCTCGTCAGCCGCTCATGACGTCCATATCTTCGGACACCTCTCCGTTCACGACAATCGCTCATTCAATTTCCGCCACATCAGTCATCATTTAGCGGACGACCCCGATTCGGCGACGGCACGCTTTCTGTCTGGTACGAACTTGGTGTCCATCGAACCGATTCGAAGCCCGCTCTATGCGAAGTCCTCTCCAAGAAGTCTAGTCGTCTCGGCGTATCAGGATGTCTTGATTCATGGATTGACCGCCATCGGTGACCCGACCTACGATTATGAACAACATCCGGCACTGGCGATTCAATACAAGTCTCGACGCGTTCAATTACATCGCATCTCCGTGCGCGGATTTACAACCTCGAGAGCTGATCTCGAGCTGTTCGGGGGAGATAACCGAACCGATGAAGTGACCATCGAAAACTTGCGATGCCACGAATCTGCGCCAATCGCTTTGAAAATAGGACGTCAGCTGGAAAACATCGCACTTCATCAAATCGAAGGGCAGAAAAAAAGTGGAGATGTACTCATCTCCACGAAAAGCCCAATCGATGTGCAAGATCTACTCGCTTACGGATTCTCAGACCGGGTGCGTTCGAACGTTTGAGCCGCCTCCACGAGCCGGTCCAATTTGTCCTCATCGAGTTCAAGCGAGCTTTCTTTCTGTTTGGCCATCATTCGGACGATTGCTTTGTCTAAAAAGCCCATTCGTTCAAAGTCATACCCGCTGCCGACGACTTCGACGAAATAGGCATGCTCGCGCAGTGTGGCACGATAGGCTTCTTCTAACTCACGAATCCGCTCTGATTCTGTCGGTGTGCCGGCACACAAATACAAAGCAAGGGGGCGCTCGAGCAAGTGTTCTTCATGATTGGTCAACCATTCCTTCATCTCGTCCTGGATGGTGCCCATCCGAATCGAGCTGCCGACGATGACGTGATCGATTGTCTCCCACATGACGATCGGCTCTTCCACGATATTTTGGACATGAACGTCTCCCGATAACCGTTCAGCGAGTAGAGACGCCACTTTTTCACTTGTCCCATATCTCGAAGAGTAAGCGATTAAAGTACCCATGTCGTTCCCTCTTTTCATGTCAGACGTTATTTATTCTATTCCCGAATCATGAAAAGAAGATACGTATGCACTCAAAAAAGCTCGCCAAATGGCGAGCTTTTCGTCACAGTTTATACACTTGTGCTTCGTAAGGACGAAGGGTGAACGGTTCAATCGGTTCCATGTTGCCGATGACGCGTTCTTTGACGTCATATGGTAAATCACGTTGTTGTGTGTCGCCTGAGAAGTTACAGAGCACGAGCCAAGTTTCTCCTTCGAACGATCGTGTGAACGCATAGACCGCCTCATCTTCCGGGAGCAAGAGCTCATACTTCCCATAGACGACGAGCGGATTGGCTTTACGGAGCGCAATCAACTGACGGTAGTAATGGAATAACGATTCCGGGTCTTTCCGTGCTGCTTCCGCATTGATGTCGACATAGTTCGGATTGACCTCAATCCAAGGCGTCCCCGTCGTAAATCCACCGTGCGCTTCGTTCGACCATTGTACCGGCGTGCGTGAATTGTCACGTCCTCGCTCATGGATTCCACGGAAAATCTCGTCGTGCGTTAACAACCCTTTTGATGTGTAATCACGATAGGCGTTCAACGTCTCAATATCCCGATACTGATCAATCGAATCAAACGCGACGTTCGTCATCCCAAACTCTTCGCCTTGATAAATATAAGGTGTTCCTTTTAATAGATGAAGGAGGGTCGCAAGCATCTTCCCAGAACGGACACGATATTCCGGTGAATCGTTTCCGAAGCGCGAGATGGCTCGTGGCTGGTCGTGGTTACTCCAGTACAGGCTGTTCCACCCTTCCTCTTCCAGTCCTTCTTGCCAACGTGAGAAGATCGTCTTTAACTCGGTCAACTTCCAGTCCGTCGGATTCCATTTCCCGAAGCTGCCGTTTCCGACGTCTACGTGCTCAAAATGAAAGACCATGTTCAGTTCGTTACGGTCTTCCCCCGTATAAAGCTTCGCTTCTTCCACACTGACACCTGGCATCTCACCAACCGTGATGGTGTCGTATTTCGATAAGACTTCTCGATTCATCTCTTGCATGAATTCATGGATGCGTGGTCCATTGAAGAAGAATGGCGTACCGTCGCCGTAGCCCGTTCCTTGCGTTTGACCATCCGGATAGCTTGGATCTTTGGAGATCATATTGATGACGTCCATCCGGAACCCGTCGACACCTTTATCGAGCCAATACGTCATAAGGTCATACACTTCACGACGAAGCGTCTCACTTTCCCAGTTCAAATCCGGTTGTTTCTTACTGAAGAGGTGAAGATAATACTCATCACTTGCTTCATCATACTGCCAAGCACTTCCGCCGAAGAAAGCTCCCCAGTTCGTCGGTGGCTGACCGTCTTTCCCTTTTTTCCAAATGTAATAGTCACGATATAGGCTCTCTTTTGAAGAACGCGACTCTATGAACCATTGGTGTTCGTCAGAAGAGTGGTTGACGACAAGGTCCATCATGATTTTGATCCCATATCGATGCGCTTCCTCAAGCATCGCATCAAAGTCTTGCATCGTACCGAACTCATCCATGATGGCACGGTAATCACGGATGTCGTATCCGTTGTCATCGTTCGGCGAGTCATACACCGGCGAGAGCCAGATGACATCAATCCCGAGTTCTGCCAAGTAAGACATCTTCTCCGTGATTCCTTGGATATCACCGATTCCGTCCCCGTTCGAATCATTGAAGCTCCGTGGATAAATTTGATATACGACCGCTTCTTTCCACCATTGTTTCATGTTACGTCCTCCTTGAAGTTCATTTCCGTTTCAACGCTTTCATCGTACTGCCTTCAAGTATGCATGACCATCCATGATATGATTAAGATATGTACAATCTTGCTATTAAAAGAGGAGATTATTATGGAAATCGGCTTTTGTGGCTATTCATATCATACAACGACTTATACTTTTCCATTTGCCAACTTACTCGATACGTATCTGATTCGCTTGCAGACGGAAGGAACGGCTCGGGTGATCGTCAATGAGGAAACACTATTCACACGACCTGGTGACGTATTGATTGTTCGTCCGGGTGACTTCTATGAAATGCATGTCGACACACCCGCGAGCGGAGACTACCATATCTTTTGTACCGGATCCACGATTGATACATGGTGGCATGCGATCCCACGGGAGCGACTGTATTCCATCACCATTGATTCCCGTCTCCTATCGCTATGGCAACACATCACGGAAGAAGTGCGTCGACCGCCTTCTGAACAGAGCACTGGATTAATCGAAACACTCGTCCAAGCGCTCTTACTCATGCTCGATCGCGCCATCCAAGACGTTCATTCCCATGCACGACCTCCAGTCGTCTCACGCATGATGCGTTTTATCGAAGCCCACGTCACGAGTGACTTCAAAGTGGCAGACGTCGCTATAGAGGTCGGACTAAGCGTTTCAAGAACCGTTCATCTCTTTAAAGAAGGGACCGGGATGACGATCATCGAATATGCACAATCGATTCGTCTACAGCTTGCCGAAGAGCAAATGCGCTATACAAAACATTCGTTAGAAACGATTGCGGAACTGTCTGGATTTCGAAGTTATCCATATTTCCACAGAATTTTTAAACGAAAATATGGCGTAGCACCAGGGGTGTATCGCACTCTTCAACAAAAAAACGAAAAAAAATAAAAAAAGAGTGATCCATTTTTTGAACCGCTCCGTTAGATGGGTGTAAATAACGACAACACTCACTTACGAAAAGGAGCGATTACACATGAAGAAGAAGACGTTAAACAAAATCGTAGCACCGGCACTAGCCTTAGGACTACTCGTACCGGTCAACGCACAAGCGGCGGATCACACACCGACAGCAAGCACACCAGCAGGTGACCTTCGCGCCACACTCGATCAACTCTTATCTGAGCACTACGTATTAGCCGTCACATCGATGATGAAAGAATATGACGAGGCAGCGGACGCTGAAGTATCGATGAAAGCACTCGATCAAAACGCACTCGACATGACACCAGCCATTTCTTCTATCTATGGAGAAGAAGGCGGGATGAAATTCGAAGAAATCTTCCGTGGTCACAACGACTATTCAGCAGATTTCGTTGAAGCAGCAAAATCAGAAGACAAAGAGTTACGCATGGAAGCTGAAGCTGAAGTTGACGAATTCGTAGATGAGTTCTCAACATTCCTCGACGCAGCGACGGAAGGTAACTTACCGAAAGACGCAGCAGCCGATGCACTTGAACTTCATGAAGACCAAGTCCTCTCTGTATTCGATAACTATGTCGAAGGAGATTATGAAGAAGCTTACATGACGTTCCGTGAAGGTTACAAGCACATGTTCAACATCAGTAAAGCCCTCTCAGGTGCAATCGTCACACAAATGCCTGACAAATTCACGACTGGAGCTGACACACCAGCTGTTGAACTCCGCTCGACATTGAACAGTCTTGCAGGTGAGCACTTCGCCCTCGCTGCAATCGGTATGCAAAAAGGTTACGACCAAGCAGAGGACTATGACTACGTGACATGGGCAGAAGACCAAAACACACTCGACTTTAAAGCGGCCATCGCATCTGTATATGGTGACGAAGGTGCTGCACAGTTCGAAAAAGTTTGGAACTCGGATCACATCACAGCACAAGGTGATATCGTAGCCGCTACACTTGAAGGTGACGAAGCGATGATTGAAGATGCGCGTATGCGACTTGATACTTTCGCTGTCGACTTCAGCACATTCCTCGATGCAGCAACAGAAGGTAACTTACCACAAGCTGCCGGTGAAGAAGCCATCAAACAGCACGAAGCGCTTGTACTCGACACATTTGATCAATATGTCGCAGGCGATGCAGAAGCGGCTTGGATGTCATTCCGTGAAGGATATGCGTTCATGTTCGGTGTTGGTGAAACACTCGGTAACGCAATCGTGACACAAATGCCTGACAAGTTCGAAGAAACAATGATGCCTGAAGAGATGCCTGAAACAGGTCTCGGTGGTGCACAAGAACAATCAATGAACAGCCTCTACGCTGCATTAGCTGTACTTGGCGGAATCTTACTCGCCTTCGTAACGCTTCGCAAACGTAAAGTGTCTGAACAATAATCAATAAGGAGGGAGCCCCATGAACAAGCGCCATTTGTTTCTGGCGCTCTCTCTCTTTTGTTTTAGCTTCTGGACGTGGACGAGCGCCCAAGAATCGTCGTCACCACCTGTAGAAGAAAAACAAATAGAGGAGAGCCCGGATTTAACGGCTGAATTCTCACTTCTACAGGAAGAGGTGAAGAAATTACGATTAGCTGAGGAAGAAGAAAACGCCAAGGCCGTTACCCCTGTTCAAATCCAAATTCCTAAAATTGATGTCGATACCGCCATCGAGCAAGTCGGAGTACTGGAAAATGGACAGATGGGTGTGCCAGAAGATGAAAATCAGGTTGGGTGGTTCGAACCCGGTGTCACACCTGGAAGTAAAGGGAACGCCGTGATTGCCGGTCATGTCGATAGTAAGACCGGACCAGCCATCTTTTATCAACTCGATCAACTTACAAAAGGCGATGACGTTCTGATTCAAGATGAGGCGGGGAACACCCTTCGGTTCCGCGTCACAAAGACAGAACGCTATGATACGAAAACCGCGCCAATCGAAGAAATTTTCGGTGCCACATCAAATCGTAATTTAAATTTGATCACCTGTTCGGGTACGTTCGGGGACGGGGGCTACGATGAACGATTCGTCGTATATACAGAGCTAGTGGATACCGAGCTGAACGAAACTGTCGAACTCGAGACACCGACGGCAGTCGAACTGAGAGGAAACTTATTGACATGGCATGCCGTACGTCAAGAGAGCGTGATCGGATATCGCATCTATGAAGTCGTCGACGGAAAAGCGACTCATATCGAAAGCATCCCGTCCCATGCGCGAAAGAGTATCGAAGTCGCAAGTGACAACACCAAATCCTACTATGTGACTGCGATCGACCAGCTCGGGAACGAGTCGAAACCTTCTGAGATGACCAAATGACAAAAGACCCCTTATTCACTTTGGAAGTGGATAAGGGGTCTTCTCTATTACACGAAGCAAGGAATCTGCGGATTGAACGTCTTATTGTTCTCCGTCATGACTTGCTTTTTAATTTTGCCTTCTCCGAGGTAAACGATGCGGTCAGCAAGCGCCTCAGCATCTTCCTCATCGTGTGTCACGAAAATCGTCGTCGTGCCCGTCTGCTTCAAAAGACGGCGAAGGTCGTCGCGAATCCGATGTTGGAGTGACGTATCCAAGTTACTGAACGGTTCGTCTAGAATCAACAACGCCGGTTTTGGTGCAAGCGCACGAGCGAGTGCGACACGTTGCTGTTGTCCTCCACTAAGTTCGTACGGATAACGGTGACGGAACTCCGTCAAATTGACGAGTTCGAGCATCTCTTCGACACGCGCATTCCGTTCCTTGCGACTAAGCTTGTGAAGGCCGAATCGAATGTTCTTTTCAACAGTCATGTGCGGGAAGAGTGCGTAATCTTGGAAGACCATCCCGACGCCACGATCTTCTGGCGGCATGAACTGACAATCGTCGCAACAGACACAGTCGTTCACGACGACGACGCCTTGGTTCGGCATCTCGAGTCCTGCGATCAATCGGAGAATCGTACTTTTCCCAGAACCGCTATCCCCAAGAAGCGAGACGATTTCGCCTTTTGTAATCGAAATCGAGAACCCTTTGATTGTTTCTTCATGCGCACCTTTATAGCTAAAATGTAAATCATTGATTTGAACAAACATTAGTCGGCCTCCTTATCAAGCACCTTGTGGGAAACGAAAATCAACAGTCCACTCATGAGGACGATGACGATCGAAGCGAGTGCCGCTTCGTGAATCTTCTCATCACTCACATATTTGAACGCCTGTGTCGCAAGCGTCGAAAAGTTAAATGGTTGTAAAAAGAGCGTCAATGGTAACTCTTTCATAATATCAATAAAGACGAGGATAAACGCGCTCATGATAGCGCCTTTGATCATCGGGATATCCACGCGGAAGAACGTTTGGACCGTGTTCCAACCAAGCATGCGGGATGCTTCCGTGAACGATTTTCCGACCTTCTCGAACCCGCTCTCAATCGAGTTGTATCCGATAGCGAGGAAGCGGATGACGTAGGCAAAGATGAGCATGATGAGCGTCGTACGAAACACGAACGTCTGACTCAAGTCGAGCGCCTTAGCCATGTCGAGCACTTTGTCATCGAGCCATAAGAAGAGCGTGATGACCGCAATCGCGATCGCTGCTCCCGGAATCGAATACCCAAGCGTCGTCACCTTTGAAATGACGCGTGTCATGTTCGACGGGAATAGTCGCGTATAGTTCGCAATGATGAGTGCGAACAACAGGATGATCACCGTTGCGATAAAAGCGACACGAACCGTATTCCAAACGAGTTGCCAAAATTCTTCCGTGAAGACCGTATCGAACGTCAGGAACGTCCAAGCCGTCAACTGCGTGAACGGAATGACGAATGCGATTGCAAAGACGATTGAGACGTAGGCGAATACTGCGTAGCGATGCCATCCTTGAAGCGGTCTCGGTTTGAGCGGCTTCACTTTCGTCGAAGCGTAACTGAACTGCTTTCGTCCCCGTACGAGCCGTTCCATCGTCAAGATGGCGATGACAAGAATCATCAGGGTACCCGCTAGCTTCAATGCCGACGACGTGTCTTTCATCCCGAACCATGTGCTAAAAATAGCGGTACTGAACGTCTGAATCCCGAAATATTTTACGACGCCATAATCGTTGAGTACTTCCATCAAGACGAGACTGACACCACCGATAATAGCGACTCGGGAAATCGGAATGACGACGGTGAAGAAAATATCCCACGACCCACGCCCGAGAATCCGTGCGTTCTCAATCATCGAGGACGACTGGTTATGCAGGAACGCTCGTGTAATCGTATAGATGTATGGATACAGGAACAAGGTGAAGATAAACACTGTTCCCTGAATCGACATGATATTGAAGTACGATTGATCGACGGTGATGCCGAACTGGTTCCGTAACGTCGTTTGAATCACACCCGTATAGTTTAAGATGCCGTGATACGTATACGCCCCGATATAAGGCGGGATCGCCAGCGGCAAGATGAGTGCCCATTTAAAGAAGCGACGGAACGGAAAATCATAGACGGTCACGAACCAAGCGAGGCTCGTTCCGATCACTGTCGTCAGAAGACCAGTGGCCAACATGATGAACAACGTGTTCCGTACGTAACGGGGCAACAAATACTCTTGAATGTGCTGCCAGTTCTCGTTGACCGGTGCGAACAATTCGACGAGCACGACGACTCCCGGCAAGACGATCAATAAAATCGCGAGAAAGCTAAGGATCGCCCATCCATTCAGTTGTCTTTTAACCGCGTGCCAGTTCATGTCGTACCGCTCCCGTTCTATAAACAATCAATTCCTGTCCCATCATATCAGTTTCTACGTGTCCCGTGTAGCGCTTAGGTGTTAGAAACGCAAAAACCTCCGGCCTGAACTCTCGTTCAAGCCGAAGTCATCTTACTTCCAACCCACTTCGTTAAAGATACGGATTGCTTCTTGTTGGTTTTCACCAAGTACTGAGAGGTTGATGTCTTGCTCTTTGAACTCGCCCCATGATTGAAGAAGCTCGTTCGGTTCAACCGATTCGTTGACTGGGTATTCGTAGTTCACACTCGCAAATTTCTCTTGAGCTGACGGTTCTGACATGAACTCCATCAACTTCTGAGCGTTTTCTGTGTTTTTCGATGCTTTTGTCATCGCGATACCAGAAATGTTCACGTGTGTGCCTGTTGTATCCTGGTTCGGGAAGAAGACACCGAGCTCTTCAGCGACTTTCTTCTCTTCTTCGTCCTCAGAATTCAACATGAGACCCATGTAGTACGTGTTCATGATGGCGACATCCCCTTCACCGGCGACGACTGCTTTCGCTTGGTCACGGTCGTTCCCTTGTGGGTCACGTGCCATGTTGTTCACTAAGCCTTTCGCCCACTCTTTCGCTTCATCGACACCGTTCACTTCGATGAATGATGCGAGGAGTGAGATGTTGTACATGTTTTCAGACGGACGGACGAGTACTTTGCCGTTCCACTGTTCTTCTGTCAACGCTTCATACGTCGACAACTCTTCTGGTTTCACGCGATCTTTCGAGTACACGATGACACGTGCACGTTTCGTCAAACCGAACCATTCGTTGTCCGTGTCACGATATTTGGCAGGAATGTTCGACTCAAGCTCATCGCTATCGACCGCTTGGAGATGTCCTGCTTCTTTCGCTTGGTACAAGTTACCGGCATCTGCCGTAATGAAGAGGTCAGCTTCTGTGCTCTCGCCTTCAGTGTTTAAACGCTCGAGGAGTTCGTCACTCTTACCTTCCACGACGTTTACCTTGATGCCCGTTTCTTCTTCAAACTGCTTATATAATTGTTGATCGACATCGTAGTGGCGACTCGAGTAAACATTGACGACGTTCGAATCGTCTGAGCCTTCATTTGAAGTTGTCTCATCTGTGCTTGCACAAGCGGCAAGGAGCGATGTCGTTAGTGCTGCTGAAATTCCTAAAGCTGCATATTTTTTGTTCATCTGTCATTCCCCCACGTTCAATTGATTTCTCTCTTTGGTAATGATAATTACTCTCAGTACCTATCATCACTGATAATCATTCTCACGTCAAGGTTTTTCTGCAATCGCTATCACATTGAATGTACGATTTGTGACAGTTTTGAGGTTATCATTTCTTGACTTCAAAAGAATGCGGACGATATAGTGAAATCAAACAAACCGTCTGGTCGGTACAGAAAGGGGTGGAAATATGACAAACCGATCGAACGTCACAAAACAAAAGCTACTCGATGCGGCAACGGACATCATCATGAATCAAGGTGTGCATCAACTTACGTTAGACGAAGTAGCCAAAACAGCCGGTGTTTCCAAAGGTGGACTTCTCTATCACTATGCTTCAAAAGAAGCGCTAATGACCGCAATCGTTGAGCGGTTGCAACAAGAGCAGAATGAACTGTATGCCTCACTTCAACAAGAAGGTCACGGTCCAGTCGAAGCGTTCGTTCGTCTGTTCGACGAGACGAACCTGCATCCCGAACGTTCCGCCATTCACATCGATGTCGAGAAAATGATCGCATTTCTCACGCTGTTCGCCGTCGACCAAGAGTATGCAGATCGATGGAAGCAAGATTTAGATACGTTCTTCGCCCAGTTCCAAAAAACAGCCGACCCGGTTGAAACGATGATCATTCGTTATGCGCTCGAAGGCATGATGATGTCAGAACATTTTGGTGTCGGTGTTCCCCCTGCCGAGCTCAAACAAGCGATTATTGCCCGATTGATTGAGCGGGCGCACGATATCGATCGTCAATCATAAAAAAACAACATATATGAGGAGATTAAAAACCCATGCAGAAAATCACATCCTTCTCCGTTAACAACAAGTTCGCCGTCTGGTTGATGACGATCATTTTGACGGCCGCCGGTCTTTTCGCCGGTTTGACGATGAAGCTTGAGACGTTACCGGACATTACGACACCGACCGTCTCGGTTACAACCATTTACCCAGGTGCATCCCCTGAGCAAGTGCTCGAAGAAGTCAGTACCGTTCTAGAAGACCGGCTTCAAAGTTTAAATGGTGTGGAACAAGTCCGTTCTTCATCGTTCCAAAACGCTTCGAACATCCAAATCGATTACGATTTCAGTACAGATATGGATGAAGCGGAACAGCAAGTCAAAGACGCGTTAAGTAACGTCGAACTACCGGAGTCGGCACAAGAACCTCAAGTGTCACGTCTCAGTTTCGACGCTTTCCCGGTAATCGGGGCTGCCATCTCGGATGAGAGTCTTGATTTGGCAGAATTGACGAAACTCGTCGAGGAAGAAGTCCAACCTGCGCTTGAAGGTGTAGAAGGTGCACAAACGGTCCAGATTGCGGGACAAGAGATTCGCCGCGTCGAACTTCAATTCGACCAAGAAGCGCTCGCTGAATACAATTTGACAGAAGACACGGTCAAACAATTGATTCAAGCGAACGATGCGCGAATCGCCCTCGGTTTGTATGAGTTGGGTGACACGGAGCAAGCCGTCGTCATCGACGGAAAGTCGGAGACACTCGAAGCGTTCCGCGATATCCAAATCCCTTACTCACCAGCACAATCAGCACCGGCGACACCGTCTGCTCCGACGGAATTGCCACCTGGTCAAACACCAGACGTGCCGACAGAGGTCCCGACGGAAGCACCATCGGCATTGCCACCGAACGTCCCAACGACAGTTCCGACTGTCGCGTTGAGTGAGCTTGCTACCATCGAAGACAAAGGAATCGAAGAATCGATTTCTCGCTCAAACGGCGAACGCTCAATCGGTTTACAAGTAACGAAGACACAAGACGCAAACACGGTCGATGTCGTCAACGCTGTCAAAGACATTTTGGCTGACTTCGAGGCAGAATACGATACAGCGAATGTATCGATCACACTTGACCAAGGACAACCGATTGAAGAATCGGTCGAGACGATGTTATCGAAAGCATTGCTCGGTGGTTTATTCGCCATCCTGATCATCTTAGTGTTCTTGCGCAACTTCCGATCGACAATCATCGCTGTCATCTCGATCCCGTTGTCGCTTCTCATGGCACTCATCGTGTTGAAACAATTGGACATCACGTTGAACATCATGACACTCGGTGCGATGACCGTCGCGATTGGACGTGTCGTCGATGACTCCATCGTCGTCATCGAGAACATTTACCGTCGACTCACACGGGCGAACGAACCACTTCGCGGAAAAGAACTGATTATCGCGGCGACAAAAGAAGTGTTCATCCCAATCGCCTCGTCGACGATTGTCACGATTGCAGTATTCTTGCCACTCGGTTTTGTCACAGGATTCGTTGGTGAGTTGTTCTTGCCGTTCGCCTTGACTGTCGTCTTCGCCCTTCTCGCTTCGTTGCTCGTGGCGATTACGGTCGTTCCGATGATGGCCGACTCGTTCTTTAAGAACCGTGACAAGTTGAAGCCGGAAGAAGGTCCAGGGAAACTCGCAGATTGGTATCGCGGTGTCTTGAACTGGTCACTCAACCATAAACTCGTCGTCTTTGGACTCGCGACTGCCCTTCTCATCGGTAGTTTCGCTCTTGTTCCAGCGATTGGCGTGAACTTCTTAAATCAAGAAGCAGATAAGACACTATATGTCACGTTCGACCCAGAACCGGGCCAAACGCTTGAAGATTCGATTGCTGCAGCAGAAGTGGCAGAAGAATACTTCATGGACGAACAACCGAACGCAACGGACGTTCAATTTACAGTCGGTGGAGAGAATCCGCTGAATCCAGGAAACAATAAACAAGGAATCTTCATCGTCCAGTATGACCCGGATACGGAAGATTTCGCAGATGTGAAGTTGGCTGATATCGAGAAGTTGAATGAACTCGCTTCAAACGGTGAGTGGAAAGAACAAGACTTCTCAGGTGGCGGCGCGACGAGCGGTGTGACGTATAACGTCTATGCCAACACACTTGAAGATTTAGAAGCGATCGTGCCGACCTTCATCGAAACGATTGAAGAAGAGACAGACTACGTGCGTCAGGCAACGTCAGACTTACGTGAGTCATATGTACAATATACGTTCAACGTCGACCAACAGGCCGCAGCGGAAGCTGGTGTGTCAGCAGGTCAAATCGCACAAGTGATCAGCCAATTCCAGGCACCAGAAAGCCCACTTGCGAGCGTGACGGTAGATGATAAACAGTTAGACGTCATCATCCCGAACGAACAAGTGACGTATGGCAGTGTAGATGACTTACAAGCACAAGAAATCACAACACCGTTCGGTCCACGTCCGATCTCAGACTTCATTGAAATCGAAGAAGGCACGACGCCGGACACACTCGTCGAGCGCGACGGAAAACTGCTCGCCCAAGTAAGTGTTGAACTCAGCACGGATAAAGCGACAGAAGCATCTGCCGCGATTGAAGAACGCGTATCAGACATCGAACTCCCTTCTGGCGTATCGTATGATGTCGGTGGGGTAACGGAACAGATTCAAGAATCGTTCACGCAGCTCGGTCTTGCGATGCTCGCTGCGATCGCCATCGTGTACTTGGTTCTCGTCATCACATTCGGCGGGGCAGTCACGCCATTCGTCGTGTTGTTCTCACTTCCGTATGCGATTATCGGAGGACTCGTCGCCCTTCTCATCACAGGTGAAACAATTTCGGTATCTGCCTTGATCGGAGCACTCATGTTGATTGGGATTGTCGTCACAAACGCCATCGTCTTGATCGACCGCGTCATTCATAAAGAAGAAGCCGGTTTATCAACACGTGAAGCGTTACTTGAAGCAGCAGGCACACGCCTTCGCCCAATCTTGATGACCGCACTCGCGACAATCGGTGCACTCGCACCGCTCGCACTCGGTCTCGAGGGTGGCGCACTCATCTCGAAAGGTCTCGGTGTCACCGTGATCGGCGGACTCACAAGTTCGACGCTCCTCACGTTGCTTATCGTACCGATCGTCTATGAGTTCTTCGCACGATTCCGTAAGAAAAAACAAGCGTAAACAAAAGAGAGTTGACTTTTAATAAGTCGACTCTCTTTTTTCGTTCAATAACACTGCATGATGATTTCGGTTTCTTCAAATCGTTCGGCACGGAGGGCATCTTCTGGGATAAGAAAATAGAGAATACCCGCATCCCCGAACATGACATCTAACTCTTCAGATGTGTCCATTTGAAACAACAGGAATGGATCATCGAATCGTTCCCCATATGTTTCTTGCACTTCTTCAAATACGTCATTCTGTACTTCATTCGGATGTCCACCGATTGCGTGGAGTTCTTCTTGATCGAATTGTTCGACGAGCGTTTCGTACATGTCGTCACCGAGCAAATCGTACAAATCATACCCATTCTCCGCATAACTCTCTTTGAAAGAAACGGCACGTTCATTCAATGCTTCTCCAACTCGCACTCGCTCAAGTTGCGTTTCTTCCGTATACAAGACACGCCAAAGATGACGTTGATTTTCATCTCCCCAAGGTTGTTCTTCCAAGTCATAGAAGAAAGACAACAAACCTTCTTTCGGGAGTGCATCCACGGATTCGAACTCAGCTAAATCACTTAAACGGAACTGAGCTAAACACGTCATATTCTCCCCAGGGTGCGAGTCAGCATTTGGCAAATCAGGATACCCACCAAACTTTGAATGGCCGATTGGCACCTCTTCTCGTGTGGTTCGTGGTACAAGCGTCAAATTGACCCGCTTCGTGAACGCACGTAAAATGTCTTCTCCGTTTTGTAATCCATGCTCTTGAATAATTGCTCAATCGTTTTTAGTTCCATCTCGACACCCCGCTTGTTTATGATAGATGTAGTATAGCATCCCGAACGTATGTACCCCTTATCTTTTTTGTTATACCCTTTTCTTGACCAATAACGATGAATTTGAGAAGATTCATACGTTTTGAATGAAGCGAAAGGAAGTCATATAAATGAAATTATTTAAATGGATCATCGGACTCTCACTCTTGTTTGGGTTGAGCACGCTCGGCAACTGGATCGTTGAAACGTTCTCCTGGAAAGTACCGGGCAGTGTCATCGGCATGGTGCTCTTGCTCGTCCTCTTACTGACAAAAGTCATTCGCGTGGAGTGGATTGAAGACAGCGCTGGATATTTGACGAAGCATCTCGCCTTCTTCTTCATCCCGATTGCCGTCGGTCTCATGGCGTACGGTACGTTGTTAAAGGCCGCCGGCATCCCGCTTCTCCTCACGTTACTCGCCAGCATGGCGGTCGGAATGATTGTGACGGCGCTCGTTTCCGGGAAAGAAGGTGAGGCATCATGACATACGTTTGGATTGGATTGACGATTCTCGTGTATACGCTTAGTCGGCAACTCTCTAAAAAATGGGCATCCCCGTTCACCAATGTCGTCTTCTTAAGTACAGCCATTTTGATTCTCTTGTTACTCGTGACGGGACAGTCCTATGATACGTATAAACCGGCTACCGATCTCATCACGATCTTACTCGGTCCAGCGACGGTCGCCCTCGGATTGCCACTCTATCGCAACCTACCTGTGTTACTCGCTCGGGCAAAGCGAGCATTAAGTGCGATTGTTATCGGGTCTCTCTCCACGATTTTTGTCGCTGTGCTCTTCGGGAAGTTGTTTTCGTTTACCGAAAACGTGTTGATTGCGCTATCGGTCAAGTCGGCCACGTCTCCGATCGCCCTCGAGTTGGCTCGACAACTAGAGGGGGATGCGACACTTGCCGCCTCAATTGCCGTCGCCTGCGGTATTTTAGGTGCGATGCTCGGACCGGTCTTGTTGACGTGGATCCGCATGGACGACCCGTTCACGCGTGGACTTACGCTCGGCACCATCAGTCACGGGATTGGAACCGCTCAGGCAGCGACTGAACATCCGCTGTCTGGTGCAACAGGTGGTGCTGCGATGGGATTGACCGCCATCTTCACATCGTTCATCTTACCCATTCTATATCCGTTTCTCTTTTGAACAGGTCACGCCCACTTCATCGATGGGTGTGACTTTTTTGTTTCGACTTCGAGCGCTCGTGATAAACTAATGAAGATGAAACTTTTAGAGGAGGGCAATCCATGCAAGAAAAATTAATTGAACGCTTAATGACTTACGCGAAGATCGATACACAGTCTGACTTCACGAGTACGACAACACCATCGACGGCTAAACAATGGGATTTGATTCGTCATTTGGAGAAAGAATTAAAAGAACTCGGACTGACAGATGTCGAGACGGATGAATACGGCTATCTATTCGCCACACTTCCAAGTAACGTCGATTATGACGTCCCGACAATCGGATTCCTTGCTCACGTGGATACAGCGACCGACTTCACAGGAACGAACGTGTCACCTCAACTCGTTGAGCATTATGAAGGTGGCGACATTGTCTTAAACGAGTCATTGAATGTCGTCTTATCACCAAAGGACTTCCCGGAACTTGATGGGTATATCGGGCATACGCTCATGACAACCGACGGCACGACACTCCTCGGTGCGGATGATAAAGCAGGGATCGCTGAAATCGTCACAGCTGTCGAATACTTATTGGCCCACCCTGAGATTCCACACGGGACGGTTCGCATTGCCTTCACACCAGATGAAGAAATCGGACGTGGACCACATAAATTCGATGTCGCCCGTTTTAATGCGGACTTCGCTTACACGATGGATGGGGGACCGCTCGGCGAGTTGCAGTATGAAAGCTTCAACGCAGCCGGTGCGACCGTCACCTTCCACGGAACGAACGTACACCCAGGTAGCGCGAAAAACAAGATGGTGAACTCGATGAAGCTCGCGATGGCTTTCCAAAACCGTTTACCGGCTGATGAGGCACCAGAGCGTACGAGCAACTACGAAGGATTCTTCCATTTGAACGGCTTCAATGGGGATGTGGAGAAGACGACACTTCAATACATCATTCGCGATCACGACAAACAGAAGTTCGAAGCACGTAAAGCATTGATGGAGAAACTTGTCCTCGAATGGAAACAAAAATACGGGGAAGAGCGGATTGAGCTCAAGATGGAAGATCAGTATTACAACATGGCCGAGAAAATCGAACCCGTGAAACACATCGTCGATACCGTCGCTGACGTCATGCGCGGCCTTGGCATCGAACCGAAGATTGAACCGATTCGTGGTGGAACAGACGGATCGCAACTTTCTTACATGGGTCTTCCGACACCAAACATTTTCACGGGTGGCGAAAACTATCACGGGAAGTTTGAATATATCTCTGTGAACAATATGGAAAAAGCAACAACCGTCATCATCGAAACACTTCGCACATTCGCGAAGCGTGCACAAGCATAACAAATGCGCCTCCAATCGTTCTCTTTTACACTAGAGACATTGGAGGCGATTTTTGATGAAACATACATTTAGCATGAACCTCGGCTGGGATGGCGGACGAAATGACGTCGGTACCCTCGAGGCCGAGCGGTTAAAGACACAGATTTCAATCCCACCCGAAATGGACGGTCCCGGAGTCGGTACGAATCCGGATGAGATGTTACTCGGAGCCGCGGCCACGTGTTATATCATCACACTCGCAGCCGTACTCGGACGAAGTGACTTGACTCACCGTGGCATCACGATTGATGCGGAAGGCATCGTCGATGTGACGAACGGCATCTTCACCTATGAGACGATTCGCTATGTGACAACGATTCAAGTACCTGCAGAGATGACGGATCGAGAAATCACGCTAGTCGAGCGCATCGCGAAAAAAGCGAAAGATCAATGTATGATTTCACGCGCGCTCGCAGGAAATGTGGCGTTTGAATTGAATACGACCGTTGTACGAGTCGACTAAAGCCATCGTGATGATGGCTTTTTCTGTGCATCGAAGTATCAGCTGCCTTGTTGATCGACAATCTCACCGTTCACAGAAATTCCTCGTACAACCGCGTCTTCTCCAATTTGAAAATAATATCGGTACGGGCCTTTTTGAATCACCGTTGCCTCGGTGAACGTATTGTCATGATGAGATTTCGTTTCAATCGTATCGATTTCTGGATTGTTCACTTCTCCAAATCCCACATTGAAAGAATGTTCGACGTTTCCGGCTTCATCGTATTCTCGTAAAAATGTGCTATATGAGGTGAAATTGTCGTTTTCATAGTGCGTCCACCCTCTTGGTCCAAGAAGCTCCCACCCTTCCTCGTTATTCCCCTCAAAGAACTGGACGACTAGTGCCTCCATCTTATTTTGAAACTCACTATTATCTTGAAACTCTATGACATCTTGGAACTCTGCTGGATCTGGAATCGTCGTGTACATGACGATGGTCACCCCATCGTGACGGGTTGTATAAATCAATTTATTCATGTCATAAGTGAGACCCTTAGCCAACGCCTCGTCAAAATCATCATATTTCCCAAACTCAAACTTCCCCACCTCAAACGCTTGAAGTTCACTCTTCAATAGCGAATTCACGATATTTGAACTGACCACAACGAACAGGATGATCAACCAAAGTCTAATTTGTTTCATAGTATCCCCCATTTTATTCACGTTCATTTCGTTCTACATAATATTTCCATCTTACGGTGTAGAATCCTCTATCATGATGCACAAGTTGATCTTTAACGTTTGTGAATCATGACGTGACACTGCGCGATTTTTAAAAACGTGATACAATACACGTCGTAAACTAATCAGAAAAACGAGGGATACCATACATGATTACAGTAAATAACGTCAGCCTACAATTTGGCGGCCGCAAGTTGTTCGAAGACGTGAACATCAAGTTCACACCAGGCAACTGTTACGGATTAATCGGTGCAAACGGTGCCGGTAAATCGACATTCTTAAAGATTTTATCAGGTGAGCAAGATACGACGACGGGTGATGTGAGCATCACACCGGGTGAGCGTCTCGCCGTCCTCAAACAGGACCACTATGCGTATGAGGACAGTGCTGTTCTCGAGACCGTCATCATGGGTCACGAGCGTCTTTATAGCGTCATGAAAGAAAAAGACGCGATTTATATGAAAGAAGATTTCTCAGACGAAGACGGCATGCGCGCAGCTGAACTCGAAGGTGAATTCGCCGAGTTGAACGGTTGGGAAGCAGAGTCGGAGGCGTCGATGGTTCTTCAAGGTCTCGGCATTACAGAAGCGCTTCACCAGAAACAAATGAGCGAACTCACAGGTGGCGAGAAAGTCAAAGTCCTTCTTGCCCAAGCACTCTTCGGTAAACCAGACATCTTGCTTTTGGACGAGCCGACCAACGGACTTGACCTAAAAGCAATTCAATGGTTGGAAGAGTTTTTGATCAACTTTGAAAACACAGTCATCGTCGTTTCCCACGACCGTCACTTCTTGAACAAAGTCTGTACGCATATGGCAGACCTCGACTTTGGAAAAATCCAATTGTACGTCGGGAACTACGACTTCTGGTATGAGTCAAGCCAACTTGCTTCACGTATGGCTTCAGACCAGAACAAGAAAAAAGAAGAGAAAATCAAAGAACTTCAAAACTTCATCGCACGTTTCAGCTCGAACGCCTCAAAGGCGCGTCAAGCAACGTCACGTAAGAAGTTGCTCGATAAGATCACACTCGATGACATTCGTCCGTCATCACGTCGTTATCCGTTCGTCGGATTCACGATGGAACGCGAGATCGGGAACGATGTTCTCTATGTCGACAACGTATCGAAGACGATCGATGGCGTAAAAGTACTCGACAATGTCACGTTCTCACTCAACAAGACGGACAAAGTCGCATTCGTCGGTCGTTCGGACGTTGCCATCACGACACTCTTCAAAATTCTTATGGGTGAGATGGAACCAGATACAGGTTCGGTCAAATGGGGCGTGACGACGACTCAGTCGTACTTCCCGAAAGACAACTCGGAATACTTTGAGGGCTCGGAAAAGAGTATTTTGGACTGGTTGCGTCAGTTCTCACCAGCCGATGAGTCAGATACGTTCCTTCGCGGATTCCTTGGTCGCATGCTCTTCTCAGGTGAAGAAGTCATGAAGAAAGCGTCTGTCCTCTCAGGGGGAGAAAAAGTACGCTGCATGCTCTCGAAGATGATGCTCTCGAACTCGAACGTGCTCGTCCTCGACGATCCAACGAACCACTTGGATCTTGAATCAATCACTGCACTTAACAACGGTCTCGAGTCGTTCAAAGGCGTGCTTCTCTTCAGCTCACATGACCATCAGCTCATCTCGACGATTGCGACACGCATCATCGAAGTGACACCGAACGGCATCGTGGATAAAGAAGCAACGTACGATGAGTACTTGGAGAACGAAGCGCTTCAACAACAAGTTGAATCACTCTACCAAAACGCATAATAAAAAATCGGCTCAAACGCGAGCCGATTTTTTTATTTAACGTCTACCGTCTCCATCACGTGTTCATGAATGTCATGACCTTTCGTGACATGGACTTGAACGTTGTATGCGCCAGATTCAGTAAAGGTGTACGATCCTTTATACATTCCTGCCTCTGCCTCTTCCAACTTCACCCACTCATGCTTTTCTGCCCCGTCTTGGAAGATTTCGAGTTGTACGTCTGCTCCCGCGAGCATCTCCTCTTCAATCATAACGTGCACCATGAACGGTTGTTCTTCACCTGCTGTCGCCTCTTTTGGGTCAAGCGTGATATCCGCTCCAGCGTGGTGATGATGGTCACTATCCTCTTCCGCTTCGGCAGCCGTTTCTGGATGTCCGACTGTCACGTTCGTCGTCGGCATCGTGTGCATCGAACGAGCCGTCACGTGAACTTGGACCGTGTAGACTGCCTCTTCAGCGAACGTCGTCTCCGCTTCATAGACGCCATCTTTCGTGAGCGTCGCCTTAATCATGTCGCTCTCTTCTTTCGCACCGTTCTTCCACACTTCGAATTTAATCTCATCCGCATCGTCTACAGGCTGACCGTCTTGCGTGACTTTTACAGATAAAGGTACTGTTTCTTCTTTTTCTGCCGTCGCCGCCACCGTCAACTCTGCTTCAACAGGTTCCATCGATTGTGGAACAGCTGCGCTTTCCGCTTCTTTTTCCGTGCCGCATGCACCGAGTACGAACAGGCCGATGAGTCCAAACACGACCCCAAACCGTGTCATCATCTTTTTCATCATAAGTCCTCCTTATAAATCGCTTACATCTTTCACACATTCTTCATGATACCATCCCTTTCCAGAAAGAGTGTGAGCATTCTGTGATATATCCCACGATACGTTCTCACAAATTTCACACATATGATTAATTGAAAATTTATCGTGTGCATTTCCGAATTTTAGTCCATCATTTCTAAAAAGGGGTATATAAAAACTATATAGGGTGTGCATTTGGAAAGTCTTAACATCAAGAGGATGACATCATGAATGGAGGCGAATTCAGATGAAACGTAGGGTCATTCGTGGGGCGATGGCATTTTTCATCTTATTGGCGATGGTGATCACACAATCGATTTCCGTCAGTGCCGCCGCTTCAAAATTTATCACGAGTGTGAACACGACGAGCAAGGTTGTCGCGTTGACATTTGATGACGGGGCAGACGGTGCGAACACGAACAAGATTTTAGACATTTTGGCAAAAAACAACGTGAAAGCGACCTTCTTTTTAACCGGATCGGGTGCGAACAATCATCCCCAATACATTAAAAACATCGCTACAAAAGGACATCAGCTCGGTAATCACTCGTATACGCATCCTGATTTCACCAAACTGACTGCCACTCAAATGAAATCCGAACTCGACCGCACGGAAGCTTTGATTAAATCGTTGACTGGCAAAACGACGAAACCACTTTTTAGAGCACCGTTCGGAGCCGTCAATAGTGCCGTATTGAACGGCGTCGGCGCCGCCGGATATGGATACACGATTCAATGGAACATCGATACAATTGACTGGAAAGGATTGACCGCGAGTCAAATCAATACGAAAGTACAAACCAATATTAAACCGGGTTCCATCGTTTTGATGCACACAGGTGCGGGGGCACCGGGCACCCCACTCGCATTACCAACGATGATTTCGCAACTCAAAGCAAAAGGGTACAAATTTGTCACGGTTTCGCAATTACTCGCCTATCAAAACACGTCAACGAACAAAACGTATACCGTGAAATCCGGTGACACGTTGTACAGTATTGCACGGACATACGGTGTCACCGTATCGGCTCTTGCTGCCGCAAACAATATCACGAACTATAACTTGATCTATGTTGGACAAGTGCTCATCATTCCAGGAACAACCGTCACACCACCACCTACAACGACCGTGAAATATACCGTGAAATCGGGTGACACGCTCTACAAGATTGCGACAATGTACAATACGACTGTCGCAAAAATCGCAGCCGCTAACAATATCACAAACGTCAACCTTATCAGTGTCGGACAGGTGCTCATCATTCCAGGAACGACCGTCACACCACCTCCTACGACAACCGTGAAATATACGGTGAAATCTGGGGACACACTGTATAAGATTGCGACAATGTACAATACGACTGTCGCAAAAATCGCAGCCGCCAACAACATCACGAACGTTAACCTCATCAGTGTCGGACAAGTGTTGACCATTCCAAAGTAACAGTACTCAAACTAAAAAAACCGCTGCGCGTGCAGCGGTTTTTTTAGTGATGATGTCCACCACCGTGACCATGTGACTGAACTGTCGATTGTTCAATCTGATCAATTTGATCTTGTGGTACATCACCGACAATCATCCATGTGGTCGGTGTATACACTTTCTGCCCTTCATGCACCATGCCGTTCACTTGATAGATGCCTTGATCGAGCTTCACGCTCGTCACGAGATATCCATCTTTTTCGGTTACTTCGTACGTCCGTGTCTCTTCCGACTCGTAAGGTGTGACTTGAATATGACTTTCCGTCACACGTTCGTCATTCGATACTTTCATCGCAAGCGTCGTCGATCCAACCTCTACACGTTCAGGTACAATCAATTGAATGCCGATCGGATCAATCGAGCGGTCGACCGTTTGAAGCTGACACGCTCCTAACCAAAGTGTCGTCATGATGACAGGAATGACTTGGATGAATCGTTTCATGCTGCCACCTCCGCTTTCAACTTTCGACGGCCAATAAACCAATCAAATACAAGAACGACGAGGATACTGATCCCTGCGAGCGGTAATGTGACACCGAGAAGTAAAATCAAGATACCGACGATTCGTTTGATTCGTTCGTCTTCAAACCGCTTCATTTGTTCGATGGATCCGACTTTCCGTTTGCGCCACATCACGAATGAGCTGATGACGACAAAAATAAGACCTAGACAAAGCGCGACTCCAACCAATTGATTGAGTAATCCGAATAGGCGACCTTCATGGAATGCGATTCCGACCGTAATCAGTTTTCCGAGAATCCCGTAATCCGCATACGTCACAGAACTAAGTGTCTCACCACTATATTGATCTAAGTTCACCGTTGCTTCTTTGAACGGGTGTCCTGCTGCCGATGTGACAGTGTATACGCCTGTCTCACCTTGTGGCAAAGAAACGGTATACGGGCGCTCAATCGAAACTTCACTCACCACACGATTTAAATCAATTGGCAATAGCGAACTCGGTGAAGACGCTGGGACGAGGTCTGCTTGTGTCGCCCAAGGCACGTCTTCTGCCACATCTTTCGTGGTCACGGTTGATTCAGGTTTAGCACCGAACGCATACGCGTACATCGGTGTTCCGGTGTTTGTCGATGAGGAAACCCATTGCAACATCGCACCCGACACGGATGACCAGGCCAATCCTGAACTGATGATGATGACAAGTCCTAACGATGACCATAAAGCGACGCTACCGTGCATTTGCTTCCACCACTGCCGCCCTTTCCCGAGCTTCGGCATAAGCATCCGAATCGGGTTTTTCCCACGTGGCCAGAATAAGAATGTCCCCGTAATAAGAAGAATGATCGCCCAGGACGCCGCGAGTTCGACGACCCAGTTCCCGATTTGACCACCTAATAGTGTGCCATGAATCAAAACTAATAGATCCATGCTGCTTTCGGCAGTTCGTGTTCCTAAAACTTCTGCCGTTTCTGGATGAATATATGTATACATCATCTCGTCATTGTTCATCCAACCGATTCGAGTCGATTCTCCTTCACCTGGCAAACGGATCGATGTGATCATCGCCTCCGGATGTTCTGCCAGGAATGATTCTTTTTGGACTTCAATCGGTTGTTCTTCGGCAAATGATGCCGTCATCATGTCTCTGTATTGCATTTTCGTTAATTGCGGTTCAAATAAATAAATGCTGCCCGTCACAGCCAGGATAATGAAAATCGGCGCAAAAATAAGACCTGCATAAAAGTGCCAACGCCAAACCGCTTGATACCAAGCGTTGCGTTTCTTTAACCGTTCCCCCTGCATGATGCTTCCCCCTTTATCATTGTGTCCAACTTGTGAACAGATTGAGTATACAAGGAATGGAAACGGTTTATTCTTGTCAATTGTGACAACTATTCGTCGAATTGGAGAAGTGAAAATGAACTTCAATTCATCTTTTTTTCACATATTTACTGAACCGACTCACACACTTTCACACAAATAAAGAGACGCCAACAAATCGGCGTCTCCAAAGTGTGATTAATTTGTGAATTGCTCTGCTTCTGTCGAACCGGCAAGTGCAGTCGTGGATGATTGCCCACCTGAGATGACGAGTGAGACTTCATCGAAGTAACCCGTCCCGACCTCTCGCTGGTGACGTGTCGCCGTGTAACCATGTACTTCAGCCGCAAATTCTGCTTGTTGTAACTCCGAGTACGCTGCCATCCCACGGTCTTTATACCCGCGTGCGAGCTCGAACATGCCGAAGTTGAGGGCGTGGAATCCAGCAAGTGTGACGAACTGGAACTTGTATCCCATTGCGCCGATTTCTTGTTGGAACGTCGCAATCTCTTCATCTGATAGCTTCTTCTTCCAGTTAAATGATGGCGAACAGTTGTAAGCGAGAAGTTTGCCTGGATACTTCGCATGAATCGCTTCAGCAAATTGACGTGCCTCTGCCAAATCAGGTTCAGACGTCTCACACCAGACGAGGTCTGCATATGGCGCATAAGCGAGACCACGAGCGATCGCTTGCTCGATACCAGCTTCCGTCCGATAGAAGCCTTCCGGTGTACGCTCTCCAATGATGAACGGGTGATCGATTGGATCGATGTCGCTCGTGATCAAGTTCGCCGCATGCGCATCTGTCCGCGCTACGATGATGGTCGGGACGCCCATGACGTCTGCCGCGAGTCGAGCCGAGATCAAGTTTTTCACAGCCGTCTGGGTTGGGAGTAACACCTTCCCACCGAGGTGACCACATTTCTTCTCAGACGAGAGCTGGTCTTCGAGGTGAACGCCAGCAGCTCCCGCTTCGATCATCGCCTTCGTCAATTCGAATACGTTGAGGACACCACCGAACCCGGCTTCCATATCCGCGACAATCGGTGCGAACCAATGTGTGTCACCTTTTCCTTCTGCCGTTTGAATTTGATCGGCACGTTGGAGCGCCTGATTGATTCGTTTGACGACACTTGGAACCGAGTTGGCCGGATATAAACTTTGGTCCGGATACATGTGACCTGACAGGTTAGCGTCTGCCGCTACTTGCCAGCCGCTCAAGTAAATCGCTTCAAGTCCTGCCTTCACTTGCTGAATGGCTTGGTTTCCTGTCAACGCGCCGAGTGCATGCACGTAGTCACGCTCGTGCATCAATTGCCATAAGCGTTCCGCCCCCTTTGTCGCGAGCGTCTGTTCAATCACAATCGATCCTCGTAATTTCATAACATCTTCTACGGAATATGGACGTTCTACCCCTTCAAATCGTTCCGACTTCCAGCTATCCATCAATTGTTCGCGTTGTTTCATCAATAAACCCTCCTGTATTATATTAATTTCAATAAATTAGATTTGTTATATAACAGATAGTGCAAAATAAATGGGTTAGTCAAGGTAAGCACAGCACTCCAATGCCGCTTTGAACGTCGAGTGTTCCATTCCACAGCAACGACAGACGTTCTCTTCGTCCCGATCTTCCGGTTTGCGGAAGACGACGACTTCATCAATCGGTTCCTTCATGATTTGAAGTGATCCATCTGCCCGGTCCAAGACGAGACGCATCAAGTCGTTCCCGTATACGAATGCTGTATTCGCCAAAGAAGCTGTCGATTCTCCAGATACGATGCGGCGGACGACCCAACGTTCAATCAACTGTTCGCTTTCCATTTTTTTCGTAGTCATGATGAGGTTCCTCCTTTAAGGTTTAACTCCATAGTTTGTCGTTTCATAAATTCACGGCGACGGCGATGTAAGATCGGTTCTGTGTACCCGTTCGGTTGTTTCAACCCATGAAACACGAGTTCATGCGCAGCTTGATAAGCGATCGATTGATCGACGTTCGGTGTCATCGGTCGATAATTTGGATCTGCCTCGTTTTGTTCATCGACGACCTGTGCCATTCGATAGAGTGTGACTTCGACTTGATCTGCTGAACAGATGCCATGATGCAACCAGTTGGCCACGTGCTGGCTTGAAATACGAAGTGTTGCCCGGTCTTCCATTAGCCCAATATGATGAATATCTGGCACTTTCGAACAACCAACACCTTGTTCGACCCAGCGAACGACGTATCCGAGCAATCCTTGCAAGTTGTTCTCGAGCTCTTCTCTGATTTCGTCTTGCGAATAGATGCCTGTCGCAAGCGGAATATCGAGGAGTTGTTGTCGTTCATTTTCCAAAGCAGGTTGCTGCATCAATTGTCGCTGCACAGCAAAAGCGTCGAGTTGATGATAGTGCATCGCATGGAGCGTCGCTGCCGTTGGGGAAGGCACCCACGCCGTTGTCGCCCCGGACCGTACGTGCGCAATTTTTTCACGCATCATGTCCTGCATCTGATCAGGCATCGCCCACATCCCTTTCCCGATTTGTGCACGGTGATGGAATCCGCTCTCGAGACCAGTCGATACATTCAATTGTTCGTATGCAGCGAGCCAAGGAGACGTCTTCATCTCTCCTTTTCGACGCATTGGTCCAAGTGTCATCGAGGAATGAATCTCGTCCCCCGTCCGGTCGAGGAAGCCCGTGTTGATGAAGACGACCCGATCTTTCACTTGAGCGATACAGTTTTTTAAATTGAGCGACGTTCGTCTCTCTTCATCCATCACGCCGACTTTTAACGTATGGCGAGGAAGGCTCAATCGATCTTCCACGGCGTCAAACAAGTCGTTGCTGAATGCCACTTCTTCAGATCCATGCATTTTTGGCTTGACGATATAGATGGACCCTTCCCGAGAGTTAAGGTTGCGATGTAGATGTCGACTCGCAATCAGTGAAGTAAAGATGGCGTCTACTATACCTTCTGGTACCTCGCGACCTTCTGCATCAAGCATCAAGTCTGTCGTCATCAAGTGTCCGACGTTCCGAATGAATAAGAGCGCGCGTCCCGGGAGGACGACTTCCGCTCCACCTTTTCCGATTAAACGCTTATCCTCATTCAAATGTCGTGAGAGTCGCTTCCCGTTCTTTTCGAACGATGCTTCAAGCGTCCCATCCATGAGGCCAAGCCAATTGCGATACAGATGAACTTTGTCTTTCGCACAAACGGCTGCGACCGAGTCCTCACAATCCACGATTGCGGATAGGGCTGATTCGAGCTCGATGTCCATCAGTCCAGCAGGGTCGACTTTCCCGACCGGATGTTCACGGTCGAATTGCAGTTCAACGTGTAAGGCATGGTGCTGGAGCATCAATGTTTTCAAATTGTTCAAGTCCCCGGTATAACCGACGAAGGAATCATGTGCGAATGCGTGCTCATCTTCCCCAATCACCGCGTAGGCGACATCATCACGAACGAAGTAACGTGTCACTTCCCCGTGCGATCCTGACGGCAAAGGGAACGTGTCATCTAGAAACTGTTTTGCCAATCGAATGACTTCATTGCCGCGAATGGGATTGTATCCCGGCCCTTTTTCCGTACCGTCCGTCTCTTCAATCATGTCTGTTCCATAAAGGGCGTCGTAAAGACTTCCCCATCTGGCATTGGCGGCGTTGAGTGCATATCTAGCATTGTCTAATGGTACGACGAGTTGCGGACCGGCTTGATGCGCGATTTCTCGGTCAACATTCGACACGTCAATGTTGAAATCTTCGACGACCGGTTCGATATAGCCGATTGACGTTAAAAACGTCTCATATTCGATCGGGTCGACTTCGTCTTGCTGACTGTACCACTCCTGTAACAATCGTTCGTATGTCGCACGCTTTTCTAGAAGCATCTGATTCACTGGAATGAAACGCTCTAGAAGCGATTCAACACCTTCCCAAAAATCGTTGATTTCATGGGGTTCAAGTACGTTTGTATTCACGAATTCAAACAGCTTCTCATGAACATGGTACGTATTTAGCCGTTCGTAATGTTCCAAGCGCTCACATCCTCCTTAATCATTGTTATATATCAGTTGATTACAATATAGACTATTATATAACAGTTTGACAACCCATTTCTTAAAACTTTTTATTTGAAATCTCCTCAAGATGGGTTTACTATACATTGTGTGACCCATCAATGATTGAGTCATCAATGATTTGAGGAGGCGATGTGCATGCGAGATTCTTGCTCGCTTCGTGATCAAATTCTCTATCACATCATCACCGTACAAAAAGAATTGGGGCAATTATTCGACTCCGAAATGGGCGGGCTCAGCTTAAGTCGCTATGACATTTTAAGCAACCTGTATCACGTCGGTCCATTGCGGCAACGTGAATTGCAACAACGCGTTGATGTCGATCATGCGGCTATCACCCGACACCTGAAACAGCTAGAGACACAAGGACTTATCACGCGTAGACGTTGTGAACAGGACAACCGTGTCATCTATGTCGAGTTGACAGACGATGGTCGTGAACAAATTGCACATTGGACTGAGCAAAAAGAGTGCTTAACGGACCGACTTTTTGTCAACATGAAGGTAGAGGATCAACAACAGTTATTAACATCTTTGACGATGTTACAAGATACAATTGACCATGAAAGGAAGACAACAATATGAACACTGCTACACAAAAAGACTTTATGGAGATTGTCAAAGGACGCCGTTCGATTCGTGTATACGATGAGAACGTCAAAATCTCAAAAGAAGAAATGACACAAATTCTTGAAGAGGCGACGACAGCACCTTCATCACTTAACCTACAACCATGGCGCTTCGTCGTCATCGATAGCGCAGAAGGAAAAGAAACACTCCTTCCACTCGCAAGCTTCAACAAACGCCAAGTCGAAACGTCTTCAGCGGTCATCGCACTCTTCGCTGACTATCAAATGGCAGACTACACAGAAGAGATTTTCGATACAGCGGTAGAACGCGGGATGATGCCGGCCGAGGTCCGTGACCGTCAAGTCGACATGATCAAAGGCATCTTCAAAGACGCACCGAAAGAAATGATTAAAGACAGCATCATGCTTGATTCAGGTCTCGTTGCGATGCAACTCATGCTCGTCGCACGTGCACATGGTTACGACACAAACCCAATCGGCGGATACGATAAAGCGAACATCGCTGAAGCGTTCGGCCTCGACAAAGAACGTTACCTTCCAGTCATGCTTCTCTCAATCGGAAAAGCAGCAGAAGAAGGATATCCATCAGTACGCTTCCCAGTCGACCGCATCACAGATTGGAAATAATTCAAAAGGGTACATCGCCGAGGCGATGTACCCTTTTTTCATCCGATATATTTGACGACTTCGTTAAAGTCACGACGTGTTTTCGGGGCAAAATCGCGCGCCCGGTACCCAAATGCGACCATGACCGAAAGCGACCATTCGCCTCGTTCCATGACACCTTCTGAGATGAGCAACTCATCGATTTCCTCTTGATTAAACCCTTCAATCGGGCATGAATCAATCTCGATTTGTGCGGCCGCCGTCATCATGTTCCCAAGTGGGATATATGTCTGACGCTTGATCCATTCTTGGAAGACGCGCTCATCGTCTAATAGACGATAATCGTTCTCTTGAAACTCCTGTACCCGTTTCACGCGTTGTGCGTATTCTTCTTCCGTGCGACCTTGTACGCCCGTCACGATATGACGAATATAGTCCGCATCGTAACGCATCGCTTTCGGTGTTCTTGCGAGAATTAACACGAAGTGACTCGCAGTCAAAGCCTGACCTTGCGCTCCCCATGCGTGATCTTTAATTTTTTGGAGTAAATCTTCCCGACGGACCACGACAAACTGCCACGGCTCAAACCCGAACGAACTCGGGGAAAGACGTCCTGTCTCTAAAATGAACTCCATGTCCTCTTCTTTGATTTTACGGTCCGCATCGAATACTTTCGTCGCTTGACGCCAACGATACGCCTCTAAAATGTCTTTCTTTTTCATCGTACTCACTCCTCCATCACCAAGATGATTCCATCATATCAAAACGATAAATCAAAAATCGCTCATGAAGATTCTTGAGGGGTAGTCGAACGGTCTTCAAATAGTGAAAAGGTGTCTCGTCGTTCAAATAATGGAGATACGCATCTGTCGGATAATACAGAATCACATCGACTGGACGAGGATCTGTTTCAACGGATGCTATGATATTTGAAATGACTTGTCGAAAGATGTTTACCGAGAACGGATTAAAGAAGTAGAAGCGGTTCGCCTCTTTCGGAATCGTAAATTGTTCTGCCAGTCCTTGTTCCAATTGAACACTTCCTCGGGTCCGGTGTTTCTTCGTATAACTCACTAAATTTTGAAGCGCCTCTTCGTGGAACCCACCGTCCATCTCGACACCAATTGCCCGCACACGAAACGTATACGCCAAATAGAACGGCAGACGCCCCTTGCCCGAACCGAAATCCACGATGGTATCTGTGGACTCTAGCGGATACGCATCTCGAAGCAAATCGAGCGCTTCGTAAGGAGTCGGTTCATAACGGTGATATTCCGCCGACGACGGGAATCCCTGCTGAGGTTTAGCCGTCTGGATGTGTAATAGGTGCTCATATTGCTGTTCGTTCATGATGAACCTCTTTCTTGAATGGATTGGAAGAATGGATGCCGCTCCATCTCCCTCGTGAACGACGTATGCTCCTGATAGGCGACATACAATAGATAAATCGGAACCAACACTTTGAACCAGCTCGGAAGGAGAATCACGCTCGTGACCCCGAGCGGAATGAGTCGAAACCATAAATTCCGATGACTCGGCGTTCTAAAGTACATAAGGAGTGCCATCGTCCGTCTGACGGTTCCAAAGCGATTCGGTCTCGGTCGATACAAGGGACGTTTTCGCTCACTCGTCTTTTCGATGGCACCTGAGGTTGTCAGTAGCATACGGTCGAACGAGGCACGTTCACGTTCCCCAATCTCAATCTCGCGACCGATACTCGGATGTCGCGACACCCAGCCTTCCCCGACGTATAATGCAAAGGTGACCATCACGCTTCCAATCAATACACCGAGTAACACCGACTCAATCAATAGCGCATACACGCCTACGAAAGCAAGGAGTATGATCAAGAATCGCTTCGTAAGGTGGGCATGTCGGAGGCGAAGTTGATATTGAATCCACGCATGACACCAGGCAAGCAGGAAAAGTGAGGCTCCGAATGCGAGAATCTCGACAGCACTTCTTCCCTTCATGTGAAGAATCGGCGTAATCAATAAAAGATAGAATCCGTATTGAATGACATGTTGAACGAGATGATATGAAACAGAATACCATTTCAACTGTCGAATCATGCTCCGGTCAGACACGAGGATGATGTCGGCGCGCTCCACCCAGACAAAAATACGATCTTGCCACATCACCCACCCGAACAGGATTGTCCATAACAGGTAAGGTACATCACGCATCCAGTCAAAATCACCTTGCCATATACGCCAGTAGGAATAGCCTGCCCATATGAGCAGAGGGACTACCCCATATAAAAAAATCGTCCAATCGACAATCAATCGGACTGTCTTCCACTGTTGCTTCATATAACGGGAAACACGCATCCAAAATAGTCGTTTCGCAATCATCGGAGCGCCACATCTTCCATCATATCGAACAAGGTCATCCCTTCTGTTTTGAGCGTTTCTCGAATCTCTGCTTTCGTCCCACTCGCCAGCAGTTGTCCGTCATCAATCCATACGAACCGGTCGCATAACCGCTCGGCCGTATCAAGAACGTGCGTAACCAATAAGACAGCGGCTCCCCTCATGCGCTCCGCTTCTAACAGTCGAAGTAGCTGAATCGTCGTCGTTGCATCCAACCCGATAAACGGTTCATCGACAATCAATACATGCGCTTCTTGGATGAGCGCCAATAAAATCATCGCCTTCTGTTTCATCCCTTTTGAAAATGAAGAAAGATAGCGGTCTGTCACATATTCTAGTCGGAAAAGCTGCAGCAACGCCTCTGTCTTTTCTGTCGAATCCACGCCCGTCAATTCTTGGACGAGCGCGATATGTTCAGATAGTGTCAAATAATCGTAGTAGACCGGTTGCTCCGGGATGTACGCATAGCGTTCCAACTCGACTGTCCCTTTCATCCAAGGAATCGTCCCTGTCAGACAGGCAATGGTCGTCGTTTTTCCCGCTCCGTTCGACCCAATCACCCCTAAAATTTCACCAGTCCGCACTTCGAACGCAATGCTTTGAATGACAGGTTCGTTTATCTCGTATCCTGCCTTTTCGATTGCTACGATCATCTCTTTTCCCCCTATTTAGAACGAAATCGAGCATCATTCCTTTCGCCTTATCCCAGTATAACCCAAATAATCTGAACAGATGATAGACACTCCGGTTGAAGCGGTCTCTTCATGCATCACTCACGATTATTTTTTTCTGAAGGTTGAGTGAGATTCGTTTACTTTAGCGTGGTAACGTGGAATGATAATGATAACAACTCTTTAAAGTGAGGTGACGGCGTGTCTACCACCGAGTACGAACAAGCGACATCTATTTTGCACCACCTCTTTACCGCCTCCTCCTTCGTCGGAATCGATTTTGGTTCTGGCCCTAATCATCATCTCCTCTATTTTAGCCGCCAAGGACTGGAATCATGGATCTCAATCGAGGGACCTTGGCATGTCCATGCCACACAAGACACATTTGACGAAGGCGAACAACTCGAACAACTCATGCGGCTCCGTCGTGAACGCATCCATCACGTACGACTCGGAGACGATCACCCGCATCTCGAACTTCAATTCGAATCCGGTTCTCTACTATTCATCAACGGATACCAAGAACACTTTGAGTGCTGGCAAGCAGGAGACGCGAGACCACTTGGTGGAGACGCCTATCTGTTGGTCGCGATGCCACAAGGCGAGCTCGCAATCTTTGCGGATGGAGACGACGAATGAGCACATGGATGGAAATTATTATGTATATGTTGATTGCTGGGGGCATTAGTCTCGCGATCATCTTATTGCGAAAAATCACGAAAGCATGAAAAAAGCGGCCGAGGCCGCTTTTTTCATTTGACTGATTCTTCTTCGTATAAGCTCGCACCTTGTGAACGAATCACATCTTGGTACCAGAAGAACGATTCTTTCCGTTTTCGCTCTAACGTCCCGGTACCATCGTCATGTCGATCCACGTAAATGAAGCCGTATCGTTTGCTGTACTCACCTGTTGAGGCACTCACCAAGTCAATACAACCCCAACTCGTATAGCCCATCACTTCAACCCCATCTTCGATGGCATCCATCATCCCTTTTAAATGGTCGCGCAAATAATCGATTCGGTAGTGATCATGAATCGTTCCGTCCGACTCGATTTGATCATATGCACCTAATCCGTTCTCAACGATGAATAATGGAAGCTCATAACGTTCATATAATTTGTTTAAAATGACACGGAGTCCCGTCGGATCAATTTCCCATCCCCAGTCGCTCGCTTGTAAGTATGGATTCTTGACACCGCTCATGATATTACCTTCCGCCTCATCCTGACCTTTTTCAGCCTTTTCAGTGCGCGACATATAATAACTGAGTGAAAAGAAATCCACTGTATTCTCTTTGAGGATATCAAGGTCGCCATCCTCCATGGCGAGTTCAATGCCATTCTCTTCGAAGAAGCGTTTCGCAAAGCTCGGATACTTCCCGCGTACGTGAACGTCTCCGCAGAAGAAGTTCATCATCCGCTCCGCATCATGTGCATACCAAACATCATCTGGGTTCGAGCTGTATGGATAAACTGGAGCCGCGATGAGCATACATCCAATTTGCATCGATGGGTCGATCTCGCGTGCTGCTTTCGTCGCGAGTGCACTTGCAACTAGTTGGTGATGAAGTCCCTGATACGTCAGTTGTAATGTGTTTTCTTCTTCTCGGACCGCAATGCCTAGGCTGAGCATTGGCATGAATTGAGCGCCATTGATTTCGTTAAACGTCAACCAATATTTGACCTTCCCTTGATAACGTTCGAATAAGACGCGACTATATCGTTCAAAATAGGTGACGAGACGGCGGTCCCGCCAACCCCCATAATGTTTTGCAAGATGTAGCGGCATCTCATAGTGTGAAATCGTGACAAGTGGTTCAATCCCTTGTGCGACCAACTCATCGATGACACGATCGTAGAATTGAAGACCTTCCTCATTCGGTTGCGTTTCATCCCCGTTCGGAAAAATTCGTGACCAGGCAATCGACATACGGAACGTCTTGAATCCCATTTCTTTAAAGAGGGCGATATCTTCTTTATAGCGATGATAGAAATCAATGCCTTCATGGTTCGGATACGAATGTTCCTCATGTAATTCAAAATCGAACGTCGGGTCATGAATGATTTTCATTCGCTGTTTCCCACCAGGCATCACGTCAGCAATCGAAAGACCTTTCCCACCTTCTTGATAACCGCCTTCTAATTGGTTGGCCGCAGTGGCTCCGCCCCATAAAAAATCACTTGATACTTGTTTCATCTTGTCTCCTCCTTTGTTATACAATGACGCGTAATACGCCATGATTCGCTTCTACCGCTCCTGTGTAAGTTGGTAATACGTCTAAATAATGATCGGTATTCGTGACAATGATCGGCGTGATCGTGTCATACCCTTCCCGGGCGATGGCATCCATATCGAATCGGACGAGCGGATCTCCTTCTCTCACTTTCTGTCCATTCGTCACAAGCGTTTCAAAATACTTTCCGTTTAGTTTCACCGTGTCTAAACCAATATGAATCAACACCTCAACACCGGTATCAGACCGAAGGCCAATTGCGTGTTTCGATGGATAGACCGTTACAATTTCACCATTGAACGGGGCATACACTGCGCCTTCTGAAGGCATGATGGCAATCCCTTTCCCCATCGCCCCACTCGAGAACACTTCATCACGAACCGTTTCAAGCGACACGACTTCCCCTTTTAATGGAGCCGAGACCGGAAAGCCTACTTGCTCAGATACAGACTGGGCGACCTCTTGTTCCTGCGACTCGACTGTCACTTCTTCTTTGTGGAACACCATCGTCAAAGCGAGTGCAACCACTGCCGCTACCGCCATTCCGATAAATGCGCCGTAAAAGGCTAAATCGACACCCGTTGCCGGAATCATGACCGGGATACTGAAGATTCCGAGTCCTCCCATCGCATAGGCTGCTGTACCGAACAGACCACCAATGACACCACCTGCCGCTCCACCAATCATCCCGAAAACGAATGGCTTCTTACGAGGTAATGTTAATCCATACATCGCCGGTTCTGTGATTCCGAAGACACCCGCAATGGTCGAGGAAGTCCCTAACCCTTTCACTTTTGGATTTTTCGCCTTTAACGTGATTGCTAAAACAGCACCGACCTGACCAAATGTGGCCATCAATACACCGACAACGATTGTATCCATACCGACAACCGATAAGTTGTTGATGATGATTGGCACAAGTCCCCAGTGAAGTCCGAACATGACGAGCACTTGCCAGAACGCACCGATGAATGCGATGGCGATTGTCGGGCTCAAGTCATATAAGAACGAGTATCCGTTCGCTAATCCTTGACTCGCATATGTCGCAACTGGTCCAATGGCTAAAAAAGTCAACGGGACAACAAGTAACAATGCCATCATCGGCGTTGTGAAGTTTCGGACGGCCTCATGTGTATGGCGGTTGAAGAATGTTTCTACTTTTGAAGACACATATGTCGCCAAGATAATCGGAATGACCGAAGACGCATAACTCATCAAGACGACTGGTACATTGAGAAACGTTAACGACTCACCTGCTCCTTGAATCGCAACAATCGAAGGATAAACGAGTGCACCCCCGATGATCATCCCAATATACGGGTTACCACCAAATTTCTTCGCGGCCGAATGTCCCAAAATCACCGGTAAGAAGTAAAATAGTGCGTCTGCCGCGGCATTTAAGACGACATACGTTCCCATCTCTTGTGTCAATAATCCGAGCGCAACGAGAATCGCAAGCAATCCTTTCAAAAGACCACTACCTGCCATTGGTCCGAGAATTGGCGTAAAGATTCCAGCGATTACATCAATCAATCGGTTGAACACTCCTGATTTTTCTTCATCATCAGTCGAAGATGTCTGGAAACCACCGACATCGACAACCTCTTTGTAGACATATGGTACATTGTTTCCGATTACGACTTGAAACTGTCCACCACTTTGAACGACGGTGATGATGCCATCCAGTTGTTTCAATGTCGCCGCACTCGCTTTTGATTCATCCTTTAGTTTGAAGCGTAACCGCGTTGCACAGTGAAAGACGCTCTTGACGTTCTCCTTGCCACCGACATGCTGCACAATCGTTTCTGCCAGTTGTTTATATTGTTCCATTTTGTTCACTCCTCATCATTTTAGGTAAAAAGAAAAACCTAAATCACCACACAAAAAATTGTGTAGTCATTTAGGTTTGGCCTGCATCATCAGTAACCATCCTTAGGATCGACGTTCTTTCATTAAGTTTTCGATATGAATCATCATGTACAGCCGTTCGTCCATCGATACATCGTAATGATATTTCGTCGCAATCAACCCGGCGATCTTTTCGACACATTCAAATGCTTCCGGATATCTTTGCTTCACCATCAGGAACAAAGTTTCGTCACCCGTTGATTTGACCTTCTCTCCAGATGCGAGACGCTGCACAAAATATTTTAGATGGGTCAAAAAGCGTGCATAAGCGTATGATTCCTCGTCCAATTCGATTTGAAAGTGATACGTGATGATCGTCAGAATCGCTTGCGTAGCTCTCGTCATCTCGGTGACGAGATGAAGATTCTCACCTTTAACACCAGACATCGTCGCATTGACGAGGTGTAAGGCGATTGCCACTGCCTCGTCCTCATCAAGTTTGACCTCATGTCGCTCATTGATCAGGTTAACCGCTTCTTTCCCGATAACGAACTCTGGGGCATAAAATCGTTTCACTTCCCAAACGAGAGGATTTCGAATTTGGATTCCATCTTGGTACCGACTGAGTGCAAAATGAAGGTGGTCAGCCAGCGTCACATATAGTGAGTCATGGATGGGTTGGTCCAATCGCTGTTCGGCCAATCTGACAATCTGCTTCACCGTTTCCATCTCAGCTGTCGGCATTTCATTTAAAAAGTGAACGAAACGCTCATAGCTCTCTTTACTCTCGAGCGTAAAGATTTTTTCGATTCGTGTCTGATCGATCTGATCGCCCGGTCGTTTTTGAAACGCAATCCCACGTCCCATCACGACCTGCTCTTGACCGTTCGCATCGATGGCTACGACATTGTTGTTGAACACTTTTGAAATATGCATGGTCTCCTCACCTCGCTCTCATTCAACTGAACTGAAAAGAAAAAAACCTAAATTCACACCAGAGTCCAACATGGAGTCATGGCATCAATTTAGGTTTTGCCTGCATCACCAGTAACAATCCCAAAGTGGATTTTCTTCTTTTCGATATAAGCATACTCCCTAGAAATCTTGACGTCAACATAAAAATAAAACGCTTACATCGTGACCGTTTTATTCATCAAACAAGATTCGTTGCATGCGTTCTGGCGCCTCTAAATAGTCACGCATAACCCGTACATGCTCCAAATCGTCAAACGCCGTCGGGGATAGCCCGGTCTCTACTTGCAAAATGACCGCGCCTGGATATGACATCAAGATGGGTGAGTGACTCGCGATGATGAATTGACTTCCGGATTGTACAAGTTCATGCATACGCGCGAGCATGGTCAGTTGTCGCATCGGTGACAATGCGGCTTCTGGCTCATCCAAAATATAGAGCCCTCTTTCACGGAATCGATGCAACATGAGAGAGAGGAACGCTTCACCGTGCGATTGTTCATGAAGGGAACGTCCGCCGTATGACGCATAAAACCGTTCAGGATCACGCCCTGATTTCGCCATCTCATCCACATAACTCGATAGTTGGTATGCTGTCTCGGCACGTAAGAAAAAACCATCTTTCGGTCGATACGGACCACGAATCGGACGCAACGCTTCATACAAGGAACTATGCGTCGCCTCTGTTTCAAATTGGAAGGACGGTGCTCCGCCTTCTGGGTTGAAGCCCGCCGCTACAGCCATCCCTTCAATTAAAGTCGATTTTCCACTCCCGTTCTCTCCGACGAGAAACGTGACCGGATGATGAAACGTCAGTTCATCGAGGGTCTGAAAGATTGGTAGCGAGTATGGATATCCTGTCGAACGAATGCGTTCTCTCTCTAACCGTATCCCACGTAAAAATAATGTCATGTCCATTCGATCCAAAATGTCGCCCCCTTATGTGAATCGACCCCGTACGAGAATCCTTGCGCTTCAAGTAAGAGCTTCGTGATGGCGAGACCTAAGCCATGACCATTTGAACGATCACCCTTCACGTACATATCCCAAATCGAATGCCCAATGGAAGGGTCAATCCCGTCCCCTTCGTCTGTCACGGACAGTCGATGTGGTGTCAGTTTGATGGTAATCTTTCCGCCAGTAGGGCTCGCCTCATACGCATTTCTAATGAAGTTCGAGAGTACCCGTTCCATTGCGAGTCGATCAGCTTGAATCGATACCGGTTCGAGTTGTAAGTCTAGGGTCACATCTTTTTTTCGGAACCATTCAGACATGCTTGACGTCAATCGACGAATCAAGTCGTCTAGTTGTAGCGACTCCATTTCGAGCGGAATCGTACCGGTGGACAACTTTGAATATTCGAGCATCTGATTGACGAGTCGATCGATACGATCTACTTCCTCGGTAATACTTTTCCCGGTCGTAGAAACCTCTGACGCCTTCACGACACCCAGCTCCAACATTTCTGCCTCGTTTCGAACGATGGCGAGCGGTGTACGCACATCATGCGTCACTCCGGAGATAAATGATTTTTGGAGTGCTTCTTTTTCTTGAAGTGATTCGTTCATTTGACCGACCGTAACGGTCAAATCTCCAATCTCATCGTTCGTCACATTCGGAAGTGTAATGTCGTGTCGCCCTTCCATAATCGAGGTAGTCGCCTGTTTTAATTCCACAAGCGGTTGCGTGAGTCGACGACTCATCCAAAACGTAACACCGATGGCAACCAACAGTGCCAGAATAAACCCACCCGCTAAGATGAGATAGATTTGTTGGAACTGTGGATTTGAAAACGGCACCGGGCTGTACGTCACGATTTGGACGTCCCCTTCTTCTTGTAAGTACGTCAAGAAACGGGTCCCATTCACACTCACTTCGTCTTGAACTGCTAAATCATTCGGATCGAGGGTAATCGGCATCATGCGGTGCATCCGACCACCCCGCTCTAGCTCGATGCGTTGCCCGTCTTGAAATAAAAGTACGTCTAATTGACCTGGAATCCCGCGTCCTTCCTGAATGGCTTCATATACAATCGCCGCCTCGCGCTCCAATTGTGCATACGTCTCATCTTCTGCGAAACGTCCGATTAATAAGGATGTGAGTCCGAAGGTCAAAACCGCCATCACAGCAAGCGGTAGGATAGCCGTCCATAATAGTTTCTTCATCAGACGGTTCATGACAGTCCCTCTAATCGATAACCGACCCGGTGAACGGTCTTCAGCTGTTCTTTTAATGTCGGTGATTTGTCACGTAATTGCTTGATATGGGTGTCGACCGTACGCGTATCTCCGACAAACGTATAATCCCATACATCGTCGAGCAGGCGGTTCCGATCTAACGCCTCCCCGACGTGCTTCCATAAGTACAAAAGCAATTCATACTCTTTGTTCGTCAGTCGGAGCGGTTGTCCGTTCTCTTGTACCATCCTCGACTTGATGTCAATGGTGAGTGCCCCGAATTGAATCAAATCAGTCTGTTTCACGAGACGTTTCAAACGAATCTCCAACTCTTTCAAGACAATCGGTTTGACTAAGTAATCGTCCGCCCCGAGTTCCAATCCAAATACACGGTCATCCGCCTCACCACGTGCGGTCGTCAAGATGATGGCGGGCGATGGTTGTTGCGCTTTTAATGTCGGGATCAAGGTCCAACCTTCCCCGTCAGGCAAACGAACATCTAATAACACCGCATCAAATCGTTGATGTAGCTGTCGCTTCGCCTCACCGAGAGTCGTCGCCACGGTCACATCAAATCCGGCATACGTTAAAAAACGAGACATGCCCTCCGCCAGTTTTTGTTCATCTTCCACAACGAGTACGTTCATCTCATATCGCCTCCACACCCATTATATCGCACACATCGAATGTCCCACCGTTTCCCAAAGACAATTTGCAGAAATCTTGCAACTCCCTCACAACTTTCCTCACCTTCAGATCTACACTTGGAGTATCAAAAGGAGGAGATACACATGAAATCAACGAAACTTGCAATCGCCTTGGCCGGTCTATTAGCCGTCTCAGGCACTGGGGTATATGCCGCGACGAATGACACGGCGACAGACGAATCGACAACGACAGCATCCACCCAATGTGAACGAGGCGAACGAGGTCCTGGTATGTTTGGTGATCGGGAAGCAGGTCATGCCGCTCTCATCAAAGCGCTTGGTTTAACGGAAGAGGAAGTGGACGCTGCACGTGAAAATGGACAGTCACTTCCTGAGCTCGCGGAGGAAAAAGGCATTTCGATTGAAGCATTCATCGATGCGATCATGACATCGCATGAAGAAAAACTGGCGACCGCTGTAGAAGAAGGAAACGTGACACAAGAAGAAGCCGATCAAATCCTTGCGGATCACGAAGAGCGTTTTGCTGATGTGACAAGTTATGATGACTTAGAAGATGCTCGCGGTATGCGCGGCGGACGAGAAGGTGGTCGCCATGGCCACGGTCACGGACCGCATCATGACGATGCTTCAACAGAGAGCGACAGCAACGTAGAGAATCAAAGTTCAAGCTTATAAGTCAAAAGGCAGCCACGACGCACGTGGCTGCCTTTTCATATGACGAGTAATAACAACGCATAACTTAATAGTCCAACTAAAAACGCACCAAAACTACTCTCACGTTCAGCAGGCAATTCTTCTTTCATGACGTTCAAGATGACGCCACCTGCTAAAAAGGCGACAACGATGGACAAGCCAAGTTCATTCACTTCTGCAAATGTACCAACTGCCCACCCTATGAGTACAGCAAGCGCCAAGAAGATGCGCCCTTGTCGATCATAAAGTTGCTGGTGATGCTGACGCAATCCTTGATCGACCGTGACAAAGTGTATGCCGAGCGCTACAAAATAGAGGAACATCGTGCCATTTGACTGAAATTCACTTTCTGCGAGCACATACCCGATGCTAAACGTATAAAGCGTGAATGAACCAATATGAATCCAAAATACATATGGTTTTTGTTTGCGCTTATTGGCTGTCGCGAATCGCTCGAGCCCATAAAAGACAGCCAGTCCTAACATACTGATAATCAAGATATGGTTCTCGAGGGAAGCGAAGACGTTATTTCCAATCTCTCCTTCGAGTTCACGTTGATATTCATTTAACTCTGGTAACAGATGAAGGAATACATAAGCAACGGCAATCCCGCCAGCCACTGATAAAAAGCGACTCCTCGGCACTTCACGCACATGAATGAGCTTTCCTGAAAAAAAGTGAATCACCGCAAAGCCGAGCGCAAACCAAAAACTTAATTCGAACACGTAAGTCCCTCCCACATTAAGACTTCTCTCTATGTGCTCTTACCCGTTCGCTGTATGCTACATTCACTTTCGATTTGATTGCTCTTGTTTCTTTCTTTCCCGAATCTCTTTCTCCACTCGTCGTAACGCTTTTTTCGACCCTCGCGCAAAGTCGTGTGCTTCCTTACGCTCCTGATACGTCGTGAATAACGTATCCAAATCATAGTCAGCCGGATAGAGTTCTATGGCACGCGCCTCTAGCCGGACACGACGACTCGGTAGCTCAACATAATCGTCATTCACGAACACCCGGACATGCCGACGCGATGCATCAAACGAATAGACAAGCCCGACTTGATTTGTCTCTAACAACCGGACACGGTCACCTTTTTCAAAGCGTTCCGCCTCTTCAAGAGGAACCACTTCCACTTCGCGAGCGATTTTAGCATCATCGACTTTCGTGGTGTCATACGTTTTCTCGTTCATATAACGAGATGCCTGTTTCAAAATCGCTTCCGGCAACTTCATCTTCCGAGCGATAAACAAAGCATTACTGTCGCCAGACTGCCCCATGAGCAGTCGGTATTTCGGTTCGAGCGTTTCCGGATCAAACTGCATCGCTGCGTTCATGAAATCCGGATGCGCTTCAGAATACGATTTGATTTCTCCATAATGCGTCGACGCCACAACGATTGATCCACGTTTATAAGCCGCTTCTAAAATGGCAATCGCCAGAGCGGCTCCTTCATTCGGTTCCGTCCCGCTTCCAATCTCATCGAATAGCAGCAGTGACCGTTTTCCAGCAGTTTGCATGATTTTCGCCACATTGTGCATATGCGCCGAGAACGTACTGAGTGCCGACTCCAAGTCCTGATTATCTCCGATATCGACGAACACCTCATCGAATGTGGAGATGACCGTATCGGTGTGTGCCGGGATATGCAGCCCCGTCATCGTCATCAAACTGAGGAGTCCAATCGTTTTCAAGACGACCGTCTTTCCACCAGCATTCGGTCCAGTGATAATCAAGCCACGATAGTCTGTACCGATGGCAAAATCGAGTGGAACGGCACTTTCTAAGAGCGGATGACGCACTTGCTTCAATTGGATTCGACCGGTCGCATTCACATGCGGTGTCACGCCATCAATCGACTGACTGTACTTCCCTTTGGCGAAGACCATATCGTACTGCGCGATGACATCGAGTGTTGCCTCGATGTCAGAAAGGACTTCTGTCACCGCTCCGGTCAAGGTCGCTAACACTTGATACACTTCTACCGCTTCTTCCGTGCGTTTAATGACGAGTTCTGCATTCAATTTCGAAATAGCCTCCGGTTCGATAAAGACCGTTGTCCCACGATTCGATGTGTCTACAATCGTACCCGCTACTTTATGCTTGTATGAAGCTTTGATTGGGATGGTGAAGCGATCCTGTTTTTTCGTGACGAATCCGTCTTGAATCATCTCGCGATTGGCGGCGCTCTTCAAAAACTTGGCCAACCGCTCCTCGATTCGCCCTTCGAGAATGTCGACTTGTTTTCGGATCCGCTTCAACTCTTTCGACGCCTCATCGACGACTTGTCCAGCTCGAATCGCTTGCGTGATGTCTTCTTCTAGTGTCCGCCATTCGCCCATTCCAGCAGCATACGCGGACAGGAGCGGTGCAAAGAATTCATGTTCGAGCATGAATCGCTTCAGTTTACGTGCTCCTCGTAAAAATTCAGCGACCGCTTCAAGTTCTGTTGCTTCGAGTTGGATGCCTCGTTGTAGTTTTCCGATGATTGTTTCCATATCAGAAACCCCGATGAATGGGACGTGTGACGTCGCATCTAAAATCGCTCGTGCTTCAGACGTTTCCTGCAGACGCTTCTTCACCGTCGCAATATGGCTCGTCGGACGTTGTTGTTTGAGTAACCGTCGCCCGAATCCGCTGATGCAGAAGCGCTCTACTTTCGTCATCAATTCGTTGTATTGTAATTTTTCAAATGTTTGTTCGTTCATATGTCTCTCTCCTCAAATGTAGAATCGAGATACCGCGCAAACAAAAAAGCGTTGGTCGATGACGACCAACGCAAAAAGACAGACCGGTGTCTGGCAGTTTTTGATGGGCGGTATCTGTAACGGAACATGACGGCATGACAAAAAGACGTGTCATCCGACATTTTTCAGTTCGTTAGGCAGATACAACCTCACTCATCAACATGCAACACCTTTCTTCAATAGATTCGCCTTAACTATACAATAGATTCATCACCTTGTAAATTTTTAGAGAACGCTTTCAAAAAAAGACTTGTGTCTCAAATCAACACATGTTATGTTGTACGTGAAGAAACGAATAGCGATCACATGTGACTGATTCGATCAGGCATGGGGTAAGACGTACGGTGCATGCCACCCGTCTATACTCCATGCCTGTTTTGTTTTTCCGCGTTTTGTTTTAAGAAAGGATGTAGAAGATATGCTATGGAATAAGTTAATGAATCGACACAAACCGACACTACACTCGCCAATGGAAGGAGACGTCATTCCACTCGAACAAGTAGCCGATCCGGTCTTTAGCGAAAAAATGATGGGCGATGGCATCGCGATCACACCGACAGACGGAGCAGTCGTCTCACCAGCTGACGGAGAAATCGTACAAATCGCTCCGACAAAGCACGCCATCGGCATTCGGACCGAGGATGGTGCTGAGATTTTGATTCACGTTGGACTCGACACCGTCGAACTCGAAGGTCGACCATTCGATCTCCGTGTCGATGTGGGTGACCATGTGAAAACGGGGCAGCTGCTACTCACAGCGGACTTGGCACAAATCCATCAAGCTGGTAAAGACACCGTCACGCCGATGGTCGTGACGAATGGTGGAACGCTTGCCCATCACTATGCCTTCACATTTACGAAGGAAGCCGTCCCAGGTAAGACGGTCGTCGCCCGAGTGGAAGCGTGACTCCGGAACAAGGAGGACACATGATTAAGATCAAAAAGATTCTAAATAACAATGCGGTCATCGTCTCGGACGATGGAGAAGAAAAGATTGCGATTGGTCCTGGCGTCGCCTTTAAAAAGACGAAGAACGACATCGTGAATCCCCATAAAATCGAAAAGTTGTTCATCATGCCGGAAAATGACAAGTTCCAACAGTTACTGAGCCGGATTCCCGTTGAACACTTCACCGTTTCCGAGGATATCATCTCCTATGCGGAAAAACGTCTCGAGACTTCATTCAACGAACACATCCACATCGTCTTGACCGACCACATCTCGTTCGCCATCGAACGAGAAATGGATGGCATCTTATTGCGCAACAAACTGTTGAACGAGATTAAAATCCTCTATCGGAATGAATACGAGATTGGGCTATGGGCGATTGAACATATCGCTGAAAAGCTCAACGTGAAAATGCCGAAAGACGAAGCTGCGTTCATCGCGCTTCATATCCATACGATGAAAGTGAAAGGAGGTGATTTACGCAAGACGGTCAAACAGACAACGATTGTCCGCGACATGATTCAATCGATTTCACGACGACTTGATGTATCCATTGAAGAAGATGACTTATCCTACCAACGATTATTAACCCATTTACGGTTCGTCATGGATCGGGTCAACCATTACGATCATCACACGATTGATGAAGACATGCTCCGCATGATTCAGACGAAATTCACGTCTGCCTATGCGTGCGCATCTGATGTCGCAAAAGAAATGGAAGAGACATATGGCATCGTCTTGCCCGAGTCAGAACTTGGCTATATTACGCTCCACATTCAACGTCTACAAGATCAACACCACCAAAAAGGAGGACATTAACAATGATGAATTATTTGCAACGTCTCGGACGTTCCCTTATGTTACCGGTCGCCGTACTTCCGGCTGCCGCCATTCTCATGGGGATTGGTTACTGGATTGATCCATCTGGTTGGGGGTCAGGAAACATTGCCGCTGCATTCTTAATTAAAGCAGGGGCCGCGATTATCGATAACATCCCAATTCTTTTCGCAGTCGGGGTAGGTCTTGGAATGTCAAAAAACCGAGACGGTTCAGCTGCACTCAGTGGACTCGTGGCTTATTTGACCGTCACGACACTTTTGGCAGCCGGAACGGTCGCCTTGTTCCAAGGAATTGACGTCGAAGCCGTCAACCCGGCGTTCTCGAGAATTGAAAATGCATTTATCGGTATTTTATCAGGATTAATTGCCGCTAGTATGTACAACCGCTTCAGTCACGTCAAACTACCGGACGCCCTCGCATTCTTTAGTGGGAAGCGTCTCGTTCCAATCATGACAGCCTTCTCGATGATTCTCGTATCAGTCGCGCTTTACTTCATCTGGCCGGTCGTCTTTACAGGTCTTGTTGGATTCGGGGAATCGATTTCAAAACTTGGCGCATTCGGTGCCGGGCTTTATGGATTCTTTAACCGTCTCTTGATTCCAACTGGTCTTCACCATGCCCTCAACTCGGTATTCTGGTTCGATGTCGCCGACATTAACGATATCGGAAAGTTCTGGTCGGGTGAAGGTGAAAAAGGTGTGACAGGAATGTATCAAGCCGGATTCTTCCCAATCATGATGTTCGGTCTCCCAGCCGCAGCACTTGCGATGTACCATACAGCGAAGACAAAACGGAAGAAACAAGCTGCATCACTACTATTCGCAGCAGCGTTCGCTTCGTTCTTTACAGGTGTAACTGAACCACTCGAGTTCTCATTCATGTTCCTCGCACCTGTTCTTTACCTTGTACACGCAGTCCTTACAGGAATCTCGCTCTTTATCGCGGCAACGTTCCAATGGACAGCCGGCTTTACATTCAGTGCTGGTCTCGTTGACTTCTTCCTCAGTTCAAGATTACCTCTTGCCAATCAGCCGTACATGCTCATTGTGCAAGGTCTCGTATTTGCAGTCATCTACTATGCCATCTTCCGCTTCATGATTGTGAAGTTTAACTTAATGACGCCAGGCCGCGAATCAGATGAAGTCGTTGATGCAGTCGCAAGTGAAACGACAGACGGCGAAACGAAAGTGGCGCCGGTCGCATCTGCCTCTGGCAACGAATTCTCAGCGATGGCGAACATGATCTATGATGGTCTCGGCGGTGACAGCAACGTCACAGGAATCGAGTCTTGTATCACACGCCTACGCGTTGATGTCAAAGACATGGATACCGTTAACCAAGATCAAATCAAAAAAGCTGGTATCCCTGGCGTTAAAGTCGTCAGCCCGAATCATATCCAAGTCATCGTCGGCACAAACGTTCAGTTCGTCCTCGATGAGATTGAAAAAATCCGTAGCCACCGCGCCGGATAAACGTCGAAAGCCACCTCATTCAGGTGGCTTTTCTTGTTTTTGTGCATATTGTTTATAAAATTGAATGAAATAGTAGAGAAAGATCCACGGTAAGATGTATTGCGTGAGCCACATGAAGACCTTAAGTACTGTATGCACAATATATGGTCCTAGCCCAAATAAAAATAATACGACTAGTAAAGCGACTCCTAAACCTATGTATATCTTTTTATCCAACTCATCCACCTCCTTATTTTCCCAGTTCAGTGTAACATAAAGAGCCTGCCGCAACCGGGCAGGCTCTTCTTACATTTGACGAAGTCGGGAAATCCGCTCGACTGGATCAGGGTGCGTCGAGAAGAGACCACTTACTTTCTTCTTGAGTGGGTCGGAGAAGTAAAGTGGGGCCGAGGCACTCGACGCTTGCTCGACCGGTGTCTCGACGTTTGCAATCTTCTCAAGCGCTGAGGCGAGGGCATCCGGGTTACGGGTCAGTTCCGCTCCACTCGCATCTGCCAAGAACTCACGATTTCGTGAAATCGCCATATTAATGAGCATCGCGATGAGCGGGGCCAATACCAATAAGACGAGTCCGATGATGAGAAAGATTGGATTCTGGTTTTGATCGCGTCTCCCTCCACTGATGCTTCGGAAAAATAACATACGTGACCCGATGTCGCTCATGATGGCAATGACCGATACAAGTGCGAGCGTGACCGTCGAGAGCCGCACATCATAATTCTTAATATGTGCGACCTCATGCGCAATCACACCTTCTACTTCTTCGCGAGACAATCGTTCTAGTAGTCCCGTCGTGACGGCGACGGCCGCCTTTTCCGGCTTCAGTCCCGTCGCAAATGCGTTCGGTGACGAATCGTTGATGATAAAGACACGAGGCATCGGTATCCTCGCGACCATTGCCATGTTTTCGACCGTATGCCATAAAAAGCGATGCTCTTCGACCGAGGTCACCTCTTGCGCCCGATTCATCTTCATGACGATGTTCGTGCTCGACATGATGACGATGCCGACATAAAACAACGAGAAGATGGGTGTGAAAATCAACCCCGGGATTGCGTCCCCGTAGTTGACGTAGGAGATGGCCGCCCCCACGAGAAGAACGAATAAGACGAACCCCGTGACGATGAAAACGGTCTTTACTTTATTCTTTCGAATCTGTTCATAGAGGAGCATAGCTGCCACCTCGATTCATCAAAACGACACGCGAACGTTTTCGCGCTCTTCAGCACGTGCTTCAAGCATGTCGCGTTTTTCGAAATGATGGACGGACGCGATGATATTCGTCGGTACCGATTCGATTTTTGTATTGTACTTCATGACCGTATTGTTATAGAGCTGACGCGAGTACGCGACCTTGTTTTCAGTCTGCGTCAATTCTTCCTGCAACATTTTGAAGTTCTCGTTCGCCTTCAAGTCTGGATACGCTTCACGAAGCGCGAACAGATTTTTCAACGCCCCGCTCAGTTGGTCGTTCACCGCCATCTGATCTTGACGATTCGACTTCTCACCAAGCTGATTTCTCAGTTCAACGACCTTCGCGAGCGTCTCTTGCTCGTGTTTCGCATACCCTTTCACCGTCTCGACCAAGTTCGGAATCAAATCATACCGCCGCTTCAACTGAACATCGATTTGAGCCCATGCCTCATCGACCCAGTTCCGATATTTGACGAGCCCGTTGTACATCGAAAAATAGATGAGTACGAGCACGACAACCGCTACAATCGCAATAATCCACCCCATGTTGTCACCTCATTTCTTCATTTTCTCCTGTATTAATTCCCTTTACTCGTATAAGATAAGCTTAACTTTCATAACAATTTGTAAATGGATTCATTTCTTGACACGGTAATCACAAAGGAGTGTTCGCAATGATCGTCACGCATGCCGAAGTACGTTTGACAGAGTTGTTCGAAGAGATGGTGTCACTAAGGCGCCATTTTCACCAATATCCAGAGCTGTCCTTTCAAGAAGTCGAAACGCCAAAGATGATTGCCTCTTATCTCCGTGCGCTTGGAATCGAGGTGCGTGAACACGTTGGCGGTAATGGTGTCGTCGGTCGAATCAAAGGCGGTGACGGCCCGACCATCGCGTTACGTGCCGATTTTGATGCGCTTCCGATCCAAGATGTGAAAGATGTCCCCTATCGTTCAAAAGTAAATGGGGTCATGCATGCTTGCGGACACGATGCCCATACGGCTACACTTCTCGTCCTAGCGAAAGTGTTGACCAAGATGGACCTTCCGGGAGACGTCGTGTTGATTCATCAGTTCGCTGAAGAGTTGGCTCCAGGGGGTGCCAAACCGATGATTGAAGACGGGTGTCTCGACAACGTAGATTATGTATACGGCGCACACATTTGGACGCCCCTCCCCTTCGGTACCATTGGCGTGAAAACAGGTCCCGTCATGGCTGCAGCCGATCGATTTGAATTGACCATTACAGGAAAAGGTGGACATGGCGCGATTCCGCAACATACGGTCGATGCGCTCATGGTCGCCGTGAACGTGGCCAATCATCTCCAACAAGTGGTCAGTCGACGCGTTGACCCGCTCGAACCAGCCGTTCTCACCATCGGGACTCTCCATTCCGGTCAAGCGTTCAACGTGATAGCCGAAGAAGCGAAGTTATCTGGAACCGTGCGTACGTTCACCCATGAGACGCAAGAAAAGATGATCACGGATATGGAACGCATCATCCGTTCCGTCTGTGCTGCGAGCGATGCCGAGTACGAGCTCGACTATATAAAAGGGTATCCTGCTGTCGTCAATCATGTGACGGAAACGGAACACGTCCGGCAAAGCGCAATCGACGTCGTCGGTTCAGATGGTGTTATCGAGATGGCACCGCTCATGGTCGGCGAAGACTTCGCCTACTATGTAGAACAAGTGCCCGGTAGCTTCTTCTTCACGGGAGCCGGTAACCCCGAGCTTGCGGCAATCTTCCCTCATCACCATCCTCGTTTCGATGTAGATGAACGGGCGATGTTACACACGGCTCACATCTTGTTAGGCGCTTTACAACGAACATGGACGGCACACGAAAAAGAGGGCTGATGCATCGCATCAGTCCTCTTCTGTGATTGGTTCTTGTAGTTCTGAGACAAGCACTTGGTCGACACGCTTACCGTCCATATCCACGACTTCAAAACGAAGACCATACGCTTCGACCACATCGCCCCGCTTCGGAAAATCACCGAGGGCATAAATGACGAGTCCCGCGAGCGTGTGATAGGAGTTGCGTCCTTCATCGAATCGGTCATCCCGAATCTCAAACGTTCGCTTCAAATCTTCGATTCCGAGTAACCCGTCCGCTAAATACGACCCATCTTCACGACGCACCACTTCCGGTGTATCCTCTTCAATCATGACCTCTCCGACGATTTCTTCCAAAATATCGAACAAGGTGACCATGCCAAGGAATCCGCCATATTCATCTAAAACGAATGCAATCTCGACACCATTTTTCTGCATCATTTGAAGCACTTGGCTCGCCTCTCGCTGTTTCGGAACGATAAGCGGTTGCTTGATGCGTTTTAAAATCTGTGACGGTTCACGCAATGTCGGTAACGTCAAAATGTCACGTACGTCGATATAGCCGACAAAATCGTCGAGCGAGTCGCGACCGACCGGTAACTTGTTATGTTTACTTTCATAGATCGACTTCTTGATATCATCCATGTCATCTTCTAAATCGACCCATTCGAGCGTCGTCCGCGGTTGCATGAGTTCATAAATCAATTGATCATGAAAAGCAAAGACCCGTTCGACCTGTCGTACTTCTTCATGGGCGAACTGACCTTGCTGAGCTCCTTCAAATAAGAGTTGTTTGATTTCGAGTTCGGTCTCCCCACTCGTCTGTTCCGCCTTCAACCCTAATAATTTAAACAAGAAGAGCGTCGATTTCGATAAAATCCAAATGAACGGCTTCATCACCTTGCTGAATAGATCAAGCGAAGGAATAATCGCCATCGTGACTTTCTCAGGCGAGACGAGCGCAATCCGTTTCGGTACCAATTCTCCAATGATGAGCGACAAATACGTAATGATTGTAACGACGGCCACATAAGCAACCGTCCCGGCATACTGCGTACTCATCCCGGCTTGTTCAAACGCCGATGCGAGCGGAGCCGAGAAGCGCGCACCCCCGTAGGCCCCGTTAATAATCCCAATCAATGTGATTCCGACTTGAACGGTCGACAACAAATCTGTCGGGTCTTTCGAATAGTGAAGCGCAATCTTCGCACTTCGTTTCCCTCGATTTGCTTCAACCTCAAGTTTTGCAGGTTTCGATGAGATGAGCGCAATTTCTGTCATCGCAAAAATCCCGTTCAACACAATCAAAAACAAAACAATCAACAAATCAATCACTATGGAAGAATCCACTTTTTTATCACCTCAGCTAATTTTTAAACCATACCGCTTCATTTTATCAAAAAATCGTTACCAACCTGTACCCGTTTTGTCAGAAAAATAGCCACTCCTCAAGAAGTGGCTTCGTTGACAGCTTGTTTGGCGATGGCCGCGGTTTGGGACTGCTTAAAGAGAATCACCCCGACGAGCAGGACCGTAAGCCCGACCACTTGTCCAGACGACAAGGTGATTTGAGGCATTCCGAAGGCGCCGTACAAATCGACGAGTAACGCCCAAATGAGTTGCGACACGAGAATGAGTGACACGGACAACGTTGGACCAAGCAATTGGATGCTACGCATGACACAATACACAACACCAACACCAAGCAATCCACCGAGCCAATAAATTGGAGACACGTCACGTAATCCGGAAAGATTGCCTCCGAATAGTAACAACGGGATGATGGATCCGACCAGACCGACGATAAAGACCAGTACCGTTGTCGCCCAAGCTCCTAAATTTGTATTCATTTTTGCATTGACCGCTGCCTGGACACTAATAAATGCCCCGGCCACTGCTGAACAGATGATTCCAAAAACCATGTAATCGCTCCTCACTCATAAAACATGCCATTCGCACGTTCCTTCAATCGTTCACTATTTAAAATGACAACTTCTTTTCTCGTTCGTGTGACCAATCCTTCATCGACGAACGCCTGCAACGTTCGATTCAAATGACGATAACTCGTCCCAAGCCATTCGGCGACTTCTTTACGCTTCAGTTGACTCATCTCAGCTTGAAACAGCTCATTACCCGACTCGCTAAGCGAGATCAAATAACCAGCCAACCGTTCTTCAAGTGTCGACATGAGATGATTGGATGAGGCGTTCGCCTCGATGAACAGCTTTTCGGACACCCCGCGCAATAGATGTTCCGTAAATTCGACCGTACGATTATGACGACGAAGTACCTCGAACGGAATACGTAAACATATTACCGGGCCAACCGCCTCGACGGTATGCAACACGTTACGACCACTCGCATATTCGATGTCACCAATCAGGGTAGGTGCAGCTTTTAAACGAAGCAAGCGCAACTTCCCTTCTTCACTCAGCGTATAAATTTTGACACGTCCTTCGAGAACGACAAACAAGCATTCAATATGTTGATTGTTCGAACAAAGCATTGTCCCGGATTCATAAGTGACTAAAGAAGAAGCTTCGAGCGTTTCGTTAGAAAAAAGATGATCCCACTGCAAACGTGTCAGTGCATCCATAATATTCATCATTGGAATTGAACTCCTTACGCGAATGTATAAATTCCGATACCGACGACCATCAAGACGAGTCCCATGACCTGTCCCGTATTCATCGGCTTCCGTTTGACACCAAACCAGCCGTTCAAATCGATGATAAAGGCTCCTACCAATTGTGCCACAAGCAGGACACAGATTGCCCACGTCACACCAAGTTGTTGAATCGCTGTCAGTTCACCGAACACGACGAATACACCAAACAGTCCACCTAAACTATAATACCAAGGGACACGTTTGAAGGCCGTCATGTCAGCATCTCGTTTGAAAAAGTAAATGACGAGCGCTAACAGAAGTCCGACGAAATGGACGATTGTGACAGACATCCATGCCCCTACTGCATCTCCTAGTTTGGCATTAAAAATTCCTTGTAACGCGATAAACGTGCCAGATAGTATGGCAAATATAACTCCCATGTCATTCCCCTCTCTCTTTGTCTGACTGTACAAAAAGAATGACAGTTTGAATAGGACATATGTCCAAAAATAAAAAGCAACTTCGAATGATCGAAGTTGCTTCATCATGTTTATCCGAGCAATTTGACGAGTTCTTTCCCGACCGCTTCAGAAGACTGAGGGTTTTGACCTGTGACGAGTCGATCGTCCACTGCCACATTCACCGCCCAGTTGTCGGCTCCTTTGAACTGTCCGCCTTGATTGCGAAGTCCCGTCTCCAATAAGAACGGTACAGCTGAATCAAGTTGCATTTCTTTTTCTTCTGCGTCGGTGAATCCTGTCACCTGTTTATCTTTGACGAGTGGTTCATTGTTACTAAGCTTCACATTGACCAATCCAATCGGTCCATGGCAAACCGCTCCAACAATGTTTCCACTTTCGTATACGTTGCGAATCACGCGCTGTAGCGTTTCATTTTCTGGGAAATCGACGACTGTCCCGTGACCACCAGGCAAGTAGATTGCGTCGTATGACTCGTCTGCGACTTGATTGAGACGCGCTGTGTCTTTGAGCAACTCGCGTGTATTTAAAATATCTTCCGACAAGCCATCCTCTAAACTATTCGCATCGATTGGCACGTCTCCACCTTCGATACTTGCGACCGTCACTTTGTACCCTTCTTTTTCAAACAACAAGTAAGGAACGGCAAACTCTTCAAGCCAAAGTCCAGTTGCATGGCCATTTGATAATTCATTCGCTGACGTTGTGACAATCAGTACATGTTTCGACATACTCAATTCCTCCTTCAATAATCAACATACGACACTATTGTTCCCGATTCATCATCCGTTAAACCTGATGAACTGTCTCGACATCATGAGGTGTTTCTTTTTTTGACCTGGTGATTTATTCAGCCTACCTCTTTTGTATATCCTTCTATACTGAGGATGAATCGTCACTCTGAACAATGAAGGGGATATCTCGTATGACGAAACGAATGAATGACTGGGGGTTTCTCGCTGTTGTTGCCATCATCATCTTGTTGCTTGTGCTCGGTCAGTTGAAGATCTTCATGTAATCTTCACGGACATTCCTTCACAAACTGTAGTATGATGGCGTTGTAAGCACTTACAACAAACCCAATAGGAAAGGATGAATTTCACTATGTCAGAACGTATTTTCATCAGTCCGGCTAAGTATGTGCAAGGGAAACAGACGATTGATCGTATCGGAGAATTCGTCGCCCACTTCGGTTCAAAAGCTTTACTCATCGCCGATGACGTCGTGTGGGATTTAATCGGTTCGCGTGTGACAACGTCGCTAGAGACGAGCAATCTTGAGTCGACGAAAGCAGATTTTGTCGGAGAGGCATCGAAACATGAGATTACTCGAATCGCCACAGACGCCAAAGAGAGCGGTACAGCATTTGTGATCGGTCTCGGTGGCGGTAAGACGCTCGATACGGCAAAGGCGGTCGCAGATGAATTGGATGCGCGCATCGTCATCGTACCGACGATTGCCTCGACAGACGCACCGACGAGCGCACTTTCAGTCATTTATACAGATGAAGGCAATTTCGAAAGCTATCGTTTTTATAAAAAGAATCCAGACCTCGTTTTAGTGGACACCGAGTTGATTGCACAGGCACCGCCACGCTTCCTTGCATCAGGAATTGCCGATGCTTTAGCGACGTGGGTTGAAGTGCGAAGCGTTCTTTCATTTGGAGGGAAAACGATGGCCGGTGGTGTCCCGACGCTTGCGGCGGAAGCGATTGCCGAACGGTGTGAAGAGGTGCTGTTCACGTACGGCATTCAGGCGTATGAATCCGTCAAAGCAAAAGTCGTCACACCTGCGCTCGAAGCCATCGTTGAAGCCAACACCCTATTGAGCGGTCTAGGCTTTGAAAGTGGTGGCTTGGCTGCTGCCCACGCCATTCACAATGGATTCACCGCGTTAGAGGGGGACATCCACCATTTGACGCACGGCGAAAAAGTTGCATTCGGAACACTCGTACAACTCGCACTCGAAGGACGTCCTCAAGAAGAATTCGAGCAGTACGTTGCCTTTTATATGGCACTCGATTTACCGGTCACACTCGAAGATATTAAATTGAAAGATGCATCCCGAGAAGATATCTTGAAAGTCGGAAAAGCTGCCACGGCAGAAGGTGAAACCATTCATAGCGGTTTTGATGTCTCGCCTGAAGAAGTGGCAGACGCGATCATCGCGGCCGACCGATATGCCCGTCTTTATCAAGAGCGTTTATGAAAACAGCGAGAAGAAGCTCACACGGCTTCTTCTCGCTGTTTTTTAGTCGGGAGAAACGAAAGGACAACTCCAATCCCCATACAACCGACTGTTAGGAAAAAGAAAGTCAGTTGGTTCATATAAATAATATTCGTGAATTGGTTCCATCCTTCTGCGAAAGACTCGTTCGTAGATAAACGAATTCCTTCCCGAAGAGACGTCGCTTGCGATTGATTGGTCACCCAAGCAATCCCGGCCATGATGAGACTACCCAAACCTAATACGATTCTCCCCATCGGTCGCACGGATGCTGTGACCCGACGTGTCATCCGGATCGTAATCCAAATGAATAATAATAGAAACGGCCACCCGATTAAGAGCACAATCCAGTATACATTCCCTTCACTCGGCGTTTCCGAATAAGGGGTTGTCATCACTTCACCAAGCTTGAAGATCCCAAACGCGATCAACGTCACGATAAACCATGCTTTTATTAACTTCTCCATCTCAACACCTCGTCCTTAGTATAGCAAAAACACCGTATGCGTCTGCATACAGTGTTTAGTCTTTCGGTCGGACGACGTAGTAAATCAAAATGACGAGCCACGTCCATACCCCTGTAAAAATCCCAACAATCCCGACGATGAAGAACCCAAGCGGAATCATCGATTTCGTTCGATTGTAGTCCTTCCACATATTCGATAGCCCTTTGATATTAAAGTATAAAAAGGCAAAGAACAGGACGAGCAACAACAGTGGTAATCCAAATAAGACTTCCATTCGCTCACTCCTTTCTACGATCTCATTCGTTATGTTTATTGTACCGGATTTAGTGTCTCGCTTCATCGGACCCAAGCTGTATCCTCATCCGACCTAAGGATGGATAAAAGATGCTCAGTCCATCAAGAAAACGGGAAAAGGAACATCACCTAACCCAAGAGGAGGCGTTTGCCATGAAATCCCTGCGTATCTTGATCATTTGTCTGCTCTTGTTTCAGATGTCGCCGGTGACAGCGGCATCCTCGTCCCCACAACCAGGTTATACGATTAAAACGACGTATTTGTACGGTCGTGCCATGCAATCTTCTCCAATTCTTAAGACGCTACGAACGAACGTCCCGGTCCGCTACACGACCTATAACCGGAGTTGGTCAAACGTTTATATCGGAAGTGCAAAGTACTTCACTCCGACCGCTAACTTGAAAGCCGGTATCCCTAAAATGCCTACGGCCGATCGGTTACGACTTGTCAATAAAACGTATGGACTCCCGTCCACTTATCGTTCCCCACAACTTGTGACCTTAACCGTCCCAACTGTCTATCAAAAAGGAAGTGAACGTACACTGATGACAGCGGAAGCCGCTTACGCATTGGCGAAATTGTATTACGCAGGTCGGAAGCAAGGTCATACGTTGTACGCACTCAGCGCGTATCGCTCCTATTCGACCCAAAAATCGCTATACACTTACTGGGTCAATACACGCGGAGTTTCATACGCTTCAAAATATGTCGCCCGTCCCGGTCATAGTGAGCATCAAACCGGGTTAGCCGTAGATATGACGAGTCAACGAATGAAACTAGGGTTATATGAATCCTTTGACCAATCGCCTGAAGGAAAGTGGATGATCCAAAACGCACATCTTTACGGCTTCATCGTCCGTTATCCGAAAGGAAAAGAAAAGATCACAGGCTACAATTATGAACCATGGCATTTGCGTTATGTCGGGGTCAATGAAGCAACGATGATGAAGCAAAAGAATTGGGCGTTTGAAGAATGGTGGATCAAACGTTGAGTGAGCATCCTTTTTCAGGCATTTCTCCGTTCACGTTATAATGGAGTCATCTTATTCGTATAGGGGGAAATGCGTGATGTGGATCGTGATGAACAAACTAGATGTTGAAAAAGGAAAGGTCGATGCGGTCAAAGCACGCTTCGAAACGACAAAAGGAATCGAAGCGATGGATGGCTTTGTCCGTATGCAAGTGTTGACAGATACGTCTGATGCGGCAATGGATCATGTGGTCATCATGACAACATGGCGTGATGCGGAAAGCTTTGAGAACTGGCGTGACAGCAACGCCTACAAACACGCCCATAAAAAACGGGATGACGGGACGTCCGAAGTGAAACCAATCGTCCTCGGCAACACCGTCACCCAATATGAGGTTGCCATTGAACACCTCACCTCAACGGAGCGCGTTCAGTAAATCTTGAGGGCGAATGATTCCAAGTAACGTTTCATCCGGGCTACCGGTATTCGTAATCAGGAGGGCGTCGTATCGTGCGCCCTCTTTCATTTGTGTGAAGCAATGTTGTGCCTCTATGACCGTAGCATCTTTTCGAATGAATCGATAACGATGCATATGTGGATCATGGTGAAGCACATGCTTCACGCGGACTCCTTTGAGTGATAAGTTGGTTCCGTCGATTGTCTCGGCCAGCCAACTCGTCACTCCTTTTTTCGTCAGTAGACCACGCCACGAGCCATTGTCGTGATATACCGGAAACTGCGAGTAATTTTTATCGCGAATCTCGCGTAGCACCTCCGTCAAAAAGTCTTCTGACTGAAACGTCACCACGGATTTCGCAAACAATGGGATGACGAGACGGGGATGAAGTAGCTCCCGTTCCACCTCTAAAATCAATTCAACGAGCGATTCGTGTGGTTCCGCGATAATAAAATCAGGTTCTCGTCGCTCATGGACGATGGCATTTCGCAGTTGACTCATTTGATGTAAATCTTCTTTATAACGGTCGATGATCGGGTTTTGTTTCGCTAACCGATTCACCATGTTGCTAAAGCTGAAATGTTGTCCATCTCCCATCTCTCGACTCAAGTAGTCCTCGATTCGATGATAAGAGGCCAAAAATTCTTCAGCACGACTCATGTGACCACCCTCCTTAACGATACATGTATACCCTCTTTTTCATCGTTTGAGCAGGAAACCGTTCATTCATCCCGAATGACATAGAAATCATCTTGATTCTTAAGGAGGGCTGTCATGGCGACTTCGATTCAATCCACATCCCCATCTTCACAACAATCGACATTTCGTGCCGGCCTTCGGGCAGGTATTCCCGTTGCAATTGGATACATCCCGATCGCCATCGCCTTTGGGCTTTTAGCAAAATCGTTTGATCTTCCAAACGCCATCACGTTATCTATGTCGTTTTTCATCTTTGCGGGAGCGAGTCAGTTCATTACCGTGCAATTGCTGATGACCGGTTCGATGTATTGGGAAATCATTCTGACCACGTTCATTCTAAACTCGCGACACTTTTTAATGTCCGCCTCGTTGTCACAACGAATCGAAACGACGTCTCGAAAACTATTAGCAACCATCGCCTTCGGGGTGACGGATGAAACGTTCAGCATTGCGTCCACCAGAAAAGAGGCACGTTCTGGTCTGTTCGTCCTCGGGTTAAATACAATTGCCTTTCTCGCTTGGAATATCGGTACATGGATTGGCGTCTTCCTAGCCTTCGGTCTTCCCGGCACGTTACAGGCGAGCATGGGCATTGCGCTATATGCGATGTTTATCGGGTTACTCGTCCCTTCATTGACGACTCGTCCCGTCTTTTTTGTCGCAAGTTTCGCCATCATGATTCAAGCGATGCTTCATTGGGGCATCACACCGTTCTTTCCAATCTCAGACGGCATCCGAATCATCATCGCGACCGTTGTTGCAGCCGGAATCGGTGCTTTTGTATTTAAGGAGGAACAGGTAACATGATATCTTTGTTTCTGCTCGTCCTAGGGTTGGCTCTTGTCACGTACCTCCCTCGCGTCATTCCGCTACTGTGGTTAAAGGACTTGGCGTTACCGGCATATATGAAACGATTTCTCTCTTTCATCCCTTATGCGGTATTGGCCAGTTTGATCTTTCCGGGGGTCTTATCCTCCACAACGACGACGACGTCCGCCTTATTCGGAGGGGTGGTTGCTACGACGCTCGCGCTACTTCGCGTTAATCTCGTCGTTGTCGTCATAGGAGCCGTGTTCGGTGTTTACGCCTTCCAAACCTTATTGTAAAAGGAGTCGCACACGAGGTGCGGCTCCTTTTTCATGCGGAGATGGCTTGTCGCCGAAGTCGTACAAAGACGTCTACGAATTCGGCGTCCCATTGTGTCCCACGACCGCTCTCTAAAATAGAGAGTGCCTTCTCAACCGGCATTCCCGATCGATAAGGTCGGTCTGATGTCATGGCATCATAAGCATCGGCAATGGCCATGATTCTCCCGAATAGAGGAATATCGACTTCACTTAGGCGATCCGGATAACCCTTTCCATCGATTCGTTCATGATGGGATCGAACTCCGGCTAAAATGGGTTGAAGGGATGCCGGCAAATGGATTTGACTCAAAATATGAATGCCGATTGTCGGATGTTCCTGAATCTTTGAAAACTCTTCGTCTGTCAACTTCCCCTCTTTTAACAGGACATCGTCGCGAATTCCGATTTTCCCGATGTCATGAAGCAGTGCTGACTTATTGAGTAAATCGATTTGTTCTTTTGGCAAATCAAGGGCACGGGCAAGTTCCACCGAGTACATCGCTACACGTTCCGAATGACCTGCTGTATATGGGTCACGTGCATCGAGTGTTGCGGCAAACAAAATGAAGAGGCTATCTAGCAGTTGCGCATTCTCTTGTTCTCGAGCGTTCACCGTCTCAACCATTTGGTTGAAGCCACCGATCAATTGGGCGAACTCGTCTAAATAGGGATTTTCGATTTTTTGGAGTCGTCCTGACTCCATCTGTTCGATTCCCGATGTCAAAAGTCCAATCGGCCGTTTGATGTTGTCATAAAGTAAGAAACTACATAACACCGCAATCCCGACAATGATGACGAGAATCACGAACGCCCAGTTCCAATACGTATCGGTGCGTGTCGAGGTCGAAAGTTGAACGCTCGAAGCCAACATAAACAGCATAATCGGAAAGACACCTGTAATGAGCATGCTGATCAATAATTTCGTTCGGACACTAAACGATTGATATGTTGCATGGATAGGTTGATGAAAGAGCTCATAGTGCTTATCCTTCATATGCACAAGAAGCGGTTCCACTGACCGTACCGTTAAAAAATATTCAATCAATGCATGTAACACGGCAATCATGACAGCACCGATGGCGGCTAGCCCAATCAAACGATACGGTAAATCAATCCAATCATAATAAATACAAAGGGTCGTCAAAGCGATTGACGGGATGGATAATCCAAATAAATGCGGACCTAGAATCCGCTGTACCGTTAAAATCGGGAATCGACTCGCTTGCTCGAACGCCGACGTCAATTCATCAATTGTCGGTGTGTCGGTCGCAAAAAACTGTCGAATCGGTCGAATGTGACGGCGGTATAAGAAAAGTTCGGATGTGATCATGATAATCCCTGAGCCTAGCATGATGGTCAATAGCAACAACACCTCACGAACGGACAAATCAAGCGTCTGAAAAATAAAGACTCCACCCACTCCAAAAACGGCTAATCCTGATCCAATGATATAGTTGATTACGAGTGTTCGTTGAAATCGTTCAAACATTCCCCTCACCTCTGTCTCTCTTTTCTTTACCTATCGACCAGATTCCTTTATAAGTTGAACACAAAAAACGGATCTCCGCATGGGAGATCCGTGAAAGATTCAATTAAGGACGCAACGGACCATCATTGTCATCAAGTGAACGATTGTCTTGATCCGGGGTGATATTTTCGTGGAACGGATTTGGTTCCGGTCCGTCAACGTGATCTCCCGTTGAATCATGAACGTCTCGCTTCATCTCTTGCTTGGATTGTTCCGCTTCGTGCTTCGACTGCTCAACACCTTGTTTTGCTTGATGCTTCGCAGCTTCCGCTTCACGACTCATCTGTTCTTTTTCTTGCTCGAGCCCTTCTTTTGACACTTCTGTCTCATCAATACGTTGCTCCGCTTTTTTCAAATAGCGTGCCGCCGTCTCGCGACCACCAAGACCGAAGGCAAGTCCGAAGGCGAGAGCCACGGCTCCGAGAATGAGAAGGAATGCCGTATTGACAATCATTGGCGCGATGCCAAGTTGACTGATTGCCATGAAGAAGACGAGACCGAGAATCGCGTATTTCGCTACGTAACGAAGTGCGCTCGGTTGTCCTGCTCCATCGACAAGGACACTTCCGACCAAACGCTCTGCCATATTAGCCAACCAGAAGCCGACCGCCAAAATGATGAGTGCTGCAATCACCATTGGCAAGTAAGCGAAGATTGCCGTTGCGAGAGATGCCATGAACTCGAGATTCGCGACCTGAAGTGCCTCAGATACGAAGAGTAAAATCACGATTACTTGGACAATGACACCGACCACTTGGGCGATTGACATAGAGGATGCGCGTTCCCCGAAGCCCATTTTTTGAGCCAGTGAATTGATGCCAAGGTTTTCAAGGAGCGATACGACAACACCTTTCAACCATCTTGCGACAAACACACCGACGAGGACGAGAACGATTGCAACAAGGATGTCCGGAATCATGACAAGGACATCGTTGAGCATCGCAATCGCTGGTTCCGAGATACCTCGAATATCAAGCGCTTCAAGTGCTGAGATTGTGACCGGAATCATGATGAAGATGAACACGATTGTACCGATCGCTTTCGCAAGACTCGATCCTTTTACATAGTCAGAAAGATGGAAACGTTCTGCCAATCGATCTAATCCTGCTGCCTCGAGAAACTTCGTCAAAATATCGCGGACAATCTTCGCGACGACGTAACCGATTGCGAAGATGAGGGCTGCTGCGACAAGCTTTGGAATAAATCCGAGGAAACTGTTTAACAAGTCCTCGAATGGTCCGCTGACCCCACGAAGTCCAAGTGCATCAAGTACAGCCGGTAATGCGAGTAAGAGGACGAGATAGAAGACGATATTCGCGACCGTATCGACCCATTTCGTTTGGTTGACACTTGTCGATTCTTGTCCTGTCTTTTCCATCAACTTGCTCAAATTCAAGCGATGTCCCGCCATTTGAATCCCTTTTTTCAGAAGGGTGGCGACGACCCATGCAACGAGTAAAATCAAACCGGCTTTAATGACACCGATAATTAATCCAGAGAATCCTTCATAAATCTGACTGAACGGCTCTGTGATTGCAGGAACGTTCATAAATTCAAAGATGATCAGGAATGCGAGAAGTAAGACTCCAAAGAACACCACTTTCGCAATAATGCGTTCAGGTGTCCACTTATCTCCTTTTTCCCCCTCTTTTTTGATACCGGCTCGCTCATCGAGTCGTGCCTTCTTCAATGCTTTTCGTGTCACGTTTTCCAATACTTTCGCCAAGATATAACCGACTACGAGAATAACAATTGCCAGCAAAAGCTCTGGTAGCCATGACATGAACGAATTGAAGTTATACGTCGTATTGTTCATCGAATCTTCCTCCTTTTTTTATGAAATGATTGCTTTTCCTTAACAGTGCTCCTTCTTTAAATACCTATATTTCAAAATCATCAAACATCATGCACATAACAACTCGTTTACATGACTATTACGATTTATCGGAATTGGGTACGTTAGTTAAGAGAGAACTCGTGTCAAATCACTCGAGATATGATACGAATAACATGAGAAGTCATTTTAGGAGGAATTCGAATGAACATCGCTTTAGTGGCTCACGACAAAAAGAAAGACGATTTGATTGTCCTCATTAAAACGTATGCACATATTCTAGAAAAACATCAATTGTTCGCAACGGGTACGACAGGTAAACGGATTGCGGAAGCGACCGGGTTACCGGTGCATTGTTTCCGCTCAGGACCGCTTGGAGGGGACCAAGAAATTGGAGCTGCCGTCGCACGTGGAGAGATGGATATGATCATCTTCTTCCGAGATCCATTGACTGCCCAACCTCACGAACCAGATGTGAGCGCATTGATGCGTCTGTGTGACGTTTATTCCATCCCCCTTTCAACAAACATGGGCGGAAGTGAGATTTTGATTCGAAGCATCGAACAAGGTGATTTTGAGTCGCTCAAACTTTCTCATAATGACGAACCACCTGCGTGACCATGACAAACCAAGAAAGGAGAGGAATCTCCCTGGAACCGAATATGATTCACGACCCGAACGTCCAACAGTTTTTTAACGAAGTGCGAAAGCGCCTGATTGAACTAGTTGGAAATGAGGCGGAAGCGGACCGCCTCTTGCTGGCACTCGCCGGCTACATCCGCCATGCGGAGAAAAGTGGACAGTCGTTAGACGGCCTCTTAAACCAAGATCCGCACGAGTATGCTCGTTTCCTCATTGAACAACCAGAAACAAATGAAGAATATCGACGTCGTTACCACGTTTTGATCGAGGCCTCGGATGAATTAAAACCTCATGAAAAAGCTCAGGCGAATCGAGATTTCGATTGGGCCGTCAATCAACTGGATGAAGCGAAACTCTCATTAAAAGAGATTGAAGTACGAGACCTTGCATTCCTCGCCTATACAAAAATCGAAGCACTCAAATCGTCACGTGCGATTTGGAACCGATTTGGCTGGTTGCTCGGTATGATTTTGGCATTTTCCTACGCCAACTTACTGCTCGTCATCGACGATGTATTTAGCGGACGGTTATTCACTGCCCCAATGTCGACTTATCCAGTAGATTATTTAGCCTTCCTGTTACCCGTCCTCGTGACTGGTGCCATCTTTGGTGTATTGACCCGCTTTCGGCACCACATCCAAACGCTCGGAAGACGAATCGCATTTGCTCTACTCATTGTAGTCGTCTACGTTACATCCATCTTTTTGATTCAACCGCTTTTAATGATGCTCGGTTGGTCGTTTGTCATTCAATTGACTCCACTGTATGCCCTCATTCTCTTGGCAATCAGCGGCTTTATGGCCATCTGGACGTTGATTGAATTCGTCTGGAAGAGCACACGTTGTTCACTCGGTGACGACACGCTCATGCTTTACTACTAACCACGCCACTCCTTTAAGGAGATGGCGTTTTTTGTTTCGATTTTGGACAGAACGGAAATTACTCCTATTGTGACGCTAATTGAAGAGTGACAAAATCTAAGGGGGTATTCGATGTCAGAACGTAAAATGATTGGTCTGTTTCAGACGGAACAAGAAGTCATGCATAAAGTAGATGAATTAAGGGCTGCAGGGGAAGCCGAGAAAAATATGCATGTCGTCGCCAAACGAGATGGGGAAATCTCTGCTTTACGTGACCATACGGATGTAAATGCCGAGGCTGGGGTTCGAGATGTGAATTTGCTCGATCGCGTCAAAGCATTCCTACATGGAAGTGACCGTATCCGTGACGAGCTGCGCAACATGGGCCTTAGCGATGCAGAGGCGGAGCAATACTATGACGCCATCGATGAAGGTCAGATTTTACTCTATGTCGATCGCCATTCGTACGACCGCTATCCGAATATGTATAAAAAAGATAGCGAACTCGATCATGACAAAGGGGAAGAGGCAGATGGAATCGCGTTTGACGCGAAACCATTCAACGACCATGACGAGGAACCAAAAGGTACAAAGGATGACCCGATTGTTCGCGGACATTCAGGTTTAGAAGACCATCGACGACTATAAGGAGGAGTTACTATGAACGAGAAACGATTCATCAGTATGCACGACACACAAGATGCGGCGCTTGGAAAAATTGAAGAGTTACGCGCAAAAGGGTACGAGGACTCACACATTTACGTCGTCACGAAGCATGAAGACAACGTATCGATTTTGAGACGGGACACAGACGTTCATACGGAAGCTGCACATCATACAAGTTGGTTCGATAAGGTCCGATCCTTCTTAAGCGGACATGAAGATGTTCATGCCGGTTTACGAAATATGGGACTTAGCGAAGATGAAGTGAAACGTCACTATGACGATGTCGAGGCCGGTAAAATTCTCGTTTACGTCGATGAAGATTTTGAACGTCGTCATCAGGACGGGATGACGGTTGACGCGAAACCGTATCAAGACGCATCATCCACTCATCTCGGTAGTCATACAGACGACGGATTAGAGATCGATTCGAAACCTTATCATGAAGCCCAGACGGTCGATCCAAGTCACCCGGTGGACCCAGAACAAGATAAATTAGACGAAGAAACGAAGAAACCTGACCGAGAAGAAAAACTACGTGGTCTCGATGATCGTGCTTACCGAAATGACGTCGAAGACCCAGACAACATTCGACGTTTTTAATTATAAGAAGAGCCTGACGCGTCCGCGTCAGGCTCTATTTACGTCAATCGATTCTTCGGTTCTTTTCCTTCCAGCACGTTCACGATAGCGTCTCGGTTCAACGCCATCATCGCGAGACGCGTTCGAATCGAGGCACTCCCGATATGCGGCAGTGTCGTCACGTTCGGAAGCGTCAATAGCGGATGATCGAGATTGACCGGTTCTTTCGTGAACACGTCGAGTCCCGCTCCCCAAATTTTCTTCGCCTTGAGTGCCTCATACAACGCCTGTTCATCGATGATCTCTCCACGAGCCACATTGATGAAAATCGACGTTTCTTTCATCTTGGCAAACTCCTCAGCTCCGAGCATGCCTCGAGTCTCATCCGTGAGCGGAGCGAGAACGACGACGAAATCAGATTTCGTCAACAGTTCATTGATTTCCGCATACGTGAAGCCGTACATCGACTCCGACTCATGACGACGCGTCCGGTTGTGATACAGCACCTCCATATCAAACCCTCGTGCCCGTCGTGCGACCGCCTCACCAATCCGTCCCATGCCGATAATGCCGAGCTTCGCTTGATAAAGGTCCATCCCGACATACCCCATCGGCAGCCAAGACTTCCACTCGCCAGCACGTAAATCACGCTCTGCCTCACCGAGACGCCGTGCCGTCATCATCATGAGTCCAAACGTCAAGTCCGCTGTCGTTTCGGTCAAAACGTCCGGAGTATTCGTCACGATGACTCCCTTCTCTTTCGCTGCGTTCAAGTCGATGTTGTTATAGCCGACAGCCAAGTTGGAAACGACCTCTAAATTCGTTGCACGTTCAAATACCTCGCGGTCAATCGTGTCACTGAGCATCGTCCACAGTGCATGTGCACTTGCCACCTCTTCTAAAAGAACCTCACGTGGGACACTTTCCCCCTCATGTTCCCACATACGTACATCATAATGGTCACGAAGTGGCGCGACTGCTTCTTCCGGCAAACGCCGCGTAATATAGATTCGTTTTTTCATCTTTCTCCCCCTCTCTACACTTACTTGTAGTCTAACAAAAGGGAGCCGTTAAGATGGTTGATCCGACTTCGGAGTTTGTTTCAGGAACTTTTCAAACAAGGAGCCGAACTCTTGATTCAACAACTGCTCGATTGTTTTTGAGGAGTCCATCGCATTTCGATAAGCAATTTCGTTGATGGCGAGTCCTATCGCCCACGTGATCCCCGAGGCGACAGTTGCATTAATGACACCAGCTGCGGCGTTCGCTCCAGGGAAGAATTTCATTACGTTCAATAGTAGCGTCTTCGATAGCGTACGACCGATTTGTGGGATGATCGTGCTTCCAATGAGTGTCTTCAGTAAATCGTCACTCGCCTTCACACCCCAATAACGGAACAGGTGGACGCTCATCGTCACTTGAATCGGTGTCAATGCCACGGCATCTGCGAATGGAAGTGGCACTGCCGCAGCAGTCCCCGCACTCGCCACATAGCCTGAGATGATTCGATTCGCTTTCTTCCGTTTCAACTTGAGCATCGCTTCACTCTCTGCCTGAATCTCCATCAAGAGTCCTTCCTGTAATGAAGTGTCTAACTGTTCGACCGACCACACAATCAACCGTTCCCAATCGACATACTGTCGTAACGTCTCATCATTCAATATTTCCGGGGAAATGCTGACTTGGAAGACGGATTCCTCTGATACGACCTCATCTAGTTCATTTCGTAGCGCCGTCAGTTCATCCAAATCGACTTGGTCGATTTGTGTAAATAAGACAGCGACAGCGGTCGATTCACGTAGACGACGAATGAGCGTCTTGTCGAGCGGCGTGACACGTTTTGTCGCAGCGTTGATCGTGTACCATACAAGATGGATTCGATTCGTTGCCTCTTGTCGCTTTGCGTTCTCCACAAAACCGATGACTTCTTCCTCATAATGTTGCTGCCGTGCGCTGCCGATTTCATATCCTTCACTATCAAACAACGTGACCGCAATATCCTCACTCTTATATTGGTGAATTCCTCGAGTGACTGGCTCCCCCGCCGCCACCTTCGTCAAATCACGACCGAACACATGGTTCACGACTGAGCTTTTCCCAGCCCCGGTCGCTCCTGCGATGAGGATGTTTGGTTTCTTCACATTGCCACGAAGGCGATCGAGCTCCGCTTTTAAATCATATTCTTTAAAATCAAACCGTTTTGTCGATTCCATTCTCGTTTCCCCCTTTATGAGTTGAGCGTTTGACCAAGTTGACGCATCTCGCGCTCAAAGCCACGTCGAATCTCTTCTTCAATCGTTTGTTTCACAGATGCATATTGTTGATTGATGGCCTTTTTGATGCCTCGTTCTGCCGTTCGGCGCTTGAATGCCCAGTAGATGAAGTGCACCCCAGGAATCATTCCGAGAACCATCTTTCGGACTGTTTTCCCGAACGAATAGTCAAATCCGAGCTCGACTCGTCTCGTTCTAAATAGATGATCGGCTTGCTCACCGACTAGCGGATACCGCTGCATGAGTTGGATATAGTGACGCACCCCTTCTGCCATCGCGTCTTCCGTCGTCACGGCCGCCTGCTCGAGCGTTTTCTCTAAATCTTTTTCAATGTTCCGGGCTTTCCAACTGATCATCGCTTGCGGAGTCAGCATGCGAATTTTTTCCGCTGACGTGATACTTCGAATGCGCCAATCTTCCAATTCTTCTATGAGATGATTCGTCAGATTGATGGGAAGTTTTCGTTCAATGTCTTTCCACAAGTTCGTTCGATTCCGTTTCCACACCTCTTCGTACCCTCTCACCGGGACACGTTTCCCCGTCAGTAACTTCTTTTCGACACTGTTGACACGGATGATGTCTCCTTCTTCAATCGGAAGTTCGCGTAATAGCACCCGCTCCATCGCTTCCGCCTTCTGTACGCTCATCGGGTCTTCCTCGTTGAAGTTGGTCAGGATGAGGGTGACGTTGCTCCCCCGCTCATATAACGGCTTTAAAATCGCCTCGAGCTCGTATGCCTCGACACGTCCTGATTGCACGGACAACAAATAATAGATGGTGTGAAACCACTCTGCGATATCGAGGGCACCTTCGCGCTGATGAACAATGGATAGGATAGCTTGATGCCATTCTTCGGAACGGTCTGCTTCAAGCCCCCACGTATCAAAGAAACGAAATAAGATGCCTCGCTCTAAATCGTAATACTCGTATTCATGAAGCCCTTCTGCGGTGACCGGACTTCCGGCACGCGATTCGGCGACGTCATGACCGTATATATAATTGATGAACGCACTCTTTCCGACACCGGTCTTCCCGGCAATCAAAATATTCGAGACGAGCCCTGTCCGATCCATATGCTTCCTCCCCCATTCGTTGTATAGTTCAATTATACCGAACGGACCGATTTCAAACGTCCATCGAAAGGATGATTCTCATGCTTCACCATGTTGAACTGTACGTATCCAACCTTGATGACAGTGTGCGTGCCTGGGAATGGCTCCTCTGTGACCAACTGGCGTACACACTTTACCAATCGTGGCCAGAAGGTCGGAGCTATCGTTACGGAGATACATATCTCGTTTTCGTCCAGACAGAGGAAGATCACCTTTCTCCGCCCTATCATCGAAAAAAGACTGGTCTGAATCATTTGGCGTTTCATGCCTCATCACTCGAGCAATTAGAAGAAATTCGACAACAGCTCACATCACACGGGTTTCGCGAATTGTATGCGGACCGTTTCCCTCACGCAGGTGGTCCGAACTATACAGCACTGTTTTTTGAAGACCCGGACCGTATCAAAGTTGAACTCGTGGCAACGATGTGAACGGTTTCTTGATAACTTCTTGAAAGTTTGTGAAAACAATTGCAAACTTTATGTCAACCTCCTAGACTGAAAGGGTCTAAAGGAGGTCTTTTTATGGAAAAGCAAGTCGTCGACTATATGGAAGAAGCCGCATTTAAAAAATCATCCTTGCTTCAGCAATCATTTTCGCAATACATGCTACGCTCAATCATCGCAGGGTTTTTGATTGGAATCGGGGTCGTCTTCTCGTTCACGGTCGGAAACATGTTCATCGATGTGCCCGGCACGATGCTCATCGCCGGCGCGAGCTTCTCGGTCGCACTCGTCTTCATCGTGTGGATGGGTGGAGAACTCTTTACGAGTAACACCATGTATCTCTATACCGGTGCAAAACGAGGTCGTGTCGCTTGGCTAGACTTAGCAAAAATATGGGGACTCAGTTGGGTCGGTAACTTGATTGGTGCCATCATCCTGGCCTTGCTCGTCATCGGTGCCCATAGTATGGGGGAAGTGACAAGTGAGCACTTACTCGCCGTCGTCGCAACGAAAAAAATCGGTGGAGATGCCCTCGCGATTTTTCTGAAAGGGATCTTATGTAACGTGCTCGTCTGTTTGGCCATCTTCATGCCGCTCAAAACGAACAATGACGTCGCGAAGATTATGCTGACGATGATTCCAGTCGTCGTATTTTTTGCCGCCGGGTTCGAGCACTCGATTGCGAACATGGGCGTCTTCGCGCTTGCGCTCCACTATGTTCCTTCAGATCTCATCACCTTCAGCGGTGCCCTTTACAATTTGTTCTTCGCCACACTCGGTAATATTGTCGGTGGTGCGTTGTTCGTTGCGGGAAGTTACTTATATTTGAACAAATCGGAGACGGAGCAAGCCGTCAAACCGATTCGCCAACGTGCATAAAAAGACAGGGACCCCGATTCGCAGGGTCCCTGTTTGTTTCATTTCACGAATTATGATTTTGAAGAGTCAGCAGCGGCTGCTTGAACAGAACCTTGTGCCACTTCGTCTTCTTCCACGTCCCAGCACTCTGTGTTCTCGATACCGAGCTTACGAGCAGAGAAGCGTGGGTTGAGACCTTGAGCACGTTGCTCTTCGTAGTCTTTGAGGACTTTGAAGGCAACACCACCGAGCAATGTGATGGCCGCGATGTTGATCAATGTCATCCCTGCCATGAAGAGGTCAGCAAGGCTCCAAACGAATCCGAGGCTAGCGACCGCTCCGATGAAGACGAATGCCATTGTTGCAAGACGGAATCCGAGGACTGCACCTTTGCTCTTCTTGATGAATTCGATGTTCGTTTCACCGTAGTAGTAGCTTCCTGCGATCGAGCTGAACGCGAACAAGAAGACGCTGACAGCGATGAATGCTGGAGCAAGCGCTCCGATTTGTTCAGTCAAAGCGTTTTGAAGAAGGACAATCCCTTCACCGTTCCCTGAAGCGTAGCTATCTGAGAGAAGGATGATTGCTGCAGTTGCCGTACAAACGATCAATGTATCCAAGAATACACCGAGTGCTTGAAGGAAACCTTGTTTCGCTGGGTGCGATACTTCAGCAGCTGCCGCTGCGTTTGGTGCAGAACCCATACCAGCTTCGTTCGAGAAGAGTCCACGACGAACACCCATTGAGATCGCAGCACCGATTGAACCACCGACCGCTTCGTCTAAGCCGAATGCGCTTTGGAAGATCATCGCGAAGACAGCTGGAAGTTCAGCGAAGTTTACAACCACAACGTAAAGTGCGATTGCAAGGTAGAGAACAGCCATGACAGGTACGACGATTGCCGAGAAGTTCGCGACACGTTGTACACCACCAAAGATGACGAGACCTGTAAGGACGACTAAGACTGCTCCACCGATGACTGCATCGACACCGAACGCGTTATCGAATGCTGCAGCGATCGTGTTCGATTGAACTGAGTTGAAGATCAAACCGAATGTGACGGCGATGAGAACCGCGAATACGATTCCGAGCGCACGGTTGTTCAAACCTTTTTCAATGTAGTAAGCCGGACCACCGCGGTACGCGACATCGTCTTTCACTTTGTATACTTGAGCCAATGTACTTTCAATCATCGCTGTCGCTCCACCGAGAAGGGCGACAATCCACATCCAGAAGACCGCTCCTGGTCCACCGAGTGTGACCGCTACCGTAACCCCTGCAAGGTTACCCGTACCGATACGAGTAGCTGCACCGATGAAGAATGATTTCATTGGTGTGATACTCTTTCCATCTTTTGATGGTGTTACGTCCGATTTATCTGTAATCGTCCGGAACATTTCTTTTAAGTAACGGAACTGCATAAATCGTGTTTTGACTGTGAAGTAGATCCCGGCTCCGACGAGCACGGCGATCAATACGTACGACCATAAGATGTTGTTCAAAAAGTCGACGCTTCCTTGTAACATACCTTGAATCGCTTCCATGAATAAGTTCCTCCCTGTTGTGTGAATCTGAAGTTGAGAATTTTTTATGATGTCTTAGTTCTGAATTATACAAAGATTCTGACAATTAGCAACAATTTTTTTATGGGTGATTTCACTCTTTTTTCACATCAATTCGACGAGATTCCTTATTTTTAGTCATTTAAAGCGCTTACATAAAAATGTTTAGAAATATTAAATCATGATACTATTCATTGATGATGAAACGAATATTCAAAAAAACAGCCACTCTTTTCGAGTAGCTGTGAGTTTAAATACCAGTACGTTTCTTCTGGTTATTAGGTTTTTTCGTCAATTGACTCGTTAACGGTTTTTGTTTTGTACCATGTAAACCTGTCGGAACCTTCGTCTGGTTCTGTTTCTTTTCTGCAAGCTTTTGTTTCATCGCTTCTTGAAAAGATAGTTTTTTCTCGCTCATCTTACTCACCTCCAGCTTCGATCACTTTCACACGACCGACCTGTCCATCGCTCAAACGCACTTTGATTCCATGCGGATGACGTGGCGAGTTCGTCAAGATATCTTGAACGACGCCTTTCGTCAGCTTCCCGCTTCGTTGATCTTGTTTCAAAACGATTTGGACATGGAGCCCTGGGCGAATGTCAGCACGTTTCGTTCCATCCATACCCGACACCCCTTTCCATTTAGTCAATCTCTATCATATGCTCTTTTCCCTCATTTGTCACAGCCTATTCCAGATCCCGATTTGTCGCATCGTTTCCGTCATGTAACTTTGATCGGTCTGTAGCATCTTCTCCGGAAAGGGATTATGGAACGCGATACGGACGCCCCGATGTGAGAAGCTGACGTCGATGACCTCGTTTCCGTCTATATCGCAAAGCGTAGCTAATCCTTGTAGAGAATGAAAAGCCTCCGCGAACGTCTCTGCAAAGTCGAGATACGCCGTCACAGCGATCACACTACAACTTTCCCCAATCCGTAAAGTTAATCGTTCACGATTGGCATTTGCAATCACAACCTGCACTGACTCGTTCTCATTCGAAAATATAACCGTATGCATCCTCGTCTCACCTCATATTCAAAAGAGGTACCCTCCTAAGAAGGTACCCCTCTATCATAAACGATACAAACGTGCTGCGAATGGTCGCAACATAAATGTCTCGGTATCAATCGTCTCCGGATCGATTTCATTCGTCATGACAAGCGTCGCACTCGCAATCTCCGGAATGGTCACTTCTGCCGGATTAGCGGTCAAGTTGACGACCACGAAGAATCGATTATTTTCAAATGTACGTTCGTAGACGAAAGCCTGCTTATGTTCCGGCAAGACATCACGATAACGACCGTACGTGAACGTATCCTCGGCCCGGCGAAGACGAATCATCTCCTTGTAGAACGATAAAATCGAGTGTTGATCGTGTTTCTGCGCCTCAACGTTGAGTGTCTCGTACTCTTCATGAATCGGCATCCATGGGGTTGTCGTCGAGAAACCGGCATATGGTGACGCATCCCATTGAATCGGTGTTCGCACGTTGTCACGGGACGTGCCCCACACTTGTTGCATCGAATCAAGCTCACTCATCCCGTTCGCAATTCGTTCGAAGTACTCATTTTTCGTCGCGACGTCATCGTAGTCATGGATGGACGGGAGCGGCACGTTCTTCATCCCAATCTCTTGTCCTTGATAGATGAACGGTGTCCCATGCATAAAGAAATACATCATCGCAAGCGCAGTCGCACTCTCCCGCCAGTAGTGTTGCTCATCCCCGACGAGCGAGACCGCTCGCACCATGTCGTGGTTTTCAATATATAGCGCGTTCCATCCTGTGTCGCGTAAACCTTGCTGCCACTTATCGAAGATTCGTTTCAACTCGACGACATCGAGTGGGGCGAGTCGCGACCGTCGCATAATGTCGACATGGTCAAAATGAAATGCCATATTCATCGCACCGTTTTCTGGCCCCATCCAAAGATCTGCCGCTTCCGGTTCAATCCCGTTCGTTTCACCGACGGTCATTATATCGTATTTCGAGAACGTCTCCCGCTTCATCTCTTGAAGGTAGTCATGGATTCCTTCAATGTTTGAATACATCGAGAACGCCGTGACGACCGGCTTGCCGTCCGGAGATGGAAGCATCGTCCCTGTTGGCATCTTTTTAATATGACTGATGGCATCGACACGGAACCCGTCGACGCCTTTATCGAGCCACCAGTTGATCATGTCATAGACGGCCGTTCGGACTTCACGGTTCTCCCAGTTCAAATCCGGCTGTTTCTTCGAGAAGACGTGTAAGTAATACTGGTCGGTCTGCGCATCGTATTCCCAAGCAGAGCCGCCAAAGATACTTGCCCAGTTGCTCGGTGGCGCACCGTCTTTTCCGTCTCGCCAGATGTACCAATCCCGTTTCGGGTTATCTTTGGAGCTTTTCGACTCAAGGAACCACGGATGCTCATCCGACGTATGGTTGACGACGAGGTCGAGCAACAGTTTCATGCCTCGTGCATGCACCGCCTCTAACAGCGCATCGAAATCTTCCATCGTCCCGAACTCTTCCATAATGTCTTGATAGTCACTAATATCATATCCATTGTCATCATTTGGCGATTTATACATCGGACAAATCCAAATCACATCAATGCCAAGGTCTTCTAAGTAATCGAGTTTTTCGATAATGCCACGGAGATCCCCAATTCCGTCTCCGTTTGAATCTTTGAAACTTCGTGGATAGATTTGATAGGCAATCGCCTCTTTCCACCATACGCGACTGATTTCTGTTTGTTTCGTTTGGCTGAACAACGTCTCCATACGGCACGTGCCTCCTACAATAAGGTATGATTCACATTTACCATAGCATTAGTGCAAGCGTTTGCAAAGAATCAACTCATAAAAAAATGCAGTTTACACTGCATTTGAATGAAGCGCCCCCACTTGTTTACAAAAAGTCGTGATGAGCTTCGATAAGTGTTTCCAATCATGATCCATCGTCGCGACATGATACGAGTTCGGAAGCACCGCATATTCTTTTGTACCTTGAAGTTGATCGTATAACCAAATCGAGTCGGTTGGCGGCACGACGTTGTCGACAGCCGAATGGATGACGTATGTCGGGACGTTTACCGAACCGACTTGTGGTCTCACCTCATCAATCAATGAAAGCAACTCCCGAATCGCTCTTGTCGGCACACGGTCATAGACAATCTCGTACACATCCTCTGCTGCGATATCCGGGGCGTCTTCATCGATAAAGCGACACTCGGTATCTGATGCATGACACGCATATCCCGGTACGGATAACGCAGCATTAATCGTCACGATTGCATCTGTTTTTTCGTCAAGGGCGGCCTTGAGCGCTAGCGTCCCACCCATCGACTGCCCGACGACGATGACCGTCCGACATGATTCACGTAATCGGTCGATGCCTTCAACCACACTCTTATACCAACATCGATGAGTCGAACATCGAAAATCTTCCGGGTCTGTCCCGTGTCCTTTTAAACGCGGTGCATACACGGTAAATCCTTGTTTCATCAATTCGATTCCGACGTCTTGAACACTTTGAGGCGTTCCATTGAACCCATGACAAAGCAAAATACCGATTTCGTTTCCTTCATAATAAAATGCGCCTGCCCCAGGAATGACTGGATAGTTGATTGCTCTCATTACTGCCTCCTTTTAATACCCACTTAACCGATACAATTAATTCGTATTAGAAGAGTGTAAAAGTTATCCGAGTAATCGTCAAGTTCTTCAATGATCCTTTACTTTGTCATCAAACTGTAATCATAACTTCGTATTTAGTGGATTGAGTTCTGACGTCTGCTTGGTTATGTTTAACATGTAGTTTAAAACTTGGGAAATGTGTTTGTCATTTTTGACAATACACGAATAATTTTTCAAGTGATTCGTTAAAAGGAAAGTAATGTAAGCGTTATCATAGTTTTTTTGATGTGAAGGAGGGTTGTTTATAATCAATTTATGACAACGTACGATGGGGAAATCGGATTACACAATTACATCCAAGGGAGACTTACACATGGGGAAACCAACACAATCATTTAAGGCAGTCACTGGACTCGCCTTGTCAGCAGGACTCATCGTCAGCAGCATGACGCCAATCGCGGCAAACGTGTACGCCGAGACGTTGAACGCTTCAGACCTTTTCATTTCAGAATATGTAGAAGGTTCGAGCAACAACAAAGCAATCGAGTTGTTCAACGGAACAAACGCGACAATCGATCTTTCTGCTTACACAATTGAATTGTATTCAAACGGCGGCACGACTGCCGGAAACACATTGAACCTGACGGGAACACTCGAACCAGGGGCTACATATGTCATCGTGAACGGCAGTGCATCGGAAGCATTGAAAGCAAAATCGGATACAACGAGCGCTGTCACGAACTTCAACGGTGATGACACAATCATCTTGAAAAAAGGAGACACGGTTCTCGATGTCTTCGGCCAACTCGGCTTCGACCCAGGTACAAAATGGGGAACGACCGTGGCGACTGCCGACCAATCGCTCATTCGTAAAGATACAGTGACGCGTGGCGATAGTGATGGCAACAATGCCTTCGATCCTTCGGTTGAATGGACATCGACGCCACAGGACTCGTTCGATAACCTCGGAGCACACACGTTCCAAGGCGTCGAGTACGGAGATGGCGGCACGACGGAACCACCTGCACCGGTCACACCAATCTCAATCGCTGATGCACGGACAAAAGCAGAAAACGAGACGGTCACGGTAAAAGGAATCGTCACAGGAAAATTAGCGAACACAATCTCCATTCAAGACGCGACAGGTGGTCTTTCCATCCGTCCAACGTCGCTTGCGGTCAATGTCGGGGATGAAGTCGTCGTTACGGGTGTCGTCGGTTCGTATCGTGAACTTCTTCAATTGAACAGTGCGGTCGTCGTATCGAAGCAAGCGGCGGCGCTCCCTGCCCCACAAGTGTTGACGGGCGAACAAATCAACGAGGACGCTGAGTCAGAACTCGTCACTGTCAAAAATGTCACGCTCACAGGTAGCGGCCAAAACTTGATAGCAACGGACGGAACGAAGGAGTTCATCGTTCGTGACGAGCGTGGCATCCTCGATTTGCAGACAGACGTGAACTATTCATCTATCACAGGAATCGTTCAACAGTTTGACGACGTTTATCAAATCATCCCGCGTGACCCAGCGGATACGGTCATCGATACGTCTGTTCTTCGTCCTGCCGTCGCAAAACCAGGTGCTGGTACGTTCGTGGGATCGCAAGACGTCACGCTCTCGACAACGACGGCAGACGCTGAGATTTTCTATACACTCGACGGTTCTGATCCGAAAGAAAACGGAACTCGATATGAGAACCCGATTCGCATCGAAAACTCGACGACGTTGAAGACAGTTGTAAAAACAGGAGATACATTCAGCGCGGTCTCCACGTTCTCTTACAAGATCACAGACAAGATTCGTATTCACGACATCCAAGGAGCGAACCACACGGCTCCGATGAACGGTCAGACGGTTGAAGGTGTTGAAGGGATCGTCACATCTACTTTCGTCTCGAGCGGCACGACGTATTACTTCATTCAAACTCCTGATACGGAAGCCGATGACGATGCACGCACATCTGAAGGGATTGTCCTTTACGGTGGACGTTCAATTGCTGGCATTCAAGTCGGTGATCTCGTCAAAGTGAACGGAAAAGTAAGTGAGTACGCGATTGAAGGATATAGCGATCGTCAACAGACAGATATGAAGATGACGCAAATCGATACGCGTAATGGGAAAGTTGAAGTGCTCGAGAGCGGTGTGACACTTCCGACTCCGATTACCATTGATGCGACAAACCTCCCGACTGAGTTTATCGACAGTGATAACCTCGCCGTCTTCAACCCTGAAAAAGACGCCATCGACTTCTGGGAGAGCCTCGAAGGCATGCGCGTTCAAACGAACAACTTGAAATCGGTCGGACCTCAAGAATACGGTGACCTCGTGACCGTTCTCGAAGATACACCAACGGAGACGTTCAATGGTGGCGTCTTATTGAAAAAGAACGACGCGAACCCAGAACGCATTCAGTTCCGTCTTGAACCGAACGCAGAAGCGCGTGACTTCGATGTCGCGACAGGTGACCGTTTCAACGGACCGATCATCGGTGTTGTCGGCTACTCGTTCGGTAACTATAAGATCCAAGCCTCTCTCGAGAACATGAAAGCTGCTTTCGTCAAAGGGGACGCGCAACGTGAGAAGACGTTCATCGAAGCAGAAGAAGATCAATTGACGATTGCGTCGTACAACTTAGAGAACTTCTCGAACAACATCAAAGAAACATCGGATGAGAAAGCACTCAAATTGGCGAAAGCGTTCGTCAACGAATTGAACAGCCCTGACATCATCGGCGTGACAGAAGTACAAGACAACGATGGACAGGACAAAGGTGCAGGTTCTGCCGCCGATCAAAGCTATCAGCGCTTGATTGACAACATTGTCGCTGTCGGTGGAAAAACATATAAGTACGTCAACATCGACCCAGAGAACAACCAAGACGGTGGCGCACCGGATGCCAACATCCGTGTCGGCTTCTTGTATGACCCTGAGCGCGTGTCATTGACGGATGGAATGCCTGCTGGTGATGCGACGACGGCTGTCGGATACGAGGACGGAAAGTTGACACATAACCCGGGACGCATCGACCCGACGAATGAAGCGTTCGATCGCTCACGTAAGCCGTTAGCAGCTCAATTCGACTTCCAAGGCGAGAACGTCATCGTCATCGCGAATCACTGGAACTCAAAAGGTGGAGACACTGGCTTCTTCGGTTCGCAACAGCCGGTCGTGCTCGGAAGTGAAGTACAACGTAAGAAGATCGCAGAAGTCGTCCACAACTTCGTGGCGGACGTGAAGACGAAGAACCCAGAAGCGAACGTTGTCGCTCTTGGAGACTTCAACGATTTCGAATTCTCAGATGCACTTCAAATCTTCAAAGGTGACTTGATGACGAACATGGTCGAGAAAGTCCCTGCTGTCGACCGTTACTCATATGTCTATCAAGGGAACTCGCAAGTGCTCGACCATATTCTTGTGTCGAACCGCTTGGCCGCTTCTACAAAGATTGACATGATTCACGTCAATGCGGACTTCACGGAGATGTCAGGTCGCGCCAGTGACCATGACCCGGTTCTCGCACAAATCGATTTCACACCGGAACCTGAAGTCGAGTTGACACGTTACACGGTAGAAAATCATCCGGCCGCTCGCCTCGTCCTTCAAGAGGATTTCATCGGCGTGACGATTGGAAAAGGCACGAACTTCAAAAACGGCATCTTCGTTCGTGGTGCATTCACGGAATTGACGGGTGACGCTTTGAAAAACGTCGTCGTTCAAGTGAAACCAAAAGAAGCCGGTGCCATCATCGACTTCAAAGGCGCAACAGTGAAGGAAGTCATCGTTGACGGGAAAAACCTTGCCGAGATTCGCGGGGCAAAAAATGTCCAACGTATCACGTATACGAAAGGTGCTTCCTCTTCATCCATCATCATCAAGAAATAACATGTTGAACCGCAGACACATCGTCTGCGGTTTTTTTGGGTTTCGCCTCTCTTGAAGCGGGGATAAAAAGAAAGATGCTGAATCATGGAGGATGAAACGATGGAATTGTATAACGGAGACTTATATTGGCCGACGACCGAATCAGATGACGTCGTATTGAAAAAATCTGAGAAAAAAGAGCATTATGACGTGCTCGTCATCGGTGCCGGTATGTCCGGAACGTTGACCGCCTATACGTTACAACAGGATGGTGTGGATTTTGCGGTACTGGATGGACGGAAAGTCGGAACGGGTAGCACATCGGCGAACACGGGGCTCATTCAATATTCGAATGACATCATGCTACACGAACTTGCAGAAAAAATTGGCGAAGAAGCAGCCGTACGCTTCTATCGCCTTTGTCTCGACGCCGTTGAATCGCTCGATCAAGTAGCGGAAGATGTGGGCGCATCCGAGATTTATATTCGACGGGATAGCCTTTGCTTTGCGAGCGAAGAGGCCGATGTTGCCAAATTGAAACTTGAGTATGAGATGCTTTCGAAGCATGGTTTTGAAGTAGAATGGCTTGATCGTGAGGCGTTGCGTGAACGCTTCCCATTTGAGAAACCCGCGGCATTGATCACAAAAGGGGATGCTGAAGTCAATCCACTCACGCTCAGCCGTCAAATCATTCGTCACTTATCGAAACAGCACGTACCGATTTTTGAAGAGACGTCGGTCGATGAAGTCGTTTCGGACGGTGAGGATTGGCTCGTTTTCACTTCAAACGGAACATTTAAAGCGAATAAAGTCATCTTTGCGACGGGCTACGGCCCTGCTCCCCTACTCGATTCTCATCGTATCGATTTGAATCGTTCGTATGCCATCGCCACAAATCCGATTGCTGAATTTACCGAATGGGAAGGGCGTGCACTCATCTGGGAGACGAAACGACCGTACCTCTATTTACGTACGACTCCGGATGGTCGAATTATCGCTGGCGGTCTCGACGAAGACAAAGCAGAGACGCCTCACAATGAGGCGCTCATGAATGATCGGGCTGAGCGAGTGAAGGAGAAGATCGCTGAACTCTTCCCGATGTATGATCTCGAAGTCGACTACGCCTGGGTCGCCTTATTTGGAGAATCGGTGGACCAGCTTCCGTTCATCGGGGAACACCCGAATCGACCGAATTTGTTTTACTTGCTCGGATATGGGGGAAATGGGACGGTGTACAGCATGCTCGGCTCTCACATCCTGAGCGCCCTCGTTCGTGGTCAAGTCCATCCGGATGCCGATCTCGTTCGTCTAGATCGAACGTAACCCCTATTCTTTGGGGTTGTTACATATTGAAGGAGTGTTTTTGGATTGAAGAAAAAAAGAAAAGCAAATTGGGTGTACACGTTTCGCCGACTTGTCGTGTTTCTCGTTCCTCTCGGCTGCGCCCTCTGGTTTTGGCCTCACGAGTCCACGCCCACTACACAATTAAAGTCTGAACACGTCTCTATGTCCGAGGAAATATATACGATCGAAGAACGTTCACCTGTTCAAGACGACGGTGTCACCCGCTATGTATACGATGTCGTCGTTCATGGCGAACCAAGTACGGATGAACTTCAATCAATCAGTCACGACGTCATCGATGAAGTTCGACAGTCCGATCAGTTTCAAGCCGCCTTGCTACGATTTTATGATGATGCCGCCTATATCGGGACAGACCCCACACTTGGTGAAGCCGTATTCGCTCCTGAAGGCGACTATGCGCTTGCCGATTGGGTCGAGCCCGGTCAAACAGACGAGATGTCGTTCGGCTGGCAACTGCGTGAGAAAGAGTGGTCGACGAAACTGACTGACAAAGAGATTCAAATCTGGGCGTTATGGCAAGAACAATATACAAAACAAGATCCCGACGATCCTGATGTGAAGTCAAAAGTGACGCGAATCGTTTCCAATGAATATGATCTCGACCCAAAAGCCGTGCAACAAGTCGTCTTGAAACAGCATGTATGGGCCGTACTGTAAGCTAATCGACCATTTGTGTGAAATCTCTCTTTTTTGAAAAAGAGGGATTTTTTTATTTCCGTTAGGGAACATCGATACAGTAGGTCAAAACGCGACTTACGACGGTCAGTCATACTTAAGGGAGGCAATCACATGGGGAACAAGAAAGAAGAGCAATTAAAACAACATACTATTGATAACGAACAACAAGCAGGCTTGACGACGAACCAAGGGTTGAAGATGGCGGAAGATGAATTCTCACTGAAAGCGGGGCGTCGTGGTCCGACCTTGATTGAAGACTTTCATTTCCGGGAGAAGATGACCCACTTCGACCACGAGCGGATTCCAGAACGCATTGTTCACGCTCGTGGCGTCGGTGCTCATGGAGAGTTCCACGTATATGAACCGCTCGCCGATATCACGAAGGCTGATTTCTTGAACGACCCTTCGAAGACGACACCGGTATTCGTCCGTTTCTCGACCGTCCAAGGATCACGTGGTTCTGCGGATACGGTGCGTGACGTCCGTGGCTTTGCAACGAAGTTTTATACAGACGAAGGAAACTACGACCTAGTCGGGAACAACATCCCTGTCTTCTTCATTCAAGATGCGATCAAGTTCCCTGACCTTGTCCATGCCGTAAAACCTGAACCGCATACGGAAGTGCCGCAAGGGGGAAGCGCGCACGATACGTTCTGGGACTTCGTCGGACAAAACCACGAAACTGCTCATATGGTCATGTGGGCGATGAGTGATCGGGGGATTCCGCGCAGTCTACGCATGATGGAAGGGTTCGGGGTCCATACGTTCCGTCTCGTGAACGCAGAAGGAAAAGCACATTTCGTCAAGTTCCATTGGAAACCGAAGCTCGGGGTTCATTCACAAGTATGGGACGAAGCCCAAAAAGCAGTCGGGAAAAATGCCGATTTCCATCGTGTCGACTTGTATGAAGCCATTAACAAAGGGGATTATCCAGAGTGGGAACTCGGTCTTCAGCTCATCCCGGAAGAAGATGAGTTCAACTATGACTTCGACATTCTAGACCCGACTAAACTATGGCCAGAGGAAGAAATCCCTGTGAAACTTGTCGGGAAGATGACGCTCAATCGAAACGTCGATAACTTCTTCGCCGAAACCGAGCAAGTCGCGTTCCATCCGGGACACCTCGTCCCAGGGATTGATTTCTCGAACGACCCGCTCTTACAAGGTCGTCTATTCTCTTATACGGACACGCAACTTTCGCGTCTCGGTGGACCAAACTTCCACCAAATCCCGATCAACAAGCCGGTTTGTCCGTTCCATAACAACCAGCGTGACGGTATGCATCAAATGGCCGTCCATAAAGGACAGACGAGCTATCATAAAAATGCGCTCAACAACAACCAGCCAGAACCCGTACCAGCCGACCAAGGTGGATTCGAGCACTACCAAGAGAAAGTCGATGGACATAAGATTCGGGGACGCAGCGACAGCTTCCTTGATTTCTATTCACAGGCGAAGCTCTTCTATAACAGCATGACCGATGTCGAGAAGCAACATATTCAAGACGCCTGCAGCTTCGAGCTCGGGAAGTGTGAGTCCGACATGGTGAAAGAGAACGCTGTCGATTTATTGAACCGAATCGATCGTCATCTTGCCGAAGTCGTCGCCGACAACTTAGGCGTACAAGTGCCAGAAGAGAATAATGAGGTCCAGTCAGACAAGACGTCCCCTGCCCTTTCCATGGCGAATACGATCAAAAAACCGGATACGAAGAGCGTCGCCCTTCTTCTCGCCGGTGATGTGGATGCGAATCAAGTGAAACAATGGGTGAAGAAGCTTGCCGACCACAACGTCAACTACAGTCTCGTCGGCAAGAAGGCCCATATGCTGGGTGACCTGAAAGTAAAAGAGACGTACGACACGGTCGACTCGAGCCTCTTCGATGCCGCTTTCTTGGTGAGCGCCGCAACCCATGTCGAAGACGACGTTCTCGAGTTTATCGAAAATACGTACAAGCACTATAAACCGCTCGCCCTGCACGTGCATCATAAAGAAGCACTCGCAACGTGCCGCGTGAAAACAGACCAGCCTGGTGTCTTCACGTTTGACGAGCATAACCTCGATGGATTCGATACATTCATCGACGGGATCGCGACCGCCCGTTTCTGGGACCGCGCTTAACGACTTCACTCGACTCGATTTATGAGTCGAGTTTTTTGTGCTCGTCCGCTCCATCGGATGCATCATCTCAGACAATCCTGTTTTGATTTGGTATACTCTTTTAGTTATGTTTATTAACTATTCGATTTTGAAGAAAAGGAGGCGTCGTGTTCGATGCATCAACCTATCCAAAAACTATGGACGAGAGACTTTCTGATCATCTCGCTCATCAACTTCTTCCTGACGCTCATCTTTTTCTTATTGATGGTCACCATCGGGGTACATGCCGTCGAGTCGTACGGGGCGACGACGAGCCAGGCAGGACTCGTCACCGGCATCTTTATCATCGGGACACTGACCGGACGACTGTTTATCGGTCGACTCATCGATTCGATTGGTCGGAAAAAGACGCTTTATATCGGCCTCGTCTTTTTCACCGCAACGATTTTGCTGTACTTCGTCCATTGGGGCGTCGGTTTCTTGTTACTCACTCGTTTCGTACACGGTCTCGGGATGGGATTATCGAGTACCGCAACCGGAACAATCGTAGCGCAAGTCATTCCTGCGACTCGAAAAGGTGAAGGAATCGGTTATTACAGTATGAGCTCTACCCTGGCGACAGCCATCGGGCCATTCGTCGGGTTGCTCCTTAGCCAATATACGAGCTTTACGATCATTTTCGGACTTTGTTTCGTGATCGGACTGATTAGTTTAGCGAGTACGTTCTTCGTGAGCGTACCTGAAGTAGACGCTCCTGAAGTCGTTCGCGGCTTCACATTGAAGTCATTCGTCGAACCGAAGGCGTTACCGATTGCGCTCATCATCGGGATGGCCGCACTCAGCTACTCGAGTGTCTTATCCTACATCAACTTTTACGCGAGTGAACTCGACTTGATCGAAGCAGCGAGTATCTTCTTCCTCGTCTATTCCGTCGCCGTCCTATTGTCGCGTCCGATCACAGGGAAGTTGATGGATGCGCGCGGCGCGAACGTCGTCATGTATCCGGCAATCGCCATCTTCGCCATCGGGCTTCTCGTGCTCAGTCAAGCAAACAGTGGCTGGATGCTATTACTCGCAGGTGCTCTGATTGGACTCGGGTTCGGGAATATCCAGTCCGGTACTCAAGCGATCGCCGTCAAGGCCTCACCACCGCATCGGATGGGAATGGCCACCTCGACGTTCTTCATCGCCCTCGATGCAGGTCTCGGATTTGGTCCATACTTCATCGGTTTACTCATTTCGTTGACCGGGTTTTCGACGTTGTACTTGATGCTTTCTGGTGTCGTTCTCTTCACCATTTTCTTGTATTACCTCATGAACGGCCGAAGCGAACAAAAACAATTGAAAGAAGCTGCCTGACAGGATGTCTACACATCCTGTCTTTTTTTGAAAGTTCACACATTTTACCGAAGGATACGTTAAGATAAAAATGACGTGTAAAAAATAGAATGAACGAAATGAGGGAGACGAGATGAAAGCTGACCAAACACTTCAATACAACGCATCGATTTTATTACGGACGTTCGATAAAATTTCAGACTATGTGTTCTTTATGGAAGTCGATGGTTCAGCTTATCGGTATGTCTTCGTGAATGAACCTGCAAAGCGCGCAATCAAGTGGTCGGACGCAGATGTCGGAAAGCAGATTGACGAACTCGTCCCTGCTGATACGGCCGCGCTCATTAAAAAGCATTACGATGAAGCGATTCGAACGAAAAAAAGTGTCGTCTATGAAGATTATCGTCTCGCTGACTCGTTCTACACAGATACGGTAGAAGCGGATGACGTGTTAACACTCCCCCTTCATTACTTCGAGTCAGAAGTAACACCTATTTTTAATGATGAGGGGACCTGTACCCATATCGTCTCGGTCGTTCGCGAAGTGACAGAACGAAAGCGTCGCGAACTTGAATTATCGATTTTAAAAGATCATCATGAATCACTGAGACGTTACTCGCCTCATGGGATCTTCGTGCTCGATCATCATCTAAATATCAAATCGGTCAACCCAGCTGTTACAGCCATCACTGGATATGCAGAACAGGAGATGCTCCATCAACCGTTTCTTCATTGGCTCCCTGAAGAAGAACGTTCTCGTGTCCGTAAAGGATTACAGTTCACCTTGTCCGGCATCCCTCATAAATATTCGATTTACGCTACTCATGAGTCGGGGGAACGGCTCGATTTGTCCGTGTTGAACATCCCGATCGAAGTCGGCGGTAATATTACGGGACTGTTTGCGATCATCATCGATTTGACGCCTGAGAAGAATGCCGAACGCGCTACAATTGAAAGTGAGCGCCGCTATCGTCAACTCATTGAGACGATTCCAGAAGGCATCATCGTCCATCAAAACGGTAAGATTTTGTATGCGAACGAGATGGCGCTCGCCACGATCGGGGAGACATATCTCGAGAGTGAGTCCATCTTCTCTTTCATTGCGGAAGAGTATCACCAGTCCACTCGTACACGCCTCGCCTCCCTTGAACTCGGGGGACCTGTACAAGATACGGAAATGGTCATTGTAACGCCAGGCGGAGACAGACTACAGATGGACATCAGTAGTCTCCTTATCGACTATGAGGGACAGATGGCCGTGTTGACGATTTTGCGTGATGTCACGGAAAAGCGTGAAATGGAGCAAGCTTTGAGGCAAAGCGAATTACAATATCGACTGATTACGGAAAACATGAGTGATCTCGTCTGCATGTTAGAACGGGACGGTGCTGTTCGTTATGCATCCCCATCCCACCAGACAATTCTCGGTTTTGCGCCCGGTTACTACGAAGGAAAGAATACTCTTGACTATATTCACCCGGATGACATCCATATCGTGCGTAAACAATTAAAAGAATTGAAAGAGCAAGATGTCTCATTGACGCTTGAATTCCGTCACTTCCATGCCGACCAACGCTGGGTATGGCTCGAAACAAAAATTCAACCGATCTACAACGAATCGGGTCAACTTCTTCACTACTTGACGGTCAGTCGTGAAATCATGCAACGTAAGGCGCTCGAGAAGCAATTGAAGCATTTGGCGTATCACGATACGTTGACCGATTTGCCGAATCGACGCTACTTCCTCGCCTATCTCGAAGAAGCGATTGGACAAAGCGAACTGGAACAGGAGAAATTGGCCGTCCTCGCCCTCGATGTCGACCGTTTTAAACAAATTAATGATACGTTCGGACATGATGTCGGTGACGAACTCTTGCGACAATTGGCGCGTCGTTTGACGTCGGTTCTTCGAAAACAAGATATGATCGCGCGACTCGGCGGTGATGAGTTTGCTGTTCTTATTCGCTACAACGACGCATCTGCTCTTCATCGCGTCGCAGAAAAAATCATCAAGGCGCTACAACGCCCTTGGGAAATCGATCATCATACGTTCATCACCACTTCGAGTGTCGGGGGTGCCCGATATGTCAAAGGATTATCCACTAAACAATTGTTAAAACGCGCCGATCTCGCCCTATATGAGGCGAAAGCTGGCGGAAGAAATCAATATGCCCTTTCCAAGGATCACCTTTGAGTGATCCTTTTTTCACGTGAAACACCAATAATCACACATAAAACCGAACATTAAACATATCAAAAGATAAATTTATTCATTTTTAGATGTTTTTTATTTATTTTACCTTTGACTTCGAGAACTATTCGCGTTATATTACCGAATGGGCGAAGTTTTTTTATTGTTAAAGACATTAATGTTCGTAAATAGGGGTGTGACATATGGATAAAGTGTTTGATTATGAAGATATTCAATTAATTCCTGCAAAATGTATTGTCGATAGTCGTTCGGAATGTGACCCGACCATCGAGCTCGGGGGCTTCACGTTTCGCTTACCGGTCGTTCCTGCTAACATGCAAACGATCATTGATGAAAAAGTAGCACTCATGTTGGCCGAAAAAGGATACTTTTACATTATGCATCGCTTCAATCCTGAGACGCGTCTCGCGTTTATCCAAGACATGCATGAGAAGGGGCTTTATGCCTCCATCAGCGTTGGGGTGAAGGATGAGGAGTATGCGTTTATCGAGATGCTTCAATCGACTGGCCATACGCCAGAATTCATCACAATCGATATCGCACATGGACACTCGAATGCAGTCATTCGAATGATTCAACATATTAAGCACCACCTTCCGGGTTCATTCGTCATCGCGGGGAACGTTGGGACGCCAGAGGCTGTTCGCGAATTAGAACATGCCGGTGCGGATGCCACGAAAGTCGGAATCGGGCCAGGGAAAGTATGTATTACGAAAATCAAAACGGGGTTCGGCACGGGCGGCTGGCAATTGGCTGCACTTCGTTGGTGTGCCAAGGCGGCAACAAAACCAATCATTGCGGATGGGGGAATCCGTACACATGGCGACATCGCCAAATCGATTCGTTTCGGCGCTTCGATGGTCATGATTGGATCCTTGTTCGCTGGTCATGACGAATCTCCAGGGGAAACGTTTGAGCAAGACGGCAAACAATTAAAAGAGTATTTCGGTTCGGCTTCTGAGTTCCAAAAAAGGGAACGAAAAAACGTCGAGGGGAAAAAGATGTTTGTCGAACACAAAGGGGCATTGCAAGATACATTGACCGAGATGGAGCAAGACCTCCAGTCGGCGATTTCTTATGCGGGTGGTGACAGTCTAGAAGCGTTGCGCACGGTAGACTATGTCATGGTGAAAAACTCAATCTTCAATGGGGATAAAGTGTATTAAAAAAAGGCGACCATCGTGTCGCCTTTTACAGTACCTTCATCATCATATAGTAGTCTGATCCAGGTGGGTAATCAGGAAGCACGCCTGCGACCGTATAGCCGAAGCGCTCATAAAATGATTTAGCCTGAAACGAGAACGTCGTTAATTTCACACGCTTGGCACCGAGTGACCTCGCAATCGTCTCCCCTTCTTCAAGTAATCGACTACCTAGCCGCTGTCCCTGTACGTTCGAATCCACCCATAAGCGATCTAAATCGAACCATCCCCAATATACACTCCCGTACAATCCGGCGATCACGTGTCCTTCCTGCTCAATTTTCAACTGAACGACCGGTACGACCGCCTCGCGAATCTCACGGTGATGCACCGAATGTACATTGTTATATTCACGCAACTTCCCAGTCAAAAACTGTTGAAACGACTCGTCTTCTTCATGGATGCGAACAATCGTATGCATGGATTTCACACCGTCCCATTCACAAAAAATGTAATCAATTCCTGCTCTTCCTCGTTTATCTCACGATTGATGAGTTCGGCATAGACATGGTTGATTCGTTCATTATTTCCTGGGAAATCCTTTGAAATGGTGGCGATTCGACGTAAGGCGAGACAGTCCTCGGCGAACGCTTCATGACTCACCATCTCACCGTGTGACCAAACGATGAACTGTGCATCGAATGTTTCCAATATGTCTAACAATCGAAGTGTCGCTTCAGGCGTCATCCGCCATGTCGGAGCATACAAGTTCGCATAGAGCGCATCTCCTAAAAATAAAACACGTTCTTCTACGAGATAGAGGACGATTGAATCTTTCGAATGGTCACCACCGACATACTTCAATACGACGTGAACCCCACCGAGGTCGAGCGTCAGCGATTCCTGAAATGTCAGTGTCGGCAAAACGATTTGAATGTCTCGCGAATCACCGTATTCTTCTCGGATTGCCTCCGCGCAAAACTCGATTTCAATCCCTTCAGCAACTCGTTCATTCAACGATGCGTCATCCCAAGCGTACGGAATGAGTTTTTTCATCTCATGCTTCGTTGCCTCACTCGCAATCGAGACAACCCCTTCTAGGGCAGGTAAACCGAAGATGTGGTCCCAATGCCAATGTGTCAATGCGACCATCGACGGTGCTCGAAGACCTTGCTTTTGAAGTTCATCTAAAAAGAGCGATGTGTGCGCTACCGAGTTACCTGCATCAATGAGCAACGTATGTGTGTCACCCACAACGGCACCAAGAATCGGACGGTCTGTATGCGCGACCGGCGTCATATACCAAAAGCGCTCCGAGTGTTTGATTAAGGTTTGCATGAACGACTCGACTCCTCTTCTATCAATTTTGTTAATTCTTCAAACGAAGAGCGCTCATCGTTCTGGATCCGGATGTGGCGAAGTGGTAGCCAATCAAGTAAATCGAGCTCGTGTCGCTGCCTCTCTTCCAATACCGTAACCGTTCCCGATACATCGGCAAGGTTACGTTTCAACGCATAGACCCCAGTCGTATAATATTCGACGAATCCATGTTGCCATGCAATCGGCCGTTCGTCATAAATGATTGGAAATATGCGTGCGACGTCGTTCAACTCTAAATAAACAACTGTCGGTTCAATAGGTTTTAAAATAGATGCAATCGCTTGAACGTACGCGTCAATCGCCTCTAAAGAAACGTCCTGTGCGACCATCCCGATTGTAAACGGGTTTTGAAGCAAGGCGCATTCAAAGACGACGTCTCCTTCTTCCTGCTCGAAACGCTTCACATAACGACGCCATCGTTCGCACATGATTCGAGTATGGAGCGGGAACGGCAACTCATAGACGTCCGTCCCGATGCGCTCCTCCCCTTCCTCATAACGGACGAGCCATCCACCTTCGATTTCCTCGAGAATCGTACCGTGTGAAGGTCGTTCATTCACCCAATACACATCATGCACGTCAACAGGGTGAGCGGCGTCCACTTCCGAATAAAAGGCACCTTGTATCATCGCGCATAACTTTTCGGCAAATGTGGACTTTCCACTTCCCGGTAACCCTTCGATCAACCATAATCTCCCCATGATCAAAACTCCTCATCATCTAAATATCCATCGTATTGAAACCACTGGTCTCCGCCATTGTTCTTCGCAATGTACATAGCCGCATCGGCTTGTTGGAGGATCGAGTCGATGGTGGATGCAGGTTGTACCGTAGCCACGCCCACACTCACGGTGAGACGAACTTCCTCACCATTTGAAGCGACTATTCCCCGGGAAATAGTGTCATTTATCTCGTTTAACCCGATCGGACTCTCCTCTTGCACGACAACGAATTCATCAGCTGAAAATCGATACACCTGACCTCCGAACGTTTCAACGAATTCATTTAACCGTTGCGCGATTTCGATTAACATTTCATCCCCAATGAGATAGCCAAATTGATCATTGATCCGCTTGAAATCATCTACGTCGATGAACAGCAAAGCGAATACTTTTGAGCGCTGCATCTGTTTATATAAATCGGTCATGAGTGTATAACGATTGCACAATTTCGTCAGTTGGTCTTGTGTTGCAATCTGAATCATCTCACGCTGTTTCCGTTCTTTTCGAATTCCGTTCTCTAGCCACCTCGCGAGTAACCGAATCGTGTCCGTCAATTCTTGAAGAGTTTCTTCGTCGAGTTGATCGTTTAAATTCCCTTGCTCCGCCAATAAGACAATCCACCCGAACACTTGATGTTTATGTGTCAGTGGAAAACTGACGAGCGTTGTGAATTCGATGCCATCTACAATCAATTCACCCTCTTGAAGGGTTTGTGAACCGACAGTTGTCAGTTGATGGAGCGAACGAAGTTCTTCTTCCCCCCATGTCAGACGTGACACCCCATTCTCCACTAAGAGACGATGCGAGGATTCGATCGAGAAAATCACCGCATGCGAATAGCCGACCCATTCTAATAAGATTTCTTGGACACGTGCCAGTTGGTCTTGGAACGGCATTCGAAGTGCGGTCGCTTCATATAATGACTCCACGACTTGTTGGCGTTTGATTTGTCGCCGTGACACTTCTGTATGCTCAATCTCTGTCATGACCCAGTGCGTGAATGACTCGAGTGCATGTAGGTTTTCTTCCGTGAACGTTCTCGCCTGAGTATCGACCACGCAAAGTGTACCGATGACATGACCTTGCTTTGTCCGGAGCGGCACCCCGGCATAGAATCCGACTTGTTCGAGCCATGGACTGTCACTCTCAAATTCTTCAGCAGCCACATCCTCGATCACCATCGAACGTTCCGATGTGACGACCCGATTACATAACGTCCACTCCCGCTTGAGATGAGAAGACCCGAGTTCGATGCCGACACAAGATTTGAACCACTGTTGGTCCGTTGTCATGATGGAAATGAAGGAGACCGGCATCTGCAACATTTGGGCGACCAAACGAGAAATTCGATCAAACCGTTCTTCTTGGGGCGTGTTCAAAATCTCCAATCGTAAGATGGCCTTTAGCCGTTTCATTTCCCGTTCGTCGAGTGCAGGATGCAGTAAGTGTGACGGTTGCTCAATTTTCGATAAGACCGTTTGGTGAGAATATAAAATTTCAAGCGCCTCACCTAGGTCTTCGAGCGCCATCGGACGGCTAAAGAAATAGCCTTGAATCTCATCACAACCGAGTTGACGCAAAATCCGATACTGTTCTTCCGTCTCAACACCTTCAGCTGTCACTTCGAGGTCTAACTTTTTGGCGAGTGACACAATCAGTTTGACGATTTCATACTCTTTCAGTCCATTTTCCTGGTCGAGTTGCGCAACAAATGACCGGTCAATCTTAATCCCGTCGATTTCGAATAGCTTCAAGTAATTTAAAGAAGAATAACTCACCCCAAAATCATCAATCACCAATCGGAATCCTTGTTGCTTCAACGATTCGACCGTTTTAATGGCAGCGACCGGTTCATGCATGAGCGTGTGTTCCGTCACTTCAAATTCGAATTGCTCCGGTTGTAAGTCGTAAGACGCAACGATTGTCACTAACTCATTCATATGATGCTCATGAAACAAGTTCGGAGACACATTCACAGCGACACGACGCCCTTCAAACTGTTCGGGATGAGTTGATACATCCTGGCACACTCGATTCATCACAAACTGTGTCACGTCCTCAATGAGGAGTGACTGTTCCGCCACGCGAATAAACGTTTCAGGTGAAACGAATCCGAGTACAGGACTATTCCAACGAATGAGCGCCTCAAAATGAATCGATCCGTCCATCGACACTTTTGGTTGATACACCATATATAGTTCATCTTGTTTGATCGCCTTCACCAGTTCCGTCTCAATCATGATCTCATCGATGTAACGCTGCACATACTCATCGTGCTCATACAAACGAATCGTTTGATTACCGGTCTGACGCGCCTCGAGTAAAGCGGTCGAAGCGTTCATGATCACGCGATCAGCGTCAGACGTTCCCGAACCGATACCGATACAACTCGATAACGGAAATTCCGCATCAGCCACTCGGTAAGAATGGCCCGCAATCACATCGAGTAGATGTTCGGCATACATATAAGCCATCTTGATTGGAACATGTGGCAAGACTGCTACAAAATCTTCCCCATCCACCCGACCAATGATGGAGCCTTTAGGAAGCGTATTCGCCAGTTGACGCGTGATGTCTTTTATCAATTCGTTCGATCGTTCCACCCCTTGGAGAGACATCATCATCTTGAAACGATTGATGTGTAGACGCATCACACTTGTCTCTTCCGTGCTCTGTTGCTCGAACAATTGATCGAGATCCAATTTGACTTTCATCAAATTCGGCATACCCGTCAAATAGTCCATATGCTCGATGCTTCGTAACAATTTGATCTCCGCTTCTTCTGATAAATCCGTCGTCAAACTGAGCACATAGCGTACGACACCCGATTCATCTTCGATTGGTACGAGCATGGAGGAAGCGAACCGGGCTGTATTGGAGTCGATGTTCATTTTTGACATGAAATAGACCGGGTCCCCCGTCTCGACGACCGCGTCATAATGTTCGATTAATTCATTGGCTACTTCTGAGCGGTACATCTCATGTAAATAACGACCTTCCACATCATTCGGAAGTGAGGAGGCCAGTTTGCCCTGTTCACTCACTTGCACATATCGATATCCCACATCTGTCACTTCCATGAGGAATACCATCCGATATAAACGTGTGAACAGTTCGAATAAATAATGCGGATCCCCTTTCATCCGTTTCATCGTATACCTCCACCTGATCCTTTTTCTTATAGTGTAGTTGGTTTCGCTGCTTCTATGGAGAAAACCTTTGAAAAAAGGGGAAAACGTTTTTCGTTCCAATACAAAACACCTCCTCAATTCCGAGAAGGTGTTCATCGAATCAAAGCAATTCGTTCGCCAACAGGCGATAAACGTTCAAACGATCCTCTTGTTTATGCTGAATGCTACAAATCATCGCCTCATCGAAGCCATATCGCTCCGACTCATCGCGTAACTGTTCCGCGATTTGTTTCGGCGTCCCCACAAGGTGAATGGCCCGATTGTTGGCGATATGAATCTTGTCGACTTCTGTGAGCGGATACTCATGCGCCGCTTCCGGACTCAACAGCTGTCTCAACTGTCCTCGCATCAAGAAGAGACGCGACAAGTCAGATGGTCGAGCCAAATATTCCGCCTCTTCTTCCGTCTCTGCCGTCGTCACTAAATACGTGACACTGATATCCGGCTTCTCCATAAAGTCAGACGGTGTAAAGTGGTGACGATACGTGTCGAGCGTGTCGGCACTCAGTTCGCCATTGAAAAATTGCGCAAACGAATAACCGAGACCCATGCGCCCGGCTTGAACCGCACTGTTCCCGCTCGATCCGAGTAACCACGCTTCCGGCAACGTGACGCCTGTCGGTGCAGCCGGTGTATTTTTGTACCACCGTTCTTCTGGCGTCTCGTCTTTAATCAGCTGAAGCGTTGTATCGAGCTTCTCATAAAGTCCATCCATCATCGGTTTTTGACCTTGTGACATCGCATAGATGGCATTCGCGTCACCACCTGGCGCACGTCCGACACCGAAATCGATGCGTCCTGGTGCAAGGGCACTGAGCGTCTTGAATACTTCCGCCATCTTCAGTGGCGAATAGTGCATCATCATGATGCCACCGGAACCGAGACGAATCTTGCTCGTCTTCGCTGCTAGATAGGCCGCGATGACTTCTGGAGCCGAACTCGCGAACGACATGCCACCATGGTGCTCGGTCATCCACATGCGGTAATATCCTAACTCTTCTGCGACTTGCGCGAGCTCGACCGCACTCTCTAGCGCATGCTCGCCTGTATGACCGGACGTGACCGGTGCCTGATCTAACACACTCAATCTCATGATGTATTCTCCTATCTCTATAATGAAGTTTCTAAATATCTTGAATTTGTTGGACTCGCCGTCATCATACTAAATGCCTCTATGGAATACGAATGATTTGCCTAGTGTACTACAACTATTTTTCTGAAAATTTACGCATTATGTTGATAGCACCTGGTCATATTTTTTATACTGATAAAGAAATACGTTTTAATATGGGCTGGATGTGTAATGGGGATACATAGACAGCACAAACACTTCGGGGAAATGGGGAATGCATCATGAATGGTTCATCAACACCAGACAAAAAGAAATCTTCTTTTTCGAGTTGGGACTTTTTTAAGTTTTTGGTCCCATCGCTCATCGGGATTATGTTTTTCATCGTCCCAATCTCATCAGAGGAAGGCTTTACGATTCCAGTCGCCTTCTTATCCAATCTATTGATTGAATGGATTGGCGAGTTCGTTCCGACACTTGCCGTCATCATGATGGGGATTTCAATCGCTGGATCTTTGTTATTGTTTACGGCACGTCCTGCTTTTATGGTCGAACGACCGTCCATCAACGCACTCTTTAGCGTGACACCGTTTTGGTTTATCATGCGTATCATCGGTTTTATCGCCGGCGTCATGACGCTACTCACTCTCGGACCAGAGATGATCACCTCGGAATTTACGGGTGGTTTGCTCCTCTTTGATTTGATTCCAATCTTGTTCGCGACGTTCTTCTTTGCCGGTATGTTATTACCTTTATTGCTGAACTTCGGACTTCTCGAGTTCGTCGGGACATTTTTGATGAAAATCATGCGCCCGCTCTTCCGCTTGCCGGGGCGCGCCTCGCTCGACTCGCTCGCTTCATGGGTCGGAGATGCGACGATCGGGATCCTACTGACGACAAAACAGTATGAGGAAGGCTATTACACGAAACGGGAAGCGTCAATCATCGCGACGACCTTCTCCGTCGTCTCGATCACCTTCACCATCGTCGTCTTACAGTATGTCGAGCTCGATCAATACTTCTTACCGTACTACGGGGCAATCGTTTTATCAGGACTAGTTGCAGCACTCATCATGCCACGGATTTATCCATTATCTAAAAAGGCAGACACGGCTTATGAGAAGACAGAACTTAAACCGGAAGAAGAGGTGCCGGCGAACGTGTCACTCAGCAAGTGGGCATTGACGCAAGCGCTACAAAAATCAAGTTCGAGTAAGAGCTTCCTAGAAACACTGAAAGACGGCTTCAAGAACGTCCTTGATATGTGGATCGGTGTCCTTCCTGTCGTCATGGCGGTCGGAACGATTGCGGTCGTCATCGCAGAATACACGCCGTTCTTCACCATCATCGGAAAGCCGTTCGAACCGATTCTGATGCTCCTGCAAGTACCTGAGGCATCAGAAGCTGCTCAGACGATGGTCGTCGGTTTCGCCGATATGTTCTTGCCAGCTGTACTCGGTAGCGGCATCGAGAGCGAGTTGACGCGTTTCGTTATCGCTACATTATCGGTTACCCAGCTCATCTATATGTCAGAAGTCGGGGGCTTGTTGCTCGGTTCAAAACTGCCAATCTCATTCCTCGATCTCGTCTTGATTTTCTTGTTACGTACATTCATCACGCTTCCGATTATCGTCGGAATCGCACATCTGGTCTTTTAACGAAAACGACGCCCTTTCTCTTTTATGAGATGGGGCGTTCTTTGTATACTAAAAGAAAAGGAGGTGGACCTAGATGGAGCACCAATTCGCAGGACAACTAGAGGTCGCGAACAACGGCTATGCCGGCATCATCGACCCAGAACTTTACGTGAACGATCGTTATCACGGACGCTGGACATTAGCGCGCTCTGTACAGATTGAAGGCGTGCCCGTCTTGCTCCAACGACAGTTCGAGAACGGAAAGAACAATTGTACGTTGACGTCCATCACCGCCATCTTCCGTTTCTATCGAGACCATGGTTATACGAATATTCCGGATGACGTGACGCAGATTCAAGAGGATGTGCGCGAGATTGCCTTCATGCATCATTTCAAAGACGAGAAAGGGACACCTCCGACTCAAATCGCCACCATCATCACGAAACTGTGGAAGCGATACGGATACGTTGGTCGAGGCAGTTCCCGCTATCTATGGAAATGGTCGACGTTCGAGCGTGAGCTGAAAGCAGGTCGCCCGTTTGTATTGAACATGGCGAACGGCTTCTATAAAAATCATTCCGTCACGGGAATCGGCTATTTGCAGTTTGAAAAACGGGGATTTCCCGACGTCGTCTTGTTGGCCGTGCTCGATAATCGTTCAAAAGACGTGCGCTATATCGACTTCAACGAATTCAATTTCTGGGGAAGCATCACGCGCGTCCATCCGCCAGCCACTCGTCCATAATCGCTTCAATCGCTTGCCCGATTCGTAACAGATGCTCGCGCTTGGCATATGACCCGTAATGTAGTCCGTTTGAATCACGGCCACTCCCGAGCCCGACGAATACTTCAGATGGTTTCATATGAAGTCCGATCATCGGGATACCTGAGGCATGGTACCCAATTTCATAGGTGATGGCAGGGTATGTCGTGAGTTGTCCTGTTGTAGAGAAGCCAGTGAAGGCACGACAGTTATCCCGTCCGAGTACAATCAATCGGGTCGGTTTAATATATGTAATCGTGCGTTCCAATAACTCAATCGAGGTCGGATGCTCCATCCAGTCCCGCCCGGTCTTCATCTTCCCCATCTGTTCATACGTGGCGAACTTGAAAAAATCGACGTGAATGACAGAGTTCGAATCGTCATAAAACGACCGTCCCATCCCATTTAACAGTGCCTCGAGTTTGGCGCCACCTTGTTTTCCGAACCAGCTTGTCGTCGCGCGACCCGATTCGAAATAGGCTGATGCCCATTCAATCGTTTGTCGCAGCGCCTCTTCATTCCCGAGGTAATCTTCCAACGAGAGCGTCTCCCGCCAATAGAACTTTTGGTGTTTCCCCGTTCTCGGTGTCCCGTCTCGATGGAGAAACTCGCCGCGTGACGGATTCGTCCCGATGGTCAGCCATTGATTCGGACCTGGCCGCCCGTACCAAAGAACAGGCGACGCCTCCGGAATCAATTCCTTTCCAAACGGTGTGTCGCGGATGGCCTCCTGAAATCGGATTGCGTCCTGTAACAGTCGTATCGCCTCCATGTCATCCCTCCTCTCCCGTTCGTTTCCCGCTTTCGAGAGTTTATAAAATACGTTATAGTGAGAGGACGAAGCCAAATAAAGGACGTGTACACATGCGCATCAATAAATTCATCAGTGAATCAGGCAAGGCGTCCCGTCGCCAAGCCGACCGTCTCGTCGAAGAGGGACGCGTCACCATCAACGGGAAAAAAGCAAAAATCGGCGACCAGGTAAAACCGGGGGATGAAGTCCTCGTCAACGGTTCGGTCGCACGTGTCGCACGAAACAACGTGTATATCGCCGTGCATAAGCCGGTCGGAATCACGAGTACGACAGAGAAGAAAGTAAAAGGGAACTTGGTCGACATGGTCAACCATCCGCTCCGCATCTTCAACATCGGTCGTCTCGACAAAGACTCAGAAGGCCTCATCCTCATGACGAACGATGGCGATATCGTTAACGAGATCCTTCGCGCAGAAGGCGAGCACGAGAAAGAATACATCGTCTCGGTCGATAAGCCAATCACACCAGAGTTCGTCGAACAGATGGAAGCCGGCGTCAAAATCCTTGGACAGAAGACACTTCCGTGTAAAGTACGTCCGCTCTCGAAGTTCGACTTCAACATCACCCTCACGCAAGGACTCAACCGCCAAATCCGTCGGATGTGTGAAGCGCTCGGATACGAGGTGTTCCGCCTCCAACGTGTGCGTGTCATGAACATCACGCTCGGGAAACTCCCACCTGGACAATGGCGCGACCTTTCGAAAAAAGAGCGTGAGCAGTTGTTCCGCGAATTGAATTACGAACCGAAAGAATGGTACTAAAACAAGCCTAGACGCGCGTCTAGGCTTGTTTTTCATTCTGGTCGAAGTGATGCAACATGGTCGATTTGTCGGTTAATGAAACGCTTCAGTTGAACACTCAAATCGTCGAGCTGGCCCATCGTTGTCTCGAATGACAACGCGGCCTTCATGTCCCCACCATCACCTTTACTTTGCTCGACCACGACGTTGACTTGAACAATCCCTCTTACATTCGCAAGCGCGAACGTCAAAGAGACACGAACGAGCGGAAGGTCGAGTATCCATCTTTCAGACGACTCTCCGTTTCGTGCATTGAATGCTTGTATTGAAGAGATGAATGCGTTGATATCCGATGCTGTGACATATTCGTTCACGGTAACCTCGCACCACTTTCCTGTTAGCGTCATCATCACTTCGGTTGCGAAATCGTCTTCCCATATTCGCTTCATTTTGAACTGTTCGATCATCCTCATCCCCACGCTTTCATGTCGACTATATCATGTCAATTTGATGAATATCTCAACTTATTCTTTGAAAACGGGAATGTACATTGTATAGACGATGTTTAAACGAAAAGAGGTGAATCATCATGAATGGTGCAATCTTTCCACACACCTCAATCGGGAAATGGTCAATCATCCTGATTACCTTGTTCCTAGTCATGTACGTGCCGTTCCTCCTGCTCGACAGCTTCGATACGACCTTCCACTCGACGCTTTGGAGCGACAACGCCGCGAACATGCTTCGACTCAGCTATATGACCACGTTCTCCGTCCTCGGGTTAGGAGCGTTTGTGACCGGATGGTGGGCCATTCTGAAGCAAAAAGAGTATGCAGTGCTGGTCTTTTTTGCCGCTGTGCTCAGTTCAGGTCTAGTCATGCTGCTCATGATGGAGTTAGTCGGAATCTTAGAGTAATCAAAAAGTCGGGTCTCATCGAGACCCGACTTTTTATTTCGCCGTCACGCCACCGTCTACCGGAAGTTCAATCCCGCTAATATGATTCGCTTCGTCTGACGCGAGGAAGAGGACGGCTGCGGCCACTTCATCCGCTTGTCCAAGATTCGGCAAGGCGATTTGATTCAAGAAGTGCTGCTTATAGTCAGGATGTTCCATATGCGGCGCACTCATCGGCGTCACGATATACCCCGGATGCACCGAGTTGACCCGAATGTTTTGCTTCCCATAATCGACGGCCGCTGCTTTTGTAAGTGAACGGACCGCACCTTTTGATGCCGTGTATGCCCCTGCACCTGCCATACCGGTCAATGCAGAGATAGAGGAGATGTTGACGATCGATCCACCGCCATTCTCTGTCATGAGCGGAATCGCATACTGCGTCCCTAACATGACCCCATCGATATTGATGCGATATGTGCGTGCCCAGTCCTCTTCTGTCTGTTCCAAGAACGGTTTTGCGAGTGCGATTCCAGCGTTATTGACAAGAATATCTAATTTGCCACACGTCGCTCCCACTTCTGCAAACACGTCTTCCCAGCTTGCGCGTGAGGTCACGTCATGTTTCACCGCGATGGCTTCCCCGCCTTGTGCACGAATCGACTCGACCACATTTTTTACCCCTTGTTCATTGATGTCTGTCGCGACAACCGTCGCCCCTTCTTTGGCGAATAGACGTGCCGTCGACTCTCCCATACCGCTTCCTGCCCCTGTGATGACCGCTACTTTCCCCTGTAAACGCATTGTCCCAGCTCCATTCATTAAATTATGATAGTCTAACTATCACAATCATAATCAGTTGTGACATTAATCTCAACGAAACTGCTCGAAGGCGATATACTAAGGACAGACAATGAGGTGATGGAATTGAGTAAACGACAACAAAACAAAGAAGAACGGATTCAACTGATTATCCAAGAGGCCGAGCGCTTATTTTTAGAGAATGGCTTTGAGAAAGTTCAAATGCAGGATATCGCGGATGCGGCAGGGATTGGGATAGCGACACTGTTTCGCTATTTTTCGAAGAAAGATCAATTGATTGTCGCAGCGGCCATTAAGAATTTACAGCCAACACTCGAACGATTTGAGCAATTTGTGAATGAGAAAGGCAACGCCTATGAACGGCTCGAGGTCATCTTGAACCACTTTTTCGAGATGCAACTCGAACGGACAGACCACGCCCGTTTCCGCGAGGCGTTTGAGAGCTATGCCTCGTTCGTCGCCACGCCTCTCCCCGGGATTGAGACGTACATTGATGTGCAGCGACATATCATGCAGACGCTCGAACCGTTGATTGAAGAGGGAAAACGGGATGGCTCGTTGCGAACAGATATCGATGTGAAAGTGACCGTCGTGACAATCATTAATGCGTTTGGGACGTTCGGCAACAACATTATGTTGAAGTCGCATATCAGTTATTTGGAGGACGATATCGAACCGGCTGTTCAAATCAATACGTTGAAAGACATGTTGCTCGCCTCCATTCGGGCATAAGAAAACCCCTTCATCGCGAAGGGGTTTATTCGTGCAGTTCTAACGGTAGGCCATCCGGGTCAAAGAAGAATGTCATCTTCTCCCCTGTGAAATCATCGCAACGAATCGGTTCTGTCATAATCCCACGTTCGTTCAATTCGGCGACGACGGACTCGATGTCCTCGACCTTGAAGGCCAAGTGGCGAAGACCACATGCTTCCGGAAAACTTGGACGCTCGGGACTGTCTGGTTTGATGAACAGCTCGAGCTCATATGTACCGAGGCGCAAGTCGATTTTGTGATCCTGTTTCTGCGGGCGGTGGTGTTCTCGAATCACTTCGAATCCGAGTGCCTCGACATAAAACTGCTTGGCTTTATCGTAATCCGAGGCAATGATTGCGACGTGATGAATCGTATGTAAGTCCATCCTTCTACCCCCATATACAAAAAATGAGCACCTCTCACTAGAGGTGCTCTCGAAAGTCTACCGCGACGGACCACGCTCCACAACGTGCTCCTCAAGGGAATGTCCGCCGTCTTACATAGACCAGCTCATCGCATGTATTCAACTATATGCGAATCAAGCCTTCTCGTCAATCTTTTCTTGAAATCCAGTTGACATCTTCCTAATTTTTAGGATAATCAATAGTGTTAGCACTCTTTATGTTAGAGTGCCAAAATGAAGAGATGAAAAGGAGAACGATCATGACAAAGAAACAGTTTCAAACGGAATCGAAACGAATTTTAGAGTTGATGGTCCACTCAATCTATACACATAAGGACATCTTCTTGCGCGAGCTCATCTCGAACGCGAGTGACGCCATCGACAAGATGTATTATCGCGCCCTTTCCGACGAGAGCATCGAATTCAACAAAGACGATTACTTCGTCAAAATCGAACTCGACAAAGAGGCACGGACCATCACGATTCGCGATACAGGAATCGGGATGACAGAAGAAGAACTTGAAACAAACCTCGGAATCATCGCAAAAAGCGGTTCGCTCGCCATGAAACAGGCGACGAAGATGGAAGAAGACCATAGCCTCATCGGTCAGTTTGGGGTCGGATTCTATTCTGCATTCATGGTCGCTGACCGTGTGACCGTTCGGACTCGCTCGATTGATAGCGAGCAAGGATACGTATGGGAGTCTGAAGGCACAGACGGCTATTCGATCGAGCCGACAGACAAGGCGGACATCGGTACGGAGATCACGCTCCATTTGAAAGCAGACACAGAAGATGATGCGTACTCGTCATTCCTCGAAGAATATGAGATCCGTTCGCTCATCAAGAAGCACTCGGACTTCATCCGCTACCCGATCAAACTCGATGTGACGAAACATCGTCAAAAAGAAGACTCGGAAGAGTACGAGGATTATAAAGAAGAAGAGACTGTCAACAGCATGGTGCCGATTTGGCGGAAGCGAAAGAGTGAACTGAGCGATGAGGATTATAAGGCGTTCTATCACGAGAAGCGCTACGGCTTTGATGAGCCGCTCAAGCACCTTCACTTGAACGTCGACGGGACGATTCGCTATCAATCAATTCTCTATATTCCGTCAACGGTTCCGTTCGACTATTACACGAAAGAATTTGAGAAAGGTCTAGAGCTCTACTCGAATGGCGTCTTGATCATGGAGAAGTCACCGGACCTCTTGCCGGATTACTTCGGCTTCGTCAAAGGGATGGTCGACTCAGAAGACCTCTCCCTCAACATTTCCCGTGAAATGTTGCAGCAGGACCGCCAGCTTCGCGTGATCGCCAAAAATGTGAAGTCAAAAATCAAAGGCATGCTCGAGAAGATGCTCCAAAACGAACGTGGGGACTACGAGAAGTTCTACGAGTCGTTCGGTCGTCAATTGAAGTTTGGTGTGTATGACCAGTTCGGCGCAGCAAAAGATGAATTGAAAGACTTGATTCTCTTCCATTCTTCTCATGAGAAGAAACTCGTCTCGCTTAAAGAGTACGTCGAGCGGATGAAAGAAGACCAGAAGTACATCTATTACGCGACAGGTGAATCGATTCATCGCATCGACCTCTTGCCACAAGCGGAGCGTTTGAAAGAAGAAGGATACGAGATCCTCTACTTCACAGAAGAAATCGATGAGTTCGCGATTAAGATGCTTCAGTCGTATGACGACAAAGAGTTCAAGTCGATCGCGAGCGGCGACCTCGGTCTCGATGACGCGGAAGCGAAATCGCTCAACGAAGACAACCAAGACTTGTTCACCTTCATGAAAGAAGAGCTCGGGGACCGGGTCAAAGAAGTGCGTGCCTCGACACGCCTCAAGTCGCACCCTGTCTGTCTGACGGTCGCAGGCGACGTCTCGATTGAGATGGAGAAGATTCTGAACGCGATGCCAAACGGCGGCGGCATGAAAGCGGAGAAAGTGCTCGAAGTGAATGCTGACCACTCTATCTTCCAGACACTCCAACGTGTATATAAAGAAGATGAAGCGAAAGCGAAACAATATACAGACCTCTTGTATCAACAAGCCCTCCTCATTGAAGGGTTACCGATTGAAGATCCGGTAGCGTATTCGAATGCTGTGTGTGCGTTGATGGCAGAGTAACGATGAAGGCAGAGGGCATCCTCTGTCTTTTTCGTTTTTAATAAAAAAGCATGCTACACTTTAAATAAATGAAAATTTTGGGAATGAGGTGCTTTATGCTGTTCGAAAAAAATAAAGTATATAGACGTTCCTCCATCCATGATCAATATGGAGGAAGTCGTCAACGAGGAATCAGTACACCTAACAAACATAAACTTATTTTTATTTTTGATAGTGGGATGGACCAAGAGTTTGGCTATAAGAATGGCTGGAGCGAAGAAGATGGTTTGTTCTATTATAGCGGCGAAGGACAAGAAGGAAATCAAACCTTCTCCTTCGGAAATAAGGCACTTCTCCACCACATTGAAAATGGTGAAGACGTTTATCTATTTGAGTCTCTCGGCAAAGGAAATTATCGTTTCGTAGATCAACTTATCTTGATTGGCTATGATATTCAATTTGGAATCGACAAGCATCAAAATCAGCGAGAAGTCATCGTTTTTGCTTTCGAACCACTCCATATAGTACAAGAAGAATCTCAAGAATTTGCATCCACCATGAGATACAAATCGATCGAGGAGCTCGAACAAATCGCTACTCGTGACCCTAAGCGTGCGACTGGATTAAGTATGTCGATTCGAAAGCGTCAAGTGCGGGAACAGACATCAGCTTTATATTATTACGTACTTGCAAGAGCAAATAATCACTGTGAGGCATGCGGTCAAGCCGCGCCATTCGATACTGAAAATGGTCCATATCTAGAACTTTACTCGCTATATAAAGAATCTGATGAGGGATTGGCTCTTCCTGAACAAGTGATTGCCACTTGTCCTAACTGTCATGCTCGATTACGAAAAAGTCAGGATCGTGCTTTGTATCGAGAAAAAATTATACAGCAAATTCCTCTACCTTAATCTCTACTTGTGATTAAGGTTTTTTATTGAGGTAATTGATAATCATATAATTCGCGACGAGAAAATCAATGACCCTACTCAATATATTCGTAACTTTCCTTATAAGTTTCATTTTTCAAAATAAGAAAATAGATAGAAAAATACTACTCAATATGTAATCGTTTTCTTTCCTTTTATTAAGCCAAATTCGTATAATCCATTGATATTCCTAATCCTTAAACAGCATGCAAACGCCTTGACAATTCTAGCTCGTTATATGAAGTTAGTATTACATTATAATTATTCTAGTCGAGATAGAAACGCTAGAGTAAAAAAACAAGGAGGACATAACCCATGTCATTAATCGGCAAAGAAGTACTACCATTCAAAGCACAAGCATTCCAAACAGGTGAATTCCTCGAAGTTACAGAGAACGACCTCAAAGGCAAATGGAGTGTTGTTTGCTTCTACCCAGCTGACTTCACATTCGTCTGCCCAACTGAACTCGAAGACCTTCAAAACGAGTACGCTACACTTAAAAACCTCGGTGTAGAAGTATACTCTGTCTCAACAGACACACACTTCACACATAAAGCTTGGCACGAAACATCTGAGAAAATCGGAAAAATCGAGTACATCATGATTGGCGACCCATCACACGTCATCTCACGCAACTTCGACGTCTTGAACGAAGAAGATGGCCTTGCAGACCGTGGTACGTTCATCATCGACCCAGACGGTGTCATCCAAACTGTCGAAATCAACGCTGGCGGCATCGGCCGTGACGCGAGCACGCTCGTCAACAAAGTCAAAGCAGCACAATACGTACGCAACAATCCAGGCGAAGTCTGCCCAGCGAAATGGGAAGAGGGTTCTGAAACACTCCGCCCAAGCCTTGACCTCGTCGGTAAATTGTAAGGAGCGATTGCATGTTAGAAGCAGCGATTAAACAACAGCTCGACCAATATCTCCAGCTCATGGAGGGCGATGTCGTCCTCCGTGTGAGCGCTGGGGAAGACAAAGTCTCAAACGAGATGCTCGAGCTCGTCAACGAACTCGCCAGCATGTCATCACGTATCTCGGTCGAACGCGCGACACTCGAGCGTACACCGAGCTTCAGCGTGAATCGTCCGTCTGAAGAGACAGGAATCGTCTTCGCGGGGATTCCACTCGGACATGAGTTCACATCACTCGTCCTCGCCCTCCTCCAAGTGAGCGGGCGCGCACCGAAAGTCGATGCGGACACGATCAAACAGATTCAAAACATCGAAGGTACGTATCACTTCGAGTCATACATCAGCCTCAGCTGCCACAACTGCCCTGACGTCGTGCAAGCGCTAAACGTCATGAGCGTCCTCAACCCGAACATCACCCACACGATGATCGACGGAGCCGCGTTCAAGGATGAAGTGGAAGTGAAAGAGATCATGGCTGTCCCGACGGTCTTCTTGAACGGAGAATCGTTCGGTAACGGTCGGATGTCACTCGAAGAGATTTTAGCAAAACTCGGTACAGGTCCTGACGCCTCTGCGTTCTCGGACAAAGACCCGTACGACGTCCTCGTCGTCGGTGGCGGTCCGGCTGGTGCGAGTGCTGCCGTATACGCGGCTCGTAAAGGAATCCGTACCGGAATCATCGCGGAGCGCTTCGGTGGCCAAGTGATGGACACGATGGGCATCGAGAACTTCATCGGTACCGCATATACAGAAGGTCCAAAACTCGTCGCAAGTCTAGAAGAGCACGTCAAAGAGTACGGCATCGACGTCATGAACCTCCAACGCGCGAAGCGTCTTGAGAAAAATGACCTCGTCGAAATCGAACTCGAAAACGGCGCTGTCTTGAAGAGTAAGAGTGTCATCCTCTCAACCGGTGCACGCTGGCGTAACGTCAACGTCCCAGGTGAGGCGGAGTTCAAAAACAAAGGTGTCGCTTACTGCCCGCACTGTGACGGTCCTCTTTTCGAAGGGAAACGTGTCGCGGTCATCGGTGGCGGTAACTCTGGGATTGAAGCGGCCATCGACCTCGCTGGTATCGTCAAACACGTGACGGTCCTCGAGTTCGCTTCTGAGCTCAAGGCCGACCAAGTGCTTCAAGACCGACTTCACAGCCTCCCGAACGTGACTGTCATCACGAACGCTCAGACGACAGAAATCACGGGTACGGACAAAGTGAACGGGATCTCGTATGTGTCTCGTGAGACAAACGAGTCACATCATGTCGAACTTGAAGGCGTCTTCGTCCAAATCGGTCTCGTCCCGAACACGGACTGGCTCGACTCGGTCGAACGCAACAACTTCGGGGAAATCGTCGTCGACCGTCATGGCGCGACGAACGTCCCAGGTGTGTTCGCTGCAGGAGACTGTACGAACAGCGCCTACAAACAAATCATCATCTCGATGGGTTCTGGTGCGACAGCCGCACTCGGCGCCTTCGACTATATGATTCGCAACTAACACAAAGACTCGCACTCATCATAGAGGGCGAGTCTTTTTTACAGTTCAAATGTTTTCCCCGAATCCGGGATGAATAAGATCGATTCCCCTCTCCTCGTCTCAAACCGATAGCCTACCCGAGGCGTGAATGGGTTCCATTCTGCCCCGGTCGTCGGTACGCTTTCCATGTACGTCACGTCATCGTACGTTTTATTCAACGTCTCTTTCGCTTCCGCTACCGAATAACCCGGTACGGATAACACGATTCCAATGCTTACGCTGATCACCCCAAACAACACAACCCAACGAGTCGACGTTGGCTTTCGAAACTGGGCCAAGACCAAGATTGTGATCATCCATCCGATTGGCACTCCAAATGTCGCCGCATTCCCATACCACTCCGCATTGATGATCAACAAACTGACCATCACCATACTTCCAACCATCCACCACCACTTCATGAACATCACCTCTTCTTCATTATCCCAAAATCAGGAAATGACTCAACATCTTTTATTCGCATTGATGTATGATAACTTATAGTGTATGATATACAGTATAAAGAAGAACGAATGAAGGAGGCGAAGAAATGTCCGATGTAAAAGCCTCGTTAGTGACAGAATTGCGGCGCGGCACGTTGACGATTGCAGTGCTCAGTCAGTTGAAGACGCCACAGTATGGCTACTCGCTCGTCCAGGCGTTACTTGATGCCGAGATCAACATCGATCAGAGTACGCTCTATCCGCTCTTGCGTCGACTTGAAAAGCAAGGACTCGTCACGAGTTCCTGGGATACGACGGAGAGTCGACCACGCAAGTACTATGTGCTCAGTAGGGACGGAATGGACATTTTGAATGAGTTGTATGTGGAATGGATGAACATGTCGAAGACGTTAACCCGTTTAATCGAAGGAGGAAATGATCATGAATCTTCGTAATGTGTATATCGATGAAGTCACCTCTCGAATCCCGGAGTCGATGCGTCAAGACGTCGCACTGGAATTGGAGTCAACCATCGATGACATGACCGGAAATGACCCGTCTGAAACGGCTTTATTTGAAGCGTTGCGCCAGCTCGGCGACCCTCATGTTCTCGCTGCTCGCTATGCGAACCGACCGCTCTATCTCATCGGCCCCGCCCTCTTCACACAGTATGTGAACATCATCAAGATCGTTTTACCGATTGCCGTCACGGTCATCACGATTCTCTCGATTATCGGTTATTTGACCAACCCAATTGATGATACGTCTTGGAGTCAATTCTTGATTCAAGCATTCCTTCAAATCGTAGCCGCCATCTTCAACGTCGTTGTCCAGACGCTATTTTGGATCACCCTCACATTCTTCATCATCGAACGCGCCGTACCTGAGGGCGAAGTCCCCTTCTCTAGTTGGAAACCTGAGCAACTCAAGAAAGTGAAACCCCGTTCGACCTCAATCTCTTTTGGTTCGATCCTGTTTGATGTTGTCGCCACCGTTTTGATGGTCGTATTATACGTCAACGCCGAAAAGTTGATTCGCGTCGTCACGGATGGCGAATCCTACCCGCTACTCAATCCGTCGGTCTTGGATCGATTCTTACCGCTCGTCATCGCTTTAGCCGCCTTCGGCATCGCCATCGCCATTTACAAATGGATCGTACGAAATTGGACGAAGCCGCTCGCCTTATGGAACGCGCTCTTCAATATCATGTGGATTGTCGTCACGGCGCTCATTTTACTGCAACCTGATTTGATTTCTTCTAATGCCCTCTCATTGATTGCTGAGCAAATCAACATTGATATCGGAACGATTAGTCGTTGGGGCGTATGGGGTGTCTTACTCACCATCATCATCGTATGTATCCTCGATTTGGTCGAAGGTTTGATTAAAGCATTTCGTCGTTGACCTCACATTCAAACGTTTCATTTCCGAGGAAAGTGGAATAGCGGAGAAGAGAACGGATTTTGAATGGGGAGGCATTTGATGGGTATTCCAACAATCAAGTTACATGACGGTTATGAGATTCCGGCGATTGGGCTCGGGACGGTTTATTTGAAAGGCGAGGCAGGCGTCGACGCGATGACGTGCGCGATCCGAAACGGGTATCGACTCATCGATTCGGCGATTCGTTACGATAATGAAGGTGCTGTCGGTGAGGCGGTTCGCCAATCCGGCATCCCGCGTGAGCAGCTTTTCTTAACATCAAAATTGCGTGCGCAATATTATGACTATGACCAGGCACTCGAGATGATTCGGGAGTCCCTGTATCGGGCAAACCTCGATTATTGGGATATGTTCCTCTTGCATTGGCCAAACCCGAAACAAGATAAATACGTCGAGGCGTGGCGCGCCTTGATTCAGGCGAAGAAAAACGGATGGATCCGCTCCATCGGGGTCTCGAACTTTATGCCGGAGCACCTTGACCGCTTGATCGAAGAGACCGGAGAGACACCGGTCATCAACCAAATCGAGCTACACCCGTACTTCTCGCAAGTCGAGCAACGTCAAGCTGACAAGGAGCGTGGTATCATCACAGAGGCATGGAGCCCGCTCAGTCGCGCCCGTACGGTCATCCATGACGAGAAGATCACAGAGCTCGCGAAACAAAAAGGGAAGAGCGTCTCTCAAGTCATCTTGCGCTGGCATATCCAACTCGGTGTGATTCCGCTCGCCCGCTCGTCTAGCGAGTTGCATCAGAAAGAGAATCTCGATGTCTTCAACTTCGAATTGTCCGAGGAAGAGATGGAGACACTCAATGCGTTGACGAAACCGGATGGTCGCATCGATGACCAGGACCCGCGAGAATACGAAGAATACTAAAAAAGATTGAGCCGACGAGGCTCAATCTTTTTTATTCAAACGCTGGAATCGCTGTTTCTGCATAGTTTTCTTCTAAGAATGCACGGACTTCGTCACTCGTGAGCGCTTCGCCGAGTTTTTGGATGGCTTCGTCGTCCTGGTTGTCTTCACGTGCGACGAGTGTGATCGCGAAGTCGTTCTCGACACCTTCTGTTAGAAGTGCGTCACTCTTCGGCGTCAAACCGAGCGGTGCCGCGTAAGCCGGTGTCATCAAGACGGCGTCGACATCATCGTACGCACGAGCGAGCATCAAGAGGTCGACTTCTTCAAACTTAAAGTTTTTCGGATTCGATGTGATATCCGCTTGTGTGTAGTACGTACCTTCCTTCTCCCCGAGCTCGATCACGTCATGCTGTGCGAGAAGCGAGAGCGAACGGTCAATGTTCGATACGTCGTTAGCGATAGCAATCGTCGCGCCTTCCGGGATGTCTTCCATGTTGTCGTAGTTTTTCGCGTATACACCGTAGTTCGCGAAGTAAATTGGTTCGATCGGAACGAGATTCGCATCGTTGCTACGATTGAACTCTTCCATGTACGGAACGTGTTGGAAGAAGTTCGCATCGACTTCTTTCGCCGCAAGTGCCGAGTTCGGTTGGACATTGTCTCCGAGGACAACGATTTCGAGTTCGATGTTCTCTTCTGCGAGCTGTTCTTTTGCGATTTCAAGCATATCTGTCATCGGTGGGATGAGTGATGCGACTTTCAATGTCTGTGGTTTGTTCGATTGCTCCGTTTGTGTTTCTGTATCGTTCCCGCATGCTGCGAGGACGAGTGTGAGTGAGGCAAAAAGTGCCATCAATTTTTTCATATTCATTTCCTACTTTCTGTTTAGCGTTTGTCGATGATTCGTGCCACGGTCGTGCCCGTGAATTGGATCAACTGCACGAAGACGAGCATGATGAGAATCATATAGAGCATGAGTTCTGTCTGAAATTGCTGATACCCGTAACGGATGGCAAAGTCACCGATGCCACCGCCCCCGACGACCCCCATGATTGTCGAGTACGAGATAAAGCTGATGATGGATGTCGTCAATCCGAGGACGAGACCGGATCTGGCTTCGACGTAAAGAAACTTGAAGATGATGTCTTTCACCGATGCCCCCATCGAGAGCGCCGCTTCAACGACACCGCGCGGAACATCAATCAATGACTGTTCGACGAGGCGCGCATAATGCGCGATAGCAATGATGGAGAGCGGTACGGTCGCTGCCGCTGTACCGATGGCCGTCCCGATGATCAGCCGTGTAAATGGAATCAAAAACACGACGAGTAACAAGAACGGGAATGACCGGACGATATTCACAACCAAGTTGAGGACGGAGAAGACGATTTGGTTCTCTAACAGCTGTCCTTTACGTGAGAGGTAAAGCCACGTACCTAATGGCAGTCCGACCAAGATGGCGGCGAGGATGGATACCCCAACCATAATGAACGTCTCAGCGATGGACTGCCAAATTTCAGACTGATAGCGTAACAAGATCTCAGGCATCCGGTTCGCCCTCCTTCCGTAGCTGTTCGACGAACCAACTTGGATTCTGATCGATGGCAACTACGCCTGTCGGTTCCTGTTCAATCGTCTCATGAACGGCTCCGTCTGCCATGACGGTGACACGATGACAGATTTGACGAATGACATCCATCTCGTGCGTGACGAGGACGATGGTGACACCGAGTTGTTCGTTGACCGATTGCAAGACGCGAAGCACTTCTGCCGTCGTATTCGGGTCGAGGGAGGACGTCGGTTCATCGCAGAGAAGGACATTCGGCTCACTTGCGAGTGCCCGAGCGATGGCGACACGTTGCTTCTGTCCCCCACTTAATTGCGCAGGATATTTATCTCGATACGCTTCAAGTCCGACAAACTGGAGACATTCCATCACACGTGCCTCCCATGACGCCTTCGGTCGTTTCGCGAGCTTCAATGAGTCGAGGACATTATCAAAAACGGTCTTGTTGGCGACAAGATTAAATTGTTGAAAAATCATACCGATCCGATGTCGCTTCTTGCGTAGTTCCCGATTGGAGAGTTCGGTCAACTGGTCGCCATCGACTGTGACACTTCCACTATCGGGTCGTTCTAATACATTCATCAATCGAAGAAGCGTTGACTTGCCGGCACCACTTGCGCCGATGATGCCATAAATCTCACCTTTTCGAATGTGAAGCGATACATCGCGAACGGCCATCTCTTGTCCATAACGCTTATGGACGGACGACAATGTGATCATGGCGGACATCCTTTCTACATCTCGTGAGTGAGTCAACCGTTTACCATTTTAGCGAAGTAAAGAGTCGCTGTCAGGTCATGTGCTCACATGAAAAGAACCGCACTGCGGTTCAGAGTGGATGTCGCTTGAAATGTTCGGCGATGTGTCGTTTCATGGCATCTCGATTTTCGGCGAAGATGCGATGACGATGACCATTTCCACCAGAGGGGTGTGGGAACCCGCTCACAACGCGATCCTGATTCAAGAGACCGCGCTCCACCAACAATTCCACGGCTCGCCTCACATTTACGCCCATCGGTAAAATAAGTGCGTCTTGAAGATGTGCCATCTCTTCAGCGAAGGTTCCTTCCACATACGGTCGAAACAGGTCCGTTCGAATCATATCCGGGCTCGACCCGTTATAGTTCTTCCCTTTATAAAAGACCGGATAAGGAAGTACCGCCGTATTTTGTACGAGATGGTTCGCTGATCCGAACAAATCAAGGGAGGACCCGATTCCTAAATGACGATGCAAATCTAAATCATCCAGCATCGTCACCAAGTTCTTTCGAATTGGACCGGAAAAACTGCCACGTTGTTTGACGGCTCGAAGCGCCTCTTCGTCTGTCGCATCCTTCAAGTCGCGAATCGCCTCAAACGACTGACGCATCTGATACAAGCCTGGCGTGATGCCCGCGATGACGACTTTCGCATCCGGGTTGATGTATTCGAACGGTGCGTAATAGATGTCGAGTTGTTTCTTTTCATCACGGTCTAACAAAAACGGTTCACTTTTTAACGTCTCTTCCTCCAAATCAGATAACTGAAAAATTTTCGATTTATATGTGTGGAATAACTCTGTTCGCGTCATGTGAATGACACTCCTTTCATCTGATTCTTCTCTTTCTATTCCCCTAAATCTTCATGTGAAAAAAGTTCATCTTGTAGACACATGCTATACGAGAATAGAGCGCTTTCATTCCATTTTTTGTGATATTCTGACGGTGTGATTCAGAGTGTTGTTTCGGCAGAGTCGCTAAATTCTCACAAGGAGTGTGTTCAGACATGAAAGCAGTCGTTGTCAATTCAGCAAGCAAAGCCAACATCGAAGTCGTTGAAAAGGAAATTCGTCCATTACAGGCGGGTGAGGCGCTTGTCGATGTCGAGTACTGTGGCGTGTGTCACACGGACCTTCACGTCGCGGCCGGTGACTTCGGGGATGTGCAAGGACGCGTGCTCGGTCATGAAGGGATCGGGATTGTGTCTCAAATCGCGGACGATGTCACGAGCCTAAAAGTCGGGGACCGTGTCAGCATCGCCTGGATGTATCATGCATGTGGTCGCTGTGAATATTGTACGACGGGACGCGAGACGTTCTGCCGAAACGTTCAAAATGCCGGCTATAGTGTGGACGGAGGCATGGCCGAACAAAGTATCGTCGTAGCCGATTATGCCGTCAAAGTGCCGGAGGGCTTGGATCCTGCACAAGCATCGAGCATCACGTGTGCCGGTGTCACGACGTATAAGGCGATCAAAGTGGCAGACGTGAAGCCTGGAGAGACAGTCGTCATCTACGGATGTGGTGGTCTCGGGAACTTGGCCATTCAATATGCGAAACATGTCTTCAACGCGCACGTCATCGCCGTCGATTTGAACGATGATAAGCTTGAACTCGCCAAAGAGAGTGGTGCCGATCTAACCATCAATCCATCGACCGAGGGAGATGCGTCCGACATTGTTCAAGAGAAGTTTGGTGGAGCACACGCCGCGGTCGTCACAGCTGTCTCAAAAGTCGCCTTCAACTCAGCCGTCAACGCGGTACGTGCTTGCGGGAAAGTGGTCGCGGTTGGTCTTCCTTCCGAAACGATGGACTTGAATATTCCTCGTCTCGTGCTTGATGGAATCGAAGTCGTCGGCTCGCTTGTTGGGACACGAAAAGATTTAGAGGAGGCTTTCCAATTCGGAGCCGAGGGACTTGTTGTCCCAGTCGTCCATAAACGCTGCCTTCACGAGGTTCAAGACGTGTTCGAAGAAATGGAGCAAGGGAAAATTCAAGGGCGGATGGTCATCGATTTCAAAAATAAAGACTGTCAGTAAAAAACGAGGCCACGTGCCTCGTTTTGTTCTAGATTGACGTTGACGGGGTATAGTTGCTTTTGTATAGTTAGGAACGTCTAAAAACCTGGAAACGAAAGAGGAGTGACTTGATTTGACTCCATCAACGTCAACCCGTCTACTTGATTTACTCACAGAACGAAACGATCAAGTTCGACGCATGAGTGAACAATCCTGGAATGAGCAGAGTGACATCCACATCTCAAACTCGGAATGGTACATTCTCGCTACACTTTATCAATCAAAAACGACCATCGCCGAGGTCACGCGAAGTGTCCACATCTCTCGGCAAGCGATTCATAAACTGATTAAGAACTTGGAAGGAAAAGCGCTCGTTCTTGTGACGGACCATCCGCAAAATCGAAAGGACAAATGTATCGAGTTGACCCCACTCGGCCATACTTGTTATGAACAGAACGAGACGCTCAAAGCGCAACTCGAGCAACGGATTCAAGAAGGCATCGGACAAGAGGCGTTCGATCAACTGAAAACCATTCTACGGATGGACTGGAAACTATAATCGCGTCGGGTTAAACTCGCCGCGATTTTTGTATGCATACATTTCACTAAACGTCAACCTAGTTGACATTTCACCTTCTGAATGACTATGCTTATAGATAAGGAAGAGGTGATCGACTTGTTTAAAGCTGGAGACTTAATCATCTACTCGACCCATGGCGTATGTCGGATCGACGACATTTCGGACAAAACGGTCGCAGGAGAAACGAAATCGTACTATACGCTTCACCCGATCAACAACTCACAGAAATTACAGATCAGTATTCCGGTCGATAATGACAATGTGATGATGTTGACGTTGCTCGAAGCAGACGAAGCATTAGAAATTTTAGAGTCGTTCCGTTCGCCTGGCGTTGAATGGAATCCACATTCGAACAACCGGAATCGGGAATTTTTAAATGTCGTCCATTCAGGAAATCGTCACGACATCGCTCAAGTCGTCAATACACTGAGCCGTCGACACATCGAAGCGCTCCACGCCAACAAGAAGCTATACGAACAAGATCGTAAGATTCTAGAGAACGCCAAAACCATTTTGGTGAAAGAAATCTCACTTGCTCTCAATCGTTCAGAAAGCGACATTGAGCGCAACATATCTGAATACTTACATGAAAGCATGGCGACACTCACACCTTGACCCCTTCCCCGCGGAAGCGGTCTTTTTTTGTTCTGTCACAATAATATACTTATTTTTACAATTATGGGGTATCCTAATAAAAATAACTCAATTGATATAGGGAGGATGTTAGGATGCAACTGCACTCTAGTACGACCCATGTCACCGATACGCATGTTGTCCGGGCCATCGAAAATAATTTAGCCATCATTCGTTTTGATGAAAATCGCCGTGTCGCTTACGTCAATGAGATTTTCGCAAGAACGATGGGCTATGAAGTCAATGAGCTGATGGGACGTCCCCATCGCGACCTTTGCTTGCCTGAGTTTGCGAACAGTCCCCAGTACGAACTGTTTTGGCGGAAACTGATGCAAGGGTTAAGCTATCACGACAAAATCGAACGACGTGCCGCCGATGGCCATAGTATTTGGCTAGAGGCGACTTATATGCCGATTTTCGATGACACGAACCAGCGTGTCATCGGTGTATCTAAGATTGCGGCCGATATCACGTCTCGTCAACAGGATGTCCTCCACATGGCAAATGACCTTCAAGAAACATCGGAGTATTTATCCACTCAGTCTAAGCTAGGAAAGCAGGACGGGGAACATGTGCTAGAGAACGTTAAACAAATCGAAGCCGAATCGATTCAAAATCGGGAGCACTTGCTTGCACTCCAACAAGAGGCAAAGACGATTACAGACATCGTCCGGACGATTCGCGAAATTGCTGCTCAAACCAACCTGCTCGCTCTCAATGCAGCCATCGAGGCGGCACGCGCAGGTGAACATGGACGGGGGTTCAATGTCGTCGCAACGGAAGTACGCAACCTGTCGAATAAAGTATCCCTCTCCATTACGGAAGTGAATACCAACATCGAAGGGATTGTCAAACGCATCGATGACGTGTCGACGAGCATTGGGCGCATCTCTCATAAAGTCCAAGACAGCTCCGGACAACTCGAGCAGACGGTGCGGGAGTTCGAAAAATTAGCCGATTCAGCCGCTACGCTCGAGCAACAGGCGAAGACGTTTCTTAAAATGGTGTAAGCGACCGAATAATGGTCGCTTTTTTCTATTCAAAAAAGCGAGCATACGATTCAAAAAAGCGAGCATACGATTGTATACTCGCCTCATCCTCTTCAGTTGTGGACCATATCTTTTTCTTCTAAACCGAGTGTGACCGCTGTCGATTCATGAATCGTCTTGAATAGGTCAGGATGATCCGAAAGCTTCAAGCCATAAGACGGAACCATCTCTTTGATTTTCTCTTCCCATTCCGGTAACTGTTGCGGGAAGCACTGTTCGAGTACTTTCAACATGACGTGAACGGCAGTCGATGCACCTGGAGAAGCACCGAGAAGTGCCGCGACCGATCCATCTTCCGCGCTGACGACTTCTGTACCGAATTGAAGCGTCCCTTTGCCTTGCGGTGTATCTTTAATGACCTGAACCCGTTGTCCGGCCACGACAATCTCCCAATCTTCATTCTTAGCATTCGGAATGAATTCACGAAGTTCATCCATGCGCTTGTCGTGTGACAAGAGTACCTGCTCGATCAAGTATTTCGTGAGTGGCATCTCTTTTGCCCCTGCCGCAAGCATCGTGATGACGTTGTTCGGTTTGACTGAACGAATCAAATCTAAATTCGAACCTGTTTTCAAGAATTTCGGTGTAAAGCCGGCGAACGGTCCAAACAACAACTCTTTTCGTCCATCGATAAAGCGCGTATCGAGGTGCGGTACCGACATCGGTGGTGCCCCAACTTTCGCCTTCCCGTAGACTTTCGCATGATGTTGCTCGATGACCTCACGATTTTTACAGACGAGGAAGAGCCCACTGACCGGGAACCCACCGATTTGTTTCGACTCCGAGATTCCTGTTTTCTGTAAGAGTGGCAAACTTCCTCCTCCTCCTCCGATGAAGAGGAATGGTGCCGTATGCGTCTCAATTTTGTTCGCAGACAAGTCTTTCACTTTCACTTCCCAAAGACCGTTGTCGAGACGCTTGACGTCCTCGACGCTATGGCCGTAGTTGACCTCGACCCCGTTCGATGTGAGATGGTCAAACAACATACGTGTCAACGCACCAAAGTTCACATCCGTTCCGGAATCAATCTTCGTCGCGGCAATCGGTTCGTCCGATGTCCGTCCGTCCATGATGAGCGGGAACCATTCCCGTAACTGACTCGGATCGTCCGACAAGACCATGCCTTCAAACAGCGGATTCGTTGTGAGCGCTTCCAAACGGCGTTTCAAGAAGTCGACATTCTTCTCCCCTTGGACCATACTCATATGTGGAATCGAGCGAATGAAGGCACCTGGATTTTCAATCAATCCTTGTTTGACGAGGTGCGCCCAAAATTGACGCGAGATTTGGAACTGTTCGTTGACGTTGACCGCTTTGGAAATGTCGATCGTCCCATCCGCGTTCTCCGTTGTATAGTTTAATTCGCACAGTGCGGCGTGTCCCGTACCTGCGTTGTTCCATTCGTTTGAACTTTCTTCCCCTGCTGCATCGAGTTTTTCGAACACTTTGATGTTCCACTCTGGTACGAGCTCTTTAAAGAGTGAACCGAGCGTTGCGCTCATAATGCCTGCCCCAATCAAAATGACGTCTGTTCTCGTTTGCGTACTGCTCATGAAAACCCCATCCTTATCCCCTGAATTTTTTTGTTATACAACCGGAGAATCCCCATTCTTCAATCGTATATTTTATAATCGTTATACCGATTATAACTCTTTTGTGATGAATGATAAGGGTTATGTACAATTTTTTATATTGAAACTTGCAGGTTTGTTCATAACATAAGATACAATGATTTTTTACACAGCAAAGGAGAATCCACTATGCCTACGCTCTATCTGATTCGCCACTGCTCCGCAACCGGTCAAGAACCCGATGCACCTCTGACGGAAGCGGGACACGAGCAAGCACTCCTGCTCAGTGACTTCTTTCGTGAGATTCCAATTGACCGAATCATCTCCAGTGATTACACCCGAGCGGTCGCTTCGGTAACGCCACTCGCCGATACGCATCAGCTCTCAATCGAACGTGAACCGTTACTGCGAGAACGCATCCTGTCCCACGAACCGCTCGAAGACTGGCTGACGCCGTTACGTCAGTCGTTCATCGACCCGACGTTCAAATTGCCTGATGCTGAATCTGGTATGGAGGCGACGAATCGTATCCTACAAGTCGTGGAGCGTGCTCAATCTCAACATGCCGCGACAGTACTCGTGACACACGGCAACTTACTTGCGCTCCTCTTACAACATCTCGACCCACAATATGACTTTGATACATGGCGTAAGATGCGTAATCCAGACGTTTATCGCTTGGATTTCAGTGATGAAGATTCAATTCTCAAACATATTTGGATCAACAAATAAGCCGTCTCACAATGAGACGGCTTTTGTTATTTCTCCACGAAGAACATCGAGATGGCACCGAGACCAACGTGCGTCCCGACCGAAACCCCCATCTGCATGAGGTAAATCTCGCCTGCGAAATCTGTTTCTGCTTCAATCTTCGCTTTTAAGTTTTCGGCAATTCGTTGATCCGATGTGTACCCGATGATCACGAAATTCGTGATGTCCTGATTCACGCGCTTCACGAACTCGTCCGTATAATGCTTCAACACTTTACGTGTGCCACGTTCCTTCGCAACAATCGCACCTTTGCCGTCCTTCATGCTCATAATCGGCTTCACCATGAGTAGCTTTCCGATGATAGCACTCGCATTTGAGATACGTCCGCTCTTGATCAAGTGGTCTAAGTCATCCACGGACAAGAAGTGTTTCACTTTCGTCTTATACGTCTCATTGAAATCGACGAGCTGTTCGAACGTCGCACCCGCTTCACGCATCTGCGCACTCTTCAGCAACAACCAGCCACTACCGTGACTCATCGAACGAGAATCGACGACGTGAATCTTTACAGTCGAGTCAGGATGCGCTTCTTCAAAGTACTCTTTTCCGATTACGGCTGACTGATACGAGCCGCTCGTGCCGCTCGACATACAGATGCATAAAATCTCTTCGTGACCTGAAGCGACCGCATCTTCCATCAACTTCAAGAACGTCGCCGGGCTCGGCATCGCCGTCGTCGGGAATTCCGGGAGCGCTTCCAACATTCCGTAAAAATCATCCGGCTGGATATCCACCCGGTCCTGGTAAGACATATTGTTCATCGTAATGATCAACGGCGCGACCCCGATGTTGTACTGTTCAAGCACTGCATCTGATAAGTCACATGTTGAATCTGCTAGTAATTTAATCATACATTCCTCCAAAACCTTCTCCATAAGTGACGGGAATCATCCTATAACTTCGTCGATTCCGACGTCACGATAGGACCTCCTTTAGTGTAGCAGATTTGGAGGGGGAAATGTTTTTTTACTGGGTTTGATGTGCGACTTGTTTCTCGTGGTGCAAAAGCCATTCTTTTCGCCATAATCCGCCAGCATACCCCGTTAATTTCCCGTTCGATCCGATGACACGATGACATGGAACAACAATGCTCAGCTTGTTGCGACCGTTCGTCGCCCCGACCGCCCGGACAGCCGCAGGTCGTTCTACGCGTTCGGCGAGTTCGCGATAGGAAGCCGTCTCCGCATAAGGGATCGTTTGTAACGCTTTCCATACGTCATGCTGAAACGTTGTACCGGTTTGTTCAGTCGGAAAGGAGAACGTCATCCTCTCCCCTTGAAAATAAGCATCGAGTTCCTCCTTACACTGTCTCAATACATTTGGGATACCTGATTCAGGCGATTGCACCTCTTCTCGTTCGACGAATAGAATCGATTGAATGACCGTTTCTGTCCCAACGATTTCAATCACGCCAATCGGTGTCTCCATGTCTAATTTATACGTCTCCATATAATGACCTCCACAGATAGAATGTCGCGTATCCTTCCCAACCTTCCCAGCGCTCCCCGTATCGCTTCACTTCTTCAATCGTCGGCTTTTCAGGCGTACCTAATTGATGTTGAATCGCTTGATGCAATCCGACATCCGCGATGGGAAAGGCTGATGCGTCCTGAAAACACTTCATCAATACATAGTCTGCCGTCCAGGCTCCGACGCCACGTATGGAAAGTAACCGTTGACGAATGTCAGCTGAAGATTGTGATTGTAGCAACGCTTTCGATAGATTTCCGCTGGTTATTTCCCGTGCAATATCAATGACATACTCGGATTTTCTTCGATTAAACTGAAGCTCGCGCAACGCTTCCGGCTCAAGCAAAGCGATTCGTTCTGCACGTGGGAACGTCCAGTACACCTGATCTCCGATGACTCGCTGATCTCCATATCGTTCGACGAATCGACGTTTGACTGTATAGGCGAAGGATAACGTGATTTGTTGCCCGATGATGGCCCATGTGAGTGCCTCGAACAAATCTGGAAATCCAATCATCCGCAACCCGCGATGCGCTTCGATCAATGGTGCCAACAATTCATCCTTTGCACCCATCGCCTCAAAGGGTGTTAAATCACGATCAAGGTCTAACCAGTCACGTACCTCACGTTCCACGCATTCTTTTTCTGTATCTGAAACGTCATCGACCGGGAACACCACGCGAATGTGGTCTTGCTCTTCTAAAAGTTCGACGAGGATGGGACGCTCCCCAATCAACATCAACTTTTGAATCGCCTCGTCCGTCGTGACATGTAGCACCTCTTGCTCGGACCGACTTAAAAAGACGAGACATTCATTAAAATCAAACGGTTGCGGAACGTCTAGTAACAAATCGTTCATACGTCCCCTCCTTTTCGATACATATTCGGTGTACAACCTTTCACTCGGCGAAAGACTCGGTAAAAGTTCGACGGCGTTTGAAACCCGACCTCATAGCAGACCGTCAAATTGCTCATGGAAGTCGTTCGCAATAAATAAGCCGCCTTGTCGATGCGTAGTCGTTCCAACAGTTGCCTTGGTGTTTCTCCTGTCGCTTGGGTGAACGTTCGCTCCAAATGGAACGGACTCAGCTGGACATGCTCAGCAATCTGTTCAAGACGAATCGGTTGCTTGTAATGTTCCATCAGATATACCGTCACCTGTTTGACGAGCGCGCGGTGTGGGGCATGCTCGACTTCTGGCTGGCATCGCTTGCACGGTCGAAACCCTTTCGCTTCCACCTCTTGTCTTGTCATATAAAAATCGACATTCTCTTTTTTCGGTTTGCGGGAACGACACGATGGTCGACAATAAATTCCCGTCGTCTTCACGGCTGTATAAAATAGTCCATCATACGTCGCGTCACAAGCGAGCACTTTCGTCCATTTTTCTTCAAATGTCAGCATCTCCACACCCCTTTCTTCTTTCACTGTAGCAAAGATAAAAACAATATTTCGTCCTTTTTCTTGCGCTTACAATCCCCTCATTTGAAACGTTTTACAGATTTCAATCGTATCCTATAGTACGATTTAGTTAGAAGACGCTGTCAGTCATATGACAGATAAGGAGAAAACCTCATGCGCACTCGTTTTTCATGGAAACAATTAAAATGGCTCATCCCTATAGCGTTAATCGGATTGATTTTATTCCAGAGCGGACAAGAGTTGAAAAACCTCTCGCTCGCGACCGCCTTCACGACACTGAAACAATTGACCGGTTGGGAACAGTTCACACTCATCCTACTCGGTGGATTCGCCGTCTTGACGATGACCGGATACGATTACTTTTTGCTCCGCTCGTTACACATCCAATTACCGAAGCGAAAAGTCGTCCAAACGGCATGGATCACGAACTCAATGAATGGGATGCTCGGATTCGGTGGAGTGATTGGGATTGCCCTTCGGACATCTCTCTATCGCCCATATACGGACACAAAACGCTTGCTCCGTGCGATCGGTTGGATGACCCCGACACTCATCAGTGGTCTTTCCATCCTTTCCATCGGTGTGCTCTTCGGTATCTTCCCAGCAGGCGGGCTCGTCGGGACGAAACCGTGGATTTGGCCGGTGTTACTCGCGGTGAGTGCGATGCTCCCGTTCTATCTATTTGTCACGTCACGACGATCAAACGTGGGTTGGTCCACCTTGATCGGTTACACGATGACTTCACTTGCGGAATGGGTCACGGCAGGGCTCGTCGCCGTCTATGCGCTATCGTTACTCGACGGGTCAGCTTCGTTCACGCAACTCTTTGGAGTCTTTATCGTCGCCACGGTCGTCGGTGTCGTCTCCCTCGTCCCGGGGGGTGCCGGTACGTTCGATTTACTGTATCTGGTTGGGATGACACAGCTTGGGATTCATCAAGACATCGTTCTCTCATCTTTAATCATCTATCGGTTCGTCTATTTCGTCGTTCCTTTTTTGATTGGTCTCTTTTTGGCTGCCATCGCGTTCGGAGACCAGGTCGTCAAACAAATCGAATATCGGCCAATCATTGGGTCTTCTTATGAAATCGGGACCGTCGTCTGGCGTATCGTTTCACGGACGCTTGCAAAGATTGGGCGCTTAACAGGTAGTCTCATTGCCTTGATGAGCAGTTTGTTGATTTGGTTCCAGACACTTCTCCCGAGTGTGACACCACTCTATGAAGTGAATCGTTGGTTCGAATGGATCGGGACGCTTCTTTTATTGAGTGCTGGATTACTCATGTTCCTTTCCGTCTATGGCATGTATGTGCGGACGAAGCGAACGCTCTGGTTGCTCAACACGGCATTCATCTGGGCTTCAATCGGCGTCATCGCTCGTGGTTTGAACTTATTTGAGACATTCGTCGTCATCGGTTTCGCGACGTTCGTCTGGTTGACGCGTAAACGACACGTCCGATATCGCTCCATTTTAACGACTGGTCGTCTCATTCGAAATCTGTTCTATGTCCTGCTATATGTCGGCTCACACGCCCTGTTGCTACAGTCGTTCGCCGGCACCTATGACTTATTTTTCACATCCCATCAGGCTGGCTGGTTGACGGTGTTACTTCTCCTCTTCACGTCACTCGTCGCAAGTGCACTGCTGCTTCTGTTCGACCGTTGGAAACGCCCGGCGCTCGGAGAAGCATATGATGAAGATCGAATCAGACAGTTCCAAGCAACACAGCACATATCGAGTAGCTTTGACTTGGCCCACATGGCAGATAAGCGTTTCTATATGAATGAGGCTGGAAATGCGTGTCTCTTGTTTGCGACAGCACGGAACCATGCGATTGTCCTTGGTGATATTCAAGGGGAACGACAGGCCGCGACTGCGTTATTGACACGTTTCATCGAGGATGCGGACCGAATTGGATATATTCCTTTATTTTATCAAATCACACCGAATTGGATGCCACGCCTTCATGATGCCGGCTTCACGTTCTTCAAGCTAGGGGAAGAGGCGACGATTGACGTGTCGACCTTCTCGTTGTCGGGTAAGAAGCGTGCGAATATGCGCTCCCTTTACAATCAATTCGAAAAGAAGGGAATCACGTTCGAGATCGTCTGTGAGCCGAGCCTCCTGTTATTAGAGGAGTTAAAAGAGATCTCAGACGAGTGGATTGGAAATCGGAACGAGAAAGGATTCTCTCTCGGTTTCTTCGACTACGAAACGTTGACACGTTATCCAATCGCTCTGTTACGAGATGCGGATGGTGTCGTCGTCGCCTTCATTTCGTTGCTCAGAGGGAATGGAGCCATTTCAATCGATTTGATGCGTTCGAAAAATGATGCGCCGTCCGGAGCAATCGAAGTGCTGATTCTCCATATCATCGAATGGGCACGTGCGGAAGGCTATGAACATGTCGGACTCGGCGTGGCACCACTTGCCGCCGTCGGCGAGCAGACATTCTCCCATTGGCCAGAGCGCGTCGCCGCCGATATTTTCGAAAATATCAGTTACATTTATCCGTTCAGCGGCCTGAGACAGTTTAAACAAAAGTTCAAACCGTCCTGGGAAGGACGGTATCTCGCATTCCGTCAACGTCGTAAATTGTTGCCGTCGATTTTACGAACGGCGCGATTGATTAGTCGGAAACGCTAAAAAACAGGAATTTCTCACGATGAGAAATTCCTGTTTTGCGTATCATCTTATTTCAACGTCACACTCACGTTATCAATCGTGATATCATGCGCACCAAGTGGTGACCCTTCTGTGCGTCCCATCAAGAACTTCAATCCTGTCATATCCGTCACGGGCATCGTCACTTCAAACGTGTACGTGTTCGTTTCCGGTGTGACCGAAACGACTTCGCTCAAGTAGCGATAGTACCCGGCATTCTCTAACGTCACTTCGAACGAACGAGCGACTGTAGAAGATGCATCGAATTGAACGACGTACGTTTGGTCTTGTTGTAACTCAAGACCACCTTGTTCCATAAGGACACTCCATGCTTCGTTCCCTTCTTGCGTAATCGAGATACGTGCCGCCTCATTCACCGCTTCGACAGCAGCCTGTGCGTCAAAGTGTACATAGGAGCCCCAGTTTGTGAGACCTTCTGTGAATGATCCATTTTTAAGTGGAGATGGGTCGATATAAATCGGCGTGACATCGCGCAATTCGACATCATCGATCTCAATCACACCTTTTTCAGAACCGAGAATGAACTGAAGCTGGCTCATGAGGTCCGTTCCGGCTTCCATCGTGAACGGAATTTCATACGTATCGAACGCTTCTGATAGAGCGACACGCTGAAGCGGAAGGTAGGCATCCCCATTCGCACCGTTCAACCCGACTTGAAGACCGTCTATCCGCTCTGCACGTGCTTTGAAGCGAAGAACGTATTCATGTCCTTCTTGCAATTGAATTCCTTGTTGCACCAATGTTGCCGGTGCTCCTTTTTTCTTGTTCGTTTCGAAACGGAAGAGACGCTCTACTGGATCCACTGTTCCTGTCCCTTTCGTGACACCTGGGTCGAACGTCCAATACGTCATGCGATCCATCGCACCTTGGTCGAACGTACCGTTATATACATGGTTTCCGTCTCCAAGCTTCGGTTTTGTCGCATTCGGGTCGAACGCCTCACGAGGTGTCTGCTCGACACGGACGTTCCCGATTTGGACACCAGACGTGCTGAGTCCAACGTTGAACTCAAGACGTGCCGCAAGGTCAGTCTCTTCGGTCATATCAAATGTCATCGAGTACGTTTGAACGTCTGTCGTCAAATCGAATGACCCTTCATCTGAATATTTTGCATAGCCTCGGTCCGGTCCACCGCCAACTTTAACGGCGATCGAACGCGCCGCGTCCGCCTTGGCGTCAAACGTCACTTTATAGTGTCCGCCTTGTCCGAGCGATACGTTTTGAATCAATTGATGCGAGTACGGCTGGCTTCCCGCCTGATCAATCGAAATGTCGGCGAATCGTGACCCTGCCAAATCAATCACATCGACTGAGCCGACACCACCAAAGTCAGGAAGCGCCACATAGTTCCAATACGTCGGGTTGAGCGTCTGTGCACCGTTTGTCACCGTCGTAATCGGTTCTGTATAGTCTTCATCATAGACAAGGTTCCCGTCTTCTAAAGGTTGTTTCGCACCTTCTGGTAACACGACTTCCTCATCCGAGTATGTCGGTTCGACAGCATCGCGATACTTTCCGTTCTTCAAGTCAAAGACGCGGACGTAATCGACTTCCATCTCTGCCGGGAATGGTGTCGTCTCGTCAACGTCCCCATCGAACCATCCACCGACTGCCAAGTTCATAATCAAATAGAAATCTTGGTCGAATGGCGCAGGATAACTATATTTTGAAGCCTTGTTTGCTTCTTTCGCATACCAATCGTTTTGCGTCTGATACAATTGTCCGTCTACATACCAACGAATCTCACCAGGCTCCCACTCGACCGCATATGTATGCCATTTGTCGATGCCGTCACCCTCTGCGAAGTGATAGTCTTTCCCCGTGTATTTGTTGTTTGGCCATGTTTCCCCGTAGTGAATCGTGCCAGCGACTTTATCTGGCTGACTGCCCCATGACTCCATGATGTCGATTTCACCAGATGCGGCCCAACCACCGTAGCGGTCTTCTTCTGGAAGCATCCAAAATGCAGGCCAAAGCCCTTTACCTGTTGGAAGTTTGGCTCTCATTTCATAACGACCATATGTCTTACTGAACGTACCTTTTGTCGTTAACTTCGCCGATGTGTAATCATATGTGCCGAATTGATCCGATGCTTGTTCTTTCTTTGCACGGATGACGAGCTTCCCGTCTTTTACGAAAGCGTTTTCGTTTTTGTCCGTATAAAATTGCTTCTCATTGTTTCCCCAACCGGCAGCGACTGGATTTCCGTCTTTGTCGACAATCCAGTTCCCCGTTTCAAAGTTCCATTTCGAGTGATCGATTTCAGACTTACTAAACTCATCTGACCAGACAAGTTTCCACTTGGCGTCGTCGGCTTTTGAGCTCTTTTCAGCCGGCACCTCTTGTGGCAATGACAGGACAAGACCTGTCCCGAGTGCGAGTGCAACCCATTTCTTCATCATGTGTCCTCCTTCAGGATAAGTGATGGTTATATATCAGCCGTTCTTTTGAAAGCGATTTCCGAAAGCGCTTTCGTTAACACCATTATAAAATTTTATCCATTCCAACTTCAACCACTTTTCGGAAGTGAAATCAAAATGACATAAAAAAGCACCGACTCACGTCGATGCTTCCCACATTTAAGAATCCACTTTCACTGCGGCCTTGTGATTGATTCCTCCCCATTGCCCTCGCATCGCAAACAGCAACGGAATCATCGGTTCATGGTATGGAATGAACTCGTGCTGTCGAATCATCTGCAGAATTGTCGCTTCATCCGCCCATTTCACGGCCTGCACTTCAGATTCTTGTAGCGTCAACTCGTTCAAATCCACTTCCGTTTCAACTAGGTAAATATCGTCAAACCCTTCGTCAAAATTGACCGTCAGATGCGGTCGTGTCTGAGATAGATCAAGCTTGAGCCCAATCTCTTCTTCGAGCTCACGCATCGCGGCTTGCTGGCTTGTATCCCCTACAGTTGCACTTCCTCCGACCGTGATATCCCACATGTTGGCCCAACCATCCTTGAACGGTTGGCGCTGTTGAATCAGCATTTCGCCCTTCTGGTTAAAGATACATACGTGGATGACAAGATGATACTCGTTTTCTGGCAATCGACTTCCTCGTTGCCATGTGCGGCCCGTCTTTTCACGGTCGACCGTATAAACATCCCAAAATTCCATTAGATACTCTCCCTTATGTTGCTGCACTTGATGCCGCTGCTTGATCGGCTTTCGCGCAATCGATGGCTACGACGATGGAGATGAGCAAATGTTCCATCTCCGGTTCTTCGACACGAATCTCGTAACTGTCTCCCCATGAGAACCATTTCTTCTGCACACTTCCGATGGATTGTCCGTTCTTCGTCACGTCAAAATCCATGTCCCACCAATCCCCTTGGACATCAATCCCGGCCGCATCGATCGAATATTTCGGTTTAAAGAATGAAAATTCTTTCGAGATGGTCATCATATCTGTGCCATCCACTTCCACAAAAAACTTTGGCAAGAAACTGAACGTCTTTTTCGTGATTGTTGTGACCGTCTGATCGTTCGTATCTTTGATTTCAAATGACTTTGGAAACTTCATAAAGCTACCTTCGATGAAATATTTGTCATGTCCGTCCGCGTCCTTGATGGTGAAGCGCCCGCGTAAGCTTAACACTTTTTGTTTCATATAGAGCGTGTGCATGATGATCCCTCCGATTTGTTGTAGTCCTTTACGTACGAGTCCAACTTAGAAATCGATTCACTTATCGCGAAACTGTCTCCTTTGATACAAGTTTAAGAACATCCGACAAGTGATTCGCAATATAATCCGCTTCTTTCAATTCCGCTTCTTGCGCAAAATCAAAACGGCAGCCAATCGAAGTCAGTCCGTTCGCTCGCGCAGCCATGATATCCGATAATCGGTCACCTACCACGAAGCCATCCTGTAGCTCATACTTATTCACAATTTCAGCCACCAAATCGCCCTTATCCAACGTGTCGATTTGTTGAATGCTATAAGTTTCTGTGATCCAACGATCCAATTCATAGTGCGTGACGATGGCTTGCAAATAGTCCACCAAACCATTGCTGGCAATGAAAATCGGATGTCCCATCTGCTTCAATTGTTCAAACAGCTCGAGTACCCCCGGATATAATGCTCCATTCCCGTTTTCAATGTTTTTGATGAGTCGTCGTAAGAAATAGACGTCCGTCGCCTCTCTAACCTGTACCCCGTGTTGCGGAAGCAGTGTCTCCCATACGACGGGTAACGGTACGCCCATGATGTTCCGATATTGATCAATCGGTGTCGGCCCATCCCATTCGCCATTTTTTCGTAGGTACTCAAACGTTTCATCCAACGCCAACTCTAAAATCAAATCTGTCCGAAACAATGTTCCGTCCATGTCAAAAATCACTGCGTGTTTCATCTGCTTCCCCCTCGTTGATTGAATCATCGCTTGTCTGTCTATCATACGACTGTTTCGTAAAAAAAGACTACGCAGGAATTCCCACGTAGTCTTAGCGTATACCCTTACTTATTTGATTTTCCCTTTATTCTCCAACAAGTTGAAAATTCGTTTTGCCTGATCCGTATTATCGCTCATACCGACGAACTTCTCTTGTTGTGGCCCGAACGCATATACCGGTACGTCGTCACCTGTGTGACCGTCCGTCGTCCAGCCCGTGCCTGAACGCTGATCGAAGATTTTCTCGATGGCGTTGTCGATTTCGGTCACATCATTCGTCTCAGCCGCTTTCTTCACAGAAGCAATCTCTTCAGATGTTAATTCCAAGTCAATGTTCTCACGTAAGACAGCTTCCACATCCGCTCCACCTTCAATTTCTTTCGCCATGAAGTCTGGTGTACGTTTCGCTGCTTGAATCGGTGTCGGATCCCAGTTGTAGTTCCCATCCGCTCCGATAGAAATACCGCCCGTCGAGTGGTCCGCTGTCACGACGACCAACGTCTCACCGTTCTCTTTGGCGAAGTCACGAACGACCTCGAACGCCTGCTCAAAATCCTTCATTTCACTCATCGCACCGACGACGTCGTTGTCATGTCCAGCCCAGTCGATTTGGCTTCCTTCTACCATGAGGAAGAAACCATCGTCGTTCCCTTTCAAACGGTTAAGCGCTGATGTCGTCATGTCCGCAAGACTCGGTTGCTCCTCGTCACGATCAATCATCTTATCCATGCCAACTTCTGCGAAGAGACCAAGCACTTGCTCGTTATTGTCTTGCTTCATTTCCTCAGCAGACGTGACGTAGCTGTAGCCGTCTTCTTGGAACTGCTTGGCGATATTTCGGTCCGAGCGTTCGAAGAATTTCGTTCCGCCTCCGAGCATGACGTCTACTTTATGTTCTCCATTAATCAAGTCATCATAATAATCGTTAGCGATGGCATTTTCACTCTTACGCTGCTCTTCATGTGCCCCGTAAGATGCCGGCGTCGCATGCGTGATTTCTGACGTGGCGACAAGTCCTGTCGACATGCCGTTCTCTTTCGCTTGTTCGAGTACCGTTTTCACGTCTGTTTTGTCGTTATCGACGGCAATTGCGTTGTTATACGTCTTGACACCAGAACTCATCGCCGTCGCTGCGGCTGCCGAATCTGTCACGTTCTCCGCGTCGTCTTCAGGATATGTCGATTGCATACCCACCAAATGTGAATCGAAGGCCGTCGGCTCCATCTCCACCGTCTCTTCATTGTCGTTCATGTAACGAAGCGCTGTCGTATAAGGCACGCCCATCCCGTCCCCGATCATAAAGATGACGTTTTTCGCCTTATGATTCTTTGAATCTTTCGCGGCTTCTGCTTCATTTTGTTGCTGAACGCCAACGATTCCCCCAAGTGCAAGCGTCGAAACGACCGCGAGTGGAACGAACTTCTTCATTGTCTTTTTCATCTGTAAACCCTCCCGAATGTTTGCTACTTCTGTAGCGTAACGGACGATTGTAAAGATATATTTTCAGAACGAATACAGGTGTGTATGGTTTTTGTAAATAGAGAAAGGACGCCTCATTGAGACGTCCTTGCATCCATTAACCGTTCTTCATACTAAATTCATCCGCAAGGGTGAAGGACACGTCCTTCACTTCTAGTCCGCTCAATGCGAAATAGAGTTGGAGATAATTATGCTGGTTCAAGAAGAAGACCTGCTTCGTCTGCGTCACCCATTCCCCGTCCGTCCCGTTAAACGTGAACGTCGCACCCGGGATATTGTTCGCAAACAACGTCACCGGCATCTGCGCCAACTCTCCAGCGTTCGAACGGGCCGTCAACGTGATGTCATACGTCCCCGTTTGGTCGACAGAGATAGCGAAGACATGTGTATTCCCGGTCGAGGTATCAATTCCTGACAAATCGACGTGTTCCCCGTTCTCGAGATGTTGATAGTCCAACTCGAAGGCATCCTGTTGGTTCGTCTCATCTTCAAAACCGAGCACCTCGACCGAACCATCATGAATTCCGAGAAGACGCTCCATCGCCGGTGATTTCAAGATGAATGAACAAATGTTCCGCGCGCTCCGCAACAACTCACCCCGCGTGACAACACCCTCTTCGAGCGATGCCATGGTATTGTCCTCGAATGAGTTGAGGTCCGGTCGGTCAACGACCATGTATAAGTCGTTTTGTGAGCGAACCATCGCCGCCGTATTTTGACGGTTGGCCGATTCATCCTCACGGAAGTTCACTTTTGCCCACCAGTCCGTCATGACGATGCCTTCAAAGCCCCACTCGTCACGTAAGATACGCGTATTTTGATCGTATAATCCTGCCGTCCAGATCCCGTTGACCGCACCATATGTCGTCATGATTGACGATGCGCGTCCTTCTTTCACCGCCATCTCGAACCCTTTCAAATAAATCTCGCGTAACGCCCGCTCCGAGACGACCGAATCGATATCGTGACGATGCGCCTCTTGGTTATTGGCACTGAAGTGCTTGAGTGTTCCCGTCACCCCGACACGATGCATGCCGTTCAGTTGAGCGACCGCCATCTTTCCAGTCAAATGCGGATCTTCTGAGAAATACTCAAAGTTTCGACCATTCAACGGATTTCGATGAATGTTCATCCCTGGTCCGAGCAACGTATCGACCCGGTTTTTACGCATCTCAAGCCCAGTCATCTCAAACAAGTCTTCGACGAGGTCGACGTTAAACGTGGAAGCCAAAAGCGTCCCGTTCGGAAGCGCGAACGCCTTCGTCCCGATATCCATACGAATGCCTGACGGACCGTCGGCACAACATGCCGCTGGAATCTCAAGTTCGTTCAATCGATCGGATACGCCACCAAACGCAGCTGCCGTCCCCGGTGTGACACGTGGTGAGTTCATCCCTTGTCCGCGGACAATCGTAGCCAAATCCTCATCCGTCAATTGATCCAAGAATGCGTCGAGCGACGCCTTTCCATGGTACACATCACTCAATTTGATGCCTTGGTCATCTGTGAACGGTCGCGTCTCAGGACGTTCTTCCAAATAACGTGTCTCAACATCAACGGCACGAAGCGGTGTCGATTCGTAGACCACTTCAATCCCTTGTTCTCCTTGGATTGGTTTCATCCGTTCAAACGGGAGGACGGGCGCCATGTTTTCACTTAACGTCTCGAGGACACGTTGCTCCTGTTGCTCGACTTCGAGAGCGAGTGAAGCCGAACGCACATCCGTTCCGACGTATAACCGATACGTTCCTGCCTCTAGGACGAAGCTCGATTCATGACCCGTCACGCCTGAGTCGTCATAGCTCGCAAAGTCAGTCATGTGAACGTTGAAAGAAAGGGTTTGGCGCTCGCTTGGTTCAAGGAGCAATGTTTTCTCAAACGCCACCAATGACCGGAGCGGGTTCCCAAGCTTCCCTTGCGGTTTCTCGACATAGAGCTGAACGACTTCTTTCCCGTCACAGTCACCCGTGTTCGTCACCTCCACATCAACCGTTAGGATGCCATCGACTTCCTTAGTCTGTTTGACCTCCGTTTTGAACGTCGTGTAAGACAGACCGAAACCGAATGGGTATAAAACATCATCCTTCGCGAACGTCTCGAAGTAGCGATAACCGACATAGATGTCTTCTTGATAAATGCCTTTGTCTGCATGACCGAAGTTCTTCGTCGACGGATAATCCTCAATCGAGCGAGCAATCGTATCCGTCAGTTTCCCGGAAGGACTTACATCTCCGACGAGAACGTCGACGAGTCCTTTCCCACCTTCCATCCCGCCTTGCCATGCATAAAGGATCGCACTCGGCTCATTTGCCCATTTCATGTCGATGATGTTCCCGACATTTAAGACGACGACCGTTTTGTTGAAGCGTTTCGTGACGCGCTCAATCATCGCATGTTCGATATCCGTCAATAAGTAACTGCCTGGGTCAGCCGTGTTGTCACGATCTTCTCCTGCCGTGCGTCCAATCATGATAAGCGCAACATCCGATTCCTGTGCCGCCTGTTCGACGAGTTCGTCCGTTACGTCCATCTCCTGTTGCGACCACGGTTCACCTGCCCAACCGACACCTTGGTCGAACGGATTCTCTTTCACCCATTCTTCATACGTTGTATAAAGTGACTCATTGATATGAATGTCCGTGCGTTCACGTAACGCCTCGAGCGGTGTCGTGACGTGACCGACGTTTACCATCCCACCTGAGCCCGTACCGCTCTTATAGTAATGGAACTGGCTACGTCCAAATACGGCGAGCTTCGTTCCAGACTGTAATGGGAGCGTCTTATGTTCGTTTTTGACTAACACGACGCCTTCCGCGACCGCTTGACGTGCCAATTCCTCATAACGTTTCCAATCCAATGTATACTGTTTCATTTCGTCAGCTCCTTTAATCCTTTTGCGATTTCATTCATACAATCTTCTGCCTGTGGGTAGTCTCCTAATTTGTCCATGAAGGCATGATCCATACCCCGATATTGAATGAGTCGAGTCGGAATACCCGCTTCTGAAAGTTTTCGGGCATATGCCTCCCCTTCAAGTCGTAAGTAATCGTACTCAGCCGTCACAATCAAGGCTGGCGGTAAAGTCGTGACGTCTTCTGCCAAAAGCGGTGAGACGAGCGGATGCGTGACATCCGCCTTTCCTTGAAGATAGAGGTCATTTAATAGCGAATCCGGGTCGGCGAGCGCGAGCACGACACCTCGAATCAGGTCGTGATGATTCGAAATATCATACGCATCGAGCGTCCATTCAAAATCATCTGTCGGAATCGATCCCAGATTGACGACGGGATAGACGAGCGCTTGATAACGAATGCGCGCTTTCCCGCGCTCTTGCTCCATCAGACAGCAAGCGGTCGCCAAGTTGCCACCGGCACTGTCACCGGCGACGCCGATTCGATTTTTCAGGATGTTCAACTCACTCGCATTGTCATACACCCATTCAAAGGCGCGGTAACAATCGTTCAATCCGGCCGGGAACGGATGCTCCGGGGCGAGACGATAATCGACAGAGATGACGACCGCGTTCGCCCGTTCCGCCAGCAACTTACATGGATTCTCGACTGTCTCGAGCGTCCCTCCGAAGAAGCCGCCCCCGTGGAAAAAGAGAATCGCTGGGACTGATTCGGTATGATGCGGGCGATACAGACGGGCCGGGATGTTTCCGTCTACACTTGGAATCTTTACATATTCGGTTTTGATAGCAGTCGTCGTCTGATCCCGGTTCGGCCAGCCCATGCTGGCACGTGCCACAGCGAGATTGAATTCGCCATCCGGTTCGTCACCTGAATGATTCGTGGTCAGTGTCGCAAACACGCGTGGATCGAGGTCGCCGGTACGATCTGAATCTGGAATCGGTTTGATGATGGTTTCGAGATGATTCGCTCTCGTAAGTTGTTGATGTTGATTCAGACGATCAATGAGATGTTCATAACTGTGTCCCACTATGTAAACTCCTTTCAATCAACCTTTGATATAGTCTATTTTTATGTGACATTCGCTTTCATACCGTCTTTCGGTCTATAATGGACTGTATTGCAAATAGACATTGAAATTTTCTGAAGCAGAAGTTTTCACGAAAGAATGAGGTTACCCATGAACAAACAGCAATTTACGGACTATCGCCTGAGCGACGAGATTACTCGTGCGTTAGGCATTATGAAATACGAATCACCGACCGAAGTACAACAACAGGTCATCCCACGTGCGCTCGAGCGCGAAGACTTAATCGTCAAAGCACAGACGGGAAGCGGAAAGACAGCTGCTTTCGGGATTCCGGTCATCGAGCTCATCGACTGGGCCGAAAACAAACCGCAAGTGCTCGTCTTGACACCGACACGAGAACTCGCCGTTCAAGTTCGAGAAGACATGACGAACATCGGACGTTTCAAACGAATCAAAGCGACTGCCGTCTACGGGAAAGAACCGTTCTCGAAACAGCGTGAAGAATTGAAACAAAAGACACATATCGTTGTCGGTACACCTGGTCGCATCATGGATCACATCGAGCGCGAGACCCTCTCACTCGACCGCATCGAATACTTGATCATCGATGAAGCGGATGAGATGCTCAACCGCGGATTCCTCGCTGACGTCGAGAAGATTCTTCAACAGTTGCCAAACGAGCGCGTGACGATGGTCTTCTCAGCGACATTCCCACAAGATATCGAACGTCTCTGCCAAAAGCATATGAATGCTCCGGCACGTGTCGCCATCGAGTCGACTGGCATGACCGCTTCAACAATCGAACACCGCCTACTTCCGGTTCACCGGAACGAGAAGTTAGCTGTGCTTCAAGACATCACGGTCGTCGAGAACCCGGACAGCTGTATGATTTTCTGTCGGACGAAAGAGAACGTCGACACGGTGTACGCCGAGCTCGACAAAGCCGGCTATTCAGCTGAACGCCTCCATGGTGGACTTGAACAAGAAGACCGTTTCGCCGTCATGAACGGCTTCAAGATGGGCAATTTCCGTTACCTCGTCGCGACAGACGTCGCAGCGCGTGGAATCGATGTAGACAACGTCGAACTCGTCATCAACTATGACGTTCCTGTCGAAAAGGAAAGTTACGTACACCGTACGGGTCGTACGGGACGGGCCGGCAAACAAGGAACGGCGATCACGCTCATGACTCGTCAGGAAGAACGCCTCATCGGAGCCATCGAATCATACGTTCAATTCGAGATTCCGATGATTGATGCTCCGACTGAAGCAGAAGTAGCAGCTAATCAAGATGCCTTTGAGCAAAAGTTGAGCGGACGACGCGTCGTTCGAAACAACAAGACGGCTCGCATCAACCAGGACATCATGAAGCTCCACTTCAGTGGCGGGAAGAAGAAAAAACTTCGCGCTGTCGACTTCGTTGGAACGATTGCCAAAATTCCTGGCGTATCCGCTGATGACATCGGCATCATCACAATCAATGACCAGATGACGTATGTCGATATCCTCAACGGAAAAGGCTCAATCGTCCTTCAAGCGATGGAGACAACGCCTGTCAAAGGGAAAAAACTTAAAGTGAGCAAAGCTCGTAAATAATCATGTGTAAGGACCTTAAAGTCGATATGACTCCAAGGTCCTTTTCTTATGTCCTTATGGTTGGAAAGGATTGAATCCTTCAATCGCATAAATTAACCAACCTGTTCCTGATACAGACTCCACACTTTTCATTGTCCAATATCCATTATTCGTACCAAGAAGCGAATACGGAACGCCACCTGTTCCGTAGAAATCCTGAATCTTGATGATCTCATTTAGGAAATAGTCAGCGTCAGCAGTTCTTCCTGCCATTTTAAATGAAACGACCATCTGTCCTTGACCTTCAAACCAAACATCGTTTTTATCGCCGTTAAAATCAAAACCATTGATGGTGATTGAGCTACCTTTTACACGCTTCGTTTGTGTGTTGCGATGTTGATTCATTACATAGTCCAACCCACGATCGTATTGATGTGTACCGGTTGTTCCAAGCGCTTGAACACCCCAAGCATTCGTGTCCATTGGATTGTTCGGATCATTTCGACCTGCCCAGAAGAATCCTTCTGCCTCTTGCCATACTTTCGTGTCTAAAAACGATTTAACGTTTGTAGCTTCTTGCGTGTAGCCATAGTGCTTGAGCATAGCGTAAGCATCTTGGTTATGCTCAGTTGAAGCCCATGTCAATACACTACCTGTTGTGTCGAGCCCACCATTGATTCCACCATCTGCTTGTTGGAACTGAAGTGACCAATCAATGGCACGAATGGCCATATCACGATAGGTCACCGTATCCCCTGTATCTACTTCATACTTGGCAATCGCCATCACGACCCATAAAACAGGACCGACATGTTGATTGAATTCTTGGACAGACAAGTTATTGCAGTAGTAGGCCGTATACCATGAACCTTGAGCAGTCTGTAAATTCTTCAATGTATCTAAGACCGACTTAGCGCTCGCGGTATCTCCTTTCACTAAGAAAGCGATAGCTGCTACCGCTTGATCATATGTATAAGAGATTTGTTGAGCATCTGAGAAACTGTCGACTAAACCAGTTGTACATTGTTGACCCTTTAACCAGTTATACGCCTTATTTGAAGCAGTTGATGTATCTGTTACCGCTAACGATGACGACGGGGCTGAAAAAATCACGATGAAACTCAATAAAACAAGTAATGCATTCTTCATTTTCAACATAGATAAGCCTCCTTATATCATTATCGAAAGCGCTTTCGTTGAATCGTAAAAAAATACACGTTTTCAAAGATATATTTTAACTTATAGAAAACGCTTTCACATGCATCATACCCATTACACTTATAAATTTCAACCTTCCTCACTCGATTGTCAAAAAAGAGCCCAATCTGTCGTTTGGGCTCAGTCTTCCAAGTGGAGAAAATCAAATTTTGAGTCGATGGTTGAACTGTGGCTCGTTTGATGAATCGATTCGTCACCACTCACGAGGTATGTGTACTCAGCATCCGGTTCTGTCGAAAATTTCACGAACAATGTATGAGGATTCATACTCTCAAAACCGTCCTCCCCATAAGGAATCGAGCGGACGGTGACCGTTTCGGTTGGATATCGATTCTTGAGATACGCTTCGAGCACTATTTTTTCTTCCTGCACCTGTTGATTCACCCAATAAGGACGAACTGCATAGAATATTCCGTACGCCAATACACAACATACCGTCACAATCCGTATACGCCTGCGCCATTTCCCGTGAAATTGAAACGACAGCAAAGCCAATACAATCACGATGGCGAACACAACTAACAGATCAATCAACTCAAGCGGATGCATTGCGTTTCCTCCGATCAGTCTAGCGACTCTTCAGAGATTAGTTTGAAGCCTTCAATCTCCGTCTCTTCTTCCACTTCGATCAACAAACATGGTTTCCCTTTATAGTTCACTTGCTTCACATATTTTAAATCTTGTGGACTGACAGAAATATTGGCCACTTTCGTATTGATTTTAATCGATTTCGACGTATATTTCGGAACGACACTCGTCGCTTTCATCTCATATTTCGTGTCATCCACGACTTGTTTGAACGCCTGCTCGACTTTTTCTGTCGTCACGTCTTCCACGCCGCTCGCCCGAAGGACGACCTCGACCGCACGGGAGTCGAGCATCGCTACCCGCTCTTCTTCCTGTTCGTTCTCTTCTTCAGCGACAATGATTTGATTGATCTCATCATAAACGGTCGCGAGCGTCCGGGAATTGACTTCTTCTCCGATGACCGCTTTCACCACTTCTTCGAAGACCGCCTTCTCTTCCACTGCTGTAACGATTTCCGAACCGTTCAGCACGCTCTCAATGAACGTCATATCCGGTTGATGCGCTTTATGTGCCGAATAGAGGACATGGTTCACATCGGCCGCATTATCCGTGAAGCATGGGAACAAGAAGCCACCGATAGGGGCCTCGAGTTTGATGATTGGATTCACAATCAGACTGGCTTTAAATTCCCGCTCGACGAAGTCGAAGACGAGTGATTTTTTCGGAAGTTCAGTCGGGCTGATGCTGCCGAGGATGAATTTCGTCGTATACACTTCATCGTTCGCGTGAATCTCAGACTCTTCCGAATATCGGTTCGTCGGCTTATTGTAATTCCCTCGGATGAACGTCACGACCATGTCTTTTTCAAATGGCGTGTCTTTCACCATCTTCAACGCGATGCGCTGCATATAGTCCGTCCATACGTCGGTCTCTTCCGTACGAAGTCCCTCATATAGCAATCCTTGCGTATGGTCGACCTGACCTTCCTCAGGATATTGGAACTTCACTTCGAACAATTTTTCATCGAGTTTTCCACCGAGCACTTTTTTGAAGTTCGTCAAAAACAGCTCCTGCTGCTCTTCTTCTAAGAACGGGAACGGACGCAACTCTTCATAATAAATCTCATTCGTTTCCTGTCGGATGTAAATCGTATATAAGTCAGCAATCTTTAATTTGGTCGCATTCACTTTAAACTGTCGGCGAATCGCCGCAATCTCTTTCTTGTTCATTCCATCCACCTCTTCTTTTCTCTCAATCCATGTCATTCATTATACCAGTCCTGATCGCTCACTAGTTCCAAAGAAATAACACCGAATTATCCATTAATGCTAGAGAAGGATTTGCGATAGTCTTTCTAATCATTTTGCAGATTTTCACACTTTTTCAAAATCGTCCTGTGTATGATCAAGTTGAATTTATTGCGTGATGTTTGTATCACTTCTTGTTCGACGAAAGGTTGCCCACTTGCTTCGACAAGTGTTCATTCCAAATACATAGTAGGAGGCTTTTTATGTTGAAGAAATTCATGTCTGTCGCACTCGTCACATTGCTTGTTTGGGTGGCCGCGTCATTTGACGCCACACCGGTATCTGCTTTCCCGCCGAACATTCCATCGAAAGCGGATGCGCTCACGAAACTGAATGCACTTACTGTCAAAAATGAAGGGTCGATGACAGGATACAGTCGAGACCTCTTCCCGCACTGGTCGAGTCAAGGAAGCGGTTGTAACACGCGTCACATCGTTTTGAAGCGAGATGCTGACTCGGTCGTCGACGAATGTCCGGTAACGACTGGCTCATGGTACAGTTACTATGACGGGATCACGTTCACATCAGCATCTGACCTCGATATCGATCACGTCGTCCCACTCGCTGAAGCGTGGCGTTCTGGCGCAAGTAGCTGGACGACGACAAAACGTCAAAGCTTTGCGAACGACTTGAACGGTCCTCAGTTGATTGCGGTCTCCGCTTCATCGAACCGCTCAAAAGGAGACCAAGATCCGTCGACATGGCAACCACCTCGCACCGGTGCTCGCTGTGCATATGCGAAGATGTGGGTCGAGACGAAGAGTCGTTGGGGCTTGAGCCTTCAATCTTCAGAGAAGTCAGCACTCACGACAGCCATCAACGCTTGTATTTATTGAGTTAGAAAAGGAGTCATCTATGAACAAACTTACTTCAATCTTTAAGGCAACCCACGGTGTCATGACGGAAGAAGTCGGAGTCATCAGTGGCGAGTTGGAATTGACGACGGCGTGTCAGGAAGATGGTTCCTTGACACTCCACATCACGTACGTCGGAGCAAAAGATGTGTATACGCTCCCGGGGAGTCCATATCAACTGCATGACCCGAACGATCATGACGTCATCCATCAGATGCTCGTGAACATTCTCGAGCGGACGTAAAAACATCGCCAACTCCGAATCAAGGGGTTGGCGATGTTTCGTCTTTCCGATATTTCATTAACAAGTCTTTCGGGATGTGACAATAATCATCCGGACAACGCGTCAATCGGTCCTGATGCTCGTCCGCACTCCGCACATAGTTGGTGAGCGGTTTGACTTCAACAGCGATCCGTTCCGCATCCGAGCGTCGATCGATAAACGCTTGCGCCTCCATTAAGTGCCGTGACTCCTCACTGTATACGCCCGTACGATACTTCTCCCCGACATCGATTCCTTGTTGATTGACGCTATATGGGTCGATGATTTCAAATAAATAGTGCATCAATTCATCTACCGTCACGCACTCTGGATCAAACGTTGTTTTGACACATTCGGCGTATCCGTCATACTCTCCGTCTAACGTATCGGTCGTTCCGTTCGCGCGTCCCGCTTCGGTTGATAGAACGCCAAGTAACGTCTTCACGAATTCCTGGACACCCCATAGGCATCCGCCGGCTAAATAGATTGTTTCGATGTGAATCACTCCCCGTCTATTTGAATCTTTTCTAAAAGCATACACGTAATGATGAGAGAAGGGAGAGATTCGATTGAATAAACAACGTTTTCTCACCACATTGACCAGCTCCATCATCCTCTTCGTTGCTATGACCTTTATTTTTCGCAACGACTTTTCTCTATTCGCTGAAATGGCGATCATCTTTTTAGCAGTCGTCTTCGGTCAAACCATCCTCGAACGACTATTTCGACGCTTTGCGGAGCAACGGGTATCGAATAAGACGGTATTCGTCTCGTTTCTGTCGATGCTAGTGATATTATGGACGTTCGCGGGTATCCTTTTTGATTGAATACGAAATCATTTTTCTTGAACATATCCCAATCGCTTCAAATCTTCATAAACGAGCGAAGACAACAGCGTCCGCCCATCACCGTTCAAATGGTCCGGGTTATGGAAGAACGACTGCTCATGAATGAATCGTTCATCCCCCATATAATTGAGGAACGGAACATCTAAATCCAGCTTCTTTAGGTGCTGAAACACGAGACGTTCCATGACTTCTTCATCAAAATACGTATGATATGACGCATGTACCGGCTCCATCGCCAAGACAACGCGATATCCTTTTTGTTCACAATAGTCGATGATGTTTTGTAAATGTGCCATATTCTCTTCAATCTCGTGATGGTTCATGGCATTCTCGTATTGAGCGGCCACTTCCTCATACTTACGCTCGGAATAGTTCAGTCCGCCATTCTCCCATGGCTTGTGCGCATCAAATCGAAAATCGCGAATTTCCCGGGAAATGGCAGCGTAAGCACTGCCACTATTCAGTGCAGGGAACTGTTCATGCGTATAATATTGAAACAGGCTGACCGGCTCGATGTCTTCACGGTCCAAGACACGATAATAGTTTGCCTTCCGACCGACATCTGAGTTGCTGAATGTGATCTGAGATAAAGAGACGATCACGACCCCACCTGGTTTCAAGTGTTTATCGTATTCTTTCAACATCTTTAAGTCATATTCAATCGGTTGACTTGGTAACGCCAAGTCGAGATGCGACAATCCGGTCGGTTTAAAATAATACCCATACATCGCATGAGACGTGCCCAAATTGATGATATCGACAGGATGAGGGTCTTCTTTAAACGCTAGGACGGCCCGATTGTTATTGTACTCCCACGAGTCTTTCACGAACTCGTTGACGGGAATAAAGATGGCGATAATCACGAGTAACACAACGACGATTTTAATTCCTAAACGCTTCATGCTAATTCCTTTCCTTGCATCTTAAAACCCACCGTATACAAATCCTTGGCCCGACACGCCAAACAAGAAGGCCGAGACAATTAAGAACAAGTTGATGGCCACGCTCGTCACGGCAGACTGACGTGCCATCCAATCCCAAGCCGAACCTTTCGTCCGTTCAATATGTTGGAATAAGTGAACGACGACAAAGACGACGAGGAAGATAATCAAATCGAGTAACGAGAACATCTGAATCGCCTGCACCATGCCTGACGGTGCCCATGAAGCAGGTGTCACGTACAATTTGGCATGCGAGAACGCCTCTGCCATCGAATGCGATTGAAAGAAGACGCGCGAGAAGCAGACGAGCTGGAACGTGATGGCGATTTTCCACCACCGATGCAGTGTCGGCACGCGGTCAAACCCGACCAACGATGCCATTTTTTCACGCTGCTGTTTCGTATGGTCTCCGAACACACGATAGATTCCATGAATGAGTCCCCATAAGACAAAGTTCCATGCGGCACCGTGCCAAATGCCACTCACTAAAAACGTTGCGAGGATGGCACCGTAAATCTGTTCGCGCTTCTTCTTCCCTTTCGCGAGCGGCATGAAAATATAATCCCGCAACCACATCGAGAGTGTGATGTGCCAACGATTCCAGAAGTCGGCAATCGATACGGCGAAGTGTGGCTGCTTGAAGTTTTCCGATAACCGAATCCCGAGCAATCTTGCACAACCGATCGCAATATCACTGCATGCCGAGAAGTCGGCGAATAGTTGAATCGAGAACAGCATCGTCGCGAGGACGATCTCCGAACCGGTCGGGTCCGGGCTATTGAACACACTTGCGACAATCGGGGCCAATCGGTCAGCAATCAACGTTTTCTTGAAGAATCCCCAAATAATACGCTGAATCCCATAGCTGATATTGTCGTAATCGAGATGTTGTTCCGTCTTCAGTTGCGGAAGCAGCTTTTTCGCCCGCTCAATCGGCCCCGCCACGAGTTGCGGGAAGAAGGCGAAATAGACCGAGAAATAGCCGTAATGACGCTCTGCTTTTTGCTTCCCTCGCGAGACGTCCACGACATAACTGATGGCTTGGAACGTATAGAACGAGATGGCCAACGGCAAGACGATTTCTTTGTACGGCACATCATAATCAAATCCGCTCCATGCGGCGAACGAACGGAGCGAATCATTGACGAAATTAAAATATTTGAACCATCCGAGGAAGAAGACGAGAACCGAGACACCGACCCACATGAGCCGCTTCTTCTGTTCTTTCTTTTCTTGCTTCTCAATCAGAATCCCAATCACATAAGTGAAGGCGGTACTGATCAACAGAAGCGGAATGAATTGGACGCTCAACGTGGCGTAAAAGACATAGCTCGCCAAGAGGAGGAGCATCCATCGGAAACGATGTGGGACCACGTAGTACGTTCCGACAATGATTGTTAAAAATAAGAGAAATTCAACCGAAATAAAAGTCATATTTACCACCTGATGTTATGAAACTTGACGATGTACCGATTCCTGACAATCAGGTGGTCACAAGTTCTCGCTTCGGCAATGCGGCATAACGAATCTTTCCGAACGAATTGCGTGGAATCTCGTCAATTTGCATCACCCGAACACCTTTCACCTTGATTTGTTCTTTGATGATTTTTTTAATGCGTGCGACGTCATCTTGTAGCGTATACACGTATAGTTGGTCGTCTTCTCCGGCACAGACGCAGTCATGTCCGTGCTCTCGAAGGAGAGCCTCGACTTCGTCTAAGCTGATACGACTCCCATATAGTTTAATCATGCGCTTGATCCGGCCGACGATGAAGAAATACCCATCCTCATCGCGATATGCCATGTCACCCGTACGCAAGACACCTTGATGGTCGTCACCTTTCGCAAGATCGGCCAACGAGGTCGCGTATCCGAACGACACGTTGTCGCCTTGATATACCAATTCGCCCGTCACGTCCGCATCTTTGATGTCGTTTCCGACCTCGTCTCGTAGTGAGAGTGTTCCACCTGGGATGGCGATTCCGATACTCCCCGCTTTTTCCGCATGCATCCGATCCGGCAAATACGACATCCGGGCCGTTGCTTCCGTCTGACCGTACATGATGAAAAATTGTATCCCTTTTTCTTCACACACCGTCGCGAAGTGCTGTGCGAGCTTCGAATCTAACTTCCCACCAGCTTGCGTCAACTTCTTCAAACTAGGAATGTCATACGTCTCAAATTTCAATCGTTTCAACATCTCGTAATGAAACGGGACTCCGCCAAACGTCGTCGCCTGCTCGGAACGACATAACTCCCAAAACTCTTTTTGAACGATTGAGCAATCTGTCAGAATGATGGTCGCCCCTTTCAACAGATGACTGTTAATGATGGAGAGCCCATATGAATAGTTCATCGGAAGGGTCGTGATCGGTTTATCCGTTTGATCAATGTCGAGATAGTCGATGATCGATGTGGCGTTCGCTGATAGATTCTTATAAGTGAGGCGGACAAATTTCGGACTTCCGGTACTCCCTGAAGTCGTCAACAGAAGGGCCAATTCATCATGAAGTTCATGGTGAACTGGTGCTCCTGTTTCAAACAAGGCGTAGCCGCCGTAACCGTAGTAAGCATTCAACGAGTTCGCCAAATCGTCTCTCGATTCCGGTGCCCATACGTGGGTCGGTCGATACCGTTCCATCAACTTCTGTAATTGCTCGGCTGGGATGTCCGCGTCCAACAAGACGGGTACGACGCGTCCCCGAAGGAAACCGACATACCCGAAGAGCGACTCCACCCGGTTGGCACACAAACAGAAGACGAGCGATCGTTCGCCGACTTCCTGACAAATCGAGTCTCCGACCTCTAACATCTCACTGTATGTGTAAGAGCGGTCCGCATAGACCGCCTCACGATCCGTGTACTGCTCGAGTGTTTGAAAAAGCGTCATGACTGAATGTCCACACCGAGGCGCTGCAGCAACGCGATGCCAGACTGATACGAATGGAACTCCGTCATTTCATCCGAATCGATATAGACGTCAAACGCATCCTCGATTTCTGCGATCAGCGTCATGTGTCCAATCGAATCCCATTCCGTCGACTCTCCGAGCTTCATGTCCTCGAGAACTACATCGTCCTCTAATTCCAATCCATTTTTAAATGCCTTGTTATATGCTTCAAGCGTGCTCATTGTATTCATCCTTTCACGTTCACTCCAACTGTTCGATTACATCTATTATTATTGACTGATAATGATAATCATTTGCCTTGTGATTCTATCACAATTTTTCGAAATCGGTCAATTCTTCATAGGAGAAAAAGCTTGGAGTTGAGCGATTTTGTACATGAAAAAGACCACATCGTTACGATGCGGTCTCAGAAGACGATAAAACATATTCGAGTTGTAAGTCGAGTGGTTCTTCTTCGTAGATTTCTGGCACGATTTCTTCGGCTACTTTGCATCCCATCGCTTCATAGAAATGATACGTATCGACGGCCGGGTTCGCCCCGATGTAGAGTTTCTTCGCACCTCGATCGACCGCTGCCTGACAGACCTGTTCAAATAAAACTTTACCAATCCCCTGTCCACGATTAGAACGACTCACATGAATAAATCCCAAATTCAAATACTGGGCTTCCGTTCCGAGCGGTTGTCCGTTCAGTCCAGCAAATCCAAGTAGCGTCTCGCCTTTCTGGATTGCCACAACAACTCCGCCACGGTCGATGTAGTAGTTGAGAATATCAATGACCTGTTGTTTTTTCGCATCATCCCATTCATCGATATAATGCTCATCTTTTGGATAAAGCTTACCATTCGAATCTACGGCATAGATGCGATGCGTTTCCTGAAAGCGTTCAAAGGTTGTTAGAAAATCGGGAGCGATTTGATTTGTTAGAAGACTGATGGTGTGGTTCATAAAACTCTCCTATTTTTATGATTAGTTATTTAAGAAACCGAATATGCGACTTCATTTCCTACTTCGATTCCAAGCAAACTTAAAAAACGTTCACCGAATGAATTCTTTAAAAATGTCACTTAACTCTTGTGGTGTTTCTTTCATACCGGTCTTCATCCACCTTTTCACAATACTTGCTAATGAATCTGCGTATACCGCATTCGCATACACTTCCGCTTTTTCAGATACATTGCAATTCTCATAAATTTGAAAATCTATACAAAGTAAATCGAAATGTTCCTCAAAGCGATTCAAAAGCGGAAGCAAATCATTTTCTTTTAAGAGATTCAAGAATTCGAGGTTGTCACTCCATATCTCAAAATACAACGTATCGAAATCAAGTTGCTCCTGTCCCGCTTCTGTTAATGCAAGTTGAATTCTATGCCTAAATATTTGATACATGTGATAGGTGAGTACATCCTCTTTCGTATCAAAATGAGCATAAAATGTATTTCGCGCCAATCCCGCAGTTTTAGTAAGTTCTGATATCGTAATACTCGTAAAGTTCGTTCGACGCATTAATTCCAACATAGTATCCACTAAAAGATTGATTGACCTCTTAGAATTCGTATTTACAGGTTTTTGCTTTAGCATAAGTACTCCTTAATTTGTACAGAATGAGAGATTTGTATGAATACCTCAATACTTATTGACGCAATGTCTACACTAACATTATATTGCAGGTATATTATTTGAGCAATTGTTCAAATAATATCAAATGCTCAAATTTATTTAATTTATTCAAATTCTAATCATACTAGGAGGATCACTTATGAAAACAACGATTATTTTGGCTCATCCATGGCATGGCAGTTTCAATAAATCCATCATGGATACAACAATCGAACAATTAGTACTCAAGAAAAAAGACTACCAAATCATTGACTTAAATAAAGATCAATTTAATCCTGTTTTAAATGAATCGGATTTATCTCTTTATTCGAAAGGTCAATCTCGAGATCAACTAGTGAACCAATATCAGAAGATGCTGAGCGATAGCGATGAATTAGTTTTTATTTTTCCTGTTTGGTGGTTTGATGTACCAGCTATTTTAAAAGGCTTTTTTGACAAGGTTATGTTGAAAAATTTTGCCTATGTAGAGGAATCTACCGGATTGAAAGGATTACTCACTCATATAAAAAAGACTACTGTCATTACCACTTCGGAAGTGCCTACGTGGTATTTAAGATTTTTAGCCGGGAACCCCATTAAGGGGACTCTTATTCGCGGAACATTTAAAGGAATTGGACTTAAAAATGTGAAATGGGTGAACAGCTCATTTACGAGTAGCGGGAAAGATCGTCGAAGAAAGAAATTTTTAGATAAAGTAGCGAAGAGTATCTTAGTGTAATCTGTAGTACACCATCAACTTTATGTAGGTTATATATCATCTATGACCTCAAATTTTTTTATTAATAACCAGATTAACAACATAAATTTGAGGTCCCGCTTAGATGATTTGAATTTCAATCGCGACTTTTTACGATTTTGTCAGATTTACTGACTTCATGCAAAGGATAAAAAGAACAGAATTCGTCAGTGTTCGAGCTTCAGAGATTTCACTCATTTATGATATGGTTCATTCCGATTGATCCGATATGCTCGATAAATCTGTTCACATAATACGAGCTTCATAAGTTGATGCGGGAACGTCATCTTCGAGAACGAAATCGTATCGTCCGCTCGTTTCATCACATCGTCCGACAGACCGAGCGAACCCCCGATGACGAAAGCAATTTTACTCTTTCCATACGTTGCGAGTTGATCGAGTTCACGGGCGAACTCTTCACTCGTTCGTTGCTTCCCTTGAATCGCCAAGGCGATGACGTGCGTGTCTGGGGATATCTTCGCCAAAATCCGCTCGCCTTCCTTTTGTTTTACTAGTAACATATCTGCCTCACTCAAATGCTCGGGTGCTTTTTCGTCTGAGACCTCGATTTCCTGCACTTTTGCGTAGGCAGAGAGCCGTTTTGTATACTCGGCAATTCCTTGCTTTAAATATTTTTCTTTTAGTTTGCCGACCGTGATAATTGAAATATTCATCCAATTCTTCCTTTTTCCACAGTTTTTTTGGAGTTATCCATAGGGTTATCCACAGAGTTATCCACAAATCCACATGTTGATAATTAGTTTTTGCTTGACACAACATATGTTGCATCGGCTTCACAGAACTCACATGTCACGTGTTCACTTGTGGATAATTCCTCTAACAACGGGTACTCCCCTGTTTCATCCACAATGATATCTAAAGCGATTTCAACATGTTCCTTGCATACTTTTTTTTCCACAGTTTTTCCTCCTTAAAAAAGAAGCGTCGCCGCTTCTTTAAGTTGCTTCAGTTAAAGTCGCCTCGGTTTCTCTCGTTTCCCCGCGACGTAAATACTCAATCGTAATCGTATCACCGACCGTCGCATCTCGATAGAGCGCATCGCGTAAATCAACGTATCGTTTAATCTCCCGATCTCCGATTTGCGTGATGATATCACCGACGCGGAGTCCCGCATCTTCAGCCGGACTACCTGGTGTCACCTCTTCGACGAAGACACCATCTTCTTGATCGAATGAGATGCCGTATTCTTCCCGGACGTTACCGGGTACGGCAATGACTTCTTGAATCGTGACCCCGAGCTGGGCCCGTGTCACTTTGCCGTCACGCTCTAACATGTCAATGACCGGTAGCGCCACGTTCACCGGAATCGAGAAGCCGACCCCTTCCACGCTCGCTTCGGCGATTTTCATCGAATTGATCCCGACGAGCTCCCCACGAACATTGATAAGGGCACCGCCCGAATTTCCTGGGTTGATCGCTGCGTCGGTCTGGATGACTTCTGCGTTGTAATCCATCAAGCCGTCGCTATTCGTATCGACCGGCACCGTCCGTTCGACACCACTGACGATACCACGGGTGACCGAGTTTGAGAAGACACCGAGCGGATTTCCGATGGCCATGACGGTCTCACCGGCCTGTAGCACGGTGGAATCGCCAAGCACGATCGGTTTCGCATCGATATTGTCCGGCAACTCGACTTCCGCAACCGCCAAATCGTTGAGCGGGTCCTCGCCTAAAATGGTCGCTGACGCAATCTGACCGTCGGAGAAAGCGATGTTGATTTCGTCCGCCTCTTCGATGACGTGGAAGTTCGTGACGATATACGCCGTGTTCCCTTCGACTTTATAAATGACGCCAGAGCCTGCGCCCGCCTCCCACTGCGAGTCCGAGGTGAAGGCACGCTGGATGTTCGTAATGCTGACGACGGACGTCTTCGCCCCGAGGACAGCGGTCGTGACGTCAGATTCGGTGACGGTCACGGCTTGCTCGGTCCGGGTCAGTTCGTTCGTCACAAAACGAGAGGTCGGCGAATCCCAGAGCATCACTGTGACAAAAAACAAAGCCGCTCCTAAGAATCCGCCAACCCCTCCGAGTAACAACGGTTTTATATTCGGTCTCGGCTTGTGGCGTACGTGCTCTTCTTGCTTCGGACGCCATTCACTCCGAGACGGATACGTCGGTTTTTCTTCTTTTGCTTCGTGTGCTTCAGGTTCGACGTCTTGAGGTTCATACTCATGGTGTCTCTCTTCGTTCACGACGCGTCCCCCCTTCAAGACAGTGTGATAACTGTCTTTTCCCAAGTTTCCTTATAAAGAAACGAGCGAAGTTGGGATTGTTGGGTCCGTATCGCACAATTTGATACGACCTAAGTCGACGTCCCGCATGCCGAGTGTTTGCGAGACGCTCATTTGCGCGAGCTCTTTCATGTTGTTGTCCTTGCTTAAGTGCGCCAAGTAAATCCGTTTCGTCCGGTCACCGATGACCTCGCTCATCGCAATCGCCGCATCCTCATTCGAGACATGCCCATAATCTCCAAGAATCCGTCGTTTGACGCTCCACGGATAACGCCCCATCTGGAGCATCGAGACATCATGGTTCGACTCGAAGATGAAGTCGTCGGCCCCACGGATGACCCCTTTCATGCGGTCTGAGACGTAACCAGTGTCCGTGATGTGGGCCAAACGTTTCCCATCGTGGGCAAACTGATAAAACATCGGGTCTGCTGCATCGTGACTCACGTTGAACGTCTCGATTTCAATATCACCGAACTGCTTCACGTCACCTACCTCGATATGAAACTTCAAAGCCGGGTCAATCTTTCCGATGAGTGATTCCATCGCTGCCCACGTCTTCGCATTCGCATAAATCGGTAAGTTATACTTTCGTGCTAATATCCCTACACCTTTAATATGGTCGGAGTGCTCATGGGTGACGAGCAGTGCATCGATCCCATCAAACGACCGACCGATGGCTTCGATGCGTTGTTGCATCGCTTTCCCGGTCAATCCGGCATCGACGAGCAGCTTCGTCCGTTCCGTCTCGATATAGAGGGCGTTCCCGGTCGATCCGCTCGCTAACACACTATACTGTAAACTCACACCATCACTCCTTTCATTCTTTCGTTTCGAACTCGACGCGCTCTACCGTTCCATCGATGGCATTGACGAAATACACATAATCGTCGATCGCGACCGACCAGAGCGGTGGCATGATAATCAAACCGCCAGAGCTGTCGAGTGGTAAGCTATAAAACCCTGTGTTGATGGCCCGCATCTCTTGGTTCGGTTGGAAATACTTCCGTGACGCGAGTTGAGAGATGGCTTCACTAGCCGTTAACACGAGATCGTCCTGCGGTTTTGATGAGATGTCTTTCAAGTGACGTTGTTTATAATCCGTCACTTCATATTCCTCATTCAATTGAATCAAGATGAGGGATGGTCCGATATACATCTCCGAATCTCCCTCGACTTCGGGTGCCGAGAAAATCTTATTGTCTTCAAACGTTTGGACGAAGGCGATTTGTCTCGTCTTTTCATCATATCGCCAGTATGCATACTCTTCTCCGAACGGGACATATTCTGCCACGAACGTCGAAGCGGTCGTTCTCAAATCTTTTGCATCGAGCGGCACCGGCTGCTTCAGTTCGACTTCGAGTTGCATGTTGTCAAGCGTCGTCGCCAGTTGGGCATCACGATTTTTCGTGATCATCGCGGCCGACATCTCTTCAGACGACCCCGTCAAATATCCGATGTCCCGACCCATTCGTGGCAATTTTGCCGGGTCGACGTTTCGTTGATCTAAAATCTGTGCAATCGACGTATTGTCATTCGTCACGACTTCAGTCGCCCATGTTTCGGTCACCAATTGGAACAACAGATAGATGTTCAAGGCGAGGAAGGCGAAGATTAAAATCGTTTTCGCTTTACTCCAATCCACGATACATCATCCTTTCTGTCCAATCTTCTGATTTGTCGTACGGGACCCAACGTCCCGCTTCACGTACGAACCAATTCGGTGAGAACGTCACATATCGACTCGTATCTTCGTTATATTCAATCTCGTAACCGATTCGAATCTCGGTCACGTTCTCAAACCGTCCAGAATTGATAAGTGTCCCGAGTACTTCTTCCGCGTCAGCCAGCTGCGTCGTACCGACCGTAATCAAACGGTCAATCTCTAAGTGATGTCGTGTGATGGACCGGACTTGCGCCCCATCGTTTTCCACACGCAATGTGGATAAGTCGATGGCGTCATTGTTGATAAACGCCTCACGTTGACTAAAGACCGGATATCCTTTCACGTGGAAACGGAAGACAGTCGTTTCAAAACCTTTGTTCGCCGGTGTGATGGCATCGAATCGAAGCGAGAGTCCTTGATTCTCAGAAGACTCGTCAACCCATCCACCATGGAAATTCACGAATTCGACAATCGAATCCAAACCGAGTGCCGTTTCACGCTCGGTGCTGTTCCGAGACAAGTTCCGATAGCGACTCGCGTTCAGCTTCGCATCATATTCTGCTACGCTGACACCGTTCGTCAATGCACCGATCGAACTTGCCGAATCGACTTCTTGGACGTTCGGGTCGCCTGGGAAGAACGTGTCCCGCATCCAGTCGAGACGCGCATCGATTTGAATCGACGATACGTCATACGCGAACAACTCATTCATCTCCGGTCCGACGACCGGGATGTAGTTCACGCGTTCATCCGTATACGTCACCCGTTTCATCGTACGACCCGAGTTTTTCAGGAATAAACTGTTCACGTCGCCGTTTCCGACATTCGTCAACTTTCCTTCCCAAATCGATTGGTCACTCATGATCGTCCGGATAGTAAACGCATTGTCATCCATGTAGATGAGCACACGTTGCGGAATCTTCCCAGACAGACTGTACGTACCCGGTAGCATATAGCTGAGCGTATCCGCATAGTAAGCTTCCGGTAAAATCAACTCGAGCCCTTCGTTGATATCTGTGTAAAAGCTCGGCACGTTCTTCGTAGCGAGCGGTTTGAACTCACTCGCTTCAAACGTATCCCGAATGACCCGCATCAACTGCTTCGGGGTGTTCTTCGAAGCGAAGACGGCGTTGTTGTCATGAACGACCGCCTGCACCGGAATGACGACTTGATTCGCCCGGCGTTGTAATGATTCGTCCACCGTCGTCAGCTGTGTCTCCGATTGGACTGACTGATAGGTGGGATGATAATCCCACAAAATGATGGTTTGAACAATCGACGTGACGATTAACGTGAGCAAAAGCAACGACTTCCACAGTTCTGGCTTTGCAATCGTAAACCGTTTCATCAATCATTCACCTCCACAATCGTATCGAACGGAATCGTGAAGTAAATCGTCGTGCCGCGACCAAATTCACTCTCTGCCCAGATGTCCCCACCGTGAGCGGATACGACTTCTTTGGCAATCGATAGACCGAGTCCGGTTCCACCGATATTACGCGCCCGCGCCTTATCGACACGATAGAAGCGTTCGAAAATTTTCTTCAAGTTCGACTTCGGAATCCCGACCCCTTCATCCTTGATGCCGATGACGAGGCGTTTCGCCCGAAGCATCGTCCGGAACGTGATCGTACCGCCCTCCGGCGAGAACTTGATGGCATTCGTGATGATGTTATCAATCACTTGTGTCATCTTATCCTGGTCGGCATGCACATACACGCGGCGTTTCATCAGTTTCCGGCGGAATTGAATCGCGTCACCTTTCGTCATCTCGTGACGGTCGATGATGTCGTTAAAGAACTGCACGAAGTCGAACTTCACTTTCTGCATCTTATATTCTTTACTGTCCATCTTCGAGAGTTGCAACAAGTCGTTGACGAGGCGAATCATTCGCTCCGTCTCGTTTTGCGTCGTCTCTAGGAAACGCGGTGCCAACTCATCGTCCTGATAGGCGCCTTCTGCAAGGACCTCCAAGTAACTGCGCATCGTCGTGAGCGGTGTCCGCAACTCGTGACTGACGTTTGCGACGAACTCACGGCGATCTTGTTCGACCTGCTCTTGTTCAGTGACGTCGTGCAAGACGACGATGAGACCTGTGATCGGCCCGCTATGTTTTTGAATCGGTGAGAAATAGGCTCGGACGAGGAACAGTTCCTCATCCGTACTGAGGTCAATCAGTTTCGCCGGCATCGTCCCATCCTCCGGGATGACAATCTCTTCTTCGAACGCGAGGAGGCTTTGTAAATTCATTCCCATCGCCTCTTCTTCGTCGACCCCGATCATATCGCGTGCCTGGTCGTTCATTAAAATGACCCGTAACGAACGGTCGGTCGCGACCACACCGTCCGACATGTTCTCGAGGACACTCGTCAATCGTCGACGCTCGGCTTCCGTCGTTGCGTTCGCCTCCATCAACTCGTCTGTCAATTCGTTGAACGCATATGCGAGTTGACCGACCTCGTCATCCGAGTACACTTTAACCTTCCGCGAGAAGTTCCCTTTTCGCATCTCGACGGCTTGCCGACGCATATCGGCAATCGGTCGTGTGATCGTTCGAGATAACAGGATACCGAGGAAGGACGTGATGATCAATGCGATGACCGTCCCTGTTGCGAGGATGCGGATGACTTGTTCCATCTGGTTATAGATGGATTGCATCGATGCCTCGATATAGATCATGCCGATCGTGGTCCCATCTATTTCCGATTTGACTGGAACGGCGACGACACGCATCCGATCATTCGAATCTTCATAGACGAGCGTCTCTTGTGCGCCGCCCGTCGCGAATGATTTTTGAATAAACGTACTCGCCGTCCGTTGTCCGACGAGACTTTGATTGTTCTGGTTCGAGGTCGCCCGTACGACACTGTTCGTGTCGATGATTTGGACTTCTCGAATGTCGTCAGCTAGCGTCGTGCTCTCGGTAAAGTCAGACAGCAGCTGATCCAGTAACTGGTTCAACTGCTGGTCCGTGGTCGAGTCACTCTCGTTCGCGGCGATCCCCTCACTGACGTTATAACTCAGTAGGTTCGCCCGGTCGACGAGTGACTGCGAGAAGTTGTTGATGTATTGCCGTTCCAAAGAACGCACAAAGTACACGCCGATGACTTGCATCGCAACGAGAATGAGCAGCGCATAGATGACGACGAGCTTCCACTGGATTGATTTAAAGAAGTTCGTCCGTTTCATCGTTTAATCTTCTTCTCCTGCCTTCAAATAATACCCGACTCCGCGACGTGTGATAATATACGTCGGTGTCGATGGGTTGTCTTCTACTTTTTCGCGAAGACGGCGTACGGTGACATCCACGGTACGAACGTCCCCGAAGTAATCATAGCCCCATACGGTTTGGAGCAAATGCTCACGCGTCATCACTTGGCCGATATTTTGCGCGAGGTAATGAATCAATTCGAACTCGCGATGCGTCAGCTCGATCTTCTCTTCCCGTTTCGTCACCATGTACGAGTCCGGGTGAATCGTCAAGTCGCCGATCACGATATCGTTCGCGTTCGCACCTTTTGCTTCAGGCGCCGGCGCTGTCGCATGACGTCGCATGTTCGCTTTGACGCGAGCCAACAACTCACGTGAGCTGAACGGTTTCGTGACGTAATCATCCGCACCAAGCTCTAGCCCGAGCACTTTATCGATTTCTGAGTCTTTTGCCGTCAACATGATGATTGGCATGTCATACTTCTTGCGTACCTCACGGCATACTTCCATACCGTCTTTGAGCGGAAGCATGATATCGAGTAAGATGAGATCCGGTTGAATCTCTTCCACTTTCACGAGCGCTTCTTCGCCGTCATAGGCGACATGCACCTGATAACCTTCTTTTTCAAGTTTAAACTTCAATATATCTGCGATTGGTTGTTCGTCATCTACCACTAAAATCGTACGATCCATTCAGTGAGTCCTCCTCTTATCATTAAACGTACATGCCTACATTGTAACTCTTTTTATACAGCTTAGAAAGCGTGGTCCATTTCCGTGGAAATGAAAAAGAGAGCCACAATGGCTCCCTTTCTTATGCTTCGTAAATGTCACGCAAGATGACCGTCTGCTCACGAGCCGGTCCGACCGAGAAGGTCAATAACTCAATACCCGTCAATTCTTCGATGCGACGCACGTAACGCTTCGCATTCTCTGGAAGATCGTCGAAGTTACGGACGCCCGTAATATCTTCTGTCCAGCCAGGAAGTTCTTCGTACACTGGTACACACTTCTCAAGGACACGGAAGTTCGGTGGGTATTCGTCAAGATGCTTTCCTTCGTACTCATACGATGTACAAATCTTGAGCGTCTCAAGACCTGTCAATACATCGATTGAGTTGAGGCAAAGATCTGTGATCCCGCTGACACGACGTGAGTGACGGACGACGACCGAGTCGAACCAGCCGACACGACGTGGACGGCCTGTTGTCGTTCCGTATTCTTTCCCGACTTCACGGATTGTATGACCAATCTCATCATCGAGTTGTGTCGGGAACGGACCGTCACCGACGCGTGACGTGTATGCCTTACAGACGCCGACAACATGATGAATTTTCGATGGGCCGATTCCGGCACCACTTGATACACCACCAGACGCTGCGTTCGACGATGTGACGAACGGGTACGTTCCGTGGTCGATATCGAGAAGGACACCTTGTGCTCCCTCAAAGAGAACCTTCTTCTCTTCGTCGAGCGCATCGTTCAAGACGACAGATGTATCACACACGTATTTCGCGAACTGTTGGCCATACGCGTAGTACTCTTCAAAGATATCATCAAATTCGACTGGGTCGACCTCATACATTTTCACGAACATGCGGTTTTTCAATTCGAGAACGGTCTTTAATTTCTCCGCAAACACTTCTTTGTCGAGAAGGTCCGCGATACGAATCCCGATGCGTGCCGCTTTGTCCATGTATGCTGGACCGATCCCTTTAAGTGTCGTCCCGACTTTCGCATCACCTTTTGCATCTTCCTCTAAACGATCTTGAAGTTGGTGATACGGCAAGATGATATGCGCCCGGTTCGAGATACGGAGGTTATCCGTGCTCACACCGCGTTCATGTAAGTAAGCAAGTTCCGTCACGAGTGATTTCGGGTTGACGACCATTCCGTTCCCGATGACACACGTCTTATCCGAATAGAAGATACCCGACGGAATGAGGTGAAGTTTATATTTCGTATCATTGAAGACGATCGTGTGACCAGCGTTGTCTCCCCCTTGATAACGCGCGACGACTTCGGCTTGTTTCGATAAGAAATCGGTGATTTTCCCTTTCCCTTCATCGCCCCACTGCGTTCCCACTACGACTACTGATGACATAATGAATCCTCCTTATTAATCAACGTTCTGTTCAAACCATCCGTAAGTGTACACTTGAAAAGCAAGAAAGTCAATCCAATACCGAACGTTTTATACAACATGTAACTATTCGTTCGTCATTTTACGACTGACCTATATAAAAAAAGACACCACCGACGTTACATCGGTGGCGCGAAGGCTTGTGTCTCCATATTGACGAACTTGTTGTACTCTTTCCGGAAGGAGAGCTTGACCGTACCGGTCGGACCGTTACGTTGTTTCGCAATGATGATTTCAATCGTATTGGCGTCTTCACTCTCTTTATCGTAATAGTCATCACGATAGAGGAAGGCAACGATATCGGCATCTTGCTCAATCGCTCCCGATTCACGGATATCCGACATCATCGGGCGCTTGTCTTGACGGCTCTCTACCCCACGTGAGAGCTGCGACAAGGCGATGACAGGTACTTGAAGTTCCCGTGCAATCGCTTTGAGCGTACGCGAGATTTCGGAAACTTCCTGTTGGCGGTTCTCGCCCGGTTTCCCGTTCCCGACGATGAGCTGCAAGTAGTCAATCATGATCATCCCGAGACCATGTTCTTGCTTCAAGCGACGACATTTCGCCCGAATCTCGTTGACACGAAGACCTGGCGTATCATCGATATAGATGCCCGCTTGGGAGAGCGATGACATCGCAAGTGACAAGCGCCCCCAGTCTTCCGCTTCAAGACGACCGGTCCGGAGGCGTTGGGCATCGATATTCCCTTCCGCACACAACATACGCATGACGAGCTGTTCCGCACCCATCTCTAAACTGAAGATGGCGACGTTCTCGCCCGTACGGACGGCAACGTTTTGCGAGATGTTCAAGGCGAATGCGGTCTTCCCGACAGATGGACGAGCGGCCACGATAATCAAATCGTTTCGTTGGAAACCGGCCGTCATCTTATCCAAATCGGTAAACCCTGTCGCAATACCAGTGATTTCACCGCTCGACTGATGCAGCTTTTCAATCGTCGAATAGGCATCCGATAGGACGGAACCAATCGGATGGAAACTCGATTGCCCCTTACGTTGCGATACTTTTAAAATGTTCCGTTCTGCATCTGAGAGGACAGAATCGACCTCATCTTGGCGCTCATAACCATCTGAAACGATATTCGTCGCCGTTCGAATCAGGCGACGAAGTGCCGCTTTTTGGTCGACGACATTCAAGTAATAGCCGATGTTCCCGATGGCCGGGACCGATTCCGCGACCTCGGCCAAATAGTTGAGGCCGCCGATTTCGTCTAAGATGCCTTGTGCCTGAAGCTCTGAACTGAGCGTGACCAAGTCGACAAGTTCACCCCGGTCATTGATCTTTAACATCGCTTCAAAGATGCGTTGGTGGCTGACGCGATAAAAGTCGTCCGGGTCGACCCGCTCTGAGGCCGTGATCAGCCGGTCCGAATCGAGGATGATCGCCCCTAAGACGGCTTGCTCCGCTTCCACGCTATGTGGTGGTGTATTGACTTGAATCGCATCACTCATCCGTCTCTACCTCACCTTCAGGCTTCTTGTACATGTACGTTCAACGTCGCGACGACGTCATGGTGCAACTTCACTGGCACTTTTGTGAAACCGAGCGCCTTGATCGGGTGCTCGAGCTCGATTTTACGCTTATCGATTTTGTAGCCCATCGATTTGAGGGCATCTGCGATTTGTTTGCTCGTGACCGATCCGAACACGCGTCCACCCTCACCGGCTTTCGTCGTAACGGCAATCGTCTCTTTTTCAAGTTTCGCTTTGAGTTGTTGCGCTTCTTTCAACTCTTCTTCTGCCGCTTCTTCGGCACGACGCTCTTTCGCTGCGAACGCTTTTAAGTTTCCAGGTGTCGCTTCAACCGCCAAGTTTTTCTTGAACAAGACGTTTTTCGCGTAAGCATCGGCTACGTTCTTCACTTCTCCAGCTTTCCCTTGCCCTTTTACATCTACTTTCAAAATAACTTTCATTCTAATTCCTCTCCTTCAGTATCATCTGTCAAATAATGATCAATCGCCTCTTTTAACAAGACGTTTGCTTGTTCGCGACTCATCTCGAGTTGTGTCGCCGCATTCGTCAAATGTCCGCCCCCATCAAGCATTTCCATGATGACTTGGACGTTGACGTCACCAAGCGACCTAGCGCTGATGCCCGTTCGCCCATCTGGTAAAATCGCGATGACGAACGAGGCTTTGACACCTTCCATATTGAGCAATTGGTCTGCCGACTGGGCAATCAATACTTGATGATGAGCCTCGTCGTCAGAAGCGACCGCAATCGCCATACCATCTGCGTAAATCTCGGTGTTTTTCAAAATCTGTGACTGCTCGATATAGGCATCGAGGTCTTGACGCATGAAGTGCTGCACGAGCACTGTGTCAGCTCCCTGAATGCGTAAGTAGGACGCCGCATCGAACGTACGTGAACCTGTGCGGAGCGTAAAGCCTTTCGTATCGACCATGATTCCTGCAAGAAGTGACGTCGCCTCGAGAATCGAGAGCTTGCGACTTCCCGCCTGATACTCGATCAACTCCGTGACGAGCTCACATGTCGATGAGGCGTAAGGCTCCATGTACACCAGGACCGGGTCCTCGATGAATTCTTCCCCGCGACGATGGTGGTCGATTACGACGACACGCTCCGCCCGATACAAGATATCCTTTGAAATGACGAGTGAAGGACGATGCGTGTCGACGACGACAAGGAGTGTCTGTTCGTCGATGAGCGGCTGTGCTTCATATTCGGTCAAGAACTGACTATATAAGGAGTCATCGTTCTCCACTTCTTGAACGAGCCGTTGAATACCGATGCTCGTCTCACCTGACGGCATCACTACGTACGCCTCACGTCCAACAAACTCAGCCAATTTCATGATCCCGATGGAAGCTCCGAGCGAGTCCATATCTGGATTTTTATGTCCCATGATGAGGACGCGGCTCGACTCCCGAATCAAATCACGCATCGAGTTCGAGATGACACGTGCCCGGACGCGCGTCCGTTTCTCCGTCGGATTTGTCTTTCCTCCAAAGAAGCGGACTTTTCCGTTATGACGTTTGACGACGGCCTGGTCACCACCGCGACCTAGTCCGAGATCGAGGCTCGATTGCGATAAATTACCGAGCTCCGTCAATGTCGTCTCTCCACATCCAATTCCAATCGATAACGTCAACGGAATTTTTTGTTCCTTTGTCGCATCGCGCACTTCATCCAAAATCGAAAAACGATTGTTTTCAAGTTCAGATAACGTCCGCTCGTTCATGACGAGGAAAAAGCGGTCTGCTGCCGTACGGCGCATGTAGACATGATGACGCTGCGCCCATTGGTTGAGAAGCACCGTCACACGACGATTCACGTCACTGCGCACTTGCTCATCCACCGCAGTCGACATCTCGTCATAGTTATCTAAATACAAAATACCAATGACCGTTTGTGTTTGAACATACTTTTGCTCAATCTCCGCTTCTTCGGTCATGTCAAACAAATAGAGTGTTTGATGTGTTTGATTGTAATAGACACGGTAGACGCGGTCACCCACTTCAATCGTGGCTTCATCCTCTTCTTCTTCAATCAATTCATCGAATGCGGAATGGAGCGCATCGAGCGGTACACCAATCGCCATATCGAGTTCGAAGATCAATCGCGATTGTTCGTTAAACCAACTGATGCGTCGGTCTTGATCAAAGACTAAAATCCCGATCGGCATCGTCGTCAACGCTTCTTTCCCGACCTCCTCGATTTGATGAGAGAGTGAGAGGACATACTGTTCCCAATTTTTACGTTCCCGTCGCATCGTCACTTGCTGATAGATATAAAAGATCAGCGTGCCCATAAACAGGGTGATTGCTGCCACAATGCTGTAGAACGCCAATCCAAACGAGACAAAAAATCCAATCACATATGGAATCATGTGCCGCGCGTATTGGTTCTTCACGGATGTTATTGCTTCACCACTGTGCATGTATGCCTCCTAAAATGAGTAATGTTCACCCATGGAATCGTAAAGGTTTCTGCTCTATCATACCATATTCGTCGGTTTCACTTACACACTTACAAACGAGGTAAAATACAAAAAAACGACTTATCCAAAAGGATAAGCCGTTCGTCAAACATTACTCTGCAACGTATGGAAGCAAAGCCATTTGACGTGAGCGCTTGATAGCGACAGTAAGTGGACGTTGGTATTTCGCTGAAGTACCAGTCACACGACGTGGAAGAATTTTACCACGCTCCGAAACGAAGCGTTTGAGCAATTCTACGTCTTTATAATCGATATGAGTGATGTTGTTCGACGTAAAGAAACATACTTTACGACGACGACGACCTCCTGGACGACGTGCCATGTGAAGACCTCCTTTATAAGTTAGTTTTTGTTGTCAATGATGATTAGAATGGCAGATCATCATCTGACAAGTCGATTTTGCCGCCACCCGAGAACGGATCTGCGTCAAAACCTTTATTCGAATTCGAGGACTGAGATGAAGTCGAAGCAGCTCCTGCGCCCCATCCTGATCCACTTGATTCACCACCACCGAAGACATCTCCAGATGGTGCTTGCTCACGTTGCCCTGAGGCTCCGCGTGGTTCAAGGAAGCGTACGCTGTCGGCGACTACTTCTGCCCGGTAACGACGTTGGCCATCTTGTCCTTCGTAACTACTGATTTGAAGGCGACCGTCAACGCCGGCCATGCTGCCCTTTTTCAAGTATTGTGCTACGTTCTCTGCTTGTTTGCGCCAAACGACGCAATCAATAAAGTCCGTCTCGCGCTTCCCATCTTGTCCAGCGAATGGACGATCGCAAGCGAGAGTAAGGCGTGTTACGGCGATTCCGCTCTGCGTATAACGCATTTCCGGATCGCGAGTCAATCGACCAACTAACACAACTCGGTTAATCATCTCCAAGCTCCCCTTTCACGATACGAGACGTTAAGGATTAACGCTCGTCTTTTGTTGTCATTTGACGGACAACGTCGTCAGAGATCTTCATGAGACGCTCTGTTTCTTGGATCGCTTTAGGTTCAGCAACGATGTTAAGAAGAACGTAGTGTCCTTCGCGCATCTTGTTGATTTCATAAGCGAAACGACGTTTACCCATGTCTGTTGTTTTTTCAACAGTACCACCGTTTTCAGTGATGACGTTGTTGAAGCGCTCGATTAAAGCTTTCTTCGCTTCCTCATCAACTGATGGACGGATAATGTAAAGAAGTTCGTATTTACGCATTATCTTTCACCTCCTCTTGGACTAACGGCTCCTACCGGTTTGTAGGAGCAAGGAGCAAACAATTGTTTTACTCACGTCATAATATACTATCAAACTTCCTTGGTTTTTACAACACGTTTCCGTAAATCAACTTATACGTTGAATCGGAATGTGACAACGTCGCCATCTTGGAAGACATATTCTTTACCTTCCGAACGAAGTTTCCCTTGTTCTTTCACCGTCGCCATGTTGCCAGCTGCAGAAAGATCTTCATACGCCACGACTTCGGCACGAATGAAGCCACGTTCGAAGTCAGAGTGAATGACACCGGCACATTGTGGTGCTTTCATTCCTTGTTTGAACGTCCAAGCGCGAACTTCTTTCTCACCTGCCGTGAAGTACGTCGCAAGACCAAGTGTCGAATACGCCGCACGAATCAATTGATCGAGCCCTGACTCTTCAATACCGAGATCTTGTAAGAATTCGAGACGTTCTTCCGGTTCGAGCTCTGAAATTTCTTCTTCGATACGCGCACAGATGACGATGACTTTCGCACCTTCTGTTGCCGCATGGTCACGAACTGCTTGAACGTATTCATTTGAGTCCGCGTCTGCCACTTCGTCTTCACTCACGTTCGCCACATAGAGCATTGGCTTCATCGTCAACAATTGGAAGTGTTTCACGATTGCTAACTGGTCATCCGTGAGCTCTGCGACACGGGCTGGACGTTCTGCTTCTAAGACAGCTTGCACGATTTCGAGTGCCTCAAGTTCTTGCGCGGCACCTTTATCTTTTGATTTGACCATTTTTTGAACACGTGTGATACGTTTTTCAACTAACTCTAGGTCAGCTAAAATCAATTCAAGGTTGATCGTCGTGATGTCGTCAATCGGTGAGACGCGTCCCGAAACGTGCGTGATGTTCTCATCTTCAAAACAACGAACGACTTGGCAAATCGCATCAACTTCGCGAATGTTCGCCAAGAATTTATTTCCGAGCCCTTCACCTTTTGATGCTCCTTTAACGATTCCAGCGATATCTGTAAATTCGAACGCTGTCGGCACCGTCTTTTTCGGTTTGACGAGTTCCGTCAAACGATCAAGGCGCGCATCTGGTACTTCTACGACTCCGACGTTCGGGTCGATTGTCGCGAACGGATAGTTAGCCGCTTCGACTCCTGCTTGTGTAATCGCATTAAACAAAGTCGATTTCCCGACGTTTGGTAATCCGACAATTCCTGCTGTTAATCCCACTAGTAGTTCCTCCTCATCCGGTGTTTCCCGGGAAATGTTAAGCCGTCTGTGGAGTGGGTACCTTCAGTACACCACACCGTCACATCCTTCACAATTATAGTTAGTCCACGATTAAACCGCAACTCACGTTCATAACCTAAAGAAAAACGCCGCTTATTCTGCGGCGTTCCCTTGCTCAAGCACTTTCTTGAATCGCTTATCAAAGTCTCGGCGTTGCATGAGTACACTTGCTCCGCAGCCTTGACACTTGATGCGAATGTCCATCCCTACACGTGTGATTTGCCAGCGGTTCGTCTTGCAGGCATGTGGCTTTTTCATTTCCACAACATCGTTCAACGCATAAGTTTTACTGTGCATTTTCTGCTTCTCCTCCTTTAGGAGCTGGGTTCGGCGGTAACATGACCGTCCGTGGGTACGGAATTTCAATGCCTCGTTGGTCGAATCCTGCCTTCAACTCTTTATGCAAAATCCGTCCAGCTGCGAAGTGTTGAGTCGGTGGTACTTCTGCCATCAAGCGATAGACGACTTCCGAAGCTCCAAGTGATTGTACACCGGCGAGTGTGATCGGTTCGATGAAGAGGTCGTGATATTTCGCCTCAACTTCTTTTGCGATCTCTTTAATCGCCGACTCGACACGCTCCATATCCTCTTCATAGGCGACACCGACATCGACAACCGCCACACTATTTTCAAGCGAATAGTTCGTCACTTGCATAATTTGTCCGTTCGGAATGATAGAAACTTGTCCGTTCAACCCTTTTAGTTTCGTCGTTCGAATGCCGACCTCGATGACGACTCCTTCGACCTGTTGATTCAAACTGACATAATCCCCATTTTTATATTGGTTTTCAAAAATGATGAATGCGCCCGTAATGACGTCCTTCACCAAACTTTGTGCACCGAATGAAATCGCAAGACCTGCGACCCCGGCCGATGCGATCAAACCGGCGATATTGACGCCGAACTGTCCGAGCACCGTCAGGACCATGATCAACCCAATCACGTAACGAATCGTGTTTTGTGCGAGTTTTAATAATGTTTCATTTTGACGTTGAGCGACAATGTCATGCTCTTTTATTTTCCGAAGCGTAAACACGCGTTCGACCATCGTCGTCAAGATTCTTGTCGCAATGTATAAACCAAGAATGATGAGCGCTACCCCAGCGAGCTTAATCCCCAAGCCAATCCACATGTCTGTATCTTTAAAGTACTCCACGAATTGGTTCACGCTATCCATCGTTTCGTCTGCCACCGTGCTTAAATCTTTTTCTGTATTTTGCGAAGCCATCTTTTCACCTCAAAGTCGTAGATTCTAAATCATCAAAACATATTTCACGACTTTTCTCAAACGCCGCATTCGGAAGTTTAGAAGTTTTCCACTTTTGGGAATGGGTTAATACGAGATCAATCCCCTAACTGCAACTAGGAATAGGCAGCTCAGAAGAGAGGATGAGATTCATGCCGTTTCGCCTAAAACCTCATAAACCATACTCTTTCTTCATTGAACACACTGAGCGGAGTGGATCCAGATTACTTGCGGACCAGCTTCATGAACAGTTGGTCAATGAAACCCATCGCCCCATCGTCCTTGTTTGCATCGGTTCAGATCGTTCGACCGGTGATTCACTTGGTCCACTCGTCGGAACGTTTTTAGAAGAACGTCGCATTCGTAATTTACACGTATACGGTACGTTGACGAAACCCGTACACGCGCTAAATTTAGTAGAAACATTACATGAGATTCAAACGCGATTCCACCAACCACTCATCATCGCCATCGATGCCTGCCTCGGACGACTGTCGAGTGTCGGCTACGTTTTCTTCTCCGAAGGACCTCTTGCCCCAGGTGCAGGTGTCCAAAAAGAACTCCCTGCAGTCGGCGCTTATAATATCAAAGCCGTCGTGAATGTCAGTGGGTTCATGGAAATGATGATTCTACAAAACACACGTCTCCATCTCGTATACGAACTCGCCCGCTTCATCACGGAAGGCTTTGTCGATTTTGATTCACGCATCGGACGCCTTCATCAAGAAGAAGCCGCGATCACAAGGCTTCGTCAGTCACGGGACGAGTCAAAGTCTTGAGGAGACAACAGCGTAAGTAGTTGTTCTAAATCGTCTTGTGAAAAGTACTTTAATTCTAAGACCCCGCCCTTTCGGCGAGGACGAATCGACACATCCATTTGAAGACGCTCTGCAAGCACCGCTTCGACCGCTTCGATATCTGCGTTCGATTGCTTCAGCGTCTTTTTTGCTGTGCGCTCTTTTTGTAAGTAACGCTCGAGTCGACGTACCGTCCAGTGCTCAGCAATCACCCGTTTTGCAATCTGTTCCATCGCCTGTTCCGATTTCATGCCTGTAATCGCCCGTGCATGACCCATCGTCAAATCCCCGACCATGACCGCGTGCTGGACCGCGCTCGGTAAACGAAGCAAGCGCAAACTGTTCGTCACATGACTTCTGCTTTTTCCGACCCGATCTGCCAGTTGCTGTTGCGTCAGTCCGAGCGTCTGCATCAATTGCTCGTAGGCGACTGCTTCTTCGATGGCGTTCAAGTCGGCCCGCTGAATGTTTTCAATCAATGCCAACTCCATGACGCGATCCGAGTCCGCCGTGACGACTAAAGCGGGAATATCTTCTTTACCGGCGAGTTTTGCCGCTTGGAATCGTCTTTCACCGGCGATGATCTCATAGTACCCGGTCGCTTTTCGAACAACGATCGGCTGCAACACACCATACCGTTCAATCGACTGACGCAATTCTTCTAGCTTTTCCACCTCAAATTGTTTACGTGGTTGGTTCGGGTTTGGGCGAATGAATTTTAAAGCTAATCGTTCCATCTACAAACCTCCTTCATCGTATGAAAAAGCACGGACTCATTTTTGAGGCCGCGCTTTCGGGATGCGAATTCGAATTTCAACAAATTCCTCTTCGTCTACTTCTTCAGTTTGGACATCAATCCCTGTTTTCCCAATCAAATCGATCGAGTCACGAATCGTATTGATGGCGATTCGTGTATCACGCGCAAAACTCTTCGTTCGACGACGTTGCTTTTTCGGCTTACGTTTTTCTTCTTCGATTGGTGTTGTCAAAAAGGCGACTCGTTCCTCAGTCTCTTTGACGTTGTAATCCTGTTCCAACACTTCCACGAGCACTTGGAGCTGTAACCCCTCTTCTTTTAATGGCAAGAGTGCACGGGCGTGTCGCTCGTTGATGCGACGATCACGAAGCGACTGCTTCACGTCCTCAGGCAACTTCAACAGTCGCAACTTGTTCGCAATCGTAGACTGGCTCTTCCCTAAACTCTTCGCTAACGCATCTTGCGTCAATCCGTTCAAGGCGAGCAACCGGTCATACGCCTCCGCCTCTTCAATCGGACTCAACTGCTCGCGTTGTAAGTTTTCAATCAATGCGAGCGCAGCCGTCGTATCATCATCCATATCGCGAACAATTGCCGGAATCGCCGACCAGCCAAGCGATTTCACGGCTCGGAAACGGCGCTCCCCTGCGATGATTTCATAGCAGTCCCCGTCTGCCTTTCGAACCACGATCGGTTGAAGCAGTCCATGTTCCGAAATCGTCGTTGCCAACTCTTCAATTTTTGCCGGTTCGAATACTTTACGCGGTTGATATCGGTTCGGACGCAATCGTGACAACGAGAGCTCCTGCACCGTGTCGTCCGCTCGAACTTCCGCAATCTGCGTCACGGCAACTTCATCTTTTCGATTCACACCGAACAATTTCGCAAATCTATTCTTCAACGTCGGGCACCCCTTTTATGTAAAAAAATAAGCAGACTCCACCACTGGAATCTGCTTTTGTTTCACGTGAAACGACATCATCAGATAAGTGGCTCTTTCGCCGGGGTTCCCGCTTTACGCGGATATTTCCCGGGCGTTTTTCGTAGTTTATCTACAACTACGATATTACGCTCACTCATCTCTCCTGGCAATAGGAACTGGTGTGTCGCTTTTTCTTTCCCACCTAGAACAGCCAACGCATTTTCAGCGTCTTTCATCTCATCAGAAACTTTAGCCGCCTTAAGCGCGACAAAGCTTCCGCCCACTTTCGTGAGCGGCAGGCAATACTCAGCCAACACTGTCATGCGGGCAACGGCTCGCGCTGTGACGACATCAAACTGTTCGCGGAATTTTTTATTTTTCCCAAACTCTTCGGCACGACCATGATGGAAAGCGACACCTTCGAGTCCGAGGGCAAGAGCCAACTCATTCAAGAACGTGATGCGCTTATTCAATGAATCAATGATCGTGACATGTAAGTGAGGGAATAAAATCTTAAGAGGAAGACTCGGGAATCCCGCTCCCGCCCCTACATCACATACCGTTTCGACTTGCGTGAAGTCGAAGTGAAACGCTGCGCTGAGCGAATCGTAAAAGTGTTTCAAATACACTTCTTCCTGGTCCGTGATGGCCGTCAAATTCATTTTTTCATTCCATTCAACGAGCATCTCGAAGTAGCGCTTGAACTGAGCGAGTTGTGTCTCGTTCAGTTCAAATCCTTTAGCCCGTAACGCTTCAATAAATTGAGATTCGTTCATCGTTTCACTCCACCGTCGCATATTGTCCTTGTTCGATATAGACGAGCAAGATTGACACGTCTGCAGGGTTTACGCCCGAGATTCGTGACGCTTGTCCGATCGAAAGTGGACGAACTTGTTTTAATTTTTGTTTCGCTTCTGTCGCAAGACCGCCGATCGCATCGTAATCTAAGTTCTCTGGAATTCGTTTTTCTTCCATGCGCCGCATCTTCTCGACTTGTTCGAGTTGTTTTGAAATATAGCCTTCGTACTTCACTTGAATTTCGACTTGCTCTTTTACTTCGAACGACAGCTCGTCCATGGATGGGACGACCGTCATGAGCGCCTCATACGTCACTTCTGGACGTTTCAACAAGATGTTGGCATGCGTCGCTTCTTTCAACGGATGTGCACCGACTGATTCAAGCATCGCGTTCACTTCAGGTGTCGGTTTGACGACAAGTGAGGCGAGTCGCTTTACTTCTTTTTCAATCGCTTCACGCTTCTCATTGAGATGTGCATGGCGTTCCTCTGAAAGTAAGCCGATCTCGTGTCCGATGTCACTGAGGCGTAAGTCCGCGTTGTCGTGACGTAACAAGAGGCGATACTCGGCACGTGATGTGAGGAGACGATATGGTTCGTTCGTTCCTTTCGTCACCAGATCATCGATCAAGACACCGATATATGCTTGGGAACGATCAAGGATGACAGGGTCTTTACCAAGCACTTTGCATGCAGCGTTGATCCCTGCCATGATTCCTTGTCCTGCCGCTTCTTCGTAGCCACTCGTTCCGTTGATTTGTCCCGCTGTAAAGAGTCCAGGGACTGCTTTCGTTTCAAGGGTCGGCCAAAGTTGCGTCGGTACGACCGCATCGTACTCAATCGCATAACCAGGACGCATCATCTCTGACTTTTCAAGACCCGGGATCGTCCGAAGCATTTGGTGTTGAACGTCTTCTGGCATACTCGTCGAGAAACCTTGAACGTATACTTCTTCTGTGTCGCGTCCTTCTGGTTCTAAGAAGATTTGGTGACGCGGTTTGTCATTGAAACGTACGACTTTATCTTCAATCGATGGACAGTAACGCGGCCCTGTACCTTTGATCGCACCTGAATACATCGGTGAACGGTGTAAGTTCTCATCAATCAACTGGTGCGTGCGCTCACTCGTATACGTGAGCCAGCATGGGATTTGTTCGATCGGATTCAAATCAGTCGACGTGTACGAGAAGAACGATGGGTTCTCATCCCCCGGCTGAACCTCAGTCTTCGAGTAATCGATGGTCTTCCCATCAATCCGCGGCGGAGTCCCTGTTTTGAATCGAACCAAATCGAGACCGAGTTCTTCTAAATGTTTCGACAGCTCGACCGATGGCATTTGGTTATTTGGACCACTCTCGTATGCCAATTCACCGATGATGATTTGACCTCGCATGAACGTTCCTGTCGTGACGATGACCGCTTTCGCGCGATATTCTGAACCCGTGTTCGTTACCACGCCACGCACTTCTCCATCTTCAACGAGCAATCGTTCGACAAGTGCCTGACGAAGCAATAGATTCGGCTCGTCTTCTAGCACTTTCTTCATATGATTTTGGTATTGGAATTTGTCCGCCTGTGCACGTAACGCACGTACCGCTGGACCTTTCGATGTATTAAGCATCTTCATTTGGATGTACGTCGCATCAATCGCACGCCCCATCTCTCCGCCGAGCGCATCGATTTCACGTACGACGATTCCTTTCGCCGGTCCGCCGATTGACGGGTTACAATACATGAACCCGACCATATCAGGGTTCATTGTCAGCATCGCTGTTTTGGCACCCATTCGAGCTGATGCGAGTGCCGCTTCAATCCCTGCGTGTCCGGCCCCGATGACGATTACGTCATATTCGCCTGCCGTATAAGCCATATTTGTTCCTCCTTATTATTTCCCAAGACAAAACTGTGAAAAGAGCTGGTCAATCAAGCTCTCTTGTACCGTATCTCCGTTGATTTCACCGAGCGTATCCCACGCTCGACGTAAATCGATTTGGACCATATCAATCGGCATATTCATGACAGCACTACCGAGCGCCTCATCAATTTGACCAATCGTTCGTTTGATCAACTGAATGTGTCGAGCGTTTGAGATATATGTCATATCTTGTGACTCGACGCCTTTTGCAAAGAAGAGGTTCGCGATTGCCGCTTCAAGCGCATCGATTCCCTCATCTAGTAAGAGCGACGTCGCCACGATTGGACGTCCTGCCGCTAGTTTCTCTAGCTTAGAAGAATCCATGTTTTGTGGCAAGTCTGTCTTGTTGATGATGATGATCGCATTCATCCCTTTGACCGCCTCAAACAACGCCTCATCTTCGACCGTCAATCCTTCATGCCCGTTCAAGACGAGAAGAACCAAGTCCGCCGCTTCCAACGCCTTCCTTGATTTTTCTACACCGATGCGTTCAACGATATCTTCCGTCTCACGAATACCGGCAGTGTCCACCAATTTGAGTGGGACTCCTTTCACGTTGACATATTCTTCAATCGTGTCACGTGTCGTTCCGGCAATTTCAGTGACAATCGCTTTCGTCTCCTGCACGAGCGTATTCATGAGCGAGGACTTCCCGACGTTCGGTCGTCCGATAATCGCCGTAGCCAAGCCTTCACGCAAGATTTTTCCTTGTCGCGCCGTTTCGAGCAACTCCTCGAGGATACGTTTGACTTCGCCCGCTTTCTCTTCGACGATCGCTTGCGTCATCTCTTCCGCGTCATACTCTGGATAATCAATATTGACCTCGACTGCCGCAATCGTCTCGAGCAATTGTTGACGGAGTTCGCGGACGAGTCGTGACAGCCGACCTTCCATTTGAGACATCGCGACGTTCATCGCCCGATCGGTTTTCGCCCGAATCAAGTCCATGACCGCCTCTGCTTGTGACAAATCGATTCGACCGTTTAAAAAGGCGCGTTTTGTGAACTCGCCCGGTTCTGCCAAGCGGATGTCGGGTTGGTCGAGAATGAGTTCAAGGACACGATTGACCGCAACGACGCCTCCGTGACAATTGATTTCGACGACATCTTCTCGTGTAAACGTCTTCGGCGCCCGCATGATACTGACCATGACTTCATCGACGACTTCGCCCGTGTCAGGACGCTTTAACGTACCGTAATGAATTGTATGTGAATCGACCGTTGTTAAGTCTTTTCCAGAAAACACATTGTTCACCGTTTCGACCGCCAAATCGCCTGATAATCGGACGATGCCAATGGCACCTTCACCCATCGGCGTCGAAATCGCTGTAATCGTGTCAAACTCTAGCATCTTTCTCCCTCCAAACCTAAACCATCTTCTTCTATCATATGCATAACGAACCTACTATACACGATATTCGACTTGAACGAAAGAGTTCACCCGTCGATGAAGTCATTGCAGTTCCTATCATTATTTTCGTACAATAAAGGAATATATTGACAGAGAAGAGAGGGTATACACATGAAGCAACTAGAAGCGATTCAAATCATCACGGAACGATTAGAACAGGATGAAGCGGTTCAAGCGATTTTTATGAAAGGCTCATTCGGTCGTGGAGAAGCCGATGAGCATTCAGATATCGATCTTTACGTGATGGTAAACGCAGATCAGGAAGAATTGTTTTTATCGAGACGACTCGATCACCTTCGTTCGTATCGACCTGTTCTGTTGAAAGACGACATCTTCATAGTCGCCCCTCAACTCATTGTGGTATTCGATGATTTTCTTCACCTCGACTTATTCACTGTCACAAAAGAGACGTTGAATCATCAAGACTCGATCCATATCCTCTATGATCCGCACCAGCTCCTCACTGCACATGAAAGTTCGTTACAGATTGAAGAAGAGTCGACAAGTGATCATGCCTTCGACACCGTTTGGTTCTTTTTCCAATATACGAAATCACGAAGTCGTGGCAATGACATCTGGGCAACCGAGATGCTGCGGCAAGGGATGGTTCATTTCGCGTACGTTTTGGCCGCGCACCATACGCCCGATCGAGCCTCACTTGGTTTGAAAGACGTATCACAACGAAACGAAATCGACTTACGCTTCTTTTATGAACAATTGACCCCAATGAATCATGAAAACGCCGCTCGAGTCTATATCGAGCGACTCAAAGAAGAACAACCTTTCTTCCAATCATTATCGGGATATAACGTGTTCGGACCGTTTATGGAACAGTTGCATCAACGAGAAACAAACCGCCCTTGAAAAAGGACGGTTTGTTTTTTTAATATCTTGCATGTCGCTTCGTCGAACGAATCGTGAAATAGAGGAATAGTTCTAGAATTGCAATGGCGATGAGGATTCCACCGAACAGTTGGAATAAGACAAGTAGGCTACTGAACGGATTCGTGAGCATAAGAATCCCGACGCCAATCCATAATATACTTCCAATTAAAAACCAGAGCCATCGTCCTGCCATCGATTGGCGGTAACCGAGTGCCTGAATGAGGCGAATGATCCCTCCAAATAAGAACAGTGCTCCGATTAAAATCGGGAGAAGACTAGCTAGCGTCTCAGCGAAGAAAAAGACGACCGCTGCCAAAATCAAATAGATGAGACCCATAAAGAAAGCCGGTGGTAACCCACCCTGTCGTCTACGAACCCCTTGAAACATCATCCATACGCCCATGATCGCCAAGTATCCCGCAATCACGTACACCATGACGTCAAAGAAAAATCGAGGGTACAGTAGAATAAGAACACCGAGCACAAAGTAAATGATTGCTTGCCATAACGTCGAACGTTCTACACGATGAATAAATGCCTCCATGTTTCTACACCTCCGTTTACCCGTTTCTTTCATTATTCCCGTCTCATCAAACTACAACCCTACAAAAAAAGCTGAGTGTCAGATGACACCCAGCTTAACGATTATTTACGTTTTTTCTTTTTGTTTTTCTTCTCTTCTTCAGCAAGTGCTGCACGCTCTGCTTCTTTCGCGGCAATTTTTGCTTCTGCTGCTACCTTCATCTTCTCACGCATCGGGAGCATGATTGCCATCGTGACGATGATCGAGATGATATAACCGACTACCCAGTACAATGAAAGGGCGGCTGGAAGGTTGATCGACATGATGAAGATCATGACCGGGAAGATATAGAGCATCATCTTCAATTGTGGGTTCTGTTCTTGACCCGCCATTGAGATTTTCTGTTGAACGAACGTCAAAATCGCCGCTAAAATCGGCAAGATGAACGTCGGGTCCGGAGCTCCAAGGTCGAACCATAAGAAGTCCGCTTCGAAAATCTCAGGTGTACGACGAATCGCATCATAGAATGCGAAGAGAATCGGCATTTGAATCAAGATTGGCAAACACCCTGCGAGCGGGTTGATTTGGTATTCTTGATAAAGTTTCATCATCTCTTCTTGGAGTTTACGCTGTGTTTCTTGGTCTTTTGAGCTGTACTTCTCACGAAGCTTCAACATTTCCGGTTGCAAGACTTGCATGGCACCCATACTCTTCGTCTGTTTGATCATGAGCGGGAGAATCAATAAACGAACGATAATCGTTGCGATAATGATTGAAATCCCATATTGCCACGGGCCACCGACTAAATAAGCAACTTCCTTCAAAAGCCATGCGAGCGGCCATACAAAGTACTTCGCCCAGAAACCTTCTGTGTCAGCCGTAATTGGTTCGGCTTGGATGGTAGACGGATCCACACAGCCTGCCATCAGCATAATGACCGCAGTCATGGCAGCGAGTAATCCTAATTTTAGCTTTTTGCTCATAGTTCCTCCTACGCTTTCTTTATCAATTCTTTTTTAACGCACACGTCGATCGGGCAATCTTATAAGACTCTAATTATATGAGAGAACAAATTCAGATTGTCATGGTCACCGGCCTTGCTTTTGCCAAACTTTTGACCGTTTGAATACGTGTTTCAAACTCTCGGTCACTTCCGACTGCGTCAGTGCAGTCGCAGGCTTCCGAGCGATGATGACATAATCATTCGGCGCAACGTTCGGTTCGAGCAAGCGAAGCGACTCACGCATCAATCGTTTCATGCGGTTTCGTTCCACAGCATTTCCAAGCTTTTTGCTGACAGAAAGACCCACTCTGAAATGCGCTTGATCCGCTTTGAGCGTGTAGACGACAAACTGACGATTGGCCACGGAGCGTCCTTCGCGAAACACCGCTTGGAACTCTTCATTCTTTTGCAGGCGGTATTCTTTTTTCAAAATTCTCACTCCATCCTTCGCTTCAAAAATCGTCAACTAACATCATATCATATCCACATCATTTGAACGAGGGAGAATCCATGAAATGCTACGTTTCTGTGACAAACTAAAAAATTGCCCGAGGAAAGGATCCCCGGGCAATCTTCATTCGAAATTATACAGTCAAGGCTTTACGGCCTTTACGACGACGAGCAGCAAGAATGTTGCGACCGTTTTTAGTCGCCATGCGTGCACGGAATCCGTGGACTTTCTTACGCTTACGGTTGTTAGGGTTGAAAGTTGGTTTCATGGTTACAGCACCTCCTCAAGATTAACGCTCTATTAGCAAGTTATAGTTTCATTTAAGGCAGTCTTTAATATTATATAAATCGAATCAACAATTGTCAATGTATTTTCGAACGGTTTTCGAATCAGATAAATTACGTGATCGAGAGGCATCATTTGGGATGGTTCAACTTTGTCTAGAACGGCTTATATGAATCCAGATTGACACGAAACCTTTACGTATTTCTTAAACGGTCTTTATAAATAGCGATGTTGAGCCATTTTATCCACATATTCACGAAGTTATCCACATTTATATGTGAATAACTCTTCTTTTTTCACATCCGAATTCTTCATTTTTTCATTTTCTTCTTTTACAAAAACTTTTCTTCCCTTCACTTCCTCCTCTTTTGTGTATAACTTTTTCACTCTCTTATCTCTCATAATCTCTTTATCCACAACATATCCACAGGTTATCCACAAAACACACAGCATGTGGATAAGTGAGTGTGGATACTTTTCTTTATCTGTGGATAAATACCAAAAAGCATTGCCACGTCTATTTTATTTTGCTAAACTGAATGTGCACAAACTTGTGGATGAACAATTCGTGATTCCAAGATATACACAGGCTGTGGATAAGTGTTATCCCCATAATGAACACCATGTGGATAACTTTATCCACAGTTTTTGTTCTCTGGGGATAACCCTAGTTTCTACTATAAAATAGTGTATGTGTATATCGTGTGAATAAGTTTTACCAAACATGTGAGTAAAGGAGGTCTTTCATTGAAGAATGCTCGCGAGATTTGGAGAAACGTCTTATCTGTAATTGAAGAAGAGGAACGAACTCCAAAAGCTAGTTTTGACATGTGGTTGAAATCAACCGAAGGGATATCATTGATGGGAACGACACTCGTTGTGTCGGCACCTGCCAGTTTTATCGTTACATGGTTAGAGCGACAGTACTTGTCACTTTTACAAGATACGGTCGAAGAAATTACGAACAACAAGCTCGAAATTCATTTTATTGAAGAATCTCAAGCACACAAGTATGCTCCAGCTGATGGATCGTCACACGAATCCATTGCCGTGACGGAAACAAGAGAACAGCCCTTACCATTACCTTCAAAAGAGGAAGGGGATCTCGGACAGCTGAATGACAAATATATCTTTGAGACGTTTGTCATCGGATCGGGGAACCGATTTGCCCACGCCGCATCACTAGCTGTCGCTGAAGCGCCGGCACGTGCATATAACCCACTATTCATTTATGGGGGAGTCGGACTCGGCAAAACGCATTTGATGCATGCAATCGGTCATTATGTAAAAGCTCAAAAACCAGGAGCGCGCATTGCATATGTCTCGTCTGAAAAATTTACGAATGAATTCATTAACTCAATTCGAGACAACAAAACTGGGGAATTCCGCAATCGCTATCGGAATATCGATGTATTGCTCATTGATGACATTCAGTTCTTAGCCGGGAAAGAACAAACGCAGGAAGAGTTTTTCCACACGTTCAATGCGCTACACAATGATCAGAAACAAATCGTCATTTCAAGTGATCGACCACCTAAAGAAATCCCGACGTTAGAAGATCGTCTGCGTTCACGTTTCGAGTGGGGACTCATTACGGACATCACACCACCTGACCTTGAAACTCGGATTGCGATTCTTCGTAAAAAGGCGACTGCTGAAGGTCTCGATATTTCAAACGAGGTCATGCTTTATATCGCAAATCAAATCGATACGAACATCCGTGAGCTAGAAGGGGCATTGACACGCGTTGTCGCTTACGCAAAACTAGTTGGGCGACCAATCGACCCAGACGTAGCAGCAGAAGCGCTTCATAATATCATGCCAGTCCAAGAAGCGAAAAAGATTGTCATTCGTGACATTCAAGAAGTTGTCGGTCAACACTTCAACATTCAAGTAGAAGAATTGAACTCGAAGAAACGTACAAAAACGTTAGCATTCCCACGTCAAATCGCAATGTACCTGTCTCGAGAAATGACAGAGAGTTCATTGCCGAAAATTGGGGAAGAGTTCGGAGGGCGTGATCATACGACTGTTATTCATGCGCATGAGAAAATTAGTACGCTTCTGAAAAATGATGTGGAAATGCAAGAGACGATTCAAACGTTGAAAAAGGCGCTTTCAAACTAATAACGGATTCTCTGTGGATATCCTGTGGATAAACCACCTTAGTTATCCACAAGTTATTCACAGGCTAAATGGCTTTGTACGTATGCTTAAGGGGACTTATCCCCAGTATCCACAGCCCTTATTACTATTATGACTTAATTAATACTATTATTATCATTAGTAAAATGACTCATTTCACCTTAGGAGGAATTATCCACATGCATTTAACGATTCAACGAGATGTATTCATGCAAGCCGTACAAGACGTATCAAAAGCTGTGGCTTCACGAACGACTATTCCAATTTTGACAGGGTTGAAGCTTGAAGCACATGCAGATGGTTTAACACTGACAGGAAGTGATACTGAAATTTCGATTGAACGTTTGATCCCAATCGAAGAAGGTGGAATCGAACTCATTCAGATTCAACGCGCTGGGAGTGTCGTGTTAAACGCACGCTTCTTAGGAGAAATCGTGAAAAAGTTGCCGACGAACGAAGTTACACTCGAAGTGTCACCGAACTTTATGACACGAATTGAGTCTGGCCAAGCAGAATTCCACTTAAACGGTCTCGACCCGGACGAATATCCTCGTCTCCCAGAACTTGCAAGTGACCGTCGTTTCTATCTACCAGCTGATCTCTTGAAGACGATCATCCGTCAGACAAGTTTCGCTGTTTCATCGCAAGAAACGCGCCCTGTTCTAACGGGAGTCAACTTCTCTGCTGAGAAAGGCTTCCTCACATGTGTGGCAACAGACAGCCACCGCTTGGCACTTCGTCGTGCCCGCTTTGAGACAGATAACGACTTAACGTTCCAAAACGTCGTCGTCCCAGGTCGTTCACTCAACGAATTGGCTAAATTACTCGACCGTGAAGAGTTGCCGATTGAAATCGTACTGACGGATCAGCAGATTTTGTTCCGAATGAAAAATATCTCGTTCTTCTCTCGTTTGTTAGATGGTGCGTACCCAGACACGTCACGTCTCATCCCGGAAGAATATCGTACAGCGGTCCGCATGAATGCAAAAGAATTCTTGCAAGCCATCGACCGTGCGTCACTCTTGGCACGTGCCGACCGAAACAACGTCATTAAATTTGTCGCGGAAGATACAACAGCAGTAGAAGTATCTTCACATTCACCTGAAGTCGGTAAAGTGTCTGAGCGTGTCAGCATTTTATCGCTTGAAGGGGAAGAATTGAAAATCTCCTTCAACTCTAAATTTGTAATGGATGCGCTTCGTGCGCTCGATGCATCTGAAATCGAAATCCAATTCACGGGTTCGATGCGACCGTTCATTTTACGACCGGTTGAACAAGATAGCGTTCTTCAACTGATTTTGCCAGTCCGCACATCGTAAGCAGCGGATAGGGATGATGAGGTGTCTGACCTTGTCATCCCTTTTTTGCCTTATTCGACGATTTTCGATAAACTAATATGTATGGCGATTTTTTCAGATCAGCATGTGAGAAAGGAAGTGACGACATGGAAAAAGTGTCGATTACAACCGAGTATGTGACACTCGGACAATTTTTAAAATTAGCAGATATCATCTCAAGTGGGGGACAAGCAAAGTTCTTTTTAGAAGATGTCATGATCAAAGTGAACGGTGAACAGGACCAACGCCGTGGCCGTAAATTGAGAGATGGAGATACGATCGAAGTCGAAGGCTTCGGTGAATATCAAATCGAGGGAAACTGACGTGCATTTAAAGTCGATCCGATTGCAAAATTATCGCAACTACGAAACCCTCGAGCTAGATTTCTCAGAACAGACGAATGTTCTAATTGGTGAGAATGCCCAAGGAAAAACGAATCTTCTCGAATCGATTTACGTACTTGCGCTCGCAAAGTCGCATCGGACGACACAAGACCGAGAATTGATCGGTTGGGAAGCTGATGCCGCAAGTATCGAAGGACGGATTCATAAGCGTACCGGCGAATCGGTGCAGAGTCTCTCATTTTCTCCTAAAGGAAAAAAAGCAAAGCTCAATCATTTAGAACAACGTCGTCTCAGTGACTATGTCGGCGCATTTAACGTCGTCTTGTTCGCCCCTGAAGACTTAGCCATCGTCAAAGGCAGTCCACAAGGGAGACGGCGATTTTTAGATATGGAAATCGGTCAGGTCAGTCCCGTGTACTTACACGAGCTCAATCAATATTTGAAAACGTTAAAACAACGAAACGCCTTATTAAAGCAGTTATCCACAAAGGGTGGGGATGAGACGTTACTTGAAGTGTTGACGGACCAATTGATTGAACTCGCCGTGAAAATTGTGATGAGGCGCTATCATTTCATTGATCAACTCGAAAAATGGGCCAATCCGATTCATTCAGGGATTACACGAGAGTTAGAAACACTGACGATTCAATACGTTTCTGACACGTTCCAAAAAGAACGTTTCTCAAAAGAACAGATGTTTGAAACGTATCGTCAAAAGTTTGATAAAATAAGAGAGAACGAACGACGAAGAGGTGTGACCTTATTTGGTCCGCACCGTGACGATTTTGAATTGTACGTAAACGATCGAAACGTTCAAACGTTCGGTTCACAAGGTCAGCAACGAACGGCTGCCTTGTCATTGAAGCTAGCTGAAATTGAATTGATTCATGAAGAAGTGGGCGAATATCCTCTTTTGTTATTAGACGATGTGTTATCTGAACTTGACGATCATCGCCAAACCCATCTACTCGATACGATGGGACGAAAAGTACAAACGATTTTGACGACAACAAATATTGATGGAATCGCACACGAAACCATTCAACAAGCCAAAGTGTTTCACGTGAAACAAGGTGAAGTCGAAACAGAATCCGTGTAATCGTGGTAAGAAGGAACACCAAATCATGTATAGTAGGTGAAAATAACCGATGAGTAATGAAAACGAAAAAGAATTGCAAGCGTACGGCGCCGATCAGATTCAAGTTCTTGAAGGCTTAGAGGCTGTCCGTAAACGTCCAGGTATGTATATCGGTTCCACAAGCTCTCGCGGTCTCCACCATTTGGTATGGGAGATTGTCGATAACTCGATTGATGAGGCGCTTGCGGGTTATTGTGACACGATCACAGTAACGGTCGAGCCAGGAAACTCAATCGTTGTCGAAGATAACGGACGCGGGATTCCAGTCGATGTCCAAAAGAAAACAGGTCGACCTGCCGTTGAAGTTATTTTCACGGTATTGCACGCTGGCGGTAAATTCGGCGGTGGTGGATACAAAGTTTCCGGTGGTCTACATGGTGTAGGGGCGTCGGTTGTTAACGCACTATCGACGAAACTTGAAGTGTTCGTTCGTCGCGACGGAAACGTGTACTATCAATCGTTCAAACGTGGCGTTCCGCAAGGCGAACTCGAAATCGTCGGGACGACAGATACGACAGGAACGACTGTCCGCTTCTTCCCGGACGGCGATATCTTCCAAGAAACGCTCGAGTATGACTTCGATTTGTTGGCAACACGTCTTCGTGAGCTTGCCTTCTTAAACAAAGGGCTACGGATTGTCGCAAAAGATGATCGTAGCGATGAGACGATTGAACGCAATTATCACTACGAGGGTGGAATCAAGTCCTACGTAGAGCATTTGAACCGTTCAAAAGCATCGATTCATGAAGAGCCTGTGTATGTACATGGTACAAAAGACGGGATTGAAGTAGAGATTGCCCTTCAGTACAACGAAGGTTTCGCAAGTAACATCTACTCATTCACGAACAACATCCCGACACATGAAGGTGGAACGCACGAGACTGGATTTAAAACAGCGCTCACACGTTCAATCAATGATTATGCGAAGCGATTCGGATTGATGAAAGAGGCCGACGGCAGTCTTTCAGGAGATGATGTCCGTGAAGGATTGACGGCGATTGTCTCCGTCAAACACCCGTCTCCTCAGTTTGAAGGACAGACGAAGACGAAACTGGGAAATGCCGATGCTCGTACGGCGACAGATACGTTATTCAGTGACACGTTCGAACAATTCTTGCTCGAGAACCCATCAGTCGGTCGTCTTATTGTCGACAAAGGATTGATGGCAGCACGCGCACGCCTTGCTGCGAAACGCGCACGTGAGATGACACGTCGTAAAGGTATTCTCGAAGTCAGTTCATTACCAGGGAAATTGGCTGACTGTTCGTCGAAAGACGCTTCGAAATCTGAACTATACATCGTTGAGGGTGACTCAGCGGGTGGTTCGGCGAAATCTGGTCGTGACCGTCACTTCCAAGCAATCTTGCCGATTCGCGGGAAAATCATCAACGTCGAGAAAGCACGTCTTGATAAGATTTTGGCCAACCAAGAAGTTCGGACGATCATCACGGCTCTCGGAACAGGGATTGCGGATGAGTTCGATTTATCAAAAGCACGTTACCATAAACTGATCATCATGACCGATGCCGATGTCGACGGAGCGCACATTCGTACGCTGTTGTTGACGTTCTTCTATCGCTATATGCGTCCACTTGTGGAAAGTGGATACGTCTATATCGCTCAACCACCGCTCTATGGTGTGAAGCACGGTAAAGAAACGATCTATGTTCAAAACGAGCGAGAGTTGCAAGCGACACTCGCACAACTTCCTGAAAATGCACGTTATAGCGTTCAACGTTACAAGGGTCTTGGAGAGATGGATCCTGAACAGTTATGGAATACGACGATGAACCCAGAAACGCGTTCGATGCTTCGTGTCGATCTTCAAGATGCGATTGAGGCAGATGAGATTTTTGAAACGCTCATGGGTGACAACGTCGAACCACGCCGTGACTTTATTCAATCTCACGCCCATTACGTGAAGAACCTCGATATTTAATAAGAAGGGTAGGCAATAACGAATGGCAGAACAAGAAAATATCAAGGATATAAATATTAGCCAAGAGATGCGAACGTCGTTCATGGACTATGCGATGAGCGTCATCGTATCACGTGCCCTTCCGGACGTGCGTGATGGTTTGAAGCCGGTTCACCGTCGTATTTTGTATGCGATGAACGAGCTCGGGATTCGCGCGGACAAGCCACATAAGAAGTCGGCGCGTGTCGTCGGGGACGTTATCGGTAAGTACCATCCACACGGTGACTCAGCCGTTTACGAAACGATGGTTCGTATGGCTCAAGACTTCAGTTATCGTTATGAATTAGTCGACGGTCACGGGAACTTCGGTTCAGTCGATGGCGACTCGGCCGCTGCGATGCGTTATACCGAGGCACGTATGTCCAAAATTGCAATGGAACTCGTACGAGACATTGGCAAAAACACAATCGATTACCAACCGAACTTCGATGGTGAAGAAAAAGAGCCGGTCGTTCTTCCGGCTCGCTTCCCGAACTTCCTTGTCAACGGGACGAGCGGGATTGCAGTCGGTATGGCAACGAACGTGCCTCCACATAACTTGAATGAAGTCATCGATGGGGTGTTGGCTCTTTCTCATAACCCGGACATCACCATCGCCGAATTGATGCAGCACATCCCAGGTCCTGACTTCCCGACAGCGGGAGAGATTTTGGGACGTAGTGGAATTCGTCGTGCGTATGAGACTGGACGTGGATCGATTACGATGCGTGCGAAAGCCGAAATCGAAACGTTGAAAAACGGCCGTGAACGAATCCTCGTTCATGAAATCCCATATCAAGTCAACAAGGCACGTCTCGTTGAGAAAATTGCGGATTTGGTACGTGATAAAAAAATCGAAGGAATCACAGACTTACGTGATGAATCCGATCGTAACGGAATGCGTGTCGTTATCGAAGTTCGTCGAGACGCGAATGCAAGTGTGATCTTAAACAACTTGTATAAGCAAACGCCGATGCAGACGACGTTCGGGGTGAACATGCTTGCCCTCGTAGGCGGTCGCCCGAAAACGTTGAACATCAAACAAGCAATCTATTACTACATCGAACACCAAAAAGAAGTCGTCCGTCGTCGTACGCAATTCGATTTGGATAAAGCAGAGGCACGTGCCCACATCTTAGAAGGACTTCGTGTTGCCCTCGATCACTTGGATGAAGTTATCGCTATCATCCGTAGTACACGTACTGGTGACGAGGCGCGTGAGAAGTTGATTGCCCGCTTCGGACTTTCTACTGAGCAAACGCAAGCGATTTTAGATATGCGTCTTCAACGATTGACTGGTTTGGAACGCGAAAAAATCGAAGGCGAGTATCGCGAAGTGAAAGCACTGATTGAGGAGCTTCGTGCGATTCTTGGTGATGAGGAATTACTCCTTGATATCATTCGGAACGAGTTGCTTGAAATCAAAGAGCGATATGGTGATGCACGTCGTACCGTGATTCGTACGGATATCGTTGAACTTGAGGATGAGGATTTGATCCCAGTTCGCGACATGATGATCACGCTCACGAGTGAAGGATACATTAAATCAATTCCATCCGATTCATATCGCGCACAGCGTCGTGGTGGACGTGGGAAACAAGGGATGGGGACGAATGATGAAGACTTCGTACTTCGTTTGCTGTCCGCGTCAACACATGACACGATTCTCTTCTTTACGAACTTTGGACGTGTCTTCCGCCTCAAAGGATACGAAATTCCTGAGATGAGTCGTACCGCAAAAGGAATGCCGATCATCAACTTGCTTCAAATTGATAAAGGTGAAAAAGTCGAAACGATGATTCCTGTCGATTTCAACAGTTACCTGGCAAACCAAACGGTAGCAGAAGATGCGCAAAACGAATCGGAAGAAGAAGTGGCAGACGAACAATTGTCTCTCGTCTTCATTACGAAAGAAGGTTTGATTAAGCGTTCGCCACTTTCGGCATACGCCCGAATCAACAAAAATGGTCTTCGTGCCATCAGCTTGAATGAAACAGATGAGCTCGTTACCGTCCGCTTGGCGAAGAGCGATGATGAAATGTTGATTGTCACACGCCAAGGAATGTCGATCCGTTTCCCTCTCGAAGGAGAAGTTCGCTCGATGGGACGTACGGCACGTGGTGTGCGCGCGATTCGTTTGAAGAAAGACGATGATTTGGTCGTCTCAATGGAAATCGTTCGTACGACGCAAGACGTCTTGATCATCACGGAAAAAGGATTTGGAAAACGTACAGCCATGGAGCAGTTCCGTACACAAGGTCGTGGTGGTTCCGGAATCATCGGAATTAAAACAGATCGCGGAACGGTCGTTGGAATGCGTGTCGTTGATGAAGATGATGACATCATGTTGATGACTGAACATGGCGTTGCCATTCGTATCGATTCACAAACCATCTCTCAGATGGGCCGTAGCACACGTGGTGTGAAAGTGATGAACATTGAAGATGGCGATCGTTTAGCGACAATCGCAAAATTGAAAAAAGATGAGTTAGAAGAGGAATCAGCAGTCGATTTGGAGAATGGGTTTGAGGATGAAGCACCTGAAACCGACGAATCGTCTGATGTGAATGAGTAAGACGAAAGGTCGAACGGTGTTTCCGTTCGACCTTTTTCATATATAGGAGGGATTCGCGTGCGTTTGAACTTATCCGCTGTACATGTTGGCATGACGTTATTGTCACCCGTTTCTTCCTTAGAAGCAGGAACCCATTTAACGAATGAACATTTGCGTTTACTCCGTTTCTTAAAGATCGAAGCTATTGATGTTGCACCAGTTGAACAAACAATCTTTACTTCTATAGAGGAAAGGTGTCTTTGTGAACAGGTTCTTCAATATGAGAAACATTATAATCAGTGGGAAGAGCGAATCGCCCCGAACCCATATGAAGGTCTAGAGTTCGTTCATCAACTATTTCGTCAAGAACTGCCGCTTTCGGCAGTCGTTCATTTTTTTACACATCAACCGTTGCGAAAAAACCACGTCATCTACCATGCGATCTATCGAGCACTCGTTGCTCGCACATTATCAAAGTACCGAGGCGATGAACATCAACTTCAATTTGATTATGGAATTGCTTCTTATTTTGCAGATGCGAGTTACGCTAAAATTAGAAAATGGTCTCATATGCGTTATTTCACGAAAATGGAACGTGAACTACTATACCAACATCCACTCGTCTCAGCTGCTATGCTTCCGAGTAATCAAACGTTACGGGGACGTGTCTATCAATTGATCACCGAGCATCACGAACGTTTAGATGGGTCTGGGTTCCCAAACCGTCTAACCGAGCGTGAGTTGAATCCCGCGTCGCCTTTATTTATTGTTGCGGACCGTTTTTGTCAGTTAACGGCACCCCGAACGTTTCGGAAACCACTTTCACCAGAAGAGGCGTACTTCTATATGTGGCAAAACAAAGCCTACGATGAGGAAGCTTTGACGCTTCTCGCTACATTGCTCGGGTTTTATGAAATCGGTCGACCTGTTTTATTAAGTAGTGGAGTGCGGGGGAAAATTCACGCCTACACGAATCGTATTGAGCGACCTGTCATTATAGAAGATACAGACAGGACAGAATACGATTTATCACGGTTGGCCGAAGTAAAAATTATATCGTTTCAATAAGAGATAACTGGCGATTCCTTGCATCGAAAATAATAGGAATCGTCTTTATTTATTCTTTTTTAAAAAACTTTATTTTTATAGTTGACGGATATAAAGTCAGGTGCTATTATAAATGAGTCGCTAAGAGCGGCAGACGAACTTTGAAAACTGAACGATGAGGTAAAAATAAGTTTTACAATTTTTGAATGAAGCGCAAGCTTCGTCAATTTAAGAGCTATATCAAATTCTTTGGAGAGTTTGATCCTGGCTCAGGACG
>NZ_JACSKH010000001.1 GCF_018617485.1 Exiguobacterium sp. s124 | reverse complement strand
CCAGGCAAGATCGTTCCGCAATAGCTCAGTGGTAGAGCAACCGGCTGTTAACCGGTAGGTCGTAGGTTCAAATCCTACTTGCGGAGCCACTTTCTCTTTTGGAGAGCTGTCCGAGTGGCCGAAGGAGCACGATTGGAATTCGTGTAGGCGGCAAAACCGTCTCAAGGGTTCGAATCCCTTGCTCTCCGCCAGTTTTTCAAAATTCAAACATGGCCCGTTGGTCAAGCGGTTAAGACACCGCCCTTTCACGGCGGTAACACGGGTTCGAATCCCGTACGGGTCACCATCTAATTTTATATCGTCGCGGGGTGGAGCAGTCTGGTAGCTCGTCGGGCTCATAACCCGAAGGTCGTCGGTTCAAATCCGGCCCCCGCAATTAATGTCCGGTCTCGTGGTGTAGGGGTTAACATGCCTGCCTGTCACGCAGGAGATCGCGGGTTCGAATCCCGTCGAGACCGCCATTTTTATTTTTAAAAAATCAAGACTACATATGGCTTTGTAGCTCAGTTGGTAGAGCAAAGGACTGAAAATCCTTGTGTCGGCGGTTCGATTCCGTCCAAAGCCACCATATGTGGGGGGGTAGCGAAGTGGCTAAACGCGGCGGACTGTAAATCCGCTCCCTCGGGTTCGGCGGTTCGAATCCGCCCCCCCCCACCACTTAGGGGCATAGTTTAGCGGTAGAACTACGGTCTCCAAAACCGTCAGCGCGGGTTCGATTCCTGCTGCCCCTGTTTTTAATTTAATCATGGCGATTGTGGCGAAGTGGTTAACGCACCGGATTGTGATTCCGGCATTCGAGGGTTCAATTCCCTTCAGTCGCCCCATTATTATTGGGCTGTAGCCAAGTGGTAAGGCATCGGATTTTGATTCCGACATGCGAAGGTTCGATCCCTTCCAGCCCAGCCATTTTGCGGAAGTAGTTCAGTGGTAGAATACGACCTTGCCAAGGTCGGGGTCGCGGGTTCGAATCCCGTCTTCCGCTCCAATGACTTTTTGGCGCCATAGCCAAGTGGTAAGGCAGAGGACTGCAACTCCTCTATCGTCGGTTCGATTCCGACTGGCGCCTCCAACATAATATGCCGGTGTGGCGGAATTGGTAGACGCGCACGACTCAAAATCGTGTTCCTCTGGAGTGTCGGTTCGACTCCGACCACCGGTATCCGTATGACTCTAACTGAGGTTAGGGTCTTTTTTGTGTTCAATTTGCAGGGTAAGTGATCATTTTAATCGAATGGTTTAGAGTGTAGAAACAGGGGTGAATAACATCAACCAAAAAGAGATCGTAGAACGCTTCATCCGATTTGCTGACAACGAATGTGTAGGATCAAGTCGCTTGTATGAGATATTAGCTAGAGAAGTCGCTGAAAATGAATGGCTATTGTCTCTGTGTGAGGAGATACCTGATGGACAACCGGTGCCGAACCTGTTGTTTGGAGCTGTTCATGAGTTAGTACTTCAACACCAATCCGATGAACTAGCTATGTATTATCTGAGCGTGACGAAGAATCCAAAACAACCTGACGATGTATTTCCTTTTTTTTCTGACGTTTTGTCATACATATGAAGCTGAGATTCGCAAGCGACTCATGACGCGACTTGTCCAAACAAATGAGATTCAGCGTTGCTCGTATTTATATCCGATTTTTATGAGAATCCAACAACAGACGAAGTTGCCACTCGGCTTACTCGAAATCGGAACAAGCGCAGGCCTCCAACTTTTTGTTGATCAGTATGCCTATGAGTATAATGACGTTCCGCTTGATCCGACAAATGCCTCATCTGTAAATATTTCAGTAAGCGTTGAATCGAAAGAACCGTTCCATCTCGAGGCGACAATTCCGCTCGATATCGGTACACGTCTCGGTATAGACTTGAATGTAATTGATTTAAAGGACGAAGCAGAACGGTCGTGGATGAATGCATTAATTTGGCCGGAGCATGAAACGCGCCGTCAAATGCTCGATGCTACCATACAAGAAGTCGATTTTGACAAGGTGACACTCGTTGAAGGAGATGGCGTGTCTATATTACAAGAACTCACGACACGTATTCCTAAAACAGAGACACTGTGCATCTTCCATACGCACGTTGCGAATCAGATGCCACGTCCTGTGAAAGAAAATCTATTAGAGCAAGTGAGGCGGATCGGACAAACGCGAGACGTCTTCCATATTTATAACAATATTCAAGACCGTTACCTTCATGTCGACATGTATCAATCAGGACGCTTAACGGAGTTGACGTATGCTGAGACAGAAGGGCATGGACGGGCATTTCGTGTGATCACACCATTGGAATCCTTATTTGTTCAGGCATCAAACTAACAATTAAGATATATCGAAATATTTTTTTCAATGATTTTAGAAAAACTTACGAATACTTATTGACAGTTTAATAGTATAGGTGTATATTAACTATAGTCGCTTGAACGACAACAATATTTCATGCGGGTGTAGTTTAATGGTAAAACCTCAGCCTTCCAAGCTGATGACGAGAGTTCGATTCTCTTCACCCGCTTCATATCTCTCTGCCGAGTGGCGGAGAGATTTTTTGTATGCGAAAATATATAAAGGAGGTGAACGGAATGGACCCATACACATTAAAACAACAAATCCTCGAGTATGCCGAAACCATCGGGATCGACGAGTTGAAAGTGACAACGGCTGATCCGTTCATCGTCATGAAACAGCGACTTATTCGGCAGCAAGAGAAAGGGTTTGCCTCTGGGTTTGAAGAGCCCGACCTAGAGAAGCGTACAAACCCGGAGCTCTTACTTGAAGAAGCACAATCAATCATTGCGATCGCAATCGCGTATCCAAGTAAGTTGAAGGATGCACCACGGAGCGTCGCCGGAGAGCGGCGCGGGCTATTCGCCCGAGCCTCATGGGGACTGGATTATCATCGCGCCGTCGGCAATCGATTAGAGCAGCTTCAAGCGTACATTGAAGAGTTGGTTCCTGGTGTTCGCACGCGTTCAATGGTCGACACGGGTGAGCTCGTAGACCGGGCCGTCGCCGAACGGGCAGGGATTGGTTTTAGCGGAAAAAACTGCTCCATCATCTCACCTGAAAAGGGATCGTATTTATATTTGGGGGAAATGATTTTAGATGTCTATTTGCCGCCAGACGAAGCGATTGAAGATGGGTGTGGCGATTGTAATAAATGTATGACGGCATGTCCGACAACGGCCCTTGTGGAGCCAGGTGTACTGGATGCGAAACGTTGTATCGCCTATTTGACACAAATGAAAACGTTGATGCCACGAGAGTTTCGTTCGAAGCTCGGAGGTCGCTTATACGGATGTGATACGTGCCAGCAAGTCTGCCCGTACAACCGTAAAAAGGATTGGCGTCACCATGAAGAACTGTTACCGGAAGCAGAAATCGTCAAACCGCTCTTAGAGCCGCTCTTGACATTGAGTAACCGAGAGTTCAAACAAAAATTCGGACACTTATCTGGTGCATGGCGTGGAAAGAAACCGATTCAGCGAAATGCGATTTTGGCACTCGCACATTATCGTGAACCATCCGCGATTCCGATTTTACGTGAGTTCATCCAAAACGATGAACGTGAAGACATGCGAGCGACTGCGGTATGGGCAATCGGTGCGATTCTTGGTCCCGATGCCGAATCGATTTTTGAAGAGATTGAACGAAATGAAGCCTCTGACATGGTACATGAAGAGATTCGCATCTATCGAGAGGAGTGGGCACATGAAGATCGTGTCGTCTAAATGGGGACCGTTAGTGTATAAATTAAACGCAGCAGGTAAGCTGACCGCTCTTGAGTTCACCACGCACGAACCGACGGAGGAAGCGCCTGACTGGTTACGGGACCTCATGATGCGCGTCGAACAGGATGGGTTGGATGCATCGGATCGTACTTTCATCGAAATGAACGGGACGCTGTTTCAGCAGGAAGTATGGGATGCGCTGTTGACGATTCCATACGGGGAGACGCGGACATATAAACAAATCGCGGAACAAATCGGTCGACCGAAAGCAGTGCGTGCGGTCGGGCAAGCGCTCAATCGAAACCCGTTACCGATTTTGTTTCCGTGTCATCGGGTAATTGGAAGCAGTGGGAAACTTGTCGGTTTTGCAGGAGGATTGTCTGAAAAACAACGTCTTCTTGAATTAGAAATGAAAAAGTGAGGGAATGAACTATGGCGATTCATGTCGTAATGTTTCAACCAGAAATACCAGCAAATACAGGGAACGTCTCACGTACGTGTGCGGCGACAAACTCGGTCCTCCATTTAATTCGTCCGCTCGGTTTTTCGACAGATGATAAAATGTTGAAGCGTGCGGGATTAGATTACTGGCAATTTGTCGATGTACGCTATCATGACTCGATCGAGGAACTATGGGAAAAGCATCCGGACGGCGAATTCTTTTATATCACAAAGTATGGAGAACAATATCCGAGTGATTTAGACGTTTCGGACGTAGAAGGTGACTATTTCTTCGTCTTCGGTCGTGAAACGAAAGGTTTGCCGATGGAAGTCATCGAGAACAACTTAGATCGGTGCATCCGTCTTCCACAATCGAATCTCGTCCGTTCATTGAACGTGTCGAATACAGCTGCCATCATTGTTTATGAGGCTCTACGCCAACAAGGATATGCAGGGTTGAAATAAAAAAGAGCCGGATTCGTAAGAATCCCGGCTCTTATTCGTTACCCTCAGGTTTACGGTTATATCCAGCTGTCAAAATCGCTGCGAGGAAGACGACGCTGATTCCAACCATCAATAATAGGCCCATCCAAAAATCCCCCTTTTAATCTCCATAACTATAAATAGTATAATATACTTGGTAGTAGAATTGCACTGAATATAAGAAATTACTGTGAAATTGGAGAAGGAACATGAAAACGAATGTGTACTTACTGAGCTATGCACCACTCATCGGAATAATTTTGTTTTCCATGTCACTTGCGATTGCAACGTCCGAGTATGTGATCCAGTGGCTGAATCAAATTGGCGTATATAGTGAAATTATCGAACTGTTATCCGTGCAAGAGACGAAAGTGTTCGTATTGGTCGTGTTCTTCACCATATTCTTTATGTTGTTTAGTGCACTCAAGCTGGTTGCCGATACGTTCAATCAACTCGGCTTCGCTTTTTTTGCGAGAGAAACAAACGGAACATCGCTCCATCGTCTGAAACCTGGAGCTATCATCTTCCTCATCGGCTCGGGGATCAGTTTTCTGTTTTTAAATACATTACTTGCGGTCATCGCAGTCCTCGTTTGCACGCTACTAATGTATCTCTTTTACTATGTCTGGCAAGTGAGCCAGTCGATGTCCGTTCCGCGTGCAATTGGATTGTTGCTCATGCAAGGAGTCATGTGGGCGACATTGATCAGTGGATTAGGGTGGTCGATTCTGCGGCTCTTTAATTCTGTTGGGGATATCATCTTATGAGAGAGCTATTTGAGCCGACCTTTGATGAAATAGAGGCGTGGTGTCAATCATTTGTTCCAGAAGAGACGTTATACTGGGTAGATTCAACTTTTCTTGAAGATTTGCCGAGTGATTCCCTCATTCTACCGAGGCAAGAGTTTTCCCGTCACCCAACTTATAAAAGTCCATATCTTTCGAACGCCTATGTGACATGGATGATGGGAGAGGGTGTGACATACATTGCCCATGTCCCATCTGTTTCGATTGATCGCTTACGTCAGGACGTAAAAACCCGTTTGCTGGAATATCAGGTGGCGACGAATCGCGGGCTTGTGTTACCACTTACAATCGAGCAACGGAACGGCTTATCTGATGACGCGGTTGTCGAGAAGGATGGGCAATGTTTCATTGTCTTACACGAGTCAAACTGGAAGGAGCTTTCGACGGAAACCCGTCATTCGCTGATCTATCGCTATGCGAAAGAATGGGATATGTGGGAAGGGGAGCGATGTGACGAACGTATTCCCGCCTATCTCGCTACATATGCGAACACATTTCCGATTCGTGATGGGGATAACTGTCTTGCGGCGACTTTATTCGCCGCCACACAAAACGAATGGATGATTCATCAGTGGATTCATCCGGAGACGTTTCTGCAAACGATTCAGTTTAGCGGTTATAAAACCGTGACGGATGTTATTCCGGAATCGGATGACGTCCTCACCTTTTGGGATGGTGGAGGACAGCTCGTTCATGCTAGTTACTGCATTCGGCAAAACCTTTACTTCAACAAGCATGGTCAAGTTCGTTTCAATCCATGGAAACTCATCCACCACGATGAATTAATGAAACAGTGGGGAGATTATCGGATGCAAGTCGAACGTAGATCAAAAAGCGAATGAGACCATGACAAAAAGAGTCAGCCGATGAAAAAACGGCTGACTCTTTTTAATCAATGTGCCTCCGTCCAGACAATCGCTGGATAAGCTCGGTTGGCGAGTTCAGGGAACGGACGAGGCTTGTCGGCTCCAAGCCAAATCGCCGTGATGGTTTGATCTGTTAATCCGACGTACCACATATCTTTATTGTCATTCGTCGTGCCTGTCTTTCCTCCAAGGTATTCGTAATCACGTTTCACTTTACTCGCGTAACGTCCCGTTCCGTACGTCGTGACGGTCGATAAAGCCTTCTTCATCACGTTCATGGTATCGGGAGACCAGACTGCCTCTTCTTTCAAAATAGGCGTCAGTGCGGGCTCACCAGATTTGAATGTGATTTGTTTAATCGTATGACCGGATGTATAGACACCTTTGTTTAAGAACGGTGTGTAAGCGGCCGCAAGTTCTTTCGGAGAGACACCTTGTGTGAGCCCACCGAGCGCGCTCGCTAAGTTTTCGTTCTGTTCATCCCATTGACTGAACATCATGTCAGCCGTCTCGTAGGCACGTCGCTGATCGATTGCCGAAAAAGCCGCCAAGGCTGGCGTGTTGTAGGAGTAGGCGACTGCATCTTTCAATAACACATCGCCTAACACACGGTCGTGACTGTTCCCAGGACAATAGGAACCGTAACATGTCGGTCGACCATCGAGAATTGTATCAAGCGTTGCCTTAGTCTCTTCGATGAACGGGGCGAACACGAGAATCGGTTTGATCGCGGAACCCGGTTGACGATAGGCTTGAGTCGCTCGGTTAAATTCACCGACTTGTGTCATTTCTGAATCGACCATCGCCACAATTCGTCCTTGAGGTGTCAGTTCTGTATATCCTCCGTTCAACCCGGATGGAAGTTGACTCATCACGGCTTTTGCTTTCGTCTGTTTGGCTGTCGATAAGTATGTCTCGATCGTCGCTTCATGCGTCGATAAATAGTCTCTTGCTTCGGCGTCATCCAAGTCATACCGTGAACGGACTAACTGAATCGCCTCGCGGACGGCCGTATCCATATAATCCGGATATTGAATCGTTTGATTTCGGTAAGAAGCCTCTAGGTGCACACCATAATATTGGTCATAGGCACTCTTTGAGATGACACCTGCTTCAAATAGTTGTGTCAAAATCCGATCTTTTCGTTCGAAGTATGCATCTGATGGATTGAGCGGGTCATAGAGTGACGGGTTATTCGGTACCGTCAATAAGTAGGCGAGTTGATTCCAGTTTAGATCGGCGAGCGGTCTCGAAAAGTATGTATCGGCCGCAGATTGAATCCCATATACGTTATGTCCGAAGAAAATAACATTGCTATAAGCGGTTAATATTTCTTTCTTGCTATAGTTTTCTTCAAGCGCTCGTGCGATCAATAATTCCTTTACTTTACGCTCATATGTCCGTTCATGAGTAAGGTAAACATTTCGTGCGAGCTGTTGGGTGATGGTACTTCCACCTTGAACAGATGTCTCATTTGCGTTATTAATAAATGCCCTGGCAATCCCGCTCAAATCGTAGCCGGGATGGGCGTTAAATTTTCGGTCTTCGATGATCATAATGGCTTCTTGAATGTGTTCGGGCAATGCCTTGGGTGAGACATCATTTCTGCGTCCTGCCAAGTAAATTTGCTGTTCGCCGCCATTGTAAGCGAGCGTGATGGCATGTTTCGACGAGAGTGGTTGGGCTGACACCAGCTCTTGTCCCCAAGATAAGATTTCATCAGTCTTTTTGATTTCTTCTTTCAATGCATTTGCGAGTGTCAAGGAAGTCGCTAATAGTCCCGCAAAAAATAAGATTCCAATCCAAGCTCTCATCGTTTCACCTCTTTCTATTCATTATATCGTCAAATTTACAAAAAAATAAAAATGTAAACGTTATCATATAATAATTCGAGAAGGAATACTTTAGGAAAGAGCGAAAAAGGGTAAAAGAGGTTGTATATTACGATTTTGAGGAGGCTTATTATTTATGAAGCAAGAAATGGTTGCAATGCTCCTTGCGGGAGGAGAAGGAAAACGATTGGGGCCTCTCACGCGAAAAACGGCGAAGCCTGCCGTTCATTTTGGCGGAAAGTACCGCATTATCGATTTCCCATTGTCAAACTGCACGAACTCTGGAATTACAACAGTCGGGGTGTTGACGCAATACGAGCCACTTGAATTGAATCGTTACTTAGGAATCGGGACGGCATGGGATTTAGATCGTCGCAATGGGGGATTAGCGATTCTTCCACCTTACCAAGCACAGTCGGGGAAAAATTGGTACGAAGGGACAGCGAATGCGATCTATCGTAACTTGAGCTATATCGACGCTTATGAGCCAGATTATGTCTTGATTCTGTCAGGAGACCACATCTACAAGATGGACTACGAGAAGATGCTCGAAGCCCATAAAGAAAGACAAGCTGATGTGACAATCTCCGTAATGGAAGTACCGTGGGACGAAGCGTCACGTTTCGGGATTTTGAACACGGCGGATGACCTACGCATCAATGAGTTCGAAGAGAAACCTGAAGAGCCGAAGAGCAACTTGGCATCGATGGGGATTTATATCTTCAACTGGAGTGTCTTGCGTGAGCATTTGATTAAAGATGCGGAGGATGAGACGTCAAGCTTTGACTTCGGGAAGAACATCATTCCAAACACACTTCTCCAAGGACTTGATGTTTTCGCTTATAAATTCAAAGGATATTGGAAAGACGTCGGAACCATTCAATCGCTTTGGGAAGCAAACATGGATCTGTTAGAAGAAGAACCACCATTTGATTTGTATGATCCGAACTGGAAAATTTATTCGGTCAATCCGAATCAGACACCACAATATATCGGTAAAGATGCCTGCGTCGAGCAGTCTGTGATCAATGAAGGGTGTCATATCGAAGGGGAAGTTCAACATTCGGTCTTGTTCTATGACGTTCGTGTCGGAGAAGGATCGCTCGTGAAAGACTCGGTCATCATGCCGGGAGCTAGAATCGGGAAAGATGTAACAATTCACAGAGCCATTGTCGCAAGCTGTGCAGTCATTGAAGACGGCGCGACAGTCGGTGAGCCGGGTGGTGAAATCGTTGTTATTGAACCACACGAAAACATTGAAAGCGGAACCGTCTTCAAACAAAGAGTTTGAAACGAGTAAAGATCGACGCAAGGAGGCGTTACTGTTGACGAACGATTTATTAGGGGTCATTAACTTAGGAACGGAGCAAGGTCTGTTTCCAGAATTCACAGGTCATCGTAATTTAGCAGCGGTTCCATTCTCGGGGCGCTATCGTCTGATTGATTTCACGTTGACGAATATGATCACACAAAACATCAGTCAAGTCGGGATTTTCACGTTAGACAAGTACCGCTCATTGATGGACCATCTCGGCTCGGGGAAAGAATGGGATTTGGACCGTTCACAAGGGGGACTTCACATTTTCCCACCTGCCTTAAAGCCGGACGGGGAAGCGTATCTTGGTGACTTAGCCAACTTCTCGATGCACCGAGAACATTTCATTCGCAGCAAGCAGCCGTATGTTGTCATTACGGGCTCGAACGTGTTGACGACGATTGACTATAACGACATGCTTGAGCATCACAAGTCGATGGGCGCGGACATTACGCTTGCCTATACGACGCATGAGCAGAAATGCGGCTACTGTCGTCCAATCCGCCTCGGCGAGAATGATCGCGTCGTTGGCGTGTCAGAACGCGGCTTTTCACCAGATGATGAATACGCTTATACAGAAACGATCGTCATGTCGAAAAATCTCTTTATGCGTCTCGTCGACGAAGCGACGTCTAAAGGAGAATACGATTTATTAGACGGTGTCATTCGCCCTCAGCTCCACCGTTTGCATGTACACGGCTACCATTATGTCGGGAAAATGCAGGTCATCCACTCGGTGCTTTCGTACTATAACGAAAGTATGCGATTGCTTCGTGGGGAAGGAATCATTTATGACTTCCCGCACATCTATACGAAAATCAAGCATGAGCCACCGACTCGTTATTTGAAAGGGTCAAAAGTGAATGAAGCGCTCGTCGCGAACGGGTGTAAGATTCATGGCGAAGTTCAAAACAGTATTCTCTTCCGTGGTGTTCAAGTGAGTAAGCACGCCCGCGTGAAAAACTCAATCATCTCGTCGAAGTCAATCATTGAAGAAGGTGCTGTCGTCGAAAACGCAATCCTGGATAAGGAAGTCGTCGTAAAACGAGGACAGGTCATCCGAGGTACAATCGACGAGCCGATTGTCATCGCAAAACGAACAGTGGTGTGAGGAGGATTTTATGAAAATTTGGTATGTTGCTTCAGAAGCGGCACCGTTCATGAAAACGGGGGGGCTCGCCGACGTTGTCGGTTCGCTCCCTCAAGCGGTGGCGGATTTAGGAGAAGAAGTGAGCGTCGTCATGCCGAAATATGGCTCGATTGCTGACGAATATGTGGACGAGATGGAATATTTGTTCGACCTGATCGTTCCGGTCGGTTGGCGGAAGCAATTCGGTGCGGTCTTGAAATTAGAGCGAGATGGCATCACGTATTATTTCATCGATAACGAGTATTACTTTAAACGTGACGGTGTTTTATATGGACACTTTGATGATGCGGAACGCTTTGCCTTCTTTTCACGGGCGGTTCTCGAAATGATTAGGAAGATGGAAGATGTACCTGATGTCCTTCATTGCCATGACTGGCAGACAGGGATTTTACCGGCCTTCTTACGAATTCATTATCAACATATTGAAGCGTATCAACGCATTCGCACAGTCTATACTATCCATAACCTGCAATACCAAGGGATTTTCCCAGAAGAGATTCTCGGCGAACTGTTACAGTTCGGTCCTGAACATTTTACGGCCGAAGGCATTCAACATAATGGTCTCGTCAATTACATGAAAGCCGGAATCGTGCATTCTGATCAAATTACGACCGTCAGCCCGTCATATCGAGACGAAATCATGGAACCGTATTACGGTGAAGGATTGGACGGAGCCTTACGTCATCGTGCGGTCGACGTCCGAGGGATTTTAAACGGAATCGATTTGGCAACGAACGATCCGTTTACAGATCCGCGTATCGAACAGACGTATAACCTCGATACGTACAAAGAAGGTAAACTCGCCAATAAACGAGCGTTACAAGAACGACTCGGTCTTGAGGTTCGAGATGATGTCATGCTCATCGGGTTCGTTAGCCGTCTCGTCGACCAAAAAGGGCTCGATTTGATTAACGGAGTATTTGAAGAACTCGGTCAGTTGCCATGCCAATTCGCATTTCTCGGTTCCGGACAGCCAGAATATGAAGGAATCGTTCACGAGATGACAGCAGCACATCCAGGGAAAGTGGGCTCATATATCGGTTTTGACATCGAACTCGCACACTTAATTTACGCTGGATCGGATGCTTTTTTAATGCCGTCACGTTTTGAACCTTGTGGACTCAGCCAATTGATTTCGATGCGCTATGGGACGTTACCGATTGTCCGTGAAACGGGTGGACTTCGTGACACGGTGAAGCCGTATAACGAGTTCACACAAGAAGGGACCGGATTCGGGTTCATGAACTATAATGCTCACGAAATGTTGGCAACAATCGAAAAAGCGATTCGTGTCTTCTATGAGAAAGAAAATTGGCATGCCCTCGTCCATCAGGCGATGACCGCGGACTTTAGCTGGAAACAATCCGCCAAGCAATATCGTGAGTTATATCATTTATTCGCATGAGTGGAAGGAGCTAACTTGATTTATGTTCACAGATAAACAGAGCTTTGTCGACGCGTTTAAAGAACGATTCATCGCATTGAATGGGAAGTCGATCGAAGATGGGACAGAGCAGGAAGTGTATCAAACCTTGGCAACGATGGTGCGCGAACAGGCCATGCCAAAATGGATTCATACGCGCGACCGTCAAGAAGAAAAACATAGCAAGCAAGTCATCTACTTCTCGCTTGAGTTTTTATTAGGTCGTTTCCTGTACAACAACTTGTTGAGTCTAGACGTGTTAGAGCTCGTCAAAGAAGGACTCGAGGACCTCGGATATGACTTTACGGAGATCACAGAGCTAGAACCAGAACCGGGACTTGGAAATGGAGGTCTTGGTCGCCTAGCAGCCTGCTTCCTCGATTCATTGGCCGCGCTCAGTTTGCCTGGTCACGGGAACGGGATTCGTTACCGGTATGGGCTTTTCAAACAAAAGATTGTCGATGGGTATCAAGTCGAGTTGCCGGACAACTGGCTACGTGACGGGAACATGTGGGAGACGAGACGTCAGGATAAAGCGGTCGACATCAACTTCGGCGGATGGATTGAGATGAAGCAAATCGGTGATCGGTTGCGCGTCGTCCATCATCCAGACGAAGTCGTGAGAGCAGTGCCGTACGACATGCCCATCATCGGCTATCAAAATGACGTCGTGAATACGTTACGTCTTTGGAATGCCGAATCACCACTTGACGATGAGGCGTATTTGGAGAAAACGAAAGGGACGTATAAAGACTTGTTGCGACATAAGCAGTCGATTGCGACCATTTCGGAATTTTTATATCCAGACGATACGACGTATGAAGGAAAAGTATTGCGTTTAAAACAACAGTACTTCTTTGTGTCGGCAGGGATTCAATCGTTGCTCGCTTCTTATATGAAACGGAATAAATCCCTCAAACAATTAGGGGACCATTATGCCATCCATATCAACGATACGCACCCGGTTGTCGCAATCCCTGAACTGATGCGAATCTTGATGGATGAGCATGGATATGGTTGGGATGAGGCGTGGCGCATCACGAAGAGCGTCATGTCGTTCACGAACCATACGCTCCTCGCTGAAGCGTTAGAGAAATGGCCGGTCGAGATGTATCAACGACTATTACCACGTGTGTATCAGATTATCGAAGAGATTAATCGACGCTTCTGTCGGGACGTATTAGTCAACTATCCTCATCTTGAATCACATATGGGTGAAATCGCAATCGTGTCGAATGAACACATCAATATGGCGAACCTAGCCGTCGTTGGCTCGCATTCCACGAACGGGGTTGCCCAGATTCATACCGATATCTTGAAACAGCGTGAGATGCGTTATTTATATGAGATGTTCCCGCTTCGCTTCAACAACAAGACGAACGGAATCACACATCGACGTTGGCTCTTGAAGTCGAATCCACGATTGTCTGATGCGATTACGGAGGCGATTGGTCCGTCATGGATTGAGCATCCGAACGATTTGGAGAAGTTGATGGGTGTCTCGAAAGATAAGAGTTTCCAAGAGATTGTGATGGATGTGAAACAACAGAACAAATTTGATTTGGCTGCTTACATTCAGGAAGAGACGGGAGAAACCGTTGACCCACACTCAATTTTTGATGTTCAAGTCAAACGTCTCCACGCCTATAAGCGTCAGCTTCTAAACGCTCTTCATATCCATGCACTTTACTTGAAGATTCAAGCGGATCCGACGTTTACGATGGTCCCGCGTACGTTTATTTTTGGTGCGAAGGCGGCACCGGGGTACCATTATGCGAAAGAAATCATTCGCTATATCAATGCGCTTGCTACTTTAATCAATAAAGATAAGCGGGCGAGCCAATTCATCAAAGTCATCTTCCTTGAGAACTATCGTGTCTCGATGGCTGAACGTATTTTCCCAGGGTCTGACTTGAGCGAACAAATCTCGACGGCGAGCTACGAGGCATCGGGTACCGGCAACATGAAATTCATGATGAACGGTGCGTTGACGATCGGTACGCTAGATGGGGCCAATATCGAGATTCGTGACGCGGTCGGAGACGATCATATCTTTATTTTTGGGTTATCCCCACAAGAAGTCATGAACTATAAAAAATTCGGGGGATACCATGCGGCGGAGATTTATCACGCCCATCAAGAAATCAAAGATGTGGTTGACGGTCTCGTCAATGGGACGTTCGATAAGGTGGGCGAATATCAGTTCCAGTCGATTTTCGATTCACTTCTCGTCTATAACGATGACTTCCTCGTATTGAAAGACTTCGTCTCTTATATGCGAGCACAGCGACGTGTCGATGAAGTATTCAGTGATCGTTCGCGTTGGGCAGAGAGCTCAATCGTCAACACAGCAAAATCGGGGATCTTCTCAAGTGACCGGACCATCACGGAATATGCGAATGCGGTCTGGAATATCAAACCGACGAGCGTTAAATAAAGATTTTTTGGAATAACATTAAAATCGGTGTAAAATAAAAACGATCCACCCGTCACGGGTGGACCTCGTTTTCTGGATAGCTGATCCAGTCAGAATAGGATCCTGGATAGAGTCGAACATCGTCTTTACCGAGGGCGTGTAGCGCGAGAATATTGACACAGGCGGTCACACCACTACCGCAATAAAAGATTGGATTTTCGACAGAAAGAACGTCTTTATAGAGTTCTTTTAAATCGTGAAAGTCCTCTAATGTACCGAGCTCCGTGATGGCCTCGGCATAAGAACAGAGCAACGCGTTCGGGATATGACCTGCTTTTTTGTCAATCGGTTCATGTGACCCGTTGAAGCGGTCTTCTGTTCGTGAATCATAGAGGGAGCCGCTTGTGGCAGCTTTCACCTCTTCGAGTGTCGCGATCATGTCGTCTCGGAAGTCTGGTGTATAGTCACTCGCTGGATAGTTTGGGACGTCCGTCGTAGTCTCACCGCAATAGGTGATGCCAGATTGGATGCCGCCTTCTAAGACAACGACCCGTTCGTGACCGGCCCATTTGAAGAGCCACCATGCACGAGCTGCGAATGGGAAGCCGTCATCATAAATGATGACCAAATCTTCTTTATTAAGGCCGATGCGGCGGAGCGTTGCCGTCCACGCTTCTTTTGAAGGAAGCGGGTGACGTCCGCCATGTTCGCCGAGCGGACCGGACAAGTCTTCCATCAAGTCGAGAAAGACAGCGTTCGGAAGGTGTCCCTTTCGGTAGACATATTTACCATAGGACGCGTCGTTTAGTGAATATCGGCAATCGATGAAACGAATCGAGTTCGTATGCACGATTTGTTTTAATTCTTGGGCACGCATTGTTGGAAACATTAATATCACCTCGAGGTTTCGTTACTCTCATCGTATACAAGATGGAAGCAATTGGCGAGTACTTCGATTGAATTTTTTGAGGGTGAAAGGGGAATGAATCATGACATGGCAACAAACATATGACCGTTGGAATCAATTTGAAGGGCTAGCACCGCATTTACGTGCGGAACTTGATGAGCTCGCAAAGGATGAGACGACGTTAGAAGATGCATTTTATAAGACGCTTGAATTCGGGACAGGCGGGATGCGCGGAGAAATCGGACCAGGTGCGAACCGAATGAACGTGTATACGATTCGAAAAGCATCACAAGGCTTTGCGGACTTTATCGCTGCTTCAGGAGAAGAGGCGAAACGTCATGGTGTCGTGATCGCCCATGACTCTCGTCATTTTTCACCTGAGTTTGCTTTGGAGGCGGCGCGGACGCTTGCGTCAAACGGAATCAAGACGTACTTGTTCCCAAGTTTGCGCGCTACACCCGAACTCTCGTTTGCCGTACGTCATTTGAATGCGTTCGGTGGCATTGTCATCACAGCGAGTCACAACCCGCCAGAATATAACGGGTTCAAAGTGTATGGAGCAGACGGTGGGCAACTTCCGCCAGCGGAAGCGGATGAACTCGTCAGTTACGTCAATGCGATTGAAGATGAGTTGAAGATCGAGATTGAAGATGAGGCGGCGCTTCGCCAAACGGGGTTCCTCGTCACAGTCGATCCATCCGTCGATGAAGCTTATATGGAAGCGCTCCAGTCGATTCGGATTCATCGTGACATACAGGATAGCCCCCTTCAGATCGTCTATTCGCCGCTCCACGGAACGGGACGTCGTCCGGTCATGGAAGGATTGAAAGCATATGGGTTTAACCATGTGACGATTGTAGAAGAGCAGGCAGAACCAGACGGTGCCTTCCCGACCGTCAGCTATCCGAACCCGGAGGAAAAGGCTGCATTTAAACTAGCGATGGAATACGGAGATCGTGTCGGGGCCGATTTACTCATGGCGACCGATCCGGATGCGGACCGTGTAGGCTTGACGGTACGCGGGCGTGACGGGGAATGGTTCGTCTTGACTGGGAACCAGACGGGTGCGCTCTTAATGGAATATATCCTCTCACAAAAGAGCGAGACGGGAACACTCCCATCGAACGGCTTCGTCGCTAAGACGATCGTCACGTCAGAACTCGGTGCCGCGATCGCGAAAGCTTATGGCGTACACCTTGAGAACACGTTGACGGGATTCAAATTCATCGGCGAGAAAATCAAACAATATGAGGAGTCAGGTGAATATGAATTCCTCTTTGGCTATGAAGAAAGCTACGGCTATTTGATTGGCGACTTCTGTCGCGACAAAGATGCTGTCCAAGCTTGTTTACTCGCAGCGGAGATGGCGGCCTACCATAAGCAAAACGGCCGGACGCTCTACGATGCGTTGCAATCGATTTATGAGAAGTATGGCTTCTATGAAGAGTCATTACAGTCGATGACGCTAAAAGGGAAAGCAGGTCTCGAACAAATCGGGCGAATGATGGAAGCGTTCCGTGCTAATCCACCGAAAGAAGTCGGTGGGTATGAAGTCGTTCGTTTCGAAGATTATAAGAAGCAAGTGGCAACTGACTTACGGACAAATACGTCTGAAGCCATCGAGTTGCCTTCATCGAACGTCTTGAAATTCGTCTTTGCGGACGGGTCTTGGTTCTGCCTTCGCCCATCTGGTACAGAGCCGAAAATCAAGTTTTACTTCAGTGTACACGCGGATCGCGCCGAGAAGACGACGGCGAAACGTGAAGCGATTGAAGCAGACGTCATGAAACAGGCAAAAGCCATCGACTGATGGGAGACATCACTCTAGCGATAGGGTGATGTTTTTTGTTTGACATGAAGACATCGCGCCAGTATGATGAGGTTATTGTTTAAAACCGTGTAATCATATAAGGATTATAGGAAAGGCGGAATCATCATGAAAAAAACATTAACAAGCGTACTCGCAATCGGAGCTTCAGTCGGGCTTCTCGCGGCTTGCGGTAACGAAACAGACAGTGGAGCGGACGAAGCAGTCATCACTGTCGGGACAGAGGCGACATACCCACCGTTCACATATAAAGATAAAGGTGAATTGATGGGATATGACATCGACGTTTTGAACGAAGCGGCAGAACGTGCCGGTTATAAAGTAGAGTACGAGGCAATGGACTTCAAAGGACTCGTTCCAGCACTTGACGCAGAACGCATCGACATGATTGCTAACCAAATGAGCATCACGCCTGAACGTGAAGAAAAGTACGCATTCTCTGACCCGTATGCAGTATCGGGAGCTCAAGTTATCGTTGGATCGGATAACAACGACATTCAAGGAGTAGACGACCTCGACGGCAAATTAGTCGGATCGACGCAAGGTTCGGTCTATGCGCAAATGGCGGAAGAAGCTGGTGCCGAAGTGAAATACTACAAAGGGGCGAACCAAGTGCTTCAAGACCTCGAAGTCGGTCGTCTTGATGCGGCATTGAACGACCGTCTCTTCATCTTGACAGAGCTTGAAAAAACAGGCTATGACGTCAAAGTAGTCGGTGACATCTTCAACACGAGCGAAGCTGGGTTCATGACACGTCAAGATAGCGACGTTCTTGAGAAATTGAACGAAGCACTTGCAGAAATGAAAGAAGACGGTACGATGCAGGAAATCGGTGAGAAGTACTTCGGTGAGGATATCAGTCAATGAATGAACTGATCACGACCGTCATAGATAACCGTTCGGTCTATCTTGAAGCCGTCCAGCTCACGTTGATCGCCAGTGTCCTGTCGATTCTTCTCGCCTTGGCGCTCGGTCTGATCATCGCTCTACTTCATAGTAGTCCGATTAAAATCGTACGGTTGTTCACGCGGACGTACATTTCGTTCTTCCGCGGAACACCGCTCTTACTTCAATTATTGATTTTGTATGTCGGTCTCACTGGGTTCGTGCAACTGAGTGGGATGCAGGCGCTCATCTTCGGACTCGGGTTCCACTTTGCAGCCTATATCTCGGAAGCGTTCCGGGCAGCCATCAACTCTGTCGATAAAGGGCAGGTAGAGGCAAGTGTCGCGTTAGGGATTCCGAAAATGAAGCGTTTCAAAGACATCATTTTCCCACAGGCGCTTTCACGCGCCATCCCGCCTGTCTCGAACTCGGTCATCGACATCATCAAGTCGACGTCACTCGGTTCGGTCATCGCGGTTCAGGAGTTAACGTACGTGTCTGACCAAATTGCAGCAACGACGTATTTGGTCATGCCGTTACTCTTGTTCTCGGCTTCGATTTATTGGATCTTATCGACCTTGATTCAAGCCGGTCAACACAAACTCGAACAGCGTTACGCGATTCGATAAGAAAAAGCCTCGATTCAGACGAATCGAGGCTTTTTGTATGGCTTAACGGATCACGAGTTCAGTTTCTCCGTCGAAGAAGTGTGCTTTTGTCATATCGAGTGCGAGTTCGACATCGTCACCCATGTGGATGTTCGAACGACCGTCGACACGTGCTGTGAACTGATGTCCACCAAGCTCTGCGTAGAGGTAAGACTCTGATCCCATGAGCTCAGCGACGTCGATGTGCGCTTTGAACGTGTGCGTCGTTGGTGAGTCGAGGTAGATTGGCTCATCATGGATTGATTCTGGACGAATTCCGAGGACGAGTTCTTTTCCGACATAGCCACGGTCACGAAGCGTCTTCATTTTTCCTTCTGGAACGTTGACTTCTTCACCGTTCGTGATGAATTTGCCTTCTGCGAGCGTGCCGCGGAAGAAGTTCATTGAAGGTGAACCGATGAAGCCAGCGACGAAGATGTTGTCTGGATGATCGTATACTTCTTTCGGTGATCCAACTTGTTGGATGAGACCATCTTTCAAGATGACGATACGTGTAGCGAGTGTCATCGCTTCCGTTTGGTCGTGGGTAACGTAAATTGTCGTTGTGTCCAAACGGTTGTGGAGTTGGATAATCTCTTTACGCATCTGTACACGAAGTTTCGCATCCAAGTTTGAGAGCGGCTCATCCATCAAGAAGACTTTTGCGTCACGAACGATTGCACGACCGATGGCAACACGTTGACGTTGACCACCTGAGAGCGCTTTTGGTTTACGCTCGAGGTACTCTTCCAAACCGAGAATACGAGCAGCGTCTTTTACGCGACGGTCAATCTCGTCTTTCGGGAATTTACGGAGCTTCAAGCCGAATGCCATGTTGTCATAAACACTCATGTGCGGATAGAGCGCGTAGTTTTGGAAGACCATAGCGATGTCACGATCTTTAGGAGCGACGTCGTTCATTCGTTTCCCGTCAATGATAAAGTCACCGTTTGAAATCTCTTCAAGACCTGCGATCATACGAAGTGTTGTCGATTTACCGCAACCAGACGGTCCGACGAAGACGATGAATTCACGGTCTTTAATGTGTAAGTTGAAATCGCTGACGGCTTTGACGCCACCATCGTAAATTTTATCAATATGTTCTAAACGAATTTCTGCCATGTCGTTAGCCTCCTAAAGAATCTGTGTGTGTATAATAGCGCTTACAAGAACGATTATATGATGAAACCGCTTGCATTGAATATAGACAAGTTGCACAAAAACCGTTAATCGGATTTGTGCAACGTGACCATGAGTTGAAGGAGACTCGCATCATAAAACTTTCGAGCATCATAACCGGTCGTCTCAAAGAGGCGATCGAGTCGATAATTCAGCGTATTTCGGTGCATGAAAAGTGCTTTCGCCGTATGGGAGACGTTCAACGAGTTACTGAATAACGCCTCGAGCAATTCGATTGTCGATAGATCGAGCATCTTCATGAGTGGAGCGGTAATGTGACTCCGCTCTTTTAAGTCCTGTTCTTGTAGTAAATAATGGTATAATAATTGACTAGCAGGGTAAGTTTTAGTAGACAGACGAGCGTATGGCATGAGCAGTTGATGTTGACGATACACAAGAGCGAGAGAACCTTGTGAACGTTCGCTGTAGACCGCGTGTGCTTCGATGAAACAATCACTCGCAATGGCACGCAACACGTCCTCGAACTCTTGGAGATCGACAAATGAATCTCGTTCGATGAGTTCGATGTGTTTTGTTGTCATCCATACGATTTCAGCATGTGGCATGAAGTCGTGGACGATACTGATGAATGATTCGAACGCTTCCTCTTCCGCTTCTTGAAGCGAGAGAGAAATGAGCCGAAACGATTGGTCAAGACGATACGTCTCATCTTGAAGGCGTTCTTGCCATTTTCGCTGATGTGGGTCGGTCTGAAGGATCGGGGTCGCCCACATGCGGAGCAGTTGCTGTTCACGTTCGGTCAATTCGAATGTCGGGAGCCCAAATATGGTACCATCTTGCGTCTCGAACCAGTCAAGGTCACCAGATGCATCTTCCGACCGATGGACAGCAGTCGGAAAAATCGATTTAATACGATCAAACGTATTCAATACTATCACCTCATCAACAATGTATCATATTTCAGATCGGAGGCTTGCAGTTTGGACGGGTTATTAAAGATTTTACTCATGATTGTGATTGGTGCGACGATTGGGGGCGTGACGAACTTTCTCGCCATCAAGATGTTGTTCCGACCGCATGAACCGAAATATATCGGTTCGTTCCGGATACCTTTTACACCAGGTCTCATTCCGAAACGTCGGGATGAATTAGCATCTAGCTTAGGGAAAACGGTCGTCAAACACTTATTGACACCAGAAGGCATGCGAAAGCGATTATTGGATGACCAAGTGACGACGCATATTACGCACTTTGCGCAACAAGAAGTTCAAGCGATGTTACGCTCGGATAAAACGGTTCGAGAACTTGTAGAACCCCTCTACCCGAACGCAGAGGCACGCATCCTCACGTTGGCGGATGACAAGTTACGTGACGAGTTAGCGAGCGTCGTGGCTGAAGTGAAAGAGCGGAAGTTGTTTGAATTGCTTGGAGAAGAAGGGATGGACCGAGTTCGGGCAGTCATTCCTGAAATTGTGGAGGCGCTTCTCGTCAAATCGGAAGAGTATTTTTATTCCCCTGAAGGCGAGGCACAACTTCGTCATATGGTCGATTCGTTCGTTCAGCGTCGACTCGGGTTTATCGCAGGCTTTATTCAAAATATGAACTTTGTCGAGATGGTCCGACCAGAAATCGTCAACATCTTACGAGGGCAGTCGACGCGTGACGGTATGACGACGATGATCACGCGTGAATTTGAGCGATTCAGTGAGAAGACGGTTGATACGTTGATTGATGAACGTTTAGAGGCACGACTCATTGATGGCATCACAGAACAAGTCGTCACACGTTTGCCAATCGGGCAATTGTTAAATCGACCGGTTTCGTCTTACACGCAGTCCATTGAAACACGTGTCGTCGACGAACTCGTCCCACAAGGTGTCACCCTTGTCATTGAGCGCTTCACGAATCAAATGGAGACGATTATGGACCGATTGAAAATCGATAAAATCGTTCAGGAACAGGTTCAGTCACTCGACACATCATACCTCGAAGAGATTGTTTTATCGATCTCGAAACGAGAGTTCCGGGCAATAACATGGCTTGGAGCGCTGTTAGGTGGTATGATTGGGTTGATTCAAGGGTTGATTGCCATCTTGTGATGGCCACGCCCTAATAGCATTTAGGAGGACGTTACATGTCACAAACAAACTTGTACGACCAAGCTTACCAATTGGAGAAAGCACTTCGCGATTCTGAAGAGTTCACAACACTCTCTTCTTTATACGATCGTGTCAATGCGGATGCGGAAGCGAACCAGTTGTTCGCTGACTTCCGTAACATCCAAATGACGCTTCAACAAAAGCAAATGCAAGGAGAGGAAATCTCTGAGCAGGAAATGATGGATGCGCAAACGAAAATGATGAGCGTTCAACAGAACGAATTGATCATGGAGCTCATGCAAGAAGAGCAACGCATGCACCAGCTCGTTACAGAAGTAACGAAAATTATCATGAAACCACTTGAGGAGCTTTACGCCCCGATGGTGAATGAAAACGAAGTTCAATAAGATGTGAGGAGCGGATGGCAATCGAGCCATCCGCTTTTTTTGTTGATGAGATTGTCACAAACAACAAAGTAAGCGCTTTCAAATAATATTTATAATAAACATAGATGAAATAGTGGAGAAAGGGTGAACTGGCATGTGGACCGTGCTCATTTTAGTCGTGATGATTCTCTTTTTCATAACAGGCTGGCTAAGAGCGGACTTGGTCGCATTGATCGGACTGCTCGGTCTCGTCCTGACCGAGCAGCTGACGCCGAGTGAGGCGATGGCAGGGTTCTCGAACTCAGTCGTCTTGATGATTGCCGGGCTATTTATTGTCGGAGCTGGATTGTTTCACTCTGGATTAGCTGAACGGTTGGCTTCCATGCTCATCCCGTATGCGAATGGAAGCGAGACGCGACTTTTTTATTTGTTCATGTTAACTGTCACCGTTCTTTCAAGCGTGATGTCCAACACAGGGACCGTTGCATTGCTCATCCCTGTCGTCATGGCGATGACTCGACAAATCAAGCAATCTGCGAAAGGGTACCTCATGCCGCTTGCTTTTTTCTCAAGCATCGGTGGAACGATGACATTGATTGGAACACCACCGAACCTTGTCGCGGCTGAATCGCTGCGAGGTCTAATCGATGTGCCAATTGGTTTCTTTTCGTTGTTTCCGATAGGTGCAGTCGTGATGTTTGTCGGATTGCTGTACTTTCGTCTGATCGGGAATCGTTTGCTCGATCAAGGTCGTTCAAGAGAATGGGATGAAGGGGGAGCAATCGAATCGATTAACCCGAACGTATATGTCATGTCGATCGACGCGTCGCATCCACTGATTGGCAAACGATTAAATGATTTGAAATGGTCGCATGACGGTGTCATCGTGTTGAAGGAACGGATTAGAGGGATAGGGAAACATTACGAGACCGCGCGTGCCGACACCGTATTACGTGCCGGGTCGTTACTCGTCAGTGGGGATGAGCAGCGAGTCCGTTCCCTCTCCGAACAACAACACATCCCTTTTCAGAAGGTCGAGGCAACAAACGTCTATGACAAGACCGGTGGCATCGTCATGTTTACGGTTCCAGGGTCGAGTCAACTTGTAGGGAGATGTCTCCATGAGAGTCAACTGCGCAATGCATTTCATGTGAACGTCTTGCGTGTCATCCGTCCACAAGAAGAAATTGCACAAGTGCGGCTGAAAGATACGCCGCTAAAACAAGGGGACTTGTTGATGGTGCAGGGGAAATGGGAAGATTTAGAGCGAGTTGAACAAGAGACACGATTACTACTCTCGAACGAGCGAGTGACGGACGTGGCGAATCGAACGGTGTCGAGTCATCATCAACTCGCGGCTGGCGTGATCATGGTCATGATGATGACGATGTTCGTGTTTGAATGGGTCGACCCGACCGTCGCGGTTTGGCTAGCAGCACTTGCTATGGTGATGAGTGGAGCCGTACGCCATCTAGACGTTGCGTATCAATCGATTCAATGGTCTTCACTCGTCTTGATTGCGGCCATGATCCCAGTAGGAACGGCGCTGGAGAAAGCGGGTGTCATGGCGTGGCTTGTCGACTGGATCGGACAGTCGTTCGCGGGTTTTGGTCCTGCCTGGGTCCTCGTCGTTTTATTTCTTGCGACAATGGTCCTCAGTCAAATCATCTCGAACACCGCGACAGCTATTTTGTTTATCCCGCTCGCCATCGCCCTGTCGGAATCGATGGCGGTCAGTCCTGTCCCGTTCGTCATCGCCGTCGCCATTTCAGCATCTCTCGCCTTCATGACTCCGTTCGGGTCTCCGACGAATGCGATGGTATTTAGTGTAGGAGACTATCGTTTCATGGATTTCGTCAAAGTCGGTGTCCCGTTGCAACTGCTCACCGGCATCGTCGGAATCCTCATGATTCTTCTTCTCTTTCCATTTTGATTACAAGTTGAATAAGAAAAGGCAGACCGTTGATGTTGGTCTGCCTTTTCTTATGATGCTGTTCCTTTCAATTTCCCCGGCAATTTGCAACGTTCGAAATAGATGAGTTGCCCCCGGCGAACAATGCGCGCGCCTTTATGTTCATGACCTGCGGCGCGAAGCAAATCGAGCCCTTGTTGTTTGGCTGATTGATCGTCGCTTGCCTCGAACATTTCATTCAATACGAGCGTGCCGTCGTTCTCAAATCCTGTCACTGTGTATGTTTCCAATCACATGACCCCCTTTCTCTCTATTTTAATGAATGGTCATTCATTCTTCAAGAGAAGGTTTCGTCAGTTCGTCGAATGTCAGTTGACGTGTCGATTCGGTTCGCGGAATCAAGTCGGATACGGTCAGTCCGATCAAGCGGACGGGTTCAGTGACGTTCATCTCATCGAAAAGGCGCCTTGCGAGTCTTCGGATTTCATCGTGGTCATGAGTGGGATGATTTAATTTGATTTGATGACTCCGAGCCTGGAACTCACTCGTCTTTAATTTAATCGTGACGGTTTGACAGCTCAGCTCGCGTCGGTCGAGCTGACGCAAGACATCCTCCATCTCAGGAATGACTCGTTCGAACACTTCTTCTGGGTCGTCGATGTCAAACGCAAACGTCGTCTCCGACCCGATTGACTTACGTTCCCGTGTGGCGACGACGGGACGCGTATCTCGTCCATGTGCCAATTCATATAATTGTTGTCCGCGATCGTGTCCAAAGATGGCTTTCAGTTGTTCGGGACGAGCTTGTTGGAGGTCCCCGATTGTATGGTATCCACTCTTATAAAGTGTTTGAGCTGTCACTTTTCCGACTCCGTGCATCGCTTCGATTGAAAGGGGAGCGAGAAAATCGGCGACATCATCAGACTGTACGACGGTAAGACCGTTCGGTTTGTCAAAACCGGACGCAATCTTCGCGACAAACTTTGAAGGTGCGACACCAGCGGATGCCGTGAGACCGGTACGCCGTTTAATCTCGCCTAAAATATATCGGGCAATATAGGGACCGGACGTGCTCAACAGCGTATTTTCGGTCACGTCGAGATAGGCTTCATCAAGTGATAACGGTTCGACGAGAGGGGTGACCGACTTAAAAATGTCCATGACTTGAGCGCTAACTTGGCGATAAGCTTGAAAGCGTGGTTTCACAAACGTGGCATGTGGACACAACGCAAAAGCGCGACGTGATGACATCGCGCTGTGTACGCCGTACTTCCTCGCTTCATATGAACAAGTGGCGACGACTCCGCGGCTGTGGGGTGGTCCTCCGACGATGACAGGCTTTCCGCGTAAGTTCGGCCGGTCCCGCTGTTCGACGGAGGCGTAAAAGGCATCCATGTCCACATGAATGATGAGTCGTTCCATAACATCACCTTTCCTGTGCAATTCTCTTTTCTTTATTATAACGAACTTTTGTTCGTTTTTTTAGATTTTTGTTTGACTCGATCACTTGGTGAAGTCGTTTGATTCGGAAATTGTAACAGTGATCCAATCCAATTCTTTCGTTTCAACCATACTTGAATGATGAGGGTGAAGAAAATAATCACAAACCAGGCGAATACATAGCCGAGAGGCCAGTCCAGTTCAGGCATTTCTTTAAAGTTCATTCCCCACACGGCACCGAACGCGACGACAGGAGTCGTGAGTGCCGTGAAGACGGTAAGTGCCTTCATGATTTCATTCCCGCGAAAGTTAGAGAGTGTCGAGGCGAGATCTGTCATCGCGATGACGTCACCTTGATAATGATTGATGAGTGTCAATAGTCGGCTCACTCGGTAATCAGCGAGTTGATAAGGTTTTAACGTTTGTAAATCAATATCGAGAAAGGCCTCACGCCCTGCCATGACGAGTTCTTTATAAGGAGTGACAGTGTCAGACCAACGCTCAATCTCGCTTCGGAGCCCAAAAATCTCGTTCATGAACGTGGCAGGTACTTGTCCCGCCATTTCTCGTTGCGCCACGAGAAGTCGTTCTTCAAATTCATCAATCCCATGGAAGTAATTGTTCATCCGTTCGGCGAGTAGTTCATAAAACGCTTCGATTGGTGAGTTGCATGCTTTCGCGAGAACCGACTCGTGATGTAAATCATCAAATCCAATTGTCCATAAAAAATCAGGACCAATAAAATAATGTCCGATCTTCTGAGGTTCTCGTTCTAACTGTTCGTAGTCGAGGGTGAGTGAGCCGTACATATAGCCATTCTCGACCACGATTTTTGTGACGCTTGCGGTCGTTAATTGTTCCAGCCAATACGTATAAGCCAGAGCATATCTAGAATCCACTTCCACATAATCCTCAGGACGTGTGTACCAATCCCATTGCATCATCTATTCCTCCAATTCGCTATAGTAGTAGTATTCCCAAATTGACGGGAATGTTGGCATCTATGGCAAAGTTTCGATAAGATGAAGGTATTGAATAAGAGAGAGGTGCTTTCATTGACGACAAAAATCGGTCAGCTCAAAGTGGGCGACACGCTAGACCAGTATGTCATGATCAAACAATCGTATAAGGGACTTGCCGGAAACGGAAAGCCTTATTTAACATTAATCCTTTGCGACGAGAGTGGCGAAATTGAAACGAAGTTATGGGATAGTGCGGATACAGAAAAATATGCGACGAAAAAAATCGTCCATGCGGCTGGCGAAGTCATGGACTACCGTGGGCGGACGCAATTGAAGTTGAAGCAAATTTCCATCATCGAGCAAGAAGTAGATATCGCCCCATATGTTCGATCGGCACCGATTCCAAAATCGGAGCTTGAAACGACGATTCGTGGGTTCATCACGTCACTTCAACACGATGAAATCCGCCGTCTCGTCGAAGAGGTCGTCAATCGTCACGAAGAGGCATACTTCACGTATCCTGCAGCTGTGCGACATCATCATGCGGTCTATTCAGGACTCGCATTCCATGTCATGTCGATGTTGAAGCTTGCGGATACGATGTGTGACCTGTATCCGTCATTGAACCGAGACTTGTTGATTGCCGGCGTGATCTTACATGACTTGGCGAAAGTCATCGAGTTGTCGGATGCCATCACGCCAGAATACACGCTTGAAGGGAAGTTGCTCGGTCATCTATCGCTCATGTCATCTGAACTCGAGGTCGTGTCACGTGAGCTCGGGACGGACCGGGAAGTGACGACGTTGTTGCAACATCTCGTCTTGAGTCATCATGGGAAGCCGGAATGGGGATCGGCGAACACGCCACAACTCCCTGAAGCGGAGATGCTGTTCTTCATCGACAACATCGATGCGCGCATGAACATGTTCGAAAAAGCGTACGAGGGTGTCGAACCTGGTGCGTTCACCGAACGTGTCATAGCCCTCGATAATCGTGCATTCTATCGCCCGAAGTTATAATTGAAGTTCATCAAAAAAAAGGGGTACTCCATTGCTGGAGTGCCCCTTTATGCTTATTGTTCAGTCGATTCTTCTGAAGATTCGTCTGCGTTTTTAATTGCTTCTTTGACAGCATCAAATTGTTGCTCTGCTTTTGCGTCTTTTACGTCAACGTTGTATTTTTCAATCAACTCTGCGTAAATTTTGTTTGCATCGACAGAAGCAGATTTTTCTGTTGCCAACTCTTCACGAATGCGATCTTTCTCGTCCTCGAGCTTCAAGTCCTTCTCTTTACGGTCTGTCACTTTGATGACATGGAATCCATATTGTGTTTGGACTGGCTCAGAGATTTTTCCGATGACGTCTTCTTTGAATGCATATTCTTCGAATTCAGGTACCATCTGACCTGTAGAGAAGAAACCAAGCTCTCCACCTTTTTCACCAGAACCTGTATCTGTTGATTTTTCTTTCGCGAGTTCTGCGAAGTCCGCACCGTCATTCAACTGTTTGATGATGTCTTGTGCTTCTTCTTCTGTATCGACGAGGATGTGGCTAGCTTCCACTTCCGCGTTTTCTTTTGCGAACTGTGCTTCGACCTCTTCGTCCGTCACGTCGACAAGTTCAGATTTTGCTGCGTCGACAAGCATTTGTCCGCGAAGTGCTTCTTTGAACTCTTCCGTGCCGCTCATGCCGGCTTGTTGGATCGCTTGTTCAAATTCTTCTTTTGAGTTGAATTGTTCTTCTGTCTTGCTGAACTCTTCATCTACTTTTTCTTGTTCGACTTGGTCACCATATTCTTTTTCAAGAAGTGCATTCATTGTCTCTTGGAATGCAAGTTGTGGGACCATGCGGTCGTAGCTCATGTCCGCGATTTCACCGCGTGTGATTTCGCCGCCTTTATATGTGACGACTGCTGAATCGTCTGATTCGCCACCAGCGTTTGTTGCGGCATACGTACCGCCAGCACCGATGATGAGTGCGAGTGCCGATGCACCGACGAGAGCGCCGGTTGAGAATTTTTTATCTTGCTTTTTTGGTTCGTTTGACATTCCATTTGACATGTATTCCACCCCTAATAATTCTTTAAAGTTTCTAAGTCCGACTATATCACATTTTCCTAATCATGACAGCTGTTCTCTTGTCTGTACAGTATCATAGCACACAATCCTGTCGTATAATGATGTAATAGAATGTGAAATGATGGGGTGAGGGTAGTGTCACTAGAAGAGAAGGTCGAGCATTTATCATATCAGATGAAGATCTTACTCGAGATTGTCGATTGGACGGACCGTCCGTTTGAATATGAAGTGATTCGAGCGAACTTGACGAAGCAAGACGTAGAGGCGTTTTATCAGTTGCTTGAGGATATTCGGGCACGACAAAACGAGCAAATGCGCTATGGATTTACGTCCATAGAGCCGTTGCTCGTCCATTTTGTAGGCATGTTAGATTTGAGGCTCGACGTTAAAACGATTCTTGGGGCATGCGTCCGTCAAGGAATCGAGTTAGACGTCACAGAGCCACTCTATCGGCAGGTTAGGCTTCTTGACTGAGTTCATCCTCATCAGGACGTCTGCCTGCCTCTTCTGTGATCATTTTTGATGTTTCAGCAAAGATGTCCATGAAGTTGTCCCCATATAAACGACGAACGATCGCTGTCATGTCTGTTAAGTCAGGGAACTTCCCGTAAAGCTCTTGAAGTGGGAGCGAGGCGCGGAATACGCCGTTTCCTTCCGGGTCAAATGCGTGAATCGTTTCAAGCAACAACGATTCTCCTTCAGGTGTCAATTGGACGTACGTATTTCGCTTGTCCGTCTCCTTTTTAGAAAACGTAAGTAATCCACGATCTTCTAACTTCTTCGAGAAGTTGAAAGCGGTCGAGACGTGCATGACGCCATATTTTGCAATTTCAGAGATCGATGCGCCGCCTAACGCGTGGGCAATCCATAAGATATGATGCTCATTGATATTTAAATCGAATGGTTTAATCCAGTTTTGCCAGTCTTTTTCGACGGTTTTCCACAAAGCCTTACTCAATTGAATGATTTTGTGGCTATAGAGCATGGCCTCAGGGCCAGTGAATTCTTTTTCGTGTTCCATCTCGATCCATCCTTTCCGGATAAAAAGTCAAAAGTAAACGACGGACGATGACCTCAAACACTTACGGTGTTTGATTGACGGTGTTGTCAGTCATAGCAGACTGTACGTTCGAGAGTTCCTGAAGGTTCCCTTGGATTCGCTCGACTGAAGGCTGAATGTCTTGTTGATAGCGTTCGACTTCGGCTTTCACTTGATCAGTCAATTCTTTTCCTTGCAGTTTACCTGCGGCGGCAACTTGCGATGCATGTTTCGCCACATTCCCAAATTGTTCTTTTAGCGTAGTGATTGTGGATGCTCGATGTTGTTGAGCAGCAGCATCATTTGCGGTACCTCTCGCCAATTTTTTAAATGTGGCGACTCCTAAAAATGCTAAAACAAAGCCGAAAGCAATCCAATCTCGACGTTGGCGACTCGACAATTCATTCCCCTCCTCAAGCTCGGATAATCAGAATTACATTCTTTTCATATTATTTTACCAAAAAAGAGTGATTAAAAACCTATATCGCAAATAAAATTTTTCAGAACATTCATTTTTGACCGAAAAATCATTTTATTTTAAAATACAGGTAAAGGAAGGTGATCCTCAGTGGAGAAAGCGAAGCGTTGGGTAGATGATATGCTTGACCTGTATCTCGCTGCAAAACAACTGGGAGATGACACTTGGGCCGACTCCATAATGAACACACTCGAGGCGGGGTATGAAGCGTCGAAACAAACAGAACAGGCACGCGAAGAATCGATACGAGAAAAACGTGTGCTTGAAATAGATACCCGTCTAACTGAATTACGAAAAGAATTCGAACAAGCGACATCTGTCAAAACGCGTCAACAGTTATATGAAGTGGCGATCAAACTTCAGGTCGAGCGGGCGCAATTAGAAGAAGAGCGGAAGCGTCATCGGGATTCCATTAATCAATCATAAAGAGAGACCCGTCATCGATTGACGGGTCTCTGTCTGTTTCATACTTGTGAATGAATGTTCGATGCGAGCGTTGTGAGTTCTTCAGACGTGAAGGCATCGTTTTGTGTGATCCATTTTGCGCCGAATCCGTCTTCGTGTCCGAAGCGCGGGATTAAATGAATATGGAAGTGATAGACCGTTTGTCCGGCAACTTCTTCGGCGTTCGACAAAACGTTCATTCCGATTGCGCCCGTTTCGCGTTGAATCGCCTTGGCGATGGTCGGGACGCGTTTGAAGACGTCCGCTGCGACCTCTTCCGGCAGTTCGTAAACATTTTTTGCGTGGTGTTTCGGGATGACGAGCGTGTGACCTTTTGTCACTTGTGAGAGGTCGAGGAAAGCGACGACCGCCTCATCTTCATACACCCGATACGACGGGATTTCTTGTTGAGCGATTTTGCAAAAGATACAGGTTGGATCGGTATGCATCTTCATTCCTCCATTCTGAAAGTCATTTCTGTTTCATCATACCACGGAAATTCAGGCGCAAGAACGATTGGAAGGGAGATTGATTCCTTTTATAATTGAGGTAAGTGCTATAGAAAGGAGGGGAAAAGATGTCATATACAAGAAGTCGAAAAAAAGAACGTCATTCAAAAGCGGTACTCGCATTATCTGTGAGCACCATTTTAGTCGGAGCTATTGTCTTCTATATATATGGATACAAGCCAGCGGCGGAGCAAGATAAAATTCATGTCGCATTTAAAGAGGCCTTATTAGAGGAAGACCGTACTTTCTTTGAGGAGAAAGTAGAATATCAAGGAGAAGCGTTGACGCGTGCAGAGGCACTACGGTTTATGGGCTGGCTGAACGATGAAAAATCCATCCGTGGCGATGCCATCGCCGAAGTCGCACAAGATCGTGCGAATCGGACGAAAGGGATGGAGGCAGAAGGACTGTTTCGATTGATTGATACAGGTGAAGGGCGTTTTGGCTTTTCAGATTATCGGATTGAATTATTGCCACAACAAATTGACGTCACCTCGGACGTACCGATGACGAACATTTGGGTCGATGGCCAACGTGTCGGAAGGATTGATGAGGCGAACGGACGATTCACGTTTGAGAGGATGCCGGGAAGCTATGATGTGAAGGCGGTCGCCGTCGCAAACGGTGAGACGGTGTCTGAAACGGAAACGATTCAATTGATCACGTCCGAATCGATTGATTATGCACTCATGCCGGAATCGAGCGAAGCGATTGCGGGGCAATTTGATTTGAAGCGGGCAGAGCTCATTGAGATTGAGGTCGAGGCGCAAACCGGTCATCCATTAGAAACGATTGATTCATTGATCGGGCAATCAAAACGGAAGGTTCAAGAAACGTTAGGCGAACCAGATGGGAAACGTGATGGGAAATGGGATTATGAACGTTTGACCATCGTGTTTGAAGAGGGGGACGTGCAATCGGTTATGGTTGATCTTGATAAACGACCAGACGACTTGATTGCGTTACTCGGAGAACCGAAAGAAAAGACGGAGCACCAACTCGGCACGGAGTGGGATTACGGACAATCGTTCTTCGAATCGTTCTTCACGTTCTTTGGTCTTGAGACAGAGAAGCAATTTATTGAAAAGAATAGCGCGATGTATTTATTGATTCAATGAAAAAAAGAGGGACATTCCATTGTGGAAGCCCCTCCTGTACATAAATAATTATTTTTTACGCATTGATTTCATGACGAACGATACGATCAAGATAAGAAGAATCGCACCGATAAGCGCTGGGATAATCGCGATATCCGCTACGATTGGTCCGAAATCACCGAAGATGAGTCCACCTAACCAAGCACCGATGATCCCTGCGATGATGTTACCGATAATTCCGCCTGGTACGTCCTTACCTAAAATTAATCCTGCTAACCAACCGATGATACCCCCGATAATCAAATAAAGAATAAACCCCATAATTCATTTCTCCTTCCTCTGTTTTCCCATTGTTCTTTCCAACGATTTTGTGGAACAATGGAAGTATTGATGTTTTATTTTAAAATGCCTTACAGTTCAGATTATTCCCATGTGACAACATTTAAAACATATACCACGAAAAAAAGTTGAAAATGAAAGGTGTGGTTTTCATGCTGCACGTCGATCGATTGAACGGCGGATATATCGGTAAGCAAGTTTTGCATGACGTTTCGTTTGAAGTAAATAAAGGGGAGCTCGTTGGGTTGATAGGGCTAAACGGAGCTGGTAAATCGACGACAATCAAACACATTTTGGGTCTCTTGTCACCACTATCCGGAAAAATCGAAATTGATGGAGAAACATTAGAATCTTCAGAGAAAAGGTATCGTAAGAAAGTGAGTTACATACCGGAGACCCCAATTTTATATGACACGTTGACCTTACAAGAACACATCGAATTGATGGGGAGAGCATATGATGTGAGTCCTGATGAGTTGACCGAACGGACGAATCGCTTAGCAAAAGAGATGCGGATGGAAAAACAACTCACCTGGTTCCCGTCTGTCTTCTCGAAAGGGATGCGTCAAAAAGCGATGATTCTATGTGCTCTTGTGACGAAGACGCCACTCCTCATCGTCGATGAACCGTTCGTTGGTCTCGATCCATTGGCGATTCGACAGTTACTCCAACTATTTGATGAATACAAACAAGACTGTGCGATTTTGATGTCGACCCATATCTTGGAGACGGCGGAGCGACATTGCGACCGGTTCGTCTTCCTTCATCAAGGTGTCGTCATCGCAAACGGAACAGCTGCACAGTTGCGAGAGAAGTATCAATTATCACCTGATGCGACGCTCGATGATATTTATGTAGAGGCGATTGCTTCGGAGGAACGATCGTCATGAATCGATTCACTTCAAGACTAGGCAAGTGGATGGAAGAGGTCGTCAAATATAGTCGCTACGTCGCGAACGGAGGGCTATTGTTTACACTTTATTTCACCTTGATTTATGGGGCATTCGTCTACAACAACTTTTTAGAGCGAATTGATACGACGTTTCCGGGGACATGGATTGCCGCAGCGGTGCTCATCCTGATTCCGCTCGGTCACCGTCCGAGAACATTCATCCAAGAGGCGGACCAAGTATTCCTACTCCCTGAATTAGGTACCATTCGTCCATATATGATGGGTGTTCGTTTATTTAATGTCGTTTTTGCTACATTACGAGCGCTTCTCATCTTACTCGTGCTATTGCCACTTCTCGTGCGTACAGAGAGTTATACGAGCTTAGAAGTGTTGTCTTTCGTCATCACGATGACGTTACTGTCAGTTGCGGGTCGATTGGCGAAAGTGGAAGGTGTAAGCGGGTGGATGATTGTACCATTCGCGATGGTAAGTGGTGCTTTTCTTCTAATCGATTGGACACAGTGGGCATGGGTACCGGCTTTTATGCCATTCATTCTTTTACATGTGAAGCGAAATGAGCGAATTCCGCTCCTACAATGGTTGGCGCTAGAGGAAAAGAGTCGGGCACAGTTTGAACGGGTGATTAGCTGGTTCGTCGACTTACCAACCTTAAAAGAAGAAGTTCGGGAGCGACGACTGCTGACAAAACTTCTCGAAAAGAGAGTACTCCAACGCGTCGATGCTTCACGTTACGTATATGGTCTTCGTATTTTGCGTTCGAACGATTCACTCGACCTGATCCTGCGGCTGACGGCGGTGGCACTCATCGTCATGTGGATGTCAGGCGGGTGGTACGTCGGATTCGTCACGCCACTATTCGTCGGACTGACGGCGTTGCAGCTCGTTCCGCTGTTTAAACGGTTAGAGGCGATCTCGATTGTCTCATGGCTACCGATTACTCGGGACGATCGGATCGAAGGCTATTCGTGGTGGGCGATGCGGTTGCTCATCGTCCAGTCCATCGTCCTCGTGCTTGCCTCGATTGGATTTGGTGCAACGTGGGATGCGGCGGTAGGGCTTGTCTTATCAATCGTTCTCATTCGTTATTATTTAAGACGATTGGTGTAAAATATATATTGAGTAGATTTTCTAAAACAACGGACGGACGAGGTCGCTCAAACGAGACCTCGTTCGTCTTTCATTTGTGATGAAGGATAGAAAGAATGTTTCTTGAAAGGATAACAGTCACTCATCTTCTTTTTGGACGACTTATAAACTTGACGAAAAAGTAAATCATAAATGAAATAAAAGCGAGTAGAAATAGTGCGAAATCAAGTGCGTTCAACATGCAATCCCTCCAATTAAATATACGAGCTGGCTTCTCCATCTGATTGTATCTTTTTTCAAAAAAGAATAGAACAAAAAAAGAGGCTAGTCACCGTAGTACGTTGACCAAGCCCCACATCAATTGAAAATCGTATTATTTCTTAGGTGACATAACCGACACGCTCGAACCGAGAATTTTCGGAAGGCGTCCTGGTTTCTCTGTTGCTTCTTCGACTTCACCGTAAGCCGATACACCGTGTTCTGCGATATCAAGACCGACATCTTCTTGTTCTTCAGTGACACGAAGACCGATTGTGACGTCAAGGAGTTTCAAGAAAGCGTAGCTTCCGCCACCAGCGATGACCATGGCGATCAATACGCCGAGTGTCTGTACGCCGAGTTGCGTCAATCCGCCGCCGTAGAAGAGTCCAGCAGAACCGATTCCCGTGATCTCGACAAGACGAGGAGAAGCGAAGAAGCCAAGTGCGAGTGTTCCGATGATCCCAGCCACACCGTGTACAGAGAAGGCACAGAGTGGATCATCCACATATTTCGCCATCAAGATGCTCGTTCCATATGTTGCGATCGATGCGAGTGCACCAATGACGACTGCCGCCCACGGCTCTACGAACGCACAAGCCGCTGTGATTGCAACGAGTGCTCCAAGCACACCGTTGACGATCGTCGGGATATCGGCCGTTCTACGATGGAGCATCACGATGGCAAGTGCACCGAGCGCACCAGCTGCTGTTGCGAGCATTGTTGTCAGCGCTACGTAACCGAAGAATCCATCTGCGACTGACATCGTTGAACCGGCGTTGAATCCGAACCAGCAAAGCCAAAGCACGAGACCACCAACAACAGTTAATACGTGGTTATGACCAGCAAGTGATTCCGTCTTGCGACGTGGTTTTAAGATGATCGTAGCCATGAGAGCTGCCATCCCACCTTGAAGGTGAACGACTGCTGATCCTGCGAAGTCTTGCATTCCCATCGATCCAAGCATGCCGCCAGCCCATACTGAGCGTGCAACGATTGGGTAAAGGATGGCAACGAAGAAGATACCGAAGAGAACGTAGGCAGAAAGCTTAGCCCGTTCCGCGAATCCGCCCCAAGCGATTGCGAGGGAAACTGCAACGAATGATAACTGGAATAAGAATTTGATATCGATTGAGACGTTTGCCCAATCGAGGCTTGTGAACGATCCACTTAAGAAGAATCCTTCTGTCCCAAACCAAGTCGTTCCGTCACCGAACGAGAGGCCGAACCCGACCGCCCAAAAAGCGAGTGCCGCCACAGAGAGGCTGATAATTTGTTTGACCGCGACGTGCCCGGCGTTCTTCGCCCGGAGCGTCCCTGTCTCGAGTAATCCGAAACCTAATTGCATCGTCAATACGAGCAATGCAGCGATGAGTACATACAGCGTGTCCATATAATAGAGAATGTCTTCCATGTTCATGCCCTCCTTTTTCTTAGGTGCTTTCCAAAAGTTGACTTCAGTGTAAAACGAAAAAATGATGTTGGATTGCATTTTGTCAGATTATCTGACATAGTTTTTTTATTAAGGAGGGCGAGGGCGAATGGACTATAAATCGAAGAAAGTGATCGGGATGGGCGTCGTGACAGAGTTGACGGGACTTTCTGAGCGTCAGGTCCGCTATTATGAAGAAAAAGGTCTCGTCTTTCCGGAACGAACAAAAGGTGGTTCACGTAAATATTCCTTCCATGACGTGGAGCGTTTAGTTGAAGTGGCGACCAAGCTGGAGGATGGGTGGCGGATTCAAGATATTAAAGAGCGCGAACGTCGATTATCGGCGAAACAGCGTGATGATTTGATTCGGGGTCAATTGAATTCGGCATTCCGAACATTTCCGACAAAAAAATGACACAAAGAAAACACAATGAAAATGCTTCACATTAGCATAATTCTAATTAATTTCTGTATAATGTTTTTGAGTTCACAAACACGAGAATAAAAGAGTGTAGGAGAAATTTAGAGGGGAATGACGCGACGTATGAACGATACTATTTTAAAAGCGTTTAAAGGAGAGGCGACAGATTATGTACCTGTATGGTATATGCGCCAAGCCGGACGCTACCAACCGGAATATCGAGAGATTAAAAAGACGAGGTCACTATTCGAGATCACGCATGATCCTGAACTTTGTGCATATGTCACGGAACTTCCGGTGAAACAACTCGGAGTCGACGCGGCCATTCTATATAAAGACATCATGACGCCACTCCCATCAATGGGTGTGGATGTCGAGATTAAGAGCGGGATTGGTCCGGTCATCGATAATCCTTATCGAACAATGGAGGATGTAGAACGCTTAAAACCGTTAAACCCGGAAGATATCTCATACGTTTTCGACACGATTCGTCTATTACGAGAACGACTTGAAGTGCCACTCATCGGGTTTTCAGGGGCGCCGTTCACATTGGCGAGCTACATGATTGAAGGAGGTCCATCACGGAACTACCATCGTACGAAAGCACTCATGTATGCAGAGCCAGACGTATGGAATGCGTTGATGGAAAAACTCGGTGACATGGTCATCACGTATGCGAAGGCGCAAGCGGATGCTGGCATTCAGGCGTTCCAATTGTTTGATTCGTGGGTCGGGACGCTCAGCCGTAAAGACTACGCGCGTTACATCAAACCGACGACGGAACGTATTTTCAAGGAATTGCGTTCCCTCGATATCCCGCTCATCATGCATGGGGTTGGAGCGAGTCATCAAATCGAAGAATGGCACGACCTTCCACTTGATGTGGTCGGACTCGATTGGCGTCTGTCTGTCCAAGAAGCGCGCGATCGTGGCATCACGAAGGCTGTCCAAGGGAACTTGGACCCGTCGTTCTTACTGGCTCCGTGGCCGGTCATCGAAGAGAAGGTAAAAGAAATTTTAGATGAAGGAATGAAACAGCCAGGATACGTCTTCAACTTGGGACATGGGGTATTCCCGGAAGTCGATCCGGCCGTACTCGTCAAACTGACGGCATTCATTCACGACTACTCACGCGAAAAAATGGGAGGCAACTAATTATGAAAACAGTCGGACTACTTGTCATGGCGTACGGCACACCGTACAAGCCGGAAGATATCGAACGCTACTATACGCACATTCGTTACGGACGCAAACCGTCACCGGAAGCACTCCAAGATTTGACGGAACGCTATGAAGCGATTGGTGGTGTCTCTCCACTCGCAAAAATCACGATTGATCAAGCGGAGACGCTTCGTGACATCTTGAATGAGCGTCATGCAGGTGAAATCGAGTTCAAACTGTATATCGGATTGAAGCATATCGAACCATTCGTAGAGGATGCGGTCGCGCAAATGGCGAACGACGGCATCAAAGAAGCGGTATCGGTCGTATTGGCACCGCATTACTCATCATATAGCGTCAAATCATATAACGGTCGTGCGCATGAAGAAGCAGCGAAATATGGCATCGACATCCGCTCAGTTGATTCTTGGTATGACGAACCGAAATTCATCAACTGGTGGGCAGAGGCAATCAAAGAAACGTTTGCAAACTTGCCTGTACCGGCTGAAAAAGCATGCCTCATCGTATCGGCACATAGCCTTCCTGAAAAGATTTTGGCTGGGGGCGACCCATATCCAGATCAATTGAAAGAGACGGCAGACAAAATCGCTCAGGCGACAGGTGTTCCGAACGTTGAAGTCGGTTGGCAGTCAGAAGGGAACACACCAGATCCATGGATTGGACCAGACGTCCAAGACTTAACGGCTGAACTTTATGAAAAGCATGGCTACGAAGCGTTTGTGTATACACCGGTCGGCTTTGTCGCAGATCACCTTGAAGTACTATTCGACAACGATGTTGAATGTAAAGTCGTCTGTGACCGCCTAGGAGTTCACTATGCTCGTCCAGCTATGCCAAATGCAGAGCGAAGCTTCATCGAAGCCATCGCGGATCGAATGGAAAGCGTGATTGTACATCATGCGTAAATTTACGATTGTCGGTGGTGGGATCACAGGTCTCACTGCCGCTTTTTATGCGGAGCGTTATTTGCCGGAAGATGTGTCGATCACATTGCTCGAGGCGACGGATCGCCTCGGCGGAAAGATTGATACGTATGAGACGGGCGAGTTTGCGGTTGAACGCGGACCGGACTCGTACGTCTTTCGAAAGACAGCGATGACAGAATTGATTGAAGACGTCGGTTTAGGTGATGAACTCGTTCGGAACGGTGTAGGGCAGGCTTATGTCCTCCATCATGACGGGCTTCATCCAATCCCGAAACAGACAGTGATGGGGATTCCACTTGATGTCAACGCGTTTCGTGAAACGACACTGCTCTCTGAAGAAGAGCATGAGGACTTGAAGAAGATGTTATTGACGCCACCCGATGTGGAAGCGCCAGACTCTGATGTCTCGCTCGGTCTCTATCTTCGTGAGCGTGTCGGAGATCCGATTGTCGACCGTTTGATTGAACCGTTACTCTCTGGCATTTATGCCGGGGACATCGATCAAATGAGCGCGATGTCGACATTCCCGCAGTTCATCGAGGGAGAAAAGAAATACGGGAACTTATATGAAGGAATGCGTCATTTGCGTCCTGAACAGCGGGTCGCTGAAGTTGGTGCGAAGAAAGTCGGTCAGTTCGCCTCGCTGAAACGGGGACTCAAATCGCTCACGGACCGCCTGGCTGAGCGATTGGAACGAACTGAGGTCGTGTTGAACTGTTCCGTCGAACAAGTATCCGAACGTGAGGACGGGTATCGCCTCTTTACGAATCGTGGAGACATCGATACGGACCATCTCGTGTTGACGGTCCCACCTCGCCTCATTCGTCAGTTCCTCCCGAAAGTCGATAGTGACTTCTTGGCAGAGATGAAGCCGCATGCGACAGCGACTTGCTCACTTGTCTTTAAAGAAGAAGATATCGAGCTTCCATTCGTCGGGACAGGATTTGTGACGAGTCAGGAAGCAGATGTGACGATTACGGCGTGTACGTTCATCGACCAGAAATGGCCACATGCCGTACCGGAAGGATATCACGTCCTCCGAGTCTTTTTAGGTCGACCGGGGGCAGATGACATCGTCGAAGCGTCCGATGATGAGATTGTCGAGACGGCGTTACATGATCTTCGTGGTCTCATGCGGATTCACCGTGATCCGATTCAAACGGTCGTCAGTCGACTTCGTGACGGATTGCCGCCTTATGCGGTCTTTCATGCGGACCGCGTCAAAGCGCTCCGAGCTGAGATGAGCCGGGTATACCCTGGAGTTATTTTGGCCGGGATTGCCTATGACGGGATTGGGATGCCGGACTGTGTGAAGAGCGTGCGGGAACAAGTGAAGGCATTGCGTGAAAAAAATTGAGATTTGATGAAGGGAGGGTTCGGATTGTTCCGAATCCCTCTCTTTTTGTTATAGTTAGAAGCGAAAGAGAAAAAGGAGTGATGGAAGATGGCAACGTATAAACTTTTTGTATCAGACATGGACGGTACGATTTTGCACAACCACACCAAGATTGCGAACGAGACAGCAGAAATCGTTCGTGAAGCAGAAGCAGCAGGGATTCGATTTGCTATTGCGACGGGGCGCAATTATGTGAATGCGAAACAAATCTTAGACGAGGTCGGACTCTCTTGCCCAATCGTTTCGTCGAATGGGGGACGCGTGCTCGACACGTCGGGAGAAGTCCTTCACGAAATCGATTTGACGATCGAAGAGGCGCTCCAAGTCATCGATGTCCTTCATCAAGATGACAAATATGCGGACGTCTTTTACGAGATGTACACGGAAGCTGGGCTTGTGGCGAGCCGTGGCGACTTGATTGAAGCGTCGATGAAAAACTTGAAAGCGAATGGTGACGATCGCTCGCTTGAGATGTACGAATTCTTCAAGAATCGCTATTACGTCAATGAAGATGTGAAGATTGTCGACGACATCGAGGGCTTCATTCGTGAAGAAGCAGGGCGTGTCTACAAGTTCATCGCGTTCTCAAGCCATCTTGAGAAAATGACGGCTCTTTGGAAAGAAATCGAAGCACAAGTCGAAGGGGTGTACGTCACGTCTTCAGGTAATGACAACATCGAAGTGATGGCACATGGCGCAGATAAAGGTAACGGTGTGACAAAACTCGCTGAACATTATGGCATCGATTTATCGGAAGTCGTCGTCATCGGGGATAACTTGAATGACGTCCCGATGTTCAAAGTGGCCGGTAAAGGGATTGCGATGGGCAACAGCCACAAAGACTTGATTGCCATCAGCGACCATGTCACAGAGCGTCACGACGAGTACGGGGTGGCGAACGCCTTGAAACGTGTGATGACAGGTGAGTGGGAGTAAAAGATTTGTCGAGGCATCGTCTCGTTTCGTATAATACGAGTAACGAACATCCGACTAGGAGGAAATAGACTGTGAAATTTATTTTTAATCCGGATATCCGCGACCCGAAGCTTAACTTGGCGGTCGAAGAGTATATCTTAAAACACTTGAACGTAGATCATGAAGATTACTTCTTGTTCTATATTAACGGCCCATCAATCATCATTGGGAAGAACCAAAACACGTCAGAAGAGGTCAACTTGAAGTACATCGAAGAGAACGGCATCGATGTCGTTCGACGCCTTTCTGGTGGGGGTGCTGTTTATCACGATGAAGGAAACTTGAACTTTAGTTTCATCACAAAAGACGATGGCAACTCGTTCAATAACTATAAGAAGTTTACGCAACCAATCGTTGATGCGTTACGCAACCTCGGTGTCGAGGCTGAACTAACGGGTCGTAACGACATTCAGGTCGGAGAGCGTAAAATCAGCGGGAACGCCCAATTCACGACTCGTGGACGTATGTTCAGCCACGGAACACTCATGTTCAACTCGAACATTGAAGAGGTCGTCAACTCGCTCAACGTCTCGGAAGAGAAGATGCGCTCTAAAGGGATCAAATCGGTCCGTAGCCGTGTGGCGAACATCACTGAATTTTTAGAGCGTGAGATGGAGATGGAACATTTCGTCGAGGCGTTGCTCCATTCGATTTACGATGGCGAACAGCCAGAGCGTTACGTACTTCGTGACGAGGATTGGGAAATTGTTCACGATATCTCGAAAGAACGTTATGCGAACTGGAACTGGAACTTTGGGAAGTCGCCGAAGTTTGATGTCGAGTCGAAACGTCGCTTCCCAATCGGTACAATCGATGTCCGCTTGAACGTCAACAAAGGGACGATCACAGAAGCGAAGATTTACGGTGATTTCTTCGGTGTCGGTGACATCCAAGATGTCGAACAAGCGCTCGTCGGAACTCGTTTCGAACGCTCGGCAATCCGTGAGCAATTGATGCAACTCGATTTGAAACATTACTTCGGAAATGTTGAGCTCGAGGAATTGGTTGATTTGATTAGTTAATGAAAAAGGTTCTTCGGGAGTGGACTTCCGAAGAACCTTTTTTCATATGACTTATAAGAGGTTAGTTTAACTCTGTTTCAAGGATATTCAAGTTTCTTTCGAAAAAATCTATATTTTGTTCAAGTCCTCTACGATTACACCATCCGATACTATTGAACGCATCGGTGAATCGATAAAAAGGAAGCACGCGCTCGAGATCAATCAATGGTCTAATACTTGAGTAACCTTCTCGATAGGCTTCATATAACTGTGAGTCATGACTCAGATAATCGCGATAAATCTTAGTGAAATCGACTTCTGTTGAACCGAAACGAACTGTTTCAAAGTCAATTAAACTTGAGACTTCGGATGATGTGACGAGAATATTACCCGGTCTAAAATCCATGTGTATGAAACTAGGTCCATCTGGTTCAGGAAGGTTCATCTTCATTTTTTCAAAAGAATGTATGGCTTTATTGTATAATGCTTCTTCCAACAAAGGTCTTGCATCTACGGCGAAACCATAAAATTGACGATCTAGAAATTGTGGCCACTCTTGAAAAACATTTTCGATATAGGTGTTCTTGTGATTGGCTGGCGGTTGAATGGAGTGTATCTTAGCGTGCACTTGTCCCACCTGAAAAGCGATCGTTTCCGATGAGTCTAAGGAAAGTTGCTCACCCATTGATTCTTTTAATAATAGTGCACCAGTTGAATTTTCATCGCCGGTCCAATAGTTTAGTAATTTTGGGATTGGGACGTGACCATCTAAAAGTCGGTAAGCTTCAAGTTCACGAAACAATTTCACTTTAGAGAAAGGGATTTTGATATATACAACCTCACCATTATTTTGCACACATCGATAAACAGTCGAACTAAAGGAATTTTCTACAGAATCGAAATGTTGGATATTCAATGCAAAGATATTAATAAGCTTTTCGAGCAAAGTTATCCCCCCCACTATAATGTTATATATCTAACTAAAACAAATTACTAAAAAAGTATAGCATTACTTTTTCGATGTTTGGCAGTTTCGTGAACGTTGATGCTACGGATTGCACCGGGACAGGAGAAGGCGTATCATAATTTGTGCAAGCGCTTTCGTGGAGGCTGGTCAAAATAGGAGGAGTAACGATGTATCGGAGGCTCAGTGAATGGATGGATGCAAGTCGTATGTGGGTGACGGAACAAGCGACGTTTGAACGGGCTGTCATGGCGGTAGGACTAGAGTTGGAACGTAAAGAGATCGTCGATTCTTCATTTATACGAGTGATTCTGGATCAAGAGACGATTATTCCGTCTGGAGTGAGTGACGTGGCCGTTCCGGTGGCTGTCATCGATGTTCCGGTCTCCATCTCAAAACGAGACGGCATATCACTCCTTCACTTGTTACATCCGTGTGAGGTGAAGACGATCACGGGTGAAATGATTCACGCGAAGGCAATCTTATTGATTACAGCTACGACGGAACCAAAAAAACAGGCGTACCATAAATTGATTGATGATTTACTTATGGACGACGAGTCGCTTCAAGCGCTCGTGCATGTTCAAAGTCGAACGGGATTGTATCACTTACAGACGAACTTTTTGGAAGCGTTTTCTTATTGAAGCATTTCATGTACAATAGAAGTAATTGAAAAGGGCGCGGACAACGTGCTCTTTTTTATGGCTCAAAAGTGAATCATCATTCATTTAAAGGGGGATTACCATGGCAAACTTAGTCAAGTCACTGCAGGAAGTAGTGGCTGCTCACCCGCAAAAAGCAGCGTACGTGTTTGGGGAAGACACGGTGAGTTACGGACAGTTTTATGGGCAAGTCAAGGCGATGGCATCGACGCTTGAACAAAAGGGGATTGGACAAGGCGACCATGTCGCTCTCGTTCTTGGCAATAGCCCTGCGTTCTTGATTGCGTACTTCGCTGTGTTGTCACGTGGAGGGGTCGTCATTCCGATCAACCCTACATACACGCCTGATGAAATGGCGTACATTCTGCTTGATGGAGACGTAAAAGGGATAGTTGGATTGTCACCGCTTGTCGCACAGGCGGAGGCGGCACTTTCGAAGTTGCCACAACTAAAACTCGTCATCTCGGTCCCATATGCCGATGTACCGGCATTGAAACGGGAAGGCGAAATTGAGTTTATTCCGTTCGCGGAAGCGTTCGCAGAAGCAGAGGGGACGTTCGTCGAAGTAGACGAGGAAGAGGTTGCTGTTATCCTCTATACGAGTGGGACGACCGGAAAACCGAAAGGCGCTTTATTGACCCACCGAAACTTGTTCTCGAATGCGCACTCCATCGGGGAATATTTGGATATCACGCCAGAAGATAAGGCGTTGGCGGCATTACCGATGTTCCACGTGTTCTGTTTGACGGTCATCGTCAATGCGCCGCTCCTTCGTGGTGCAACGATTGTCATCTTACCAAAATTCTCACCACAAGATGTGTTCGACTTAGTGCCGAAGCATCGTGTGACATTATTTGCGGGAGTGCCGACGATGTACAACTTCTTGCTGCAGACGGCGATGAAAGTACCGGCCTATACGTCTGCGTTGAAACATGTACGCGTGTTCGTCTCAGGAGGGGCGAGTTTACCGGTCCAATTGCTCGAGTCGTTTGAGAAGATGTTCGAATGTAAGATTCTCGAAGGATATGGACTTTCTGAGGCGTCACCGGTCACTTGTTTCAATCCGCTCCACGGTGAGCGAAAAGCTGGGTCAATCGGTCCTTCAATCGTTCACGTCGAAAACAAAGTCGTCGACGAGCTTGGGGAAGAAGTCGGCGTCGGGGAAGTCGGAGAATTGATTGTACGCGGACCGAACGTCATGAAAGGATATTACAAGTTGCCGGAAGAGACGATGATGACGCTCCGTGACGGATGGCTCTATACGGGAGATTTGGCGAGACGTGACGAGGACGGTTATTTCTATATCGTCGACCGGAAAAAGGATATGGTCATCGTCGGAGGTTATAACGTATACCCTCGTGAGGTAGAAGAAGTTCTTTACCAACACCCTGACATCGTGGAAGCGGCAGTAATCGGTGTGCCGGATGCCGAACAAGGGGAAGCGGTGAAAGCGTTCGTCGTCACGAAACATGAAAATGTGACGAAAGAGGACATTCGTGCATACACACAAACGAAGTTGGCGAAATATAAGCAACCGACTTATATTGAGATCATCGAAGAGCTTCCGCGAAATACGACAGGTAAGATTTTACGTACGGTCTTAAAAAGCGAAGCGTTTCAAAATAGTTGAGTAAAGGGGGGTGACTACGAGTCGTCCCTTTTTTATCATTTCATTTGACACTATTACGGGGTAGGGGTATATTAAGGGTGAGGTGATCAACATGGATGAATTTTTGCATGAACAACCACTCGTTCCACGTGATGATGCTGAGCGGGAGGCACTCGGAAAGCGTCTTAAACGAATCGAAGGACAAGTCCGGGGAATTCAAAAGATGGTCGAGAACGACCGATACTGCGTCGATATTTTGACACAGACGTCAGCCATTCAAGCTGCGTTGAAGCAAGTCGAGATGCAACTGTTAGAACGTCATATGCGCAAGTGTTTGGTTCACGCGAGTGAGACGGAGGACATGGAACCTTACATTGATGAATTGATGACGATTGTCAGCCGCATCAAAAAATAAGGAGGGATGTCATGAAAACCGTTGAGTTATCCATACAAGGAATGACCTGTGCGGCTTGTTCGGCACGAATCGAAAAAGTGTTGAACAAGATGGACGGAGTCGAAGCGACCGTCAACCTTCCGCTCGAGACGGCAACAATCCGTGTCGATGAAGGGATCACAGAAGAAGAGCTAATCGCCCGAATCGAGAAGATCGGATACGGAGCTGAACCGAAAGTGGAGATGGCACCACCGCATGATTTGCGTCCATTACAACGGAAAGTCATCATCTCTGCCTTGTTGTCGGCGCCGTTACTCCTCGTCATGCTGACACACATCCCAGGACTCGGATTTCATGCACCATGGCTGATGAATCCGTGGTGGCAATTCGCTCTGGCGACTCCCGTCCAGTTCTGGATTGGGGCGCAGTTTTATCAAGGGGCGTATAAGAGCTTGAAGAGTGGCTCGGCGAATATGGATGTACTCGTCGCGACGGGAACGTCAGCCGCATACTTTTACTCCATCTTTGAAATGATTGTGCACCCGATGAATCCACATCTCTACTTTGAAACGAGCGCCGTTCTCATCACGCTCGTATTGCTTGGGAAATGGTTAGAGGGACGAGCGAAAGAGAAGACGACCGATGCATTGAAGTCACTGTTATCGCTTCAAGCGAAGGAAGCGATTCTCTTTGTCGACGGAGAAGAACGGTCTGTCGCCGTCGAACTTGTCAAAGCGGGAGACGTTCTCGTTGTTCGTCCGGGTGAGAAGATTCCGGTAGACGGACGGATTATCGAAGGGGAGACGGTCATCGATGAATCGATGTTGACCGGTGAATCGATTCCTTTAGAGAAGGCGATAGATGCCGAGGTCGTTGGTGGAACGATCAACCAATCCCACCGAATCCTCATGCGGGCAGAACGTGTCGGGAAAGAGACGATGCTCGCTCAAATCGTACGTGTCGTCGAACAAGCACAAACGGATAAGGCGCCGATTCAACGGCAGGCCGACCGCATCTCTGGCGTGTTCGTACCGATCGTCGTAGCCATCAGTGCCGTCACCTTCGCTGTCTGGGCGTTCCTCTTGAATGATATCGATACGGCCATTCGTGCATCGATTGCGGTACTCGTCATCGCTTGTCCATGTGCGCTTGGTTTGGCGACACCGACATCAATCATGGTCGGAACCGGACGAGCGGCAGAGCAAGGTGTCTTGTTCAAAGGTGGCGGTCAACTCGAATCGCTCAATGAAGCGAATATCGTTGTCTTCGATAAAACAGGAACGTTGACGAACGGTACGCCTGAAGTGGTGGAAACGTTTGGAGATGAAGCGTCGCTCCGACGTGCTGTTATGGCAGAACGTCAATCGACACACCCATTGGCTGCAGCGATCGGTCGTGAACCCGGCGACGGTGTCGTAACCAAAGTAGAAGAGCTAGCGGGACGTGGTGTCAAAGCGATTGTCGATGGAGAAGAGCTCATCATCGGTTCTGTTCGAATGATGGAGGAGCTCGGATTCGACTTACCAGATTGGTCGATGCGAGCGATGACCCCGGTCTACGTCGCAGATGAGAGTGGGATTGTCGCGGCGTTCGGACTACAAGATCAATTGAAGCCGAAAAGTCGAGATGTTGTGCAGACACTCAGTCAAACACGCGAGGTGTACGTCTTGACCGGTGACCGGAAAGAGGTTGCCTATGCGATTGCCGATGAACTTGGGATTCCGCATCGCCAAGTCATTGCCGAGGTACTCCCTGTCGAGAAGGCGGACCAAATCGAACGCTTGAAGAAATCAGGTCGTGTCGCGATGGTAGGGGATGGCATGAACGATGCACCCGCCCTTGCGGTAGCAGACGTCGGGATCGCATTCGGAAGTGGTACCGATGTCGCGCTCGAGGCGGCGGATGTTACAATTGTAGGGCAAGACATTGAAGGTGTGAGTCGGGCGATGAATATGAGCCGCTTGACGATGAAAAACATTCGTCAAAACTTGTTTTGGGCCCTCGCTTACAATAGTCTTGGCATACCGGTCGCAGCAGCGGGGTTACTTGCCCCATGGATCGCGGGTGCGGCGATGGCGTTCAGTTCGGTGTCTGTCGTCTTGAACGCATTACGATTAAAAACACAAGGAGGATCATCATCATGAAAGAAACAACGTTAACAGTAGAAGGTATGACATGCAATCACTGCAAAGCTGCAGTGGAGGGAGCATTAAATGAATTAAACGGTGTCGAATCAGCGACCGTATCTCTCCAAGAGCATCGGGTCGACGTGATTCACCAAGACTCTGTCACGCGCGAAGCGATGGTAGAAGCAGTCGAAGAACAAGGATACGACGTAAAAGCATAATGATGAGAAGTCCCGAGTCAAATCGGGACTTTTTTTGTTGTATTCAATGAACTGGATGTATGCTATATTTAAGTTGATAATGAGAATCGGTATCAACGGGAGGCGAACATCATGGAAATCATCATGATCAGTGGAGTGTTGGCGTTGATTAGTGGGGGCACAGCGTTTTTGGCGCAACAGTTACGAACAAATTCAGTACGTTGAAGAAGGTGCGAATTTCGTTGCCTTCTTTTTCTTTGACTCTAAACCTTTCCCATCATTTCACGACAATTGTTTGATATGATGAGAAAAAACGTGTTGAGGTGACTTGAATGTATACAATCTACTTAGTCGACGATGAAGCAAACTTGAATAAAATGCTCGTCACGTATCTAGAACAGGAAGGATACAACGTTCGTTCATTTGCGGACGGGACATCCGCACAAGAAGCCATTCCGGACCAGCCAGACTTATGGGTGCTCGATATCATGCTGCCGGACTTAGACGGATTTCAATTGTTAAAACAAATTAAGGCCGTCAATGCGAATACGCCAACGATTTTCATCTCAGCTCGGGATGAGGATATCGATAAAATCATTGGTCTTGAGATGGGATCGGATGACTACATTGCCAAACCATTTCTCCCGAGAGAACTCGTCATTCGCGTCAAAAAGCTGATTGACCGTGTCTACGGATCGAAATCAAACGAACATATCGAGTACGGAGAGTATACGATTTATCCGGACAAGCGTCTCATCAAACACGGGGATGAAGAGATTGATTTGACATCGAAAGAGTTCGATTTACTCCTTCTCTTCTTAGAACACCCTGGTTCCGCCTTGTCGCGTGAACAGATTCTCGAAGGGGTATGGGGGAATGATTATTTCGGTTCGGACCGTGTCGTCGATGATTTGGTGCGCCGCGTGCGTAAGAAATTGCATCGGCTTGAGCTCGAAACGCTTTACGGTATCGGTTACCGTCTCGTCAGACCATGATGAACGCACTTAAACCGAAGCGTCTCATGTGGAAGATTTGGGTGCTCATCCTGCTCATCATCGTGACGCTCGCGCTTATGATTTTGATCACGATTCGCTCTTCGATCACCCAGTTCATCGATGAACAAGTGTACGAGACGCTACGAGATGTAGACTACTATTTGGGCAATACGAACGAGTTAGAGAATTATCCGCAAAATCCGATTGAATATGACCGGCGCCAGCAAGAGTCACGTTCGGTCAACCAATTGATTTTTCTTCCGAATGGACGAATCATCTACGGATCGGCTCCACTTGAATTGACGAACCGGATGTATCAGGAAGCGTTGAACCAAAGTGGTCAAGTCGAGCGATATCAGACAACGATTGATGGGGAAGACGTCTATTACATCATTCGTCAAAATGAATATGACGGCACAATCGTATATCAAGCTTCCTATGCGTGGGATGCGTACCGACGTGAGTTGGTATCAACATTGTATTGGCGCATCTCGATCCTCATTGGGGTGATCAGCCTGTTGTCACTCATCCCAGCACTGCTCATGTCTCGCCAATTGACGAAGCCGATCGTCGAGATGGAACGGGCGGTCGAGAAGATTTCAAATCGTCAATGGGAGACGGCACTTCCATTGGATCGTCAGGATGAGCTCGGGCAACTGGCCCACTCGATCGATGCCATGCGCAAAGAATTGAAAGAACAGGATTTGGCACAGCAGGCATTGCTTCAAAACATTTCGCATGATTTGAAAACACCGATCATGGTCATCCGTGGATATGCCCAATCGATTGGGGATGGCATTTATCCGACAGGGGACTTGAAAGGTTCTTCTGAGGTCATTGACGAAGAAGCATCTCGACTCGAAAAGAAAGTCGTCGATTTGCTATATGTGACGAAGCTCGAATATTTCAAAGGGCAAGAGATGAAACTTGAACCGATCAATCTCGATAAATTGATGGAGCTTCTTGTGGCGCGTTTCAAACTGAGAGGACAGCTTGATTGGGAAATTAATGGTGAAGGCGGAGAGATGCTCGGGGACGGGGAACAGATTCGGGTCGCATTCGAGAACGTTCTCGACAACGCGCTACGCTATGCGGAGACTTGTATTCGGATTGACTTGAATCGGGACGAGTCTGGCGTGGAAATCATCATCTTTAATGATGGACCGCCGGTTGATGAGAGCCTCGACTTATTCCATCAGTTCTCTCGAGGCAAACAAGGAAAGTTCGGACTCGGCTTATTTATCGTCCAACGAATTGTGACACTTCACACAGGGGAAGTCTCCCTTCGAAATACAGGGGACGGAACTGCGGTACGATTTTATTTTCCGCGACTTAAACCGAACCATGCTTTAAAATCTAATACTTGATTTTCAAAACCAGCCAGAAAACGGCTGGTTTTTTTATGGGAAATGTTAAAAAGTCGATTTGCAGGACGTACGGAATCCTGGTATGAATGACGTGTAAGTCATTACATACGTTATGGGGGATGAAAAGATGAGTAGATTGACCAATGAAACGAGAGCTTTAATTCCTGTATTTAACGAGTTTGGCGAAGCGGAGACACTCGTGTATCAGCCGGAAGGCGTGACCCGGATGAAAGGATCACCCATCGATCTGTTGGAACATGCGTGTTTGTACTATGGATCGAGTATTCAAGGCAGAATTGAAGCCGCTCGTCATGTCCTCGGTCCACATCGGAAGACACCTGTCGTGATGGATTGGCATGCTGACGCGGTCTTCTTTCCGACGATTGCAAAGGAGAGTCCAGACTGTGCGTGGATCAACTTTCAACATGTGACATCAATCAAGAAAGACGGAAAACAGACGCTTATTCAATTTTTGACAGGTGAGTCGGTCAAGGTTCATGTATCCGATCATACAGTGGCAAGGCAAAAACAACGGTCAATCGAATTATCATACGCTTTTCAAAAACGTTTCCATGACAGCACATTGCAACACGCTTAAGGATTGAATTCACTGGGAAACCCCTCTATGATGAAGAAGAGATATCATATGTGTATTTGCACATCTTCCGAAAGTGAGGGGTTTTTATGTTTTTTGAGAAAATGATTGAACGAGGGAAACTGGTCATCGTGTTTCTTCTCGTAGCAATCGTCGTAGGTGTGCTGACGTTCTTCCAGCTCCCTAAGCGTGAGATTCCGGAGACAGGAATCAACATCGTGCTCGTTCAAACACCGTATCCTGGTGCAACTGCAGAAACGGTTGAACGAAGTGTTACCGGCGTGTTAGAAGAAGAACTACGCAGTCTAGAAGGCGTAGAGAATGTGACGTCGATTTCGGCTTCAGAGTTCTCGAATATTACGGTCGAGTATGCAGATGGAACCGATCAGGCAGAATTTCAGGCGAACGTACGCCAAGCTTTGTCTGATGCGACACCAAAGCTTCCGGAAAACGCACTCGCACCGACAGTCAATGATTCACTCGGTCAATTACCTGTCGCATCGTACTTATTGACAGCAGATGACCGTGAATCATTCGAGGACGTTCGTGCAGATATTGAGCAATTAGAATCAAACCTTCTGCGAACGGATGGTGTGACTGGAGTCACCGTCAAAGGGCTACCGGAGCAGGAATATGTCGTCTCGCTCGACTCCGAACAACTAGGTGCAAGGCAGCTCGCCTTCCCTGATGTGTTGACGGCCATCAACGAAGAGTACAAAACGACACCGCTCGGTCGCCAATCGACCGATGAAGGCATCTATCAACTAGCAATCGACAACTTGACGAATGTAAACGATATGGAGCAAGTCATCGTCGGTTCATTTAACAGAGAGCCCGTCTTGTTAGAAGATGTCGGAACGGTCGAAGAGACGGCGAAAAGTGAGACGGATCTCGTTTCATTAGACGGAAAACCAGCAGTTTCCATCACTGTACCGATTGAATCAGGCTTGGATATTCCGACGATGCAAGACCGTGTCAATGAGGTAGTGGAAGACGGTCTTGGAGATTTAGACGGGTTTGAGCTCGTCCCGTATTATGAACAGGCGAAAGCAGTCGATGCAATCTTCTCATCACTGACGCGTGAATTCATTATCGCGATCATCGCCGTCATTGCTGTGACAACGATTGGTCTCACGTTCTCTGGTTCAATCATCGTCAGTTTGGCAATTCCGTTGTCGTTCTTGATTGCCTTGATCCCGTTACAGTTCACAGGGGTCGATTTGAACCAAATCTCGATTATCGGAGCGATCATCGCCCTGGGGATTTTGGTCGATGACGCGATTGTCGTCAACGACAATATTTTACGACGGTACCGTAACGGGGATTCTGCGATGCTCGGAGCAGTTCGTGGAACGAAGGAAGTATGGGGCTCGATTGTCACGTCGACACTCGCGGTCGTCTTCGCCTTCCTTCCGCTCACTTTGCTCTCTGGAGCGAACGGAAACTTCATCCGTGCCTTACCGACGGTGCTCGCGCTCTCTGTCTTGGCATCGATGGTCATCAGTTTGACGCTCGTGCCGATTGCACAGTATCGTTTGAACCGAAAAGAAGTGAAAGTATCAAAACGTGAACCGGGTTGGCTCGGCGGACCGCTCAATCGTCTCAGCAACTTCTATGCCGACCGTCTCTTGCCAAGCGTCGCGAAACGTCCATGGACGTTCGGGATTGTCGGTTTCGTGATCACGACAGCGCTATATGGTTTGATTCTTCTCACGCCGTTTGAGTTCTTCCCGGCGGCGAACCGTCCAGAAGTGGTGACGAGTGTGACGTTACCTGTACAGACGGATTTAGAAGAGACGGAAGCACGACTTGAAGAAATCGAAGCAAGATTCCAAGAAGAAGAAGGGGTCGTTGAAACATCAATCTTTGCGGGTGGTGGACTTCCTGGTCTATTCACGGGTGGACTCGATCAATCCGGTGAAAACACAGGGCAAGTCATCGTTCGCGTCGATAATGAAGAAATCGATGCCATCGAGTTGATCGATAAATACACAAACGTGTTGCGTGAAGACTATCCAGACGCCGAAATCTTCTTAGATACGCAACAACAAGGACCGCCGGCATCGGCTCCTGTCGAATTCACGATGCGTAGCGAAACGATTGATCAGCTCGTCGCTGCACGTGACCAAGTGAAAGCAGACTTGGAAGAAATCGATGGCGCAATCGTCCTCGATAACATTAAAGAACCGTTCCAAACCCTCACATACGAGTTGAATCGTGAGGAGATGGCACAAGCGGGCGTGACGGCGAAAGCCATTAGTGATCAAATTCGACTCGTCACAGACGGTATTCCAATCGGCACGTTCGATGATGGGGTAGAACAGCGTGACGTGAAAATTGTCATCGATGCGGAAGCGAATCGCGAAGCACTTGCCCTTGATGACATTTTAGTTCCTGTCGAAACGGAAGCAGGTCCACCTGTTGCACCACTCAGCACGTTTGTGACGGAGACGACAACGGAACAAATCCAACAAATCCCTCGTGAAAACGGGGAGCGTTCGGTCACACTCCAAATTTATGCGAGTGAGGGCATGGACGAAGATGCGTTCAAGCAAGATGTTGAGCAAGTGTTGGAAGATGCGAAGTCTGGGTTAGAGGATGAAGGAATTACGTTCGACCAGACTGGCGCGAGCGACACACAAAACGAGTTCTTCTTAGAGCTTGCGACATTGTTCGTCGTCGTCTTGTTCTTGATTTACTTGATTATCGCATTCCAGTTCAACTCATTGTCGCTACCACTTCTCGTGTTGTTCACGATTTACCTTGCGATTGCTGGAGCGGTCGTCGGATTGTTCGTGACACAGACGCCGTTCAGTTTCATGGCATCAATGGGGATGGTATCGCTTGCGGGAATCGTCGTTCGGAACGCAGTCGTTCTGTTCGAGTTTATCGAACAACGCATTCGTGAAGGATTACCGGTCACAACCGCTGTATATGAGGCCGGACGGGCTCGGATTCGTCCGATTCTCTTGACAGCGCTCACGGCAGTCGTTGCCCTTTTACCAGTCGCACTTGGAGAAGATCCGCTCTTCAAACCGCTTGCGATCGGAATCGTGTCGGGTATTCTATTCTCGACTGTGTTGACTCTCGTGCTTGTGCCGGCGTATTACCTGATTTTGGCGAAACGTCGTCATAAGGACAAACCATTTACAGAATGAATCTTGAGAAGGTGTGACGCCTAAATGGTGTCACACCTTTTTTTGGACCATTTGTCACATGTTTTGGGTGATGTTGTATGGGTATAATTAGAAGAGAGGTTTTGAACAGTATGGGAGGGAATTGAAGATGAACGATTCATATACTTGGCTCAATCGTAGGAAAGTACGACCTGCGTATAGTGTGACAGGAAGCCGCTCTTGGTCCAGTGAGCGTGTCGTTCGACCAGATCGTGCGCGTGGGAAGATGGTACGCGACGTGAAACGTGTACGTCGTCCGTACGTAGACGAGTACGGCAATCGTCGCTGGACGACGGGGCGTGTGGTCGTCACAGATGCGTCACGTAAGGCGCGGGCGCATGGACACGGTGATACAGCCGTACAATTAGAGTTCTCGACACCAACGCCTTATGAGCGTGTGAAAGAGATGATTCCAACGAAGCGTGTGCTCGTCCCAGTCGTCGCTGGACTTGCTGTCGTCGGTGGGATTGCCGGTGTGGCGTATGCACTTCGTAAAAAGAAACGAAATAAGAAGAACTAAAAAAAATCGCCGAAAAATTCGGCGATTTTTTTATTTGAAGCGTTCAGCTAGAATGCGCTCGAGTTCACGTTGCCCGAGTTCACGCATTTCTGCCTCATTTTCTTCATCGTATGCGTCGTCCGAGAAACGACCGACAAATTCGACTTTGCCGTTTCCAAGTTCACGGAACACTAAGTTTTTGCGATCGTTGTAAAAGACGACACGGTACTCACGGCCATTTTCATGGTCGAAGTTGAAGACGCCTTTGATGTGATCCATGTTCTTCTCTTCCGGCTGATCCTCATCATCGTCCTCATCTTCTTCTGCTTCAGCTGCTTGGTTAGCTTCATCAAGCGCGTCGGCGAGGACTACCGTTTCTTCTTTTTCTTCCGTCCCCTCTTCCTCAGATGAGACGACTTCTTTTTTTTCTTCTTCTGTCATGTGAAACGACCTCCTTTACTTACTTTCCTATCATACCCACTTTTTATAGTTGTGACTACTCAAAATGATGCGAGCAAACGCGGACAACATTCGAGGACGACATGATTAGTCGCTGGAAGAGTTGGCGTTTGATTGATTCCGGCGCATCGACCGTCTTGAGCGCTTGCTCCATGCATCCGAGCCAATGCCCGGCATGTGTCTCAGAAATCGGATGCTCATGATGAATCATCGCTAAATTCCCGCCACCGCGACGTTCCGAATATAACTTTGGACCACCTAGCAACTGGGTTAGAAATTCAAATTGATGTTGTTTCACCCGATCTTTGTCTGCCGGAAATAGCGGTAGTAAAATCGGGTCGGCATAGACGAGGTCATAAAACGCGTCAACAAGTTGTTGAACGCCGCTTTCGCCTCCAAATTGTTCATAGGCACTCACATTCATTCCCCCTCATACGTTCAGTCTAATCGATTTTGAACAAAAATGGGAACGATGCAGGCTATAACTTTTTTTAGTGGGGTGAAGAGGAGGTTTCCCTCTACAAATGAAGGGAGATGGTTCATAATGAAGAAAAAAGGGAAGGAGTGTTCGCTAAAATGACAGTAACCTTTCACGTTGGTCGATCGGGAACGGGGAAAAGTGAACGGATGATTGAACAAGTCATTCAGGATTTAAAACAGAACCCGAGCGGACCAACGATTTATATGATCGTGCCGGACCAAATGTCGTTTGAGATGGAGAAGAAGATGGCTACAGTGGACGGTCTGCGCGGCTCGACAAGGATCCAAGTGCTGTCGATGCGCCGTCTCGCATTCTTAATGATGCGAGATGCGGGAGTGGCAACGGACCAATTCTTAGATCAGACGGGGACGCATCTGTTGTTACGGAGAGTCGTCGAGATGAGCGAGGAGCGGCTGACCTTGTTCCGTCGAACGATGAACCAGTTCGGATTTTATGAAGAGTTGAACCAATTGATTTCCATGTTGAAGCGAGGACTTGTTGAACCGGAGCATCTATTACGCTTAAGTGAACAAGCGCAACATCGTGCCTTAAAGTTACAGGATCTCTCCATCATCTATGAAGGGTTTTTGAAGATGACGGAAGGTAAGTCGCTACACGCGGAGGACTATTTCAACGTCCTGTTGCAACTGTTACCGGAGACGGATTTGACGGGAGTCCATGTATATGTGGACGGATTTAATGAGTTTTCAGAGCAGGAACTAGCCGTCCTCGTCGGTCTTGCAGAAAAGGTCGACGTCGATGTGTTGTTGACGCTTGATCCCTCATCCATGTATCGTCCGGATCCATTGTTTGGACCGACACAGCGTACGCTCATGCGCTTCAAGGAACTCTTGTCGGAACGACAACTTCTATCGGTCGACAAAACGTATGACAACGTATATCGCTACACACATCCAAGTCTTCGTTATTTAGAGGCGACCTTTGACCAGATGACGGCGGAGCCATACACCGGGACGGAGAATCGTGTCGACTTGCACGCTGCCGTCGACCGGACTGTCGAGGTGGAGGCGGCTGTTCGCGAGGTCATCCGACTCACGCGTGAAGAAGGATATCGTTACCGAGACATTGCGCTCATCTCGCGTTCACTCGATGAATATGGCGACCTGGCATCACAAGCGTTACAAAAGATGGGGCTGCCCTACTTCTTAGATGAACGGCAGCCGATGCTTGACCATCCGCTCGTTGAATTGTTGAAAGCCACCATCGACATCGCATTGCGTAGCTATCGGGAGGAAGCTGTTTTTCGGGCATTGAAGACGGAGCTCGTCGTCCTCGACCCGACGCACCGACGCACGTCTGTCGACCGCCTCGAAGCGTTCGTTATTGAACGTGGCATCAAACACTACCATTGGCACGATGCATGGCAGTTACGTCGTCGTACAGGAGAAGAAGCGCGACTGACGAGTGAAGAGCTAGATGTTGAAGTGGAGTTGAATCGCTACCGGGAACGCGTCATCGAAACGTTTGATCCCTTGCTGTCGGATTTGAAACAGGCGAAGACGATGCAAGCCTACACGCATGCCATGTATGCCTTCTTAGAACGAATCGGTGTATCGGACTGTCTGACTCATTGGCGTGACGAAGCGATTGAAGAAGCGCAGTTGCTCGAAGCACGTGAACATACCCAAGTGTGGGACGCGGTCTTACATTTACTCGAACAGTTAGAAGCGGCAGCTCCAGAAGAGACTTTGTCGACGGAACTGTTTCTCCAGATGATGGACACGGGTCTAGATAGTCTTCGCTATGCGCTTATTCCACCTTCACTCGATCAATTGACGGTGACGGACTACGTCCGTGGTCGATTAATTGATAAGAAAGTGGTGTTCTTGCTCGGGGCGAATGAAGATCAAATTCCTCTCGTCACGACACAGTCCAAGCTATTGACCGATCACGACTTGGATTTCATGCATGAGAACGGTCTGCGTGCTGGAAAAGCGACCGAGCACTTGTTTGATGATGAAACGTATTACTTATATAAAGCAGTGACGGCACCGAGTGAGCGTCTCTACATTAGTTATGCCCTCGTCGATAGAACAGGTAAGGCGATTCAACCGGCGCGCTTCATTGCGGATTTAAAGGCCCGTCTCCATAAAAACGTCATCAAGACCCATTTTGCTGAAGCCGGGGAACACCGACCGCGTGACCAATTCGCCTTTTTGACGAATGTGAACCAGACAGCAGCGGTCACGGCTCTCGAACTTCAGCGTTTAAGTCGTCATTATCCGATTCAAGATATGTGGTTCGCCGTCTATAACGAACTGTTGAAACATCCGGACGGTCGCGAGCGATTGCAATTGTTGACGAGCGCCTTGTTTTATCAAAATATCCCGAAATCATTAGACGACGATGTCGCCAAATCGCTTTACACGCCATCGATTCGGGCGAGTGTCTCGCGACTCGAGACGTTCCAAGCGTGTCCGTTCAAGCATTTTGCAAGTTATGGATTGCGTTTAAAAGAACGTCGTCTGTATCGACTCGAAGCACCGGATATCGGAAACCTCTATCACCGAACGATTGAACATATGTCACAGACGGTGAAGATGGACGGAAAAGAATGGCGGGACGTGGCGCCAGATGAATGTGTGAACTTAGCGGAACAGGCGGTAGAACTTGTGACGCCTGAAATCCAACATGCGATTCTGATGAGTTCAAACCGATACGCCTATTTGAAGAAAAAATTGACGGATGTCGTCAGCAAGACGGCAGAGGTATTGATTGAACAGTCGAAACGGGACGGTTTCGACCCGAAAGCGTTTGAACTTGCATTCGGGAGCGGTCAGTTTCCACCTGTCTCATTCACGTTGTCGAATGGGGCGACGTGTGAGCTCATTGGTCGAATCGATCGTGTCGACACGGCAATGGTTCATGACCAGCTGTACGTTCGCATCGTTGATTACAAGTCGAGCAAGCGCGAAGTCGATTTTGCGGAAATTTATTACGGTCTCGCGATGCAAATGCTCATTTATTTGAAAGTGTTGATTGAGCAGGCGGAGGTATGGACGAAAGAGAACGTGGCGCCGGCTGCGGCACTGTATTTCCACGTCCATCGCCCACTCGTACCACCGGCAGGTTCTGATGAAGAGACGCGACAAAAAGTGTTGGAGTCTTATCAGATGCAAGGGCTATTGGTCGACGACCCGAAGATTTTGGAGATGATGGACCGTTCCGCAAAAGAATCTTCGAAAAAATCGATTGTCATCCCGGTCAAATATAAAAAAGATGGGACGCCTGACGCGAATACGTTGAAGAAAATCGTCACACCGCCTCAACTCGAACAGTTGATGGACCATGCGTTTGATGTCGTCAAATCGAGTGCCGAGGAGATGTATGACGGAAAAATAGACGTAGAGCCGTACGAATATAAAGAACGGCGACCGTGTCAGACATGTCCGTATCAGAGTGTCTGTCATTTTGACGAGGCGCTCTCGAATGAACCTCGCAAATTGAAAAAGTTAGAGAAAGAAGATGTATTTCAGGAGTTAGGAGGGGATGACCGTGAAATGGACGAATGACCAGTTCGCCGCAATTGAAGCGAGGGGAAGTCACGTCCTCGTCTCGGCTGCGGCCGGATCGGGGAAGACAGCAGTTCTCGTCGAGCGGTTGTCTAGCCGATTGCTCGATGAAGCAGATGAATTGACGGCAGATCGTATGCTCGTCGTGACATTTACAAACGCGGCAGCGGCAGAAATGAAGCGACGCATCGCAAAGGCGCTGGAAGAGGCGTTGCGTGACGACCCAACGAATGAGTATGTCCGGAAACAGCGACAAATGTTGAACCGGGCACTCATTACAACCATCCACTCGTTCTGTTTAGAAGTGATTCGCGAAAATTACTATTTATTGGACTTAGATCCGGCATTCAAGATTGCGGAAGAGCGAGATCTCGTGTTGTTACAAGATGATGTGTTAGAAGAAGTGCTTGAAGAAGAGTACGGGAAGCAGGATACAGATTTCTTCGCCCTTGTCGATGCTTACACATCAGATCGCGGGGACAGTGAAATCGAAGACCTCATTCTCGGTCTATATCATTATGCCCGTACACTTCCGGACCCCGACGCCTATTTAGATAACCTCATTTCGATGTATACGTTCGGAGATGACCCGGATCGGGAAGCCATCCTCATCGAATTTGGCCACATGTTGTGGCAAGACATCGAAAAAGCGGTGCGTAATCTTCGGAAGCTTGAGGCGGAGCTTCGGGTTGCAGGATATGAACCCCAGTCGGAAAACATCCGTCAGGCAATTTTCCCGTTAGAACAGTTAGAAGGGGAAGCCGTCGTCTGGAGCGAACTCGAGACGGCTGCACGTGCGATGAAGTTTGGCACGATGAAATCCGTTCCTAAAAAAGAGGAACACCAGATTTATCATGAGGTGCTCAAACCGGCGTATGATCAAGCGAAGAAAAAATTGACGGCGGCTGTTGAGCAGGCACGTGTCAGCGGGGCGGATTTATTGGAAAGCGTCTCGATGCAACAACCTCTCGTCAAGACGCTCGTCCAAACGGTTCGTGCGTTCGGAAAAGCATATGAACAAGCGAAGCGCGACCGAGCCTTCGTCGACTTCAGCGACTTGGAACATTATGCGCTCGCCATCTTACGGCAGGAAGATGGACCGTCTGATGTCGCGGCTCTGTACAAAGAACGCTTTGTCGAGGTACTGGTCGATGAGTATCAAGATACGAACGAAATTCAAGAAACCATCATCAATCTTGTCGCAAATGAACGGGAAGAAATCGGGAACTTGTTTATGGTTGGAGACATCAAGCAATCCATTTATCGGTTCCGTCATGCGGAGCCAGGTCTCTTCATCGATAAGGCGACACGCTTCAAACAGGCGGACACGGGAAAACGAATCGATCTCTCCCAAAACTTCCGTAGTCGGGCAGAGGTGCTTCATGGGATCAATGACTTGTTCGTTCAGCTCATGGACGAAGAGGTCGGAGAAATCGCTTATGATGAGGCCGCTCAACTCGTTCCGGGTCGTGAGTATGAACCGATCCCAGCGAATCCCGAATTGATGATTGTCGACGGAGCGAGTCGTGAATTATCGAAACAGGAAGTCGAAGGACGAGCCATCGCGACCCGAATTTTAGAGCTAGTGTCTGGAGATGAACCGTTCAAAGTGACGGATGAAGCGACGGGACAACTCAGGAACTGTGAGTATCGGGACATCGTGATTCTCGTCCGTTCAAAAAAAGGACGAGTCGAGCAGTTGATGGACATTTTGACTCAGTACAATATTCCAGCTTATACGGATTCCGATGGCGGTTATTTTCAAGCGACAGAGATTCGCATGATTCTTGCTCTCTTGAAAGTAATTGATAACCCGCTTCAGGATATTCCGCTCGCCGGAGCGCTCCGTTCCCCGATGTTTCGATTCGATGATGGTGAGCTAGCACGAATCCGACTCGAGTCCGAAGATTCGTTCTATGAGGCGCTGAAGGCGAAAGCGGATGATGATGACGAGCTCGGTGTGAAGTGTGGAGACTTTCTCGATCGTCTTTCCCGCTGGCGTACCTATGCGCGCAATCATAGCTTATCCGAATTGATTCAACAGTTGTTCAACGACACTGGATTTTATGACTTTTCCGGTGGATTGCCTGGTGGAAAAGGGCGCCAAGAAAATTTGAAGGCGCTCTATGACCGCGCGCTCTCTTATGAACGAAGCGGCTATCGTGGACTGTATCGCTTTTTACGTGTCATGGACCGTTTACAAGATACGGGGGAAGATCTATCCGAGGCGCGGTCTCTCGGCGACGAAGAAAACGTCGTTCGTATCATGACTGTGCATAAGTCAAAAGGTCTCGAGTTCCCGGTAACGATTGTCGCCCAGCTCGGAAAACAGTTCAATACACTCGATCAGAAACAGCGAGTCATTTTCCATAAGCAGTATGGAATTTCACTTGATGCAATCGATGTCGTGACACGTACAAAGGCGGAGACGTTCGTGAAAGCGATGATTCGACGAGATTTAGACGCGACGATGAAAGCAGAAGAGATGCGTGTCCTCTATGTCGCGTTGACACGGGCAAAAGAGAAATTGATTCTCGTCGGAACGGTCGGGGATTCGCTCAAACAGCTCCAACAGTGGCTACAAGTCGAACAATCTGGAGAATTGTTAGCGAGTGAGGCGAGACGTGAAGCGAAAACGTACTTGGATTGGATTGCGCCAGCACTCTTACGTCTACCAAGTGCCTCGCCATTTATCGAATCGTTCGGATTCACTACAGCCGCTACATTCTATGAGTCGTCTTCTTGGACGTACCGTATGATTGGTGAAGCTGATTTGGCGGAGGTTGCGACACTACAAGAGATGATGGCGCAGCTACATCATGTTCAACAGTTTGAAGCGATTGATTTCCCTATTCAAAATGAGGAAGCGACGATTCATGCCATTCACCAAGCATTGACATATGCATATCCGGCTCAAGATGCCGTACGCACGGCGGCGAAACAAACGGTGACGGAATTGAAACGAGCGATGCAACTGGAACAAGCCGCCTTTGAAGACCCGGTTCGACCAATCGATACACCTTATCGGGAGCCGAAATGGCGTCAAGTGAAACAGAGCGGTGCCGAACGCGGGACTACGTTACATCTGATTTTCCAAATGGCTGATCCGAATCAACCGATTGTCGATCAAATCGATCAATGGGAGAGACAAGGGATGCTTAGCCCGGTCGAGGCTGAAACGGCACGTCTCGCCATTCCTGACGTAGAGGCGTTTTTCCGTACCGAGGTCGGACAGGCGCTCGCCGAGGCGCTCAAGCAGGGTACCGCTTGGCGAGAACTGCCATTCACCTATACCGTACCGGCTGAACGGGTCAACCCAGATGGGCAGTTTACCGATGAAGACGTACTGATTCAAGGGATTATCGACTGTCTGTATTTCGATGGGACATCTTATATCCTGTTGGACTATAAATCAGACACCGTCGTTCATTTATCCGGATCCCGTGAAGACGCACATCAACGGCTTCGGGATCGTTACGCGATTCAATTGCAACTGTACCGAGAAGCGATTGAGACGATTTGGGATATTCGTGTCGAGCAGACGCTTATTTACTCACTCGACTTACAAGAAATCGTAACAGTGGCCACCTCATAAAGAGCAAGCCAAGAGCGATGTCAGTTATATGACATCGCTCTTTTTATTATGTGCATTTTCACATTCTAAATCGTTGACAAGTAAGAGGCGGAGGAGTAATTTATTTTATATAAGTAATTGTTCCATATAGAACAATCCGAGTCGGAACGATATAAGGAGTGAAGTAGCATGACCGAGATGAGTGCAACAAGAGCGCGGGAAATGATGAAATCGTTTTGGCGCGTACAGCGCGTCTTGATTCGCCTCATGCATCAGACGGCCCAACAAAACGACCTTACCTTGCCACAACTTCATGGACTGATGATGTTGAATGAACAGGGTGCGATCACACAAAAAGAATTAGTGCGGCGCACAAGGATGCCGAAGAGTACGTTGAGTCAATCATTGGATGGTCTAGTGGAGAGAGGATTGATTCGACGAGACATCAATCCGGATAATCGCCGCGAAGTGGTATTGACGATTGATCAATCTGGCAAACAATTGATTGATGAGATTGAACAACAAGAGGAAGGGACCGAACAACAGTTGAATCAAATCTTGTCTCACTTAGATGAGGAGACGTATCGTCATATGATTGAAGCCCATCAACAGATTGCAGATGGATTAAATGAAGGATTCACAGATTGTGAAGGGGGATGTCGTCATGATTAAGTTATTAAAACGTTTGATTACTTATAAATGGGCCGTCCTCATGGTCTTGTTATTTGTGTTCGCACAGTCGCTAGCAGATTTATTCTTACCGACATTAATGGCGGATATCATCGATAACGGGGTCGTGACAGGAGACACCGGCTATATTTGGCAAATGGGTGGGATCATGCTCGGTGTGACCGGACTTGGGGCACTCGCGGCAGTCGTGGCAAGTTTTTATTCATCGAAAGCGGCGATGGGATTCGGTCGTGATTTACGAAGACGCGTCTTTAACCATGTCGAGCGTTTCTCGCTCGAAGAGTTCGACCGTGTCGGAACAGCCTCGCTCATCACGCGGACGACGAATGACATCACGCAAGTCCAACAAGTCATTATCATGATGCTTCGGATGGTCGTCAGTGCACCGATCATGTTTGTCGGTGGTTTGATCATGGCGACGTCGAAAGATGCCACGTTGTCACTCGTCATCGTTGCCGCCATGCCTTTTCTCGTCATCTCGATCTTCCTTATTTTTTGGAAAGCGATGCCGCTCTTTAAGAAAGTACAGAAGCGATTGGATCGTTTGAATCTTGTCCTCCGAGAAAACTTGACAGGCATTCGAGTCATTCGGGCCTTCAATCGTGAAAAAGAAGAACAAGTCCGTTTGACAGAGGCGAATGAGCGATTGACGGATGTCTCAATCAAAGTCAACCAAATCATGGCGTTTCTCATGCCGGTCATGATGCTCGTCATGAACTTGACCGTTGTCGGCGTCATTTGGTTCGGTGGCATCCGAATCGATAACGGGGCGATGCAAATCGGGGATTTGATGGCGTTCATTCAATATGTCATGCAAATCATGTTCGCGCTCGTCATGGCTTCTGTCATGTTCATCATGATTCCGCGGGCGTCGGTATCGGCGAACCGAATCAATGAAGTGCTCGAGATGACACCTTCACTAGTTGATGAAGGCACAAAAGCGGCGGATGCTGAGCACGGGACACTCGTGTTTGATGATGTCACGTTCTTTTACCCCGGTGCCGAGGAACCGGCATTATCACATGTCAGTTTTTCAGCGAACCCGGGTGAAGTCACAGCTGTGATTGGTGGGACCGGATCTGGGAAATCGACACTCGTTAATCTGATTCCACGATTTTATGATGTGACGTCTGGAGAAATTCGTGTGAACGGGGTCGATGTTCAAGCCGTATCGCAAGAAGAGCTCCGTTCAAAAATCGGGTACGTGCCGCAAAAGGCGTTGCTGTTCACGGGAACGATTGCAGAGAACATTCGATACGGGAAAGCCGATGCGTCGACCGAAGAAGTCATACATGCCGCATCGATCGCACAGGCGAGCGACTTTATCGAGAAGATGCCAGATCGATATGAATCTGTGATTGAGCAAGGTGGGTCGAACGTGTCGGGTGGACAAAAGCAACGCCTCTCCATCGCCCGGGCGCTCGTTCGAAAACCAGATTTGTATGTATTCGACGACAGCTTTTCGGCACTCGATTTCAAGACGGATGCCGCGTTACGCAAGGCGTTAAAAGAAGAAACGAAAGATGCGACCGTATTGATTGTCGCACAACGGGTGAGTACGATCATGGATGCTGATCGCATCATCGTACTCGAAGAAGGAAGTGTGGCCGGAATCGGTACACATGAAGAATTGTTTGCGACGAATGCGGTATATCAAGAAATCGTGAAGTCGCAGCTGTCTGAGGAGGAAATCGCATGAGTGAGAAACAAACAACGACGCGACAAACTCATGGCGGGCATGGTGGCCCAGGAGGTCCTGGCGGTGGGAATATGATGATGATGGGTGAGAAGCCGAAGGCGTTCAAAGTCACATTCCGTCGTCTGCTCGCCTATTTGAAACCACGACGGAACACGTTGATTGCGGTTTTCGTCGCAGCCATTCTAAGTACGGTATTCATGATTGCTGGTCCAAAGATCATGGGGATTGCCATCACGGAACTCTTTGAAGGTGCCTATGCGAAATTTACAGGTGTGCCGGGCGCAGAGATCGATTTCACGAGAATCGGACAAATCTTGTCCTTGCTCGCAGGACTTTACGTCATCAGTAGTCTATTCAATTACGTTCAACAGTATTTGATGTCTGGCGTTGCCCAGAAGACCGTTTATGATTTGCGAGAAGACGTCAACAAAAAATTGGAACGACTACCGCTTAAATATTATGATGGACGTTCAAATGGGGAGACGTTAAGCCGAGTGACGAACGATATTGACTTGATTGGGAGCACGCTTCAACAAAGTGTGACGTCATTCATTACATCAATTGTCACGATTATCGGGATCTTGATTATGATGCTGTCCATCAGCCCCCTTTTGACGGTCATCTCGCTTGTGTCATTACCACTGACAATCTTTGCAATTCGTCCGATTTTAAAACGTTCGCAACAATACTTCTCCGATCAACAGCGTCATCTAGGACGATTGAATGGTCATGTGGAGGAAATGTATACCGGACACGCGGTTGTTAAAGCGTTCGGGCGTGAAGAGACAGCTGTCCGTGAGTTTGATGAGGTGAACGAAGAACTCTATGATGCCGGGCGCAAGGCGCAATTTATCTCAGGGATCATTATGCCGATGACGATGTTCATCGGAAACATCAGCTATGTGTTAATCAGTGTTGTCGGTGGGATTTTAGTCACACAACGAAGCATCTCGATCGGGGATATTCAAGCGTTTATCACGTATACGCGGCAGTTCACCCAACCGATTACGCAAACAGCGAACATCGCAAACATCGTCCAGTCGACGGTCGCTGCAGCAGAACGGGTATTTGAGTTGTTAGACGAAGAGGAAGAAGTGAAAGAGGTGACGACGTATCGCCTAGACCGGGCCGAAGGGAATGTCGCATTCCGTCACGTCGACTTTGGATACGGGGACAATCTCCTTATTCAAGACATGAACCTCGACGTGAAGACGGGACAAACAGTGGCAATCGTCGGGCCGACCGGTGCTGGGAAAACGACATTGATCAATCTCCTCATGCGTTTCTATGAATTGAACGGTGGAGAGATTCTGATTGACGGTAAAGATTCGAGACACATGTCGAGAGAAGATTTACGTCATACGTTCGGGATGGTCTTACAGGATACGTGGCTCTTTAATGGGACAATCCGTGACAACATCGCTTACGGAAAAGTGGGTGCGACGGAAGCGGAAATCGTCAACGCAGCGAAGACGGCGCATGCGGATTCATTCATTCGGACGTTGCCGGACGGATATGACACGGTCTTGAACGAAGAAGCGAATAACATCTCACAAGGACAGAAGCAATTGCTGACGATTGCGCGAGCGGTACTCGCGAATCCACCGATAATGATTTTGGATGAGGCAACATCAAGTGTAGATACGCGTACCGAGATTTTGATTCAACAGGCGATGAAGCGGTTGATGAAAGGACGAACGAGTTTCGTCATCGCCCACCGGTTATCGACGATTAAAGATGCAGACTTGATCTTAGTGATGGACCAAGGTCGTGTCATCGAACAAGGGACACATGAGTCGCTGCTTGAAGCCGGTGGTTTTTATGAAGATTTGTACAACAGTCAGTTTGCTGAAAAAGAAGTTGTATAAGAAGAATATAGGTTTTACGGCCAGGCGATTAGGCAAAAGACGTACGAAGATGAGTTTCGTACGTCTTTTTATTTTGTGTAACAATTACAAATCCGTTAAAATAAAAAAATGGGATAAAAAATGGAGGAACGATTATGGTAAAAATCTTACTTGCGGAAGACGAAGAAGTACTACGCATGCTCGTTATGGATACATTAGAAGACGAAGGATATGACATCGATGAGGCTCAAGATGGAGTAGAGGCCTATCGATTGATTGAAGAGAACGAATATGATTTGGTGATTGTGGACCATATGATGCCCGGGATGACAGGGCTTGAGGTCATTGAAAAAGTAAGGAAGTTACCAGGGCGACAAGATACGAAAGTGATGATGTTGACAGCGAAAAGCCAACAATCTGACCGTGATTGCGCGAATGAGATTGGTGTCGACTACTTCATTTCAAAACCGTTCAGCCCACTTGAACTTGTCAAAATCATAGGAGGCATCGTGAAGTGAAAAGGTGGTTTAAACAAAAACTTGGGCGCGACATCATGGTCGTCCTCTATTCGTTCCTCGCCATCGCGTTGGTCGGATCGGTTCTGACCTATGTGTATATCGAGAATCGACTCGAAGCGAATGAGGCTCGTTTACGTCAAGTAGACGAACGCGTCAATCGTTTGACGACGCTTTGGGATGAATGGCAGGCCGATCAGTATGACACACGTGGCTATCTCTTGTTTGGTGATACGGCGTCGCTAGAACGTTCAAGTGCGAACGAAGCGAAGTTCCAACAAGAAATCAATTGGTTTAAAACGCAAGTCACTACTCGTCAAGGTGAGTTGTTCGCAGAAGATTTGCAGCAGTTCCATGACTTTTACTACGACGTCATCATTCCGGTGACGTATGAGTATGCGCAGGCACAGCTTGATGGTGATGTAACGGAAACGTTTATCGATGCTGAAACAATCGCCGAGTTACCGACGGCGCAACGATTGATTGATCAAGGTGTCGTCCAATTTAATCCGGAGCGTGGCATCGATATTTTAGGGCCGATTGATGAAGTCGAATCCTCGTTAGAAAACTATCGTAAATTGATGGCTTCTGAAAAAGAGGCGGTCTACGCGGAATGGCGCCAAAACAATAACATGCTTCAATTCTTGTGGATTATGAGTATTGCCTCATTCGCTGCATTGATTTTGTTATTCGTCCAACCGTTCCTTCGTCGTCAAACACGCTTGATTTCAAAACTCTCAATCGCATCGAACCGTTTGTTGAAAGGTGAGATCGTCGACTTGAGTGATCAAATGAAACGAGAAGATGAGATTGGTACGATGTCTCGCTCGTTCCATAAGATGGCCGAGACACTTCGTGACAACGAACGTCATTTGATTGAAAAGAACCATGAACTTCAGGCGCAACAAGAAGAATTGATTGCCCAACAAGAAGAGCTTCAGGCACAGCAACAAGAGCTTGAAGAGATTCTCGAGCAGACTCAACAAAACGAACAACATCTCGCTTACCGAAACGAATTGACGGAGACGTTAGCGTCACGTGATTCGCTTACGGCGTATCCAGAGATTATCGAGAAACTCGTTACGATTACGGACTCGGAAGTCGGTGCACTCGTCTTCGTCGATGAATCGGGCACGTACCGCGTGACGAGCCATGGTTTGAATGACACGTTGTCCCGTCAATTGCTCGATAGTGAGAATTCTGTGTTAACGCGGGCGATGACGTTGAAGACGACGGTACACTCAGCGAAACAAGTTGCGAGCGACCATCCGCTTCCTTACCCGTACTATATGTTCGAAACGGCGGTACCGGTCCATGACCCGACGGACGATTCGATTATCGCGTTCATCTATTTGGTCCGCTATAAAGACCGTTTCACACAGACACAGATGGGTGACATCATGTCGTTCGCTCGTCAGCTTTCACTCTCGCTCTTACGGATGCGTCTATTCGAAGAGATGAAACGCGAGAAAGGGAAGACAGAACGCATCCTCGACTCGATTCGAGAGGCGGTCGTCTATATCGAACATGCGACAGATGATGTATTCGTCAACCGTCCACTTTATGAAATGTTCCCGGAACTGAGTGACGTCAGCACACAGGACCTTGAAGAAGAAACATGGGAAGAGTGGCGTAATCGCCTTGTCGAAACGGTGGACCAAGCAGAAGACTTTACGAAGTATACAAATCGATTGTTCACGGAAGACTTCCCACATGACAGTGTGAGCTTCTCAATCCGTAAAGGTGAAATGAACTTGCAGATGTATGCTGAACGGATTATTGTCGGCGGTCTATCGAAAGGGACGCTTCTCGTCTTCCGGGATATCACAAGTGAGACAGAGGCTGAACGATTGAAGAGTGAATTCATCTCAACGATTTCTCATGAATTGCGGACACCGCTCTCGTCCATTTACGGATTCACAGAATTGATGGTGAAAAAGCAGTTACCAAATGAGAAACAAGCAAAATATTTAGAGACAATCCATGCGGAGACGGAACGTCTGACGCATCTCGTCAATGATTTCCTTGATGTGCAGCGGATGGAATCCGGTAGTCAAATGTACGACCGGGAACAACTCGATATCGAACCGGTCGTCCGAGACATGTTGACGTTCTATGAAGCGTCATCTTTGAAGCACGAATTCGAATTGATTGCGGATGATGCACGTCCTTACGAATTGTTCGTCGACTGCCAGAAGTTCAAGCAGTTGATGAGTAATCTCTTGTCAAACGCAGTGAAGTATTCTCCACGTGGTGGAAAAATCACGGTAGAGCTTGCTCATCATGAGCAAATCGTGTCCATCAAAGTGAAGGACGAAGGAATTGGAATTCCGAGCGACGCGCTCGACCGATTATTTGATAAGTTCTATCGCGTCGATAATTCCGACAGCCGTGAGATCGGCGGGACGGGTCTTGGTTTACCAATCTGTCAAGAAATCGTCCGAGGTCATAACGGTCAAATTCATGTGGAATCGATTCAACATGAGGGGTCGACCTTCATCGTTGAAATTCCTAGCTATGAATACGCTGTCCAAGAGGCAGAGACAACACCAGTATAATGAATGGAGTCATCCTCGAAGGATGGCTCTTTTTTTAGGAAAGCGTTCGCTTGACCAATCAGGAGAGGGTTCGTGTACAATGAAGACTGTACAACAACATAAAGGGGGGCATTAGAATGCCACTGATTGCATTCTTGCACACACACGTCACGAGCTGGATTTTGTTACTTATCTTATTTGCCGTAGCCTATATTGGTTACAAGAACGGCAACAAGAGTGGAAAGATCGCACATATGGCGTTTCGACTCATGTTACTCATCGCATTCGGAACAGGACTTTATCTCTACCTTCAATTGAACGGAGGCGGCACGTTCTATCACGTGAAAATCACAGTCGGGTTACTGGCATTGATTTTCGGTGAGATGACACTTGTCAAAGTGAAAAAGAACAAACCATCGAACGCCTTTTTCGGCGGATTTATCGTATTGGCACTCGTGACAATCTTTATCGGTTACGCATTACCATACGGACAATCTTTCTTCAACAGCTTCATTCAATAAGACTTTCCCACTTCGCACACCGAAGTGGGAATTTTTTGTTTGTACACAAATTATTAGGGGAAAATAAAAAAATCAGTAATCATGACGATGAGGTGAAACGATGGATCAACAAATGACGGAATGGACACGCGTATTACATGCACGGAAATGGATGAAACAAACAGAATCATTTTTACCACTATGGCACGGCTATATCGGATATAAGTTTGGTTTATTCGATGCACTTCAAGGTGGCGCAAGTATGGCAGAGATGAATTTACGACTCAAACGCCCGTTGACGCAACTTGCGCTAGAGCGTTGGTTAGAAGTTGGGGTCGCAGTGCGTCATTTGAAGAAGAGGGGATGGCGCTACTATCCGACACGTGGATTAAAATACCAGTTGTCTGGTAACGATGAGCGGAGCATCGGATTCATGCTCCAAGAGATGATGGAACTTCACATCCCTGCGTTGATCGCTTACCCAGAATTTTTAGAGTCTGGGAAACAAAAGACGTTTGATGGGGCCGAACACGGTCAAGTCGTCGCGAAAACATCGACGCTCGTCGAGACGGTCGCATTCCCGATCGTACAGCAACTGTTACGTCAGGCGAACGTCGGGTCGATGCTTGATATCGGTTGTGGGCATGGTGGTTATTTACGTAAATTACAAGCGCTCGAACCGAATTGGGAATTGACGGGGATCGATTTAGAGGAAGAGGTTATCGAAGAAGCGCGGTCTCTTGATGAACGGGGCGATATTCATTTTGAAGTCGCCGATTTCATGAACTGGGAAACAGAAGAACAATTCGATGCGGTCATGATGAACAATATGCTCTATTATTTCTCACCAGAGGAGCGAATCAAACTGCTTGAACGACTTCGGAATCGTTTAGAAGAGAACGGGGTCGCAGTCCTTGTGACGCCACTTGCGGAGACGGCACTCGGCGGACGGTTCGCTTCTGCATTCAATGCCTTCATGACACTTCACGATAACTTATATCCGCTCCCGACCATTCCACGATTGCGCCGTCAAATGCAAGAAGTCGGATTTGAACAAATTCGCTTTATCCCGTTCATTCCAGAAGGGTCTTGGTATATCGTCATCGCCGAGCGAGGGAACAAGAATCTGCTCAATCAACCGATTCAAAATTGAACTTGTCTCCGGTCATTTCTATAATGATAGAGAAGCATAAGAGACTATTCACATAGGGAGTTGTTGAGTGTGTCGAAACAAAGAGTTGCCGTAATAGGGGCAGGACCCGGTGGATTGGCTGCTGCGATGCTACTAGCGAATCGTGGCGTAGACGTCACCGTATTTGAGAAACAACCGTTTGTAGGAGGCAGAACGTCACGTCTACAAGTAGGCGAGTTCACGTTTGACCGAGGACCTACATTTTTAAATATGCCTTACATTTTAGAAGAGATCTTCGAAGAAACGGGACGTGATTTACATGATTACGTCGAGATGAAACGGCTAGAACCGATGTATGATTTGTATTTTGATCGTGGGACGCGCCATCTCTCGATGACGACTGATCGTGACCAGATGCATCAAGCCATCGAAGAACAATTCCCGGGAAATGGGGAAGGATATGAACGGTTCATGAGCGAACAGGCGATCAAGCTCTCCAAGTTGATGCCTGTTCTTCAAACCGCGCATGACAAACTGACCGACTATGTCTCATTACGCGTACTCAAAGCGTTACCGTTCCTTTCAATCGGGAAGTCGCTTTATGACGTCTTATCCGAGTACTTTACGAGCGAAGAGTTGAAGTATGCGTTCACGTTCCAAGCAAAATATTTAGGAATGTCCGCTTGGGAATGTCCAGGCGGTTTCTCGATTTTATCTTATATGGAGCATGCATACGGGGTTCATCATCCGATTGGAGGCGTGAATCAACTTTGTTATGCGATGGCGAAGGTCGTAGAAGAAGAGGGTGGCGTGATTCGCTTAGGTGAACCAGTAGAGCGTCTTCTCATGGATGACAAGAAAGTGACCGGTCTCGTAGCAGGGAGCGTTCATTATGCGTTCGACGAAGTCGTGATTGGTGCTGACTTTGCTCACGCGATGACGTCATTAGTCCCAGACGGCAAACTGTCGAAGTGGAGTCCGGCTCAACTGAAGAAGAAACGCTACTCGTGCTCGACATTCATGCTTTATCTCGGGCTCGATCACGTCTATGAAGACGTGGCACACCATTCGATTCACTTCGCAGACGATTATGAGTTGAACGTCAAAGAGATGACGCAAGAGTTGAAACTGAGCGAGGATTTCTCATTCTACGTTCAAAACGCCTCGCGCATCGACCCGACGCTCGCACCTGCAGGAAAATCGTCGCTATACGTCCTCGTACCGGTACCGAACAACTTATCCGGTTTGCCATGGGAAGAGTTGCAGCCAACGATGACAGAACGTGTACTCGACGCCCTTGAGACACGGTCACCATACCGAGACATTCGCCAACATATTGAGGTGATGGAGACGTTGACACCTGAGGATTGGGAAACGTTCGGGGTATACGAAGGCGCAACCTTTAACTTGGGTCATAATCTATCGCAAATGATGTATTTCCGTCCGCACAATCAGTTTGAAGAGCTCGACAACGTCTGGCTCGTCGGTGGCGGGACGCATCCAGGAAGCGGGCTTCCGACCATCTTTGAATCAGCGCGCATCACAACGAACTTGTTGCGTGACCGGGCAGGTGTCGGCCGATGAACATCAGCTTTGTCGGGGCCGGGGTCGGCACACTTTACGCCGCCCTCTTATTGACGAAACGAAACCCTTCACTTCACATCACGATTTACGAGAAGGAAGCGCGTGTCGGTGGACGACTAAACTATGTTGAATTTGAAAATGGAGCGAAAGTCGATGAAGGTCCGACGATCGTCTTGTTACCGGGCAAACTGAAGCAACAGTTGATGGAAGCGGGGCTACCGGAAAGTGAGGTCGAATTACTCGAAGTCGATCCACTCTATCGTTTGCGCTATCAAGACGGGACATCGTTCTATAAATATCGGGATATCGAGCGACAGGCAGAAGAGATCGAGCGGACTTTCGGCGAAGGGGACGCATTCCGTCATTATATGTCGCAGAAGAAAGAAGAGTATCGGATTGGGTTCGATACGTTTTTAGACCGCAGTTATGCATCGAAAACAGAGTTGTTCGAACCGAAACTATTGCTTCTCCTCATGCGCTTGAAAGCATATGAAACGGCCCATGCGAACATGAAACGTTTTTTTGAGGACGAACGCTTACGTGTCGCCTACAGTTTACAGACGCTCTATATCGGTGGGAACCCTTATGCGACCCCCTCGTTATATGGACTCATTCCTTATCGTGAACAAGAAGAGGGAGTCTGGTATGTAAAAGGAGGATATTTCTCGCTCGCGGCGAAAATGGAACAAGAGCTGAAACGACGAGGTGTTCATTTCGTAATGAATGCGGCCGTCAATCATGTCCACGTCACGAACGGTGTAGCCACTGGCGTCACGGTCAATGACGAATACGTGCCTTATGACGCGGTCGTCGTGAACGGTGACTTTCCGCTTATGGAACGACTCATTGATGGCGTGACACCGAAGACGTATGAACCGTCCAGTGGTACGCTACTCCTTTATTTCACGGTCAGCGGGGAACTCGATTTGCCGGTCCATCAATTCGATTTACCGAATGATTTTGAGGGATCGATGCGAACAATCTTTGAGGATGGTAAACTAAGTGAGTATCCGGCGATGTACACGTTCAATCCATCACGGATTGATTCGACACTTGCGCCGAATGGGACGAGTGTATTATATGTCCTCGTTCCGGTACCTCGTAAATTGGAGCGAGAAGACTTTGAGACGCAAGGAACGATTGACCATCTATTAGGAAGACTCGAGGCACTATTACCCGATTTTCGGGACCGTGTCATCGAGATGAAAGTACGGACACCGATGGATGCCGAGCGATTTGGTCTGTTCGAAGGAGGAAGTTTTGGGATTGCACCAAAATTGTCTCAATCAGCCGCCTTCAAGCCACAGGCAAGACCGTTCCCGAAAATCGAGCGATTGTATGCGGTTGGTGCATCTGTCCATCCATGTGGGGGCGTGCCGATTGTCATGATTGGTTCACAGTTACTTGTGAAAAAAATGGAAGAAGAAATGGGGGCAATACATCGTGACGACACAAGAAGCGTATCGTCAATGTGAGGAAATCATGAAGAAAGGCTCGTTGACCTTTTATCGGGCCTTCTCTTTGCTCTCAAAACCAGATCGACAAGCGGTCATGGCCGTGTATACGTTTTGTCGGACTCTTGATGATGCGGTCGATGAATCAGACCGTCCAGAAGAGAGTTTGGCGTCGTTTTTGCATGCATTCGATCGCTTTTTAGCAGGATATGACCAGGATGAAGCGCTATGGGTCGCCCTTCGAGATGTATGGCAACGCTATGAGATGGACGTCAATCCATTCTTTGAGCTAGCGGAAGGCATGAAGTGGGATTTACATAAATCACGATATGAGACGCTCGAAGAGACCGAGCAGTATAGCTATTATGCCGCGAGTACGGTCGGTCTGATGCTACTCCCGATTCTTGTCCCGAATCAAGACGCCGAGACGAAACGTCAGCTCCGACAAGGCGCCATCGACCTCGGCATTGCGATGCAACTGACCAATATTTTGCGAGATGTCGGGGAAGATTTGAATAGAGACCGCATCTATTTGCCACGCACGATGATGCGACAGTATGGCGTAAGTGAAGAGATGTTACAGCAACGTGAAGTGACACCTTCCTTCATCGAGCTATGGGAGGCGTTGGCGAAGCGCGCGGAGTCCTTGTATGAACGGGCACGTACGACCCATCACCTCTATCCGCTCGCCAGTCGAAAACCGGTTCAAGCAGCAGCTCTTCTATATGAAGGAATTTTAGATGCAGCTCGAGCAAACGGATATGACGTCTTCACAAAACGGGCATACGTATCGACCTTACAAAAAGGAAAGTTGTTAGCAAAATTATAAGTCATCCAATCTACTGTAGATGCTCCTCGCGTCTACAGTTTTTTTGCGCAAAAAAAACCACTTTTGGCGGGGGACCAAAAGTGGCGTAAGCGTTATGTGATCCATTCATCGGGGAAATGAATGAATCGATTTGTGATGAAGCCCTAAAGATGTGCCGGGATTCATGGGGAATGAATCAGTTGGGACATCTTCGTTGAAACAGGATGCTTGATGGACTAAGGGGGAACATCATACGCAAGCTGTCTCAACTACGGGATACGAGTGGGGAAACTCGCTCATCACTTTTTTCTCGGGTGTGACAAGTTCAAAACGCGATGAGGCTCGGGGAAGCCATTCGATCGCTACAGGTGCAACAAACGTTACAGAACTGCTTGAACTCGAATATGATATTATCACGTCTTTCAATTGTCGACAAGTGTCGAAACTCGCGTTCACAAAATGTTCATATTGTCAGAGGTATGTCCTCTAACATCGATCGTGCCGCGAATTGTCCTGAAAGCGTGACCATTGGGCTCCCGCCTCCAGGATGAGTCGAACCACCTGCAAACCAGATGTTTGACACGTCCGTCGACCGAGCTGCCGGTCTAAAGAATGCCCCTTTTTTCGAATTGGCCGACGTACCGTAAAGTGCACCGTAGTATGCATAAAAATCACGCGTTAAATCTTGCGGTGTCACACGTTGATGGAAAAGGACCTCTTCATCTTCCCAGTCCACGCCGAACTCGCGCAACCGACGACGAATTAAATGCTCATACGTGTCGGCATCGATGTCAGTCAAATGGGCAGGTGCATTGACGAGAATGAACAGATTGTCGCCAGCCTCGCCCATCGATGAATCGGTTGCGGATGAATTGGAGATATAGATAGTCGGCTCGTCCGCATAGCGCTCTTCTTGAAAGAGTGATTTGAATTCTCGCTTGTAGTCGTCAGAGAAATAGACGTTATGGTGAGCAAGGTTCAATCGCTTCGATAGTCCGATCATTAAGACGAATGCAGAGATGGACGGTTCGACGGTGTCGCGTGTCGGGACCGGGAAAGAAGGACGGTCTTTCGCGTCGACAAGTCGAGGATACTGCGTGAGTAGCTCGCCATTGAGCAAAACGGCATCGCAAGAGATGACTTCTTTGTCGTCGACGACGACTTCATGGGCTTTCCCGTTCAAGACCTCGATTTTCGTCACTTCGTGTCCGAGACGGAACGTCACTCCGAGTTCACTCGCTCGCTTCGCAAACCCTTTCGCGATGTTCCAGTTGCCACCCTTCGCGAAGTAGACGCCTTCATTTAATTCTAGATGCGCGATGAGCGCGAACGTTCCTGGCGTCACGTACGGGCTGCTGCCGATGTATGTCGCATACCGGTCAAGTGCCTGGATGATGCGCTTGTCTTTGAAGTACTTTTGATGAAGGGCGTGTAAACTTTGGAGCGGGTGCACTTTTACCATGTCCGCCCAAAGACCCGGGTCTAATTTTGTCTCCATGCGGGTGAAGAAGCGTTCGTTCGCGATACGGAATAACTTGTCCGCTTCGTCTAAATAAGCCTGTAATTGATTTTTCTTCATTTGATCATTGGTTAAACGTCGCACTTCCGCCTCGAGCTGTGCCCGGTCGGCGCTAAATGTGAACGAGGAGCCGTCCGAATAATGATTGACGGTATGTTGGTCGAGTTTGATCAATTCAAAATAGTCATCCGGGTTGGCACCACTGTTTCGGATGACGGAACGGAACACATCTGGCATCGTGATCGTATTCGGACCAAAGTCAAAACGATGACCGTCGGTAATGACGGGCATAAGTTTTCCGCCGACATGTTCATTCTTTTCAATGACTGTGACGTCATAGCCATGTGTGGCGAGCGTGACGGCAGCGCTCAGTCCACCTAGTCCGGCTCCAATGACAACAATTTGCTTCATACATATGTCCCCCTTAAATAAGACGCTCGATTAAGAATAATGGCGACCTTTCCACGTGATAGGTAGTCGTCTCCATTTTCGGATGACGGCGTTCCCGAGTAAGGTCAGATAAGCGATTAAGCTGAGTGGATGCAACCATGTACCGGATCCATGTGATCTCATATCGACAGCAAGTCGGGCGAGGAGTACGAAGAGTGCCGCACTGATTGTTTGCCAACTCGGTGAAACGAGCCATGCGAACATGGCGGTCAACTGGATCCCGTAGTACGTCAAAAAGTACAAGGCAAGCCCTACTGATTCATTCATTCCCTTGAATACGTTTTTTGAAAACCCGCTCCATACTTCTTCATTCGTCTCATACATATCACATGAGATAAACGGGGCGACTTGAACGAGTGATGTCACTTTTCGATGTCGCTTGAACGTCCGACATAAATCGATGTCATCGATTAACGATGATCGGATCGTGGCATGCCCACCAACTTCCTCGTAACTGTTTCGCTCGACGAGTACGTTCATTCCGTTCGCTGCCGCAAATGCTGGATGTTTTACTTTACGCCAAAACAAAGGCAGGTGTTGGGCGATGAGTACGTGTTGCATCGGGATCAACAATTTCCCGAGAAATGTCGTTGTCGGAAATTGGGGGAATCCTGATAGGAAGACAGCCTGCTCGCGACGGAGAGTGGCATGCATGCGGGCAATAAAGCTCGAATCGATCGTGACGTCCGCATCTAAAAAGAGGAGATACGGTTCAGTCGTGCGTGATGCGAGTTGATGACAGGCATGGACTTTGCCGGCCCAGTCATTAGGCAAAGGGACTCCCTGAATGACGGTGAATCGGACATCGTCCCCAATCGCGCGATTCAATCTTTCGTATGTATCATCTTCGGAGCGGTCTTCATAAATGTAGACATGAGTATTCTCCGGAATCGCCATTTGTAAATTAGAGATCAATCGGTCGACATGTCGAGACTCATTCCGCATCGGGATGCAGACGGCCGTCGCAGGTGTTTTTCCAGGAGTTGCGAGCGGTCGTAAAAACGCTAGATTGATGAGTGTGAAGAGCAGCATACTGAGGGTCACAATCCAAAGTATCATGATTCCCTCCTCCCGAGTCGGACGAGCGTTTCTGTCCATTCGGCAAGGTTACGCCGCGAACGAAACAGGGCAGTGTAGGCGGTCGAACGTGTGATGACGTCATCTCTGACGTCGTCATACAGCTGTTCAAGTGCCTGCGCAATCTCCTGCTTCTGACCTCTCCGTGTCGACGAGGTTACGTTGTGCTTTCGGAATCGGACATAGACGACGGGTTCCGCGTGGCTTTCGAATGCATAATACATGGCGCATAAATGAATCGGGCGATCATTTAGTAGAAGGGTCGCTCCTGATTCGATTTCGACAGGTCGCTGTTCTTGTGGAACTTCTCGACCTTGAGGATATATCCATACGGATTTGCCTGATGTCAGCAACTCATTCGCGTAGGCGAGGGAAGCTCGTACGTCGGAAAGACTTCCCTTTTTTACTGAGAAGGCGCCGAGGTGACGAAAGAACGGGAAGCGGCGCAAACCGTCCTCGTCCATCAATACATGAATGTCATGTCTCAAAAAATATTCATTCACCATATACATGACGAGCCCATCCCACCACGCACTATGTGTACTCAAAATCAATCCTGGCGTCGGGATATCATCAGTTCGTATGTAAATATTGTGGAACGTCGGACGAATCTGACGTTCTCGTACGAATGTTGAGAAGACGTTATTGAACCATCTCTTTTTGTGTGACTCGATCATCGCGACCTCTCCTTTCTAACAGAATGACCCCGGACGTCAACATGCTAAGGAAACCAATCCCATAGAGACCTGCGTTCACGGCTGTGACGCCGAACAAGGCGTGAAGCATGACGAACAAGTACACGCCATGTCGGATGAATAAAGCATCGACGGATCGTTCATGGCGTTGTAACAGCCATGAGAAAATGAGAGAGAGTCCGAACCAGCCGATAAAGTTTTGGGTCGGAATATCATAATACAGCCCATCGTTCGCCCATTCCCAATACCCCTTCACGTTAGCCGCCACCGGGTCGATCGCCATATCGAGCCATACCGCGAGAATCGGGACGAGCCATAAAATATGGTTACGGAATGTGAAGAGACGGGCCGCGGCAAAACTAGAACCGATCACGGCGAGCCACGCCGCACCGATTGTGACAGGGACTCCAAACACCGTCGGACCAAACGCCTCGGCATAAATGTATTCACTGAACGGGAACCCGGTTTTCACGCCGAGCGTCTCGACAGCGATTGAACCAAAGAAAATAAACGGGACAATCCAGGCGCCTTGCCGCACGCCTTGATAGAGAATGGTTCCGCCAATCGCACCGGCGAGCCATAAAAAGACAGGGTTTGCCCACTCTAGCCAAGGCGGAAGCAGGTCGAACCCAACCAAAATTAACCCAATGAAATACCAGACAATAAACCATTTCCAAATAAACGGATACACTTTCATTCCATCACCTCTTCTTTCATTCTAAAGCTCATCGGAGTCTTCGTCTAACAAATGCATGTACGAAAAAAGAGCCTCGTCGAACGAGACTCTTAATTGGCCATCCGTTTCCGTTTTTTCACGAACGAAAAGGCGATGAATAAGACATAGAACGGCACCGCGATAAACCAGAACGTCGGCCACTCTTTCCAGCGTGCGAACATCATGTACGTCACGTAGACGAGGCTGATCGTGATGATAAAGGAGTGGCGTGGCAATGGCACATCTTTAAAACTCGGGATACGGACGCGGCTGACCATTAAAAGGGCGAGCCCTGTAAAGAAAATTGGCGTCAATAGTTCGCTGACGCGGTCACCGAACGTCGTGATGACAGCGAGAAGTCCACCAGCGGCCGTGATTGGCACACCGGAGAAGTAACTCGCCGCAACGTTTGTCGCAGACAAGTTGAAACGGGCGAGACGGTATGCACCGAATAGCGGGAACAGTGCCGCAAAAAACAATCCATAATTGCCGTAATCAATGAAAAACGTATAGTAGGCGAGCATCGCTGGTGCGACACCGAACGTGACGATGTCAGCGAGCGAGTCTAGCTCTTTCCCAAAGTCCCCAGCGACTCCGAGCATACGGGCGAGGCGCCCGTCTAAACTGTCGAGCATCATCGCGATGATGATTAACAGTGTGGCGTTTGAAAAGTCACCACGTGCGGCGTATACAATTGCGACGACACCACAAAATAAGTTTCCGAACGTAAAGGAGTTTGGGACCCACGAACGGATGCGTTCTTTCCACATAATTTTGCCCCCAGTAAGGTCATTGGCTAAACCAGCGACCGTTTGTGAATTGCAGTAAATCTTCTGGCTTCAACTCGAGTTGATAGCCACGTTTCCCAGCAGAGATGGTGATCGTCTCTTTTTCTTTGGCTGCATCATGTAAATACACCGGAAAAGGTTTCTTCGCTCCGATTGGAGAGACGCCCCCTCGGATATACCCGGTCAGTGCTTCAAGCTCTTTCATCGGGACAGGGGATGCTTTTTTCGCTCCCCAAGCTTTCGCGGCTGCCTTCAAATCGATGTCACGCTCTCCGGAGATGAGAAAGAAGGCGTATTGTTTTTTCTCGTTCATGAGACAAATCGTTTTGTATAGTTCATCGAGCGGTTTCTGCAATGTCATCGCTACGTGTTTGGCGGAGACGTCAGACTCATCGACTTCATACGTATGATAGGTGAACGGAATCTTCTTTTGTTTTAGTTGCCGAGCGGCGTTTGTCAGTTGCATCTGACTCATCCTTTCGTGACCGACTCCTTTTAGAATAGCAAATCAACCAACTGCCCGGCAATTGAACTTCAAAAAACTTTTCAGTAAAGGAAGGAGTTTGACGGAATGACGAAGAAATGAACAGTGATTCATTTTAAAGGGGGAATGAAAGTGGAGACGATTCAATTGACGACACACAATGGGGTAGGGTGGTTAAAACTGAACCGCCCGAAAAAGCTGAACGCCTTGAACGAGACGTTACTTCGCGAAATGAAAACGGCAATCGATGAATTTGAACAGGACGACGCGGTTCGCGTCATCGTCCTTGTCGGCGAAGGGCGAGCATTCTCATCTGGGCAAGATTTAACGATTGAGAGCGATGCAGATTACGGGGAATATTTAGAAGATGTGTATCATCCACTCGTTCGGGCGCTTTTCTCGAGCCGTAAACCAATCATCGCGGGGATTCATGGCGTCGTCGCAGGGGCGGGGCTTAGTTTGGCACTTGCGGCAGACGTTCGAATTGTCGCCAAATCGACGAAGTTCAGTTCAGCCTTCATTAAAATCGGTTTGGTCGCGGATGCGGGCGGACCATATCACTTGCGTCGTCTCATGCGAGACGATCTCGCTTTAGATTGGTTATGGAGTGGCAGTACCATCGATTCAGAAGCGGCGCATACGTTCGGACTCGTCACAGAGCTCGTGGAAGATGCGATGTATACGGAACGATTGACATCATACGCGGAGACGCTTGCTGCAAAATCACCAGTCGCCGTCCAAGGGATGAAGGCGCTCATGCGAGCTGCTTCGTTTGAAGAGGGACTGAGTGAGGAAATCGAATGGCAACGGAAGTGTGGGGACACAGACGTTCACCGCCAGGCGATGCAGGCATTCTTAATGAAATAAAAAAAGCGGCCGCGGCCGCTTTTTTACGTGGTTGTTTTTGCTTCGAACTGGAAGCCTTTTTGTTGCCACGTCCCATATTTCCAACGGCGGAACGCGAAGAAACCGCGGAACCATTCATCAAGAGAGAAGGCGAGCCAAATCCCGAGGATGCCGAGTCCCATTTGAAGACCGAACAAGTAACTGAACGCCACGGCGACGCCCCACATCGAAGCGATTCCGATCATGACCGGGAAACGGACGTCCCCAACGGACTTCAATGACCCCATCAACACGATGTTCATGGCGCGACCCGGTTCTAAAATGAGCGTTGCCCATAAGATTGGCACGCCGACCGCGATAATATCAGGGTTTGAGGTGAACAGCCCAAGTAGCGACTCGCTGAATACCGCCAAACCAAGAGAGGCGACGAACGAGGCGAACATGGCAATTTTCAACGTTTTGACGGCGCGATGATACGCCTCTTTGAAACGTTTGCCTCCGATATCTCGAGCGATCAGGAGTTGCGTCCCTTGTGCGACGGCGACGGTGAACAAGAAAGCGAGCATCGACAAGTTCATCACATATACGCGAGCAGCAAGGGAAGCCTCGCCCATCGTCGCGATGAATCCCGTGATGATTATTTGTGATGCCTGATACGATAAGTTCTCCCCAGCAGAAGGGACGCCGATTTGGAGGAGCGACTGAATGTCGTCTTTCTTCGGACGAATCACTTCTTTTAATGGGAAGCGGATCATAAGCTTCCGTTTGACGAGCCAGAACAACAGAATCATGGCAGCGAATCGTGCAATCACGATGGCCCAGGCGACACCAGCAACACCAGTGACCGGAAGTCCGAACAAGCCGGTAACGGCAAAGATGGCACCGACGGCAGTGATGATATCAATCAACAACGTTGCGAGCATGGCGTGTTTCGTCATACCGTGACTCCGGAGGATTGAGCTGAGCGCCATGATGAGTGCTTCGGTGAATAACGACAAGCCGACAATTTGTAGGAACAACAAACCGTGTGCGAACAATTCGTCCGATAGACCGAATAGGCGTAAGAACGTCTCACCGAACAAGAAGATGACGACGACCATGATTGCACCGAGCCACATATTCAAACTGACAGCGGAGCGGGCGAAGTCCCGACTCTTCTTCATGCGCCCTGCCCCGATGGCCTGACCAATCAAGATGGTCGCGCCGACAGACGTCACACTAAAGACAATCAAGAACACGTTTAAAATTTGGTTGGCGACCCCGACGGCCGAAGCGGCGGCGTCTGAGTAGTGCGCGAGCATCAATGTGGCGATGATCCCGGTTCCCATATGGAGGGCAAGCTCGATGAAAATCGGCCACGACAGTTTGAACAGGCTGAGCTGTTCCGTTTGTTTCGTCTGCATGTAGTGTATTCTCCCTTTTCTCTATAATTCTTTCTGTTAACTATTTGTTTTATAAAAATGTCAAAGGTCATCTTACTCCTTATGAAATGAAAAAGAAAGGGATTTGGTAAATTATTTTCAACAAAAAAATCACCCGAAGAAATCAGGTGATTTTCGAAATTATTTCAATTTCAGAATAGCGGCGCTGAATGGCGATAGCTCGATTTCGAGTGATTCAAGATCACGATCGTGCAATAGGTCATAGGCTGCGCCACGATAACCGAGTGGACTTAGTTTCGAAGTAGAATCCGAGTTGTTGAAGTAGACCAAGTACGTCTCATCTTTCGAACACCGCTCGATGATGACGGCGTTGTTGGCATCATCGACCAAGTTGAAACGATACGAGCCAGCATTTGCGAGCACGGGATGATCTTTTCGTAGCTGGATAAGCTTTTGGATGTAGCGGAAGAGGTTCCGGTCTTCAACGGATTCGTCCCATGGCATACAGCGACGGCATCCTGGGTCTTGTTCGCCTTCGAGTCCGATTTCGTCTCCGTAGTAAATGCATGGGCTACCAGTATATGTGAGCATCGAGGTCATCAAAAGCTTGAACTTTCCTTTATGACCTTTCGCCCGAGTCAACGCACGTGGTGTGTCGTGTGAGTCAATCAAGTTGAACGTGACTTCGTTGACGTTCATCGTGTTCATCATCTCGACACGCGTCAATTCATTACGGAACTCAGAAGCGGTCGTCCGGTCGAGCGCAAAATAGTTCAAGCTCGCGTTCGTGAACGGGTAGTTCATAACAGCGTCGAACTGGTCACCTTGTAGCCAAGGCTGCGAATCGTGCCAGATTTCCCCGAGGATATAAGCTTCTGGGTTCGCTTGTTTAACTGCCTTGCGGAAGTCACGCCAGAACGCATGGTCGACTTCGTTGGCGACGTCAAGACGCCACCCGTCGATCCCGAACTCTTCGACCCAGTAACGGGCAACATCTAATAAGTAAGCTTTTAATTCTGGATGCTCCGTATTGATCTTCGGCATGTTCTTCTCGAACGCGAACGTATCATAGTTCGGCTTCGGTTCTGTGACAACCGGGAAGTCGCGAAGATAAAACCAGTCGCGGTACTCAGAAGACGGACCGTTCTCGACGACATCTTGGAACCACGGGTGATGGTATCCGATATGGTTGAAGACGGCGTCGAGCATCACTTTGATGCCATTGTCGTGTAAGAGGTCGACCATCTCTTTGAACTTCTCTTTCGTCCCGAACTGTGGATCGATTTCCATATAGTCGAGCGTGTCGTACTTGTGGTTCGTCGTCGCTTTAAAGATTGGACAGAAGTAGACTCCGGTAATGCCGAGCTCGACCAAGTGATCAATATGGTCGATCACCCCTTGGAAATCACCACCGAAGAAGTTTGTGATCGTTGGCTCTGTCGAGTTCCATGGAAGTGTGCCTTCTGGATTGAGTGAAGCATCTCCATTTGCGAAGCGGTCCGGGAAGATTTGATACCAAACCGTGTCTTTCACCCAAGACGGCGCATGGAAGATATCAACCGGATTGATGAACGGGACGCAGAAGTAATAGCCCGTATCATCGAGTGGTTTTTCCTCGAACCATCCTTTTTCGGTATAGACGGCCGTCTCTTGTCCGTCATTCAGACGGAATCCGTAGCGAAGGCGACGGAATGGAGGCTTAACTGCAATAAACCAGTAGTCATAGGCGTCGTCGAAACCGATTTTCTCCATTGGAGTCTCGTATGTACGCCAGTAACTCGGTTTGTCTGGATCAAAGTTCCACATCGCCGGGTCTTCAGAATGCCAATCGTAAGGGTCGTTCCAAATCAAATCGACCGATTCGATATCGCCACGCTTCGTATGGAAACGAATGTGAATCGTCTCACGATCATATTTGTAAACGAACGGGGACATGGCACGATGATAAATCGCTTCTTTCATCATAAGGAAAACATTCCTTTCTTTATAGGGGATGACATCATTTTACAACACTGTGAATCAAAGAGAATAGGTGTTGCGAAAACGTTTGCTCAAGCAAAGGGTAATAAAGCGTTTACATTTTGTCAATTGCTGAAACTCATAAAAAGTGAGGAATTATGAACAATATTTTATAAATTACATAAATGGGTCAACAGACGTAAAAAAAGTGTAAAAAAAGACTTGTAAAACGCTTTCACAATTGTATAATAAAAATTGAGGTGAGGATGCAAACGTTTTCACTACCATGTCAATTTCGTAGCGGAGTTTTAAAATTGACGTGGTCGTGCGATTGCGCAAATCTGACCATACTATTTCCTTGGGGAGGTTTTTCATCATGAAGATGAAAAAAATGGTAGCAGGACTTTCAACAGCAGTATTCGCATTCGGTGCACTTGCTGCATGTGGTGGCGGAACAGACAACGGATCTTCTAACGAAGGTGGTTCTTCAAGCGAGAACAAACCTGAAAAGATCGTCATCTGGGAAGACATCGAAAAGTCTGAAACAACGAAAGAAGTTGCGAAGGCGTTCGAAGAAGAGCATGGCGTAAAAGTTGAAGTCGTCGAAGTACAGATGACGGATCAAAAAGACAAGCTCGCGCTTGACGGTCCAGCTGGTAAAGGTCCAGACATCGTTCTCGTACCACACGACCAAATCGGTACAATCGCTGACCAAGGTCACTTGGCTCCGATCGCTGACGAAGGATCACTTGATGCATTCACAGACGCTGCGAAATCAGCTGTTATGTTCGATGGTCAAGCTTACGGATATCCAAAATCAGTTGAGACACCAGTTCTCATGTACAACAAAGACTTGATGTCTGAAGCTCCAGCATCTATGGACGACCTTTACAAGTTGTCAAACGATGTAAAAGCTGACGGTCAATACGGATTCCTCGCACTTTGGGATAACTTCTACTTCGCACACGGTGTTGTCGCTGGATTCGGCGGATACGTGTTTAAAGAAGACGGTGGCGCACTCGACCCATCTGACATCGGTTTGAACAACGAAGGCGCAGTTGAAGGATTCGAGTACATCGGTAAATGGTACGAAGAAGGCCTCTTCCCTAAAGGATTGATCGGTGAGTCTGGCGGCCAGGCGATGGACCAACTCTTCACTGAGAAGAAAGCTCATTCAGTCATGAACGGACCTTGGGCTGTAGCTGGTTACACAGATGCAGGCGTGAACCTCGGAGCGGCTCCAATGCCAACACTTCCGAACGGTGAGCCAATCAAGACGTTCATGGGTGTGAAAACATATGCCCTTTCAGCTTACACAGAAAACCAAGAGTGGGCTGAAATGTTCCTTCAAGAGTTGACGAATGAAGAAAACGCATTGGCAATGTTTGAAGCATACAACGAGATCCCACCAGTAGCAGCACTCGAGTCGAACGAGACAATCACGTCGAACGAAGTTGCGAAAGCGGTATTCGATCAAGCAACAAACGCAATCCCAATGCCTAACATTCCTGAAATGGGACAAGTTTGGGAGCCAATGGCACAAGCACTTCAGCTTGTAGCGACTGGTAAACAAGATGCACAAAAATCTGCAGACGATGCAGTGAAAGTCATCGAACAACAAATCCAAGCAAACAACCAATAAGGAATTGAAATGACGGGGTGCGCCATATGGCGTTCCCCCTCATTTTCTAGCATTGAGCAAACGTTTGCTTGATTGATTTGCTCAAATCGAAAGGAGAAACTGAGGATGGCTGCAATTGCGAACCCTAAAACACCGGACCAACGCCCGGACAAGCCTACAAACCATGCTCGGAACGCGGGACTACTTTCCATCATTCCGGGACTCGGACAGTTATACAATAAACAATACGCGAAAGCGGTAGCGTTCTTTATCGTCGTCGTATCATATTTTGCCGTAAACTATGATCTATTTTTCAAAGGGGCGGGCGCCGGACCAGGTGACCGTGGAGGACTTTGGGGATTGATCACGCTTGGTGAAGTGCCAGGACCTCGTAACGACCACTCCATCTTCTTGATGGTCGAGGGGATTGTCGCGTTAATTTTACTTTTCTTCGGAATCGCGTTCTATGTTTGGAACATTCGTGACGCCTATCGTGTCGGTCGCGCTCGTGATCAGCATCTAAACCTTCCATCGTTCCAAATGCAACTTCGCAACTTGCGTGACCATGGATTCCCATACTTAATGTTAATCCCATCACTCATTTTGTTAGTGTTTACAGTTATTCTTCCATTGATCTTCACGTTCTTGATCGCCTTCACGAACTATCGCTACAACAACGCACCACCAGCGAAACTCGTCGAATGGGTCGGATTCGAGAACTTCACGCGTATTTTTGAAATCGATATCTTCCGTGACACGTTCGTCGGGGTACTCGGCTGGACGCTTGTCTGGACGGTCGCTTCAACGACAGGGGTCATCGCAATCGGGATCTTCCTTGCGGTGCTCTTGAACCAAGAGGGTCTACGTTTCCGTCGCTTGTTCCGCTCAATCTTAATTTTGTCTTGGGCAGTTCCGGCATTCATCACGATCTTGATCTTCCGTTCGATGTTCAACGAATCGTTCGGGGTGTTTAATACGACGATCTTACCGGCACTCGGTCTTGACCCAGTCAACTGGATGACCGATCCGACAGCAACACGAACAGCACTTGTTCTCATTCAATGGTGGCTCGGATTCCCGTTCATCATGACGCTCATGACAGGGGTTCTTCAATCGATTCCTGGTGACTTATATGAAGCAGCGACGATTGACGGAGCAACCATCTTTGATAAGTTCCGCTTGATCACATTGCCGATGCTCTTGTTCGCAACAGCACCGATCTTGATCACGCAGTTCACGTTCAACTTCAACAACTTTAACATCATCTATCTCTTTAATGGCGGTGGCCCTGCTGTACCTGGACAAACGGCCGGCGGTACCGACATCTTGATTTCTTGGATTTACAAATTGTCTCTCGGTGCCAACCCGCAATACGGACTTGCGGCTGCGATCACACTTATCTTGTCATTCTTCATCATGACGCTTGCCGTGATCCAATTCCGTCGGACAAAATCTTTCAAAGACGAGGATATGATCTGATATGAAAAAACAAAAACGAATCAATTTGGCGATCTCGTATGTCATCTTGACGCTTGCGTCGATCATCATTCTCTATCCGATGCTTTGGGTTGTCGGAACATCGTTCAACCCAGGGCGTACGATTACGTCAACGATTATTCCATCGAACCCGACGTTTGTTCACTATAAAAACTTGTTCGACCTAACAATTTCGGATTATAGTTTATGGTATGTGAACACGTTGAAAATCGCTTTCATCACGATGGCACTCTCTGTCGTCTTGGTGACGATCACTGGTTACGTCTTCTCACGCTATCGTTTCGTCGGACGTAAGAACTCACTCGTCTTGTTCCTCGTCCTTCAAATGGTGCCACAGTTCGTTGCGATCATCGCGATTTATGTATTGCTCAACATGCTCGGCCTTCTTGACACACATACAGCGCTCATCTTGCTCTATGCGGGTGGTGCGATTCCGATGAACACGTACTTGGCGAAAGGGTACTTCGACACGATTCCGAAAGAACTTGACGAAGCAGCCCGCATGGATGGTGCAGGTCACCTCCGAATCTTCTGGCAAATCATTTTGCCACTTGCGAAGCCGATTGTCGCAACGATTGCTCTCTTTAACTTCATGGGACCATTCAACGACTTTATCTTGGCATCGCTCGTCCTTCGTTCACCAGAGAAACAAACATTGGCAGTTGGTCTTTACAACATGATTTCGAAACAGTTCGATAACAACTTCACGTTGTTCGCGGCAGGTGCGGTTCTTTCAGCCCTTCCGATCGTCATCTTGTTCTTCATGTTCCAACGCTACTTCGTTTCTGGCCTTACAGCGGGTGGTACGAAAGGATAATACTCGTAAAAGGAGGAAGCGATATGAGGCGAGGCGTCGTGCTCGTGCTCCTGTCGCTTCTTTTGTTTCCGACCGTCGTCGGTGCAAAGGAAGCTGCTACTTGGGAACAAGAACGCATGTATTTTATTATGGTCGACCGATTTGTTGACGGAAATCCGGATAACAATGAGCAGGTCGACAAAGATGACCCGAAAGCATTTCATGGCGGAGACATCCGTGGGGTCATCGAGAAGCTCGATTATATCGAGTCACTCGGATTCACATCGATTTGGTTGACACCTGTTTTTGAAAATATGCCAGACGGCTATCACGGGTATTGGATTAAAGATTTTTATAACATCGACCCGCAATTCGGGACGAAAGAGGATTTGCAGGAACTCGTCGACGAGGCACACAAACGAGACATGAAAGTTATTCTCGACTTCGTCGTCAACCACGTCGGTCCAAACCATCCGTGGGTGGAAGAAAAGCCGGAATGGTTCCATGAACAGCTGCCGATCGTATTCTGGAAAGATCAAGAACAGGTCGAGACGCATTGGTTGTTCGATTTACCGGACTTCAAAACAGAAGACCCGGAAGTCAAATCGTATTTGATTGATGCGGCAAAGTATTGGATTGAAGAAACCGACATCGATGGCTATCGCCTCGACACAGTCCGTCACGTCGATAAGGCGTTCTGGAAAGACTTTGTCGAAGGTGTTCGGTCGGTCGATCCGGACTTTTACTTACTCGCCGAAGTGTTTGACCCGGACCCACAATACGTCGCGCAGTATGACGACCTCGGGTTCAACAGTATCACGAACTTTACATTTTATGATCGTGTCTCGAAAACGATGACGCAACAGCAGGCGAACGTTGATGAAATCGATGTTGCCGCAAGTTATGCCGAAACGTTCTTCAACGACCCGAACCAGATGGCGACGTTCCTCGATAACCATGATGTCGAACGGTTCATGCATATGGCCGAACTCGGTGGTGTGGAATCAGCGGAACGACGGTTACGCCTCGGGTTGTTCGCGCTTTATGCGTCACCGGGTATGCCGATCGTTTTCCAGGGAACAGAGAATGCTCAGACGGGCGGGGCCGATCCTGCGAACCGAGTGATGACTGAATTCCCGGGAAATGAAGAGTTACATGAATACGTCGCAACGATGAACCGCATGCGTGAGGAATACCCGGTCTTTGCGACAGGTGAACAGCGCATGATTGCATCGGAAGACGGGATGGCCGTCTTTGAGCGTAAAGACGGAGATGACGTCGCATTATATGCGATCAACATGAACAGTGAGGATCGAGAGATTGAGATCGAGGTCAGTGAAATCGGGGAAGATACAAGACTTCGCGGTCTATTATTCTCACAACTGGTCACAGATCAACGCGGAACGTTTACAATTGAACTATCTGGCGAAAGTGCGAACGCTTACATCGTCGAGGAATCATCGGTAAATCCGTGGATGATGGGCTTACTCGTCGTCACGATTCCGATTTTCTTGACAGGTTTGGTCATGTGGAAGCGCCGCAAATAAAGATATGAATGGCCGAAAGGCACGAATTGAATTCACGGAAGCAGGGGGGAACACCATGCAAATCACAATTAAAGATGTTGCGAAGCATGCGAACGTCGCGCCGTCGACGGTATCTCGCGTCATCGCCAACAGCCCAAGAATCAGTCAAAAGACAAAAGAACGGGTCAGAAGCTCGATGGAAGAGCTCGGTTATCATCCAAACATCCATGCGAGAAGTCTCGCCAACCGCTCGACACAGTCGATTGGTCTCGTCATGCCGAGCGCGGCGACAAAGACTCTCCAAAACCCATTCTTCCCAGAAGTGCTACGAGGAATCAGCACGAAAGCGCACCAAAATGGTTATTCACTCTATATGACGACCGGTGTGACAGAGGAAGAAGTGTTGTCGGGTGTCATCGAGATGGTACAAGGACGCCGCGTCGACGGTGTCATCGTCCTCTATTCACGTGAAGACGACCAAGTCGTCCAATACTTACGACAAACGAAGTTTCCGTTCGTCGTGGTCGGGAAGCCGTTCGGGGACGCTTCTTCGATTACGTACGTCGATACGGACAACTATTTGGCAGGTCGTGAAGTGACGAAGCATCTCTATAACCTAGGTCACCGTCGCATTGCCTTCATCGGGGGATCGGACAAACTCGCTGTGACGCAAGATCGCCGTAACGGATACGCGACGGCTCTCATGGAGGCTGGCATTCCAGTAAGTGAAGACTATATCGCACGGGCTGAATTCATGACAAAAGGCGGGGCGAAGGCCGTTCGTGAGTTGCTTCAAAATGAAGAGCCGCCAACCGCGGTCGTCGTCAGTGATGACATGATGGCACTCGGTGTCATCAGTACATTGAGTGAGATGGGGCTCAAAATCCCAGAGGACGTAGCCGTCGTCAGTTTTAACAACGTCTATATCGCGGAGCACTCGAACCCGCCACTCACATCGGTCGAAATCAACATTTTCGGTCTCGGTTTTGAGGCGACGAACTGCTTGATTGAACAAATCAGCGATAATGCGCCACCTTACGGGAAGCGCGTCATCGTCCCGCACTATTTGGTCGTCCGCCAATCGTGTGGCCAGAAGAAGAGCAAGGTAACCGAGACATTAGAATCGAATTCCTGATTGTTTAGACGATCTCGCGAGAGCGAGGTCGTTTTTTGCATATCCGATTGATTGAATCATTTTGAAGTGGGGAACATCACTCACGAATGGATAAATCGAAAGGATGGATTGAGATGAGTCAGAGACGATTTGTTGGAACATATGATACGAAAGAAAGTTTGCTTTCTAAAATTAACGAACTGAATGAAAATGGCTACGATGAAGGAGAATTATATGTCGTGACCGAACAAGAAGACGCTGTCCACGTGCTCAAACGGGAGACGAACGTAAGCGTGGAAAACGGTGACACGTCTTGGTTAGACAACCTTCAAGACGATACACAAGGTAAAGATATGAAACAAGCGCTGAGTGACTTAGGCATTTCAGATGATGAGGTGAATCAGGCACACGAACAGATTAAACAAGGTGGATATGCGCTCGTGATCGATGAACCAGATACGGGGTTCAATGATGGTCGGAGCGCTCTATTCGAAGGTCATGAGGCGAATGCGGCGTTCGGTGAGGGCGAAAAAAAGCATAAGTGAAGTTTGGATGAGACTGACTCTGCAAGAGGCAGTCTTTTTTGTCTAAAAATGTGACGAAAAAAAGAAAGAAAAAGTTTTATGCAAACGATTGCATTCTTTCTTCAGTTGTGTAAAATGAAAGGTGAGATTAAATACAGCGCTTTCATAGACAAACGGTTGCACGAACTTGTTGTCCGTCGAAGGTAGCCTTGTAGAGAAAAAGGAGTGGCAGACAGATGAAACGATTGTTTGCAGTCGATGAATGGAAAGTAACAGAAGAAGGTCTTCACCCGAAAGAAAACCGTCTTGCTGAATCGATCACATCGCTCGGTAACGGGCACATGGGGATGCGAGGTAATTTTGAGGAAGATTACTCGAATGATACGCACCAAGGATTCTATGTGGCGGGCGTCTATTACCCAGACAAAACACGTGTCGGTTGGTGGAAGAACGGATATCCTGAATACTTTGCCAAAGTATTGAATGCGACAAACGTCATCGGTCTACGTGTCGTCATCAACGGTACACCCGTCGATTTGGCGAAATGGGACGTGAAAGATTTTACACGTGAATTGGATATGCAGCGTGGTGTCCTCACACGGACGTTCACATTGATGAATGGTACAGAAGAGACAAAAGTAGAGGTCGTCCGTTTCTTCTCGATCGTTGACAAAGAAGTGTTGGCGATTCGTTACAATGTCACACCGGTGAACTATGAAGCGAAAATCGAATTCACTCCGTACTTAGACGGCGATGTCGTCAACGAAGATTCAAACTATGATGAGAAGTTCTGGCTCCCGGTTGACAGTGGCATCGAAGAACGATTTGGTTTCGTGACAACGAAAACGAAAAAACTCGATTGGCACGTCACGGCGTCGATGATTGCCGATGTAGAAGGTGCTCGTTGCGAAGTACTCGAAGCGACAGACCTCTTCGTAGCGAACAAATTCACGGTCAGTGCGACTGCCGGCGAAACAGCGACAGCCTATAAATATGTATCTGTCGTGACGAACCGCGACCACGCCATTGACGACCTTCAGTCTGCAGGGATGACACGAGTCGAAGCGGCATTTGAGAAAGGCTTCGAGACGCTTCTCGCTGAACAAACGGAAGCATGGCTCGCACGCTGGGAAGATGCGGACGTTCGAATCGATGGAGATATCGAAGCGCAACAAGGGATTCGTTTCAACATCTTCAACATGTACCAAACGTACACGGGCGAAGATTCACGCCTCAACATCGGACCGAAAGGGTTCACGGGCGAGAAATATGGTGGTGCGACGTATTGGGATACAGAAGCATACTGCCTCCACTTCTATTTGGCGACGACCAAACCAGAGGTCTCATGGAACTTGCTCAAATACCGTCACAACCAGTTACCACAGGCAAAAGAAAATGCTGTGAAGAATGTCGGTATGGAAGGTGCACTTTACCCGATGGTCACGATGAACGGGGAAGAGTGCCACAACGAGTGGGAAATCACACATGAAGAGATTCACCGTAATGGTGCGATTGCCCATGCCATCTTCAACTACACGAACTTCACAGGCGACAAGTCGTACCTTGGACAATACGGGCTTGAAGTATTGGTCGAGATCTCGCGTTACTGGGCTAGCCGCGTCAACTTTGTACCACACAAAGACGTGTATATGATCCTAGGCGTCACAGGTCCGAACGAATACGACAACAACGTGAACAACAACTGGTACACGAACTTGATCGCTGCGTGGACGCTCGAATATACGCAAGAAGTGTACAACTACTTGAAAGAAGCGGAGCCTGCACGTCTCGAAGAGCTCGTGTCGACGCTCGGCATCACGGACGCGGAACTCGCGAAGTGGGCAGATATCCAGACGAAGATGTACTATCCAAAAGATGACCTCGTGCCAGATGTCTTTATGCAACAGGATGGCTTCATGGATAAAGAACAAATCTTAGTGAAGGATCTCGATCCAAAACATCTTCCACTTAACCAAAACTGGTCGTGGGATCGTATTCTCCGCTCGAACTTCATCAAACAAGCGGACGTACTTCAAGGACTCTACACGTTCGGTGATCGCTTCACCATCGAGCAGAAACGTGCGAACTTTGATTTCTATGAGCCACGCACGGTTCATGAGTCGAGCTTATCACCATGTGTCTATTCAATCATTGCGGCAGAAGTCGGTTATGAGGATAAGGCGGTCGAATTGTATCAACGTTCGGCACGACTCGACCTCGACAACTACAACAACGATACAGAAGACGGCTTGCACATCACATCGATGGTCGGCTCATGGATGTCAATCGTTCACGGGTTCGCGGGTATGCGCATTCAAGAGGATAACCTCTCGTTCAGCCCGATGATTCCGAAGGACTGGAACGGCTACTCGTTCAACATGCTCTGGCGTGGTCATCACTTGACGGTCACATCATCGCGTGAACAAGTGACGATTAAACAAACAGGTGGTACAGATGTAACACTTCAGGTGTATGGAAATGCAGTAACGGTTCCTGCAAATGAATCGATTACAATCGAAACAGTGAAAGCGTGACCAATTGCTTCGTACGAACAAGCCGACCTCAGTCGGCTTGTTTTCGTGTGAAAAACTTATCGGAATTCCTGCATATTTGCTGTATGCAGCATGAATAATCTATGTTATCTTGATTCTTAGCTATTTTGAGAAAGGGGAGTTGAAGCTTGACGGAAGCCGTTAAAGAACATACACGAATCGGGGTTGTCTCGATCATCGGAGGATTGTTCGTTGCCTTATCCATGACATTATTTTTAATTCCAGCCGGTGTCTATTCGACAGGATTTACGGGCCTTGCCCAAATCTTGACGGCACTACTTGCTGGTACACCGTTTGAACTAGGGGAAGGACTCTGGTTCTTTATTCTGAACGCACCACTGCTCGTCGTTAGTTATTTTATGCTCGGGCGGAATATGATGATCCATACGCTTGTCAGTGTCGCCTCGGTCACGTTGTTCATTCGTATGCTTCCGCAATCGCAGCTCCTCTCGGACGACCCGCTCTTGAACGCTGTGTTCGGCGGTGTGCTTTTGGCAATCGGATCAGGGATTACGATTCGTTATGGGGCCTCGACAGGAGGCTTTGACATCGTCGCGTTGATTCTCGCGAAGTTCACGAACAACTCGGTCGGTGTCTACCTCTTCTTGATGAACATGATGATCGCGCTCGCAGCAGGTGCCTTGTTCGGATGGCCGACAGCGCTCTACACAATTGTCTTCTTGTATGTGACATCAAAAGTAATCGATGAGATTTACACGAATACGCAGCGTCAGACGCTCTTCATCGTGACGAACCATCCGGATGAAGTCACGAAAGAATTGCATCAACACGTGTTCCGCGGAATCACGCTCATGCCGGCAATCGGCACGTACTCGAAAGTCGAGAAGGCGACGCTCATGATGGTCGCGCAACGACACGAGGTGCGTGAAATCACACGGATCTGTAAAGATGCAGACCCATCGGTTTGGATCAATATCTTGCCGACAGAGGACGTCGAAGGTACGTTCCGTCGCTAACTAGACCCCTACTGTTCACGCAGTAGGGGTTATTCTATATATATGACATCAGATATGGTTGGGGGAGGATACGTGATGATTGGGGTCAGCATTGCGACGAAATGGGAATATGAAGCGACATTAGACTACTTTAAAGTGAATGGTGAAGAACGTTGTGCATACCCGTACGGAGATTTTTTTCTAAAGAAGGTAAATGATACTGAATTGATTTTTTATTTTACAGGTGTTCGAAAGGCGAACGGAGTAGGGGCGAACCAGTATATGATCTCTCGTTTTGATTTAACGAAAGTGATTGTTGCCGGAACGTGTGCCGGAATAGATGATACGTTTAATCATTTGGATATCATCGTGCCACATCGTGCCGTGCAATATGATTGTACGGTGAAAGAGGTAGAACCATTGATTAAACAATCTTTCATCGTTGACATACCACTTTCTCACTACGGCAGTGATTACTTGACGGGGACGATTGCAACGGCTGACCGGGCTGTCGTGATGTGGAAGGATTATGTAGAGTTGAACGAACATGAGGTCACAATTGCTGATACGGAAGCAGGTGCCATTGCATATATCTGCAAAAAGAATCATGTCGAATGTGTGATCATCAAAGGTATTTCTGACTTTCCAAAAGATGAGGGACATGAAAATCCGATTGTTTCGAATGCTGAACAAATCGAAGTGTATTTGAAGAATACGCCTGTTGTGATGACTAAAATTTTTGATGACTATTTGATTCGTTTTCTTTGAGTATAGGAGTCGGAGTGTCTGAACGAAAATGACATTTGTACGCCTGGGATTTCGGATACCTAAAGCGGCGTGCGAAATGCGGCGGATGCATGGATACGAAAACAGAGGATTTTCTTCCTAATCAGGAAGAAAATCCTCTGTTTGATAATTATTGAGTTCTAGTCGGTGCTTTCGTTATACCTTATACCTTGATTCCAAGTCGTTCTTCTAGGAAGAGGGCAATCCCGTCGTCCATGTTCGAAGCCGTCACTTCGTTGGCTACGTTTTTCAGTTGGTCGATGGCATTCCCCATCGCGACGCCCGTCCCGACATAGTCGAGCATCTCGAGGTCGTTCTCTTCATCACCGAACGCGATGATCTGCTTCCGATCGATGTTCAAATGCTTCGAGACTTCCTGGAGTCCGAGTGCCTTCGACGTATTTTTGCTCATGACCTCGATCATGTGCTCGGGCATACGCCACTGACGATTCAATACCGCCTCGGCATGAATGTCGTCGAGTTGGGAGCGGACGTGCGCCACATGATCTTTTGTCGCATGAATCAACAGGGATGTCGGTTCATCTTGCAGATGCGTCAACAAGTTACCCGACGTGACGCTGAGCGCACGTTCTGCATACGGGCTGTAGAACTCTTGCGGGTCCTTTTGGAAGTAAACGTGGTCTGTCACTTCGACAACGATGTTATGTGCTTTCGTGTCGGCGACCTCTTCAATGATATCGTGTGCGGTCTTGAGTGGAATCGGGCGATGTGTGACCGCGTAATTCGCATCTTTCGGGTGATGCACGAGGGCACCGTTAAAGTTGACGAGCGGTGTCGTCAAGCCCATCTGCTCATAGTACATGATGGAGTGGCGCTTTGGACGCCCTGTAGCGATCATGACTTCATGACCAGCTTCACGTGCCGCTTGAAGGGCACGGAGATTTCGTTCACTAATGGTTTTATCATCTCTTAATAACGTTCCATCTAAATCAACTGCGATTAAATAACGTGACATCAGTCATCCTCTTTTCTTCACAATGATGTTTCTACGACCGTATCACATTTTTTGATTTGACGGAAAGAATATACAATCGAAGTCGCATATTCCATTCGAACAATGCTATACTAATGTCGTATGAATTTTTACGAATCATCTGTGAGATGGAGGGGACGTTCAATGCGTTATTTAGTGACATTGATCTGGGCGATTGTGCTCTCAAATACAGCGGTGTTTATCATTTCTGCTGTTGATGGTGTAGAGTTCAACGCGATGCTCGCGACAGGATTTGGCGTGGCCATCACAATCTTCGTTGCGCTTCTCGATGTCTTAAACCAAGACATGGGAATCAGCGACGTTGCACAAGAGAAGTAAGCCGTCTACAATCAAACTGACTCGTGCATGAGTCAGTCTTTTTTCTTTATCTAACAATAAGAGGAGGATCATGCATATGAAAAACCCTGAAAAACGCGCGAATTTTATTACGTTCGCCATCATCGGAGCGATTATCGTCATCGGGATCGGCCTGTTGTTCTTTTTAAACGGAGCGAATGAAGAAGAAGCCGTCAATGCCGTCACTGCAGATGAATTACAGCAACAGTTAGACCAGGACGGCGAGGTTGTCGCTTACTTCTGGCAAACAGGCTGTGAATATTGTGAGCAAGTAAAACCATATGTCGAACCGCTCATCGAAGAATATGATGCGGTATCGATCAACTTGGCAGACCATAACGTATGGGAAACATACGGCATCAACGGAACACCGACCATCATCCGATTCGAAGATGGAAAAGAAGTCGGTCGCATTGAAGGTGCTGTCTCTGAACAACAATACGAGACGTTCTTTAAGAATGAGGAGGCAAAAGAGGAATGAAGCGTCGTTTTTATCAAACGTTATTTGAGTTGAACGCCTCGCCTTGGATTGCCACGCGCCTCAAACGCTTCGCGGAGTCGAGCGTGAGTCGACACTTGGTTCCGTCGTTTGCCAAAGTGTATGACATTGCGGTGGAGGAAGCGGAACAGCCGCTTCACGCCTATCCGTCACTTCATGCATTTTTCACGCGTCACCTAAAACCGGGGGCACGTACGATTGATGAATCAGCCGACACACTCGTCTCACCATGTGACGGGAAACTCTCGGTCATCGAATCGATTACGGAAGATAGTCGCTTTGAAGTAAAAGGACAGTCTTACACGCTTGCGGAGTTGCTCGGTTCTCAACAAGAAGCGAGACGCTACGCTGACGGAACGGTCGTCGTCCTTTACCTCAGCCCACGCGATTATCACCGGGTCCATACGCCGCTTTCGGGGCGTGTGCTCAGTCACTATGAACTGGGGGACCGCTCGGCGCCAGTAAACGAGATCGGGTTGACGGAGACGGTGAGACCGCTCTCTCGCAACTACCGTCGTGTGACACGATTTGACAGCCCGGCTGGAACGTATGAACATATCATGGTCGGTGCCTTGAACGTGAATACGATCGAGTGGACGCTCGATGGCGATCAAGCCGATAAAGGGCAAGAAGTAGGATACTTCTCATTCGGTTCGACTGTCGTCCTTTGTTTTGAGAAGGATACGATTCAAATGGACCGTGAAAAAATGGGTCCGGTTCGACTCGGTGACGTCATCGGAACGATCAAAACCAACTAATTTTGTATCAATTTTCTTCCGACCGAACGATAGACTAGTCGTTTGGTCGGTTTTCGTTTACCATAGAAGGGATATCAATACTTGTATAAGTAGTTGAATCGTTTAGCTAATTGGAGGAATTTTACGTGTTTAATCGACTTTATCCGAAACAGTTCGTCGCGACTGTGTTTGACATCGACTTACAAGAATTGAAAGACCGTGGGGTACGCGTCATTTTGACCGACCTTGATAATACACTCGTGGCCTGGGACGTCCCGCATGCGCCTGAGCTTTTATTGATGTGGCTTGAAAAAGTGAAATCATACGGTTTCGATGTGATTGTCGTATCAAATAATAACGAGAACCGTGTACGAACGTTTACGGAGCCGCTTGGCCTTCATTATGTCGCTCGTGCCAAGAAGCCGTTACCTTCTGGTTTCAAAGCAGCGCTCTCGAAATACGGCTATTCGCCGAAAGAAGCCATCTTCTTAGGAGATCAGCTGTTCACGGACGTGCTCGGTGCGAATATGGCCGGTATCCACGTCATCCACGTACAACCGGTCGTCAAGACGGACGGACTCGTCACGAAATTCAACCGGATGCTTGAGAAGGTTGTCTTCGCGCACATGAAGCGTCGCGGGAAGTATGTATTGATCACGAAAAAAGTGGAAGAGCTTGCTGTGGATGCACAGCGGGCGAAAGTCGCAGTCGCTGAAAAAATTGGCGAGGCGATGCATTCACGTTCCGAAGATTCACATAAAAAAGATGAATAAGACCTCGAACGCACAGGAAGAAGGAGGCTGCCCATGTACGGCGACCAAGGCGTCGGAATTAACGCTTCAGGAGTAGCAGCGAGGTGCTACGGCGAATGAAGAAGGGGAAACCTAAACGGCAGTAAGTACAACTATGGAAGAAACCAAACGATATTGCGCTGGGTGCGGTGTAGCCATCCAAACGGAAGACCCGAACGGGGTTGGCTACGCACCGAAATCGGCACTTGACCGAGAAATTGTCATTTGCCAACGTTGCTTCAAATTGAAGCACTATAACCAAGTCCAAGACGTCGAGTTATCTGATGATGACTTCTTACGTATCTTGAACGGAATCAGTTCAAAAGAGGCGCTCGTCATTAAGATTGTCGACATTTTCGACTTCAATGGCAGCTGGCTCCCGGGACTTCAACGTTCTGTCGGCTCGAACCCGGTACTGTTAGTCGGGAACAAGGTGGACTTGTTGCCGAAATCCGTCAACCCGAATCGCATGGCGAACTGGATGAAGGCTGAAGCAAAAGAACTCGGCTTGAACCCAATCGACGTCCATTTGATCAGTGCGAAAAAAGGGCATGGGATCGACGAACTCGCTGAAAAGATTGAATATTACCGAAAAGGAAAAGACGTCTTTGTCGTCGGTTGTACGAACGTCGGGAAGTCGACACTCATCAACCAGGTGATCAAACGTTTCGGTGAAGAGGATGAAGCCATCATCACCGTCAGTCATTTCCCGGGAACGACGCTTGACTTGATCGACATTCCGCTCGATGATGATGCGAACTTGTACGATACACCAGGAATCATCAACCGTCATCAAATGGCACACTATGTCGATGCGAAAGATTTGAAGACGATCACGCCGAAAAAAGAAATCAAGCCACACGTATTCCAATTGAACCCGCAACAGACGCTTTACTTTGGCGGTTTGGCACGCTTGGATTACTTGGAAGGCAATAAACGTTCGTTCGTCATCTATATGTCGAATGAGTTGAAAGCACACCGTACGAAACTCGAACGCGCGGATGAGCTCTATGACCAGCATATTGGGAAGATGCTCAATCCTCCGAACGAGAAGACGCTCGAAATCTTACCACCACTCGTACGCCACGAATTCAGTTTACGAGACGGTGTGAAGACAGACATCGTGTTTAGCGGTCTCGGATGGGTCGCGATTCATGGTAAAGGCGGTCGCATTGCGGCTTGGGCTCCGAAAGGCGTCGCTGTCACACTCCGCGAGGCGCTCGTATGAATCTGGCTGTCATCGGCCACCCGATTGCTCATTCGCTCTCTCCCCAACTGCACGAGCAGTGGTTGAGGGCGTCTGGGCTTTTCGGGCGTTATGAGGCCATTGACGCGATGGAGACCGACCTGCCTCGCCTGTTCGAAGCGATGCAGGAAGGCGAATGGGACGGGTTCAACGTAACGATCCCATACAAAGAAGCGGTCGTTCGTTATGTCGACGAGCTCGACGAGGCTGCCAAGATGGCCGGTGCCGTCAACACGGTGTATAAGCGGGACGGACGCCTCGTCGGAACGAATACAGACGGTGCCGGGCTCGTCCAAGCATTGATGCCGTTCACGGATTGGTCAGGGAACGTTCTTGTCATCGGTGCTGGCGGTGCCGCACGTGGAATCGTGCAGGCGTTACCGACGCGTCAGGTATCAATCGTCAATCGGACAGTTGAACGGGCAAAAGAGCTCGCCAACACGTTCGGCGTTACCTATACGACGTTCGACGAGGTCGACATCTCACGCTATGACGTCATCATTCAGACCACTTCTGTCGGGATGGACGAGAGATCGACACCACTTTCATTAGAAGGATTACGACAAAACACGGTCGTTTGTGATATCATATATCGTCCACTTGTCACCCCGATGCTTCAAGAAGCGAAACGTCGCGGAGCAAGAATTGTGACAGGTGTTGCCATGTTCGTCGGTCAGGGCGCGCTCTCGTTCGAGAAATGGACGGGCGTGAAACCGGACGAAACCATCGGAAAAAAGTTAATCGAAGGATTATTGGAGGAATAATATACTATGCTATCAGGTAAACAAAAACGCTTTTTACGCGCAGAAGCGCACCATCTCTCACCAATCTATCAAGTTGGGAAGAATGGGGTCAGCGAAGCGATGTGTAAAGATATCGTGGACGCACTCGAGAAACGCGAATTGATCAAAGTTCAAGTACTTCAAAACTGCATGGACACGCCAAAAGACGTGGCCGGTGAGTTGTCAGAAGGTACACGAGCTGAGGTCGTTCAAGTTATTGGTAAAGTCATCGTCTTATACAAAGAGGCGACTGAGAAAGAAAATCGCCAAATCAAACTCCCATGAGCCGCATCGGTTTGATGGGGGGCACGTTCGACCCGCCGCATCTCGGTCATCTATTGATTGCCGAACAAGCTCGCGAACAGCTTGAACTCGATGAAGTCTGGTTTTTACCGGCCGCGATTCCGCCACATAAAGTCGGATTCAGCTCGGCAGACCATCGAATCGAGATGACCCGTCGTGCCATTCAAGGTCAGTCAGACTTCAAGTTGAACCTGATTGAGTTTGAACGGAGTGAACCGTCTTACACGGTAGAGACGATGAAGCGGTTGATTGAACGGCATCCAGACGATACGTTCTACTTCTTGATTGGAGCGGATTCGCTCGTCGCACTCGAATCGTGGCACGACTATGAGACGCTCATCGGTCTCGTCACGTTCGGTGCGGTCGCCCGTCCCGGGACACGTTACTTGATTCCGGAGAAGGCGGACGTTCGTCCAATCGATATGCCGCAACTTGAGATTTCGTCTACTGATATCCGGGAGCGGGCGAAGCGTGGCAAGTCCATCAAATATCTGGTCCCGACTTTGGTCGAGACGTATGTGAAGGAGCATAAGCTGTATGACGTTTGAAGAAGCGCACGAGTTGATTAAACGAACGCTACCGGAAAAACGCTATATCCATACGCTCGGTGTTGTTGAGACAGCGGAGCGAATGGCGATTCAGTACGGCGAGAACGTCGAACAGGCCCGTCTTGCTGCAATGCTTCACGACTATGCAAAATATGTTGACACCGAAGAAATGCGTCAAGTCGTCATCGAAGAAGGACTGGATTCAGCTCTTCTTGAATACGGGGACGAGTTGTTGCATGCGCCGGTCGGAGCCGTCTTGCTGGCTCGTCAATACGACCTCGATGAAGCGGTGCTCTCTGCGATTCGGAACCATACGACGGGAGAGCCAGGGATGTCTCGTCTCGATCAAATCCTATTTGTGGCCGATGCCATCGAACCGAATCGGAATTACCCGGGAGTTGATCGCCTGCGAGCAGAAGCAGCTCAATCGCTCGAAGCGGCGGTTGTCGCAACACTGCGCCAAACGATTGAATTTTTATTGAAGAAGTCGGTGCGGATTTTTCCACTGACGATTGATACGTATAATGATTTTGTGAATACACCTTAGGAGGGTCAATATGACTGCAAGAGAAGAATTAGAATTGATTGTGAAAGCGGCTGACGATAAACGTGCCGAGGAAATCGTCGTACTCGACATGGAAGGTATCTCGCCAATTGCGGATTATTTCGTCATCTGTCACGGGAACTCGGAGAAACAAGTTGAAGCGATCGCGCGTGAAATCAAAGACGTCGCTGGCGAAAATAACTTGCCACTTCATAAGTTTGAAGGAATGGATACAGCGCGTTGGGTACTTGCTGACCTTGAGAACGTCGTTGTCCACATTTTCCACCGCGACGACCGTGATTACTACAACCTAGAGAAATTGTGGGCTGACGCGCCGCACGTCGAAGTGGAAGTCGGCTAATGGCATACGAAGGATTCGCCTATGTATACGACGAGTTGATGAAAGACGCGCCGTATGATGAGTGGGTCGCTTTCGTGCGTCGTCACGTCGAAGATGGCGCGACACTCGCGGATGTCGGATGCGGGACAGGGTCGGCGACGATCCGCCTCGCCGAACATTACGACGTCATGGGGATCGACTTATCGGAGTCGATGCTCGAAGTCGCACAAGAAAAGGCACTTGAAGCAGAAATCGAGTTGCCGCTTTGGGAACAAGATATGCGTGAGTTGGAACTACCGGAACCGGTCGATGCGGTGACGATCCTCTGTGACTCACTTTGCTATCTTCAGGATGAGGCAGACGTGATTGACACGTTCGAATCCGTCTACAACCAACTCAAACCAGGTGGGCTGTTCATCTTTGATGTCCATGCCCCGAATAAGATGCAGACGCTCTTCAACCAAAAGACGTACGCGTCAAACGGGGAAGACTGCTCGTATATCTGGTTTGCCGATCCGGGAGAAGCTCCGCTTTCGGTCGTTCATGATTTGACGTTCTTCGTCGCGATTGAAGACGGGACGTACGAACGGATCGAGGAGACGCACGAACAACGGACGTATGAACCAGGGCAGTACATGCAATGGTTGATTGGTGCCGGGTTCCACGTCAAATCGGTTACATCTGATTTCACCGAACATGCACCAGGAGCGGATGCTGAGCGTATCTTCTTCGTAGCCCAGAAATAAGCAAATCCCCGATTCTTGACGAATCGGGGATTTTTGTCGTTACGCTTCGTGGCTGAACTGCCACTGCACACCGAACTGGTCTTCGAGCATGCCGTACGCCTTGCTCCAAAACGTTTCTTGGAGCGGCATCAAGACACGTCCGTTCACGGCTAGTGCATCGAACTCGCGATGGATGGCATCAAGGTCATCCGTGACGACGGCGAGCGTGACGTTATCGCCAAAGTTGACCGGTCCGTCAGGCATGGCATCAGAGAACATGAGTGATGAGCCGTGAATCGATAGTCGGGTATGCAACACGAGATCAGCCATTTCACTCGGGACCGGTTGACCATCTGGACCGGGTTGGTCACCGAACGTCATGATGTCTGGAGTGGCATGATTAAACACATTGGCATAGAAGTTCACGGCGTCGCGGCAATTCCCGTTAAAGTTGAGATACGGATTGATCGGCATAGCAAGTTCCTCCTCGGATTCATAATATTAATTATAGAACATATGTTCGTTTAATGCAATCGAGTCATCGAACTTCCATTGTGTAGGTTGAACACGATTGAGAGTCGGGAATAGAGATTATAGAGAATAAATTAAATGAAAGAAGGCGAAGTATCATGAAGCTTACGAAAGGACGCATCCTTGAGTTCGGATTCGTCTTATTCATGGCGGTCATGCTTGTCACATCGATCATTGAAGAATCATGGTTCGACGCGAGTGTGGCGGGGGCAGGCATCATCTCAGGTCTCATCCCGTTTTTCATTGAAAAGACGTTTAAAACAGAACTCGATAGCAAGATGAAGGTAGCATATATCCTGTTCTTGTTTGCCTCACAGTATTTAGGGTCCATCGTCGGATTGTACGGAAACGGCTGGTGGGACACGTTCCTTCATCTCTTGAGTGGTATCTTTCTTGCATTCTTAGGGTTCGACTTCTTCTCCCGGCTCGATGACGACATTCGGACCGAGATTCCGAAACGATTTTTATTCGTCTATATCGTCGTCTTCTCAATGGCAGGAGCGGCGCTTTGGGAGATGTATGAATTCACATCTGATGTCGTTTTGAACACGACGATGCAAGGGAACGGGAACGACGATACAATGGTCGACATCATCGCCGGTTCACTCGGAGGAGTGCTCGCCGCATTTTTCGTCGTCACCCTTCATCAACGTGAAAAATCCAAACAAAAGAGACACATGAAAAAAAGTTCGTGATTCACGAGCTTTTTATTTGTAATCATTCTAATGTTTTATTAATATCAAGATTGTAATGATTATAAATAATGGGAGGCAATCATATGGATCAACATCGTCAACTAACTACTAACCAAGGCGCACCAATCGGGGATAACGCCAACTCCATCACTGCGGGTCGTCGGGGCCCGACGCTTCTCGAAGACTACCAACTAATTGAGAAATTAGCGCATTTCGATCGTGAACGTGTACCAGAACGTGTCGTTCACGCGAGAGGGGCAGGGGCGCATGGTGTCTTCACTGTAAAAAATAGTATGAAACGATATACAAAAGCAGCATTCTTGCAAGAAGAGGGACAAGAGACACCTGTCTTTGCGCGTTTCTCTACCGTCATTCACGGTTTAGGTTCACCAGAGACGCTTCGTGACCCACGTGGTTTCGCCGTCAAGTTTTACACGGAAGAAGGGAACTATGATTTCGTTGGAAACAACTTACCAGTGTTCTTCATCCGTGACGCGATTAAATTCCCGGACGTGATTCACTCGCTCAAACCGGATCCACAAACGAACCTTCAGGACCCGGACCGCTTCTTCGACTTCATGTCACTCACGCCAGAATCGACGAACATGCTTCTTCATTTGTTCAGTGATGAAGGTATCCCGGCATCGTATCGCCATATGCGCGGGTCATCCGTCCATTCTTTCAAATGGGTGAATGAATTCGGAAACACGGTGTACATAAAGATGCGCTGGGTACCGAAGCAAGGTGTTCAAAACTTATCGATGGAAGAAGCTGCGAAAATTCAAGCGGAAGACTTCAACCACGCGACACGTGATTTGTTCAACGCGATTGAAAATGGAGACTATCCGGAATGGGATCTGTACGTACAGATTTTAGATCCGGCGGACATGGACAACTTTGACTTCGACCCACTCGATGCGACGAAAGATTGGTTCGAAGACGTCATCCCGTACCAATTGGTCGGAACGATGACACTCAACAAGAATGTCGATAACTTCTTCGCGGAGACAGAGTCTGTCGGCTTTAACCCAGGTGTTCTCGTCCCAGGAATCCAGCCGTCGGAAGACAAGATGCTTCAAGGACGTCTCTTCTCGTATTCGGATACGCAACGTCACCGCATCGGACCGAACTACCTTCAACTTCCGATCAACTGTCCGTTTGCCCAAGTCGCGAACAACCAGCGTGACGGAGCGATGCCGTTCAAGCAACAGACGAGTTCAGTCAACTATGAGCCGAACCGTTATGAAGATGCACCGAAGCCGAATGCGGATTATATCGAGACGCCGCAACCGATCACAGGTGTGACGGGGCGTCAGAAGATTGAGAAGACAAACGATTTTGGTCAGGCTGGAGAGGTATATCGTCGTTATTCTCAGGAAGAGAAGGACGCGCTCATCCGTAACCTCGTTGCGCACATCAAAGAAGTTCGTCATGAGAAGACGGTTCTCCTCTTGATCTGTAACTTCTATCGTGCAGACCGCGAACTCGGGGAGCGTCTCTCAAACGAGTTGAACGTTGATCTTGCACCATTCTTGAACCAAATGTCGAACTAAACGAGTAGCCGCGGTCACGTACCGCGGTTTTTTGTATGCAAAAAGACGCCTCTCACATGGAGAAACGTCTCGTCTATCGTCGTTATTCACCGACCATCCCGTCACCGTCTCGGTCGTCCATATACTGATACAACCAATGGTCACGTGTGATGGGCATCTCGAATCCGGCATTTTTTGCTTCTTTGATCGTCACTTGTCCGTTTCCGTCAAGGTCGATATCGGATAATTCTCGTTCCTCGACCGGCTCCGTCGTCACTGCAGGTGGCGAATCATCCGTCAATCCGAGCGATTCGTTCACTTCCTCCGGGTCCACGTTATCATACGTATCCGTCACTGTATTGCCTCGTACGGTATACGTGTACTGGTAGCGGGAAGGAATCTGGGTCGTCGTGTTCGGATAGGTGATGACGGCCTCGAAGTCTTTCGCCCCGCCTGCTTTTCGGATGACGTCTTCCATGAACGCCTGATCCCCATAGCGATTGAGTGCACTGTTTTGTGGGGTGATGTTATAGGCATTCGAGACACCTCCGAGGGAATCGGCAATAATGTGACCTTCATCGAGGTTCGGGTCTTCGACGCCCGGAACCTTTGCCTCGTCTGAATAATAACGACCAGAAGAATTGACGTCTTCGGTCTCATCGTCTTGGAGGGTGATTTCATCAGCAATGACACGAATCAATTGACCATGCTCGTTCGTGAACGCCCAGTACTCTCGGTCGCCGAAGCCGATATCGACGACAACGTTCGCTTCCCGTGTTCCGGACTGATCACCGCCATCGACCTCGATTTTCGTATAGCCTTCAAATAAATCTTCTTCCTGTTCAGGTGAAGGCGTCTCGGTTGTCTGTTTTTCTTGTGTCTGTTCCTCTTCGACGGTTTCTTCAGTCGACGTCGGGACGCTCACATCGGCATCCGTACAACCGGAGAGGAGCAGTACCCCAAGCAGGAATGGAATGTAAAATGGTATTCTTTTCATATATCTCGCCCCTTATTCGAAGTTACGCTACCGTATTTTCTATGTAGTCTATAATGATAGCATAAGAAAACAAGAAGTGAGCGTCCCCCTTCAAAATGTGCCCGATAGATTCCTCTCATTTGTGGATTCATAAAGCTTGTGCCAAGATTGAAAAAAGGGGGAAGAACGTATGAACGAAGTGATTGAGACATTATTGAACCACCGTTCCGTCCGTGACTTTACGGACGAGACATTAACAGATGGACAAATCCAGACCATCGTTGAGAGCGCCCAACGCGCATCGACGTCTAGCTTTATCCAAGCCTATTCCATCATCGGGGTGACCGATGAAGCGAAGAAGAAACGACTTGCCGAGATTGCGGGCAACCAGTCCTATGTCGTTGAGAACGGTCACTTTTTCGTCTTTTGTGCGGATTTGCATCGCCATGAAGTGATTGGTGAACTGCAAGAAACAGAAGTGTCGGCGACACTTGAGACTGACGAGAAACTCTTGGTCGCTGTGATTGACGCTGCACTCGCTTCACAAAATGCGGCAGTGGCGGCAGAATCGATGGGACTCGGCATCTGTTATATCGGCGGCATTCGGAACGACCTCTTTGCGGTCAAAGAAGTGCTCGGGTTACCGGAACGGGTCATTCCGCTCTTCGGGATGGCCGTCGGTGTACCGGCTTCAGTCGAGGATCAAAAACCGCGCTTGCCATTCCAACATGTTTATCATGAGAACACATACGAGGCGAATCCGGAACGGATCAAACAATCACTTTCCGATTACGATGCCTTGATCCACGATTACTATATGGTTCGTGGCTCGAACCCGCGTAAGGATACGTGGACCGGACAGATGGGGCGCATGTTGTCAAAATCGACGCGTCTTGACGTCAAAGATTTCTTGAAAGCACAAGGCTATTTGAAGCAATGACAAAACCGCCGACAAATCAATGTCGGCGGTTTTGTCATGTTCAGTTCAGTTGGGCATTGAGCCAATTCTTGTCGATGGCACCGAATTGTTTTGCGATGATCACACCGGATTCATCGAGCACATACGTCGTCGGCATCGCCTGAATTCGGTACGCATCCCCGACTTGACCGTCACGGTCATAGACGACAGTAAACGCGTCTTCGTACGGTTCGACGAACGAGATGGCATTGTCCGGGTCACGTTCGCTCGTCGTCGTGTTGACGGCGACGATGGTCACGTCGTCTCGCTCTTTCGCAAACGCAGCCATATCTGGCATCTCTGCGCGACATGGAGGACACCAGGACGCCCAGAAGTTCACGACGACGTATTGGCCGTGTAGCGACGCTAAGTCGAACGTACTCCCGTCAGTTCGTTGTAACTCAAACGAAGGGGGGATTTGCCCGATGTTTAGACCGGTCGATGCCGTCTCCGTGGTGACAGTTTGCGTAGTACGTTCCGGCAGGGCAGCATTCACGACCGCGAGCAAGACGAGGACACCGATACTCACTTGAATCGCTTTCTTTGAAGGGCGAGCGACATAGAGCGAAAGCCCGAACAGGATGAAGACAATCCCAATCATCCACCATTGAACCTGCCCGACCGTATACGACTGAAACAGCCAAATGCCAGATGCGCCGAATGCGGTCCAAAGAATGCGTCCTCGCGTTGGCGCATGCATCCATCGCCACGTCGTTCCGAGTAGTAGAAGAATGAGGACGGCGCTCCATAGATGAATCGGCTGGTCGGAAAAATTCAAAATCGTCCCGTATACCGGAACCGCGAGTGTCATCCCGAGCCAGATGAGGAGCCCACTCAGCATCCAATATCCTAAAAGGTCTCGATCGAGTCGATAGACGAACAAAAGGACGACAGCAGCCGCAATCCATTGAGACCATACGCCTCCTGTAGCATAGAGGGCAAGCGATAGGTCACGTGTCGTCAACAGACCGATGACGATCGCGCTTCCTTTCCAGACAAGAAATCCATAAAACCATGTACCGATGACGGCTTCACGTTGCTTACTCGTCAAACCGAGGAAACGGAAGATCCCGTAGAGGATACCAAGGCTTACTAAAAAAAAGAGTAAATCGAAACGAATGTTGAGTGGACCGATAGCGACCACGTCTTTCCCTCCTAAACAAAAGGCGCCCTCTCGAAGCGGGCGCCATATTTATTGTCAGTATAGCATTACTTGATTTGTTGAGCGTTCAAGACAGTCTTCATCGCGCCGTAGCCACCCAAGATGTTGTGGATATCTTTGTAACCGAGCGATTGAAGGACACTTGCCGCCATGCGTGAGCGGACGCCTGATGCACAATGGACCGCAATCGTTTGGTCTTTCGGAAGCCCTTCGTGATCACGTGTGAGTTTACCGAGAAGGATACGCTCTGCCTTTTCGTAATGGCTTGCGTTCCATTCTGTCGCGTTACGAACGTCGAGGACGAACACGTCACCTTTTTCGGCAGCTTCGATCGCTTCCTCTGCTGTCACGTCCGTATACGTTTCCGTCGCGAGTGATGCGTCGAGTTCTTCGACAGGGACGATGAAACGAAGGCGATCGAGACCGATTGATTGAAGATCGGTTTGTACTTGATCAACGTTCTCTGCACTTGCGATAACCGTGATGTCTTTGTCGAAGTTGACGAGCCAGCCAGCCCAAGAGACGAACTTATTGTTGTATGGGATGTTGATTGTCCCTGGTACGTGACCATTTGCGAAGTCTTCGCCTTTACGCGTGTCGACGACCTGTGTCTCTTCGACGAGTGTATCAAGACGGTCCGACCCGACGACTTCAGGACGAGCGATATCTGTCGTCACTTGAATGCCTTCTTTGTTCACTTTCTTCATCATGGCGAAGTAGTTCGGCGGTTCTGGTTGATCCGTCGTCAACTCTTTGATGAAGGCATCTTTGTCCGTCATTTGAAGCGCCCAGTTCGTCGCTTTTTCGTAACCGACCGTCGATGTTGGAATCGCACCGAGTGCTTTCCCACAAGCGCTACCAGCGCCGTGTCCTGGCCAAACTTGAACGAAGTCAGGAAGCGCCATGAACTTCTTGAGCGAATCAAACATTTGTTCCGCACCGATTGCCGTCGTTCCTTTCACACCTGCTGCTTCTTCGAGAAGGTCAGGGCGACCGATATCTCCGACGAAGACGAAGTCACCTGTGAAGATTCCCATCGGTTGTGTCTGGTTGCGGTCATAAAGAAGGAACGAGATGTGTTCCGGTGTGTGACCAGGTGTATGCATGACTTCGAGTGTCACGTTACCGATTTTGAATGTGTCGCCTTCTTTGACGAGTTGTGCATCGATTTCTTTCGCGAATGCATACTTCCAAGAAGCATCGCCTTCGTCTGATAGATAGGCTTTCGAACCTGTGTGCTTCGCGAGTTCGAGTGAACCGGATACAAAGTCCGCATGGATATGCGTCTCTGCCGTTGCGACAATGTTCATGCCTTCTTTTTTCGCTTCTTGGAGATAAGGCTCGATGTTACGGGCCGGATCGATGACAATCGCTTCTCCCGTCATTTGGCAACCGACCATATATGAAGCTTGTGCTAATTTCTCATCATAAAAATAACGTAATAGCATATTAATTTCCCCCTATGAGTAAAGTAATCGTTTATTCGACTTCGCCTTGCCAGCTCATCATCCCACCGTCGACGTTCGTGACGTCGAACCCGAGTGAGTCGAGATAAGCAGATGCGTTCATGCTGCGTCCGCCGGCTGCGCAAATGACGTGAATCGGTTTAGAGCGATCGAGCTCATCGACTTTCGCCCCGAATTCAGAAAGTGGTACATTTTTCGCTTGTTTGATGTGACCTCCTGCAAATTCGTCCACCTCTCGCACATCGATGAGGTTGAGTGAGTCGTCTGCTTGAAGTAGCGCTTCTAATTCAGTAGTCGTAATCGTCTTCATGAGTCTTTGATCTCCTTTTCATGTTTAAGGTTTTTGGCAACGAGAATGTTTCGTTGGCTTTAATATACCCCCTAAGGTATAATGAGCGCAAGTGAAAAGAATTGGAGGGAGAAAAATGAATAAAATTTCCTTATTTGTCGGAACTTTGGCTGTTATCGCAATTTTTATCTTTGTAATCACATCAGAAAAGGATGGAATTATGAAAATTGACGTTGAAACTCTACAAAACAAATTGGAAAACGAGGAAATAACGCTTCTTGATGTACGCGAAGTATCGGAATACGATGGGGGGCATATTGAAGGGTCGGTGAACGCACCACTTTCTTCATTAGATGCAGAGCAATTACCCTATCCGAAAGACGAGCCGATTTACGTCATTTGTCGGAGTGGTAACCGAAGTGCCCAGGCTGCTAGTCAATTACAGGATGCTGGCTATACGGAAATCTATGACGTGTCTGGCGGTATGATGGCTTGGGAAGCTTCTGAATAAGAAGAGAATACGAAAATAATGGAGGAGTCTATATGGAGTTCGGGTTTATCATTACAATCTTTCTAATTGGATTTATCGGGTCATTCATTTCTGGAATGGTCGGGATTGGTGGGTCGATCATTAAATATCCGATGTTGTTGTATATTCCACCGCTTTTAGGATTTGCCGCTTTTAGCGCGCACGAGGTGTCAGGGATTAGCGCCATTCAAGTGTTCTTTGCGACGATCGGTGGAATTTATGCCTATCGTAAAGGTGGATATTTAAACAAGCAGTTGATTCTTTACATGGGTGTGTCGGTCTTGATCGGAAGCTTCATCGGAGGGTACGGGTCGACCATTTTATCTGAGACGATGATTAATGTCGTATATGCCATCCTTGCGACGATTGCGACGATCATGATGTTCTTGCCGAAACCACAAGTGGACGACATGCCACTCGACCAAGTGCAGTTCAACAAGGTGATCGCGGCAAGTTCAGCGTTCATCGTGGGAATCGCAGCTGGTATCGTCGGGGCAGCGGGGGCATTCATTCTCATGCCAATCATGCTTGTCGTCTTACGGATCCCGACGAAGATGGCAATCGCCAGTTCACTCGCTATCACGTTCATCTCGTCGATTGGTTCGACGTTCGGTAAAATCATTACCGACCAAATCGTTTGGGAGCCAGCTATCATCATGATCATCGCGAGTCTAATCGCCGCGCCGATCGGGGCAAATGTCGGGAAAAATATGAATACAAAAGCACTTCAATGGATTTTGGCGTTACTCATCTTAGCGAGTACCGTTAAAATTTGGAGCGACTTGATCGCATGAAAAAATCACGATGCCTATATTCTGGCATCGTGATTTTTTTCGTTACTTCGTAATGAAATAATAGAGAAGTCCGAGTCCGATAAACGAGACAGGGAGCAAGATGATGTAGAGCCAAGAAACCATCGACCAGCTCTTCTTTTGGCTATACGTGGAGCGGTCTTTCCCGAGACCGACCATGATGGTGAAAATGAGTGCAATCAAACAGACGAGCAATGCTAACCCAATCGTGAGAGCCATGTTGTCACATCCTTTTCCAAACTTGTTATCTTCATCATATCGTATGCACCGAAGCGGCTTCCGACAGAATGTTGAGGTTGTGTGACAAAGGTGAAGGAGAAGAGTCACACTTACAAAATCATACAAGAAAAATCCCTTGTCACTCGAACGAATCGAATGAAAGGGATTGAATGTTTATTCCGCGAACGTTTTGCTACGGAACATAAAGGCCGTGATGAGATAGAAGGCGATGATATGAAGGGCGACATAGAAGATCGAGAAGCCCATCGTAGCGTCCATCGCTTTCATAAACTCAGGGTTAACGTCATAAATCGAAAGGTCGGTATGCAAGAAGACAATCCATTTTGCGAGTTCAGGTTTCCAGGCGACGAGAAGACCACCGATAATACTTGAGGCAAAGTTCGCGAGCACCGTGAAACCGATGACGACACCGACCGATTTGAAGACGACCGAGAACATAAGCGTCAAGAAGATGATGAAGATCGGTCCACTCACGCTGATGAGGATTGGTCGCACGACGTCCCATGTGACAGAACCGTCTAACGTGAGTGAGAACCCGAACGCGACGATTAGGATAAAGACGAATTGGAGCAACATGACGAGGACGGACATGACGAGTTTTGATAATAAGATGCGGTCTCGAGAATACGGACTCATCAAGAGATGCTTCAACGTATCAAATTTCAGCTCATTCCCGACCATCTCGGCCGTGAAGACGATGGTAAAGATGCTGAGGAAGGCGATGGCGCCCATCGTTGAGAATTCAAAGAACGATGCCGCTTCCGGTGTACCATTTCCGCTCGCCAATACGGCGTATACGATGAGAATGATCGCGGTGTATACGCCTAAGGCGACGTAAGGTTTAATCGTGCGACGCCACTTCATCCATTCATTGCTGAGTAATGAACGCATTGTTTGTACCTCCTTCTTTTTTCGTCAATTTCAAGAATTGTTCTTCGAGCGACTCGTGCTTCATCCCGATCTGGTAGACGGCGATGTCACGCTCGATCAACTGTTTCAATAAGACAGGGATATCCGTTTCCTGACGTGGCACGATGAACGATTCGGCAGACTGTTGAATGATTTTCACATCATCGAAAGCGAGAGCCGCGACGTCGAGCGCATCGCTCATCTGCTCTTTCGCGACTTTACAAAGGATGACGCTATCTGCTTTCGTCTGTCCGTCTTCCACCGACTTGATTTGTCCTTGGTCGATGATGGCAAAGCGGTCCGTGATCAATTCCATTTCGCTCAACAAGTGACTCGAAATGAGGATGGCAATCCCGCGATGGTCAGCGAGGTGACGTAAGTAATTTCGAAGATCGGCGATTCCGGCTGGGTCGAGACCGTTTGTCGGCTCATCAAGGATAAGTACTTTAGGATTATGCAACAAGGCACGGGCAATCCCGAGGCGCTGTTTCATCCCGAGCGAGTATTGTTTGACTTTCATATCGAGCTTTCCGTCGAGTCCGACGAGCGCACCAAGTGCGTTCAAATCGACTTTCTTTAAGTTCGGGATCAAGTTCATGGCATGAATCAAGTTCTCACGACCGGTCATGTACGGATAAAACGCCGGATTCTCGACGATGGCTCCGATTCGACTAAGTGCCTCTTGGCGGTTGTTCGCGACGTCATACCCATCGACCGTCACGGTACCGTGTGTTGCAGGCATGAGGCCTGTAATGATTCGGATCGTCGTTGTTTTCCCAGCGCCGTTCGGCCCGAGGAAACCAAAGATTTCACCTGGGACGACATCAAAACTGACATTCGTCAATACCGTTGCTTTTCCCATTTTCTTATGGACATTTTGTACGGATAACATGTGGTCACCTATCTTTCTGTTTAAAAGTTTTAGTGTGCTTCCTACACCCCTTCTACGGCCTTGTATGAAATAAGGTTTCATCTTTTTTGAAATTGTTGAAACAAATGAGTTGAGACACAATTTATCGATAAGCAAAACTTATCGAAATAGTATGGACGAATTGTGAATTTGTAAGGGTCTTTCTCGCATGAAAGGTGTAGTATGAAGTTGAGCGTAAGAGGCAAGATTTGGTTTTGTTCACTAGGGTAAGAGAAGAGTGAACTGCTTCGGGCTACATGTTAAAATGAAAGCGTTCACAGATTGGACGTTTAGGAATGGATAAGGGGGATTTATTCAATGGGAGAGTCGTCGAATGTTCACGAGAAATCGCAAGCATTTTATGGTCCTAACTTAGGCTACATCATTGAACTATACGAACAATATTTGGAAGACCCGTCTTCGGTCGATGAGGAGACACGTCGTTACTTCGACGAGAACGGGGCACCAGAATCATCACCGACAGAAGTACCGGTATCGGGTCCGTCGTTTGACTTGGAGAAAGTCGTCTCGGCGACACGCCTCGTCAACGATATCCGTGCGTTCGGTCATAAGGCAGCTGATATCTATCCATTGAAAGATCATCCGCGGGAACAAGAGTTATTCGAGCTGTCTCGTTACGATTTGACAGAAGAAGATTTGAAACAAATTCCGGCTCGTCTTCTTTCGGACGATGCACCGAAACCGAACGCGAGTGCCCTCGAATTATTCCGTCACTTGCTCGACGTCTACACAGGAACGGTCGCGATTGAACTTCGCCATTTGGACGATATGGAAGAGAAGAAGTGGATTCGCCGTCAAATCGAGCAAGGTGCATTGAAGCAATCCTTCTCGAAAGAAGAAAAAATCGAATTGTTCAAACGTCTGGCTGAGACAGAACTGTTTGAATCATTCCTTCATAAGACATACGTCGGACAGAAACGCTTCTCCATCGAAGGATTGGATGCGATGGTGCCGTTACTCGACGCGATGGTCGGCGGACTCATCTCGAGCGGGTCTGAACACATCAACATCGGGATGGCGCACCGTGGACGTCTGAACGTACTCGCTCACGTACTCGGCAAGCCGTACGAGATGATCTTTGCGGAGTTCCAGCACGCACCGAACAAAGAATTGATTCCGTCTGAAGGATCAATTGGGATCAACTTCGGTTGGTCAGGCGACGTGAAATATCACCTCGGTCTTGACCGAAAAGTTGTCGAGCAACAAAAAGAAGTACGTCTCAACTTGGCGAACAACCCGAGTCACCTTGAATTCGTTGGATCTGTCGTCGAAGGGTACACACGTGCTGCACAAGATGACCGTTCTGAGAAAGGATCGGCTGTTCAACACGATGATTTGGCAGCCTCGATCTTGATTCACGGGGATGCGGCCTTCCCAGGACAAGGAATTGTCGCGGAGACGCTCAACATGACGAATTTGACGGGTTACCGTACAGGTGGGACAGTTCATGTCATCGCCAACAACACGATCGGTTTCACGACGGACCCGAACGATTCACGCTCGACACGTTACGCGAGTGATATCGCCAAAGGATATGAAATCCCGGTCTTACACGTGAATGCGGATGACCCAGAAGCATGTGTCGCCGTCGCGAAGCTGATCAGTGAATATCGTGCCAAGTTCCATAAAGACATCTTGGTCGATTTGATTGGGTATCGTCGTTACGGTCATAACGAAATGGACGAACCGATGAACACGAACCCGGTTCTTTATAAAGCGATCAAAGGACATCAGTCTGTCCGTCACGTATATGCCGAGCAACTTGAGGCAGAAGGCGTCATGACAAAAGACGAAAAAGCACAAATCGAACAGAAAATCGAAGAGGCACTTAAAGCAGCTCGTGACCTCGTTCCTTCTGAAGAAGAGGATGCTGACATCGTCTTACCGGACGCGGTCCATAAAGGATTCCCGAAAGTCGATACGAGCGTGAAACTCGAACTCCTCACGCAATTGAATGAAGAGTTACTTGACTGGCCAGAAGGCTTCGGAGTCTTCCATAAGCTTCAAAAAGTACTCGACCGTCGCCGTGACGCATTCGGTGAAGGTGGGAAAATCGATTGGGGTCATGCGGAAACGCTCGCCTTCGCTTCGATTCTTTCAGACGGTACGCCGGTTCGCTTGAGCGGTCAAGATTCGGAGCGCGGAACGTTCGCCCAACGGAACATCATGTTGAACGATGTCGAGTCAGGGAAGAAGTTCTCGCCACTCCATCAGCTGTCGACGGCGAAAGCTTCGTTCTCTGTCTACAACAGCCCGCTTTCTGAAGGGTCGGTACTCGGATTTGAGTACGGGTATAATGTGTTCGCCCAAGACACGCTCGTCTTATGGGAAGCACAATACGGTGACTTTGCGAACTCTGCGCAGGTCATGTTCGACCAGTTCATCTCGGCAGGTCGCGCGAAATGGGGTCAAAAATCAGGGCTTGTCATGCTCTTGCCGCACGGTTACGAAGGACAAGGTCCGGAGCACTCGAGTGCACGGATGGAGCGTTACTTGACGCTTGCCGGGGAGAAAAACTGGACAGTCGCAAACCTTTCGTCTGCGGCACAATACTTCCATATCCTCCGTCGCCAAGCCGAGATGCTCGGAAAAGAAGAGATTCGTCCGATAATCATCATGACACCGAAGAGTCTGCTTCGTCATCCGCTCGCGACATCACCAATCGAGGCGTTCACGGAAGAGAGTTTCAAACCAATCGTTGAACAGCCAGGTCTCGGTGAACATGCGGAGAAAGTCGAACGTCTCGTCTTCTGCACAGGGAAGATGGCGATCGACCTCGCGGAAGCGGTCGGCAAGTCAGAAGAGTCACTCGACTTCTTGCACATTATCCGAGTGGAAGAGATTTATCCGTTCCCGGTACGCGAGATTCGTGACGTCATCAGCCGTTATCCGAATGCACGTGAAATCGTCTGGGTACAAGAAGAACCGAAAAACATGGGGGCTTGGACATACATCGAGCCTCGTCTTGAAGCAGTCACAACGAACCGACTCGACGTTCGTTACATCGGTCGTCGTCGTCGTTCGAGCCCGGCTGAAGGAAATCCGACAGCCCATAAACAAGAACAAGCACGCATCATCCGTGAAGCACTTTCTCGTGACGTCGTCTCGAGCGGTGCAGGCACGAGCACATACCAAAAAGATCGTAAATAAGTTAAGGGGGAACTCATTGTGGTCGAAATTAAAGTACCTGAATTAGCAGAATCCATTACGGAAGGAACGGTCGCGACGTGGCTCAAACAGCCAGGCGACCAAGTTGAAAAAGGGGAAGCCATCGTTGAGCTCGAGACGGATAAAGTCAATATCGAAGTCCCAGCTGACGAAGCGGGTGTGTTAGAAGAACAACTTGCCGGAGAAGGGGATACGGTTCAAGTTGGTGACGTCATCGCACGTCTCGGTTCAGGTTCCGGTGGCGGAACGGCTGTCGCGACGAAGACGAAGACAGAAAACGCGACAGAAACGAAAACAGAAGCGCCGACTGAGAAGAAAACGGAGTCTGTTGAAGAAGGTAAGAAAGTGGAGAAACGTGAAGAGCACGTCGCGAGCCCTGGTAAAGGTCCAATCGCAACACCTGCTGCACGCAAGCTCGCTCGTGAGAAAGGTATCGACCTCTCAGCTGTTCAAACGAATGATCCGATGGGACGCATCAACGTCCATGACGTGTCAAAACATGAAGACAAACCAGCTGTAAAAGAACAAAAACCAGCTGCCGCAGCACCTGCACCACAACCGGCTGCGAGTGGGAAAGAAGAAGAGCGCATCAAGATGACACGTCGTCGTCAAACGATTGCGAACCGTCTCGTAGAAGTACAACAGACGGCAGCGATGCTCACGACATTCAACGAAATCGATATGTCGGCGGTCATGGCTCTCCGTAAACGTCGCCAAGAGAAGTTCGTGAAAGACAACGATGTCAAACTTGGTTTCATGTCATTCTTCACGAAAGCAGCGGTAGCCGCTCTCAAGCGCATGCCTTACTTGAACGCTGAAATCCAAGGCAATGAAATCGTCTTGAAGAAATATTACGATATCGGGATTGCCGTATCGGCGCCAGACGGTCTCGTCGTGCCGGTCGTCCGTGAAGCGGATCGTAAAAACTTCGGTGAAATCGAGAAAGACATCCTTCACCTTGCGGACAAAGCCCGTAACAACAAGCTTGGTTTGAGCGACCTCACAGGAGGTACGTTCACAATCACAAACGGTGGCGTATTCGGTTCACTCCTCTCGACACCAATCTTGAATGGACCACAAGTCGCGATCCTCGGGATGCACTCAATTCAACTCCGCCCAGTCGCGATCGACGCAGACACGATGGAAAACCGTCCGATGATGTATGTTGCCCTCTCGTATGACCACCGAATCGTAGATGGTCGTGAGGCTGTCACATTCCTGAAGCACATCAAAGACATGATTGAAGATCCGGAACAATTGTTGTTCGAAGCATAAGATGAAAACGAAGTACTCGCTCTTAAATCAGGGGCGGGTACTTTTTTGTATGAGGTCAACCCAAAAACCTTTTATTGGAATTTTTGTCAGGGCATATATGTTATCCTTGATAGAGCGAATCAAGAAAAGGGTGTGAATCGTAAATGAAATGGAAAAAATGGCTTCCTTGGATAGGACTTGTCTTCGTTGTAGTGATCATGGCTACATATGCGTTCTATCAATATTGGATGGGACCGAATCAAAATGAGCTCGACCGAGACAATTTGACGAAAGAAGAGTATACCCGTGCACTTGAATTGATCGACATCATCAAAGAAGAAGACCCGCTCGGGCGACGTCAAAATGTGACGCGCCGCATCAACCCGCAGGAGACGACGGGCCTTGTCTTTGACGATGCGAAAAAATTGAACAAAGGGAATCTCGTCGATGCGATGCATTTGATGACACACCAAAAGATTTTGGCGACGGAAAAAGCGGGTGCCATCCCGATGACGCACGACAATTTGAAAGAGATACGAGACTATTTGGAGTTGTTGCGCGAAAAAAATAAAATCAAAATGGAAGACTACCTTCAACTCGGCCAAATCATCGAACGATGGGAACAAGCCATCTTTGATGAGATTGACAAAGAGCAAGACGTTCTTCTAGAGGAAATGTACGCCGTCATCGGTTTCTCGAGCGGACTCGCGACGCGAGCGGAAGAAGAGTTGTTCATTTTGAATAACTTTGGAGAGGAATACGTGTATACGATGGACTTAGAGCCGATGCCAGAAGAGGAAGATGAGCAACAAGAAGACAAAACATCTGAAACCGAAGAGTAAAACAAAAAGGAGTTCAAGTTGAACTCCTTTTTATAATGGGCGCCCACAATCATTGGAACGACTCATGAAATGAAAGGCGCTGCTTCCCTTTCGCTTTTGACCGATACAAGGCATCGTCTGCTTGTTCGATGGCGAAGTGGGGAGGTTCAGGGGGCGACCAAATCGATGCACCGATGCTTGCCCCGACCTTTACCGAGGCGAGATCGAGCATCACGGGTTGTGAAATGATATCGATGACTGACGTACCGATTTTATGAATTTCTTCCATCGAACAATCACGTCTCGGGAACATGAGGAAAAATTCGTCGCCGCTCAATCGGACCGGATACACGTCATCGATTTTGAGTACTCGTAGTCGCTGTGCGATTTCAACTAACAACTCATCCCCGACCGCATGACCGTATGTATCGTTTACCGCCTTGAACCCATCGAGGTCGATATAAAAGAAAACGTATGGCTCTTTTGAAGTGTGCAATTGATTCAACTGTTCACGTAAGGCGACACGGTTTGAAAGACCGGTCAGCGCGTCACGATTCGCTAGTAGCTCGAAATGCACACGTTCCGATTCAGACTCGGTGAGAGAAGTGACGAGCGATTCTAGCGCGAATGCGAGCGACTCGATTTCTTCGATTCCAGATTGGTGTGGGAATTTGTCTACTTTTCCTTGCTCCATGAGCGAAGCCGTTTCAGTAATTCGTTTCAACGGTCTCGTCACGATGGAAGCGAGTAGCCAACCGAGTACGGCCGTCACAAGCGATGCGAATAAGCCGATCCACAAAATTCTCGTCTCTAGCGTCTCGACTGGTGCGAACGCGACCGCTGCCGGTTGACGGACGACGACACGCCAACCGAGTCCGGGGTATTCGTCATAACCTTCCCCGATTGACATGCCCGTCAAATATTCCTGTCCATCTTGCCATTCTTTCACGGAGGCCCCTTCCGTAAACGACACGGGTAGTGGTTTTCCGACCATATCGTCCGGACCGAGGAGCACCACGTTGTCTCGCTCACTGACAACGAACAGGTCCGTATCGTCGACTTGTTCATGGAGCGTCCGATTGAAATGTCCGAGCACCTCTTTTCCCCATGCCCAGCTCAAATGAGTGGCAAGCACTCCTTGAAACGTCCCGTCTTGGAATAGCGGGACACTGATATCGACGAATTGAAGCGGTTCCCCCGTCGGATTCGGCAATAATTCAGCTAAAAGGACCGCCTCGTGGACGTCTCCGATAAATGGTTTTTCTTTTGCTTCAAGAAAGACCGGACGTTCGGCGATGGACGCCTCTTCTAGTATACCGTTCGTGGAAGCGACGACGGTTCCTTCCGCATCGGTGACACCCATCCATGAGAATGCCGGGATGTTCGATTGGACTTGATCGAGCAGTCGTCGTGTCGCGTCTGGGTCTTCTAAATCGAGCCCCTGCAAGAGTTGAACTTCTTGATAGCGTGACCACATATAAAAGTCGAGTTTATCCGCCAATTGATGTGACGTCGTCGAAAGGCGTTCCCCAATTTCTTGTTCGAGCGAGTCAGATGCTCGGTGACTGATGAGGGATGTGAGTGCGATTGTCAGTAAAAAGACGAGCGTGGCAATGCTGAGCGCCAAAATGAGTCCGAGGCGCATCGTAAAAGATTTGATCATGCGAAAAAAACCTCCTAAAGCTTGAATTAAAGAGAATTATGAAAAACGAGTCGATATCATGATAGGAGGAAGAGCTTCCGCTATAATGAAAGACGAGTCAAAATAGATAGAGGTGAAGAGAATGAAAAAGAATCAATTATTGGTCATCTTGACCATCGTCGCTGTGGCATTGATTGCTTTGGTGTTCGTCTTGCTCAATCAAGATGAGACGCCAGTTGCTGATAGAGGCGATCACGTGTCAATCGAGGGACAGCCGACGCTTGGAGACCCGGACGCGAAAGTCTCGGTTGTCGAGTTCGGAGATTATAAATGTCCATCGTGTAAACAGTGGGGTGAAACGATTTACCCGCAACTAAAAGCGGACTATCTCGACAAGGAAGACGTCAGCTTCAGTTATATTAACGTCTTGTTCCACGGACAGGAATCGATTTTAGCTTCACTCGCGTCTGAGTCGGTATACGAGCAAGATCCTGAATCGTTCTGGAAGTTCCATAAAGCGCTCTACGACGCGCAGCCGGCTTCACAACAACACGACAACGCATGGGTGACGGTCGAGAAGTTGAAAGAAATCGCGGGCGAGACGACATCGGTCGACTTGGCAAAACTCGAACAAGACCTCGGTGAAAATTCGACCGTACTTGAGAAAGTGAGCACGGACGACGGTCTTGTAAAAGAGAACGGTGTTCAATTCACACCATCGATCATGATTAACGGTGTGATGCTCGAGGACCCGTTCGATTACGAACAAATTCAGCAGTTGATTGAGCAGGATTTATAAGATGAAGTCATTTTTCGAAAAATATGGACTGTATCTCGCTTGGCTTGTCGCATTGACGGCGACGCTTGGGAGTCTCTATTTCAGTGAGATTCGCGAGTTTGTGCCATGTGAGCTATGCTGGATTCAACGTATCTTTATGTATCCGCTGACGATCCTCTTGGGAATCGCCGTCTTCACGGACGATCGGGCGGTGCGGAAATATGTGTTACCGCTTACTATCATAGGCGGTATTGTTTCACTTTACCATTACTTGGTACAAAAAGTGCCTGGATTTGCAGAAATTCAGCCTTGTGCACAAGGTGTTCCGTGTAGCGGTCAATATATCAACTGGTTCGGATTCGTCACGATTCCGTTTCTCGCATTGACGGCTTTCACGCTCATCACGATCCTCATGTGGAATGTCAAAAAGCGATAAGGAGTTGGAACGTGTGAAGAAATGGTGGATTGGTAGTTTGATGACGGTGCTCATCGTCCTAGCAGGATGTGGACAAGAGATTGAGGACCCACTCAACTGGGAAATCGAATCGTTCGAATACATGAACCAAGAAGAAGAAATGGTCAGCCTCGACGACTTAAAAGGGAAAGTGTGGATGGCGGACTTCGTCTTCACAAGCTGTGAGACAGTCTGCCCGCCGATGACGTACAACATGACGAAGCTGAATGAAGCGCTCGAGGAAGAGGGTGTCGAAGACGTGCAGTTCGTCTCGTTCAGTGTCGACCCGACCGTGGACACTCCGGAGAAGATGAAAGCATTCATGAGTGACTATGACCTTGCGAAAGCGGACTGGCAGTTCTTGTCTGGTTACTCGCAAGATGAAATTCAGACATTCGCCCAAGAGAACTTCAAAGCACTCGTCCGAAAGCCTGACGAAGGCACACAAGTCGATCATGGCACGTATTTCTATCTAGTCGATCAGGAAGGGAAAATCATCAAAGCATATCCTGGTTTCCAAAATGTCCCGACTGAAGACATCATCAACGACATTAAGATCTTGCAAAAGTCTTAAACTGAAGGCCTGTCCCACCAAAGCGGTGGGCAGGTCTTTTTGAATGATGAAACCTGGTATACTTGAGGGACTAGATTGGTTTCCCTGAAAAGGAGTGAACGGGATGAAAGACGTCTTGATTCAATACATGAAACGTTTTACGGATTTGAGTGATGACGAGTGTGCACGATTGACGGCCGATGTGCCGATTGCCACATTTCCGAAAGGGACGATTTTATTGCATCAAGGAGACGTCCCGACCAAATGTTATTTCGTACTGAGCGGTTGTATTCGTCAATATAAAGTCGACGAAGACGGGAACGAGCATACCGTCGATTTCATCACGGAAGAACAGAGTATCACCATATTGACGAAACATCATACAGATGGACGGTCCCCTTATTCGTTGACGTGTCTGGAGGAATGCTGTCTCGTTGTCGGCGAACTTTCGACAGAGCACGAACAATACGAGAAGAATCCCGTCCTTGAGGCGATGACGCGTGACATGATGCAAGAAGACATGGGGACGATGCGAGATGCGTTCGCCTCATTCATGTCGTCCACACCAGAGGAACGGTATCAGACCTTGATGGAGAAGAGACCCGATTTAGTCCATCGGGTCCCTCAGTATCAACTGGCGAGCTATCTCGGCATCACACCGGAATCACTCAGTCGGATCAAGAAGCGGGCGACGCGCCACCTTCGGATTGTCGAGTGAGTTCATGCATGGGAAGCGTTCTTCCTTTCACGAGTAACCATACGGCAAAGGCCAACTCCCCGACGAACATCGGGAGCATGAGGATGAGTTCGAGTAGAATCGCCACGTCCTCAAGTGTAGGGAATTGATAAAGGACATGGACGACCGTATAGCTGAAGCCGGCAACGACGAGCAGGATTCCGATCGTTCTAGGAATGAGTCGGGTCCGTGCTGCCATCCATCCGACTGCGACGAGGTGAAGCCCGAATACAATCAAGCCGAAAGACCAGATGACCTCAAATGACGTGACTGTTTCATATACTTGTCTAGCTGAAGCAGATGTGTCGAGGAGGCGTTCGGCTTCGATGAGACGGATGACGGCGAACGCGAGAATGAGTGTATAGCCGAGACGAAGGGTCCCGATGAGTAGAGCGAAGGTGACATGGAGCGGTTTGAAGAAACGGTAAAGCCCGTAGGCGACGATTAAGTCAAGCCCGACAATGATGCCCCAGCCGATGATCCCGAAACGGAACAGCGTCGGATGACTGACTAAGTTCTCATACGTTGTCATCGCTTCATTTTCGATGACGAGGGATTGATAGACGTATCCTTGCGCGAAAAAGGCGACGAGTGCCATGAGGACGAGGGCGATTCCGGACCATAACGCGGCACGTCGCTGTGAACGGACAGATGAATGGTTCATGAGAAAAACTCCTTTCAAATGATCTTGTCTCTATCATATAAGGACAATAAAGGGCGCACATTGACTTAAGTCAAGAACACGCCATTTTTTTGAAAAATAAGTGAATCTGCATACTGACCGATATCAGATGGAGAAATGCACGCTATAATCAATGCAACGAACTTGTAGAAAAGAGGATCCAGATGAAAAAGACGATGTTGCTCTCATTAGTCGGAATGGCGGCTGTCACAGGAACGATTCTGACGCAGTACAAACCACTCGGAAGAAAACCGAAATCACTTCAATCCCCGAACCAGGTCAATGGAAAGTTCCGCAATCAATACGAGACGCCGATGAACTTTTCCGCGGAGGACATGGTGTCGATGGCTCGTGACTATCGCGACGTGACGTCGCTGCGTAAGCCGAGCGAACGTCTGCCGATCGTGCCAATCGATTTCGAAGAAAAGACGGGCTCGAGCTTCACGAGAATCTATTGGCTCGGTCATTCGGCACTGATGGTACAAATGGACGGGAAGACGATGCTTGTTGACCCCATGTTTGGACGCAGTCCATCGCCGCTCCCATTCGCCAAAAATGAGCGTTTCAGTGAAGACTTACCGTTCGACCTTGAGGACTTGCCTGAGATCGATGTCGTCTTGTTAACGCATGACCATTACGACCATCTCGACTATGGGACGATCCTTGCAATCAAAGACAAGGTTGCCATGTTCATCGTACCACTTGGGGTAGGGAGTCATTTGAAACGATGGGGTGTCGGTGCTGAGCGAATCGTGGAGCGAGATTGGAATGAGTCATACACGTTCGGGAATTGGACGTTCGTATGTACGCCGGCACGTCACTTCTCCGGTCGTTCGCTGACGGATCGGAACAGCACGCTATGGGCATCATGGGTCGTCCTCGGTGAGACGGATCGTCTCTTCTTCAGCGGAGACAGCGGCTACGCACCTCACTTCAAGATGATTGGCGAACAGTACGGACCGTTTGATTTCGCCGCGCTCGAATGCGGACAATATGACGTGCGCTGGCCGGACGTCCATATGCAACCGGAAGAGACGGCACAAGCGTTTCGCGATCTACGCGCCGATCAGATGATGCCAATCCATTGGGGTGCGTTCACGCTGTCGTTCCACGATTGGTTCGACCCGGCGGAACAGATGGCGTCCCTCTTACCAAAAGAAGTAGTTCTCACTCCAAAGATTGGGGAGCGCATCACGCTCGACGGTCGGAATGATACGACGACGTGGTGGCGAGAACTCGAAGACGCAAACAAGCGATGACATCGGTCATCGCTTGTTTTTTGTTACGAAGAGATCTTCTCAGAAGCGTCTTCTTCGATATGCAGTTTATGTTTACGCGTATACACAAGGAACGCGGCTGTCATCGCGATCGAACTGATCCCAAACAAGACGACCATCAGCTGAAGTCCGATCAAGTCGAGGAAGAATCCTGTCACGAGTAGGACGACTTGGAAGACGATCCGGTCGAGCATGTTACGGAACGAGAAGAAGCGGCCGTGATATTCTTTCGGCATCCGGGTCTGGAAAATCGTGACGGCCGTCGGGAAGAAGCAGCCGACCGAAAAGCCGAAGAGGACGAATGCGGCAATCGACATGAACGGAATATCTGCGAAATACAGCATCAATTGTGCGACACCGATCAAAAACGAGAACGAGAACAAAATCGAGAACGCCGAGAACTTTTCTCCGATCCGCTTGATCATGAAGGCACCTGTCATGAAGGCGAGTCCTTCGGCCGTATAAATCCATCCTTTGATCGCCGTCGAGTCCTGCAACTCACTGATGTTGATGACGAGCAAGTTGAACCCTCCGATAAAGAGGAGTGGGATGAGCGTCATGACGAGTGTCATGAAGATGACCGGGATTGATTTGATGATCGGGAAGACGTCTTTGAATCCGCTCGACGCCTTCGCATCGACTTTCTTCGCTGACGGTGTCTTCGTCTCATCAAGCTTCAAGAACAATGTCGCGATGGCAAGCAACAGATAGGCGACGAGCGAGAGGGCATAGACGTTACGAAGAGAGATGAGCGTCAACAGCACACCGGCGATCGCCGTCCCGATGACGCGTGATAGTGTCGAGACGTTCATATGGACGCCGTTCAAGGCGAGGAGTTCCCGTTCCTTCACGATGAGCGGAATTGCTGCCTGCAGGGCCGGGAAGTAAAAAGCGGCCGATCCTTGTAAAATGATCAAAAAGACGACCATCCACACGACCGAGTTCGTCTCAATCGCGACGAACATGAACAGCACACTAAGCGCCCGGACGACGCTAGAGATCAGCATGATGTTCTTCTTAGATCCTTGGTCGGTCAAACGTCCGGCGAGCGGACCGATGGCGACCCCGGCGAGTAAGCCGATGGCGAGAATGACCGCCTTCACAAAGTCAGACGGGACACGGTCTTGCATGAATTCCAAATTCCCGATGATGCCGAGCCATAGACCAAGACCGGCGACGAATTCGCCCGTCAAGATGATCCAGACGTTCCGATTTTTCCACATAGATGTAGTCCTCGATTCTTATATGCTAATCACTATTATCAAGTAGTAGGATGGAGAATACCACAAAAAAGAAGCCGAATGTCGGCTTCTTCATCAATCAAATATCACAGTTGTCGTCGGTGCATGTTGCACCGTTCGAGAGGACTTGGATTGTCGGATTGTTCTCAGACCAGACTTTTTCGAGCACTTGCGTGAACGCTTCCGTCGGTTGAGCACCGGATACCCCGTATTTGTTATCGAATACGAAGAACGGCACACCCGTGATTCCGAGGTCGCTTGCACGTTTCTCTTCGGCACGAACGTCTTCCGTATATACGTCCGTCGTCAAGACGTCGCGTACCGCGTCACGGTCGAGACCAACGCTTGTCGCGATGTCCAGGAGGACATCGTGGTTCCCGATGTGTTTAGCATCGACAAAGTAAGCCTGAAGCAACGCTTCTGACAATTCTTTTTCTTTACCGACCGTCTTCGCGTAATGCGTCAAACGATGTGAATCGAGCGTACCCGTGACGACCATGTTTTCAAAATCATAGTCGAGTCCGACTTCGCGGGCTTGGGCGGCGACTTGTGCAGTCGTACCTTTTGCCTGTTCGATCGGCATCTGATATTTTGTCGCGAGTGCCTCATAGATGGTACGTGAATCGTTCGTTGGGGCGTTCGGGTCGAGCTCGAAACTCTTGAATTCGACTTCCACTTGGTCCGCCTGTGGGAACTGTTCGAGCGCCTCTTCTAGACGACGCTTCCCGATATAACAAAACGGGCAGACATAATCTGACCATACTTCAATTTTCATAGTGAATCCCTCCTATCCCTAGTGTAGAAAATCTTGAATTCAAAGTACAGGAAACGGCTCATAAAAAAAGCCCTCCAGGAGGAGGACTTAAAAGACGTACCAGAACACACAGACGAAGTGGGCGAAGCTTCCGAACAAGATGAACAAGTGGAACACTTCATGGAAGCCCCATCCTCGCCAGTTGACGAATTTCGGCTTGAACCCGTAGATGAGCCCACCAATCGTATACATGACACCCCCGAGAACGAGCCAGAAGATGCCGGCGTTGCCAATCACGTCATGGAGCGGCCCGATAAAGAAGACGGACAGCCAGCCCATGCCGATATAAAGCGCGGTCGATAAGAAACGCGGGGCATGGAACCAGACGAGCTTAAAGATGATTCCGAACAGGGCGAGTGCGTGTACCGTTCCGAAGAGAACCCAACGCGTCGGTCCCTCGAGCGCGAGTAGCGTGAGCGGCGCGTATGTACCCGCAATCAACGCGTAAATCATCGCATGATCGATTCTCCGGAAGAAGGCGATGACGTTCGGCGAGGCGATGATGCTATGGTAAAGACCTGAAGATAAGTAAAGAAAGACGAGGCTGATCCCGAATAGAATCGCAGCCATAATCGCAAGTGGCGAGCCGAGTAGGGAAGCTTTGACGACCATTGCAATTAGCGCGATGAAAGCGAGCACTGCACCCGCGAGATGCGTCAGCGCGTTAATCGGTTCACGGAAAATCGAATTCATGTAAAACACTCCTTATCACATCATGTAGTATCGATAACTACATGATATACTGAAGAGGAACAAACAGCAAGGTGTACCTTTCGACAAATGAGAGTTTTCTTTATACTTGAAGGTGAGGTGAGACGGATGAAAGCGAAAAATATTACCGAAACGGAAGGGACGCTCCCACGGGACGTATTGCCGACTGTCGATTTATACATGGACCAGGTCATCCAATTATTCGAGCAGCATTATGGGAAGATGAAGCGGGACGAGGATGAGACGATTTTGACGAAGACGATGATCAACAACTATGCCAAGGGCAAGTTGTTTCACCCTGTCAAAAATAAAAAGTATACGAATGAACATCTGATGTTACTCAGTTTGATCTATGAGATGAAAGGTCTCTTGTCGATCAGTGACATCAAGGAGACGCTCCGTCCGCTGAACGAGTCGGACGAGACGTTCTCACTTGAGGACTTCTACGAGGCGTATCAGGCGCAGAAAGTGAAGAATCTAGAAGCGTTTGAAGCCCAGGCGGACACGCTGTTACATGCATCGCTCGAAAAAGAGAGTGATGTGCAGCGGTCGCTCGCCATCGCATCCGCCGTGCATATGAGTCACTTGTATCAACGATTGGCCGAGCAGTTGATCGATGAGAAATAAAATGTCCCCCAGACCTTCATGAGAGTCTGGGGGACATTTTTACTTGGATCGTTCTTGTTCCATGCGTTCACCTTTAGCATATAGCTTCCTCACTAAGAGTGGCGCGCTATAGCTGATGAATACAAGAAACACGAGGATCCATATAAGTTGTGGATGATCTAGGGTGCGATCATACAAAAAGATCAATCCTATCATTACAGTGACGTGGACAAGTGGATGAATCTGTTTAAACCAGAGTTGAAGTGCGCTGCTTACGAATACAGTGAATAGCACGAACATGAACAAGCCAAACAGAATCAAGATCCACATCAGGTCCATATGTCACCATCCATTAGTTATTGATATATTTCTCGTAAACTGTACCGAAGTCTTTTCGGTTCCACTCATGATAATGACGTTGTAGCCAATCGAACGAGTGCTCGTTCAATTCCTTGAACGTGTTCGGTACGTTCATGTCGCCTTCGCGGAGCCCGCTCAAAATCGACACCGAGTGTGTGAGCGACGTATTCGCATACTCCATCATACGACGACCTTCCCGCTGGATCTCTTCAATGGCAAGGAGTGCCTTATACAAATCTTTCACGTGCTCGATTTGCTTTTTGTTGATGTCAATCGAGTACGCTTTGTCGCCGATTGAGAATTTGACTTCGACATCGAGGTCGACTGTGCCCGCTGTCTCAAACATGACGTGTTTGATTGGATAGTGGGCATACGGATAACGATAGAGGACGCGCTTCGAACTGATGGCGCTCGTTCCATCGAGGTGAATCATCGACAAGTTGGTGAAACAATACTCATCTGATTTTGACTTGATCAAGAAATAAATCTTTTCATTGTCTTCGTGAAGGACGTAATCATCCGCATCCGCCTTATCGAAGTCGGACGGGTCGATCACCTCACCGATATCGCTGAAGCCAGTCAAATCAGAAGCCAGTTTTTTGAACATGTCATTCACTCCTCAATAATGGATTTTATGCATCTCTTTCGGGTCGGAGCCGGTCCGCTCATCACGGTTGAGCGCATCGATTGCCGCCATCTCTTCATTCGTCAACGTGAAGTCGAATACCTGTATATTCTCTTTGATTCGACTTGGTGTCACTGATTTCGGAATGACCGCGACCCCGTTTTGTAAGTGCCAGCGTAAGATGACTTGAGCCGGTGACTTGCCGTGACGGTTCGCAATCTCCACAATCGTGTCATCTTCGAGCGCTTCGCGTCCTTTCATGAGTGGACTCCACGCTTGAATTTGAATGTCATATCGTTTGCAGAAAGCAATCAGTTCCTTTTGGGACAAATACGGATGGATCTCGACCTGGTTCACTGCCGGTACAATCGAGCACGATTGGATAATCTGTTCTAAATGTTCGATTTCGAAGTTTGAGACGCCAATCGCACGGACACGTCCTTCTTCATATAACTGTTCGAGTGCCTTGTACGTTTCGACGAACTTCCCGAAACGGGGCATCGGCCAGTGGATGAGGAACAAATCGACATATTCGAGACCGAGTCGGTCGAGACTATCCTGAAACGCTTGGAGCGCCTCGTCGAACCCGTGGAACTCATTCCAAAGCTTCGTCGTCACAAATACTTCCTCCCGAGGAATACCTGCTTCACGAAGTGCTTGCCCGACACTTTCTTCGTTCTGATAAATCGCGGCCGTATCGATCAAGCGATAGTCCGCATCGAGCGCAGCCTTGACCGTATCGACCGTCACTGCGCCGTCTTCGACCTTGTACACACCGAGCCCGAGCATCGGCATGTTGACATCATTATTTAACGTCGTCCATTCCATAAGAAATCCCTCCCTCTCGTCTCTAACGTTACCGAAATTTTGGATGAAGGGAAAGTAAAAACTACAGGCGGATGCTTTCTCCGTGAGACTTGATCACAATTTGATCACGGTCTAATTTTGCGGCCGCGACGAGACGATGATACGGCTCCTCGACGGGCTCGTAAGAGAGGACGAACGTGTCCCAATGCATCGGGAAGAAACGCTTCGCCCCGCTCTCTTTGTACATCATCCAAGCCTGTTCTGGAGTACAGTGTGCTTCTTGGAACGAGTCCGGTTGATACGCACCGATCGGGAAGAAGGCGAGGTCGATTGGTTCGCGGTCGGCGAGACCTTTGAAAGAATCCGTATAAGCCGTGTCTCCCGCAAACAACATCCGGATTCCTTTGTATTTGAGCAAATAACCGTTGTATCCCATATGTTTGTCCCACGGGAAACGGTTACCCCAATGCTTGACGGGAATGGCCCGGACATCTAGCCCGTTCGCCAAGGTTACTTTGTCATGCGGATGCAGTTCAAGTGTCTGTAGACTCGGGTAACGACGGAGCAGTCGACTCGTTCCCGGGGCGGAGACGACGATCGTCTCGCGTGTGATGAGCCGCTTTAGACTTTTATGGTCAAAATGGTCCATATGGGCGTGGCTCAGCAAGATGACATCGACCGGCCCGACATCCTCGATGGAGAGGGCTGGAGCCGTGTGACGTTTCATGCCGATCGTCAGTGGTCCCAAATGGATACCAATCCGTTTTGAGAAGACAGGGTCCGTCAAAATTTTGAGTCCATACCAGTGGATGAGAACGGTCGAATGCCCAATCCACGTCGCTTGCACATGCGTCTCATCAATGGTTGTCAGTTCTGGACGTTCCGGCCATTTAAAGCGCGGGCGGGGGAGACGTCGCTTGAATCGTGTATAAAGAAACGTTCCGACGCTCGCCAAGACGGCACTCGGAACGAGGATGCGTCGACGCATCATGCATCACCTCACTGTTCGAATATAGTGTCATCATAACGCGACGAGGCATGCCTCGCATCCGCCTAAAGGAGTAGAAAAAATGGGAGATTGTGGGGTGTGTGCTTGCGAATCCGCTTTCAATTTGGTAAGGTGGCAGTAACTTAGGAAAGAGAGGTATACCGTACAATGAAAATGACACGTTCACTCCAACGATGAGACGAATCATCACTGTTCGCTTGAACAGTCACGGGTGAAGTGTGTCCACTTCTTCAAATACGGAAAGCTTTCGTTTCCCCTTTTGAACGGATTCCTTCACACCACCGCCGATCGAGCGGATGGTGTTTTTTGTTTCATCGCGTATCGGAAAAATAAGCGAGGTGAAACAAATGTTAGTTATGAAACAAGTTCGGTTTGACTACGACCGGAAACCATTATTTGAAGCAGTCTCTTTTGAGGTCGCAACGAAAGAGCGCGCTGTGTTATTCGGGCTGAACGGGAGCGGGAAGACGACGCTCTTCCGACTCGTGACAGGGGAATTGAAGCCACAAGCCGGGACGATCGAATGTCACGGCGAGGTCGGGCTCGTCCGGCAGACGATTGAATCGGAGGACATGTCACTCCTTGAATGGGTGATGCGGAGCGATCCTGAACGATACGCCCTCTATGAAGATGTCTTTTCTGGTGATGAGGCGCGAGTCATGGCCTCGTATGAACAGGCACTGTCGCTCGATGTATACATGTTGGAGCAAGAGGCGACGAAAGCGTTGACCCGTCTCGGGTTAGACGGTCAGCTCGACCAAAACATCAACGACTTGAGCGGTGGGGAAAAGACGCGGGCACAACTGTCGACGTTGACGATGAAACAGGTGGACATCGTCCTACTCGACGAACCGACGAACCATCTCGATGTCGAATCGATCGACTGGCTCACGAAATGGTTGAACCGGTTTGAGGGGACAGTGCTCATCATCTCCCATGATCGTCAACTGATGGACGATGTCGCGACGGTCATCCTCGAATTGTCGGACGGAGAAGTCACAAGATATCCCGGTAATTATACGGCGTATCGACGGCAAAAAGAGGACGAACGCCTTCGTGACGAGCGAGCCCATGCCCGTTACGTGAGCCGAAAGACAGAACTGCTCGATATGATTGCGCAATACAAAGGGTGGCACTTGAAGGCGAAAGCGACAGCCAGTGTCCGTAGCCCAGGTGCGCAAAAAGGAGCGGCCAATCTCGCCGTCAAAATGAAGGTGAGAGAACAGAAGCTCAGACAGCTCGAAGACAATCGTCCACGAAAGCCAAAAGAAGAGAAGGCCATCTCCGTCCGTTTTGCGGCAGATGAACTCGAAGCGAAGACGTGGCTGACGTGTGAAGATGTGACGTTTGGGTATGGTAAGCCGTTCTACGAACCGTTCTCCTTCTCAATCGAAAAAGGAGAGCGAATATCGATTATCGGACCGAACGGTAGCGGGAAGACAACGTTATTGAACGTGCTGATCGGTGCACGAGCGCCATTTTCGGGTGTCATCAAACGACATCCCCGTCTAAAAATCGGCTATTTCTCGCAAACGCTTGAACGTCTGCCGGAAACGGGGACGCTACTCGAGGCGTTGCTTGCCCATAGTGACATCGGGGAGACGGAGGCCCGGACGCTACTCGCCCATTTCCTGTTCCGGCGGGATGAAGTGCACCGTCCCATCAACGAGGCGAGTATGGGGGAGAAGTGTCGGATTGCTTTCCTGATTCTTTATTTCTCTGACGCGCATCTGTTGGCACTCGATGAGCCGACGAACTATTTGGATGTGGCGACACGGGAACAGATTGAGACGGCGTTGTCCGTTTACCCAGGCGGATTGTTGCTCATTACGCACGATCGTTACTTTCATCGCTTGACATCGCGGACGATTGAACTCGGTGAAACGGTTCGGATTCGTGAGAATATGGAGAATGATGAGCCGATCGATGTCGAACGGATGGTGCAAGCGATGGACGAATTGACAAATCATGACTTGAATTTTTTTGATGAGGTAGGAAACCTCCTACCATTTGACGAAACGAGTGGAATGAATCGAATCGAGTAGGAGTGAAGAACATGAATGGAGGAAGATTGTCGCGCGCGACGACGCGAAAGCGTAAGCGAGTGTTCCGAGTGACGACGGCAGTGGCATTGATACTCGCTTTAGTCGGCATCATCGCGTTCGCGGCTTTGATTGACAAGAAACAAGAATCGGCGTTGCCCACATCAGACGAGATTGCGACCGAGATGGTCGATTCCGAGTCGGAACAACCAACCGATGACGAAACAAAGTCGGCAGATAAGGTCTATATCGGTCAACCATATACGAAAGTATACGCAGATGATCGGGTCACGGTCGTCTATGAGGCCGACCTCGGCGATCGCTTCGAACGTTTGGAGACGGTCAGTGGGTTTGTGAAAGTGCAGTTGAATGAACGGACATCGGGATGGGTCACGGAAGAGAGTGTGACAACGGATGCTTCAGCCTTGTCGGACGATGAAGTGATCGCCGCATGGCAACAAGTCGTCCCGAACGCCTCGGAGACCGTCCTCGACTGGATTGGAAAAGATGTTGCGACCGTTCGCGCTGAGCTTGGTAGCCCGACTGCCGTACAGCGTGACCAAGTGAACGAGTACCATTTCTATGACGGGTTCTTCTTGATGGTACGGGACCAGAAAGTGCGCGCCATCGATTGGGATCGCCAAGCAATCGTGAGCCCTGACGTGAAAGCGACGAGTGAGCAAGCGACAGGCACATGGTTCGAAGGGGAGACCGTTCAGTTGAAACTGTTCCCATATAGCGGCGTAATGCGCGTCCGCCTCGAAAGTAAATGAGACAGAAACGGGAGAGGTGACTCTCTCGTTTTTTTTTTTTTTTTTGATCTATCATTCAAATGGACGTTTGAATGTTTTGGTAAAATGGAATAAGATAAGAAGTAGAAGGAGGCGACAGTTATGGGACATCATCATGATCACGACCATCACCATCATCATTCCACGAATCAGCGTGCCCTGTTCCTCGCGTTTCTGTTGATTGCGACGTTCATGGTCGTCGAGGTTATCGGCGGACTATGGACGAACAGTTTGGCACTCTTATCCGATGCGGGACATATGCTCGGGGATGCAGCGGCTTTAGGACTCAGTTTCCTAGCCGTCCGATTCGGTGCGAAGGCGGCGACGCCGAACCGTACGTTCGGATATCGACGCTTTGAAATTTTAGCGGCATTCATCAACGGGCTGACGTTACTCGTCATCTCGATCTATATCTTAATTGAGGCGTATCAACGATTGAGTGCCCCGCCGGAAATTTTGAGTGGGGGAATGCTTGTGGTCGCGATCATCGGGCTACTCGTCAACATCCTCGCCGCATGGATTTTAATGCGTGGGGAAAAAGATAACTTGAACGTGAAGAGTGCGTTACTCCACGTGTTCGGAGATTTACTCGGCTCGGTCGGTGCCATCACGGCAGCGCTTTTGATCATGTCGTTCGGATGGACGTGGGCGGACCCGGTTGCGAGTGCATTTGTCGCAATCCTTATTTTAATCAGCGGGTATCGCGTGACACGCGATGCGATTCATATCCTGATGGAAGGGTCACCGGAACAAATCGATGTCCGGGCGATGCAAGAAGAGATTGCCAAAGTCGAGGGAGTGAAGGAAGTGCATGACCTTCATGTCTGGTCGATCTCGTCGAGTGAACATGCGGCAACATGCCATGTGTTGATCGGAGAAGAAACAGATGATCAGGCCGTATTACGACAAGTGACAGAGCGGATTCGGAAATACGGGACGTTCGAGCGTTCGACGGTCCAGGTCGAACGGGAGCGACAATGTTGCGAGGAGCGTATCATTTGGTAAGTAAAACGGACACTCACCCGAGTGTCCGTTATTTGCCGTGTACATCAATCACCACAATCTCTGGTGGGTTGAAAATGCGGGGCACGTTGAAGCTATAGTTGAATCCTCGTCCGACGATGTGGGTGAACGTCTCGTGTTCATAGAGGCCGCCCGCATATTTCGGGAAAAACCCTTGGTCAGGGGCGAACAAGCCGTTCAACAAATATGGGATCCTCACTTGTCCACCGTGAGCGTGTCCGGACAAGACGAGGTCGAAAGGTAGGTCGGCATACGTGTCGACTTCTTCGGCACGGTGGGAGAGAAGTAGGTTGAATGTCTCGTTTGGGTCGACGTCTTGCATCGCCGTCGAGACATCGGTTTCCCAACTTCCATAAATATTTTCATTATATGTTCGTAACGGATCTTCTAATCCACCGATGACGAGTTCGATCCCATTGATGGTGATGGGTTCCCATTCGTTCTCGAGAACGGTCACACCATGAGAACGAAATACGTTTTTGGCATCATGACGAATGTAGTCGTCAGAGTGATCGATTTCATGGTTGCCGGTCACGAAATACATCGGCGCAATCCCGGCAAGGCCTTCGACGAGTTCGAAAGCAGGATCAGGGGAGCGATAGCGGTCGAGCAAATCCCCCGGCAAGGCAATCAGGTCCGGTTTTTGAGCGCGGACTCGATCGATTAAGATTGATTGTTTATAGCCGTATGAGGCGCTGTGTAGGTCAGATAGGAGCACGATACGAAGCGATTCATCCGCAGACAGCTTTTCAGACGGGACGTCGTACGTCTGAACGGTCAGTCCGTTATATGTCGCCGTGAACAGCAAGATGCCGAGTGCAACAAAAACAAAAGTCGACTTATGTTTCTTCATCCGTGCTCCCTCCTTTCTTAATTGTGACTCTATCTTACCGCTACCGATGAGGGGAAGCAAAAAAAAATCCCGCTCCTACGAGCGGGATGGATGATTATGCTGCTTTTGCTGTCAATTTCACATCGACATTGCCGCGCGTCGCTTTTGAATAAGGGCACACTTGGTGTGCTTCTTCAACGAGGCGTTCTGCTGTCGCTTGGTCGACACCTTTGATTTCGACTTCAAGCTCTACTGAAATGAAGAACCCTTCATCGTTTTGGTTCAATGTGACATGACCTGTGACGCTCGATCCGTCTGTCTTCACACGTTCTTTTCCGATGATGAGGTTGAGGGCACTACCGAAGCAAGCCGCATACCCAGCTGCGAAAAGTTGTTCCGGGTTTGTCGCACCGTCGACGTGTTTCGCGCCTGGCATAGAGACGTCCATGTCGATGACGCCGTCTGTTGATTTCACATGACCTTCGCGGCCACCGATTGCTGTTGCTGATGCTGTGAATAGTGATTTCATAATTAAATTCCTCCATTTCATTTTAAACAATTAAGTTGTGCACAATTTAAATTATAGAGCAGTCAAAAAGTTTCGCAAGTGATATGCTTGGCTAAAGAAGAGTACGGAGGATTACGTATGGAACAAACATTAAAGCTAGAACATCAAATCTGTTTTCAACTGTATACCGCTTCAAAAGAGCTTACCCGTTTATATCGCCCAATTTTAGAACCGTTAAACCTGACATATAGTCAATATCTGGTCATGCTCGTCTTGTGGGAAGAGGACGGTATTGATTTGCGTCAGCTTGGAACGAGGCTGACACTCGACTCGGGTACGCTGTCCCCACTCGTGAAACGACTGATTCAAATCGGGTATGTCGAAAAGAGTCGTTCGTCAGACGATGAACGAAAAGTCGTCGTCCGTTTGACCGATCGTGGTAGCGCGTTGCGTGAGCAGGCAATGGATGTGCCGTTACAAGTCAGTGGTATGCTAAATATAGACGAAGCGACGTATGTCGCGTATATGGAGATGCTTACCGATATCAAGACGAGACTACACGATTTCGGGGAGCGTCAGCGCGAGCAGTAAGGAAGGAGGAGCCATGTTTCGAAAATTGATCATCCTATTGATGGGGATTGGACTTTATATGGCTTGGCAATATGAGATGCCAAACGTCTCTGCCCCGACGAGCATTCAGGTCGAGTCTGAAGTGGCGACGGAACGTACGACGGATGCACCTAGGTTCACGAGTCAATACGCCGGACATGACTGGTATTTAGTCGAACGTGGCGGGGACCGGGGTCTTGAACTCATTGACGAGGACGGGGCGAAAAAAGGGTTTTATCAGTTCGAGACGGGAAGCACATATCGTGGTCTCGTGCTCGATGAGACGACACGTGACCAAGTCGAGGATATCGGCTTTGAGAAGGTGACGTCGTATAACAAAGGATTGAATCGCTACTTGATCCCGGACGATCCATCGTTCTCGGTATTTGCAATCGACGGACAATATGTCACGCTCTTCTTCGACCAACATGACGATGACCGTTTGAAAGGGGTCTTGTCGGTAGACCGCAGAGTGGAGGAGGCGAGTGACGGCTATTACGGTGACCTTTCCGAAGAAGGGACCGTCGCAAACGAACAGTTGATGCGAATCTTAATGAACTGGGACCGTGAGAAATATGACTTGAGCGCGCTCGCCGATTACGAGCCACTTTATCCGGTCGTTCGGGCGCACAGTCAGAACATGGCGGAAAACGACTTCTTCAGTCATACGGACCCGGAAGGACGTGACCCGTTCGACCGAATGGATGAAGCTGGACTCTCATACTCGATGGCCGGAGAGAACTTGGCCATGGGGCAGATGAGCGTTTTCCATGCGCATTGGGGACTGATGAACTCGAAAGGGCACCGTGAGAACATCATGCAACCTCGATTCAGCCATGCCGCAGTCGGGCTCGCCTATAACGATGAGAACAGCCCGTTCTATACGATTAACTTTATTACCCCTAGATAAAAGGATGACTCCTTCTCGGAGCCATCCTTTTTGAGTTAGATGAGCTTTTTAACCGCATCCTCAATCTCGGCCGGTGTCGTCTGTGGCGAGAAGCGTTCGACGACGTTCCCGTCACGGTCGACTAAAAACTTCGTGAAGTTCCATTTGATGGCCTTCGAACCGAGCAGTCCAGGCGCCTCTTTTGAGAGGTACGTGAAGAGCGGATGTGCATCCTTGCCGTTCACGTCGACTTTTGCGAACATCGGGAACGACACCCCATAGTTGAGTTGGCAGAACTCTTGGATTTCTTCATTTGAGCCCGGGTCTTGATGACCGAACTGGTTGCACGGGAAGCCTAAGATTTGTAGGCCCTGTCCGTTATAGGTGTTGTAAAGTGACTCGAGACCTTCGAACTGTGGCGTGAACCCACACTTACTCGCCGTATTGACGATGAGTAAGACGTCGCCATTATATGTAGCTAACGGTTGTAGCTGTCCTTTCATGTCCAATGCTTGAAAATCATAGATCATGTTCATTCCCCCTTTTTCTTTAGTATACCAAGAGAATAACGGCGTCACGACTTTGAACGCGTCGTGTGCAATCAAATTGTTATGAAATCATGATGTCGCTGTTACATATTTCGTGTTGTACAATCCGTATAATGAAACTCGTTGTAGAAAGGAACGGTGTTATGCGACTTTTAAAAAATGAATTTATATGGATAGCGCTCATTTTGATCGGATTATTCTTCTCGAGTGCGACACCTTACTCAGATCAGTCCATCGTTTCGCCACTCGAGCGATTCAATTGGAGCTGGATCGAGCCGACGTTAGCGAACGTCGAGTTTGACTATGCAGGAAAAGAAGTATCACTCGACGCGTTAGGCACAGTCGGGTTGATCGAGTTCTTGATGCGAAAAGCGGCCCATTTCGTCACATTTTTCGCACTAGGGGCATTGTTCGTCAAGGCGATTTCGAGAACGAACCTTCATGCTAGTCTGAACTTATTGTTTGCTTGGACGCTCGCCAACACGGTCGCCATCTTTGATGAGTATCATCAAAGTTTGACACCGGAACGGACGCCGTTACTACAAGATGTCCTATTGGATAGTAGCGGGGCGATTGCTGGAGTCGTGCTGATCGGTGGGGTCTTATTACTTCGTTCGAAACGAAAACGAGGGAAACGAGCCGGTTATGTGGCATTAAGGTAGTCAAAAAATGATATAGGTTATTATTTGAAAAGCGCTTTCTTAAAGTGCTTTTTTTATTTTAAAAACTATTTTGTGACAACAAACCAAATAAAATATTGTCTATACCCACGTTTTTTACACGATAAAACCTAAATTGAGTCAATGTCATACGAATGAAATATAAGTGTAAAATAACTTTTGGTTTAGATTGCTATAATGAGTCACAGAGCGAATGAAATTTCGCAACTCGTCTTATAGAAAATACTTGAACGACTATAGATAAAAAATACACGGGAATCAGCGGAGGGAAGCACATTGGGTAACTTGAAGAAATTTGCAGCAACCGTCACTCTAGGCGCACTCTTGATCGGCGGAACGTCACCGACTTATGCAGCCTCACTTACAGAGAAGCAGAAGAAAGTACAAGAACAACGACAAAAGAATAGCAGTGAACAGTCGAAAGCAAACTCTTCGATTCAATCACGTGAGCAAGCGATCAGCAAAGAGCAACAAGAGATCAACAAGTTAGATGCTGAACTCCAAGACGTCATCAACGATGTCGCTCAGAAAAAAGCTGAGATCCGTGCAACTGAAGAAAAAATTCAAAAGCTTCAAGAGCAAATCAAAAAATACGAAGCGAAAATGAAAGCACAAGAAGAACTCATGAAAGACCGTATGGCGACGATGCAAAAGAACGGTGGCTCGTCAGTCAACTGGGCTGAGTTCATCTTCGGTTCAAAAGACTTCGGCGACTTGATCACACGTATGATCACAGCTGGTACGATTCAAGAGAACGACCAACAGATCTTCGAAGAATATGAAGCAACGAAAGAAAAACTTGCGAAAGCGCAAGCTGAATTAAAAGCAGAACGCGATTCACTCGTGAAGCAAAAAGAAGAACTTGAAAAACGCCAAAAAGAGCTCGATCAAAAAATGAAAGAGCGCGCAGCGAAAATCAAGAAACTTGAAGCTGAAAAAGTGAAATTCGAATCAAAACTCATGAGCCTAAAAGAGATGGAAGATACGCTCAAAGCTCAAGAGCAAGCGATTCAAGCAGAAATCGAAGCACAACGCCGTGCTGAAGAAGAAGCGCGTCGCGCAGCGGCAGAAGCAGCAGCTGCTAAGAAGCAACAAAGCGCAAGCTCAAGCAACAGTGGTTCTAGCGCATCAACATCAACACCTGTAGCATCTGCACCAGCGAGCGGCGGGATGTTCCAACGTCCAGCAAGCGGTCGCCTCTCACAAGGATGGGGCGCAGCGAGCGGTGCGAACGGATATTCGTTCCACAACGGTCTTGATATCGCAGGTCCAGTCGGTACACCAATCTATGCAGCACAAACTGGTACGGTCCTCCGTGCAGGTTGGGGTGGCGCATACGGAAACCACGTCATGATCGCACACGTCATCAACGGACAAGTGTGGACGACAGTATACGCGCACATGAGCTCAGTTTCAGTTAAAGCGGGTCAACGCGTATCACAAGGTCAAAATCTTGGTGGCATGGGTAGCACAGGGAACTCGACAGGGTCACACCTTCACTTCGAGATTCACCGTGGTGGTTACTCGTACTCTTCATCGAGCGCGGGAAGCACAGTCAACCCAGCATCATTCTTCTAATCAACACAAAGATAGTGATCGACGAACGCGTCGATCACTTTTTTGTTGCCATATAGGCGATAAACGTCAGGAGTGCAGCACCAATCACACTGAGCCATAACGTGTCGATGTTCGGGTCATCGAGGACGCTTTGTCCACCGACGATCAACATATAGAGAAGAAGTGCCACACCGAGTGCACGAAACATAAAACGGAATCTAGCCATGAAAAATCGCCTCCACCTATTAGTATAGGGGAGGCGATTCGTTTCATCTAGCGAGTCGGACCCAAGCAGAATCCATAATCTGTTCGTAACCGACTTCTTGATAGATTTTATTCGACGTCGGGTTCAAGAGGTCTGTATAGAGCACACAGAACGATTTCGTCTCGAGTAACTGGCGGCTGAGGTCTGCAACTAGGCTGCGTGCGTAACCTCGCCCACGTGAGTCTGGTGACGTATAGACGAACGAGACGGTGATGCCGTTCTCAGTCGGACGTGCCCGCTTCGCACACGAGACGACCTGTCCGTTGACTTCCCAAAAGACGGCTTCATTCCTTTCGAGCATCGTCTGGACGGCTTTCGTGACTTTCTCAGGTGGCGAAGAGCGAAGTCCCGACTCGGCTTCAAACGCGCTATACCAGGCTTCGAGTTGGGCTTGGTCAGCGACCGTCGCTTCTCGCATGTGGCCTTTCGCCATCTCGATGTCTTTCACGTCGTCGAGTCGGTAAAGCCCTTGAGACATGAACAGCTCGCTCGACCCGGACGTCACCTCTTGCCACGCCTTCGCGAACCGTTCGGCTTGTTTGCGTTCTGAGACGACCTCGGTGAAGGGGATGTCTGCTTCGAGGAGGTGCGGGATGATGAAGGACGGGAGTTCGACCGCACGTTCCGAATCCACGACGATATAATGGAGCGGATGTGGTGGTGTCACTTGTAAGATGGCGAGAAGTTCACCTTCCTCCTCGACAGTGAACTGATGAAACGTCTCGTAAACGCCTTGAATCACGTTATTCAATACCCCGATCATCAGGCTGTGCTTTGCCTCTTCCTTCAATAATGTACTCATGACATGTTCTGAGAAGTGATTCGGGTCTTTCCATTCGATCCATTCCATATGTATCTCTCCTTATCAATGTAGACAAAAACGGCCAAACCTGATGGCTTGCCCGTTTTTGATTTCTGCTTTATGCGATATCTTCTTGTTTCGACGATGTGTTGTCGAGAAGTTTCGTGTTGTGTTTAAAGTAGTGGATAATTTTTGCGATGGCACCATCACCTGTGACGTTTGTAGCTGTCCCGAAGCTATCTTGCGCCAAGTAGAGTGCGATGACCAAGCTTTGCATCGTCGCGTCGAACCCAAGAATTGAGCCGAACAATCCGAGTGATGCCATAACCGCTCCACCTGGAACACCAGGTGCTGCAATCATCGTCACACCGAGTGCGAGGATGAATGGGAGGACGATCGCGTATGACATCGGCATGCCGTTCAAGTACATGAGTGCGACACCGACCGATGTGAGTGTGATCGTCGAGCCTGACAAGTGGATCGTTGCCGAGAGCGGGATGACGAAGTTGGCGACACCCTCGTCCGTGTTGTTCAACTTCGCTTGGCGAAGTGTGACGGGAATCGTCGCAGCCGATGATTGCGTCCCGATGGCTGTGAAGTAAGCCGGCATCATCGTCTTGAGCAACTTGAACGGATTCTCTTTGTTGAGACCACCTGCGATTGAATATTGAATCATGAGCATCGTCAAATGAAGGACGATGATTGTGACGAAGACGAGCGAGAACACCGAGAGGATCTCAGCGACCTGACCAGCATACGTCATGTTCATGAAAATTCCGGCGATGTGGAATGGGAGTAATGGAATAATGACTTTACTGATTAAGAGCTCGATGATATCGCGGAAATCCATGGCGAGGTCGAGTGACCGCTTGCTTTCGATAGCGGCAATCCCTATCCCGATGACGAACGCTAAAATGAGTGCGGTCATGACACCGAATACCGGTGGAATCTCAAATTCCATGAACCCTTTCAATAAGGCTTCTTCTGGGTTTTCGGCTCCTTCTGTCGAACGTGTCAAAATTTGCGGGAACAAGTTGCTCGTTGCAAAGTATGCGAGCGTTCCTGCGACAACTGTTGAAGCGTAAGCGATAAGTGCTGTGAGTCCGACTAACTTTCCTGCTCCTTTACCAAGTTCCCCGATTCCTGGGATGATGAAAGCAAGAATGATCAGTGGGATGGCGAAGCCTAAGAACTGCCCGAAGACCGTGTTGAACGTCACAAACGTCCGAACGATCCAGTTCTGACTTTCTGGTACGATGCTCCCGAGCAGAATCCCGAAAGCGATCGCGATGATGATGCGACCTAAGAGGCCAATGCGTAATTTCAAATCAATCACCCTTTCTGTTTGTTTGAATAGTTGATATTTTCGCACATTTTACGAAATGTTGCCACCATGTCTTGTAATTTTCCTGAAGAAAGACGTTTGACAACTTCATAGAAGGGTAATAGAAAATGTTGTACATATCAAGGGAAGGGGCTTCTCCTTTTCCTAATATAAAAACGATGTTATGATTAATTCTGACAGACGTAAAGGAGGGGTGCGCGTGCAGTTACAACGAACAACGATTCACATTGCGGGTCAAGACTATACGATCGTAAGCGAAGAACCCGCTGATCATGTGAGGGAAGTAGGCTTTTTGGTCGACAGTAAGATCCGCGAGATTCGTGAACAATCCCCTCATTTAGATGCTCGTCAGGCAGCGGTCTTGGCTGCGATTCAAATCGCAAGCGACCACGTCAAAACTAAACGAAATATGGGAGAATAAATCAATCCATGGTTACGCTACTTATACTGTTTTTCTTGTTTATTGGAATCGTCAACGGCTTCCGTCGTGGCGCGATTCTACAGCTCGGCCATTGGGTCGCGCTTATCATCAGTTTTCTCGTCGCCAACACATACTATAAAGATTTAGCCGAAGCGTTCAAGCTCTGGATCCCGTATCCGTCTCAGCTTGATGGAACGCTCCCAGGCGGCGTGTTGGACCTCAATTCGCTTTCAGGGATTGAGATGACGTTTTACAACGTCTTTTGGTTCGTAGTGTTGTTCCTCATCACAAAACTCGTCTTGCATCTCATCTTGGCGATGCTCGACTTCTTGACGGACTTGCCAATCTTGCGCCAATTAAAAGGATTGATTGGAGCAGTCCTCGGTTTCTTCGAGGCGTATGTCATTACGTTCTTCATCCTTTGGGTAATTGCGTTCGTACCGATGGCAGGCGTTCAAAATGCCGTCGACAATTCGTCGCTTGCGACATTTATCATTCAAGACACGCCATATCTATCGGATTGGTTTTCAAATAAGATGTTGTGACACGACAGGCCGGAATGCAAGCTAGTGCTTGTGTCTCGGTCTTTTCTGTGTGAAGAGGGGGAAACGTATGAATAAAGTAGAAGCGATGATGTTGCTCGAGAAAATCGCGCAATATATGGAGATCAAAGGGGAGAACCCGTTTAAAATCAATGCATTCCGCAAGGCCGCGACGGCATTAGAGAATACGGATCTCGAGCTCGAGAACATCGACGACTTGACGTCCATCGCAGGCATCGGGAAGGGGACGGCAGCAGTCCTCGAGGAGTATCGCGATACGGGACGTAGCGAAGTGCTCGAAGCGCTGCAAGAAGAGATCCCATTCGGATTGATGAAGCTCTTGAAGATTCAAGGACTCGGAGGGAAGAAACTCGCCAAACTTCGTGAAGTCGGCGTCGTCGACTTAGAATCTCTCATCCGCGTGCTTGAAGACGGGACGGCGGCATCGCTTCCGGGATTCGGAGCGAAAAGTGTCGAGAAGCTACTCGCCGCAGCAAAAAACCTTGAGTCGCGTCCGGAACGACTCGCATATGCGGTCATGCGACCAATCGTCGAGGAAATCAACGATGTGTTGGAGAAGGAAGAGCTCGTCTTACGTCATTCGGTCGGGGGAAGTTTCCGCCGAGCCGAAGAGACGTGTAAAGACCTCGACTTCATCATCGCGACCGAGGAGCCGATCGCGCTTCGGGAAAAACTCCTCGCTTTGCCGTTCATCAATGAAGTGATCGCGGCAGGCGAGACGAAAGTATCGCTCGTTCTCGAGCGTGAGGAGATGGTGTCGGTCGACTTCCGTATGGTCGAGCCTGGCGCATTCGCCGCAACGCTTCACCATTTCACAGGTTCGAAAGACCACAATGTCCGCATGCGCCAACTCGCGAAAGCGAAAGGCGAGTCGATCTCAGAGTATGGGGTTGAGACGGCAGATGGGCTGTGGCAACCGGAAACAGAAGAAGAACTGTTCGAACGGTACGGTCTTCCGTTCATCCCACCTGAGCTTCGGGAAGGACATGCCGAGTTCGAGCACGATTTGTCGAAACTCGTCACGCTCGAGGACATCAAGGCCGACGCACACATGCACACGGTCTGGTCGGACGGGAAGTTGACCGTTGACGAGATTGTCGTGGCGATGAAAGGGCGCGGCTATGAGTGGATGGCCATCACCGATCATGGGAAGTATTTGACGTTCGTCAACGGTTTGACGGAGGAGCGACTCGAGGCACAAGGTGAGGAGATTCGAGAAGCTGCAAAAACACATGACATGAACGTGTTACGTGGCGTCGAGATGGACATCCGTCCTGACGGGACGCTCGACTATGAGCCAGAATTTTTAGAGACGCTCGACTATGTCGTCGCCTCGATCCATTCGAAGATGGACCAATCCGTCGACGAAATCATGGCACGTCTCGAGAACGCCTGCCGTTCGCCATACGTCAACGTGATTGCGCATCCGACGGGACGACTCATCGGTCGCCGCGACGGCTATCCGATTGACGAGGACAAGTTGATCGCGCTCGCGAAAGAGACGGGGACGGCGCTCGAGTTGAACGCCAACCCGAACCGTCTCGATTTGACGGCATCGACGCTGAAGAAAGCGAAGGCAGCAGGCGTCAAAGTGATGATCAACACCGATACGCACCACCCAGATATGATGGAAGATATGGCGCTCGGTGTGTTACACGCACGGAAAGCCTATCTCGAACCAACGGATATCATTAACTGCTTCTCGTTTGAAGACGCCAAGGCATTCTTCGCGGCGAAGCGATAGAAAGGAACATGCTAGATGGACCACGCGTTACGCGTATTAGAATATGAAAAATTGCGCCAACAGCTTGCCGGACACGCGGCGAGCTCACTCGGGAAAGATTTGGCGCTCAAGATGCAACCGGACTACTCGTACGACCGAGTGCTCTCGAATTTGAACGTGACGAAAGAGGCGACCGAAGTCGTGCGTCTCCGTGACCGTCTCCCGCTCGGCGGACTAACGGACGTCCGTGCTGAAGTGAAGCGGGCCGCGATTGGCTCGGTCCTCTCGACGAGTGAACTTCTCGCTGTCGCGGCTGTCATGTACGGCGGGCGACAAGTGAAGAACTTCTTTGAGAAGCTTCACGAGGACAATGAAGAGCTTCGGATTCCACGTCTTGATGAGTATGTGGACAAGTTGACGAAGCTCATCGAAGTCGAACAGTCGATTCGTCATGCGATCGATGACCAAGGGACGGTCCTAGATTCGGCGAGCGCACAACTTCGGGGACTTCGGACACAGCTCCGAAGTTTTGAAGGCAGCGTCCGTTCACGAATTGACAACATCCTCCGCAATAACGCGAAGATGCTCTCGGACGCCATCGTCACGATTCGAAATGACCGCTATGTCGTGCCGGTCAAACAAGAGTACCGTCAAGCGTTCGGCGGGATCGTCCATGACCAGTCGGCTTCTGGTCAGACGCTCTTCATCGAGCCGCAAGCGATTGTCTCGATCAACAACGAGATTCAAGAAGTTCGCTTGAAGGAACGCGCCGAAATCGATCGGATTTTGAGTGCGCTCTCAAATGAGGTCGGTGGGGTGCATGATGCGATCATGACGAACCTCGACGTATTGGCCGAACTCGATTTCATCTTTGCGAAAGTCGCCTACGGGCAAGAGATGAAAGCGACCGAGCCGAAGTTGAACGACAATCGGGAGATCAAGTTGAAACAAGCCCGTCACCCGTTCATCCCGAAAGATGAGGTCGTGCCGATCACGGTCGAGCTCGGGGAAGGCTATACGTCACTCGTCATCACCGGACCGAACACCGGTGGGAAGACCGTCACGTTGAAGACGATTGGACTCCTTCAGTTGATGGTGCAGTCAGGACTTTACGTACCAGCAGAATTCGGGACGGAACTCTCCGTGTTTGACGCGGTCTATGCCGATATCGGGGATGAGCAATCGATCGAGCAGAGTCTCTCGACGTTCAGCTCGCATATGACGAATATCGTCGGCATGCTCGACAAGATCGACTTCATGTCACTCGTCCTCTTCGATGAGCTTGGTGCCGGGACGGACCCGCAAGAAGGGGCCGCCCTCGCCATTGCGATTCTCGATGAGGTGAAACGTCGCGGGGCACGTGTCGCGGCGACGACGCACTATTCGGAACTGAAGGCATACGCCTATAACCGTGAAGGCGTCATGAACGCCTCGATGGAATTTGATATCGAATCGCTCAGCCCGACGTACCGCCTTTTGATCGGCGTGCCGGGTCGCTCGAACGCCTTTGAGATCAGCCGTCGCCTCGGACTGTCCGAGCAAGTCATCGACAAGGCACGGAGCCACGTCGGTAGTGACGCTGAATCGGTCGAGTCGATGATCAACGAACTCGAAGCGGCGAAACAACGCGCCGAACAGCTCGAGCAAGAGCTCATCGTCAAACGTCATGACTTTGAAGAGGAGCAGGCCGAGTTCGAAGCGAAGATGACCGAATTTGAGCGCGAGCGCGACAACTTGTATAGTGCGGCGGAGGCGAAAGCCGAGAAGGCCGTCGAACAGGCGAAGCGTCAGGCGAACGAGGTCATCGACCGCTTGAAGAAACTCCGGGAGCAGGGCATTGTCAAAGAGCATGAGATTATCGCGGCGAAGAAAGAGCTCGAGTCGGCAAAACCGACGCTTCAAGAGAAAAAGATCCAAAAAGTGAAACAAAAAGCCCAGCAGAAACGTACGTTCAGTAAAGGCGAAGAAGTGAAAGTGACGACGTTCAACCAAAAAGGCTACATCGTGAAACAAATCAACGACAACGAGTACAACGTCCAAGTCGGCATCATGAAAGTGAACGTCAAAGCGGACGACCTTCAGAAGATCGGTCCATCAAAAGAGAAGCCGCTTCAGTCGAAAGGAAGCTCGCTCAAGCGTCAGAGTTCGACGAAGTCTGAACTCGACCTTCGCGGCGTCCGAGTCGAAGAGGGGCTCATGCGTCTGGATAAGTATATCGATGAAGCACTCGTGTCGGGCTACGACAACGTCCGCATCATCCACGGTCTAGGTACCGGGGCGATGCGTCAAGCGACACAGGAATTTTTAAAAGGACATCGTCACGTGAAGAGTCAACGCCCAGGTGGAATGGGTGAAGGTGGACTCGGTGTCACGGTCGTCGAACTAAAATAAAGGGAGTCGGGGAATGGGCACGTTAACGTTTGCGATTATGCTAGAGTCGTTCGGCCTCTATTCGATGGCAGGGCTGATGATTATTGTCGGTCTCGCCATCTTCGAGGTGACGACGCCATACAGCAACTGGCGCGAGATTCAAAAAGGGAATATCGCCGTCGCCTTGGCGACAGGTGGGAAGATTGTCGGTCTCGCCAACATCTTCCGTGTCGTCGAGAGCTACCATGAGAGCACGATCGACATCTTTGTCGGTGGGGGATTCGGCTTCATGTTGCTTCTCGCGACCTATTGGTTGTTTGAATTTTTGACACCGACGCTGAAGGTGAACGACGAGATTCAAAAAGGAAATATCGCCGTCGGGTTGTTGGCATTCTTGCTGTCGATCGGGGTCTCCCTCGTCGTCGGCGCGGCATTGGTGAGGTGAAGACATGGTATATGAACGATTGGCAAAAATCTTGTTCATCGGGGCCGGGCTGTTCTTAGTGGCAGCGGCACTGTGGTATATCTTTTATTGAGAGAAAGCGATGTCGTGAGGCATCGCTTTTTGATGAGGGGGCGAATAAATGATTAACCTACATGATCTCATGACGACAACGGATTACGTACTCGATACGGAATCCTTTCAAATGAAAAATGAAGCGTATTATCCGCTCGAGTGGACGTTCTTCGGGGCATCGGACCCGACGATGCTCCTCACATGGAACGCTGAGCGTGACCGCATCCGGATTCGTTTCGAACAGTACGCTCTCTTTCTGGGGACGCTTGAAGAACACGGTCTGAAGGAAGAAGGATTATGGAACGACCACCCGATCGTAAAGCTGACGACGTCCCGTTTATGTCATACGTACATGAAGAGTGGGGAACGAATCGAGTGAACAGCGAGCGGGGGACACTTTCCCATTACGTCATTCGTACAATCGAGCAAGAGTTTCATGTCCTGGCGTATGAGGACCCGACCGTAGAAGACTTAGGAAAAGTCGGGGACACGGGAGTACGTGTCGAAATCGTGGAAAAAGCCGAATAAAAAACAACGTCGCCTCGACTCCGGGGCGACGTTGTTTCGTTTATGGGACATCAATTTTGACGGTATAGGTTTTCGGCATGGCATCACTCGAAGCGAACAAGACGAGTGTCTTCTCATTCTCTGGAACGAGGAAGACTAAATCAATTTCGGACTTCTCGCCTGGCTTGTAACGGAAGCCGCCTTGGAACGCTTTCTTATTGTGGTTGACCATGTCGACCGGACTGTACTTTGTGCCATCTGACGTGTACATGCGGAATCCGTTCGGACGATAGTCCGCATAGCCACCATAGCCCTTATCTTTGTCATACAAGGTAATCGGTAGGCTGACGAATCGTTTTCCGTCTTCCGGCTCGGTTCCGTCCGGAGAGGCGTAAACGGGTTCACCCACTTGGAATTCACGTTTCTTCAATCGCGGGTCACCGATAAACGTTTGGAACGTGCCAAGGTCCATGATTTTTTGAAGGTCATCTTCTTTTGGTGTGGTAGCCTTAGCTTCTTTCGGTTTATCTGTTTTTAAATCAGCCTGTTTTGCACCCGTCGTCTGTGCGGTCGGGGTTGGTGTCGCTTTTGCTTCTTCTGTGACCGGCTTGACTTCTGGTGACGTGAAGACGAACAAGCTGATGATTCCAACGACGAGTGCCGTCGCCGTCGTCCCGAGGACGAAGCGGAAGCGTTTCTCGACTTGCTTTTGGTTGATGACATGCCCACCAATCGCTTCAGCCGGCGTGATACGGACCGCACGCTCAGCAGGAAGCAATGCACCTAAGACACCTGTCACGACCGGGATGAGAATGGTCGCAAACAAGAATGGTAGCTCTGACGTCGGGAACTGTTGATACATGATCGTGACGATGATGATGGTGAACGTCACACCGAGTAGTCCGGCGAAGAATCCGGTCAACGCACCTTCTGTCAAGACGAGACGACGGATGGACGTATTCTGCCAACCGAGCGCTTTCAAGACGGCGAGTTGTGGTTTTCGTTCGGAGACGTTTTGCCACATGATCTCGGTCGTTGTGAGCATCGCAATCAGTAAGGCGACACCCATGGCGACGTAATGCATCGTCCCGACTTCAAGTGCCACGAACTCCCCGATCCACGTCGTATACAAGACGCCTTGGAGGCGGAACGTGACGAACAAGAAGAAGCCGAACAGACTCGTCGGTAAAGCGATGGCGAGAATCGACAACAACGTTCGTGGCCAATACGTCACGAGCTGGTTCAAGCTCATGCCGACGCTCGAGCGTGAGCGGCCGAGACGGCGTCCTTTTGAGACTTCACCGGACTGTATCGTCTCATATGGCTTGATGCGACGGACGAGTCGAATCGGGATGAGTGTCCCGAGCCAGTAAATTAAGAGACCAGCTAGGCCAATTAATAGGATACGGGTAATCGAAGTCGAGCCGGCAGCTGTCCAAAGGAACGTTCCGAGAATCATCCACGAGATGAGCGCGACCATCGACCCGAGGATCGTGGCTTCTAAAAATAACAGTTTCGACAGCTGACTCGGACGCCAACCGAGCGACAAGAGGATGGCGAACTCTTTCTTCCGTGCGTACAACATGATGATGTTCGAGCTGAACACATACAACATCGCGACGAGGATGACGCTCGCGACGACGCCGGAGAAGCCGAGTTTCGCTTCTTGGAAGATCGTGATCGACGACCCGATTTTAATCCATGGCTGCTGAATCCAACCGAGCGAACTTTCTCCTTTTAAACCAGGGAGATAGGTGACGGCGTATTGTGGAGACGACCCGAGCGTGACGTCCGTGATGAGACCGGTCTTGTCTTCGATCTCCTTGGCGACCGCTTGGAGCTTCGCTTCACTCTCTTCGTTCAAGACGTCCACGCCTTTCACGTTGACGCGAATGGCCGAGATGGCCTTGTCACCGGCGATGGCGAACGCCGCGTCGAGTGTCGTCAACATCGAAGGTGGCTTCGTCAAGAAGCTATACGGGTTATTCGTCGGTTTGACGGTCGTCGGTGGGTTGACAGGCTCGTCTTTCGAGTTCATGACCCATTCGGCGCTTGCCGGGAAATACGTCTCCATCGGAAGTTCCGTCAATGGATCTTTTGACAGCTTCAGTTTCTATGGGTCGAATAATCCGATGTAGTTATATCTTACTTTTGGTGCATCGTTGATGTCTTCCGCATATAAATTGGACTTGCGATACATACTTTCTTGACCATAAGCGACGCGACCCTCAGCGAGGAACGGCTTGATTTGATACGAGTACGGCCAACGTTTCGGGAACGGGCTCGTCACGCCCTCGTAGACGAGGGGTGACGCCTTCTCGGCAATCCACGTATATTCCATCGTGAGACGAGGGTCTTGTGGCTGTGGCTTTCCTTCTAAAATATGTTTTGTGATATTGTCGTGCATTTGTTGTGCTGTAAAGTCGTATGAGGCAACTTTTGTCCCTTTCAAGCTATCCAGGTATTCCTCTTTTCCGTTCTCTAAATACGTATTGATGAATTTTTCTGCGTCGCTCGTATCGGCATCGACTTCTTCGATGGTGTAGTTGATCGAGGCATCGACGTAGTCTTTTGTACTCATCAAAATCGGGATTGTCGTGACTTCTTCATCGTAAGGCTCTGGGACATCCTCTTCATTGAAGTAACGACTGAACTCTGTCGTTTGTACGGCATCGTCTAACCCGACGAGCTTCGCTTCGGCGACCGGGTCGATCCCTGCGAGCATGACGTCGCTCCCGTAATCGAGTGGGAATTCTTCATATAGGGCGGTCGGACCGATGCCGATGTGGGTGGAATCGCCGTTCGGCATCCAGCCGACCCAAAAGTAGGCTTTCAAGTCTTGGAAGTCATTGATTTTTTCAATGCCCGTATCGATGAGCGTGTTCATCTTGAGGCGATAAAGTCCTGCTTTATCAAACGTATGCGTTTGGGTGAACGAGCTCGAATACGTCGACCCGATCATGGCAATCGGTGCCGCGACATCGATGTCGGCAATTTGTTGGATCGTCTCGTATTGTTCGCGCGTGATCCCGCCTTCGAGTCCGCTCATATAGTTCGGCTCGAGCAAGTTCAAATCTTCCGTTACGCTTCGGCTGCCTTCCGGACGGACGACGATGTGATAAGACGAGTCCCAACGTTTTTGCAGCTCGTTGACGACCGTTCCGTTATTCGCCTGGGTCACCCCGAGAAGATAGCTGAGCCCGGTGCTGACGATGAGCATCCCGACCATGAGCAGGATGAATCGTTCTTTATTCCGCCACCATGAGTTCCAGATGAACTTAAGCATGATGGACGTCGCTCATAGCGACGACCTGCCCGTCGCGCATCTCGATTTTTCGGTTGGCCCGGTCGGCGAGTTCTGGGTCATGGGTGACGAACAGGACGCCACATCCGTTCTCGCGATTCAAGCGGATCAAAAGGTCAAAAATGACGTCACCCGTGTGCGTGTCGAGGTTTCCCGTCGGCTCATCGGCGAGGAGCCATTTGGGGCGATGAATGAGGGCACGGGCGACGGCGACACGTTGTTGTTGACCGCCTGACAGTTGGGACGGTAACGAATCGACCTTGTCAGCGAGACCGACCTCTTTCAACAGTTCGAGCGCGCGTTCGTGGACGTCGTAATCGACTTTTCGTCCGAAGAGCGGGGACATGACGTTCTCAAGCGCCGTCAACGTCGGGATCAAGTGGAACTGTTGGAAGATGAAGCCGATGTTCTCGAATCGGAAATCCGCGAGTTGTTTCGCAGATAGCGTCGAGATTGGTTCGTCGTTGAAGAGTAAGGTGCCCTCTGTCGGACGGTCGAGTGTACCGATCAGACTGAGGAGCGTCGATTTCCCAGACCCCGACGGTCCGATGATGGAGATGAAGTCTCCGTGTTCGAAGCGGAGGTTGATGTCTTGCAAGGCGACCGTTTTGACGTCACCCGTATCAAACTGTTTCGTTAAGTGTTCGCATGTGAAGTGATAGGCCATATCGTAAAATCTCTCCTTTGACTATAATGTAGTGAAAATATGTAAGAGTACGTAATATTCTGACTATTTTCAGATTAGAGGAAAATCTTTCCTTTCGATAGCTAGAAGAATTTTTATCTTGGTTTCAAAAGGAGTAATTGAAAGATATATGGAATAGGAAGCGTGCATAGGACTGTTTGAAAAGGAGTGGGGCAGATGAAATCTTCGAATCGAAAGTCGGATGAAATCAAGCTTGTGATTGGAGCGGGGGAGTACAACAACAATCCAGGTTGGATCCATACACAGGAAGAAGAATTAAACATATTGGACGAACCTGCGTGGCAAAATCGTTTTGATGTACATTCAATCAAAGCAATTTTAGCCGAGCATGTATGGGAACATCTCACGTATGAAGAAGGGGTGGCCGCAGCGAAACTGTGCCGAAACTACTTAAAGCCTCTAGGTTATATTCGCTGTGCGGTACCAGATGGATATTTTCCAGATGAGTCTTATCAACAGATTGTCCAAGTCGGCGGACCTGGTCCGAAAGATCATCCCGCTGCGAGTCATAAGATTGTCCATACCTATCAATCCATCATCCGTCTGTTTGAAACGGCTGGCTATGAAGTGAAATTACTTGAGTACTGCGACGAGAATGGAAAATTTCATCAACAGGATTGGGATGGAGACGATGGCGTCATCTTTCGGTCCAAGAAGTACGACCCTCGAAATCAAGGAGAGCAGCTTGTGTTTCCTTCTCTAATCATTGATGCAATCAAACCGGAGTGGGGTTAAAGCAAAACGTTCCAGTACATTGAATCGCGAAATAGGGAAAAGAGTAATACATACGTAGTGGAGCGAAAGGAAGTGAACCCGATGAAAACATTCGAGATTGAATTCCATTTGGTCAATGGGGAAGTGCTGACGTACATGGTAGAAGCGGATACGCGATATGAGGCATTAGAGTCAATTTATCAATCGTTTCGACATGCGAGCGATGGATTCGTGCAATTTGAGGACGAGTTGATTGTGATGTTGGATCATGTGGCTTATGTGAAGGCGTTTGAGGTGGTAGAGTAGGAGGTAATGAATGTGAATTATAATAAATTAGTACGTGATCGTGTGCCCGAAATAATTCAGGCAGAAGGGAAACAAGTTATCGTTAAACACTTGAATCAAGCTGAACATTTTGAACAAGCGAGATTAAAGCTCTACGAAGAGTTAAAAGAGTATGAAGATGCGAATATTGATGAAGAATGCTTAGAGGAGTTAGCCGATATCTTAGAACTTGCTTATGCAATTGGTAAAATGCATGGTGCATCCTATGAGGAGTTAGAAGTAATTCGAAGAAACAAGCGAGAGCTTAAAGGTGGATTCGATAAAGGATTGTTTTTGGAAGAAATATTAGAATGAAAAAACCGCCTACAAACTCATTATTATACTGATTTGTAGGCGGCTAATATTAATTAAATGGAAGTTCATTGATTAAATCTTCAGTATTGAACTTTTTGTTTTCGTATTCAATCATTAAATCTAAATAAGCATTTTGTGCAGACTCTGGATCGCTCAAGAAGATTTCTAGCTCTTGATAAAGAGCATCTAATCCTCCCGCAGCGTATTCCTCGATAATCTCGTAGTTTTCGAGTGTCACCTCTGATTCATCCTCAGAATCGTTGTCGACTGAGAACCGTTCAAATGTATTTTCTAAATGCATAATCAATTTCATGAGTTGTAAATCTTGTTCTGAAAAAATGCCTAACAAAATTTCAGGACCTGGCTTTACTTTTTTTCTTCGTTCATTGCTATAACCAAACAGCAAAGCGGCCATAAAAGCATCTTTATAAGTTTCGAATAGTTGAGCATCTTCTTTTAACGTTGCGTACATATGATCTTGTGTGCTATCCCGACGCACAGAACGTTTTGCCATTACATTACCTCCGCAATCTCAGTGTATTCTCCTGTATCTCCATTGGTGTAGTTGAGTAATTTATATGACTTTCCAATCCGATGATTAATAGCTTCGTCTACTTCTCCACGCCATTGTGAAGTAGATACAATGACAACTACCTGATCAGATAGCTTCGGTAAATTCGTTGCCACACGAGACCGATGATCTGCATCAAGTGCTCCAAATGGAGAATCCATTACAAGAGGGAAAATATTTCCTAGTTTCAAATCTTCATCTAAAGCATGGCCTTTTTCTTTGTCTTTATACTCTCGTGTTAAATCAACAATGGCTCCGATAAAAGCAAGGCTCGTAATTTGTGATTCTCCTTGTGATAAACCGATACTACCTCCGTTTACATCTGAAACGAGGAGTTCGTAATTATCAGTAAGCGAGATTGGATAATCTTTTCGTAATAACTGAGAATAGGTGAGCTTAATCTTTTCTTCCAATTCAGTTTTCACTTGAGACTCTCTCAGTTTTAATAGACCAATCAAAGTGTTTTTTACTTTTGTAGCAGACTCCAAAGCAAGTTGGAGTTTTAACTGTCTTTCTTCTGCTTTAGTCAGTTTACTAACTTCTTTATTTAAGAGATCTTCTTCTTTTGAGATGTCGTCAATGGAGCGGATTAAATTTTCTATATTCGCCTCTGCTTTTACGATTGCAGTCCGAACTGATGATTCTCTTTCAATTAGATTAGATGAATTTTCGATATTACGAGAGTTGGCTTTCATACGTTCTTCAATTTCTCGTAACTCCTCTTCCAAACCTCTGAGTGTTTCTCTCAATTCTTCACGCTCTCCAACGAGTCGTTTGATTTCCGAATAAAAATGAGTTCTAGCAACTTCCCATCCGCTTAATTGGAAATAAAGTTGGTCCATTTCATTTTTTGAACTAGATAGATTTAAGACCTCTTGTTGTACTTCTTCTAAAGATGCGATTGTCGTCGTTTCAAGTTCGTGTCCGCATAAGCATTTTCCGTTTGAGAGTAAAGTCGGAATCAAATCAGGATGAATCAATTTTTCAATCGTACCTTGGTCAGTTGTATGCGCAATCCGCAGAAATCTTTTGATTGGTAAGGTTGAAAATGCTAAATGACTTGAGCGAGACAGTAGGATTCTCAACTCTTTTAATTTCTCATCAAAGGCATTTTTTGTTTCTTTGATTGACTCAACTAAGTGATCACGTGTGACCTGGAAAGTTCTTGTTTCTTCGCCATTGCGTAAAGCATTTTCTATACTTTTCAATTCAGTCTGAGCAGCAGCAAGTTCTTGTTTTGTCTCAGTGAGTTGCTGTTTCTTTTTAATCTTTTCATCTTCAAGTTGATTTATGCGTAAATATTTATCACTTAATTCACTTTTGACGTTTTTGGATACCTCATCACGAAGTTTGATAATGGTTTTGCTTAAATGTTCAATAGAATTATCAAATAATTCTAATCCCATCATTCGCTTGATTGAATCACGAATTTCAGTATAAGCCTCTTTTTTTCCTAGATGGTCCATTCGTTCACCATCAAAGAAGAAGAATGTATGCAACTTATATGGCAAAATGCGATTGATCTCGTATGAAATATCTTTGATTTTAGTAGATTGATTAGTATCGATATTACGTTTAGTTAATTCGATTTTTTGATTGATTGTCTTGTTTTTAGGTAGATTGAGAATATTGTGATCTTGATCAAATTTTGCGTGTAGAATACGTCGTAACTCGTATTCATAATCATTATGTTCAAATTTAATTTGTACCGCTGTTATCAAATCATCTTGACTCTTCGTGCTCTCTTGGACAGCCTTGTTATTAAAAATAGACTCAGGATTCGGTAATTTGAGTTCTCGTCCATAAAATCCCCAAATTAAAGCTGTGAGTAATGCTGTTTTACCACTTCCATTTTCGCCATGGATGACAGTAACATTTTTTCCTGATCCATGTGCAAATTCAATTGTATTCTGCCCGTAGTATTGACGGAAGTTTTCAATGATGACTTGCTTAAGAATCATGTCAGATGTACTCCTTTTTAATTAGTTTAGAAAATTCATCAGGTAATTGTGCAGCAGTAAATGAACCTTCTTTATCTAAGTAGTCTTTTTCTAAACGAATAATATTTTGGAGAATTTGCTGTTCTGTTTCTGATAACTCGCTTAATAATGCATAAACATCATTCTCACTGTTTGATTGATTTGGATTCATCGTGATCACCCCTCGTTAGTTTATAGGTCGACAAGATTGAAAGCCTCTTTTATCGGATTTAAAATCTGAAGTGCTTGATAGTGATTTTCGGATATTGATGCAAACTCATTTACCCTTTTTAGCTCATTCATCAATAATCGACGTTCAATATTAAATTCTTTGTCAGTTAGTAAATCAATTTCTGTTAAAGGGCGTGGAATGACGATGTAATCATGAATATAAGCATATTCTTTCCCAGGATGTTTTCGCAAAATTCGTCCGCGACGTTGAATGAACTCTTTTGGATTCGTGGTACTAGCTAAAATATAAGCGGTCTCAGCAGAAGGAACGTCTACGCCTTCATCTAGACAACGGATCGCGACAAGTGCTTGAATCGTATTATCAGAAAACTCCTTTAATAGCGTCTGTCGTAGTTCTTTTGATTCAGTTGACGTAAAGGTTTTCGCTGATATGTTCAAATCGTCATGTAAAAATTGTGCAATGTGATCTACATGGCGTTGATCATCCTTTGAATGGTCGCCACAATAGACAATTGTATGGTTAAGAGTTTCTTGCATTTTGAGCTGTTTTTTCAATAAAATATCTTTTTGTTGAGCTGAATTAATCAATCGAGCTCGTTTAATTAATAACATCTCTAATGCACCAGTGTTATTTCCAGTGGCTTCGATTGATTGTTGATCAGATAGGTTAATTAATTTCGAAATTTTATTCGTAAGGTCGTGATAAATTTCCAGTTCATCTTCTGTTAAAGAGACTAGGTGAGGGTAGTAATAATACTTTGTCAAAAACCCTTTTTTAATCGCTTCTTCCAAAGTAAACTTATATATTGACCCACCAAAATAATTTAATAACTGTTCCGTTCCGATATCATCATGGTGTCTTACTGGAGTAGCGCTCAGTGCTAATCGATTTTTGAATGTTGGTGGAAGCGACTGAAGAGATTGTTTTGTACCTAAGTTATGTGCCTCGTCTGCAACAATCATTCCACCATCGGATATTCGACTGAGATGAGCTTGAAAATGAGCATTTTTAAATGTGTTATTGGTAGTGATCACGCATATAAAATTTTTTATTTTAAAATTATATTGAGTAATTTTCCCGGACAAGAGCGATGTCCATTGAGATTTTGAACCATAGCATAGAATTGGATCCATTCCAAAAGATTTGGCATCTTTTGCCCATTGATCTACTAAATGTTGATAAGGGCATAGAATGACGACTACTAAACGTTGGGTTTCCTCAAAGCGCTTTGTAATGGCTGTGAGAGCTGTCAGCGTTTTTCCGGTTCCTGTTGCCATTTCCAGCAAACCGTGATACCCGTTTTCTGTCCATCTTTGTATGGCGTCAATTTGATAGTCTCGAGGTGTAAACCATTTAGGTAAAGAAGGAAATAGAATTGTTGAATCCATATAATAGCTCCTTTATCATATATAGGAGTAGGTAAAACCTACCATATACCCTTATTATAGATATAATAAAGAATATAGTTAATAAAAAAGTTATCAAGGTGATTGAAAGGAATGAATGACATGGAATACTTTTTCTCATTTCTAAAACCAATTAATCCGAAAGCGGAAGAGTTGGCACAGATTGTAGAAGATAAATACTATTCTAAAGAAACAGATTTTGCTCTTCTGAATGCCAGAAAAATGATTGAAGCAATCGTGAATGAGTGGTTAGAAGTGAGCGGTTTGCAAAATACATATAATTTAAACGATAACATTCGTTTGTTGCAATCTGAAGAAATCATTGACCGCGAATTAGCTTCAGATCTTCATTATGTCCGTAGGAACGGAAATAGTGCGGCACATGAATTATTCACAAAAGAGGCACACGAAATTCTCCCGAAAATCTGGTCGAGTTTATATAACATTGTAGAATCGTACGTCCTTAGTTATGAAAATCCACCATCTATACCTAGATACGCTCCTCCTACTCATCCAGCTGAAAAAAGTAATGATAGAGGGCATGATGATATTTTAAAAATCTTAGAAGCGCAACTAGAGGAAAAACTAAAAGCGCTCAGTTCTGTTTCGCCTAAAGAGCAACCTACTGAAGAAATAATTGTGGAGAAAAAAGAATCAAATAAACTATTTGATTTCTTACCTCAAATTGAAAAAGATAATGAGAGCTATCTATACAATCTGATGTCCAGACTAAATGAATCTTCAAAAGAGGCGGTTGAAAGTGCAGAACTTCCATTAAGTTCTTTAAAACAATATTTACACGTAGAACGTCCAATCGAAAATAGATTAATTCAGATGCTGCAACAACCTGCACAAAAACGGTTAACGCTTTTAATCGGTAGTGTAGGAGATGGGAAATCGCATATTCTTTCACATCTTCAATCGGCTGAACCTGAATTAATGAATCGATATAAAAATAAAATCTGGAATGATGCGACAGAAAGCCTTTCTCCGCGTAAAACTGCAATGGAAACATTACTTGAGAAGTTAATTCCGTTTTCTGATCAACATTTACATGAGGGTTCAGAAGAGTTTGTGTTGGCAATCAACTTAGGCGTTCTACATAAGTTTTTATATGACTTCGCAAGTTCACTCGATAATCAATACACGTTCAATTCATTGATTTCATATATTGAGCAATCAGGCATTTTTGAGAATGAGATTTCCCAAGCAATGCAACATGACCATTTTTCCATGGTCAGTTTCTCAGATTATCCAATGTATGAACTTACTAAAGGTGGCGTAGAATCGAATTTCTTAATGAGTATTCTATCAAAGATGTTCGATCCAAATGAAGAAAACCCATTTTATTTAGCCTATCAAGAAGATGTGAAGAGAGGAATCGATTCGATTATCCACCGCAATTTTTTACTTATGGGTAATCAACAAATGAGACGCAACTTCGTAAACATAATCGCAAGTTCTCTTTTAAAAGAAAAAGCAGTTTTATCTATGCGCCAATTTTTTAACTTAATATACGAAATTATGATTCCAGGAAATTGGACAAATATTAGTAAACAGAAAATTGTACTTGAGACGTTACTTATTCACGGTCTTCATCAAAAAATATTTACAGCTCAAAATGACTCACCTATATCAATCATGCTAAGAAATGAAGATCCGGTTGCTTCTCGTTCCGAAGAGATAGATCAAATCATTCTTCAAATCAATTTAGAGTCAGATGTGAGTGGGTTTATCTCTAGATTTGACGAATTGACTCGTCAAACATATGAACTTGATCTATTAGATCGTGAATTGGTTACCGAGTACACACAATCATTACTAAGACTGCTGTATTTGTCTAATCCGAGAGAAATGAATATTACACAGACAACGGTTGAATCATTCTCAAAATATCTATTTGCTTATTACACTGGTCAAAAATATGAACTTAAAACTCTCTACGAGAAATTTGAGAATGCTCTTATGTTATGGTTTGGATTTAAAAAAGATCAAAAAAAATATTTGTTTGATACGAATGCAAAAATTTCAAAGCGTTATCGTATAGCAAAACCAGTTAGTTTTACATTGGATCCAATCAGTATGGCGATAAAAAATGAAGAGCAAGTGGTTCAATTCAGAAACTCTTTATTTATTCAATTCGCAGTGGGTGAGCGCAAACAAAGAATTAAGCTAGAAATCGATTATAAGATGTTCAGTTTGATTTCAAAAATAGATCAAGGATATCAGCCTTCCAAGATTGATTTCGATGATGCCATTCGATTCAGTGAATTCGCAAATGCGATTCGAACACACAATACAAATAACGAAGAAGTGTTGATTTATGTTGTCCAAACTGGAGAGACCTTCGTTTTAAAACAAGAAGCAGATCCATTTAGTAATGAAGAAAAAATCGTATTTAATAAATTGTAAGTTGTGAAAGCAGGTGTAAATAATGAGATTATTACCAGAGAAAATTTTCGATGAAAAACAAGTCATTGTCTTAGACAAAAGTCGGAAAAAAATCACGAAGCGACAAACTTCGAATTTTTATCAAATACTCCCTTTCACAACAGGAAAGAGTGATTCAATAAAAAACGCTCTTTCCGATTGGGAAAAGGAAATCGGTGCTTATTCTAGAAGGCTTTTGAATGTAGAACTGTCAGCTAAGTCTTTCAATACGGACTATCTGTTAGAAGGTGTATTAGAGCGAGTCGAGAATCAACCCGAGCATGAAGATGAAATTCATACTTTCTTTAGTGAATTACTGTTACAACGGGATGGAGGATTGAACGTTACCCATCCAAGTATGTTCATGTACATCCAAGGTAATCCTGCGACGAAGAAGAAGTTAGGTACTTTTCTAGCGGATTTGACGCAACATGCTTTAGATGAAGTGCAAATCGAAAAAATTAAACAGGTTTTTAAAGCAGGCCAAAATGAAACTTTGTTAGACAAAATGATTGTAAATTTATTACCGAATTTAACGAACAAAGAATATAAAGCAGAGCATGCACTTTATTCTTCATTACCAGTAAAACTATTAGGTGAGGATTTTGTCTATTTGGCAGAACATCCTCAATACTTTTTGAAAGAAATTAATAATTTATTGAAGTATTACTTACACTATATTGTTTCTCAAACGACAATAAAGATTAATAACTTTGAGACGTCTAACTGGAATCATCCATCAAAAATGTACTACACAATTCATAACGAAACGACTGTTACATCAAGAAGAAAAACGATGAACTCGGGTATGGGACTGCTGACGAGTGCGAGTGAAAATTTATTTGTTCATGAGTTGACGATGGCTCAGTTAAGTTGTAACTCTATTAACCAATCATTAGAGAATGAAAAATCTAAAATCATGACCTATGATGAAATTTTTCAACACTTCAACATGCTTAGTGATGCTGACCAAGCTCAATTTTTGAAAGATATTGATATGCAGACTGAACGAATTCTCACATATGCAGGGTTAGAGAATAATGTCAATGAAACTCAATCTTTCAATGAAGCAGCTAAACAACTATTCAATGCGATGAAGCTGACAACTCCGAAAGAAGCACAGTCTCGTTATGGAGATCATGCAAAAAATATTGCTAAATCGCACTTTACGAAGCGTCGCGGGCGTCTTGGATATGTATTGTCTCTGAATCAGGAGATGTTAATTCTGATGTGCGCTGTGAGTTGTAAAAATGACCGAATTACATTTGTAGAACTATTAGAAAGATTAAGTAAAAGAGGCATCAACTTTGATAACGAATCATCAACTGCCCTTTTACAACTATTAGAAAAAATTAATGTTATCGATAAGAAGAGCGATAGTGGGGAGGCGCAGTATGTCAAACCAATTTTATGAGTATGTCACGAAAAAAATAAATGGCCATTTTTTAGTAAACACGCCTAAGCCTGGAGATAAGTATTATTTGCAACTAGAGGAAGAGAGTCATGTTCAATATTTAAAAGACTATCTCGAGAAGGAAGCGAAAGATCAGGTTAAAGCTTTTGAATATAAGTTAAACGGAGTTACTGAATATGAAACGATTACGATCGACTACGGGACAAGTGAGTTAATCATTGCTACTCAAAGCGAAGGAATTCAACCTGATTTCTTCGTCAAACTTCGAAATTTGGTTAGTGAACAAGAAGAAGAAGGAATTAATCGCTCACTACTCGTCATTTATCACGGGCAACTTGATAGTATCGATGGTGGTGGAGCAAATCTTCAAAAAGAAGGAATGCCATTAAACCCTCAAAAGATTTTAGAAGAACTTAAGCATGAACTTAAGCAAATGTCTGAAAATAAGGGCGCACTAGTTGAAGTGATTAATTTTCACTTGAAGGAAATTGAAGAAGAGTTTAACTCATTTAAAGGAGTATCTTTCTTTGATTTTGAAGAAATTCTCTCCCTCATGCAAAAAACAGAACTTTCAAAAAAAGATTTTCTAAAGTTAAGGTTCTTCCACGACCAGGAGCTTGATTCATTTATCCAGACGTCCTCCAAAAAAGAGATTCGTGAAAGACTTCGTGAGAACCGAGATTTGTATGAGTTTGTGCAAGAGAGTCATTTCAATGAAACGACTGAAGCACAATTACCGAAAAAGTTTAACGAACAAGGTGTTAATAAACTCAAACATGATCACTGGAATGAATTAACATTACAAGAAGTAATCAAACTCAAAGCAGAGAAAAATAAAAAAGTATTTGAACTTGAGGAAGTGACAAATGTTAATGATCACTCTTCAGTAGCTGTGTGGGATCGACCACATAAAACGACTAAAACAGGAAAACGTATACGTTACATTGCAATTTTTAATCCGTCTCAGGAAAAAGAAATCAGCCTAAAGTTTAAATATCTCATAGAAGGTAAAGGTGTTCGAAAAAGCTTAGAACAGTCGCAAGTAAAAGTTGAATATTGCAATCCGTTACTCGAAGTAACTTCGAATGTGAGAACGAACAATCTTTATTTAACACTAACTTCAAATCAAGTTCAAAATACTGCGCAATGTACTGTGAAGTATAAAGTGAAAAATGAAAATACATTGTACTCAGAGCTAAATATTATGATTTTCCCGTTTTCTAGTGAAGTTCTTAAAGACTATGCTGGAACATACGAAGTGAAGCGTTTAAAAGAGAACGATACCGAATATTTGACTCTCGGTAATAAAGAAGGCGAATTACGCTTAGGGGACGGCTCGCACGAACCTATTTTCCAAGAACAATCTCTGGTTAAAGTGTCAGAGGAACCAAATGTGACGTATCACTTTGATCAGGATTTGTTTGAAGAAGATCAGTTTATGCAACTAGTTGTTGGAGAATCACAACCAATTAGTATTAAATTGAGTGTTGATGCTTCAAAGCCACACCCGATTCCAAATATCCGATTGTATAAAGAAAAGCGTGAAAAGCGAGCATCCATTGTACTTAGTACAGATGGAAAATTGATTTTGAAGAATCAAATTTACTATCCACAAAATGAGTATAAAGACTTTTTGGACTACGAAATGGAATGGGTCAATCAAAGTATGCAAACTGCTGTTCTTTCTGCAGGCGTCCTCAGTCCTATTGATTTGGAGTTCGGAGCATATTATGAATTAAGAGAAGCGTACAATCTGTTCTTAAACTACTTTAAAATTAAAAAAACTGTCCCAATGTTAGCTTACTGGGACGATGAATACAAACGGGTTGCTTTAAATTACGTTCAAGCGTATGTAAAGGCGATTGAATCGATTCAAGAAGCAGATCGATTGTTTGAAGTAGGGCATTCGATTTTAAGATTAGGTGTACTGTTCAACCAAAAAGAACAGATTGTTTACTTTACTCCATTCCATCCAGTGAATGTTGCATTTCAGTTAGAATTAAATGATCAACTTGGTGAAGAGGAAATCTCGGAAAGTGTACTGAAACGTCTACGTGCCGATGCACTTGCCCCATATCTATGGTTTGAAGGTAAAGCTTACAAGGCAGAATCCCAATCAGACTTGCCAGAATGGATGGTGTATCGAGCAAAAGAAGAGGTTGTTGTCGCTGAAGCCGATCGCTTTCTATCCGAAGTTGTTAAAGAAAAGCTAAATCAGTTTGTCGATCACTTTACGTCACTCTTTAATCAGAAAAATCAAGTCACTAGAGCACCACTGTATTTAAATGTGATTGAAATTCGTAATGATGAGATGGTGCTAAAAGGTATTGTTGAATGGATTTTCCGACAACTAAAAGACAGCTATGAAAAAAACAGAGATGAAGTCATTCCTGTAGAAGTTAGACTTTACTGCGATTCAGGTCGATACCGAAGTGCTTTCGATCAATTTGCAGCAAAAGACTTTATGGACGATGACTGGGAACAGTTTGAATATCTTTATGCTCTTATTCCTAAAAACTTCATTCTCTCCCCTCAAGAAGTAGCGGAGAAAATTCAGTCGCTGATTAATCACTACCATATTCAAAATGAGCACTTTAATGATTTTGACTATGCTCATATTAGTTTCTATAAAATGAGTGGTGAAGAACAAGTTATCACAGACAAAATGGAGTATATCAAGAGTGGTAACGCCATGAACGGCTTGTACTCGACACTTGCACCGACAGTCAAAGATGGTCAGTTTAGCATGGGGTTCGGTCTTCGAGGTTATGCAATTGAAGAAGAAGACTTGTTACTACGATGTGCCAAATCATTTAATGAATTAAACGTACACATGAAAGATAACGGGAGTAGCTCATTTGCACATGGCGTTACAGCACTGGCTAGTATTACAGATGCACGCGACGGCTATAAGTTGCAAAATATTTATGAGAGCTCACACTGGGTCACATTAATTGAACCTACTGTTGATTTAGGCTATTTTTCTTCTAAACAAGGAAATCCAGACAATGAATTGATTATCATTCATTATAATGATCAGTCGTCTTCTTACCGATATGATGCTATTACCGTCACGAAGAAAACGGCACAATATCAGGCAGTGATTAAAGATTACTTGAATCATGAGAAGCCGGATTTGAATACGGATGAGAGTATTAAAGAAATCATTCAAACGTTCAACGTCATCAACGGAGAATGGTTACTTTCAATGATTCAACAAGGTCTTAGTAATGAGACGGCACGTAACGTGCATAAGAGTCGTGAGAAATTCAGTTTGTTGGCAGCCGTCAAGTATTCATTGGCGATGTTCACAACTGATGATATTACTTGGGTTCCGATTTCCCTTGAGGAAATTTTGCGTGTAGCGAAAGCAATCGGGTTAAACCACGCGAATTCACCTTTCACTGTGAAAGCATTAGGTAAATCAGGTAGTTATTCAGATGATTTACTTTTGATCGGGATGCAGGAAACGGACGGTAAGTTAAAAATGCATTTCTATCCAATTGAAGTGAAAATCGGTAGAAACTTGAGTAATGTCATAGATAAAGCTAGAAACCAAGTTGTTCGCACAAAATCTCTCTTCGATTTTGAATTGGGTGTGGGTGAGACAGAAACTACATTCTCTCAACAGTACTATCGAATGTTCTTTGCACATCTGTTCTTAGCAAATGCTAAAAAACTATTTGAAGGAAAGTTGTGGAGCGAGAGAGAGAGAAATTATGACTTCGAGCAGAATCGACTCTCAGTCATCGAAAGATTGATGAAAGGGGAGTATGAGATTTCAAATGAATTAACCGAATACTTTAATAAAGGAGTTGTCGTTTCTTTTAGAACAGAAGAAACAACTTCATCTATTGAACGAGTTGATGATGATATTCTGTTGCTTAATTTACCAGAACAGTATGGTATAAGTGGTGGATCGTATTCGATTGAAGAAATCCGACAATCTATTATAGATGGGAAAAAGGATATTCCAAGAGAAGAAATGCTTGAAACGTATAAAACCAATAAGGTTTGAATTTGAAAGACCGGCTCTTTTTATTTGAGCTGGTCTTATTTTTACACATTCAAAGTTACTTTAAAATTTCTCAGTCTTTTGAAGAGATGATTGAAAATAGAGAGGATAGAATTCATATAATATAAAAATAATTACTAGAATAAACAAATGAATATACTTATTTAAACCATAAGCTTAATCCCATGTAATTACCCATTAATGAATTTATTTTAGTATCAAGTTAAATGTTATAATTTGTGTTAAATTGTAAAAGTGGATTGATTATATTTTATGAAATTAAGAGCTGAAAAGGAGAATACGAATGAGAATTGAAGATTATTTTGAACCCAAGGCAGTAAATATAAGAAATTTTTTTATAAGAGATCATAAAAAATACTATATTCCAGAGCATCAACGCAACTATGCTTGGCAAAAATCTGAATTAGACGATCTTTGGCAGGACTTTACTGAATATTTTAAACTTTCATTTGACGAAAATCAGAATTACACCGAAAGATTAGGGGCAAGACCATATTTTTTAGGCGGTATCGTGTTGACTAAAAAGGATGACTATTTTGAGGTAGTAGATGGTCAACAACGATTAACAACTATGACGATATTTTTGAAGGCACTAAGAGATTTGACTTTTAGAATTGAAGATATTCATAGTATGACGCCTATTAAAAATGCAATTGAACAAATATACACATTTAGCGAGCCTCTAAACGAATTTGAATCATATTTAAATTTAGATGAATCTCTAGACGAATTTTTTCAAAACTATGTATTACTTTGCAATAACGAAAAAGAAAGAGAAGCATACTATGAAAAGAATACACCACGAGAAGGCTCAGCAGCAGACTTAGTAAAAAAAGCTCATGATTTCTTCGTTGAAAAATTGAATACTGAATTTCCTGTAGAGTTGGATCAAGAAAAACTTACAAACAAACTAAATGGATATACTAGAGCATTAACTCAGTATTTTTCTTTTTTAAAGATTGTTGTAGAAGATCGGGCAATGGCGTATGTGATTTTTGGTTCTTTAAATAAAAGAGGTAAGGACCTTTCTGAGTCAGATCTAATAAAAAACGAATTATTTAAACGAGAAGATAATTCAACTAGAATGGCTGAAATTAAACGAAAATGGGATAACATTATTAATACAATAGAAGATGATAATCTAACCAATTTTATTAGGTTCCATTACGCTTCTCATTATGGGAGTGTAAAACCTAGAGACTTATTCACTAAAATTTCAAAGCATATTATATCTGTAAATTCTATTACATATTTAAATAGTCTTCTCATGGAGTCGGAGTGGTATGCTAGAGTTAATTTAGTGGGAACACAATACTGGTCAAATGATATTACTGAGAAACTAAAAATTTTTAAAAAAATTGACGTTTCACACGCTAATCCTTTGTTATTAACAGCTGCAGTAAAATACGGAAATGATGAAGAAGAATTCAAAAAAATCCTTGATTCGCTTATCACTTTCTGTATTAGATATTTTACAATCGGAAGTAAGACTGTTAGTGACCTGGAACGTGAAATTGGTCTCATGTCAAAATATTTGCGTTACCCTAGAAATCCAGCAGAATTTACAGAAGCAGATGATATAGTCACGAAAATTCAAACTATTGATGATATGATTCGATATATGTCAACATTGACACCTAATTCTGACTTTATTGAAAATTTTAAAAGATTCTCCACCAAAAGTAATGATTTAGCTTTTTATTTGTTGTATGAATTCGAAAAAATAAAGCTTTCTGGCGTTGTGCCGCTAGATCATAGTCCAATTCAACACGTCGAACATATAATGCCTAAAAAATTGTCTAGAGCAGTGAATAGAATGACTGAGTGGTCCAATGTAAGAAATGACGATAGATATGATTCTTATAAATTTATGTTAGGCAATTTACTGATTCTTGAAAGTAGCTTAAACGTAAGTGCTAGTAATAAAGATTTCGAACATAAAAAAGGCTGTTATACTAAATCGGGGTTATATTATCCTAAAGAAGTAGCTTTAAATAAGGAATGGAATTTTCAGAAAATCGGCGAACGACAAAATTCCTTAGCGAAGGAATCTGTTAATGTATGGAAATATCCCTCTATTTAACTACTTTACAAACCTGGACTGCATTTATAAATGCAGTCCAGGTTTGTTATAATTCCAAAAAAATATTTAAATCATCAAGGTCGATTTTTGTTGATAGCGAAAATCTAATTGAAGATCGCACTTCATCCAATGTTAATCCAATCGCTTGAAGTACATGGCTTGGTTTACTGGAGCTGCATGCGGATCCAGTTGAGACTGCCATGACAGGAGCTAACTGTTTTACAAGTACCTCGTTGTTAATACCAATGAATTGAACATTTACAATGCCCGGAATTTTATTCGTCTGATCACTATTAAATCGTATGTTCGAACCAAATTTTCGAGTTAAAAGTTGAACTAAATACTCTTCAAGTTTCTCTAACTTTTTAATGTTCTTGGACAAAGCTGCTTGATGCATTTCTGCTGCCTTTCCCATTCCCACAATCAGAGGAACAGCTAACGTTCCACCTCGAATGCCTTGTTCTTGGCCACCACCATGTATTAAAGGTGTCAACTTTCTTGGAATACCATCCTCATCTTTTTGTACATAAGCGATGCCGATACCTTTTGGACCGTTGAACTTATGCGCAGAAGCGGATAAGAAATGAACGTTCGTCAGTTCTGACAGGTTGATTCTCATCTTTCCGACGACATGTGTGGCATCGGTGTGAAAGAGTGCACCATATTGAGCAACTAGTTCAGAAGCTCTCTGAATGTCATTTAATGATCCTAACTCGTTATTTCCCCAGATGATTGAAACGAGTGAAGTAGGGCGTTTTTTTAGTAGAGACTCTAATTCAGAAAAATTGATTCTACCGAATTGATCAACTGACAAGTATTCAACGTGAATGTTAAGTTGCTCATTCAAATACTTTGCGATTTCCAAATTAGATGAATGTTCAGTTACCGTAGTAATCACTTGATGATCTGGTAAGGATGAACTTACACTCTTTAAAATCCAGTTGTTACTTTCGGTCGCTCCTGAAGTAAAATACAGCTCGGTAGAAGAGCAGTTAAGAAATTTACCTAACTGTTCTCGAGCATGTTCAACAGCATTCTTAGAGTTTTCTGCCAGTGAATAATACTTGCTCGAAGGATTCCCGAACTCTTTAAGAAAATAGGGGAGCATCGCTTCAAGTACTTCTGGATACACAGGTGTCGTTGAGCTGTTGTCTAGATAAAGCATGTTATCCCTCCTGGAGAGCCAATAACTCTCTTAAGAATTGATTGGTACTTCTAGAAAATTGGAATATTTGATAAAGCTCTTCGGCACCTCTAGTAATATGTGCATTAAAGTAATCTGGAAAATATCGTTCTTCCTCAATATGGTGTTTAGCATGTTGAAGAATCATCATTTTAAACATCTCGTCGTGTTCTCCGGTTAAGGTGGCGCGATTGATTTCAAAATTTGAAATGGGTTGACCTTTAACGCTTGATGGAGTTTTTTCGTTTTTTAATGATATTCCAACGGCGAAACGAGCTAGGATGTTTGGTGTGATATGAGTTGAGTTTGCAATCTCTTTAAAATAGAGATGCGTTTGTTCAGTTAATTTAAGACGGTAGTTCATGAGTTTTTCACCTGCGCGTTTTCAAATTCAAAATACGATGGAATGACTCGTGTTTCTAAATGTTTATTATCAAACTGAAGACTATACTCTTTAGAAATCGATGGTTTGAGTACGTCATAGTAATCTTTGCTAATCTCTGAGTCTGTAGATAGCACTAACACTTGTTCACCGAAATTAGGAAGTAAGTTACGCAAAATATTATAACGATGATCTCGATCTAATCGGCCTAACAAAGTATCGAAGATAAATGGCATTTGATTTTCTGAAACTTTGAAAATTGCCCAGATTAATGAAAGAAGTAGGATTTGTTTTTCACCAGAAGATAGCGTTGCTACAGAAATTTGGGACTGGTCCTTAGATGACAAAGTTAAAGAGAAATCTTCAGGTAGAATCGATAGCTTATCTACGTAATCTTCTTTACGCATCAATGTTTTTAACATGCGTAACGCATTTTCTTCAACACTCCGAATAACTTTATGACGTTGTTGTAGTTTGAAGTCTTCTAGTAAAGCTAATGTTGAAGTCGCATTTTGTGATAATAAGCTCGATTTTGAAGTGATTTTCTCGATTTCTTGTTGAAGTGAGGCGTTTTCTTCCACTAACATCGAGTACTGATTTTGGAGCTCTTCTTCAAGTTTAACAATACGTTCTAACTGCTCGTTCAAATGAAGATGACTAACTTTGAGTTGATTCAATTCCTCAAATTGTTTTTCAAAATCTGCATGATTTTCTTCTCGAATCACTAGTTTTCTTCGTAATGTCTTCAGTTCCTCTATGATTTCGTCATCGCGATTAATGTTTGCCAAGAGAGATGAGGAAGAGTGAGAGTTTACTGAAGAAATCATATTTTCAACTTTTGCCTTCGAACTGAATGAAGCATCGTGAATAATTTCAGTTTTCGGGACTGCCGTTTTTAAAGCAGCATTGAATTCCTTTTTCAGTGAGTCATGTTGTACAGACCCACCTAAGTTACGCGAAACATTTTTATAAAACTCATCGGTGAAGACTTTTTCTAAATCTTCTACACTTCTTACCAATAGTTCTGATTCGACCTGTTCTGCAGCTTTTTCAAGCAAGTGATGATTGATAGAAAAAGCATAGTACTCACTGAAAAAGTCTGACGTGAACTGCTTTAATTTCTGTCGTTCTTGTTCTAAACTTCTTATCTTCTCTTTTAATGTTGCCTCTTCTTCTTTACTAATCACATCATGTGCCCGTAGAGAGTCAGAAAAAGCAGTGATTTCTGCTTCGCTTATTTCAATTTTTTGAATAAGCTCAGATTTATCTATTTGAACTCTTTGTATTTCTTGCTCGGATTCATTTAGTTGTTTTTTAAGCTCATCTAAACGTTTTGATTTATCTTTAGATAACTTCGATTTCGTTTCATCACGAACAAGTGATTCGATTGTTTCCGTTAATAGATCTGGAATCTCTAATTTGAATGCACTTTTCATCAAATCATCTAGGTATTCGGATAATTTTCCTTCATTAATGATTTGATTGATTGTCTCTCCATCAAATAATGAGACGTTAAACAAGTAGAGGGGAGTACGTTCTAAGAATAATGAATAGACTTGACTCTTATCCTTCTCTGCGAGTGCAAAGGTATTTCCATCACGATAAATATTAAAGTATTCTTTAATATTCTTAGCGTCGATACCCCATGATCGTTCAAATAAATAGCGAGATGTTGTTTGATTCGTTGTTGTTGTAAATGTAATTTGGATTTTTGAAACTTGTTTAGTGGTACTATATCTTTCTCGTTGATCTCTTACTTCGCTATTGATTAACTTCTCAATTTCTTTGAAGTAGGATGGAGTGGGTGCTTTAATCCCAAACGCCTGACTACCATATAATCCAGTGCGAAGTGCGTTTAAAAAGGTTGTTTTACCCGCTCCATTTTTCCCGCCGATTAAAATAACATTTTTATTAGAGTTTTCATTCTTAAAATCAAATGTTTGATTTTTATATGCTCCAATATTCTTTAAGACAATCGATTCAATCTTCATCTCTCTCTAAAACTCCTTGCTCTTTGTAAAGGGTTAAATAGTCTTGGCTCAATAGCGCAGCGACATCTTTATTAAATCCTCGTTTAACCTTTACACCTAGAAAATCATTTGCTGTTGTAAATAGTTTTTGAACCATATTGAAATCAAGACCATGCTTTTGAGAAAGAAGTTCTAAATCATTCGCTTGGTCACTTGTTAGAATCTGACGATCATCATGTTCCCAATCCAAGTCGACGCCGAATACTTCGCGATAAAGATCTGGTAGTGTATCGTTCCAATCACCTTCACGGAGCCATAAGCGACGAATCGCTCGTAACTCATCATCCTGAATTAATTTGTACTCGACTGAATTTGGAACTTTCAAATCACGTTGTAAAATTAATAAATCGCGCATTAGTTCAGTTCTAGTAGCTAGTGTGAAAGGACCAAGACCAAGGTGTGAGTATACAGATTGCCCATCTTCGTTTGTTTCGGTAACGACAAACTGAATATTAAACTCTTCAGGTTTACTCAAGTCAATATTGTGTTTTGCGATAAATTGACTTAATTGTGTTTTAGGAACGGCAAGAACAGATTCATCAGTCAAATCTTCAATGCGGTCAACCACTTTATGAGAGGTGGCAGCACGACCGCCTTTTTTCTTTTGAACAATATGAATTCCATCTTCTTTGACTTCATGTTGAACTTCTAATAAATAGAAGGCACCATTCATTCGTTTATGCATTCGTTTAGAACGGTCGTCACGAATGAGCACCATTTTATTACGGAATTTCAATAATGGTTTTAACCAGTCATGTTCACCAGTTTGAATAAAACCAGTAAGCGATTTATCTTGATTGACAACCGTACATGTCCAGCAACCAAAACGGCTATTCCCACAAGAACCAGCACTTTCTTTAATGTTTTGGTCAACGACTAATGGACATTCGCTGCTTGAATCCATGTACATTTTCTGTAGCTTGTGATGGTCTTCTCCCCATGGAGCTGGGTTTTGAAGAAGGTAGCTCCATACATCATCTAGAACAAATTCTTTAATTGGAGCAAATACATAAGCATTCGCTAGTGATGTGTGTCGCATCAATTCGCTACCTGAAATCTCATGATCTTTTATGGATTGGCCTCGGCTCGTGCTCTCAGATGAACGGACACCAAGTACCATAATAATTTCGCCGTATTTTGACACTTTATCTTTAATGAAGCGGTTAGCAGGATCGATCTTAAGGCGATCTGTACACCATCTAAACGTTTGGTTAGGAGTAGGATAGCCACGTCCGATAATATTTGTCCAAAAAGTTTTTTCTGTAAGTGGTTTAACTTTTTGTGTTTCAATAGGAAGATTGTATTTTAAGGCTGCTTCTTGCATTCGGTGTAGAGAGCCATTAATCATTGAAACGACGAGTGGGTTTTCTACCAAAGTGTCAGAAGAAATAATAAATACCTTCTTGTGCAACTGTTCTGGTGAAAGTTCTAGCAACGCTTCGAAAATGAGTTGAGTCGTTAGTGTAGAATCTTTTCCACCACTAAATCCGACGACCCATGGACGTGTATCATTTAAATAAACACGTTTGATCAAATCGATGGAGCGTCTAGAAACAGTATCTCCTTCATGCTGAGTAAATAAGTTACTAATAATACCTTGTGTCATAAATTGTCATCCTCTCGTGCCAAAACAGTCATTATACATTCATGCTAGATCTTTGTTGATCGAAATCTTTCTCTTCTTTTGTGAGTTTGATGCCGATTAGCGATTTTATTCGTATCGCAGTCAATCGAATAGTGTAGTTATTTTTTAAAATTCTGCCGTTTTCGTTAAAGGCACGACCTTTCCAATCTTTTTCGTTTGAACGGCTCCAATCAATATCTTTAAATTTTGTAAGATAGGCTGTCCAAGTGTCAGGTTTTTGTTCAATCAAAGAACGCGCAACTTCGGCCGCCGCTTCGATAAATAAACCTTGACCCGCAATTGAAATCATACGCAAATCACGAGGAGAGATTTCTTTATTAAATACTTGCTCCCATTCATGAATACTATTGCATAGCGTTAGCCAAAACGTTTTAATGTTAAATGCGTCTTCTTCAGTTAAAAGAGCACCTTTTTTCTTATTAATTAGTCGTTTATTTGCATTATAAATATGATTTAACGCTAAAAGTTTGGGTGAATTCTTGGAGAGGGACGTTTTCTCCATTTCTGTATACCGTTTTAACAAGGGAATCTCTTCAACGATTTCTTTAGTGAGGAGCGATAACTGATCGCGATGATCATATAAAATACCGATAGATGATGTCGTATTAACAGCATGTCGATTCAAATCTGAAAAGATTTGTTGAGATCGTTCTAGACCTTCGTCATGAAAGAATACAACAGAAATTGTTTCATTCCCAAGTTCAGGCATGATTTTTAAAGCTTCTTCAATCGCTGCTCTTCGGTGTTGACCATCATTTATTAAAAAACGGGAATCCAGTGCTATTGAGAGTTTGCCTAAATCTTTGAAGTTTGGCTCATCTGTAAACGGAGTGAACTGAATTTCACCATCAATGGAAGCTGTAAGGGATGAGAATACATAATCCTTAGACTGATCTACAATGTAATTTGTGATATCTGGAACTCTAGATTTATTCAAAATTCGCTGTGAGCGATATTGTGGTGGAACTTCCTCTTCATCGAATAAGAAGATTTTTGGAATCAGTTTTAATGGACACATAACGACGAAATATTCTTTTTCTGCCTGTTTTCCTCGTAACGCCGGGAAATTGTAGCTGAAATTAGGATCCATAAGATGTCCTCCTTTATTTAAAATTACGTACGTAATTTTAAATAAATACAATGTTTTTATACAAAAAGTCTAACATAAGTGTTCGTATGAAAAAAGCGAACAGCTCAACAAAATATAGAAATTTTCGTAAGAAAAATCTCAGCGGAATCGCTGAGATTATACGGAAAGAAGTTTAATTAAAAATTCTTCTTCAAAGATTGCATCATCTGATTCGAGCAACGAAGCAATGTCTTTTACACCTAATTCAATAAAGCGTTTCATATGATCTCGAATAATTTTCTCGTCATCGATTTCTTTTTGGAGCTCGTTGATAATGAGATGTTTAGCGAGTAAATAGTCATTCCCATTGATGATTGAGCCCATTTCCCATGCACTTGAACTCAATTCGGTAGGGAGTTCAGATGAAATGGAATGATTTTCAATTCCGTGCATCAAACTTAATTTAATAACAAATGGTCTAGTATCTTTTGGAACGTAATGTTCGATGTGCCCAATGATGGTATCGATTCGATTCTTACTTACTTGTGACAATTTAATTCCTTTAGAATCCATAATCTTATCCTTTCACTAATTCGAAATAGCCTTCGCGAATAAGCGTATATTTCTCTTTTTGGTTATAATCCAACATGATTTGTTTTGAAGTGTATTCCTTCATCAACTCTACATATTCCGGAGTGATTTCCGTATCAGTTGAGAGGATCACAACTTGTTTACTGAGATGTTTATAGAAATGTTCGACTAGATTATTGCGATGATAGCTGTCTAAACGACCAAGTGGCGTATCGATAATCATAGGTAAATCTAAATCAGCTGCTTTAATCATTCCCCAAATAAATGCAGATGAGATAATTTGCATTTCACCGGCTGAACGTTCTTCGACTGAAATTTCAGCGCCGCGCTCATTTTCAATGCGTATCATCATTTTACGGCGATCAACGAAAGCACGACCGAATTCATCTTGTTTTCTCATAAGTTTGTTCAACATCTGATCGAATTGTTCACTGATCAAATCAATTTTCCAATCTAGTACTTTTGTTGAATACTCATCAATTGCTTCTTTGATTTTTCCATAAAGCTGTACATCATCGGCTAAGTCGATTGCATTGGTTGCAGTAGACTTTGTTCCTTTTAGCTTTGATTCCAGAGAACGAATTTCTTGAATACACTCTTGTTCTTTCTTTTTAATGTTGAGATAAATGCTCTTAGTTTTACCGAGCACCTCAGTAATTTCTTGAATTTTTTTATCTTCTTCATCAACACTGATTGCAGAAGGGGCTAAATCAATTTTCTGCTGAAGTTGAACAATTGAATGTTTAATATTCTTTTCTTTCTTAATCAGTTCAATAATCATTTCCTTAGTGCGAGATGCGTCTACATTCATAATTAGTCTACGGTCATTTGGCGAAAGGTCGTGCCAAATTTGTTGATTTTCTGAAGTGGTAGACGCTTTATAATTTTCCTTCGATAACCAAATATTCTTACCAATTTCCTCAACCTGATGCAGTTGTTCTTTAGTTAAAGGTGGGTCAATTGGCTCTGAGAGTAGTTTAGACATAAATTGCTGATAAGGTGCTAAAATCTGTTCCACACGTTGTTGGTCAGATATAAATTGTTGTTCTATAGTCAGTCGTTTTTTTAAAGCATCAATTTTTTTAGATGCAAATGAGGGAATCCCCTTCTCAAAAAACAACTTAGAAATTTGCTCCAAGACTTGGGTATGCTGTGCTCTTAGAGAACTCATGGATGAAACGAATTGTTCTCTCGACTCATTGTTCTGCATGAGCTTCTCGTTTCGAAGTTTTTTATAGTGGTCAAGTTGATTATTATATGTTGATACTCGACTCTCGGCTTTATTTCGTTTTTCTGTAAGCTCATGTAATTGATCTTTGAGTGTAGTTATTTTCTTGTTGAATTTTAACAACTCGGTACTTTTTTGGGCAATGGCTAATTCGTTGACTTTCTTTGAATAGATTTTGTCTAAGTCACCTTTTAACTCATTGAAATAGGACATTCCATTCATTCGTCTGATTGTCGCTTTAAAGTCGGCAGAATTTCTAGAAGAAATAATGCGTCTGATTTCTTCCCCATCAAAGATTAAGAATTGAGAAGCTTCAAATGGGATTAATTTATCAATGGTGCGGTTGAAATCATCCACGTTGTGTGAACCAATCTGTTCATTACGTTTTGGACGAGCTGCACCAATCGTTCGCTTACTGAACGTCTTGCTTTCAGATACAACTTGTTTTTTACTATTGTATTGCCAAACGACTTTGATTTCGTAGTGATGACCGTCACCAGGTTCAAAAACGAGAGAGGCACTAGCTTCACGACCACCTTGTTCGAAGAATGAATTGTTAATCGTATTTGTAAACTGTTGTTGAAACTCCGTATCGGTCATGCCGCGCTTGCCATATAATAAGTAACGAACTGCTTTTAAAATGGTTGTTTTTCCAGCGCCATTTAAACCACCGATGAGAACGATGTTTTTATCATCTGTATGAGTATCAAAGTTAATTGTTTGAGAATTTAAGTATGTTTTGTAATTATTTAATTGAATACGAACTAGTTTTAACCCAGATTTTTTATTGGATGATATGGAATGAGTTAATGAGTTCCCTTTTTTGATTAGATATTTCAGTTCCTCTTCTAATTCTTTTTGGCGTTTAGTAGGAGACGTTGCTTCACCATAATAATTAGCTTTTGAAGTGGTGAGAATATTTTGAAGGAGACTAGGTGATAACTGATGATGAGAAGATACTTCTTCTAAAATTTCTAATTCACTTGAGTAACGCTTTTGAGTCATATCGATTTCCTTTCTTCCAAACATGAGATATTCAGGTCTATATTCCTATTATAAAGGAAATACACCTAAAAACCTGTAACTTTTTTAGAAAGGGTATGGATAAATTAGGTATACATAATTGCTTTTTATATTACATAAGGAGATGAGAGAAGTGAAACGCCTATTACTACGCAAAATCCAATTCGCCCTCCAACACCACGGTGGGACGGCATCTTTGAAAGACATTTATGCGTATGTCGAAAAATCGTACTATCAACTCGAGCTCGATCGTTATAAAGATTGGAAAGGGCACGTCAATAAACAGATTCGTGCTCATTCTAGCGATTCAGCGAGCTTTACCGGAAAAGAAGATCTCTTTTATTCCACAGGAAATAAAGGCATTTGGGGCCTCAGACAATCCAATAACTAACGAAAGCGGGACCAATTTCACTTGGTTCCGCTTTCAATGTTTACAAAACATCACACCCTATTGTCACACAATGTTCATTCCTGTACACTTCGATATTGTGTGCTAAAAATTATGTTAGGGGTTAGTCAATGGAACTTGTACAACAATTATCTCAAATGCAACTTATCAACCAATTCTGGTTGCTTATGGCCTTCATCATTCCGATGGTCATTTTATCTCGTATGGTCGTGGCTGGGACGCGCTTCTCGCCGATCCTCGTCATCGTTATCTTCGGTCTCGGTCTCGGGTTCGGTATGGTCGAGCTCGGCATCGCGACACCGGGTCTTCCTGAATTCCCGCTCGTCGACTTCTTGTCACGGACGACGATCATCGCGTTAGTCGTTTCGTTCTTCGTAGGTGGACAGGAACTTCGTAAAATCTTAAGCAAGCAAGAGCTCGACATGGAGGACATCGTCGTCCCTGCAAAAGAGGAAATGTTCCTCGGAACAGGACGTACGCAGTTCATCTTTATCCTTCGTTCTTTCTTCTTGCTCGTCGGTTTGGAAGGGTTCTTCCGTATGGCAATCGAGCCAGGTACGGCAGAAGGGATTGCGCTTTACTACCCAATCCTCGCACTCCTCGGTCTCGCTGTGTCGTTCTTACTCATCGACCATAAAGCACAGATTCAGGACAAGAAAGTATACATGCAAAAAGGTGTCATCGAGACAGTCCTCTTGCTTGTCATCTTGTTCGTCTCGTTCTTGATTGCGACAGCAGTTCAGCCGATTATCGCACTTCCGCAAATCTTCTTTGCGATGTTGATCTCGTCGGCGCTCGGTGCCATCTTCCACAACTGGACGTATGGACCGACTGTCCGCGCGCTTCTCTTCGCAGGAATTCCGGTCGTCTTGGCTGCCAACTTCATGGTCGGTGGTTCACGAATCGGTGATGCGTTCGCCATCGAAGGCATGAACTCGATTCTCGTGTACGGTTTCTTCGGTCAATTGTTCTGGATGTTCGGTGGAATCGCACTCATCATGTGGTTCGCTCGTACGGGTCATATCCGTAACCTCGCGCCAGGTATGGCAGGTTCACTTTCACACAGTGGTCTCACAGGTGCGTGTACGGCTGGGGACTTCGGTCAAGTGGCGGCAAAACGTGCGCCAATCATGATCAACATTCCGTTCTTCGGACACATCTTCGTCTTCTCAATCCTCGCAGTCAGTGCCGATAACGGTGCGCTCTGGATTTGGCCTACAGCCATCATCGTCTTGATCGGTCTCGCGCTCACGGCGCTCGCGTTGAAAAACTTACGTGCAGCGAACGGAGAAGACTTTAAAGAAGTAAAAGCACTTATGCAGTTCTCGTTCGGATGGCAGATGATGGCCGTCTTCGGTGGTCTCGTCATCTTGACGTTCAGCACGATTGCCTTTGATTACACGACGATGGCACAATCGTCAGCAATCTCGCACTTCGGCTTGTTCGCAGCGGTCCAAGGCGGTATGTTCGGTACGGAAGCATCGCTTCTTATCCCGCTCATCTTCTCGATGCCTTTCCTCGTGCATCCGATCGTCTTCTATATGTTCGGGAAAGCACTCGACAACAATGGCGAAATGCCACGTGTGCCGGTATATGCGATGGCGCTCGTCGGTGTCGTCGGTGTATCTGCAGCAATTTTTGTCTTATAAGACATCCATTCCGCTCTGACTTCGGTCAGGGCGGTTTTTTGTTGATGAATTTGAAATGACAAAAAGCGTCCGACCTTTTCTCAGGTCGAACGCTTTTTCTGTCATCACATCACCATCGAGATCAACGTCAAGATGGCGAGCCCACCTTGTGTCAGGATAATCTTCTTGTCACTCGTGATACTGCCATATAGGGCAACGAGAATGATATAGGTCAGCATCATGGTGACAATCTCGAACGGATTGGGGGAGACGTATAGCCCGTATAAGAGCCCGACCCCGATCAATCCGTTATACACGCCTTGATTTTTGAACAAAACCGATACCGAGTCTCTCGTCAGTTCGTCTTTCGACATGCGGAAGACACGTGACGTCGAGGAAGAGGCCGTCGCAATCGTTTCTAAATAGAAAATATAAAAGAACTCGATGGCGACGAGCGTCCCGAGCACAAGGGTGAGCGTCGACATATTAGTTGACCGCTGCTACTTGCACGACCGGTTTCGCAGACACGTAGTTCGCCACGTTTTGTGCGAAGTTGATGAGGACCGGGTTTTGGTTGTGCTGCTCGAGAGCGGCTTGGTCTTCCCAGTTCTCGATCATGACGAAACGGTTCTCGACAGACGTTGACTCGTATAGGTCATATCCGACACAGCCCGCTTCTTGTTTTGATGAGTCGATCAAGACTTGGATGTCACGCAAGAAGTTCTCGCGTTGTGATGCTTGGATATCGAATGTGGCGTTGACTAAGATCATGGTTGATTCCTCCGATTGTGTGTTGAATTATTTGAACGATGTGACTGTTTGAGCGTCAAGACGGACTGATGCGTAACCTTCTTCTGCCGCTTTCCCGACAGACAAGATCATGACTGGTACGTAACGATCTTTGTCGAGACCAAACGTTTCTGCGAGCTGGTCTTTCTCGAAACCACCGATTGGGTTCGTGTCATAGCCGTGTGCACGTGCTGTGAGCATGAATTGCATCGCTGCGAGACTCGCATCGATTTTCACGATGTCGTTCATCTCTTGTTTCGAGAGGTTTTTGTAGTAAGGGATGATCGCGCCGAGTTGCTGGTCACGAACTTCTTGTGGCATTTTGCCTTCTGCGACTGCTTGGTCGTAGATTTGTTCGCCGTACTCGTAGCACTCCATGTCACCGAAGATAAGGAGCATCGCTGATGACGAATCGTTTTGACGCGTGTTGAATTTGATGAGCGGCTTGAGCGTCTCTTTCGCTTCTGGGCTTTCGACGACGACGAAGCGCCATGGCTGCATGTTGACCGATGATGGGGCAGTTGTTGCTTCCTGAATCATCTCGAGCATCTCTTCTTGTGAGATTTTCACGTTCTCGTCGTAGACACGGATTGATTTACGACCGAACATAACGTCTTTGAATGTATTGTTTTCGAATGTAGTTGCCATTGGTGAATTCCTTCTTTCTCTGTTTAGGTGTGACTGTTCAATTTTTGAAGCAGTCCGGATAATTGATGAATCTCTTCAGCGGACAAGGCTTTTAAGACGAGGTGGTTGGTCTGTTCGTCTCGCTCGCAATGACCTAGGTCTTGCTCTGCTTTCTCTGTCACACGGACGAACATCTCGCGATGGTTCTCCGCGTTCCGCTCTCTGACGACATATCCTTTTTCTTCGAGGATTTTTAAATGTCGGGTGATGGCGGCATTGTCGATTTTCATTTCTTCCTTAATCACGCGTTGCGAACAAACGCCTCGTTCTTTGACGACTTGTAGCATCTCGTAGCGCGTAAGGCTGAATCCTGTTTCCCGTTCGAACGATGATGCGACATTTTGTTCTGCCAACTTGATTTGGTAAAGTAATCGGCTGATTTCACGTAGGTCCATTGCGTCCCACCTTTCTCAATTGACTTATCAATCGTTGACTTGTCAAACAATACAATGTTTTTGAATGCGTGTAAAGTCAAACACTCAAAAAAAGACGACACCGAAATTATGTGTCGTTTCCTTAGGTAGCATAATTGGAAAATGTGAAACAATCTCTATAATGGAAAGGTTATGATAATAAAGAGTGTGAATATGCAGTTTTTTCGTGATATAAATAAAATCACATATTAATACTCATATAGAAGTTGTATGAAGAATTTGATAATATGGATACTAACATGTAAAAAAATAGAAATTATGCAGGGGGTTAAAGAGTGAGTAATGGGGAAAGACCACTGATTAAGTCTGTACACGAATATATCCAATTTGTTAACGAGAAAATTAAAGAATACAAAATTAAATATCCTTTTAGTGATCCTTTGATACTTTACAGAGGGGAAAAAAAGGATTATGAGCAAACATCATGTGCCCCTAATATATTTAGAAATGAAGACGTAAATAAAATACCTTTATTTGAAAAAACCTTATTTGAAGAAATGATTTCAAAAGGTGTTACTAAGAAAAAAGATTATCTTTCAATAGCAATTGATGCTCAACATGGAGGGTTCCCAAGCCGATTGCTAGATGTATCTTATAATGCGTTAGTAGCACTTTTTTTTGCAACGGAAAAAGTGAAAAAAGATCATGAGGAAGACGATTTGGCTGTGGTCCATATATTTTTTCCTGAACAAATTTTTGCTACAAGTTCTGACGCAGCAATCAAGACATATGAAGATATCGTATGCCAAAATCAGGAATATAATACTCTGCCAATCAGTATTTATAATCATAAATTAATCGATCATTCAAAAAAAAATTCAAGGATTATTGCGCAACAAGGAGCGTTTATCTTATTTCCAGGAAATGAGTTTTTCCCTATTCAAAATATAAGCAAAGTGATAATAAAAATCGATGGACGAAATAAAAATAGCATAAGAGAAGAGTTGAAAACTTTATTTGGAATCCATCAAGGTTTTATTTATCCTGAGCCTGAAAATCAAATTCTTGATATAAAGCAAAGGATCAGAAAGATAGTTAATGAAATGCCATCATACAAATCGGAGTTTGAATTCATGCTTAACGGTTTCTATTTAAACTTATTACGTTTCAAACAAGACCTCTATACTTATTATAGACAGGATAAAGACCTAAATAATATGGAACCTTATTTTGAAGATATTAAAGCGTATGAACATTACATAGTTCGCTCATCTAGAGACATATATGCTTCTTATTTAATTTTAGTAAAAGAAAATATTGGGCAAGAAGAGACAAGAACGATTTTAGAGTTGATTAACTCTTATAAAGTAAGAAGCGAAAAAATTCATGAACAAATTATGTTTATAGTCTTAGGCACAAAATTCAAAGACACTAACCAAAAGATTACTTTGTCTAAATTTGAAAAATATATTAATGAAGGGAAGTTAAGAGCATGAAAGAATCATTAACTGATTTTGTACCTATCGCGAATAAAATTCATAGGTTGTTTAAAGAACATAATGTTGAGGTTTTAGAAGAGCAAACTGAAACGTCGGTAAAACTAGAGGCATTGTTTGATGAGAGAACAACAGAATTTGACATAAAATTTTTGGATGAAAAATTTGTTGAGGCTCCTGTAATTAATGACAGAGTCATATTCGGAATCTATAGGAATATGTATAATGAACCGAAAAAACTTAATGAAATGTATAAACAATTAATAGCAGAGTTTAAAGAATATTTAATTTCAAATATATTTGATGAGGGATATACAACGTTAAAAGCAGCTGATATTGAGAAAAGAGAAATCACTCTTTACTTATTAGCTGAGAGTGTAAAAGAAATGGTTCAGCTAAAAAAATATATGGAAAATTATAAAAGTGAAATTCAAGAAAGCTTTTTTACGGATTTTAGAAGTAAAAAAAGCGCTCAAAGTAAAATAAAAATAAATATTATAACTACAAGTGTAATTACTCCTAAACATGAAAGCTATTCGATTAATTTTACGAATAGAGTAAACTATATTAATGTAAAAAATGGTAATTTGAAAGGTCACATTATTACTGCAAAACTGAGAGATGTTGTCGAAATTTATGGTGATATGGGTGATGACTTATTCGAGAGTAATCTCAGAATAAAAATTGAAGATAAAAACGAAGTTGATGCTTCAATACAAAATACAATAAAAAATGAACCTGAAGATTTTTGGTTTCTAAACAATGGTATAACTTTGATCGTCCCCAAAGATGGTATTTCATTTTTTCATCCAGAAAAAGTAACAATTAATAATTTGTCAACAAGTAGAATTACAGTTGTAAATGGAGCACAAACTATAACGAGTGCTTCTGAAGTATTTTACAGTTTTGATACTGAGTATAAAGAAGGTTTGAATAACATCGAAATTGATGAACTAAAAAGTAAGCACGCTAGATCAGAGAAAGCAGAAGTATTACTGAGAATTGTTGAAACAGAAATGGTTAACAATAAAGAGAATGAATTAAATTCTCAGGTAGGTATAGAAAATCAAGAAGTGAAGGAAGACATAGAGGGCAATGCTTCACAACTAGTTAATCAAGTGAAGGATCAGGAAGAAATTAATGAGTCTCAAACGGTCGAAGGAGTTAGCGAGACTAAAAATGCAGAAACACAACGAGGGAAATATTACAATGATGTTTCTCGAATCTCTTTAGCTTTAAATAGACAAAAACCCATTACTAATGAAGATATTGCTTACTTTATTAGATTCGTTAATGCGATCAACTCTCTTAAGTTAAATAACGAAAACAATACAGAAGTTAATAGATTTTTATTTAGAATTATTCGAAGAGGTGAGCGTGAATCCATAATTCATAATGAATATCATCTAGTTAGTTTGTCTCGAGTACTAAAGGCATTTTTAGGTTCAGCTCCAGGGGATGCTAGATCCAAATCTAAAAATTCTTTATTAGAAATTTCGAGTAATAATGATGACGACCAAGAGAACGATCAAATAGAAAATTTGTATTTTGCATCAGAAGATATATTTAAAGAGAAAGAAAAATATAATGACATCGAAAGTAATGAAAGCTACATAGATGTTTTTAAAGCATATTACCTTCCTGTAAATTTTGCTATGAAATTAAATGATAAATTCTCAACGAAAATAAGCCTTATTAGAGACTTAGTTAGTTCACTTTCACGATTGAATGATGAACAAATGGAAACATTAAAAAAACACGTTCATAAAATTTATACATATGGTAAATACCATATGATTTGTTTCATAGTTAATGAAAAGATGGGTAATGAAAAAATTAGAAAAAATGATGAAAATACCTTTGATAAATGGGAGGAGAGGATGAATACAGAAATCTCTGATGATGAATTTGCGTTGAGACTAATGTTAGCCACATTTGCTTGGCAGAGAGTGAAGGCAGGTGATTTTACGGCAAACACATTTAAGTCCAATAAATTAAGAGATTTAAATAGAATTTACTCACTTTATTTAAAAATGTTATCACGTATGGATGACAATAATTTAGAAAATTCTATAAAAAAAGTTCATACTTTTTCATACAAACCTATTCGCAATAAATTAATAAAGGATTATCCTTTATATTTAAAATCGTATAAAAGTATGTATATTAAAGATGTTGAACCATTTGAATCTACATCTCAAAACAAAGAGGAACAATAAAAAAATGATGTTACTCATAATACCAATAGATCTAAAATATTTAAAAAAACCCATTACCTAAGGATTGAACTGAGCCCTGTTTTGCGGACAGTTTAATAAAAAGTGTCTCGAATTCTATGTGGCGATCAGATGACCCCGGTATTGCTCCAGGGTCATCTTTTTAGGTTCCATTGCTTTCGTTCGCAATTGTAATAGTCGATGGTCGACATGGTCTTTAGATGCCTGAAGAAGGACTCTTTCCTTACTGATTCTCAAGGACATCCCGTACCTTAAAGTCGCCCGCGTACTGGATCGACCGGTCCGAGATCGACTCCAAGTTCGGGTTTCACTTGAGCTGCCTGATCTAATGTTCGTTTAAGATGATTTTTCTCATTGATGTGTTCCCCCGCCTGAATGAATAGGTTCATTATATCGATTCGTTCGCACGCAAAAAAACTGAATGAGCACTTTCTATCAAGTGTCTATCATTCAGGGTTCAGTTCAGATCTTAGGTAATGGCTTTTTTTGTGGTTTACTGCAATTGAGTTTTGACGTACTGCCTCGCTCACTTTACTTATTATATGCATTCGAAAATGTCGAATACTCATAATAAGTTCACTCTGATGGTTGCTCATTTATTATTCGTCACCTCTTTCCCAATGTACCTTATATATTGAGGATAAACCTCGGTCCAAAGTCTTATTCAAATCATTTCCATTTCCCTGTAAACTGAAAGTGCCCTCAAAACACTATTGCAATTACGTGTACTAATACATATAATACACTTAAAGAGTAACATTGACTATGAGAGGGTGTGACCCATGTTATACAAAATCGATATGAAGAGTTCAGAACCGCTTTATGAACAAATCGTCAATCAAACGAAAGAGCTCGTCATCCGCGGTATCTTGCGACCGGGAGACAAGGTGATGTCTGTGCGCGAACTCGCCACCGACCTCGTCATCAATCCAAACACGGTCAGTAAGGCGTATCAGGAGCTGGAGCGACTTGGACTCCTCGAGATGCGACGCGGGCGCGGCACGTTCGTCTCTGAGGATTGGGTAGACGATGATGCATCAAGAGAACCGGTCATCGCATCGATCAAAAAGATCGCGATTGATTGCCATTATGCGAATGTGCCATTAGAAGAAGCCATCGACGTATTGCGGACCGAATATGAGAAAGTAGGGGAAGCCAATGCTGAAAGTTGAGCAACTGAGTAAACAAATCGACCGTCAGACGATTCTCGACGGAATTGACTTTACCGTCGAATCAGGAGAAATCATCGCGCTCGTCGGACGTAACGGTGCCGGCAAGACGACACTCCTCCGGACGATGGTCGGAATCATTCGCCCAGATCAGGGTGACGTGTTATATGGAACGAAAAGTATCTTTAAAGACGCTGGATTGAAGCGGGATGTCATCTTTGTACCGGATTCGGCGGATGCGCTCAAACATTATACGGTGAACGAGGCGACAGACTTGTATGAGTCGATCTACCCGTCGTTCAATCGCTCCGCCTTCCGTGAGACATTGACGCGTTACAACATTGAGAACAAAAAGATTCGCCAACTGTCAAAAGGACAGAAAGCGCTCGTCACGTTATCGCTCGCTTTCGCCGTCCAAGCGAAATACTATCTGCTCGATGAACCGACGGACGGTTTAGACGTCGTCGCCAAGTCAGACGTGTTGAAACTGATGATCGCCCAAGTCGAGAAGCGGAACTGTTCGATTATCGTCTCGAGCCACCAGTTACATGAGCTCGAACGAATCGCCGACCGCATCATCATGATCGAGAGCGGACGTGTCAAAGCGATCATGTCGCTCGAAGAAGCGCGTGCCCTCAGCATCAAATGGCAAGTTGTCTTCAACGACCATGTCCCGGTTGAGTTGCTCGAACGAAAAGATATCGAAATCATCAGCGTGACAGGACGTGTCGTGTTGTTCATGGCAAAAGAACGCACGGAAGAACTCGAGGCGTTCATCGATTCATACAATCCGACGCTCATCGAAGAGATCCCGATGTCTCTCGAAGACGTATTCCGTATCCAGTTAGGAGGAGAAGCCCATGCCGTCTAAAGTGTTGTTGAAGAAAGATTGGAAACAAGTGTCGTTGCTTTGGATCTTACTTGTCTTCTTAGGTATCGTCGCCTTCACGGTGCCGGTGTGGACGCAAATGCAGGTGTATGAGGAACAGATTCGCGACATGCAAGAGAATCCGAGTAACTATTCGGATATATTGCGAGAAGATGTAGAGACGATGAATACCGAGGACTTTTTCAATAGTAATTCAGATTACGGATACCTCGGTGGACTCGAATCCCTCATCCCGATGGGTGTCGTTATCTTCTTATTTGTCATCTTCGGTGCGCTCATGGCGTCCGTGTTAATTGGAAGTGAACGAAACAGCCAAATGTCGGACTTTTCGATGTCGTTGCCATACACCCGTACCCAGCTTTACATATCGAAGTGGGTGATTGGTGCGGCCGGTATTACTGTGGCGACATTGGTCGGGGGGGCGCTAATGTTCCTCATCATCCGTTTTTCTGACTATTTCTTCCTACTTGATGGCAATGAGGTCAAAGTGCTCGGATTGATTGTTTTCTTACTCTTGTCGGGAATCTCATTTTTCTCGGTCTCGCTGTGGATGGGATCGTTTGGTGGAGAGTCCATCTCACAAGTCGTTTGGACGTTCGTCGCACTCGTCTTCCCGATGGGGATTGTAGCCCTCATTCAAGGGTCAGTCATAGCTTTTTCTCCAAATTTCTCATATACATTTTTTGAAGAGGTATTTGAAAGTGTGCCGATGCGAATCCTGTCACCGTTGAATAATATCGTCAATACAGGAATGTATTCCATCTTTGATTCTCGTTCAGAGTGGACAGAATTCCTTACGATCGGTTTGTCCAGTTCGATTGCCTTTATCGTCCTCACATTTGGTCTTGGGTTATGGATGTTCAAGGAAGCACCCCAAGAGAACAACGGTCGCTTCTTCATGTTCTCGAACTGGTTGTGGCTCATCCATATCGTCATCATCATTTGTTTCGCAATGTTGGGCGGAGTGTTCTTCTCCGGCATTTTTTACCCGCAAAGCGTGATGTTGTATGTTGTCGGTTTTGTGATTGGTGCCTTCCTAGCACACCTACTCGCAAAACGCCTGCTCTACCGCTTCAACTTAAAACTCAAATCGTAAGGAGGAATATCCGTGAAACGCTTCTGTCTGTTGCTCGTACTCGTCATCTCACTGGCAGGTTGTACGAATCCGGAACCGGACGCCTTTGAATACAGAGGGTCGAAAGTCGGGGACAATGCTGCCGTCGTCGGGATTGCCGGAAGCTTGCCGCTACATGAATGCTATCAATCGGTCGAGCTGCAGACGAAGAAGCGTCCTTATGGGTTGACCGTCCGTTATGAAGATCCAGGAATGGAACGGGCGGAGCAAGAGCGTCTGGCGATTCGGAATGCGGCTGCTTACTTCACGCTCATTCCGAACGCTGAGATCGTCCGCTTCGCCTTTCCGAACCGGACGTACGCCTTCTCTAGACCAGAGATGGAGGCGTGGTTCGGAACGAATTTCTCGAACATTCGTCACGAAAATGAGTTACAACAATTGATGAATCAGAAGCTTGAACAGCTGAATTCGAATAATTCCTATTTTAGGCGGGTATGACAGCGATTGGATGACAAATCCAATCGCTTTTTTTGATATTTTCTGAAAATTATCGGGTAAAGGGTAGATGAAAGCGTTTTCTTAGCATTATAATAGAGTTAACTGAATGAGTATTCATTTCCAAGGAGGAACAGCGATGAACAAACCGTGGTTACAAGATTATCCAGAAGGTATGCCCCAGTCGATTGATTACGAGGTAAAGCCGCTCTATGAGGCATTGTCTCGCGCAGCAAAGGATTATCCGAATCGTACGGCCGTCTCCTTTATCGGGAAAGAGTGGACATTTGCGGAGATCGATGACGCCGCACGTCGACTCGCCACGATGCTTCAAGCGAAAGGTCTCGAAAAAGGAGACCGTGTCAGCCTCATGCTTCCGAACTGTCCTCAATACGTCATTTCGTTCTATGCCGTGCTCTATGCAGGGGGAACGGTCGTCCAGACGAACCCGCTCTATACGGAACGAGAGCTCGAAAATCTCGTGACGGATGCGGGCGTCAAAATCGTCATCACCCTCGACTTGCTCTATCCGAAAACGCTTCGCGTCAGTGAAAAGACGGAGATTCAAACCGTGATTACGACGAGTATCGCTGACTACTTACCGTTCCCGAAAAACAAGCTGTACCCGATCAAAGTGAAACGTGAGAACAATATTGTCATCGATACGACCGGCTCGACGCCGTTTAAAGACTACAAAGACTTTAATCCGGTCACACCGCTCGAAATCGACCCGAAAGAAGACGTCGCGGTTCTTCAATATACAGGGGGGACGACAGGACTTCCGAAAGGTGTCATGTTGACTCACTTCAATTTGACGGCGAATGCGGACCAAATCACGAACTTATTCTATAAATACAATCGCGGGGATGAGAAGCGCGTCTTGTGTGTCGTTCCATTCTTCCACGTCTACGGGATGTCGTGCTGTCTAAACTTCGGGGTGACGAACGGCTATGAACTCGTCCTCGTGCCACGTTTCGAAGTGACGGATGTCCTGAAAACGATTCAAAAGAAAAAGCCACACTTTTTCCCGGGCGCGCCGACGATGTATGTTGGGATTTTGAACAATCCGAAGCTGAAAAAGTATGACTTGTCTTCGATTGAAGCGTGTATCTCAGGTTCGGCACCACTTCCGATTGAAGTACAAGAGGAATTTGAGAAGATCACCGGCGGTCGCATCGTGGAAGGATATGGATTGTCTGAGACGTCCCCGGTCACACATGCGAACTTCTTGTGGGATAAACGAATCGTTGGCTCGATCGGTGCGCCACTCTCGGATACTTCTGCTAAAATAGTAAAAGCAGACGGAGAGACGGAAGCGGACATCGGGGAAATCGGCGAGATCATGCTGAGCGGTCCGCAGGTCATGAAAGGCTATTGGCAGAAACCGGAGGAGACGGCAGCCGTCTTGAAAGATGGTTGGCTCGCGACAGGTGACCTCGGTTACATGGGCGAGGACGGCTTCTTCTATATTGTCGACCGTAAGAAAGACATGATTATCGCAGGTGGGTTCAACGTCTATCCGCGTGAGATCGAAGAAGTGCTCTATGAACATCCGGCCGTCAAGGAAGCGGTATGTATCGGTGTCCCAGACCCGTATCGTGGTGAGACGGTCAAAGCGTTCATCGTTCTTCGGGACGGGTCGAGCGTGACAGAAGAAGAGCTCGACAAGCATTGTCGTGAGAAACTCGCGGCGTATAAAGTGCCGAAGCTGTATGAGTTCCGTGACGAGTTGCCGAAGACGTTCGTCGGTAAGATTTTACGCCGCGTCCTCGTCGACGAAGAGAAGGCGAAACAAGTGAAACAAAGCAGTTGACACCAAGCGTATGCATGATAGAATAATAAATGAATGAACCATCATTCATTTTTCTGCAGCGGTAAGGAGCTTGGGGTTAATGACAAATCATATTTCGAAAAGTGACCGAATCATTGATGCGGCGGTCAAAGTAATTGCCAATCATGGCTATCACGGTGCAAAGGTGACAGCCATCGCCAAAGAGGCGGGTGTCGCGGACGGCACGATCTATTTGTACTTCAAAAACAAGGAGCATCTCTTGATCGAGTTGTTCCAAGCGAAGATGGGGCTGTTCATCGACTACTCGAAACAACAAATCGGGAACGAGACGACAGCCGGGGATCAATTGTATCAGTTGATTGAATCACATTTAAAACAACTGTCGGCCGATTACGACCTTGCCGTCGTGACGCAAATCGAATTGCGACAGTCAAACTTGGTGCTTCGCCAAAAAATCGGAGAAGTACTCAAGCCATACTTGAATTTGATCGATTCCGTCGTCAAACATGGAATCGAGACAGGGGAGTTCGACAAGGATTTAGACTATCGACTCGCCCGTCAGATGATCTTCGGCACAATCGATGAGGTTGTGACGAGCTGGATGGCGAGCGGCTTCAAGTACGACTTGATGTCGACGCTTCCATCTGTACACCATATGTTAAAGAAGGGGCTTACTTAACAGTGAGCCCTATCACTAGCTCAAAAAATGAATGCTGATTCATGAATGATGGGAAGAATTGACTAAAGGGGGATCAACCATGAATATTTTTGTTTTGCTGAAACGTACGTTTGATACTGAGGAAGCGATTCAGCTCGAGAATGGGGAAATTCAAGAAGACGGCGCTGAGTTCATCATCAACCCGTATGACGAATATGCGGTCGAAGAAGCGATTCAAAAACGCGACGCACTCGGGGGAGAGGTCACGGTTGTCACGGTAGGACCAGAAGACGCGGATAAAGAATTGCGTACAGCGCTTGCGATGGGAGCGGACAAAGCCGTTCGTATCTCGATCGAGGACGATGTGGAGGATGCGGACCACGTCACGATTTCAAAAGTGCTCGCAACATATTTGAAAGAACAAGACGCAGACCTTATCTTCGCAGGGAACGTTGCGATCGACGGTGGTAGCGGACAAGTCGCGCCACGTGTCGCAGAACTTCTCGACATGAACTACGTCACGACGATCACAGCTCTTGAAATCGATGGCACGACGGCTACGGTCACACGTGACGTTGAAGGGGACACGGAAGTCATCGAAGTCTCACTCCCGCTTCTCGTGACGGCGCAGCAAGGGTTGAACGAGCCACGTTACCCAAGCTTGCCAGGCATCATGAAAGCGAAGAAGAAACCACTCGAAGAACTCGAACTCATGGACATCGACCTCGATGAAGATGAAATCGAAGCGAAAATCGAGACGATCGAACGATTCTTGCCAGAAGAGAAGAAAGCAGGGCGTATCCTTGAAGGCGACATGTCGACACAAGTGAGCGAGCTCGTACAACTTCTTCGCACGGAAGCGAAAGTCATTTAAGGGGGAGATCATAGATGAAAGCTTTAGTACTCGCAGAAGCGCGTGAAGGCGCGTTACGTAACGTATCATTCGAAGCCATCGCTGCGGCGAAGCAATTGACAGACGATGTGACGGCAGTTGTGATTGGGGATCACGTGCAATCACTCGCGCAAGAACTCGGGGAGTATGGCGCAAGCCGCGTTCTCGTTGTTGAAGACGATCGCCTCAAACACTATACGCCAGACGGATACGGGCAAGTGCTCCGTCAGTTGATCGAGCAAGAAAGTCCAGACATGATCGTTCTCGGGCACACAGCTCTCGGGAAAGACATCGCACCGAAACTCGCGGCACGTCTCGATGCCGGACTCATCAGTGACGTCGTCTCAATCGAAGGGACTGGCCGTGACGCTGAATTCGTTCGTCCGATCTACTCAGGGAAGGCGTTCGAGAAAGTGAAGTTCAAAGACTCTGTCATGTTCTTCACGATCCGTCCGAACAACATCGACGCACTTGCACGTCAAGCTGGTGCGAGCGTATCGGTTGAAACACCAGCGGTCGAATTGAAAGACCTTGCGATGATCGTCAAAGAAGTCGTTCGGAAGGCGACTGGGAAAGTCGACTTGGCGGAGGCGAAAGTCATCGTCGCAGGTGGACGTGGCGTCAAGAGCGAAGACGGTTTCAAACCACTTGAAGAGTTAGCAGAGCTTCTCGGAGGAGCGGTCGGTGCTTCACGTGGAGCATGTGACGCCGACTATTGCGACTATGCGCTTCAAATCGGACAGACCGGTAAAGTCGTCACACCAGACCTCTATATCGCATGCGGGATTTCTGGAGCGATTCAACACTTGGCAGGGATGAGTAACGCGAAGGTCATCGTCGCCATCAACAAAGATCCAGAAGCGAACATCTTCAGCGTGGCGGATTATGGCATCGTCGGCGATTTGTTCGATGTCGTTCCGATGTTGACAGAAGAGTTCCGCAAGCACCTCGTCAATAGCTAATAAGCAAAACGTTTTGGGGTTGTTACCCTCCGTGGTATACTCTGAACATGAATTGCATGAGAGTTCTGTATCAGGGCTCTCTCATCTTATTGGGGAGGTTTTTACAAATGGCTATTAAACACGCAACGACTCAATCGTTTGAACAAGATGTAAAAGAGGGCGTAGTCCTCGTTGATTTCTGGGCAACTTGGTGTGGACCATGTCGCATGATCGCGCCAGTTCTCGAAGAACTCGATCAAGAAATGGGCGACCAAGTCCAAATCGTGAAACTCGACGTTGACGAAAACCCTGAAGTCGCAGGTGCTTTCCAAATCCAAAGCATCCCGACACTCATGATGTTCAAAGATGGCGAGCCTGTTTCTAAAACAATGGGCTTCCAACCAAAAGAAGCATTGAAAGAGTTTATCGCAACAGCACAATAATTGCGTAGCAGCCGACCTGTATCGGCTGCTTTTTTGTTTTGTCGACCGGAAAAGAAGGAAAAGGACAGGCAAGTAGGGAATAGGTTAAGTTATTCCGCACACCCTCAAGTACGTAAAAATCCGATACATATCGTCTGATTTCAAAATTTTTTTTGAAGAATTTCCGTCGGCTTCCTTCATATTTAAAAGATTCGGAATTTTAACGAGGGGGCGCTCGAGCTGGAAGCTTTTATCATGGAAACAGACTGAAAATTTACGCTATACTCATGAGGAAGACATGATGGAGTCAAGTGACCTTACTTTACGGCTCAATCCATTGTACGACTCTGTTCGAAGGAGGAATTTTCTTGTCGCTGTTACATTTAGCTATTTTGTTGCCGCTCCTCGCGGCACCGTTCATCCCGTTCTTGTTTCGGGGGATGAAACAAATTCATACAGGTTGGTTCGTCCTGATCGTACCGGTCGTGCTCGTCACCTACTTCGCCGGATTCATTCCGATCACGAGTGCAGGGGACGTCGTGACAGAGACGATTGCGTGGATGCCGTCCCTCGGGATCAATTTCACGGCATACGTCGACGGACTCAGTCTATTGTTCGCCCTCCTCATCACGGGGATCGGCGCACTCGTTGTCCTATATTCCATTTACTATTTGAATAAGGACAAAGAGTCACTCGGGCATTTCTACGTGTATCTCTTGATGTTCATGAGTGCGATGCTCGGGGTCGTTCTCTCGGACAACATGATTGTCATGTATATGTTCTGGGAGCTCACATCGATTTCATCATTCCTGTTGATTGGTTACTGGTATGAGAAAGAACGCTCACGCTACGGCGCACAGAAGTCGATGCTTCTCACCGTATTCGGTGGATTGTCGATGCTCGGGGGGATTGTCTTACTCGAGTCGATGATTGGTTCGTACAGTATTCGCGATATGATCGCAAACTCTGACGTTATCGCTGAGAGTCCATTCTTCCTCGTCGCGATGATTCTCATCTTGCTCGGGGCGTTCACGAAGTCGGCGCAGTTCCCGTTCCACATCTGGTTGCCTGACGCGATGGAGGCACCGACTCCGGTCAGTGCGTACCTCCACTCGGCAACGATGGTCAAGGCGGGTCTCTACCTCGTGGCCCGTATGAGCCCGGTATTCCAAGAGTCATCGGTATGGCTATGGACGATTGCCGGAGTCGGGATGTTCACGATGTTCTGGGGCTCGTTCAATGCCGTGAAGCAGACCGACCTGAAGGGAATCCTGGCGTTCTCGACAGTCAGTCAGCTCGGGTTGATTATGTCACTCCTCGGTCTCGGTGCGGCTGCGCTCCACTATGACGGAATGGATGACAACATCTTTATGGTCGCGACGATTGCAGCGATTTTCCATTTGATTAACCACGCAACGTTCAAAGGCTCGCTCTTCATGATGGCCGGGATTGTCGACCATGAGACGGGCACACGTGACATTCGTAAGCTTGGCGGTCTGATGACTGTCATGCCAATCACGTTCACGATTGCCGTCATCGGTTCGCTCTCGATGGCAGGTCTACCGCCATTTAACGGTTTCTTGAGTAAAGAGATGTTCTTGAAGGCGACGACGAAAGTGTTCTCGGCCGATTTCTTCGCGCTCGATACGATTGGGATCTTACTCCCGGTCATTGCGTTCGTTGGAAGTGTGTTCACGTTCATCTACAGCATCATGCTGTTCACACGGACATTCATGGGCAAGGCGAAGTTCGATCAATTGCCGAAGAAACCGCATGAGGCGCCAATCGGCATGTTGATTTCACCAGCCATCCTCGCGCTTCTCGTTGTCGGTCTCGGGTTCTTCCCGAACGTATTGTCGAACTCGCTCATCAAACCGGCGGTCGAGTCGATCTACCCGACACTCGTCGCACAAGGGCAAGAGGTAGATGTCCACATTTACTTCTGGCACGGTTTGACGCCAGAGCTCTTCATGACAATCGGGGTCGTTCTCCTCGGTTCGCTGTTGTTCTGGCAAATGGGCAAATGGATGGGGATCTACAATCGGATCCCGCATCGTTTGACACTCAACGGGATGTACGATGGTACGCTCGTCTGGTCAAATAAAGCAGCATATCGCTTCAAAGACAATTACATGACTGGATTCATCCGGTCGTATTTAATCTATATTTTCGTCTTCCTCTCAGGCATGATGCTCTTTAGCATCTGGTGGTTCGACATGTACCAATTCTCGTTCGAGAACTTGGCAGAGATCGCACCATATGAATATGTGCTTGGTGCCGTCGTCATGCTCGGTGCGCTCGCGATTCTCTTTATGAAATCGCGTCTCCCGTCCATCATCCTACTCGGGGTCGTCGGATATGGCGTGGCATTGTTCTTCGTCTTCTTCGGTGCACCTGACTTGGCATTGACCCAACTCGTCATCGAGACGGTATCGGTCGCCTTGTTCTTGCTCGTGTTCTACCACATGCCGGACATCAGCAAGAAGGAAGTACGCATGCGTTTCAAAGTCGGGAATGCCATCGTGGCCGTTCTCGTCGGGACGACCGTGACGCTACTCAGCTTCATGGCGCTCACGAACAAATCGCTCACCTCGATCTCGGAGTATTACAAAGAGAACGTGTATGAGCTTGCAGCAGGGAAAAACATGGTTAACGTCGTCCTCGTCGATTTCCGTGGATTTGATACTTTGTTTGAAATCGTCGTTCTTGGAATTGCGGCTTTCGGGATCTACACGATGATTAAATTTAGAACAACACGACGTACGAAAGGAGAAGGTGAACATGAAGCAAAACAGCAAACGCGTCAATGACGTCATTTTGCAGACGGCCGCGATTATCATTTTCTTCATCATCGTCATCTTCTCGATCGATTTGTTCTTTGCCGGTCACTATTCACCAGGTGGAGGATTCATCGGTGGATTGATGACATCCGCGGCGCTCGTCTTGTTGCTACTCGCATTTGATTCGAAGACGCTCGCGAACGTTCTCCCGATCGACTACCGTCTCATGACGGCGACGGGATTATTGATCGCACTTTTAACAGGTCTTCACTCGGTATTCTTGGGCCGTCCGTTTTTGACGCATGCTTACGGGAAGTTTGATTTACCACTTCTCGGCGAACAGACGCTTCACACGGCGATTGCGTTCGACTTAGGGGTTTATCTCGTAGTCATCGGAATCACCTTGACGATTATACAAACGATTGGAGAGAGTGAATAATGGAAATCTTCGTTAGCATCATCATCGGTGTCCTGACGATGTGTGCCGTCTATCTTGTTCTCTCAAGAAGTTTGTTACGCATCATCATTGGCACAGCCTTGTTCAGTCACGCGGCACACCTTCTTGTCTTGACGACAGCAGGTTTGAAGACAGGGGCAGCCCCTGTCCTCGTCGACGGTGTGACTGAATTCACAGACCCGTTACCGCAAGCGCTCGTCTTGACGGCAATCGTCATCAGTTTCGGGGTGACGGCGTTCTTCCTCGTACTTGCCTACCGCACGTATCAGGAGCTCAGCACGGACAATATGGAAGAAATGAAAGGAACAGAATCGTATGATTAACTTACCGGTCTTTCCAATCGTCATTCCTGCGCTTGCGGCCATCATCATGATGTTCATGCCAAAACGGGTCCAGCTGCAGCGTGGGATGGCTCTTGGAGCTTTAGCCATGACGGCGATCGTGTCACTCTTTCTCGTGCACACGGTCTCCACGGAGGGGATTCAAACCCTCAACCTCGGGAACTGGCAAGCACCGTTCGGGATCACACTCGTATCGGATATGTTGTCAGCCCTACTTGTGACGACGTCGACTCTCCTCACGTTCTTCATCGTGTGGTTCGCCGTTCACTACTTCTCAGATTCATATGAAGGCAACTACTTGTACATCTCGATGCTCTTCATGCTCGTCGGGGTGAACGGTGCCTTCACGACAGGTGATATTTTCAACTTGTTCGTTTTCTTCGAGGTCTTCTTGATGTCCTCATACGTATTGATTGTACTCGGTGGACGTGGCGTCCAGTTGCGAGAGTCCATCAAGTACTTGCTCGTGAACATCATCGCCTCGGCACTCTTCGTCATGTCGGTCGCCTTGCTTTATGGCGTCACAGGTACCCTCAACTTAGCGGACTTGGCAATGAAAATCCCACTCGTCGACAACCCGGATGTCATCACCGTCATCGGTGTGATGTTCGTCATCGTCTTCGGGATGAAAGGGGCGCTCGTCCCACTTCATTACTGGCTCCCTGGAGCGTATGTGGTCGCACCGACTCCGATTCTCGCGATGTTCGGGGCACTCTTGACGAAAGTAGGGGTCTACTCGATTTTACGAACGTACACGTTGCTCTTTGACGGAAACGGTGAGTTTTTACAGACGTTCCTCATGGTGCTCGCTGTCCTCACCATCTTCATCGGGATGACAGGTGCCATCGCCTATAACGATGTGAAGCTGATCATCATCTACAACATCATGATTGCGGTCGGGGTCATTTTGTACGGGATCTCCGTCAACACGCAGACGTCCCTTGAAGGGTCGCTCTACTACTTGATTCACGATATGATCATCAAGGCGGTCCTCTTCATGCTCGTCGGGATGATGATTGGGATCACCAAATCAGGTCAACTACGCGATATGGGTGGACTCATCACCCGCTTCCCGTTGTTCGGATGGACATTCTTCGTCGCAGCGCTCTCGCTCGCAGGGATTCCACCACTCAGTGGATTCTTCGGGAAGTTATTGATCGTCTCAGGTGGGATGGACGAAGGAGAGCTGTTCGGACCACTCCTCGTTCTCTTGTCGAGTCTGTTCGTCCTCTATTCGGTCATGAAGATCTTCTTGAACGGATTCTGGGGAGAAGCGAAGCGCGAGTATGACGGACCGCTCGTACCATATACGAAACGTCTGATTGTGCCGGTCTTCTTGTTGCTCATCATTGCGGTCGCATACGGATTCGGGGCAGAAGCCATCCATCCGTATATCACACAAGCGATCGAGCCGCTCGTCAATCCAGAAATCTATATCGATGCCGTGATAAAGGAGTGAAATACAGATGGCTTATCAACTATTGATTAACTTTTTCTTGGCGTTCATCTGGATGTTCCTCACGGGATCGTTCACATCGAGCGGATTCTTCGTCGGGTATTTACTCGGATTGCTCATCTTGTTCATGATGCGCCGATTCTTTAAATCTAGTGGCGGCAGTTTTTACTTCACACGCGTCTGGCGTCTGTTCAAACTGCTCCTCATCTTCATCCGGGAACTGTTCCTCGCGAACTTCGAGGTGTTACGTCTCGTCCTCAGTCCAAAGTTGAAGATTCAACCGGGAATCTTCCGGTACGACACGTCCCTCGACAAAGGATGGCAAGTCAGCTTGCTCTCGATGCTGATCACGCTCACACCGGGAACGCTCGTCGTTCAGGTGTCGAAAGACAATTCCGTGCTCTATATCCACGCACTCAACATGCCGGATAAGGAAGCATTACGAAAAGATATTTATGATAACTTTGAATCAAGCATTAAGGAGGCGACAGAGTGATGGATTTACTAGACATTCTCATCTACATCTCGCTCGCCATTCTCTTGCTTGCGATGTTGATGATGTTGTATCGCGTCGTCAAAGGACCGACGACGGCTGACCGAGTCATCGCGCTCGACTCAATCGGGATCGCGCTCATCTCGGTCGTCGCGTTGCTGTCGATCCTGCTCGATACGACGTTGTATTTTGAAGTCATCTTGCTACTCAGTATTTTGGCGTTCATCGGAACGGTAGCGTTCTCGAAATTCTTAGAGAGGGGAGAGATTATTCAACATGACCGCGACAATGATCTTTGATCTCATTACCGGCATCTTCACGATCATCGGCGTCTTCTTCACCGTCGTCGCCGCGATCGGTCTCATCCGTCTCCCAGATATTTATTCGAGAACACACGCAGCCTCGAAGAGCGCGACACTCGGTGTCATGTTCGTCCTCTTTGCGGCCGTGCTTCACGTCTATGTCGATGAACGTGTATTTGACGCAAGACTCTTGCTCGGTCTCTTCTTCGTCCTCTTGACGGCTCCAGTTGGCGGTCACCTCATTTCACGTGCGGCGCACGCGAAAGGGGTCCCGCTTTGGGAGAAGTCGTTACAAGACGCATTGAAAGAAGACAAGGATAAAGGGATCGAATGAAAGAAAGACGGGATTCGCCTCGGTGCGAATCCCGTCTTTTGTTTAGATCAGGTAAGTCAGGTCAGAAGCAGCGGTCGGATAGGCGACTTCTAAGTGCTTCACGTGTTGATGCGACAGTTTGTTCTGTATAATGAAAGAGAACAGATTGATGAGTTCTGGGGCATGGTGTCCAATCAAATGTGCCCCGATGACGTGACCTTCCTCACTCAACAATACTTTCGAATAGGCGGTCGCGTCATTGATCCGTGAATAGGTGAGGAAGTGTGACATGTCCGTCTCTTTCACGTCGAAGTCGATTCCTTCTGCCTCAGCCTCTTCCACGGTGAGACCGACTTTGGCAATCGGTGGGGTCGCATAGACGATTGTCGGCGCCGGGCGTTCGGGGAGTACCCGAGTGTTTCCGTGAAGCATGTTCAACGCAGCGAGGCGTCCTTCCTGACCGGCGAACGGGGTGAGGGCAGGATTTGGACTGTACGCGACATCTCCGGCGGCATAAACAGCGGGGTTACTCGTCTGTAGGTATTCGTTCACATGGATGCCTTGACGGTCTGACTTGACCCCGGCTGCATCGAGGTGGAGTCGTTCGACGCTTGGAATTCGTCCGGTAGCGTTAAGGACAACTCCTTCAAGGGTAGAGTCATCTGATAACGTTAAGACGTTCCCATCGATTCGTGTCGGCTCGACGTCGTATCGGACGCTGATGCCGATGCGCTTCGATTCCTCGACGAGTCGATGGACGACGTTCGGGTCGAATGCTTTTAGTGCCTGTGAACGGATGAGGAGTGTCACGTCACTTCCGAAACGTCGAAAGATATGGGCGAATTCAAAGGCGATATAGCCGGCACCGACGATGTGAATCGATTCCGGTAACGCGTCGAGGTCGAAAACGTCATCGCTCGTGATGGCCTGATCGCCACCTGGGATATCAAGAGGGCGTGGCGTTTGACCGGTCGCAATCAAAAATTGAGGGGCCGATAGCTCGTGACCTTCGATGACAATGGAATCCTCATCGATAAAGTGAGGTTCTCCCTGATATAAATCAATGTTCATCTCGTTCCAATGTTGTGTTTTTGACGTGGGAATCGAGAAGCGATATTCATCAATCCGCTTTTTAAAGGCCTGCCAATCGAGTGACAGGCTTCCTTCGACGCCGAGCTCGCGCATGCGCTCGGTCCGGGCAAGTAGCTCGGCACCTTCGGCGAGCATTTTTTTCGGGTCACATCCGCGTTGGGGGCACGTTCCTCCGAACGTCCAATTTTCAATGATGGCGATTTCTTTACCGGCGTCACGTAAAATCGTGGCGGCTTGGCTAGCGGCAGACCCGCTACCGACAATGATGACATCGTATCGTTTCATAATATAAAATCCTCCTCTGACGAGATATCACACTCTTTTTCCCGTCTAGGAGGAAGCTAAACTGAGGTGAATGGAATTGAGTCATACCGACCACATTAAACATAAATTAGCGCTGCTCCCGGACGAGCCGGGCTGCTATTTGCATAAAAACGAATATGGAGAGGTCATCTATGTAGGGAAGGCGAAAAATCTGAAGAATCGGGTCCGCTCTTATTTTACGGGAGCACACGACATCAAGACGATGCGCCTCGTCGCGGAGATTCGTGACTTCGAGTATATCGTGACAGCGAGTGAACTCGAGGCGTTGCTCCTGGAGATGACACTCATCAAAAAGCACGACCCGAAATACAACATTCGCCTGAAAGATGACAAGACGTATCCGTACATCAAAATCACGAACGAACCGTATCCGCGACTTTTGACGACACGTAAGCTGAAGAAAGACGGCGGACATTATTTCGGACCGTATCCTAACGCTTACGCGGCGAACGAGACGAAACGTCTGCTCGATAAGCTATACCCGCTCCGGAAATGTCAGCCGATGCCGAAGAAACTTTGTCTTTATTATCACATCGGGCAATGTCTAGGACCTTGTGAACTGGCGGTCGATACGGATTCGCAAAAAGAGATCGTCAATGAGATTCGTCGCTTCTTGAATGGGGAGACAGCTGAGACGCTCGCGAAATTGAACGTCGAGATGGGGCGTGCCGCTGAAGACATGCAATTCGAGCGGGCGGCGGAACTACGCGACCAGATTCGAGCGGTCGAATCGATCATGAACAAACAAAATATGATTACGGCCGACCCAACGGCACGTGACGTTTTCGGTTATACACTCGACCGAGGTTGGATGTGCGTTCAAGTCTTTTATATGCGAGGCGGCAAAATGATCGAGCGAGACGTCTCCCTCTTCCCGATGCACGGTGAGCCTTCGGAAGAGCTCGAAAGTTTCATCGTCCAGTTCTACGAACAAAACGTCGTGCCGAAAGAAATCCTCGTACCGGAGACGGTCCGGCTCGACTTGTTGAATGACGCCATCGGTACGAGAGTGATGCAACCGAAACGTGGGGCAAAGAAACAGCTACTCGATTTGGCGACGAAGAATGCGACAATCGCCTTGAACGAGAAGTTCGAATTGCTCGCCCGGGACGAAGAGCGGACGTTACTCGCGATGCGTGAACTCGGGGAAGCCATCGGGATCCCGCATTTATCACGCGTTGACATCATCGATAACGCGAACATCCAAGGAGCGGACGCCGTATCGGCGCTCGTCGTCTTTGAAGACGGGAAGCCGCTTAAAAAAGAATATCGAAAATATAAGATTCGGACCGTCCAAGGACCCGATGATTATGAGACGATGCGCGAAGTCGTGCGGCGACGGTTCCGCCGCCTGTTGACGGAAGACAAGCGGTTACCGGATCTCCTATTGATTGATGGGGGAATCGGGCAGTTGAATGCGGCGCTCGACGTCATCCAAAACGAGTTCGGGCTCGACTTGCCGGTCGGCTCACTCAAAAAGGATGACCGACATCGGACGAGTCAACTGTTGTTCGGAGAACATGGTGCGGTCGTTGAACTCCATCCACGATCGAGTGCCTTTTATCTTTTACAGCGGATGCAAGACGAGGTCCACCGTTTCGCCATCACTTTCCACCGCAGCTTGCGCACGAAGAAGATGACGAAATCGATTTTAGATGAGATTCCGGGAGTCGGTCCGAAGCGTCGTCAACAGCTCATCCGTCATTTCGGGTCGATGAAACAGATTCGTCTGGCCTCGCTTGAACAATTGAAAGAAGCGGGACTACCAGAAAAACTGGCGGAGACTGTCCTTCAATATGTGCATGAGGATACGGATGAATGAGACATCTTCCGACAGACGTGGAGAATACAATTGCTTCATTTGTGAAAGCGATTGATGAATTTCTACCAACCGTTCAGCATCTATACATTCATGGTTCATTAGCGATGGGTGGCTTTCATCCAAAACGAAGTGATGTAGATTTGTTGCTCGTCGTATCGAACGCATTGACTCGGGAGGAGCGGCAAAAATGTATCGACTGTTGTCTCTTATACTCCAACGAACCATATCCGCTCGAACTGAGTATACTGACAACGGCGCAGCTAGAAGACTGGTGTCATCCGAGTCCTTTTGAGTTTCATTATAGTGAAGGGTGGCGCTCGCGTTTCGAAGAGGCAAGTAGGAAAGAGCGTACCGAGTTGCAACAAGGATTTACCGATCCTGATTTGGCGGCTCACGTACTAGTGATTTTAGAGCGAGGTATAACTTGGCGAGGGCAACCGCTTCATGAATTGCTCTGCGGATTTGATTCAGCTCATTTTTCTGATTCGATTCGAATAGATGCACTCGATTGCCTCAACACGATTGAAAAAAATCCAATCTATAGCGCATTGAACTTGATACGCGGTCTGGCTTATGAACGAGAACATGTCCTTCTTTCAAAACAGGAAACACTCGGTTGGTTGTTAAAGAACGGACATTTTCCGGGAAATGTTGTAGCGGTCGTTCGTAAGGCAGCTCAGGGTTATAAAGGGGAAGACGTGACGTTTGATCAAAACGAACTCAATGACGTACGTCGGTTTATGAACGAGCAACTTCAGCAGAAACAAAAATAAGAGTCGATGCGAAACGCATCGACTCTTATTCGTAATCGTCTTTCCGGTCTAGTTGGACGGTGATTTGGACAGTTCTTCGGGCGGGATCGGCATACCCTTCCGCGACGCACTGGAAACGACCTGCAATCTGTTCGGCTAAAAATCCAGCTTCAAGCTGATAGTAACCTGTCGTTTTGGCTTGGGTCGCAGGTGGTGGGGTGAGTTCGTATGTAAATTTACTCCCACGTTCCTTTTTGAGCGTCAACGCTCCCCAACCTGCCTCATCGAAGAATGCAGTCAGTTCATCGTCAGACATCGTCGGGAATTTTCGGGCGACCCGCTTTCCTGACCAATAGATGACTTGGGCGTAATCTTCACCAAGCAAGTCCGTCAACACATAGTCGCGAAGAAGTTCAATCGCGAAAATTGGTTGGCTCATCGTTTCCATTCTATCCCATCACTCCAATCTCTCTATATCATTATAACGACCAATCGGAATTTGGTCATCCTGTATTTTTGAAAAGAATGTGGCACAAATCGGTTAGGTTGTCTTGTCATACAATTTTCACAAGAGTAGAATAGGAGACAGAAAGCTATATCTGCATTTGAAAACGCTTTTATTGACAATACGAGCCAATGCTCGTGAAAAGGGGGAACTAGAATGGCAGCGCATCGTGACTACTTCAGTCGTAAAGTCCATTCGCTACTTGGGGTCATTCCAATCGGTTTGTTTTTGATCGTTCACTTGTCGGTCAACTACTACATCGTCGATGGGGTGGAGTCATTCAACAAAGCAGCAAAATTCATGGAGAACTTACCGTACTTGTACTTCCTTGAAGTGACGATTATCGCATTGCCGATGATCTTCCACGGAGTGTACGGCGTGTACTATGCGTTTCTTGGGTCGATCAACTCGAACCGTTATTCATACGCACGCAACTGGTTGTATCTCTTCCAACGCTTCACAGGAGTCTTCCTCGTGATCTTCATCGCGTGGCACGTTTGGGAAACGCGTCTAGCGAAATTACGCGGGGTCGAAGTCAATGCGGAGATGATGCAAAACATCGTCGACAATCCGCTCATGTTGATCTTCTACATAGTCGGAATCCTTTCGGCTACGTTCCACTTCGCGAACGGTCTTTGGTCGTTCTCGATCACGTGGGGAATCACACAGTCACCTCGTTCGCAACGTCTCATGAGCTACGTATCAGGTGTCGTGTTCTTGGCACTATCTTTTGTCGGCATCCGTTCGATTTTGACGTTTGCAGGCATCTTGTAATTAGGGGGAATTTTACATGGCAAATCAAAGTTTGATCGTCATCGGTGGCGGTCTAGCTGGACTCATGGCGACCATCAAGTCGGCAGAGATGGGTGTTCCGGTAAAACTATTCTCGCTTGTACCGGTCAAGCGTTCACATTCAGTTTGTGCCCAAGGTGGGATTAACGGGGCTGTCAACACGAAAGGGGAAGGTGATTCTCCTTGGCAACACTTTGATGACACGGTCTACGGAGGCGACTTCCTCGCCAACCAACCACCTGTACAAAAGATGGCGGAAAATGCGCCAAAAATCATCCACATGTTCGACCGGATGGGGGTTATGTTCAACCGTACGCCAGAGGGTCTCTTAGACTTCCGTCGTTTCGGTGGAACGCTTCACCACCGTACGGCATATGCTGGAGCGACAACAGGACAACAACTTCTTTACGCACTTGATGAGCAGGTTCGCCGTTACGAAGCGCAAGGTCTCGTCGAGAAGTATGAAGGATGGGAATTCCTTCGTGCCGTCATCGATGAAGAAGGCATCTGCCGCGGTGCGGTCTGCCAGGATTTGCGCTCGATGGAAATTAAAGCGTTCCCATCGGATGCGGTGATCTTAGCGACAGGTGGCCCAGGGGTCATCTTCGGTAAGTCTACAAACTCGGTCATCAACACAGGACAAGCAGCGGCAGCGGTTTACCGCCAAGGTGCTGTCTACGCGAACGGGGAGTTCATCCAAATTCACCCGACCGCGATTCCTGGGGACGACAAGCTCCGTCTCATGAGTGAATCGGCTCGTGGGGAAGGTGGACGTGTCTGGACATACAAAGACGGGAAGCCATGGTACTTCCTCGAAGAGAAATATCCAGCTTACGGAAACCTTGTACCACGTGACATCGCGACACGTGAGATTTTCGACGTTTGTGTCAACCAAAAGCTCGGCGTCAACGGCGAGAACATGGTCTACCTCGACTTGTCTCATAAAGATTCGAAAGAACTCGACATCAAACTCGGTGGAATCCTTGAAATCTATGAGAAGTTCGTAGGAGACGATCCACGTAAAGTACCGATGAAAATCTTCCCGGCAGTCCACTACTCGATGGGCGGACTATGGGTCGATTACGATCAAATGACGAACATCCCGGGACTCTTTGCAGCCGGCGAATGTGACTATTCGATGCACGGTGCGAACCGTCTCGGCGCAAACTCACTTCTTTCAGCTGTTCATGGCGGAATGGAAGCGGGGCCTGCGGCGGTCAACTACATGCGTGGTCTCGACCAAGCGACAGAAAGCGTCTCAGAAGCACTCTTCAACTTCAACGAGCGTGAAGAGATTGAACGCTTCAACAACATCCTTGCGATGGACGGGACAGAGAATGCGTATCAAATTCACCGTGAACTCGGTGAACTCATGACGGACAACGTCACGGTCGTTCGTTATAACGACAAGCTCGAAGCGACGGACAAGAAAATCCAAGAATTGCGTGAACGTTTCCATAACATCTCAGCTACGGACACGGCACGTTGGAGCAACCAAGGGGCATCGTTCATCCGACAGCTCGACCACATGCTCGACCTCGCACGCGTCATCACACTTGGCGCACTCAAACGGGACGAGAGTCGTGGTGCCCATTATAAACCGGAATTCCCGGAACGTAATGACGAGCAGTTCATGAAGACGACGATGGCACGTTACAAAAATGGGGAAGTCGATATCTCGTATGAAGACATCGATGTTTCGTTAATCCCGCCACGTAAACGGGATTACTCGAAGAAAGGGGCGAAGACGAAATGACGACGCCGATGCAATCTGAACAAAAAGACATCCGCTTCATCATCGAACGTCAAGATGGACCGGATCAAGCAACGTATACAGAAGAATTCACGGTGCCGTACCGTCCGAACATGAACGTGATCTCGGCACTGATGGAAATCCGCCGTAATCCGGTCAATGCGAACGGGGACAAGACGACACCGATCAACTGGGACATGAACTGTCTCGAGGAAGTGTGTGGTGCCTGCTCGATGATCATCAACGGGAAGCCACGCCAGTCGTGTACAGCGCTCGTCGATAAACTCGAGCAACCGATTCGCCTCGCGCCGATGAAGACGTTCCCGGTTATCCGTGACCTTCAAGTCGACCGTCAACGCATGTTCGACGCGTTGAAAAAAGTGAAGGCATGGGTTCCAATCGATGGAACGTATGACCTTGGTCCAGGACCACGTATGCCTGAGAACAAACGTCAGTGGGCGTACGAACTTTCGAAGTGTATGACATGTGGGGTTTGTCTTGAAGCGTGTCCGAACGTGAACGACAAATCAGATTTCATCGGTCCAGCTGCTATCTCACAAGTCCGTCTCTTCAACTCGCATCCGACAGGTGCCTTCCACGCGGAAGATCGCCTCGAAGCGCTCATGGAAGACGGTGGGATCATGCAGTGCGGAAACGCACAAAACTGTGTCGAAGTTTGTCCGAAAGGCATCCCGCTCACGACGTCTATCGCTTCGATGAACCGTCAAACGACGCTTCACTCGTTCAAACAGTTCTTCGGTAGTGACAAAGGTCGCACCGGTTCTGCGGTCGAGGCGTAAGCGAGCCGATGACCAAGTACTTTCGAGAGCCAGGTTGGGAAACACGTGTCAAAGCAGGGGTCGCGCTCGATGTGAAAGTCCGATTTTCGGAGTGCGACCCGTATGGTCACATGAACAATACGATTCCGTTCATCTATTTCGAAGATGCGCGAATCGAATTGTTAGAAGCGACAGGATTCTCCTTAAAGGACGGATTTGTCGTCGTCGCCGATGCGCAATGTGACTATGTTCGACAAGTCATGCCACGTCAACAGCTGACCGTGCATGCCAATATCTTGACGGTCGGAAACACTTCATGTGATATTCATTACGGGGCATATGACGGAGATCAACTCCTATTCGCGGGACGGACAAGCCTCGTTCATTTGACGAAGGAAGGTCGTCCAACGGAATGGACTCCGGAATATAAAAACCGCTTGCAGAATTTTTGCGAATCCGCTATCATTTGATAATGAGTTCACAAACAAAAAATATTCTGCCGGTTCGCCTGTAGAATTGAATTTTGAAGGGAGACCATCATCTCATGGAAAAAACGTTCACAGTCGTTGCTGATTCAGGAATTCACGCTCGTCCAGCTACTCAGTTGGTTAACACAGCTTCTAAGTTCCAATCAGACATCAACCTCGAGTACAATGGTAAAACAGTTAACTTGAAGTCGATCATGGGTGTACTTTCACTCGGTATCGCAAAAGATTCTACAATCAAGATCACTGCTGAAGGTGAAGATGCAGAAGAAGCGATCAACACGCTTTCTGACATGCTCACTAGCGAAGGTCTTGCTCAGTAATTCGGGTAACGGACGAGGCGCCACTGGCGACCTCGTCTTTTTTTGTCATGGGAACGTTTCTTTTTCCGTCCGATGTTTTTTGGTAAGATAGGTGAGAATGGAAGTGATGCAAAATGAAACGAGCGATTGGAGTCCTCGATTCAGGAGTCGGCGGGTTGACGGTAGTCAAAGAATTGATGCGCCAACTCCCTAAAGAAGAAATCATCTATATCGGGGATACGGAACGCTGTCCTTATGGGCCGCGTCCGCACGATGAGATTGAAGCTTATACATGGGAACTCATTGAGTTTCTATTGAAGAAAGACGTCAAAATGATTGTCATCGCGTGTAACACAGCAACGGCTGTCGTTTTGAAAGAGGCGCGGAAACGCCTCGATATCCCGGTCATCGGCGTCATCGACCCAGGTGCCCGTGCGGCCGTCAAAGGCACGCGCAACAAACATATCGGAGTCATCGGCACGAAGATGACGATTGAAAGTGGTTCGTACGAGAAGGCACTTCGCCATGTAGCCGGTGAGGTCGATGTGTACTCACTCGCCTGCCCGCCATTCGTCCCACTCGTCGAAGCCGGGGAAGTGTCAGGAGACCGCGTCCACCAGATCGTGGAGGAGACGCTACGGCCGCTACAATCTTCTGAGATGGATACGCTCATTCTCGGTTGCACGCATTATCCGATTCTCGCTCCCGTCATCCAGGACGTGGTCGGGCCGAACGTGCATCTGATTTCGTCTGGTGACGAGACGGCGCTCGAAGTTGCAGCGATCCTTGACTATCAAGAGTTGGAGAACGGATTAGATACCGTCCCATCCCATGCCTTTTATGCGACGGGTGACATTGAACTGTTCGACCGATTGGCGAGCGAATGGCTCGGTCGTCCGGTCCATGCGGAGAAAGTAGAGGTGACAGGCATTGCGTGATACAAGACGTTTTGATGAACTACGAACGGTAGAAATCGTTCCTCATGTGAACAAACATGCGGAAGGGTCTGTCCTCATTTCGATTGGTGATACGAAAGTGATTTGTACGGCGACTGTCGAAGAGCGCGTCCCGAACTTCCTTCGCGGAAAGAAACAAGGCTGGATCAACGCCGAGTATGCGATGTTGCCACGTGCGACCGGTGACCGGACCGTCCGGGAATCGGTACGTGGGAAACAATCAGGTCGTACGATGGAGATTCAACGTCTCATCGCGCGGTCGCTCCGGTCGGTCGTTGACCTAGAGCGCCTCGGCGAGCGGACGATCTGGATTGACTGTGACGTCATTCAAGCGGACGGTGGTACGCGTACGGCGTCCATCACCGGTGGGTTCTGTGCCCTCGTCCTCGCTGTTGACCGCTTGATTCGTCAAGGGAAGCTCGACGACACCCCAATCAAAGAAGGTGTTGCGGCAATCTCTGTCGGACGGACCGATGAACTTGTCCTAGACTTGGACTACATGGAAGACGCTGCGGCTGAGGTCGATATGAACGTCGTCATGACGGCGAGCGGTCGTTTCGTCGAGGTACAGGGTACAGGAGAAGAGGCGACGTTCACCCTTCAAGAGATGAACGAGATGCTCGCGCTCGCGCAACACGGAATCGAATCATTATTCAAGACGGCTGAAGAGGCGCTCGGTGCTTCTTGGTGGTACGTCGGAGAACGTTCGGAGGAGACATTATGAAGTTGATCATTGCGACACACAATCCTGGAAAAGTGAAAGAACTGGAAGGGATGTTGACACCGCTCGGATTCGAGGTCAAATCGTTGCTCGACTATCCGGATGCACCGGAAACAGATGAGACGGGGACGACATTTGAAGAAAATGCGGCGTTGAAAGCGACGGAAGCGGCCGCCTATTTCGGGCATGCCGTACTCGCGGACGACTCAGGTCTTGAAGTCGATGCACTCGACGGGGCCCCTGGGGTGTATTCGGCCCGCTTCGCCGGTCCTGAGAAGTCGGATGAGGCGAACAATGCGCTTCTTCTTGAAAAGTTGAACGGGCAAACGAACCGCGCGGCGCGTTTCGTCTGTGCGCTCTGTCTGGCGAAACCGACCGAGGAAACGTTGACCGTTCGTGGAACGATTGAAGGGACGATCGGTTACTCACCACGAGGCGAGAACGGTTTCGGGTACGATCCACTCTTTATCGTCCCATCGCTCCACAAGACGGCAGCCGAACTAGAACGTGAAGAGAAAGCGGTCGTCAGTCACCGTGGACAAGCATTACGAAAACTGGAGGCAGAAATCATTCCATTCATGAAAGGATGAAGCTTATGCGTTTTCTAATAGTGAGTGATAGTCATGGTCTGACCGAGGAATTGACAACGATTTTTGAGCGACACGAGACAGAGATTGATGACGCCTATCATTGCGGCGACTCTCAACTCGCTTTAGTCGATGAACATTTATTGCCGTATCGAACGGTCCGTGGGAACTGTGATTTTGGGGGAGACCTTCCACTCGAACGGATCGAGACGACAGATGCAGGTACGATTCTCATCGTCCATGGGCACCATCACGACGTCAAATTCGATTTGAATCGGTTGCGATATCGGGCTGAAGAGGTCGGTGCGAACGTCGTTTTGTTCGGTCACTCGCACGTGGCGGGTGCCTTGATCGAAGATGGAGTCGTCTACATCAACCCAGGTTCGATCCGTATGCCACGGGGACGAGCGGACAAAACATATGCGCTTCTTGACCTAGAAAACAGGGAAGCGGCGGTGCGTTTTTATCGCTCAGAAGACGGTTCTCACGTTGAAGATTTAGACATCTCAGGAAAACTATGAGTTTCGAATGGGAAATTGATTGACAGGAAACCATTTTTCTATTATAGTTTTCATGTCAATGTCCCAATAGCTCAGCAGGATAGAGCAACGGCCTTCAAGACAAATAGGAGCCTTTATAGGGAAACAGAAACCTATAAAGTGGACGACACTATATCGGTGAAGCCTTAACAGATTATGCTGATGGTAATACCGAGGAAACTTACGATCTCTTAAGGAGTGATGTTTTATGTATCATCACACAAAAAGTAAGGGAGATTTAGGTGTTTTAAAGGCTCAAGTAGATTTATATCAAAAAGGGTTTATGATTTTGTTCCCTGCAACTGAACATGCGCCGTTTGACTTAGTTGTTTACAAAGACAATCAGTTTAAACGGATTCAAGTTAAGTACAGAGAACTAAACACAAATGGGGTTCTAAATGTTCGGTTTCGTTCTAGCTATAGTACCGCGAGTGGAGTTCAGACGCGGTTTATAAACAAAGATGAAATCGATGTATACTGTGTATATTGTCCACAGACTGATACCTGTTATTACTTTGAACCGAATCTTTTTGAAAAATCTATTTCATTGAGGGTAAAAACACCAAAGAATAATCAAAAGCAAAATATTCTTTTTGCAGATGATTATCGTGAGGTTCCGTAGAGACTACACGTGTCGCACCTGAAACGGTGAAGATATAGTCCAGACTACAAACAACACGATGTTGGTGACGAAAGTCATGGTGGTAAGCTAAGCCGTCGGTCGGGGGTTCGAATCCCTCTTGGGACGCTTCCATTAAAATAGAGATGTTCTCTACGGAGAACGTCTCTTTTTTCATTTTCCAGGAAATCGATTGACAAGGAATCGCGTCCTAACGGAAGATGAAAGGGAATGGAAGAGAGGGTGAGGGAAGATGGAGAAGGAAAAGGATCAGGAGTATCCGTTCCCCGGGAATTGGTCGCGTCTGCATAAGATGATTCAAGAGGCGGATGCCTCTGGGGAACGACAGCGGATCGAACCGATTTTATGGGATTGGTATCAGGCGATTCCGGGTGACCCGTTTATTTTCATGGAAATCTTCCAATGTGCGATGGAAAAACCGGACGACCCGGAAACGCTCGAAAAGTTGCAGGAACTCGTCGCCATTCAGATGGCAGAAGCAGAAGAACCAGCTTCGGGTGGATTACAGATCGCACAGTATTACATCATGCGGGACCAACCGTTTGAAGCGGCGCACTGGATCAACCAGTATCTCGAATGGCAAAACAAAAAAGATACGGTCAACACGCAAGCACATCAGGTGCTCCAAGTGTTGAAGATGACCGAGTTTCCGGCGGCAATCGCCAAATTGAAGCGGACGTTGACGCGCGGCAGTACAGGGGAACAAATCGAAGCGCTGCAACATGTTCACTTCAATATCGATACGGTGCTCGACAATGTGCTCCATGAGCTACTCGTGTCAAACCGACCGAAACTGATCAAACTGATCGTGTTAGAAAAAGCGTTCGTTGAACTATCGGTCATCAAATGGACAGATGGAGATTCGACGAATGAGATGTCGCAAATGGAGGCGACATCGCACATCGAGACGTGGGAGAAAACCGTCTTATCGCTCCAAAAATCGGTAGAGGGCGATGAGATCGGAACGCAACTCTTGATGAATTATATGTATACGCATTATCCGTATGTGCCGGCAGAAAAAGCGGACGTAGAACAGGCGCTTGTACAGGCGAAACAAGCGATTTTGCATGACGAGGCAGTCGACGGTTTGGCAGCTTCGATTTTAGAGGCGGATCTGCGCTTCACACAGGCGTTATTAGACTAAATCCTTGTGTGCTTACGGAGGATTTATGCTATAATACGGATTGTTGTACATTTTTGTACGGTATAAACGAATTGTTGGAGGGACTTAGCATGACAGCAAAATGGGAAAAAACATCAGGTAGCCAAGGCGTACTCACGTACGAAGCTCCTGCAGAAGCTTTTGATAAAGCAGTTGACGCCGCATTTAAAACAGTCGTCAAAGACTTGAACGTGCCTGGCTTCCGTAAAGGGAAATTGCCACGCCCAATGTTCAACAAAATGTATGGAGAAGAAGCACTCTATCAAGATGCGCTCGACATTCTCTACCGCGACACAATCCAAGGTGCGGTTGAAGAAGCTGGTTTCGAACCAATCGCGCTCGAAAACATCGATGTAGACGGCACGCTCGAGAAAGGCAAACCAGTCGCTTTCAAAGTGACATTCGTGGTTGAGCCAGAAGCTGAGCTTGGCGAATACAAAGGCCTCGAGTACGAAGCTGTTTCAACTGAAGTAACAGAAGACGAAGTAACAGCAGAACTTGAAGCACTTCAACAGCAAGGTGCAGAACTCGCTGTTAAAGAAGGTGCAATCGAAAACGGCGATACAGCTGTATTTGATTTCGCAGGTTTCGCTGACGGTGAGCAGTTCGAAGGCGGCACAGCTGAGAACTACACACTCGAAATTGGTTCTGGTCAATTCATCCCAGGATTCGAAGAGCAAATGATCGGCATGACTGCTGGTGAAGAAAAAGACGTTGAAGTAACATTCCCTGAAGAGTACCACGCTGAAAACTTAGCGGGTAAACCAGCGACATTCAAAGTCAAACTTCACGAAGTTAAAACAAAACAAGTTCCTGAACTCGACGATGAGTTCGCAAAAGACATCGACGAGTCTGTTTCAACACTCGACGAGTTGAAAGCGAGCATCCGTGAGCGTTTAGAAGCTGGTAAGAAACAAGAAGCTGAAGGTACAATGCGCGACCAACTCGTTGAGCAGGCAACTGCTAACGCGACAATCGACGTACCACAAGTTCTCGTTGACCAAGAAGTAGACCGCATGGTACAAGAGTTCGGTTCACGTGTATCTTCACAAGGAATCGACCTTAACATGTACTTCGAACTCACTGGTACTTCTGAAGAAGCAATGCGTGAAGAGATGAAAGAGCAAGCTGAAGAGCGCGTAAAAGCTCGTCTCGTCTTGAAAGCAATCGCTGACAAAGAAGCAATCGAAGTATCTGACGAAGATGCTGAGAAAGAGCTTGAAGAAATGTCTAAACTTTACAACATCGCACCGGACCAACTCCGTACGATGCTCGCTCCACAAGGCGGTCTTGAGACACTTAAAGGTGACCTCAAATTCCGTAAAGCGATCGACATCCTCGTTGAAAACGGTAAAGCGAAGTAAGTTGATTTTTAGTGGGACGACTGCTTAGCGGTCGTCCTTTTTTCTGTCACAACACTTTGCATGTGTAATTCTTTGAAGTCGCAATATGTTCATGCTACAATTATTTCAACGCAGAGATGTAAAATGTCTTTTCACGGTGCATCGCACCAGAAAATACAAATCGCGATTTATCGCACTTACATCCATTTTCACCACAGAAGGGGTGTATCGAATGTTCAAATTTAACGAGGAAAAGGGGCAACTCAAGTGCTCGTTTTGCGGAAAATCGCAAGAACAAGTTCGTAAGTTAGTCGCCGGACCAGGCGTATACATTTGCGATGAATGTATCGAACTTTGCAATGAAATCGTTGAGGAAGAGCTCGGTGTAGAGGAAGAAGTCGAATTCAAAGACATTCCAAAACCACAAGAGATTCGTAACATCCTAGACGACTACGTCATTGGACAAGACCGCGCGAAACGTGCGCTTTCAGTAGCTGTCTATAACCACTATAAACGTATCAACGCCGGCGGTCGTTCAGATGATGTCGAACTTGCGAAGTCAAACATCGTCATGATTGGACCAACAGGTAGCGGGAAAACACTTCTCGCCCAGACAATGGCTCGCGTCTTGAACGTCCCATTCGCAATCGCGGATGCGACGAGCTTAACAGAAGCGGGTTATGTCGGTGAAGACGTTGAGAATATCTTGCTCAAATTGATCCAATCGGCTGACTACGATGTCGAGAAGGCTGAAAAAGGAATCATCTACATCGATGAGATCGATAAGATTGCTCGTAAGTCTGAAAACCCATCGATTACGCGCGACGTATCCGGTGAAGGGGTTCAGCAGGCACTCCTTAAAATTCTTGAAGGCACGACAGCTAGCGTACCGCCACAAGGTGGACGTAAGCATCCGCATCAAGAATTCATCCAAATCGATACGACAAACATTCTCTTCATCGTCGGCGGCGCATTCGCCGGCATCGAATCGGTCGTCAAACGCCGAATCGGGAAGAAAGTCATCGGTTTCGGAAACGATCAAGAGAACCGTGAGTTGACGCAAGAAGACTTGCTCGCTCGCGCACTACCTGAAGACCTTCAAAAATTCGGTTTGATTCCAGAGTTCATCGGTCGTTTGCCAGTCATGGCGACACTTACGACACTCGATGAGGAGGCGCTCGTTGAAATCTTGACGAAGCCGAAAAATGCACTCGTTCGTCAGTACGAGAAAATGCTCGAGCTTGACGATGTCGAATTGACGTTCACAGACGAGGCATTGATCGAAATCGCCAAACTTGCGATCAAACGTAAGACTGGCGCACGTGGTCTCCGCTCGATTATCGAAGAAATGATGCTCGATGTGATGTTCACCGTCCCATCGCGTGACGATATCGAGAAAGTCATCATCACAGATGAAACGATTACGGGTCTTGCCGGTCCGAAATACGTCCTTCGTGATGGTACTGTCGAACAGACAGGGGACAACAAAGAGACAGCATAATTTGTTAACGAAGAAGGCTCAAACACTCGGCACAATCCGAGTTTTGGGCCTTTTTGCACAGGAGGCGTTGTAGATGGAAAAATTACCAATCCTTCCGTTGCGAGGAGTCGTCGTATATCCGCTCATCGGTGTGACAATCGATGTCGGACGCCCGTTATCACTTCGGGCGCTCCTTGCTGCAAAGGAGCATGAGACAGATTTAATTGTCGTGACTCAAAAAGAAACTGGGAACGAGTCGCCAGAACCGGAAGACTTGTACACGATCGGAACACGTGTCCACATCGCGAAGATGAGCGAATTGTCGAACGAGACGATTCGGGTTCGGATCGTCGGGAAAGAGCGCGTCCGCGTCGATTCGGTCGAATCGACGGATGAAGGTTGGTTCGCAAACATCGAACCGGTCGAACTCGTAGAAGGGGAAGAGGTCGAACGCACGGCACTCGTCCGTCTGTTGAAAGAACAGTTCGGAAAACTCGTCGCGAACATCAAAGGGATGTCACCGGACGAACGTCGTCGTTTCGAGATGTACGAGCGACTCGAATCGCTCACAGACTATATCACGTCGAAACTAGATGTCGACGTCGAACTTCGCCAAGCGATGCTCGAAGAAGCGGATGCGGTCAAACGAGGACTTGAGCTACTTGAAATTATCGCCCATGAAGTCGAAGTGATCGAGCTCGAACAAGAGATGCGCGAGCGGACGAAGAAGTCAATCGAGCAGTCACAGCGCGAGTACTACTTACGCGAACAGATGAAGACGATTCAACAAGAGCTTGGTGACCAGACGCAAGAGTCTGAACCGAACCGTCTTCGTGAGAAGTTAGAGGCGCTCGACTTACCAGAGACGACTCGGAAAAACGTCATGCGTGAAGCCGAACGATTGAACGTCGTGCCACAAACGTCACCGGAGTATGCGGTCATCCGTAACTATCTCGACTGGGTCGCGTCGCTTCCATGGGGCATTGAGACAGAAGACAAGCTCGATGTGAAACATGCGGCGGACGTCCTCGACGATGACCATTACGGCTTGGAGTCGGTGAAAGACCGAATCCTCGAATATTTGGCCGTCCGTCAGTTGACGAACTCGCTTCGGGGACCAATCCTCTGTCTTGCCGGACCTCCAGGGGTCGGGAAGACGTCGCTCGCCCGTTCCATCGCATCGGCACTTGAACGTCACTTCGTTCGTGTCTCGCTCGGTGGAGTGCGTGATGAGGCAGAAATTCGTGGTCACCGCCGGACGTATATCGGCGCGATGCCAGGTCGTGTCATCCGTGGGTTGAAGCAAGCAGAAAGTAAAAACCCGGTCTTCTTACTCGATGAGATCGACAAGATGGCTTCTGACTTTAGAGGAGACCCGGCGTCGGCGATGCTCGAAGTGCTCGATCCGGAGCAAAACGTCTCGTTCTCGGACCACTACATCGAAGAACCGTTCGACTTGTCGAACGTCCTCTTTATCGCGACAGCGAACGATGTCTCGCAAATCCCGGCACCGCTCCTTGACCGGATGGAACTCATTCAAATCGGTGGATATACGGAGCTTGAGAAAGTCGAGATTGCGAAGCGTCATTTAGTGCCGAAACAGTTGAAAGAGCACGGATTGAAGAAGAGCCAGTTGACGATTAAAGAAGATGCGCTCTACGAAGTCGTACGCCGCTACACACGTGAGGCGGGTGTCCGGAACTTAGAACGTGTCATCGGTTCGCTCTGCCGAAAAGCAGCGAAACAAATCGCAATCGGTGAGAAGAAACGGGTCACGATTTCGAAAAAAGCCATCATCACGTATCTCGGAAAACCGAAGTATCGCTACGGAAAAGGGGAGACCGAAGACTCGATCGGTGCAGTGACGGGCCTCGCCTACACGGCGTTCGGTGGAGACACGCTCACGATTGAAGTTGCGCTCGCCCCAGGGAAAGGCAAACTTCAGTTGACGGGTAAACTTGGTGATGTGATGCAGGAGTCGGCACAGACGGCGTACAGCTATGTCCGCGCGAATGCGGAACGGTTTGGAATTGACCCGACGTTCTATGAGCGACAAGATATCCATATTCACGTTCCGGAAGGGGCTGTCCCGAAAGATGGACCATCGGCCGGAATTACGATTGCGACCGCACTCATTTCCGCGTTGACTGGGAAAAAAGTCCATCGTGATGTCGGGATGACAGGCGAGATCACGCTCCGTGGACGCGTCTTGCCGATTGGTGGATTGAAAGAAAAAGCGCTCGCTGCTCATCGGGCCGGGTTGACGACCATCGTCATTCCGAAAGATAATGAGCGAGACATCGATGACATTCAAGAGACGGTGCGTGAGAAATTGACGTTCGTTCCCGTGACGACACTCGATGAAGTACTAGATGTAGCATTTGGAGGAAATTAAATGAAGATCAACAAAGCAGAATTCGTGACGAGTGCCGTCGCGCCAGACCATTATCCGGTCCATGAGTTGCCGGAAGTGGCACTTGCCGGACGGTCGAACGTCGGAAAATCGTCGTTCATCAATAAGATTTGCCAACGGAAGGCGCTCGCACGGACGTCTTCAAAACCAGGAAAGACTCAGACCCTCAACTTCTTCAACATCAATGATGAAATCATGTTCGTTGACGTTCCAGGATACGGTTATGCGAAAGTATCGAAGACGGAACGTGAGAAGTGGGGCGTCATGATGGAGCAATATTTGACGAGCCAAGAGGCGCTTCGCGGCGTCGTACTACTCGTCGATATCCGTCATGAACCGACGGGTGACGATGTGACGATGTATAACTTCTTGAAGCATTATGACATTCCTGTCATCGTGGTAGCGACGAAGCTCGATAAGATCAAGAAGAGCCAGCGTCAAAAGCACGAGGCGGCAGTGAAACGCAAGCTTCAGTTCGATCCGTCAGATCGTTTCGTCGCCTTCTCAGCCGAGACGGCGGAAGGAAAAGACGACGCATGGAAAGCAATTTATGCACTCATCACTGAGGGCGAATGAAGAATGGGCGAAGGGATTCCTTCGCCTTTTTGTTTTTCTCATCCCGCAAGCGGGTAATTATCGTATAATCATAGTTAGTACATAGTCATAATCGTAAACGAGGTGGAGAAATGCAACGTATGTTTGAAAGTAAATGGTACCGCGCCCTCTTCTGGACGCTGACCATCTTTTTAGTCATTTGGGTCGGAACACAGATTTCATTCGTGTTTGAACCGGTTCAAGTCATTTTGGCACTCGTCACGGTCCCACTCATTGTGGCCGGGCTGTTCTTTTATTTCTTGGTCGGGATTGTCGACTTTTTAGAAAAACGTTTGAAAGGGAAACGTCCGCTTGCCGTCGCGATTACATTGATTGGTCTTGTCCTGATCTTTACCATCGTCTTCAGTATTCTCGGTCCGGTTCTTGCTGAGCAGGTTACGTCGCTCATCAATGCGATGCCGAGTATCGCGAAAGAACTGCAACAACAGGCGTTCGCTGTCCGTGATACATTGATGCAAAATGAGTTCTTGTCACGCTTCATGGCACAAAATGATGAGATGTTCCGAAACTTGACGACGAACATCACGTCGTATTTGGGCGATTTGTTCGGAAACATCGCATCGTCATTCGGTCAAGTCGTCGGATTCGTGACGTCAGCGGTCATCACGATCGTCGTCATCCCGTTCATGCTTTTGTACATGTTGCTCGACGGGAAGCGTCTCCCGGACGCCATCGTCAAATTGCTCCCATCGAGCTATGAGAAAGAGACGCGTCACATCTTGCATGACATGCACGAGACGGTACGCAGCTACGTCAACGCACAGTTGCTCGTCGCGTTCTTCGTTGGGATCACGTCGCTCATCGGTCTTTGGATCGTCGGAGTGGATTACGCCATCTTGCTCGCGCTCTTCATGATGGTGACAAACATCATCCCATACGTCGGACCGTTCTTAGGTGCCGTCCCGGCTGTCATCGTGGCGTTCATTCAAGATCCAATCAAAGTTGTTTGGGTCATCGTCGTCATCATTATCGTGCAACAGATTGAGTCGAACGTCATCTCACCGCTCATTCAAGGAAAATCGTTGAAAGTCCACCCGCTCACGATCATCATCGTCTTGCTCGTGGCTGGGAACTTGGCTGGGATTATCGGGATGCTCATCGCCGTACCGTTCTATGCGGTCGCCAAAACGGTTGTCCAGAATATCGTTCGCATCTATAAACTAAAGGAACGCGAACAATATTTGGACAAAGAAGAGACGGAAAGCTCCATTATCACGGACCCGAACTCGACAAATTCATAAAGAAGAGGGTAGGAATGGGGTTTCTCCATTTCTACTTCTTTTTGTCACAAAAAGTTCTTATTTTATTTCAGGAAAATCAAACAGAAGATTATAGTTACCAGATAAGAACTGTTATAATGTACGGTAGAGATTGAAAAAAGAAGAACCGTCGGTGGATTTTAGATGAGGGGAAGAGATACATGCATATTGTCGTCGTTGGACTAAATAACAAGACAGCCCCTGTCGCGATTCGGGAGCAGTTCTCGTTTGGGGAGCAAGAAATCGTGGATGCGATGATTGCACTTCGCGAAGAGAAGAGCATTTTCGAGTCGGTTATTTTGTCTACGTGTAACCGGACGGAGCTGTACGTCGTGACAGATCAACTCCATACTGGACGTTATTACACGAAACGTTTCTTGGCGAACTGGTTCAACTTAGAGATGGAGCAGTTCACACCATACTTGTCGATTCGAGAAGGGGAAGAGGCGATTCGCCACTTGTTCCGTGTCACATCGGGCCTCGACTCGATGATCATCGGGGAAACACAAATTTTAGGTCAAGTGAAGACGAGTTTCTTCCGTGCCCAAGAGCATGGAACGACAGGAACGGTCTTCAACAAATTATTTAAAGAAGCGGTCACACTCGCCAAGCGCGCCCATACGGACACGCAAATTGGGGAAATGTCTGTATCGGTCAGTTCGGCTGCCGTGACGCTTGCACAAGAGATGTACCAACAGCTCGAAGATAAACAAGTCGTCGTTGTCGGAGCCGGAGAGACGGGCGAATTGACAACACTCAACTTGTTCGAGGCAGGAGCCAAGCAAATCGCTGTCTTTAACCGGACGGAGAGCAAGGCGAAGGCCGTTGCGGATAAGTTCAAAGGTCGTGCCCATTCGATTCGTGAAATCGCATGTGGATTACTAGATGCTGATATTTTAATCAGTTCGACCGGAGCAAAAGACGCCGTCATCGGATATGACGATGTGGCAGCGGCTCAACTATTGCGCCGTGAACGTCCACTCCTTCTCATTGACATAGCTGTGCCGCGAGATATCGATCCAGCGGTCGCGACACTTCCGGGTGTTCACTTGTTCGATGTCGATGATTTGAATGGAATCGTCAACAAGAATCTCGAGGCTCGTCTCGTTGAGGCTGAGAAGATTGAGATGAAAATCGATGAAGCGATTCAAGAGTTCCAATCATGGCTCGTCACGCTTGGTGTCGTGCCGATTATGAATGAGTTACGTGCGCGTGCCCTTGATATTCAAGAAGACACGATGACGAGTCTAGAGCGTAAGCTCGACCACTTGTCGGCGCGCGACAAGAAAGTCATCGGGAAGCATATGAAGTCGATCATCAACCAAATGCTTCGCGACCCAATCGACTATATTAAGGACGCAGCGGCTCAGCCAGACGCAAACGTTCGAATCGCCCAGTTTGTCGAGACGTTCGGACTCGATGTCGAGTTACCAGAACAGCCGGTAGACGAAGTGGAAGAAACGGATGCTACTTCTGCCAAAGCACCACTTCGCGCATTGATGCGCTAACAAGATTAAAAAGGCGACGTCTGTCGCCTTTTTCTATGAAGGAGAGACTCAACATGCGAAAAATTATCGTCGGCTCACGCCGTTCCCAACTCGCCATGACTCAAACGAAATGGGTCATCGAGCAATTGAAACAAGCCGGAGCACAAAACGAGTTCGAGATTAAAGAAATCGTGACGAAAGGCGACCAAATCGTTGACGTGCAATTGTCAAAAGTCGGTGGGAAAGGTCTATTCGTCAAAGAGATTCAACAACAGATGCTCGACGGGGATATTGACTTCGCCGTACACAGCATGAAAGACGTTCCGGCTGAACTCCCGGAAGAACTCTATATCAGCTGTATGCCGAAACGTGTCGACGCACGTGACGTCCTCATCTGCGAGAACGGCTACACGTTCGAGACACTTCCGAAAGGTTCGATCGTCGGTACGAGCTCACTCCGTCGCGGGGCACAAATTTTAGCGGCACGTCCTGACCTTGAGATTCAATGGATCCGTGGAAACATCGACACGCGTCTGAAGAAGTTGGACTCAGAGAACTACAACGCCATCTTGCTCGCGAAAGCCGGGCTCGAACGCATGGGTTGGACAGACCGCGTCGACTTCGAAGCGCTTGACCCAGATGTCATGGTTCCCGCTGTCGGACAGGGTGTACTCGCCATCGAGAGCCGTAAAGACGATGCGGAAGTGACAGCCGTACTTCAGTTGTTGCATGATGACGTGACGGCGAAAGCCGCGACGGCGGAACGGACCTTCTTAAAAGCGATCGAAGGAAGCTGTCACGTACCGGTTGGCGGTTATGCGACGGTCGAAGGTGACGAAGTGACGCTCACGGGCCTCATCGCGTCAGTGGACGGGAAAGAAGTGCTTCGTGTGACGAAAACGTCAACGGACGGCGTCGCGCTCGGTCAAGACGTCGCAGAAGACTTGCTTGGACGTGGCGGGCGTGAAATCCTCGCCTCGGTCAATGAGTGACGTCTGGTACACGGGAACGAAACGAATGACCGCTTCGCAACGGGCAATGCTCGAGGCGAGCGGTCTTTCCGTTCATCATGTCCCGCTCATTCAGACGAGAGAGACGCATGCACCGCCGCCCGCGGAACGATTCGACTGGCTCGTCGTCACGAGTCAAAACGCGGTACCCGCGCTTCGGAATCTGACGCGTGACGTCAAAGTCGCTGCTGTCGGAGAGAAGACGAAACGGGTGCTTGAAGCGGAAGGGTTTATCGTCTCGCTCATGCCGGAGACGTATACGGGCGAGGCGCTCTTTCAACAGTTGCGTGACGTCGTGTCGCCTGACGAGACCGTCTTGTTCGCGCGTGGTAATTTGGCGAACACGTCGCACATGACGATGCTCTCTCACGTCGAGGACTGGGTCGTCTACGAGACGATTTCGGTGCCATTGACACCGGCGCAACAGCAACAACTCGAAACCGTGAAGGCACTGCTCGTCTTGAGCCCGTCGGCCGTCGAGGCGCTCGCACCACACTTGTCCCGCTTCAACGGGACGTGGTATGCCATCGGCGAAGTGACCGAACGTGCCATCCGACAAGTGTCGTCATTACCGGTACGAGTGCCAGAATGTTATACTATGGATGCATTAATACAGTGTGTAGGGGAGGATTTTTCATGAACCAGTTTGACCGTCACCGTCGTCTTCGCTCATCGAAGTCGATGCGTGCCCTCGTACGTGAAAATCATGTTCGGAAAGAAGATTTGATTTACCCGCTCTTCATCATTGAAGGGACAAACATTAAACGTGAAGTCAGCTCGATGCCGGGCGTCTTTAATTATTCGCTTGACCGACTCGAAGAAGAGATCAAAGAAATCGTCGACCTCGGTCTTCAATCTGTCCTCTTGTTCGGTGTACCGGAACATAAAGACCCAGAAGGCAGTGAAGCGTATCATGACCACGGCATCGTCCAAGAAGCAATCCGTAAGGTGAAAGAGTGGGCGCCACAGCTCACGGTCATCGCTGATACGTGCCTTTGTGAATACACATCGACTGGTCACTGTGGCCTCGTGAAGGATGGGGACGTCGATAACGATGCGTCGCTTCCGCTTCACGTTCAGACGGCGATCACGCAAGCACAAGCGGGTGCCGATATTATCGCACCGAGCTCGATGATGGACGGATTCGTCGCAGCCATCCGTGAAGGTCTCGACCAAAACGGATTCAGTCATATCCCGATCATGAGCTACGGGGTCAAATATGCGTCTGCTTATTACGGACCGTTCCGTGACGCAGCCCAATCGGCTCCAGGTGAAGGCGACCGTAAAGGGTATCAGATGGATCCTGCGAACCGTCGCGAGGCGTTCCGCGAGTCTCAATCGGACGTGGAGCAAGGTGCCGACTTCATGATTGTCAAACCGGCTCTCGCATTCATGGACATCATCCGTGACATGCGCGACTCACTCGATATGCCGATCGTGGCGTATAACGTGAGCGGAGAGTACGCGATGATCAAAGCCGCGTCACTCAATGACTGGGTCGACGAAGAACGCATCGTCATGGAGACGATGGTCGGATTCAAACGAGCCGGTGCCGATCTCATCGTCACGTATTTCGCAAAAGACGTCTGTCGCTATTTGGAAGGAGACTACGCATGACATACAACCAAACGCGCTCACAAGAAGCGTTCGAACAAGCCCGCCCGCTCATGCCAGGCGGTGTCAACAGTCCGGTCCGTGCCTATAAATCGGTCGGCATGACGCCAATTTTCGCAGAACGCGGTGAAGGTTCACGCGTCTACGACATCGACGGCAACGAGTATATCGATTACGTCCTCTCATGGGGACCGCTCATCCTCGGTCACCGTGACCCTGTCGTCACGAAGGCGATTCAAGAACAAGCTGAAAAAGGCTGGACGTTCGGGACGCCGACCGAGCTTGAGACAAAGATGGCAGAACTCGTCATCGACCGCGTCCCATCGATCGAGATGGTTCGCATGGTCAACTCGGGTACGGAAGCGACGATGGCGGCACTTCGCCTCGCACGCGGCTATACAGGGAAGACGAAGATCTTGAAGTTCGAAGGATGTTATCACGGACACGGGGACTCGCTTCTCATCAAAGCAGGATCTGGTGTGGCGACACTCGGTCTCCCAGACTCTCCAGGTGTGCCGAAAGAGCTCGCGAGCCATACGCTCACGGTTCCTTACAATGACTTGGACGCAGTCCGAGTTGCTTTTGAGAAATACGGCGACGATCTCGCCGGCGTCATCGTCGAACCAGCCGCAGGAAACATGGGCTTCGTGCCACCACAACCAGGGTTCCTCGAAGGACTTCGTGAGATCACGGAACAAAACGGTGCGCTCCTTATCTTTGATGAGGTCATGACGGGCTTCCGTGTCGGATACAACTGTGCCCAAGGGTACTTCGGTGTCACGCCGGACCTCACGTGTCTCGGTAAGGTCATCGGCGGCGGACTTCCGGTCGGTGCTTACGGCGGGAAACGCGAAATCATGGAACAGATTGCGCCGCAAGGTCCGATCTATCAAGCAGGGACGCTCTCGGGTAACCCGCTCGCGATGATTGCCGGTTACACGACACTCTCGCAACTGAAGCCTGAGCACTACGCGGAGTTTGAGCGTAAAGCAGACCGTCTCGCGGAAGGATTCACGCAGGCCGGTGAGAAATACAACATCCCGCACGACACGAACCGTGCCGGCTCGATGTTCGGTTTCTTCTTCACGAACGAGAAAGTGACGAACTTCGAGAAAGCGAAATCAGCGAACCTCGAGATGTTCCGTTCGTACTATCAGAAGATGGCTGCGCGCGGCGTATTCTTGCCACCGTCACAGTTCGAAGGATTGTTCCTCTCGACGGCTCATACGGATGAGGATATCGAGAAGACGATTGCAGCGGTCGAAGCGACTTTTAAAGAGCTTCAAGAAGAGTTTTCGCTCTAATCTTGACTGCTGACGTTTCTGTCGCTACAATTATCTAACAGATACGATGAATGGCTTTGATGAGGAGTAGTACGCATCATTCATTCCTTTTAGAGACGCGACCGCTTGGTGAAAGGTTGCGAGGGATGGACGCGGAAGTCGCCTCGGAGCTGACTTTCTGAATGGAGTAGGAAAGTTCGGTCCATCGACCGTTATTCGATTTTGAGTGCGCCAATTTGTTGGCGAACTAAGGTGGTACCGCGGAAGATCACGGCTTCTTTCGTCCTTAGCGTATAGGACGAGAGAAGCCGTTTTTGTGTTCATTAATATATAGAGGAGGCGCCACACATGGCCCATGAGACAAATGAAATTACCATGCCGACAAAGTACGATCCTAGTGCGACGGAGTCAAAATGGTACGACTACTGGTTAGAAAACGATGTATTTAAAGCAGACGAGGACGATTCGAAACAACCGTACACAATCGTCATCCCGCCACCGAACGTTACGGGGAAACTTCACCTCGGTCACGCTTGGGACACGACGCTCCAAGACTTGTTGACACGCCTCAAGCGTATGCAAGGATATGACGTACTCTGGCTCCCAGGGATGGACCATGCCGGCATCGCGACACAAGCGAAAGTCGAACAAAAGCTCCGTGAAGAAGGCATCATGCGCTACGACCTCGGACGTGAGAAGTTCCTCGAGAAGACGTGGGAGTGGAAAGACGAGTACGCGAAGACGATCCGCGACCAATGGTCAAAACTTGGTCTTGGCCTCGACTACTCACGTGAGCGTTTCACACTCGACGAAGGGCTCTCAAAAGCCGTTCAAGAAGTATTCGTTCGTTTATATGAAAAAGGCTTGATCTACCGCGGCGAATACATCGTCAACTGGGACCCGGCACAAAAGACGGCCGTTTCGGATATCGAGGTTATTTACCAAGAAGTCGAGGGTGCGTTCTATCACATGAAATACCCACTCGCTGACGGCTCAGGTCACATCGAGATCGCAACGACACGTCCAGAGACGATGCTCGGAGATACAGCGGTTGCCGTGAACCCGAAAGATGAGCGTTACGCGCACCTCATCGGCAAGACGATCATGCTTCCGGTCATGAACCGTGAGATCCCGATTGTTGCGGACGACTACGTCGACATGGAGTTCGGTACAGGTTGCGTGAAAATCACGCCAGCCCACGACCCGAACGACTTTGAAATCGGAAACCGTCACGAGCTTCCACGCATCCTTGTCATGGACGAAGGCGGGAAGATGAACGAGAACGCTGGCAAGTACGAAGGGCTCGACCGCTTCGAATGCCGGAAGCAACTCGTCAAAGACCTAGAGGCGGACGGCACACTCGTGAAGATTGAGCCGCACACGCACTCGGTCGGACATTCAGAACGTTCAGGCGCGGTCATCGAGCCGTACCTTTCGAAACAATGGTTCGTTGATATGGAGCCACTCTCAAAAGCGGCACTTGAAGCACAAGGAAACGACGACACGAAAGTCAACTTTGTCCCAGAGCGCTTCGAAGGCACATACCTCCGTTGGATGGAAAACATCCGCGACTGGTGTATCAGCCGTCAACTTTGGTGGGGCCACCGTATCCCGGCTTGGTACCATAACGAGACAGGAGAAGTATATGTAGGGAAAGAGGCGCCAGCGGACAGTGGGAACTGGACACAAGACGAAGACGTTCTCGACACATGGTTCTCGTCAGCACTCTGGCCGTTCTCAACGATGGGCTGGCCGGATACGGACGCACCAGACTTCAACCGTTACTTCCCAACGAGCGCACTCGTCACAGGTTATGACATCATCTTCTTCTGGGTATCACGTATGATTTTCCAATCACTCGAGTTCACAGGGAAGCAACCGTTCAACGATGTTCTCATCCACGGTCTCATCCGTGACTCGGAAGGACGCAAGATGTCGAAATCTCTCGGTAACGGCGTTGACCCGATGGAAGTCATCGACCAGTACGGAGCGGATTCCCTCCGTTGGTTCCTCCTCACAGGTTCGACACCAGGGAACGACCTTCGTTTCTATTGGGAGAAGATCGAGTCGACATGGAACTTCTCGAACAAGATTTGGAACGCAAGCCGTTTCGCACTCATGAACATGGACGGACTCAAAGTCGAAGACATCGACCTCACGGGCGAGAAGACGCTTGCGGACAAGTGGATCTTGACACGCTTGAACGATACAATCGACCAAGTGACACGCCTCGTCGACAAGTACGAGTTCGGTGAAGCAGGTCGTTACCTGTACAACTTCATCTGGGAAGAGTTCTGTAACTGGTACATCGAGATGGCGAAACTCACGCTCTACGGTGAGGACGAAGCAGCGAAGCACACGACACGTTCGGTCCTCGCGCACACGCTCGATTCGATCATGCGTCTCATGCATCCGTTCATGCCGTTCCTCACAGAGGAAATCTGGCAACACTTGCCGCACGAAGGCGATTCAATCGTTCGTGCAAGCTACCCGACGCGTCGTGACGACCTTCACTTCGCAGACTCGGTTCCAGCATTTGAAGCTGTGATGAACGTCATCCGCTCGGTTCGTAACATCCGTGCCGAAGTGAATGCACCGATGTCAAAACCGATTCAGCTCTTCATCTCGACGAGCGACGATGCGACACAAGGTTACTTGAGCGCGAACGAAATGACGATCGGCAAGTTCACGAACGCGACAGAGCTTGAAATCGGACGTGGTCTCACGGCTCCGGATAAGTCGATGTCAGCGATCATGACGGGTGCTGAGCTCTTCATCCCGCTCGCAGATCTCATCAACTTCGAAGAAGAAATCGCGCGTCTTGAAAAAGAAGTGGCGAAGTATGAGAAAGAAGTCGAGCGCGTGCAGAAGAAACTCGGAAACCAAGGCTTCATCGCCAAGGCACCGGCTCACGTCATCGACGAAGAGAAAGCAAAAGAAAAAGATTACCTCGACAAGCGTGACGCGGTCCGCGCCCGTTTGGAAGAGTTGCGTAAGTAAGCCATTCACCTTCTTCAGAGATTTATTCTCTGGAGAAGGTTTTTTTGTGTTTTGGTAGAATTTGGAGATGTGGACGTAGAAAAGGGGATATGAAATGAGACGAATCGGGGTATTGTGTGTTCTTGTTTTGGGACTAGCGGGGTGTATGACTCCAAAAGAGACGAAGTCTGTGGAGACGATTGATGTGGAAAAAGTAGAGAAAGTAGAAGTGACTGATGAATCGCAATTTCCCGACGTAGCAGTGACGGGGACGATGATTGCTGAAGTACCATCAGGCACAGAACGGGTCTCGGACGCGGTCTTGGCACAAATCACCCTACAATATGAAGACGGCTCGACAGGACGGTTGTCGAAGGATCACATTTTAACGGAGACGATGGTCGGGGGAATCGGATTAGTTGCGATGACCGTCCCTGACCGTGAAAACCCGTTTGGCGTATTCATTCATGATGGTAAGACGGGATGGGCGCAACGCGGGATGCAACGCTTCGGGATACCGGAGACGTCCAGTGCGTCTACTCATGGATTAGATTTTCCAGTCAAAGAGATGGAAGTGATCAGCTCTGACTATTCAGGTAACGATTGGCCCGTGACGCTTTGGACGTTATACGATGAAACACGCCTCATCAGTATCATTGCGACGGACGATTTCACTGAAATCGAAGGGGAGATGTCGGATCAGCCAAAACCATATGTGATGGAGCAAGCATACGGGAACGGCTTATATTACTTATCCCAAGGTAAACTCATTATTGTGACAGGAAATGTCTCGGAAGCGGAGTTGTTGAAGCTGGTTGATTCTTTACCCGAACCTTCATCAGGCTCGTTTCCTTTCCGCGAATCGGAATAATGCGAACACCCGAGCGTCAAGTGCGACGTTCGGGTGTTTTGTTGACGAGCCACCAGCTAATGACTCCAATCCCCACCAGCATCGGGAGTTGAGTATACAGTGGGGTCGTGAAACCGATTCGAAACAGGTGAACGATATACGTGAAATATAGGGCGCCAACAACGAACAATAGTGCGATATAGATGTGTCTCACGCGTCTTCCTCCTCACTCCAAAATGGCAAGCGACCTGTTGTGACGTAGTACGAAGACGTGAAGAGTGCACCGATTGCCAAACCGGTCAAATGTGGCTGAATCGGTTGGCCGACTAAAGTTAAATAAAGACTATAAACTACATAAGATGCTGAAGCGGTGATGAGGATCATGAGCGGAATAAGCCACTTCATTTTGTATCACTCCATTCCGACTCATTCAGATGTTTCATGTACTGGACGAACGACACGCTCAAGAAAAAGACGGGCATCGCCCAGACGATATTGCTTAAGTATGGGGCTTGCCAAAGTTCGAGTGAAATCAAACAAGCAAACCCTAATGAGACAAGTGAGGTGAGTAAGCGCATATATAAGTACCTCCATTTTGTGATACCTTATCTTACGTTTGAAGATTGGAAAATGTTTCAAAAAAACCATTCCGCGAATGCGAAATGGTTCATGTGCCACAAAATGTCTGGTATGGATACGTCCGCGGTGGACCTGCTGATACGTACTCAGACGGTTGGTCGTCGTTATAAGGGTCTCGCAAAATCTCGAGTAGCGCTTCGGTCGGACCGAAGTCGCCTCGTTCTGCTGCTTGGATGGCTTTCTCAACATGATGATTACGTGGAATAACGGACGGGTTATATTGACGCATGATTCGACCCACGTCCTCATTCGGGAGACCTTGTTCGCTCAGGCGTTTCTGCCAAGCGTCGAGCCATGCCTTCCCATCATCTCGAGTAGCGAATGGAAGCGACTCGATTTCACCGAGCGTCAACGCGCGGAACGTATTCGTATAATCGGCCTCCGTCTCCATCATCAAGCGGAGTAACTCATCCGCGAGCGCATCGTCAACGTCTTTTCGGACATATAGCCCGATCTTATGTGCAAGTCCGGTAAAGTATGCCTCTTTATACAGCTCGGTATAGCGGGTGAGTTGCTTGTTCGCCACATCGACTGCCTCTTCTTTCGTCTCACCGAGGAGCGGCAGCAATGTCTCTGCGAGTCGGGCAAGGTTCCAAGACCCGATGTACGGTTGATTTCCGTAGGCGTATCGTCCTTCCCGGTCGATCGAGCTGAAGACCGTCTCCGGGTGGTACGTATCCATGAACGCGCACGGTCCGTAATCGAGACCTTCTCCACTGATGAACATATTGTCCGTATTCATCACCCCATGAATGAACCCGACGAGTTGCCAGTTGGCGATGAGTCTCGCTTGTCTTTCGACGACGCGTCCGAGGAACTGTTCGTAGCGATTGGGTGTATCGACCAAGTCAGGGTCGTGACGTTTGATCGCAAATTCCGTGAGTGCGATGACGTCATCGATGGAGCCGGCACCTGCCGCGAATTGGAACGTCCCGACACGCAAGTGACTCGAGGCGACCCGGGTCAGGATGGCCCCGTGTTTCGGACCTTGTCGCATGATCGCTTCTCCCGTCTGAACGACGGCGAGTGCCCGATTCGTCGGGATGCCGAGCGCGTCCATCGCCTCGCTGATGATAAACTCTCGTACCATCGGACCGAGTGCCGCCCGACCGTCGCCCCCTCTAGAGTATTCCGTCGGACCTGAGCCCTTAAGTTGGACATCGACACGCTTCCCGTCTCGCGTCACGTGTTCCCCGAGCATGAGGGCACGTCCGTCCCCGAGCATCGTCAAATTGCCGAATTGATGTCCGGCGTAGGCTTGAGAGAACGACGTATCCGTTTGACGATTGCCGGCAAGTAAATCGGTATCTTGTTTGAGTCTTTGCGCATCAAGCCCGAGTGTAGCGGCTAATGTATCGTTAAACAAGACGAGTGTCGGATTGTCGACCGGATGGATGGGTCCACGGTCGTAAAAGATGTCACGTAGTTCGAGGTACGTCGCCTCGAAGTTCCAGTCAGTTGTCATGGCGCATGCCTCCTTCTTCGCTTCGAGTATAGCACAGACTGTTTTCCATAACGGCTGTCGTGAATTTTGATAAGATGAAACAGAAGTGTAAACAGTAGGAGTGTGGAAGATGAAGACGAGACAAGATGTATTCGATTGGTTAAGTGGGCAGCTTCGCTTCGGGATCAAGCCAGGTCTTGAGCGGATGAACTGGATGATTGAGCAGTTAAGGTTAGAAGAACGTCCATCTATTCATGTAGCGGGCACGAACGGAAAAGGGTCGACCGTTGCGTTTTTACGGGCGATGGCGATGGAGAATGGTTTATCCGTCGGGGCGTTCACCTCTCCTTATATTATTCAGTTCGAGGAACGGATCATGTTGAACGGGGAACCGATTCACGAAGATGCGCTCGTCGACGTGGCGAACCGAGTCAAAGCGTGTGCGGACAAGGCGCCGGAAACGTTGACGGAATTTGAGCTATTGACGATGATGGCATGGTGCTATTTTGATGACACGCGCCCAGATTTGATCATTTGGGAAGTCGGCCTCGGGGGACGACTGGATTCGACGAACGTGTTGGCACATCCGCTCGCGACGGTGGTGACATCGATCGGACATGACCATCAAGGGATTCTTGGCGATACGCTGGAAGAGATTGCGCTTGAAAAATTCGGCATCATGAAACGTGACGTGCCGATGTTCCATAGTATCAGTGAGGAAGAGTTGGTCGGATTGTTGCTTCAAAAAGGGGAAGACGTAGGTACTTCCATTCATGATGTACGAACGCTTGTGACAGAGGTCGAGGACGGTGCTGAGACAGTCGTGACGTATGAGGGAATGCCACATGTCGTGCTCGGATTGACGGGTCATCATCAAGCTTATAACGGGGCATGTGCCGTCGCGGTAGCTCGTCATCTTGGCTGGACGGAAGAGGCGATTCGTTCGGGTCTTGAGCGGGCACAACATCCGGGACGATATGAACTTGTCTCGAAACGACCACGGGTGATTTTGGACGGGGCGCATAATCCGGAAGGGATCGAGGCATTAGTTCTGCAAGCCAAACACGAGACAGACGTGACGGTGCTGACAGCCATTTTAGAAGACAAAGACCGCGATACGATGATTGATGCGCTTCAAGAGATTGGTGACGTATATGAGACGACGTTCGACTTTCCACGTGCGAGAACGAAAGAGCAGCTTGAAAAAGACGGAGCACGCTTCGTCGAATGGAAAGGCTGGCTCACCGATTGGATGGAAGCGCCGACGAGCAGGACGTTGATTGTGACGGGATCACTGTATTTTATCAGTGAAGTAAGAACTCATTTCCAAAGTTTGAAAAAATGAACTTGTTAAATGGAATTGGAAAGGGTATGAATTAACTGAAGAAGTGTGACGACAAACCGACTGGAGGACTTTCCATGTTCAAGCATCCTAGATCCAAGTACGGCCTGATCATATTGATTGCGACAGTATTCATCCTTTCCATTTATTCTTTTTCATTTGCTACGAATAACAACGATGATGCGATCACGTTACCGGTCAACGGTGAAGTCACCCGGACGATATCTCCAGACGAAGATTGGGTGCAATCAACGTTTACGTTGACGTATTCCTTAAACTTAGAAAATATCCTGTCACAAGTGAAGGGTCCTAAGAAAAATGGACAGAAAGGTCCTAGTCTAAATTCTTATAAATTAATCCAATGGAATGTGAAAATTGTGGAGAAGATTCCTAAAGAGTTTACGGTACCTGATGATATAGATTTGCCTAAAGGTTTTGCTTTCAATAAAAATACACGAGAGTTAACAGGAGAATTTTCGCTAGAATGTGCGAAGAAGAATGGAAGTAACGAAAATAAATGTAACAAAGTACTGAAGAACGAATCACTAACTTCTGATTTCTCCATTCCTTTAATCGCTACAACCCCTGGAACATTTACATTTGACACAGGTAAGTATGCGTATTCATTTTATGCGGAGCATTCTGGAAAAGGAACGACGAAGCATGATCGTGACATAAATGGCAGTCCAGGAACATTTTCTCCTGAAATCGTTACGGTAAAAGGAACGACTTTGACCGTTCCGAATACGTTGACGTTGTATGTAGGAGAAGGGGCTTCTACGAATGTAGACGCCACAGGCACCATCGATTCTTCTCAGGTGAAATGGGAAAGCGACAACAATGGGATTGTCGGTCTGCAGTCAAATGGAACAACCGTATCCATCACCCCTAAAATGGTAGGAGAGACTTTGATTCGAGCGACATATACGTATCCGAATGGTTATGTTGTGAAGTCAAATAATTTAAAAGTGATGGTGAAGTTGCCGGATCTCGCATTGAATCCGAAACCGAACGAACTATGGGTATATCAAGATGCAGAAGGTACCCTCATCAAACAATCTGTGACCATTACCTTGGACCAGACGAAATTAGACGGGTCTAAATTGAGTGGACCATTAGAGGTAGACTGGACGTCCTCATCCACTGCGTTGTCTGTCTCTGAAACTGGCGTGAACGTTGCAACGGTTCGTGCCGAACACGGGAGTCAGGGTGGCGTGACAATACTTGGTGAACTTACAGATTATCCAGGGCAATCGAAACGCACGTTGATCGACGTCAAAGAATACCCGCAGTTGATTTCGACGCCAAACGTCATCCTTTACATGAGTGACAGTCCATATTCGTATGGAAAACAAATCACTTTCTATCCGGATACAGCGAACGTCACGGGCTATGGATTGACGGTATTGGAAGGGACAGATGTGCTAAGGATCGAACAAGGGGAACTCAAACTGTTGAAACCAGGACTTGCGAAAGTGGGACTTGTTACACAAGATGTCAGCGCCTCATTCCCGAATGGTGGGGGCCCCGAGCCCATTTCTCAATATTTCTACGTTCAAGTGAAAGACGGGACAGATCCAAACCCTGGTATCGATACACCAGCTGGTGATTTTTACTAAGTATACGAAAAAGAAGCCGATTTGATGTCGGCTTCTTTTTTCATGTTTATTGTTTGATAGGACGTGCGGTGAATAGTTGAAGCTGGTTGGAAACAGGTAACGTATTGATTTGTTCAAACACGCCTTCGTTGTACGTCATGATGAGGCGTGATTTTTCGATATCGTCCAATTGCGTTCGGTTACCAGGAGCGAAATACGCTTCTTGTGCACTTTGGGCTGGTAATGAACGGAACGTTCCCCGGAACGTATTGATTTCCAAGGGTCCACGACTATAGAGCCCACCTTTAATATTGATGATCGAGCCAACCGCATATAGTTTACTCTTCTCCTCTGAGTCACTATATAGAAATGCTTGAAGCGGTGTCGTCGTATCTTCAAATTCATTGATTCGATTCAATAGCACTTTCCCTTTCGCCAAGAGGACGAGGGAACTGTTTTGCGACTGACTGACACCTGTAATTGTGGCACGGTCGATAAAGGCATCTTTTAAGGCATATACGGTCGTATTGAACGCGACATTTCCTCGAATCGTAAGGTTCCCGTTCACAATAAGTGGGCGACTAATTGTGATTGGACGTACCGCTTCGATGATGACGTCACCATCAAATAAGAGTGGCACGTTAGAGCTCGCGACCGATTCACTAATAATGGTCGAAGCGGCGACGGGTGATGAGATGATTTTAAGAGAATCAATCGCATCAATCTGCTGTTTGTCGATATATTCCGTCAATCCGAGGTTGGGCTGCTCTAAATATGGAGGACTTGAAATTGACGTGATGTGACCACTATTAAAAATGGAAGTGCCAGGCGCATCTTCGTAGCTTAGTTTCGTACCGGATTGGAAGCGGTTGACGTATTGAATAATCGAATAGTCGAAATTGAATGGGGAGAAGGAAGATTCAATCTCGCCGATCTTAGGTTTTTCTCCTGCGACTGGTGTCGTGTCACTCGTGAAATATTCGTTTAAGTCGCAACCACTGCAAGTCGCTCCAGGGCCTAAGTCGATCTTGCCGTCCAAATAAAATCGACTCGTCGAACTATTTTCAAGTGATTTCTTTGTTGAACCTAGTTGGTAGGAGGCAGTCCGTTGAACATTCAATTCGTCCGTCGAGCCCTCGCGATTTCCAACAAAGATGTTTCCTGTGATTTTAGGTGGACCATTGACGGTCAATTGCTCGTCTGATCCGAGCACGTAATACAAAAAAGAAGGTAAGGCAGTTACATATACTTCTTGTGTATACGTAGTCGTTTGGGTCGGCTGCTCAGCTTTTGGGACGGTCGTTCCCGTTGCTGTCAGCGTGAGTACGGTCGTGAACGGTGCATCGGTTCGATCTGCAGAAGAGCGCTCGATCGAATAGATGACGTCGTTATCTCCTGACAATTGGTTCCCCGTATATGGTTGATGACTGACGAGTAACGAAGTGATTTCGTCTTGAAAGGCTTGTTCAGATTTCATGTAATCGGGTACATCCGCTTTGTCGTGAATCGGAAATGTTTTCTTTAAGTCTGCCACCAGTAGGTTCAACGTACTTTTGACGTCTGCATCCAGTTGTGTCTCGTCGACACGGATGACGGTCTGTTTGTTCGTCGCCAAGTTGACTTGGATGGCGGCGAGTGACAGGACGGCTAATGCCGCCATTGTCACGAGTACGAGAATGAGTACATAACCTCGTTCATCTTGCTTCATAGGAACTTACTCCTTTTCAGAATGGAATGGCGCTCGTGAACGTCTTCGTCTCAGACGGGTCATTGGCTGGAGATAGTGTAATCGTCAATTCAATGAGACCGGATTTGTAATAGGTCGGCTGATTGTTTCTTGCTTCAACGGTACCGTCCACAATCGAAATGTCCATTGATTGAAGGACGACATCATTCGTAGAAGAAGAGAATGAGGCAGCGGATAACGTTTTTCCGGTATCGAGATAGCCACTTTCACGATACAAAATCCCGTTCGACGAGACTTTTGGATCGTTTAAAACGTGAAACGTATAGACCCCGTTACTTTCAGTCATCGCATCAAATTTCGTTTGGTTTAAGTCCTGCATGACCGAAGCAATCAAATAGTCCGCTTCGGCTCGAAGGGAACTCGAATCATTGGTTAACCGAAAGCCGAGAGTACCAGATAAAAACACCGTAATGATAATTCCGGCGAAGATGGTGGAAATGACAAGCGCCAATAACAATTCGACGAGTGTGACACCTTCTTCAGAGCGTTGTAGCTTCTGGATTGCTCGTTTCAGGGAACTTTTCATGAAGACTTGCATCGGTCACGACTCCTTTCAATGTGATTGGTTGGAGCAACGTATCGGAGTCGACAATGATCGTCACGTCCATGACGTTCGAAGAAGTTTGAATAGAATCAATGTCAATCGAATAATCACGACCGTTGATTGTGGCCGAACATAAATCACATATGCCATTCACATCTGTCTTCAATGCATCAATGGAAAATGCGGTGTCGATTTCCTTCGAACGACGTTCAATCGTATGTAACGTGTTTTGCGCAATTTGATTTGCAACCGTTCGATCTAAATCAGAAGAGGTAATTTGAAGACTTTTCGAGAAGATACTCATCATGGCTCCTGCCAAGATGGAGACGACGACAATCGAGACGAGCACTTCAACGAGCGTAAATCCTTTTTCGTTATGCGACAAAACGTTGACCTCCTATTCAAAAAAAGTGAAACAATCGGTAAATAACGTATGGAATAATGAATAAATTGTTATTTTTTGTACAAGACATATTATACTAAAGTTATACACTGAACGGATACATAGAATAGTAGACATATAAGACATAGGGGGATTTTTACATGAAGCGGTATGGGATGCATCTTTTCATTTTGATTGGACTCGTCGCACTCGTGACATTGCCGACAATCGGACTCGTCAATTACTTAGATGCGTCCGCCGAGTCAAGCGCTACATATACAGAAACAACGGTCGCCGGTGTAGACGTTTCCGAGATGACGAAGGAAGAAGCTGACGTCCGCCTCGATAACGCAATTAAAGATTTTAATACGCTACCGTTTTCGGTCAATTTGATGGACGGAACCATCATCGAGATTGGAAAAGAGGTCGTGACATTCGATGTGCCGAATACGCTCGATTCCATCACCGAGGCGGGAGATTATCCATTGTTGGCTGCAATCGATGAAACAAAAGTCGAGCCATATCTTGATGGTCAACCCGTGACGATGACGATGATTGCACCGGCACTGATGGATGCGGCATCGATGCTCGAGTCGACGGTCACTTTAGAACAAGTCGCGGCGGAAAGTGAAGTCGTAGCCTCATTTACCGTGAGTCCGACTCCGGCGATGCAGTCGACACTCGACCGAATGAACGGATTCGAGATGGCAGCAGGGGATATCTTCAGCCTCAAATCATTCGGCGAAGACTTTGAGGCACTCACGACGCTCGGTTCTTCGTTCTATCGCATGTTTGCTGCCACGCCGTTCGCCATTCTCGAACGTGTACCACACGAGACGCTTCCTTCTGGGATGGAACTCGGATACGACACGAAAGTGGATGCCCGATCAAACTTTGCGGTGCAAAATCGTGAGGAGTCGTCATACGCCATTCTCGTCTTGAATGAAGGAGATGCAGTGACCGTCCAATTACTCGGTCAACCGTTTGATTCGGCTTACGAGGCACGAGTGGAAGAGGTGACGTCGGTTCCTTATCAAAAAGTCGTCCGTTTTTCTTCATCCCTTCCTTCAGGCAGTTCATCTGTCACGCAGTCCGGACAAACTGGTCAGTCAGGCAAACTTTACCGCGTCAAAGTGACGGAAGAAGGAGAAACGATGGAGTTGCTCGGCTTTGATTTTTATGCACCGACACCGGAAATCGTAACGAAGAGTTCGGTACCGCTTCCGCCACCTGAACCGGTCGAACCGGTCATTCCAACTTTCCCGGATGAAGAGGTGGAAGAAGACCCGATTTTTGACGATGAATTAGATGACAACTTCGAAGAACCACCCGTTTTTGAAGAATATCCTGCAGATCAGGAGGCGGTCGGATGATCGGTTATATGATTTTACTCGGCTTTTGGGTATTGGCGACGCTTACGCTGTTCGCCTTGTCCGTCCCATCGATGAAAAAGCGTGAAACGAAATTACTTATCAGTTTATGGACGGCTCTTCTATCTGCTGGGATTTACTTTATGATCACGGAGAATTTGACCGAGGCATGGTGGACGTGGCTCATACTTGTTGTCATATTGATTGGTGGAGTGACGGCTAGTACTTTCGTCGAAGAGAGGGAAGTCGAGCAAGAGGAGGCTCCTCAAAGGATGGTGAAGTAACGTGAGACGAACGAAACGAAGACTCGGCGAGATGCTAATCGAGGCAAGGCTGATTACGGAGAGCCAGCTTGATGAGGCACTCGAACAAAAGCGCATCGGTGAAAAGTTAGGGGATACACTTATCCGATTGAACCATATTACCGAGACGCAATTGATTCAAATGATTCATGAACAGTTACACGTTCCGATTATCGAACTGTATTCGCAAGATATTAACGTGACGGTGACGAAACTCGTACCAAAAGCGTTAGCGCAAAAACACGACGTTATGCCATATAAACTGATTGGGAATACGCTTCACGTTGCGACGGCCGACCCGCTCGACTTGATTGCGATCGATGATGTCCGATTGCAGACCGGGATGAACATTGAGATTGGGATTTCGACGCGTGAACAAATTCGAAAGACGATCAGTCGTTACTATGAGATGGATCACTCGCTCGTCGAGATTTTAAAAGAAGATGCACCGGAAATCGATCAGCAAGAAACAATCAGTCGAGACGATGCGCCAATCATCCGTCTCGTGAACCAAATCTTTTTAAGCGCGATCGACCAACGCGCATCGGACATCCACTTCGACCCGCATGAGAAACAACTTCACGTCCGTTTTCGGATTGACGGGGATTTACGTACGGAAACAATCTATCCGAAGAAGATTCAGAGCGTGATGCTGACACGCCTCAAAGTGATGAGTAACCTCGACATCACCGAAAGTCGTCTACCACAAGACGGACGGATCAAGTATACGTTGCGAAATCGTGCGTATGACTTCCGTGTGTCGACGCTCCCGACGATGTATGGGGAGAAGATTGTTATTCGAGTGCTCGACTCGTCGCAAGGTCTGACGGACTTGACGAAACTCGGGTTCGGGGAGCAGAACGAGCGAGCATACCGTGAGATGCTGAAACGTCCGAACGGCATCATCCTTATCACCGGCCCGACCGGTTCTGGGAAGTCATCGACATTATATGCGTCACTCAAAGAATTGAACGATGAGACGAAAAATATCATCACGGTAGAAGACCCGGTCGAGTATCAGCTCGATGGTATCAACCAAGTCCAGGTCAATTCGAAAGTCGGATTGACGTTCGCGTCCGGTCTCCGCTCGATTTTGCGACAAGACCCGAACATCGTCATGGTCGGGGAGATTCGTGATACCGAAACAGCCGAGATTGCCATTCGCGCCTCACTTACGGGACACCTTGTCCTATCGACATTACATACAAACTCGGCCATCAGTTCCATCACCCGTCTCGTCGATATGGGGGTCGAACCGTTCCTTGTTGCCGCTTCGACGACCGGACTCGTCGCACAGCGTCTTGTACGACGTGTCTGTCGCGACTGTGGTCAGGCAGAACCGGTCTCAAAAAGTGAACAACGCCTATTCGAGGCAGAAGGCGTTCATATCGATCAGGTTGTACGCGGTAAAGGGTGTTCATCTTGTAACTCGACAGGCTACCGAGGGCGTCTTGCCATTCATGAAGTGATTCCGATCAACGAAGGGTTACGCCGAATGATCATGAACCAGGCGACCGAGTCGGAGATGGTGGAGTATGCGAAGTCGCAAGGAGCGACGTTCTTACTGGCTGACGGGTTAGAGAAAGTCGCCGCCGGTTTGACGACAACTGAAGAAATATTACGAACGGTCATTACGGAGAGTGCATATGATTAATCAATCGATTGAAGTCATCTTGACGAATGCGGTCGAGCGACGAGCCTCAGATATTCATTTGACGGCGGGTTCGCCACCAATCATTCGAGTGGACGGAAGTCTTATCACGATGGGCGAGGAGAAAGTGCTGCCCCATCATCTTGAAGGGTTTTTAAAAGAAATTATGACGGAGGATATGCGTGAACGCCTCGAGCATGAACGTGATCTCGACTTTTCGTTCGGGGTGCCGCGTGTCTCACGCTTCCGTGTCAACGCCTACTATCAACGGGGGACGATTGCGATCGCATTCCGTTCCATTTCCGGGGAAATCCCGACATTGAATGAACTTAATTTGCCGACGGTGTTGAAGCGATTGATTGAAAAACCGCACGGTCTCATCCTCGTGACGGGGCCGACCGGTTCAGGGAAATCGACGACGCTTGCGGCCATGATCCATGAAATCAACCGGACGCAACGGAAGCGAATCATCACATTAGAAGATCCAATCGAGTATTTGCATTCACACGACCAAAGCATCGTCGACCAACGGGAGATCGGTTCGGACGTCATGAAGTTCGTGAGCGGTCTCCGCGCAGCACTTCGCCAAGACCCGGACGTCATTTTGCTAGGGGAAATGCGCGACTTAGAGACGATTTCGACGGCGATGACAGCAGCCGAGACAGGGCATCTCGTCATGGCGACTCTTCATACGTCGAGTGCAATGTCGACGGTGAGCCGAATCATCGATGCGTTCCCGGCCGAGCAACAAGATCAAATCCGGACGCAACTCGCAAACGTCTTACTCGGGGTCGTCAGTCAACGGTTGTTCCCACGGATCGATGTCCCGAAAGGCCGTGTCGCTGCGATGGAAATCATGTTAGGGAACCCGGCTGTCGCCAACTTGATTCGAAATGAAAAAGAGTTCCAGCTTCCGACCGTCATCCAGACGAGTCGCCAGCACGGCATGCAGTCGATGGATGCCGCAATTGAACAACTCGTAAGGCAAGGAATCATCAATCCGAACGCCGTTCCGACAGAAGAGATGAGGTGATGAGTGATGGCGATATTTCAGTATGAAGGAAAGCTCCTGAACGGGAAGCGTAAGAAAGGTCGCATCACGGCCGTCTCGCTTCGGGAGGCGAAAGATAAATTACGACAAGAATCGATTCTCGTGACGGATTTGTCCGAGCTCGAGTCGACCGGACTGAACAAAGAGGTCAACATCCTGCCAGAACGCGTCAAGATTGAACATCTGATCATGTACGTCAGACAGTTTGCGACGCTGATCCGTGCAGGGGTACCCATTGTACGTGCGACTTCGATTCTGAGAGTCCAGACCGAGTCGAAAGTATTGAAGAAGACGCTCAGTCAGGTTGAAGACGATTTGAAAGAAGGGATTGCCTACTCCGAGGCGATCAAGAAACATCCGCGCGTCTTTTCGAACTTCTTTAGTTCGATGGCTCTCGCCGGGGAGACGAGCGGGAACTTGGAGGAGGCACTCGACCAAATCGGGCTGCAACTCCAGAAGCAGTATGATGTGAAGCGGAAAGTCATCTCCGCGCTCACGTATCCGTTGGTCGTCTCAATCGTCGCCATCGGCGTGGTCGCGTTCTTGATGGTGAACGTCGTCCCGACGTTTGCGAGCATCTTCGGGCAACTTGGCGGTGAGCTTCCGCTCATCACGAGAATCGTCGTCGCCGTTTCGGACTTTATCGCAGCATTCTGGTGGCTCTTACTCGCTATCGCGATGCTTGGGGTATTTGTGTTCACATGGATGCTGAAACGGGACCGGGAACGATATGTCATTGACCGATTATTGCTCAAGATGCCGATTTTCGGACCGATTGTGACGAAGTCTCAAATCGCGTTGCTCACACGAAGCTTAGCCGTTCTGTTACAGGCGGCAGTCCCTATTTTAACAGCCATTGAGATTACGGAACGCATCGTGTCGAACCGCGTGATCCGCAAAGGATTGACGGAGGCACGGGAAATGATGGCACAAGGGATTCCGCTCCACGAGCCGCTCATGCGTAACTCGAACTTTCCTCCGCTCATGACACAGATGATTGCGGTCGGGGAAGAAAGTGGAGATTTGGACTCGATGTTGAACGAAGTCGCCGAGTTTTATGAGACCGAAGTTGAGACGACAACGGACCGACTGAAGTCCATCATCGAACCGCTTCTCATCGTTGTTCTCGCGAGTGTCGTCGGGGTGATTGTCATCTCCATCGTGGTCCCGATGTTCCAAATCTATGGCGATATTCAAAATCAATAAAATGAATATGCAAAGTTTTGAAAATATACCTTTTCAATACTAAAATTAGAAGGTATAGTAAAATTGTTCTACTTCTAGTTTAGGTCTTTCGTAATGAATCTAGCTTACATGCAGCACAACACACAAAAGGGGAGAATGAATCATGGTAGAGAAGTTGAAAATGATTTGGCAAGATGCCAAACAATTAAAAGATGAGCGTGGACTCACACTCGTCGAGTTGCTCGTCGTCGTCGTTATTTTAGGGATTATCGCAGCGATTGCGGTTGTTGCGATTGGTGGGATTATTGAGAACTCGAAGAAGGATGCAATGGTTGCCGATGCTAGACAAATGATTTCGGCCGCAAAACTCTACAGTGCTTCAAATCCAGGAGATCATGATTTGGTATTCCTTAAAGCAGGAGCAACGGCTTCTGATGACTCAACTGAAGAAGAGGGATATAAGTATATTTCTAAATTAGAAGATCCTTTTAATGATGCATCTTATAAAGCTGGTTCAGTAGCAATTGCTGAGTCTGGAGGTAAGTATACTTACACTGTTACTCTTAAAGGCTCAAAATTTAATATTAATGGTGTAGAAGAAGGTTCTCTAAGTAAATCTTCTTTATCAACACCGTAACTATTTACTCCGGCTGGCGCTGGGCACTCGCTCAGCCTAGCCGGTTTTCTGTTTTTGGCATATACTGACAAAAGGAGGATCCTCCCTTGATCGAATTGATTGGATTCTTATATAGCATCATCCTCGGGGCGGTCATCACGTCGTTCACCAACGTCGTCGGGCTCCGCGTGCCACGCAAACAATCAATCGTGACGCCACGGTCACATTGTCCGTCTTGCGGTCATGAATTGTCACCGTGGGAACTCATCCCGATTTTCGGCTATCTCGCCCTTCGTGGGAGATGCCGTGGGTGTGGCGAGCGGATCGCGCCGACGTATCCAATCTTTGAATTGCTCGGAGCCATTGGATATGGCTATAGCTATACGCTCTACGGATTTAGCATGACGACGCTCCTTGCGTTCGCCTTCTTATCGACGCTATTGGCGCTCGCAGTATCTGATCTATCGACGATGCTTGTGCCGAACGTCATCTTGCGGATCACGGCACCGGTATTACTCGTCCTTACCTATGTGGCAGGGGCCACGTGGTGGTCACCGCTTGCTGGGGCGCTTCTCGGATTTTCTCTTTTAGCGACTGTCTTTTTCGTGTCAAAAGGGGGACTTGGGGCAGGGGACGTCAAATTGTTTACTATGATCGGTCTCGTGCTCGGTCCACGGGATGTGCTCGTCGCATTGTTCTTGTCGAGCTTGATTGGAGCCGTGGTCGGGATGGGCTTGATCGCTTCGAAAAAAATTGGACGTAAACAACCGATTCCGTTCGTGCCATCAATCGCGCTCGGGACGATGTTGACGTTTTGGTTTAGTGAAAGCTTTTTTGATTGGTATTTTGAGTTGATGTAGGGGGAAAACGATCATGAGTCGTGGGATAGAGAAAGGGACGGTCACCTATTTTTCGTTTGATGCACTCAGCATCCACGGTGCCGTCATCAAGCAAGGAGTGTTCAAGCGAAGCGCCTCGGTTCAATTGGCGAAAGATGCGTACGGAGAAGGAAAAATCCTCGACGAGACCGCGTTCAGCCTCGCTTTCGACGAACTTTGTCGCAAGTTGAAAGTCCGACGTGGCATGACGTGTGCGGTCGCATTGGATGAGACCGAAGTGTTATCTCGGAAAGTCGAGATTCCTTCTACGATTCCGAAAGACGAAATCCGTGGCTACTTGTTCATGGAAATCGGCAGTTCCATCATTTTACCGTTCGATGACGTGTCGTTCGATTATGAAGTGTTAGGCGAAGATGGTGTCAAAACGGACGTCATGCTTCATGCCGTATCGATCGAGCTGACGAAGTCGCTTCGGTCTTATATGAAAAAACGTGGTCTCGCCTTGAAGAAGATCACGCCACGTTCCGTCGCGGTCGCGAATGGTGTCATGCGTTTATCGGAGATCGATTCGCTTCAGTCGACGTTGATTTGGCATGTGACCCCGTTCTCGCATCAATTGCTTGTACTTGAAGAGGGGCAGATTCGCTTCATTCGTTCCATCGAGTCGGACCTCCCGTACCAAGTCGGGACGAAAGATGGCGTTGTGACGTATACATACAATGGGACGGATGAGATGAAAGCGAACCAGATGGACGACTGGTTGAACGAACTCGCCCGTTTCCTCGACTTCTATCGTTATTCGCTACGGACGGATGGTCGTGCCATTGACCACCTGTACGTCTCGGGTACGGTACCTGAAGTGGACGACTTGGTCCGCATGATTCAAACTGAATCTCTTGTTCCCGTGACACGGGTCGAACAACCGCTCGCGATTGCGCACGGGACGCCGCTCTCGCATCAGATGCTCCCACTACTCGGGATGGCGACTCTGCAACGTGATCAGAATACGAACTTCATCAACTCGACCGATGTGACGCTCCGCTGGCCGATCGTGACCGGGCTCGTTGCATTACTCCTCGGTGGAGGCGCTGCCGGTTACCTGTACTATGAGGTCGGTCAATTGGAAGCGGATCAGGCACGTATCGAAGAAGAACTTCAGCTCGTGGAGATTTATCAAACGGAACAGGTGAACTCGAAGGCGCAACAAGTGCTCGCCCTCGACCAGACCGTGACGGCGTTGACGGATATGGAGAAAGATGCGGTACCGGCACTACGGGCGTTGACGGAACAATTGCCTCCGACGGGATACGTCTTGACGTATAACTACGCGGACGGCTCGATTATGAGCGTGCGGACTCAGTTTGAGACGCTTGAGGATCTGAACGCCTTCCAACGTTCGCTCATGACCGATGAACGTTTCCTTGACGTGAAGCTCCTCGGCGTGACGACCGAATTGAAGGCGGCAGAAGAGGAAGAGGAGAATTCATTCGAAGAAGATCCCCTTCCACGTTATATCGGAGAGTTCACGTTCATGTTCCAAGACGTGGAGGAAGAATTGACTGAAGAAGAGGAAGCAGATGCGGAGGTGGTGAGTCAATGAAACGTTCGACAATTTATGCGTTATTTGCGATTTGCCTCCTCATAGCCATCGTAGCACCGGCTTACTTCGGATATACGTATTTCATCAAACAAGGTGAAGTCGAGGCGCTTGAACGCGACCTCTCGCTTGAACGGACGAAACTTGAACTGTTGCGTCAGGAAGGCAAAGCCGTTGATGTGGCGGACTCACAAACGCTCCAGACACGCGTTCCGACAGCCCCTGCACTCGACACGGTCGTCGAGGCGTTGTCTCAGGCGAGCCTGCTCGCTGGTGTTGATGTGACAAGCATCGCCTTCGCGGACGGTTTGGTGGCTGAGTCGGAAGTACCCGAGACGGTCGAACCGTTCAATCCGGCTGACGTCAGTGAGACGAACGAACCGGCTGAACCGACAGACGTTGCACCGGTCAATGCTTCGACCGTTCGTTCAACCGTGACCCTTCAGGCCGAGACATACGATGCCCTCGTCTCGTTCTTAGAATCAATCGAGTCGATGAACCGCATCCATGTTTTGCGGACGGTCCAGTTCACAGGACCTGCCGAGACGGGACCGAATACGGTCGAAGAAGTACAGGCGCTTGATTTTACGGTCGAACTGGATGCTTTCTATCGCCCGGACCTCGATCAGCTTGTTCCAGATCGCTACATCCCAGAACCGGCGTTCGAGCAAAAGGATATCCCGGTCTATGATTACACGACACCATGAATCGACACGTCCCTTCACAAAATGAAGGGGCGTTTTTTTCGACCCGAGTGATTGTGTTTATGACGCGTGTTGCCTACAATCAACAGAGAAGTGAGAAACGGCAAGGAAGCCCGTTTCAGAAGAAGAGAAGGAGTCGATACAATGAATACAACACAGAAGCGTGTCATCCTCGCCTCGATGTCACCACGACGCACCGAGCTACTGCGTAAAGCAGGAATTGAGCATGAAGTTATCCCATCGAACGTGACGGAAGGGACGGACGGCAAGGAATCTCCGAGTGAGTATGTCGGGCGTCTCGCCCGCGAAAAAGCGTTGGACGTGGCGCGTGATCATCGAGATGCCATCGTGATCGGTGCGGATACAGTCGTCGTCTTAGACGGTGTCATTTTGGAAAAACCAACTGACCGGGAGGATGCGAAACGGATGCTTGAACGCTTATCCGGCTCGACTCATGAAGTGCTCACTGGCGTGAGCATCATCGGTGCGACCCAAGACTTGTTCGTTACGACGACGCATGTAACGTTCGATGTGATTCCCGAGAGTTGGATGGAAGACTACCTCGATTCAGAAGAGCCGTATGATAAGGCAGGTGCCTATGGCATCCAAGGGTCGGGTGGTCTTTTCGTTGAGAAAATCGAAGGTGATTTTTACAACGTCGTCGGCTTACCGATCCATCCGCTCGTCAAGACGCTCGACCGGCATGGGGTGACGCCTCGCTTCCTGTGAATGCCTTGAAAGTAGGTGAAGGAATGACCATGGTGCTTGACCGTAGTGTAGAGACCGCTATCGCCAGATTGCTTCAAATCGGAGGACGGGGACCCGACCCGATGGAGACGGCGCGCCGCATCTCGGACGTGTATCCGACGTTACGGGCGCTGTCACAGGCATCCGTCCATGATTTGTGCAAAATCGAAGGGATGACGAAGAAGAAAGCGGAGCAGCTCCTCGCCGCGTTCACGATTGGGATTCGATACGTCGAAGAACCGAAAGCGAGTATGCCCACGATTCGGTCGCCCCAGGATGCGTATGAGTTGTTGCGAGATGAGTTAAGGCTCTTGAATCAGGAGCATTTCGTCTGTCTGTACTTGAATACGAAGAATCAACTCATCGCCCGGAAGACGCTCTTTGTCGGTGGACTCAATTCGTCGATCGTGCATCCGCGCGATGTGTTCCGAGAAGCGCTCAAGTTATCGGCGGCGTGTTTTATCGCCGTGCACAATCATCCGAGCGGTGACGCGACGCCGAGTCGAGAAGACATCGAAGTGTCCGAGCGGTTGGTCGAAGCGGGGAACATCGTCGGCATCGCGTGTCTCGATCACGTCATCATCGGGGAAGACCATTACGTCAGCATGAAGCAGCGGGGATATATGAATGGGTGAGGAGTGGGAAGCAGGCATTAGGGTGCCTGCTTTTCATTTGATTGTGGGTGCAAGGCGTGAACTAAATGATCTTAAAAATAGAGCTGATTGTGTGAATGAAATTCGCAATTACTTGTCTTAAGAGTGATTGAGAATTTGGGATTGCAAATATAGAAGGAGAATTCCACGAACTATAATGTTCTGTATGGACTTTGTATACTGATTGCAGAAGTTTTCAAATTATGGTGATATCTTATACTTTGAAAGTTCTTCGTATTCTAGAATCAAATCTTTAAGAGAAGTGCTATAAATATTGGTTGTAACTATAAAATTATCAATAGCACCCCAAGTACTAGCACCTTTTGATATTAATCCCAAGTTTATAAATTTATTAGCGCTTGTAAAATATGAAACTAAATTAGGGTCAACTTGTATTTGTTCTTTGAGGAATGATCCGTGTTTCATTTCATTGAAACCATAATAGGCTTGGTGTGAAACGATATCCGACTCTGGATTACAAATTAAGAAATCGTATAATAAGCAAAAATGATTAATATCAGTATCATTCAAACTTGATAGAATTTCTAACATTACTATAGAAATATGATTCTCTAACAGTTCGGGCTTTACAACTATTTGTCCTGAATATATTCCTAAAAGTATAGTTGCTTGATTGCTATGAGTTTGTTTAGAGACTTCTGAAGCTCTACCGATATAAGCAATGAGTGCTTCATTTTTTGTCAGTTGTGAAAATAATTCTTTTAAATAGTCTTGATCACGCTCGCAATCGATATATACTTTTGCCATCAAAACATCTAGATAGTTTACGCGAAGACTTTGCAGAAATGTTTCACAGTGGTCTAAAATCGCGCGTGCAGGTAAAGGAAAACTCAAATTTGAAGAAATGCCAAAATCTAGCGTATCAGCAATAATCTTTTTGAAATCCATGTCTTTTGCGGACTTGAGAATCATTGGGTAATTTATATGCTCACGTTTCATATGTAGACTCCTTTAATATTTCATGATGTTAGTATAAGTTTTTAATTAGGAAAATAGTAGAAGATAATCACGTGAAAGACAGAAGCGAAAATGGTTAATTGAGTGATATATTTATAATGATAGATAGCGGTAATTAGGTTCATTGAACTTTATTGCGTAATTATTATTAAAAAAGTGGTGATTTAATGACGACTCAGACTTGGATTGAGATAGGCAAAATGGTATCGCCGATTTTTACAGTTGCTTTGGCGGCAATTTTAGCCGCACGTTACTATGAGAAAAATAAAAGAGTTGATTTTTCTTTGAAATTATCTGAAAAGGCAGTAGAAGAAATATATAGTCCTATACTTGTAGACATCGAAAAATACATTATTCAAAATGGTTATTATGAAGGTCTTTCCATGAATGACGTAAAGAAAATTGATTTAATTTTTTCAAGAAATCGCCATCTTGTAGATTCAAATCTTTATAATATCTTATGGAGGTATCAAGACGAAATACGTAGAGAATTTGAAGTGAAACTTTTGTTGACAGGTGAAGAAAGTTCATATTCAAACGATGAAAAATTCTTGGATGAAGATAGAAAGTTTCTTTTTGAATTAATCCGAGTAAGAGATGAACATTTAAAAAAAATCGGTTTCTATTCTTAAATTGTTTATATAGTTAGGGTGAAGATAATAAATTCTAACCTTAAATTGTGAGTAAGGAAGATATCACAGAGAGCATTGTAATAATTATTGAGGAAAGAGAGTCGGATGCGGTTTTCACGAGAGCGTTCACGACTTTAATGATAGCATTGATCCTCCATCGGGATATAGAAGAGGACTTTTTGGCAGAGGAGCAGTTTAAGCGGACAACGACTGCTCTTATTCAATATTTAACATTAGAGAAAGACACAAGAGGATACGTAAATGGGAAGGGATGGGCCCACTCGATTGCCCATGCTGCAGATGCGGTAGACGAGCTCATCGCAAATCCCAAACTCAATCCGAAGTCATTTCCTGAACTTTTCAATATCATCATCGAACAAATCATGCGTTCCGACATATTGGCGCATGATGAAGACGAACGTCTTATCAATCCAGTCCTACGTTTACTCGAACGGGGGTTGGATTCTGAAATCCTCCTTCATCATGTAGAGCGGTTCCCACATCTTCTGGAGGAGCGTAAACAACATCTTGATGAGGAATCGTATTGGTATGTCGTTCATAACGTGAAAACATTTTTGAAAAGTCTGTACATCCGATTAAACGAAGACAATCTCCACATCTCCTTGCAACAATCTATCCTTCATTTATTGAAGAAACTGTGACGAGGGAGAAAGAATATACAATTTCCTCCAATTGATTCGTGGACTTTGATAAAATATCAGGTGAGGTGTTCAACATGGAAAAAATCATCTGGTTGTTCATGCTTGGCGTATCGCTCCTCGTGAGCTACGTCCAACTAGACGCGACCATCTTCTCGCTCGTCCTGTTCGTCCTGTTTTTATTCGTGAGTACGGCACTATTCCTTCGGTTCGACGAGGACCACTGGCTCGACCGTGTCTCACCAATCGTCGGTGTCGGAGTAGGTGTTCTATCACTCATCGGCTATCTTGGTCTGGTGGTAGTCTCTTTCAATGAACTCGATCAACTCGGAATCTGGACGGTGCTCGTCCGCTTACTTCTCATGTATGTTGGAATCTATATATTCGTGATGACGACGACAAGCTTTTTAGCCGGAGCGACGCGTGTGAAACCGTCCCGCTTCTTTCGACCGGTGCTGATCTTCTCTGTCTTCTTCTACGGCGCGATGTTACTCCTCCCGCTCCAACCAGGTTTGTAACCGTTCTCTCTTAGGCAGACGCCTACTCGCGTCTGCTTTTTTTGATTTGCCTTTTTCCTCAAAAGAAGGCAAACTAGTAGACGGTGAGACAGGACTGAGATGCGGTTATTGTAAATAACCTGTAATCGAATGAACGTTTTCAAACATGATTTTTCCGTTATAATAAAAAATAGTGTAACGAAGAGAGGAGCAACACCTATGTTTCGTAGTTTTAACCGAGAAATCGGAATCGACCTTGGAACGGCTAACACGCTCGTTTACGTAAAGGGTCAAGGAATTGTTGTTCGTGAACCGTCCGTTGTGGCGTTCCGTACAGATACAGGTAGAATTGAGGCCGTTGGTAACCAGGCCAAAGATATGATTGGACGTACGCCAGGGAACGTCTCTGCTCGTCGTCCGATGAAAGACGGCGTTATCGCTGACTTTGAAACGACAGCAACGATGATTAAATACTTCATGGAACAAGCTCAAAAATCAAAAGGCGGTTTGTTCTCATCGAAGACGAACGTCATGATTTGTGTACCAAGTGGTATCACGTCTGTTGAAAAACGTGCTGTCGAAGACGCTGCGAAACAAGCAGGGGCTCGTGAAGCATACACAATCGAAGAACCGTTCGCGGCAGCAATCGGCGCAGGTCTCCCGGTTTGGGAACCGACTGGCTCGATGGTCGTGGATATCGGTGGCGGTACGACCGAAGTCGCAGTGATCTCACTCGGCGGCATCGTGACAAGCCAATCAATTCGTGTCGGTGGTGACGAAATGGACGACGCCATTATTCGTTACATCAAAAACAAGTACAACCTCATGATCGGGGAACGTACGGCCGAGACGCTCAAAATGGAAGTCGGTTCGGCGCGCATCGACGCATCGAACGAGGCGGAGAAGATGGAAATCCGTGGTCGTGACCTCGTGACGGGACTTCCGAAACAAATCGAAGTGTCGTCTACAGAAGTATGCGAAGCACTCTCGGATACAGTCGAAGCCATCTTGGCAGGTGTCAAGCAGACCCTTGAACAAACACCACCAGAACTCGCGGCTGACGTAATGGACCGTGGAATCGTCTTGACAGGCGGCGGCGCGCTCCTCAAAAACTTGGACGACGTCATCTCAGACGAGACGCACATCCCGACACTCGTTGCGGATGAGCCACTCGACTGTGTAGCAGTCGGTACAGGAAAATCTCTTGAAATGATGGACGTCCTCCGTTCGAAATCAGGCATCTCGTCACGTCGATGAGAGGTGAGACACGATGAGCCGATTCGTACGCAATAAAAAGCTCATCATCACGCTAATTGTACTGATCTTGTTTTTCGTTATTTTAGGGGTTTCGATTCGAGGACGATCGGAATCAGCCTGGTACCAAGACGTCACGCGTGATGTGGTCGGCACGTTCCAGCGAGTGTTCGCGGTACCAATCGGATGGATGGACTCGACGGTCTCATCCATCTCGGACGTCCGCGACATCTACGAAGAGAACCGCCAACTAAAAGAACATTTGGCGAAGTACGCCGAGGTATCGGTTGAGGCAGATGACTTGCGCCGTGAGAATGAGGAGCTTCGAAAAATGGTCGAAGCGAAAGACAAGTCGTTACGCGACTTCGACCTCATTCCTGCGGAGGTCATCGGTCGGACACCGAACGATTGGCAACGCTACGTCACCATCAACGTCGGTTCTGAACGCGGCGTTGAGAAAGGCATGGCCGTGACCGCAGCGAGCGGAATGGTCGGTCGTGTCATTCAAACGAGTGCCTATACGTCACAAGTGCAACTGCTCAGCGACAACAACCGGACGAACAACGTCTCGGCTGTCGTCAAAGATGCGGACGGCAAAGCGACATATGGGACGATTGACGGGTTCGATACGGAGACGAACGAGTTATTCTTCACGAAAGTATCGAATAGCGTCAAGTTGAAAGAAGGAGAAATCGTATCGACCTCTGGACTCGGGGGACGTTACCCGGCCGGACTCGTCATCGGTACGATCGAGTCGATCGAGACGGATGAATATGGCGTCTCGCAAGTCGCCCGGATCAAACCGGAGGCCGACTTCAATGAGTTCTCACAAATGTACGTGATTGATCGGACACTAGACGAACCGTTTCTAACGGGTCCCGAGGAAGGAGGAACAGCGGGTGAGTAACATGAAAGTGTTCATCGCCCTGTTCCTCCTTTTTCTTATTGAAGGAACATGGGCATCGATTTTCTCGTGGCACTATGCCACGCCCTATCTCTTATTGACGTTGATTGGGCTGATGTTCGTCAGTCTGTATGGCAGATGGGAGACGGCGCTCGGGTTCGGTCTTGTATTCGGGTTGCTGTACGATATCGTCTATACCGACTTGCTTGGAATTTATGTATTTACTTTTTCACTCATTCCTCTCTTAGCCAGCTTCGTGTTAAAATATATAGGTGAGAACTTCTTCTCCGTCACCATCACCTTTACGTTCATGATTGTCGTATTCACAGTTGCGATATACGGGATCATGGCGGCGATCGGTGGGACGTTGATGACGATTCAAACACTATTGATTGAACAGATTCCAGGGACCGTGCTCGTCAATGCCATCGCCATCGTGATTCTTTATTATCCGATGATGCGGTATGTGACGATCCGACCTGTTGTGAAAAGAGGGTAGCCATGATGGAGCGTAAACGACACATTACGATTAAAGGACATCGCAACGGAATTGCCATCCACTTCAATCCGAAGAGTGGCATCGACGAGGTGCTTACGGACTTTGAAGCGACATTACAAGAAATGGAGCCGCCGTCCGGTAAGATTGCCCTGAAGTTGCACGCGGGTACTCGTTATCTTGACGAGGAGCTGATACGTCAAATTCGTGAGGTCGTCGCTCGTCATGGCGTTTTTTATATTGAAGACTTGTCGAGCGATGTCATGTTGACGGAAGAAGCGAAAGCAACGTACGGCAGAAAGACGTTCCACTACCATAGCGGGACGATTCGCAGTGGGCAGGTCCTCACGTTTGATGGTTCGGTGCTTGTGATCGGGGATATCAACCCTGGCTCAGAGGTCCGGGCGACAGGAAGTATTTATTGTTTAGGCACGATACGAGGAAATGTGCGTGCGGGTGTCGAAGGATGGGAAGAAGCGGTCATCACCGCGAGCCTACTCCATCCGAAGTTTTTGGCAATCGGCGAACACGTTCTCACGTCCGACGATGAAGAAGAACTTCCTGAGATTGAGATGGGTTGTGCGTACCAGACGAATGACGGGATCGAGATGACACGTCTCCGCCACGTCATGACCGGTCTGAAAGACGCATATGCAATGGAATTACAGAGAGGGTGAGTGGAATGGAGCAAGTAGTGGAGCCTGTACATACAGAAAAAGAAGTGAAAAACGGCAGAGCCATCGTCGTGACATCAGGAAAAGGGGGCGTCGGCAAGACGACGACGACCGCCAACATCGGGACGGGGCTCGCCTTGTCTGGACACTCGGTCTGTCTCGTCGATACGGATATCGGGTTGCGTAACCTCGATATCATTCTCGGACTCGACAACCGGAGCATCTATAACCTCGTCGACGTCATTACAGGACAATGTAAATTGAACCAGGCGCTCGTTCGCGACAAACGGTTCGAAGAGATGTACTTGCTTCCGGCCGCGCAGTCGAAAGACAAGACGTCGGTCAATCCTGAGCAAGTGAAAGAGATTGTCGACCAATTGAAGACGGAATATGATTTCGTCTTGATTGACTGCCCTGCGGGGATTGAGCAAGGATTCATGAACGCGATCGCGGGGGCGGACGAGGCGATCGTCGTCACAACGCCAGAGAAGGCGGCCGTCCAAGACGCAGACCGCATCATCGGGATGCTCGAACAAGCGAATCACATCGAAGCGCCGAAGCTGATCGTCAACCGGGTGAAAAATCACCTCGTCGAATCAGGTGATATGCTCGATATCGATGACATCATGCGCATCTTGTCGATCGACCTCCTTGGCGTCGTCATCGATGATGAGGAAGTCATTGCCGCTGCGAACCGTGGGGTACCGGTCACGATGAACCCGGACAACAATGCCGGACAAGCGTACCGCAACATCACGCGCCGCATCCTTGGTGAATCGGTCCCGCTCATGTCGATTCAGACGGAGACGGCACCGGTCGGCTTCTGGGCACGACTCATGATGAAATTTGGAATGAAAAAAGCGTAAAGGCAACGAAAGTTGCCTTTTTCTGTCGAAAGGAGAGGTGCACATGAAGTTAATCTACGAACGAACACCTTCCATCGAACGGGCGATGCTCGTGGACGGGGAACGTTTGCTCGAAGTCGAGGAACGCTTCGTCGACCAGTTGTCGGTCGGTACAATCGTCGAGGCTGCGATTGAACGGATTCATCCGTCACTCGGGGCGGCTTTTTTGACGGACGGGGAGACGACGTTCTTTTTACCGATTGCGGAGACGCTTCGCGCGCTCGCCTCGTATCCGGACGTGCCGGCGATCGGACAAGCGGCTGTCGTCGGGGAGAAACGACTCGTGCAAGTGACGAAAGAAGGCATCAATGGCAAGCATCATAAGGTGACGGAGAACATTCGGTTCGGTGGACGCTATCTCGTCTACTTCCCATACGGTCGTCGGAAGTTGTTCAGTCGAAAGCTCGACCTCGTCACGCAGGACCGCCTCTCGAAGTCGGTCGCCCTTTCAGAAGAGGAAGGGGTCCTGTTTCGGACGGAGGCCGGCCAAGTGGCACCAGACGCCTTACAGGAAGAACTCGACTTGCTTCGTGATCGTGCGAAAACCGTGATTGAACAGCGCTACGGTCAAGACGAGCTACTATGTGAACATTTCGTACGCCGTCATGCGGTCGAATCAGTCCTTTTGAACGACAAGGAAGGACAGGCGCGCATTGAGCGACTCGACGTCCCTGTGAAACGTCATATCGGCAAAGGACGAATCCCGGAGGCGAAACGTCTCGATGGGATGATTGAAAAGCTCGAAAGTCGTGCCGTCTGGTTGGATGGAGGGGCGTTCGTCTTGATCGAACAAGTCGAGACGATGACCGTTATCGACGTCAACAGCGGGAAGAACGTCGCCGTCAAAGATAAAGGACGTGCGGCCGATACGATCAATGAAGCGGCACTCTATACGATTATGGAACAGTTGCGCTTACGTAATATTGGCGGGATGATCGTCATCGACTTCCTCCGTGGTTCGAAAGAAGGACAGACCCGACTTCTCAAGAAAATGAAAGAACTCGGGGCACGCGACCCACGTCGCGTCGAAGTGTATGGATTCACATTGATGGGATTGTTCGAGTTGTCGAGGGAGCGGACCGGGCGCTCGATTCAAGACCGGATGACCTATGCGGGCAAGTCGTCGAAGCTAGCCGTTTTCTCGCAGTTTGAACGTGCGCTCCTCGATCTCAGCGGGCAATACGAGGCGGTCGTCCTCTCGTTACCGAAAAAGTGGCACGACGTTTCCTGGCATGAATTCGACATCGACGTCCACCTCATCGAAGGGGATCCGAAGTTTGCCTTTTACGGGACGTCTGCAGAATGTCAGAATTTCTTATCTCGCCGTTGACAATGAATAATTGAGAGTGGTATTATCTATAACGTTAGTTCGTTTGGAAGCACCCAAATGGCTACAACCGCACAGAACGGGTTTTAAAGGTATTTGCCCTGCCCAGGATGGCGAGTCTGAGTTTAACAAGGAGGTGCACGTATATGTACGCAATCATCAAAACTGGTGGTAAGCAAATCAAAGTTGAAGCAGGTCAAGAGATCTACATCGAAAAACTCGATGCTGATGTCGAAGGTACTGTAGAATTCGGTGAGGTTCTTTTCGTTGGTGGTGACGATGTTAAAGTCGGCGCTCCACTCGTAGAAGGCGCTAAAGTTGTCGGTACTGTGGTAAAACACGGCCGCGCTAAGAAGATCACTGTCTTCAAAATGAAAGCTAAGAAAAACTACCGTCGTAAGCAAGGTCACCGTCAGCCTTACACGAAAGTTCGCATCGAGAAAATCGAAGCGTAAGCTATGATTCGGGTCAAGGTAAGACGAGACGAGGCGAAGTCGATTCGCTCCGTCGAAGTGACTGGTCATGCCAATTTTGCAGAACCTGGTTCTGACTTGGTGTGCGCCGGTGTTTCAGCCATCATATTTGGTGCCTATAACGCCGTCGAAACGCTTGCGGGTCAATCACTTCTTGTAGAAATGGCAGATCAAACAGAGGGTGGTTACTTTTATGTCGAGACGTATCCTGACTTATCACCGCAGGATATGGAACGCACCCAACTGTTATTAGAAGGGATGCTCGTGCAGTTAGACACGATCGCCCAAAGCTACGGTGAATATATCCAAATTGAACAATAGGAGGTGGACCTCATGTTACAATTGAACCTTCAGTTCTTCGCTTCGAAAAAGGGAGTTGGTTCGACTAAAAACGGTCGTGACTCAATTTCGAAACGTCTCGGTGCAAAACGCGCTGACGGACAAACAGTTTCAGCTGGATCAATCCTTTACCGCCAACGCGGTACAAAGATTCACCCAGGTGAAAACGTTGGCCGTGGTGGCGACGACACTTTGTTTGCGAAAGTTGACGGCGTAGTACGCTATGAGCGTCTTGGTCGCGACAAGAAACAAGTGAGCGTTTACCCAGTCGCGTAAGTTGAACGACGCAGAAGACTCTAGCCACTTTTTTGGTTAGAGTCTTTTTTTCTAGGAGAGGATCAAATGGATTCAGAACAGACACTCGAGCTCTTATCGACCGTCCGTCACGAATGGATGAATCGGCTTCAATTGATCTCGCTCTATGCGGCACTCGATCCGACTAAGCTAGAAGAACTTTACGAACGCTATCGGAAACAGGCCGACGAGGAGAGTGCGCTCGTTCGCCTGAACGTGCCACAGACGAGCCTTGTCGTGATTCAAGCGAATTGGGAAGGACGGATGACGTATACGATTTCGACCGACCAACTCGCCATCGATGATGCGCGAGTGGCAGAGATGCTTGTCCGATTGTTAGAAAACACGGACGGGCCGATTCATGTGACGTTCACGGACGGACTGATGGTTCGCGTCACGGGAGATGTCCCGGAAGACGTGCTCACGTCAGCCGATGTGTACGAACAGAACGTAGCGATGACTACGTTTCACATAAAGGAGGGGAAATAAATGTTTGTCGATCAGGTTAATATTTTTGTAAAAGCTGGAGACGGTGGTAAAGGAATGGTTGCCTTCCGCCGCGAAAAGTATGTCCCAGATGGTGGACCTGCAGGTGGTGACGGTGGTCACGGTGGAGACGTCGTCTTCGAAGTAGAAGAAGGATTGCGCACACTCGTTGATTTCCGTTATTCGAAGAAGTTTATCGCCCATGATGGCGAAAAAGGAATGTCAAAAGGGATGCACGGACGTAAAGCGAAGCCGCTCATCGTCAAAGTCCCACCTGGCACAATCGTATTCGACGCAGAGACGGATACGGTCATCGCCGACTTGACGGAGCACGGACAACAAGCGACGATCGCCAAAGGCGGACGTGGCGGACGCGGGAACTGTCGTTTCGCGACACCTGCCAACCCGGCTCCAGAAATCGCTGAGAACGGTGAACCAGGTCAAGAGCGTGAGTTGCGTCTTGAGTTGAAACTTCTCGCAGACGTCGGACTCGTCGGATTCCCGTCTGTCGGGAAATCAACGCTTCTGTCGGTCGTCTCTTCGGCACGTCCAAAAATCGGGGCGTACCACTTCACGACGATCACACCGAACCTCGGTGTCGTCAAGACAGCGGACGACCGCAGTTTCGTCATGGCCGACCTTCCAGGACTCATCGAAGGGGCTAGCCAAGGCGTTGGGCTCGGTCACCAATTCCTTCGTCATATCGAACGGACGAAAGTGATCGTTCACATGATCGATATGAGTGGGATGGAAGGACGCGATCCGTTCGAAGATTACACGACGATCAACCGTGAGCTCGAGTCGTATAACCTACGCCTCCTCGAGCGTCCGCAAGTCGTCGTTGCGAACAAAATGGATATGCCGGACGCAGAGGAACATCTCGAAGAGTTCAAGAAGAAGGTAGGAGACGATGTCAAAGTCTTCCCAATCTCTGCTCTCGCACAAGATGGTCTTCGCAACTTGTTGATCGAAGTGGCGAACTTTGTCGATACGACACCTGAATTCCCACTCGATGAGCTTGAAGAGAAGACAGCGACGCCTCGTGTCGTGTATCGTTATGAGAAGGAAGAGAAAGGCTATCAGATCCACATCGATGAGTACGATCGCTTCGTCATCACGGGGCCACGTATCGAGAAGCTCTTCAAGATGACGAACTTTGACCATGATGAGTCAATCAAACGATTCGCTCGTCAAATGCGTCAGATGGGCGTCGATGATGATCTTCGTAAGCTTGGTGCCGAAGACGGCAGCGTCGTTGCGATTCTCGACTTCGAATTCGAGTTCGTGGAGTAAGAAAAAATTATTTGTTAAGAAGAAACGGAGTGTGAAGCTAACGTGGACCCTGTGCCCTCGTCAAGTTTAATTCTATATGTAGTTCTCATCATGTTGTCAGCGTTTTTCTCATCAGCAGAAACGGCGCTTTCAAGTGTAAACCGTGTTCGGATGATTCGGATGGCAGAAGACGGCGACAAAGCCGCTAAACGCGTCCTCAGTCTCGTCGACCGCTTTGACGATACGCTCTCGACGATCCTCGTCGGGAACAACATCGTCAATATCGGTTCGGCGACGGTATCGACCGCCATCGCCACATCAATTTTCAGTGGCGGTACGGGTCTTCTCGTGTCGACGTTCGCGACGACGGTCATCATCTTAATCTTCGGTGAGATCTTACCGAAATCGCTCGCCAAAGAATTTGCGGAGAAGTATTCGCTTCTCATCAGCGGGATTCTCGTGTTCCTCGTCAAAGTCCTCAAACCGGTGACGATGATCTTCACTGGCTTGAAGAAGTTGACGCTTCGGATGATTGGGATGAAAGCCAAGGAGCCGTCAGTCACGGAAGAAGAGTTGAAAGTGCTCGTCGATATGGGAGAAGAAGAAGGTGTGCTTGGTGAGACGGAAGCTGAGCTCGTCCATAGCGCCTTCGCCTTCAACGATATTACCGTCGATGACGTCTTGACGCCGCGAATCGATATTTTGGCAGTCGACATCGACGATTCGCTCGATGAAATCAAAGACACGATTTTCAGTGGTGGACATTCACGTTTGCCGGTCTACAAAGACTCGATTGACAACGTCATCGGTGTCTTGTCAGAACGTGACTTCTTGCGTTCGATGATGAAGGATGAAGTGACGGATGTCCGTTCGCTCATTCGACCGCTCACGTATGTGTCACCGCAGACGAAATTGATTGAACTACTTCCGATTCTCCAACAGAAACAATCTCACATGGCTGTCGTCCTCGATGAATTTGGGGGCACGGCGGGTCTGATCACGTTAGAAGACATGCTCGAGGAGCTCGTCGGCGACATCTGGGATGAGCACGACGAATCTGTCGTCTATCTCAGACGTCTCCGTGAAGGCGTATACGAGTGTATGGCTGACATGAACGTCGATGAATTCGCCGAAGAGATGGGGATTGCGGAACCAGACGTCGATTCCAACACGATGGGCGGTTGGTTCGTAGAATTACTCGGCGACATCCCGGAGAAAGGTGCGCAAGTGACGTATCAAGACTTGACGTTCACCGTTCTCCACGTGGAAAAACGCCGTGTCCGGAAACTGTTAGTGGAGACTGGACAATCACAGCAAGAAGACATGCAAGAAGAAGCATAAAGAAAAGGGATGATTCGCCACGAGCGAATCATCCCTTTTTGTGTTAGACCGATTGGCGCTCGATGCGCTCAATCAATTCGTATGGACGTACTTTATAGATGGCGTATGGCATATAGACGGGATCAATCGCATCGAGGAAGCGCATCTGGAAGTGCTCCCGTTTGATATAGTCGCCGACATTATGAGCATCGACTTTGTGGAATCCGACTTCTTGCGTTTCTCCGGCTTGTGGTCGAAGTTCTCCAGACACATATTTCGCGCGGAACGTGACGCAGAGGACACGGGACGATACGTTTTGATAAATCCCGGTGATGCCTTCTACTTCGATTTTCACACCTGTCTCTTCGTCCACTTCACGGTGGATTGCGTCGACGAGCGATTCATGTTCTTCGACCTGTCCGCCCGGCATCTCGAACGAGTCGTTCCGATGCATGTTTTTGACAAGGAGGACCTCACCCGCTTCGTTCGTAATATACGCCGTCACACAAACGATGGCACGCGGCGGCGTATAGTGACCGGTCGGCATCATGAACTCTTCGCTTGACTTGATATACAAGTCTTTTCCGAGGCGGGCCCGTTTTTTCATGGCATCCCGTCTTAACGCGCTGCCGCGATAATCTCGCTCGACTTGCTCATAGTGTTCACGGTCCCGATATTCCCATAATGCCATGACCTCGGATTTGTCTTCGGTCACCCAGCGTCCGACGAGGCGAGCGCCATGGGACGCTTGAATCGGATAGATGTATGTATGGAAGAAGTCGGTGAATTCTTGCAGGCGTTCAGGTCGAATCGTATACGTTTTACGGCGATGGAACATGGTGATTCCTCCTTTTTCGTTGTGCGGTGTCCTGTATGTGTGACCGCGATTCGCTTACATTGTTCTTATTCGACAGATGTGAGCGTTTCCCTTTTCAACAAAAAAAGAATCAGCGCTGGTTACGCTGATCCTTTCACATGTTTTGGTTGCTGGCGAAGATGGCGGACGACGAGAACGATTCCGATGGCCAGTGCCAGGAAGGGCAGGATGTCGTCCATGAAATGACCGATCATGCGCCAGTTGTTGCCGAGCATCATCCCGACATGAATGAAGACGAATGACCAGACGGCGAAAATGAGTGTCGTCACCGACAAGAATTTTCGGAACGACAGGCGCATCACGCCCGCACTCACGGCGAACAGTTGGCGCCAGAAGAGACTGAGGCAGACGATCCATGCCCCGTATTTCTCAAACCAGCGCTCGGCACGAAGCTGCTTGTCTTGGCGAATCCGGAAATATCCATACAGCTTCAAGGCGACGGGACGTCCGCCGTATCGACCAATCCAGTAAAGACCGATCTGACTGAGCGTGAAAGAGAACCACGCCAGTAGGAACGTTAGGAAGAAGGACGCGTCATGTGAATCGACGAGAAAGCCACCATATGCGAGAACGAGTTCGTTCGGGATGAATTGAATGAAGATACCGATGGGAATGCTGAAAACACCGCATACGGCGAGCATGTGCTCGAGGACGTTCATGACGAATCCTCCTTTCGAGTTGATTTCGGGAAAGTTGTTCCATCCATCAGTATAACGGACATGACTGAAAAGAAAAAGAAGAGATGTCACATATTCGTGACGTCTCTTCAATCTAATTCAGATACGAGAATACCGAGCCGGTCGAGCTCTTTCACGGCGGCATCGATTGCCTCTTGATGATCGGCTTCAAGTGTATGGACGTGTAATCCTCCGGTCAGTTGAGAAAGCGGAGAGGCACCGTGCGCTTTGACCCGTTCGAGGAAGGCACGGACGTCACGTCGGCTCTTCACCATGAGTTGTCCGGTGATGGATCCGTAAACAGGGTGATCGATGATGACGTCTTTGATGGTGACCCCTTCATCGACGATGGCGTTCATTTCTGCCTCCATCTCCTCTGCCGTATGGCGGCAAGCCACCTTTTTCGAATAAGTAGACGGGGTGAGGTCACCTTGCAAATAGACGTAACCACGAGCGGTCGCGACGATTTGGTGACCTTTTGCTTTTAAGAGCGACAAGTCTTGGACGATGACTTGGCGACTGACAGATACGTGCCTCGCCAGTTCAGATCCTGTGATCGGTTCATTGCTCGATTCGATCAATTGAAGTAAAGTGCGACGGCGTTCTTCACCGGCTAAACGTTTGTTCATGATGTTCGACTCTCCTTGCTAAAGTGACGATGGCATCGGCGAGGGCCGATGTGTCTTCGACGGTCGTTTGCGCGCCGAAGGAAATGCGGACGAGTCCGTGGCATGCGCTCGTCTCATATCCGAGTGCTTCAAGCATGCGGTTCGGTCCATTCTGACCGGCGCGGCATGCGGACCCGGCTGATACTTGGAACCCGAGATCGTCGAGCTCAGTCATCCACCATTGTCCATCGCGTTGATGAGATACGAAGGAGAAGATAGCGGGACTTTGTTCGTCAAACTCGAGCCAATGGACATACGCTGACGTCTTCTCTTTCAAGATAGCACGAAATGCCATGAAATTTCTCTGAAAACGTGTCAATTGCTCCTGACGTTCCCCGAGCGCTTTGACGAAGGCGCTTATTCCGGGAACATCGATCGTACCTGGGCGAATCCCGTATTGATGATGACCTGGGTAGTAAGGTGGTGGAATCAGGCGTTCCATATAGAGGGCACCAATTCCTTTTGGCCCCCCAACCTTATGGGCACTGAACGAATAGGCATCGATTCCTTCCACAGAGATGGGAATTTTCCCAAGTGCCTGTACGCCGTCCACGTGAAAGAGGATCTTCTTATATTTGAGGAGACATTGGATATGGTGGAGCGGTAACACCCAACCTGTGTCGGAATTGACGTGCTGGAGCGTGACGAGTCCGATGTCACGGTCAAGTAAGTGTGTGAACGTGTCCATATCAAACTTTCCGTCCTTCAGTTTCAACCGATGGACGATGACCCCTTCTCGTTCCCATTCTTCAAGTAAGAGGGCAACCGAATCATGTTCGTGCCAGGACGTGATCACTTCTTTCCCTTTCATTCGTTTCCGTAAGCTCGTCAGTGCGATGTAATTACTCTCCGAGCCACTTCCGGTGAATAATAATTTCCCTCGTAACATATCAAGCCCGAGCGCCTGTTTGATCAAACGTCGTGCCTCTGTCAAATAGTCTTCAGCCATATATCCGTGTGCGTGGAGTGATGATGGGTTCCCATAAACGTTTTTGGCCATAGCCACGTAATGGTCTAATGCTGCATGTGTCATAGGATGTGTAGCGGCGTAGTCGAAGTAGCGGTTCATCATGGACTCCCCTTTTCTCATGTTGTCTTCTACACAAAATTATGCGAAACTAGTTTACAAGTCAACATTACATATGAAAAACAGGTGATATACAAGTGTCTTTACAGATAAAGAAAACCGACATTTTGATTATCGGAACAGGACTTGCTGCCGTCGCGACGGCGCTTCATGTGCCATCCTCATTGTCTGTTCTCCTCGTCTCAAAGGGTGAGGTGACGTCGACGAACTCTGATTTGGCACAAGGAGGTATTGCGAGCTCGTATCTAGAGGAGACGAGTGAGGCACATAAAGAAGACACGATGCTTGCTTCGAACAGGACATCGTGCTCAGAACGTGTCGACATTCTCGTAAAAGAAGGTCGTCGAGCGATTGAAGAGATGGAACGGTTCGGTGTCCGCTTCGATCGTGACGAAGACGGATATGCCCTAGGACGAGAAGGGGCACACCAGTTGCATCGCATCTTTCATGCCGGGGGTGACGAGACGGGTCGACATGTGATGCGACAGTTACGTCGGTCGTTACCGGACAATGTCAGCATTCTAGAGCATGTTCTCGTCCATGACCTTGTGATGAAGGAAGGGCGTGTTGTCGGTGCGCTAGCCTTTCACCATGAGGAAATGCTCCAGTTGGAGGCCGGTGCAGTCATTCTCGCTACAGGTGGAATTGGTGGTCTGATCGATTGGACCTCGAACGCCAAGACGGTGACCGGTGACGGGCTTGTCTTGGCGAACCGATGCGGGGCGAAGCTGACGCACTTACAACAGATTCAATTTCATCCGACATTACTTGCTGCCGAGGAACCACATCTCGTCACCGAAGCGCTCCGTGGTGCCGGTGCCAAGCTTGTCGATGCATCCGGTAACCACGTGATGGCGCATGACCCACTCGGAAGTCTCGCTCCTCGCGATGTGGTGGCGCGCGTCCTGACAGACCATGTCGGACTCGTCTTTCTCGATACGACAAAGGTGAAGCGACTGCGTGACCGCTTCCCAAAACTCGTTGCGACGTGTGACAAGCTAGGAATCGACCTTCGACAAATCCCCGTTCGCCCAGGGCTTCATTTTCATATGGGTGGAATCGAAGTGGATGAATCGGGTCGAACGGACGTCGATGGCCTATACGCCGTCGGGGAAGTGGCGGATACGGGTGTACACGGAACGAATCGACTGGCATCGAACTCACTCTTGGAATGTTGGGTGTTCGGAAAACGTGTCGCCGAGGCGATTCAGGTGAACGATGCATCCTTAGCGACGAGCGATGTGATGGTGTATGACATCTCACCTGAAACGTTTCAGGCGTTTCGTCATCAAATCGGCAAATGGTTGACGATTTCACCGAACTTGGATGAAATGAAATGTTTCTTACAAAATACCCAAACGTTGACCTTGACGAAACACGTGACAAGACAATTAAGTGAACAAACTTTACAACTCGATGCGGCGCGCCTTCTCGCGCAAAGCATCCTCGAAATGGAGAGGTACGATGAACACGATTTATCTACGCGAACAGCTGCGACAGTTTCTGATTGAGGATATCGGATATGGTGATTTGTCGAGTGAACTGATCGATGAACGGGACGAGTCAGTCGCGACTGTCATCGCGAAAGAGCATGGCGTTTTCTGCGGAAAACCGATCGTCCGTGAACTCGCGATCATGCAGCAACTCGACTTAGTGGCTTGTCAAGAAGACGGAAGTCGAATTGCACCAGGCGATGTACTCATCGTCTTGAAAGGAAAGACCCGTGTCCTTTTAGAGACAGAACGCGTCCTATTGAATGTGATTCAGCGGATGAGCGGGATTGCGACGATGACCCGGCAGTGCGTCGATGCGCTCGGTGACGACTCGATTCATGTCACGGATACACGCAAGACGACACCGGGACTTCGGATGCTTGAGAAATATGCGGTTCGTGTCGGCGGGGGTTATAACCATCGGCTTCGGCTCGACGATGCCGTCATGATCAAAGACAATCATATCGTCGCCCTCGGCGGTGTGGCAGAAGCCGTTCACGCGGCGCGCTCGAAAGTAGGGCATACGACGCCGATCGAGGTCGAGGTCGAATCGTTCGACCAACTCGTACAAGCGATTCAAGTGAATCCGGATATTGTAATGCTCGATAATCGGACACCAGATGAATTACGAGAATGGGTGCGTCATATCCCGAACCATATCACGATCGAAGTATCCGGCGGCATCACGCTCGACACGATTGCCGACTATCGAGGGATTCGGATTGATGTCATCTCGCTCGGTCAATTGACCCATTCAGTGCGAGCGCTCGACTGTAGTATGAACTTACAAGGAGGAATGAAATATGCAACTACTCGGAACACTCCCACCGACGTACGCTAATCTGTCGGTGGAGGAAATGGAGACACGGATTCAGGCGGTCAAAGATCGACTCGGGACACGTCTCTTCTTACCGGCGCATCATTATCAAAAAGACGAGGTCGTCCAGTTCGCGGACGCGACAGGAGATTCGCTCCAGCTCGCACGGCTCGCGGAACAGATGAGCGAAGCGGAATTCATCGTCTTCTGTGGTGTGCATTTCATGGCAGAGACGGCAGACATGTTGACACGGGATGACCAAATTGTTGTTTTGCCCGACATGCGCGCCGGCTGTTCAATGGCAGACATGGCCGATATCGATCAGACAGAGATTGCGTGGGAAGAACTGACGGAACGATTCGGGGATGGGATCATCCCAATCACATATGTCAATTCAACGGCGGCCATCAAAGCGTTCGTCGGGCGTCACGGCGGGGCGACCGTCACATCGTCCAATGCACATGAAATCGTCCGTTGGGCGCTTGAGGCAGGCGAACGCATCTTGTTCCTTCCAGATCAACACCTCGGACGGAATACGGCATACGATCTCGGGATCCCGCGCGAGGCGATGGCCGTCTGGGATCCGCTCCGTGAAGAATTGGTCGCCGAGGGGGATGACGAGCAAGTGAAGGTCATCTTGTGGAAAGGACACTGCTCTGTTCACGAGAAGTTCACGGTGTCGCAAATTCAAGCATTCCGTGAGCGCGAACCGGATCGTCGTATCATCGTCCATCCGGAATGTACGTTTGACGTCGTCCAGGCGGCGGATGAGGCCGGTTCGACGTCGTATATCATCGACAAGATTGATGCGAGTGCACCGGGAACGAAATGGGCGGTCGGGACCGAGATGAACCTCGTGAACCGGTTAGCGGCAACATACCCGCACCTCGATATCGTCTCGTTGAACCCGTTCATGTGTCCATGTTTGACGATGAACCGAATCGACTTGCAACATCTGCTTTGGGCGCTCGAGTCGCTCGAGACGGATCCTGTCAACGTAATTCGTGTCGATGCTGATACGACAGAATGGTCAAAACGCGCACTTGAACGCATGCTCGCACGTTAATCGCTTCAGGACAGGCAAACGCCTGTCCTTTTTTCATATCGCTCGTTATGGTACAATAAATGCAGTTTTTCCGACCGAAAAGGAGAGTACACCGTGATTGAATTCGTAAAAGGACCCGTCGCCTATGTGTGTGCGGAATATATAACGTTAGATGTCTCGGGCGTCGGCTACAAAGTACATGTGCCTAACCCGTTTTTTTATCGTGAACAAGACGAACATGTAATCGTGTTTACGCATCATTACGTCCGTGAAGATCAACAGACGCTATACGGTTTCCGGTCACGCCGGGAACGGGAGCTTTTCAATAAACTCCTTAGCGTGAGCGGTATCGGACCGAAGGGGGCACTCGCCATCGTTGCCTCGGGTGATATCGACGCGTTGATCGATGCGATTGAGACCGAGAACGAGAAGTATTTGACCAAGTTCCCGGGAGTCGGGAAGAAGACGGCCAAGCAGATGGCACTCGACTTGAAAGGAAAGTTATCCGAGCTCGCACCGGATTATGTGCCGAACGAAGGGTTGTTCGCGCAAGGTGCGTCTGAACTCGACGAGGCGTGTGAGGCGCTCGTCGCCCTCGGATATTCTGAACGAGAGATCGCGAAAGTCCGCAAAGCATTGAGCGGAGAGATCTTGACGACCGACGCGTACATAAAACGCGCGCTACAGCTGTTATTGAAATAAGGAGGAAGCTATGGACGAACGATTGTTGTCACAATCTCATCAGCAATATGAAGACTCTGAAGAGTGGAGCTTACGTCCGCAGCGCTTCGAGCAATATATCGGGCAAGAAAAGGCGAAAGGGAATTTGTCGGTCTTCATTCAGGCCGCCAAACTTCGCAGTGAGACGCTCGACCACGTCTTGTTATACGGACCCCCGGGACTCGGGAAGACGACGCTCGCGCAAATCATCGCCAACGAGATGGGTGTCGGGATCAAGACGACAGCCGGACCGGCGATTGAGCGACCAGGTGATTTGGCGGCAATTCTCTCGACTCTTGAGCCAGGTGACGTCTTGTTTATCGATGAGATCCACCGCTTGAGCCGGACGATTGAGGAAATTCTTTATCCGGCGATGGAAGACTATTGTCTCGACATCGTCTACGGACAAGGAGAGATGGCACGAAGCGTCCGTATCGACTTGCCACCGTTCACGCTCGTCGGGGCGACGACGCGTGCCGGGATGTTATCGGCGCCGCTTCGGGACCGTTTCGGGGTCACGTTGAAGCTCGAATATTATGAGGCGCATGAACTCGCGGCAATCGTCAGTCGGACGGCCCAGCTGTTCCGCCTTTCGATTTCACCTGAAGCGAGCGGCGCGATTGCGAAGCGTTCGCGAGGGACGCCACGAATTGCAAACCGTCTCTTGCGTCGAGTCCGTGACTTCGCGCAGGTAGCCGGAACGAAAGAGATCGACCCTGTGCTCGCATCTGATGCGCTCGACCGTCTACACGTCGATGCGCTCGGGCTCGATGAAGTCGACCACCGATTGCTTCGAGCTATGGTGGAGCGGTTCGGGGGTGGACCGGTCGGACTCGAGACGCTCGCCGCAACGATCGGTGAGGATGCTCAGACAATCGAAGACGTCTATGAGCCATATTTACTACAACAAGGGTTCTTGCAGCGTACGCCGCGAGGACGGATGATCACACAGTTTGCCAAGTCGCATTTTGGTTATGAAGAGGAAGAGGAGTAAGGTATGCAAGACATTCAATTGAACGTAAACGATTATGATTTTGAATTGCCAGAAGAGTTGATCGCGCAAGTTCCGTTGCTCGATCGGACGAGCTCACGTCTGCTCGTGTTGGACCGTCAGACAGGAGACATCGAGCATCGTCATTTCCGTGACGTGCTCGATTACTTGAACGAGGGGGATGCGCTCGTCGTCAACGATTCGCGCGTCTTACCGGCTCGTCTTTTCGGAGCGAAACAAGAAACAGGCGGGAAAGTCGAGTTGCTCTTGTTGAAGCAGACGGAGGACGATGTGTGGGAAGCACTCGTCAAACCAGCGAAGAAAGTCCGCGTCGGTTCCATCGTCGAGTTCGGTGACGGACTTCTCCGCGCGGAATGCGTCGAGGAACTCCCGGAAGGGGGCCGTCGTTTCAAGTTTGACTACGACGGAATCTTCTACGAGATTTTAGACGAGCTCGGAACGATGCCGCTCCCACCATACATTCGCGAGCAACTTGACGACCAAGATCGCTATCAGACGGTCTATGCGCGTGAACGAGGCAGTGCAGCCGCTCCGACAGCGGGTCTACATTTCACAGAAGAACTGCTCGAGGCAGCGAAGGTGAAAGGGGTTCGATTGATTCCGCTCACGCTTCACGTTGGTCTCGGTACGTTCCGTCCGGTGACGGCTGATTCGATCGAAGAACATACGATGCATAGTGAATATTTCGAGTTGTCCGAGGCATCGGCAGCCGCGCTACGAGATGTGCGGACGAATGGCGGTCGCATCTTTGCGGTCGGTACGACGTCAACACGTACACTCGAAACGATCATGCGAGACCACGGGGACTTCGTCGAGTCATCGGGCTGGACGGACATCTTTATTTACCCTGGTGTCGAGTTGAAGGCGATCGATGGATTGATCACGAACTTCCACTTGCCTAAATCGACGCTCGTCATGCTCGTCTCGGCATTCTCGACGCGCGACATCATCTTACACGCTTATCGGACTGCGGTCGCAGAACGATACCGCTTCTTCAGCTTTGGAGACGCGATGCTCATCACGAGGAAGGAAGTAACAAAATGACAAAACATGCAGTCACATACGAACACATTCACACATGTAAACAGACGGGAGCGCGGCACGGAATCGTCCATACGCCGCACGGGTCGTTCGAGACACCGGTCTTTATGCCAGTAGGGACACAAGCGAGCGTCAAGACGATGGCACCAGAGCAAGTCAAGGACATGGGTGCGAACATCATCTTGTCGAACACGTACCATTTGTGGGTTCGCCCAGGACATGAGGTCATCAAACAAGCTGGTGGTCTTCATAAGTTCATGAACTGGAATGGCGCGATTCTCACGGACTCGGGCGGATTCCAAGTGTTCTCGCTTGCCGACCTCCGAAACATTCAGGAGGAAGGCGTCCATTTCCGTAACCACTTGAACGGCGACAAGTTGTTCTTGTCACCGGAGAAGGCGATGGAGATTCAAAACGCGCTCGGGTCGGATATCATGATGGCATTCGACGAGTGCCCGCCTTATCCGGCGACGCATGAATACATGAAAAAATCGGTCGAGCGTACGAGCCGCTGGGCAGAACGTTGCCTTGAGGCACATGAACGTCCAGAAGACCAAGCCCTCTTCGGAATCATCCAAGGTGGCGAATATGAGGACCTTCGTCGTCAAAGCGCACAAGACCTCGTCTCACTTGATTTCCCAGGATATGCGGTCGGTGGTCTCTCGGTCGGTGAACCGAAAGACGTCATGTATCGTGCCCTCGAGTTCACGACGCCGCTCATGCCGGAAAACAAACCGCGCTATTTGATGGGTGTCGGTTCACCGGATGCATTGATTGAAGGATCGATTCGTGGGATCGATATGTTCGACTGTGTCCTCCCGACACGGATTGCACGGAACGGGACGCTCATGACATCAAAAGGTCGCGTCACGATCAAGCAGGCGAAGTATAAGACAGACTTCGGTCCAATCGATGAGAAGTGTGACTGCAACACGTGTAAGAATTACTCGCGTGCATATGTCCATCACTTGATTCGTGCGGACGAGATGTTTGGCCTTCACTTATGTACGACACATAACCTTCACTTCCTCGTGAAGTTGATGGAGCAGGTTCGTCAAGCGATTCGCGAAGACCGTTTGCTCGATTTCAAAGAAGAGTTCTTCGAAGAATACGGCTACAACAAGCCGAACGCGAAGAATTTCTAAGCAAACGTGTCGGACATTGTGTGACAATGCTTCAGTTTCACGGTATAATGAACCTGATATTGAAGGAAAGGGTGAATGTTACTCATGGAAACAATCGTTGCGTTATTACCAATGATCTTGATTTTCGTCGTATTTTACTTCTTGTTGATTCGTCCACAGACGAAACGCCAAAAAGAAGTACAAGCGATGCAAAACGCCCTCGAGCGTGGCGACAGCGTTGTCACAATCGGCGGTTTACACGGCGTCGTTCATCAAATCGAAGACACACATGTCGTTTTGAAATGCGATCAATCGCTTCTCCGTTTCAACCGAAGCGCAGTTGCGGAAGTCGTGAAAAAAGCGAATGCCTCATTTGAGGAATAAGTAAGTAAGCGTCTGACCATTAATTAATGGTCGGGCGCTTTTTTTTAGTTGAAAACGTCTGATTTTTGACAAAGTATGTCAATCTGATGATTCATCCACCTCATTTCGAAAAATCGGTTTGATTCGTGAAAACGTTTGCATTAATGTCAAGTTGAGAAGAAATTCGAGATGAAGGAGAACGAATGACATGGACGTGAAACGATTTGTACGACCGATGAAGAAGTGGAAAGGGTGGACGTGGAAGCGAAGCGGTACTAAACAGAAGGGGCGTTCGTCTCTCAGAAGACGGATGTCGATTGCGTTGATTCCGACAATCATCGCGCTCGTTCTCGTCGGAGCCCTCGGGTCATACCAGTTGAGACAATCGACTGCCGCGTACGACCGAGTCCTGAACGAAGGGACGCAAGAGATGCTGTTGGCGGAAAATCTGTCGCTCGCGGTGACCGATGCAGAACGTTATTTAAACTACTATATGCTCGTCGCCAACCCGAAAACACTCATCAGTCTACAAAGTGTCCAGGAACAGCGTGACGAATTAATGTCAGCACTCAAGGCATCGTCTTCAGATGAAAAGGTCTTGTCTTGGTTAGGGGATTTAGAGAAGTTTAATGAACTGTTGGACCGTGAGATGACTCGTGCCATCGAACTTCGCCAACAACAAGATGAGATTGGCTACAAGACGGTACTGAATACGAGCGTCACCCCGACGACGGACCGCGTTCGGATGACGGTGACAGATCTTGTCGAATACAAAGGTGAACTCCTCGCGACCGAGACGAAAGCTGTTCAAGCAGATGCGGAGAGCTCGATCCTCTGGATGCTTGTCATTAGCGTCATTGGTGTCGTAATCGGAATTCTGTCCATGCTTGCCTTGCAACGCCTCTTCTTAAAACCGATCAATCGACTTGGCCGTCAAGCGCGAATCATGGCAGGCGGCGACTTGACAGAAGAGGATATCGAGGTCACCTCGAACGATGAGCTCGGAGACCTTGTAAAGGCATTCAACGAGATGAAACAAAACCTTGTCGGGTTGATTCGTCGAGTGGGAGAAGCCTCAGAGAAAGTCACAGCCTATTCTGAAGAACTTTACGCGAGCACAGACCATGTCGCGACGACGACCCAAGGTGTCTCACGATTGTTTGAAGACATGAACGTGGCGGCCCAAGGATCGTCTAAACGAGCAGAGGAAGGGACCATTGGAGTAAATCAAGCGGTCGATGGATTGAACCAGATCGCTGCAGCCTCACAAGGGGTGAACGAACAGACGATTCATACACTTGAAGCGGCAAACGGTGGACTTGAGACCGTTCAATTAGCGGAGAAACGGATGCAGGAGATTCGTCGTGCCAATGAGCTGACACAACAGATGGTGACCCGTCTTTCAAACCAATCACTTGAGATTGAAAAGATCACCCGTTCCATCACCGCCATCACGGAACAGACGAACTTGCTTGCCCTCAATGCGGCCATTGAGGCGGCACGTGCCGGTGAACATGGAAAAGGATTTGCAGTCGTCGCGGCTGAGGTACGTAAGCTCGCCGAAGAATCGAAGCAATCTGCCATTCAAATTCAGACTGTGGTCCGGGATATCCAGCGTGATACGGAACAAGTCGAGACGGCGTTCGAAGAATCGAGCGTCCATGTCGAGAGCGGGGTATCACAGATGGGTGAAGTCGCCTCGGCGTTCCGTGAGATCGTATCGGTCATCGAAGAGACATCACGTCAGATGAGTGAGATTGCAGCGGCGACGGAAGAAGTGAGTGCGAATACGACAGAAGTCGCTGTTTCGGTCGAGGATATGTCTACGAATGCGGTCTCGACGCAACGAAGTGTCGAAGAAGCGGGGGCCAATGTCGAGGAGCAACTCGCGGCCATTCAGGAAATCAATAGTATCGCCGAGACGATGAGTCATATGTCGTCCGAATTAAAAGATGTCGTCCATGTGTTTAAAACGAGATAATAAATGCCCTGACGCGAGGCGTCAGGGCATTGCTCGTTACATTAATAGGATAAGACTCGTCGCCATGACAATCATCCCGGCGACCATTCCGTACATCGAATGATGGGCATGACCATATTCACGGGCCGCAGGGAGCAACTCATCGAGCGAGATGAATACCATGATCCCGCCGACTGCTGCAAACAACAGACCGAAGACGGTGTCGCTCAAGAACGGCATGAGAATTAAAAATCCGATGGCAGCCCCAGCTGGCTCGGCGAGACCCGATAACATGGAGAGCTTGAACGCCTTCTTCCGTGAACCGGTCGCATAATAAATCGGGACGGAGACGGCGATCCCTTCTGGAATGTTATGCAGCGCGATGGCGATGGCGATGGCGACACCGACTGTCGGATCATCAAGCGCCGAGATGAACGTCGCGAGTCCTTCCGGGAAGTTATGAATCCCGATGGCGAGTGCCATGAAAATCCCCATTTTCTTTAAGCGATTTTGTGATTCCGGATGTTGAATCGCAGTTGTTTCATTTGTAGCTGTCGTCGCCAACTCTTGAGTTGACGGGTCGTTCTGCATCGATTCGACGAATTTGACCTCGTGTGGATTCTCCATTTTCGGGATGAACTTATCAATCATTCCAATCAAGAACATCCCACCGAAGAACGCCAGGACGGTATAAATTGTACCCGTATATTCTCCGTGTGCGCCGACGAGCTCCTCGAGCGCTTTCGGGAAAATCTCGATGAATGATACGTAAATCATGACGCCTCCGGAAAATCCGAGAGAGATGGACAAGAAGGCCGTATTCGTCCGTTTCGCAAAGAATGCGATCATACTCCCGATTCCTGTCGCAAGACCTGCGAACAAGGTGAGGAGGAACGCAAAAATAATTGTGCTGTCCATGTGGTAAGACTCCTTTGATGTTGTGATGTTAGCTACATCATACATGAAGTTTTGCCCTTGTGCAACATTTAGTCTTATACGCAAATCAAGGCGTCATTTCAGTAAAGAGACGTTACAATTTTAGGAAAATGATTGATAAATGTTTAGAAAATTTGTAATGTTAACGAGAGAAGTTATATCAAGAACAGTGGTTTAGAAAGGAAATAGTCGTATGTACAAAAAAGGCAATATTGCGATTTTTGCAATCATCATGATTGCGACAATCCTGCTCGCTGTGTTCTCGACACCTTGGGTAGTCAAGAACACGAACCTCGGACTCGACTTAAAAGGTGGATTCGAAGTTTTGTATGAAGTACAACCGCTCGAAGACGGCGACGTCATCGACGAGTCGGCGATGAATGCAACCGTTCGCGCCATCAACAACCGAATCAACGTCCTCGGGGTATCCGAACCGGACGTTCGAATCGAAGAGAACAACCGAATCCGTGTCCAGCTCGCTGGCGTGTCGAACCAAAACGAAGCGCGCGAAGTCATCTCGTCTACGGCGCAATTGACGTTCCGTGACGTGAACGACAACGTCTTGCTCGACGGGAAAGATTTGGCGCCACGTGGTGCGGCTATTGGGTACGATCCTAACAGCGGGGAACCAGTTGTTGAGTTAACCTTACAATCGGCTGAAAAATTTGGTGAAGTAACTGCTGAAATCGCACAGCTTCCCGAACCTGAGAATCGCCTCGTCATCTGGCTCGATTATGAAGAAGGCGACACATACGAGGAAGAGATTCAAAAAGAGAACTCGAAGATTGTGTCAGATGCCCGAGTCACGAGTCAAATCTTGTCGGACAAAGCTATCATTAAAGGTGGAGATATTACAGCTGAGAGCGCAAAGCAACTCGCCGACATCTTGAACGCAGGGGCGCTCCCGGTTAAACTTGATGAAATCTACTCGACGTCGGTATCGGCTCAGTTCGGTCAAGACGCATTAGAAGAGACGGTATTTGCCGCTTCTATCGGGATCATTGCCGTATTTATCTTCATGTTGTTCTTCTATCGTCTACCAGGACTCGTGTCAATCATCACGCTTGTTTTGTATATCAACTTGATCATGTTGTTCTTCAATGGAATCAATGCGGTCTTGACGCTCCCAGGGATTGCAGCACTCGTCCTCGGGGTAGGGATGGCCGTCGATGCGAACATCATTACGGCGGAACGAATCAAAGATGAGCTCCGCTCTGGGAAGTCGGTCTTGTCTGCATTCCGTGCCGGTAACCGCCGATCACTTAGCACGATCATCGATGCCAACTTGACGACACTCATCTCGGCTGCGGTCTTGTTCTATTTCGGACAAAGCTCAGTCAAAGGGTTCGCGATTATGCTCATGATCTCAATCGCGATGACGTTCATCTCGAACGTATTCATCTCACGTTATTTGATGCACCTCCTTGTCTCAAGTCGTCTGTTCGACAAACGTAAAGGATGGTTTGGTGTGAAGGAGAGTGAAATCCGTGAACTTTAAGCTTACTGAATGGAATTACGTCAAACATATGCGCACGATGTTCTTAGTCTCGACGGCAATCGTCGTTCTCGGAATCGGTCTCTTGTTCTTCCGAGGATTGAACCTTGGGATCGACTTCGCTTCAGGAACACGTGTCGAGGTATTAACAGAAGAGCGTGTCTCACAAGAAGAGTTTACGCAAGCGTTCAATGATGCAGGGATCGACCAAGAAATCTCGAGCGTCCAATATGCCGACGAAGGTCGTTTGGCTTATGTGACGTTCGTCGGACAACTAGGTCAAGAGGAAGTCGCGAGCGTCAAGACGGCGTTCACGGAGCAGTTCGGGAACGACCCGAACATCAGCACCGTGTCGGCTCAAGTCGGTCGTGACTTGGCGAAGAACGCCTTGTACGCGGTAGCCGTCGCTTCAATCGGGATCATCTTGTACATCACGGTCCGTTTCCAATTCTCTTATGCGGTCGCGACCGTGGTGGCGATGCTACACGATGCGTTCTTCATGATCGTCGCGTTCTCGCTCTTTGGGATTGAGGTCAACTTATACTTCATCGCAGCGATCCTGACGATCATCGGTTATTCCGTCAACGATACGATCGTTACGTTCGACCGCGTCCGAGAGAATATCACGTCGTATGAAAAAGAACGGAAGATCCGTTCGATGGATGTGTATGAGTCGATCATCAATAAATCGATTCAAGAGACGATTGTCCGTTCGGTCAACACCGTCATCACGGTACTCGTGACGGCCATTGCCTTGTACGCGTTCGGTGCCGAATCGATTCGAAGCTTCTCGCTCGCATTGATCATCGGGCTCTTCATGGGGATGTACTCATCTATCTTCATCGCGTCATACTTGTGGTTGTTAATCAAACGTACGACCATCAACAAGAAAAAAGATACGCCGGTCACAGAGGCGTAACGAGTGGGTCTCCCTTCAAACGGGAGACCTTTTTAAATGTCAAGACGGCACATCTTTCACGCGGTCTGCTATAATCTACAATTGATTGGAGTGAAGGACATGTACCATTCGAAGAAACAGTGGCTCTACCCGGAAACGAACCCGGACGACGTCACACGTTTACAAAACGAATTAAATATATCAGCACAACTGGCGACGTTACTCGTTCAGCGAGGTCATCAGGACGTAGAAGCGGCCAAGGCATTCTTGTATGCCGAGGATGAACTCGTCTTTCATGACCCGTATTTATTCGAACAGATGGAGAAAGTCGTAGCCCGTATCAAGCAAGCGGCGGACGAGGGTGAGATGGTACTCATCTATGGAGACTACGATGTCGATGGTGTCAGCGCATCTTCGGTCATGTGGCACGCTTTGACCGAGATTGGCGTCATGGCCGAATGCTACATCCCGAACCGCTTCACAGAAGGGTATGGACCGAACAAGGAAGCGTTCCAATGGGCAGCGAACGAAGGCTTCACCTTGGTGATCACAGTGGACTGCGGGATCTCAGGGATTGAAGAAGCGACGCTCTTAAAAGACCTCGGTGTCGATTTGATCATTACCGACCACCATGAGCCGAAAGAGACACTCCCGGACGCGTATGCGATCATCCATCCGCACATTGACCCGAGATATCCATACGATAAGCTCGCCGGTGCGGGGGTCGCGCTGAAGGTGGCACATGCCGTCTTAGGAAGGATGCCAGAGGAATTGCTGGATTTGGCCGTTCTCGGAACAATCGCTGACCTCGTCCCACTCGACGGCGAAAACCGATTGCTCGCAAAAAAAGGAATCGCGGCACTCGAAGCTTCGAAACGACCAGGCATTTTGGCGTTACGTGAAGTATGTGGGCTCGGTGACAGCGTGTTGAACGAAGAATCCGTCGGTTTTGCGTTCGGTCCGCGGATCAATGCGGCAGGACGTCTCGATTCGGCGATGCCGGCGCTACAAATGCTCCTTGCCGAACATGTCGAGGAAGCGCTCGAACTTGCGAAGCAACTCGATAAGCAAAATAAAGAGCGTCAAGATATCGTCAAAACGATCACCGCTGAAGCGAAGGAACTCGTCGAAGCGTCCATGACCGAGGACCGTGTACTCGTCGTCGCGAGCGAGAAGTGGAACCCGGGTGTGGTCGGAATCGTCGCCTCCCGTCTTGTCGAGGCGTACTATCGTCCGGTCATCCTCCTTTGCCACGACCCGGAAACTGGTAAGGCGAAAGGCTCAGGACGGTCGATTGACGGGTTTGACTTGTTTAAAGAACTCTCGAAGAACGAAGACATCTTGCCGCACTTCGGGGGACACCCGGCAGCCGCGGGGATGACGCTTCAGTCCGAGAACGTTGCTGAACTGCGTGAACGGTTGAATCGTCAAGCAGAAGGGATTCCAGACGATGTATTCGTGCCACGGGTCAATGTCGATTTGAAACTGACGGTCAATGACGTCTCGCTCGATCTCATCTCCGAGATCGCGAAACTGGCACCGTTCGGCATGGGGAACCCGTCTCCACGGGTCGTCGTTGCGGATGCCAAACTGCGCGATATTCGTCAAATCGGACGTGACGCGACACATTTGAAAGTTCAGCTCGCCGGAGACAAGCGTGAACTCGACGGTATCGGCTTCGGGTTCGGACACGTCGTCTCAGAAATCTCGCAGATGGCTCACATCTCGGTGATGGGCAGTCTTCAAGTGAACGAGTGGAACGGGATGCGAAAACCTCAGCTCATGATTCAAGATTTACGTGTCGATGACTTCCAGGTGTTCGATTACCGTGGGAAGAAAAAGTCGGTACAAGAGTTGAAAGACTTGCCGAAAGAACATACGTCATTCTTATCGTTCCAAGGAATAGCCGAAGATTATCCACTTCATGAAGGAGATGAACCACTCAATCGTTTCGTCGTCTTACTCGACCTACCTGACGATGAAGAGGTTCTTGCAGAAAAACTTCACGAGGGTGTCGAGCGAATCTATTGCGCCTTCGGTCAAGGTGACTCGTTCTTCGAGCGTCTCCCGTCACGTGAGGATTTCCGAACGTATTACGTGCACATGGCGACATGTGAACGGAAAAATCTACGTGAAAACCTGATTCGTCTGTCAAAAGAACGAAAATGGTCAAAAAATACGATTCAATTTATGCATCAAGTATTCTCTGAACTCGAATTTCTTGTTACAATGGAAGACGGACTGCCTGGAGTCAATCCAGAAGCACCGAAACGCGATTTGACCGAAGCGCCGTGCTATCAACGCCGGATTGGGTGCCAACAACTCGAAGAACGTTTCGTTTATGCGTCATTGGCAGAGCTCAAAGAGCGGTTACAATCGTTGCGATCGAACAAGATGCAGGAGGCATACACATAAAATGGATTTCAAACAGCATATTAAAGAAGTAGCAGATTATCCGAAAGAAGGAATCAGCTTCAAAGATATCACGTCACTTATGCAAGATGGCGAAGTCTACAAGAAATCAGTAGACGAGCTCGTCGCTTATGCACGTGAGCGTGGGGCAGAGTTGATTGCTGGACCAGAGGCGCGCGGATTTGTCGTCGGTTGCCCGGCAGCGTACGCACTCGAGCTCGGATTTGTACCAGTTCGTAAAGAAGGAAAGTTACCACGTGAGACAGTACGTGTATCATACGGTCTCGAGTACGGAACGGACATCTTAACGATGCACAAAGATTCAATCAAGCCGGGACAACAAGTCGTCATCTTGGATGACTTGCTCGCGACAGGTGGAACGATTGAAGCGACCATCAAAATGATTGAGCAGCTCGGTGGAGTTGTAGCAGGAATCGGGTTCTTGATTGAACTCGACGGACTCGGCGGACGTGAGCGTCTTGAAGGATATGACATCTTCTCACTCATCCGATACGAAGACTAATTTTTAAACGGGAAGCATATGCTTCCCGTTTTTGAATAGTTTTTGAGGAAAATAACCTACAACCTTTGACAGGTCGTCAGATTTTTTCGATAATGGTTATAAAAATTATAGAATCTTGAATATAAACTACTACCATGCTGCGACGAATCTGAGTCGATTGGAGCGGTAAGAAAAAGGGTGTCGAATGTTATGACCAAAAAACAAATCGTAAGTATTGAGGATCTTCTCGACGCGCTCGGGGAGTATATGGGTGACGACGATATTGCCGAAGTGAAACGCGCTTACGAATACGCAAAACTTCATCATACCGGTCAGTTCCGACGTTCGGGCGAGCCCTATATCCTCCATCCGGTCCAAGTGGCCGGCATTCTCGTTGATATCGGCTTAGATGCCACGACGATTATCGGAGCGCTCTTGCATGATGTCGTCGAAGATACGGATATTTCGTTACAGCAATTGACGGACGATTTTGGTCCGGACGTGGCCATGCTCGTCGACGGCGTCACGAAGCTTGGGAAAATCAAATATAAGTCGAAAAAAGAAGAACTCGCAGAGAACCATCGGAAGATGATTATCGCGATGGCGGAAGACGTGCGCGTCATCTTGATCAAGCTCGCGGACCGTCTCCACAACATGCGGACGCTTCAGCATATGCCGAAAGAAAAGCAAGTCCAAAAGGCAGAAGAGACGCTTGAAATCTTTGCGCCGCTCGCCCACCGCATGGGGATCTCGACAATCAAGTGGGAGCTCGAGGATATTTCGTTACGTTATATCAACCCGCAGCAATACTACAAGATCGTCTCGATGATGAAACAAAAACGGACGGAACGAGAAGCACTCGTCACCTCTGTCATCACGGAAGTGAACGGAGTTCTTGAAGAAGTGCATATCGATGCCGACGTAAACGGTCGACCGAAACATATCTATTCCATCTACAATAAGATGGTGAAGCATAAAAAAGAATTCAATGAAATTTATGATTTGATGGCGGTCCGCATTATCGTCGACTCGATTCGTGATTGTTATGCGGTACTTGGGATCATCCATACGCAATACAAGCCGATGCCAGGACGCTTCAAAGATTATATCGCCATGCCGAAACCGAACATGTATCAGTCGCTCCATACGACAGTGATCGGTCCGAAGGGTGAGCCGCTTGAAGTCCAGATTCGGACAAAAGACATGCATTTCATCGCCGAATTCGGGATTGCGGCACACTGGGCATATAAAGAAGGCAAAAACGTCTCGACGAACGGGTTCGACGAGAAGATTGCCCATCTTCGTGAGATTCTTGAGCTTCAAAAAGATACGACGGATGCCGAAGAGTTTATGGAGTCGCTTAAAGTCGACTTCTTTAGCGACATGCTCTACGTCTTTACACCAAAAGGGGACGTATTCGAGTTGCCGAAAGGCTCTGTCCCGATCGACTATGCCTACCGGATCCATACGGAAATCGGCCATCGGATGACAGGTGCGAAAGTGAACGGTCGGATGGTGCCGCTCGACTACAAACTCGAGACAGGTGACATCATTGAAATCATCACGTCGAAGCACAGTTATGGACCGAGCAAAGACTGGTTGAAACTCGCTGTTTCGAGTCAGGCGAAGAACAAGATTCGCCAATGGTTCAAACGTCAACAGCGTGAAGAGAACGTCGAGAAAGGGAAAGATCTCGTCGAGGCGGAAATCAAGAAACTTGGTTTTGAACCGAAAGAAGTAATCGATGAGCCTGCACTCAGTATCGTCGTCGAGAAATTCAACTTCGGGAACGAGGAAGAGATGTACGCCGCGGTCGGCTACCAAGGCATCACTGCCGCTCAAGTCGCACATAAGTTGACGGAGAAGCAGCGGAAAGAACCGAAACTCGAACTCTCTGAAGCGATCAGTGAATTGAAAGTCAGTCAGGCACCGAAGAAGAAAACGACGGAAGCGGGCGTGACGGTCAAAGGGATCGACAACATGCTCGTTCGCATGAGTCGTTGCTGTAACCCGGTACCGGGAGATGAGATCGTCGGATACATCACTCGTGGACGCGGCGTCTCGATTCACCGGAAAGACTGCTTGAACATCGTCAACGAACAACATCCCGAGCGTCTCCTCGACGTCGAATGGGAAGTCGGACAGGCGAAAGAGAAGAACTATAACGTCGATATCGAAATCACAGGATATGATCGTTCAGGTCTCTTAAACGACGTCCTTCAAGCGGTTTCCGCGACGAATACGAATATCGTGGCCGTCAGCGGTCGTGGCGACCAAAACAAACAAGCCCGCATCTCGATGACGATTTCGATTCCGAACGTGAATCATTTGCAGAAAGTCGTCGAGCGCATCAAACAAATCTCAGACGTGTATTCGGTCAGCCGAGTCATGATGACGTGACGAAAGGAAGAGGAACGTGCGTGTATTATTGCAACGAGTGAAAGAAGCATCGGTCACAGTCGAGGAAGAAGTCGTCGGGGCAATCAACGCCGGATACTTGCTTCTCGTCGGCGTGACACATGAAGACACAGAAGAAGAAGTCAACTGGCTCGCCGACAAGGTGACCGGGCTTCGTGTCTTCGAAGACGATCAAGAAAAGATGAACTTATCGATTCAAGATGTGTCCGGTCAGATTTTATCTGTCTCTCAATTCACATTGTATGGAGATACGATGAAAGGACGTCGACCTGCTTTCACAAAGGCGGCGAAACCGGACATGGCTGAGACACTCTATGAAAAGTTTAACGAACGACTTCGGTCAAACGGACTCGTCGTCGAGACGGGACGCTTCGGGGCGATGATGGACGTCGCTCTCGTCAATGACGGCCCGGTCACACTCATGCTCGAAAAAAACGCTTGACAGATGCCGGCTTCATTCGGCATCATGAAGCATATAGTCAAACACCTACGATAAAGAAGAGTACGGTCAACCCACCAGCAAAGAGAGCGATGCCTTGGCTGAAAGCATCGACTGGATGATGACCCGAACGACACTTTGGAGGTGCTCCCTTGAAAACGAGTAGGGGGAGCCGTCTCATCGGGCGTTAACCGATTTCGAGTGGCAGAGTTTCAAGTAATGGCTCTGCAACGAGGGTGGTACCACGGGAAACTTACACAGGCTCTCGTCCCTTTGCGGACGAGGGCCTTTTTTGTATTTTTAAGGAGGGAAACAAGAATGATGAAAGCACCACGCGGTACACAAGACCTGCTTCCGGGCACGGTCGAGACGTGGCAATATGTCGAGGAAAAGCTTCGCGACATGAGCGCCCGTTATAACTATAAAGAGATCCGCACACCAATCTTTGAGACGACGAACCTGTTCACACGTAGTGTCGGGGAGACGACGGACATCGTACAAAAAGAGATGTTCACGCTCGTGAAGAAAGGGAAAGACGAGTACACGCTTCGCCCAGAAGGAACGGCATCTGTCGTTCGTGCGTTCGTGACGAACAAACTGTTCGGCAATCCGGACCAACCGACGAAGCTTTATTACATGGGACCGATGTTCCGCTATGAGCGTCCGCAAAAAGGTCGTTTCCGTCAGCTTCACCAATACGGTGTCGAAGCGATCGGCAGTAGCGACCCGGCCGTTGACGCTGAGGTCATCAGCCTCGCCTACTCGATTTACAAATCGTTTGGCCTTCAAAAAATCAAAGTCGTCGTCAACTCGCTTGGGGACGCGGAAAGCCGCAACGCCCACCGCGATGCGCTCATCCGTCACTTCGAGCCGGTGGCAGGCGAACTTTGCCAAGACTGCCAGTCACGCCTTTATAAGAATCCGCTTCGCATCTTGGATTGTAAAGTCGACCGCGATCACCCGTCGATGAAGACGGCACCGTCGATCCTTGAATATTTGAATGAAGAGTCGAAAGCCTATTTCGATCAAGTGCTCGCTCAACTCGACGCACTCGGTGTCGCCTATGAAGTCGACCCGACGCTCGTCCGTGGACTCGATTACTACACGCACACGGCGTTTGAAATCATGTCCGAGGCAGAAGGATTCGGCGCCATCACGACACTTTGTGGCGGCGGACGCTACAACGGTCTCGTACAGGATATCGGCGGACCAGACATGCCAGGAATCGGGTTTGGAATCGGCTTGGAGCGCCTCATCCTCGCATTAGAGAATGAAGGGGTCTTACCCGAACTTGAGACAGGACTTGATGTCTTCATCGTCGCGCAAGGTGAGAAAGAAGTCGAATTAACGGCGACACGTCTCTTACAACTCCTTCGCATGGAAGGGTTCAAGGCAGACCGTGATTACCAAGGACGCAAGTTCAAAGGACAATTCAAACAGGCGGACCGCTTGAAAGCCAAGTTCACAGTCATCTTAGGGGATGACGAAGTCGAACGCGGTGCAGCCGCCTTGAAAGATATGATGACTGGTGAACAAGTCGATGTGCCGCTCTCGGCCGTCGCAGACAAAATTCGTGAACTATCGGAAGGAGCAGGACAATGATCGGACGCACACATATGAACGGCCGCGTGACAGAGTCACTCATCGGCCAAGAAGTACAATTAAAAGGATGGGTACAAAAACGACGTGACCTCGGAGGACTCATCTTCATCGACCTTCGTGACCGCACAGGGATCGTCCAAGTCGTCGTTCGCCCAGAAAACGAAGCAGTCCACAAGCTCGCGGAGACGATTCGTAGCGAGTTCGTTCTCGACGTGAAAGGGACGGTTCTCGAGCGCGAGAACAAGAACCCGAACATGCCGACAGGAAACATCGAAGTCATCGCTTCAGAAATCAACATCTTGAACGCAGCGAAGATGACGCCAATCCCAATCGGTGACGAAGCAGAAAACGTCTCAGAAGACCTTCGCCTCAAGTACCGTTACCTCGACCTTCGTCGTCCGGCGCTTCAAGAGACGTTCCGTCTCCGCTCGAAGACATCGAACACGATCCGTAACTTCTTGACGGAGCAGGAGTTCCTCGAAGTCGAGACACCGATCTTGACGAAGTCGACACCAGAAGGCGCACGTGACTACCTCGTCCCGAGCCGTGTCCACGGTGGAGAGTTCTATGCACTCCCGCAATCGCCACAGCTCTTCAAACAGTTGCTCATGGTCGCAGGATTTGACCGTTACTTCCAAATCGCGCGCTGCTTCCGTGATGAAGACCTTCGTGCAGACCGTCAGCCTGAATTCACACAAGTCGACATCGAGACGAGCTTCATGGACATCGAAGACTTGATGGCGATGATGGAATCGATGATGGGCCAAGTGATGGAATCGACGCTCGGTCGTACGGACACACCAGCGAAGTTCGAGCGCATGACTCATGAAGAAGCGATGCGTCGTTTCGGTTCAGATAAGCCGGACACGCGTTTCGGTCTAGAACTCATCGACGTGGCAGACGCGGTGAAAGGTGCCGGCTTCAAAGTATTCGACGCCGCACTCGAATCAAACGGACAAGTCAAAGCGATCAACGTCAAAGGTGAGGCGGACAACTTCTCACGTAAAGACATCGACAAGCTTCAAGAGTTCACGGCAGTTTACGGTGCGAAAGGTCTCGCATGGCTCAAAGTGACGGCGGAAGGCTTGAACGGCCCGATCGCGAAGTTCTTTGACGAAACGTATGCACAGAAGTTAATCGAAGCAACGAATGCAGAGGCAGGTGACCTTCTCCTCTTCGTCGCATCGAAACCAACTGTCGTCGCAGACAGCCTTGGCGCACTCCGCGTCAAACTTGGTCACGACCTCGGTCTCATCGACGAGTCGAAGTTCAACTTCCTTTGGGTGACGGACTTCCCACTCGTGACGTTTGAAGAAGAAGACGGTCGTTTCTACGCGAACCACCATCCGTTCACGATGCCAAACCGTGAAGACCTTCACCTTCTCGAGACAGATCCGGCAAGTGTACGCGCAATCGCGTATGACCTCGTCTTGAACGGTTACGAGCTCGGTGGCGGTTCACAGCGTATTTATGAGCGTGACATCCAGGAGCGCATGTTCAAATTGCTCGGCTTCACGCAAGAAGAAGCAGTTGAACAGTTCGGCTTCTTACTTGAAGCGTTCGAATACGGAACACCACCACACGCAGGGATCGCACTCGGTCTTGACCGTCTCGTCATGATTCTTGCAGGTCGTTCTAACCTTCGTGACACAATCGCCTTCCCGAAAACGGCTTCGGCAAGCGACTTGCTCACGCAAGCACCGAGCCCGGTCGCAGACGCACAACTTGAAGAGTTGTCGATTCGTACGGCAGTAAAAGAGAAAAAGTAAGTATTCAAAAGGAGATTCGCCGCGGCGAATCTCCTTTTTCTGTGTGTGAAATTATATTTTGGCCCACTGCTCGATCACAAATGTCTAAATAGAAATGAAGTCTATTTTAACGTCTATCTTCCTCTCGCTGCATATACTTTGCTGTACGCTGCAACGCAAACCCGAACGCAAAGAGCGAGGCGATAACTGCGGACATCGTGTAAACCGAATCGGTGAACGCCAGATAGATTCCGAACAGTCCGAGTCCGAAGCTTAGGAGGAACCATAGCCACAGGATAGGATGTTCTCGTAACGCCTGTTTCATCGGCTCGGAACGTTCAGCTGGCAACCCGTTCCGTCAGTGACGAGTAGATTCGAATTGAACACTTGTCCGTCACTCTTCAAGACGAGCGTACGACGTTCTTCGAGGAAATCGATTGTCATCTGTTCATCTAAAAATACTTTCGTCCAGTTTTTGATTAAGATCGGACCGAGGTTCGAGTCAATCTCGACGTCTTCTGGAGTCTTCTCCGTAACATATCGAATCTCAAAGATTCCGCTGTTTCCACAGCCACAACCTTCCGTCTCATAGAAGAGGTGCATCTGTCCTTCACGTTCGCCTTTCAATGACTCGATTCGTTCGAGCGCACGTTCTGTAATGTGTACATTCATGTGTATCACTCCTTATTTTCATTATACGCCGATTGAAAAAAGAATGAAAAAGGGATGCATCCTATTTTCCACCTTTCGGAAAAAAGCGTACACTTAGAGTGTTGAGAAGGGGGAAACAGGATGATTTCACGGTTTTTTAGTTATTATCGACCACATAAAAAGTTGTTCATGCTCGATTTTTCATTCGCGATTCTCGTCGGACTGCTTGAACTCGGGTTTCCGCTCGCCGTTCAATGGTTCATCGATGACTTATTGCCAGGTGGGGAATGGAACTGGATTATCATCGTCAGCATTGGTCTATTGATCCTATACATATTGGCCATGATGATGCAGTACGTTGTCAACTACTGGGGGCATAAGCTCGGGATTAATATCGAGACAGATATGCGGGAAGAGTTGTTCACGCATATTCATAAACAGTCGTTCCGATTCTTTGATAATCATAAGACTGGACATTTGATGAGTCGGGTCACGAACGACTTGTTCGATATCGGGGAAGTGGCACACCATGGGCCGGAAGATTTCTTTATCGCCATCATGACGTTACTCGGTGCGTTCGGCATCATGTTCTCGATCGACCCGGAACTCGCGCTCGTCACCGTTGTCGCTGTGCCGTTCCTGATTATCATGATCACATATGCGAATAAGAATATGAATAAGGCGTGGCAAAAAATGTACACGAACATCGGGGAAGTGAATGCGCGCGTCGAAGACAGCGTTTCAGGGGCACGTGTCGTCCAATCATTTACGAATGAGGCGTTTGAAATCGGGCGTTTCCAAAAAGATAACAACTTCTATCGTGGCTCAAAAATTGAGGCGTATCGTGTCATGAGTACATCGCTCGCCGGAATTTACATCACGACGCGTCTGATGACGTTGCTCGTCCTTGTCTACGGGGCGTACTTAACGTATGAAGGGCAGTTGACATACGGACAGCTCGTCGGATTTATTTTGTATATGAACTTGCTCATCAAGCCGATTGAGAAGATTACGGCACTTCTAGAGATGTATCCGAAAGGGATGGCTGGGTTTAAACGATTCACCCAGTTGCTCGATGAAGAGCCAGACATCGAGAACCGTGCGGATGCCATCGAGGTCGAGACGTTGAAAGGCGATATTACTTTTGACGACGTCTCCTTCGGTTATTCAGATTATCGCCAAGTGTTGACGGATATTGACTTGTCGATTGAGGCAGGGACGACCGTTGCCTTGGTCGGGACGAGTGGGGCAGGGAAGACGACCATCTGTTCACTCATCCCTCGCTTTTATGACGTGACAGAGGGTGCGATTTCGATTGACGGTATGGATATCCGTGACATGACGAAAGAGAGCCTACGTCGCCAAATCGGAATCGTTCAACAGGACGTCTTCTTATTTGCCGGTACGCTTCGGGAGAATATCGCTTACGGAAAGCTTGACGCGACCGATGCAGATATCATGCATGCGGTGGAGAAGGCACATCTCGGCACGCTCGTCGAGGAACTTGAACACGGTCTCGACACGCAAATCGGTGAACGGGGACTGAAGCTCTCTGGTGGACAGAAACAACGGATTGCCATCGCCCGCATGTTCTTGAAAAATCCGCCGATTTTAATTTTAGATGAAGCGACTTCGGCGCTTGACACGGAAACTGAGGCCATCATTCAAGATTCACTCAATGAACTAGCCGCGAATCGGACGACGCTCATCATCGCCCATCGCCTAGCGACGGTAAAAAATGCGGATCGCATTCTCGTCGTGACGGCAGAAGGAATTGTGGAAGATGGGACGCACGAAGAACTTAGCCAAAAAGGCGGCGTCTTCACGAACCTGTTACAACGCCAACAGCTCTAAACGGAAGGTCACCTCTAAAAGGTGGCCTTTCTGGCGTGATATGGGTGGTTCGTGGGTAAATACATATGGATGAACGAAAGAGAAGGAGGAAGATACACCATGAAAGCTGTACAAGTCGTAGGATATGGGGATGTCGATCAACTCCAAGTGGTTGATATCCCAAAACCGACACCGAAAACGGGAGAAGTACTGATTAAGGTGCGCGCCTGTGCCATCAACAATACAGAGATTTGGATGCGAGAAGGGGCGTACGGAACTGGAGAGAAGTCGGGTTGGCGTCCGGAGGGTGTCCAGTTCCCGCGTATTCCTGGTTCAGATATCACGGGAGAAGTTGTGGAGCTAGGGGACGGGGTCGACCAAGGGATGATGGGACGACACGTCGTTCTGTTCCCGTTCACCTCGAGCGGACCTGAACGGAAAGAACATTTATCGGACGATATGTCCTTTATCGGTTCAGAATATGACGGGGGTTATGCAGAATACGTGGCGTGGCCAGCCGAACTTTGTTTTGATATGCCGCTCGATGATTTCGTCGAGAGTGCGGTCTTTTCCGTGAGCGGACTCACAGCGTGGCATATGAATGAGCAGTTACACATCCGTTCTGGTGAGACGATCGTCGTCACAGGTGCGAGTGGTGGTGTCGGCTCGCTCAACGTTCAGATTGCAGCGAACGTCTTCGGCGCGAAAGTATTCGCGATCGTCGGTGATTTGAAAAACGAGCAAGAATTGAAAGCGTTCGGGGCGACCGAAGTCTTTTCGTATCGTTCTGAGACGCTCGCCGATGACATCATCGCGGCAAACGGTGGACCGGTCGATGCCGTACTCGATGTCGTGGGGGATGCGCTATTTGATGTGTCTCTAAACATCTTGAAAAAAGGAGGGAAGTTCTGTATCTCTGGTTCGGCAGGAGGACAGACGACCCATCTCGATTTTCGGACACTGTATTTGAAACATATTGCGATGTACGGGTCTGTTCTCGGGACACGGCATGAGTTCGCGGAAATGTTGCGCTCGATTGCCGAAGGGAAGCTGAAACCGGTCATTGACCGGACGTTCCCGCTTGAAGAGGCACGTGAGGCACAGACGTATTTTAAACAATCGGGTAAGTTCGGAAAGATCGTCTTGATTCCGAACACATAAAAAGAGAGGGCAGCCCCTCTCTTTTTCATGCGAATTTTACTTTGAGACGATCGACGTAGGCGATGAACAGGCGGAACCGTTCTAGCCAAAATTGGAAGAACGGACCGATGAGGAAAATCGATAAGACGGTCCCGAAGAAGAGTGGTCCGCCGAGCATCCATCCGATGAGACAAGCGGTCAGTTCCATCCAGGTTCGCATGGCACGGACAGATGTGGCAAAACGGTCTGCTAAAGCAAGCGTCAATCCATCGCGTGGACCGGCACCGTACCCGACGGCGACATAGAGACCTGCTCCCATGCCCATCACAAATATGCCGAATGTGAGCCAAACGATATTTACAATCATCCCTTCGAAAACAGGGAGCCATTGCTCATTTAAGATCAAGTTCATGAACACCCCGACGAACACCGCGTTGACTAGTGTTCCGAATTGAGGACGGATGCGGTCGAGTATGTATTTAAATAGCACGAGTAAAAGACCGACGCATAAAATCACCGTTCCGATTGAAATCGGAAGATGGTGAGCAATGCCGATATGAAGGACGTCCCACGTGGAGACACCGAGGTTTGCGGTGATCATGATCGATGACCCGAGTGCGAGTAAGAACAACCCGGTCATGAAGAGACCCCATTTGAAGAGAATGCGTAAAAAGTGGATAGACCTTGCGTGCACGAACATCGCCTCGTTTCAATAGAATGATTGATTTATCTTAGCATAGGCGATTGCAAAACATGAAAAAAACGTCTCAGCTTGTTGGCTGAGACGCAGGACTTATTTCTTCGGTGATTTCTTTGCTTTGTTCTTTTTATAGTAATCGTAGACGAACGGTGCGACCGCCGTCGCGATTTTAATCAATGTTCCCATTTTGCCTTTCTTAGCCATTATGCTGCACCCCTTTCTCTTCTAGAAGAATATATTCCACACAATTTGATTTTAAAAACATATCTTAAGCATATTCCATCTTCATGATCAAGATCATAACCCATCATACTAAGAAGTAGAGGAGGTCTATTGATGAAAACAATCATTTGGTACCAAAACGATTTACGTGTGGATGATCATTTGCCGCTCGAGGAAGCGCTGCGATATGACGACCCGATTGAAGGTCATTTTTTCATTAGCCCAAAACAGCTCGTTGAAAATCGCTTTGGCGTCATTCCGCTCGGGAACGAACGACTTCATTTCCTGAAGGAGTCGCTAGAAGACGTGGCAGGTTCGTTAGACGCACTCGGGATCCCATTCTTTGTTCATGTCGGTCATCCGCTCGAGACGCTCGACCCGAACGACCGCCTCTTGTTTCAACGAGCCGTCGGGTACAATGAGCGTCGGCGTGAAGAAGAAGTGATGAAAAAATGGAAGGGGGAGTACGAGACGTTCGGTGGATTCACGTTATTTGAAGAGGACGATATCCCGTTTGAGAAAATGCCCTTTTTATTCACAGAGTTCCGCAAAGCCGTCGAATATGATGTTCGTCCTCGCGAGCTCGTCTCTCGAAAGGCGACTGCCGCCACGCGCGACGTGACGTTCCCTTTTCCGTTTCAAGAAATCGAGAAAGACCCGAGGACGGCGTTTCCGTTCAAAGGTGGCGAATTGGCTGCGAAGCGCCGATTGAATGACTATCTGTCCGTGCCGATTCGAACGTATAAAGAGACGCGGAATGGTTTTGGTGTCGATGACTCGACGAAGCTATCTGCCTATTTGGCGAACGGATCGCTATCACCACGACGGGTGTTCTTTGAACTCGAGGCACATGAACGAACACATGGGGTGAACGAATCGACGTATTGGCTCTATTTTGAACTGCTGTGGCGGGAATTCTTTCAATGGGTCGCGCTTGAACAAGGGAAACGCTTGTTTCGGACGCAAGGGATCCGGTCGAAACGAAAAGACTGGCGAGTCGATGCGGATGTCATTGAAAAATGGAGACGGGGAGAGACGGGTATCGATTTCGTCGATGCGTTCATGCGCGAACTGAATGCGACGGGATGGATGTCAAATCGGGGACGACAAATCGTTGCCAATTATTTCGCCAAAGAGTTAGAGCAAGACTGGCGTTACGGGGCTGCCTACTTTGAATCGAAACTGATCGATTACGATGTCGCAAGCAATTACGGCAACTGGGCGTACCAAGCGGGTGTCGGAAACGATTCACGAAATCGACGTTTCAATATCGAGCGTCAACAGTTCACGTACGATCCAGATGGTGCGTTTCGTAACAGGTGGTTGTGACCAAACTGTCACGAGAAGTCGGTGTTTCTCATTGACTTCTTTTTACAGAAGCGCTATAGTTAAATCAACAGATGGGATACCTGAGGTGTACGAGAGCCGCCTTCGTTATTTTGAGCCAACACTTTGAATACGGGAGACCGAACTGCTAACCAGATCAACTGCCTCATCACGTGCAGGAGGACTTGTGAAGGAAACGCTAGGTCACCCACCTGCATACGCAGGTTCAAAAGCAAGGCATCGTCACGGCACTCCGGGCCCCATCGATTTTTTTGTAAATACGTCGCGAGACGTCTTTTTTTTGAATATAATTCCGAGTAAAATAGTATGAGAAAATAGAATTAGTTGGAGGAAGAAACATGTTACACCAGTTTTCACGAAATGAATTGGCCATCGGTTCTGAAGGCCTGGATGCTCTAAAGAATAAAACGGTCGCGATTTTAGGTGTCGGCGGTGTCGGCTCGTTTGCGGCAGAGGCACTTGCGCGCAGTGGCGTCGGACGCATCGTCCTCGTCGACAAAGATGATATCGACATCACGAACGTCAACCGTCAAATCCACGCATTATTGTCGACAGTCGGTCAACCGAAAGTCGAAGCGATGGGGAAACGTCTCCTCGACATCAACCCGGACTTAGACCTCGTCCAATTGAAGATGTTCTATACAGAAGAGACATATGAAGAGTTCTTCGCTCAAAACATCGACTACGTCATCGATGCGTCAGATACGATCATCTATAAGATTCATTTAATCGTGGAATGTAAACGTCGCGGCATCCCGGTCATCTCGAGCATGGGGATGGCGAATAAGATGGATCCGACACGCATCAAAGTCGTCGACATTAAAGATACGTCATATGACCCGATTGCGAAGATGGTCCGCACACGTCTGCGTAAAGAAAAAATCTATAAAGGCGTCCCAGTCGTCTTCTCAGACGAATCTCCAATCGTGACACGCGAAGATGTGAACGAGGTCGTCGGGAAGAAAGACGCTCCGATTCGGAAAGCGAAGATGCCACCGAGCTCGAACGCATTCGTCCCATCGGTTGCAGGACTTGTCGCTGCGGGTTACGTCATCAATGATTTGCTCGAAAAAGCGGGCGTCGAAATCAACCGCATCCAAAAATAAAACGACGCTGGCTCATTTCGAGTCGCGTCGTTTTTCCCAATAATCGAGCCGTTTTTGAATTTGTTGCTCGAATCCACGTGGTGTCGGTTTATAGTAATTTGGTCGTTTTCTAGCCAAGTTTTCTGGCCAGTAGTTTTGAGGGACGAACCCGTCTTTTTCATCGTGCGGATATTTGTAACCGACCCCGTTTCCAAGTTCACGTGCTCCTGGACTGTGGGCGTCGCGCAAATGTACGGGCACAGGTCCACCCTCGACTGTACGGACGTGGTGAAGCGCCTTATCGATGGCGGTGATAACCGCATTCGATTTTGGAGCGGTCGCCAAGTACAGGACGGCTTCTGCGATCGGTATGCGAGCTTCTGGGAAACCGATGTACTCACTCGCTCGTGCTGCCGCATCGACGATCAGTAGCGCGTTCGGGTCGCTCATTCCGATATCCTCGGCAGCATGGACGTAAAGACGACGCATGATGAAGCGCGGTGACTCACCAGCCTCAATCATGACAGCGAGCCAGTAAAGCGCCGCATCCGGGTCCGAACCGCGAATCGATTTGATGAACGCCGAGATCACGTCGTAGTGTCGGTCGCCTGTCTTATCGTACTTGATCGACTTTTGTTGAATCGACTCTTCCGCGACCTCGAGCGTGATGTGAATCTGTCCATCTATCTCTGGTGTTGTCAAGACGGCGAGTTCGAGTGCGTTCAATAGGACACGGTAGTCACCATCCGCCATTTTGATATAATGGTCTGCAGCAGCTTCATCCATCTTCACCGGGTAGTTTCCGAGACCGCGTGAGTCGTGTAGCGCCCGTTCGAGAACAGTGCGTAATTCCTCGGCACCCGGTGGTTCAAGCCGAAAGACGGTCGCTCGTGACAAGAGGGCGGCGTTCACTTCAAAGCTCGGGTTTTCGGTCGTCGCTCCGATGAGGACGAGCTTGCCGGACTCCAGAGCAGGGAGGAGCGCGTCTTGCTGAAGCTTATTGAATCGATGGATCTCATCTAAAAAGAGAATTGTTCGTTCGTCCTCATAGTCAAACCGGGACTCGGCCTCACGAATGACGTTCCGCAATTCCTCGAGTTTGGCCGTGACGGCGTTCAATTGGACGAATGTCGCTTTCGTGTAATTCGAAATGACACGGGCGAGTGTCGTCTTCCCGGTTCCAGGTGGACCATAAAGAATAATCGTACCGAGTCGGTCGGCTTCGATGGCACGACGAAGTAGCTTGCCCTCGCCAACAATATGGCGCTGTCCGATGACGTCATCTAACGTTTCGGGCCGCATCCGGTTGGCGAGTGGTCCGCCATTCGATTGATGAAATAGATCAGGCATACGTAACCATTCCTTTCGACAAACGTTTGTTCGATTAGTATAACAGAAGGAGACTTGAAGATGAAAATATCTACAAAAGGCCGTTATGGCTTGACGATTATGATTGCGTTGGCGCGCGAGACAGATAATAAACCGCTCAGTTTAAAAAAGATCGCGGCACGACATGAATTGCCAGAGCATTATTTAGAGCAATTGATCGGGCCACTCCGTAACGGTGGACTCGTCAAGAGCGTGCGTGGTGCGTATGGCGGCTATCAGCTCGTCAAACCGCCAGAAGAAGTGACAGCGGGTGAAATCATTCGCTTGCTTGAAGGACCGCTCGCTATCGTCGAAGAATCTGAAGCAGATGATGCGGTGAAACGGAAGCTTTGGGATAAAATCAAAGAAGCCATTGATACCGTCCTTGACGAAACGACACTCGCTGACCTTGCTGAGGAAGAGTCAGACGGCTATATGTTTTATATTTAATAATGAGGTGACTTTAGATGAACTATTTTGATCACGCTGCGACGACACCGATGCGACCAGAAGTCCTCGAAGCGATGACACCCTACTTTTTAGATACGTACGGGAACGCATCGAGCATCCACGGGATTGGACGTAACGCCCGGGCGGCGCTCGATTCGTCACGTCGTGTCCTTGCGAAATGGATCGGTGCTTCACCGAACGAGATTGTCTTTACGTCAGGTGGGACGGAGTCGGATAATTACGCCTTGTTTGGTGCGGCATATGCCCATCAAGAAAAAGGAAAACATATCATCACGACGAAAGTCGAACATCACGCCGTTCTTCACGCGATGGAGCAACTCGAACGCGAGGGCTTCGATGTCACGTATCTCGATGTCGAAGCGTCGGGAGCCGTCACTGTCGACGCGGTGCGTGCGGCATTACGGGATGACACCATTCTCGTATCGGTCATGTACGGTAACAACGAGGTCGGGACACGTCAACCGATTCAGGAGATCGGGGAGTTGTTACAAGACCATCAAGCCATCTTTCATACCGATGCGGTACAAGCGCTCGGTACAGAAATGATTGATGTGAAGGCAGTTCATGTCGATTTATTGTCGGCATCCGCACATAAAGTGAATGGACCGAAAGGTATCGGTTTTCTTTTCATGAAAACAGGTGTAAAATTAGCGTCACGTTCTTTTGGTGGACAACAAGAACGTAAACGTCGAGCCGGCACGGAAAATGTTCCGGGTGCCGTCGGATTCCAAAAAGCAGCTGAACTCGTCATGGCAGAACGTGAGACCCGAGTGGCTCATTATGAGTCGCTCGATACGGCGCTCCGTCAGCGCCTTGACGAACTCGGCGTAACTTATGAGGTGAACGGGTCGAATCGTTTACCTCACATCGTGAATTTATACCTTCCTGGAATTGACCTTGAACCCTTCCTCATCATGATGGATATGCGGGGCATGGCGATTTCGAGCGGAAGTGCCTGCACGGCGGGGTCGGTTGAACCGTCCCATGTATTGTCGGCGATGTACGGGGATTCAGAACGGACGCGTCAGTCTGTTCGAATCAGTTTTGGCCACGGCAACTCGGTCGAGGACGCGAAACGGCTCGCGGAGCGACTACAAGAAGTCGTCTCGACATTTATGAACGGAGTGAGATAGATGAATTTACGCACGAAAGCCCCTGAAGAGACGACAGTCGTCGTCGGTATGTCAGGTGGCGTCGATTCATCGGTGACGGCCCATGTGTTGAAAGAGCAAGGGTACAACGTCATCGGGATTTTTATGAAAAACTGGGATGACACAGACGAGAACGGTGTGTGTACGGCGACAGAAGACTATGAAGACGTCATCGCCGTCGCGAACCAAATCGGGATCCCTTACTATGCGGTCAACTTCGAGAAAGAATATTGGGATCGCGTATTTGAATATTTCTTGGCGGAATATCGTCTCGGTCGTACCCCGAACCCGGACGTCATGTGTAACAAAGAGATCAAATTCAAGGCGTTCCTTGACCATGCCCTTCGACTCGGTGCGGACTTTGTCGCGACAGGTCATTACGCCCAAGTGGAATATGTCGACGGAGAACATCGCTTGTTGCGTGGGAAAGACGACAATAAAGACCAGACGTATTTCTTGAATCAATTGTCACAAGATCAGCTCGCACGGACGATGTTCCCGATCGGTCATATGGACAAGAAAGATGTGCGTGTGATCGCTGAAGAAGCAGGCCTTGCGACGGCGAAGAAAAAAGATTCGACCGGGATCTGCTTTATCGGTGAACGGAACTTTAAAGAGTTCTTATCGGAATACCTTCCGTCACAACCTGGTGAGATGCGGACGCTCGACGGTGTCGTCAAAGGACGTCACGACGGCTTGATGTATTATACGCTCGGACAACGTCACGGTCTCGGGATTGGTGGCGACGGGGACCCTTGGTTCGTCGTCGGAAAAGATGTCGAGAATAACGTCTTGTTCGTCGGACAAGGCTTCCATCACGACGCACTCTATTCAGATGCGCTTCTCGCGTCAAAACTCTCTTGGACGGGGGCTGCTCCGACTGGCGAGTTCCGGGCGACGGCGAAATTCCGCTATCGTCAACAAGACGTGCCGGTCACGGTCGCCCCTCTTGAAAACGGAGAAGTACTCGTCAAGTTCGATGAGCCGCAACGTGCCATCACACCTGGACAAGCGGTCGTCTTCTATGATGGCGACGTCTGTCTTGGTGGGGCGACAATCGACGAAGCGTATCGAAACGGAAAACGACTCGACTATATCGGATGAGGTGATTGAATATGAACGCAAACGAACAAGGCATCCAAGCGATGCAGCAAGGTGAATTCGAACAGGCGGCCAAACATTTCAATGAGGCGATTGAAGCGAACCCGACGGACCCGACTGGCTTCGTCAACATGGGAACGTTGTTTCAGGCCATCAACGACTACGATCGTGCCGTCATCTTCTATGACAAGGCGATCGAACTCGACGGTTCGTTCGGTGCCGCGCACTATGCGAAAGGTGCTCTCGCTTATGAACTCGAGCAATTGGAGTCGGCGGAGGCCTCACTACGTCAAGCGCTCCTGTCTGGAATGGACGATGCTGATCTTCATTTCATGCTCGGGTTGACGTACAAGGCGATGGGTGACTTCGTTCGTGCGATGCCACGCCTGCGCGAAGCGAAAAAGCAATCGCCTGAAGACGTAGAAATCACGTTCCAGTACGGACTCGCACTCGCACAAAGTGAACAGTTAGAAGAGGCGGTCGTCGCATTAGAAGAGACGCTCGACCTCGATGCAAGCCATACAGACGCTCGCTATAACTTGGCAATCGCTTATGCGTTCTTAGGTGACCAGGAACGGACGTATGCGGAGCTCCAACGTGTCTTGGAGATGCAACCAGATCACGAACTCGCACGAGACGCCATCGCGAAGATGGATGCACTGCTCGGAAACTAATCTCTTGAATAGGAAAGTGCCATCGCAATGGAGCGATGGCACTTTTTTTAGTGCTCGTGATTAAAGTTGTTTCGTCGTAATCTTGACGGGTTCCCCGGCGAAATCACCGTAAGCCTCGTCCATATTTTTCGTGTACAATTCAATGATGTTATGGCTCGGGTCTTTGAAGTACGCCGACCGTTCTTTCCCGTTCTTCGTTTCATCTTCGTCCCACGTCCGTAATTTTACGGGTACATCGGTCTCATCCAAAATCTCGAGTGCCTTTTCAAACGACTCCATCGGCACGAAGAACGCGCAGTGGACGTGGACTCCACCTTCATCATAGAGCGTGTCCCACTCGGTCACGTCTTGTTTTCGATTGGCGTCCTCTTCCTCGGTGAAATCTCGCTTTAGCCAAAGTCCAAGTCGTGTGTTTCCTCCGATATAGAGCCACGTTGCCCACGGCTCATTTGCCTGTTCTTGCGATTCACTCGGTTCCGCATCGTCTCCCACCCATTGTTCGACGACGGGGAGACCTAATTTTTCAGACCAAAACGAAACGGCTTCTTCCATATCTGTCACTTCTAATACAAGCTCACATAGACCGCTGACTGGAATTCGTTTACCCATATATGACGCCTCCTTCAATGTGTCATTCGAACAGTTCCCGCTTTCCATCAATCAAAAACGCGACTAGCTGTCTGAAAGTGAGGGAATGACAACTTATAGAAGGAGGTCGAATCGTTTGCGAAAATATAGCATGGTCAGTGTCATCTTGTTTTTCATAATCGAGTATGTATGGTTCACGCAATTATTTGAAACGGTAAATCAGCGACTTGCTGAAGGAAAGTGGACGAACACGATTTTATATCAAGTGGTCGTCGAGCCACGTGGACTATTAACGTTACTACTCATTCTGTTTGTGGCGCTTCTCGTTGTCGGGTGGGGTGTCCATTATGTGTACTCGCAACAAAAGTCTTGGCAACTCACGTCGGAACATGTCGGGGTCGGATGGTTCGTTCCATTGCTTCTTGCGATTCTAGGGTTGTTGATTCCGAACGTATATGTCCAAGTCGGAATCTTGCTCTTACAATTGACGTTCATTCCGCTCATCCCGTTCATCGGACAGACCGTCCCGTTTTGGAAAGTCGTCACGAATTGGTTGATTCAACTAGCGGTCATCGGTCTCGTCTTATTTGGGGCTAGAGGGATGTTAGAGGATTCGATTCGTATCGAGAAGACCGAACTCTTTACAAAACTTGAAGCGTACGAGGCGTCAGGTGATTTGGACCGGATACAACGTTTAATAGAAGAGGTGGATCTCGAACAAGTCGAGCGCATCTTGGACCGAGTCGACCTTGAACAACTCATTCGCATATTAGAAGTCGTCGACCTCGACAGAATCGAGCAAATCTTGAGTCTGTTCGACTAGGGCATTTGTTCAATCGATTCATCTCGGGCTATAATGAATGATGGAAAAATAGCTGGAGGTGTCGGATATGATGGCAGCACCTTACGAGTTGACTGGAAAAGTCATTCGAGTCCTGTTTCAATCAGAAGAAGAAGCGCACACCATTGCGCTCGTCAGAATAAAAGAAAAGAATTTTGAGACGGACGAGACCGAGATGGTCATCGCTGGCGTCGGAGTCGGCATCGAAAAGGGAGAGACGTATAAAGCGCACGGTCGCCTCGTCGAGCATCCTCGATTCGGGAAACAGATGAAAGCGGATTGGATTCGTCGCGTCGTTCCGATGACAAAACGTGCCGCCGTCCGTTTTTTGACGAACGGTTCCTTCCCTGGGATTGGTCAAAAGACCGCTCAAAAGATTGCGGATACACTCGGGGATGATTGTATCGACCAAATCGTGAAGCATCCGAGTATTCTCTCGGAAGTCGACGGATTGAAAGAAAAGCAGGCGCGCGTCATTACGGAACGTCTGAACGTCTTGTATGGCGTCGACCAACTGTTGTTGTTTCTCGCCCCATTCGACGTCACGCCGCGTCTCGCCTCGAAAATTCATAAAGAATATGAAGGACGGGCGATGGAAACGATTGAGAAGAATCCGTATGCGCTCATGTATGATGTGCAAGGAATCGGATTCAAGACAGCGGATGCCATCGCCGCGCATTTTGGGATTCAAGGGATTCATCCCGAACGTATCGCGGCAGCGGTCCTTTACGTGTTGGAACTCGAACAAGGGAACGGTCATTTGTATGTGACAGCGGAGCAACTCGAAGCGGAGATGCCACGTATCATCGGGGCGGACCCAGGTGACGCGCTCGTCACAGCATTAGAATCGCTCGCAAAAGAAGAACGGGTCGTCATCGATGACGCGGTCGTGTATCACCCTCGCGTGTTTCGCGCCGAACGGAAGGCGGCAGAAGAGTTGGCGCGCATCATGGCGACATCGACGACGGAGGACGTGGATATGACGACAATCTTTGACGCGGTCGGTCGTGTCGAAGAAATGTTCTCGATTGAATACGCGACACAACAACGAGAGGCAATCGAACTTGCGCTCAAATCACCGCTCATGGTCCTCACGGGAGGTCCGGGTACCGGGAAGACGACGGTCGTCCGAGGCATCATTCATGCACTGAGTGACGTTTTCGACTGGAAACTCGAACCCGTCCCGAACCAACCGTTCCCGTTCGTGTTGGCCGCACCGACGGGTCGTGCCGCAAAACGGCTCAGTGAATCGACGGGTCTCCCGGCATCGACGATTCACCGTCTGTTGAAGTTTGACGGAAGTTCGTTCCAAGTCGATGAGACGAATCCGCTCGTGGGAAAAGTACTCATTGTCGACGAGGCATCGATGATTGATATTTTCTTGTTCAGGAGCTTGTTGAAGGCGGTTCCGAACGGCATGAAGATTTTGTTCGTCGGTGACCGCGATCAGCTTCCTTCGGTCGGTCCGGGTCAAGTGCTCGCCGATTTGATGGCGACGGACGGGATTCCGGTCGTCCGACTCGACGTCGTCCACCGTCAGGCGTCGGAGTCGAGCATCTTGCGACTCGCCCATTCGTTGAACGCTAAAAAAATGCCAGAAGATTTATTGGCGGCGCTCCCGGACCGTCGATTCTATACGGCGAACCAAGAGACGGCGCTTCAAGCGATTTGTCAGATGGCAGGTGCGGCCCTTCGGAAAGGGTATTCGCCATTTGATATCCAAGTGCTCGCTCCGACGTATCGAGGTGTGTGCGGAATCGACGGGTTGAACGAGGCGCTCCAAAACGTATTCAATCCGAAATCGGGCGCCCGAGAAGTGAAGCACGGGACACGTATTTACCGAAACGGCGATAAAGTGCTACAACTCGTCAACAACGCCGAAGAGAACGTCTATAACGGAGATATCGGTGAAATCACAAATATTTTCTTCGCAAAAGAGAACGTCGATAAAGTCGATAAAATTTATATCCGATTCGATCAGACAGAAGTCGAATATAACCGCAGTGAATGGGACCAGTTCACCCACGCATATGCCATCACGATCCATAAGTCACAAGGGTCCGAATTCCCGATCGTGCTTATGCCGGTCTTCTTCACGGGTGGCTTCCGCTCGTCGAGGAACTTGATTTATACGGCCGTCACGCGAGCGAAGAAAAGTTTACTGTTATTTGGAGACGTACGAGCGCTCGAGGCAGCAACACGAGAAGAAGAGCCGGTTCGTCGAACGAAATTGGTGGAGCGCTTAGGCGGGAAGTCTTGACGTCTTCATAAGCGCGTGTGATAATGACGAATAGATAACTGAAACGATACAGACGATGAAGGAAATGAGTACGTCGTCACCGCCTCTACAGAGACATCTTCCTTGGCTGCGAGAAGATGGAGGTCGGCCGACCGAAGCTATTCTGGAGTCCCCACTCAACCTGGGCGCCTCATCCACGTTAACGGATGTTCGAGGCACGGTGTTTACCGTGCGAACGAGGGTGGTACCACGAAGCGATGCTTTCGTCCCTTTCCACAGGGGCAGGCATCGCTTTTTTTCGTTTCGTTCAGAAATAAGGAGGAATTGTTCATGAAACCGCTCAAATCATTGACTGGCGCACAGATTCGCCAAATGTACTTAGATTTCTTCAAATCAAAAGGTCACAGCGTTGAGCCGAGTGCGTCACTCGTACCGGTCGAAGATCCTACCCTTTTATGGATCAACTCAGGTGTCGCGACATTGAAGAAATACTTTGATGGACGTGTCATCCCGGCAAACCCACGTATCGTCAACGCACAAAAATCGATTCGTACGAACGATATCGAGAACGTCGGGAAGACAGCACGTCACCATACGTTCTTCGAGATGCTCGGGAACTTCTCAGTCGGAGAATACTTCCGTGAAGAAGCGATCACATGGGGCTGGGAACTGTTGACGAGTGATGAATGGTACGGTCTCGACCCGGACCGTCTCTCGGTCACAATTCACCCAGACGATGAAGAATCAAAACAAATCTGGTTGAACCTCGGCATGCCGGCTGACCGCATCATCCCACTTGAAGATAACTTCTGGGAAATCGGCGAAGGCCCATCTGGTCCGAACACCGAAATCTTCTTCGACCGTGGTCCTGCGTTCGGAGACGACCCGACAGATCCTGAACTCTACCCAGGCGGGGAGAACGAGCGTTACCTTGAAATTTGGAACATCGTATTCAGCCAATATAACCATGACGGACACGGCAACTACACAGAGCTTCCACGTAAAAACATTGATACGGGGATGGGACTCGAACGGATGGCGAGCGTCCTTCAAGACGTACCGACAAACTTCGATACGGACCTCTTCATGCCAATTATTCGTGAAACAGAAAAAATCAGTGGAGACGTGTATCGTCAAGACAGCAGCAAGGATGTGGCGTTCAAAGTCATCGCTGACCACATCCGTACCGTATCGTTCGCGATTGGTGACGGGGCACTCCCGTCGAACGAAGGACGTGGATATGTCCTCCGTCGTCTTCTCCGTCGTGCGGTCCGCTATGCGAAGATGCTAGGCATCGAGCGCCCGTTCATGCACGAACTCGTGGACGTCGTCGGTGACATCATGGTCGACTTCTATCCACAAGTGAACGAGAAGAAAGACTTCATCAAAAAAGTCATCAAGAACGAGGAAGAGCGTTTCCATGAAACGTTGAACGACGGACTCGCAATCTTGAACGAAGTTGCGAAAGCGCAAAAAGCTGCAGGTTCAAACGTGATCAGTGGTCAAGATGCGTTCCGTCTCTATGACACGTACGGCTTCCCACTTGAATTGACAATCGAATACGCTGAAGACCATCACATGACGGTCGATGAAGACGGCTTCAAAGAAGCGATGAACGAGCAACGTGAACGTGCACGTCAAGCACGCGCTGACGTCGAATCGATGCAAATCCAATCTGGCGTACTCGCGGATATTACGATGCCATCGACGTTCCTCGGATACAACAATCTTGAGACGAACGCGAAAATCGTCAGCTTGATTCACGACGGGGAACTCGTCGACGTGGTTGCAGCAGGAGAAGAAGCGCAAGTGATCCTTGATCAAACGCCATTCTATGCAGAGAGCGGCGGTCAAATCGGGGACAAAGGACAAATCGTTGGGGAAGACTTCCTTCTTCGCGTGAAAGATGTCTCGAAAGCACCGAACGGCCAAAACTTGCATACGGTCACAGTTGAGTCAGGCGTCGCGAAAGCGGAAGTGGCAGTGACAGCGACGGTTGACCAAGACTCACGTCAAGCGATTGTGAAGAACCATACCGCGACGCACCTCTTGCACCGTGCACTCAAAGACACACTCGGTGAGCACGTCAATCAGGCAGGGTCACTCGTGACACCAGACCGTCTTCGTTTTGACTTCTCTCACTTCGGACAAGTGACACCAGAAGAGCTTCAATCGATTGAGCGTCAAGTGAACGAGAAGATTTGGGCGTCGATTGGTGTCGACATCGAAGAGATGAACATCGCTGATGCGAAAGCAAAAGGGGCGATGGCACTCTTCGGCGAGAAATACGGTGATGTCGTTCGCGTCGTATCTGCTGGAGATTACTCGGTTGAACTTTGCGGTGGGTGCCACGTATCCAATACGGCTGAAATCGGACTCTTTAAAATCTTGTCTGAGTCAGGAATTGGCGCAGGAACACGTCGAATCGAAGCGGTCACAGGGGCTGGCGCATACGAAGTGATGAACCAGCAAATCGAGACGCTCGAAGCGGCGGCGAAACTGTTGAAAACGAAACCACTCGAAGTTCCAGCACGTGTTCAAGCACTTCAGGCTGAAATCAAAGACGTGGAGCGTGCTTCAGAGTCGCTCAAAGCGAAACTCGCGAACATCGAAGCTTCTTCATTGACGGATGCGATCGAGACAATCGGTGACGTCCAATTGATCGCGAAGCGTGTCGATGGACAAGACATGGATGCCCTCCGTAGCATGGTCGACGATTTGAAAGGAAAACTCGGCTCTGCCGTGATCATCCTTGGGTCGGCGAACGGTGAGAAGGTCAACCTCGTCGCAGGTGTGACGAAAGACTTGAACGACCGTGGCTTCCATGCCGGAAAACTCATTAAAGAAGTCGCAACACGCTGTGGCGGCGGTGGTGGCGGACGTCCAGACATGGCACAAGCAGGTGGCCGTGACGCAACAAAACTGGACGAAGCATTGAAGTTTGCTTCACATTACGTTCAATCACTGGCATAATAGAGTGTGAAGTGCAAACGGAAAGAGGTGGATTCTTGTGAGCCAAATGGATCGCACGATGCAATTCAATTTTCCAGAAGATGATCAACGTGCTAACACACGTGAGACCCTGATTACGGTATATCAAGCACTCGAGGAAAAAGGTTATCAACCGATCAATCAAATCGTGGGATACTTATTATCAGGTGACCCCGCCTACATCCCACGTCATAATGATGCGCGAAACTTGATTCGCAAAATTGAGCGGGATGAACTTCTCGAAGAGTTGGTCAAATCGTATTTGAACGATCGTAGAGAGGATTAATATGAAGCGAGTCATGGGACTCGATGTCGGATCGAAGACAATTGGTGTCGCAGTAAGTGACCTGATGGGATGGACGGCGCAAGGTGTGGAAACGGTCTACTGGACTGAACCCGACTTTGACGAAGCCGTCCGTCTCCTTCGTCCGTTTATCGAGCAGTACGATGTGAAAGAAGTCGTCGTCGGTCATCCGAAAAACATGAACGGGACAATCGGTCCGCGCGGTGAGGCGTCTGAGGCGTTTGCTGAGGCGTTCACAGAGCAGACAGGCTTACCTTGCGTGTTGGTGGATGAACGATTGACGACGATGCAAGCGGAACGGATGCTCATTTCAGCAGATGTCAGCCGCAAAAAGAGAAAAGCGGTCATCGACAAAATGGCGGCCGTGATGATTTTACAAAACTACCTGGATCGTTCCGGGAAATAAAGGAGGAATCTCTCATGGCAGAAATTCGTCGTGAAGAAGAAATGTACCGTATTCCAGATGAAAATGGAGACGAGCATTTATTTGCAGAAATTTTCCGTATGACAAGCGACCGTTCGAAGAAGACATTCGTCGTGCTCGAACCGGTCGGCGCTCCGGAAACAGAAGATGAAGACACAATCGAAGTATACGCATTTGAAATTGAAGAACTTGAAGATGGCGAATTCATCTTGAAGCTCGTCGAAGACGATGAAGACTTCGAAGAGGTCATGGAAGCATTCGATATCGTCAATGACGAAGTCGGTCTAGACTAAATAGGGGATGGGCGGCTAGGGATCTCCCTCGTCGCCTCTCTTTATAAAATGAACAGGGGAGAAATGCATGAATCATCCATCTATGTCAGATGAGAAACGTGCCCGCAACCGGATCGTCCGTCGCATCACGGTTGTCATCCTTGCCATCTTCCTTCTCGTCATCGCCACAGGCTCGGCACTCGCTTATGTGTTCGTGAAGCGCTCCGTCGAACCGATTGATCCAACTTCGACTGAAACAGTTGAGGTCGAAGTCCCGCTCGGAGCTGGTTCGGGATATATTGGTGAATTACTTGAAGAGAATGGGCTTGTAAGGAGTAGCACGATTTTCCGTTTCTATACGCGTTTTAAAAACGAATCATCGTTCCAAGCGGGGACGTATACGTTGTCACCGTCTCAATCAATCGATGAGTTGATTGAAACGTTGCAAACAGGTAAAGTCATTGTGGTTCCTGATATCAAGCTTGTCATTCCGGAAGGATTCACAATCGACCAAGTCATCGCACGACTTGCGAAAGAGGCCGATATTCCGAAAGAAGAGATCTCTGAGCAATTGAGCGACCGTGAATATATTAGTTCGCTCGTGAACGAGCATGAGATGTTGACGGAGGAAGTATTGCAGGAAGGTATTTATCATCCGCTTGAAGGATACCTGTTCCCAGCAACGTATGAATTCAATAAAGGGGTAACGCTCACTGAAATCATCGATGAGATGCTACTCCCGACTGAAAGCATGTATCAAGAGTACAAAGGTCGTTTGGCCGATTCAGGACGTACGTTCCATGAGACGCTCGCGCTCGCATCGGTTGTCGAGAAAGAGGCCGTGTCAACGGAAGACCGGAAAGAGATTGCCGGTGTCTTTGAAAATCGTCTGAATGATGGTATGAAACTACAGTCTGACCCGACCGTCTGGTACGGTACAGGGGAGACGTCGATTTTTACTTCATTCGCAGACCTGGAGAACGATTCCTTATATAACACGTATCGTTATGGAGGAATTCCGATCGGTCCAATCGCGGCTGTTAGTCGTGACGCGTTTGAGGCGGTACTCAATCCAAATGATACGGCGAACATTTACTTCTATGCACGCCCTCCGCGTGAAGGATTCCCGAATGGGGAAGTATTGTTCGAAGTGGACTATGAGGACCATCAACAAAACGTCAATAAATACCGTTCCGAATGGGAAGCGTTTGAAGAAGCGAACAGTAATTGATGGGACGACCGGAAGCGGATGCTTCCGGTCGTTTGAATGAAGAGAGTTAAGAGGTGGAACGAGTGGACCATGCATCCTATGAGGGATATGTAGAACAATTGATCAACGACCGCTCTCCGCTGTTGACGGAGATGGAGGCATTTGCGCGAGAACATCACGTTCCAATCATGGACTTGACGGGCTCTGAAGTGCTTCTCTCTTTGTTGGCGATGCAGCGACCGACCCGTATCCTTGAGGTGGGGACGGCAATTGGCTACAGTGCAATCCGTATGGCAGAGTTGTTACCAGATGCCGAAATCGTCACGATTGAACGAAACGCCCGTCGATTCGAAGAGGCGACTGGCTTTATCGGACGATCTGATGTTCGCGATCGCATCACATTGATTCACGGTGACGCCGTTGAATTGATTGGTTCGATTGAAGGTGAGTTCGATGCCGTGTTTATTGATGCGGCAAAAGGACAATATCAAAAATTTTTTGATGGGTATGGCGCTTTAGTACCAATTGGTGGTACGATTTACAGCGATAATTTGTTTTTACGAGGGGACGTCTTGCTCGAGGACGTGTCAGTACTTGACCGTCGCAGACGCCGACTTGTCCGTCTCGTGAAACAGTTTACTGAGCAATTGATGGCACGGACCGATTATCATACTGCAATTTTGCCCCTTGGTGATGGCCTAGCAATCAGTCGTAAATTACGATGAGGAGGACTTAACTTTGATGCAACATAAACCCGTCATTATTGGCGTGGCCGGGGGTACCGGATCTGGAAAAACGACCGTGGCCCGTGCGCTCGTCGATGCGTTTAAAGGTCAATCGGTCGTCATGATTGAACAAGACGCGTATTATAAAGATCAATCCGAAATGACGATGGAGGAACGGTACAAGACGAACTACGACCACCCCTTCGCCTTTGATAACGATTTGCTAATTGAACATATCCAACAATTGCAACAGCATCAAGCTGTCGAAAAGCCGGTATATGACTATGCGGCCCATACACGGTCTGATGAGACGATTTTGATCGAACCGGTCGATGTCGTCATCGTTGAGGGGATCTTGGCACTTGAAGATGCCCGCTTGCGTGAATTGATGGATATTAAAGTGTTCGTGGATACGGATGCCGACGTTCGAATCTTGCGCCGCATGCAGCGGGACATTAATGAACGAGGCCGTTCAATCGATTCAGTCGTGGCACAATACACGAATGTCGTACGCCCGATGCATTTACAATTCTGCGAGCCGACGAAACGGTATGCGGACATCATCGTTCCTGAAGGCGGAGAAAATTTTGTCGCAATCGACTTACTCGTGACGAAGATCCGTTGGGTGCTCACTGAGCGCAATCGCGCGTGAGGAAATAAATCGTTTTCAATTTACCCTAGCTGTAATATACTAGGAGACAATGAAGGAGTGACAGAAATGGCTGAAAAACAACATTATATGACGTTAGACGGAAAAGCGAAGATCGAGAATGAATTAAACGAACTGAAGACGGTCCGCCGTAAAGAAGTCGTTGAAAATATTAAGATTGCTCGTGATTTCGGTGACTTATCAGAAAACGCGGAATATGACGCGGCAAAAGAAGAACAAGCGATGGTCGAAGGACGAATCGCACAATTAGAAGAAATGCTCCGTAACGCCGTCATCATTCAAGATGATGCAGCGGATAACTCGGTTGTCTCAATCGGGAAAACGGTCACGTTCTTCATCCAAGAAGATAACGAAGACGAGACGTACACAATCGTCGGTGGTGCCGAGGCAGATCCGTTCACAGGAAAAATCTCGAACGAATCACCAATCGCGAAAGCACTTCTCGGTCGTACGGTCGGAGATGTGGTCACGGTTCAAACACCAGGTGGCGACATGATCGTCGAAATCAAAGAAATCAAATAAGTTGTTGAGCGACCTCCATCATGGAAGTCGCTCTCTTTCTGAGGAGGAATCGGAATGAAAGTTGGAATCATCGGTGCGATGGAAGAAGAAGTGAATTTACTTCGGAATGAATTGACGGAGCGCAAGGATACGGAAATCGCAAACTATCATTTTTATGAAGGTTATCTTGGAAACATGCAAGTCGTCATCTTGAAGTCAGGCATCGGGAAAGTCAATGCCGCGATCGGGACGACACTCTTGATTGATAAATTCAAACCGGACGTCGTCATCAACACCGGTTCTGCAGGCGGATTCAAAAAAGGGATGAAAGTCGGTGACGTCGTCGTCTCGACGGAAGTGCGCCACCACGATGTCGATGTGACGGCATTCGGTTATGAATACGGTCAAGTGCCAGGAATGCCACCGGCGTATGAAGCCGATGCGAAGCTCGTCAACGTCTGTAAAGATGTGATTGAAAGCTTGCCTGACGTGAACGTGCATCAAGGATTGATTGTAACGGGAGATTCGTTCATCAACGACTCGAAGCGTGTGGCTGATATCCTCGGTCATTTCGATGGCGTCGCTGCCGTCGAGATGGAGGCTGCTCCAATCGCGCAGACCTGTTACCAGTTCGGCGTACCATTCGTCGTTACGCGCTCGATCTCAGACAGTGCAGACGAAGAGGCAAACTTATCGTTTGATGAATTTTTAGAAACGGCTTCGATCAACTCTGCGAAGATGGTCATGGCCGTCACGAAACGTCTCGAACAAGCTTAATCGATTGATTACGAGGAGGATGCATTGACATCCTCTTTTTATTCCCTTATATTAGTACCAGATACTAAGAATAGGGGTCGACGATATGAATATTGGAATCATCGGCATCGGATCGTTCTTACCGGACAATCGGGTGACAAATATCGATTTAGAAAAACGAATGGATACGAGCGATGAGTGGATTCGTACGCGTACAGGCATCGAGGCACGACATTTAGCAGAAAGTGACGTGTCGGTCTCGGATATGGCAACACGCGCTGCAGAACGAGCGTTACAAAGCGCTGGGGTCAGCATCGACGAGATCGAGGCGATTGTCTGTGCGACGGCGACTGCGCCAGCGTTTCCGGCAACCGCATGTGTGGTTCAGGCGAATCTTGGCGCGAAAGCCGCTGTGGCGTTCGACGTCAGTGCCGCGTGCAGCGGGTTTATCTTTGCGATGGATACAGCGAAGAGCCTGATGGATTCGAAAGGATTCAAGAAAACGCTCGTCATCGGAGCGGAGAAGATGGGAAGTTTGATTGACTGGGATGACCGGTCGACAGCTGTCCTATTCGGAGATGGAGCTGGGGCTGTCGTACTCGGGGAAGACGATATCGCTTCAATCGACTCAATCGTACTTGGAAGTGATGGAACAGGTGGCAAGCACTTGTACGAAAATGATGAAGGAAAGATCGTCATGAATGGTCGCGAAGTATTCAAGTTCGCCGTACGGAAAATGCCCGAGATCGTGCTCGAGTCGTTAAACAAGGCCGATAAGTCGTTGAATGACCTCGACGTCCTCGTGCCGCACCAAGCGAATCGTCGAATCATTGATGCGGCGATGGAACGGTTAAACTTAGAAGAAGAGAAAGTCGTCATGACCATACAAGACCATGCGAACACATCGGCGGCATCCATTCCGCTCGCCTTAGCGGAAGCCGTCAAATCTGGTAAAATCCAAGATGGACAAACGGTCGTCATCGCAGGGTTTGGTGCCGGGCTCACATGGGGTGCAAGCTGTCTGACATGGAATCATGCAACAATTACGGAGGGGAATCATTCATGAAACGAGTAGTAGTGACAGGATTAGGAGTCGTATCACCGTTAGGAAACGACGTGTCGACAATGTGGGATCGTCTTTTAAAAGGGGATAACGCCATTGATACGTTGACAAAAATCGATATCAGTCAATATCCGGCGAAAGTCGGAGCGGAAGTGAAAGAGTGGAACATCGATCATTTGGTCGAGCCAAAAGAAGCACGCAAGATGGACTCATTCATTCAATACTCTCTTTTAGCAGCAGACGCTGCTCATAAAGATAGTGGGCTCGATGTCAAAGCGATCGCGGATGAAGTCGGTACGTGGATCGGGAGCGGAATCGGTGGCGTTGAGACAATCGACAAGCAATCGGCGATCCTCCATGATCGTGGACCACGTCGTATCAGTCCATTCTTCATTCCGATGATGATTCCGAATATGGCGAGCGGACAAGTTTCCATCTATCTTGGAGCGAAAGGACCGAGTAACTGTTCTGTGACAGCTTGTGCGTCAGGAACGAACTCAATCGGAGAAGCGTTCCGCGTCATTCAACGGGGAGATGCGATTGCCATGTTCGCCGGTGGAGCGGAAGCACCGATCACTCCACTCTCGTTCGCAGGTTTCTGTTCAAACAAAGCGCTCTCGACGAATCCAGACCCGAATACGGCGTGCCGTCCATTCGACGAGAACCGCGACGGGTTTGTCATGGGTGAAGGCGCTGGCGTACTCGTATTAGAAGAGTATGAACATGCGAAGGCACGTGGAGCGAAAATGTATGCAGAAGTCGTTGGATACGGAATGAGTTCAGACGCTTATCACATCACTGCACCGTCACCAGAGGCAGAGGGTGGTTCAAAAGCGATGAGTGAGGCGATTCGTGATGCCGGGATCACACCGGAAGATGTTCAATACATCAACGCGCACGGGACGAGCACACCGCTCAACGATATGCTCGAAACGAAAGCGATTCGTCGTGTGTTCGGGGAACACGCTGACAAACTCGCGGTCAACTCGTCGAAATCGATGATTGGACATCTTCTCGGAGGAGCAGGTGGCGTCGAGGCAGTCATTACAGCCCTTTCGATTCATGAAGGGAAGATTCATCCGACAATCAACTGTGAATCACCTGCAGCAGATTGCGACCTTGATTATGTACGTGAAGGAAATCGGGAACTTGACATTCAGTATGCACTCAGTAACTCACTTGGCTTCGGGGGCCATAATGCGACACTCGCATTTGCGAAAGTGACGAACTGACGGTAGAAAAATCATTCAAAAAAGGTTAGGGTATAAGGGTTGGTCTAACAGAAAGGAGTGCAACGAATGAAAAAGAAATCATTCATCGTGGCCGCCTTGTTAGGTTCAGTCCTTATCCTTTTTTTATTCATTTGGAACGAACAACGAGAGCAGTCACGTGAACTAGTACCACCAGAAGAACAAACGATTACAATCAACGGGGAATCCCTTCCGACACAACCGGACGTCATGCTCGCGATTGACCCGGCATCCCAAACGGTACTGTCGCATCTTTATGAGGGACTCTACCGATTCGGCTCAGACGGGTCGATTGAACCGGCACTCGTCGAGAAGCTAGAACGCTCAGATGATGGGACGGTATATACATTCACGTTGAAAGAGAGTGTGACGACCGAAGGAAATGCGATCACGGCACAGACGTTCGTCGATCATTTCCGAAAACTCGTCGATGACGATACGAATTCACCGTTTAGTTTTTTACTCGCGGATGTCAAGGCGGCAAAAGAAATTGGTCTCGGACAACAAGAACCAGACGCGTTAGGCGTTCGAGCCATCGATGACCGAACGCTTGAACTCACACTCATCCGACCGATGAAAGGATTCGAAAAGATTTTTGCAATGCCAGCATTTTTACCACAACCATCCGTGACATCATGGGAAGAGTTGGAAACGAACGGACCGTTTGAATTGAATCAAATGGATGATACAAGCATCTCGTTACATAAAAACGAAACGTACCGTGAAGCTGATCAAGTCACGCTCGAAACGATTTCCATTCGAAACGAGTCAAACTTGTCGGAAGTGTCCGGGATGCATCCGATTCCGTATGACTTCGACACGTCTACCGTTGATAAGGAAGTCATGAATATTAAGGACGTTCCGCGAAGTGGCGTGTTTTATTTAAAACCGAACGTTGAAAAAGCACCATTCGATGATGTTGCGTTTCGACAAGCCCTCGCACTGACGCTGGAACGGACGACACTCGAAGAATCGCTTGCACGGTCGGAACAAACGACGGAACGACTTCTCGTCATGGATGAAGAAGCTGCAGTTGTAGAGTTGGAAGGCGATGCCGACCAATTATTTGAAACCGTAAAAAAACGGTTAAAAACAGAAACAATCGAGATTGAATTGCTTAGCTTTGTCGATGAAGAAGCACGTGAAATTTCGACAAAATTAAAGAATAATTTGGAACAGTTAGACGGATTGACCGTCAATGTCGTGGAGCTGCCACTAGGAGAGAAAGTTAGGAAAGAAGTCTCAGGAGATTATTCTTTCTCTTTATCCGGGTGGCAACCAGACTACCCGATGCTATCAGCCTATTTGACTCAATTCGAATCTGACGATGTGCTCAATTCAAGTCGATATAGAAGCGAATCGTACGATCAGTTGATGGACGAGGCTCGCTCAACTGAGAGTTTAGAAGAGCGAAATACAATTTTACGAAATGCAGAAGCGAAGCTATTAGAAGAGGCCGTTGTTATGCCAATCTATCAAGCAGGACGTTCCTATTTGGTTGAAAAAGGATACGATCAAATCGGTTATCCGGTCATCGGTCCTTCATATGTCCTAACCTTTTCGAAAAAATATGAAAATTGAGCTAAAAGCCCGCCGCTCTAGGCGGGCTTTTTGACTATAGAGAAAATTTTTTAGAAAAATCAAAATAAACACTTTGCAAAATTATCAGAATATTGTATTATTGCATCAACGGGATTTTGGTAACAAATACTGTCAGAAGAAATGACTGAATTTTCTACCATCATTCACTTCGTTAAAACGAAAAAATCAGGGGGTCATCGCAATGAATAAGAAAAAAGGTTTTGCTTTAGCATCTTCGGTTACACTTCTTTCAAGTGCTTTCCTAGCTGCGTGTTCGACAGGGGATGAAGACACAGGGTCTTCAAATGGATCAGGTTCGGAAGGTTCTGCAGATGAAGCGCAAGTCCTCAACTTGCTCGACGGTTCAGACATTCCTTCACTTAACCCAACACTCGCAACGGACGCTGTATCGTTCAACGTCTTAAACAACGTTAACGAAGGTCTTTACCGCATGGATGAGAACGATGAGCCAACTCCAGGTATGGCTGAAGATCACGATGTTTCAGAAGACGGAAAAACGTACACGTTCAAAATCCGTGAAGGCGCGACTTGGTCAAACGGGGAGCCTGTCACAGCGAACGACTTCGAATACGCTTGGAAAGAAGTACTCAACCCAGATAACGCTTCACAATATGCATACGTTATGTCACCAATCGAAGGTGCTGACGAGTATAACACTGGCGAAGGCGAACGCGATGCAGTAGGCGTTAAAGCACTCGACGATCAAACACTTGAAGTTAAATTGAAAGCTCCAGCTGACTACTTCCTCGGATTGACAAGCTTCGGCGTGTTCATGCCAAAACTTGAGTCATTCGATAAAGAGCAAGGCGAAAACTTCGGTACATCTGCAGAGACAACTCTCTACAACGGACCGTTCAAACTCGACAGCTGGGAGCGCGAACAAGGCTGGAAAATGGTCAAGAACGAAGACTATTGGGATGCAGACACAGTTAAGCTTGAAGAAATCAACGTTAAAGTCGTTAAAGAAGTTTCAACAGGTGTTAACTTGTATGAAAACGGTGACGTTGACCGCACAGGCTTGACTTCTGAGCTCGTTGCTCAGTATCAAGATAGCGAAGACTTCTCAACTGTCGTTGAGCCAACACTCTTCTACCTCCAGTTCAACACTGCTGTGGAAGCGCTTGACAACCAAAAAATCCGTAACGCGATTGATCGCGCATACGATAAAGCTGCAATCTCAGAAACACTTCTTGCGAACGGTTCAATCCCTGCAAACTACTTCGTACCAAAAGATTTCGTAACAGGTCCAGACGGAAAAGACTTCCGTGAAGGAAATGGCGACATCGGCGGATACAACGTTGAAGAAGCTCAAAAGCTTTGGGAAGAAGGGCTTAAAGAGCTCGGAACAGACAAAGTTGAACTTGAACTCCTCAACTATGACTCAGAGTCTGCGAAGCAAATCGGTGAGTTCATCAAAGGTGAACTTGAGAAGAACCTTCCAGGTATGAGCGTTTCAATCAAGCAACAACCGTTCAACAACAAACTTGACCTTGAGAACAAAGGAGAGTTTGAGTTCACATTCGCTGGTTGGGGTCCTGACTACCAAGATCCAATGACATTCATTGACCTCTTCGTCACAGACGGACCATACAACCGTGGTAAGTGGTCGAACGAAGAGTTCGATAAACTCATCGCTGATGCGAAAGCAAGCACAGATCCAGCTGAGCGTTGGAAGCAAATGCAAGATGCTGAGAAAATCGTTCTTGAAGAGAGCGTAATCTCACCAGTTTACCAACGTGGATCGGCTCGCCTCACGAAGCCATATGTTAAAGGTATCGTTGAGCACGCATTCGGTGCAGACTACTCTTACAAGTGGGCTTCAATCGAAGGCAAAGAATAATTTCATTACACGCTTACAAGAGAGACAGGGACGCCTGTCTCTCTTTTTTATGTATCGTTTTTTTATACAAAAAAGAACTCTCACATGGAGAGTTCTGTAAAGGATGAGTTATTTTTTAACTTTCGCACGTTTGCGACTGAGACCCATCGCTTTTTCGATCTTCGCGAGGTTTTTATTTGCGACGGTTTCCGCCTTGGCACGACCGGCATCGAGAATTTCATCGAGTTCTGGAGAATCGATCAGTTCGTGATAACGTGCTTGAATCGGCTCGAGCAAAGCAACGACCGCTTCTGCCACATCTTGTTTAAATGTTCCGTAATTTGAGTTCTCATATTGTTTGACGAGGTCATCGATTGATGTACCCGTCGATAGTGAGTATATTTCTAATAAGTTTGAGATTCCTGGTTTGTTCTCGCGGTCAAACGAGATGACACCACTTGAATCAGTCACGGCGCTCTTGATTTTCTTACGGATGACATTTGGCTCATCGAGCATCGAAATGTATCCTTTCGCGTTTGTATCCGATTTCGACATTTTCTTCACCGGATTCGTGAGGGACATAATCCGTGCCCCTTCTTTTTGGATCAATGGTTCCGGCATCGTGAACGTCTCGTAATAACGTTTATTGAAACGCTCCGCCAAATCACGAGTCAATTCGATATGTTGTTTTTGGTCATCTCCGACAGGAACGAGTTCTGTATTGTATAACAAGATATCAGATGCCATGAGGGTTGGATAAACAAATAACCCTGCTCCGACGTTCTCGTTTCCTTGTGATTTATCTTTGTATTGTGTCATACGACCGAGCTCACCCATTCCCGCGATGCATGTTAACATCCATCCGAGTTGAGCGTGCGCTTTCACTTCGGATTGAACGAAGATTGTCGCTTTCTCTGGGTCGAGGCCAGAAGCGAGATAGAGTGCCGCTAATTTTCGCGTGTTATTCATTAACTCGACGCGATCCAGTTGCACCGTAATAGAATGTAAATCGACGATACAATAATACGCATTGTTGTCGTCTTGAAGGTCGACGAATTGTTTCATCGCACCTAAGTAGTTGCCGAGCGTCACGACGCCGGTCGGTTTGATTCCTGAAAAAATCGTTGCCATGTGTATACACCTCCGAAGAATATAAAAAAACCGCAGTCGTCCGTCCGAATAAATCGGGACGAATAACCGCGGTGCCACCCAAATTTGCATATCATATGCCACTTGAACGCGATAACGGGCGTGATCCGTCTCGCCATACTTACGTTCAAGCGAGCCACTCCAAAGTCCATTCATTCAACATCTTTTCATCTACTCGCAGCAACGTAGACTCTCTGAGGAAAAGGAGCGTTGAATTACTTGTCTTCTTCATTGTGTTCTTATTCTGCATTTAGTTTAGCATAGGATCAGACTCTCGAAAAGATTAAATCAAAGCGACGAGGAACGAGAGCGCGATACTTCCGACACCAACAAACACCCAGTTCCAAGCCGATTGTTTACGGAGTTGTCGATCTTCAGGATCTTCTTCTTCATCCTCTTCATAATCTGCATCAATTTCCTTTAACTTGGCACGTCGATTTCGCTTAAAACCGTACATGATGCCATCAAACAATCCAGTCGCACTCATATGGGAAAACATTCCGATTGCAAACGTGAGAATACCGGAAACGAAGAGGCCTCCGCTTAAATGGAAAAGAACAGATTCGGTTCGGAAATATGAAAAAATGGACCAAGCGGTGTAGAGAATTGTGACAATCCCCCAAACAATCAATATATTTCGAAACTTTTTCAATGATGTAATCTCCTTTCAAGCAGTCAAAGGAATGGGGACACCATTCCACGTTTCTTCTATGATACTAGGAAGGCGGGGCAGAAAGCGAGTAAGAAAGTTGCGTTATATGACAGCGTTTTATTCTGTAGTTGACAGTTTGATTAAAAATTTCTTACAATAGCCCTAACGTTCTTTCGTCGAATACTTTATGAAATATTCAGAAAATTAAAGAAAAAAGTAAGATGTTTATTCGGCGAACGGCTAGCTTTTCAAAACGAAAGGGGAAATCGCAATGAAGAAAAAATCGATTTTGCTCATGATGACGATCATCTTGGCACTCGGTTCAGTACTCGCGGCTTGTTCGACAGGCGGAGACTCTGATGGCGGCGGTTCTTCATCAAACGGAGAAAAAGTTCTTCGCTTGACGGATACGTCAGATATCACAACAGCCGATCCGGCTCTTGCTACAGACGCGGTCGCATTCAACTTGATCGCCAACACAATGGAAGGTCTTTACCGTCTTGATAAAGACGGAAATGCCGTACCAGCTCTCGCTGAAGGCGAACCAGAAGTAAACGAAGATGAGACTGTTTACACATTCACGCTTCGTGATGCTGAGTGGTCAAACGGTGAGCCAGTCACAGCGAACGACTTCGTGTATGCATGGCAACGTGCTGTCGATCCTGCAACAGGTTCACAGTATGCATATATCATGAACACAATTAAAAACGCTGAAGCGATCAACACAGGTGATACACCGAAAGAAGAGCTTGGCGTTAAAGCAATCGATGAGAAAACACTCGAAGTCACGCTCGAGCGTCCAGACCCATCATTCCTCTCACTTACTTCATTTGGTACATTCACACCAATCAATGAAGCATTCGCAACAGAAAAAGGCGAAGATTTCTCAACAAACCCTGAAAACCTCCTTTACAACGGACCATTCACATGGTCGGAGTGGGATCGTGAACAAGGTTATGTCTTAACGAAAAACGAATCGTATTGGGATGCAGAAAACGTTGCTCTCGATTCAGTTGATGTGAAAGTTGTTAAAGAAACTTCTACAGTCGTAAACTTGTATGAAGCTGGCGATGTCGATTATGCTGGTCTCGCATCAGAACAAGTTGCTGCGTTCCAAGAAGATGAAGATTACAACACAGGTCTTCGTTCTGCCATCGGATATTTCAAATTCAACCACGAAGATGAAATCTTCTCTGATGTAAATGCACGTAAAGCAATCGCACGTGCGGTCGACCCAACTGGAATCATCGACCAACTCTTGAACAACGGTTCAATTGCAACAACATCATTCATTCCGAAAGACTTCATCAAATATGAAGACGGTACGGATTACACTGAAGGTGTTGAGTACTTCCAAACAAACGCTGACGAAGCGGCTTCACTTTGGGAAGAAGCTACAGGCGGAGAAGCGACAACAATCGAACTTCTCTCGTTCGATAGCGAAGTATCTAAACAAATCTCTGAGTACATGAAAGGTCAAATCGAGTCTAACTTGCCGAACGTAACGGTTGAGATTGCTCAACAACCTTTCAACAACAAACTCGAGCGTGAAGCAAACGGTGACTACCAAATGTCATTCGCACTTTGGGGACCTGACTACCAAGATCCACTTACGAACCTTGGTATCTTCACATCAGACAATGGACAAAACGATATCAACTACTCGTCATCTGAGTATGACCAGTTGATTGACGAAGCGTCTGCTGAAACAAACATCGATGCACGTTATGACTTGTTCAAAGAAGCTGAAGCTCTCTTGATTGAACAAGACCAAGCGATCATGCCGATTTATCAAGCTGGTGTGGCGTACTTGATTCGTCCAAACATCGAAAACTTTAACCGTCAATTGTTCGGTGCTGATTACCAGTACAAATACGTTGATATTAAGTAATGAGATGAGGGGGCATGCAATCGCATGTCCCCGATTTTCTAAAAAATTCGATCGAAGTAAGAGAAAATACTGTTCAAATGTTTTGTTGGTAAAGTATAATGTAGTAACAGTGAAAATTCAGAATAATCTCTGAAAAGAATATTCTTTGTTTTCAGCCACTGTGCTAAGAGCCTTGAGATGACGTATACGCTATTCTTTCAGAATATTCCTTTCATTTTGTGAATTTGAAAAATAGGTCATATGTCATAATGAAGCTGTTGGTGCAAGTAGTAGAAAGAATTAGAAAAAACAGGGGGTTTTTATTCATGGGACGTTATATCCTACAACGGCTGACTTACGGCCTCATCACGTTCTTCTTGATTGCCACGTTCACGTTCTTCCTGATGGACCTGCTCCCAGGTTCGCCGTATCAAAACCAGGAAAAACTGACAGAATCACAAATTCAATTATTGAATGACCGCTACGGACTCAACGATCCGCTTCCGGTCCGCTATGCAACGTACATTGGAAACATGCTCCAAGGTGACCTTGGCGTTTCATTCCGTACGGCTAACCGTCCAGTAACTGAGTTGATTATGGAACGAATCGGTCCTTCAGCACAATTAGGGCTCCAGGCATTAGTTCTCGGAACTCTTGTAGGTGTATTGTTAGGTGTTGTTGCGGCGATTCGTCACAATACGGTCATTGACTATGGTTCAATGTTCGTATCGGTAATCGGGATTTCTGTCCCATCGTTCGTTTTTGCAGCCCTCCTTCAGTACTATGTTGGAGTTAAATTGCAATTGCTTCCGGTCGCATTCTGGGATTCTCCAGCTCATACAATATTACCAACAATCTCATTATCGCTCGGTGTCACGGCAGCGATTGCCCGTTTCGTCCGAACGGAGATGTTAGAGGTTACCGGACAAGACTATGTCACCCTCGCGAAAGCGAAAGGATTGACGGGTAACGCCATCGTATGGAAACACATGGTTCGTAATGCGATGATTCCTGCCATCACGATTCTTGGACCGATGACAGCTGGACTCTTAACGGGTACGTTCGTTATCGAGAAAATCTTCGCGGTACCAGGCCTAGGAGAATTGTTCGTCACGTCAATCACATTGAATGACTACTCAGTCATCATGGGAACGACATTGTTCTTCTCAGGATTGTTCATTATTATTATTTTGCTTGTCGACTTGCTCTATGGGGTTGTTGACCCACGTATTCGTCTTGGGGGGAATAACTGATGATTGAAAACAAAAAGAATTACGAACAGTTCGACCAAGACATGTTCACACCTGTTGAGATGAATGAACAGCTTGGTGAACGAATCGCTGGGAAAAGTTTAAACTTCTGGCAAGATGCATGGATGCGCCTAAAGAAAAACAAAGCGGCCATCATCTCGCTGTCGATTATTTTGATTCTCGTCGCACTTGCGTTGTTTGGACCGATGTTATCGGCTCGCGATGCTTATGAACAAAACATTTCACAAGCTAAACTTCCACCAAAAGTCACAGGACTTGAATGGGCTGGCTTCGATGGAATGGCGACACTCGGTGGACGCGATATCGACTTCTACGAACAAAAGAACGTAGAAGAGAACTTCTGGTTCGGTACCGACTACCTCGGTCGTGATCTTTGGTCACGTATTTGGGAAGGGACACGTATTTCCCTCTTCATCGGTTTCGTTGCGGCTATCATTGATACATTGATTGGTGTCGCATACGGTGGTGTCTCAGCTTACTTCGGTGGGCGTACGGATAACATCATGCAACGTATTGTTGAGATTTTGACTGGTGTACCTAACTTGATCTTGATCATCTTGTTCATCTTGATCTTTGACCCAGGTGTCTTCACCATCATCCTTGCAATGGCCATCACAGGATGGATTGGGATGAGTCGACTTGTTCGAGGTCAGATTTTGAAACTCAAAAACCAAGAATTCGTCTTGGCAGCTCGTACACTTGGAGCATCTAGTAGTCGTTTGATTTTCAAACACTTGATTCCAAACACATTGGGTGCGATTATCATTACGCTCATGTTCACGATTCCATCTGCCATCTTCTTCGAGGCATTCCTCAGCTTTATCGGGATCGGGCTTCAACCGCCACAAGCATCACTTGGTACGTTGATTAACGATGGATACAAAGAACTACGGACATTCCCGTTCCTTCTTATTATCCCGTCTGTCATCATCGTCTTGCTCATGGTCAGCTTCAACTTGCTTGCCGATGGCTTGCGTGATGCGTTCGATCCGAAAATGCGTAAATAAAAAAGAAAGAGGGGGACTCGTGCATGGAAACGATTTTATCAGTCCGAGACTTAGAGGTCTCGTTCCACACATATGCAGGAACGGTTCAAGCCGTTCGTGGCGTATCGTTTGATTTGAAAAAAGGCGAGACGCTCGCCATCGTAGGAGAATCGGGTTCAGGTAAATCCGTCACTTCGAAGGCAATCATGCGTCTCATTCCGAACCCTCCAGGTGAAATCACGAACGGAGAAATCATGTTCGAAGGAAAAGACTTGGCGAAACTTTCGGAAAAAGAAATGCTTAAAATTCGTGGTCGCGATATCGCAATGATTTTCCAAGACCCGATGACATCACTCAACCCGACCATGACGATTTATAAACAAATCGCAGAAGGGTTGAAACAGCACCAAGGGTTAACAGGTGAGGATGCGAAGAAACGTACACTCGAATTGTTGACACTTGTAGGGATTCCAAACCCAGAAGCACGCTTGAAACAATATCCACACCAACTCTCTGGTGGGATGCGTCAGCGTATCGTTATTGCGATCGCGCTCGCATGTAACCCGAAAGTGTTGATTGCCGATGAACCGACAACGGCACTTGATGTTACGATTCAAGCTCAAATTCTTGAACTATTAAAAGATATTCAACAAAAAACTGGCACAGCGATTATCTTCATCACGCACGACCTTGGCGTTGTTGCGAACATGGCTGACCGTGTCGCTGTTATGTATGCAGGTCGTCTCGTTGAAAAAGGAACGGTTGATGAAATCTTCTACGAGCCACGTCACCCGTACACATGGGGACTTCTTGGTTCGATGCCGCGTCCGACAGATGACCGTAACGAAGCGCTACCTGCAATCCCAGGTACGCCTCCAAACTTGCTCGATCCTCCAAAAGGGGATGCGTTCGCACCGCGTAACCCATACGCGATGAAGATTGATTTTGAGAAAGAGCCACCGATGTTCCAGGTAAGTGATACACACTTTGCTTCAAGTTGGTTATTACACCCACAAGCACCAGCGGTTAGTCCGCCACGTGCGATTCGTGAACTCGCTCTCAAGTATCGTCCGGACAGTGCGTTCGCTAAATCGTTTACGAAAGGTGGTGCTGAATAATGGAACGCGAGAAGCTACTCGAAGTAAAAAACCTGAAGCAGCACTTTAAAATTGGCCGTGGCCGCGTCGTCAAAGCGGTAGACGGAATCTCGTTTGATATTTTCAAAGGTGAAGTGCTCGGACTCGTAGGTGAGTCTGGTTGTGGGAAGTCTACGACAGGACGTACAATTATCGGTCTTTATGACGCGACAGATGGTGACGTTGTGTTCAAAGGCGAAAACGTCCACGGTAAAAAATCAAAAGCAGACAAGTTGAAATTCAACCGTGCCATGCAAATGATTTTCCAAGACCCATACGCATCGCTTAACCCGCGTATGACGGTTGCGGATATCATCGCAGAAGGGATTGATATTCACGGTCTTGCGAAGACGAAAGAAGATCGTATGAACCGCGTCTATGACCTTCTTGAAACGGTTGGTTTGACGAAAGAGCACGCGAGCCGTTATCCACACGAATTCTCGGGTGGTCAACGTCAGCGTATCGGGATTGCCCGTGCCCTTGCGGTTGAACCGGACTTCATCATCGCCGATGAGCCGATTTCTGCACTTGATGTATCGATTCAAGCGCAGGTCGTCAACTTGATGAAAGAATTGCAACGCGATCGCGACTTGACGTATTTGTTCATCGCCCACGATTTGTCGATGGTTAAATACATCTCTGACCGTATCGGTGTTATGTATCAAGGTCACCTCGTAGAGCTTGCGACAGCAGATCGTCTTTACGAGAACCCGATTCATGCATACACGAAATCGCTCTTGTCAGCGATTCCGCTTCCAGACCCGGAGCATGAGCGTACACGTAAACGGATCGTATACGAGTCAACATCAAAAGGTCCAGTTGGACGTTCGGATGAAGATTCAAGTATCCCACCACTTCGCGAAGTCGAGCCAGGACACTATGTCTCGCTCACAGACGAAGAGTACGCAGCATACAAAGCACAACTCGTTTAATATAAAAAACCTGATTTCTTCGCGAAATCAGGTTTTTTTGTACAAAAAAATCACCTAACGAACTAGGTGATTGATTATCCGTTTGAAATACGTGGCAAGTTCGAGAGACGTTCCACAATGGCGTCGATTTGACGGACACGAGCTAACGCATCCTCGATTTCCATTGTCTCATAGTGGTGAAGACCACCTGGTTGCTCCACGAACGTATCCGCGTCATGGACGAGTTGTTGGAGCGGTGTTCGTTGAATTCGACTTGGTGGTAAATAAGAGTCGGTGTGTAGAAGAATCATGACAGAGATTTCTTTGGCACGGGCAGGGTCTTCCCCGAGACGAATCAATAACTTGTGTGCCCGTTCCGCACCTTTAATCGCATGAATGTCGTTCTGGCGATATAAATCATAATTCCATTTGCCTTCTGTATACCACTCATAGTGACCGATATCATGAAGAAGCGCAGCTTTCGTCGCTAGATCTGTATCGAGACCACGTTTCGTTGCCATTTCGAGAGCGCGTTCGCATACATCAACCGCATGCTTTAAGCCTGATCGAGTCAAATATTTTTGGGTAACCGGATGTCCCATAATCGTTTCTAGTGTGATTCTCATCATCGCTCTCCTCCTTATATATAAAAAGGTTATTTCTATAAACTATACAGGTTTTTTTAATGTAATGCAAATGATACCTATGTAAAGAAACGATGAATTCGCAAGAATGATTCACATTTCACAAACAAATGTGCTATAATTTAATTGTAGATTAGTGCAAGTTCAAGATTTTCAGAATCGGTAATGCTCGGTCGGTTGCTTACGCTGTACGGGGGTGAGAGGCCATGAAAGAACGTGACAAAGTTCTTCGAGAGAAAAAACGACTTTTGAAAGAAGTTTTGAAGAAGAAGTTGAAAGACTTACAAGTCAAGCCAGGGAAAGAGACGGTGTCTCAACCAGTGTCTCGAATCCCGGCATCTTGAGATGGGTCATTCAAGGTCGCATTCAACGAATGCGCCCTCTTTTCTTATCTGAATGATAAAGAATATCATTGAAGTTTTAATAATTAAGAATTATTATAATTAAGTGGATGCGAATTTGGGTATACAAATAGAGTCACTTAAAAGATGGACGCATACTCGATCAGGGAGGAAGAAAAATGGTCACACTTTATACGTCTCCAAGCTGTACATCTTGCCGGAAGGCACGGGCTTGGCTCGAAGAACACGATATCCCGTTTACAGAACGAAACATATTTTCAGAACCGCTCTCACTTAATGAGATTAAACAAATTTTACGTATGACGGAAGATGGAACAGATGAAATTATTTCAACCCGTTCAAAAGTCTTCTCTAAAATCGACGTATCCGTTGATGCGTTATCGCTTCAACAGCTGTATGATTTGATTCAAGAATATCCGGGCTTACTACGTCGTCCGATTTTGATTGATGAAAAACGACTACAAGTCGGATACAACGAAGATGAGATTCGTCGATTCCTGCCACGGAAAGTTCGAACTTTCCAATTACAGGAAGCACAACGACTTGTGAATGAATGAAAGCATACTGTTTAAGCAGTGTGCTTTTTATTATTGATTATTTCCTATAAAATAAAGTTATAACCCGTCATCTAGATTGAACGATGTCAAAAAGGGTACAACTATAAAAAGATAATTTCCCCTCTCCTCCTTATGTGAATTGGGAGTGAGGTGAGAAGGGAGTGGACAATCGTGAAAATTGAGCGCATCAATGACAATACCGTTAAATTTTTCATCACATATGTGGATATCGAGAAACGTGGTTTCGCACGTGATGAAATATGGTACAACCGGGAACGAGGCGAGCAGCTGTTCTGGCAAATGATGGACGAGGCTCACGAACGTGAAGACATCTCGTTTGATGGTCCACTGTGGATTCAGGTCCAAGCTTTTGAGAAAGGTCTAGAAGTGACCGTGACAATCGCTAAAAATGTGATGGACACGGATGATGATTCAGAACTCGGTTCGCTTCTTCGCTCTGCGATTGATGAAGCACGGGATCAACAATCGGTACTCGACCAATTGAGTGAGTTGGATGAACTTGAAGCTGAGGCAGATGCTTGGGCGCCACTTGCGATGGAAACGAATGATTTCGAGGCAATCATTTCACTGAGTAAACGTGCAGGTGACACGTTCAGTGATCTTGATTTGAAACTATATCATTATCAAGACCGCTACTACTTGTGGATTGATTTCCCGGATGAAATGGAGCCGGAAGACGAAGAGAATGCACTCAGTCTTTTAGCAGAATATTTAACTTTCAGTACACAGACACAACCGATGCTTGAAGAGTATGGTAAACTCATTCTCGAAGGCAACGTGTTTGCAAAAGTACGTCACTATTTCTAATAAAACATCGCCTGTTCAGTCGGACAGGCGATGTTTTTCAAATCAATGGCAAAGAGGTGTTGGTATGGTGAGACGAATTCGATTATTACTCAATGATAGTGCATGGTTTGTCCCGTTTCTATACGGGATGGGAGGGATTGTGTTAACGGCGTTAACACAACTGTTCGGTGAATTTTTCCGAGATTTATTGCCGGACTTTATTTATCTAGACCTAGACTCTGCGGCGTCCGTATTGTCTTCGACGTTTACGAGTCTCATGACGATGATGACGTTCAGTTTTTCCACAATCCTCGTCGTGTTGACGACATATTCTTCTCAATTTTCTCCACGGACGATCAATAACTTTTTGACGAATACATCGGCTAAGCACACGCTTGGTCTCTTTATTATGACGACCGTTTATGGGATTTCGAATTTATTCCTCGTCCGAACGGCAGATGATGGTGTCGTATTATCTTCAGGGATCAGTGTACTCTTGGTCATTGGTTCGATTTGGGCGTTCGTCAAGTTCATTCAGACAATCAGTGTCTCGATTCAGGCAGAACGTTTGTTATCCGCGTTACATAAAGAAGCGTTATCGGTGATTAGTGAGCAAAAAGACGCAATCGAGTCAGATGACGTGAATCTCGTACTACCACGTTCTGTTCATTCCTTCGAAGGCCAAGCGTTACGGGCACCGCAAACGGGTTATGTTCGCTTATTTTTAAGAGAAAAGCAAGGGGATCATGAAACGGACTTCGAGTCCATCGTTGCCGTTGGAGATTTCGTCGCTAAAGGTGATTTACTCGGATTCTGGAAAGGTGAGGACGCGCCGGACATCGACTTGTTTGAGATTGGAGAAGTCCGTTCTTCGATGCAAGATCCATCATTTGCGATTGAAAAATTAAGTGAGATTGCGCTGCGTGGTATTTCTCCAGGAATTAATGACCCGAATACCGCGATCCATGCGATTCACTACATCGGGGACATTTTACGAGAGCTCTGTGAACTGCCGGATGGTGATTTTCTATATTCGAACGGGAAGTCCGATTGGCATGTGAAGCGAAAAACGCTTGAGACGATTCTTTTTGAATCATTATCGCCGATGCAGACTTACGCCAGTAAAGATATCTTTGTGATGGGTTCCGTATTTGAGGCGATTCGAATGGCGCGTCTTCAGGCGCATGAGACGTTAGATTCGACGTTTGAAGAGATGATTGATTACTTTGAAGATGTGATCGATTGGGAGAGTCTTCATACAAAAGAACAGAACTATTTACGTAATAAAATCGGTCGCGCGAAAAAGATGGCGACATGACAGGAGACCACCTTTTCAGAAGAAGAGGTGGTCTCTTTTCAAGAGAGGGTATAGCCGCCATCGACCGTGATGGCTTGTCCGTTAATATAGGATGAGGCGTCGGTTAATAAAAACTCGACGACCGGAGCTATTTCTTCAGGCGAGGCAGCATGTCCCCGGAAATGATGAGACATCGCCTCTTTAAACTTTGCTTCTCCTCCATATAGCTTATGACTAAGCGGCGTATCGACTGGACCGAAACAGACGGCGTTGAATCGGACTTTTCCTTTCATCCGATGGGCGAACGTTTTCGTTAAGGCGACCACTGCGGCCTTGGAGGCGGCATAATGAGCGAGCATAGGTGGAAACTTGACGTGCCCGACGATTGCGGCATTGTTGACGACGCTGGCTCCTTGGTCAAACAAAGGAATGGCTCGTTGCGTCACCGTATTCAATGCATAGAGGTTGACGTCAAACACTTCAGTGTAAGCATCGTGCGTTAGACGCTCCGGTGTACCGGGTCTGCCGAATGTTGCTGCATTGTTGAAGAGACCATGTAACGTCACACCTTGCTCTTTTAGGTGAACAAAAAGATGGTCGATGTCTTCGTTTGAATGGAGATCACATCGGATGAACGTGGCCAATCCGTTCGAATCTGATTCGAGAGAAGCCCCTCTCGTCTCGTCACGACCAATCCCGATGACAGGATGGCCATGTTCGGTTAACCGCAATGCTACGGCGCGCCCAATCCCACTTGTCGCACCTGTAATTAGAAAAGTCCCCATAATTTATTCGCTCCCCTCAAAAAATTGGCGTTACGATGTATAATTAATGATAATACATGACAGAAACGAGGTCAGGTTATAATATGTTGCGACGCATACAAGTACTCTTTTCCCTTATTTTGCTCGCAGGACTCATTGCGATATTATCGTATTACTGGAGCTCACAAGTGATCGGGCTCTTCTCGATTCTCGTTTTTTTGACAACGTTCAGTATTTTACTTGTGATTTTGCTTGAAAATCGAAATCCGCAACGGACGTTGATTTGGGCGATTGTCATGATCGGTTTTCCTGTCGTCGGGCTGTTCGCTTACTTTGTGTTCGGTCAGAACTATCGTCGTAAGCGGATGTTTAAAGAGAAAGCGATGCTCGATGAAGAGACATACTTGGCTTATCGGCAAAAAGCAATGACGTTATCCCCGTCACTCATGTTTGCGCATGATGATTATGAGAAATTGATGCATCTCACCTCATCATTGAACCAACTGCCGGTCTCTTCGAATACGTATACGCAGGTTTTGACGAACGGTCGTGAAAAATTCTCGAAGCTGTTACCAGCCCTGAAAGGGGCGACAAGGCATATCCACTTAGAGTATTACATCTTTAGGGAAGATCGTATTTCTCGGGAAATTCAGCGCATTTTAATCGAGAAAGCCAAAAAAGGGGTAGAAGTTCGATTTTTATATGATGCGGTCGGTTCCATCCATACGAGTAGTACGTTCTTTGAAGAAATGAAACAAGCTGGTGTCCAGGTGCAGGCGTTCTTTCCGGTCGTCCTTCCGCTCGTGTCGAGTAAGACGAATTACCGAAACCATCGTAAGATTGTCGTCATCGATGGGACCGAGGCGTTCACTGGAGGCTTGAACGTAGGGGATGAGTACTTGGGCGAACACTCTAAATTTGGGTTTTGGCGTGACACCCATCTCTATGTCAGAGGAGAAGGAGTATCGGAGTTACAACTGATTTTTTTACAAGATTGGTATTACATGACTGGGGAGCGGCTGTTCACCCCGTTCTATTTAGAACCGCTCGAAACGGTAAGGAGTGCGAGCGGCGGTGTCCAAATCGTTGCCAGCGGACCAGATGAACCGTATGAGACGATGAAATCGATTTATTTCTCGTTAATTAATGCGGCGAAAAAGTCCGTCTATATTTCCTCCCCGTATTTGATTCCGGATGAAGACATTATGAGTGCGTTAAAGACGGCGTCACTATCAGGCATCGATGTTCGTATCGTCTTACCGAGTTACCCGGACCACAAAATTGTATTTTATGCGAGTCGATCTTATTATGAAGAGCTGTTATTGGCTGGAGTGAAGATTTATTTATATGAGGAAGGATTCATGCATTCAAAAGTCATCGTCGTCGATGATGGGCTTGCTACGATCGGGACGGCGAACATGGACTTTCGTAGCTTCCACTTAAATTTCGAAGTGAATGCGCTTCTGTACAACACGAACTCGGTCCATCAATTGAAACAAGACTTGTATCATGATTTTGAAGGGTCTCACGAACTCGTGTTAGAAGAGTTCGCGAAGCGCTCATTCTTTATAAAACTCGTAGAATCATTAGCCAGAATGTTTTCACCACTACTATAAGGGGGGAGCAAGATGCGGTTTGCGATCGGTCGAGAAGGAAACATCGTTGATTCCTTTACGCTCAATCGAATGCAGGCGGAGCAACTTGCTCCTTTTCGATGTCCGACATGTCAGGAAATGCTGATTTTGAAGCAAGGAGCGAAACGACGGCTGCATTTTGCCCATATCCATACGTGTGGGAGAGCGGAATCCGTCAAACACCATCAAGATAAATGGGCAGTGTGCCAGTGGCTTCAAGAAAGAGGATATCCGGTCGAACAAGAGGTGACGATTGGGAATCGTCGGGCTGACGTTCTTACAGACGTGGATGGGAACAAAACCGTATTCGAGATTCAAGCATCCCCCTTGCAATCGGAAGAGTACGTCGCGCGAACGAACGATTATATACGAGCTGGTCTCGATGTGATTTGGCTCGCGAGTGGACTCGATTTAAGAATGAACCAATCGTTTCAACCATGGATGCGCCTCGAACTCTTTCAGCGACATCGGTTGTTGACAGTGAGGGGTGGGAATCTGTTGCGTTTCAATGGATTTCCGATTTCAATCAAATATGGCATCGGAAACTGGGAAATCTCGTCGTCAGTGAACACGTCACCTTATGAAGCCTATTATCGGTTCAATGCGCTGGAATGGACGGAGATGATTCGAAGAAAGCGGATGTCGCCACTTTATCCGTCTCCAACCAATCGTCGTCTCATTTTGAATCGTCTATATCCTTTGGGGTTGATTCCCGCATTGTTACCAACAGCCTGCTATCTTCCGCTCACGTCGCTTTGGGGAGTACACATCCATCCGATTGAGTTTCAGACCGTTCTTTATTTAAATCGACGCGAGTCACCGAATGATTCGGTAGAGTGGAGTATTCAAAAGACGTGCCGTCAGTTTGGAGTGACACCGACAAGCGACTTTTCCCAGTCATTTCATGTACAATGGAAACAACTCTTGAATGCATGTCGTTTATCGTGTGATGTCAGGTCATGGCCGCTTCCGACCACATATGAAGAAGCGAGACGTCACGATACACGATTGTTTCAAGGACTTCAGCGATTGATGTTACAATCGGCTAGCCAATCAGAAAAGGGAGTGAACGTATGTCGGAAGTATTGACACGACAACAAGTTCCAGTTGAAGAGACGTGGAACTTAGAGACGATCTACAGTAATGACGAAGCTTGGGAAGCGGATTTTCAAGCGTTGAAAGAGCAAGTACCTGCTTTAATCGGTTTTAAAGGGAAGCTCGGAGAATCGGCAGAAACGTTATACGAAGCATTACAACTCCGCGATGAGCTTTCTCGTAAATTACATAAGCTGTATACATACGCACACATGCGTTATGACGAAGATACGGCGAACAGTCATTATCAGGCGCTAAATGACCGTGCGGGCTCACTCGCCTCGCAAATTTCAGCTCAACTCGCGTTCATGACGCCAGAGCTTCTCTCAATCGATGAAGCCCAAATTGAAGCCTTTATGGAGCAGCACGAGTCGCTCCGCGTTTATCGTCATGCGTTCGATGAGTTGGCGCAAGAACGTCCACACGTGTTGACGGAAGCGGAAGAAGCGATTCTTGCACAGGCCGGAGACGTGCTCGGTCAATCGAGTTCGACGTTCGGTATGCTCAACAACGCGGATTTGAAATTCCCAAAAGTGAAGAATGAAAAAGGGGAAGAGGTCGAGTTGACGCACGGTCGTTACATCACGTTCCTCGAATCAAGTGATCGAAGTGTCCGTGAGAACGCCTTTAAAGCGATGTACGGGACGTATGGGCAATATTTGAACACGTTTGCCTCTACGCTCTCAGGTAGTGTGAAAAAAGATAACTTCTATGCGTCTGTTCGTAAGTTTGAGAGTGCAAGACAGGCAGCACTTCACCATAATGCGATTCCGGAGTCTGTATATGACGGACTAGTCGAGGCAGTGAACGAGCGTCTTGACTTGTTGCATCGTTATGTCGCACTTCGTAAGCGTGCGCTCGGGTTAGATGAGTTGCACATGTATGATTTATATACACCGCTCGTGAAAGATGTTGAGATGAAGGTGTCATATGAGGAAGCGAAACAATTGATGGTTGATGGTTTGGCACCTCTTGGTGAAGAGTATGTTCAAATCGTGAAAGACGGGCTCGACTCACGTTGGGTCGACGTTCGCGAGACACGTGGCAAACGCAGCGGTGCTTATTCATCAGGAGCATACGATACACAACCGTTCATTCTCATGAACTGGCAGGACAACGTCAACAACTTGTTCACACTCGCGCACGAGTTCGGTCACTCCGTGCATAGCCATTATACGCGTACGTCACAGCCGTATCCGTATGGTGACTATTCAATCTTTGTGGCAGAAGTCGCATCGACGACGAACGAGGCTCTATTGAACGACCATCTATTGAAAACACGAACGGCAAAAGAAGAGCGTCTCTACTTGTTGAACAATCAACTTGAAACGTTCCGTGGGACGTTGTTCCGTCAAACGATGTTCGCTGAGTTTGAACATATGATCCATCAGGCTGCGCAAGAAGGCGTCTCACTCACTCCAGAATACTTGAATGAGACGTATTTGGAATTGAACAAACGTTACTTCGGAGACGAGATTGTCATCGATGAAGAGATTTCATACGAATGGGCGCGAATCCCTCATTTCTATTACAACTACTATGTCTATCAATATGCGACAGGTATTTCTGCATCGGCAGCGTTGTCGCAACAAATTATGGAAGAGGGAGAGCCAGCTGTTCGTCGCTACATCGATAACTTCCTCAAGGCTGGATCAAGTGACTATTCAATCGAAGTGTTGAAAGCGGCTGGTGTCGATATGACGACGAAAGAACCGGTACTCAAGGCGCTTGATCAGTTCGAAGCAGTGCTCAACGAAATGGAATCATTATTGTTCTCGTGAACAATATGTGACAATGTATACAAACTAGTTGTCAGATGAAGTGGGACTCGGTATATTATAAGTGTGAAATCAATCACAAACCCCTTTATTGACCGTAAACTTTCTCCCATCTTGTAGGCCTTCCCCGGGCCTCAAGGTAAGACGGCTCTTGTCCCCGCTTGAGACGTCAAAAACCCCACGGCTCCCCGGCCGTGGGGTTCTTTTTTATTTCGTTTGCGCCCATGCTTCACCACTACATCCAGGTACAGGACGGCAGCGTTGTTGCAAAGAAAGCTTCTTCAGTTCGCGTTCAATCACAGCTTTATCTAAGTCTAGAATATACGATAGTTCGGTAATGGTAGAGGCGTCATATCGAGCCAATACTTTCGCTACATCCCAGTCAGTCGAGCGACTCGGTGCATAACCTAGCAACTCGGTCATGACTGATTGATAGACATCGTACGGATAAACCCCTTCAATCTTCAATGCTTCATCGCGCGTCACGAAGGTGAGGGCGGGCAATGACTCAATCTCCCAATCTTTCAACACTTGATGATCGACTGCTAAAGCATTCAAGAGCTGGTTCGATTGAAGATCGGCTTCGAGTTCACTCAAATCAAGACCGTACTCTTCGAAAGAACGTGCGATTTCCCATAAATCGATGGAGCCAAATTGTTTACTAGAGAATAAATCGTTCACATGCAAATGACGTAAAAAACGCATCGCATGACGTTTCCCTTGTAATTCTAGCGCTTTGATCATAGTGAGAAGGCGAACTTCTTCCTGACATCCGCCAACACAGCTAGGAACGGTAGAGACCATTCGGAAACGAATCACATGTCCGTATTCAATCTCTAACTTTTTGATCAGTGTCATCACGTGAAAATTTTCAGGACTCGAGATGTCCATGAAATAGAATAACTCCAATGGCTTATACGTTACTTGAATAGGAGTTTCTTCCAGTGAACAGGATGACCCATTACATTGTTCAAGTTCCATTTGTGTCGCCTCCTCTCGGCAAAAAACTCATTTAACTTTGTAAACTCATTGTAGCAACGAAAAAAAAAGGTTGGCAATGTATCTGCTCAACCTTCAGACCGACTCATTTTTAATTCCATGAATCGTACGATTTTATTTTTGGCGGGACGGTACGGGAGACCGTGCTCTGCTAGCAGTCTTTCGAATGCGCGCTGACCTGCTTCTTCATTCGCGACCTCAAATTCTATTTCATAGTCGGTCGTCTCCAAATAATGGCTTTCATCTAAAACGAGTAGACCGTCCTCTGTTTGATATTCGGCTCGATTCGTCTCGAGGCGCCCGAGGTGTTCGAGTGCGGCATTTAATTTGAATGGAGCAAGAGCTTGCTTCATTTGGTCATCGTGAACGATTCCGTATTTGAACAAGTCTTCTGCTTCTTCTTCCGTGATTTTGGCATGCGTCTCAAGCAATCCGATTTCGTTCGGTTGTTTCAGCGTCAACACTTGACCTTGTTTTTTCTCACGGATGCGAAGAGCTGCGCCATTCTTTTTTAACTGAAAAGACGGCGTATCAAAATAATCGTTCGCTTGCCAGCGTACTTGATCTTCTAGTTTGTAAGCTCGAATCAGCTTTTCATACTCATCTTTCGTCAACATTGATTTGAATTCAATTTCCACTTCTTGGGTCATAAATCATCGCTCCATTCTATGAACAATTGTTCGTTTATGATACCATACAAACGGATACATACGGAAAGGACGCGTTTTTTCCGGAAAAGAACGAAAGTGGTGACAGCGTATGCAATCAGTGAACTGGGATCAGTTTTTAGTACCGTATCAAATCGCGGTAGACGAGTTGAAAGTGAAGTTAAAAGCCATTCGTAAGCAATTCAAGTCGCAAAATGACCATTCTCCGATTGAATTTGTCACAGGTCGTGTGAAGCCAGTCGGGAGTATCCTCGAGAAGGCAAAGCGAAAGAATATCGCTGATCATGAACTGGCGACCGATATGCAAGATATTGCTGGATTACGAATCATGTGTCAGTTTGTCGATGATATCGTTCACGTCTTGGATTTGCTTCATCGTCGGACAGATTTTAAAATAGTGGAAGAACGTAATTATATTACGCATCAAAAAGATTCTGGCTATCGATCGTATCACGTCATTATCGAATATCCGGTCCAGACGATTCATGGGGAGATTCCGACACTCGTCGAAGTGCAAATTCGTACCCTTGCGATGAACTTTTGGGCAACGATCGAGCATTCTTTAAATTATAAATACGATGGCGATATGCCTCTTGAAGTACAAGAACGATTGAGACGTGCGGCTGAGGCGGCCTTTCTTCTTGATGCAGAGATGAGTCAACTTCGTGTCGAGATTCAAGACGCACAGCAAGTGTTTCGGGATAAAGAGATGAATGTGAAAACGGACGAGGACTAGGGGGAAATCGATATGCAGTTTGCGATTGTATCGAGGGGAGATACGCGATCAGCGGAAATCGCCCAAGATCTGACTGAAAAACTTGAAGCCGCGGGGCACACGTTATCGGAAGAACCACGAATCGTGGTATCAGTCGGTGGGGACGGGACGATGTTGCAGGCGTTCCATAAATATATTGACCGACTCGATGAAACACTTCTCGTCGGCATTCATACCGGACATCTTGGATTTTATGCGGACTGGCAACCGGATGAGTTGGATGAACTGACGGAAATGATTACGAGTGAGTCGTTCGAACCGGTCTCTTATCCGCTCGTCGAGGTACTGATCGACTATGAGAACGGAAAGACCGATCGTCAACTGGCGATGAATGACTGTACGATTAAAAATTATAAGCGGACGCTCGTCTGTGATTTGTCGATTCGCGACGATTATTTTGAAACGTTTCGTGGAGACGGGCTATGTATCTCGACCCCATCAGGTTCGACCGCCTATAACAAAGCGCTCGGTGGTGCAATCGTTCACCCATCGATTGAGGCGATTCAAGTGACAGAGATGGCCTCCATCAATAACTTGGTTTATCGGACGATTGGGGCGCCGCTCCTATTGCCGAAACATCATCAAGTGAAAATTAAGCCGCACACGAAAACGGAATTCGAATTGGCGTTCGACCATCAAGAAGCGTTATCTTGGTCAGACGTCGTGTCGATCCGATGCGCGGTCGCAAAAGAAAAAGTGACATTCGCCCGTTTCCGCCCGTTCCCATTTTGGCGCCGTGTACGCGAATCGTTCATTGAGGAAGGAAAGTAACAGATGCAAGGATTTATGATGCGTCGCGTTGTGGAGAAGTCGATTCCACTGCGCGACTTTTTAATGCAGGACCTCGGGATATCCCGAAAGATGCTTACGCTCGTAAAGCATGAAGGTGAAATCGAGGTGAATGGAATACATCGCACCGTTCGGCACGTTCTCGAGCCAGGGGATGAAGTGACGGTACGTTTCCCACCCGAATCCCCTTCAACAGACATGGTCGCCTCAGACAGACCAATCCGCATTTTGTATGAAGATGATACGGTGTTGGCGGTCGATAAACCGGCAGGAATCGCCACGATTCCATCACGACTACATCCGACCGATACACTCGCAAACGCCGTACTCGGTTACTATTATCGAATCGGTCTGGCATCTGCGATCCATGTGATCAATCGACTCGATCGCGATACGAGCGGTGTCGTCCTGTTTGCAAAGTATGGATTCATTCACCATCGATTTAGCGAGCTTCAGAAAACGAATGCGCTCACACGCTCTTATGTGGCGCTCGTTGAAGGCGAAGTTCCTATCCAAACAATCGATGCACCGATTGGACGCGCCGAGAATTCGATTATGGAACGAGTCGTGACAAGAGACGGACAGCGCGCCGTCACACATATCGTCGCGTGTCAGCCATTCGGGAGTGACTCTTTATTGACGATTCGACTTGAGACAGGACGCACGCATCAAATCCGTGTTCATTTGCGCCATATCGGTCATCCGCTAATCGGGGACTCGATGTATGGGGGAGCGGCTCGGTTGTCACGTCACGCCCTCCACAGCGCGTCAGCGCGCTTTATTCATCCGATGACAGGGGAAGAAGTGATCATCGAAGCACCGATTCCGCAGGATTTTCAATCTATGTAAAAAATCCCCTCGAGGTTTTTCGTAACCTTGAGGGGATTTTGTCAATCGTCATCAAACATATAGGTTTTTGATTTAGAGGCAACGTTCATGACGAGACCGATGGCGATCATGTTCATGATGATCCCTGTCCCTCCATAACTGACGAATGGGAGGGTGAGTCCCGTGATCGGCAAGACCCCGATTGTCATCCCGATGTTTTGGAACACTTGGAATGTGAACATAGCGATGACGCCGGTAACGATATAGCTTCCGAATGCGCTGCTTGATTCAAGTGCGATGTGAATCATGCGATAGAGGAACAAGAAAAAGACGATGATCACAAGTGCTGCGCCGATGAAGCCGTAATGCTCGGCGATGACGGCGAAGATGAAGTCTGTCTGTGATTCTGGTAGGTAGACGAGTCCTTGTCCATATCCTGCCCCAAACATCTGCCCAGACCCGATCGCTTGTAATGATTTGATTAACTGGAACGCCAAGTCATCCGAGTATTCATATGGATAGATCCATGCCTGGAATCGGTTGAGGGCGTGTCCTGGTACGATAGCCTGCAACACTTCAAAATGGGAGAAGAACAGATACATGAACGTCCCGATGGTCAAAGCGGCGGCGCTGAAGAGGCCGAGCAACCACTTCCAGCCGATACCGGAGACGATGATAATCGCGCCGAGCATCGTGATCAAGACGAGTCCTGTTCCTAAGTCCGGTTGCGTCACGATCAGCCCAAGTGGTGGAATGGCGACTAATACCAATTTGACCAAGAGCCATGTGTCGAGTTGAGATGAGCCGTATCGCTTATTGTGGTCATATACAATCGTCGACATCGAAATCAAAAGGAACAATTTCATGAACTCTGCCGGCTGAAAACTGAATCCCGGTACGTTATACCAACCATACGCTCCGTTGATGTTCGGAACGAGTGTTGTGTCGCGGAGAGGAATGAGTCCTACGAGCAAGAGAAGACCAAATGCATATAAGTACCAATGGATTTTTCGAAGTTGCTCATATTCGATTGTCATGATGGCAAACATCGCGAAAAAGCCGATGACGTATCGAATGCCTTGCTCGAGAGCGAAGTTGATATGTTGAAGTCGGGTCGGCAACATCGGTTGTGCCGTATAGATTGCACCGAGGCTGATGATCATCAATAAGAAGACGATGGTCAATAACGTGGTGTCTATACTTTTGAAATATGATTGAATGCGGTTCATAATGGAGTCGAGTCACCCTTTCTATACGTATTTTATCTTACCGCAACTTAAAAAAATCGCAATACGAAACGAGCCGGTTGACAAAACAGAAACCTTTCTGTAATCTGATAACAGATATTATCACCAGGTACTAAAAAGGGGAGTTTATGATGTCAATTTTTCCAACATTAACGAATAAAACGTATGTCGTCATGGGGATTGCCAACAAGCGTTCCATCGCATGGGCGATTGCTAAAACGCTCGATGAGGCGGGAGCGAAGCTCGTATTAACGTATGCAGCAGAACGATTCAAATCAAGTCTCGAATCGCTTGCGAGCGAGTTGAAGCAAGAAGCGATTTTGCTCGAGTGTGACGTCACAAATGATGAAGCGATTGAAACGACGTTCCGTTCCATCCATGAACAAGCGGGCGAAATTCAAGGGATTGCCCATTCAATCGCATTCGCAGATAAAGAAGCATTGCGCGGCGAGTTCTCGGAAATGACACGTGGACAATTCGCGCAGGCGTTAGACATCTCTGCGTATAGTTTGACGGCAGTCGTGAAAGCGGCGAAACCTTACTTCGCATCAGATGCCTCGGTGATCACGTTAACATACCTCGGTGGGGAGCGCGTCGTTCCGAACTATAACTTGATGGGTGTCGCAAAAGCAGCGCTTGACTCTAGCGTCAAGTACTTGGCAAATGAGTACGGTCCGCATGGCGTTCGTGTCAATGCAATCTCGGCTGGTCCGATTCGTACATTGTCGGCTAAAGGGGTAGGCGACTTCAACAGTATCCTTTCTGAGCTTGAACAAAAAGCGCCGTTACGTCGAAACGTCTCTGCAGAAGAAGTTGCGTCAACTGGACTTTTCCTTCTCTCGGGAATGGGAAGCGGCGTCACGGGTGAAGTCATTCACGTCGATAGCGGGTATCATATTTTATAAGTTTGGGGAATGGCGCAGTGATGCGCCATTTTTGTATTATGTAGCCGTTGAATCGGGTAAGGACTTATGAAGGAGGTCAGATCATGGGTCCTTATCAGATTGACTTTACTGTCGTTCAATACGTCAACCGGCAAGTCCAGCCGTCAGGTCGAGCGAGCATCGAACCGGTGACGCGTATCAAACGCGTTCAGCGAATCCGACCTCGACGAGAAGAATGGTTAGAAGAAGAGCAAGAAAAAAACCCCGGTCGCTTTGTCGACCGGAGCATATAAGATTAGCCTCGGAAACGGAACGTCTCATAGACGTTCCATGTTTCATTTTCGAGTTCGTACATGACAGCCATCCGAGTGATCGTCTCTTCAAAATGGACTTGCTCCATACGCATCCGTTCGAGGACGTCGAACAGTTCGGCATCGGTCAAATCTTGACCGATTGTAATATGTGGCAAGAACTCATATTTTGGAGACTGACTGAGCACGTCTTCATGTAGTCGCTGCTGCAAAGCAGACAGTTCGCGTGTCGGTAACACTTTCAAATACAGCACGTTGTTCGTCGGCGCAAAAGAGCGGACGCCATCGACTTTTAACTGAATCGGTTTAGTCGAATCCGCAACTTGTTGCAAGTACTCGAGTACTTTTGGCAAGTCTTCTTCTGCCACCTCTGTCCGCTCCTTGATGGTCACGTGAGGTGAAATCAACGCATATTTAGTGTCATAACGTTTTCGATAAGAGTTCGCAAAATCTTGCACTTGTTTAGACGGAAATAAGACTACCCCAATCTTCATTCCTCTTCCCCCTTTAATCGTTTAACCTACATGTTTATGATGACCGATTTAATGAGGGAAGTCAAAGCAGGGTTCGTCTTTTTTCGATTTTTCAGTATAATGGTTATATTAACTAGAGAGGCGATGACTCTCTGAACGAAGGGATGTGAAGCGGGATTTCAATCCTGCGCCTATTATGAAACACGTACCACACTCACGAGATGTCCGAGAAGCAGCGCGTGCCCGCCTGCTCGAGCGCGGCGTCACGATTGAATCGATTGCAGAAATTGTCTATCAGATGCAAGCCCCTTACTCGCCGCATCTTTCCTTAAAAGATTGTATGGATTCCGTTGAGGCGGTTCTCGACAAACGAGAATTGCAACATGCTATTCTCGTCGGATCGGAACTCGATATGTTGGCGGAGAAGGGCCAACTGTCTGAACCACTCTTATCTATCATCGCATCTGACGAAGGTCTATTTGGAGTGGACGAAACGATTGCCATCGGTGCCGTTAACACATATGGTTCGATCGCCGTCACGACGTTCGGGTACTTAGACAAGGCGAAAATCGGCATCATCAAGCAGCTCGATACGAAAATGGACGACGGTCAAGTGCATACGTTCATGGACGACCTTGTCGGTGCGATTGCAGCGAACGCGTCTGGACGATTGGCACACCGTCTTCGAGATATGGTCGACTTCGGAGAAGAAGAGATGCGTGAACGAAAAGGGTTGTATTAATGAAATATACACCCATGCAGGTGGTCATCGCCGGGACGATCGCATATGTGATCGTGTCGGTGTTTGTCGTTTTGGGAGCAGTCGGTCCCATGAATACGTTCGTATATGAGTTGTTACAACCGCTACCGGATCGTGTGTTTGCATACGTCACGGAGTTAGGGAGCGCGCAGGTCATTGTCGGGCTATCGATTTTAGGTTTATTGTTTTGGTTCTGGCGCGGTGATCGCGTCGAGGCATGGCGACTCGCGCTCGTAGGGATTGGGACGCTCCTTTTCACACAAGTGCTAAAGCTCGTCTATGGGATTGATCGCCCGCTCATCGATGCATCGCTCGATGCGACAACGTATAGCTTTCCGAGCGGTCATGCATCTGGATCGCTTGCGTTATATGGATTGACGGCTTATGTGCTGTATCGAAAGGGGCAGTCAACATTCGCCATCTTCGTACTGATCTGTCTCGTCCTTGCAGTATCGCTCAGTCGAGTCGTCTTGAACGTCCATTATTTTAGTGACGTGATTGGTGGCTGGCTCGTCGCGCTGACCATGATTGCCTTGTCTGAATGGGTTATAAGGAGGAAAACAGTTTGATCGTCGTTGTAGATGTAGAGAAGTGGTTATTTGTTCAAAAGAGAGAAGCGGATGAAGCGTCGGTGCCTACGATTTTGGTGGAAAAGAATATAGAAGGGGCCACATGGTTCACTTCGATGAAAATTTTGTTCCAACTGAAGAAATGGACGGGTCAACGCCAATTCGTCCCACTGTTACCTTATGATGAAGAGACTTATCGCTCGTATGAGGTATTCCACGTCGATGCCGTGCCTCCGTTGGCGTTACTCGACAGGGGGCGCACGTTACTCGTGAACAACCAACGAGATGAATCGTATGAACTCGCCTTACAGGAAAGTGGACATGTATCGGAAGCGTCAATCCTAACGTTTGCGCTCAACTATATTGAACAGGTGACGAATAACCGTGTTGTGTTTGCAGGAGAAGAGACAATTGATGGCGTTCCCGGCGTCCCGAACGAGTTATGGGATGCGACCGATCGATTGGATTCAGGACGCCGACTGTTCGAATGGATTCGAGAAGAAGACGCACGTAAGGAGAATGGACATGACTGATTGGGAACATACGTTTCAACAATTATTTGACGAACAACAAGATGAAGTGAAAGTACCACGGAAAGACTTTTTATCCGTTCGGACCATGCTGATTGAGAAAGGTTGGCTCTTTCAAGTTGTAGGAGAAGCCAAGCACGGCGGGATCACGATTTATCGCCGTAATCCGGTCGTACCGACTTCATAACTGAAAAAGAGACGAACGAATTTGAACGATTCGGTCGTCTCTTTTTTGTATTTTCTTGTAGAGACAGAAGTTTGTGGAGGTGTCTACGAAAAGTCTGTCGTAACCGCTTACATTTTTTGTCCCGATTCGTTTTATACTACAGGTGTAGGAGGCCTCTACCATGCAATTGAATGAAAAAAGTAAACGAATGTTAAATGTCATCTTACACGAAAAGCAGATGACCGTCGATACGTTAACGATGATGCTTCCATATTCTCGTCGAACGGTTGAATATGAGCTTGAGCGCATTCAAGAATGGCTCAGTTACCATGGTTTATCCAATATGAAAGTGGATGGAACTAAAATTGAATTGACGGTGACAGAAGCGTTAATCGATCAAGTGGAACGTGCGGAATTAGTTTGGTCAGAAGAAGAACGTGAGCTTGTGATTACACTTTATGCCATGACACAAGTTGAGTTTCTTTCAAGCTTCCACTTTCAGCATTTGTTGGATGTGTCCAAGTACACCGTTCAAGAAAGTTTAAATGCGATCAAGAAAAAGGCCGCACGATTCGGTCTCGACTTCTCCTATACGAGAAAAGAAGGGTATCGATTCAACGGTCATTTCCAAACGGTCACTTTATACGTTTATCGAACGATTGAACAATTGCTTGATAAGTCGACGTCCTCACAATTACTCGACCTATGCTTCGATGAATGGCAAGAGGAGTTTAGGAAGCGTGTCCGTCAGATTGAACAGTTTGAGGCGCTCAAACAGTTTCAATTTGTGGAAAGTCACCGCGAAAAAATGGCGTATTTTCTTCTCGTTGGTTCCAAGTTGTCTCCAGAATCATTTGTTCGAGATGAGGACTCTTGGTTGACGGAAAAAGTAGAACAATCAGTTCGAGCGCATTTTCAAGATGTCCCGCAACTGTGGGATATGTTGATGATGCTCATCCAAAGTGGACCGAAAGTGTCGGAAGAGATGGATGAAACGGTCCAACAGAATCTTGCCGCCACGATGATTCAGGTGATTGAGCGATTCGAGGGATTGAGTTGTACGCGGGTCATTGAACGGGAAGCATTATGTGAAAAATTAGTTCTTCACGCCAAAGCGACACTGAAGCGTGTTCATACGGAAGTCATGCCGCCAGAAGAGTTAGAAAGGTATGTCTTGAAAGAGCACCGGGTTTTGAATGTGATCGTCGATCGTTCACTCGATCCGATTCGACAACAAATTCAAGCCGATCTTCCGAAAACGGAAGTCATGTATTTCACGTTGCACTTCGCAGCTCACCTTCATCAACAAGGACAGCACCTTGATGAAAAAATGAAGGCGATTGTCGTATGTCCGAGCGGGATTAGTGTGTCGCATATGCTCGACCATATTTTGAAAAATCAATTTCCGGACTTTGTATTCTTACCACCGATTTCACAACGTGACGTGTTAGAGTATGCGCCGCTTGTCGATTTGATTTTCACTACGGTCCCATTGCCTTTAGCCGTTCAGCAGCAGGCGCATGTGACCCTCGTACCGACCCTTCCAACGAGACTCGAGCAACTCGCCTTGAAGCGACAAATCCATCAACGTTTTATCGCCACTGGAGGAATTGCTCGATTAGAAGTGTCCGACATTCTCGAAGTGGTGAAGAAATATGCGACAGTCCATCAAGAATCACAATTGAGAAAAGAATTGAATCATTTACTACAAGATGAAGCGACGAAAGATGAATGGAAAGGGGGACAACCCGTGCTAAATCAACTCGTAACAAAAAATGAAATTCAACTTCGCGATCATGTGTCGAATTGGCAGGAGTCCATTCGTCTCGCGGCCGAACCACTTGTCCAGAACGGGACGATCGAAACACGCTACGTGGAAACGATGATTGAGAACGTCGTGGAGCATGGTCCGTATATCGTCCTCATGCCACAAATTGCTATCCCACATGCGCGACCTGAGGATGGTGTGAATCAACTTGGGATGAGCGTGTTGAAACTTACAGAACCGGTCTTTTTTCCGGGAGATAAACCAGTCCGTGCATTTTTTGTGCTAGCGGCTATCGATCAAACGACTCACTTGAAAGCGCTTGCGCAGTTGACTGAACTGTTAGGGAATGAACAAGACGTGTCACTCGTATTAGGGGCAGACAACGTCGAAGAGATTGTTGAGATACTCAATCGTTATTCAGAGGAGGAAGAAAAATGAAAAAGATTTTAGTAGTATGTGGGAACGGATTAGGGTCAAGCTTCATTATGGAGTTGAACGTGAAGAAAGCGCTCGAACAAATGGGGAAAGAGGCAGATGTCTCTCATACGGATATTGCAACAGCACGAACTGAACCTGCTGATATTTACCTTGGGGCACAAGATATCATCGGGACACTAGATGATGGTGCGAAAGAAATTGTCGCCCTTGAGAATGTCATGAATATTGAAGAAATCAAATCTAAACTTGAAGGCAAAGTATAAAGAATAAATAAATCGTAAAGGGGGAGCGCTTATGCTTGATTTGATTATGCGAGATATATTGGGGACACCTGCCATACTGGTCGGATTGTTCGCATTAATCGGGCTCGTTTTACAGAAAAAAGACATTGCTTCCATCGTCTCTGGTACGCTGAAGACAATCATGGGGTTCGTGATTATTGGAGCGGGGGCCGGTGTGATCATTGCGGCCCTCGACATTTTCGGACAAATGTTCGACGAGGCGTTCAGTATTCGTGGCGTCATCCCAAACAATGAAGCGATTGTTGCAGTTGCACAAGATGCATTCGGTGTTGAAACAGCAATGATCATGGTGTTCGGGATGGTTATGAATATCGTTTTGGCTCGCATCACACCATTTAAATACATCTTCTTGACGGGTCACCATACGTTATTCATGGCGAGTTTACTCGCAGCCATTCTTTCCGTCTCTGGTCTCGAAGGTACGCTCTTGATCATCATCGGATCGGTATTGCTCGGATTATGCATGGTCTTGTTCCCTGCTCTTCTTCAACCGTTCGTTCGTCAAATTACGGGGTCAGACGATTTTGCAGTCGGACACTTTGGTTCACTCGGTTACTTTATATCTGGAACGATTGGGAAATATGCCGGAAACAAGGAGCACTCGACGGAGCAAATTCAAGTACCAAAACAACTTGGGTTTCTACGGGACACATCCGTTGCCGTTTCGTTGACGATGACCCTGTTATTTGTGGTGGTAGCTATCTTTGCCGGACCAGCATTTGTTGAAACGGAATTGTCAGATGGATCAAACTACATCGTCTTCTCTATCATTCAAGCGATCACCTTTGCTGCAGGGGTATATATCGTCCTTGCTGGTGTACGGATGTTGATTGCAGAAATTGTACCGGCCTTCAAAGGGATTGCCGACAAGATGGTACCGAACGCAAAACCTGCGCTAGATTGTCCGACCGTCTTCCCGTTTGCGCCGAATGCGGTCATCATCGGATTTTTAGCGAGTTTTGCAGCTGGGCTATTCTCGATGTTTCTTCTTCCGTTATTCGGTCTGGCTGTCATTGTACCAGGCCTTGTCCCACACTTCTTTACAGGGGCGACGGCAGGGGTATTCGGGAATGCTACCGGTGGACGTCGCGGAGCGATTCTTGGATCGATTGCAAACGGTGTATTAATCAGTTTCTTACCGGCTCTCCTCTTGCCACTCTTGGGGAATCTCGGATTTGAGAGTACGACATTCGGGGACTCTGACTTTGCCCTTGTTGGTATTTTGGTCAGTTGGCTTGTTTCATTATTCTCATAATATAGAAAATGAGGTCTTTCTCCCACACGGAGACAAGACCTCATTTTTTACGCATTTGAAGCGAGTTTGATTTTTTGTCGTTTCATCTTGTGGAGTAACCATGCATAGAGGACTTCACAAGAGTTGTGAGGAAGGGTCAGCTCCACAAGTGGGTGGGCATGACCAAATATAGTGAAGCGCGAATGGTCCTCGTCGAGCAGAGAGACTTGAATGTCAGTCGCATCCTGAAGTGAAATGCGTTGTTCTCCTGCGTGAGCATCTTTAAGTTTCAGCATTTTTCCATTCGTCGCAAACTTGGTGAACGAAGAGACTCCTTGTACTTTCAGTTGTTCCATTTCGTGTATCTATCCATCCGCGTGATGAATAGATTTTCACCTCGCTTTCTCTATATTGCCTTCCATTCCTCCAGAAGGTTATTCCTAGTATAACGCCTTGTCCGAAAAAGAAAAGTGTTAATTTAACAAAAAATTAAGACAATTTGTTATCAATTTTTAAGAATAGCGTTCACACCCATTCTTGAAGGGAATTGACTTGAAACAATCGGGCTGAAAATAACAAAAAAGAACCTCATTTTCAGAGGTTCGATTGCGTTCTATACATCCATGACCTTATAACCGTTCAATGTGCCATGTACGACGACGGTACAACAACTGTCCTTTCAGCGCGATTGATTCCTTTTTGGCGTCAAAGTCTTCTTCGAGGACGGACATATCTTCATAACGACCGGCCACATAGAAGGAAATGACGATTTGGCGATTGAACAGACTTCGTTTCGTGTGATCAAAATCGATGATCAGTCCTTGAGGTGCCAAATCGAGCAGCTCATCGATGACAGGAAGCGGGATTGGGACGAAACTAATGTTTCGGATATCGCGGTCTAGCTTGCTTTGCAACATATTTTGAACGAAACGATTGATTGTCGACCAATCGCGGATGTAGAGACTGCTGTGACGATCGTTTGCTTCATTGAAGAACACAATCTCGTTATCAAGCGAATCCAAAAACGGTTTCTTGATACCACGCTCCATATGACTTAAAAATAGGATCTCTGCGATTTCATGATCGGACAACGTCTCAAGCGTGTTATAGTCCGGGAAATCAATTGCAGTGAATGTCGTCTGGTTATTTAAATACTTAGACGAGAATGAAGAGAGCTCATGCGCTTCGATATATCGGAATCGTGACCTAGAAGATTGTCTCATTCCTTTAATATCGGTTCGACAAATAATCATCGGTCTCGTGACAGAAAGTGCCTCTGTCACATCAGCTAACGTAACCCCATGTAGCGTAAAGCGCTGAACATCTCGGTCTTGTTTTAAATAAAAGAGTTGTTTTGACATATGGTATCCCCTCAGTTTGACATACTACATTCATAGTAGCAAAAACACATGATTTCCGCTATCTTGAGACGGTTCGAGAGGGTTGAGTTCGATACATTTGGGAAAAGAGAAGTATACTTGAGGAAACGAATAGGAAAGGCGGGTTCCACATGTGGGGATTAAAACGTAGTTTTCCTGAGCTCGCTACGCCCCGGTTTATCCTGCGAGAGCTAGAACCGCGTGATGCTAGAGCACTTTATACCATTTTATCGACTGAAGAAGTAATGCGATACTACGGGTCGGACCCGTTGCTTGCAGTCTATGAGGCGAAAAATGTCATCGCATACTTCAAAGATCAATTTCAACAAGGAAAAGCGATTCGCTGGGCCATTTGTGATCGATTGACAAACGAGTTAGTCGGGACAATCGGATTTCATAATTGGACGCCTCAATATTACCGGGCTGAAATCGGTTTTGAAGTCTCCCCCCATTATTGGAGACAAGGGGTGGCTTTCGAAGCGGCGACTGCTGTCATCCAACATGGATTTGAAGAGTTCAAGTTTCATCGCATCTCCGCCTTGGTTGCACCAGGGAATGAGGGTTCGAATCGCCTCGTACAAAAACTTGGATTCATAGAAGAGGGCTTATTACATGATTATGCATATAGCCATGGTCGATTCATGGATTTGACGATGTATCGACTACTCAAAACAGAATGGGAAGAAAAGGAGCATTTGATGATATGAAGGAACTCGTATTGATACACGGATTGTGCGGTTCGCCAAAGTATTTTGAACGAATGGAACCGTTATTGAATGCAGAAGTCCATGCCCTCACACTGCCGGGGCATGCAGGGACGGAAGTCGGACCAGAGACGATGGACCAGTTTGCAAACTGGGTCATCGAAGAGATTCGACTTCGAAATCTTGAAAAACCGTTCGTCCTCGGACATTCCTTCGGAGGATACGTGACGACCAATCTCGTGCGTCGCTACGGTGAAGAATTATCCGGATTTGGATTGCTTCATTCAACTGCCGCCTCTGATACAGAAGAAGCGAAAGAAAAACGGAACGGGGCAATCAACAAAGTCATCGAAGAGGGTGTGAAGCCATTTATTGATGGGATGATTCCGAACGTTTTCTCGGATGATTCCGATCCAACACTTATTCAACGGGCGATTGAGATTGGATATGAGATGTCTGTGGAAGGTATTGTGAATGCACAACGAGCAATTCGTGACCGTGAAGATGAAGTGGGTACTGTTCAGGCGACCGAACTCCCGGGTTTATTCATTTATGGGGAGAAAGATCCGAATATGGACGAGGCACGGGCGTTTTTAGGTGCGAATCGTCACAAGAAAGCCGTTGTACCTTATAGCCACATGGGAATGATCGAAGCCCCTGAAGAAGAAGCGGAGATTGTGAATCAGTGGATGCGGGAGGTGAAGCATGGAAAAGTATAAATTAATTGCGATGTCGGGTAGTCTTCGAAAACAATCTTTCAACACAGCACTTTTACATTCGATTATTGAGCTGGCTCAAGATGATTTTGACATCGATGTCGTTTCCATCGAACTTCCGTTGTTTAACGACGATTTAATCGATCCGGATGAGCCGGAAGTTGTAGCCGCTTTGAAGCAAGCCGTCCGAGAAGCTGATGGGATATTGATCGTCACACCTGAATATAACCATAGCATTCCAGGCGTACTGAAGAATGCGATCGACTGGCTCTCACTCGAGCCGGGGACCCCACTCCGAGAAAAGCCCGTCATGATTGCGGGCGCTTCGCCGGGCATACTCGGTACGGCCAGATGTCAAATTCATCTCCGACAAGTATTTGCCACAAATCGTGCGAATGTTTTACCAGGAAATGAAATTTTCATCACACATTGCAAAGAGAAGATTGATGATATCGGATTACATGATGAGAAATCGATTCATCAAATTAACAAAACATTATCTGAGTATCGTAAATGGATTGATTTTTGGAAGCGTAACGCAAAAAATTAACTTGAAGTCGCCCTTTTTGTTTGATAGAAAGGAATTGTGAAAACAAACACAAGAGGAGCGACACCAAAATGGAAACTTACATCGAACTGTACAATGGCGGCGAATTAGGTGATCGGGCGGTAATGAACGATGGTATGACGTTTGGTCGGATGACGATTGTTGAATTGTTCTATCAATCCAATCATATTTTTGGTTACGTAAAAGAGAATGGTGAAAAACGTTTCTTCCTTGAACCGATTTCAGAGGATGACACATTTACTGTGGATGGGGTCACGTACTCGCTCCAACAGTTTATCGCGTTGTTCTAAAAAAGAATAAATGGGTGATTGAACGCAAGCGACTCGCTTGCGTTTTTTTGTCATTTTCGTCACGATGAAGAGTGAGGTGATGAGGATGAAACTAGTAGCAATCGAACCAACTCCAAGTCCGAATAACTTGAAAATTATTGTGGACCCTCCGTTTGAAGGAAGAGGGACAACGTATGACAAAGCGAGTACCGATGCTCCAGCGGTCATTCAAGAAATCGTTGGCCTTCGAGGCGTAAAATCGGTTTACGCTGTATCTGATTTTCTTGCCGTCGAGCGTCATCCGAAACATGACTGGCATGACGTGATGAATGAAATCCGACGAGCCTTCGGTGAACAAGTCGAAGAAGTCGAATCCGCACAGATGGACACGGACTATGAACCAGTTCATGTGTCTGTCCAGTTCGTGCTAGACGTCCCGATGCAGTTGAAACTCGTCAAAGGGGATGAAGAAAAACGAATCGGATTGTCGAAACGGTTCGTTGATGCTGCAATGGAAGTTCAGGCACAAGTGAAGAATGTCATACAAGATCGGCGCTGGGGCGAACAAGCCCCACGCTATGGTGAATTAGATGAAGTCAGTGTCGTCGCGCAAGAAGAATTAGAAGCTGCATATCCACAGGAGCGTCTTGAGCGCATCGTGGCGCGAGCGTTTGGGCGCGAGGCTGATTTCGAGGCAAACGCGAACCACTTGCAATCTGACAATTGGAAAGACCGGATGGCTTTCTTGGATGAATTGGAGATCCGAGACGAGAACATGGTCTATTTCCGTCGCGCACTCGAAGACTCCGTGATGGCGATTCGCCGCCAAGCTGTCGTCATGATCGGGATGTTTGAAGAACGGCGTGAGGAATATGTCACATATATTGAACAAGCGCTCGTGGACGCTTCTCCAATTGTGCGACGTACGGCTGGGGATACGGTCTCGGATTGGGCGTTACCTCAATCTCAACCTTCGATGATCGAGGCATTAAAAGATAAGAATAAACTTGTCCGTTGGCGTGCAGCCCGTTTCTTATTTGATTGTGGGGACGAACGTGCTGTATCGGCTTTAACGGTTGCCGAACAAGACCGTGAATTTGAAGTTTCGTTGCAGGCACGACTCGCGAAAGAGCGCATCACAAGCGGGGAAACGGCACTTGGAACAGTGTGGCAACAAATTTCGAACCGTACGAAGTAACATTTCGTTCGACATGTAGTGAATCAATTTTATTTACATTTTTAGGAAGAGAGAGGGGTCCTTAAGGCGGATTACCTCTCTTTTTCAATATCATTTATGCACATTTCACCATTTGACTAACATTTGATGTAAGCGTTTCGACAATAGGTAAAACGTCACGATTTCCCTGTCGAACGATAGGACCTGCATCTTGGTTTCAGATTGGTACACTAGGTTTATCACAGATGAACAAAGGAGCCATACTTATGATGTTGTTTGCAGAAACGCCTGAACTTGTAGCTTATAAAGAAGTGGTAGGAGAGACGATGGTCGTCACGTTCGAATCGATGCATAGTGAGACGTTCTCCATTTCGGCGCAAGTCCGGTCTGATCTCGATATCGCTGATTCGTTGTTCATGACCGGTTGGCAACAGTACATGGAACAAGTTGAAGTTTCGTAAAAAAAGGTAAATGATATAAGGGAAATCATTACAAACGTCTGCACTTTGTATACACTAGTGTTGTAGACGTTTTTTATTTTGTTGAGGAGAGTGGGCCCTATGAAAAAAACTTGGTTACTCGCCGTGGTGACGGCAATCATACTAGTCGTAGCAGGATGTGGAAAAGAAGAGGCGAAACCGAGTCAAGTGAACAGTGATTCGTCCGAACCACCATCTCCATTAACGCTCGATACGGAAGTGGCATACGATTCAGAAGACCATGCATTATCAGCAACAATCAAAATGACGAACCCGAATAAAGAAGCCGTGGACGTGACATTCAATACGTCGCAGCGTTATCAGTTGATTATCAAACAAGGTGACGAAACCGTGTTTGACTATGGTAGTGAATTCATGTTCACGGAATCAATCATTGAAGAGACGTGGGAAGCGGATGAACAAAAGATATTCGATGAGGTCTTCCTGTTAGATGAATTAGAGGCTGGTGAATATTCGGTCGAAGTGATTGGGCTCGGTCAAGTCGATGGGGCACCAGAGATTGCTGTGACGGATGAGACCTCTTTCACTGTTGAACGAGCTGTAGAAGAGCCAGAAGAGGACACGACAGAAACGCCGGAAGAAACACCTTCATCTGAACCGCAAACAGATGGTGCGTTCCGCGATGTTAAAATCGATGTGAATGGTACGATGATACAAGTCAGTGGCTTCACGGAAGAAGTGGAGTTTGAGTGGTCTGTGTCAGACGGCCACAACCTGTACGCACAAGGTGCTGCCGAAGTGACGGGTGGAAGCTTCACGTTTGGTGTGTTGCTCGATGAAGCGCCAGCAGAAGGACAAAAACTCTTCCTCGAATTGACGCCAATCGGTGGGGACGTCACTTCATTCCAAATTCAATAATTGCGAGACGGAAACGAATGTTTCCGTCTTTCTTTTTTTGAGTCGCTAGTTGACGGGGTTTGTGAATTATCAGACAATAAAACGAAATGAGAGAATTATGGGAGGGTCATTCATGCAACAACATATTATCGAATCGACACATGTCAAGCCGACCATCGATCCGAAAGCAGAGATTCGTCAACGAATCGATTTTTTAAAAGCGTATGTAAAACGTGCGGGCGCTAAAGGTCTTGTACTCGGAATTTCGGGTGGTCAGGACTCAAGTTTGGCAGGGAAACTATGTCAGCTCGCCATGGAAGAACTTCGCGCGGAGGAAGCTTTAGACTATACGTTTTACGCGGTAAGGTTACCGTATGGTGAACAACATGACGAAGACGATGCGCAACTCGCCCTTGAGTTCATTCGCCCGGACAAGTCGCTCACGGTCAATATCAAACCTGCCGTCGATGCATCGGTAGAAGCGTTCCGTCAAGCGACTGGGTTGGAATTGAGTGACTTCCATAAAGGGAACACGAAAGCACGGGAGCGAATGAAAGCACAGTATGATATCGCAGCGACGTTCGGCGCCCTCGTCGTCGGTACGGATCATGCAGCCGAATATGTGACAGGGTTTTACACGAAGCATGGGGATGGGGCATGTGACCTCACGCCGTTGACTGGTTTAAACAAACGTCAAGGGAAGGCTTTGCTTCATGAACTAGAAGCGCATGAGCGTGTCATTTATAAAGTCCCGACAGCAGACCTTGAAGATGGTCGCCCGGGACTTCCTGACGAAGTGGCACTCGGTATGACGTATGACCAGCTCGATGACTATTTAGAAGGTAAGTCTGTCGACCCAGTGATTGCAGAGCGAATCGAGACGATTTTCAAACGTTCACGTCACAAACATCATATGCCTGCTTCTCTATACGACGAGTGGTGGCAATAAAAAGGAGAGGCTGTCATCATGACGGCTTCTCCTTTTCTGTGTCTCACGCCTTTTTGAATGGGACAAATTGAATCATCAAAATACATGTGAATGCGATGAAGCTGAGTAGCGGGATTGTGACGAAGCCGAAGTAGTTCACCCAGCGAATGAGGCAGTCATTCGTGCAGAAGGCATCTCCGTTCGGAATTCGCTCTAGAATGACGTGATAGAGACTGATACACCATCCGGCACCGGCCATGATGCCGACGAATAATCGATTCACGTCACGGGCGGTCAGCATGATCGTCAAGTAGTAGATGGCGAGTGGATACATAAAGATGCGTTGAAACCAACATAGTTTACATGGTAAGAAGAGCATGACTTCAGAAAAATATAGGCTGCCGAGCGTCGCGACAGTGGCGACGATAAAGGCGAAATGATGGCGTTGCATCAGATTTCCTCCTAATACTCAAATTGATTCATAAACATGATATGATACATTGAAACAAATACTTATTCAGTATACAATCTTTCAAACGATAGAGAAACAGGTGACGTCATGCAAGTATCGGAAGTAGAAGTGTTGATTATCCTTGCAGAAGAATTGAATATGCGTAAAGCTGCGGAACGATTATTCGTTTCCCAGCCGGCGCTCAGTCAACGGCTCGTGACCATCGAACATCAATGGGGGAAAAAGATCTTTGTCCGTTCGACTCGTGGTCTTGCCTTGACGCCAGATGGGGAAAAAATCATCGAGTTCGCTAAAAAAATGTACAGCGAGGAACAAGAACTACGAAGCGAGTTGACCGCGAATCCAGGGGAAGTATATGGGACGTTAAAAATTGCGGTCGCTTCCATCATGGGGCAGTACTGGCTCCCGAAAGTGCTAAAGACGTTCGTGGAGCGTTATCCGTCCGTCCGAGTCAAATTGGTCACTGGATGGTCGAGTGAGATGATGCGTTACATGCTCGAAGAGAATTTTCATATCGGTATCATTCGGGGGAATCCGGATTGGCGTGGGGAGCGTATGAAGCTGTTCTCCGACTCTCTACACTTGGTCGATTTGAAAATGACAGACCTCGCCCAACTCAAAAATAACGAGCGCTCGTTCATTCAATTTAAGAGCGACTCGACATATTACCAGGAAATATTAGAATGGTGGCAGGAGCGCTTTTCAAGCCCGCCGCTCACCACACTCGTCGTCGACCAGATTGAGACATGCAAACAGATGGCGTTGCACGGAATCGGCTTTGCGATTTTACCGGAGTCCACCATCAAAGATGTCAATGAGATGAATAAGATTCCGTTAACCTCGTCAGGTGGCGTGCCGCTCGTTCGGGACACATGGATGCTGTCGACAGAATCGATGTTAGAATTGGCACAAGTTCAAGCATTTTGGGACATTGTTGAAGAAGTTACGAAGGAGACTGAATGATGAATTGGGCAATCGAAGCAAGAAGACAACTGCATTTAATTCCAGAAGCAGGATATGAAGAATTCAAAACACAAGCGACACTCGAGCAATTGATCCGTTCGCTTGATTCGCCACGTGTTCATATTACCCATTGGCGGACGGGTCTCTTCGTCCGCGTAGACGGTCTTGTCGGTGAGAAAACGATTGGGTATCGTGCCGACATAGATGGGCTGCCGATTACCGAGGAGACGGGTTTAGAATTTGCATCGATTCATGAAGGGATGATGCATGCATGTGGTCATGACGTTCACATGTCCATTGCGCTCGGATTGATTAAGCGGGCGGTCGAAGTCCCGTTCAATCACCATCTCGTCGTCTTCTTCCAACCTGCTGAAGAAGGGCCGGGCGGGGCAGAACCGATGGCGAAATCTGAATTGTTCTATCACTTCCGTCCGGACGCCCTATTCGGATTACACGTCGCACCGGAATATCCGGTTGGGATGGTGGCCTCTAGACCTGGCGTATTATTCGCGAGTGCACGCGAACTCCATATTACGATTCATGGAAAAGGAGGGCACGGCGCTTTCCCACACGCAGGAATCGATGCCGTCATCGTCCAAGCCGCCCTCATCATGCAACTACAAACAATCGTGTCACGGAACATTGATCCCATGGGTAGTGCGGTCGTCAGTATCGGAAAGATTGCAGCTGGAACAAAAGAGAACATCATTGCAGATACGGCGAAGTTAGACGGAACGGTACGCGCACTGTCTGACAAAGAAATGGTCGTACTCGAGAGTCGAATCCGTCAAATCATCGCCGGTGTCGAAATGACGTATAACGTTCAAATCGACCTGGAGTTCGGCAATCGCTATCATGAGGTCGTCAATGATGAGCGCTACCTCTATCAATTCGAAGAAGCGGTCGAAGAAGTGGGATATTCGTATAAGACGTGTGTCCCTGCCATGACAGGTGAAGACTTCGGTTACATGCTGAAGCAAGTTCCGGGGTTCATGGTTTGGCTCGGTGTGAACGATATGGGATCGGGTCTACATCAATCAACACTCAACCCGGACGAACGGGCGATTGAAGTGGCCATCGAATTGTTCGATCATTATTTCCGTACAGTCATGATTCAATGACGTGAGCGGTCGCAGTCGCGACCGCTTTTAGTGTGCCCGAAAAAGAGTGAGCGAGGTAGAAAAGGGGAAAGAAAGATGCATGTAAAGCGACGATTTTGTGGCGATTGCTCAAATGTGAACATTTTGCGAACTCGAGCATTGAGACATTACAGCGCAATATAAAATCATTATGATGTAAGTATCGAAGGGTATTCATCTGTGATTGTCGTTTCATACATGGGTTCGAAGCGATAGAGAGAGATAGGAGGTAATCAATAGATGTTTCAAGATCCTGTCCTGATGAGTCGAGCATTGACGGCACTCACGTTAGGTTTTCATGTGATTTTTGCCACACTCGGCGTCGGGGTTCCACTTTTAATCTTATTGGCAGAATTTTTAGGGATTCGTAAAAAAGACCCGAAATATACCCTTATGGCTCGCCGGTGGTCACGCGGTTATGTCGTGACGGTCGCGGTCGGGGTTGTAACGGGTACGGCAATCGGTCTACAACTTTCATTATTATGGCCGAACTTGATGCGCGTTGCGGGTCAAACGATTGCACTCCCGCTATTTATGGAGACGTTCGCGTTCTTCTTTGAAGCGATCTTCCTCGGGATTTACTTGTACACATGGGATCGTTTTAAAAATCCATGGCACCACATGCTGATTGGGATTCCAGTCGCGGTCGGTGCATTGTTCTCTGGGTTCTTCATCACAACAGTAAACAGCTTTATGAACCAACCTGTAGGGTTCGATATCGTAGACGGTCGTTTGGCGAACGTCAGTCCGCTTGAGGCGATGTTCAGTCCGGCTATGCCTACGAAGATGGCACACGTATTGACATCTGCGATTTTAACATCTGCGTTCATCTTAGCTGCAATCGCAGCCGTACAGTTGTTGCGTCAGCGTCGTAATCAACTTGACAAGCTGTCGATTGAGTATCACAAAAAAGGTCTTCGTTTGACGATGACAGTCGCTTTGATTTTTGCGATCGCGACAGCACTCGTCGGAGATTTCTCAGGTAAATACTTGGCTCAGTATCAACCAGATAAATTAGCAGCAGCAGAATGGCATTTTGAAACCTCCTCCGAGGCAGAATTGATTCTTGGTGGTTGGTTAGAAGATGACGGAGAAGGCGGATATGAAGTCCGAGGCGCATTGAAGATTCCTTACGCGCTCTCCATTCTTGCAGGTGGTGTCCCGAACTATGAAGTGACGGGTCTCGATGAATTTGCTAAAGAAGACCAACCACCGCTCTTTGTTCACTACTTGTTTGATGCGATGGTCGGGATTGGAATGCTTCTCGCACTCATCTCCTTCCTATTCGTATTAGGGCGTTATATTAAGCGTTTGAACCAGTTCAGTAAACCTATGCTCTTTGCGATTGCAGCCGGTGGACCGCTTGCTATGGCAGCCATCGAATTTGGTTGGTTCTTCGCTGAATTTGGTCGCCAACCGTGGGCGCTTTATGAATTGATGCGTACGAGTGAAGCAGCTACGACGTCGGCGAATGTCGGTTGGATGCTTGTCGCTTTCGCGATCCTCTACGCGGTACTCGGAACAGTCACGGTAGTCGTACTATCACGTCTGTTCAAAGAGAACCCAGTAGGGAAAGAACTAAAACAATCCGAACATCGTGGTGAAGCGATGTTTGCGGATGATGTGTGATCGGAGGGTATGACATGCAAATTCAAGAGTTAGGGATTGCCGTCTTATGGACGTTCTTGTACGGCTACCTCATCGTCGCATCGATTGACTTCGGTGCTGGCTTCTTCGCATTCTATAGCCGTTATACGAAACGGGACCACTTAGTGAACCGTCTCGTCAAACGGTATTTGTCACCGACGTGGGAAGTGACGAACGTGTTTTTCGTCTTCTTCTTCGTCGGGATTGTCGGATTCTTTCCGGATACGGCCTATTATTATGGAACGGCGTTGCTCGTTCCGGCGTCAGTCGTGTTAATCTTACTTGCGATTCGCGGTAGTTTTTACGCGTTCGCGAACTACGGATCGAAAGAAAGTACCCTATATATGTTCTTATACGGGGCCACGGGATTACTCATCCCGGCTTCGATGTCGACAGTATTGACGGTCAGCCAAGGTGGGTTCATCACTGAAACTGAGAATGGCGTCTTCTTCGACGGGGCAAAATTGTTCACGAACTTTTACTCGTGGACAGTCGTTATCTTAGCGATTGTCTCAGTGTTGTATATTAGCGCAATGTTCCTCTTGTTCTATGCGGACAAGGCACGCGATCGAGATGCGATCGAACTCGTCAGAAAATGGGCGCTCTTCTGGAGCGTTCCGACGATTATCGCTTCTGGGCTCGTCTTCTTCGGCTTGAAGTCGCAGGCAGCTTGGCATTATGAGAGCATTCTCGGAGGGAACTGGTGGTGGTTCGCGATGAGCTTCCTCTTCTTCGTGATTGCCGTCTCATTCGTCTATATGAAGCGAAACTATGGGATTGCCTTCTTGATGGTCATGGGACAATTCTTCATGGCATGGTTCGGCTACGGATATTCACACTTACCGTATATCTTGTATCCGTACATCGATATCAACGGAAGCGTCGTCAACGAGTCGATGGCGGTGGCACTCGTCATCGTGTTCATCTTAGGATTGCTCCTTCTCGTTCCGGCCCTCTATTTGTTACTCCGTTTGTTCCTGTTTGACAACGATTATGTGCGCGGGAAACGTTCGAGCGGAAAAGCGTGATTTGAAAGATGGGGTTTCCTTCATATAAGGAGATCCCGTCTTTGTTTTTTATGTAGAGTTTTGAAAGGGAATCAGTTACACTGAACGAAGAATCAAGAAGAGAACAGGTGTAGGAAAGGGATGTAGCATCATGACAGGTGAATTTGCAGTCATTGGATTAGGACGGTTTGGTGGGTCGATCGTCCGTGAATTGTCTTCAAACGGATATGACGTCCTCGCCATCGATTCAGACGAAGAACGCGTCAATGAGTTTATGGGGCTGGCAACTCATGCGGTTATCGCGGATACGACAGATGAAAATGTGTTGAAGAGTTTGGGGATTCGTAACTTTGAACACGTCATCGTCGCCATCGGTGAAAACATTCAAGCTTCGATTTTAACGACGTTGATTTTAAAGGAACTTGGCGTCCAAATCATCACCGTCAAAGCGACGAACGATTACCATGAAAAAGTTCTCCGTCGCATCGGTGCGGATAACATCGTCCACCCGGAACGTGATATGGGTGTTCGAATCGCAAACGGATTGATGAGCCAGAGCATTTTGGATTATCTAGAGTTATCAAATGAGCATTCGATTGTCGAAATCAAAGCATCAGACAAGCTATCGAATAAATCACTCATCGATTTGGACTTACGGGCGAAGTACGGAGTCAACATTGTCGCGATTCGTCGTGATGATGATGTCCTCATTTCTCCGCAGGCAGATGAGATGATCTTATCGGAAGATATTTTAATTATCATCGGGAAAGATACCGATCTAGACCGGCTCGAGCGAACGTTACGCTCGAAGTAAAAACAAAAAGACCTCTTGAGCGATACCGTGATCGTTGAATCGATTGATCCAACTCGGCGGTTTGACTCAAGCAGGTCTTTTTTTAGATTAACTTCATCGCTTTCAATCCATATTCGATGCCATCTTCAAGAATCGATTTCGTTACAAAGTCCGCAACGTCTTTCGCTTCAGAACGAGCATTTCCCATGGCAATCCCTGTCCCTACATATTGGAGCATGGCCAAGTCGTTCAACGCGTCTCCAAACGCGTACGTATTCTCGAGTCGATAACCGTTTGCTTCGATAAAGTGACGAATGCCGTCGGCTTTACTAGCACCTTTATTGATGACGTCCATCGCATGTGGATGCCAGCGGATGAAGTCGAACTCATGATAGGCATCGAGATAGTGATGCTCATCTTCAGGTGTACAGTAAAGGAGCGTCTGATAGACGTCTTCTTCTGCGTGGAAGTTTGGTTCGTAGCGAGGAATCGGCATGTCGAGTTCTCCGAGCGATCGCTTGACGATGGCGTCATCCGGTTTTGAAGCGCCGCCTCGATCTTGTCCCAAGTAGACAAGCGTGTGGTCGTTCGAAGTGGCATGAGTCGTCAAACGACCGAGCGCATCTTTAGAGAGCGTGTTACGATACACGATTTCACCTTTATGCACGACGATTTCACCTTTATGCACGACGATTTGACCGTTATAACAAACAAGGCTATCGATTCCTACGCGTTCCGGAATATCCGATAACATCGCTGGTTCTCGTCCCGTCGCGATAAACGTCTCGACGCCGTTATCACGAAGCGCTTGAATCGCTGAAATTGTGGAAGGTGGAATATAGCTACCTTCATGCAAGAGTGTGCCGTCAATGTCGAAGAAAACAACTTTTTGATCTTCCATTTGATTCACCAATCTTTCTCTTTATCTAAAAAATATGTTTTTCGATCCCACTAAAAGGATAACACGAAATAGGGAAACTACCACGAATATCACATCGTTAGTGAAATATTGCCACGATATGAGCTATAATGAAAAAAGAATCTTACGGACATATTCGAGAATCACTTATGTTTCACATAGATGTATTAATAATTGAAGTAAGGAGAGATTAAATGAAGTTTGTTAAGAACCACCAAACAGCCGTGTTCGCACTAGGCGGACTAGGAGAAATCGGGAAGAACACATACGTTGTTCAATTCCAAGATGAAATCATCGTCATCGATGCGGGAATCATGTTCCCAGAGGATGACTTGCTTGGGATTGACTATGTGATTCCGGATTACTCGTATTTGATTAAGAACAAGGACAAAGTAAAAGGGGTATTCATCACGCACGGTCACGAAGACCATATCGGGGGAATTCCATTCTTACTCAAGCAAGTTCAGTTACCGATTTACGCTACGAAACTTGCGCTTGGTTTGATTAAAGTAAAACTCGAGGAGCATGGATTGTTGCGTGAGGCGGAACTCCACGAAATCGATGAGGATTCACTCATCAAGTTCCGTAAAACGAGCATTTCGTTCTTCCGAACGACGCACTCGATTCCGAACTCGCTCGGTGTTGTCGTCAAAACACCACAAGGGAACATCGTCCATACGGGTGACTTCAAGTTCGACTTTACTCCAGTCGGTGAACCGGCCGACCTCGCCAAGATGGCGGAGATTGGAAAAGAAGGCGTGCTCTGTCTCTTGTCTGACTCGACAAATGCGGAAGTCGAAGGATTCACGATGAGTGAGAGCGTCGTCGGGGGGACGATTAGCGAGACGTTCCGTAAAGCGGATGGTCGAATCATTTTCGCAACGTTCGCTTCAAACATTTATCGATTACAACAAGTCGTCGATGCGTGTGCCGAAACAGGACGTCATCTCATGATCTTTGGTCGTTCGATGGAGAAGGTCATGACGATTGGGCAAGAACTCGGATTCATCAACGTTCCAAAAGGGATGATCATTGAAGCGAATCAAATGCGTCACTATGACCCGAATGAGATCGCCATTCTTTGTACCGGCTCACAAGGTGAACCGATGGCAGCGCTTAGTCGAATCGCCAACGGGACACACCGTCAAGTGTCGATCATTCCTGGAGATACGGTCATCTTCTCATCTTCTCCGATTCCGGGGAACGCTATCTCGGTCGGGAAGACGATTGACCAATTGTATAAAGCGGGGGCTGACGTCGTTTACGGGAAGTTGACGAACATTCACACGTCAGGACACGGTTCGCAACAAGAGCAATTGTTGATGATTCGCCTTCTCAATCCGAAATTCTTTATGCCGATCCACGGAGAGTATCGTATGTTGAAGAAACATGCTGAACTCGCTGAATCGGTCGGCATTCCAAAAGAAAATAGCTTCGTCATGGATAACGGGGAAGTGCTTGCCGTCGACTCTGAATCGGCTGCTGTCACTGGTAAAATTTCTGCGAACGCCGTCTACATTGATGGGAATGGAATTGGCGATATCGGGAATATTGTACTAAGGGATCGTCGTATCCTTTCTGAAGATGGACTCGTCGTCGTCGTCATCAGTATCGATGGCAAGACACGTAAACTCGTTTCAGGACCGGATATCATCTCGCGTGGTTTCGTCTATATGCGTGAATCGGGTAGCTTGATTCGTGACGGCGAACGTCTGTTGAAGAAAACCGTCGAGCAAGGGTTGTCAAATAAACAGATGAAGTGGTCGGAGATGAAGCAACTCGTATCCGATACGCTCACACCGTATTTGGCACAAAAGACGCGGAGACACCCGATGGTCCTGCCGATTATTATGGAAGTATGATCTAACGGGCTGTAGGTGACTACAGCCCGTTTTTTGAACTGTAAAGGAGGAGAGTTTATGGTTAAGGGGAAAGGAAAGAAAGGGTGGTTCAAGTGGATTGCGGCCATCATTGCTGTCGTTTTTCTCATCACACTCGTGTATCACCAGGTCAAACCGTTACCGGATGGCGTATCACGACAATCAGAACCTTATCTCATTTCGGATGATCAGATTGATTTTCTTCATGATTTGACATACCAAGGGGAGGATACGGAGATTGTTGAGCAAGAAATTTTTAACGAAGTCGAGCGGGCAATTCGGGAAGCCGAAGAATATATCGTTATGGACTTTTTCTTATTTAACCCTTATTCCAACGAAGATCGGCAATATCCGGATATTACATCACGATTGTCCTCGGCGTTGCTTGAACAAATGGAGCGTTACCCAGACTTGAAGGTCGTCTTTATTACAGACGATATCAATACAACGTATAACGGACACGTTTCCGACCATTTCGATGTGCTTGAAGAGGCGGGGGTAGAAGTCGTGTACACGAACCTCGACGCGCTGCGTGACCCGAACATTTTATATTCCACGTTTTATCGGATGGCGATCCAATGGTTCGGCAATAGTCAGGACGGATGGTTGCCAAACCCGATGGCCTCGTCGGCACCAGACATCACAGTTCGTGCCTATTTGAGACTATTAAACATTAAAGCGAACCATCGGAAGGTGATGGTGACAGAAAATGAAGGGTTCGTGTTATCAGCGAATCCACATGATGCTAGTGGATATCATTCGAACGTCGGGGTCCATTTAAAAGGACCGATTTTAAAAGAGATTGTAGAAGGCGAGCAAGCGGTCGCAACGTTCTCGAAAGGGGATGCCCGACGCTTCCCGGACGACGAGGCACTATCTAGCATCGAGCGTGCACCGACTGAGGCGCCGATGGAAATTCGTTACGTCACGGAAGGGAAGATTCAAGAGTCGGTGCTCGATGCGATGAACGGAGCGGAGGATGGCGATACGATTTGGATCGGGATGTTCTATTTGGCTGACCGAAACATTATCCAAGCGATCGAGGATGCCGCAGGTCGAGGCGTGAAAGTAAATCTGATTCTCGATCCAAACACGAACGCGTTCGGTCGCTCGAAATCGGGATTGCCGAACTTACCAGTGACGGCAGAACTGAATACTGTCAATCCTGAACAAATCGAGATTCGATGGTATGACGTCGGCAAGGAACAATATCATCCGAAAATCTTATATGTGGACGGGGACGAGAAGACGGTCGTGTTAGGGTCAGGGAACTATACGACTCGGAATATGAACGATTACAACCTTGAAGCAGACGTCGAAGTGAAAGGTGAAGACGATACAGCTTTCTTTGGTGAAGTTGACGATTATTTTAATCGCTTATGGAACAATGAGGAGGGAACGTACACGGTCGCATATGATGAGATTCAAACCGATCTCCCACTCGGCAAGTACGTGATGTATTGGCTTCAAAAAGTAACGTGGACGATGACGTATTAAACAAACAGCTATCCTCAACATGAGGATAGCTGTTTTGGCGTCAATTCGTTTCGATTGGATTAAACTCGTTCGTATATTCGTACAAAAACTTCCCGGTCTCTTTCAAGACATCGCTTTTACGGTGAAGCGAGAAATGATCGTACGGGACGGTCTCTGTCTGAATGTTATTCGTATATTCTTCGAGTAACAGAGAACTAGATGGCTCAATTAGATTGAACTCACCGCCTCGTCCAGAGAAGGAGAGCACTTGTACGGAACGTGGCCACGTCTCAAGTTTTGATTGGAACGCCTGTAACCCGTCCGAATTCGGGGACAGGTCCCGAATGGCAGGGCTCCCGGTATTGATTCCAAAATTACTGGCGGACAGCCCGAAGTTTGCGAGCCGAGTGCCGCCAAATGGACTATCGAACGTGACGAATTTATCGATGATATATGTCTCCTGGTTCAGGATATAGTTGGCAGCGGCAACACCACCCATACTGTGACCGAGAATATACATGCGGTCGAATGAACGATTTCTCGTTTTCTTGTACGTCTCGATAGCTGAATTCAACCATTTCGTTTGATTGTTCAATGAAGCCTCTGCATCCTCGAACTCGATTCGAACGATCGGGCGATTCGAGCTATAGTCATAAATTTCACAGTCAGTTTTTCCTTTCACAGTCACCGTACAAAGGGCACCGTCAGTCGCTTGACCGCTCTGTTCCATCGCTTGTGAGAAACGCAAGAAGGTTCGGTCGGTCCCGAGCAAGCCGTGTACCGCGAACGTCGGAATGAATTCGTTCGTTTGTGACGCTTGGCGAATCGCCTCGGATTGCCGCTCATTCGCCAATTCTTGTCGGAATGTACCGACAATCAGTACGAGCGAGAGTGAGACGATCAATAATCCTAACAGTCGTGAGCGAATCGATGTTTCCCTAGGGTTACCGACGTTCCGTCTATACTTACGCCAAATGAAATACCCTAAAATGATCGCTGCCACGAACACGACGATGGTGATCACCCATGCTTTAATATTCGGGACGTGGGCGACGAGTTTCAAATTATTTTGGCGACCGCCGTACACTTGCCATTCCACATGTTTCATGGAGCGAAGGTCGAGACCGGTCCCGTCTTCCACGAACACGCCGGTCGGAACGGTCAAATTAAAGCGGATATCGGCTTGCCGGATATATCGTTCAGCTAATTTCTTTGGTGAACCCGACAGTTCGACACCCGGTAAGTCAACCTGGTCTAGTCTGAGGTCGAGGTTCGTCTGCATCGTATAGGAGTCGAACCAGATGCCGTCTCGCTGTTCGATATCGAACTGAATGTCTGGTGGGACTAAAATACCGGCTGGTCCCGTTTTCCACTCTTCTTTAATTCTTTGCAACTCATCCACATTGCGAAACGTCTTCTTCAAGATCATTCCTTCATAGTCATCGGCACTCGAATAATCTTCGGTTTCGTACCCGTTGTCTTCTGCCTGTTCCTTCCACGTATCCCAGTCGAGCCTTAGATTGAGCAACTTCATCACCGGGTGGTCACGGAAAGCGTATGTGGTTTCGAGTGAAACGGATTGATCGTAGTGAACGGTCGCATCGTAATTGATGCGCACACATCCGCCGATTAAAAGAAATAAAAATGGGAATAGTAACAACAGTGCCCTTTTTCTCGAGCTAAACATGTTAAATCGGTTCGCCGTAAGTGTCTAACGGGTTCGATGTATTGATGCGGTCATAAAATAAAATGCCGTCCAAATGATCGAGCTCATGTTGACACACGATGGCACGCATTCCGCGGAGACGCATCTTGATTGGCTGTCCGTCTCGATCGAACCCTTCTAATGTAATTCGACGAAAACGAGGTACGTTTCCTTTGACCACACGGTCGACCGACAAGCAGCCTTCCCCACCATTTAAAAACGTTTGTTCAACGGAATGGCTTGTGATTTTAGGGTTGAAGATGGAAAGCTTAAACGTTTCTTCCTCTTCTTGTAGCAAGACTGTGAAGAAACGACGATTCACACCGAGCTGTGGCGCGGCAATGCCAACTCCACCTCGTAACTCGTATTTCTCGCTCATCTCTGGGTCTTGACTATTGACGAGGAACGTCTCCATCTCGTCGAGTAACGCCAAATCTTCTGTAGTTGGCGGAAGCGGTACTTCGGTTGAGCGCGCGCGGAGTCGCTCGTCTCCTTCGCGAATCACGTCTTTCATCGTTAACATATGCAACTTCCTTTCTGTAAAACGTATATGATTGATTATATCATATTTAAACAGGAAGGAATGTGGATGGTACAGAAGGTGAAACGAAAATGATACAGAGGCAAAATGAATGTCATATGCCTTGAATGTAAGCGTTTTATTTCAGTAAGCATATTTTTTGCGTTATTATAACAACCCGTTTTATACTAACTAGGAAACGGCAGGAGAGCATAACTTTCCTGAATTACGTTAATACAGATTGCTTTTTTGGACAGATACACGTAAGATTTGAGATAGTGTTTGATCACAAAAAAGACAATTGTCTCATAGTTGAAAGGATGAGGTGAAACGAATGAACAACGTTCAGGTACTTCAAAACGTGGAAGAAAACTTCCAAACGTTCCGTATTCTCGACGAGAAGGGTGAGGTCGTCAACCAAGACGCAATGCCTGACCTAACGGACGAGCAACTTCAGGAACTCATGCGCCGCATGGTCTATACTCGAATCTGGGACCAACGCGCCATCTCACTTAACCGTCAAGGACGCCTAGGATTCTACGCGCCAGTGGCAGGTCAAGAAGCGACGATGATCGGGACGCAATACGCGCTCGACAAAGAGGACTGGATTCTTCCAGGATACCGTGATATTCCACAACTCGTATTCCACGGACTTCCGCTTTATCAAGCGTTCTTGTTCTCACGTGGACACGTGGCAGGAAACCGCATCCCTGAAGGTGTCAACGTATTGATGCCGCAAATCATCATCGGTGCACAAATCATTCAAACTGCGGGTGTGGCTATGGGCCTCAAACGCAATGGCAACAAAAATGTCGCTATTACTTACACAGGTGACGGTGGCTCATCACAAGGTGACTTCTACGAAGGATTGAACTTTGCAGGTGCATTCAAATCACCAGCAATCTTCGTCGTTCAAAACAACCGCTTCGCTATTTCAACACCAGTTGAAAAGCAAACAGCAGCTAAAACGATCGCGCAAAAAGCTGTTGCAGCTGGAATCAACGGAATTCAAGTAGACGGAATGGACGTTCTTGCAGTGCTTGCAGCGACACAACAAGCTCGCGTAGATGCACTTGAAGGAACACCTACACTTATCGAGTCACTCACTTACCGTTACGGACCACACACGCTCGCTGGGGATGACCCAACACGTTACCGTACAAAAGAACTCGATACAGAGTACCAAGAAAAAGATCCACTCGTACGTTTCCGTCTCTTCCTTGAGAACAAGAAACTCTGGAACGAAGACATGGAGAACGAAGTGATCGAGCAAGCGAAAGCTGACGTGAAAGATGCAATCAGCCAAGCGGACAAAGAACCAAAACAAAAAGTTTCGGACTTCATCAACAACATGTTCGAAGAACTTCCTTCAAACTTGAAAGAACAGCTTGAAGAATATACTGCAAAGGAGTCGAAGTAAGTTATGGCTCAAATGACAATGATCCAAGCGATTACTGATGCGATGCGCGTTGAAATGAAACGCGACGAGAAAGTACTTCTCTTCGGAGAAGACGTTGGTAAAAACGGTGGGGTATTCCGTGCAACGGAAGGTCTCCAAGACGAGCTCGGCGAAGACCGTGTCTTCGACACGCCACTCGCTGAATCAGGGATTGGTGGTCTTGCAATCGGTCTAGGTCTTACTGGATTCCGTCCGATCATGGAAGTTCAATTCTTCGGATTCGTATTCGAAGTATTCGACTCAATCGCAGCTCAAATGGCACGTATGCGTTACCGTTCAGGCGGCGCTTACAGCCAACCAATCACAATCCGTTCACCATTTGGTGGTGGAGTTAAGACACCTGAACTTCACGCGGATAGCCTTGAAGGTTTGATGGCTCAGACACCTGGTCTTAAAGTTGTTATTCCATCAACTCCGTACGATGCAAAAGGTTTGTTGATCGCGTCAATCCGTGACAACGACCCAGTTGTGTTCCTCGAGCACATGAAATTGTATCGTTCATTCCGTGGCGAAGTACCTGAAGGTGATTACACAATCGAACTCGGTAAAGCAGATGTGAAACGTGAAGGTACAGACGTTTCAATCATCACTTACGGTGCGATGGTGCACACTTCACTTAAAGCAGCGGAAGAGCTTGAAAAAGAAAACATCAACGTTGAAGTCATCGACCTCATGACAGTGAGCCCGCTTGATATCGACACAATCGTAGAATCTGTTAAGAAAACAGGTCGTGCGATCGTCGTTCAAGAAGCACAACGTCAAGCAGGTATCGCAGCGAACGTTGTAACTGAAATTCAAGAACGCGCAATTCTTCACCTCGAAGCACCAGTTCTTCGAGTAACTGCACCAGACACAGTCTTCGCATTCGCACAAGGTGAAGACATGTGGTTACCAGACCATAAAGATGTCGTTGCAAAAGTTAAGGAAGTTGTGAACTTCTAAGATCGTGTCGAATAAACGATGAGGGAGAATGTTCTCCCTTGTCGTGTTTACATGATGAATTGATGGGAGGAAAAACCAGTGGCAGTATTTGAATTTAAATTACCAGATATCGGTGAAGGTATTCACGAAGGTGAAATCGTCAAGTGGTTCGTAAAAGCAGGGGATACGGTCAAAGAGGACGATGTTCTTTTAGAAGTACAAAACGACAAAGCAGTCGTTGAAATCCCAGCACCAGTAGACGGTACAGTCAAAGAGGTTAAAGTTTCTGAAGGTACAGTTGCCGTAGTCGGCGACGTCCTCATTACATTTGACATCGAAGGCGACGCACCAGCAGGTGAAGAAGAAGAAACACCTGAACAACCGAAAGCAGAAGAGAAGACAGAAGACGTGAAAGAAGATGTGAAAGAAGACGCGCCACGCGACGTTCAACTTCACAAATCTGAGCGTGTCATCGCAATGCCATCTGTCCGTAAATATGCACGTGAAAAAGGTGTCGACATCCGTGAAGTGAACGGTTCTGGCGACAACGGTCGCGTCTTAAAAGAAGACATCGATGCATTCGCGAACGGCGAAGCACCGTCTGCAGAAGCTACAACAGAGAAAACAGATTCTGTAGCACCAGCAGCAGCTGCGAAAGCGGAAATCAAGCCTTACGAGTCAGCGACTCCAGAACTTGAAACACGTGAGAAAATCCGTGGAATCCGTAAAGCCATCTCGAAAGCTATGGTTAACTCGAAACACACTGCACCACACGTTACACTCATGGACGAAGTCGACGTTACAAAACTCGTCGCACTCCGCAAAGACTTCAAACAAGTCGCGGCTGACCAAGGCGTGAAACTCACGTACTTGCCATTCGTCGTGAAAGCATTGACTGCTGCAGCGAAAGCATTCCCAACAATCAACGCTTCAATCGATGATGTGAACGAAGAAATCGTCTACAAAAACTACTACAACATCGGGATTGCAGCTGACACGGACAACGGACTCGTTGTACCAGTCGTAAAAGATGCAGACCGTAAATCAATCTATGCACTTGCTACAAACATTAACGAACTTGCAGGTAAAGCTCGTGAAGGCAAGCTCGCTGGGGAAGACATGAAAGGCGGATCGATCACAATCACAAACATCGGTTCAGCTGGTGGACAATGGTTCACACCTGTCATCAACCACCCAGAAGTTGCGATTCTCGGTATCGGCCGTATCGCTGAGAAAGCTGTCGTGAAGAACGGTGAAATCGTTGCTGCGCCAGTACTTGCACTTTCATTCAGCTTTGACCACCGCCTCATCGACGGTGCGACTGCACAAAACGCTCTTAACATGGTGAAACGCTTGCTCGAAGACCCAGCACTTCTAATGATGGAGGGATAAGAACATGGTAGTAGGAGAATTCGCACAAGAAACTGATTTGCTTGTCATCGGTGCCGGTCCTGGTGGATACGTTGCCGCAATCCGTGGCGCACAGCTCGGAATGAAAGTAACAATCGTTGAGAAAGGCAACTTCGGTGGCGTTTGCTTGAACGTCGGTTGTATCCCATCGAAAGCTTTGATCACAGCAGGACACAACTTCCAACACGCTAAAGGACATGATTCAATGGGAATCTCGTCTGACAACGTGTCAGTGGACTTCACAAAAGTTCAAGACTGGAAACAGTCAGTTGTTAACAAATTGACTGGCGGTGTCAAAGGTCTCCTTAAAGGAAACAAGATTGAAATCGTTCAAGGTGAAGCTTTCTTCGCTTCTGAAGACACAGTTCGTGTCATCACAGAAGACAGCTCAACTCCTTACAAATTCAAAAAAGCGATTGTCGCGACTGGTTCTACACCAATCGAGATCCCATCGTTCAAATGGTCTAAACGCGTCCTTTCTTCAACTGGCGCATTGGCACTTCCTGAAGTACCGAAGAAACTCGTCGTCATCGGCGGTGGATACATCGGTATGGAGCTCGGTACTGCATACGCTAACTTCGATACAGAAGTTGTCGTTGTAGAAGGCGCTAGCGACATCTTGTCTGGTTTCGAACCACAAATGACGCAAATCGTTAAGAAGAAGCTCAAACAAAAAGGGAACGTCACAATCCACACGAACGCACTTGCTAAAGGTGTCGAAGAAACGGAAGACGGCGTAACCGTTAAGTTTGAAGTGAATGGTGAAGAGCAATCTGTTGAAGCGGACTATGTCCTCGTCACAGTTGGTCGTCGTCCAAACACAGGCGACATCGGTCTTGAGAACGCGGACGTGAAAATCAGCGACCGTGGCATCATCGAAATCGATGACCAGTGCAAAACTTCGAACGAAAACATCTACGCAATCGGTGATATCGTTCCTGGACCACCACTTGCACACAAAGCATCTTACGAAGCGAAAATCGCAGCAGAAGCAGCAGCAGGTAAGCCAGCTTACCTCGACTACTCTGCAATCCCTGCAGTCGTCTTCACAGATCCTGAACTCGCAACTGTTGGTTACACAGAGCCACTCGCAAAAGAAGAAGGACTCGAAATCACAGTTTCGAAATTCCCATTCGCAGCGAACGGTCGTGCACTTGCACTTGACGAGCCAGACGGCTTCATGAAGCTCATCACACGCAAAGAGGACGGTCTCTTGATTGGTGCTCAAATCGCGGGTACTGGCGCATCAGATATGATCGCTGAGCTTGGTCTCGCAATCGAGGCTGGTATGACTGCTGAAGATATCGCACTTACAATCCACGCTCACCCATCACTCGGTGAGATGGCAATGGAAGCTGCTGAAATCGCAATGGGCATGCCAATCCACGTCGTTAAATAAGAATGCTCATAAAAGCTCTCTCACGTTTCGTGAGAGAGCTTTTTCATGTAGGTAACGACACGTTCGACTTCTTTAAATCCAATCTTCTCATGGAACTGTTGACTGTTCTCATTCTCCAGTTCGGTATCTGATGCCAGTTCGATGCAACCTTGATTCACCGCAAATGTAGACGCCGCTTCGATCAAGCGAGAGGCGACACCTTTGTTGCGCTCTGACTCAAGAACATAAAGTCCTTCCACATAAGCGGTAGGAGACGTCGTAGCGCCTGGCACGTAATCCCGTCTGAAACTGAGCTGACAAAAACCGATAATTTTCGTATCGGAGGATGCAATGAAATAATGCATCTTCTTTGAAACGAGACCGAGTTTGACTTCCATTCGCAATTCCTCAATCGGTGCGTCAGGCCACAGTTCGTGCATTAATTGTGCGAGTGCTTCTTGATTGGACATGGTGGCATATTCCACTTTCATATCTTCTTCTCTCCCGTCTAGGTTTCATATGAACAGTATAAAGGAAAATACTTGTGAAGAGAGAAGGGAGGGAATCCTGATGGCATTTGATGAGGAATTATTATATACCGTATCTGAGACGAGTCGCGTCCGATTTACAGGGATTGAAACGGAAGCTGCGCGCTATGATTTTGGTTTCGTCTTTACCCACCAATTCATGGGTAAGGTGTTAGTCGTTTGTATGCAAACCGGTCAATCAGCCCTTCTTGATTTGCATGCATTAGAAGAGCCACGCCAGTTGTATCCAATGCTTGGTATCAATTTGAATGATACGGAGCACGTCGCCGAATTTTTACGGCTCTGTCTAGTTGAAAAAACACAAACATCAGAAGAAATTGACACTTGAAAAAATGTAAGCGTTTTCTTATAATAGGCAATAGGGGAAGCAATTCGATCATCTACAGCCACCTTTTCTGAGATGACATAAAAAATGAGCCGGTCACGATGACCGGCTCATTTTTTGTTTAACGAATCGCTTTTGTTTGTTGGATGACTTTAATCATCTGAAGAGACTCATCTTCAAGACCTTGAACCGGGAGACCGGCTTCGATGTTGGCCATGATGTAGTCGAGTGTCGACGTTGTGATCAATTCACCTGGAATGATGATTGGAATTCCTGGCGGGTACACCATGATGAATTCCGCTGAAATGCGTCCGACCGCGTTTTCGAGAGGGATCGTCTCCGTCTCTTCATAAAACGCATCACGCGGGCTGAGCGCAAGTGGTGGAATCTCAGGGAGCATGATCGATAACGAGTCATTCCCAGACGTCTGATAGACGGATACGACGTCGCGCATCGCTTCAATCAATGCTTGAATCGTCGACTCATCGTCTGCTGATGTGACGATGAAGAGCACGTTCAATAAATCCGACATTTCCACTTCAATCCGATGTTTTTCTCGGAGGTATTTCTCGACTTCAAATCCGGTCACACCGAGCTCGCGGACCGATACGAGCACTTTTGTCTCGTCGAGTGCGTAAGTCGATTCAGAATGAAGCTCCGCGTGTCCGTACACAGACAAGTTCGGCATTTGATTGATTGCCGAACGCGCCATACGTGCGAGGTCGAGCGCTCGTTCGTTCATCATATGACCTTTCGTCGCAAGCTGTCGACGCGCTGCATCGAGAGAAGCAAGGAGCAAGTATGACGTTGATGTCGTTGTAATCATCGAGAGCATCGCGTGAATTCGTTCGGGTGAGACGAGGCCACGGCGTACGTTCAAAATAGAACTACCTGTCATCGAACCACCAAGTTTATGGACGCTCGTTGCCGCCACATCCGCTCCGGCTTGCATCGCCGAAAGTGGAAGTTCATCGTGGAACGGCAGATGCACACCGTGCGCCTCATCGACAAGTACGGGTACGTCTTGGGCATGGGCGACATCGACGATGCGCTCCAAATCACCTGCAACACCGAAATAAGTCGGGTTGATGACGAGTACGGCTTTTGTGTCCGGGTGGAGCTCGAGTGCACGTTCTACGGCACTCGCTGTGATTCCATGGGCGATGCCGTACGTCTCGTCAAATTCTGGGTGGATGAAGACCGGGTGCGCACCTGTCAAGACGAGCGCGGACATGACCGACTTATGCACGTTACGTGGAACGATGATTTTCTCATTCGGTCCGACGACGCCCATGATCATCGCCATGATGGCACTCGACGTTCCTTGAACGGAGAAAAAGGTCTCGTCAGCACGGAACGCCTCTGCCGCCAAGCGTTCCGCTTCAGCGATTGCCGCTTTTGGATGATGGAGGTCATCGAGTGGGGCAATGTTAATCAAATCAATTTTTAGGGCGTTTTCGCCAATAAAGTCACGAAACTCCGGATCCATCCCTTTCCCGCTTTTATGACCAGGAATGTGGAACGCAATCGGATTTGAGTCGACATGTTCAAGCAACGTGTCAAATAGTGGCGTTTCGAGCTGAGTAGCACCTTTTAATTTCAATCGTAAATCCCCCTTGGAAACAGTTTGTTTATATGATGAATGATATCGTTAATTTATATGTTGATTTAAAAAAGAAGCAACAAAAAAACTATAGAGATTTATAGCGTAACTTGCAATAGTTTTTTTTGTTGATACAATGAGTGTCGAGGTGAACAATATGCAAATCAATTATCCGATCAATCCGGATTGGACGACTGATGAACTGATCGAGGTCGTCGAGTTCTATAATGTCGTCGCGCAAGCGAACGAAGGTGGGGTCGAGCGTGAAGTTTTCCTAGACGCGTACCGGGCCTTCAAACAAATCGTAACATCTAAGTCAGAGGAGAAACAACTGAACGCGGTTCACGACGAACAGACTGGATATTCTACGTATCGTACCGTTCAAGCGGCGATGAAGTCGTCGAGCAAAATGATTAAATTGTAAGTCCGAGCATGCCCGTGCAAATTCAGGCATGCTTTTTTGTTATTTCTTCTTTAAATCGGGTACAGTTATCTAACACTTATTCAGGTTTAAGGGCTTTGAAATTGGGAATATATCCATTAAGATAAAAAATTCAAAATAGTCAGACAATTCTCTTTCTTTTTCGAATTTTATCTGATATACTCAATTCAACTCATTAAACCGTAACTTGTAGCCCAACAAAAGGAGTGTGGCATCTTATGAAACAAGTGATTGAGGCATTCAAAAGAAAAGACGCAGAAAAACGGATCCCGGTGCTGCGCTTGGAGATTGATTATGAATTGGCAACCCTCTTCGATGCGATGGCGTCACAGGATGATGCTACAGTTCAGGCTAGCAAGCATCGGTTGGAGAAGTACCGCCAAGAATTATTGCGTCTCGAAGCCTGACCATTACACACACATTCAACCAGTATTCCGAGCGGATACTGGTTTTTGTTTGGTACAATACAGTTGAGGTGATCATAGATGATGGAATGGTTTGCAGTCGATTTGATCAAACAGGCGGGAGAATTGATTCGTCGTGAGATTGATCAGAGTTATGAAGTGGAACGGAAGACGGGAAAAGGGGACTTGGTCACTGAGATTGACCGAGCGGTCGAACAGCTGATTGTCCGCCGCATTCAAAAACAATTCCCGGACCATCAAATTATGGGGGAAGAAGGAACGACGGAGACACCAGACACGCTGTCAGGGACGGTCTGGTTCGTCGATCCGATTGATGGGACGTTAAATTTTATTCATCAGAAGCGCATGTTCGCCATCTCGGTGGCCATCATGGTCGACGGAGTCGTGGAATATGGATTCGTCTATGACGTGATGGCGGATGAGATGTTCATGGCCCGGAAAGGATACGGTGCGACATTGAACGGACGGACTTTGACGAACCTACACGAACATCATGTACGAGATGCATTCTTAAGCATGAATGCGACGTGGGTCACGCCGAACCATCAAATTGCCCCGGAAATCCTTGCTCCGATTGTTCGAGACTCGATTGGGACGAGGGCGCATGGGGCTGCATCGCTTGAACTTGCCTGGTTAGCCGCAGGACGTGTGGACGGATACATTACGATGCGCAACATGCCATGGGATTATGCTGCCGGAAAATTGCTCGTAGAAGAAGTGGGTGGGCGTGTCGTTTCCTTATATGGGGAACCCATCCGATACGATGGGCGAACGTCCGTATTGGCAGGAAGCGAGTCGTTCGTCAATGACGTCATCAAACACTATGTCATCGCAAAAGGGGTGACCGCGGAAGCGAAACCGGATCTTCAAATCGTGGAACACGAGTCGTATGAAGAAATTCGTGATCTGCTCGTTTTAGCGAACCCGAATGAAGCAATGGTCCGAGAGCAGTTTCAGACCGGGCGGACGTTCAAAGCGTTACTCGGTGGAGAAATTGTGGGTGCTTATATGCTTGTCAAACATGGGGAAGGGCGAGTTGAACTTGTCAATATCGCGGTGAAGCCAGAGAGACAAAATCAAACGATTGGTCAGCGGATGCTTCAAGACGCGATTAAACGCGCGACAGCACTCGGTGGTCAAGAATTGCTCGTCTGTACGGGGAATTCAAGCATCATGCAATTACGCTTTTATCAGCAAGCTGGATTCCGATTTGATTCTGTGGAACGTGATTACTTTTTAAATCATGGATACGATGCAATTGAGGAAGATGGTTTGGTCCTACGAGACCGCATCTGCTTGACGCGTCCGATTTAACTCATCCATTTCATGAAAAAAGGGTTGCTCGACTGTTGTCAGAGCAACCCTTTTTCTTATCAAGATTGGCGATCAGAAAGAATACGACGACGTAATTGAATGCCAAAGAACGTCGCGATGCCACTAAGTACAAGACTTCCTAAAATGATCGCGGCGCTACCTTCGGCCACCCCAATGCCGATGCCGACAAATCCGGCGACGACGGCCATGGCAATCAATAGAAACATAAGCTGCATGGAGACTCCTCCTTATTTTCTCTTCTCTACCCCATTGTATGATAAAAAACGTCCAATGAAAACGTTCACAGTCGATTCCACTCGACAAAGGTACTGTGACGTGTGCTATACTCTTAAAGTTGAAGAAAAGCTGAAACTTTTTAAATAAGAGAGGAATAACTACATGAACGTAAGAACAAACCTTCGTAACGTAGCCATCATCGCTCACGTTGACCACGGTAAAACAACGTTAGTCGATGAATTATTGAAACAGTCTGGTACATTCCGGACGAACGAGGCAGTCGCAGAACGCGCGATGGACTCAAACGATATCGAACGTGAGCGCGGAATCACAATTCTCGCGAAAAACACGGCAATCGATTATAAAGACACACGCATCAACATCGTTGATACGCCAGGTCACGCAGACTTTGGTGGAGAAGTTGAGCGAATCATGCGTATGGTTGATGGCGTTATCCTCGTCGTCGATGCACGTGAAGGCTGTATGCCACAAACTCGTTTCGTATTGAAAAAAGCGCTCGACCAAGGACTTCGTCCAATCGTCGTCGTTAACAAAATCGATAAGCCGATGGTTCGTCCACTCGACGTTGTCGATGAAGTCGTTGATCTTTTGATCGATCTTGGCGCAGATGAAGATCAACTTGAATTCCCTGTCGTCTATACTTCGGCTGTCAGCGGTTCAAGTTCGTTCGATCCTGATCCAGCAAACCAAGAAGAAACGATTACGCACGTACTCGATACGATTCTTGAAAACACACCGGCTCCAGTGGACAACTCAGACGAGCCACTTCAATTCCAAGTCACAATGCTAGACTATGATAACTACCTCGGCCGAATCGGTGTAGGTCGCGTCTTCCGCGGGAAAATCAAAGTGGGTGAGCAAGTATCACTCTGTAAAACAGACGGTACGGTGAAGCAACTTCGCGTCACGAAATTGTTCGGTTACTTCGGCCTCAAACGTGTCGAAATCGAAGAAGCAAAAGCAGGTGACTTGATCGCCATCGCCGGAATGGAAGACATCAACGTCGGTGAGACGGTCACTCCAGTCGGTAAAGAAGAGCCACTTCCGCTCCTTCGCATCGATGAGCCAACACTTCAAATGCGTTTCATGACGAACAACTCTCCGTTCGCAGGACGTGAAGGGGACTTCGTCACTGCACGTAAAATTGAAGAGCGTTTGATGAAGCAACTTGAGACAGACGTTTCACTTCGTGTTGAAAACACGGATTCACCTGACCAATGGGTCGTATCAGGACGTGGTGAGCTTCACCTCGGTATCTTGATCGAGAACATGCGTCGTGAAGGTTACGAGCTTCAAGTGTCGAAACCACAAGTAATCATTCGTGAAGACGAAAACGGTACGAAAGTTGAGCCGTTCGAGCGCGTCATCATCGACGTACCAGAAGAGTATACAGGTTCAGTCATGGAGTCAATCGGTCTCCGTAAAGGTGAGCTTGCGAACATGAACACGAACGACAACGGTCAGACACGTATGGAATTCATCGTTCCATCACGCGGTCTCATCGGTTACCGTAACGAATTCTTGTCGGCGACACGCGGATACGGAATCTTGAACCACACGTTCGAAGAGTACCGTCCGTATATCGCAGCTGATATCGGCGGCCGTCGCAGTGGTGTTATGGTTTGTATCGAAAACGGTAAGTCAACGGCTTACTCAATCGGTGCACTTGAAGACCGTGGAACGATCTTCATCGAGCCAGGTACGGACGTATATGAAGGAATGATCATCGGTGAATGTAACCGTGACGTCGACCTTGCAATCAACGCCGTTAAAGGGAAGCAATTGACAAACATGCGTGCTTCAGCAAAAGACTCGACACAAGTCTTGAAACGTCCGCGCGTCTTCTCACTCGAAGAGTCGCTCACGTTCTTGAACGATGACGAGTACTGTGAAATCACGCCGGAGTCAATCCGTCTCCGTAAGAAAATCTTGAACAAGAACGAACGCGAGAAAGCTGACAAGCGTCGTAAACTTGGTAAAGAATAAGTATCAGAAAAGGGAACGCTTCGGCGTTCCCTTTTGCATGGAATAGTGTAGAATGGATGTGTATGAAATAAAGGGGGACTCTTTGTCTTGAAAGCTTCTCAAACAATCGATATCACACAAATTGATGTTCCGTGGATTGCCTCGATGCTAGGTGTCGGGAGCGACCCTAATGACTTTTCGGTCGGATTCAACGCACTCGTTGTCACGGTCATCTTATTGACGATTCTCGTCTTTAAACTTGGTTTTGCAAAACAATTGGCGTGGTGGAAATCACTCATCGTCTATATTCTACTCGCTCTTGGAGCGGGTACGATGGCACTCGTCTTTTTCACGTGGCCGATCCCGGAAGTACTTGCTGTCATGGCCATCGTCTTGGCCATCTATCGCGGTCGCCTCTGGTGGAACCGTCGTCAAGATGCAGTCCAATCGTAAAAAAACGGGCGTCTCTTCGGAGGCGCCCGTTTTGTTTACCAATTTCGCTTTTGTCGAAAAGTAGGATATAACTTGAATTGTCCAGATGCGGCGCGTTCGGCGGTACGTTCGCTGATTCGCTCCTGACAGTCTTGACACATATATGTTTTAGCCGGCTTATTGCGCAATCGTTTTGCTTCAAACGACCATGAGTCGATTGTTTCGACTTTATCGCAAAGAGAACATTTTACACGCATCTTTTCACCTTCCTCTATAGGATGAGTATAGCATGATTTCAACCGTTGAAAGCAGGGAATTGAATCGGTAAGGGAGAATGGTACAACCATACCCGGTAAAAGGAGGGGAGTTGAATGGCGAGTAAGGCAACGTTTGAATTGACAGCCGCGCAACAGCGATTGTTGAACGACATGCCGTTAACATTTCTCGTCGGTTTTGATGAGGCGAAGCGATGGCCAATCAGTCACGCCATCAGTTGGGTGCAAGCGCTCGACCCTGTCACGATTCGGCTGGCACTAACAAAGAATTCACATATCGTGACAATCTTATCGACCGAGAAGACGGCCGGTCTCATCTTTATCGAAGATGGTCAGTCCTATCACGTGTTGCTTTCATCCATCCGAGAATTTGAACCGATGATGAAACCGAGCCTCCATCTTCGTTTTTTTGAAGGACATGTCGAAGAAGTGAGGAACATCTCGTTTTACGGTGCAGCTTACGCCCAACCCGAAATCACGAAAACATATGATATCCGTGCGGCGGAAAAGTTGGACCGTGAAGTGAAAGAAAGCCTTCATTCTTGATTACCATCCTATATTCGAGGGGCGGCAAAGTCTATGAAAAAAACGTATGTACTCGATACGAACGTACTCCTACATGATCCGCTATCCTTATTTCAATTTGAAGAACATGACGTGGTCATTCCGGCCATTGTCTTAGAGGAGCTTGATGGTAAAAAACGAAACATGGATGAGGTCGGGCGTAACGCCCGTGAAACGTCGCGTGTTTTGGACCAACTCCGAACGTCGGGGAAACTCCATGACGGCGTCCCACTTGAAAATGGTGGACGTCTCTTTGTCGAGATTGGTCACGAGCACGAAGTCGATATTCCGTTCGACGTGATGACGAATGATAACCGCATTCTACTCGTTGCCTTAAAATTAATGAAACAATACGAGCATGACGCCAATCATAAAGTCGTCGTCGTCTCAAAAGATATATTGGTCCGGGTCAAGGCGGACGCCATTGGAATCGATGCTGAAGATTATTTGACAGACCATATCGTCGATACGACAAACTTGTATGCCGGCTATCGCGAAATTGAGGTCGACCAGTCGCTCATCGATGAATTTTATAAAGTTCGCCAACTACCGACATCTGCATTGACGAAACAGACGCTATATCCCAATTCATTTGTCGTCTTAAAAAGTAACGTCTCGAAAGCGAGTGCGCTCGCAGTGGTCGACACGCTTCAACCGATCGTCCGTCCATTAGCGTTAGATGCGGAACACATCTGGGGGATCCATCCACGAAACGTGCAACAACGGATGGCGCTCGACTTGCTGCTCCGAGATGATATCCCGTTCGTCACGTTGCTCGGGAAAGCCGGAACCGGTAAGACGCTCCTTGCCTTAGCGGCAGGACTCTCACTCGTCGAGGATGAACAGCGGTACAATAAGCTCGTCGTCGCACGACCGGTCGTTCCGATGGGGAATGATATCGGCTACTTGCCGGGTGAGATGGAAGAAAAATTGCGTCCGTGGATGCAACCGATCTATGATAATTTAGAATTTTTATTCAGCGCCAACTCAAAGGATGAGTTAGGAAATATTTTGGCTGGCATGAAGTCGATTCAACTCGAAGCACTCACTTATATTCGTGGTAGAAGCATGCCTGACCAGTTCATCATCATCGATGAGGCGCAAAACTTAACGAAGCATGAAATCAAGACGATTCTCACCCGTGTCGGGGAGAACTCGAAAATTGTACTCGTCGGTGACCCGTACCAAATCGACCATCCGTATTTAGATGAATATTCGAACGGATTGACTTACGCGGTGGAACGATTCAAAGGACAAAATGTTTTCGGTCACGTCCAGCTTGTCAAAGGGGAGCGTTCGTCCCTCGCAAGATTGGCTGCCGATTTGTTATAAGCGACATACACAAATAACGCCGAGCTCAGTGCTCGGCGTTATTTTGTATCGAGTTGTAGCGATTGAACGTTCGTCCGTTCTAAAAAGGCGTTCGAAATCATGATCAATCCTGTGATGATAAACAGTGCGGAAAATCCGAAGTGTGCCACGATTTGAGAGCCAAATAGCGGTCCAAGTAAATTTCCCATGAACTGAGCGGACTGATTATATGAAAAGATCCTTCCGGTTGCAGCAGTTGGTGTATGTTGCCGCAGCAATGACTGAACGGATGGCATCAATGCAGCGGTCGCAAATCCGATACCGAAGCGTAACAGGATGAGTTGCGTCGTCGAAGTGACGAATGCTTGCGGGATTAAGAATAAGCTGTAGAGTAGCAGTGCCCAAAACAAAATCCGTTCTGCCCCGTATCGGTCCGACAGTCGTCCGAGACGTTGAGCTGAAAAGAGAGCGGCGAGCCCAGGGGCGGATGCGACAATCCCTGCCATGAAAGCAAGTGCGGTCGTATGCGGATTTAATTCACGTACATACAACGTCAAGAGTGGTCCGATTGATTGTGTTGAGAACTGGATGAGGAACGTTGTCACAAACAGCCCGACAATCAATTGGGGATGTCGCAGTGAGGCGAAAATAGATTTCACTGAGGCGAGCTCTTCACGTTTCACTGGGACGAACTCTTCCTTTACGAACCAGAGCGTGATGAGGAATGTGAGGAAGAGTGCACTTCCGGTAAAGAGAAAAACGGATCGAAGCCCAATCCAGTCTGCGAGTAGTCCGCCAATGAGCGGACCGAGTAGACCACCGGTGATTCCACCAGTCGACAGGGTACCGAGCGCCCAGCCACTTTTCTCTTTTGGGGTTTGGGAAGCGACCAAGGTGATACCGGCTGAGATGAATCCAGAAACGGCACCCATAAGTAAACGCAACCCGACAAGTTGATACACGTCTTGCACAAAACTGATGAGAAACATGACGATGGCCATTCCGAGACTCGCTCGAATGAGCATCAACTTTCTCCCTTTTTGGTCTGCCAGACGTCCCCACATCGGGGAGACGATTGCGGCCACGAGGAACGTCGCACCGAATGCGATCGCCGACCAAGTGACGACATGGTCAGGGTCCTTTACCCCGAGTTGTTCAATGAACAATGGCAGGAAGGGGAGGACGAGACTCATTGAAGCGGCGGTCAAGAAGCTGCCGATCCAAACAACTATTAAATTTCGTTTCCATAAAGGCATCGTAAGCGTCACGACCTTTCTTATTCAATTCGTAGTCAACACACTACATATTACACTTTGTGAACTAAAAAGTCCAAAAAAATGAGAAGGAACGTTCCTTCTCATTGATTGCTCAGTACGGTGATATGGTTCACTTGGCGGATGATTTGATTGTCGTACAAAACGTAGACCGGTCCGTCAGCGAGTACTTTCCCGTCTTTTGAAAATTGTAAATAGACTCGAGACGCTTCGCTGAGTGGAATTGTCAAAATCGTTTCGCCGTAGAAACGGATATGTGTGGCCAAGTCGACAGGTTCGGCATTGCTCAAAAACGGCAAGAGTGGCATCGCGAACGAATCGCGTAATGCTGCGTCCTTGTCTTGTCGAGACATCGGCTTATTGTGATCAATTCTTGTTCCTTGTGATAGACCATCGTCCCATGCTTTCCCCATTTTCGCATAGTAGGCCTCATGGTCATTCTCCGTCACAGAGTCTAATTCTTCAATCTTTCGTTTGCGGTCGTCAAAAATCCATACGGTCGGGTCAATCGTCAAACTGTGACGCACCGATCCGTCTAGTGGAAAAATCATGCTTATATCCCCCTTTATACACATTACACGTATCATTATAGCGCTCTTTCTTCTAAAATGGAAAAGAGGAAGAATGTCGCGTTCATCCATACTGCACATTGAATTATGATTAAAGATAATGTACAGTTGAGTTATGACAAACAGTCTGTCATCGTACGGAGGAGGGGTCGTAGTGGCGACAAATTTGGCTGCAATCCAACGGGAGCAAGCGCTACAGTTACTCGAGGCGGATGCTGAGAAAATCCGTTGTCTGATTGAAGTGCAGTTAGAAAACCTAAAAATGCCGAAGTGCCCGCTTTATGAAGAGGTGCTTGATACACATATGTTTGGACTATCGCGCCAAATTGATTTTGCGGTTCGTCTTGGACTCATTTCAGACATTGAAGGTAAAGGACTGCTCGATTCATTGGAACAAAAGTTGTCTGCTTTGGCAGAAGCTTCAGAATTATGAACCTTATACTCAAACTGTGCAAGTGGCGCTGTTTGAGTATTTTTTTATAAGGGTTGTCGGATTGTTTTACATAAGGAAGTGAATACATGAAAACACGGTTTCGGTATTTTGATTTTGCGTTGTTTTTGTCAGTGCTCTTGCTCGTCGGGATCAGCTCGATCATGATTTATAGTGCGAGCGTTTGGAATCGTGGGGACTATGCGAATAGCAGTTTGTTCTATCGCCAGCTCGTCTACGTCGGAATCGGAATTGTTGTCTATTTGGTTGCGACGTTGTTCCGCTATGAGATGTTTCGGAAGAAAGGCATCCGCCTCAGTCTCTATGCGGTCTCAGTCATCTTGCTATTTGTCACTTGGGCGATGCCGCCATTGAACGGGGCACGGGCTTGGCTCATCATCGGAGGATTTACGATTCAACCAGTTGAGATTGCAAAATTCGTTCTCATCATTTTGCTTGCGAATTACTACCATGAACTATGGAACAACGAGTTAAAAGGACTACCTGGTCGGTTAGCTCGGGCCGCCATCGTGAAAAAAGGATGGCGTGCTCAAATCGGTGCCTTCTTCTTAGTACCGGTTCTCTTTTACTTCTCGTTCTACGCCATTGCCATCAACGGGCAGCCGGATATGGGTGGATTATTCGTCCTCGGTTCGATCATGCTTCTCATGTGGTTCGGTGTCGGAGCGCCACTTCGAATCATGATTCCAGGGATTTTAGCTGGAATCGGTGCCGTCTTCTTATTGTTCACGACAATTTTCTCGGAGAATCAACGGAGCCGGATTGAGGTCGTGTTCAACCCATTCATGGACCCGGAAGGTTACGGGCATCAATTGCTAATGTCGATCATCTCGATTGTGCATGGTGGATTGACCGGTGTCGGACTCGGGAACAGTTTTCAAAAGTATGGGTATTTACCAGAACCAGAGACCGACTATATCATGTCGATCATCGCTGAAGAGTTAGGGTTCTTCGGTGTACTAACCGTTTTGGTACTGCTCTTCTTCATCGCGTTTCGCGCGATTCATATTGCCAATCATGCGGACAGTCATTTTGCGATGTTTGTCTCGTTTGGTATTGCATCACAAATCATCATTCAAACAGCTATCAATATCGGTGCGATGTCCGGTTGGTTCCCGGGGACAGGGGTGACTTTGCCACTAGTCAGTTATGGAGGAACATCGCTCATCATGATGATGGGGATTCTTGGGGTACTCAGTAGTATCTCGATGCGTAACCGTCATCGAGAAGCGACACGCCGAGAAGAGATTCGGGTGAAGTCAGAAGAGAACGTTCAACGTTCATCGCTTCACGTTGTTAGGTAAGGAAACAAACAAACTTCATTAACGGGGGGATTTCATTTGAAACCAATTAAAAAGTTACTTGTTGCAAACCGTGGGGAAATTGCTATTCGCGTATTTCGAGCGGCGACAGAGTTAGGCATTCGGACTGTAGCCGTCTATTCACAAGAAGATAGTGGTTCATTACACCGCTTTAAAGCGGATGAAGCCTATTTGATCGGACTCGATAAGAAGCCGATCGATGCGTATCTCGATATCGAAGGTGTTATTCGAATCGCCAAGGAATCTGGCAGTGACGCGATTCACCCGGGATATGGTTTCCTGTCAGAAAACATCGAACTCGCACGACGTTGCCGTGAAGAGGGAATCATCTTTGTAGGTCCACACGAGTCGCATTTGCATGCGTTCGGGGATAAAGTACGAGCACGGCAAAGTGCGATCGCTGCTGGTCTCCCAGTCATTCCGGGCTCAAATGGTCCACTCACATCCTATGAGGATGCGGAAGCATTTGCGAACGAGCATGGTTTCCCGCTCATGGTCAAAGCTTCGATGGGTGGCGGAGGACGCGGAATGCGTGTCATTCGTACAGAAGCTGAAATGAAAGATTTGATTGAACGCGCGAAATCTGAAGCGAAACAAGCATTCGGTTCTGACGAAGTGTACATAGAGAAACTCGTCGAGCGCCCGAAACATATCGAGGTCCAAATTCTCGGGGATGAGCACGGTCACATCATTCACTTGTTCGAGCGTGACTGTTCGGTTCAGCGCCGACACCAAAAAGTTGTCGAAGTGGCACCGTGTGTGACGTTATCTGAAGCCTCGCGTCAAGCGATTTGTGATGCGGCGGTACAGCTCATGCGTCACGTTGGTTACGTCAACGCGGGTACAGTCGAGTTTTTAGTGACAGAAGATGAGTCATTCTACTTCATCGAAGTAAACCCGCGTGTTCAAGTCGAACATACGATTACAGAGATGGTGACAGGATTTGATATCGTTCAAACACAATTGATGATCGCACAAGGGGAGTCACTCCACGGCGACATGATTCAAATGCCGAAACAAGAGGACATTAAACTCCTCGGTTATGCGATTCAATCACGTGTAACGTCAGAAGACCCGGCCAACAACTTCATGCCGGATACAGGGAAAATCATGGCATACCGTTCTCCAGGCGGCTTTGGCGTCCGTCTTGACGGAGGAAACGCATACGTCGGTGCAGAAATTTCGCCGTACTATGACTCGCTTCTCGTCAAACTGTCGACGCATGGCATGACATTCGAACAAGCCGCTTCGAAAATGGTACGAAACTTGAACGAGTTCCGGATTCGTGGAATCAAGACGAACATTCCGTTCTTGATTAACGTCATGAAGCATCCGAACTTCATCAACGGAGATTACAACACGTCATTCATCGATGAGACGCCAGAACTGTTCGTCTTCCCGAAACGGAAAGACCGTGGGACGAAATTGTTGAACTATATCGGGGATGTAACGGTGAATGGATTCCCAGGAGTCGGTCTGAAAGACAAGCCGATCAGCCGCTCTGTACGAATCCCGCACGATCTTCCGGCTGAAGCAAAACCGGGGACGAAACAAATCTTGACGGAACTCGGCCCAGACGGCCTTGCTGACTGGATCAAACGTCAACCGGAACTGTTATTAACGGACACGACGATGCGTGATGCGCATCAGTCATTGCTCGCGACGCGTATGCGGACGCAGGACATCCTCAACATCGCGGAACCGACGAGCAAACTGATGCCAGAATTGTTCTCGGTCGAGGCATGGGGTGGAGCGACGTTCGATGTCGCATACCGCTTCCTATCCGAAGACCCATGGGTACGTCTCATGAAGCTTCGTGAGAAGATGCCGAACGTCCTGATTCAAATGTTGCTTCGTGGTGCGAATGCGGTCGGATATAAAAACTATGCGGATAACGTCATTGAGAAGTTTGTGCATGAAGCAGCATACGCCGGAGTCGATGTATTCCGAATCTTTGACAGTCTCAACAACCTAGAGTCGATTCAATTGGCAATCGATGCGACATTACCGACAGGGAAAGTTGCGGAGGCAGCGATTTGTTATACGGGTGATTTATATGACGGCAACCGTCCGAAGTATCACCTTCCATACTACGTCGATCTTGCGAAGAAACTTGAGGCGAGCGGTGCTCATATACTAGCAATCAAAGATATGGCGGGCTTATTGAAGCCAGAATCAGCATACGCACTCGTTTCAGCATTGAAAGATGCAGTAGATTTACCAATCCATCTGCATACACACGATGCTTCAGGTAATGGTATCTTCACTTATGCACGGGCGACAGATGCCGGTGTAGACATCGTTGACGTTGCTGCAAGCTCGATGTCAGGTATGACGTCACAGCCTTCAGGCGGAAGTTTAGTCTATGCGCTCAACCGTCACGAGCGTCAACCGAAGATCGACCCGAAACAGTATGAAGTGATCAGTGATTACTGGCAAGATGTTCGTCATAACTACGAACCGTTTGAAAGTGACATGCGCGCACCGCATCCGTCTGTATATGAACATGAGATGCCAGGTGGGCAATATTCGAACCTTCAGCAACAAGCGAAAGCGGTCGGACTTGGAGACCGTTGGGGAGAAGTAAAGGCGATGTATGCTCGGGTCAACATGTTGTTCGGTGATATCGTCAAGGTTACCCCTTCTTCAAAAGTCGTCGGAGACATGGCACTCTTCATGGTGCAGCACAACTTGACGGAAGAGGATGTGATGACGCGTGGTCACCAGCTTGACTTCCCGGACTCAGTCGTCGAGATGATGCGCGGCGAGTTAGGTACGCCTCCTGGTGGCTTCCCGAAAGATGTTCAACAAGTCATCTTGAAAGGGGACGAGCCACTGAACGTTCGTCCTGGTAAATTGATCAAGCCGTATGACTTTGAATCTTCACGACAAGAATTGTTCGAAAAGTTTGAGCGACCGGTCACGGACTTTGAGCTTCTCGCTCATGCGCTCTACCCGAAAGTGTACGAAGACTATGTCAAACATACGACGACATACGGTGACGTATCCGTGCTCGACACGTTGACGTTCTTCTACGGATTAAATGTCGGTGAGACGATTCAAGTTGAGATCGAGACAGGTAAGACGTTGATCATCAAGCTCGTTCAAGTCAGTGCGCCAAACGAAGATGGCATTCGTCTTGTTTCTTATGAGATGAACGGCGTACCGCGTGAGATTGAGATTAAAGACGTGAACGTCAAATCAGCGACAACGAGTCGTCCGAAAGTGGACCGTTCGAACTCGAAACAAGTCGGCGCCTCGATGCCGGGCTCTGTGTTGAAAGTGTTGGTCGAGCCAGGAAGTCGTGTTCATCGTGGAGAGCAGTTGCTCGTCACAGAAGCGATGAAGATGGAAACGACGATTCAGGCAGCGCAAGATGGGGAGATTAAAGCCATCCACATTAAAGAAGGCGACACAATACAAAGTGACGACTTGTTGATTGAATTTGTATAATCAAAAGAAGCATAGTGCGCTATGCTTCTTTTTTTGTAGATGGGAGTGGTGATGATGAAACGAGTATGTTGGTTCCGATCAGATTTTAGGTTGACCGATAATCATATGCTTCACCGGGCATTGAACGATGCGGAAGAGGGTGACGACCTCGCTTTCGTCTTTTGGCTAAACCCGAAATATTGTGACCCGTTTGAAGTGCGTCACGATTATTTCTTCTCGACGATGCGGACATTTATGGATGATCTAGAGGAGAAGGGACTGGGACTTCACGTCTTCGTGGCGGAAACGGAGAAGGAGTTCGTGAAACAACTCGGGGATATGGATGTACTTTACTTTAATGCGGAGTATGTGGAACCGTTCAAACAGCGGGACGATCGTGTCATCGACGCACTTGGTGAGGAGGTAAAAGTCGTACGACTGCTCGACCGCCATCTGTTCCACCCTGATGCGTTCACGACAAAGAGCGGTGATCCGTATAAAGTGTTCACCCCGTTTAAAAAAGCGGCGTATGCCGAACAGCCGCCGAAACCTTACGACGTTGATGTCGATCGCTTAGCGGAATTCATTAGCACAAAAAATGATATACCGAGTGAACTGAAAGATTTGTTCAAACGCTGTGAGCGCGAGTGGAAAGGGTTAGGGGAAACCGAGGCGAAGAAACGGTTGACTCGATTCGTCAATGATCGCATGGTTGATTATGATGAAAAGCGAGATATCCCGAGCATCGCGGGGACGAGCCGCTTATCCCCATACTTACGGACCGGTGTATTGTCGATTCGTACGATTACCGAGCAGGTGTTATCCGCTAAAAAATCAAAAGGACGCGACACGTATTATGATGAACTGCTGTGGCGTGAATTCTATTACATGGTGATGGCGAAGTTCAAAGGATTGAAAGATCAACCGTTCAATGACAAATACAAATCGCTCGAATGGGAAGACAATGAGGAGCAGTTCGAAAAGTGGTGTAACGGGGAGACCGGGTATCCGATTGTCGATGCAGCGATGCGCCAATTGAACGAGACGGGATGGATGCACAACCGCTTACGCATGATTGTCGCATCGTTCCTGACGAAGCACCTTCTTCTTGATTGGAGAAAAGGGGAACGTTACTTCGAGCGGAGATTGATCGATTATGAGGCATCATCGAATATCGGGGGATGGCAGTGGGCCGCCTCGGTCGGGACGGATGCGGTTCCATACTTCCGGATCTTCAACCCGACGACGCAATCTGAGCGGTTCGACCCAGATGGGACGTTCATCCGGAAATATGTGCCGGAACTGAAACATGTGACGGACAAATCGATTCACTTTCCTGATCCGTCTGATCGAAAAGAATATGCGATGCCACTCGTCGACCATAAAGAAGCGAGAGCGCGGGCACTCGAACGATTTAAAGAGTTGTAAACCAAAACGCCCCATAAACGTTGGATTTGCATGTCCAACTTTTATGGGGCAGTTCAGTTCACGGCGCTTTTTTACTTAACCATTCATGTCTTTCAATTGTGTGCTATCTTGTCGACCGGTCGATCGATATGCATGGTAAGACAAGTAAGACAAAATACCGAAATAGCATGTGATCAAGAATGCGTGGAGAAGTGGTACGTATGTGGCATGCCCACCGAGTACGATCCATGCACCTGTTCCGACTTGAAGAAGAATGAAAAAGAGAGACGCCATCATGCCGCGTTCGATTAATTGGTTCATCTCTTTTCGAGCGAGGTAGAGAACATACAACGTGTACAAGACGAGTAGTCCTGCCATCACACGATGTCCCATTTGAACATAAGATTCGAACGTCCATACCTCTTGATCACAAATTGGCCAACCGACACAAGCGTAAGTCGCTCCTAAGTGTCGGACGTAAGCTCCTGTGTACACGACGATCATCGTATAAATCGAAAGTCCATACAGATGAGCTCTCAAACGTTTCGACACAACTTTATGTTCTCGGTCACCTTCAAACAAAAGAATCGTCAAAATGAGTAGTGATGCGAACGAAACGAGCGAAATTCCGAAATGAAGGGCTAAGATGGCATCCGACTGTTGCCAAATGACTGCCCCTGCTCCAATGATTGATTGGATGAGCATAAAGATAAATGCGAGAAACGCAAAGATTTTCACATCGACACGATGCTTGACGGCGATGAACGTCCAAATCGCAAGCGCGATGATGAGGAGACCTTCAAAGCCGGATACTACACGGTGACTGTATTCGATCATCGTTTCAACACTCGGGTTGGTTGGAATCAATTTCCCGTGACAGAGCGGCCAATCTGTTCCGCAACCGTCCCCTGAGTCTGTCTTCGTCACGGTTCCACCCATGATGAGGACAAGCATCATCCCAAGGGTGACAAACCCTGAGAAAAACGCGAGTTTTTTATGCATGCAATACCACCTGCTTCTAATCAAAATCCGTTAAAAATGTACCTTGTTTATTTATATTTTTTTCGCCATACTTATTATACGGCTTTCCGTTCGAAAAACGAAATGGAAAAGCTTGCAATCGTTATCAAAAACGTTATTCTAATATTAGTAAGGCACATAAGGTGTGACAAATATCACACTATTGACACAAAAAACTCGCTATTTTACAAGCATAAAGGGCGTATTTTATAAAAAAATATGGTATCTTTGTAGAGAGTTAAGTGTATTTTGTTCATATTGTGTTTTTTCTGTGAAGAGAATGCGAGGATTTCGTGATTATGTGGGGGGGTCAGTATGACAAAAGTCAACCCAGGAATGACCGTAGATGTAGAATATACAGAGTCAACGTCATTCCGAGATTACGTCGCCTTAGCGAAAATGGGAATCGTTCGCGCCAACTTACTGTTGGTATTTGCGGGATTCTTCGTGGCAGCGACGTATCAGAGCGATACGCCAGTCCTTTACTTGTTTGAAGTTTGGCCACAGCTCTTATTAACGATGTTAGGAAGCGCACTCGTGATTTCGGGGAGTTGTTACCTAAACAACTTTGTGGACCGAGATATCGATTACTTAATGGATCGTACGGACAATCGACCGAGTGTAACCGGCAAGATTTCAGGGGAGAAGATTTTACTCCTCGGATTGACACAACTTGCATTAGGAACACTTTTATTGCTCCTTGTATCGTACGTCGCCGCAGTATTCGGTTTAATCGGGGCATTTTTTTATGTCGTGATTTATACGATGTGGCTGAAACGTACGAGTACGCTCAATACAGTCGTCGGTAGTATTTCGGGAGCCGTTCCACCGCTCATCGGTTGGGCAGCACTTGATCCGGCACTTCATATCGATGCGTGGCTCATGTTCCTTGTCATGTTCTTATGGCAACCACCACACTTTTTGGCGCTCGCTATGCGACGTACGGAAGAGTACCGAACGGCAGGCATTCCGATGCTTCCGGTCGTGAACGGATTTGCCATCACAAAACGGCAAATCATCTGGTGGATTGCGACGCTGATTCCGGCATCGCTCTTATTTATGCATTACGGTCTTGTTTACTTGACAGTCGCAGCCGGTTTAGGGGGCTACTGGTTGTATCTCGGATTGAAAGGATTCAATGCCGAGGATGAAATTAAGTGGGCAAACAAAATGTTCTTTTATTCATTAATTTATTTAGTCGTGTGGATTATCGCGCTGATTTTGACAGCACTTTGATGATTGCACTCACTATATAGAAAACCATTACACATCATTTTGGGAGAAAGTGGGGATTGTTGTGAAATCATTTAAGAAGCTTCTGTTTGGCATCGTCCCGATGATGATGTTCGCAGTCCTGTTGTCAGGTTGCGGTCAAGAGGGATTGTCTGCATTGAAGCCGATGGGAGAAGGGGCTGAGCTTCAGCTCCGTATCATTCTCATCAGTTTGGCGATCATGCTCTTCGTACTCATCATCGTATCGGTCATTTACGTGTACGTGCTCATGAAGTTCCGTCGGAAAGATGAATCGATTCCGAAGCAAGTTGAAGGTAGCAGTACACTTGAGATGATTTGGACAGTCGTTCCGATTATCCTTCTCATCATTCTCGCTGTGCCGACAATCACGACGACTGTCGAACTCGCGAAAGCGAAAGAAGCGAAAAAAGAAGAAGAAATCAACGTTACAGCAAACTTGTACTGGTGGGAATTTGAATATCCAGAAGCAGGTGTTGTGACAGCGCAAGAGCTCGTCATTCCAGTTGGAAAACGAGTCGGCATCAACTTGACGTCAAAAGATGTCATTCACTCATTCTGGGTACCGGCTTTATCTGGTAAAACAGATACGAACCCAGGACTTGATAACGAAATGTGGTTACATGCAAATGAACCAGGTACTTACTACGGGAAATGTGCAGAGCTTTGCGGTCCGTCACATGCCCTTATGGACTTTAAAGTCATCGCGCTCGAGCAAGAAGAATATGATCAATGGCTCGCTGACATGAAAGCCAAGCAAGACGAGAACGGTGAGAAACTTGTCGCAGACAACACGAACTTGACGACAGGTGAAGCAGTGTATGTCGAAAGCTGCTTGAGCTGTCACGGCGGCGGTAAAGTTGCACCAAGTTTAACGAACTTCGGCGATCGCGAATGGCTCGCAGGTTACCTCGAAAATAACGAGGACAACTTGAAAGAGTGGATTCGTGACCCGCAGAAGAAGAAACAAGGGGCTCTCATGCCAGGTTTCAATGAAGGTCAAATCAGCAACGAAGAATTAGACGCACTCGTTGACTTCTTGTATGAGCAGAAGATTGACTAACGGGAAAAGGGGGATTTCACGTGGCACAGACCACTGCAATGCAGCAATCGCGTAAATACAATGGCATCATGGATTGGATTACGACGGTTGACCACAAAAAAATCGGTATTTTGTATTTGTTCTCAGGAATCTTCTTCCTCCTTCTCGGTGGAATTGAAGCATTACTGATTCGTTGGCAACTTGTTAAACCAATGAACGATTTCGTCAGCGGTGAGACATTTAACCAATTGATTACGATGCACGGGACGACGATGATCTTCCTAGCGGCGATGCCGATGCTATTCGGTTTCATGAACGCTGTCGTACCGCTTCAAATCGGGGCACGCGACGTTGCGTTCCCATTCATTAACTCATTAGGTTTTTGGTTGTTCTTCTTCGGTGGAGTCATGCTTAACTTGAGCTGGTTCTTCGGAGCAGCACCGAACGCAGGGTGGACGGCTTACGCACCACTTTCAACACAACCGGAAGCGACAGGGGTAGACTTCTACGCCCTCGGTCTTCAGATTTCAGGTTTCGGTTCTTTGATGGCCGGGATTAACTTCCTCGTCACCATCTTGAACATGCGTGCGCCAGGTATGAAACTCATGCGCATGCCGCTCTTCACATGGACGACTTTCGTTGCATCGGCATTGATCGTCTTCGCATTCCCACCACTTACGGTCGGATTGTTCATGTTGATGTTCGAGCGACTCTTCGGAGCTGCTTATTTTGACCCGGCACTTGGCGGGAACGTTGTCATCTGGGAACACCTTTTCTGGATCTTCGGTCACCCGGAAGTATACATCTTGATCTTACCGGCATTCGGTATTTTCTCGGAAATCATTCCGACATTTGCGCGTAAACGTCTCTTCGGTTACACGACGATGGTCTTCGCAACAATGCTTATCGGTTTCCTTGGATTCATGGTTTGGGTTCACCACATGTTCACAGTCGGTCTTGGTCCAGTAGCGAACTCAATCTTCGCTGTTGCAACGATGGCAATCGCCGTACCAACCGGTGTTAAAATCTTTAACTGGCTCTTCACACTATGGGGCGGTCAAATTAAATTTAACGTCGCGATGCTTTACTCAGTCGCGTTCATTCCTTCATTCCTCGTAGGTGGGATGACAGGGGTTATGCTCTCCGTCGCACCGGCTGACTATCAGTACCACGACAGCTACTTCGTTGTCGCTCACTTCCACTACGTAATCGTAGGTGGGGTTGTATACGGTCTCTTCGCAGGACTTTACTACTGGTTCCCGCTCATGTTCGGAAAAGCCCTTTCTGAAAAGCTTGGATACTGGCAGTTCTGGTTGTTCTTTATCGGGTTCCACTTGACGTTCTTCCCGCAACACTTCCTCGGATTGTTCGGTATGCCACGTCGAGTCTTCACATACCTCGGTGGTCAAGGTTGGGATACACTCAACATGCTCTCAACAGCTGGAGCATTCTTCATGGGTGTGTCAACGATCGTCTTGCTCGTCGCTGTCGTAAAAGCCTTCTTGTCGAAAGAACGCGTCAAACCAGACCATTGGGGAGACGGACGTACGCTTGAGTGGACACTTCCTGTTCCGACTCCGGAGTACAACTTTGCACAAACACCGCTCGTCAAAGGACTTGATACGTTCTGGCTCGAGAAAATGGCTGGCAACAAACGCGTGTCAGTCGCTGAAGAAGTATCGGACATTCATATGCCGAACAACTCGCTCATTCCGTTCTTCATGTCACTCGGTCTCTTTATTGCAGGACTTGGAGCAATCTTCCACTTAGATAACGCAGTGGTCGGTTGGTCATTGATCGGGTTTGGATTAGCGATGACGTTCGTCTCGATGTTCCTACGTTCTTGGATTGATGATCACGGCTACTACATTCCGAAGTCACAAGTCGAAGCAGACTTGAAAGCGATTCGTGAGAAAGGAGAACAATAAATGGCACATGCAGTAGAAAAACACCCAGTGACCGGTATCCCGGCCAATCCAGAGAAAGCAACGCTGGAAGGGAAAAATAAATATGTGGCCTTCTGGTTCTTCCTTGGTGGAGAGACAGTCCTCTTCGCCTCGCTCTTTGGAACGTACGTTGGTCTCTTGAACTCTGGTGCGCCAGAGGAGTTACGCTCGTATAACATTTTTGAAATGGAGCTCGTCTTCATCATGACGATGCTCCTCCTCACAAGTTCACTGACAAGTGTCCTTGCGATGATGAACATGAAAGCAAACAATCCAGGGCGGATGAAGCTTTGGTTGATTGTGACGCTCCTTCTAGGCGCTGGATTCCTTGGTGCTGAGATTTACGAGTTCATTCACTACTACCACATCGGTCATACGTTCACGTCGAGCGCATTCGGTTCAGCCTTCTACACGCTAGTCGGCTTCCACGGAGCGCACGTCACGTTCGGTCTCCTTTGGATCACGACACTCTTGATTCGTAACTGGAACCGTCCAATCGATGTGTACAACGCACCGAAGTTTTATGTATCAAGTCTGTACTGGCATTTCATCGATGTTGTTTGGGTCTTCATCTTCTCAATCGTCTACCTCTTAGGGATGGTGAACTAATATGGAAAAACGAGCAATGAACGAATCACACAAACAATTAGAGCTTGAAGTAAAAGCAGAATCGAAACGCGAGTATCAGCTTCAATTGATCAGCTTTGCGATGATGATTTTACTCACGTTCGTGGCATTCGGTGCCGTCTATGCGGAACTCATGCCAGTTTGGGCAGCAGGTGGTTTCTTAATCATCTTGGCGGTCATTCAAGTCTTCCTACAGTTGTATATTTTCATGCATATGAATAACCGTGGGAACACATGGATCGTCGGCATGATGTGGTTAGGCATCTTTGTCGCCATCATCACGGTCGCTGCACTACGCTTACTCATTTGGTAATTGTGACAAAGGATTGAACATCTGTGGAAACACGGATGATTCGGTCCTTTTTCCTTTACTTCAAAAATGAATGAATAGTAATCTTGAAGTGAACGGTTTCAAAGGTTAGGGAGAGAAAGAAAAGGGGTGAACGGATGCTCTGGAATACGTCGGAGCTGCTCAATCAATTTGATTGGCTCACGTTATGGAGTCCGCTGTTCGGATTGCTCATGGTCGGGATTTATGTGTTATACGCCGTCGTGACTGAGAGAATGGCGAAGCGAGGATATGCCTCGACCACGTTATTACAAAAGTTTAGTATGTTGTTTGCGATTGTCTTGTATTATATTGGTTTCGGAAGTCCGATCGATGTGTTGGCACACATCATCTTATCGGTGCACATGTTCCAGATGGTTCTCGTCTACATTTTGGCACCAGCACTCGTCGTGTACGGTCTACCGTACTGGGTGTTTGAAAAAGTACTTAGCTTCAAATTCATCGGACCGACGTTCAAGTTTTTAACAAAGCCACTCATTGCGCTCATTTTATTTAACGCATTGTTCTCGATTTATCACATGCCGGTCGTATTTGACTATGTCTTGACGAACTATGGCGTACACCGCATCTTCCATGGGGCGTTGGTCGTCTTTAGTTTGACGATGTGGTACCCGGTCATCGTTCCGCTCGTCACAGACGAGGAGGAAGGCATGTCCGACTTGAAACGAATGGTATACATTATCGCCAACGGAGTCTTGTTGACGCCAGCCTGTGCGCTGATCATCTTCAGTCAAACGACGCTCTATAACGCGTATACGGACCCGGAGACGTTCGCTAGGGTACTTGGATACTGTCTACCGAATGGTGACGTGTCAGGTATTAATTTAGAGGCGCTCATGGGAGCGACGAACAGTGCGCTCGAAGATCAACGATTCGGTGGGGTCTTGATGAAACTCGGTCAAGAAATCGTCTATGGCTTTTTCTTCGGATGGACGTTCTTCGGTTGGGTTCGCCGTACAAAGTCTCTTGCGTTAGATGAGGGTATGTCATTCACTCCGCAAGAAACGAATGAGAAAAATTAAACAGAACAAAAAGGGGAAACATTGATGAACTATCTTGCCTTAATTAGTGTGTCATTTATCGTCATCAGTGCGATTCTGGTCGCCATCGGATGGGTGATTATCGCAAAAGACCGCAGCAACATCGAGAAACATAAGAAAGTGATGACAGCGGCCGCGATTGCAGCGACGACATTCTTCATCCTTTACGTCTCACGTACCATTTTTGTCGGAAACACAGCATTCGGAGGACCGGATTCTGTAAAACCGTTCTATCTTGGTTTTATGATTTTCCATATCCTACTCGCGACTACGGGTGGTGTCCTCGGGTTGATCACTCTTTATCTCGGTTATAAAAACAAGATTGAGAAGCACCGTAAAATCGGACCGAAAGCATCGGTCGTCTGGTTCTTCACGGCCATTACAGGTGTGACCGTCTATATTCTTCTCTATGTGGCATATGACCCTGGTGAAACGACGAACGTATTCCGCGCAATAATCGGAGGATGATCCATAGAGAGGGAGAGCTGTATGAAACGGAATAGCTATATGACGGTCGGTCTGACCGTCCTGACGCTCGTTGTCATCGGAGTGGCTGTTTATTTTATTTTCTTCAATAAAGACGACTTGCCCGTCATCCAAGAGCCGACCCCGTTCACATTGACGAACGCTTTAAATGAAGAGACGTACAATTCTGATAATGGAAAAGTGAAAATTGTCACGTTCTTCTATACGAATTGTCCAGATATTTGCCCGCTCACGTTACGTGATTTCATGAAGTTGGAGAAAGAGTTGAAGGCAGAGGATTTATACGGTTCGGATGTAGAACTCGTTGCGATCACCGTCGACCCGGAAGTGGACACGGTACCCGTACTGAAAAACTATGGGGAAGCGTTCCAGGCGGAGCCTGAAGGTTGGAAGATGTTAACGGGAGATCAAGTCGATATCGACCGAATCACTCGTCAGCTTCAATTTTATTATTCGAAGGCGAATAGCGGGTTAGTGACACATGCGACGACAATGTACGTCATCGACCGTCATCATGATGTTCGCGCTGTCGCTCAGATGGCAACGGCAGGGGATGAACCGGTCGATATCGAATCTATCATGGAGGACGTGAAAGTGCTCGCGAATGAAAAGGAGTGATCACATTGAACGATACGATGGCTGTGATTGGGAATGACTATTCATACGGAGACGTGACGATCGCGGAACGGGCGATTGAAGATTTGATCGCATGTAGCGCCATTGAGTTCGGCTTGAAAGAAGTGAAGGTCGTGTCTCGATCAAAAGACCATTATGATTATCAAATCGTTGCCTCATTACCACTCGTCGAGGCAGAGCGATTGTATCGCTATGTTCGAGACCAATTCGACTTATTGCTCGGTCAGGTCGATGTGACGTTGACAATCATTGCAACCAACTAAAAATAAAGCCCATAGAAGCAGTGTGCTTCTATGGGCTTTATTTATGACAAAAAGAAAACCCCTTCGCTTATGCAAGGGGTTTGACTTCTAGTGTTTCGGCGAGAGCCTTTAGACGACGTTCGCAATCGCGGACGATTTCTTCTGGGAAGACTTCATCGTATTCAACACCGTGTGGGTAATAATGCTTTCCTAAAATCGGTGTGAGCATTTTTACGACAGCGTGACGATCTTCGATTTGACCTTCAATCGCGTATACAGGTAAGCGAAGGTAGAATGTTTCGCCAGTCGATTGTTTCTCATATTTCATATCATACGTGGCACGCTCGTAGTCCCAAGCACCTTCACGGATGAAATGATGATGATCCATGATCGTCTCGAGCAAACCAAAACGGATTTCTTTTCCCTCGATGTGGAACTGCTCAAATTTCATCATAATCCCCCTTTTCGAATAAACCTCATATGTCATCATACCATATTCAAAAACGTTCTTGGAATAACGTGTGTTCAAATTGTGAAAAAAAGATGAACGATTGATCAGCTTAATGTATTTAAGTATTCCTCGATTTTTTGAGTGAGTTTCACGCCGAGTGGGAGGAGTCCTTCCGAACCGAAAAAGACGTTGAACTCCAAAATATAAAATCCGTCCTCGGTCACGATGACGTCAAACGCTGCGTGATTGATGTGTAACGTATTGGCAATCGATTGAATTTCTTGAACGACGTCTTCCGGAATATCCTCATAAGAGAAGTTTGCTCCTTGGGCGACGTTATTCAAGAAGGCTTCGCTGACACGCCAATAGGATCCAACCACTTCCTCGCCGATGATGATGACCCGTAAGTCACGATCATTCGGGATGAATTCTTGGACGTAGAACGTATCGTGGTTCTCGACATATTCTAACCAGTCTTGGTCGTTTTTAATCAACCATACACCTTGGCCCATCGAAGATTTTGCTTTTTTGGCGACGAATGGATAATGAAACTCTTCCAATACCCGTTCGATTGTATATGGATTTTTTCCGTAAATGAGCGTCTTTGGGATGCGGTGAGGATACGTCGCTTTAAAGGCACGCGTCATCTCGATCTTGTCATGCCCGAGGTGATAAGTCGCAGGGGACGGGAAAATGGCTTTGTTCATCCCGTATATAATGGAATTGACCATCCAATACTCAGGGAACAAGACGAGGTCAGCTTCACGAACTTTATCGAGTTGGTCGTAATAATATTCAGGCTTTGCATACTCCGTCTTTATACCGGCCGATCGAATCATATTAAAAGAAACTTTTTTCATATACAGACACACATCGTGCGTCTATTCACTTCCTTTCTACATTGAACGCCTTGCGGTCAACTTCAATTATAGTGTGGATTGCTTACATAGGGAAACAATTGTGGTAAAATCATGGCAGAAAGGGTGAGGGGTATGATAATCACTGAACAGACGATTGCCCTGCTCGATCAAACTGAAGAATTGACCGATTTGATTGAAGCAAGCGAATCGTTTCAAACATATATTCAAACGAAAGCGGCACGTCTCGCATCACAAGAAGCAAAGGAAATCGAGCGTGAGTTCTTAAAGATGAAAGAGGACTATGAGTATGTCCAGCGCTTCGGGAAGCATCATCCGGACCACGACCGCATCAAAAAAGAGATGCATCTCATCAAACGTCGCCTCGATGTCCAGCCAGAGATTGCAGCGTTCAAAAAAGCGGAACGAAACTTGGATAAGTTATTAGGGGAAGTGAGTGAACTGTTAGCTCATTCAGTATCTCCTAAAATCAAAGTCCCGACCGGTAATCCATTCTTTGACGAAGGTGGATGTTCTGGAGGGGGCAGTTGCGGAGGAGGCGGAAGTTGTGGATGCGCCGTCTAAGTTGAATGAACGGATCGGTTTCGTCGTATACGTGAATTCCTTGAAACAAGTGAAAGCGTTAAGACGTTATGCGAATCTGTACTTTGTCTCAAAACGAGAAAAATATGCGTTTCTTTACACGGACCTCGAAGGTCATGAAGCCGTACTCGAACAAGTGAAGGCATTGCCGTTCGTGGAATCGGTCGTTCGGAGCGAGCGCCCGTTCATTTCCGAAACGTACGAGACAAAATCGAAATAAACAAAAAGATGAAGGTGGCATCACCTTCATCTTTTCTGCTGGAGGGAAAGACATGCGTGTCATATCTGGAGAACGAAAAGGGACCCGTTTAAAGGCGGTCCCGGGAACGGCTACGCGCCCAACGACAGATAAAGTGAAAGAATCGTTATTCAACATCATCGGTCCTTACTTTTCTGGCGGGAAAGCGTTAGACCTATATGCGGGTAGTGGTGGACTTGGGATCGAGGCGTTATCGAGAGGGTGCGACGAAGCGATTTTCGTCGACCGTCAACCGAAAGCCGTGCAAACGATTCAAGAAAATTTGCGGGCGACCCATTATGAAGAAAAGGGAAAAATATATCGACAAGATGCCAAGGCGGTACTCGAACAGCTGAAAGGACAGCAGGAACAGTTCAAGCTGATTTTTATGGATCCGCCTTATCACGCGGAAGAGCATGAGGCTTTCTTGCAACTGATTGATGCCTCTGACATGTTGATTGACGTTGGCGTCATTGTATGTGAACACGGAAGTGACGTGACGTTGCCAGAACGTGTGGGACGGTTTGAACGAATTAAAGAACAGCGATACTCAGAGGTGATCACAATCAGCTTTTATGAGTATGCATCGATTGAGGAGTGAAACGAATGAAGCGGATTGCGATTTGCCCGGGGAGCTTTGACCCGATCACAAATGGACATTTAGATATTATCGAGCGGGCAGCGGCCATCTTTGACGAAGTCATTGTCGCCGTCCTTGAAAACTCAAGTAAGGCCCCACTATTTGATGTGGAAGAACGATTAGCACTCATTCGAGATGTGACGACACATCTTCCGAACGTGTCGGCCGATGCGTTCGGCGGACTTCTTGTCGAGTACGCTGCGGAACGGGAAGCGGCAACGATTGTACGAGGACTACGAGCCGTTTCTGATTTTGAATACGAACTTCAAATCGCATCGATCAACAAAAAACTGAATGAAAACGTAGAAACGCTGTTCATGATGACGAACAGTCAATATTCATTCCTTAGCTCGTCCATCGTCAAAGAAGTGGCGAAATATGGCGCGTCAGTCAGTGAGCTCGTACCAGAACAAGTCGAAGTGGCGTTACGCAAAAAATATCAAGTGAGTTCGGGACAATGAAATCGCTAAAAATCGGGATCGGGTTGCTCATCACGGTTCTTCTATTTCTCTTCGTTCCGCTCCCTTATTACATTTCATCACCGGGTGCGGCGACGTCGATTGAAGAATTCCTGACCGTCGTAGGTGGCGAAAAGGACGACGGGGAACTGATGATGGTGACGATTTCCCAACGACGTGCGACGCCATTTTGGCTAGTAGAAAGTTGGGTCACACCGTTCACAGAAGCCAATTTATCCAGTCGCTATTTATATGATGGGGAAAGTGAGGCGGACTACGATCGCCGGCAGCAACTCCTGATGGACTCCTCTCAACAAGCGGCAATTCAATATGCGTATGAGCTCGCCGGCAAAGAAGTGACGGTCGACTTTGAAGGGATTTACGTATCGGCACCGATTCCCGGCTCGCTCGCCGCTAACGTGTTAAAGCCAGGCGATATCATTACGGCGATCGACGGGATGTCTTTTGCGACGCGTACTGACTTTTTAAACCGGGTGATGGAATCTGACGCGGGAGATGAGGTCGAGTTGACGATTGAGCGAGACGGAGAAGAACGTGTCGTACAGACGCTCATTCAGCCGATTGACCAAAGTGGTGACCGCGTCGGGATTGGCATTTATGAGCCACTTCCCGTCCAGGAAATCACAGCAGTGCCTGAAGTCGATGTCGCATTGACGAATGTCGGAGGACCGTCCGCGGGAATGATGTTCACGTTAGAGATTTATGACCAATTGACACCGGGCGATTTGGCGAACGGAAAGCGGATTGCTGGTACAGGAACCGTTGATGAGGAAGGAAATGTTGGACCGATCGGAGGCGCATGGCAAAAAATTGTCGCAGCAGAGGAAGAAGGGGCAACAGTCTTCTTCGTTCCAGCCGGCTCCAATTATGAAGAAGCGCTCGAATCACGCGACCGTCTCGACAGTGACATCAAAGTCGTCCCTGTGAAGACGGTCGAAGACGCGATTCGTTATTTGGAAGAGATGAACTGAGGTCGTTGCCGATGTTCGATTAGTGCGTCGTTATGAAGCGGCAGTCGATACGCTTCGGTAACGCGGGCTTCAAAATCGAGACGCTCGTCATATTTACTGAGGAGCGGCAACTCTTTTTTCACATCCCGTAACGCCATGCGACCGATTTCGTTAAAAGCGAGCGGCCTGACGTACGGGACATCGTCAAAACGTGTCGGTACGTCATCTTTTAACCAGTGCAGAAGGACGGACACGAACGCCCGTTGAATCGATGTACGCGTATATCGACGTGTCGAAACGGCTGTGAGGGCAGCGTCAAATGATGTTTCGAGCCCAGCTCGCTTCAGACGTGGTGCAAGAGAAGCATCAATGCCAACGAGTTCGGTCAATGTGTGGAGCGGTAACGTCCGAAGCTTGTATTGTAAGACGGGCCAATACAGTTCCCAATGCGTCATCGATTGCGTCCGAAACATCGCTTCAGTGGATGCAGGAACGGCACGAACTTCACCCGTGTCTAAGTAATGGGCACGAATGCCTGTGGCCGACATGACGTCCGTGAGTGAGGTATCATGAAAATCTGCACCGAGACGCTTGACCGTATGTAGCTGAATCGTCTTCGCAGCTTTGGCATAATGATAGGCCAAAATATTGTTAGGGCGTGTCAAATCAAAGGACGGATAGACAGTATGAAACGCTCGGCTCGAAGCTTGCGCCGATGAATGTCCTTCTTGTAACGCTTGATGGAGTGCCTCTTTATATAGAGGCGACTCTTCGACATTTGATTGAGCAGCGTGAACAATGGCGTCGACGTCACCGCTTTCGCTTCCGAACGATAACGTTTGGCAACGAAGTTGTTCTGCAATCGAAACAGCAGACGTGGCAAAACGATCCGCTCGCTGTACCCCGTACTTGGTAGGCAGTTCGACGACAAGATCGATTGCCCCGCTCTCGACGGCTGCTATAGCCCGTTTCCACTTATCGAAAGAGGCCGGTTCTCCTCGCTGAGTGAACTGTGCACTCATGATGGCAATCATGACATCAGCACCCGTTTCTTGACGTGCAGTTTGCGCTTGATAAAAGTGTCCGTTGTGAAACGGATTGTACTCTGCAATAATGGCCGTCTTTTGCATGATTTACTCCTTTGCATTGTCGTATGGATTGGTGTAAGATGAGTAAGTACGCTTTGGCAAAGCGCCGTCGTCAACTGATTTTAGTGTAAAGAAAAAACATTGACAAAACAAGTTGGCCTATCTATAATTCATATTGTTGCAATTGAGGTGATTCGGATGAAATGGTCTATTGCACAGCTACTTAAGCTCCGAAACCAGGGTGACGGTTTTACGATCGATGAGATGGTAGAACTACCAGAGCTGACTCAGCTCCATCCGGATATCCGTTCGATTCGCCCGGTGCATGTGCACGGGGATGCATCGTTCACATCTAATCAAGTTACATTCAATCTGAAGATTCAAGGTGATCTGACGTTGCCAGATGCGCGAACGTTAGAAGACGTCACTTATGAATTCGATATTGAATCGCTCGAGCCTTTCTTTTTGGAGAATGGGCGTTATACGGAGCAATTCGATGACGTGAATTTGCCAGAAGGAAATACGATCAGTCTTGTGCCGATCGTAAAAGAGCTCATCATGTTAGACGTCCCGATGCAAGTTTACGGGAACGAAACAGACAAAACTCAGGTTGAAGGAGAAGGCTGGACGCTTACTGACGAACAGCCCGAAGCCCAACCAAAAATTGACCCGCGATTCGCGGGACTGGCCGACCTGTTCTCGAAAAAAGAGAACGAGGAAGGTTAACTTTTCAAGGAGGTGGACAACGATGGCAGTACCATTCCGTAGAACGTCGAAAACTCGCAAACGTCTTCGTCGTACTCACTTCAAACTCAACGTACCTGGTATGAACGAGTGCCCGAACTGTGGCGAAATGAAACTTTCACACCGTGTTTGCAAATCTTGCGGACATTATAACGGTAAAGAAGTGACAAGCAAATAATGCGAGAAGAAGTGACCTGACATCAGGTCGCTTCTTTTTTTGTTTGTCATTTTTGGGTCATGACGAGAAGATGTGGTAAACTTTTTGTGCGAAAATAGTTCTAATCAGGAGGAAAGCATGTATGAACTCCATTAAACGGATTGGCATCATCGGGAACGGGGCGGTCGGACTATTGATGGCATCCTTGCTCGCTGATGATTATGAGGTGACGGTATACGCACGAAACGCATCGTCTGACGCACATCTCTCCATCACGCGAACGGGCGTGACGAGCGGCTCAGCACGTGTGTCGCTTCAATCTAGCACGACGTTACAAGAGACTGACCAGGATCTCTTTTTTGTCACGACGAAAGCTCACCAAGTCGAACAGGCGACGGCACGACTCTCCGGAGCGGTTCCGGTGTTCATTTGTTCGAACGGCATTGCCCATCTAGACTATGCGAAACGTCATGGGTTTCATTTAGGTGTCGTCGAACATGGGGTGACGAATCAAGGGGACGCGATCGAGCATCGAGGGCTCGGTCGTATACGAATCGGGAGTATGACAGGTCTCCTTCCGATCACACTTCAAGATAGTCCGCTTCAGGTCATCTGGGAAGACGACATCGAACAAGTCGTCGTCGAAAAACTGTTCGCAAATGCGATTATCAATCCGATCACAGCGTTGTGCCGTGTTCCGAATGGGGCGCTCGCGAACGCGCCGTATCGTGAGATTGCGCATTCCATTTATGAAGAATTGACGCCTTTATTTTCAAAGCGTGTCTCGTATTCGTATATCGAGTCCATCATCGAGCGTACTGCGGAGAATCGTTCTTCCATGTTGCGTGATCTTGAGGAAGGTAGGCCGACAGAGGTGGATGCCATTTTGAAACCTGTCATGGAGAAAGCTGAACAAATGAAGATTTCACTTACCGTTATTCCACTGCTACATAAACTGATTATAGGAGCGAGCGCATCGTGTTAGTGTATATCGTTTCATTTCCACTCATCTTATGGTTTATGGTGTATATGATACTTAGAAAAATTATGCCGAAATCAATCAACTCATTCAAACTCGCATGTGATGCCGGAGTCGTGCTCTGGTTTTATGCTTGTGGCGTTTTACTTGAGGCCATCGTCGGGACGGAAATGTTTCTTCTATTGCTTGCGGCCTGCTGTGCCATCTTTCCGATCAATGCGATCTGGCAACGGGTTCGATATGAGGAAGTATTGTTCACAAAGATGTTCGTCCATGGCTGGCGTCTCCTCTTTTTACTCCTAGTCCCGACGCATGCCATTTTATTTGCGATCGGCGTGGCTCAAGAAATGATTCGTTGATTGATTGAAAGGAAGTTGTTATACGTGAAGGTAGAAGCATTTGATGCCCTATATGCACCCACATCTCCGATGATCCAAGTCGAGCAAGGGTATGGACGTTGGCTCGATTATCGAGGCATGGATGAGGTCGAGGAGCGTGCAAGAGAAATTGCAGGACGTTCGTACGACCATCTGCATGAGCTCGTCCAAATTTTAAAACAGCAACAACGGCAGTTCGGGGAACTATCGGAACGTTTATCAGCGAATCTCGATTTACTCGAACAGCGGGAAGCATATGTCATGGTGACCGGGCAACAAGTCGGTGTGTACGGTGGACCCTTGTTCGCTGTATATAAATTGATGGCGGTCATCAAACGAGCGAAAGAAGCGGAAGCAAAGCTCGGTAAACCCGTCCTTCCGATTTTCTGGATGGCGACGGAAGATCATGACTTCGCGGAAATCAATCACGTCTTCACGACACAGACGTTTTCGAGAACTTTAAAGAAAGACGCCTTGTCGACGCTTCCGCTAGCAGGGAAAGCATCTGTCGGGGAGCTCGAATTCGATCGCGTGAAGCTCGAGCTTGTGCAAATGGCGCAGCGGTTGCTGTTGAATGAGACGGAGACACCGCATACATCACGTCTGTACCATGCGTTGATCGAACTCATACAAGGGAGTCATTCGTTCGCTCAGTTTTTCGGAGGGATGATGCGTCGTTTCGTAGGGAACGACTTCTTATTATTTGATCCGCACGCAAAAGACATACGCGCGCTTGAACGCCCGATGTTCCGTCGGCTCATCGAGCAACATGATGCATTGCATCTAGCACTTGAGGACGCTTTTGAAGACGGAATGCCGGCAGTCGATTTAAACAAAGAGGCGGCGCATCTGTTTTATCATGACGGCACACGTGAGTTGCTCACCAAAACTGACGGGGTGTACACGACGAAACGTGGTCATCGATTCACGGAAACCGAATTGCTCCGTGAAATTGAGGCACACCCCGAACGCTTTTCGAATAACGTGGTCTCCAGGCCGCTCATGCAAGACTATTTGTTCCCTACGCTCGGCTATGTAGCGGGTCCTGGGGAAATCGCCTATTGGCTACAACTCCGTCCGTTATTCCACGAACTCGGATGGAAGATGCCGCTACTGTTACCACGTCTCGGTGGTTTGATCGTCTCGAGTAACGACGAAAAGAAATTAAGACAAGAGAGCGTCACGCTAGAGGAATATATGAAACGGCCGTTACCTGACCATCCGTTTGATGATGAGGCGTTTGAAGCGAAGTTGTACGCGTATCGGACACTCACGGAGGCGGTTAGTCAGGAAGCTCGCAGCCACGGAAGACGATTTGAATCGAAGTCGAGACACGTTCTCGAACGTTTGGCAGATGAGATGCGTGCCGAGGCGAAACGTGATCAATATCGATTGAACGCGCGCCGTATTCATCTTTCGACTCGACTATTCCCGATGGATGCACCTCAAGAGCGTATTTTATCGATGGTTCCGATGTTGAATCGTCATGGATTAGACATCTTCGAGCGGATGAAACACGCATATGAGCAATCGGATACAGAACGGTGTTTGTTCAAGGTATAACCTTTTTTTGAACAGCTCTTGACATTTGTCAGGAGCTTTTTTTTGTTGTTACCTTTTTGTTTCCTCTTTTCGCTAAAAACCTGTACGGACCTTGACATTTTTATGATAAAGTAAGTGTAATAAAACAGTTGAAATTTGTAGGTTGAGAGGGTTTTTTGAATGTTTGAGCATGAAACGGTTTTAAAAATGGAGTCCATTGAGGGATTGAACATCAAGCCAGATGGGGTATATGTGGACTGTACGTTAGGTGGAGCGGGTCATAGTGAAGAAATCGCAAAGCGTCTAACGACGGGTCAACTATATGCGTTCGACCAAGATGACGTCGCACTCGCGCATGCGAAAGAGCGATTGGCTCCTTATGAAGGCCGTGTGACGTTTATAAAGAGCAACTTCGTTCACTTGAAAGAAGAACTCGCGCAACATGGCGTGACAAAAGTGGACGGCGTCCTATTCGACTTAGGCGTTTCTTCGCCACAGCTTGATGAGGCGGAGCGTGGATTCAGTTATAACTACGACGCGCCGCTTGATATGAGAATGGACCGCTCGCGAGAGTTTTCAGCCTATCATGTTGTGAATGAATGGTCGTTTGGCGAACTTGCTCGTATTTTCTTTACATACGGGGAGGAAAAGTTTTCGAAGCAAATCGCACGAAAGATTGAGCAAGCGCGTGCCGATAAACCGATTGAGACGACGTTTGAGCTTGTCGACTTGATTAAAGAAGCGATTCCTGCACCAGCAAGACGAAAAGGTGGTCATCCAGCGAAGAGAACGTTCCAAGCGATTCGTATCGCCGTCAATGACGAGTTGAACGTATTCGACCGGGCCGTTCAAGATGCGATTGACTTACTCGCATTAAACGGACGCATCTGTGTCATTACGTTCCATTCGTTAGAAGATCGCATTTGTAAACAAGTGTTTAAAGAACGGAGCCAACACCCGCCGTTACCGCCAGGATTGCCGGTCATCCCGAAAGAGTTCGAACCTGAACTCAAGTTGATCACGCGTAAACCGATTGTGGCGAGCGAGGGAGAACTCGAAGATAACCGTCGTTCACGCTCGGCAAAACTGAGAGTGGCCGAAAAACAAAAATAATCACTTTGTAGGAGGGATACCTGATGCCAGAAGCTGCCCGTAAGGCGTTGCAGCCTCAAGTTACACCGAATCGAAATCCGATTCCGCAAGAACGACCAATACCTGCTCCAAAACGACGCACGTTGACCTTGTTTGAATCGATCCTGTATCCAGTGATGATTGGTTCAGTGGTCATGTTCGGTGGCATCACGGTGTCAAAACACAACGAAGCGTATAACATTATGCGTGACACGGCAGCCGTCAACCAGCAGGTGAATGGGGTTGCAAAAGAAAACGAAGAATTAAAGTATGAAATCGCCCAACTAAGCTCGCCAGAAAGAATTTATGCGATTGCCGAGAAACTCGGAATGAAATTCAATGAGAAGAACGTCAAGGTGATTGATTGATGAATTCTCTACAACAGAGTAAAAAAAGAGTGGCGTGGGTAGCGATTGTCTGCTTCACCCCGCTCTTTTTATTTTTTGTCGGATGGTTTCTTTACTTGTCGGTCACGCATACATATAAAGGCGAGAATATGTTGGCGTTCGCTGAGGAACAGCGATGGAAGGCAGTCAGTACGTTAGAGGCCGAACGAGGCGAAGTATACGACCGTTTCGGTCAACCGATCGCCATCAACATTCCATCGTATCGACTCGTCGCCGTGTTAAAACTTGGCGGTGAGCGGGTCGGTGGGAAGACGCTCATGCCTAATGAGTTTGAAGAAGCGGCGAAACAACTTGCGACCGTTCTTCCGATTGCAGAAGCCGACATCTTGAAGCGACTCGAGCAAAATGTCGATCGAGGTCAAATCGAGTTTGGCGTTCCCGGTCGCGATTTGACCGTTGAACAAAAAGAAGAAATCGAAGCGTTCGAACTCCCTGGGATCACGTTCGTCGAGGAGCCGAAGCGTTATTACCCGAATAAAGTATTCGCATCTTCCGTCATCGGTTATGCGCAAAAGATTGACCAAAACGGTCGCATCGAGCTCGTCGGTGAACTTGGTATCGAAAAGTCGCTTAACGACATTTTAAGTGAGTCGTACGGCTTGTATCGATTTGAAAAAGATTTGGCCGGCCGTGAGCTCGTCTCGAGTGACGAACAATTAAAAATCGAGCCGGAAGACGGGGCCGACGTACAATTGACGATCGACCACCGGATTCAACAGCTACTCGAGACGAAGATGAATGAGCTTTATGAGGAATATGAACCGAAGAACGCGACGGCCATCATCATGGACCCGAAAACAGGTGAGATCATCGCCTTATCGGACCGTCCTTCTTTCGACCCGAACACGCGTGAAATTTCTTCGTATAGTAACTTCTCGGTCTCGTCACGCTTTGAGCCAGGGTCGACGATGAAAATCTTCACGTTAGCGGCCGCAATCAACGAAGGCGTGTACAACCCGAACGAGCTGTATAAGTCGGGATCATACAAATACGGCAAGACGGTATTTAATGATTACAATATTACCGGATGGGGTACCATTCCTATGGTAGAAGGCGTTTGGCACTCATCGAACGTTGCGTTCTCAATTTTAGCGAACGAACGCCTCGGTCTTAGCCGTTATGAAGATTACTTTAAAGCGTTCAAGTTCGATCAACGGACTGGTATCGATTTGCCGGGCGAGGTGAACAGTCAATTCGACTTCGAAAGTCCGATGAACGTCTTGATCACGGCTTGGGGACAATCGACCGCGGTGACGCCGATGCAAATCTTACAGGCGACATCTGCGATTGCGACCGACGGCACGATGAAGCAACCGCATGTCATTAAAAAGATTGTCAACAGTGAAACAGGTGAGACGATTCGAACGACGAATCCGAAAGAGGTCGGCCAACCAATCACCGCTGAGACCGCGAAAAAGACGCGTGAAGCGCTTGACGGTGTCGTCAACAGTGATGTAGGGACTGGGCAATTGTACGCGCTAGACAACTATCAAGTGGTCGGAAAGACCGGTACCGCCCAAATCGCTGAGAACGGGAAGTATTTGAGTGGACAGTACATTCACTCATTCGTCGGGATGGCACCAGAAGACGACCCCGAACTCGTCATGTATATCGCTGTCGATCGACCGAACAGTGACTCGTCGACAACTGGCCCACGCATCATGGCGCCACTCTTTAAAGATGTGATGGATGTCGCGTTACGTTATCGGAGTGTCGAGCCTGAAAAGCAAGAAAAAGCGGTCGAGGCCTCGACGAAGACAACGTCATCTTATATCGGTAATAACCGTGAGGATGCCGTAAAAGAGGCGACTGACAGTTCGTTCAACCCGATCGTTTTAGGTGACGGGGATGAAGTGACGGCCCAGAGCCCTGTAAAAGGACAATCTTACGTCGTCGGTGAACGACTGTTGCTAAAAACGAGCAATTCGTTTACGATGCCAACATTAAAAGGGTGGTCGTTACGTGATGTGAAACGCTTAGCGACGCTTTATCAATTAAATTTAGAAATCGATGGTACCGGATTTGTCACATCGCAATCGATTGGCAAAGGGAAACCTGTCAAGACCGGCGCTTCCTTGAAAGTGAAATTGGAGACACCATCGAATTAACGCACGAGATGAAGAGGGCTGCGGCTCTCTTTTCCTATGTATGAGGAGGAAGTTTGAATGGAACAACTGACAGTTCAAAAATTAGCGTCATGGTTTGGAATCGAAGTAGATGACGAGCGTCTCGTCGAACGCGTCGCCACGGATTCTAGAGATGCAAATGAGGCCGGGCTATTCGTGCCGATCGTCGGGGCACGTGTTGACGGTCATGACTACATCGAAGCAGCAATCGAGAAAGGGGCCATCGTGACGTTCTGGGAAGAAGGTCGCCCTCAACCGGACAATGTGTTCGTCATTCCGGTCAAGTCGACGGTCGAAGCCTTGCAAACGGCAGCGGCACGCTATTTAGAGGAAATCCATCCACTTGTGGTTGCCATTACCGGTTCAAATGGAAAAACGTCTACCAAAGACATGATTGCCGTCGTACTAGAAGAAAAATTCAAGACGCATAAGACGGCTGGCAACTTTAATTCAGATGTCGGTCTACCGCTTACCGTCCTCAGAATGCCGCGCGATACGGAAGTGGCCGTATTAGAAATGGGCATGAACGGATTCGGCCAAATCGAGCAATTATCGAAGCTTGCCAAACCGGACGTGGCGTTTGTGACGAACATCGGTGAATCTCATGGAGAACAAGTCGGTGGGCGTTCCGGTATCGCGAAAGCGAAACTTGAAATCAAGGCTGGTCTGAAACCGGACGGACGATTGATTGTCGATGCAGACGAGCCGCTCCTTGACGGTCAAGGCTATCGAGTCGGATACGATGAGACGGCTGACGGGAAAATCGAAGTGGTCGAGACGACGTTTGAAGCATCCATCTTTAAATATAACGGTGACTTATATGAATTGAAGGTACTCGGTGCCCATCAAATTCGAAACGCGGCTTATGCGATTGCATGCGGTCTCGAGTTCGGACTCGATCATGCGATGATTCAACGTGGTCTTGATCGAATCAAATTGACGACGATGCGAATGGAGAAGCAGATGTTCGGTGAAGCACATCTCATCAATGACGCTTACAATGCAAGTCCGACATCGATGATCGCAGCGATTGAGACGATCAAATCACTCGAAGGATTCAAAAAGCGCGTGCTCGTGCTTGGAGATATGTATGAGCTTGGAACGGATGAACAAATGCAACATACACAAGTGGGGGCTGTCGTGACGTCTCCGGTGACGGATTGTATTCTCGTCGGCGAAAAAGCAAAATGGATTGCGGATGGGATTCAAGACACGCGCGTGAACGTCACGCTTGTCCCGAATGTTGAGGAAGCGAAGGCACTTCTTCATCGTTATCAACGACCGGATACTGTGGTATTGTTAAAGGCATCTCGAGGACTGGCGCTTGAGCGTCTCGTTCAATAAATAGAGTAGTGAGGTAGCAACATGTTAATTAGTTTAATCGTATTGATCAGTGCATTATTAAGTGTCTTAATCGTCATGCCGCGAGCCATTCCGGCATTGCGTCAATTGAAATTTGGACAAGAGATTCGTGACGAAGGTCCGGGTTGGCACCAGAAGAAATCAGGTACGCCGACGATGGGCGGAATCGTCATCTTGCTCGCCATTTTAGTCGGCTTTATCGTCTCCGTCATTTTCGGGGAAGCAGTCGCCGGATTCGGGACACTTCTATTCGTGACGATGGCGTTCGGGGTAATCGGATTTTTAGATGATTACATCAAAGTCGTCAATAAACGAAACCTTGGCTTGACGTCTCTACAGAAGTTGATTGGTCAAATCATCGTATCCGTCTTGTTCGCATGGTTCTTGTCACTTGGTGGGGAACTCGATACATCGATTTCGATTCCGTTCACATCGATTTCATTTGATACAGGATGGTTCTATATCGCCATCGTCATTTTCTGGCTCGTCGGATTCTCAAATGCCGTCAACTTGACGGACGGTCTAGATGGTCTCGTCTCATTCTCAGCTATTCCGACGTTCACGTTCTTTGGTATTTATGCGCTCGCACAAGATGAGCTCGGGATTGCCTGGTTCGCATTCGCCGTTGTCGGTGCTTTAATTGGGTTCCTCGTCTTTAACAAATATCCGGCTAAGATTTTCATGGGCGATACAGGCTCTCTCGCGTTAGGTGGTGCTGTTGCTGGACTCGCACTCATGCTGAAGCTTGAGTTGCTTCTCGTATTTGTCGGAATCATCTTTGTCATCGAGACATTGAGTGTCATCTTACAAGTCCTTTCGTTCAAAACGACAGGGAAGCGTATCTTTAAAATGAGTCCGATTCATCACCATTTCGAAATGGTCGGATGGTCGGAATGGCGCATCGTCCTCACGTTCGGTGGCATCAGTTTAATTACAGCAGGTTTATCATTACTACTCATGTAAAAGGGTGAGACAGATGGAAAAGCAATGGCACGGTAAAAAAGTTCTCGTCCTCGGTGCCGCCAAGAGCGGGATTGCAGCGGCGACGTATTTGCATCATGCGGGAGCGGATGTGACGATTAATACGGGTAACATTCCACCCGAAGACGAACAAGAAAAAATTCAAGCACTCGGGATAAAATCAGTGTTTAACGAACACCCAATCGGTTTATTGAGTGAAGCAGACCTGATTGTCAAAAATCCAGGGATCCCGTACCACATTCCGTTGCTTCAAGAAGCGATGTCGCGTGAGATTCCAATCTACACGGAAGTCGAGCTCGCTTATTTGGCAACGGAGGCAGAATTCGTCGCCATCACAGGGTCGAACGGGAAGACGACGACAACGACGCTCGTCTATGAGTTGCTCAAAGGCGGAGATCGTCCGGTTCATCTTGCGGGAAACATCGGATTCCCGGCAATCGAGGTCGCGACAGAAGCGAAGGCGGGCGAATTGATTGTCATTGAATTGTCGAGTTTTCAGTTGATGGGCGTCGAGTCGTTCCATCCGCGTTCGGCAGCATTGCTTAATCTATCAGAAGCCCATCTTGACTATCACGGTGATTTTGACGCATACGCAGACGCAAAAGGAAATCTGTTCCGCAAAATGACGTCTGACGACCAAGTCGTCGTTAAAGTGACAGATGCCGATGTGATGAAACGTGTCCCGACTCAGTTCGAGCCGAGCACGTTCAGTTTTGAGCGAGGAGATGCTTCCGTAGTGGATGGTTGGGTCACGGTGCGTGGTGAGCGAGTCATTCGCGTGAACGAATTGGCATTAGGTGGTGCCCATAACGTCGAGAACGTGCTCGCGGCGCTTCTGTTAGTCGAGCCGTTTGATCTTCCGAAAGCACACGTCGAGCGTGTGTTACGAAACTTTGGAGGCGTCGCGCATCGGACTGAAAGTTTAGGTGACGTCCTTGGACGTGCCGTCTACAATGATTCAAAGGCGACGAATAATGTTGCGGCGGAGGCAGCGTTACGAGGATTTGACGCTCCGATTGTGTGGCTCTGTGGAGGACTCGAACGGGGTGCGGACTTATCTTCGCTCGTACCGGCCCTTTCAAATGTGAAAGCGGTCGTCGCATACGGTGAGACGAAAGAGCGTTTTAAAGAGCTCGGGGAGTCTCAACAAATCCCATCATTCACTGTCGAGACGTTAGCAGACGCTGTCCCACTCGCGTTTGAGCAATCTGAGGTGGGAGACGTCATTCTATTGTCTCCTGCTTGTGCAAGTTGGGATCAATTTAAGACGTTTGAAGAACGAGGCGAACAGTTTGTTCATTTCGTTCGCGCATATGAGGAGGCGAACCGATGAAAATCATGATTTCTGGTGGGGGTACCGGTGGTCATATTTATCCGGCCCTCGCATTGATCGAGACGTTACAAAAACGTCACCCTGATTTACAGGTACAATACGTTGGAACGGAGAATGGGTTAGAAGCCGATCTCGTCCCAAGAACAGGTGTCCCGTTTAAATCAATCCAAATCGCTGGGTTGAAGCGGTCTCTCTCACTCGAGAACTTGAAGACGGCATATTGGTTTTTGAAAGCGGTGCGTTCTCTTAAAAAAGATATGGCGGCGTTCAAACCGGATGTTGTCATCGGGACGGGCGGATTCGTGTCCGGACCAGTCGTTTATACGGCGCAACAGCTCGGTATCCCGACAATTTTACATGAACAAAACAGCATCCCGGGATTAACGAACAAGTTTTTATCGAAGAAAGCGGATCGGGTCGCCCTTTCCTTTAAAGGGTCCGATGTTCATTTCCCTGATGCGAACGTTCGTTTGATTGGGAACCCGCGTGGGAGTGAAGTGCTACAAACAAAAGTTGATGTAGCAGCTGTTCGTGAACAGTATAAGTTAGACGAACGACCAATCGTATTGATTTACGGAGGGAGCCGTGGCGCCGAAGCGATCAACCGTGCCGTCATAGAGGCCATTCCGGCGCTGTCAGACTTACCGATCAACGTACTTTACGTCACCGGGAAGGTCCATTATGAATCTGTGACGAAAGAAGCGCCAACTTCTGAAAATGTCCACATTCATCCGTACGTCTATGATATGCCATCCTTGCTTGCTTGTACGTCACTCGTCATCTCGCGTGCAGGAGCCTCGACGATTTCTGAATTGACCGCACTCGGGTTGCCAAGTGTTTTAATTCCGAGTCCATACGTGACGGCAGACCACCAGACGAAAAATGCCTCTGCTCTTGTCGAGAACGGAGCGGCTTTACTCGTAAAAGAAGAGTCGTTGACTGGTGAGACGCTCGTCGAAGCGATTCGTCAAGTGCTCGGTCGACAAGAGGAGATGGCGAATGCATCCCGTGCCCTCGGATTCCCAGACGCATCGGATGCGCTAGCCGACCTAGTAGAAGAAGTCATTCGATAAAGGAGTAGAATCCGATGGAACCAAGCCAACAAACGGTACGCAGTCTAGAAGACCGTATTCCGTACATGAAAAAACAGCGACGGAAAAAAGCGAACCGTCGGATGTTCTCCGTGCTCTCCCTGTTTGGGATTCTCATCTTACTCGTGGTCTATATGCAAACTTCGATGTCGAACGTAAAAGAAGTGAACGTATCTGGACTTTATTGGTTAGATGAGGCCTATGTATTTCAAGACATGGAACTCGACACATCGACAAAATTTGTCAGTCTATCACCAAGTAAGATGAGTGCACAAATGGAAAAGTTGCCTGGGGTCAAACGGGTAGACATCGACCGATCTTGGTATAACGTGGTTCACGTCAATGTGACGGAAGAGAAGATGATTGCCTATGCTCGTGCGGAGACAGGAGATGTCGTCGTTCTAGCAGACGGCTCGCTTCATCCGACAGGCACGATTACAGATCCACAGAAATTGAAAGACGGTCCACTGCTAAGAGAGTTCAATTCAGAAAAGGAACTCGAAAAGATTGCAAGTGAGTTGGAACAAGTCGATGATGCGACTCGGGCTCGTATGTCGGAAGTCATCTTGTCTAAGCAAAAAGGGGAGCCGACACGTTACGAGATCTTTATGAATGACGGAAATACGCTTCTCACCCCGACTTTGAAGTTAAGTGAGACCGTATCGAAATATGGAGAAATCTATGAAAACATCCCAAAAGGACAGCAAGGAACGGTCGTCATGGATGGTGGTTTTTACTTTGTTCCATATAAGAAAACGAATGAATAGTCAGTTATATTACAGTCCTTAGACACATAAGGGCTGTTTTTTTGTCGTTTGTAAACGAATTGATAACGCGAAACCGCTTAAATTGTAGGATTCTACCTTTTCTCACTATCTTATTTGTTGTAAACTTAGACGTGAGATATCTTGTCGAAACCAACAATTTTTTTGGATATCTGTCATATTTGTCATGTAATTTGTACAGGAAAATTATAGAGCGGAGGTGTTTCCCTTTTGGAAGCGAATGGTTATGTGGCCGCATTAGATATTGGAACGTCAGAGATTAAGCTCGTCGTCGGTGAATTGCTCGGCGGAACGCTTAATATTTTGGCAGAAGGGTGTGCACCGTCTGCAGGGGTGAAACGTGGTGCTGTCGTAGACATCGATAAGACAGTCCAAGCGATCAAACAGGCCGTTGAACACGCGGAGACATCGTTAGGTGATCAAATTCGATCTGTATACGTTGCCATCGAAGGGGAACATATCCAAATTGCCCCATGTCATGGAATCGCATCCGTGAAGCGGGAAGATCAGGAAATTACAGATGCAGACGTGATGGAAGTCATCAATTCAGCACAAGTGATGCGATTACCGGATGAGATGAGTGTCATCGATGTAATCCCATCATCATTCACGGTGGATCAACAAACGGGTGTCGTCGATCCTCGTGGCATGCTTGGTTATCGACTAGAAATGCATGGAAAGATGGTTACTGGATCGAAGACAATTTTACATAGTATTCGTCGTTCGATTGAACGTGCCGGATTACACCTCGAAGGATTTATTTTAGGGAACCTCGCGCTCGGCATGAGTGCAGCTTCTGTCGATGAGATTGATTTAGGAATCGGACTCGTCGATGTTGGTCACGAAAAGACGACGGTCTCGGTATTTTATCGTGGAGATCTCGTCTACTCGTATATCCTTCCAGTCGGTGGAGACCATATGACAAGAGACTTGGTCTATAAACTCAATTGTAAATATCAAGATGCCAAAGTGGCGAAAGAAGAATACGGTCTTGCACTCGAAGAAATGGCCGATGGAACAGAAGGTTTCTCCTACACGAACATCAATGGGGAAGTGGCGTTCGAACCACAGTCAGAAATTAGCTATGTTTTAGAGGCGAGAATAGAGGAAATGTTTACTCTTATGTTGAATAAGGTTCAAAAAGTAGGTGTTCCGATGCTGAATGGCGGATATTTACTTTGCGGTGGAGCTGCTGCTCTACCAGGTATTCAAGAGTTAGCGACTCGTATTATGGGCCAAAAGACGAGGTTATATCAACCTTCATCGATTGGTGTGAGACATCCGAAGTACGCGACGGCAGTCGGTGTATTGAAATATGTCTTAATGAGTGATCATCACGTTTCAAAATCTCAACTCGAAAAACCGGAAGTTCGCTACGAAACGCTTAACACAAAGCAGGAACCGACCGATACTCATGTTGGAGAGAACGAATACGAGACCGATCAAGAGTCGAAAAAAGGTTTTAGTCGTTTGATGGAAAAATTATTTGGCGTTTAAGCTGACGTTGTAATACAACTTGGAAAATAAGTAGGGGGATACCTGAATGATGTACTTTGATGAGGCGATTGACGCCGTAGCAAAAATTAAAGTAATTGGAGTCGGAGGCGGCGGTTCAAACGCCGTTAACCGTATGATTGAACACGGGGTACAAGGAGTTGAGTTCATCGCCGTCAACACGGATGCTCAAGCCTTGAATATGTCGAAAGCTGATGTGAAGCTTCAACTTGGTGCCAAATTGACACGTGGTCTCGGTGCTGGTGCGAATCCTGATATCGGTAAAAAAGCGGCAGAAGAAAGTCGCGAACAATTGATTGAAGCGCTTGATGGAGCGGATATGGTCTTCGTCACAGCTGGTATGGGTGGCGGAACAGGAACTGGTGCTGCACCGGTCATCGCTGAGATTTCAAAAGAAATCGGAGCGCTCACAGTCGGCGTTGTCACAAAACCATTCATGTTCGAAGGCCGGAAACGGATGCAACATGCGCAACACGGGATTCAGGCATTTAAAGAAAAAGTAGATACTCTCATCGTGATTCCAAACGATAAGCTTCTTGAAATCGTGGAACGCAACACGCCGATGATCGAAGCGTTCCGTGAAGCGGATAACGTACTTCGTCAAGGTGTGCAAGGGATTACCGACTTGATCGCTATCCCAGGTCTCATTAACCTTGACTTCGCTGACGTGAAGACGATCATGACGGAAAAAGGATCTGCACTTATGGGTGTAGGTGTCGCTACAGGTGAAAACCGTGCTGTTGAAGCAGCGAAGAAAGCCATCTCTTCACCACTTCTCGAATCTTCAATCGAAGGAGCGAAAGGTGTCTTGATGAACATTACAGGTGGGCTTAGCCTTAGCTTGTATGAAGTGACAGAAGCGGCTCAAATCGTTCAAAGTGCAGCGGATGAGGAAGTGAACTTGATCTTCGGTTCGGTCATCAACGAAAACTTGAACGATGAAATCATCGTCACCGTGATTGCAACTGAATTTGCTGAGGAAACACAAGGGGCGAACCCATTCCTTCAGCAGCCGAAAAAACAGCCTGAGGTTGAGAACAAGGAACCCCAACCAAAAGCAAATGAAGCGGCTCAACAAGACGAAGGGAACTTCCATCGCCCAGTGTATGGAGGAGACGTCCCAGACGAGACGATCAACATCCCTGCGTTTGTGAGACAACGCCGTAACTAAACAACAAGGGGTGCCGAATCGGCATCCCTTTTTCTAAAAAGGAGAATCCGATGCAACTGTTACATACATGGGAAACCGAAACGAATCGCTATCACGCTTACGTGACGACACGGACGAACGGACACAATGCCGGAAACGTCGGTCTTCACGTCGGTGATGACGTCGATCAGGTCGTTCAAAATCGTCAACGATTCTTTCAACAGGCAGAGCTTTCACTTGAAGATTCAGTTTGGGCCGACCAAGTACACGGTACAACGGTTCATCTCGTCGAGTCAGCCGACAAGGGAAAAGGCGCATTTCGATATGACGAGGCGATCCCGCAAACAGACGGACTCGTCACGAAAGAAGAAGCCATACCACTCGCGCTCGTCTTCGCTGACTGCGTACCTCTCTTTTTCTGCGCGAAAGACCATGGGGTCATCGGAGTTGCACATGCGGGCTGGAAAGGGACGGTCGGGAATATCGTCGAGACTATGGTTCACGCATTTAACGAACAAGGAATCGATGCAACGGAAGTGGAGATGCTCGTCGGTCCATCGATTTCTGGTGATGACTATGAAGTCGATCGTCGTGTGCTAGAAGCAGTTCGTGCCGTCTCACCGACCGCCTATGGACAAGCTGTTCGACAGGAGTCCGGTGATCACGCCATGTTATCACTTCAAACCGTCAATGAAGTATTGGCTAAAGAACATGACGCGTCCGTCATGCAATCGAATTTACCGACTGGCGCAAATGCTCCATTTTTCTCGTATCGAGATGGAGAAACGAAACGTCGATTTGCGGCAGTCATCGTCAAGGAGCGTAAATTGTGAGTATTTCAGATAACGTAAAACAAGTTCAATCCATCATGGCAGCACACGTTCAACATGTAGAACCGACTTTGATTGCTGTCACGAAGTCGGTCGGCGTTGATGTCGCCAACGCCCTCTATGAAGAGGGGATTCGTGACTTTGGTGAGAATCGACCGGACTCTTTGCTTGAAAAAGTAAAAGGGATGCCAGAAGATGCGAAGTTTCACTTCATCGGCACGTTACAGACGCGGAAGGTGAGACAAATCATCGATCACGTTGCCGCGATCCACTCGTTAGACCGTCTATCACTCGCTGCAGAGATTGATAAACGGGCGAACAAAACAATCGATTGTTTCGTTCAAGTGAACACGTCGGGAGAAGATTCAAAACATGGTCTCGAAATAGAGGAAGTTATGCCTTTCATCGAGAACTGTAAACAGTATCCTCATATTCGAATCATCGGGTTGATGACGATGGCACCGTTCACCGAAGAGGAGACAGTCGTTCGTGAGACGTTCAGCCGTTTACGTCAATTACGTGATGAAGTAACCGCAAAGGCGTTTGAACACGCACCTTGCACGGAACTGTCGATGGGGATGTCAAACGATTACCCGATCGCGATTGAAGAAGGCGCATCGTTTGTTCGTATTGGTACCGTACTTGTGCAATAATATATCTTAAGGAGGAATCCGTTATGTCAATCAAAAACAAAATGAAAGATTTCTTTGGACTTGAGGAAGATCCGAACAGCACATACGAAGAAGAAGAGTTTGCCGTCGCAAACACAACCACACCTTCTTCGACTGAAACATCGGTCGTGAGACAAGAAGATCGTCCGAAATCAGCAAATAATCTTGTGGCGTTAAATACGAAGAAGAAAGAACGTTCGAAAGTCGTATTGGCCGAACCACGTGTATTTGCTGAGGCGCAAGATATTAGCGACCAATTGAAAGAAAACCGTGCTGTCATCGTCAATCTTCAGCGCATGTCAAAAGAGCAATCGCGTCAAGTCGTCAACTTCCTTTCCGGTGTCGTTTATGCACTAGAAGGATCGATGACTTCGATTGGACATAACACGATTCTGTGTACTCCGAACAACGTCGAATTGACTGGTTCAATCTCAAACTTGATTTCGGAGGATGAACTTCATAGTAAAGGGTGGTAACTGAATGGAAAACGTAATCCCTGCCTTAGGCAATACGTTGAGAGACTTACTTGGTATTTATAGTTGGATTCTCATCGGCTATATCTTATTATCATGGTTCCCGAACGCGCGTGAATCGAAGTTCGGACAAATTTTATCGTTCTTATGTGAACCATTTTTAGCACCGTTCCGTCGAATTATCCCGCCAATCGGTGGCATGCTCGATATCTCTCCAATCGTGGCGTTGTTCGTGCTTCGGATGGCACAAGCCGGCATCACTGCCATTTTTGGGTGATGTATGAGCGTTTATGATCATTACCGACCAAGTGAACGGGCGTTCGTGGAGCAAGTGCTAGATTGGGTACAACAAGTCGAGGACAGCTACGTATTGAAGTTGACAGACTTTTTAGACCCTCGTGAACAGCAAATCGTCAAACAGCTTGTCGGTAAACAGCTCGTCATTCATGACGACGGCGGATTCGAAGGAGCAGAACGCCGGCGGCTGATTTTGGCGCCAGAGTACTATGAACTGAACGTTGATGATTTTGAAATCGAGATTCGTCGCATCGAATATCCGACAAAATTTGTTGACCTGACGCATCGACAAGTGACTGGAACCTTACTGAACGCTGGACTGAAGCGTCAAAAGTTTGGGGATGTCGTCCTTGAAGATGAAATCGTCCAGTTTGCGACAACCCGTGAAGCGGTCGGATTTATCGAAATGAACTTGGAACGTGTCGGAAAAGCAAAAGTTCGCATTTCTGCTGTTGCGAAAGATGACATTCTCGTCGTTCCAGAAACAGAATGGGTCGAAGGGTTTGGGATTGTATCCTCGTTGCGATTTGATACCGTCGTGAGCGAGGTGCTCAACATATCACGTCAGAAAGCCCAAGCGCTTGTGAAACATGGTGACTGTAAAGTGAATCATAAAGCCATCGAAGATCCGAGCTTTATGCTTGAACCAGACGATCTTCTATCCGTTCGTGGATACGGTCGTATTAAGATGATGGAGATTCTTGGTTCGACCAAACGTGAAAAGATTAAAATACAGTATGGGACCATACGTTAAATTTTAGGAGGAAAGTCGAATGGCGTTGACACCGATTGATATTCATAATAAAGAATTCTCTTCCCGTTTTCGTGGGTACGACATCGATGAGGTCAATGAATTTTTAGATCAAATCATTAAAGAGTTTGAACTATTGATTCGTGAGAATCGACGGTATGAAGAACTTGTCAACGATATGCAAGCTCGCATTGACTACTTCTCCTCGATGGAAGATACGTTGAACAAGTCGATTATCGTCGCGCAGGAAGCTGCGGAAGAAGTGAAGAACAATGCACAAAAAGAAGCGAGCCTGATTTTGAAACAAGCGGAACGTGAAGCGTACGCTCGTGAAGAAGAAGCAACCCGTAAAGAGCAGCTCGCAGAACGTGAAGTCGTGCAAATGCTCAAAAAAGTGGAATTGTATCGGACGCGTTTCCGTGTCCTCGTTGATGCCCAGATGGAGCTCTTGAATAGCACGGAATGGGAAACGATTGTAGGAGAACCGCCTGTTCAGACGGTTCTTGACGATAGATCAGAACTTGCGTATAATGACCACGAAGTCACACAGAATGAAGAACAACATGGATAAATGATCAACACGTTGAGTAGGACGCGTCGATCGAGTCATACCTACGAAGCGACTTAGGGACGGTGAGAGCCTAAGAGAAAGACTCGAATCGGTATCCCCTATGAGTTGTCACGCTGAACAATAGTAAGCGTGACCGCCTGACCTCGTTATCGGTTACCGAGAGCGGTCTCATGAAAGTGAGACTAGTAGGGTGGTACCGCGAGTCAACCAACTCGTCCCTATCAGGGATGGGTTGGTTTTTTTTGATTTCTAATAAATGTTGATGGAGGAGTTTCGATGAACTACAAAGACACGCTATTAATGCCAAACACAGAATTCGCAATGCGTGGGAATTTACCAAAACGCGAACCAGCGATGCAAACAGAATGGGAAGACATGGACCTTTACAACAAGGTACAAGAGAAAAATGCTGGGAAACCACAATACATCTTGCATGACGGTCCTCCATATGCGAACGGCGACATCCATATGGGACATGCGATGAACAAAGTATTAAAAGACATCATCGTTCGTTTCAAAGGGATGAACGGGTACCAGTCTCCAATGATTCCAGGTTGGGACACACACGGTCTTCCAATCGAGAACGCCCTTCAAAAAGCCGGCGTCAACCGCAAGGAGATGACAGTCGCTGAATTCCGTGAAAAGTGTGCGGAGTATGCGATGGAGCAGGTGAACTCGCAACGTGAACAGTTCAAACGTCTTGGTCTTCTTGCAGACTTTGAAAATCCATATATCACACTTCTTCCAGAATACGAGGCGGCACAAATCCGCTTGTTCGGAACGATGGCTGAAAAAGGATATATCTATAAAGGGAAAAAGCCAGTATATTGGTCGCCATCTTCTGAGTCTGCACTCGCGGAAGCGGAGATCGAATATTACGATAAAAAATCACCAGCCATCTATGTGGCATTCCGCGTCGTAGACGGTAAAGACACATTGACGTCTGATGATCACTTTGTCATCTGGACAACGACTCCTTGGACAATCCCAGCGAACCTTGGGATTGCAGTGAGTGATGAGTTGACATACACGCGCATCGAGCATGAAGGAAAAGGTTATATCGTCGCAGAGACGCTCGTTGAAGAAGTGACGACAGCGCTCGGATGGTCTAATTTCACAGTGAGCGGCTCATGGAATGGTCGTGACTTTGAATATATGACGGCTCAACATCCACTATATGACCGCACATCGCTCGTCATGCTTGGCGATCACGTCACAGCGGATGCGACTGGACTCGTCCACACAGCTCCAGGTCACGGGGAAGATGACTATCGTGTCGGACAGGCTTACGGCTTAGATGTCCTTTGCCCGGTCGATGACCGCGGTTACATGACGGCTGAGGCTCCTGGTTTCGAAGGGCTGTTCTATGAAGATGCGAACAAACAAATCGGGATGAAACTTGAAGAGAATGGTTTCTTGCTCAACTTGAAATTCATCAAACACTCGTACCCACACGACTGGCGTACGAAAAAACCAGTCATCTTCCGTGCGACACCGCAATGGTTCGCTTCAATCAAAGACTTCCGCGAAGACATGCTTCGTGAAATCGAAGAAGTAAACTGGGTTCCTGAATGGGGAATGACACGTCTTTACAACATGGTCCGTGACCGTGGGGACTGGGTCATCAGTCGTCAACGTGCGTGGGGCGTACCAATCCCAATCTTCTATGCAGAGGATGGAACGGAAATCATCACAAACGAGACAATCGATCACGTCGCGAACTTGTTCCGTGAACACGGATCAAACGTTTGGTACGAGCGCGAAGCAAAAGACCTTCTCCCTGAAGGATTCACGCATCCGAACAGCCCAAATGGCGAATTCCGTAAAGAGCTCGACATCATGGACGTCTGGTTCGATTCAGGTTCATCTCACGCGGGTGTGTTAGAGGAACGTGAAAACCTACGTCGCCCTGCAGACCTCTATCTTGAAGGGTCTGACCAATACCGTGGTTGGTTCAACTCGTCACTCTCAACAGCTGTTGCGACGACGGGCAAAGCTCCATATCGTAACGTCTTGAGCCACGGTTTCGTCCTTGATGGAGATGGACGTAAAATGTCGAAGTCGCTCGGCAACACGATTGCACCGAACGATCTCGTGAAGCAGTATGGTGCTGAAATCGTGCGCCTTTGGGTCGCTTCGGTCGACTATCAGTCGGACGTTCGCGCTTCACACGATAACTTTAAACAAGTGTCAGAAGTATACCGTAAGATGCGTAACACCATTCGTTTCCTTCTTGGAAACTTGAACGGTTTTGAGCCGTCGATGCGCGTCGCATTCGATGACATGCCAGAGGCAGACCGCTTCATGGCGACAAAACTGAAACAGCTTCAGGCGAAAGTTGTCAAAGCGTATGACACGTTTGACTTCATGGCGGTGTACCATCTCGTCCATAACTTCTGCGTCAACGAGTTGTCATCGTTCTATCTCGACTTCACAAAAGATATCCTTTATATCGAACGTGAAGATGATCTTCGCCGTCGTGCTGTTCAGACGGTCATGTACGATGCGGTCGTCCTGTTGACGAAGCTGTTGGCTCCAGTTCTTCCACACACTGCCGATGAGGCGTGGAAAGAGGTTCCTGGGAAGTCAGAAGCAAGCATCTTCTTGACTGATCTTGAAGAAGTCGATGCGTTGACGACTGACGAGCAAGCGTTGTTAGACAAATGGTCGAAATTCCTCGTCTTCCGTGACGATGTCCTCAAAGCGATTGAAATCGCACGTGGCGAGAAATTGATCGGGAAACCGCTTGAAGCGAAGTTGATTCTCGCACCGAAAGCTGAGACTGCATCGTTGTTGGAAACAATCGATAACGTCAGTCAGTTGCTTCAAGTTTCACAAGTAGAATGGGCTGAGACGGCAGACGTCGATTATGCGACGACGAAAATCACAGTCATGAAAGCGGATGGAGCTGCTTGTGCACGTTGTTGGACATACTCGACAGAGCTTGGACAAAACGAAGAGCATCCTGAGCTTTGCCCACGCTGTGCATCAGTAATCGGTTAAGACGAACCGGAGTGGCGTCCCCACTCCGGTTTCTTAACGGCTTGAAAGGAGACGCATATGAAACGATATTACGGATTGGCCGTCATCTTGATTTTGATCGACCAACTCACAAAATGGGTTGTCGTTCAGACGATGACGATCGGTCAATCGATTGAAGTCATCCCGAACTTGTTATACTGGACCTCTTATCGCAATAAAGGAGCGGCTTGGGGGATGTTAGAAGGACAGATGGTGTTCTTTTTCGTCATCACGATTCTTGTCGTTGCGGGACTTGTTTACTTCTTGCATAAAGAAGTAAACGGGTATCAGCTTCTTGGATATAGTGTTGGGCTACTCTTGGCCGGTGCGATTGGTAACTTTATCGATCGCTTGTTCCGTGGCGAAGTCGTCGACTTTGTCGATACGTATCCGTTTGGCTACAACTTCCCGATATTTAATGTGGCCGACATGGCACTCACATTCGGTGTCATCTTGATGGTCATCGCGATTTTATTTGAAGAAAAATTACACAAAGAAAGGGGACAATCGTAATGGAATCCTATACTTTTGTCGCCGATGAAAAGGCAAGAATTGATAAGTGGGTGAGTGACCAGGGTGAATGGTCACGCTCACAAGTACAAGAATGGATTAAGACAGGTGCGCTTCTCGTCAATGGAAGTGCCGTCAAACCGAACTACAAGCTCCAAGTGGGCGATGAAATCGAAGTGCACGTACCTGAAGCTGTGGAACTCGAAGTATTACCTGAAAACATTCCGCTTGAGATCGTGTTCGAAGATGAAGATATGATTGTCGTCAATAAAGCACGTGGGATGGTCGTTCACCCTGCAGCTGGTCACACGTCTGGAACGCTCGTCAATGCGCTACTCGGACATTGTGATGACCTTTCAGGTATCAATGGGGTGAAACGCCCAGGAATCGTGCACCGAATCGATAAAGATACGACGGGTCTCCTCATGGTCGCTAAAAATGACTTGGCTCATGAGTCGCTCGCGAGCCAATTGAAAGATAAGACGATTAAACGCGAATACATCGCGCTCGTTCACGGCGAACTCGTTCACGAACTCGGGACGATCGAGGCACCGATTGGTCGTGATACGAATGACCGTCAGCGTATGACCGTGACGGACAAGAACGCAAAAGAAGCGGTGACGCATTTCCGATTACTCGAGCGCTATAAAGACTTCACGCTCGTCGAGTGTAAGCTCGAGACAGGTCGCACACACCAAATCCGTGTGCATATGCGCTATATCGGGCATCCGCTTGCGGGAGATCCGAAATATGGACCGCGCCGTACGATTGATTTAGGCGGTCAAGCCTTACATGCGGCAACGCTTGGATTCCACCATCCACGTACGAAAGAATGGATGGAATTTGAGGCACCACTTCCGGAAGACTTTAAAGCAGAACTCGCAAAGTTAGATAAAATCGAGAAAACTCGTTGACTTCTATCACGTTCCGATTTATAGTCTAGGAAGCATAACACCTTTAAACCCAGTCCAGAGAGGCTGCGAAAGGATTGTGACCGCGGTCACACTAACGTCAATTCAACCCGGCATCAGACTGCCGTTTTTGATGAAGACTCCCTTTCCAGCCGGACGAGGGAGTCTTCTTTTTGGATAAAGTAAGAAAGGAGGAATGACATGAAACAATCCGTCATTTTAGATGAATCAGCCATCCGTCGCGCGCTGACCCGAATCGCTCATGAAATCATCGAGCGCAACAAAGGGATTGATGATGTGGTGCTCGTCGGAATCAAGACGAGGGGAGAGACGCTCGCCGACCGACTCGCTCGTCGCATCGAAGAGATTGAAGGCAAGCCGATCGCACTCGGGAATCTCGACATCACGCTTTACCGGGATGACTTATCGAAAAAGTCACTAGACCCGGAAGTGAAAGCAACGGAATTGCCACATGATATTAACGGTAAGACCGTCGTCCTCGTCGACGACGTCCTGTATACTGGTCGAACGGTTCGTGCCGCAATGGACGCACTCGTCGACCACGGTCGCCCAGACTACATTCAACTTGCGGTCTTGATCGACCGAGGGCATCGGGAGCTCCCGATTCGACCTGACTTCATCGGGAAGAACGTTCCGACATCGAAGTCCGAGCAAGTCGTCGTCCGACTCAGTGAAGTCGACACGGCAGATGAAGTGACAATCAATCAGCAATAATCCCATACCTTTAAGGTGGTCCAGAGAGGCCAGGAAGGAGAAATTCAATATGAAACAACCCGTTCTACACATCCACGAGCGTCCTGCTCACTTTCCACAATGGCTGTTATTCAGTCTTCAGCACGTCTTCGCCATGTTCGGAGCGACGATTTTAGTCCCGATTTTAACAGGATTAAATACATCGGTCGCCCTCGTCGCTTCCGGAGTGGCCACGCTCTCATTCTTAGCGATTACTCGCTTCAAAGTCCCGACATACCTCGGTTCAAGTTTTGCCTACATCGCTCCAATCATTGCGGTCAGTCAGCAATGGGGTGTCGAAGCCGCACTGTTCGGCGGAATCATTGCCGGTTCGGTATACGGCGTCGTCTCCTTGATCATCTACAAGACAGGCGTCAACTGGTTGCTCCGGTTGCTCCCGCCGGTCGTCGTCGGACCGGTCATCATGGTCATCGGATTGTCGCTCGCGCCGGTCGCCATCGACATGTCCATGAATCAAGATGGAGCCTACAATGGAACGTTCATGACAATCGCACTTCTTACACTCGGGATCACAATGCTCGCCATGACGAAACTGAAAGGCGTTTGGGGAGCGGTTCCAATCCTTTTCGGAATCGTCGGAGGATATGGGATTGCCGCAGCATTCGGAATCATCGACTACTCACCGATCCAACAAGCAAGCTTGTTCCAACTCCCTGACTTCACGATGGTGTTCGTCGACTATATGCCGATGTGGCAAGTCGGTGCACTCCTCGCTATCGTACCGGTCGCACTCGTCACGATGACAGAGCATATCGGCGATCAAATGGTCACATCTAAAATCATCGGACGAGAGACGATGAAAGATCCTGGCCTTCATCGCACGCTACTCGGCGACGGAGTAGGGAAAGCGGTCGCTTCCGCACTCGGTGGTCCGCCATGTACGACATACGGGGAGAACAACGGCGTCATGGCCATCACTCGTGTATACAGCGTCTACGTCATCGCCGGAGCAGCGCTCATGGCCATCAGCTTCGGGTTCCTCGGTCATATCGAGGCATTCATCTCAACCATTCCGAATCCGGTCAAAGGCGGCATCTCGATCCTCTTGTTCGGGGTCATCGCGTCGAACGGACTACGCACGATGGTGGAGAGCAACGTCGATTTGGCAGAAAAACGCAATTTGATCATCTCATCGGTCATCCTCGTCATCGGTCTAGGCGGGGCGATGATTCAACTTGGAAGCTTCCCGGTACAAGGGATGGCGCTCGCAACGGTCGTCGGGATTCTCTTGAACGCCATCTTACCGAAAGAAGAAGTCGAGACAGCGGTTGAAGTCAACACAACTGAAGAAACGAAACAAGCAAGTAACTTTTAATTCGATCCCGTGAGGTCGGCAAAGTGAAGGCTCGTTTATTTGGGTGTACCTTGCCCAAATGAAGGCGTCCCTTCACATCGGTGAAGAGACGCCTTTTCTCTTTGCCTCTAACAAAAGGAGGAGACGAACATGAATACGATGCAAACCAATGTGAAACCAGTGAAACACTTCGTCAGCTTAGACACACTCTCGCTCGATGAGATCATGGGCATGATTGAAGAATCTTTGCGCTATAAGCAAGGAGATCTACCGCCATTATTTGACGGGAAGACGGTCGCGAACCTGTTCTTTGAAAACTCGACACGTACAAAAAACTCGTTTCAAATGGCCGAGCGACATCTGAACATGCAAGAGATTCCGTTCGACGTGACGACATCCTCGGTCACGAAAGGCGAGACACTGTATGACACGTGCAAGACGCTCGAGGCAATCGGCGTCGATGCGCTCGTCATCCGACATCCGGAAGCGGGATACTATCATGAACTCGTCGAAAAGTTGAACATCCCGGTACTGAACGGGGGCGATGGGAGCGGCGAACATCCTTCTCAATCGTTACTCGATCTCGTCACCATCTTTGAAGAGTTCAAAACGTTTCAAGGCTTAAACGTCGCCATCTGTGGAGATCTCGTCCACAGCCGCGTCGCACGATCGAATGCGAGTGTGTTGAAACGTCTTGGTGCAAATGTGGTCGGATGCAGTCCTGCTTCTTGGTGGGACGACTCAATGGGACTCGAGCGTAAGGAGCTCGATGACGTTCTAGCAGAAAGTGATGTCATCATGCTACTCCGTGTTCAACACGAGCGGCATATCATGGGAGACATCTTCTCGAAAGAGGAGTATCACACGCAGTTTGGCTTGACGGTCGAACGAGTCGAGCGGATGAAAGAAGGAGCCATCATCATGCATCCGGCACCGGTCAATCGGGATGTGGAGATTGCAGGCAGTCTGATTGAACATGAACGTTCGCGCATCTTCCCACAAATGAAGAACGGCGTCTATGCACGCATGAGCATCTTAAATCGAGCACTAGGAGGACTACAATGATACTTCAACACGCGACATGGTATGACAACGGGACAAAGCGCACGACAAACATCTTCGTGAAAGACGGGAAAATCGAATCGCTCGACTATAAAGGGACGACAGCCGGTGAAGAGATCATCGATGCGACGGGCTACTTGCTCGCACCAGGGCTTGTCGATGTACATGTACATTTACGTGAACCAGGAGGCGAAGCGAAAGAGACAATCAAAACGGGGACGATGGCTGCGGCGGCAGGCGGATTCACAACGATTTGTTCGATGCCGAACACACGACCGGTACCAGACAATCGAGAAACGATGGACGCGCTCCTTGAAAAGATTAAGCAAGACGCGGTTGTCCGTGTCCTTCCTTACGCCGCCATCACGAAACGACAACTCGGCGAAGAACAGGTCGATATGGAATCTCTATCAGATGCATTCGCGTTCACCGATGACGGCGTCGGTGTTCAATCAGCGGCGATGATGCGTCAAGCGATGCGCGAAGCCAAGCGATTGAACAAAGCGGTCGTCGCACACTGTGAAGACAATACGCTCAAAGCGGGTTCGGTCCACGAAGGGAAGTTCAGTGAGGCTCACGGGATTCAAGGGATTCCAAGCCTTGCAGAAAGCATCCACATCGCCCGTGACGTCTTGATTGCGGAAGAAACCGGTTGCCACTATCACGTGTGTCACGTCTCATCTCGTCAATCGGTTCGTGTCATCCGAGATGCGAAGCGGGCAGGCATTCAAGTGACGGCAGAAGTGACACCCCATCATCTTGTCTTGAGCGAAGAGGATATCCCGGGGCTCGATGCCAACTTTAAGATGAATCCACCGCTCCGAAGCGAAGATGATCGACAGGCGCTACTCGAAGGGTTATTCGACGGGACGATCGACATGATTGCGACCGACCATGCCCCGCACACGGCAGAGGAAAAAGCGCAAGGCATCGAGAGAGCTCCGTTCGGGATTACCGGGTTCGAGACGGCGTTCCCACTTCTATACACGACGTTCGTGAAAGAGGGTGTCATGGAAGAGCACCAGTTGATCGACTGGATGACGAAGCGTCCGAGCGATGTGTTCGGCCTATCAAGAGGTGAACTGGAAGTAGGGGCGGATGCTGATTTAGTACTGATCGATACAGAGACGATACGGTCGGTAGATCCGACGACGTTCTATTCTAAAGGGAAGAACACACCGTTTACGGGGAAACAACTTGTCGGGTGGCCGGTCATGACGATGGTCGGTGGCGAAATTGTATATAAGGGGCGATTTGATGAAACGAACATTATGGCTTGAGGATGGAATGAAATTTGTCGGAAAAGGATTCGGAGCATCAGCGGATACGATGGGGGAAGTCGTCTTCCAAACAGGTATGACCGGCTATCAAGAAATCTTGTCGGATCCTTCGTATTGCGATCAGATGATTGTCTTGACGAACCCGTTGATCGGAAACTATGGAGTTAATCGTGAGGACTTTGAAACGACGGTTCCGATGGCAAAGGCGTTGATTGTGAAAGAGGCGTGTGACACACCATCAAACTTCCGTTCAACGGCAACGCTTGACGCGACGCTTACGCGGTTCGGTATCCCTGGCTTGTCGGACATCGATACGCGTATGTTAACACGTCACTTGCGGGCGCAAGGTGTCATGCGAGGTGTCCTTATCGATGGGGAGTTGACGTGGGACGAGGTACAGTCACGCTTTGACGAACTGTCACCGAACGACCAAGTGGCGCGAGTTTCGACGAAGCGGACGTATGTGAGTACAGGTAAGGGACCACGAATCGCGTTGATTGACTTCGGGGCGAAGCTTGGGATTATGCGCGAGTTGATGAAACGAGACTGTGAAGTCATCGTCTTCCCACATGACGCCACCTCAGAAGAGGTGTTGCGGTATGAGCCAGATGGCATCATGTTGTCGAACGGACCTGGGGACCCGAAAGACGTCCCGACAGCGATTCCGCTCATTCAACAACTCATGCCGACGACACCGATGTTCGGGATTTGTCTTGGGCATCAACTGATCGCCCTTGCAAACGGTGCGAACACGTTCAAGCTTCCGTTTGGACATCGTGGGGCGAACCATCCGGTGCTCGAATTAGAGACAGGCGCCGTGACAATCACGTCACAAAACCATGGATATGCGGTAGAAGAGTCATCGCTTCTCGATACTGCGCTCATCGTGACGCATCGCGCGGTCAACGACGGAACAATCGAAGGAGTGAAACATCTACACCATCCGACATTCTCGGTACAATACCACCCGGAAGCAGCACCTGGACCATTTGACGCCAACGATTTATTTGACCGTTTCATGCAACTCGTTCAAGAAAACAAACAGAAAGTGGGAATTTGACATGCCAAAACGACCAGATATTCAGAAAATCCTTGTAATCGGATCAGGACCGATTGTGATCGGACAAGCAGCAGAATTTGATTATGCTGGTACACAGGCATGTCTCGCCTTGAAAGAAGAAGGCTACGAGGTCATTCTCGTCAACTCGAACCCGGCAACGATTATGACGGATCCGACGACAGCGGACCGTGTCTATATCGAACCACTCGAACCAGAATTTGTGGAGCGGATTATCCGCCAAGAACGCCCTGATGCGTTACTCGCGACACTCGGTGGACAGACGGGATTGAACTTGGTGTTTGAACTCGATAAGCGAGGGGTCTTACGAGACTGTGGTGTGGAATTACTCGGGACGAACCTAGCCGCCATCGTACAAGCTGAAGACCGTGAACAGTTCCGTAACCTCATGTTCGAACTCGGACATGGCGTACCTGAGAGTGAAATCGTCCATACGCTTGAATCCGCTTGGGGCTTCGCGGAGCGCATTGGATATCCAATCATTATTCGACCTGCCTACACGCTTGGCGGTACCGGTGGAGGGATTGCCCATGACCGAGAATCGTTCGAGCAAATCGTCGAATCTGGATTAAAAGCGAGTCCAGTGACACAAGTCTTGCTCGAGAAATCGATTGCTGGGATGAAAGAAGTCGAGTTTGAGGTCATGCGTGACTCGAGCGACCAAGCCATCATCGTCTGTGCGATGGAAAACTTTGACCCGGTCGGTGTCCATACGGGAGACTCGATCGTATTCGCACCGACCCAGACGTTGTCGGACCGGGATTACCAGATGCTTCGTAGTGTCTCGCTCGATATCATCCGGGCACTCGGGATTGAAGGGGGATGCAACATCCAGTTCGCACTCGACCCGGACAGCTTCACATATTACGTCATCGAAGTGAACCCACGTGTCTCAAGAAGCTCGGCACTCGCATCAAAAGCGACTGGTTATCCGATCGCCAAACTCGCTGCAAAAGTCGCTGTCGGCTATAAGTTGTCAGAACTGAAAAACCCGGTCACCGAGACGAGTTACGCCTCATTCGAACCGGCACTTGACTATGTCGTCGCCAAAATTCCTCGTTTCGCTTTCGATAAGTTTGAGTCCGCGGATCGCCGCTTAGGCACACAAATGAAAGCAACGGGTGAGGTCATGGCCATCGGTCGAAATTTAGAAGAGGCATTGTTGAAAGCAGTGCGTTCGCTCGAACTCGGGATGGAAGAATTATACGTTCCGCAACTTGAGCAATTGAATACAGATCAGCTCGAGCACGGGCTCGTTCATCCGACAGACGAGCGCTTGTTTATGGTATATGAAGCGCTACGTCGCGGATACACGGTGGAAGCACTTCACCAATTGACGAAAATCGATCGTTTCTACTTACACAAATTGAATCATATTTGGCAAGCCGAGCAACAACTCGCTAACGAACCGTTGACGTCAGAACGTTTACTCGACGTGAAGCGACTTGGCTTCAGTGATGTGGCGATTGCCCGCATCCTTGCATCAGACGTTGAGACGATTCGTTCGCAGCGTCACGGATGGAACATTCGACCGGTGTATAAGATGGTCGATACGTGTGCGGCGGAGTTCGCATCGGAGACGCCATATTTCTACGGGACGTATGAAGTGGAGAACGAGGCGATGAAGACGGAACGTCCATCGATCCTCGTCCTCGGATCAGGTCCGATTCGAATCGGTCAAGGAGTCGAGTTCGACTATGCGACCGTCCATTCGATTCAGACGATTCGCGACGCCGGATATGAAGCCATCATCATTAACAACAACCCAGAGACGGTCTCGACAGACTTTTCGATCTCCGATCGATTGTACTTCGAGCCGTTGACGACAGAAGATGTGTTAGAAGTCATCGATAACGAAAAGCCGCTCGGCGTCATCGTTCAATTTGGTGGACAGACTGCCATCAACTTAGCGGCATCGCTTGAGGCGAACGGTGTGAAAATTCTCGGGACGACGCTAGAAGACATCGATCGGGCTGAAGACCGAAAGGCGTTCGAAGCTACGTTGTCTGCCGAACGATTGGCTCAACCACCAGGCAAGACAGCGACGAACGTCGAAGAAGCAGTAGCCTGCGCGAACGACCTTGGATATCCGGTGCTCGTCCGACCATCTTACGTCCTTGGCGGACGGGCGATGGAGATTGTATATGAGCAGTCGGAGCTCGAGCGGTACATGCGAAATGCCGTCATCGCCTCAAAAGATCGTCCAGTCCTCATCGACCGCTATTTGACGGGGATTGAGATTGAAGTCGACGCGATCTGTGACGGAACGGACGTCTATATCCCAGGCATCATGGAGCATATCGAGCGTGCCGGCGTACACTCTGGCGACTCAATCGCAGTATATCCACCGCAACGTCTCAGTGATGCGTTGAAACAAAAGGTTGTCGACTACACGATCAAATTGGCGAAGGCATTCCGCATCAAGGGACTGCTCAACATCCAGTTCGTCTATGCAGATGACTTGTACGTCATCGAAGTAAATCCGCGTGCGAGTCGGACGGTCCCGTTCATCTCGAAAGTGACAGGCTTACCGGTCGCGCGAATTGCGACGCAAACGATCCTTGGCACGAGCCTGAAAGAACTCGGTCTCGGAACGGGCATCCATCCTGAGTCAGACAGTATCTCGGTCAAAGTGCCGGTCTTCTCGTTTGCGAAATTAAAAGAAGTCGATCCGTCGCTCGGACCTGAGATGAAGTCGACCGGGGAGGTCATGGCGACAGACCGCACACTTGAAAAAGCACTCTATAAAGGTCTTGTCGCAGCAGGAATGAACATCGCTTTAAAAGGAAATGTCCTGATGACCATCGCAGACCACGACAAGGAAGAGGCGGTTGCCTTAGCCAAACGATTTGACCGTCTCGGCTTCCGTCTTATGGCGACGAGCGGTACAGCAGATACGCTAGAAGCGGAACAGATGCGTGTCAGACGGGTTGGGAAAATTCAAGAATCGGGTGAGACGATGCTGAGCGTGATCGAGCGCGGGGAAGTCGACTTGATCATCAATACGACGAGTCGCGACGCACTCGTGACAAAAGATGGCTTCTTGATTCGCCGTACGGCCGCCGAGCAAGGCACGCTTTGCCTCACATCGCTCGATACGGTTGAAGCGTTGCTACAAGTCATCGAAAGCCTGTCGTTCCAAACGGTCAGCATCCCGGCATTCACTAAGTTCGGGGTGATGGTATGAGACGTGACGTCACAATCATCAGCAATCGTCAAATCGCAAAAGCGACGATGGAGATGAAAGTACAGTGTCCTGGGGTGGAAGTCGCCCCTGGGACGTTCTTTCACATCAAGACGTCCGGTTTGTTACGTCGACCGTTATCGGTGGCGAACGTCGAAGGAGACGAGGTCACATTTTTATACAAAGTGATTGGAGAAGGCACTTCCGAGTTGGCAAGAAAGCGCGTCGGGGAAACGCTCGATGTTCTCGGGCCTCTCGGGAACGGCTTTCCACTCAAACAACATGGAAAACGAGTCGTCCTCGTCGGTGGCGGAATTGGAGTACCTCCACTTTATTACGTCAGACGTCGTCTACATGAAATGGGAATTGAAACGATTGCGATTCTTGGGTTTGATTCAAAAGAAAGCGTCTTTTATGAAGAAGCCTTTCAAGCGCTTGGGGAAACGATTATCACAACAGTTGACGGGAGCTACGGAGAACGTGGATTTGTGACGGGACCACTCGCACGCATCGAGGCGGACGTGTTATTCAGCTGTGGTCCAGAAGCGATGTTGAAGGCGGTCGCTGCTTCACCGATTCCGGAGCGGTACGTCTCGATTGAAAATCGAATGGGCTGTGGCATTGGCGCTTGCTTCGCTTGCGTCTGCAAAGCACCGGAAGGCTACGTGAAAGTGTGTAGTGATGGTCCGGTATTCAATGCGGAAGAGGTGCTGTTATGAGATTACACGTCGATTTACCAGGACTCCAGTTAAAGAATCCGATCATCCCGGCTTCCGGTTGTTTCGGATTCGGAGAGGAGTTCGCCAAACTGTATGACCTCTCCATCTTAGGTGGCATTATGATCAAGGCGGCGACAGAAGAGTCGCGATTCGGAAATCCGACGCCACGTGTCGCGGAGACGGCGCAAGGGATGCTCAATGCGATTGGACTTCAAAATCCAGGCGTCGATGCGATCATCGAAGAGAAATTACCGTTCCTCTCCACTTTTGATACAGAGATCATCGCCAACGTCGCCGGGTCGACACCAGACGAATATGTGGAAGTCGCGCGTCGCATTAGTGCGGACCCGACCATCAAAGCGATCGAGTTGAACATTTCATGCCCGAACGTGAAGTGTGGGGGCATGCAATTCGGAACAGACCCTGAGATGGCAGCAGAATTGACGAGACTCGTCAAAGCGGCTTCAAGTAAGCCGGTCTATGTCAAGCTGTCCCCGAACGTCACGTCCATCACTGACATGGCACGCGCGGTCGAAGCAGCTGGTGCGGATGGGTTGACGATGATCAATACACTCGTCGGGATGAGAATCGATATCCAGACAGGTCAACCGATTTTGGCGAACCGAATCGGAGGATTGTCGGGTCCAGCGATCAAACCGGTGGCGGTTCGGATGGTATACGAAGTCGCACAAGCGGTCGATATTCCAATCATCGCCATGGGGGGAGTCCGGACAGTCGATGACGTTCTCGAATTCATCTATGCGGGGGCTTCTGCCGTTGCAGTCGGTACCGCGAATTTTGAAAATCCATACGTTTGCCAAGAAATTATCGAGGCATTACCGTCACGACTTGATTCACTCGGGATTGACCACATTCTGGATGTGAGGGGGAAAGCATATGCACAACTTGTATCTCGCCCTTGACGTGGAAACGCGTGATGAGGCACTTCAGTTATTAAAACCGTTCCCAGTCCGTCCGGCTGTCAAAGTAGGGATGGAACTGTTTTATCGAGAAGGCGGACGCTTTGTCGAAGAATTGGTCGATCTCGGCTATCCGGTCTTTCTCGATGTGAAAGTACACGATATCCCGGAGACGGCACGACGGACGATGCGTCAAATCGGAAAGCTTGGGGTCACGATGACGAATGTTCATACGCTAGGCGGTGAGAAGATGATGCGCTATGCATTGGACGGTCTTCGTCAAGAGAATGACACGACTCGATTGATTGGTGTCACACAGTTGACGTCTACGGATGAACACATGATGCAGACGGAGCTCGGAATCGCGGGTCGACTCGACCAAGCCGTCATCCGTCAGGCGACGCTCGCCAAACAGGCAGGACTTGACGGGGTCGTCGCATCTGTCCGAGAAGCGAAATGGATTCATGAGGAACTCGGTGACACGTTTATGACGGTCACACCTGGAATCCGACTCGGTCAATCCGATGACGACCAAGTGCGTGTTGCAACGCCGCGTGAAGCGAGAATGATTGGTGTCCACTCGATTGTCGTCGGTCGCCCGATTACACGCGCAAATGATCCGATGGCCATGTATGAACAATTTATGAGGGAATGGGGACAAACATATGAAACAAATCGCTGAAGCATTATTACAAATTGAGGCTGTCACATTATCACCGACGGAGCCATATACATGGTCGAGCGGATTGAAGAGTCCAATCTATTGTGACAACCGATTGACGCTCAGTTATCCCGACATCCGTAACAGAATCATCGATGGGTTGGTCGATGCAGTCGAGTCAACAGAAATCGATGTGATCGCGGGAACGGCCACAGCCGGTATCCCACATGGAGCTTTGCTTGCCGACCGTCTCGGGCTTCCGTTCATTTACGTTCGTTCGAGTGCAAAAGGACACGGGAAAGGAAATCAAATCGAGGGGAAACTTGACAGCGGGGCACGTGTCCTTGTCATCGAGGATTTATTGTCGACAGGTATGTCGAGTATCGAGGCGGCGCAGGCGATTCGTGAGGCGGACGGTGAGGTCGTCGGTATTCAAGCCATCTTCTCTTACGGATTGCCGATTTTAGAGAAGAATCTAGCGGACTCACATCTCGAAGTTGCTTCATTGACGACATTCCTCGAACTGATCGATGTTGCGCAGTCGACCGGAATCTTGAACGAATCAGAAATTCTTTCTCTTCGTGAGTGGCAGCAGGATCCTCGCGCCTGGAGCGACCTTGTCACATCGTAAGAATCCACCTTCGGGCGGATTCTTTTTCAATTCGGCATATGTCATACTTCATGGTAAACTGATGAAAGTGAACCAAGAAGGAGAGGCATATGGCGTATTCAAGAAGCAAGGAAAAAACATGGAGGGCACGGTTTCGGGCAATTCCGAAACATCGTAAAATCGCCTTTGGTCTCGTCTTGACGGTCATCCCAACGCTCTTTCTCGTGAATTTATTCGTATTCAGCCATCTGTTGGCGTTGGGAGATCAGTATGAAGATCGATACCAAATGAAAAAGTTACGACTCGAGACGTATCATGGGAACGTCGAGTTTGTCCGTAGTCCGAATGAAAAAGTACAAATCGAAGTGGTACAGACCAATTCGAAAGAACGACGGATTAAAGTCAAATCGGTCGGCGATACGATCTATGTCGTCGAACGGTATGGATGGTTCAGTTACTTCGGCAGTCGTGCCAGTGAAGAACCGTCACGCTATAAGCTACGTGTCGCCTTGCCTAGCTCGATGACTTCGGTCCATTTAGGGGCTGAACAAGTGACCGGGCAAGGACTGAATGTGAAAACGATCGTGATGGATGCGAACGCGGTCAATTTGAAACAAATCGACAGTGATCGCCTCCGAATTGAGACGAAAAGCGATGCGACAATCGAATCAGCACGTCTCGTAACGGGAGATATTCGTTCCTATCGCCATGCGACCGTCAAGGATGTCGTCGTGAATCAGGCGATGACCGTTCAAACGGAAGCGGGAACGCTCAGTTATGCACCAAAACATGCGACTGGGCAAGTGAACGTGACGACGGCCGGAAAAATTTCAAGTAGCGACCGTTACGACGAAGTTGAGCCAGGTGTCTATCAGTTGTCGACATCGAATCGACCCGTCGTTGAGTTGATTTCTGAGACAGGGAAGGTCGAGCTGAAATGAACAGAAAACGTTACATCCCGAAAATCGGGCTTCGTACGTTAAAGACGGGAATTGCCGTATCGATTACCGTCGCAATCTCGTGGTATGTATTTGGAATTTATTCCGGAATGGGTGCGATTGCAGCCGTCGTGGCGATGCAACCGACCGTCAAGCGTTCGTCTAAAATTGTATTCAGTCGAATATTTGGAACGGTCCTCGGGCTCATGTGTGGACTGTTCATCGTCTATTTGTTCGGTGTCAATCCCATTTCGATCGGGTTAGCGGTCATCGTTTCGCTCACGCTCAATACGACGTTCGATAAGACACACATGTCGACGTATGCGGCGTTCGCCATCGTCATGATGCTAGAGAACCCGACCTCGGATTTCTTTCATTATGCATGGACGCGTTCTTTATTGACGGCGGTCGGTGTATTTGTCTCACTCGGTGTGAACTACGCGTTCTTGCCACCACGTTATGAGGATCGGTTATTAAATGAAGTTAGAAAGACCTCATCCTACTTGTTCCATCATTGGCGTGAACTCGTTGGCTCCCCGGCGGAGCTATTAGAGACGCGTGCTCGTATTCTCGGTCATCAGGAACTCCACATGATGCTTCAAGAGGATATGAAAGTGACGAACGTGAAGTTGAAGTATATGACAATCAAGCAATATCGATTACTGATTCATCTAGAAGACAAGCTCGTCTTATTGTTAGAAAGTCTGGCCGAGCACCGTGAAGCCTTCCTGCTGATGAGTGAGGAAGAACGTCAGGCGTTCGAATCGGAGTTCTTATATTTGCTCGCGCACCATCATGATGTTCTCTATACGTGCGATAAACCATATTCACTGTTTAGACTACCGCATGAAGATTTATCCGTTTCAGAAATTTTACACGGGCACTTGCTCGATTATCATGAACAGCTCGAAGCGTTTAAGCATGACCCAAAAGCGTGAACAAGCTACAAAGGCCCGCCATCAAGAAATGGCGGGCCTGACTTTTTTGCAGAATTGTTTTGTTTGCCTTGCCTTCGGAAAGCGTGGGCGCAAGAAAGCCGAGTGCGATTTTTATCTTTCCCAATATTTAGATGAAACCTCGCCATGAGAACACGGCGAGGTTTCGATTACGACTGTTTCAACGACTTCATCAATTGTTCATCTGGCGTCACATAGACGGTCTGTTGATCCGTATAGATGACAAAACCAGGTTTGGCGCCGCTTGGTTTTTTCACGTAGCGGGCGCGTGTATAATCGACGGGTACACCGCTCGATGCGCGTGCTTTCGAGAAGTAAGCAGCGACCGATGCGGCTTCGAGAAGCGTCGTTTCATCCGGTTCCGTCGAACGAATGATGACATGAGAGCCGGGGATATCTTTGACGTGAAGCCAAATCTCGTCACGACGGGCGAACTTGAACGTCAAATGATCGTTTTGTGTATTGTTTTTGCCGACAAAGAAGTCCGTTCCGGTCGAAGACGTGTACGCTTCAAGCGAAATTTTCGGATTCGCTTTTTTCTTTTGACGTTTTTGACGGATATATCCTTCTTCGGCGAGCTCTTCCCGAATTTCGAGCAAGTCGGAAGGAGAAGCAACATCGAGCTGAGCGGTGAGTGTTTCCAAATATTCGATCTCCGCGTCGTTTAATTCGAGTTGCTTCTTCACTTCGACTTTCGCAACTTTTAGCTTGTTGTATTTCTTATAGTATTGCTGTGCATTCTCATTTGGTGTTTTGAGCGGGTCGAGCGGAATCGAGATGGTCGCACCGTCTTCGTCATAGTAATCGACGACTTCTGCGACACGCATTCCTTTCTCAAGTTGGAACAAATAGGTCGTCAATAACTCACCGAACTTTTGTAATTCATCTGCTCGTTCTGTCGCCTTTAAGTCTTCTAAGAGACGGCGACGCTTCAATTGATTTTTCTCGAGTTCTGATTTTAAGAGACGTTCGACATCGTGAGCTTGCTGTCTGACACGATCGCGGTTTGCTTTTTCATAGAAGAAACGGTCGAGCACTTCTTTACTTGATGCGTATGTTTCCTCGGAGACGATGTCTCCGGCCGTTAATACAATCGGAGCGAAACGCTCTTTACCATTCGCGAGTTGTTGAAAGACGTAAGGTCCTTCGAGTTGACGTAGTACGTTCTCGAACGCTTGCTGAACCGAGTCGCGGTTGGGCATCTTCGCAAGATGAACGACTTCCTGGGCGATTTGAGGGCTGACACCAGCAAACGTGGCGACAATCTGTTTGTCGAGTTTACCGGCATTCCAGTCGATTCGCTTCAGTCCTTCCGTCAAATCAGACAACGGGTCGAACTTATGTTGTTCAGGCGGGAGGAGGTATTCACTTCCCGGCATGATCGTTCGATAGGTGTTTTGCGAAGGTGGGAGATGTTTGATTGCATCTAAGATTTTCCCCTCTTCTGTCGTTAGGACGACGTTTGAGTGACGTCCCATCAGTTCAATGTAAACTTTTTTTGATTCTTCGTCGCCGAGCTCATTTCGAGAGCGGACAGAGATGACGATGACGCGGTCACGTCCAATTTGTTCGACCGCCGTGATAAATCCGCCTTCTACATGTTTCCGTAACATCATGCAGAACATCGGGGGTTCTTGTGGGTTTTTAATCGGTGTATCCGTCAGCTGGAGACGGGCATACATCGCATTTGCTGATATGAGTAGTTGCGCGTTCTGTCGGTTCGAACGAATCTGGAGCATCAAATCGAGAGAATACGGTTGATGTACTTTATTGATTCGTCCTCCGACGAGCGATTGTAATTCTTGTACGACACGATATGTCATTAATCCATCATAAGCCAATGATCTCATCACCTTTGTTCATTTTCTGTCTCTACGTTATCAGAAAAACAGAAAATATGGTACGATGGAGTAGGAAATCCGAACTTCTTCTTGCCGGGACAATTGATTGACTGCTATTATAATTAAATGTGATGTTAGAAGATGGAGGGCTTGCAGTGAATTTTAAAGAACGAGGATTATTAATCGTTTTGTCTGGACCGAGCGGTGTCGGAAAAGGGACCGTTTGTCGTGCTCTTCGCGAGGAAGAGGACAATAACCTTCAATATTCGGTGTCGGCGACGACTCGAAAGCCACGTGAAGGGGAAGTCGAGGGAGTACATTACTTCTTCAAATCGAGAGAAGAGTTCGAACGCATGATCGAACAAAAAGAATTGCTCGAACACGCCGAGTTCGTCGGCAACTATTACGGGACGCCTGTAGAGTGGGTGCGTGAAACGCTCGAAAGCGGCCAAGATGTCATTCTTGAAATTGAGGTGCAAGGGGCGTTCCAAGTGAAGGAACTTCTCCCGGAAGCCGTCTTTTTATTCTTGGCACCACCAAGTCTTCAAGAACTTCGCAATCGTCTAATCGGACGAGGCACGGAGTCAGAAGAAGTCATTAAGCAACGCCTGCTCGTCGCGCGTGAAGAAATCGAGTTGATGGACGCCTATGATTACGTCGTCACGAACGACGAGGTCGACAAAGCCATCGATCGAATTAAAGCGATCGTGACAGCTGAGCATTGTAAACGTGAACGTGTTGCGTCACTCTATAAAAAAGCCATGATGGAGGTCATTTAATGTTATACCCTTCGATTGATGCCTTACAACGTACTATCCCGTCAAAATATACGATCGTTACGGTCGCTGCGAAACGGGCGCGTCAGATTCAAGATGGAAAAGCACCGAAAGTCGCCGAGCCAAAATCATATAAGCCGGTCGGTCAAGCGTTAGAAGAACTATTTTCGGGTGATACGACAATCATCGTGAACGAAAAAAACAACGGATGAAGTGTGACCCAAGTCGTTTGCGACTTGGGTCTCATTGTCTATAAGGGGGAGTTTGGGAATGGTGAAGGATCGTACTATTTTGTTATGTGTGAGTGGTGGCATCGCCGCCTATAAGGCGTGTGCGCTCACATCGAAATTGGTTCAAGCCGGAGCGAATGTTCGTGTCGCGATGACGAAATCGGCAGAACAATTCGTGGGTCAGGCGACCTTCCAGGCGCTCAGTCGAAACCCGGTCTATACCGATGTGTTCGAAGAGCACGACCCGACAAAGATTGCGCATATCGATGTCGTCGACTCGAGTGATTTGATCGTCGTTGCTCCTGCGACAGCAAACATGATCGCAAAACTGGCGAACGGGATTGCAGATGACTTTATCACGACGTCGATTCTTGCGGCGAAGTGCCCGGTCATCGTCTCACCGGCGATGAACGTGAATATGCTCGAACATCCTGCCACACAGCGGAATATCGAGACGTTGAAATCATACGGCTATCAGTTGATCGAACCGGGCGTCGGCAACTTGGCATGTGGTTGGATTGGTGGTGGACGCCTACCAGAACCAGAAGATTTGGTACGCATCATCGAAAGCCAGTTCGTCCCGAAACTATACCTCGGAAAAGAAGTATTGATTACAGCAGGTCCGACGGTAGAGCGCATCGATCCGGTTCGTTACTTATCAAACGACTCATCAGGGAAAATGGGTGTCGCGCTCGCAGAAGTGGCACGTGATATGGGTGCCCGTGTCACACTCGTCCACGGTCCGCTTCAAGTCCCGGTACCAGACGGCGTGACGGCGATTCCGGTTATGTCGAGTGAAGAGATGCTACATGAAGTGACAAGTCGTTTTGATTCACTCGACCTCGTCGTGAAGTCGGCGGCCGTTGCGGATTATCGTCCGAAAACGGTTCATGCAGAGAAACATAAAAAAGTTCACGGACCACTCACCATCGAACTCGAAGAAACGACGGACATTTTAAAAACACTCGGTGAACGAAAGACTCATCAAATATTAGTTGGGTTTGCTGCCGAGACAGAACGGCTCGAAGAACATGCCGCAGCCAAACTGAAGAAAAAGAACGTCGATTTCCTCGTCGCAAACGATGTATCCGGCAGCGACATCGGATTCGGTGCAGACGACAATGAAGCAGTCCTCTTTCATGCAGACGGGACGACGCTCAACTTACCGAAACAATCGAAGAAACAGTTGGCGTTCGAACTGCTCACACATTTTAAGGAAGCGGTCCGATGATTGCCCACGTCCATGTCGATGCACCGGTGATCACGATCGATCGTCCGTTTGACTATGAAGTGCCCGAACAGTTCGAATCCTTGATTGAACCAGGGATGCGCGTCTCGGTTCCTTTCGGCTCACGCCGTCTGTTAGGAATCGTCGTCGGCACGTCTGACGGGACGAGAGATGGATTGAAGCCACTGGAAGCTTTATTAGATGAAGAATCGTCACTCACAGATGAACTGCTCGACTTGTCCATTCATGTGAAAGAGACGACGCTTTGCTTTCGGTCTTCCGCGCTTCTCGCGATGCTACCTGCAGCGCTGAAAGTCAGTTATGACAAAGAAATCAAAGAAGGGCATGTGCCTGACGGTGTTCGTCTAGGGACACATTTATCGGAGTATCCGAAAGACATACAGTCTGTCATTTTAGGACTCGCTAAAAAAGGGGAGCTTACCCTCGCCCCTGTTCTGAAAGAGAAGAAAACGGTCAAAACCGACATCGTCGTCGAACTGCTCGAAGCGACCGTCGTCTCGAAACGCGCGAAAAAACAGCTTGAAGCGATTCAGCAGTTAGAAGAGACGCCGCGTATGTACTGGTCGGCACTTCGTCAAATCGGATTGACTCGCCCACAACTTCAAAAGCTTGAAGACATTGGGGCGGTACGGTTGACGGAAGTTGAATTGAATCGCGACCCTTACGCGACGATTGAACAAGTACAGGAATCTGTGCAGTTAAATGATAGTCAGGCGAATGCGGTCCAGGCGATTCATGAGGCGGATGCAGGAGAGACATTGCTCGTCCATGGCGTGACGGGTAGCGGAAAAACCGAAGTGTATTTAGAGTCGATTGGGCAAGTCATCGATGAAGGAAAACAGGCCATTTTGCTCGTGCCTGAAATCAGTTTGACCCCGATGATGGTGAAGCGATTTAAGCGTCGCTTCGGGGAACGCGTCGCAGTCTTACACAGTGCTCTTTCAAAAGGTGAGAAGTATGATGAATGGCGTAAAATCAAGCGGAAAGAAGTCGACGTCGTCGTCGGGGCCCGTTCTGCGATTTTTGCGCCGCTCGACCGTCTCGGTCTCATCATCTTGGATGAAGAGCATGAGACGACGTATAAACAAGAAGAAAATCCACGTTATCATGCGCGTGATGTCGCCATTTGGCGGTCTCGCTATCATGGGTGTCCCGTCGTATTGGGAAGTGCGACACCTTCTCTCGAATCTTACGCACGGGCGCAAAAAGGTGTATATCGTTATTTGCACTTGAAAGAGCGGTACGGCGGGGAAATGCCGCCTGTCCACATTATCGATATGCGCCGCGAACTGGCAAAAGGCAATACGACGATGTTCTCGGAAGAATTGTTCGACGGGATTCTCGACCGAATCGCAAAAAAAGAGCAATGTGTCATTCTGTTGAACCGTCGTGGGTTTACGACATTTGTCATGTGTCGGGACTGTGGGGAAGGGATGACGTGTCCGCACTGTGCCGTCAATTTAACGTATCACCAGTATGGTGATCGATTGAAGTGTCATTATTGTGGCTACGAAGTCGGGATGCCGTCGACGTGTCCATCGTGTAACAGCAAAAAAATCAAGCAGTTCGGATCAGGGACGCAAAAGATCGAAACGGAGCTGTTGAACCGGATTCCAGAGGCGCGCATCATCCGCATGGACCAAGATACGACGTCGCGGAAAGGTTCCCATGAACAACTGTTACGACGCTTTGAAGAAGGAGAGGCCGACATTTTACTCGGCACCCAAATGATTGCCAAAGGACTCGACTTCCCGAACGTCACCCTCGTCGGAGTACTCGCGGCAGATGCGACACTCGGGATGCCTGACTTCCGAGCGACCGAACGGACTTTCCAACTCGTCACCCAAGTGGCGGGAAGGGCGGGGCGCGGCAAACTTCCAGGTGAGGCATTCGTGCAAACGTACAACCCGGACCATTACGTGATTGAGACAGCGAGTGAACATGATTATGAAACGTTCTTTGCGAAAGAGATGGGTCTTCGTCAAGTCGGGAACCACCCGCCGTATTGGTTTTTGACGCTCGTCACGTTCTCAGCAGAGAACCCGCTCGTCGCCAAAGCGGAAGCGGAACTGTTCGCATCGGACTTTTTACAAGCGCAAGTAGAGAATAGCCGCTTGAATGGTCCGATGCCTGCCCCGTTATCAAAATTAAAGAACGCGTATCGTTATCAAGTGTTCATTAAAACGAAACAACCTGACACACTTTACGCGGAACTAGCAAGACTTCAACAAGCAAGAGCAAAAGCAATCAGTAAGAAAGAATATCAAATGAGTATCGATGTGAACCCATACGTATTCATGTGAGGTGGAGAGACATGTATAAAGTAGTAGAAGTACCAAACGATATTTTACGTGTGACATGCGAACCGGTAACGAAGTTCGATAAAAAATTGCGACAAACGGTCGACCGTTTGTTTGATACGATGTATGAGTACGACGGAGTCGGAGTCGCGGCGCCACAGGTCAATTTGAATCAGCGACTCGCTGTCGTCCATACCGATGATGAGACGGGTCCACTCGTCTTGATCAATCCTGAAATCATTGAAACGTCTGGACGTGAGGTCGGTCTTGAAGGATGTTTGAGCATCCCAGGAGAATTCGGATTCGTGGAACGTCATGAGTCGATCGTCGTCAAAAATCAGGACTTGAAAGGCCGGACGCATACCATTCAAGCGAGCGGTTTCTTCGCTCGTGCGATTCAGCATGAGATGGATCATTTGGATGGGGTCTTGTTCACTGACAAGCTAGCGGTTCCAAACCCTGGAAAAGACAAGCGAATCGTCTTTATGGGAACTCCGACATTTGCGGTATCTGTACTTGAGCGACTGCTCGAAGAAGGATACAATGTCGTAGGTGTCGTTTCGCAACCGGACAAACCGGTCGGACGAAAACGTGAACTCAAACCAACGCCTGTGAAAGAGTGTGCACTCCGTCACGGTATTCCTGTCTTACAACCTGAGAAAGTTCGAACAGATTATGCCGGAATTTTAGAGTTGCGCCCGGACCTCATCGTCACGGCAGCGTATGGACAAATCGTGCCGACCGCATTACTCGAGGCACCGCCTCACGGAGCGATCAATGTTCATGCCTCACTTCTTCCAAAATATCGGGGAGGCGCCCCGATTCATCAAGCCATCATCGATGGTGAATCGGAGACAGGTGTGACGATCATGTATATGGTCGACAAGTTAGACGCGGGTGACATGATTGCGAATACAATCGTCCCAATCGAAGAGATGGATACGGTCGGAACGCTATTTGATAAACTTGCCGTAGCGGGAAGTGATCTTCTCATTCGCACACTTCCAGCTTTCTTAGAAGGATGGATTGAAGCGGTCCCTCAAGATGAGCGGGAGGTGACGTTTGCGCCGAACATTAGCCGTGAGCGCGAACAGATTGACTGGAGTATCGGTGGAGAAGCCATCTATAACCATATTCGAGGGATGAACCCATTCCCGACTGCCTACTCGACGCTTGACGGAGAACGGGTGAAACTGTTCATGGGAGAAAAGACGACCGGTGCAGGTCAACCGGGAGAAGTCATTCGCCTAGAAGAAGACGGGTTCGTCGTGGCGACCGGAAACAATGTCGCCATCAAAGTGACGGACCTACAACCAGCAGGTAAAAAGCGAATGGATGGTGCGACCTTCATGCGCGGAGCTGGACAGAAGTTGCGTGTTGGTGACCGATTAGGAGGAACTCATGAACGTACGTGAAGCAGCGCTCGATACGCTGATGAAAATTGAACAAGGCGGCGCGTATTCAACGATTGCCGTCAATGATGTATTAAAACAAAAAAAAGTTGCCCCGAAAGATGTGGGTCTGTATACCGAACTCGTCTATGGGACACTCAGTCGGAAAGGGACGTTGGACTACATCTTAAACGATCGAATCCGTTCTCCGAAGAAGCTCGACAAGTTCGTGCTTCCGCTTCTTCGAATGAGTGTATATCAACTTTTTTACCTTGATAAGGTACCGGATCGTGCCGTCTTGCACGAAGCCGTCGAAATCGCAAAAAAACGAGGACATCATCTCGGGACGAGTAAGTTCGTGAACGGGGTGTTACGTAACGTTCTCCGTGAAGGATTCCCTGATTTTAGTGAATTGACGGATGCGGAGAGAATCTCGATTGAGCATAGTCACCCGAAGTGGCTCGTTTCGGACTGGATTGATTTTTACGGTGTCGAGACGGCTGAAGCCATCTGTCAGTTAAACAATGAGCCGGCTCCTGTCACGGTACGCGTCAACCGGAAACGTGCGTCTGTCGACGAAATGATGAATCGCTTGGCCGACTTGGGCGTCTTGACATCTCGCTCTGAACTATCGAGCGATGGACTCGTTGTCGAATCGGGCAACGTCCATTCGACCCCATTCATCGAGGAAGGACTTTTATCGGTTCAAGATGAGAGCTCTATGCTTGTCGCAGATGCGCTCGGCGTTTCGAAAGATGACCATATTTTAGACGCGTGTGCCGCCCCTGGTGGGAAAGCGATGCATACGGCTGAACGGATGGAAAGTGGATCGCTCACAGCGCTCGATTTACACCCACATAAAGCGAAATTGATTGACCAGCAAGCCAAACGTCTTCACATCAATGGAGTGACCGCACTTGCCCTTGATGCTCGTCTGGCAGGTGAACAGTTCGAAAAAGAGAGTTTTGATCGAATCCTTCTGGACGTTCCTTGTTCAGGGCTCGGTGTTATTCGTCGCAAGCCTGATATCAAATGGACGAAAGACAAAGCCCAGCTCGAGAACTTACCGAAGATTCAACGACAAATCATTGATGCCGTATTGCCACTGCTCAAGCCAGGTGGTACGCTTGTTTACTCGACATGTACAATTGATCCGTCTGAGAACGAGACACAGGCTGACTATGTGTTATCAAAAGGATTGGTCTGGGACGAAACGTTACGAGAACGTCTCCCACAATCTGTTCGTCCGATCATGGCATCGGACCGTGCTGAATTAAAACTATTACCGACGACATTCGGGACCGACGGCTTCTATATCGCCGCATTTAAGAAAGAGGTATAAAAAATGAATCCAAAAGCAGTAGAAAAAACCCCACTTTTAGGCGCAAAACCGTCACTTTATTCGTTGACGTTCCCTGAACTTGAAGCGTGGGTCGTGGAAGCAGGAGAAAAATCATTCCGTGCGAAACAATTATATGATTGGATGTACGTTAAACGTGTCACGTCATTCGACGATATGACGAACGTTCCAAAGGCACTACGTGACCAATTAGAAGCATCATTCCAATTGACGACGTTAAAAGAATTGGTCAAACAAGAATCACAGGACGGTACAATCAAATTCTTATTTGAACTTCAAGACGGTTATTCAATTGAAACGGTTCTCATGCGTCACGAATATGGGAACTCAATTTGTGTCACGACACAAGTCGGTTGTCGAATCGGTTGTACGTTCTGTGCTTCAACACTCGGTGGATTGAAGCGAAACTTAGAAGCCGGTGAAATCACGGCACAAGTGCTCGACGTACAGCGTGCGTTAGACGCGACAGGTGAGCGTGTCGACTCAATCGTTGTCATGGGAATCGGTGAGCCGTTTGATAACTATGATGAGTTAATGCGTTTCTTGCGCACGGTCAACCATGATCACGGACTCAACATCGGAGCACGCCACATCACAGTATCAACAAGTGGAATCGTTCCAAAAATCTACAAGTTTGCGGATGAAGGAATGCGCATTAACTTCGCCATCTCGCTTCATGCGGCTACGACAGAACTACGTACACGTCTCATGCCAATCAACCGTGCCTTTGACTTAGACAAGTTGATGGATGCCGTCCGTTACTATACGGAGAAGAGCGGTCGTCGCATCACGTTCGAATACGGATTGTTTGGTGGCGTCAATGATACAGAAGACCATGCCCATCAATTGGCTGACTTGTTGAAAGGAATCAAATGTCACGTCAACTTGATCCCGGTTAACCACGTATTGGAACGCGATTATGTACGCACACCGAGAGCTCAAATCTTTGCCTTCGAAAAAGTGCTCAAAGACCGCAATGTGAACGTGACGATTCGTCGCGAGCAAGGGTCAGATATCGATGCTGCTTGTGGGCAACTTCGAGCGAAGGAGCGCGAACAAGAAACGAGGTAATCAGAAAGATGGAATTAGCATTTCGAACAGATCGTGGACAAGTACGCACACAAAATGAAGATGCAGTTTTAATCTTAGGCGATGCCTTCTCAGGAATTGCGCTCGTTGCCGACGGGATGGGTGGACATGCAGCGGGAGAGGTCGCGAGTCAAATCGTGATTGAGGAGTTTCGACGGGCTTTCCCGTCTCTCCCGTCGACCCCGGTCGATATCGAGCGATGGTTCCGTCATCACATTCACTTGGCGAATGAACAAGTGTTGCAATTTGCAAAGCAGTCGAACCTCGTCATGATGGGAACGACTGTGGCAGCCGTTTGTTGGAACGGAGAGACGGTGGTCATCGTTCATATCGGTGACAGCCGTGTCTATGCCTTGCAAGCAAATGAATTAAGACGTCTCACAGAAGATCATTCTTACGTCAACGTGCTTAAACAGCTCGGTGAATTGACAGAAGAGGAGATGCGCGTTCATCCGAAACGAAATGTCATCACCCGGGCGATCGGTTCAAGCGAACAAGTCGAACCTGACGTGCAAGTGCTCGCTGACCCTGAGTTTGATGTGATATTAATTTGTACGGATGGATTGACGACACATCTGACGGATGGCGCAATTCAACACGTGTTACAACAAGCTGTATCGGCTGATCAAAAAGCAGATCAACTCATTGCTGAAGCCAATCAATTGGGAGGGAGCGACAACATCACGGTCGCGCTCGTTCAATTCACAGATAGAAAGAGAGGATGAATCCGATGCGAAGCGGAGAACGAATCAACGATCGTTATCGGATCGAACAACAAATCGGCAGCGGAGGCATGGCAAATGTCTACCGGGCTCATGACGAGATTTTAAACCGAACCGTCGCCATCAAGGTGTTGCGATCTGAATTCTCACATAACGAACAATTTATACGTCGGTTCGAGCGAGAAGCCCACGCGGCTACGAGTCTGAACCATCCGAATATCGTCGCCATCTACGACGTCGGTGATGAAGATGATTTATACTATATCGTCATGGAACACGTCGATGGCGTGACGTTAAAACAATATTTGCAAGAAGAATACATATCTGTCGATGAGGCGTTGCGCATCATGGGACAGATTTGTGATGCGATTGATCACGCCCATGCGAATCGAATCATTCATCGGGACATCAAACCACAAAATATGATGATCGATCAGCATGGAAATGTGAAGGTGACCGATTTTGGAATTGCGGTCGCGATGTCGAATGCGACGTTGACGCATACGATGTCCGTCCTAGGCTCTGTCCACTATTTCTCACCTGAACAAGCTCGCGGGAAGTTCGCGGATGAAAAGTCGGATATTTACTCGCTCGGTGCCGTTTTGTACGAATTGTTGACGGGGCGCGTACCGTTTATCGGCGAGACGCCGGTCGCAGTCGCGCTTCAACATTTGCAAGATGACCCGATTCGGCCGATGGATTTGAATCCGAATATTCCACAAGCGCTTGAGAATTGTGTCATGCAAGCCTTGTCGAAATCACCGGGTGCCCGTCATATATCGGTCGCAGCCTTCAAGAAAGATTGTATGACCGCATTAAGCCGAGAACGTGCCAATGAGCCGAGACGAGTCTCAGCCAATCAGGACGAGTTCGACCAAACACTCGTCATGGCGGCGGTCATGCCCGAAGAAAAACAAGATGTACCGGTGACACCGCCCCCGGTCACACCACCAAAGGAACAGGAGCCAAATGAGGAACCGGTTAAAAAGAAGAAACGCAAATGGTGGATTTGGATATTACTCGTCATTCTCTTAATTGGGGGAAGCATTGCGGCGTATGTGGTCGCCGACGAAATGTCGCGCGCCGTCGTGCCTGATGTCGTCGGCATGAGTATCGGGGACGCGACGACAGAACTCGAGGCTTCTGGATTTGTCGTCGAAGTGACAGAACGTGCGAGCGATGATATTGCGGAGGGTGAGGTCATTTCGCAAAATCCGCAAGAAGGACGTAAACCGAAACGCGGCACGACTGTGACGATTGTCGTATCGGCCGGAAAAGAGACGGTCGAGATGCCGAACGTGGAAGGTCTTTCACAGACTGCCGCTGAGCGTATGCTAAAAGACTTGGCATTCAGCGATCTTGAAATCAAAACTGAAGCTTCTGAAACAGTAAACAGTGGGGATGTAATTTCACAATCGGTTGACCCAGGTGAAGAGGTCGTTCCTTCAGAGGTGACGGTCACGCTCGTTGTGTCGACAGGTAGCAACAAAGTGGAACTATCTAACCTTGCCGGGTATACGTTCGACGAAGCATCTATTTATGCTGAACAGAACAAATTGAAAATCGTGAAGAAGGATGAATTTTCGACAAGTGTTCCAAAAGGTCAAATCATCCGTCAACTTCCGACAGCCGGGACGGCAGTCGACCCGGGAACGGAGCTCACGGTGATTGTATCGGGAGGCGTCGAACCGACCGATATCTCGATTGAACGTGAAGTGAGTGTTGAAGTCGAGCAACCGGATAAGGATAAGAAGCCGAAAGCGGTCGAAGTCGTCATTCGTACGGTTGACGCACGTGGTGAAATTGAGGTACTTCGTGATCAAATCACAGAGACGACAACGTACTCGTACACGCTAGTCATTGCCCCTGACGAAGTCGGGACAGCAACGATTGAAGTTGATGGTGAGATTGTTCGAACGGATTCAGTCACATATGCGCAAGCCGAAGAGGCACAATAAAGAGGTGACGGTGTCGTCACCTCTTTTTTAAAAGGAGGTAGTCATAATGAAAGGAACAATCATTCGTCTTCAAGGCGGGTTTTATGATGTGATGACCGAGGCGAACCAAGAGATTCGTTGTCGGGCAAGAGGGAATTTTCGAAAACGCAATATCTCACCTGTCGTCGGCGACGATGTGGTGATTCAAGATCAAGAAGATGGGACCGGTTATATTCTTGAAGTGGAAGAGCGTCAAAACCATCTCGTTCGGCCACCGATTGCGAATATTGATCAAGCGTTCCTCCTCTTTTCAGTTAAGGAACCAGCGTTTTCCTATCATTTGCTTGACCGTTTTCTCATTCTCATTGAATCGAAGCAAATTCATCCAATCATCGTATTGACGAAGATGGACTTGCTCGATGAAAGTGAAGTCGAACCGATTCAAGTGGCGATTGCTCGCTATCGGGCGATTGGGTATGACGTGATTGAAACATCGACGGAGCATGGGCACGGTGTCGATGAAGTGCGTAGTCTATTCAAGGGAAAAACGAGCGTCTTCGCCGGTCAGACCGGTGTCGGGAAAAGTTCGTTACTCAATGCAGTTGCGCCAGAACTCGAGTTGGCGACAGGTGCAATCTCGAAATCGCTCGGACGAGGAAAACATACGACACGTCACGTGACGTTAATCCAATTGGCGGATGGTCTCGTTGCCGATACACCGGGTTTTTCAAGTCTAGAGTTTCCTCAGGAACTTGAGACAGATGAGCTCAGATGGTGCTTCCCCGAATTCGTGGAACGCCATGACGATTGTAAGTTCCGGGGATGTGTCCACGTTAATGAACCAGGATGTGCCATCAAACAAGCGGTTGAAAATGGCGAAATTGCTTCAACAAGGTACGAAAATTATGTTACCTTTATGGAGGAGTTAAACGATCGAAAACGGAGGTATTGACAGATGATTAAAATTGCACCATCTATTTTAGCTGCCGATTTTGCCAACTTGGAAGCTGAAGTAAAAGCCGTTCAAGAAGCAGGGGCTGACTATATCCATTTTGACGTGATGGACGGGCAATTCGTACCAAACATCTCGATTGGTCTACCTGTTCTCGCGAGCTTGCGTAAAAAATCAGACATGGTACTCGATGTACATTTGATGATTGACCAACCAGAACGCTACGTAGAAGATTTCGTGAAAGCCGGTGCGGACATCGTAACCGTACACGTGGAAGCGACGAATCATTTGCATCGTGTCTTACAGCAAATCAAAGCGGCAGGTGCGAAATGTGGGGTCGTCTTAAACCCACATACACCACTTTCGACGATTGAACACGTACTCACGGACGTCGATATGGTGTTGCTCATGACGGTCAACCCAGGATTCGGGGGTCAGGCGTTTATTGAATCGGTCGTGCCAAAAATTTCAGCGCTTAGCCAACTTCGTCAAGACCATCAACTTGATTTTGAGATTGAAATCGATGGTGGTGTGAACGCAGAAACGGCAAAACGTTGCATCGATGCTGGAGCTGATGTGCTTGTGGCAGGATCAGCCATCTATAGTCAATCGGATTATAAAGCAGCCATCGATAGCATTCGTGGCGCATCTCGTGTATAATCGACGGTAGAACAACAAGATAGAGTCGCAAGGGGTGTCACATCATGTGGCTGAGAGGCATACGCTAACCCTTTGAACCTGTTCCGTTCACACGGACGTAGGGATGTGGCGAAAATGCACGTTGCGAATTCAAGCAGCATGGCGTTTACGTCATGCTGCTTTTTGTCGTTCAAACAAATAAAGGAGGAAGAAGGATGAAATCACGTTTCAAATTACAAGCGCTCATTGAAATTTCATTGTTTGCGGCGCTCGGGCTTATTTTTGATTTGCTCATTCCATATCGTTTACCACAAGGTGGGTCTATCAGTTTAGCGATGCTCCCGATCTTTGTCATGGCGTTCCGTCACGGGCTGAAGGGTGGTCTTGCGACAGGCGCGCTCGTCGGGACACTTCAACTCTTGTTCGGAGCATACATTTTCACACCTGTACAATTCTTGCTCGACTATACGGTCGCATATGGCCTCGTCGGTATGGCCGGGGTATTCGCAGGGCGAGTGAAACATGCTGCGAGTCAAGGTGCGACAAAGACGCTTGCCATCTATTTAGTGCTCGGGGCATTGCTCGGGTCGATGTTACGATACGCAGCGCACGTCATCTCGGGTATCGTCTTCTTCGCTGAATACGCAGAAGGTCCGGTCGTGGCCTACTCGCTCGGATATAACGCCACGTATATGCTCCCATCCTTTGTCATCTCGGCCATCGTGTTAGTACTTCTCTTCACGACAGCACCACGTTTCACGCGTGTGGCGACACGGGATATCCGTCAATGAACGTACTAATCGTCGCGGCGAGTCCGGCACCTATTCCGGACTTACCGCGTGATGCCGATTTTGTGATTGGTGTGGATGGTGGATATCAAAGACTGTTAGATGAAGGAGTTGTACCAGACGTCGTGGTGGGAGATTTTGATTCGTTCGATGGGACACCACCTGATCAAGCGTTACGCTATCCTTCGGAGAAAGATGTGACAGACTTAGAAATTGCATTGGAGTTAGCAAGAGAACGGGGAGCAACACGAATCGATGTGTATGGGGCTCTCGGGGGACGGATCGATATGACGTTTGCGAATGTAGGCTTACTGGAGTCCTATCCGGAGATGCACCTTCATAATGAAGGGCAAACGGTCTATCTTGTAAGAATAGGAGACTATACGATTCCGAAACGGGACGGTCACTATTTGTCCTTCATGCCATGGAAGACAGCTACGATTTCCATTAAAGATGTCAAATATCCACTTGACCATCATGACGTGACTAGCGGAGAGGCGCTGACGATCTCAAATGAATGGTCTACGGATTCTGCCCGGTTGACGGTCCATCAAGGGACCGTTCTCGTCATGATTGTCAAAAAATGAGCACAAAAAAATCCCATCGGCGAATGCCGCTGGGATTTATTCGTTCGTGTATAAGTATTATACGCGTTCAACGAGACCTGATTTAAGTGCGCGAGCTGAAACCCAAACGCGTTTCGGTTTACCGTCAACGAGAATACGAACTTTTTGTACGTTTACACCCCAAGTACGTTTTGTCTTGTTGAGTGCGTGCGAACGGTTGTTACCTGATTTAGGTGATTTACCTGTTACGTAGCATTTACGTGCCATGCGTTTCCCCTCCTTTTTTATGTGGGTTCGTCCTAATAGACACTCGTTTATATTAGCACGGCTTTTTTCCCGATGCAACTAGAAAATCGTACCATGACAAGAAAAAAACTTGACATTACTCTCAAGGATTTGAATAATGAATGAGGTTATCGCGTTAATTGACCGAGTTTCTGGAGCAGGTTCTTTTAATAACTAGGTACTTATTGTAGAATGTACATTAGGAATCATTCCGAATAAAGGAGGCTACTCCATATGGCAATTGAAATGAAGACAACATATGGCAATATTGACATCACAAGTGACGTCATCGCGACACTCGCAGGTGGTGCAGCGATGGAATGCTTCGGTGTGGTCGGCATGGCTTCACAAGCACAATTGAAAGACGGCATTGCTGAATTGTTAAAACGTGAAAATTACGCGCGTGGTGTCGTCGTACGTCAAGAAGACGAAGACGTACATATCGACATGCACATCATTGTAAGCTACGGGACGAAAGTATCTGAAGTCGCATACAACGTGCAGAGCCGAGTCAAGTATACGCTCGGAGAAACTTTAGGATTAAACGTTTCGTCGGTAAATATATTCGTTCAAGGCGTTCGTCTGACGAATGACTGACGAAAACGGAGGAGGATTTGGTGTGGGTTTAAAACGTTTAGATGGATTGGCGCTCTCAAACATGATCGCGAACGGAGCGGCCAACTTGAGCCAAAACGCAGATTATGTAGATTCGCTTAACGTCTTCCCGGTTCCAGACGGAGACACGGGGACGAACATGAACTTGACGATGACGTCGGGCGCGAAAGAAGTAGCGGCGATGAACTCATCAGATATCGCAGAGGTGTCATCAAAGTTTGCACGTGGACTACTTATGGGGGCACGCGGAAACTCGGGTGTTATTTTAAGTCAGTTGTTCCGTGGATTCGGTAAAGCTGTTGAAGGAAAAGCAGAACTGACAACAGTTGATTTTGCAGAAGCGCTCAAGCGCGGTGTCGACACGGCATACAAGGCGGTTATGAAACCGGTTGAAGGAACGATTTTAACGGTTGCTCGTGAAGCGGCCGACGAAGCGCTCCTTGCGTCAGAGTCGACAAGTGATTTCACTGAATTTATGAAACGCGTCATCGAAGAAGCGAAAGCATCGTTAGACCGTACACCGGACTTGTTGCCGGTATTAAAAGAAGTCGGCGTCGTCGACTCGGGCGGTCAAGGACTTCTCGTCATCTACGAAGGTTTCCTTGCTAGCCTTGAAGGCAAAGAGCTCGAGAAACCACATGCTCCTGTCATGGATGCGTTGATCGAGGCAGAACACCATGCGCATGCGGCACAAGGGTTCATGTCTACAGAAGATATCGAATTCGGTTATTGCACAGAGATCATGGTTCGTTTCCAAGACGAAAAGTTAAAGGATGCACCGTTCAATGAAGATGCGTTCCGTAACGAATTGTCTGAACTGGGAGATTCTCTCCTTGTCGTCGCGGACGAAGAACTCTTAAAAGTTCACGTTCACGTTGAGACACCGGGTGAGGTCATCACGAAAGGTCAACGTTTCGGTGAACTCGTCGCCGTTAAAATCGAGAACATGCGTCAACAACACTCGACCATTCTCGAAGAAGAACATGGTGCGAATCAACACGGTGTTCAACAGGCAGAGAAGCCGAAAGCACCATTTGCGATCGTCACGGTAGCAATGGGTGAAGGCGTCAGCGAATTGTTCCGTTCACTCGGGGCGGCACACGTCATCGAGGGCGGTCAAACGATGAACCCATCAACAGAAGATATCGTCAAGGCGATTGAGTCTGCACATGCGGAACACGTCTTTATCTTCCCGAACAACTCAAACATCATCATGGCTGCTGAGCAAGCAGCGTCTGTCGCACCATGCGGCGTCTCTGTCATCCCGACGAAGACGGTCCCACAAGGTCTTGCGGCAGCAATCGCCTTCAACCCAGAGGCGGATGTCGAGATGAACGAACAAGCGATGAAGTCAGCTGCCTCGACTGTGAAGTCCGGACAAGTCACTTACGCTGTTCGTGACACGAGCATCGATGGTGTGGAAATCAAGAAAGACGAGCACATGGCGATTGCAGAGAAGAAAATCGTTTCTTCCTCAACGTCGAGCCTCGAAGCGGCTAAAAAGTTGGTCGATGCACTCGTCGAAGCAGATGATGAAATCATCACGATTTTAACGGGTGAAGGTTCATCTGAAGCAGACGTAGAAGCGTTGACGTCATATATCGAATCTGTAAATGATGAGATTGAGATTGAAGTACACGACGGCAAACAACCGCTTTACTCTTATATTTTTAGTGTGGAATAAGCTGTTTCAAGTCCCTACCTTCTGTATAATGAAGGTAGGGATTTTTGAAAGGGGGAAAATTAGGTGAAATATCGTAGTGTGTTTGACATCATTGGTCCTGTCATGGTCGGGCCATCGAGTTCGCATACAGCAGGTGCCGCGCGCATCGGGCTGATGGCAGGGAAATTATTCGGAAGAACGCCACGCACCGCACGCATCACGTTTTATGGGTCGTTTGCGGACACGTATCGTGGTCACGGTACGGATGTCGCGATTGTCGGTGGAATTATGGGGTTTGATACGTTCGACCTGCGAATCCCACAAGCGTTAGACATTGCCCGTGAAAAAGGAATCGAAGTCATCTTTGAGACGAGCGATTTGTTGACGGATCATCCGAATACAGCGCGTGTCTTGCTCGAAGACGAGTTCGGTACGTTTGAAATCGTCGGGATCTCAATCGGTGGGGGAACGATTGAAATCACGGAACTGAATGGATTCCCGTTAAAGTTGACAGGTGGGGGACCTGCGCTCGTCGTCTTGCATCATGACCGATTCGGGGCAATCGCCGCAGTGACAGGTGTCTTGGCGAATCATCAATTGAACATTGGACATATGGAAGTGAGTCGTCACGAAAAAGGAATGCAAGCCTTGATGGCCATTGAGATTGATGAAACGATTCCTGCTGAAGTGTTAGCAGAGCTAGAACGGTTACCGCAGATCGAACGGATCGCTATTTTTGGGGAATAAGGAGAATGTGAGATGTTTAAATCAGTAGAAGAGTTAGTGACGATGGCAACAGAACGAGGTATCCCGATTTCTGAGGTGATGATTGAACAAGAGATGCACGTCAGACGCTCGAGCCGGGAAGACATCATCGGGATGATGGACCGTAACCTCGAGGTCATGGAAGAAGCGGTCGAACGTGCGCTTCAAGGTGTCACATCGGTGACGGGATTGACGGGGAACGATGCCGTACTCATGCAAGATTATATACGTTCAGGCAAATCACTTGCCGGAGACCTTATTTTAGATGCCGTGTCAAAAGCAATCGGGACGAACGAAGTGAATGCGGCGATGGGACGAATTTGTGCGACACCGACTGCGGGGAGTGCGGGCGTCGTGCCAGGAACGTTATTCGCGGTGAAAGATCGCCTCGAGATGGACCGCGATGCCATGATTCGCTACTTGTTCACGTCAGGAGCGTTCGGGTTTGTTGTGGCGAACAACGCTTCGATTTCAGGAGCGGCAGGGGGATGCCAGGCAGAAGTCGGTTCAGCGACCGGAATGGCAGCAGCAGCGATTGTCGAAGCGGCCGGCGGGACACCGGACCAGTCGGCTACGGCGTTTGCAATCGCCCTTAAAAACATGCTCGGCCTTGTCTGTGATCCTGTGGCAGGACTCGTTGAAGTGCCGTGTGTGAAACGGAACGCCATGGGCGGTGCCAATGCCATTGTCGCAGCGGACATGGCCCTCGCGGGAATCACATCGCGTATTCCTTGTGACGAAGTCATCTCAGCGATGCATGAAGTCGGTCAAATGATGCCGACTGCGTTGAAAGAGACGGCTAAAGGTGGATTGGCGAATACGCCGACGGCTCGTCGCCTCGAACGAAATATTTTTGGAGCGAAAGAAGATGCAAAACAATGAACGGCTGACGACTCTGAAAGGAGTCGGGCCAGAGATGGCCAAAAAACTAGAAATGATGGGACTTGTTCGAATCGAGGACGTGCTAGAGCACGTCCCGTTTCGTTATGAGAATTATAATAGTGGGACCGTAACGACCGCTGTTCACGGGGACCTCGTCAAATGGAGTGGGACGGTTCAAGCAGAGCCGCTCGTTCGGTACTATAGTAAAGGGAAGAACCGCCTTCAGTTTAGATTATTGCTAGAAGAACGGTATGCAGTCCAAGTGACGATGTTCAATCGGGCGTTCTATAAGGATAAGTTGACGATTGGCGAAACCGTCACGGTCAAAGGGAAATGGGATATGAATCGGATGACGATCAGTGCGACCGACCTCGAATTCGGTGCACCGTCAGGCGGCCTTCAGCCCATCTATTCGTTACGAGCCGGACTCACGCAAAAAAACTTTAGTCGAATCGTCAAGTTAGCTTTCGAACAAGTGACGGACCTCCCGGAACGGGTGCCACAGTCCATACGAGACAGGTATCGACTAGAGGACCGGATGACCATGCTTCGCGGGATGCATTTCCCGGATACGGTGGAGACATATAAGCAGGCGAGACGGAGCTACGTATACGAAGAGTGTCTCATGTATCAATTGAAATTGCAGGCGTTTCGGAAAATGGAGCGGTCAGGAAACGGTCGGGCCCTTCAACTCGATAAGCCTCAATTGAACGAATTCGTCAAACGACTCGCATTCCCGTTGACGGGAGCTCAAACACGGGTCATCCGTGAAATCGTGTCCGATCTCGAAAAGCCAGAACGGATGAATCGATTGTTGCAAGGGGATGTCGGGAGCGGGAAGACCGTCGTTGCCGCGATTGCCTTGTATGCGACCGTCATGGCTGGGTATCAAGGCGCATTGATGGTACCGACCGAAATTTTAGCCGAACAGCACGCGACATCTTTACAGGAATTGTTTGAGCCGTTTGGCATCACCATCGCCCTCTTGACGAGCTCGGTGAAAGGAAAAGCCCGGGAGGCGCTTCTGACTGCGATTCGATCCGGTGATGTCGACATCATCGTCGGAACGCATGCCCTCATTCAAGGACCGGTCGAATTTTCGAATTTGCATTTGGCGATTACAGACGAACAGCATCGATTCGGTGTCGAACAACGGAAGAAACTTCGTGATAAAGCCGAATTTGCGGACGTCTTGTATATGACAGCGACCCCGATTCCGAGGACACTTGCAATCAGTGCGTTCGGAGAGATGGACGTCTCGACGATTGATGAGATGCCAAAAGGCCGAAAACCGATTGAAACATATTGGGCGAAGCAAGACCAAATCGACCGTGTCCATTCGATGGTCGATCGAGAGCTAGCGCTTGGCCGTCAAGCCTATGTGATTGCACCACTCATCGAGGAGTCGGATACGCTCGAAGTCGAAAGTGCGACAGCTTTATATGAACTGTTGAAAGAACGGTTCCCAAACTATGCCGTCGGTTTGATGCACGGGAAGCTATCGAGCGCAGAAAAAGACGACGTGATGAAATCATTTGCCGACAATGCGACACAAATTCTCGTCTCGACGACGGTCGTCGAAGTCGGGGTAAACGTTCCGAACGCTTCACTCATCATTATTCATGACGCTGAGCGCTTCGGTCTCGCACAACTGCACCAGTTGCGAGGACGTGTCGGTCGTGGTGCCCATCAGTCCTTCTGCATCCTCGTCGGGGATCCGAAGTCAGATGTTGGAAAAGTTCGACTGAAAACGATGACGGAGACGAATGACGGATTCGTATTGGCGGAGAAAGATTTAGAGTTACGTGGTGCCGGTGATTTCTTTGGTACCGCCCAAAGCGGGCTGCCTAGCTTCCGGGTCGCCGATCCGGTTCTCGATTTAAAAGTGATGGAAGTGGCGATGCGTGACGCCGTGGCACTTCTTGGAAGCGATGCGTTTTGGCAGGACGCCCAATATGAAGGGTTACGTGGCTATTTGAAACAACTCGACCTCCTCGTAGGGGAAAGGTTAGAATAATACTTGAAAATGACGACTAAAGAATATATACTGCTATTAGTACCAGGTATTAAGTTCTTTAGCGATTAGTTTAGGAGGGAACTGAATGCGGGTACCTAAGAAAGAGCGGCAACGCTTGTTACAAGAAACGATTGAGCGCAACCCGTTCATCAAAGACGAGGAACTGTCAAAACAGTTTTCCGTCAGCATCCAGACGATTCGTCTCGATCGGATGGAATTAAAAATTCCAGAAGTGAGGGAACGAATCAAACATGTGGCTTCTGAACACCTCGATGAAGTCAAATCGCTTTCAATGAGCGAGGTCATCGGTGATATGATTGACTTGAAACTCGATGACTCTGCGATTTCTGTCCTCGATATCGAAAAAGAACACGTCTTTAGCCGCAATGAGATTGCTCGTGGACACGTCTTGTTCGCGCAAGCCAACTCGTTAGCGGTGGCGCTCATCAATGATGAATTGGCGTTGACCACTAAAGCGGAGATCCGATTTAGTCGCCAGGTTCATCTTGGAGAGCGAGTCGTTGCCAAGGCTCGTGTGATTAAGCTAAGAGGAGACGGAAGAACAGACGTCACAGTCGAAAGTTATGTCGGCGAGGAGCGCGTCTTTGAAGGCGACTTCACGATTTACCGACGTGGTGAGGAGGAACAAGCATGAAATTAGCAATTGATGCAATGGGTGGCGACCACGCACCGAAAGCAATCGTAGAAGGTGTGAAACGGTTCGTCGAACAATATCCGAACGAGCCGATGGAGCTCTTTTTAGTCGGTGACGAGGTGAAAATCGCCTCTTACGGACTTGACGATCCTCGTGTGACGGTCGTTCCAGCTAGTGAAATCATTACAGGAGAGGACGAGCCGGTTCGAGCGGTCCGCCGTAAAAAGGACAGTTCGCTCGTCGTAGCGGCCAATCTCGTCAAAGAAGGTAAAGCGGATGCTCTCGTGTCTGCTGGAAACACTGGCGCCTTGATGGCTGCATCTCTCTTCATCATCGGACGAATCCCAGGAATCGAGCGTCCGGCATTATCTCCGACGTTCCCTACATATACAGGTAGTGGTGTCGTCGTGTTGGATGTCGGAGCGAATCCGGATGCGAAAGCCGAACATCTTGTGGATTATGCGATCATGGGCTCACTCTATGCCGAACATGTTCGTGGCATCAAAACACCGCGTGTCGCTCTTCTCAATATCGGGACAGAAGCCGGAAAAGGAAATGCGCTCACGAAAGAAGCGTTCCCCCTCCTTGAACAGGCCCCTGTCCACTTTGTCGGGAATGTCGAAGCGCGTGAAGCGATGTCAGGAGACGTGGACGTCATCGTGACAGAAGGATTTGCCGGAAACATCTTGTTAAAAGGTGTAGAAGGATCCTCAGCAATGCTTATGAAGATGATGAAAGAACAATTCACGAGCAATCTTGTATCGAAACTTGCCGCTCTCATCTTAAAACCGAAATTAAGACGATTGAAAGAAACGCTTGATTATCGCGAACATGGGGGAGCCGGGTTATTTGGAATCAATGCGCCTGTCATCAAGGCGCACGGATCGAGTGACGCACTCGCAATGATGAGTGCGTTGAAACAGGCGAAAATCATGGTAGACCACGATGTCGTCGATAAAATCAAGCGTGCCAAAGCGATAGACTAAGCGAAAGCAGGTGAGGACATGGGGAAAGTAGCATGGGTGTTCCCGGGACAAGGCTCTCAAGCCGTCGGAATGGGACAGACATTTTTAGGCCAACCTGAAACTCTTCAGGCAATCGGGCGTCGACTCGGATTTGACCTTCTTGAAGTCATGTCTGCTGGGTCGAAAGAAGACCTCCAAGAAACAGAAGTCGCACAACCGGCAATCGTGGCGCATGCCTCGTTACTGGCACAAGCCTATGCGGCAAATGGTGCGACACCAGATGTCGTCATCGGACATAGCGTAGGAGAGTATGCTGCGCTCGTCTCGGCAGGGGTCATCGATTTAGAAGAGGCGACCGTGCTCGTTCGAGAACGTGGTAATTTGATGTCTTCAGTGAAAGACGGGACGATGGCGGCAGTTGTCGGCATGACCGATCTTCAAGAAGCGCTTCATATCACTGAAAAAATTAGTGCGAGTGGGGATTTGGTACAAATCGCTAACTTGAATTGCCCTGGTCAGTTTGTCATTTCCGGGCATATCGATGCTGTCGAACAGGCAGGTGTAGAATTGAAAGCAGCCGGCGCGAAACGAGTGTTACCGTTAAACGTCTCCGGTGCGTTCCACAGTTCATATATGATGCCGGTGGCGACACGTTTCCAGGATGTCCTCGCCTCATCACCGTTCAAAGAGGCGTCTGTCGATTTCATCTCGAACGTGGATGCAGTTGTACATCGCGATCCTGAACAGTTAAAAGCGTTGTTGACGAAACAACTCTATTCGTCAGTGCGCTTTGAAGAATGTGTTCGAAAAGCGATTGCAGACGGAGTGGACACGTTCATCGAGTTCGGTCCATCGTCACCCCTTTCAGGGTTGATTAAACGAATCGATTCGAACGTTTCGATTCAAAAGGCGACCACGCTTGAAGAAGTCGCCTCGTTAGGAGGAGAAGTTCGTGCATGATCAAGTAGCGATCGTGACTGGTGCGTCCCGTGGAATCGGTGCGGCCATCGCGAAACGTTTAGGGGAAGACGGCTTCCGTGTCGTCGTGAACTACTCGGGTAGTGAAGAGAAGGCAAACGCCGTCGTGGCAGCCATCACCGAAGCAGGCGGAGAAGCCATTGCTGTGAAGGCAGATGTCTCAAACGCAGACGACGTCAAAGCACTCGTCAAGACGGCAGTCGATACGTATGGACGCGTCGATTGTCTTGTGAACAATGCAGGGATTACACGTGATGGGTTACTCATGCGTATGAAAGAGGCAGATTTCAATGACGTCTTATCGACGAATTTGAAAGGGGCATTCCTCACATCGCAAGCGGTGACACGTCCGTTGCTCAAATCAAAATCAGGGCGTATCATCAATATCGCCTCGGTCGTCGGCATCACTGGGAACGCGGGACAAGCAAACTATGCGGCCGCAAAAGCAGGGTTGATTGGATTGACAAAATCTGTGGCACGCGAACTCGCAAGTCGTCATGTGACGGTCAATGCCGTTTGTCCTGGTTTCATTCAAACCGACATGACCGATGCCTTGACAGATGCGCAGCGAGACGCTACACTCGAGCAAATTCCGTTCAACCGTTTCGGACAAGTGGAAGATGTAGCGAACCTCGTCTCATTTTTGGCGTCTGAACAGGCTGCTTACGTGACTGGCCAGACGATTGCCGTCGATGGCGGCATGACGATGGCATAAAGGCATAAAAGAGAACTTTACCAATAGACAGACATTTAATATACTTACCTTTGGAGGGATTTTATCATGACAAAAGAACAAATTTTAGTAGACGTACAAGAAGCAGTAGCAGAGAAACTCGGAAAAGACGTTTCTGAAATCACGGCAGAGAAATCGTTCAAGGACGACCTTGGCGCTGACTCGCTTGAAGTAATGGAAATGGTGATGGACCTCGAAGACAAATTCGACATCACGATTGAAGACGAAGACGCTGAGAAACTTGCAACTGTTGGCGACGTAGTCGCGTACATCGAAACAAAAGTGTAATCAAGCCATCCCACCGCTCGGTCCCGAGTGGTGGGCTTGTGCTTATTCATGGAGGGAACTATGACAAAAGAAAAACGGCGGTTTGACCGTCAAGGATCGGCGCAGCGACGTCGACGTCAGGAAATGGAACGAGCACGCATCTTAGAGTTATTCAAGTCATTAGAAGAGCGTTTAGACGTTCAGTTTTCAAATCACGACTTGCTCATGCAGGCGTTCACGCATTCATCATATGTGAATGAGCAGCGTGGATTGCGAAAAGACAATGAACGCTTAGAGTTTTTAGGGGATGCCGTATTAGAATTGACCGTATCCCGGTTCCTATATGAGACTTATCCGGAGCGCTCCGAGGGGGAATTAACAAAATTACGGGCGGCGATTGTTTGTGAACCGTCACTCGTGAATTTTGCGGAGGCCTATGCCTTCTCTGACTTTATCTTGCTTGGAAAAGGTGAAGAGTTGACTGGTGGACGAAAACGTCCGGCATTACTTGCCGATGTCTTCGAATCCTATATCGGTGCTCTTTATTTAGACCAAGGGATTGAGGCAGTCGAACGATTCCTCGCCGAAGCGGTTTTTCCGAAAGTCTTAGCCGGAGTATTTGAAGAACAGACTGATTTCAAGAGCCAGTTGCAGGAAAGCGTGCAACGTGAAGGGTTAGGTCCGGTCACTTATGAGATCATCGAAGAGCGCGGACCGGCACATAGCCGAGAATTTGTGGCTCATGCACGTCTCAGCGACGATATTGTCGGTGAAGGGGTCGGGCGTTCTAAAAAAGAAGCGGAACAATTGGCAGCGAAAGAAGCGCTCATCGCTTTTAATCGGCGATACGCAGATTTATAAACAAAAGGAGTGGACCATTCACCATGGTTCCACTCCTTTTTCATGTCAATTGACCGAGCTCTTCGACGATTCCGTCGACTTCTGATAAAGAGAGGGAAGAACGTGTCATCACGTACTCATAAATCTCTTTCACCGCTGATGGGTCAGCCTCATTATATTCTTCCGCTTTGATCGCACCGCGGTTAATAATGTTCATCTTATCCAAAATCGCTTCAATCATCTGTTCATTCGTCATCTGTATACCCCTTTCTACAGTTCTTTTAAGAATAGCATGATTCTGGCATTTTGACGAACTGTTAACTGTGGTAAAATATACAGATGAATGCTTACTGCGGATAGGATGGTCACGATGCACTTAAAACGAATCGAACTCGCTGGCTTTAAATCATTTGCCAAGCGAATTGAATTAGATTTCCGTCCCGGCGTCACGGCTGTAGTAGGGCCGAACGGGAGCGGGAAATCCAATATATCGGACGCTGTTCGCTGGGTACTTGGAGAACAGTCGGCCAAATCACTGCGCGGTGCCAAGATGGAAGATGTCATCTTTGCCGGAAGTGAAGGTGAGAATCACCGAAACGTCGCCGAGGTCACACTCGTCCTCGATAATCGCGACGAACAGTTACGTCTCCCTTATGAAGAAGTGAGTGTGACCCGTCGCGTGACCCGGAGTGGGGACAGCGACTATTTTATGAATAAAAAACCATGTCGTCTAAAAGACGTGATTGATTTGTTTTTAGACACAGGTCTTTCCCGCGATGCATTCGCCATCATCGGGCAAGGTCGGGTCGAACAAGTCATTTCCGGGAAACCGGAAGATCGCCGGGCTGTCATCGAAGAGGCGGCGGGAGTCCTCAAGTATCGCCAGCGTAAAAAACAGGCTGAGCGTAAATTACAAGATACGGAGTTGAACTTATCTCGTGTCGACGACATCTTATTTGAGTTGGCTGACCGGGTAGAACCCCTTCGCGAACAAGCAGCGCTTGCTCGGGAGTATAAAGTGGCAAAAGCCCGTCATGACGAGCTTGAAACGGGTATCATGGGTGCCGAAATTCAAATGCTTCAACAAGAAATCGAGCAGGTGACGGTACGTCACACAGAATCCATTCAGCAATTGTCTAACTCCGACCGTTCGGTACAGAACCTTACCGAAGAACGTAGTCAACTCGAGGCGACACTTTCGACACTTCGTGACGAGTTGGCTGAATTGAATCAAAAGGAGCGCGAACAGTCGACGTATGTCGAGCGTTTGACGGGTGACATCAAGCTCGCAAAAGCCCAAGAAGAGCACGGTGCCGAGATGAAAGACCGTCTCTTGCGTCAACGTGAAGAAGTAAAAGCTGAGATGGCAGAGCTTGAGACACGGTTGCAGACCGTTCGTGATGAATTGTCTCAAAAAGTAGATACGTTGCGCCAAACGACTGAGGCGAGAGATGCGCTTCAACAACAATTGACAGCCGCATCGCGTGATTTCAATTCTGAAATCGAAGCGTTACAAAGTGAAGCGTTCGAACTCGCGACCACGCGAGCGACAATCAGTAACCAACAAAAGCGGGAACAACGGGATATCGATGTCGCCATCGAGTCGAAAGAACGACTTCTTCGTGAGAATAAACACCGTCTCGATGACCGTTCTTCACAAGAAGCGACACTGTTAGCGGCGCAAAAACAGTACGAAGAGGTACAAAGTCGTTTTGAACAATTGACTGATAAAGAGGCGGAACTTCACGATCAAGAAACGACGATCCGTGAGAAATTAACGCGGGCGGAGACGTCTTACTATGATCTCGAGCGTCGTCGTCAAAAAACAGAAGATCGGATCGAAATGCTCGAACGGATGAAGCAATCGTATGAAGGTTATTTCCATGCGGTCAAGTTCGTGTTGAAAAATCGTTCTGCAGGTGTGCTCGGTGCCGTCGCTGAACTCATTCGTGTTCGTCCTTCGTATGAAGCAGCGATCGAAACAGCTCTCGGTCAGACGCAGCAACATGTCGTCGTCACAGACGAGACAGTCGGTCGCCGTGAAATCGATCAATTGCGAAAAGCGAACGCGGGTCGTGCGACATTCTTGCCGCTGACGACGATCAAGCCGAGATTCGTACCGACCGAAGTGATGCATCGCCTCGAATCGATGAATGGGTTTGTCGGTGTGGCGTCCGATTTGGTCGAGACGGACGAATCGTTTGAGACGTTAAAACAATCACTCCTCGGTGCGGTGCTCGTCGCGGAGACGTTAGAAGTCGCGAACCGAATGGCACAGTCGACCGGATATCGTTTCCGCGTCGTCACACTCGAGGGAGACATCGTGAACGTCGGCGGTTCGATGACAGGTGGTAGTCGTAAGCAAGGTGTGGCTTTGTTTACACAATCGCGTGAACTAGATGACTTGAAACAAGGATTGACACAAGGTCTTGCCATGCTCCATGAGCAAAAGCAACGTCTTCAAGAGTATACGGAAGCATTGACAACGATTACTCAAGCACTATCGACACTTCGAGACGAAAAACGTACCGTCGAAGTCACGCTTCGAGATGTCGAGGCTACTTACCGCACTGCTGAACGTGCCTCACTCGATGCCAAATCACAACTTGAACTGTTCGATCACGAGATGATGCGCTATGAACGGACGATTGAGACGTCGACAGCCGAGCTCGAACGATTGACGAAAGCCTTGGCAGATACGGACAAAGAGCAAGCGGATATTCGTGTCCGTCTAGAATCGCTCCGTGCCGAACAGTCAAAAAGTGCCGAGAGTACGGGGCAACTCGAAACGGCGCTTCGCCAAAACGAACTCGACCTGCAACGCCATACGCTCGAAGAAGAACGTGTTCGATATGAATTGGAGCGCTTGACGACTGAACTTAATCGTCTACAGGAACGAAACAATCAGATGGAGCGTGAACTCACACGCCTCGATAGTGGAGAAGTCGTTTCATCTGCTGAATTAGAAGCGACGCTTACCACGGCCAAGCTCGAATTCAACGAGATTCAAGAGTCGCTACAAGCAATGGCAACAACGCTCAAGTCGAATGAAGAAGCGTACCGGATCATGCGTCAGCGTGTCGACCAGGCGACGGAAGCGCGACGACAGGCAGAAGCGGTCGTCCGAAAACTAGAGACGGCGAAGCAAGAGTTCGAATTAAAGCGACAATGGAAGCTCGATGCGTTAGAAGAACAGGGGCTTGTCGCAGAACTTTTACCAGCGCTCGAGATTCCTCTTGATGAAGCGAAAGAAGAGTTTAAATTGCTCGTTCGTCAGATTGAGGAGATCGGACCGGTCAATCTGAATGCAATCGAAGAGTTCGATAGCGTTCACGAACGCTTTACGTTCTTGTCTGAACAGCGAGATGACTTGGTTAGTGCAAAAGAAGATTTGTATGAGATCATCGCCGAGATGGACCGTGAAGTGACACGTCTCTTTAAAGAAACGTATACGAACGTACGGGCACACTTTAAACAGACGTTCACCGAGTTATTCGGTGGAGGTGAGGCCGACTTAAAACTTGTTGATGAATCGGACTTGCTGAACACAGGAATCGAGATCGTTGCCAAACCGCCTGGCAAAAAGCTACAGACGCTCAGTCTATTGTCTGGTGGAGAACGCGCACTCACAGCGATCGCCTTATTGTTTGCGATACTGAAGACGCGTCCGGTACCGTTCTGTGTCCTCGATGAGGTCGAGGCGGCTCTTGATGAGGCGAACGTACACCGGTTCGGGGAATATATTCGCACGCTATCGATTGATACGCAGTTTGTCATCATTACGCACCGAAAAGGCACGATGGAAGCGGCGGACACGCTTTATGGCGTCACGATGCAACAGAACGGGGTGTCCGAAGTGTTATCGGTCGAACTGTCTGAAGCAAAACGTGTCGTAGAAATGGATGAAGAGATGGAGGAATCACGTTGAGTTTTTTCAAGAAATTAAAAGAGAAATTAACGACATCTACCCAAGAGGTGTCACAAAAGTTTACAGACGGGTTGACGAAGACACGTGACGGGTTTGCGAGTGCCGTCAACGACCTCGTCTATCGTTTCCGCGAGGTGGATGAGGACTTCTTCGATGAACTCGAAGATTTGCTCATCCAAGCGGATGTCGGCGTCACGACGACGATGGATCTTGTCGAAGATTTGAAAGAAGAAGTGAAACGTCGCAACTTAAAAGACCCGGTCGCAGTTCGGGATGCACTCGTTGAAGTAGTAGCGAAACGCCTCCAAGAAGACGAATCAGACCGCGAACTGAATATGCAAGATGGACTTACGGTCATCTTGTTTGTCGGTGTGAACGGGGTCGGGAAGACGACGACAATCGGAAAACTGGCGCATCAATTGAAGTCGGAAGGTCGTAACGTCATGCTCGCGGCAGGGGATACGTTCCGTGCAGGGGCAATCGAACAACTCCAAGTTTGGGGAGAGCGTGTCGGCGTTCCTGTTATCCGTCAAACGGAAGGATCAGATCCGGCTGCTGTCGTATACGATGCCGTCCAATCCGCGAAGTCGCGTAACATGGACGTCCTCATCTGTGACACGGCGGGACGTCTTCAAAATAAAGTGAATCTAATGAAAGAACTCGAAAAAGTGAAGCGTGTCATCGAACGAGAAGTTCCGAACGGTCCGCATGAGGTCTTGCTCGCATTAGATGCAACGACAGGACAAAACGCCATGATTCAAGCTAAAGCGTTCAAAGAAGCGACGAACGTGAGCGGAATCGTCTTGACGAAGCTCGACGGGACGGCTAAAGGTGGGATTGTGCTCGCGATTCGAAATGAACTCGACATCCCGGTCAAATATGTCGGTCTTGGTGAAAAGATGGACGATTTACAAGAGTTCGATCCAGAACAGTTCGTCCTAGGGTTATTCGGGGACGTTTTCGAAGAGAAGTCAGAAGACGACTCGACTGAAAAAGAGGACACAAACAAAGACCTCGCCTAAGTTTTGCTGTTAAGAAAAAAACTTGACAAGTACTAGGCACGGCTGTACTATAGGTAGTTGTAAAGGGATTTCACTTAACATGTGGAGGTGAAAGGTTTGACGCTCGAAAAAACGAATCGCATGAACTATCTCATCGATTTCTATCAAGCGCTCCTCACACCGAAACAGCGCAACTATATGTCTCTTTATTACCTAGATGACTACTCGCTCGGAGAGATAGCGGAAGAGTTTGAAGTCAGCCGTCAAGCGGTCTACGATAACATAAAGCGTACAGAAACGATGCTTGAACAGTACGAGGAAAAGCTCGCTCTATTCGAAAAATTCGAACAGCGTCAGCAACTTCTTCAGACCCTCAAACGTCAAGTCGAGCTCACGGATGACGTGAATGCCACGATTTCTGCGCTTGAGAATTTAGAGTAGGGGGCTGGAGCATGGCATTTGAAGGATTATCAGAACGGTTGCAAGCGACGCTTTCAAAGATGCGTGGTAAAGGGAAAATCTCGGAGACTGATGTCAAAGAGATGATGCGTGAGGTTCGCCTCGCCTTACTAGAAGCCGACGTCAACTTTAAAGTGGTCAAGCAATTCGTCAATGACGTGAAAGAGCGTGCGGTTGGTCAGGATGTCATGAAATCATTGACGCCAGGTCAACAAGTCGTCAAAATCGTTCACGAAGAGTTGACGAATTTGATGGGAAGCGATGTCGTCCCGATCTCATTTAGTCAGAAACCACCGACAGTCGTCATGATGGTCGGGCTACAAGGGGCAGGTAAGACGACAACGACCGGGAAGCTAGCGAACTTGATTCGTAAAAAGCATAACCGCAGTCCACTTCTCGTCGCGGCGGATATTTATCGTCCGGCGGCAATCAAGCAGCTCGAGACACTCGGGAAACAACTTGATTTACCGGTCTTCTCACTTGGCGATCAAGTGAAGCCGGAAGAGATTGTGACGAAAGCACTCGAGTACGCAAAAACAAATCATCACGATTTCGTGTTGATCGATACGGCGGGTCGCCTTCATATCGACGAGACGCTCATGGGTGAGCTCGAAAATGTGAAGACGATTGCCAAACCAAATGAGATCTTCCTTGTCGTCGACTCGATGACAGGTCAAGATGCGGTCAATGTGGCCGACAGTTTCAATGAGAAACTCGGAATCACCGGGGTCGTGCTCACAAAGCTCGACGGAGATACACGAGGCGGGGCAGCCCTTTCGATCAAGGCAGTCACGGGAGCGCCGATTAAGTTCGTCGGTCTCGGAGAAAAGTTGGATGCCCTCGAACCATTCCATCCAGAGCGCATGGCGTCACGGATTCTTGGAATGGGGGACGTGCTCTCGCTCATTGAAAAAGCCGAGACACAAATGGACCAAGACGCAGCGAGAGAGCTAGAAAGCAAAATTCGCGACGCGTCATTCACGTTCGATGATTTCATTGAACAGTTGGGTCAAGTGAAAAACATGGGCCCGATTGATGAATTACTTTCGATGTTACCTGGTGCAGGTAAGATGAAAGGGTTGAAGAACGTCCAAATCGACGAGAAACAACTCGATCACGTCGAAGCGATTATTCGTTCGATGACGAAACATGAGCGTTCCAACCCGGAAGTGCTCAATGCGAGTCGTCGGAAACGGATCGCAAAAGGGAGCGGTCGCTCGATTCAGGAAGTGAACCGTCTCATCAAACAGTTCGATGACATGAAGAAGCTGATGAAGCAAATGTCAGGACAAATGAAAGGGAAGAAAAAGGGCTTAGGTCTTCCGTTCTTCTAACAAAAACTTTTGTCAGTCGGACAAAAAAGCTGTATACTATAAAAGTTGTCAATTCTTAAACACATGATGGAGGTATATTACCATGGCAGTTAAAATTCGTCTTAAGCGCATGGGCGCAAAAAAATCACCTTTCTACCGTATCGTTGTAGCAGACTCACGTTCACCACGTGATGGTCGCTTCATCGAGCAAGTTGGTCACTACAACCCGGTTGCAAAACCAGAAGCTGAAGTTCGCATCAACGAAGAACTCGCTCTCAAATGGTTGGCAGACGGCGCGAAGCCATCTGACACAGTACGTAACTTGTTCTCTAAAGCAGGGATCATGGAGAAATTCCACAACGCGAAAAACGCGAAGTAATGATGTGGCCGACCTTTTCTGAGGTCGGCCTATTTTGTTGAGGAGGGAACGCGAATGGATTGGTTATACGTTGGGAAAATCGCCAATACGCACGGCCTTAAAGGGGAAGTAAAGATTTTGGCGGCGACAGACTTCCCTGAAGAACGATTTAAAAAAGGAAATACGTTGTTCCTTGACGTGGACGGAACGAAACAAGAGATGACGATCACGACATATCGTCCGCATAAACAGTTTCATCTCGTCACGTTCAAAGGATTTGAAAACATCAACCTCATCGAGAAATATAAAGGGTTGAAGTTGTACGTCCATGCCGAACACGTGCACAATCTCTCGGAGAATGAATATTACTATCACGAGATTATCGGTTGCGAGGCGATTGTCGATGGCGAGGCGATCGGGGTAATCGATGATATCTTTGAGACAGGTGCGAACGACGTATGGGTCATCAAACGACCAGGCAAGTCGGACGCGCTCATTCCTTACATCGAATCGGTCGTGAAAGAGATTGACGTGGAAGCGAAACGGGTCGTCATCACCCCAATCCCTGGAATGATTGACGATGAAGATTGATGTGTTGACGTTATTCCCGGACATGTTCAAGTCGCTCGACCATTCCATCGTCGGCCGAGCGAGAGCGCTCGGACAAGTGGATATGTCGTTCATCAATTTTCGGGATTTTTCAACGAACAAGCATCATAAAGTCGATGACTATCCGTACGGAGGAGGGGCGGGCATGTTGCTCACCCCACAACCAATCTTTGATGCATTTGACTCGATCGAAGCGAAGTCACCACGTGTCATTCTCACGACGCCGACCGGAAAGCCGTTCAATCAACAGATGGCGGAAGAATGGGCCCGTGAAGAGCATCTGATCTTTTTGTGTGGACATTATGAGGGATTCGACCAGCGCATCCACGATGAACTGGCGACGGACGAAGTGTCCATCGGCGATTTCGTTTTGACGGGTGGGGAGCTCGCGACGATGGTGATGATTGATGCGACGGTGAGACTGCTCCCGGACGTCCTTGGTGATCAGGCGAGCCACGAAGACGATTCGTTCTCGACCGGTCTCCTTGAGTATCCGCACTACACACGCCCTGCGGAATTTCGCGGGTTGAAAGTGCCGGACGTCCTCCTGTCTGGAAATCACGCTCGTATCGAGACGTGGCGACGCGAGCAATCGCTCGCGAGAACGTATCGACGTCGTCCGGATTTACTCGAGCAAATCGAGCTGACGGAAGACGATAAAAAGTTTCTTCAATCGTTGCGCGATTGAGAAATATATGCTATGTTTGAGCATGTGGGTTAAACCCATCGATTACCGATGTTCCGCTATTGGATGCTTGGGCATATGAAGATATGAACATTGAAGAAAAAGGAGATATGATTCATGAACACACAAAAACTGTTCCGTGAAATCACAGAAGAACAATTCAAATCGGACGTACCTGCTTTCCGTCCTGGTGACACAGTACGTGTCCACGTTAAAGTTGTAGAGGGAACGCGTGAGCGTATCCAGATCTTCGAAGGCGTTGTTATCAAGCGTAAAGGTGGCGGCATCAGCGAAACATTCACAGTCCGTAAGATTTCTTACGGCGTAGGTGTTGAGCGTGCATTCCCGCTTCACTCACCACGCGTTGCGCAAATCGAAGTAGTACGCTACGGTAAAGTTCGCCGTGCGAAACTTTACTACCTCCGTAACCTTCGCGGTAAAGCAGCACGTATTAAAGAAATCCGTCGTTAAGATGGGAATTAAGCTTGTCGCTTGCGACAAGCTTCTTTTTTTCTAGTACAATAAGTTCAAATGGATAGAGGAGTGAGTGAAGTTGAAAGAAGTGTTTAGTTGGCTAAAGGCCATCGTTGTCGCTCTTGTCATCGCGTTCGTCATCCGGACGTTCATCTTCGTTCCTGTCATCGTTGAAGGGGAGTCGATGATGCCGACACTCCACAATGCGGATCGAATGATCGTCAGTAAAATTTCGAACTATGTTGGTGAGCTAGACCGAGGCGATATCGTCGTATTCCATGCGACAGAATCAAAAGACTATATTAAACGTGTCATCGCCATCCCAGGCGACACGCTCGAATATCGAGATGACGTGCTCTATATTAACGGTGAAGCGGTTGAAGAACCGTATTTAGACGAGTTCCGCGCACAGATGAACGGTTTCCCGTTGACGGAGAACTTCACGCTTGAACAAGTGACAGGCGAGTCAGTCGTTCCTGAAGACTCATACTTCGTCATGGGAGATAACCGTCAAAACTCGAAGGACAGTCGTGAAATCGGATTTGTGTCGAAAGAGGAGATTGTCGGCAAGACGAACTTCATCTTCTGGCCGCTCGACGATGTTGGCACGGTAGAAGATTAAGGTGGTGCTTTTTTGGCAATTCAATGGTTTCCTGGCCACATGGCCAAAGCAAGAAGACAAGTTACTGAAAAATTAAAATTGATTGATGTCGTCATCGAGCTCGTGGATGCACGTGTACCGCAATCGAGCCGCAACCCGATGGTCGACGAGATTACGGCTGGTAAGCCAAGACTCATCGTCTTGAACAAGGCAGACATGGCCGACCCGGCCGTGACGGATGCATGGTTACGCGCCTTGAAGAGTGAGGACGTTGAAGTCGTCGCAGTCGATGCGAAGCATAGCAAAGGCTTGAAACAGCTCATCACAGGTGCTCAAAAGTTGATGAAAGAAAAACATGACCGCATGCGTGAAAAGGGACGTAACCCTGGACCGATTCGTGCGCTCATCATCGGGATCCCAAACGTCGGGAAGTCGACACTCATCAACCGTCTTGCCGGGCGTAACATCGCCATCACAGGTGACCGACCAGGCGTGACGAAGCGTCAGCAGTGGATCAAGATGAAGGGCGGCGAGATGGAGCTCTTGGATACGCCAGGGATTCTCTGGCCGAAATTCGAGGACCAGCTCGTCGGGTATCGTCTAGCCGCGACAGGCGCGATTAAAGATGAGATTCTTAACTTGGACGATATCGCCTTGTATACGGTTCGTGAGTTGCATGCTCGTTATCCGGAACAATTAAAGGAACGATTCAAGCTCGAAACGTTACCTGAAGACGGCGTGGAGCTCCTTGAGATGATCGGGAAGAAGCGCGGTTTAATCAGTGGCGGTTATGTCGACTTTGAAAAGGCAAGCGAACTGCTTTTGAATGAACTACGACATGAGAAAATCGGACGGATCTCGCTCGAGACACCGGCTGACCATGAAATGGCGTAAAGCCCTGTGTAAACAGGGCTTTTTTGAATAGGAGGAAGACCGTGACGATTCAACAGATTAAACAACAACTAGAGGACATCCGATATGAAGAATGGGTACAACTCTTTCCCACCCTGTCACAAGACCCCCGAGCGGGCGTACAAACGTTGCTTAAGCAAAAACAGCGCCAATTCGAACGAGTTCAGGCGCAACGGGTCGATTTCGAACGTCGGATGGCGTATGAGCGTGAATGGAAGGCGGAAGGGTTCACTCGAATTGTCGGGGTGGATGAGGTCGGACGGGGCCCTCTCGCGGGACCCGTCGTGGCGGCCGCCGTTCTATTGCCGGAAGGGTTTTATATTGCAGGATTGGACGACTCGAAGAAAATGTCGAAAACGGCTAGAAACGCGGCGTATGATCTCATCATGGAAGTCGCGGAAGTCGGTGTCGGAATCGTCGAGCCTGCGGTAATCGATGACATCAATATCTATGAAGCGACGAAGCTTGCGATGATGGAGGCGATTCGTCAAGTCGGTGAGGTCGATGCCCTGTTGATCGACGCCATGAAACTCGATCTCGATCTTCCCCAACAGTCTCTAATCAAGGGGGACACGCTGAGCGTATCGATTGCAGCGGCGAGTGTCATCGCTAAAGTCGTCAGGGACCGGATGATGGAAGAATACGACCGTACGTATCCTGGCTACGGGTTTGCCAACAATGCTGGTTATGGGACGGAGGCACATTTAGAAGGCTTGAGACGTCACGGGGTGACGCCGATCCATCGTCGTACATTCGCCCCAATCAAGCACATGTGAAAGGAGTGGTAGCGTTGCGGATCGATCATCAAGGAGTCTTACCGTTCAAAGTGACCGAACAGACGTCGCGACCGCTTTTACTCGGGAATACAATTGTCGGGAAAGTGTTACAACTTCTGCCCGGAAATGAGGCGGTCATGCAGTTGCCGCAAGGAATCTTCCGGGTCGGCGTCAATGCGAACGTCAAAGAGAATGTGACGTATAAAATGGTCGTCACGGATGTCGAGCCGAAGCTTGTCTTGAAAGTCGTCCCACAAGCATCAGAATCACTTACAGCTGCCAAGTCGCCTCTCCAGGCGTTAGGCGAACAGCTCGCCCGTTTCATTCGGGAACCGATTCCGACACCAGAATCGGTCAAGACAGCCGGGAAAGCGATGCTAGAGAGCGGGGCGGGGTCTGATGTAAAGACGCTCGTCGGCGAACTGTTCAAAGCGAAAGGCGAGCCGAAATTCGAACAGTTTGTGCGAGCTCAGGAAGCGTTTAACGCGACCCAAAGTCCACCGTTCGTCGCACAAGCATTTCACATACCGCAACTAGGTCCGTTCGAGCACGTTCAACTTCGTTTAGAGGCACCGAAGCGAGAGGCGATCGATTCCGACCATGCCCGCATCGTCTTGTTTCTCGAAACACCACGTTTTGGTGAAACAGGAATCGATGTATTGATCCAAAAACGGTACGTGTCCGTTCGGGTATTTAATGAGACTCACGATTTAAGTCCATACGTTCGTACATACGAACCGCTTCTAAAAGAAGGGTTGAAACGTGTCGATTTTGATTTGTCTTCATTTTCATACGAAGCAAAGCGTGAACGTGTACCCGAAACATTTGCGCCTCTTGGAAAGGTGGATCTCCAAATATGAACGATCCAAAGAAAGCAATCGCACTCTCTTATGAGCAATCGATGGATGCCCCGCACGTCGTGGCGAAAGGGACAGGCATCGTCGCTGAGCGGATGCTTGAGATTGCCCAGGCGAACGGAATCCCTGTTCATGAGGACCCGGCACTCCTTTCCTTACTCTCAGCCTTAAACATCGAAGAGCAGATTCCAGAGGACGTCTATCAGGTCATTGCCGAACTTTTTGTGTTTCTTTATCAGATGGAACAAGATAAAATTTGATTTGTCTAGGGTTATATGTGAAAAAAAGATGAAAACTTAAAGCAAGAACGATAGACAGCGCTTTCAGTTTTTCGTTACAATAGACGTGCCGATATTAAAGGGGACTAAGGGGGAAAAACATATGAATATCCATGAGTATCAGGCGAAAGAATTGTTAAGAGAGTTTGGGGTAGCCGTTCCGACGGGTTATCCAGCCTTTACTGTTGAAGAAGCTGTAGCAGCTGCTGCCAAGCTTGACGGTGATTTGAAAGTTGTGAAAGCACAAATCCACGCAGGTGGCCGCGGTAAAGCAGGTGGCGTCAAACTTGCGAAGACAGATGAAGAAGTGAAGCAATACGCTTCAGAAATTCTCGGGAAAACGCTCGTGACACACCAAACAGGTCCGGAAGGAAAAGTTGTCCAGCGTCTCTATATCGAAGAAGGTTCTGCGATTGACCAAGAATTTTACTTAGGACTCGTGCTTGACCGTTCGATCGGCCGAATTGTCATCATGGGTTCATCTGAAGGTGGTATGGACATCGAGGAAGTCGCTGAACATACACCTGAGAAGATTCATAAAGAGATTGTCGACCCGGTTGTGGGCTTGCGTCCATTCCAAGCACGTCGTCTCGCATTTAAAATGGAAGTCCCGACGAAACTTGTGAACAAGTTCAGTGACATGGTCATGAAGTTGTACAAAGTATACGTCGAGACAGATTGCACAATCGCAGAAATCAATCCACTCGTCACGACGAAAGACGGAAACGTCATCGCGCTTGATGCGAAATTGAACTTCGATAGCAACGCACTCTATCGCCATTCAGACATCCTATCACTTCGCGATACGACGGAAGAAGATCCACGTGAAGTCGAGGCATCTAAACATGACCTCAGCTACATCGCGCTTGACGGAAACATCGGTTGTCTCGTCAACGGTGCTGGCCTTGCGATGGCGACGATGGATATCATCAAACATTACGGCGCTGAACCCGCTAACTTCCTCGATGTAGGCGGCGGTGCGACAAAAGAAAAAGTAACGGAAGCGTTCAAATTGATTTTGTCAGATGACCAAGTCAAAGGAATCTTCGTTAACATTTTCGGTGGAATCATGAAGTGTGACATCATCGCAGAGGGGATTGTCGCAGCGACGAAAGAAATCGGACTCGACTTACCACTCGTCGTTCGCTTAGAAGGAACGAACGTTGATGCCGGGAAGCGCATTCTCGATGAATCTGGACTTGCGATCACGACAGCTAGCTCGATGGCTGACGGTGCGGAAAAAATCGCAGCACTTGTTCGATAAGGGGGAAACGACATGAGTATTTGGGCGAATAAAGATACGAAAGTCATCATTCAAGGGATTACAGGGAAGCAAGGTTTGTTCCATGGTGAACAAATGCTTGCGTATAACACGAAATTAGTCGGTGGTGTCACACCAGGTAAGGGTGGAACGACGGTCCTCGACAACGTTCCAGTCTTCAACACGGTATCTGAGGCGGTCGAGGCGACGGGTGCGAACGCATCAATCATCTACGTACCTCCAGCTTTCGCTGCTGACTCGATCATGGAAGCAGCGGACAGTGGGATTGAACTCATCATCTGTATTACAGAAGGCATTCCTGTAGTGGACATGATTCAAGTGAAACGCTATCTCGAAGACAAACCGGCTCGTTTGATCGGACCGAACTGTCCTGGAATCATCACGCCAGGAGAAGCAAAACTTGGAATCATGCCTGGCTATATTCATACGAAAGGGCATGTCGGAATCGTGTCACGTTCTGGAACGCTCACGTATGAAGCAGTTCATCAGTTGACGACGGCAGGAATCGGTCAATCGACAGCTGTCGGAATCGGTGGAGACCCAGTCAATGGAACAAACTTCATCGATACGCTTAAAGCGTTCAACGATGATGAGGACACGAAAGCTGTCATCATGATCGGGGAAATCGGTGGAACGGCTGAAGAAGAGGCGGCTGAATGGGTGAAAGCGAACATGACGAAACCGGTCATCGGCTTCATCGGCGGACAGACGGCTCCTGAAGGCAAACGTATGGGACACGCTGGCGCGATCATCTCAGGCGGTAAAGGGACGGCTGCTGAAAAAATCAAGACATTGAACGCGAATGGGATCGAAGTAGCTGAAACACCAGCTGTCATCGGTGAAACGTTGATTCGTGTCTTGAAAAAAGAAGGTCTATACGAAGCGTGTGTCACGGGTCAACCGACGACATAAGAATCATGAGGGATGCTTGCATCCCTCATTTTTTTAAAGGGGAGATTGTGATGAATCAAACAATAGCTCGGTTTGCTGCTGCGCGCATTCCTGTTGAATTCGTGCATCATTATTTGAACGGGACGTTAGACACACATCGCACTCAATTTTCTACACATGTTTGGAAGCGAGCCAGTTTGGCTCTTCGCTCAAGCGAATCGTATACTCATTTTGTCACATGGGAAGATGAGTCTTTTCCAAAGCGATTGCTCGAGATTCCAAACCCGCCATACTGTTTGTTTTACGATGGGGATTTAGAGGTACTACAAGAAAGAACGACCGCAATGGTCGGAAGTCGTGAGTTGAATCGGATCAGTCAATCGTTAGTGCGACACTATCACTCTTTAATAGAAGAAACTATTTCGGTTTCGGGCGGAGCGCTTGGCATTGATGGTCTCGTGCACGAGCATGCTTTAAATAAAAATTGTCCGACCGTGGCGGTGCTCGGAGCTGGACTGAACAACCTCTATCCAGCAGCGAATCGAAATATGCTCTTGCGAATTCCGAAGCAAGGAATTCTCTTGAGTGAATATGCCCCGAACACACCTGTTCAAAAATTTCAATTTTTGGAAAGAAATCGATTGGTGAGTGGTCTAGGTGATACACTCGTCGTCTTACAGGCGAGACGAAAGAGCGGGACGATGAACACGGTCGGACACGCGCTAGAGCAGGGAAAGACGGTCTTCGCGGTACCGGGTTCACCGCTTGATCCTCTAGCGGAAGGACCGAATCGATTGATTGAAGAAGGGGCGATTCCATTGACGAATTCCGATCAAATTATTCGAGATCTCAGGATTGTACGTTGACAAACCGGTGAGAACATGAATATTATGGTAGGGATTTAAATGACCTCTAAAAGGGGAGCAGATGTATGGCAAAATATTTGGTGATCGTTGAGTCACCTGCGAAAGCAAAAACAATTAAACGTTATTTAGGTCCGAATTATATGGTCAAAGCTTCGATGGGACACGTCATCGACTTACCGAAGAGTCAACTCGGTGTAGACGTCGAACATGACTTTGAACCGAAGTATATTACCATCCGTGGTAAAGGACCGGTATTAAAAGAATTGAAGACAGCGGCGAAAAAAGCCACAAAAATCTTTCTCGCGGCCGACCCCGACAGAGAAGGGGAAGCGATTGCCTGGCACTTGGCTCGCGCACTCGGCGTAGACGAAACGACGGAATGTCGCGTCGTCTTTAACGAGATTACAAAAGATGCGATTAAAGAATCATTCAAACATCCACGTAAAATCAATCATGACCTCGTCGACGCGCAACAAGCTCGACGTATTTTAGACCGCCTCGTCGGATACGGGATGAGTCCTCTATTATGGAAGAAAGTCAAAAAAGGATTGTCTGCCGGACGAGTACAATCAGTTGCCGTGAAGATGATTATTGACCGTGAACGTGAAATCAATGCGTTCGACCCAGAAGAGTATTGGACAATCAAGCTCGACTTGAATCACGATGGGGAAACGTTTGAGACTTCATTTTACGGAAAAGATGGGAAGAAAATGGAATTGAAGTCTGAAGAAGACGCTCAAGCCGTTCTTGACGCCATCAACGACGAATTTAAAGTCATCGACGTGACGAAGAAAGAACGAAAACGAAACGCTTCGTTGCCGTTCACGACAAGTTCGTTGCAACAGGATGCGGCACGTAAATTGAATTTCCGTGCGAAGAAGACGATGATGCTCGCCCAACAACTATATGAAGGGATTGACCTCGGTAAGAAAGAGGGGACGGTCGGTCTGATCACGTATATGCGTACAGACTCGACACGAATCTCGGACTTGGCGAAGGGAGAGGCGAAAGAGTACATCGAATCGACATTCGGTGAAGAATACGTCGCCTCACAGAAGCAAAAGGAAAAGAAAGCGGCAAACGCACAGGATGCGCACGAAGCGATTCGTCCGACTTCAGCACTCCGTGACCCTGCTTCTCTAAAACCTTATTTGTCTCGTGACCAGTTGCGCCTTTATAAATTGATTTGGGAGCGTTTGATCGCAAGTCAAATGGCGCCGGCAGTGCTCGACACTGTCAAAATCGACGTCGAATCGAACGGTATGATCTTCCGTGCGAATGGCTCGACCGTCAAATTCCCAGGTTTCATGAAAGTGTATATCGAATCGAAAGACGATGACATCGAAGATACGAATCAAGAGAAAGAGGGCTTGTTACCACCTCTTGAAGTCGAAGATACGGTCAGCTTCGAAGCGATTGAACCGAAACAACACTTCACGCAACCACCGCCACGTTATACAGAAGCACGACTCGTCCGAGCGATGGAAGAGCTCGGTATTGGTCGCCCGTCGACGTATGCGCCGACACTCGATACAATCCAACGCCGTGGTTATGTCGTCTTAGAAGAGAAGAAATTCCTTCCGACAGAGCTCGGTGAACTCGTGATTGAAATGATTGACGAATATTTCAATGACTTCATCACCGTTCAGTTCACGGCAGACATGGAGACGCTCCTTGACTCGATCGAGCATAAAGAAGTCGAGTGGACAGAAGTCGTGGCCCCGATTTATCGTTCATTCGAGAAGCGCTTAAAACGTGCAGAAGAAGAGATTGAGAAAATCGAAGTAAAAGATGAACCTGCAGGAATTGACTGTGAAGTATGTGGTTCGCCGATGGTCATCAAAATGGGACGATACGGTAAGTTCATGGCTTGCTCAAACTTCCCGAACTGTACGAACACTAAGCCAGTTCAAGTTGAGATTGGTGTACCTTGCCCAGACTGTAAGGACGGACAAATCGTGGAACGTCGAAGTAAAAAAGGTCGCCTCTTCTATGGGTGCTCGAACTATCCAGAATGTGAATTCGTCTCATGGGACAAACCAGTTGCGAAACCGTGCCCGGTGTGCGACAGTTTGATGGTCGAGAAGAAAATTAAAGACGGCGTGAAATATCAATGTACGAACTGTACCCATACCGAGGTACATCAGCAAGAGGAGGATTAATGTTGCGACAACGTGTAACTGTAATCGGGGCCGGATTGGCCGGCTCCGAAGCGGCTTGGCAACTCGCCAAGCGTGGTATTCAAGTAGATTTGTATGAAATGAGACCGGTACGTCAAACGCCGGCGCACCACACGGATCAATTCGCGGAGCTTGTTTGTTCGAACTCACTCCGTGCGAACGGTCTTCAAAACGCGGTCGGTGTTTTGAAAGAAGAGATGCGAACGCTTGACTCACTCATCTTGAAGGCGGCAGACACGGCAAGCGTCCCAGCTGGTGGCGCACTCGCTGTCGACCGTCATGAATTCGCTGGGTTCATCACCGAGAAACTGAAGAACCACGAGAACGTCACAGTGCATACTGAAGAACTAAAAGAAATTCCTGAAGGGATTGTCATCGTTGCGACAGGCCCACTGACATCTCCAGATTTGTCGGCATCGCTCAAAGCGTTCACAGGTGAAGATTATCTTTACTTCTACGATGCGGCCGCTCCGATTCTAGACGGAGATACGATCGATCGTGATAAAGTCTATTTGAAGTCACGTTACGATAAAGGTGAAGCTGCTTACCTGAACTGTCCAATGACGGAAGAAGAGTTTGACGTGTTTTATGAAGAACTGGTCAAAGCAGAAGTCGTTCCACTGAAAGAGTTCGAAAAGGAGATTTACTTCGAAGGATGTATGCCGTTTGAAGTAATGGCCCAGCGTGGGAAGAAGACACTTCTCTTCGGACCGATGAAGCCAGTCGGTTTAGAAGATCCGAAGACAGGTAAACGTCCTTATGCGGTCGTACAGTTGCGTCAGGATAACTCGGCAGGAACGCTTTATAATCTTGTCGGTTTCCAGACGCATTTGAAATGGGGCGAGCAGAAACGGATCATCCGTCTCATTCCTGGACTTGAGAATGCAGATATCGTTCGTTATGGTGTGATGCACCGCAACACGTTCATCAATTCGCCGAGCTTGTTGAAACCGACGTATCAAGCACGCACGCGAGACACGCTCTTCTTCGCTGGTCAAATGACAGGCGTGGAAGGTTACGTTGAGTCAGCGGCATCTGGATTGTTGGCAGGAATCAACGCAGCGAAGATGATCGCGGGAGAAGAGCTCGTCGTGTTACCACGTGAAACGATGCTCGGTTCGATGGCGCACTACATCACGACAGCTGACGGAAAGCATTTCCAGCCGATGAATGCGAACTTTGGATTGGTCCCAACGTTAGAGGACGCTCCGAAGAAAATGAAAAAACAAGAACGGTATGAGCGTTACGCCAACCGAGCTTTAGAAACGATTCAGCAGTTTAAGGACCTTTGAACAAGAGAGCCATTTTTTGGCTCTTTTGTTTTGAAATAAAATTTCAATTGTGTATTTTGTTTCATACTTTGAAAATTTTCAGATTATTGAACGACTATCTATTGTCACCATACATTCTGTATGCTATGCTAATTTCGATTTGACGAGAACATGCGTTTTTACGTGTCATCGAGGAGGCGATAAAATGGGATTCTTAGAGGATCGACAATCATTTTTACGCTACTGCCAAATTGAACGTCGACTGTCTCCTCATACGAAACGCTCCTACGAGCAAACGCTCGACCAGTACGCCGCATATTGCCAATCGACGCATCAAGATCCCTACGATGCACAGACGGCGCGGCGTTATTTATATGTCCTTTATGAGAAACAATTGGCCACATCTACGGTGTCTCAGAAAGTATCTTGCCTTAAACAGTTCGGGAAGTATATGGCAAGGGAGCACGGGGGAGAGCCCTTGTTTCATGACCTGACTTCACCGAAAAAGCGACAATCCTTGCCGACGTTCGCCGTCCCGACCGAGGTCGAACAATTATTAGAAGCGGCTTCCATTCAAGATGATCCTTTTTTACAGGCGAGAGACGTCGCCATCGTCGAAGTGTTGTATGGAACGGGCATCCGCGTCGCAGAGCTTTGTGGGATGAACCTTTCATCCTTTGACGAAGTCTTAGCTTTCGTTCATGTGATGGGCAAAGGAAAGAAAGAACGGTACGTTCCGATTGGTCAATATGCCGTACAATCATTGAAACGGTACATCGAAATACGTAAAGACGTCGGACTCCCGACAGAAAACGCATTATTTTTGAGTCAAAAAGGGAATCGGATGACAACAGACCAAATTCGGTATGTCATGAAGCGCTTGAGAAAACAGAGTGGGGTACATAAGCCGTTGACCCCGCACTCGTTGCGACATAGTTTTGCAACGGACTTATTGGAGCGGGGGGCTGACTTGCGCGCGGTCCAAGAGTTGCTCGGTCATGAATCGTTGTCCACGACTGGACGCTATACCCACGTATCGACAGAACGACTACGTTCGATTTATCAAGCGACACATCCAAGAAAGTAGGAGGTTACGATATGTTTCATGCAACAACGATTTTTGCAGTTCGACACAATGGCCAATGCGCGATGAGCGGAGATGGCCAAGTTACGTTCGGGAATGCCGTCATTATGAAAAACAAGGCGAAGAAAGTGAGACGCCTGTACGGTGGTAAAGTCGTTGCCGGTTTTGCAGGTAGCGTAGCCGATGCTTTCACATTGTTTGAGAAGTTTGAATCGAAACTTGAAATGTATAACGGTAACTTACCGCGTGCCGCGGTCGAGCTTGCTAAAGAGTGGCGCGGTGATAAAATGTTGCGACAGCTCGAGGCTCTATTGATTGTCATGGACGCGGAACATTTGTTGCTCGTCTCTGGGAATGGAGAAGTCATTGAGCCAGACGATGGCATCCTTGCAATCGGGTCAGGCGGGAACTATGCACTCGCGGCAGGACGCGCGCTCGTCCGCCATTCTGCTGAGAAGTCAGCAGAAGAGATCGCGAGAGCCGCTCTCGAAATTGCCGGTGAGCTTTGCGTGTATACGAATGATCAAGTCATTGTAGAAACGATCGGAGGCGTTGCTGAATGAATCGAGAGTTGACACCAAGACAAATCGTATCGGAACTAGACAAGTTCGTCATCGGACAAAAGGACGCCAAACGGGCTGTGTCGATCGCCTTACGTAACCGTTACCGTCGCCAGAAATTGAGTGCGGACCTTCGCGACGAAGTCACACCGAAAAACATTTTAATGATTGGTCCAACAGGGGTCGGGAAGACCGAAATCGCCCGCCGTTTAGCTAAGTTAGTCGGAGCACCATTCGTCAAAGTGGAAGCGACAAAGTTTACGGAAGTTGGTTACGTCGGTCGGGACGTTGAGTCAATGGTTCGAGATCTTGTCGAAGCGTCCGTTCGTCTCGTGAAAGAAGAGAAGAAAGAAGACGTCAAGGAGCCTGCAGAACGAGCAGCGACAGAGCGGTTGTTAGACGCCTTGCAAGGGAAAGCGAAAGCTGCACCGAGTGCTTCAAACCCGTTTGAGGCACTGTTCGGTGGACAGACCCAACAACCAGAATCGACAACCGATACGTCAAAAAATGATCGGGCACAACTTCGCCGTCTTCTTGAACTTGGTGAACTTGAAGAACGGGTCATTGAAGTTGAACTGGAAGAAAAGCAGACGATGGATTTGTTCCAAGGACAAGGGATGGAAGGGTTATCGAACCTTCAAGACATGCTCGGGCAAATCGTTCCAAAGAAACGGAAGCAACGTAAGTTGACTGTCCGCGAAGCAAGACCGCTCCTCGTGGCGGAAGAAGCTGAAAATCTTTTAGATTTGAATGAAGTGCATGACGAAGCGGTTCAGCGCAGTGAACAGATGGGAATCATCTTCGTCGATGAAATCGATAAAATTGCGACGAAGTCACAAGACCATGCTGGTGTCTCTCGTGAAGGTGTGCAGCGCGATATCCTTCCGATTGTCGAAGGGTCTACGGTCGTTACGAAGTACGGACCTGTCAAAACGGATCACGTTCTCTTCATCGCAGCCGGTGCGTTCCATATGGCGAAGCCGTCTGATTTGATTCCGGAGTTGCAAGGTCGCTTCCCGATTCGCGTCGAATTGAATAGTTTGACGGAGGAAGACTTCGTCAAAATCTTAACTGAACCATCTCAGGCTTTGATCAAGCAATACACCGCATTATTAGAGTCGGAAGAAATAACGGTCCGATTCACGCATGAAGCGATTGAAGAAATCGCAAAAATTGCGACGCATGTCAATCGCGAGACCGATGACATCGGTGCACGTCGACTCTATACTATTATGGAGCGTGTGCTTGAAGATCTTTCATTTGAAGCGGCAGACATGCCACAAACAAGCGTGGAAATCACACCCGCTTACGTACAAGCTAAAGTCGGGTCAATCGCAGATGACCGAGACCTCAGCCAATATATTTTATAAGATTCTGTATGCACATACAGGGAGGAAATAGACATTATGAACTTACTAGACAAAACTCGCCAATTAAACACGATGCTTCAACAAGAAGCGAGTGCGCACGTTGACTTTAAAGAAATGGCGGATAAAATGCGTGAAGTACTTGAATCCAATACGTTTATCGTAAGCCGTCGTGGTCGCCTACTCGGCTTTGCGATCAAACAACAGATTGAGAACGACCGCATGAAGGCATTCTTGGTGGACCGACAGTTCCCAGAACCGTATGCTTCTAACTTGTTTAATGTGAAAGAAACAACAGCGAATATCGATATTGATAGCGAATATACGGCGTTCCCTGTCGAGAACCACGATTTATTCCTAAACTCGAAGACGACGATTGTCCCAATCATCGGTGGTGGTGAGCGTCTAGGTACGCTCGTGCTAGGTCGACTGGCAAACGAATTCACAGAAGATGACCTCGTCCTCGCAGAATATAGTGCGACGGTAGTTGGAATGGAAATTCTTCGTGAGAAGGCGGCAGAAGCAGAAACATCAGCCCGTAAGAAGGCCGTCGTTCAAATGGCGATCAATTCACTATCGTATTCTGAGCTCGAAGCGATTGAACATATTTTCGAAGAGCTTGGTGGGAACGAAGGGTTGCTAGTTGCTTCCAAAATTGCCGACCGTGTGGGAATCACTCGTTCTGTCATTGTAAACGCACTGCGTAAATTAGAAAGTGCGGGTGTCATTGAATCACGTTCTTTAGGAATGAAAGGAACGTATATCAAGATATTAAATGACAACTTCTTGTTTGAATTACAAAAACTGAAATCAAACTGAAATACAACTTTTGATATGTATTTTCCATTGAAAACACTTCGAAATGAGACTTTATTCCTAAAAAACCGCTTTCCTCTTAGAGGGAGCGGTTTTTTTTAGTACAAAAGTAATTATTTTCAGAATTTGTCGTTAATTCGACAAAAAGATGCGAAGCCATTTACCTATGTTTTAAAAAATATCTTTCAGAACTGTTACAGATTTGTTTCAATGAAATAGTAGAATTTCCAAATCAGGTATATATCAGCAGTTACCATATGAAAGTGAGTGAGCGCCATGAATTGGATTGGTAGTGACTATCAATTATTGAAACAAGCCATCAATCATTCAGTCCTCAATCAGAAAGTGATTAGTCATAATCTTTCGAATATCGATACCCCAAACTTCAAAGCGAAGCAAGCCGTGTTTGAACAGACTCTTCAAAGTGAGATGCGACTCAAGCTCCAAGACGGGCGTCCGAGTGATTCGACGCAGTCTACTGTCGTCGATCGAGCAGGTGGAGCGATGCGAAGTGATGGCAACAACGTCGACTTAGATTATGAGATGAGTGAACTGGCACGTAATCAACTCCAATACGAGGCGATGATGGAACAATTAAATCGTAGACTCGGCGGATTGAAATCTGTTATTCGAGGAGGTCGTTAATCGATGGGGATGTTTGATAGTTTTCATATTTCAGCTACAGCATTAACGTCTCAACGTTTACGAATGGATACCGTCTCGGCAAACATCGCCAACGCTCAGACGACGAGAGGAAAACTTGTCGATGGAGAATGGCAGCCGTATACGAGAAAGATGACAGTGTTACAGGAAGCACCTTTCCGAAAGCGGTTAGATGCTGTCAACGGCGGTGTTCAGGTGGCTCAAATCATCGAGGACGATGCTCCGTATAAATTGGCCTACAATCCGAGTCATCCTGACGCGGACGAGCGTGGTTATGTCCAAATGCCGAACGTTGACCTACTAAAAGAAATGGTCGACCTGATGGGCGCGACCCGTTCTTATGAAGCAAACATTGCCGCGATGAATGCATCAAAAGCGATGCTCGTCAAAGCGATGGAGATTGGAAAAGGATAAGGAGTGACGAAGGATGCAAATTAACCCGATTCAATTGATGAGCCCAGAGATCACACCATCAATGAAGAAAACAAACCCATCTCAATTTGGGTCATATTTGAATGAAGCGATGAATGCGTTGAACGAAACACAACAAGCGACAAGTCAAGCCCGAAAAGATTTGGCTGTCGGAAAAGCTGACCTTCATCAAGTCATGATTCAAAGTGAAGAGTCGTCGATTGCGATGCAACTTGCCATCGAGGTGAGGAACAAGGCCGTTGAAGCCTATCAAGAAATGATGCGAATGCAAGTTTAATTGTAGAGGATGACAAGTTGCGATGAATGAACAATTAAAAGAACGATTCAAATCGATGACCGATGCGCTGAAATCGATGCCGGCGAAGCGGAAACTCGTATGGGGAATCTCCATTGCGATCATATTGATCGCAGCACTCGTACTCACATTCTTCCTATCGAGACCGAACATGGCTCCTCTGTACACCAACCTATCTGCGCAAGAAGCGGGTGAAGTGACGGAGAAGCTGACTGCGGACGGTGTGAAGTCGGAAATCAAAGCGACTTCGAACGGGGTCAGTGTATATGTTCCGAATGAAATGGTCGACCAGTTGAAAGTTAGCCTTGCGGCAGCCGGGATCCCGAAATCTGGGGCAATTGACTACAGTTTCTTTAGTGAAAATGCCGGTTTCGGAACGACGGACCGTGAAATGGCGGTCATCGAACGAAGTGCGATGCAGACGGAACTTGAGCGACTCATCACCCAGATTGAAGGAATCAATCAAGCGAAAGTCATTATCTCGCTTCCTGAGAAGTCCGTCTTCTTAGCGGAAGATCAAGGAGAGCCGACAGCTTCGATTGTGTTAAATATCGGGGCCGGAACCAATTTAGAACCGAACACGGTCAAAGGTCTCTATCATTTGATTAGTAAAAGTGTTCCAAACTTGAAGCCTGAAAACATCTCGATCATGGACCAATACTTTACGTATTATGACCTCGATCAGACAGTCGTAGCTGGAGGATCTTCTTCTGATCCGTTGGCACTGAAGCGTCAAGTTGAAAAAGACGTCCGTCAACAAATTCAACAGATGTTATCTGTCCTTCTCGGAGAGCGGAGCGTCCTCGTCTCTGTCACAGCAGATATCGATACGACCCAGACGGCCGAAGAGCAAAACCTCGTCACGCCAGTCAACGAGGAAAACATGGAAGGCATCGTAACGTCGGCTGAACGAATCGCCGAGGCTTACACGGGTGGTACGGGGACGGCGACAGAAGCGACCGGAACCGGTGAGAATGACACGATCAACTTCCCTGCTGCTACAGGGGATAGCACAGAAGAAAGTGAAAAAAACCATGAAATCATCAATTATGAGGTCAACCGCATCACGAAACAGATTCAAAACGCACCATATACGATTCGTGACCTCGGGGTCCAACTCATCGTTGAACCACCAGATGGCGCGACAAGTATCGACCCACAGCTAGAAGGCGACCTCGAGACGATGATGTATTCGATCATCCGGACGTCGTTAGCGAAGACGGACGAAGCCATCACGGATGCTGAACTCGAACAGAAAGTTGTCGTCGTGTCGAGACCGTTCGCTGAAGTGGAAGAAGTTGCAACAACAGAGCAACCGACACCTTGGTGGATGTATGCGGCAGCGGCTGGTGCAGTCGTAATTCTTGCCTTGATCTTCTTCGCGATGCGTAGACGCAAGCAAGAAGTTGTGGAAGAGACGAACGAATGGGAAGTTCCATATGAAGATGAAGTACCTGACCTAGACCTCGAAGAGCGAGGCGAAGGGGCAGTGAAGAAGAAACAGTTAGAAAAATTAGCTGAAAGTAATCCAGAAGAGTTTGCTAAACTGCTTCGTACTTGGATGTCTGAGGAGTGAGTAACGTGAACTATGCAAAACAATCGAATCGCGAAAAGGCAGCGATGCTCATGATTTCCCTGGGACCTGAAGTGGCAGCGAACGTCTACAAACATCTTTCAGAAGAAGAGATGGAACAACTGACGCTTCAAATTTCAGCGTTAAAAAAAGTGTCCCCGGAAGAAAAGGATAGTATTCTCGGTGAGTTTCACGAACTTGCCATGGCTCAAAGTTATATTACTCAAGGTGGAATCGGGTTTGCGAAAACGGTCCTTGAAAAGGCGGTTGGTGAAGATAAAGCGATGGCATTGATTCATCGCCTCACATCGACTTTACAGGTCAGACCGTTCGAGTTTGCACGAAAGGCAGACCCGAAACAGTTATTGAACTTTATTCAAAATGAACACCCGCAGACGATTGCGCTAATCTTAGCGCATTTAGAACCGGTCAAGTCAGGGCAGATCCTCTCGGAACTTCCACCTGAGATTCAATCGGAAGTCGCGAAACGGATTGCGACAATGGATCGACTCAATCCAGACGTCATCCATGAAGTGGAACAGATTCTTGAAAAGAACTTGTCACAGACAGATATGCAAGATTATGCTCAGTCGGGTGGAATCGAGGCGGTCGTCGAAGTCTTGAACGGTGTAGACCGGACGACAGAACGTACCATTCTCGATGCGCTCGAAATCGAAGACCCGGAACTCGCAGAGGAAATCAAGAAGCGGATGTTCGTCTTCGAAGATATTGTCACACTCGATTCTCGGGCGATTCAACGGATCATTCGCGAAGTGGCGAACGACGACTTGTTGCTAGCGCTCAAAGTGTCGTCGGAAGAAGTAAAACAAATTATCTTTAAAAATATGTCTCAACGGATGGTCGAAACGTTCAAAGAAGACATGGAATTTATGGGACCTGTTCGATTGCGTGATGTTGAAGAGGCACAGAGTCGAATCGTCGGAATCATTCGCCGCCTAGAGGATGTTGGTGAAATCGTAATCAGTCGAGGTGGAGGAGATGACATCGTTGTCTAATGTGATCAAACGTCAACGCGCGACATCGCATATTCCTCAGCGGATTGAATCGAAACGATTGGAATCATCCATCCCTGATTCAATTGAGAGCATCGACCATCATCAAGTGATTGAGTCGCGTTATGAGAAGTTAAGACAAGACGAAGATGCGTTCCAGCAGTTTCAGTTAACCGAAATGGAGAGACTAGAACACTTAAAGCAAGAAGCGTTTGAACAGGCACGTTCGGAAGGTTATGAGGCAGGTCTCCTTCAAGGAAGACAAGACGGATATGCAGAGTTTGAAGACATCACGACGCGTTTGAACTCTGTTTCGACCGAACTCGAACAACTGTTTCAGGAAAAATGGAAACAGGCGGAAGTTTCACTCATTGACTTAGCGATTGCAGTAAGTGCGCATGTGACGACGGACCTTGTCCGAAAAGACGAGACGTTGTTTGCGGCGATGATCCAAGAACAGATGGCTCAACTCATCGATGCGGAAGCGTTGACGATTTACGTTCATCCGACTCGGCTTGCTTCAATCCAACGATTTGAATCGATGTGGCGCGATGAAGAGACGCCACCATTAAAATATCGTGGAGAAAGTTCTTTAGACGAAACGTCTGTGCGGATTGAGTCACCACATCGAGGAAATGAAATCGATCTTTCGTATAGCTTCGAGAGAATCAAAGCCAAAATCGAGGAGGTTTTAGCGGATGGCGCTTATTGAGCAGGTCATCAATACGATCAAACAATCTACGGATGGCGAGTTTACTCGCAAAATCGGTCGAGTGTGTCGGGTCGTAGGATTGATGATTGAGTCAAATGGACCGAGTGCCTTTGTCGGGGAGCGATGTTTCATCATGCTCCCTTCAAATGAGACGGTCGAAGCGGAAGTGGTGGGCTTTAATGAAGAGCGCGTCCTTCTTATGCCATACGGTGAAACAACACAGATTGCACCTGGTTGTTTAGTGAAAGGTACCGGGAAAATGCTCCAAGTCCCTGTTGGTGAGGAACTGATTGGACAAGTGCTCGACGGTCTAGGGCGTCCGCTTACGGGAGAGCGACTCGTAACTGGTAAGCGGTATGACGTCCAGCGGAAACCGCCTAACCCTTTGAATCGTCCCCGGATTTTAGATGCCTTGTCGACTGGCGTTCGTATGATCGATGGGTTGCTGACCGTTGGGAAAGGGCAACGTGTCGGACTATTTGCTGGTTCTGGGGTAGGGAAATCCACGTTACTCGGGATGATTGCCAAGCGCTCTTCGGCAGATATTAACGTCATCGCCTTAATCGGAGAACGTGGTCGAGAAGTAAAAGAATTCATTGAAAAAGAGCTCGGCCCAGAAGGGATGGCCCGGTCTGTCGTCATTGTAGCGACGAGTGACCAACCTCCCCTCGTCCGATTGAAAGGTGCTTACACCGCAACCGCAATCGCCGAGTACTTTCGGGACCAAGGTAAAGAAGTGGTGCTCATGATGGATTCGGTGACACGATTTGCGATGGCTCAACGTGAAATCGGGCTTGCGACTGGTGAACCACCGACATCGAAAGGGTACACACCGTCTGTCTTTGCGATGCTCCCTCAATTATTAGAACGAAGCGGTACGGCAGCAACCGGATCGATTACGGCGTTCTATACAGTACTCGTTGATGGTGACGATATGAACGAACCGATTGCCGATGCGGTGCGTGGAATCTTAGACGGGCACTTCGTTATGGACCGAGCGCTTGCAAACCGTGGACAGTTTCCTGCCATCCACGTGTTGAAGTCAATCAGTCGTGTCATGAACCAAATCGCTTCTCCAACACATCGTGAAGCAGCACAAACGTTTCGTAGTTGGCTAGCGACTTATATCGATGCCGAGGATTTGATTAACATCGGCGCATATAAAAAAGGTTCGAACCCAGCGATTGATACGGCAATCGAGAAATATCCATACTTACTGACATTTTTAAAGCAATCGATTGATGAAGATGCTGCATTCCAACAAACGATGGCTCATTTGTCAGACATCGCGCGAGGTGAATCATGAACAGACTCATTCTAGAACGAATCATGCCAATTGCTGAACATGAGAAAGAAGATGCCGCTACTGAAGTAAGAGGGTTGAAAGCAAAACTCGAAACGGAGATGGAAGCGTTGTATGACCTTCTCCTCATGTATGAATCGTTGATTAAACATCAAGATGAACAGCAAGGACGTATTGATTTACTCATGTCTCAGTATCGGGAAAAGACGCGTGAGCAAGTAAAACGTCAAATCGAAACACAACAGCTCGTCGTTCAACAAGCGCGCAATCGTTATCACGCATCACAAGAACGCTTGCTCGGAAAAGTAGTGGAAGAAAAGAAATATGTGACACTTCATGAAAAGGTCAGTTTAGAAGAGATGACAGCGGCAAAACTCACAGAGCAATTAATGATGGACGAACTCGCTGTGATTCATCATGGGAAAGGGAAGTAGCATGGCAAAAGAGAACAATAAACGAGGCAAACAAATGATTGTGGCGTTAGTCCTCATCCCAGCAATCTTCATCTTGGTCGGCGGAATGGTCGTCATGAACTACGCGATGGACCGTCCACTTTTATCCGTACCATTCCTACCAGTTAGTGAGGATGGAAAGACAGCAGAAACACCGAAGACATCTGAGACGAAAGTGAACGTGACAGGTATCGACAGTGACGCCACGAACCGGTTGAAAGCAGCAAACAGTGAGATTGAAAAACTTCGAAATGAAAATGTGGAACTGACGAATGAAGTGAAAGCGCGACAAGAAGAAATCACCGATTTAATTCGGGAACGTGACCGACTTGTCTCCGAGCTAGCGGCAGCCACATCAGAAAAAGAAACCACTTCTGACATTGTCAGTGTGTATGAAGAGATGTCCGCCAAACAAGCGGCGGCCATTATGGGGGAACTAGAGAGTCCACAGGTGGCGGAATTGCTTAAAGAATTATCACCAAAGCAACAGGCGGATATTTTAGGGCGGATGAATGCGCAGCAGGCTGCGGTTGTGACGCAGCTTCTCCAATGAACATGGGAAAGGAGGACACACATTGAATATCGCATTATTATCACAAGCGATTCAAGGTTCGATGGCACGTACCGAAGCGACAGATGGGAATTCACAAGGAACGGGCGGTTTTTTAAGTCTCCTCTCGGCGATGCTCGCACCAATGCAAGGATCCGGAGAGCAGACAGCGCTTCCTCAACTTGAAGAAGGTGTGCTTCCTGAAGAGTCAGTCGACTTTGAAAAAGTGGCACAGGAACTCGAAACGTGGTTTCAAAAACCTGACACATTGAATTGGCTAAAATCACTTCCGCAAGATGCGTATCGGACGTTTATGGATGCATATGTAGGTGTACTCGGACAATTGTCTACGTCATCTGTAAATGTTGATTCAGCGCTCCCAATCGTTGCTCAGGCGGTCGCAACAAGTAGTGACATCGTGCAAAAGACGGATTTGTCTGCAAAAACAGGGTTGACACAGACTGTGCCAAATCAAGAACTTGGGAAGCACGTTCAAACGATTCAACGGGTGGTCACACAGTTTAATGGACCAGCCGGCAATATGAAGGAAGTTCCCGTTCTACCACAAGTTGAAACCGTGAAAGTGGCGAAAGCGCTCCCTCAGGCAAGTGGTGTTGAGTGGTTACCGAAAGGATTAAACTGGTCGCGACCACAAATTGATGTAGAAACCGTCATGTACGCCTCAAAAGGTTCCTTACCTGAAAACTTACAGGCGAGAATTGAGTCCGCGCTTCAAAAAGCACCGTTTTCGAGCGGAGCGGACGGTTCGAAAGTGTTTACGGTACGTCTATATCCAGAACAACTCGGTGAGCTCGTCGTCAAGCTTGAACGACATAACGGGGAACTCGTCGTCAAATTGTTCGCAAGCAATCAAGAGGCGAAACAATTGCTTCAGTCACAAGTTCAGCAGTTGCAACAAACGTTAACGCCTCACTCCCAAAACGTTCGGGTCGAGGTCAACTTGACACAACAAGCACTCGACACGAAGTCGGCGTTGCCAGATGGCTCAGAGCAACCGGAACAGGAGCAACCGCAGGAACAACCAAAAGGAGGGTCTGAGGATGACGAGCATCCAACCGAAGACGAATGATTTTACACTGCCAGACCAGTCACTTCCAAAAGCGACAAATCAATATGACAAAGACATGTTTATGAAGTTGCTGCTCGCTCAAATTGCGAACCAGGACCCAATGTCGCCGATGGAAGACCGTGAGTTCATCGCTCAGATGGCTCAATTCTCTTCACTTGAACAGATGCAAACGATTTCGAAGCAACTCGACTCTGTGCTGGTCGACCGTCATATGGCTTCGATTTCCGAATTTAGCAGCATGATTGGTAAAACGATTGACTACAGTTCGGAATCGAGTGAAGAAACGACGAAAGGCTCGGGTCGTGTCGTCTCGATTTCTCGATCTGATTTAACTGGATACATGGCCGATCTTGAAGACGGCACATCGGTCAGCGTGTACGACATCACTTCCATCAAATAAGTATAGGAGGAACTATTATGTTAAGAGCAATGTACTCAGGAATCAGTGGTCTGAAGAACTTCCAATCGAAATTAGACGTCGTCGGGAACAACATCGCCAACGTCAACACGTTCGGTTATAAAAAAGGTCGTGTCACGTTCAAAGACCTCGTCAGTCAACAAGTCGGTAGTGCGTCAGGCGGTAATGGGGCGACGGCCGGAGGGATTAACCCGAAAGAGGTCGGTCTTGGTGGAACGATGGCGACTGTCGATAACGTCTACAACCAAGGAGCGATGCAAAATACGGGACGTGCGTTAGACGTCGGTATTTCAGGAGAAGGTTTCTTCGTCACAATCGTCAACGGTCAAGCGCAATACACACGTGCCGGTAACTTCTATACGGACAACAACGGTGACTTGGTAACAGGTGAAGGAACTTACTTGTTAGGAACGGGTGCGAAACCTACGGATAACCTTCCTGCGCCGAACTTGGTTGGAGATATCCCAAACGTAGTGGAAAATTCCCCTGCTTACGGTAAAATCTCAATTCCAACAGACGCACGTTCATTGTCAATTGGAAAAGACGGTCAAGTGAGCTATGTCGACGCAGCCGGTGCGTTGCAGACGGCAGGCTATATCGTGACGGCGAACTTTAGCAACAACGCTGGTTTATCGAAAGTCGGCGCCAACAACTTCTTGCAATCACAAAACTCAGGTGACCCACTCATCGGAGCGGCCGGTGATTTAGGGCGAGGTAACCTCGTTTCGGGCGCACTTGAAATGTCGAACGTCGACCTTTCTGAAGAATTTACAGAAATGATTGTGGCACAACGTGGTTTCCAGGCGAACACACGAATCATTACAACATCGGACGAGATTCTTCAAGAGCTCGTTAACTTGAAACGCTGATGATTCGCGTCACGGCGTTTCGGGGTGAGGAGTTCGTGCTCAACGCTTTGCTGATCGAAACAGTGAAAGCAGAGCCTGACACGATAATCCAACTGTTTAATGGCAAAACGTATCTCGTGAAAGAAACGAAAGATCAAATCATTGAACGAACTGAAGCCTTTTACCGCTCAATCGGTTTAGTCGGAACGATGTTCACAAGAGGTGAAGAAGATGAGTGAAGAAGAGAAGAAAAAAGGTGGCGGCCTGAAAGTTGTCATCATTTTACTAGTCGTCCTACTCGTCATGGGCGGAGCCGGCTTCATGACGTATAAGTACGTTTTCGGTGACAACGTCACAGCAAAAACGAAACCGGTCACCGCTGAAGAGTTGGCGGAGCGAAGCTTCATGACCGATGACATGACGACGAATATTCAAGATGAGCGTTTCATCAACGTTCAATTCACGATTGTCACAGATTCGCTAGAAACAAAAGAGAATCTAGAGCTGCGCAAGTTTCAAGTGCACAATGTCATTCTTGGTGACTTGGCCGGGATGACAAAAACACAGTTGGCAACGAAAGAGGATATGCAGAAGTTTGAACAGACATTACGAGAACAACTTAATGGACTGCTTGAAGAAGGTGAAGTCCAACGCGTCTATATGACGAAGAAAATTATTCAGTGAGGTGGCATCATGGGAGAAGTACTGTCTCAACAAGAAATTGATGCCTTACTATCTGCACTAAGCAGTGGGGATGTCGAAGCGGATTCCTTTCTCGCACAAGAAGAAGAAAAAAAGGTTCGGCAATATGACTTCAAACGAGCCGTTCGATTTTCTAAAGATCAAATTCGAAGCTTGACTCGGATTCATGAGCATTTCACACGTATGTTGACGACGTTTTTCTCGGCACAACTTCGCACCTATGTTCAATTCACCGTCAACTCGGTCGAACAACTACCGTACGATGAATTCATTCATTCTATCCCGAGTATGACGATGATTAACTTGATTGAAGCGCCGCCGTTAAACGGAAGATTTATCATCGAAGTCAATCCGAACATCTCCTATGCGATGCTCGATCGTCTACTTGGTGGACCGGGTGTGGAAATGGACAAGATTGAGTCGTTCACAGAGATCGAGATGCGAATTTTGACGCAATTGTATAAACGTGCCTTTTCAAGTTATGGAGATGCATGGGAGTCAATTGCAGAAATCAAGGCGGAAATGGCTGCTGTCGAAGTGAATCCGCAGTTCCTTCAACTCGTTTCACCTAACGAGACGGTCGTCCTCATCTCCATTGGAGTGACGATTGGGGAAGTGAGCGGGACGATTAACGTTTGTCTTCCGTTCGTGACAATTGAACCTGTCTTGTCGAAACTTTCGAGTCATTATTGGATGCAGGAAGCGAATCGTCGGAATGCGAGTCAATCGAGCAAAGAGCCACTCAAAGCCCAGTTGATGAACTCGACGGTCGAGGTCGTCTCATTACTCGGAGAGACGACAATTACGTTCGGCGATCTGCTGCATCTTGAAGTTGGGGATTGTTTGGCACTCGATCAAGTTGCAAAAGAGCCTCTTTCCATCATGGTAGGGGAAAACAAAGTATTTAAAGGGCAAGTCGGTGTGAGTGGGAAGCGTATGGCGGTTCAAGTGCTTCACCGTGTGAAGGAGGAAGAGCAATGAGTGAAATGCTGTCACAAGATGAAATTGACGCATTACTACGTGGGACAAGTGACAATACGCCGATGCCGAAGGCGGAAGATGAAGAGCATTTAGATTCGATGGAAAGCGATGCTCTCGGAGAAATCGGAAACATTTCATTTGGAAATTCGGCAACGGCCTTGTCAACGTTACTACAGCAAAAAGTAGAAATCACGACACCGGTTGTCAGTGAGGTGAGAATTGAGGAATTGCGTGAGCGTTATCCTACGCCGCATGTCGCATTACGTGTTGGGTATACGGAAGGGATAAAAGGGGAGAATGTCCTCGTTTTGACTCGCGAAGATGCGGCCATTATCTCTGACCTCATGTTAGGTGGGACAGGGGAGAACGTTGATCCTGAAAGCCTTGATGAGATTCGCTTATCAGCCGTTCAAGAAGCGATGAACCAAATGATGGGCGCAGCCGCGACATCTTTATCGACGGTGTTTTCGAAGAAAATTGACATCTCTCCACCACTTGTCGAGGTGTTTGACGCAACAAAAAATCAAACGATTATCGATCGTCTTGAACTTTGGGAAACGATGGTGCTCATTGAGTTCAATCTCAAAGTAGGTACATTGATTGATTCCACAATCGTTCAAATTGCTCCAATTCAATTCGGAAAGCAATTAGTCGATGAATTGATGAAAGCGACCGGTGAAGCACAAACGGCAGTGGAGCCTGTAAAAGAACAACCGAAAGCCAAGGTCCCTAAACCTCAGCCGCAAGCTCAACCGCAGGCGCAACCACAACCGGAAAAGCAAAAATCGATGCCAGAGGTCGCGGTAAGCCAAGCAGAATTCATGCCGCTCCAATCACCAGCTCCACAAGAGTCTGTACCGGCAAATCTAGGGCTATTATATGATGTGCCGTTAAACGTGACAGTCGAACTAGGCAGAACGAAAAAATCTGTCCGGGAAGTACTCGAGTTATCACATGGTTCCATCATCGAGCTCGACAAGCTAGCTGGCGAACCGGTTGATATTTATGTCAACCAACAACGAATTGCTAGAGGAGAAGTTGTCGTGATTGAAGAAAACTTTGGGGTACGTGTAACAGAAATTATTCAACCGCATGAGCGGATCGGAATCGTCTAAGGAGGAATTTAGAATGAGTGCAAAAGTATTAGTAGTAGATGACGCAGCGTTCATGCGCATGATGATCAAGGATATTTTGACAAAGAACGGATATGACGTAGTAGGTGAGGCAGAAAACGGAGCTGACGCGGTCGTAAAATATCGTGAGCTCACACCGGATCTTGTCACACTTGATATCACGATGCCAGAGATGGATGGTCTCGCGGCATTAAAAGAGATTCGCAGCTTCGACTCGAATGCAAAAGTCATTATGTGTTCGGCAATGGGGCAACAAGCGATGGTCATCGATGCGATTCAAGCAGGTGCGAAAGACTTCATCGTTAAGCCGTTCAACGCGGAACGTGTCATCGAAGCGGTCTCTAAAACGGTCGCACAATGAAGAAATGGTGGTTGATTATTCTCCTCGTGGTCGGACTTTTTGTTCCGGCCACGGTTGAGGCCGCCACCGTAGACCAACAATTCGAGCAAAAACAGACAGAAGAATTGGAAAGTAACGTTCCAACGACAGCGTCAACGATTGGGAATGGCGTGAAAGTCGTGTTGAGTCTCGTAGTCGTGGTCGGCGGTTTTATCGTCTTGATGCGTTGGCTCGGTTCCAAAACACAAGGTGTGAAAGCGACTCAGCATATGAAACACCTCGGAGGTGTCCCACTCGGAAAGGACCGTTCCGTCCAACTCGTGAAACTTGGGGATCAAGTCTATGTCCTCGGCGTCGGGGAATCGATTCAATTGATTGATCGACTCGATGCGGAAACGATGGATGAAGAGCAGTCAGAGCCTTTATCACTCCGAACGGCGAATTCGAATGCATTTTTAGATACCTTTAAGAAACAACTTGCTCAATTAGAAGAAGTGAGGAAGAAGTCATGACAACGTTTGAGCAATTAATCAATTTAGAGACACCAGACAGTACGTCAACGTCGATCAAACTCTTAATTTTATTGACGTTATTGACACTTGCCCCTTCTTTTTTAATTTTGATGACCTGCTTCACACGTGTCGTCGTCGTACTATCTTTTATTCGACCGGCGCTCGGTACACAACAAACACCGCCAAACCAGTTGATTGTCGGATTGGCTTTGTTCATTACATTGTTCGTCATGTCTCCCGTTCTCTCTGATTTGAATGAGAACGCGTTAAAACCTTATCTCGATGACAAAATCTCACAAGATGAGGCGTTTGATGAAGCGAGCGGGACGATGAAAGAATTCATGTCGAAATATACAAGACAGGAAGATTTGCAACTGTTTTTGAAATATGGGAACTACGAACAACCTGAATCACTTGATGATGTACCGCTTCTCGCTCTCGTTCCGGCTTATGCGATTAGTGAGTTGAAAACGGCTTTCCAAATCGGATTCATGATTTTCTTGCCATTTTTAATTATCGATATGGTCGTCGCAAGTGTGCTCATGTCGATGGGGATGATGATGCTACCACCGGTCATGATCGCCTTACCGTTTAAATTATTACTATTTGTATTGGTCGATGGCTGGCACTTGATTGTGGAATCATTGCTTAGAAGTATGTAGGGGGAACGGACATGACACAAGAAATGGTCATTTACTTGGCAACAGAGAGTGTGTGGACATTATTAAAAATTTCAATGCCATTGCTGCTCATCTCACTGATTGTCGGTCTCGTGATCTCGATTTTACAGGCCACGACTCAAATTCAAGAACAGACGCTTTCGTTTGTTCCAAAAATCATCTCGGTCTTCATCGGTCTTGTCATTTTTGGACCGTGGATGCTTCAACAAATTGAGGGGTTCACACGATTGATTTTTGAGCTGATGGTCGAGGTTGCGTCGAAATGAACGCAGTTGACTTCATCAGTATGTACGGTCTGACGTTTGCGCGACTCTCTGGCTTTTTTGTCAGTGTCCCATTGTTCTCGACGAGACAGTTGCCGGTCATGCACCGGGTAGGCTTCAGTGCATTTTTAGCGTATTACGCTATGTTCACCATCACCGAGCCGATTCAAATGACGAATGGGTTTGTGATTCAGGTCGTGTATGAGGTCATGATTGGGCTTTTACTCGGTCTATTGATTAACATTCTCTTTTTCGCTCCGCAAATTGCCGGAGGGGTCATCGACCTTCAACTTGGACTCGCGATGGCTTCCGCATACGATCCGATGTTTGGCGGACAGTCGCCACTAATTGGACGATTTTATTATATTTTTACGCTGTTCATTTTATTGACGAGTAATTTACATTTACTCCTGATTGACGGCATTTATTACAGTTTTCAAATCTATCCACCTGGTCAACCGATGATTAACTTCACGGAAGCCTCACTCATGATGGCAGTGAAAGTGGTCACGATGACGATGATGGTCGCCTTGCAATTGGCCTTGCCGATGATGGCATCTTTATTGCTTGTCGATTTGGCACTTGGTTTTTTAGCAAAATCGGCGCCACAGTTCAATATCTTTGCAATCGGCTTTTCCTTCAAACTGATTGCCGGATTTGCCGTCATGGTCTTGTTGATGGGATTGACACTGACAGGTATTAGTCAGTTCATTCCGTTATTACAAGACGTGATGCACGACTTTATGCTCATACTAGGAGATGCCTCATGAAGAAGCCTCTATATCCTTTATCGGTCAATTTGCAGTTTTTTGCAGGTGAAAAAACAGAAAAAGCGACACCGCGTAAACGAGAGGATTCACGAAAGAAAGGGCAAGTCGCCAAATCCGCTGATTTGACGGGAGCATTCGCGCTCTTTGCCATGTTTCTCATGCTGTCATTCTTCGGACCGATGATTGGGCAACAGTTGCTCTCATTAGTCGGAGATTTACTCAGCCCCCAATACTTACTGTTCAATATATCTGAGGGCATGTCAGGGATGATCATCGACTTGATGCTTCGAGTCGGATTGATTTTGGCGCCATTCTTTATCGTCGCTGTCGTGTTTGGGATTCTCATCAATTATTTACAAGTTGGAACGCTTTTTTCCTTAGAAGCGATCCAGCCAAAGCTCGAGCGAATCGACCCGATTAAAGGGGTGAAACGTATCGTCAGCATGAAAGCGGTCGTCGAATTTTTAAAGTCCTTATTCAAATTTTTAATCATCCTGACAACCGCTATCGCTGTCCTTTGGCAAAACCAAAAAGAATTGTCCCGGATGGCCGTCGAACAGATTCGAGAATCCATCGTCGCGCTCGCAGGGATCACGATTGAACTTGGTCTCTGGGTGAGTGTCGCATTGCTCGCACTCGCATTACTCGACTTTTTTTATCAACGATTTGATTTCGAAAAATCGATTCGAATGTCAAAGCAAGACATAAAAGACGAGTATAAAAACTCAGAAGGTGACCCGCTGATCAAATCTAAGATTAAGCAACAACAACGAGAAATGGCGATGCGACGCATGATGCAAGAAATTCCGAATGCCGACGTCGTCATCACGAACCCGACCCATTACGCGGTCGTCATCCGCTACGATGATACGAAAGACTTTGCCCCGCTCGTTGTGGCAAAAGGGGTCGACCGAGTCGCCTTTCATATTCGAGATGTCGCAAAAGAGCACAATGTGGCGATTGTTGAGAACAAGCCGCTTGCACGGGCGCTATATGCGCAAATCGATATCGGAGAAGTGGTAGACGAATCGTTCTATCAAGCGATTGCGGAAGTGCTCGCATTCGTCTATCAAATGAAGCAACCGTCTTGAGGAGGAGTATGTGTTGGCAGTAAAAGCGAAAGACTTTGCAGTTTTGATTGGTGTCTTGATGATTGTCATCATGCTGATCATCCCGTTACCGGGCTTTTTATTAGATTTTTTAATCATCGTAAATATTTTAATCGCCCTCATGATCTTACTAGTGGCGATGAATGCCAGAGAAGCGCTCGACTTCTCCGTATTCCCTTCCCTCTTATTGATTGTGACGTTGTTTCGTCTCGGTTTGAACGTATCGACGACCCGTTCGATTCTCTCAAACGGTTACGGAGGGGAAGTCATTGCGACGTTTGGTGATTTCGTAATCGGAGGAAATGTCCTTGTCGGATTCGTTGTCTTCCTCATTCTCGTCATCATTCAGTTCGTCGTCATCACAAAAGGTGCCGAGCGTGTATCTGAGGTATCTGCACGCTTCACGCTCGATGCGATGCCAGGGAAACAGATGGCCATCGATGCTGACTTGAACTCCGGACTAATTGACGACAAGGAAGCGCAGATGCGTCGCCGTAAAATTCAAAGCGAGGCCGATTTTTATGGTTCGATGGATGGGGCATCCAAGTTCGTCAAAGGGGATGCCATCGCTGGTATCATCATCGTGACGATTAACTTGATCTTCGGAATCATTATCGGTGTCGTTCAGATGGGATTACCGGTCGGAGAAGCGTTCACAACGTTCTCGCTCATGACGATCGGGGACGGACTCGTCAGTCAAATCCCGGCACTCTTGATTTCAACGGCAACCGGAATTATCGTGACCCGTGCCGTCTCGGACGGCAATTTAGGAGAAGATGTGATCGACCAGCTTGGTCAAAACCCATCGCTTCTCTATATTGCCGGCGCCATCGTCTTCATGCTCGGTTTCGTGTCACCACCACTTATCCCGGTGACGATGATCATCGCAGGTACGGCCTTCTTCGGAGCCTATACGATGCGTCGAAACATCCGGCAGGCGACGGAAGATCCAATCATGGAAGACGAGCCTTCGACAGCTCCGACGGAATCTGTCGTCTCGCTCTTACAAATCGATTCGATTGAATTCGAATTCGGATACGGATTGATCCCACTTGCGGATGAGTCGCAAGGCGGTGACTTGTTGGACCGTGTCGTCATGATTCGTCGTCAACTCGCGCTCGAGCTCGGATTCATCTTGCCAACGGTTCGGATTCGCGACCATTTACAGCTTTCGCCGAACGCGTATCGCATCAAGGTGAAAGGAAACGTCGTCGCAGAAGGTGAGTTGTTGCTCGACCATTACTTGGCGATGAGCCCAGGGATTGAAGACCCGGAAGTATACGGGATTGAAACGACGGAACCGGCATTTGGTCTTCCGGCCCTCTGGATTGATGAGGAGACACGGACGCGAGCAGAAATGAGTGGATATACCGTCGTGGATCCGCCGTCCGTTGTCGCGACACATCTGACCGAAACGCTGAAGAAACATGCTGCCGATTTACTCGGTCGTGAAGAAACGAAACAACTCGTCGAGCATTTGAAGGAAACCCATCCAGTTCTCGTTGAAGATGTAACGCCTTCAGTGCTTTCAATCGGTGAAATTCAAAAAGTGTTACGTCACTTGTTACAAGAAAATGTATCGATTCGAAACTTACCTCTTTTGTTCGAGACAATGGCTGACTACGGGAAAGTGACAAAAGATGCAGAAATCCTCGGTGAATATTGCCGTCAAGGGTTGTCACGCCAACTGACCGACCAAGTCAAACCACCTGAAGGTCCATTGTATGTGGTCACGTTAGGTGGTCAGACGGAACAGACCGTTCAAGACGCCGTACAAAAGACGGAGTTTGGGAACTACTTGGCACTCGACCCAGAGCAGGCGCGCGACATTATCGAGCGCACAGGAGAACAACTGTCGATGTTTGAACGGTATGGAGCGTCAGCGGTCATTTTATGTTCACCGACGATTCGACTATTTGTTCGACAGTTGCTTGAACGATACTATCCAGATGTTCCCGTATTGGCATATAACGAATTACTCAGTTCCGTTGAAGTGAAAAGTATTGGGGTGATTTAAATGCAGATTAAAAAATTTACAGCGAAAACGATGGCTGAAGCGATGACGAAAGTGAAGCAAGAGTTAGGTGATGAAGCGGTGATCCTAAATTCACGGCAAGTGAAGACCGGATGGTTCGGTTTATTCGCTTCGAAACAAGTGGAAGTCATCGCTGCACTTGAAAAAGAGCAAACGGTCACGAAACCTAGACAGTCTGTATCGGTTCAAACAAAGCCGATTCAAACGGTATCACCTCAAACACCACCAGCACCTCGTATGGTAGGAGGAGCGGCGCCAAGACTCCATACGTCACTACAACATGTCGAAGCGTTACTTTCGACGGAGTCGTTCGCGGAAGAATCGTGGGAAGAGACGTTGAACGAGCTCTACTATACGACGAAGTCTGTAGAAGCGGCTGAACAGTACGTGTATGAACAAGTCAAATCGTCCTTCGGCGAGCCACCTGAGGCGAAACGTTATGTCATGGTCGTCGGACCGACCGGCGTCGGCAAAACGACGACACTTGCCAAACTAGCTGCGCATTTCAAGTTGAAAGAAGGCAAGACAGTCGGGTTGATCACGACTGACACATATCGAATCGCAGCCATCGAACAGTTGAAGACGTACGCTGAAATTATGAGTATCCCCGTCGAAGTGGCATATGATTTCCATGACTTTAAGCGGGCAAAGCAATTATTTGCCCGAAAGGACATCGTGTTGATCGACACGGCAGGTCGCAACTTCCGAGATCCTGCGTACGTGGAACAGTTTCACGAACATCATGACTTTACGGAAACGAGTTTATCGCTCGTGTTAAGTTTGACATCAAAAATGAAAGATATGGATATGATCTACTCCCAGTTCGAGTCACTCCCACTCAGTTCGCTCATCTTCACAAAAGCAGATGAGACGAGTGACATTCACGCGATGTATCGAATGGTGAAAAAGAGCGGTCTTCCTGTCGCATGGATGACGGACGGTCAAGAAGTGCCGGATGATTTGATTCGGGGAGATGCGGATGCGTTGACGAAACGACTGTTTGAGAAAGAAGGGTGGACAAGATGGACCAAGCAAGGCGTTTAAGAGCAATCAATGATGTCCATCCGACGACCATCGCCTTTGCGAGCGGGAAAGGCGGTGTCGGAAAGACGAACGTATGCGTGAACACGGCTATCGCTCTTTCAGAGCTCGGAAAGCGGGTATTGATTGTCGATTTTGATATCGGGATGGCCAACGTCCATATCTTAATGAACGCAATGAAGTCGAGAACGATGATGGAGTCCGTAAAAGCTCGTATTCCATTGGCTGCAGCTGTTCAGAAAAATGTGCATGGTGTCGATATATTACATGGAGGGAGTGGACAAGACCAACTCGTCCATCTCTCAGAAGATGACATGCAATTTCTCATGCGAGAACTCGAAGTACTGACCGCATATGATTACGTCCTCTTTGATATGGGCGCAGGGGCGACGGATACCTCGCTGCAATTTATTGCAGGGTGTGATGAAATGTTTTTGATTTTAACGCCGGAACCGACTTCGCTCATGGACGGATACGCATATACAAAACTAGTGCATCATCAATATCCAGACTTACCACTAGGCGTCATCGTGAACCGAGCCCAGTCTGGAGAGGAAGCACTACAATGTTTCGAACGGATGGAAGTCGCATGTAAGCAGTTCTTAAATAAGACGATTCGATTCCTCGGATTTTTACCAGATGACCCTTCAGTCAGAAAGGCAGTCATCGCCCAAGTCCCGTTTTATCAATACAATCGAAAAAGTGATATTAGCTGGCGGCTCGAACGAATTTTGACAACGCTTACGGGAACGCCTCCGAAACCACGTCACTTGATGGACCGTTTGATGGGGAACTTACGGAAACAGTGGAACCGAGTATAACGACAGGGAGGCAAATGAGATGGACGTGAACGAATACTTAGGGTTGTTTTTAGATGAATCCCAAGAACATATCCAATCAATCAACACACAGTTACTTAAGCTAGAACAATCGGGTGGGGCGGATGTCGTTCAAGAGATTTTCCGATCGGCGCATACGTTAAAAGGGATGTCCTCGACGATGGGGTACGAACACGTCGCCAATTTGACGCATGAGATGGAAAGTGCACTCGACCTCGTTCGTGGCGGAAAAAAGGAAAGCAACCAACTGCTGTTGGATACGATGTTCATCGCTATGGAACAGATGGAGGACATGATTGCTGACATTGAGAACGGCGGACGAGGTGCGAACGTGGATGTTTCTGAAACGGTCGCTGCCTTCCAATCGTTCATCGGTGGAAAAGAGGTCGTGGTCACAGAGGTAAAAGAGTCAAATACATTCGAAGTCGACCTTTATATGAATTCGGTCATCGAACAGGCGAAACAGACAGGATTCGAGGCCTATCAAATCACCGTGAAATTATCAGACGCTGTCGTCCTGAAAGCAGCTCGGGCGTATATGGTGTTCGATCGTCTCCAAGAATTGGGCGAAGTCGTGCGCACGAACCCGGAGACAGAGGAAATCGAGCAAGAGCAATTCGATTTGTCGTTTGACGTCTTATTCCTATCACAAGAGGCGACGGAAGTCATTGAACATGCCATCGCCCAAGTGTCGGAAGTGGAACGTGTCGAAGTCAATGTGTTCACAGGAACGTCAGAAAGCGAACCAGAAGTCGCAGTGACAGCCGAAGTGGTAGTACCAGAACCAGTGGTACAGAAAGCCTCAGATCAAGAAGAAAAAGAAACAAAAGATACGAAGGAACAAGTGGCTGCACAGGCTCAAGCGAAAACGATTCGCGTCAACTTAGAACGAATCGATCGTCTCATGAACTTGTTCGAGGAATTCATCATCGATCGTGGACGTTTAGAACGACTCGCTGATGAGGTGGGTCAACCAGAATTGAACGAAACCGTTGAAAAAATCAAACGAGGTACGAACGAACTGCAATCACTCGTGTTGACCCTACGGATGATGCCGATTGAGCAAGTGTTCAATCGCTTCCCACGAATGGTTCGCTCGGTCGCAAAAGAAATCCACAAGAAAGTTCAATTGGATATTTCGGGTGCGGAGACGGAACTTGATCGTACGGTCATCGATGAGATTGGAGACCCGCTCGTTCACTTGATTCGTAATGCGATCGATCATGGAATCGAACGCCCTGAAGTTCGCGTGAAAGCAGGTAAGCCGGAACAAGGGATGCTTGCCCTTCGCGCTTATCACGGCGGCAACCGTGTCTTTATCGAGATAGAGGATGACGGTGCGGGAATTAACGTTGACAAAGTTCGTGCAAAAGCATTGGAACGTGGCGTGATTTCAGATGAAGAGGCGACTGTGATGTCTGAGAACGAGTTGGCGATGTTAATCTTCGCTCCAGGCTTCTCGACAGCTGACGTCGTGACGGACCTTTCAGGTCGCGGTGTCGGACTCGATGTCGTGAAAAATAAAATCGAGTCACTCGGTGGTGTCGTTTCGTTAGAGACGGTTGCGGGACAAGGGACGAAATTCCAGGTCAGTCTGCCACTCACCCTCTCAATCATCTCGGCCATGCTCGTACAAGTCGGTGAGGAATCGTATGCGATTCCGTTGTCATCGATTCTCGAGACGACTTTGCTTGATGAAGCGGACATCTTGACGGCGCACCGCGAGCGTGTCTTTGATTTCCGTGGCCAGTTGGTTCCTCTCGTCTATTTAAAAGAAATGTTCGGAATCGAATCGGAGACGAAGTCGCAATTCCCGGTCGTTGTCGTTCGAAAAGGAAACAAACTTGTCGGTGTCGTCGTCAACGATTTGATCGGCCAGCAAGAAATTGTCATGAAACCGCTCGGTACGTATCTTGAAGGGATTCCTGCTATCTCAGGTGCGACCATTCTCGGTGACGGTCGCGTCGCTCTTATCGTAGATAGTAACGATCTCTTTTAAGGAGGAATATAGATGGAACAGAAATGGGTAGTCTTTTCACTTGAAGAAAATACGTACGGGATCGATGTACAATCGGTCCGTTCAATCGAGCGACTTCAGCCGATCACACGCGTCCCGAACGCCCCGTTACACGTGAAAGGGGTCATCAATCTTCGGGGTGTCGTCACACCGGTCATCGACCTTCGTTTGCGTCTCGGTTATGAAGAAATCGAACCGACAGATGAGACGCGTATTTTAATCGCATCCTTGAATCAAGGGGATGCGGGCTTCATCGTCGACCGCGCAAACGAAGTGGTTGAAAGTGATGAAGTGCGGATTGAACCGATTCCAGAATCGAGTCGCGACATGATTTCAGCACACTTGACAGCCATCGCTAAAGGAGAAGACAAACTCTTCTCACTTCTCGATGCGAATGCGTTGTTTGAGGAACAGTATGCTGAGTGAGTTTGAGCAAGACTTGTTAAAGGAACTGGGAAATATAGGGTCTGGTCATGCGGCTACCGCGTTATCCGCCATGTTAGCCAAACCGGTGAATATCACGGTCTCCTCGGCTGAGATGGAGCCAATCTCGTATTTGCCTGATCGAGTGGGTGGTCCGGAGCGACATGTCGCTTCGGTGCTACTCGAGTTAGACGGTGAGATACGCGGCATGATTCTCATTTTGTTTGCCGTCGAGGACGCCGAACAGATGGTATCGACACTCATTGGGATGCCATTCTCGTTCCAATCAACTGATGAGCTAGGGATATCGGCTTGGGAAGAAGTCGGGAATATTATGAGCGGTGCTTATGCCCGGGCACTTGGTGACTGGCTACAGACGCCAATCATGATTCAAGTGCCGGCAACGGCAATCGATATGGCTGGGTCAATCGTCGAGTTTGTCGTGACATCGGTTCAACCTGAAGAAGATGCCGCATTGTACATCGACACGACATTTATGATTGATCAAAAAGTAAGCGCTGGGCATGTGTTGTTCCTACCGACACATGGTTCGCTCAAACGTATTCAAGAACGGTTGCTAGGCAATGGCTGACGTATTAAAAATCGGCATCGCCGAATGGAAACAAACGACAGCGCCGAATCGCCTCCGTACAGCTGGACTCGGGTCGTGTGTTGGAGTCATTTTATATGACACTCGTCTCCAATTGGCGGCAATGGCGCATGTCATGTTACCCGACTCGACCATTGCTCGGAAGAATCAAACGATTGAAGTAGGAAAATATGCAGACACAGCCATCGACACGCTCGTCCATTCTCTTAAACGAGAAGGAGCGACGCGGTTACAAGCCAAAATGGCAGGTGGCGCACAAATGTTTCAATTTAAATATGAGAATGAAGCGATGCGAATCGGAGAACGAAACGCCGAGGCGATTCGCCAAGCATTAAAAGTTCATCGGATTCCGCTCGTGGCCGAAGATTGTGGCGGACATAACGGACGAACGATCGAATTCGATGTAGCGACATCGATTTTGTCGATTCGGACGGTGAGCGTAGGCACGAAAGAACTATAAGGGGGGATCGACATGACGACTCATCTTACACAGTTGTGGGATCGCTGGAATACGGACCGTGATATGGATACAGCAAACGAACTACTAGCACATTACGAGTTTCTCATCCACTACCACGTACAACGGATGATCGTGACGCTACCAAAAAGCGTCGAACGCGACGAATTGAAAAGTTTGGGTTACATGGGATTGTACGATGCCCTTATGAAATATGATCCAGAGCATAACAATAAATTTGATACGTACGCCGCCTTTCGAATTCGGGGAGCCATCATCGATGGGTTGCGAAAAGTGGATTGGTTGCCTCGTTCGGTTCGTGAGAAAGTAAAAAAAATCGACCACGTGGCAGAACAACTTGAACAATCGTTACATCGCGCCCCGACGAAGCATGAGTTAGCAGTCGCCTGTGACCTTCCTGTTTCTGAAATTGAACGGACGATGGCAGAAGGGTATTTTGCCAATATGCTGTCGATTGATGAGGCTGTGACGTTACAAGAAGAAGGCAAAGTGATGTCTGTCACGTATTTCGACCCAGACTCTGAAAAACCAGAAGATACCCTACTCCAACAAGAGTTAATTGATGTGCTCGCGACAGAAGTCGACCATTTGTCCGAAAAAGAGCGGCTCGTCGTATCACTATTCTATTTTGATGAACTGACATTGACCGAAATTGGGGAAGTGCTTGAACTGTCCACCTCTCGCATTTCTCAAATCCATTCAAAGGCGTTGAAGACGTTAAAGCAGGCACTCGGACGGTCGTATTTAGAAGAAAAGACATCGTAAGGAGATGAACAAGTGTATATTGTATATGTGATCACGGCTTGTTTGGTTGCTTACGGTTTTTTATTCGGGTACCGTCAAGTCCAGGCGTTACAAGAACGGGTTGAGCGACTCGAACGAGAGAAACAGGAGACGGAGACGTTGCTTCTCTCGTTCATGGAGTCGATGAACGATCTTGTCACGAAAGAACCCGTAGAGCGTAAAGCGGACGTTCATCAGGAGGATGTGTCCGTACCTGTTGAGACAAAAGCGGATGTCGTGTCAAACGACTTAGATGAAGACAAGTCAAAACCATCAATTGACGTAGATGATGTGTTATTGCGGCATTCGGTCCGAGATGCTGCCCGCATTCTTGGAAAAGGGGAAGGCGAACTCGCGCTATATGCGAAACTTCGCAAAAAGTGAGAGTTGCCGGATTTCGTGACATATGCTATAGTAGTTCTCGGTGTTAAACACATCACACACGTCTCGGGATGGTATTCCTCGGTGCCGAAAGGTCGGAATACAACAATGAACGAGGCGGAGGACTTTTTTAAACCACAAGGAGGAAATTTATCATGGCAGTAATTTCAATGAAGCAATTGCTTGAAGCTGGTGTACACTTCGGTCACCAAACACGCCGTTGGAACCCAAAAATGGCGAAATACATCTTCACAGAGCGTAACGGGATCTACATCATCGACCTTCAAAAAACGGTCAAAAAAGTAGACGAAGCTTACAACTTTGTTCGTGAACTCGCGGCAGAAGGCGGAAACGTCCTCTTCGTAGGTACGAAAAAACAAGCTCAAGATACAATCAAAGAAGAAGCAATCCGTTCTGGTATGTTCTTCATTAACGAACGTTGGTTGGGTGGAACACTCACTAACTTCTCAACAATCAAAAAGCGTATTAACCGCTTGAAGCAACTCGAAAAAATGGAAGAAGACGGCACGTTCGAAGTACTTCCTAAGAAAGAAGTCATCATCTTGAAAAAAGAAATGACTCGTCTTGAGAAGTTCCTCGGCGGAATCAAGGATATGCCTGGAGTGCCTGACGCCCTCTTCATCGTTGACCCACGTAAAGAGCGTATCGCAATCGCGGAAGCTCACAAATTGAACATCCCAATCGTTGCGATTGTCGACACAAACTGTGACCCAGATGAAATCGACTACGTCATCCCAGCGAACGACGATGCAATTCGTGCAGTTAAATTGCTCACTTCGAAAATGGCTGATGCTATCATCGAAGCGAAGCAAGGTGAAGAAGAAGTTGCTGAAGAAGCTGTAGCGACAGAAGCTGAAGCTACAGAAGCTGAGTAATCAGTGAGACAATAGGTGATAAAGGGAAAGCCTTTTATCACCTTTTTTTAGGACAAGTATTCAAAAAGCCTCGTGCTTTTTCTTAAAATTCGTTAGTTTTACAAGGAGGAATTTCCGATGGCAGTTACAGCAGCAATGGTAAAAGAACTTCGTGAAAAAACAGGAGCAGGAATGCTCGATTGCAAAAAAGCACTCGTTGAAACAGACGGTGACATGCAAGCAGCAATCGACTTCCTTCGCGAAAAAGGAATCGCTAAAGCAGCAGCAAAAGGTGATCGTATCGCCGCTGAAGGTTTGACAGCAGTAGCAGTTGAAGGCAACAAAGCTGTGCTCGTCGAAATCAACTCAGAAACAGACTTCGTTGCGAAGAACGAGAAGTTCCAAACACTCGTAAACAACGTAGCGAAAGCAGTACTCGCTTCAGGCGCAACAACTGCAGAAGCAGCACTCGCAGCTGACTACGAAGCAGGCAAAACGCTTGAAACGTACATCCAAGAAGAAGCTTCTACAATCGGAGAGAAAATTTCACTCCGCCGTGTAGCTGTTCTTGAAAAAGCTGACGATGCTGTATTCGGTACGTACCTCCACATGGGTGGTCGCATCGGTTCTGTCGTTGTAATCGACGGCACATCTGACGAAACAGTTGCAAAAGACGTAGCGATGCACGTTGCAGCAGCACGTCCACTTTACGCGACACGCGACGAAGTATCAGCTGAAGAAATCGACCGTGAGAAGAAAGTCTTGACTGAGCAAGCTCTTAACGAAGGCAAGCCTGCTAACATCGTTGAGAAAATGATTGCTGGTCGCATGAACAAGTACTTCGAGGAAATCTGCCTCGTAGACCAAACGTTCGTAAAAGACGGCGACTTCAAAGTTGGGAAGTACGTAGAATCTAAAGGCGGGAAAGTCAACTCGTTCGTACGCTTCGAAGTAGGAGAAGGTATGGAGAAACGTGAAGAGAACTTTGCTGAAGAAGTTATGAACCAACTTAAAAAATAATCTGCGTCATCGCATATGATGCAACCAAAATTGGGAACACGTCTGTATAACCTTGAGTTAGTTCGTTAAGGGAGCGTGTTCCCTTTTTTCAAGCAAGAGGAGGCAAAGTTATGGAACCGAAATATAAACGAATTGTGTTAAAATTGAGTGGAGAAGCGCTCGCTGGAAATCAAGGTTATGGGATTGACCCTAACATTGTAAACTCAATCTCAAATCAGATTAAAGAATTGATTGAGATGGGTGTAGAAGTGGCCGTTGTTGTAGGTGCCGGAAACATTTGGCGTGGAAAGACGGGTAGTGAACTTGGAATGGATCGGGCAAACGCAGACTATATGGGAATGCTCGCGACCGTCTTAAATTCACTTGCTCTTCAAGATAGCCTTGAAACGTACGGTGTCCAAACGCGCGTCCAGACATCAATTGAAATGCGACAAGTTGCTGAACCATACATTCGTCGCCGTGCGATGCGTCATCTTGAAAAAGGTCGCGTCGTCATCTTTGCAGCAGGGACAGGGAACCCATACTTCTCAACGGATACGACAGCTGCACTTCGCGCTGCTGAAATCGAAGCCGATGTTATTTTAATGGGTAAAAACAATGTCGACGGTGTCTATTCTGCTGATCCAAAATTGGATGCCACTGCAGTGAAATATGATACGTTGTCTTACCTTGATGTCCTAAAAGACGGACTTCAAGTCATGGACTCAACGGCAACCTCGCTCTGTATGGACAATCACATTCCATTGATTGTATTCTCATTGCTTGAAGAAGGTAACATTAAACGTGTCGTACTCGGAGAACATATCGGGACGGTAGTAGGAGGAGTCAATTCATGAGTGTCAAAGAAGTATTGAAAACAGCTGAAGAAAAAATGGAAAAAGCGCACACATCACTTAAACGTGATTTTGGTACGCTTCGCACTGGCCGCGCCAGTGCATCGATTTTGGATCCTGTTCAAGTTGATTACTATGGCGTTCCGACACCACTTAATCAAGTGGCAAACATCAATACACCGGAAGCGCGTTTGCTCTTGATTCAACCGTGGGATAAATCAATGGTTTCAGAAGTGGAAAAAGCGATTCAAAAGGCAGACCTCGGATTGTCTCCATCTTCTGACGGAACAGTCATCCGTTTGGCGATTCCTGCTTTGACGGAAGAGCGTCGTAAAGAATTGGTTAAAATCACGAAGAAATATGCGGAAGAAGCGAAAGTCGCTGTTCGTAACGTTCGCCGTGACGCAAACGAAAACTTGAAAAAACTCGAGAAAGATGGCGAGTTAACAGAAGACGATCTCCGCGGATATGCAGATGACGTTCAAACGTTGACGGATTCGTATATCAAGAAGATTGATGAATCTGCAGCAACGAAAGAAAAAGAAATCATGGAAGTGTAATCACGGAAGTGGTATACCAAAAAGCTGTGTGGGGACCCTTTTTCTGAGAGGGTCCTTCTTTCATACAATCAGGAGGATAACAGAATGTTTAAATGGGTGAATCCTAAAACAAAAGTCGAGGCGGAGTTAAGTGTTCCTGAGCACGTAGCCATCATCATGGATGGAAATGGACGTTGGGCCAAAAAACGTGGTCTCCCTCGCATCATGGGTCACCGAGAAGGGATGAAGTCAATCCGCGAAGCCGTTCGGACAGCGCAAGAACTCGGGATTCAATCACTGACGCTTTACGCGTTCTCAACGGAAAACTGGACTCGTCCGGAAGAGGAAGTCTCGTTTTTAATGAAATTGCCAAAGCAGTTTTTAGAGACCGATTTGAAAGAGCTTCATGAACAAAACGTTCAGGTGCTTGTCGCTGGTGATACGACAAAACTACCTCGCGAGACGCGTGAGGCTGTCGATCAGGCGAGAGAACGCACCGCTACAAACACGGGATTGAAACTCGTCTTCGCGCTCAACTATGGTGGTCGGGATGAACTCGTCCAAGCGATGCGTAGCATTGCCGAAGATGTACAATCTGGTATGCTTATACCAGACGCTGTGGATGACCAGTTAATCGGTGAACGACTCATGACCCACGTTCAAGATGTGGACCTCATCATTCGCACAAGCGGTGAACAACGACTTTCAAACTTTTTATTGTGGCAAAGCGCATATGCTGAACTCCATTTCACGGAAGTATTGTGGCCGGAATTTAAGCGTGAGCATTTTGTAGAAGCGATTGAATCTTACAACGCGCGCACGCGTCGTTTTGGTGGGGTGTAACATGAAGACACGAATTATTACAGGACTTTGGGCAGGAGCAATCTTTATTACCGTGATCGCGCTCGGTGGTAACGCCTTTGTTTCATTAATGGGGATTCTCGCTCTCATTGGCTTGAGCGAGTTTACGTTGATGCGAAAACACAAGCTGCTGGCATTCCCGTTTTTAGTGACATCACTCCTTGTCGCCTTTCCATTCGTTTTATTATTGCTGGAGACACAAATCGTTACAGGTGAAATGCCATTCACAATCGAACAGTGGCTCGTGCTAGGGCTAGTTTTATTACTGTTTTGGACGGTTGTCACAAAAAATCGATTCACCTATGAAGATGCCGGGTTCTACTTCGTATCCGCTGTCTACTTGGTCGTCGGTTTCTCGAGCTTCGCACTAGTACGACTGTCTGAAGACGGTTTATCAAAAGTGTTGCTCATCTTATTTATGATTTGGGCGACGGATTCAGGGGCTTATTTCACGGGGAAGGCGTTCGGGAAAGCAAAACTTTGGCCATCCATCAGTCCGAATAAGACGATTGAAGGAGCAATTGGTGGGATCGTATCTGCCGTTGTCCTCGGAGTCATTTTCGTGTGGATCGATCCGATTCTACCGATATTGGAAGTCATCATTTTAGCCATCGTCGTAGCCGTCGTCGGACAGCTCGGTGATTTGGTGCAATCCGCGTATAAACGCCAGTTCGGAGTTAAAGACTCTGGTCATTTATTACCTGGTCACGGAGGAATCTTAGATCGATTTGATAGTATGATTGCGGTCTTTACTGTTATTTGGGTGTTTAATCTGCTATGAGAAGGAGTGTCGAGATGAAGCGAATTAGCTTAATTGGGGCGACAGGTTCGATTGGCGTGCAGACATGTGACGTCATCGAACAGCACCCCGATCTGTTTGAACTTGAGGCATATGCATTCGGCACGAACGTCGATGTCGCCACGGAATGGATTAATCGACTTAGACCTAAATATGTGTCGGCGACAAGTATCGAGGTACTCGAACAACTGAAACCACGCCTTACATATGAACCTTTATACTTCATTGGTCCTGAAGGGCTCAAAGAGTGCGCGACTGCAGAACGAGCTGATATCGTCGTGACGGCGGTCGTGGGAGCGGTTGGCCTCGAGCCGACGCTTGCTGCCATTCAAGCAGGGAAAGATATTGCGCTCGCCAACAAAGAAACACTCGTTACAGCAGGACATCTCGTCAAAGCTGCTGTGAAAGAACATGGGGTTAAACTTTTACCGGTCGATAGCGAGCATTCTGCCATCTACCAATGTTTGAATGGAGAACGTAGAGAAGATGTTTCAAAAATCATTTTAACGGCGTCTGGCGGAAGTTTCCGTGATCGTTCACGAGAAGAATTAGCTGATGTGACGGTTGAAGATGCATTGAATCATCCGAACTGGTCGATGGGGGCGAAGATTACCATCGACTCCGCGACGATGTTCAATAAAGGTCTTGAGGTGATCGAGGCACACTGGCTGTTTGATATCGACTATAATGATATTGAAGTCATCTTGCATCGTGAATCGATCATCCATTCGATGGTTGAATTTAAAGATGCGGCTGTGATGGCACAGCTTGGAAACCCGGATATGCGGGGCCCGATTCTTTATGCGCTCTCAGAACCGAAGCGGCTTGAAATTGAGGGGAATAAGCGGTTAAACTTGAAAGAAATCGGAAAGCTACATTTTCAAGAGGCAGATTTCAATCGTTACCCGGCTCTCCGGTTAGCGTTTGAAGCAGGAAGAATTGGCGGTTCCATGCCAACCGTCCTGAATGCGGCCAATGAGATGGCAGTGGACTTGTTCTTGAACGGTCACATCAAGTTCTTAGAAATTGAACGACTCGTTGAAGAAGCAATGGCTCAACATGAAGTGATTGCCGAACCAACGCTATCGCAAATTCTAGAAGTCGACCGAGCAGTACGTCAACAGATTCAGCAAGGAATTGAAGGTGGGGAATAAATCATGACGACTTTTATCGCCATCGTTCTGATGTTTGGAGTTCTCATTTCGGTACACGAATGGGGACACCTCGTCATGGCGAAACGGGCAGGCATTCTCTGTCACGAGTTTGCAATCGGATTCGGTCCAAAAATTGTTTCATTCCGTAAAAATGAAACGCTCTATACCATTCGTCTCTTACCAATCGGTGGCTATGTCAAAATGGCCGGGGAAGATTTTGAGCCGATTGAAGTACGTGCAGGTCAACATGTCGGACTTCGTTTAACCGAACAAGGCACTGTCGATCGTGTCTATTTTCAGCCGGACACCGCTACGGATGTTCAAGTTGTCGGTACCGTTGATAAATTTGACGCGACACATGAGTTGAAAGTACAGCTCCTCATCGATGAGGAGGTACGTGTCTATTCGTTAGAACGGGATACACTTCTTGTCGACCAAGGGATGGAAATTCAAATCGCACCGTATGACCGCACGTTCGGTGCCCAATCGGTATGGAAGCGTGTCTTGGCGATTGCAGCCGGTCCAGCGATGAACTTCGTCTTGGCGTTTATCTTGCTCATCATCGTCGGTCTCGTTCAAGGAACGCCGACGAACGATGGTCAAATCGGTACCGTTCAACCTGATTCGGCCGCCGATGAGGCTGGTTTGATGAGTGGGGATGAAATCGTATCGATTGAAGGGGAACCAATCACTGATTGGCTCGACTTACGTACCGCATTAGCGGATCGTGCTGACACGCCAACAGACGTCACATACGTCCGTGATGGTGAGGAAGCGACGGTCACAGTCACACCACAGGCGGTTGAACAAAACGGCGAAACGGTCGGGATTCTTGGTGTCACGAACGCGTTGGAACGTTCACCAGTTAAAGCTGTGACGACAGGTGCCGAGACGACGTGGACGATGTCCACGCTCATCTTCTCAGCCGTCGGTGATTTGGTGACGGGTCAAGTCGGTGTCGATCAATTGGCAGGACCTGTCGGAATCGTGCGTATGACAGATGAAGTGGCGGCGAGCGGTTTGATCATGCTGTTGAACTGGACAGCACTTCTTTCCGTCAACCTAGCTATCTTCAACTTACTCCCGCTTCCTGCATTAGATGGAGGACGATTGATTTTCCTCCTATTCGAAGCGGTGCGCGGGCGTCCAATCGATCCGAAAAAAGAAGGATTCGTTCACTTTATCGGATTCGCATTATTGATGATTTTAATGTTGATTGTCACCTGGAACGACATTCAATCATTCTTCAAATAAGCTGTTTGTAGAGAAGGGAAACGTTGAACTGTATGAAACAATCTAGATTGCTCATGCCTACCTTGAGAGAAGTACCGGCTGACGCGGAAGCTGTCAGTCATCAACTTCTCGTCCGTGGAGGATTCATTCGTCAAAATGCGGCTGGAATCTATTCCTATCTTCCACTCGGACATCGCGTGTTACACAACATTCAAACGATCATCCGTGAAGAGATGAATCGTGCTGGTGCGCAAGAATTATTGATGCCTGCCATCCAACCGGCAGAACTTTGGGAAGAGACAGGACGTTGGGGCATCTATGGTCCGGAGTTGATGCGATTGACTGACCGTCATGACCGCCGCTTCGCCCTCGGTGCGACGCATGAAGAATTAATCACGTCCATCGTACGAGACGAACTGAACTCGTATAAAAAACTCCCAATGAACCTGTATCAGATTCAAACGAAGTATCGCGATGAACGTCGTCCGCGCTTCGGTTTACTTCGCGGACGTGAGTTCTTGATGAAAGATGCATACTCATTCCACGCGACGCAAGAAGATTTAGATGAAGAGTATACAAACATGTATAACGCGTACTCACGTATCTTTGATCGTACCGGTCTCAAATATCGTCCGGTCGTCGCAGACTCAGGTGCAATCGGCGGGAAAGACACGCATGAATTCCAAGCGCTTGCTGATATCGGGGAAGACACGATTGTCTATACAGATTCGTCGAACTATGCAGCAAACATTGAAATGGCAGAAACACTCGATCGTTATGAGATGCAACAAGCTGACGTACGTCCACTCGAAAAAGTGGACACGGAAGAAAATCGTACGATTGAAGACGTAGCGAAATTCCTGAACGTCGATCCGAAGACGACGATTAAATCTGTCCTATTCAATGTTGATGGAGAGACAGTGATGGCAATCGTCCGTGGCGACCATGAAGCAAATGAAGTCAAAGTGAAAAACGCACTCGGTGGACTCGATATTCAACTTGAAGACGAAGCGAAAATTGTTGAGCTATTCAATTGTGCGCCAGGTACGCTTGGACCAATCCATGCGCCGGTCAAAGTCGTTGCCGACTATGCGGTCAAGTATCTTGTAGATGCGGTCTGTGGAGCGAATGAAGCAAACACGCACTTCACAGGTGTGAATGCCGAACGTGACCTCGCAGAGATGACGTATCATGATTTACGTTTTGTCGTGGAAGGCGACTTGGCACCTGACGAATCGGGTCCAGTCCGTTTCGCACGTGGAATTGAAGTCGGACAAGTCTTCAAACTCGGGACACGTTATTCAGAAGCAATGGGGGCGACATTCCTGAACGAAGAAGGTCGCGCTGAACCACTCATCATGGGTTGCTACGGAATCGGTGTGTCACGGACGCTCTCAGCGATCGTGGAGCAACATCATGACGACCGTGGAATCATCTGGCCACGAAACGTGGCGCCGTTCGATCTTCATTTGATTGCCATTAACGCAAAAGACGAGACGCAAGTTGAACTTGCAAACCGTCTTTATGAAGAACTCGGTCAAACGTACGATGTCTTGTTCGATGACCGAAAAGAGCGCGCGGGCGTCAAATTCGCCGATGCGGACTTGATTGGCCTTCCGATTCGCGTCAACGTCGGAAAGAAAGCTGGCGAAGGAATCGTTGAAGTAAAAGTTCGGGCAACAGGTGAAGTGATTGAAACGTCAATCGATGAATTGAACGAAGTCATCATTTCAAAATTTAGCGAAGTTCATTAATGGATGAAGGTGACAGCGTAAGCGGTCACCTTCATTTGTCGAATTGGCATAAAGGGGGAAAGACGGACCCGTGGAAGCAAATCAAAAAATGCAATTATTGTTAAGTGATCTTGGGATCACGACTGAAACAGACCTGTTCGACGAAGCGGAACTCTCACGACTCGTCGTTAATAAAAAACGACGAACGTGGACGTTTTATTTTACATTTCCAACAGTCTTACCGTACAACGTACATCAATTGTTCATGAGTCGGTTAGAAAATCGTTACGCGACGTTCGCAGATGAAGTGTATGCTCGGTTCACGACAGCAAAAGGTGGAAGTGAGCAGGACTATATCGACTACTGGCCACGCATCGTCAGCGAATTGAGCCAAGTGTCCGGCGCGATGCGAAGCTACTTCGGATCGGTGTCACCGCGATTTGAACAGAACAAACTGTTGATCCCGGTGCGGTCCGGACCTGAGGCAAGCTATGTGGACAAAGAACTCTGTCAAGAGGTCCAAGCGCTCTATAGCGCTTATGGCTTCACGAAAAAACCGTGTCAGGCACATTTCTCCGAAGATGCCGAGGCTAGTCAAGCTTTACGTGAACAAGTCGTTCAAGAGGACATCGAGCAGGCGAAAATGGCGCTTGCGGCACAGTTCGCCAAAGCGACGGAAACGAACGATGAACCAATCACAGAAATTCGGATGGGTGCACTCATCAAAGATGAAATCGTCCCAATCAAGACGATTATTGAAGAAGAACGCCGCGTCGCGATTCGTGGTCTCGTCTTCTCTGCAGAGCGAAAAGAGCTGAAGAGCGGGAAGAAATTATTTACCTTCAAAATGACCGACTACACCGACTCGTTAATCGTAAAAGTGTTTGCGCGAGATGACGATGACGACCGGATGCTCAGTGCCGTCAAAAAGGGCATGTGGATTCAAACCGCAGGACGGGTCGAGGATGATTCGTTCATGCGTGAACTATGCATGATGGCGTCACAACTCCAAGAAGTAAAAGTCGAGCCGCCTCGAGATGAGTGGGAAGGTGAGAAGCGGGTCGAACTCCATGCCCATACGCAGATGAGTCAAATGGACGCGGTTACGAACGTGTCCGCGCTCGTTGCACGTGCTGCGAAGTGGGGGCACCGTGCGATTGCCATCACTGACCACGCAGGTGTCCAAGCGTTCCCAGAAGCGTATTACGCCGGGAAGAAAAATGACATCAAAGTGCTATACGGTGTCGAGGCAAACGTCGTCAACGATGGCGTCCCTGTCGCCTATCACGCGAGTGATGTGTCGTTAGACGATGCGACATACGTTGTTTTTGACGTTGAGACCACCGGACTTTCTGCCGTCTACAATAAAATCATCGAGCTTGCCGGTGTCAAAATCAAGGACGGGGAAATCATCGATCGCTTCGAGGCGTTCGCTGACCCGAAACACGCGTTGTCGGCGACGACGATCGAATTGACTGGAATCACGGATGATATGGTTCAAGGACAGCCTGACCCGGAAGTCATCACGAAACAGTTCGTCGAATGGTGTGGTGACAGTATTCTCGTCGCCCATAACGCATCATTCGATATGGGCTTCCTCGAGGCGACACTCCGGAGCGGAGGACATGAACCGGATGATTACCCGGTCATTGATACACTCGAACTAGCTCGTACGTTGATGCCGACACTGAAAAATCACCGACTGAATACACTCGCGAAGCGATTCGATATCGAATTGACCCAACATCACCGTGCGATTTATGACGCCGAGGCGACAGCCTATTTGTTGATGAAGCTACTCGACCTCGCCAAACAGATGTTTGAGATGACGACGCACCGTTCGTTGAACGCAAAAGTTGGGAGTGACGTGTCGAAAATTCGTCCGTTCCATGCGACGATTTATGCGAAAAACAAAAAACCGGGGCTTCGTCACCTATACGAACTCATCTCACTCTCCCATATCGATTATTTATATCGAATGGCACGCATGCCACGTTCAGAACTCGTGAAACGTCGTGAGGGACTATTGATTGGTTCAGCTTGTGACAATGGTGAGATCTTTGACGCTGCTTTGAACAAGTCGGATGATGAACTCGAGAAGATGATGTCATTTTACGACTTTATCGAAATCCATCCACCTGCGCTTTATCACCATTTGATTGATAAAGAGATTGTCGCAAACGAGATGGAGCTCCGAGAAATCATTAAGCGAATCATTCGCGTCGCCGAGAAGGCCGAGTTACCGGTATGTGCAACGGGAAATGTGCACTATTTGGACCGGTCTGACCGGTCGTATCGTGAGATTTTGATTCGTACCCAAGGTGGAGCGAACTTTATTAATACACGTAAAGAGTTGCCACACGCCCATTTCCGGACGACGAAAGAAATGATGGAAGAGTTCAAGTTTTTAGGTGAAGACTTGGCACGTGAAATCGTCATCACGAACCCGAACGCGATCGCCGATCAAATCGAATCGATTCAAATCATCCCGGATGACTTGTATACGCCGAAGATTGAAGGGGCGGATGATGAGGTTCGGAATATGAGCTACGACATGGCTCGTTCGATTTATGGTGACGAGTTGCCTGAAATCGTTGAAGCACGTCTAGAAAAAGAATTGAAGTCGATTATCGGTCACGGATTCGCGGTCATTTACTTGATTTCACATAAACTCGTTAAAAAGTCGTTGGATGACGGTTACTTGGTCGGTTCGCGTGGGTCGGTCGGGTCTAGTCTCGTCGCCACGATGACGGAAATCACTGAAGTTAACCCGTTGCCACCACACTATGTTTGTCCAAACTGTCAGCATTCACACTTCTTCAACGACGGTTCGGTCGGTTCGGGATATGACTTACCGGATAAAGAATGTCCGGAATGTGGTACGTGGTACAAAAAAGATGGACATGATATTCCGTTCGAAACGTTCCTTGGATTCAAAGGAGACAAAGTACCGGATATCGATTTGAACTTCTCGGGTGAATACCAACCGCATGCCCACGCCTATACAAAAGTATTGTTCGGCGAAGAGTATGTGTATCGTGCTGGAACAATTGGAACAATCGCGGATAAGACGGCATACGGATATGTGAAAGGTTATGCGACCGAGAACGACAAGATTTACCGAAACGCAGAAGTCGATCGGCTCGTCTCTGGGGTCACTGGCGTGAAACGGACGACGGGGCAGCACCCGGGTGGGATTATCGTCGTCCCGGACTACATGGACATCGCGGACATCTCGCCGATTCAGTATCCGGCGGATGACAACTCGTCAGAATGGAAGACGACACACTTTGACTTCCATTCGATCCATGACAACTTGCTAAAGCTCGATATTCTCGGACACGATGACCCGACCGTCATCCGGATGTTACAAGACTTGTCAGGGATTGATCCGAAGACGATTCCTACAGATGATCCGACGGTTATGAAAATCTTCTCGTCTCCAGAAGTACTCGGGGTGACGCCAGAACAGATTGAGTCGAAGACCGGTACACTCGGGATTCCTGAGTTCGGGACGAAGTTTGTTCGTCAGATGTTAGAAGAGACGAAACCGTCCACCTTCTCAGAACTTGTTCAAATTTCAGGTCTGTCTCACGGGACGGACGTTTGGCTCGGGAATGCGAACGAATTGATTTATAACGGAACATGCGAACTGAAAGATGTCATCGGTTGTCGTGATGACATCATGGTTTATCTGATCTATGCAGGACTCGAACCATCCTTCGCTTTCAAAATCATGGAGTCCGTCCGTAAAGGGAAAGGTCTCACGGATGAGATGGAGTCGGAGATGCGGGAGAACGATGTGCCTGAATGGTATATCTCATCTTGTAAGAAAATCAAATATATGTTCCCGAAAGCGCACGCGACGGCTTACGTCTTGATGGCCGTCCGAATCGCATATTTCAAAGTGCATCATCCAATCCTGTACTATGCGACTTACTTTACCGTTCGCGCTGGAGACTTTGACTTGTCTGCGATGATCAAAGGTCCTCAAGCCGTCCGCAAAGCGATGTCGGATATCCGTGAGAAAGGGTTCGATGCAACCGCGAAAGATAAAGGATTGCACACGGTACTCGAACTTGCACTCGAGATGCTTGAGCGGGGCATGAAGTTCCAAAATATCGACTTGTATCGTTCGAGCGCGACCGAGTTCTTGATTGAAGACAATACGTTGATTCCTCCTTTCAATGCGGTCGATGGGCTCGGGACGAATGCGGCAAAAGCCATTGTCGAGGCGAGAGAAGAAGGACAGTTCCTCTCGAAAGAAGATTTGCGTAAACGAGCGAAGCTGTCGAAAACGGTCATTGAGACACTTGATACGATGAAATGTCTTGAAGGCTTGCCTGATGAGAACCAACTCTCATTCTTTGATTTTGGGGTGTAAGTTGCGATTTGTCGGGAAAATATGATATATTGGTATCGAACAAAGTTGGATACTACGACGGAAAGGAGTAGGGAACCCTACTCCTTTCTTGTATGTAAAAGCCAGAAGGAGGGATGAGAGTGTCCAAAATAACAGAAGTCGTTGAATCGATTGCGTTGCCAATCGTCGAACGAGAAAACATGGAATTGGTCGATGTGGAATTCGTAAAAGAGGGTCCAGACTATTTCTTGCGCGTTTATATCGATAAACCAGGGGGCGTCGATTTAGACGATTGCGTCAATATCAATGAACAACTCTCGGAAAAACTGAACGAAACCGATCCGATTGAACAGGCTTATTATCTTGATGTCTCGAGTCCTGGTGCGGAGCGTCCGCTGAAAAAGCCGAGCGATTTCGAACGTGCAGTAGGCAAAAACGTCTACATGAAAACGTTCGCTCCGATCGATGGTGCCAAAGAGTTTGAAGGAATTTTGACGGCATATGATGGGGAAACGGTCGTGATCGAGACACGCATCAAGACAAGAAAAAAAGCGGTATCGCTACCGGTAGACAAAATTGCACAAGCCCGCTTAGCGGTCACGTTTAGTTAAGGAGAGGGAAGAAGATGGGTCCACAATTACTCACTACAATCGATCAGATTGCCAAAGAAAAAGGAATTGATAAAAATATAATTATCGACGCTCTCGAACAAGCGCTCATTTCTGCTTATCGTCGAAACGTCGCAAACCCGAACGAGCATGTAAAAGTCGAGTTCGACCAGGTGACAGGGGATATCCGTGTCTACGCACTTTTAGAAGTTGTAGAACGTCTCACACAACCAGACCAACAGCTCTCGCTTGAAGAAGCACATGAAATCGACCCGAACTATGAGCTCGGTGATTTCCATAAAGAAGAAGTCACACCAAGTGATTTCGGACGTGTTGCGGCGATGACTGCGAAACAAGTCGTCACACAGAAAATGCGTGAAGCTGAACGCGAACGGATCTACAACCACTTCGCTGACAAAGAAGATGAAATCATGACAGGGATTGTTGAGCGTTTTGACCCGCGCAACTTGTATATCGGTCTTGAGAATAACATCGAAGCGGTCCTTACTCCGAACGAACAAATGCCGAACGAATCGTATCAGATTCATGACCGTATCAAAGTATACGTGACAAAAGTCGATTCGACGACAAAAGGTTCTGGTGCTGCGATTCAAGTATCGCGTACGCACCCGGGACTTTTACGCCGTCTCTTCGAACTTGAAGTACCAGAGATTTCAAACGGTACAGTCGATGTCATGTCTGTGTCACGTGAAGCAGGAGACCGTTCGAAGATTGCCGTACACTCGGATATCGTTGACCCGGTCGGCGCATGTGTCGGACCAAAGGGACAACGCGTCCAAACAATCGTCGACGAATTGAACGGGGAAAAGATTGATATCGTTCGTTGGTCTGAAGACCCGAAAGAGTTCGTTCGAAACGCACTCAGTCCGGCGCAAGTCGTTGCCGTCTATGTCAATGAGCCTGCAAAATCGACAACGGTTGTCGTACCTGACTATCAATTGTCACTCGCAATCGGAAAACGTGGTCAAAACGCGCGTCTCGCTGCGAAGTTGACTGGTTGGAAAATCGACATTAAGAGCGAGACAGATGCGGAAGCGCTCGATTTGTTCGATACGTTCGCTGAAAAAGTTGAATCAGAGCCAGAAATTGTTCAAAATGAAATTGAACAAGACTTATCAGATGCTTCAGTTGAAACAGCTGTGGTGAAAGAAGAGGAATGACCATGAAGCAAAAGAAACTTCCTTTGCGCAAGTGTGTGGTCACACAAGAAATGCTCCCGAAGAAAGAATTGATTCGTGTCGTTCGAACGCCTGAAGGTGACGTAGTCATCGATCAGACCGGTAAAGTGAACGGTCGCGGTGCCTACCTATCAAAAGATCTCGATGTCGTTCGTCAAGCAGAGAAAAAACGGACGCTCGATCATCATTTGAAAGTAAAGACGAGCGATACCTTGTATGAACAGTTGAAAGCTGTCGCAGGTGACGAATCATGAGTAAGTGGGAATCATTGTTAGGCCTTGCCGCTCGAGCAAGGAAAGTAACGATGGGAGAAGAGTTTGTATTAAAGGATGTGCGAGCGGGTCGTGCCAAGCTCGTCATTCTAGCCGGAGATGCAGGTGACTCGACGAAAAAACGAGTCACCGACAAATGTGCATCCTATCAAGTGCCGTTGATTGAAGTGAGTGATCGCTATACAATCGGTGCCGCACTCGGTAAGGATATGCGTGTCGTCGTATCGGTGACAGAATCCGGATTTGCGAACAAGCTTAAGCAACTTCTCTCTTAACTATTAACGGAGGTGGATGCTTTGGGAAAACGCGTCTATGAATTTGCAAAAGAACAGAATGTAACGAGTAAACAAGTCATTACTCAATTAGAAAAATTGAACAAACCGGTGAAAAACCATATGGCCGTTCTCGATGATGAGACAGTCAAGCAGTTGGACCGCGTGTTCAATCCAGAAAAATATCGTGCTGAGAAGCAAGCGGAAGCGAAAGCAACTTCAACTTCGAACGAACCGAAACAAGAGAAAAAAGAACAAGCACGTCCGCAAGCGGCACAACAAAACCGTGGCGGTCAAAACAATCGCGGTGGTCAAAATCGTAACGACAACCGTAACAACGACCCACGCAATAAAAAACGTGGAAAAGGGAAAGGTAAAGGCAAGCCGGTAAAAGCGGCAGTGCCACAAGAAGCCGATCCAAACTCGAAGACAAGTCAGCGTAAAGCGGCTCGTCTCGCACAAGAAGCAGAGATGGGGAACGTCATCAAGTATGACGACGTGCTCAGTGTCTCTGACCTTGCAGAAAAAATGAACAAAAAGCCGAACGAGATCATCATGAAGTTGATGGGTCTTGGCGTAATGGCGACAATTAACCAGACGCTTGACGACGAAACGATCGAATTGCTCGCTTCTGAGTTTGGCTTTGAAGTAGAAAAAGAAGTCGTCGTGGACGAAACAGACTTCGAAACAGTTGAGATTGACTTCTCACAATATGATCTTGAAGAGCGCCCAGCGGTCGTCACAATCATGGGTCACGTCGACCACGGTAAAACGACACTTCTTGACTCGATTCGTAACACGAAAGTCGTCGCAGGTGAAGCAGGTGGGATCACGCAACATATCGGTGCGTACCAAGTCTCTGTAAACGATAAGAAAATCACATTCCTCGATACGCCAGGTCACGCGGCGTTCACAACGATGCGTGCACGTGGTGCGGAAGTGACAGATATCGCCATCATCGTTGTTGCGGCTGACGATGGCGTCATGCCACAAACAGAGGAAGCGATCTCGCACGCGAAAGCAGCGAACGTTCCAATCATCGTTGCGGTCAACAAAATGGACAAAGAAGGGGCAAACCCTGATCGTGTCAAACAAGAATTGACGGAGTTCGGTCTCATTCCTGAAGAGTGGGGCGGCGAAACAATCTTCGTTCCGATTTCTGCCATCAAAGGTGAAGGAATCGATGAATTGCTCGAGATGATCCTTCTCGTATCTGAAGTCGAAGAGTACAAGTCGACGCCAGACATGCCAGCTCGTGGATCAGTCATCGAAGCGAAGCTCGATAAAGGTCGCGGACCTGTCGCAACACTTCTCGTTCAGCACGGTACGCTTCGTATCGGTGACCCTATCGTCGTCGGTAGCACGTTCGGTCGTGTCCGTGCGATGGTTAACGACATCGGTCGTCGTGTGAAACAAGTCGGTCCATCGACACCGATTGAAATCACAGGTTTGAACGATGTGCCACAAGCCGGTGATCAGTTCATCGTCTTCGAAGATGAGAAGAAAGCACGTGCTATCGGGGAAAAACGTTACCAACGTTACCTCGAATCACAACGCCGTGAATCAGCGAAAGTTAGCCTTGACGACTTGTTCAGCCGTATTCAAGAAGGTGAAGTGAAAGATTTGAACGTCATCATCAAAGCAGACGTACAAGGTTCAGCTGAAGCATTGGCTGGTTCACTTCGCAAGATTGATGTAGAAGGTGTCAAAGTCAACATCGTTCACCAAGGTGTCGGTGCAATCACAGAAGGTGACGTCATCCTCGCTTCAGCGGCGAACGCTGTCATCATCGGTTTCAACGTTCGTCCTGACGGTAACGCCCGTTCAATGGCGGAACAAGAAAATGTTGAAATGCGTCTCCACCGCATCATCTACAACGCGATCGAAGAAATCGAGAGCGCGATGAAAGGGATGCTTGACCCTGAGTTCGTCGAAGAAATCACAGGTCAAGTCGAAGTTCGTGACGTCTTCAAAGTATCGAAAGTCGGTACGATTGCAGGTTGTTATGTGACAGAAGGTAAGATCACACGTGACGCTGGTGTCCGTGTCATTCGTAATGGAATTGTCGTATATGAAGGCAAGCTCGATACGCTTCGCCGCTTCAAAGATGACGTGAAGGAAGTTGCGACTGGATATGAGTGTGGAATTAAAGTAGAGAAATTTGATGACATTAAAGTAGAAGATGTCATTGAAGCGTTCGTCATGAAAGAAGTCGAACGTAAATAATGTGAGGAGGGATCACGTATGAAAATTCGTGCCCAACGTGTTGCCGAGCAAATGCGTAAAGAGATTACAGACGTCTTGTTACGGGAAGTGAGTGACCCACGCACAAAAAACGCTACAATCACGAGTGTTGACGTGACAGGGGACTTACAACAAGCAACGGTCTATTATACGGTGCTCGGTGATGAGGAAGATGTGAAAGCAGAAACGCAAGCAGGTCTCGACAAAGCGAAAGGATTTATCCGTCGCGAGATCGGGAACCGCATCCGTCTTCGTAAAACACCAGAAATCTCGTTTGAATACGATTCATCGGTCGCATATGGTAGCCATATCGATTCATTGATTCGTGATTTGAACAAAGATCAATAACTTGAAAGGGGAGACATCGTTCTCCCTTTTTTTGTATGGAGGGATGAAATTGGAACCGAACGGAGTGCTTGTACTCGATAAGGACCGTGGCATGACGAGTCATGACTGTGTGTTCAAATTACGAAAGTTGTTTCAAACGAAAAAAGTCGGTCACACGGGTACGCTTGACCCGGAAGTGACAGGTGTATTGCCAATCTGTTTAGGACGCGCCACGAAATTATCTCGTTTTATAACTGACGAAGGTAAGCGTTACGTGGCCGAGGTGACGATTGGCACCGCTACGATGACGGAGGATGCGCATGGTGAGGTCGTGGAGCAAAAGGACGTCGCACCGAATGAGTTGGTTGAAGCTCAGATTGATGAAGCGATGCGTCAATTAATTGGGACGATTGAACAAATCCCACCGTATTATTCGGCTGTCAAAGTAAATGGGAAGAAATTGTACGAGTATGCCCGAAAAGGACAGACTGTAGAACGCCCACGTCGGATGGTAGAGATTCACCGTCTAGAACGGACGAGTGGATTGACGTTTGAAGAAGGAGTATGTCGTTTCCGAATGGAGATCGATTGCGGAAAAGGGACGTATATTCGTACACTTGCCGTTCAAATCGGGGAGAAGCTGGGTTACCCTGCCCATATGAGCGAACTCAGACGGACGAGTTCTGGGTCATTCGAGGAGGCACATGCCGTATCGCTTGAAACGCTACAGGCACTCGAGACTGTCGAAGAACGAATGGCGCATGTCATCCCGCTCGAGGATGTCATCAAACGTTGGCCTGCCATCACGATCCCAAAGAATCGGGAACGCTATATTCGCAATGGTGGGAAGTTGAACGGCGTTTCGCTCGAATTTGAGTTATTTACTGTCTATAATGAAGAAGGAATCCCTCTTGCTTTATATCGAAGACAAGATGGAACGACAGACGCTACAGTCGAGGTCATGCTGGCCATCGACTAAGGGGGAAATTGACAGTATGGAAACAAGACATCTCACCTATCCTGAAACACCTGACCTGTATCCATCGGTCATGGTGCTTGGTTTTTTTGATGGTGTTCATAAAGGACATCAAGCCGTAATCAATCATGCCAAACGCGTGGCAGCGGAACATAACCTTCCGGTGACGGTCGTTACGTTCGACCCACACCCGAAACAAGTGCTTTCGAACAAACCGGACGCGGTCCGTTATATCACACCTTTATCTCGGAAATTGAAGCGAATCGAAGCGCTCGGTGTCGAGCGGTGTCTCGTCTTGACGTTTACGAAAGAGTTGGCTGGATTATCCCCTCAACAGTTTGTCGACGATTATTTAATTGCTGCGGGAGCCGTACATGTGACGGCAGGATTTGATTACTCGTACGGCAAGTTTGGCGAAGGGACGATGGAAACACTTCCATACCATTCGCGTGATCAGTTCACGACGTCCGTCGTTACGGAACAGACGATGGATGGAGAGAAGGTATCCTCGACTCGGATTCGTAAACTATTGGCTGAAGGTCACGTTGACGCAGCACATGAGTTACTCGGTGCTCCATATGTCATCTGCGGTGAAGTGATTCACGGAGATGCGAGAGGGCGAACGATCGGATTTCCGACTGCGAACGTGTTGATGGACGCCTCTTATGTCATGCCACGACTCGGGGTGTATGCGACACGCGTCACGCTCCCAGACGGCCGGACGTTCAAGGCGATGACAAACGTCGGACGTCGCCCGACTTTTTATGAGACGGGAGCAGTCTCTGTTGAGAGTCATCTCTTTGACTTTTCGGAGGATTTGTACGGGCAAGTAATTGAGATTGAGTGGATTCAATATATCCGCAACGAGCGAGCGTTCGATGGATTGGATGCATTGGTCGCTCAACTAAAACAAGATGAGGTGTCGGCACGCTTAATCCTATCTTGACTTTCGGTTGCGGTTACGCTATCCTTGTCAAGTACGCAAAGTACACCGTTTCGCTTGGCTGGTCGATTCACCAACGCCGGCTCGGCAACGCGGCAATTTTTTATTAAATGGAGGTGGAGAGGCAATGGCACTCTCAAAAGAACGTAAAAACGAAATTATCGCGGAATACGCGACTAAACAAGGTGACACTGGTTCACCGGAAGTACAAGTGGCAGTGTTGACTGAACAAATCAACACATTGAACGCTCACCTTCGTACACACAAGAAAGACCACCACTCACGTCGCGGTCTCTTGAAAATGGTTGGACGTCGTCGTAACTTGCTTACGTACCTTCGTAACAAGGACGTTACGCGCTACCGTGAATTGATTCAACGCCTCGGTCTCCGTCGTTAATCGATCGAGACTGTTTAACGGGCTGGGACAACGTCCTAGTCCGTTTCTTCTTTTTTAAGGAAAATGATTAGACATTCGTAAGATAGAGTTACATAATAAACTAGATAAGGTTTGAGAGGAGAATGTACATGTTAGGTACGAAACAAGTATTCTCTACAGAGTGGGGCGGACGCCCATTGTCTGTAGAGGTCGGTCAACTTGCGAAGCAAGCAAATGGCTCGGCGCTCGTTCGCTATGGTGACACGGTCGTCCTTGCGACAGTAACGGCTTCAAAAGCACCAAAAGATTTAGACTTTTTCCCATTGACAGTCAACTATGAGGAAAAATTGTATTCAGTCGGTAAAATTCCAGGAGGATTCCTTCGCCGTGAAGGACGTCCGGGGGAAAATGCGATTTTGACATCACGTCTCATCGACCGTCCGATTCGTCCGCTCTTCCCAGACGGATTCCGTCATGACATCCAAGTCATGATTTACGTCATGTCGAACGACCCAGACTGCTCGGCAGAGATGGCGGGAATGCTCGGAACGTCAATCGCACTCTCGATTTCTGATGTGCCGTTTGATGGCCCAATCGCAGGTGTTACGGTCGGACGTGTTGACGGCGAATTCGTCATCAACCCGACAACGGCTCAAATGGAGAAAACAGACCTTGAGCTTCAAGTTGCCGGTACATCGACTGCAATCAACATGGTTGAAGCTGGTGCGAACGAAGTGCCAGAAGACGTCATGCTTGAGTCAATCTTGTTTGGACATGAAGAAATCAAACGCTTGATTGCCTTCCAACAAGAGATTACAGATGCAGTTGGCAAACCGAAGTTTGAATATACGGTCTCGAAATATGACGAGGCACTCACAGCTGAACTTGAAGCAGCTCGACCAGAAATCGTCGAAGCGGTTCAAGTTGAAGAGAAGCATGCTCGCGACGAAGCCATCAACGAAGTGATTGCGAAATATGTGGCATTGTATGAAGAGCGTCTTGCTGATGAGCCATCAAAACTTGGAGAAGTTTCAGGCATCTTGAACAAGTTCGTTAAAGATGAAGTTCGTCGCTTGATCACGGTCGACAAAGTGCGTCCGGACGGTCGTCGTCCGGATGTCATCCGTCCGCTCGCTTCAGAAGTCGGATTGCTTCCACGTGCACACGGTGTTGGTCTCTTCACACGTGGTCAAACACAAGTCATGTCGGTTGCGACGCTCGGTGTCATCGGTGATGCACAAATCATTGATGGAATCGGTTTAGAAGAGAATAAGCGCTTCATGCACCACTACAACTTCCCACCATTCTCGGTCGGTGAAGCACGTCCTGTCCGTGCACCAGGGCGTCGTGAAATTGGTCACGGAGCACTCGGTGAACGCGCACTCTTGCCAATCATTCCAAAAGAAGCAGATTTCCCGTATACGATTCGTCTCGTCTCGGAAGTGCTTGAGTCAAACGGTTCAAGTTCACAAGCTTCAATTTGTGGATCGACGCTCGCCTTGATGGATGCTGGTGTACCAATCAAAGCGCCGGTCGCTGGGATTGCCATGGGTCTAATCATGGAAGGGGAGCACTACACGGTCTTGACAGACATTCAAGGACTCGAAGACCATCTCGGTGATATGGACTTCAAAGTTGCTGGAACGAAAGACGGGATCACTGCCCTTCAAATGGATATCAAGATTGCTGGAATCACGCGTGAAATCTTAGAAGAAGCACTCGAACAAGCTCGTGTCGGTCGTCTACACATCCTTGACCATATGCTCGAAACGTTAGACGCACCACGTACACAATTGTCGAAATATGCACCGAAAATTATCACGATGACAATCAATCCGGATAAGATCCGTGATGTGATTGGACCAGGTGGTAAGATGATCAACAGCATCATTGACCAAACAGGCGTCAAGATCGACATCGAACAAGATGGAACGGTGTTCATTGCTTCGACAGACCAAGAAGGTATTGATCTTGCGATGAAGATGATCGGGGACATCGTACGCGAAGTCGTCGTCGGTGAAGTATTTGATGCAACGGTACGCCGCATCGAGAAGTTCGGCGCGTTCGTCGAGCTCTTCAAAGGAAAAGATGCACTCGTACACGTTTCAGAATTCAGCCTCGAGCGTGTCGCAAACGTCGAAGACGTCGTGAAGCTCGGTGATACGATTCAAGTTAAAGTTACAGAAATTGATGATAAAGGTCGTGTCAACGCATCGCATAAAGCGCTCATCTTAGAAGGATTGTCTCCTGAAGAGCGTGAAGCGTATGAAGCGAAACGGAAGGCTGCACGTGAAAGCCGTCCACCTCGTGAAGGCCGTCCGCCACGTCGTGACGGGGACCGTCGTCCACCGCGCTCGACAAATTAATTATTCTGGCCATCGTCTTGGTGCGATGGCCTTTTTCATAGGAGTGAGAATATGGAATGGATGACACTACAAAACGGTGTCCGCGTCATCATCGAACCGATTGAAGGCTCTCGCAGTACGTCGACCGGTGTCTTTATTAAAGCCGGGACACGAACGGAGTCGTTTGAAAACATCGGGATCAGTCATTTGATTGAACATATGTTGTTCAAAGGGACGTCGTCGAAAAACGCGAAAGAAATTGCTTCCTTTTTTGATGAACTCGGTGGAAGCGTCAACGCCTTCACCTCGAAAGACCACACTTGTTTTTATGTGAAGACACTTGACGAACATGCGGTCATGGCGCTCGACGTCTTGACGGATATGTTATTTGATTCGGTACTTGATGAGACCGAATTAGAGAAAGAGAAACGGGTCGTCGTGGAAGAAATAAAAATGTATGAGGATACGCCAGAAGACCTCGTCCATGAACTGTTGGCGATTGCGGCATATCGTGATGATATTCTCGCACAACCGATTCTTGGAACAGAGGAAAGCGTCAATCGATTGACGCGGGATCAGCTCGTTGACTATTTACAAGAGCGATACGTGGCAGAAGAAATTGTCGTCTCCATCGCTGGACATGTCTCTGAAGAATTGATGGAGGCAGTGAAGCGTAGGTTTGCCAACATCCCTTCTAGGGAATCGTCGAAAGAACTCACTCAACCAGAACTGTTCGATGACACGTTGACGAAACGAAAGGAAACGGAACAGGCGCACCTCTGTTGGAACTACGAGGCCATTTCGGCAACGGATGACCGGTTACCCCACTTGGCACTCATGAACAATGCCATCGGTGCGACGATGTCCTCGCGCCTGTTTCAATCGATTCGTGAAGAAGAAGGATTGGCCTACTCGATTTATTCATACTACACGACGTTTGCGGATCATGGGACGTTCACCATCTATGTCGGAACGTCACCAGACACGTTGAATCAAGTCGAATTCATTTTAGAGAGAGAATTGAAGCGTCTCTTCGAAGAAGGATTGACGGATGAAGAAGTCGATAAAGGGAAACGCCAATTAAAAGGTTCACTCGTCCTAGGGAATGAAAGCTCGAGCGCACGCATGAACCGAAATGGTCGAAACTTGCTGTTACTCGATGAAGTAGAGCCGATCGAACACGTGATTCAAAAAGTGGAGCGAATCGAGCGCGATGAGGTCAATGCATTGATTCGTGAAGTATTGACACATCAACCAGCGAAGTCATACGTCCTCCCAAACGAAGCGTGACTTGAAACCGAATTGTAAGTTCTCTACACTGATTAAGAGGTATTCTTTAGTTTGGATAGGATACAGGTGAAAGAAGGGAAAGACTTGAACTTAACGGATTTAGTGAAGACGATACAACTAATTAACCAACCAAATCTTGAAGGCATCGTGGTGACTCACGTGACAACCGATTCGCGGGAAGTTGTCCCGGGGACATTGTTTGTCGCCATCAAAGGATATACGGTCGATGGACATGAATATGCGTCTCAAGCGGTAGAACGAGGGGCAGTTGCGGTTGTCAGTGAACGACCGCTCGAACTTTCCGTTCCGAACTTGATTGTGCGTGATAGTTCTCGCTCAATCGGGCTTTTGGCATCAGCATTTTATGCGTATCCTTCTGAACAGATGCGACTGTTCGGAATCACTGGAACGAACGGTAAAACGACAACGACGACGATTTTACGGGACGTCCTCGACGTCCTCGGACACTCGACCGGATTGATTGGCACAGTCGAAGTGCGAATTAATGACAAAGTCGTGCCGAGTAAAAACACGACACCTCAAAGTTCAGAACTTCAACAATTGTTGGCGCAAATGCGTGATGAAGGTGTGACGGACGTCATGATGGAAGTGTCATCGCACGGTTTAGAGCTCGGCCGCGTCATCGGAACGGATTTTGATATCGTTGGATTCACGAATTTGACGCATGATCATCTTGATTTCCACGGGACGTTCGAAAACTATGCGCGAGCGAAGGGATTGCTCTTCGCACAGCTCGGTCAAATGGCTTCACGTGGGAAAGTGGCTGTCTTGAATGCAGATGATGCACAGAGTGCCCTATATGAGACGATGACAGGTGCAAAAGTATTGACGTATGGAATCGACACGATGGCTGATTTGATGGCGTCTGAGATTGAACAGACGTTGTCTCAAACGAGCTTTGTGTTGAACTATCAAGGCACACGCCTACCGGTGACCGTTCAGTTTATCGGTCGTTTCAACGTGTATAATTTATTGCTCGCGACAGGTTGTCTCCTTGCAGCAGGATACTCATTGGAGAAAATCGCTCGAGCACTTGAAATGATTCATCCGGCCAAAGGACGCATGCAGCGCCTAGACGTTCCAGGTTACAACGTATACGCGGACTATGCTCATACTCCGGATGGGATTGAACAATGTTTAAAATCGCTCGTCGGCGTACCGAAAGAGAAGATTGTCTTTTTAATCGGTACAGGCGGTAATCGTGACGTGACGAAACGTCCGGCTATGGGGGAGATGGCATCGACTTATGCGGGGACGGTCATCATTACGACAGACGATCCGCGCTTCGAAGCGTATGAATCCATTACAAAAGGGATTGCGGCCGGAATGACGCACGATAACTACGTCGAAATCGGCGACCGGGAAGAAGCGGTCCGTTATGCGGCAAGCTTAGCCAAACCGGACAATATCATCGTGTTAGCAGGAAAAGGGCACGAAAAATATCAGATTATCGGAAACGAGAAATTGCCACTCGACGAAGAGGCGATTGTCCGATCGACCATTTTGAATACGGAGGAAGCATGATTTATGGCAGTACAACCAGTTACGTTGACAGAAAAAGAACATGACGACTTCGTCAAAAAACACGACCGTGGCGACCTATTACAACTATCAAGTTGGGGAGATGTAAAACGACAGAACGGATGGACGTCAGAACGAATCGCAGTTGCCCGCGACGGATTGACGACCGGTGTGGCTTTGTTGTTATTTAAACGTGTCCCGAAACTACCATATACGTTATGTTATGCGCCACGTGGCTTTGTCGTAGACTATGATGACGTGGCATCGCTCCAAGCGCTTGTAAAAGAAGCAAAGCGTGTCGCTGCGAACCATAAAGCAATCGTCATCAAAATCGATCCGAACATCGACCGCGATGAGATGCCGGGTCTCTTGACAGAAATGGAAGCCGTCGGATTTCGGCACAAAGGGTACGGGGGTGGCTTCGATTACGCACAACCTCGTTTCACGATGGAGACAGATTTACGTCCGAGTGAAAAAGAAATTTTTGCGAAATTCCATCATAAATTCCGCTATAACGTTCGTTTAGCAGAGAAAAAAGGAATCGTCTGTAAGGAAGTCGGTCGTGATGGATTAAAAACGTTCGCCGATCTCATGAGAGTGACGGGAGAACGTGACGGGTTTGCCATTCGCGGTCTTGATTATTTTGAGAATCTATATGATTGTCTCCAACCGAACGATGCTCGACTCTTTTTAACAAAACTCGAACCTAAAATTGCGCTCGATCAGCAACAAGCAACGCTTGAGAAAGCGAAAAAAGAGTTGGAAAAAATTGAACGTGGGTTAGAGAAGGAAACCGTCGAAAAGAAACGAACGAGCCTTCATAATCGTAAAGAACAGACGGTGGCACAAATTCAAAAAGCCGAGCAAGCGTTACCTGAGCTCGTCGAATTGAATCAGGCTTACCCGGATGGACTTGTCTTATCAGGTGGGCTTTTGACACTTGCGGGACGACGTTCTTATTACTTATATGGTGCCTCGTCAAATGAGTTCCGTGAATTCATGCCAAACCATTTGATGCAATGGACGATGATGCAAGCGGCGAAAGAGAGTGGAGCCGAGCGTTATGATTTTGGTGGCGTCTCGGGTAGCACGGATCCTGATGATGAATATGCGGGTCTCTATGCATTCAAGTCTGGATGGGGGAGCGACATGATTGAGAAAGTCGGAGAATTCGACCTCGTCTTAAATCGCCCGTTCTATATGGCACTCGAAAAAGGATTGCCCATCCTTAAAGGACTCCGTAAACGGTTAAGAAGATGAGATGGACCGGCGTGTTATCACTTGCGATGGTCGCCTTCTTGATCGGTATCATACTTGCTTACTTTTATATGCAGCCAGAACCTGTGCCATGGGTGGATGAGCCCACGTTTGAAGCGGACATGTGTGTCCGGGACGTAGGGGCGGAAAACACGATATTGGCAAGAACGAAGATTGATTTTGATCGCCTTCATCCGCAAGTTGCGGAACGTGGTGCGATGTTCGTACGGTTGGCTCATTCTTGTCTCGATCTCGAAGTTCGATTGACGTCAGGGTATCGTTCAGCAAAAGAACAAAACGCTTTATATGCACAAGGGCGTTCTGAACCGGGACAAGTGGTGACGAATGCGAAAGCAGGTCAAAGCTATCACAATTATGGACTGGCGGTCGATTTTGTCATCATCCATAACAATAAAACGGACTATGACTTAAGCACGGATCGTAATCGCAACGATGTACCAGACTGGCAAGAGCTTGGGGAATTAGGAAAGGCGCTTGGTTTCGAATGGGGAGGCGACTGGAACTCATTCCCTGACTATCCGCATCTCCAGATGGACTTTGGCTTGTCAATCCGACAACTCGTCGCAGGGAAGCAACCGGACAAGAAAGCAATCGCACCGCTTGCCGATACACTAAAACCTCTACTAGATTGAACGGAAATGTTGGCAATGAAGCCGTTTTCCGATACAATATTCAGTAGCGATAAGGGACGAAACAGAATATGAAACATTTAGGAGGTTTTTGTTAGTGTCAAAAAAGAAGACAGAGAATATTAGCGTCTTTGCGCTTGGAGGCGTAGGCGAAATCGGGAAGAACATGTACGTCGTGGAGCTAGACGACGACATCTTCGTCATCGATGCCGGTCTCATGTTTCCAGGCGATGAGATGCTCGGGATTGATATTGTTATCCCAGACATCACTTATTTAAAAGAAAACAAGGATCGCGTCCGAGCGATTTTCATCACTCACGGTCACGAAGACCATATTGGTGGACTCAGTTATGTCCTACGCGATTTAAAACATGTTCCGGTATACGGGACGAAGTTGACTCTCGGATTGATTGAACTGAAATTAAAAGAGGCCGATTTGTTGAAAGAAGTCGACCTTCGCATGATTGATGCCAAAACGAAATTGACTATCGCTGATCATCTCGTCACGTTCTTCCGCGTCAATCACTCGATTCCCGACTGTGTCGGTGTTTGTATTCAAACATCTCAAGGTGCCATCGTCCATACCGGAGATTTCAAGTTTGATTACACGCCAGTCGACGGGAAACAATCTGACTTTAACAAATTGGCGGCGATTGGACAGCGCGGAGTACTTGCATTGCTTTCCGATTCAACAAACGCAGAGCGTCCGGGTCAAACCGGTTCAGAATCGATTGTCGGTGCTGAATTGAACGATGTGATCTATCAAGCCGAAGGTCGTGTCATCGTGGCATCATTCGCCTCGAACGTTCACCGCTTACAACAAGTCTTTGCAGCCGCAGAAGCGAATGACCGCAAAGTCGCGGTCGTTGGTCGCAGTATGGTCAACATCGTCGAAGTCGCACAAAAATTAAACTACTTACGTTTCAAAGCGAAGACACTTGTCGAGTTATCGCAAGTGAATCGTCTTCCTGACAACAAAGTCGTCATCTTGACGACGGGATCTCAAGGGGAGCCGATGGCGGCGTTGACTCGGATGGCACGTAATGCGCACAAGCAAGTAAACATTCGCTTGAACGACACGGTCGTCATTGCGGCAACTCCGATTCCGGGGAATGAGAAGTCGGTTTCGAAAACGATTGACCTATTGTTCCGTTCTGGGGCAAACGTCATTTACAACCAACGTAAAGTTCACGTATCCGGACACGGTTCGGCGGAAGAGTTGAAGTTGATGCTCAATCTCGTCAAACCGAAATATTTCTTACCGATTCACGGCGAATACCGGATGCAAATGGCACACTCGAAACTCGCTGAACAAGTAGGGGTCAAACCGAACAACATCTTCATCGTTGAAAAAGGAGATGTCGTCGAGTTCACAGGTCGTAAAGCCCGCATGAGCCGTAAAGTTCCTGCAGGTAACGTCTTGATTGATGGGATCGGTGTCGGTGACGTCGGAAATATCGTCTTACGAGACCGTCGCTTGTTATCACAAGATGGGGTCGTGCTTTGCGTGGTCACATTGAATCGGAAACAGAAGAAATTGATTTCAGGACCTGAACTCATCTCACGTGGATTCGTGTATATGCGCGAATCGGAAGAAATGATTTCAGAGGCAAACCGTATTGTCACAAAACAGATTGAAAAGAGTCTGCAAGCTGGCAGTGATTGGACCGAATTGAAATCAAATATCCGCGAGCGACTTAGCGTCTTCTTATTCGAGCAGACGAAACGTCGTCCGATGATCTTGCCGATCATCATGGAGATTTAATGGAATGAGAGTGAGGCAAAAGTCATCAGACTTTTGCCTTCTTTTTTTAGGAGGAACTGAAGTGGCTCAAAAAACGAGTAAGACACCCGTGAAGCGGAAGCGACCAGCAACGCGAAACACGAGAAAACGGAAAAAACAACCGATTGCGCCACGTACATATGGATGGGGAATTTTCGTTCTTTCCATCGTCGCATTCGTATTTGCCTTATTCGATTTCGGATGGATCGGTCGACAACTATCTGACTTGTCCGAATATCTGTTTGGTGGCTGGGGTGCGCTCACGTATCTGATGATTGCCATCTTATTATGGATTTTACTGAAACCGATGAAACCGATGGAGCGAGCTGGACTGTTCAGTATGACCGCGTCCTTTTTACTGTTCGGTGATTTACTGTGGGGAGAAGAACGAGGCGGCGTCAACGGTGCACTTTATGGCTTAAACCAATACTTATTTTCTGACTTCGGCCTCATCTTTTTAGGCATTGTCTGTTTGATTGTCGGTGTATCCCTTTATGTGCCAACGATTTGGGGAACGATTTACCATCGTTTAGAGGAATCTGTTGTGGCTGTGAAAAAGGAATGGCAGTCAAGGCCGAAAGCAGAGAAAAAACAAGAGATCAAGCAGAAGCAGGAACCGAAAGGGTCTCGTAAATCTTCGCCTAAACCGTTGCTGGTGGAAGCCGATTCGGATGTAGAGTCGGAGTCAGATGTGGTCACGATGAATGATATCCCGATTGTCGGGTTCAGTGAGAAAGTGGTGGCAGAGAAAAAAGAGGAAACCAAAGCGGCACCTTCTACGGAAACAGACGCTTCCATTTCGACCGAGGAAATGATGATGACCGCGGCGCAAGACGTCTCGGACACATATGAACTCCCTCCGTTCTCCAATTTAAAAGAACCGGTAATCACCGATTTATCTGGAGAAAATGCGCGTTTAAAAGAGAATGCCGCTAAATTGGTGAAGACATTAAAGTCGTTTGGTGTAGGCGTGAAAGTATTAAAAATTCACCTTGGGCCGACCGTCACAAAGTATGAGTTACAACCGGACATTGGTGTGAAGGTCAGTCGAATCACTTCGCTTAGCGATGATCTCGCACTTGCACTTGCCGCGAAAGACATCCGAATCGAGGCACCAATCCCGGGTAAGGCGGCGATTGGAATTGAGGTACCGAACCAGGAAGTCGCTCCAGTCTGTTTACGAGAAGTGCTTGAAGCAGACCCAGTGAGACAGGACGATTCAAAGCTACTCGTCGCACTCGGACGAAGCATTAGTGGGGAGACTGTTGGCATCTCATTAAACAAAATGCCACACTTACTCGTGGCCGGATCGACAGGTTCCGGTAAATCAGTCTGTATTAATGGAATGATTGTATCCATACTGATGCGCTCTCGACCAGACGAGGTCCGTCTCATGATGATCGACCCAAAAATGGTTGAGCTGAATGTCTACAACGGCGTCCCACATTTGTTGACACCGGTCGTCACAGACCCGAAAAAAGCAGCACAGGCATTGAAACAAGTCGTCGCCGAGATGGAAAGACGATATGAGCTGTTCAGTCGCTATGGTGTCCGTAACATTGAAGGGTACAATGAACTCGTCGATCAGTCCGATGATGAGGATGCGAAGCGTCTACCGTTTATTGTTGTCATTGTCGATGAGTTGGCGGATTTGATGATGGTCGCTTCAAATGACGTCGAGGACGCCATCATGCGCCTCGCACAAATGGCACGGGCCGCAGGGATTCATATGGTCTTGGCGACACAACGTCCATCTGTCGACGTCATTACAGGGGTCATTAAAGCAAACATTCCGTCTCGAATCGCGTTTGCAGTCTCTTCACAAACCGATTCCCGGACAATCTTGGACGGAGGAGGAGCAGAGAAACTACTTGGGCGTGGCGACATGCTGATGCTTGCAAACGGGATGAACAAACCAGTACGTGTCCAAGGTGCGTTCGTTTCCGATCAAGAAGTCGAAACGGTCGTCAATCATGTCATCGCCCAGCAACGAGCACAGTATGTGGAAGCGATGATGCCGAAAGAAGAAGAGGTGACGACAATCGACTCCGATGATTCATTGTTCGGAGAAGTCGTTCAATTCATCGTCACCCAAGAAACGGCTTCGACATCGATGATTCAACGAAGATTTCGAATTGGCTATAATCGGGCAGCACGCTTAATTGACTCGCTCGAAGAGGCGGGGTACGTAGGTCCGTCAGAAGGTTCAAAACCTCGGAAAGTTTTAATAAACGAACAAAATGAATAAGTGTATAAACGAACGATTGTATATCAATATATTCAATCGTTCGTTTTTTATTGCTTTTTAAACAATATGGAAATATTCGCGCAAATCAGAGAGGTTCGTTATAATATTCATGTAATATAGCACATATGACCTATATCGTTTAATAGTACATACTTTTAAAAACGGCTGAAACGCTTACATTTTTTAATAACGTTTACATTTTACAAAAGTTTTTCAAACTGAATCGAAAAGAGTAAAATGGACTCAGAGGTACGGTTCGAGATGGTTTTTTAAAATATTTCCTTGATTCCGAACAAAAAGTATTGCGTTCTAATTCTCGAATCCCTATACTTAATATTGGCAAGGACATTCATACGTCAGATGTCTGAGCACTGGTAAGTAAATTAAAGGTGGTGAGGCCAATGTCGATTAAGCTCGATCATCGATTGCTCTATCTTCGAGTGATTGAGAAAATTAAGCAAGATATCGACGCTGGTGTCTATCGTGAAGGTGAGAAATTACCTTCAGAGTTTGAGCTTTCGAAGCAACTCGGAGTCAGTCGAGCGACACTTCGTGAAGCGCTAAGAATTCTCGAAGATGAGAAATTTGTCGTGCGAAAACATGGGGTAGGGACGTTTATTAGTTCTAAACCGCCATTCACATCAGGGATCGAGGAATTATTCAGTGTTACTGATATGATCACACGTGCAAAAATGACACCAGGAACGAAAGTGTTGGTGGCCGAGAAAGTGTTGGCAACAGAGAGAGAAGCCGAGCGTCTCAAGATTGAGCCGAACTCACCGATTTATCGAATCGTTCGAATTCGATATGCGGATGACACACCGGTCGTTTATTGTGTCGACAAAGTGCCGGCCCATCTCGTCTCAAATCCTGAGGCATTGACCGAAGGGAAGTCGTTGTTTGACTCTCTCGAAAAAGAGGTAGGACGTCGAGTCGCATATGCAATCACGCACATCGAACCGAGTGTCAGCTCTGAAATATCGTCACAACTTCAGACGGACCAACCGTTACTCGCATTAAAACAATTGCATTACGATGAGAGTGATTTACCATTACTCGATTCGGCCAACTTTTTCCGAGCTGATCGATTCGACTTCCATGTCGTACGTAAACGAGTGTAACCGAACAGTTTATGAACGGAAGAGTTATTTTTGGGGAACAGCGTGAAAGCGCTTTCTTATACCGGTGTAAAGACTACTGATAACATGACAACAAAATTTGTTATGAACCGAAAGGGGAAACACGACGATGATGAACAAAAAGAAAACGATTCTCTCAGCTTTAGCAGCAGGACTCACACTCTCTACAGTACTCGCAGCATGCGGTGGCGATGACAACGAAGGTGGCTCATCTTCAAACGGTGAAGGCGGAGAAGGCGGCGACTTCAAAGTAGCGATGGTTACAGATACTGGCGGTGTTGATGACAAATCATTCAACCAATCTGCTTGGGAAGGTCTCACAAAGTTCGGTCAAGACAACGACTTGACTGAAAACGAAGGATACAAATATCTTCAATCAGCTAAGCAAGCGGACTACCAGCCTAACTTGCAACAATTGGCTCGTGATAACTTCAACTTGATCTACGGAATCGGCTTCTTGATGGCTGAAGATGTACAAAAAGTTGCAGAGCAGTTCCCTGACAACAACTTCGCAATCGTCGATATGGTTGTTGATGCTCCAAACGTTGCATCGATCACGTTCAAAGAGCAAGAAGGTTCATTCCTCGTTGGTGTCATTGCCGGTCTCTCAACGACAACTGATAAAGTTGGTTTCATCGGTGGAGTAGAATCAGACTTGATCAAAAAGTTTGAAAATGGATTTAAAGCGGGTGTCATGGCTGTAAACCCAGAAGCAACAATCGACGTGAAGTATGCAGAAGACTTCAACTCGGCTGAAAAAGGAACTGCAATCGCTTCAGGTATGTACGGTTCTGGATCGGACATCATCTATCACGCAGCTGGTGGTACAGGTGTAGGGGTATTCACAGAAGCGAAAAACCGTAAGAAGAACGGCGAAGAAGTTTGGGTAATCGGGGTTGACCGTGACCAGTATGAAGAAGGTCTTCCAGAAGACGTTACACTTACGTCAATGGTCAAACGTGTAGATACAGCTACTTATGACGTATCGAAACAAACGATGGACGGAGAATTCCCAGGTGGCGAAATCATCGAGTTCGGTTTGAAAGATGACGGCGTCGGCATCGCAGAAACTTCTGATAAGCACGTTTCAAAAGAGATTCTCGATAAAGTTGAAGAATACCGTACACAATTGGTTGACGGAGAACTTACTGCACCAGCAACTGACGCTGAGTTCGAAGAGTTCATGAAAAACGTAAAATAATTCATTTGAGTGAAGGGGGGACCCATGTGGTCTCCCTTTACTTAAAGTTAGGGGTGAACTTCCTTGGAATATGTAATTGAAATGCTAAATATTCGCAAAGAGTTCGGTACGTTCGTTGCGAACGACAATATCACACTCCAATTGCGCAAAGGGGAAATCCATGCGCTTCTCGGAGAGAACGGAGCGGGGAAGTCGACGCTCATGAACGTGTTATTCGGTCTCTATCAGCCTGAAGGCGGAGAGATTCGTGTGCACGGAAAAAAAGTGGATATTGAAAACCCGAACATCGCCAACGAACTTGGGATCGGGATGGTCCACCAACACTTTATGCTTGTTGAAAAATTCACGGTCACAGAGAACATCATCCTCGGACTTGAGCCAAAGAGCGGTGTAACGATTGACCGTGCGACAGCCCGTAAAAAGGTCAAGGATATTTCAGAACAGTATGGACTTAAGATTGATCCAGACGCGAAGATTGAAGATATTTCAGTCGGTATGCAACAGCGTGTAGAAATCTTGAAGACGCTCTATCGCGGGGCGGATATTTTGATCTTTGATGAACCGACGGCAGTGTTGACACCACAAGAGATTCAAGAACTTATCCAAATTATGAAACGTCTGATTGCTGAAGGTAAGTCGATCATCTTGATCACGCACAAGCTGAAGGAAATTATGCAAGTCGCAGACCGTTGTACGGTCATTCGCCGCGGACGTTATATCGGAACGGTTGAAGTCGACGAAACCGTTAACGAAGACAGTCTTGCTGAAATGATGGTCGGGCGAGAAGTCAATTTCGATGCGGAGTATTCGAAAGCCGATCCACAACAAGTTGTCCTCGACGTTCAAGGACTTGTCGTCAAAGACAGTCGTGGTTTGAAAGTCGTTGAAGGATTAGACTTACAGATTCGTGCTGGAGAAGTACTCGGGATTGCAGGAATTGACGGTAACGGTCAAACGGAACTGATTGAAGCAATCTCTGGGCTTAAAAAGCCAGAATCCGGTAAAGTTTTACTCAATGGAAAAGATGTGACGGGGCACACACCTCGTAAAATGACGGAAGCTGGCATCGGACATATTCCACAAGACCGTCATAAGCACGGGCTTGTCCTTGACTACTCGATTCGTGACAACATGGTTCTTCAAACGTACTATAAAGAACCTTTCTCGAAACGGGGTCTTATGAATTATAAAGCCGTGGCAGAGAAAGCGAAGGCGTTGATTGAGAAGTTTGACGTCCGAACTCCATCCATCGATGTGCCAGCGCGTGCCCTTTCTGGTGGTAACCAGCAGAAAGCAATTATCGCCCGTGAGGTCGACCGCTCGCCTGATTTACTCATCGCAGCACAACCAACGCGCGGTCTAGATGTCGGTGCGATTGAATTTATTCACGAACAACTCGTTAAAGAACGTGAAAAGGGCCGTGCTGTCTTGCTCATCTCGTTCGAACTTGATGAGATTTTACACGTATCCGACCGTATCGCCGTTCTTTATGAAGGAAAAATCGTAGGAATTCGTGATCCGAAAGAGACGACGGAACAAGAACTTGGCTTCTTGATGGCCGGCGGTCAGAGAGGGGACGACACAGAATGAAAAAATTAAGTTTAAACCAACTTCTCATTCCATTCCTATCCATCATTTTAGGACTTCTCGTCGGAGCCATCGTTATGTTGATTGGTGGGTACGACCCTGTTCAAGGCTTTATCTCCCTGTTTGAAGGGATGTTTGGAAGCCCGTATGCCATCGGGGAGACGTTACGTGCAGCAGCACCACTTATCTTCTCGGGTCTTGCGGTTGCCTTTGCATTCCGGACCGGGCTATTTAACATCGGGGTAGAAGGCCAAGTGTTGATTGGATGGGTAGCAGCCGTTTATGTAGGGATCAACTTCGATTTACCGATGTTTATCCATTTACCGCTTGCACTTCTTGCAGCGATGGTCGCAGCCGCAATCTGGGCTTTCGTTCCTGGTTTCTTAAAAGCGAAGTTTTACGTACACGAAGTTATCACATCAATCATGATGAACTATATCGCGCTTTACACGACGAACGCGATTTTGCGTAGCGTCATCGGTGTGACGAACGAACGTACAGACTCAATCAACGAATCGGCATCGCTTGCGTCACCATGGTTACAAGAGTTGACGACGTACTCACGTCTTCACTGGGGTGTCCTCGTTGCGGTGCTCGCAGCGATTGTATACTACTACATTCTTCAACGTACGACGCTCGGTTACGAGTTACGTGCAGTCGGGTTCAACAAACATGCTTCTCAGTACGCAGGGATGAGCGTTGACCGTAACATCGTCCTTTCGTTTGTCATCTCAGGGATGTTCGCAGGTCTCGCCGGCGCGATGGAAGGTCTCGGGACGTTCGGTAGTATGACGCTCTCGGCATCGTTCACAGGTGTTGGATTTGACGGGATTGCCGTAGCCCTCCTCGGTGCAAACACAGCGGTTGGTGTCATTCTTGCAGCGATTCTCTTTGCTGGATTGAACATCGGTGGATTGGCGATGCAACTTGGTGCGAACGTACCGTCTGAACTCGTCAAAGTCATCATCGCAGCAATCGTTATCTTTGTGGCATCTGGTTATGCCATCAACTATGTTATTGAGAAACTTAAAGGAAATCGTAAGAAAGGAGTGGAGAAAAAATGAGCTTCTTAGAAGTCCTCTATATCGTCGTACCGGTTGCACTCGCCTATGCGACTCCACTCATTATCGCAGCGCTTGGTGGGATTTTCAGTGAACGCTCGGGTGTCGTCAACATCGCACTCGAAGGAATTATGATCATCGGTGCCGCAACAGGAATCATCACAACGCTCACGTTGACAGACTTAGGAGCCGGTGCGTTTAGCCCATGGATTTCCTTACTCGTTGCGATGGTAGTTGGAGCGTTATTCTCTCTCTTCTTAGCTGTTCCGGCCATCCTATGGCGTGCGGACCAGACGGTTCTTGGAGTAGCGATTAACATGCTTGCGATTGGTCTCGCGATTTTCGTTGTACGTGTGCTTTATAATAAAGGTCAAACTGACTTTATCGAGTATCGTATTGCGAAAGAGAACGTACCATTTTTGTCAGATATTCCTGTTCTGAAAATGTTCTTCATTAACGTTCAATATACGTCATTTGTTGCCATCGCATTAGCGTTCGTCGTCTGGTTCGTCATCTTCAAGACGCCGTTCGGACTTCGTCTACGCTCAGTCGGGGAACATCCGATGGCGGCTGATACGATGGGAATCAACGTCACAAAAATGCGTTTCATGGGCGTCATGCTCTCTGGTGCATTTGGTGGCCTTGCCGGAGCGGTATATGCCGTTACGGTTACGACAAACTTCAGTGGAACAACGATTGTTGGTCAAGGGTTCTTGGCGATTGCCGCGATGATCTTCGGGAAGTGGAATCCGCTCGGCGCACTCGGTGCCGGATTATTCTTCGGATTCGCTCAAGCACTTTCGATTATCGGAAGCAACTTGCCGGTCATCAATAACGTGCCACAGCTTCTCCTCTTGATTGCACCATATGCGCTCACGATTCTTGCGCTCGCTGGACTCGTTGGTCGTGCGGATGCACCGAAGTCAGTCGGTATTCCATATATTAAAGGAAAACGCTAATCTGGAATAGGACATATGTCCGTTTTAGAAAGGTTGTTTGGTGCTTAAGCCAAACAACCTTTTTTGTTATACTTGGCTAGAGCTGTCATGATTGGAGTACGATGGAGAAGTGAAAATGAAAAAAAGACATATCGGTCAAAATGACCAATATGTCTTTCTTGGATTATTCAAACTTCAATGCATCGCCTTCGAACGATTCGTCTGCCACTTTGATTGAATCGGTTGGGCATCCTTCGAATGCATCCATCATGTCTTCGTATAACTCATCAGGAATTTCAACAGTACCTGTGTTGTCATCCATCAAGTTGAATGCGAGACCTTCATCATCGTAATCGTAAATATCTGGTGCTGCTGCACCACAAGCTCCGCATGCGATACATGTATCTTTATCGACGATAGTAAATTTTGCCATGATAATAACCCTCCAAACGGTTCGTTTCTCTTAGAAATCAATCTACTGTCTACGAGTAATTGTAGTCTACATACCCAATTATTTCAATGAGGAAACGAGTGTCTTTTTGGTAGGATAATGATTTTTTTAAGGATGTGACGACTTGGTTCATTTAGCAGACGGAGTTTTACTGCTGGCCATTAAGCGATTAAACGGAGAACGAAGTGAACGCAGCCTATTCCATGTCTTAAATGGAAAGCGTTCGGCGACAACGTTACAAGACGCGTTCTTTTATGAACTAGAACCTGTTTTTGGACAGTTTCCGCAAACAACGTATGCATATGAGTCCTTATTGAAAGGACTTGAGAAGCGGGGATGGTTAAACCGCAAACAGTTTAAACTGACAGAAGCGGGAGACATGTTGGCATCCCCTGAAGCTGTAGAGGATTTGTTCAATCGATTAGGTGGGGAGCGCCGTGATTTTAACGCGACGACATGGAAACGGCTTAGCCTTTTCGTACAGACGTTCATGTCTAAGGAACATGAACGAACATTTTATCCCGTCCAAGCCGATCGACCTGCAGAACAGTGGGTAAAGCGATTATTGCAACTCGACCGAGATTGGAAAGTGCTGATGCAATCGTTTCATCACGAAATCGAGATCGCGCTCGAGAAAATCGGAGATCCATATGCGACGGCGGTCGTCTATCGATTCACGGGAGCATTTGAAACCGGTCTGACTTATGAACAAATTGCTAGCCTACTCGATGTGGATGCCGAGACGGCTCGACTCTATTTTTTGGCCGGATGGAATGAGTTGTTGATAGCGTTACCGGAAGATGCGAAGTTACGAGGATTTACGTATGGATTGTCGACAGAGCGGATGACCTATTCGGCACGGGAATCATACGAACTCTTTTTGAAAGGGTATTCGTTCCAACAAGTTCAGTCACAACGTAGACTACGGACGAGTACGATTGAAGATCATGTGGTAGAGATGGCGATGTACTTAGACATCTTTCCCCTCGATCAGTTCGTCCCGGCCGAAGAGATTGTCACAATCGAGAGGCTTCGACATCCAAACAGTTGGGCGTTGAAACCGATATTTGAAGAGATGGGAAACGTTAGTTACTTTCAAATACGTCTTGTGTTCGCAAGACTGAAACGAGGTGAGACATTTGTATGAATCAACATTGAAGCGTGTGTTCGGGTATGATACTTTCCGCCCAGGTCAGCATGAAATCATCCATTCCGTTGTAGAGGGTCAGGATGTATTGGCAGTCATGCCGACAGGGGCAGGAAAGTCGTTGACGTTTCAACTCCCCTCATATATCAAGAACGGAGGATTGACGGTCATCGTCTCACCACTGCTCTCTTTGATTGAAGACCAAATGCTTCACATTCGAGAACGTGGAGAACGAGGTGTCGCACGATTGACGTCGATGGAATCAGCAGAAGAAAAGCAAGAGATCATCAATCACTTGAAACGCTATCGCTTTCTATATTTATCACCTGAGCAGTTGGCAGTGCCATATGTCACACGAGCACTCTCGAACGTCAAGATTCAAATGCTCGTCATTGACGAGGCGCATTGTATCTCTCAATGGGGTCATGAGTTTAGACCGGAGTATGCCCGATTAGGGGAATTGCGTAAACAAATCGGAAGCCCGCAATGCATGGCGGTCACAGCGACCGCACCTGAAAGCGTGAAGCAAGACATCGTTGAAAAATTGGCACTCTTTTCACCTGAGCAGTTCGTTCATTCTGCGAATCGACCGGAAATTCGATTGATGGTCGAACGGCTCGAAAAAGAAAAGAAACTTGAACGATTAAAAGAATTGGTGCGAGACGTTCCAAAACCGGCTGTCGTCTATACGGCGACCCGTCGAGAAGCGGAAGCATTGGCGTTTGAACTAGATGACGCGTTATTTTATCACGGTGGAATGTCGACAGAAGACCGACGACTTGTGCAATCTCAATTTTTACGGAACGAAGTGTCGGTCATGGTGTGTACGAGTGCATTCGGGATGGGGGTAAACAAAGACAACGTCCGCTCCGTCATCCATTTTCAAATACCTGCAACGGTCGAAGCATATATGCAAGAGATTGGACGAGCAGGTCGTGATGGAGAGCCGGCGTTTGCTGTCCTCCTCTATGCAGACGGAGACGAGCGCATCCAACAATTTTTGATTGACGGTCAATATCCGAAAGACGAAGACATCCGTTTGGCGTATTTTGAACGCGAGAACGGCACGTCGGTTTCGCAGTTATCTCGTATATTGCGGATGAACGAAGAGGACCCGAAATTCCTTCTTTTGAAGCAGATGCTGTCTGAACGCTCGCTTCAAGAGGCGCTCGATTGGGTAAAAGAAAGAAGACGTGATCGATATCGTCAACTCGGACAGATGATGGATTATGCACTCATCCGTACGTGCCGACGTGATTATTTGCTTCGTTATTTTTCGGAGTCGGCAATCGACCAAGAAGAATGTTGTGACCAATGTGGGGCGATTGAGTTTCCGGAGACAACACGAATCGTCCGAAAAAATGTGACAGAATGGAGAATACGGTTGACGCAAATCTTTTCCTTTGAATAATATCATAGTAAAATGATAAAAAAGGTAAAGGAGGGCATACGTTGCGACATCGGAATCAGGCAGATTCTTTACGCGAGCAGTTGGCGGATACGTTGCCGTCTCGATCGGAGAGGCAAGAACATGAACGGAAGAGAAAGTTGAACGATAACTTGATGAAGCGCCCGTTGGCGATGACATTGACCTTCGCCATGTTAGCGATTATTCTCATTTTCATATATATCGGGCGAGATGCCATATTTTAAGGTGAGGTGCGGACGATGTTCGCGCCTTTTTTATTTTTGAAAAATACTGGATTGCACAATAAAAGGGGTAAACCTTTTCGATTGAGGATATACTTATGTCATAGAACGAATAGGAGAGGAGGGCGGAGATGCCGAAATACTCCATTAAGACCGTGGCGACGTTGACCGGTGTCAATCCAACGACCATTCGTGCCTGGGAACGTCGGTACCAATTTATCGTACCGAGCCGGACCGAATCAGGTCACCGCCTGTATTCAGATCAAGATGTCGAAAAAATCAAATGGGTGGTAGAGAAGCAAAGAGAAGGGTTATCCGTCTCACAAGCGATTCAACAGCTCCATCAGGCACCTGAACCGGAACCGACGTCTGCCAAGCTTTACGATGAGGAACTAAAGGACGGCTTGCTTCAGGCGTTGCTTTCCTTTGATGAGCGAACCGCACATGATTTGATCAATCGTGCTTTTAATACGTTTAGCTTTGAAAAGGTGACGAAAGACATCATTGGACCGCTTCTGATGGATATCGGCTCTCAGTGGGAGCAAGGGTCGATTACAATCGCCCATGAACATTTCGCGACAGCTTTTTTACGGGCTCGTCTATCTACATTGTCACTTCAAATGCCAATGAATCCGTTCCTTCCGCGAGTCACTTGTGTCTGTGCACCCGGTGAGATGCATGAAATCGGACTTCTATTTGTCACACTTTACTTGCGTCAACATGGATACGACGTCATCTTTTTAGGAGCTGGATTCCCGAAAGAAGACTTGAGCAAGGCGCTGCATGACATCGATGCATCCTGCCTCATTTTTGCGTGCACTTTGACGGATCACATTCCTCAGTTAATCGAGGCGATGGGCTATATCCAAGAAGAGCATCCTGAACTGAAGATTGGGGCCGGTGGATACGCGGTTAGCCTCGAACGGGGTCGGTTCGAAGATGCATTTCTTGGCGATACACCAGAAGAGTGGACGAAATGGTTATCAACTATTTGACACGGGATTAAAACGGGAGTAGCTTATTAGTAGGATTGAATATTCACTGGAGGTTTTCGATTGAGATTTGAAAAACAAACAAAAGAACATCTTCGTGTATATGTGACTGCGAATGAGCTTACATTACGTGGAATCGCCATCGATACGATTGTGGGGGAAAACGGTCAACAGCTCTGGAAAGAATTGCTTGAGACAGCAGAAAGTGAGTACGGATTCTCTCCGCAAGGGGCGGTTGACTTGAATGTGACGATGTTTCCGCGAGATGGCCTCGTCATTGACGTTCAAAAAGGTGAAGCCATTGCAGAGCTTGATCTCGAACAAGTTGAGATTCGCCTGACAATCGACGTCATCCATCATTTGATTTACCAGTTCGATGACCTCGAAGATGTGATTAACGCTTCGATTCGACTGTTTCCACATATACATGAAACCGAACAAGGTGGGGCACTTTATCATTATGAGGGTCGATACTATCTTCACTTCGTGGAAGTGCTTCCTGAGAAAGTGGAAGAACGACTCGCCGCCATTTTGTCCGAATATGGAAAGACGACTACGGTCAGTCCGTACGTCATGATGGAATACGGAAAGACGATTCAAACTGAACATGCTGTGAAAGAGCTGTACGATGCATTCGCATAAGTACGGCTTTTTTTACTTTTCTGTTCCTATTGTTTTTAAGATGCCCGTGTTATGATTAGACATGAATTTTCAGTAGTTAGTTGAAGGAGAGATTGGAATGAAGGTCGCTGTATTGTATGGTGGAGTGTCAGGAGAGCGTGAGGTATCCCTCACAAGCGGACAAGGGATGATTGAGGCATTGACGGAACGTGGTCATGAAGTCACGGCAATCGACTTTCATCCAGAGCGCGCGAACGAGTTGTTGACGTTAAACGTCGACGTCGTCGTCAGTGCGTTACATGGGAAATACGGCGAAGATGGCCGTGTTCAATCATTACTTGAAATGGCGGGGATCCCGTACACAGGTTCAGGTGTATTGGCATCGGCTCTTGCGATGGACAAGGCAAGAGCGAAGATCATCTTCGCGGCATCGGGCATCCGTGTGGCGCGCGACGTGCTGATTGAATCTGTTGATTCGATTGATGAGAAAATAGCCGAGTGGGGAAATGAGTTCCCATGTGTCGTCAAGCCTGCCCAAGAAGGTTCGTCAAACGGTTTGACGATCGCAATGGACGAAAAGATGTTGCGTGCTGGCATTGAGAAGGCATTTCTATGTGATTCAGCGGTTTTAGTCGAGCAATACATTAAAGGCAAAGAATTGACTGTACCGGTCATCGGAAATTTTGGAAAAGAACAAGCCCTTCCGGTCATTGAGATCATTCCGAAAAATGAATTTTACGACTACGAGTCGAAGTATACAGAAGGTGGTTCGATTCACGTTTGTCCTGCCGAAATTTCGGATGAATTGACGACAGAAGTGCAACAGGCGGCTGTCATGGCGCATCGCGCGCTCGGATGTTCAGGATATTCGCGTTCTGATTTCCTCGTATCCGAAGCAGGAGAAGCGTACATTTTAGAAACAAACACATTGCCAGGAATGACGCCGTTAAGCTTGTTCCCGGACAGCGCGAAAACGGTCGGGATTTCTTACGGTGAGCTATTAGACCGCTTTATCGAGCTCGCGCTCGAACGCGAGTCGAAGTAAGACATCTGTATCATTCCACACTTAAAGAAAACGCTTTCATTATTTTTGTAAAACCCTTTCAAATTGAGCGCGTATCGGCTATACTTTTAAACGAATACGAGGTTAATTCTTGGGGGAGAATTGACAATTTAGGGGAGGAAACCTTCATGATTACGGATCAAGAAAAAGGTCATCAAAAACGAAAAAACATCTTGGAATCGACACAAGAGGTAATTCACGAAGCATTAGATAAGCTCGGCTATCCAGACGAGATGTACGAGTTGTTGAAAGAACCGCTTCGCATGCTGACCGTTCGGATCCCAGTTCGCATGGATGATGGCTCGACAAAAATCTTTACGGGTTATCGCGCTCAGCATAATGATGCGGTCGGACCGACAAAAGGGGGAATTCGGTTCCACCCGAGCGTGACTGAGGTAGAAGTTAAAGCACTATCTGTATGGATGAGCTTAAAGGCGGGGATTGTCGACTTGCCTTATGGTGGCGGTAAGGGCGGGATCGTCTGTGACCCACGTGAGATGAGTTTCCGCGAAATCGAACGATTGAGCCGTGGCTACGTGCGGGCGATCAGTCAGATCGTAGGACCGACAAAAGACATCCCAGCTCCAGACGTGTTCACGAACTCGCAGATCATGGCTTGGATGATGGATGAGTATAGCCGAATCGATGAATTCAACTCACCGGGATTCATCACAGGTAAACCACTTGTTCTTGGAGGCTCACACGGTCGCGAGACGGCGACGGCGAAAGGTGTGGCCATCATGATTCGAGAAGCGGCACTACGCCGTGGTATTGAGCTAAAAGGTGCACGTGTCGTTGTTCAAGGGTTCGGAAACGCGGGTAGTTTCCTTTCGAAGTTTATGTATGATGCTGGAGCGAAAGTGATCGCGGTCAGTGACGCTTACGGTGCCATCCATGATGAGAACGGTTTGGACATCCCTTACTTGTTAGACCGTCGCGATTCATTCGGTACGATTTCGACGCTCTTCAAAAACACGATCTCGAATAAAGAGATGTTAGAACTCGACTGTGACATTCTCGTGCCAGCTGCCATCGAGAATCAAATCACGGAAGATAACGCCGATGCCATTAAAGCGTCCATCGTAGTGGAGGCGGCGAACGGTCCGACGACGAACGAAGCGACGAAGATTTTGACAGAACGCGGAATTCTTCTCGTGCCGGACGTGTTGGCATCGAGTGGTGGCGTCACGGTTTCGTACTTCGAGTGGGTACAAAACAACCAAGGTTACTATTGGACGGAAGAAGAAGTCGAGGAAAAACTTGAAAAAGTACTCGTTCATTCGTTCAATACGGTTTACAATACTTCTTCAGCCCGCAAGGTCGATATGCGTCTCGCGGCTTATATGGTCGGTGTTCGTAAGATGGCGGAAGCGTCACGCTTCCGTGGTTGGGTCTAAATAAAAAAGTTCGGTCAACACGTGTTGACCGAACTTTTTTATACTTTGATACGGTTTGTGATCGTATCTGCGATGGCTTTCCCGTGGAATCGACCGTTCTCGATAAAAATCTTATTCGCATCGTTCCCGGCAGCGACGACGCCGGCGATGAACAGATGCTCGACATTCGTTTCGAACGTTTCCTCATCAAATGTCGGGACACCGCTCTCGTCATCGATTGTGATTCCAGCATTTTCGAAAAGATGATGGTCTGGCTGATATCCGGTCATCGCGAAAATGTGATCGGCATAGACGTGTTTTTCTTCTCCATGCTGATGGTAATAGACACCGTCTTCGGTAATTCGATCAATCGTCGCCTCAAACTCCATTCGAACTTTCTCATGTCGGACGAGTGAATCGAAGTTAGGAAGAACCCACGGCTTCACGGAAGGACTATACGAGTCGCCGCGATAAAGCACCGTCACATATGCGCCGGCCTTCTCGAGTTCGATTGCCGCATCGACAGCGGAGTTCTTCCCGCCGATGATGGTGACATGTTGTCGATAGTATGGATGGGCCTCATGGAAATAATGGTGTACGTGTGGCAACTCTTCACCAGGCACGTCGAGCAGACGAGGGCGTCCATAATAGCCTGTGGCTAATATCACATAATCCGCCTCGCGGACGGTTTCCCCACGGCGCTCATGTCTTGACGTCACGATGAAACGGTCATCGATTTTTTCAACCGATTCGACGGTCTCGAACGGATAGACGTTTAGTCCGGTACGAGTGACGACTTCGCGATAGTAGACGAGTGCGTCTTGTCGCCGAGGTTTTAGATCTTTACATATAAAAGGAATATCCCCGATTTCTAACAGACTCGCAGATGAAAAGAACGTTTGATGGGTCGGATAGCGATAAATCGCATCCACGATATTTCCTCGTTCAATTACGGTACAAGAAACCCCAATCTTCTCTAACTCGATGGCCGCTGATAGACCACATGGTCCAGCACCCACAATTATCGCTTGTTTATTCACTGAAAATCACCTCTTTGCTCATTGTAGGGAAGGGGGCGCAGAAGCGCAAGGTTATTGCTGGAAGCTAAAGCTATGTTCCATGACGGATTGAGAAGACCCGGATTCGAGTTCTACGAGTAACCGCAAGCGAGCTTTTTGCGAATTTAACCCGTTCGAGAATATGATGCCCATCTCTTTTAATTGTTTCCCACCACCGTCATACCCATATACGTCTTGGACAATTCCGTTAAAGCAACGACTGACAATCACGACTGGGATTTCCTCTACTAAGCGCTCGAGCGCTGGCAAAAGTGTCGGAGGGACATTACCTTGTCCTAACACTTCGAGGACGAGTCCGTCGTATCCGAGTGTCATCACAGATTCAAGCAAATCAGGCTCCATTCCTGCAACGACTTTTAACACTGCTACCCGTTTTGAGATGGACGGAATCATTTTGGGCTGTCTTGTCGCCGGTTGACTATAGATGAGTACGTGGTCCTTTGTGACCATACCCACATTTCCAAAATGAACCGACTTAAATGTATCAACGGATGATGTGTGTGTTTTTGTGACGTTGAATGCCGAGTGAATCTCTCCATTGAACACGACGAGAACACCTTTTCCGCGAGCCGCCTCGCTTTTCGCGACCCGAAGAGCAGTGATCAAATTGAATTCTCCGTCGGATCCGACTTCGTTCGAGGAACGCATTGCTCCTGTCAATACAATCGGGACTGGTGCGCCGAGCGTGATCTGTAAGAAATATGCCGTCTCTTCTAGTGTATCGGTTCCGTGCGTAATCACGACCCCGTCATACGTGTCCTGTGTCAATTCATGTTGAATGAATTGAGCCAGTTCAAGCATTTTAACTGGTGTCATATGTGGAGATGGGATATTTGAAAAATGCTTTGTCGTGATTTTGGCGATGTCCGTCGCTTTCGGAAGTGTGGCATCAATCGGGTTCACATCGCTTGGTTCGACGTGACCTGTGCCAGATTGAGACATGGCGATCGTACCGCCTGTGTGAATGAGTAATAAATGATTCATAAATGACCTCCTAATATTTTTTAAGGATATTTCCATTTTCTAGGCGTTCTACACTTTTTCTTTCAGACAATTCGGTGTATGCTAATGAGAGAAAGGAGAGATGCGTCATGATCGCAATCGCCTTGTCTGCGGTTGCACCAGGGCTTGCCCTTCTTTCCTACTTCTATCTTCGCCATGAATTGGAAGCAGAACCGCTCGGATATGTGATTCGTTCTTTCGTGGCCGGGGCCGTTCTCGTTTTCCCGATCATGTTTATCCAATATGCGTTCGTTGAAGAAAGGGTGCTGACTGGGCCGTTTTGGCAGGCATATGTCACCACTGCCTTACTCGAAGAGTTTTTTAAATGGTTTATGATTTATTATACAATATATATACATAAAGTCTTTGATGATTACTACGACGGGATTCTCTATGCGGTCGCCTGCTCATTAGGCTTCGCGACGTTGGAGAATTTTTTATACTTATGGGTGTACGATTCATTAGAAATCGCCATTTGGCGGGCCATCTTGCCGGTGAGCGGGCATGCATTGTTTGCGGTCGTCATGGGTTATTGTTTGGGACGAGCCAAACATTCGGTACGCGAGCGGGTGTGGCTGTTTATGGCGATCTTCTCTGCGACGGTCATCCATGGGACGTTTGATTTGATTTTAATTTTAGAACCGGATCATAAGTTGCCAGCCGTGCTCTATATCGTCATTTTATGGATGGTGGCTCTATTACTCGTTCGAGCTGCCAACCTGTCCAATCGTCGTCAATTTAAATAAAGGGGAACATGCTAATGCTGAAAGAAGGACAAGAATTAAGAATTGAAGTAGAAGGACGCAACGAGGGGAAAACTAAAATTGCTGCCATCGTGGACCAAGTGGTTTGGATCGAATCTCCAAGTGACATGACGACGCTCAAAACGTTCTTTTTACATGAAGAGGAGGATATGCGAGTCTACTTCTTCAAAGGGGATAACCAATTATTTGCATTCGATACGAAAGTTGTGAAACGAATCAGCGATGCGCAGATGACGATTCGCTATGCGTTCAAAATGCCGGATGAGAAAAAAATCAAACGGATTCAACGGCGTGAATATTTGCGTGTACCTGAAATGATTGACGTGACAGTCGTCGCGGCTGACGGGGCGGACTTCGAGTCATTCGAAACGACGTCGCTTGACGTATCAGCTGGTGGAATGAAGATCATTGCGAATCGTGCCCCGATTGAAGTGGATGAATCGCTCATCGTCGTTTTCCGAATTGAAGATGAGCAAGGGGCACCAAAGCTCTTTCGGGTGAAGAGTCGACTCGTACGGATACATAAGCAAGAAGTGAAGCAAGAACTTTCTTTAGCTTTTGAGGATTTGACGCCTCGTGATCAAGAAACGATTTTACGATACTGCTTCCGCGTTCAACTCGAAGCGCGTAAACGGATAGGGTCTGTATTTTCTTCAAGATAAAAAACTGTTATGATGTTCTCGGGATTATAAACCGAGAGGAGGAGGGTATCGGGCGCACTCGATACCCGTTTTGTATGAAAGAAGCGCTACAAATTGCTTTAGATGGACCAGCTGGTGCTGGAAAGAGTACAATCGCCAAATCACTGGCAAAACAATTAGGCTATGTCTATATTGATACAGGTGCGATTTATCGAGCGGTCACATACCGCGCCTTAAACGAAGGGATCAATCTTGAAGATGGTCCAGCTCTTTCGAAGATGATTGAAAACATGTCAATCCGACTCGTTCCGTCGGATCAAGGACAACGTGTATTTGATGGTGACGAGGAAGTGACTGACGTCATTCGCTCGAGTGAAGTGACGAATAATGTCAGTTTTGTCGCACGTCAACCGGAAGTGCGGGATGCGTTGATGGATTTGCAACGCGATTTAGCGAAACATGGCGGTGTCGTCATGGATGGACGCGATATCGGCACGCACGTGTTGCCGAACGCTGATTTGAAAGTGTTCATGACCGCGTCTGTCGAAGAGCGAGCACGCCGCCGTCACGAGGAAAACGTATCAAAAGGAATCCCTAGCGATTACGAGAAATTGAAAGAAGAGATCGCCCTTCGCGACAAACGAGATTCAGAACGTGAGGTCGCTCCTCTCCGTCAAGCGGAAGATGCCCATTATCTTGATACGACGACGTTGTCCATCGATGGAGTCGTCTTAGCGATTGAACGATTAATTGAAGAGGTGAAAGCATGAATAAGCCGTTGAACAACGGTCCGTTTGGAATGTATCGGATGGCGAGAGGCGTCGTCAACATCATCCAACGTATATCGTTCCGTGTAGAGTTCATCGGACGCGAGCATGTCCCGAAAGATGGGTCAATCCTCGTTTGTTCGAACCACCAGTCGAACTGGGACCCGGTCCTTCTTGCATGTGCGATTCCGAAAGAGCGTCCATTGCGATTCTTTGCTAAAAAGGAATTGTTTAGTGTTCCCGTATTGAAGCATATTTTGAACCGAGCGGGACAGATTCCGGTATCACGAGGGGAAGGTGACCGTCAGGCGCTACGAGTCGTTCTTCAAAAGCTGAAAGAAGAAGAGGTGATTTCGATTTTTCCTGAAGGTACACGTTCTAAAGACGGGACATTAGGAAAGGCTCAAGCTGGCGTTGGTTTCTTTGCGATGCGTTCGGATGCGCATATTTTACCGATTGCCATCATTGGTAAATATAAGTTCCGTACGAAATTGCGTGTCGTGATTGGGAAGCCGATTGATTTGACTCCATTGAAAGAACGCAAGGCGAGCGCACAAGAGGCGGCCGACTTAATCATGGATACGATTGCCGACCTTTATTTGACACATTCATTCACGAAGTAATCACGGGGCTCGGGAATTGAGGTTTAAACTTCTTTCAATAGAGGTACAATCTTCATAACGCCTTGACAAATTCTCGGAATTATAAGAGATTTATACTAGGTGTAAGCGCCTCATGGCGCTCCTTTTTGTACTCATCGTGAGGGGGTAGTGTTGGAATGGTCGAAGAAATGAAAGATATGCCTGATTTTGAAATTAATCGTGGTCAAATTGTGACCGGAACAGTCGTCAAAATCGAGGATAAGCAAGCGCTGATCGATATCGGTTATAAGACCGAAGCGATTTTGCCAATTAGCGAAGTATCAAGCATGCATCTAGACGATTTAAACGAATCACTCCAAGTGAACGACGAGATTCGTGTCAAAGTTAAAAAAGTCACGGACGAAGAAGTGGTCGTTTCGAAAAAAGACGTTGATGCCGAGGCAGCATGGGATCGAATCGTCGAAAAATTCGAATCGGGTGAAGTGTTTGAAGTGATGGTGAAAGATAAGGTCAAAGGTGGTCTTGTCGTCGATATTGGAATCCGTGGATTTATCCCGGCATCTCTTGTCGAAAGTCACTTCGTAGAAGACTTCTCGTCATACTTGAACAAACCAATTACCGTAAAAGTCGTCGAGATCGATCGCGAGAAGAATCGCGTCATCTTGTCACATAAAGCAGTTGTCGAAGCAGAGATGAGCGCGAAGAAATCTGAGACGCTTGAATCACTTGAAGTCGGTCAAGTAATCGAAGGAACGGTTCAACGTTTGACAGACTTCGGTGCGTTCGTTGACATCGGTGGTGTGGATGGACTCGTCCACATCTCAGAAATGGCGCATAGCCGTGTCGAGAAGCCAAGTGATGTTGTGACTGAAGGCGACCGCGTCAAAGTGAAAGTCCTTGGTCTCGACTTAGATAATGAAAAAGTGAAGCTCTCAATTAAAGAAACACAACCTGGCCCATGGGAGACGATTGAAGGGCAGATTCAACCAGGTGATGTGATCGAAGGAACCGTCAAACGTCTCGTGACGTTCGGTGCGTTCGTTGAGGTTGCACCGCAAGTGGAAGGTCTCCTTCATATTTCGCAAATTGCGAACCGTCACATCGCGACGCCATCTGAAGTGTTATCAGAAGGTCAAGAAGTGAAGGTGAAAGTGTTAGACGTTCATCTCGATGATAAGAAAATCTCATTGTCGATGCGTGCACTCGAATCATCTGAACCGACTCGTCAAGATGATGATCAAACATTACTCGACGAATATAGCGACCAAGGAGGATTCTCTGTCTCTGAATTGACAGGTGATGACTCTTCGGACGACTCTAAATAAGATGATCGTTCAAGCGGGAGTCATGCTCCCGCTTCTTTTTGTATGGTCACTTAATTTTGCCTGTGATATGATAGGTGAGTTGCGTTTCGAAATGTTGAAATGATGAAATTTTGATAGAAAGATTAGTGAGGTGTTTTTATGGGAATTCCAGCAGTGGCCATCGTTGGCCGTCCGAATATCGGGAAATCCACAATTTTTAACCGCATCATCGGAGATCGTGTCTCGATCGTCGATGATAAACCGGGTGTCACACGTGACCGTATTTACGGCACAGGAGAGTGGTTAAACCGTAAGTTCCATTTGATTGACACAGGTGGGATTGAAGTAGGGGACGAGCCGTTGCTCGTTCAAATGCGTCATCAGGCTGAACTCGCCATCGATGAAGCAGATGTCATCATCTTTATGGTGAACGGTCGTGAAGGGATCACGGCAGCTGATGAAGAAGTAGCGAACTTGTTGTTCCGTTCGAACAAACCAATCGTTCTTGCCGTCAACAAAGTGGATAACTTTGAAATGCGAGATCTCATGTATGAATTTTATTCACTCGGATTCGGTGACCCGTTCCCAATCTCGGGTACACACGGTTTGGGTCTTGGAGACTTGTTGGATCAAGTATTCGAACTCGCCCCTGAAAAGGATGAATTTGAATATAACGAAGATGTCATTCAGTTCTCGTTAATCGGGCGCCCGAACGTCGGGAAGTCTAGTTTGACGAACTCGATTCTTGGAGAAGACCGTGTCATCGTCTCGAATATCGCCGGAACGACGCGTGACGCGATTGATACACCGTTCACACGTGACGGTCAAGAGTACGTCATCATCGATACGGCAGGTATGCGTAAACGCGGAAAAGTATATGAATCGACGGAACGATATAGCGTCATGCGCGCTCAAAAGGCAATCGAACGTTCGAACGTCGTCCTCGTCGTCCTCGACGGTGAGGAAGGGATTATCGAACAAGATAAACGTGTTGCCGGTCTCGCGCATGAAGCCGGGAAAGCGATTGTCATCGTCGTCAACAAGTGGGATGCAGTCGAAAAAGATGATAAGACGATGAAGAAGATGGAAGAGAAGATTCGTCAAGAATTCTTGTTCCTTGATTATGCACCGATTGTCTTCTTGTCAGCACTTACGTCGAAACGGTTGCAGACATTATTGCCTGTCATCAAACAAGTGGCAGAAACACATCGCCGTCGCATCTCGACGAGCGTATTGAACGATGTCATCGTCGATGCGGTCGCGATGAACCCGACACCGACAGATAAAGGGCAACGCTTGAAGATCAACTACGCGACTCAAGTTGCGATCGAGCCGCCTACGTTCGTCTTGTTCGTCAATGACCCTGAGTTGTTGCATTTCTCGTATAAACGTTATTTAGATAATCAAATTCGCAAAGCATTTGACTTCACCGGGACACCGATTCATATCGTGGCTCGTCAGAAAAACTAATATTTGGGGGTATCAGTTATGGCAAACGTAGCTGTCATCGGAGCGGGAAGTTGGGGAACGGCCATCTCGCTCGTATTAGCGGACAATGGTCATGACGTCCTGCTCTATGGACGTGAAGAAGAACACGTGGATGAAATCAACTCGTCGCACACGAACTCGTTTTATTTGAAAGATACACCATTACCGGAATCGATTCGCGCCACGACGGATTTGAACGAAGCACTCGAAGGACGCAGCATCGTCTTCCTCGTCGTTCCAAGCTCGGCGATTCGTCCTGTCTCAAAACAGTTGAACACGCTGTTGAAGGAACCGGTAACCATCGTTCATGCCGCAAAAGGAATCGAACCGAAAACGCATAAGCGTCTTTCGGAGATCATCGCGGAAGAAATCGATCCATCGAAGCGTCGCGCAATCGGTGTCTTGACCGGTCCGACTCACGCAGAAGAAGTCGCTGTACGTAAACCGACGACCATCACGATCGCTTGTGAGGACCTTGATGTCGCTGACGAAGTGCAGGAGCTACTCACTAACGACCAATTCCGTGTTTACTTGAACTCGGATGTCGTTGGTGCCGAGTACGGTGGGGCGCTTAAAAATATTATTGCCCTTGCGGCAGGCATGACCGACGGGCTTGGTTATGGGGACAATGCGAAAGCTGCGCTCATGACCCGCGGGATTGTTGAGATCGCCCGTCTTGGGGTGAAACTTGGAGCGAATCCAGCCTCTTTCTCGGGATTGACTGGAATCGGTGACTTGATTGTGACGGCGACGTCACAGCATAGCCGAAACTGGCGGGCCGGAAATGCAATCGGACGCGGTGAAAAGCTTGAAGACGTTCTTGGAAACATGGGAATGGTCGTTGAAGGTGTCCGCGCCTGTGAGGCGGCACACTCTCTTGCGAAAGATGCGGGAGTCGAGATGCCAATCACAGAAGCACTCTATAACGTGTTGTTCGAAGGCAAGAGTCCTCATGATGAAGTGAAAAAACTCATGAGACGCCCACAAAAGCATGAGATGGAACAAGTGTTTCATTTTGAAGAATAATACTTCAGGGAGGAACTGACGTTTTCGTTCAGTTCCTCGCTTTTTTTTGCTACACTTGAAGTCTGGAGAACATAGAGAAAGTAGGGGGATAGACGTGACACCGTCACTCATCAAAATGTGGATTTCATTTGCAGGGATCGGTGCTTTTGCCGTTGCTGCTTTGATGGTCGCCATCAGTCACACGAAACTGACCGGGTGGTTTGCGACGCTTGTGCGCCTGATTGCGTTCATCATTTTCTTATTTGGAACAGTTATTATGATTTTTGTCGTCGTCTCAGGACCGACGGGAGGATAGACCATGAAAAAAAGTATCATTGCTGTCAGCTTGGCGCTGACGACTTTGTTGGCAGGATGTATGTTTCCGGATTCGGAACGGGGCAACAATATTCCATATGAGGATCAGTTGAACACCGTGCAAAGTGCGGTCGATGCATATCGTGAACAATCTGGCGTCTTACCAATCAAAACAAAACCTGCGGAAACGCCACTTATGGAACGCTATCCAATCGAGTTTGCCCGACTCGTACCAGGATATCTAGCCGACCCTCCTGCAAATAGTTTCGAAGGCGGTGGGTTGTTCCAATACATTCTCGTAGATGTCGAAACGGAACCGACCGTCAAATTGATTGATTTACGCGTGTCGGAACGGCTACAGCAACTTCAAACAAATATCACCGCGTTTCGAGCGAAAGAAGGGAAGTTCCCGTTCGATGGGTCACTCGGAAAGAATCAGTTCACGCTTGACTACGATAAACTTTTTGTCACAGAGGAACCGGTTATCCCGAGTCCTTACTCGGACCGTGAGCTCCCGATCTATGTGGACGGCACCGGACAATTATTTGTGGACTATCGAGAAGACGTGAAGGAAGCGCTTCAAAATACGGATGAGTCGCCAGTAATCGGCGAAGACATTCGTTATTTGCTGTATGAAGACGCTCCATTCGCCCCTGCTTATTCACAAGGCTATACAATAGATGAACAAGGGGAAGTCGTTTTTTTAAACAACTGAGCTTGTTTTGAAGGTGAATGTCGTGAAATCATGCAAAAAATGTTGTCATATCAACGTTTGTACGATATGATTAATCCCGTAAACTCCTAGTGAGAGGAGGTGAATCGTGATGAACAAAACTGAATTGATCCAAGCAGTAGCGGAGAAAGCAAACGTTTCGAAAAAAGAAGCTACAGTAGTTGTAGAAGCTACATTCGAATCTATCACTGAAGCACTCCAAAACGGTGAGAAAATTCAATTGATCGGTTTTGGTACTTTTGAAGTTCGTGAGCGTGCTGCCCGTAAAGGTCGCAACCCACGTACAAAAGAAGATATCGAAATCCCAGCGAGCAAAGTTCCTGCATTCAAAGCAGGTAAAGCGCTCAAAGATGCGGTCAAGTAATCTGCAATACATAAGTCGCCGAATGGCGGCTTTTTTTGTTGGGTTTGCGAGTTCGAATGACGTGAATGTGACAAAAATGTGCTATACTATGTCAGAATGACAATGAAGTGGACGAGGGGGGATAGCATGGAACAGTTGACAAATGAATTCGTTGTCACAGACCTTGCTCGTCAAATCGAACAACGTATGAATCATCCCTATTTGACGAAACACGAGGTTGTCCCAACGGTCGACATGCTGTTGCTTCGTTGGATGGTCGAGATGATTGATTTGGAATCGATTGAGCATCGACAACTCGTGATGGCAACCTATTTCGCACATCAAGCGCTCGAATTGCATGATCAAGTGAACAGCAGTCCGAAAGGGTCGCTAGAGCGCCAATTAAAAGTGCTCGCAGGTGACTTTGCCTCGGCTCAGTTTTATAAAATCTTGACGGCTTTTCCAGCGTCATATAGTGACCGATTCGGACAGTCTGTACAACGCGTCAATGCGGCGAAGTGTACATTACTGCTCGAGAAAAACGTCTCGATGAACATTTGGCTCGAAGCGAACGTCGGATTGATTCAAACACTTTCCGAGCTGATCGAACAACCTTATTTGACAACAAGTGGGAAACGAATGATTGATAAGAAAGCGACAGCGCTCAGACAAGACCAAAAGGAGCAGCTCACGAAGTTGCTCGCGCACGCGGTCGCTTAGAACGGAAAGGATGTTACACGTTGCAACCGATAGAAAAAGAGCAAAAAGTATACGAAGTATTTCAGTCCATTTCTCCGAGCTACGATACGATGAACTCGATTATCAGCTTCCGACTTCACAAGTGGTGGCGACGGACAACGATGAAGAAAATGAACGTCTTTCCGGGGGCTAAATGTCTAGACGTTTGTTGCGGGACAGCTGACTGGACAATTCAATTGGCGGAAGCTGCAGGAAACACGGGAGTCGTCAAAGGTCTCGACTTTTCAGAAAACATGCTTAAAGTGGGAGAAGAAAAAGTGAAGTCGTTGCCGACAATCGAGTTACTTCATGGTAATGCGATGGCGTTGCCGTTTGGAGACAATTCGTTCGATTACGTTACAATCGGCTTCGGACTTCGAAACGTTCCGGACTACATGACGGTTTTACGTGAAATGTATCGCGTCTTAAAACCAGGTGGGACGGTCGTTTGTCTTGAAACGAGTCAACCGACGGCACCGCTTTTCAAAGAATTGTACCGCTTCTATTTTGGGACAGTCATGCCTTTATTCGGTAAAGTATTCGCCGGTTCATACGATCAATACAAATGGTTACAAGAATCGACCGACCAGTTCCCAGACCGTTTGACGCTCAAACGTATGTTTGAAGATGCCGGGTTCGAACAAGTCGAAGTAAAGACATTCTCCGGAGGTGCATGTGCCATGCATCTAGGAAAGAAGTGGTGAAACATGTCTTTGAAGCGACTTTATCGTCATATGAACCGAGAAATTGATCAAATTGATCAATTTTTATCTAGTCGAGTCAGGACGGACCACCCTGTTATTGAATCGGCATCTCGCCAACTACTTGATGCTGGTGGTAAACGCATCCGACCGGCATTTGTTTTATTAAGCGCAGGATTCGGTGAGACGAAGGATATCCGTTTGACGAAAGTTGCCTCAAGTCTTGAATTGATTCACATGGCATCACTCGTTCATGACGATGTCATCGATGATGCGATGCTCCGTAGGGGGAAACCGACCGTCATGGAACGTTATGATGAGACCGTTGCGATGTATACCGGAAATACACTATTCGGAGAGGCGATTCGTCTCGTCTCCGAAATCGAGTCCCCCGAAGTGATGCGAATCATGGCGGATACGATGGAGCGGATTTGTGTCGGTGAAATCAATCAAATTCAGGATCAATACGAATGGGGTCAGTCGCCTAAGCGATATTTAGATCGGATAGCACGAAAGACTGCCCTTCTGATTGAAACGAGTTGTGCAGCAGGCGCTGTCATTTCAGGAGCTTCTCCTCAAGTCGTCAAACAGCTAAGTCTATTCGGATATGACATCGGGATGGCATTCCAAATGACGGATGATTTACTAGACTTTACAGCTAAGAGTTTCCAACTCGGCAAACCGGTCGGAGAAGATTTAAGACACGGTCATAAAACATTACCGCTTTTCTATTCATCGGAGGACCCAACTTTTTATGAACGTCTTCGTCAGGTGAACGCCTCGACAGACACGGATATGACGAAGTCACTCGTCCGTGAAGTGCAACGAAATGGGACGTTAGAACGTAGCCAACGTACAATTGACCGATACGTCGAACGTGCTATTCATCGACTTGATGGGTTGCCGGATGTCCCTGACAAGCGATCGTTGATTGAAATCGCACAATATATCGGGAAGCGCAAATGGTAATTGCCCATGTAACCCCTTTCAAAAAAGTGCTGGAGCGTGTACACTAAATACGTACATCGTACACATTTATTGACTTAGGGGGATTTGGGGAATGGAAAAGACATTTTTAATGGTTAAACCGGATGGGGTTAAACGTGGATTGATTGGGGAAATCATCTCACGCTTTGAAAACAAAGGATATACGTTGAACCGTCTCGAAATGGTGACTCCGTCAGTTGAGGTCGCAGAGGCACACTACGCAGAGCATAAAGAAAAACCGTTCTTTGGTGAATTGGTAGAGTTTTTGACTTCTGGTCCGGTCGTCGCGATGGAATGGGAAGGGGAAGACATCGTCGCCGTCTCTCGTCTCATGATTGGGAAGACAAAACCACTAGATGCACAACCAGGAACAATTCGTGGTGATTTTGCATCGACGATGTCACAAAACGTGATTCATGGTTCTGATAGTGTGGACAGCGCGGAACGCGAATTGGCACTTTGGTTCGCAGGAGTTGCCTCACACGTTTCATGACGAATCGAGGGACGGGGAAACCTGTCCCTTTTTGGTTCCCTTCAAAACCAAGTGGTCAGTAGAAAGAGGAAATGAGAGAGAATTGAGGTTGAAATTGGTGATGAATGATTATGCCATCTTCGTAAAAAAGTTTTATATCAAGTCTGGAATTGACTTGAATTTATATAAAGAGGCGCAAATGAAGCGTCGGATGGTCGCCTTGCGCGAGAAGAAGGGTTATGCGTCTTTTCTAGAGTATTTAAAGGCAATGGACACAGATCGTCAGTTATATGAGGAGTTCCTTGATCGGATGACCATCAACGTGAGTGAGTTTTACCGTAATCCGATTCGATGGCAACAGCTCGAGGAGGATATATTGCCTCACTTGATTCGTTCGGGTCAAGGCAAACTTCGTGTATGGAGTGCAGCGTGCTCGACAGGAGAGGAACCCTATTCTCTCGCCATGTTATTGTCCAAACATCTAGCGCCTTCTCAATTTTCAATTATGGCCACTGATTTAGATGACATTGTCATCGAAAAGGCGAAACAAGGGAAGTATCACGAACGTGCACTCATCGACTTACCAGATGAGTTTAAAAACCGTTACTTCACGCGTCGTGGAGACGATTATTTCATTTCAGATGAAATCAAACAACTGGTAACGTTCAAAAAACATAATTTGTTGGCAGACGTATATGAACGTAACTTTGATTTAATTGTCTGTCGGAACGTATTGATTTACTTCACGGAAGAAGCAAAAGAAAAAGTATATACCTCGTTTCAACGTGCACTTCGCCCAGGAGGGATTTTATTCGTCGGTGGAACGGAACAAATCTTCCAGCCGAAGCGTTACGGGTATGCGATGAAACAAAGTTTCTTTTACGAAAAAATAGATGGATGAGGTGAGCGGATGCGCTATTTGACAGCTGGTGAATCACATGGTCCGGGACTGACGGTCATTATTGAAGGTGCCCCTGCCGGTCTAGCTATAGATTTAAATCAAATCAACATAGAATTGAAAAAGCGTCAGTCTGGATATGGACGAGGACGTCGCATGCAAATCGAATCAGACCAGGTAGATGTTCGTTCAGGTATACGACACGGTAAGACAACAGGTGCTCCGATTACATTTTGGATTGAGAATAAAGATCATACCCATTGGAAGCACGTCATGCAAGCCGAACCGATCGATGACGACCTTGAAGTCAAACGACGTGTCTCGCGGCCGAGACCAGGTCATGCCGACTTGGTCGGTGGGATGAAATATGACCATCGTGATTTACGTGACGTCTTGGAACGCTCGAGTGCAAGGGAGACGGCTGCACGTGTCGCGGTAGGTGCCTTCTGTAAACAGTTGCTCGAACAAGTCGGGGTGTCCCTCTTCAGTTATGTAAAAGTAATCGGCGGGGAAAAGGCGGAAACGCGTGCGTTCGAATCACTTCAAGAAGCAAAAGAAATCATCGATGCTTCGCCTGTCCGAACGCTTGACGAGGTAGCAGCCGAGCGAATGATGCGTCGCATCGATGAAGCGAAGTCAAACGGAGACTCGATTGGCGGCATCGTCTGTACGGAAGTGCACGGTGTCGTTCCTGGACTTGGTTCCTACGTGCAATACGACCGGAAACTGGATGCGAAAATTGCGCAGGCTGTCATGAGTGTCAACGCATTTAAAGGTGTGGAGTTCGGAGACGGTTTTGACATGGCATATCGACCTGGATCAGAAGTGATGGACCCGATTGCTTACGGTGACGACGGGTATACGCGACTCAGTAATCACCTCGGGGGCTTTGAAGGCGGGATGACAACGGGAATGCCGATTCTCTGTTCAGCGGTCATGAAACCGATTCCGACGCTCTATAAACCACTCCAATCGGTCGATATTGATACGAAAGAGGCGTTCCTCGCTCAAATTGAACGGAGTGACTCATGTGCTGTTCCTGCAGCATCACTCGTCGTCGAGGCGGTCATCGCGTTCGAAATTGCGAAGGAAGTATGTGAGACGTTCGGTCACGATACGATGGAACGAATCAAACGTCGGGTCGATGAATATCGGGAGGAGTTGCGTGTATGGTGACCATTCCGATAACAGCATCGACCCCGTACAACGTCGTGGTCGACAATGAAGATCGTTGGATTGGAACAAATGACTGGTCACATGCCTCGATGCTCTGGGTCATCACGGACGAACATGTCGATTTACTTTACGGGGAATCGTTCCTCGAAAAGTTAAAACACGTTCATTCGCGAGTCGTTTGGTCTGTCGTCGAAGCCGGTGATGCGTCGAAGTCGTTATCGCGGCTCGATCAGCTTGTCTCGGAAGGGTTGAGACACGGATGTGACCGTCACACCCTGATTATTGCTTTCGGTGGCGGGATGGTTGGCGATTTAGCTGGATTTTTAGCGAGTGTCTATATGCGCGGTGTTCCTTACATACAAGTCCCGACGACGATTTTGGCTCACGATTCGGCTGTCGGAGGTAAAGTCGCCGTCAATCATCCGCTCGCGAAAAATGCAATTGGTTCTTTCTATCAACCGGTGGGCGTCTATTATAATGTCTCTCGTTTTGAAACCTTGCCGGTACAGGAAGTGCGAAGTGGCATCGGTGAACTGCTAAAACATGCGTATTTATCACGTTACGTCCTCGAATCCTCTTTCGAGGACGACTTGTTTTTCGCACTGACTGGACTTGTAAAGATAGATTGGATCACATGGCTCGCTCGCGGTATTGAAGTGAAACGAGCGATTGTCGAGACAGATGAGCGGGAACAAGGTATTCGCGCTTGGCTCAACTTCGGGCATACGTTTGGGCATGCACTAGAATCTGTCGAGGCGTATCGTATTCCTCACGGTGAAGCGGTTTTGCATGGGATGGTATTTGCCTTTTTACTATCGAATGACGAGTCGCGGGCGAGACGGTTGTTTGAGTGGATCCGTATGAACGACGTCACGCCGATTGACTGGAAACCGTTCGACCATTACATTGAAAAAATGACTCGTGATAAAAAGAATCGACACGGAGAAATCCGATTTGTCTTGCTTCGTGACTCGATTGCCGTTGAAGCAGTACCGCTAGAGCAGATTCAACATACATTTGAACAGATGAAAGGATGGTGGGAACAATGAGTTTAAACGGTACAATCCGTGTTCCGAGTGATAAATCGATCACCCATCGTGCGCTTTTATTCGGCATGATGGCGACTGGGACGACGCGTGTATTGCATCCGCTCCTCGGTGCCGATTGTCGTTCGACACTCGACATCATTCAATTACTCGGAGCACACGTGACCGAACGACAAGACGAACTCGTCATTACGGGTGTAGAAACTCTTCGCTCGGCACGACTTGACTGTGGGAACTCGGGGACGACGATGCGCTTGTTGCTTGGGCTCTTGTCTGGATATGATGGTTCATTTGAACTCGTGGGCGATGAATCCCTATCGAAACGTCCGATGCGACGCGTCACAGCACCACTACGTGAAATGGGGGCGGCCGTAACAGGAGATGTGGCGCCTCTCGTGATCGAAGGGAAAACGCTACAATCCATCGACTATACGTTACCGGTTGCGAGTGCCCAAGTGAAATCGGCGGTCCTTCTCGCTGGGTTACGTGCTGAAGGAACGACAATTGTGCGTGAGCCGATGTTGTCTAGAGATCATACAGAGCGAATGTTGCCACTCTTTGGGGCGAACCTATCCGTTGATGAAGAAGAAGGGATACGTGTGATTCGCATTGAACCGACTCGTCTGAGCGGCGCGACGGTCGATGTGCCAGCAGACCCTTCATCGGCTTCCTTTTTCTGGGCAGGAGCAGCAATCGTACCGAACAGTTCGGTCACGACGACGGACGTCTGTTTGAATGAGACAAGAATCGGATTTTTACGTACACTCGAGCGCATGGGTGCGAGTGTTGTCATTTCCAATGAACGAACTGTCGGTGAGGAAGTGGTCGGCGATGTTACCGTGACGTCGAGTGAGCTGTCTGGTACGGTCGTCGAAGGGGAAATGATCCCGTCGCAAATCGATGAATTACCGTTATTTGCGCTCGTCGCCTCACAGGCGAATTCACCCTCCATCGTGAAAGACGCAGCGGAACTGAGAGTGAAAGAGACCGATCGGATTGACGTGGTCGTCTCGGAGTTACGTAAACTAGGCGTGGACATCGTTGGAAGAGAGGACGGATTTATCGTAAAACCGAGTCGTCTTCATGGCGGAAACGTCTCAACATATGGTGACCATCGTCTGTCGATGATGTTACAAATCGCATCACTCGTCACAGAGGATACCATCCAAATTGAAGGCATCGATGCGTCCGATGTCAGTTATCCCGACTTCCGTCAAGATTTACAACGGATTCAGCGTGAGATAGAATAACGACAAACCGAAGGCCAGGAGGACGAAACATGCTAGATGAAGCAGCACTAACACATATAATCGAGATGCTTGAATCAGGAGAGACTGAACATGCTCTTGCGCATATAGAAGAACTTGAAAAAGAAGGGTCCGATGACGATCGCCTCGCAATCGCCGACTTGTATTTAGAACTTGGTCTTGCCGACCGTGCGACCGACGTCCTATCAAAATTATACGTCGACTACGAAGGGGACCCGAACGTCGCTCTCTCACTCGCGGAGGCATATTTAGACAGTGACCGCGAAGAAGAGGCGATTGCAGTGTTAGAGAAGATCAAGTCAGATGACGCCGAGACGCAAGTGAGAAGTCTCGTCTTGTTAGCAGATTTGTATCAATCTCAAGGGCTCGATGAAGTAGCCGTGAAAAAACTGATGCAAGCACTTGAAAAGAACCCGGACGAACCGTTACTCATTTACGGGTTAGCCGAATTGTATGCATCGACTGGTTCGTTTGAACAAGCCATTCCGCTCTATGCGCGACTTCCGAAAATGAAATTACCGGCTGAAATTGATTACCAAGCGGATTATGCGGAAGCACTCACGATGGTCGGATCATTCGAAGAGGCGCTTGAAGAGTATGAAAAAGCAACACATCGCGATTTAAATACTGTCTTTGGACATGCCATGACAGCTCACCGGATCGGGCGAGAGGAAGTCGCTATCAAGCAATTTAAAGAGCTTCAGGCAATGGACCCGGACTTTACGTCGCTCTATCTCCCGTACACCGAAGCATTAGACGCGCTTGGACAGACGGAAGAAGCGCTTGAAATCGTAGACCAAGGGATCACGCGCGACGACTATAATGACGAACTTCGTCACGTCAAAGCGAAATTGCTCCTCAAACTCGGAAACCGTGAAGGGGCCATTAAAGAGCTTCGGGAAGCACTCGTTTTGAATCCGGAATCGCTACAAGCGACAGAATTGATCTTATCGATTTTATTCGAAGCAGGAGAAATCGATGACGTCCTCGAAACAATAGATGCACTTGAAGATCATGCGACATCGCCGCTTATGACTTGGTACAAGGCGAAAGCGAAATATGAGCTTGAAGAGTATGAAGAAGCAGTCAGTTTGTATGCCTCGATTGAGCCGATGATGAAAGAGGACGTGTCATTTGTGACAGAATGGGCTACACTGTTGATAGAGGAAGGTCGTAGACAAGACGCGCGACTTGTGGTCGAGCAATCGCTTGCATTGGTGGTCGACCTTGAAGATCGCCAAGTGCTCGAAGACCAGCTCGAACAATTGTCTGATGACGTAGAATGATAAAGGGAAGGGAATGAGGTCAGATGGTCGAGCGGAAACGGAATTTTTTGAAGCGATTTGTCGCTCATCATACACTTCGGAAACGTGAAGCAAAGTGGATTCTTGACTATTGGTTGAGACATCCCGATAAGCTTGGCAACGTTCATTTCGTCACGAACGCCTCGGTCTCGCCGCGAAGTCTTGTGATGACGGCGTACGGATTTGACGGTGAACCGTTTCGATATCGACGGGGAGACCTTGTAACCATGAATCCTGAGAAGGCCTATCATGACATCCGTCTGCACGATGGGCCGATCTATGTGGAATTAAACTTCCAGGGCATGATGATTGATGAGAACTGGGTCGACATCGTGGAACAGAATCCGTTTGAGCCGGTGGTAGAAGTGAAGGATGAAGTTTCTTCCTCTGCCCAGACGGTCATTCAAGCCTCGGTTGCCCAATTTGAAGAGGAGCGACTGTTGATTGAAATCGATAAAGCGCTCGATCGTCGAGACGAAAATTTATTCCGCAATTTGACGAGTCAGCTTCACCAAGTACGGGCATCTAAATTATTTTGAAAAAAACAAGCGCTTCCGTTCCGGTAGGCGCTTGTTTTTTGGTATATTAATAACGTAGGAATACACAATTATTTCACAGTTCGTTCATAAGTTTGAAACGTGAACGAAGTCATGTACGATACAATAGACATGATGAGATCAGTTGGAGAGGAGGGAAAAGATGAGGTTCGATAGTCAAGGGGCACTTCGCTCGATTGCCGAACGACAATACGTCGATACGCTCATCGTTCCGCTCGCAGAATTGGCGTTTGGTGAGGATATGGTTCGTAAAGCCGAAAGCTATGAAGTCATTCATGCCGTTACGGTCGAGACAGAACGTCAATTATCTGGTCGAACGATGCTCAGCCCGACAATCAGTTACACCGATGTGGAAGCTGGTGTGGAATTAGCGAAAGATGTAGTGGAAAAAGCGGAAACATCCGGATTTTCTCACGTTTTGTTCATTGCATCAGACGTCCGTTTCAAGCCGTATGAATTGCCAATTTTGTTCGTGCCGCCGTTAGCGCTAGGAGCGATGACGAGCGATCAGGCGCATACGATGGTACAAAATTTTGCGACACAAGTTATCACGGAACTTTCGAGCCGTTGGATGGCGACATGAAGCGGTTGACGTAGAGGTTTTATTGATATACTATTTTGTTGAGTGAGAAATTTTTGTGAAGAATGCATAAAGAATTATGGGGTTATGCACACGAATGAGGGGGGAACGAAATGGCTCAAAATGGGTCAAAAGTCACGCGCCGTCAGTTCTTAACGTACACACTGACTGGAGTAGGTGGCTTTATGGCGGCAACATTGATCAGTCCGATGGTCAACTTTGCGATCGATCCGGTTTTGAAAAAATCTGGAGCAGGCGACAAAGTAAAAGTAATGAGTCTTGATGACATCACGACTGAGCCGCAACGTGTCGACTTTAAGAAACAAACACAAGATGCTTGGTACGAATTTGAAGAAACACTTTCAGCATGGGTATACAAAACAGAAAGTGGCGAAATCATCGCACTTTCTCCGATTTGTACACACCTTGGCTGTCAGGTAGCTTTTGCAGGTGATCCGACTCGTCCACAAGAATTCTTCTGTCCATGTCACTTAGGACGTTATGAAAAAGATGGAACGAACATCCCGGGTACACCACCAACTGCACCACTTGCACGTTACGAAAAAGAAGAAAAAGATGGCTTCCTATATCTAGGTAGCCCAATTTCACAGAAGTGAGAGGGGGACTAGTCGATGTTACAAAAAATTTATGATTGGGTCGATGAGCGCGTAGACATCACACCGCTCTGGCGCGATATCGCAGACCACGAAGTACCGGAACACGTCAACCCTGCTCATCACTTCTCTGCATTTGTCTATTGTTTTGGCGGTTTGACATTCTTTACGATCGTCATTCAAATCCTTTCTGGGATGTTCTTGACGATGTACTATGTACCAGATATCATCAACGCGCACGCGTCGGTGTACTATTTACAAAATGAAATTGCACACGGACAAATCGTTCGTGGGATGCACCACTGGGGCGCATCCGTTGCCATCGTCATGTTATTCTTACATACGCTCCGCGTGTTCTTCACGGGATCGTATAAGAAGCCACGTGAGCTTAACTGGGTCGTCGGTGTACTCTTGTTCTTCGTCGTCTTGGCGCTTGGACTTACAGGATACTTGCTTCCTTGGGACATGAAAGCGTTGTTCGCAACGAAAGTTACGCTTCAAATTGCTGAAAGTGTACCGGTTATCGGTGGTATTGCGAAGACACTTCTCGCCGGTGGTGAGATTGTCGGGGCGAGCACACTCGCACGATTCTTCGCCATCCACGTCTTCTTCTTACCGGCGGCATTGTTCGGACTATTGGGAGCCCACTTCTTGATGATTCGTAAACAAGGGGTTTCTGGACCGCTATAAGCCGATTCGAGGAGAAAAAGGAGGAGAAACGATATGCATCGCGGTAAAGGGATGAAATTTGTAACCGACTCTCGAGTAGGAATCTCGAATCGGAAACAAAACATTGCAAAAGACTATTCAGAATATCCAGGACGCACAGAAGCGTTTTGGCCAAACTTCTTGCTTAAAGAGTGGATGGTAGGTTCGGTCTTCTTGATCGGATTCATCGCTTTGACGATTGTCGAGGCACCACCGCTTCAAAATATCGCCGATCCAACGAACACGTCATACATTCCATTACCGGACTGGTATTTCTTGTTCTTGTATCAGTTACTCAAATATCAATTCGCAGCTGGAGACTGGATCTTACTCGGTACAGTCATTATTCCAGGTTTGGCGTTCACGGCACTTCTCATCGCACCTTGGCTTGACCAAGGTCTCGAGCGTCGCCCTGCGAAACGACCAGTCGCCATTAGTTTCATGATGCTCGGTATTCTTTCAGTCTTCTACTTGACTTGGGAATCTGTTCAAACGACACACTGGGATCAAGTTCATGCACAAGGTGAACTTCAAATTCCAGGTGAAGGTCCTGAAATTGATACAGCTGCACCAGGATATGAGATTTATTCGGCTCAATCGTGTGTGAACTGTCACGGTCAAAACTTAGAAGGTGGAGCAGCTGCTCCTGCCTTGGTCGGTACGACGTACACGGCTGAAGAGATTGCAGATATTGCTGTAAACGGGATTGGGACGATGCCTGCTGGTCAGTGGGACGGCTCACCTGAAGATTTACAAGTATTATCTGAGTTCATCGCTTCATATGGTGAAGGCGGCGAAAATAACGAGTAAGCCATAAAGTGTAGCCTGAGAAACCAGGCTACACTTTTTTACTTATTTGTTCGTATTGCGATAAACTGAAGAAAAAAGGATGGAGACAATGAACCCGACGTTTTTAAAACCTTTCTTGATGCATCGAATCGTACTGACTCTTTTATTTGTCATCAACTTAGGAGGTACGATTTACGGCTATATTTGGTATGAACCTCAACTACGGGATACACCTTATGTATATTGGCCATTCGTTCCGGACAGCCCAACGGCATCCCTCTTCTTTACGATTGTGCTCGGGCTATGGATTGCGAACAAACGCTCTCCACTGTTTGAGACGCTTGCGTTCATTACGTTGATCAAATATGGGGTATGGGCCGTAATCATGAATATCATGTTTTTAGGGACGTTACCGCCTGATGCACCGACCCTCACCGTCTTAATGGCGGTCATGTTGATGGTCTCCCACGGAGCAATGGCGCTTCAGGCACTCATCTATGCACCGTTTATGAAATGGACAGTTACATCGTTTGTCTGCTCGCTCATTTGGGTAATTCATAATGATGTGGTCGATTATGTGCTCGGTCAATGGCCGCGCTATCCGTCACTCGCAGAACATATCATGTGGATCGGCTACGGCTCGTTTTGGTTAACGGGATTATGTTTTTTTATGGGATATGCGTTCGTCCTACGCCCTTCGCTTGAAAATAAGTTCATAAGAATGTAAAATCAAATTATCAAATACACGCAGAGGTGAAATAGAAAATGTCATTAGGTGGCTATATTTTCTATCTTGCACTGATTATGCTCATCCCTTTATGGGCCCAGATGCGAGTGAAAAGCACGTACAAACAGTTCTTAAAACAACCGCTTCAAAGCGGTGTCACAGGCGCACAAGTCGCTGACTTCATCATGAAACAGAACGGTGTTCACAATGTACGAATCGAAATGGTCGATGGACTCATGAGTGACCACTATGACCCGGTCAATAAAGTCGTTCGTCTGTCTCGTGAAGTATATCAAGGGTCGACGATTTCATCGGCTGCGATTGCAGCTCACGAGATTGGTCACGTCATTCAAGATGCGACTGACTACAAGATGATGCGCGTTCGTCATAGTCTCGTTCCAGTCGTTAACATTACGTCGAACTTGTCGTTCCCGTTATTGCTCGGAGGCTTCTTGTTCGGCGCACTCGGGTTGGCACAACTCGGTGTCATCATGATGCTCGGGGCGGTCGTATTCCAATTGATTACGCTACCGGTCGAGTTCGATGCTTCGAAACGGGCGATGGCACAGTTGACGTCACACGGAATCGTGACGGCGACAGAAGAGTCAGGTGCACGTAAAGTATTGAATGCCGCAGCATGGACATATGTGGCTGCGACGCTCGTTGCCGTTGCCGAACTCATTCGTTTGGCACTCATCGTCTTCATGCCACGAGAAGAATAGAACAAAATCCCGTCAACCGGCGGGATTTTTTGATTTGTTGAGAGAGGGAGATGTTGTCCATGAAGCCACAACTGACAGCGATGGGTCATGATCAAGTGAAAAATAGGCTCGCGACGTTAAAGCATGCCCGGACGGCTGCACGTGAACGCATGCGGACGGCGCGAAAGTTTTGTGATTTCCGAGAAGATGTCACCTATGTCGAAGCGGTACGTGACTATGAGCGGATGGAGGCGGATATTTTAGAACTTGAACGCCTGCTTGACGACGCGACAATCGTCGAATCCAAACAAACGGACGTCGTGTCATTCGGAAACAAGGTCGTCATTCGGGAACGAAACGACGAGGAGACGGAGAGCTATCGAATCGTAAGTGAGGCCGAGGCGGACTTAGGACAAGGGAGTATTTCAAGCTCATCGCCACTCGGTCGCAATTTGATTGGTGCTACGGTTGGTCAAATCGTACACGTCGAATCGCCCGAAGGTACGCTGGCATTCGAAGTGCTTAGCATTGAAGCATAAAAAATCGCCCGTTCATATGATGAACGTGGCGATTTTTGTTTACTTCAACGGAATCCGATTCTCATCGAACGTGAACCCTTCTCCTCCAACTTCATAGACGTGGTGGAACGTGACAAATGCATGCGGATCGATCTGTTTGACGATCGTCTTCAAACGGTTCACTTCATTTCGTCCGACGACGACGTACAATACTTCAAGGTCACGATTCGAGTAGCCACCTTTGGCAAGCAACCTTGTCGTGCCGCGGTTCATCGTTGCGTGAATCCCATCAGCGATGGCGGTCCGGTGGTCACTGATGATCATCGCCGCTTTACCGGCATACGTCCCTTCTTGCATCGAGTCAATGACACGTGCCCCGATATATACAGCGAGAAGTGTATACATCGCCTCACGGTAATCGAGATACGTCAAACTAAGGACGATGACAAAGAAGTCGAAGATGAGAAACGTCTTTCCGATTGACCAACCGATATATCGTTGGACGAGACGCGCGATAATGTCGACGCCACCGGTCGTCCCGCCATTGTTGAAGATGATGCCGAGCCCGACCCCGATAAAGAGACCGGCGAACAAACTGGCGAGCACCATATCATCCGTCAGGTCGATGACGAGCGTAGAATATTTAGCGATGAGTGCATACCAAAGTGAGAATGAGAACGTCCCGATGAGTGTATAGATGAACGTCGTTCGACCTAACAACTTGTAACTCATGAAAAAGAGCGGGATGTTTAACGCCAAGTTCGTAATGGAGGGCGAGATATCAAAGAGACCCCGAAGAATCAAGGTGATTCCGGTGAATCCACCTTCAGCCAAATTGTTTTGGACGTTGAAGTGATAAACGCCGAATGCAAAAATAAAAGAACCTATTAAAATGAATATAATATTTCGAACACGAATCGGTAATTGTACCGTCATCAAGTTCACCTCCCCTTAGATAGATTACTCGAAAAACAGTTCGATTGACTACCCTGAACATATGACATTCAGAAACGAGTCGGCTATACTTTTCAAAGAAGAGGTGATGTAGATGAAAGTAGTAGCCATCGGGGCACATCCAGATGATATCGAAATCGGGATTGCAGGGATGACCGCCCAATGGACAAAAGAGAAGATTGAGGTCGTTTACGTCGATTTGACGAGAGCGGAGCTATCTTCGAATGGTGATGTAGAAACACGACAACGAGAAGCAAGTGCGGCAGATGCTGTGCTCGGTGTCCGTCGCATAAATCTCGGCTTTAAAGACCGGGGGATAGATGGAAGCGCAGAGCAGCTCGAGGCGATCGTTTCGTTGATTCGTCGTGAACGTCCGACACACTTGATTTATCCATATGAGGTCGACCGTCATCCAGATCATGCAGCTTGTGCGTACTTGGTGACAGAGGCGCTGTTCAACGCGGGTATCCGAAAATATTTACCGGAGCTTCCGGCATATCGACCGGAAAGTGTGTACCAATACATGATCAATGCGCACGTCGAGCCAGACGTATGTGTCGATATTAGCGAGACAATTGAAGTGAAGACACAGGCGCTGCAATGTTATGCGAGTCAATTTACGCCTGTTGACGGGGTGAAAACGCCACTCACAGACGCTTATGTAGAACGGGTGGTCGCCCGTGAACGACATTTTGGAAGTTTGATTGGCGTCTCCTATGCGGAAGGTTTGAAGCGAGTGCGACCGTATGTCGTGAAACAGGCAGGTGATCTCACATGACGTATCGGATTGGGATTCTTTGTTATCCATCGGTCGGAGGCTCGGGAATTTTAGCGACAGAACTCGGGATGAAGCTTGCAGACCGCGGACATGACGTCCACTTCATCACGAGTAGTATGCCGTTCCGTTTAAACGCCTACCATCCGAATATCACGTTCCACCAAGTCGAGATCAATCAATATTCAGTCTTTCGCTATCCGCCTTACGATATGACGCTATCGGCGAAAATCGCGAGTGTCATCCAGTCGTTCGGACTTGATGTCATTCATGCGCATTACGCGGTCCCACATGCTGTATGTGCCGCGCTCGGTCGGGAGATGGCCGGTGTGAAGACACCGATCGTCTCGACGTTACATGGGACCGACATCACGGTGCTCGGTGAGGATGAGGAATTGAAACCGGCGATTCTTTATGGCTTACGCCAATCGAATGCCATCACGGCCGTCTCACATAGTTTGAAACGGGAGACAGAGGAGCGGATCGCAGGCGATTTACCGATTCAAGTGATTCACAACTTTATCGATGAATCGGTCTATACACCTCAAATCGACCCGACATTACGGGAACGCTACGGATTGACGGCAGATGACCGAGTCGTCATCCACATTTCAAACTTCCGTCCCGTCAAACGTGTCGACCTTGTCCTTGAGGCGTTCGACAAGATGGAGGTTCCGCATAAAAAACTGTTACTCGTCGGAGATGGACCTCTCATGGGTGCGATGCGTCGTCTCGTGGCAGAGATGGGACTTGAAGACGACGTCATCTTTGCCGGGAAACAAGAGCAAGTCGCCGCACTCCTCTCCATTAGTGACGTTCATGTCCTATTGTCAGACAAAGAGGCGTTCGGTCTCGTCGCACTCGAGGCGATGGCGACGGGTGTTCCATCGGTCGTCAGTGACGCAGGCGGCTTACCGGAAGTCATCACGGACGGCGAGGACGGCTTTGTCGTGCCGCGAGGTGAGGCGACAATCGCCGCTCTGGCGATGCAACGCATACTGACAGACACGGTACTTCAAGAGCGGTTCAGACAAAATGGACTCGAAAAATCGAAGCGTTTCGCTTCGCAAGACATCGTGACACAATATGAGCGCTTGTATGAACAGGTGGTGACTTCATGACAGAGTGGGAGTATGCAAAACAGATCATCGAGACAATCGAACAACATGGCGGTGAGGCGTACATCGTCGGTGGGGCCGTTCGGGACTATGTGCTTGGAAGTTTGCCCGACGATATCGACTTGGCCACTTCTCTGTTTCCGGAGGAAGTGATGGCACTGTTCCCGAAATCGGTCCCGACCGGTATCGAGCATGGAACGGTCACGGTCATCATTGACCATCACCCGTTTGAAGTGACGACATTTCGTTCGGAAGGGTCGTATTCAGATTCAAGACGTCCGGACCATGTCGCACTCGGGGTGACACTCGAAGAGGACATGTTGCGTCGCGACTTTACGATGAACGCGATGGCGTTCCATGATGGTCAAGTCGTGGATTTATTTGGGGGTCAGCATGATTTAGAGGAACGGATCATCCGGACGGTCGGGAGTCCTTTCGAACGGTTCGGTGAGGATGCCCTTCGGATCATGCGTGCCCTCCGTTTCATGTCTCAGCTCGATTTTACCTTACATGAGCAATTGCGCGACGCGGCGAGTGCGCTTAGCCATAAGCTCGAACAGATTGCGATGGAACGCATCGCGATCGAGTTTGAAAAGCTGTTGACCGGACCTGCCTACCGAAAAGCGTTAGCCGAGATGGTCGAGCTCGGGATCCATCGTCATTTACCGAACGTGACGACCGAATTGATGCAGCGGGTGCAACAAGATGAGCGGACTCCCGTGAACGCAGTCAGTGGCTGGGCTCTCTTCTTATATCATGCGAAAGATGAGACGTGGCTACTGCCATGGAAACGATCGAACGCGATCAAGCGGGAGGCTCGGGCGCTCGCCGAACTCTGTGAGACGGGGCTCGATGTGATGACGGTCTACATGACGGATGAAGACACGCTCTCGACTTATTTTAAAATGAATGGTGAAAAGGACCGCAGTCGAGAACTGAAACGATTGCTCCCGATCCAATCTCGTCAAGAACTGAAATTCAATGGCCGGGATGCCCTTGAACTTGGGGCGAGAGGAGAGGCAATCAAGCACCTGTTGCTCGATCTCGAACGACGTGTCATTTCACAAGACATTCCGAATCATGAGACTGTATTGAAAGAGGAGGCGAGAAGATGGCTTCAACGCGCGGGCGTGTCCTGACACTGTTACAAAATGGGGAAGTATGGAGCGGACAAGAATTGGCGCGCCAATTGAATATTTCACGTACCGCTATTTGGAAACATATCGAAACCCTTAAACAAGACGGGTACGAGATTCATACCATTCCCCGTAAAGGATATCAACTGATCGAACAGAGCGATCGGTTGGATGAACCAGCTTTCGTCTCATTCCGAAAAGGCCGATTCGGTCAAACTGTGCATGCATATGAACAAATCGATACGACACAACGAATCGCCCATGAGCTAGCTCAACAACATGTACCAGAAGGGACACTCGTCATCAGTGAGGAGCAGACTGCAGGACGGGGACAACTCGGGCGACATTGGTATAACCCGAAACAAGTCAATATTGCGGCGAGTATCATCCTGAGACCCGATTTGCCAATTCGTGACGCGTCGAAACTGACTTTGATGGCAGCGAGCGCCTTCGCGAGAGCGCTTAATCATCGACACCTTGATGTCACGATTAAATGGCCAAACGACTTATTATTGAATGGAAAGAAAATCGGCGGTATTTTGACAGAAATGCAGACGGAAGGCGACCGTATCCAAGCTGTCATCTTAGGGTTCGGCGTGAACGTCAATGGCGAGGCAGTTCCGCAAGAGTTGGCACATCGGGCCACCTCCCTTTACCTAGAGACCGGTAAACGATACCGTCGAAGTGAACTATTAGCTGAATTGCTAGCTGAACTTGAAATCGAATACGATCGATTCCTCGAAGCGGGGTTTGACTCGATTCGAGTAAATTGGATGCGTCATGCCGCCTATTTGAATGAAACGATTACGTTGAACGCTTCTCGTGCGTCGCGATCTGGTGTCATGCGAGGGATATCCGAAGAGGGCGCGTTGCTTCTTGAGGCAGATGGAAAGATTGAAACGATTTACTCTGCTGAGATTGCGGTGTGGAATGATTGATGAAAGCGAGACCATCGACTATACTTAATGTGTCGGACGCTATCATTTGTTGAAGTGTACCGCACTTGCAGACTGTCACAATCAGTTGTCTGCCTTGATCATTTTGACAGGGACAGAAGGACACTACTCATGAAAACCATGAACTTGTTTTTCGTGCGCCTTCTTGCCATTCGTGTAAGAAGGCGTTTATTCTTTCCTGTCTCCACGTTTAGGAGGAGAAACAGATGCACACGATGACTTCATTATTGAAAAAGATGAACGAGCAGGAAAAGCTCGTCATGTTGACGGCGTATGATTATCCGTCAGCGAAGCTGGCAGAAGCGGCAGGTGTCGATTTGATTCTGGTCGGCGATTCCCTTGGGATGGTCGTTCTTGGGTATGATTCGACAATCCCAGTGACGACGGAAGATATGCTTCACCACTCGAAAGCTGTACGCCGTGGGGCGAAAAACACGTTCGTCGTAGTGGATATGCCATTTGCGACATACCATGGTGATTTTGATCGTACGCTCCAGGCAGCGTCCCGTCTATTCCAAGAAGGACATGCGGATGCCATTAAACTAGAAGGTGCCGGCGAAGTCCTACAGACGATTGAACGTCTGACTCAGGTGGGGATGCCGTGCGTCGCCCATCTAGGGTTGACTCCGCAATCGGTCGGTGTATTAGAAGGGTACAAGGTACAAGGGAAGTCGCTAGAGGCAGCTGAAACACTACTTCAAGACAGCTTGGCTGCCGAGCGAGCGGGTGCGAAGATGCTCGTCCTCGAGTGTGTGCCTCACCAGTTAGCAAAACGAATCGCAGAAGAGTTGACAATCCCAGTCATCGGGATCGGTGCCGGGGCGGAAGTCGACGGACAAGTACTCGTCTATCACGACGTATTGAAGTACGGGGTAGACCGCTTACCTAAATTCGTTCAAGCATATGCGGATGTGAATGAAGTGGCGACAGAGGCTATCCGTTCTTATGTGGAAGAGACAAAAACTGGTCAATTCCCGCTTGAACGTCATACGTTCACGATGGATGAATCGTTACTCGATTCGCTGTATGGAGGAAAATGATGAAGATTGTATCAACCGTTGAAGAGTTGCGTCACACGCTTCCGACGAACCAAACAGTTGGCTTCGTTCCCACGATGGGATATTTGCATGAAGGACATATGAGTCTCGTTGAGAACGCACGACGTGAAAATGACTTCGTTGTCATGAGTATCTTTGTCAATCCGACTCAGTTCGGCCCGAACGAAGACCTCGATCGGTATCCTCGAGATTTTGAACGAGATGAAAAGTTGGCTCGGGAAGCCGGTGTCGACCTTCTGTTCTATCCGACAACGGAGACGATGTATCCGCTTGATATGGCACGCGTCACTGTTCGCCAAGGCGCGGACGTGTTATGTGGGGCAAGTCGTCCCGGCCATTTTGATGGTGTGTTGACAATCGTCTCTAAATTATTTAACCTTGTTCAACCGACACGTGCTTATTTCGGTCTGAAAGATGCCCAACAAGTGGCGCTGATCGAAGGATACGTCCGAGACTATTTTGTTCCGGTCGACATTCGACGCTGCCCGATTATTCGTGAGGAGACAGGATTAGCCAAGTCTTCTCGAAACGTGTATTTGTCAGATGTTGAAAAAGAAGAAGCGAGTCAAATCTTTAAAGCGTTGACGGTAGCAAGAGAAGCGCTTGAGTCAGGTCACAAGATTGAGGAAGTAAAACGACAATTGACTGAACGATTAGACGGGATTCCAAACAGTCAAATCGATTATGTCGAACTCGTGGACTATCCGACGCTCGGTGTTGCCTCAAGCGATTCGAATGAAATATTGATAGCGGTGGCCGTTCAATTCGAACGAGCCCGATTGATTGATAATGTGATTTGGAAGAAGGGATGAATCCAATGATTCGTACATTTATGCACGCGAAGCTTCATAAAGCTACAGTGACAGAAGCAAACTTACACTACGTCGGTTCGATCACAATCGATGAGGACTTGATGGATGCGGTGGGCATCATGGAAAACGAGCATGTTCATATTACGAACAACCATAACGGTGCTCGCATCGAGACGTATGTCATTAAAGGGGAACGTGGATCGGGTGTGATTTGTTTAAATGGTGCCGCTGCACGTCATTTCCAGGTCGGTGACGTTGTCATCATCATGGCGTACGGTCAAATGACAGCGGAAGAAGCGAAAACGCATCGTCCGAAAGTAGCCGTATTGAATGAGCAAAACGAGGTCGATCAACTTCTTTACGAAGAGATTGCCCATACGATTTTATAAAGTATTGTGGGGATGTCGACAAAGGCATCCCCGTTTTTTCGTCGTTCGTTCTATGGTAAGATGAGACAGATAGAAAGCACGAGCGTGCCTAAGATGGGATGGATGTTATGGACACGTATGTGATTGTGGATATAGAGACAACGGGTCATTCCGTAAAGTCCGGTGATGAACTGATTGAGTTTGCGGCGGTCGTCGTACAAGCTGGTGAAGTAATCGAGCGCTATAGCACCTTGATTCGACCGGGTCGACCAATCCCACCTTTTATTACGCAATTAACAACGATTAGCGATGATGACGTAAGTGATGCACCGACATTTGAAGAAGTGATTCCCGACATTTGGAAAATGCTAGATGGACGGGTATTTGTCGCGCATAACGTCGCATTTGATTTAACTTTTTTAAACGAGAGTCTGGAACAAGCCGGTTACCTTCCATTTCAGGGTAGAGCCATTGACACGGTTGAAATGTCGCGCATTCTTTATCCGACATTAGAGAGCCATGCCCTTGAAGCGTTATCCGACACGTTTGACCTCGTACATACAGACGCACATCGGGCCCTTAGTGATGCGGAGGCGACTGCCGAGCTCTTTATTCGAATGCTGGAACGGCTCCGTGAGTTGCCCGTCGTGACGTTGAAACGACTTCGCGACTTATCAGAGTCGTGGACGAGTCATATCGAACCGTTACTCGATGAAATCATCGTCGAGATTGGGATTCGACCTGATGACGAAACACGTTTTGATATTCATCGTAAGATTGCTTTGCGTCGTCCGGACGATTCATTCGTACCGGCAATAGAGCGTGAACCGTTCGAACCGTTTCTACTTCGTACGATTGAAGAGACGCTCCCGTCAATCTTTGAACAGTTTGAGCCGAGACAAAGTCAATTTGAAATGATGCGTCACGTCTATAAAGCGTTAGACGATGAGGAAACGCTGTTAGTCGAAGCTGGGACCGGTACTGGGAAGACATTGGCGTATTTGATTCCGAGCGCGCATCATGCACTCGAGACGAAACGGCCGGTCGTCATCAGTACGCATACGATTCAATTACAGGAGCAGTTGTTGACCCGTGATCTACCGGTGCTCCAACAGATTTTTCCGGAAATTGAATTCACGCTGTTAAAAGGAAGACGGAACTATATCGATTTGCGAAAATTTGAGATGGTTCTCGACGAATCGAATGATGGACTGTTAGTTTCGATGTGTAAAGCGATGGTGCTTGTATGGTTGACTGAAACGGTGACGGGGGATTTAGAAGAACTCTCCTTCCCAGGGTCTGCGACGCAAGGTCCTGCCGCGTTCAAACGCCTGATACAAGCAGATGCTTCAAGTGAATTCGGTCGATTCGATCCATGGTATAGTCGTGACTTTTTCACAAAAGCAGTCCTACGTTCGAAAGAGGCAGACTTGATTGTGACGAACCATGCGTTGTTATTCTCGGATTTACAACATCAGGCAGGTATCTTACCGACTGATACGCCACTCGTATTAGACGAGGCGCATCAAGTCGAAGAAGTGGCCTCTCATCATTTTGGTGTGACGTTTGATGCCATCCAATTCGATCGGTTGTTCAAATGGTTCGGATATGGAGCGGATGGAAAGTTTCATTCACGAATCATCCAACTTGCCGATCTGACTTCTGTTACGGAAGAGGCGGAGGCGTTCAGCCAACAAATTGATTCTGCGCTTGCTCGGGTTGAAGAAGAGCTCGAGGACCTTTTGACTGCGTTGCAATCGTTAGGAAAGAAAAAAGAACCTCGTCAAACGGTTCGTTTCGAACGAGAAGGAGCTGCGTTCCGACCAATTCGCGAAGTGGCGAATCGATTAGAGGACAAGTTGCGAACGCTTCGGACATCGCTCAGGCACCTACACCGTCTGCTCGATGAGCGAAAAGAGCATATGACATTCAAACAACGTGCGCTCTTGAGTGATTTGAAGACATTGATTAGCGATGTTCGAGAACTCGAAAGTGTCATTTATGAGACGATGTTGACACGAGACGATGATGCGGTCAGCTGGGTCGAGTTGAATTTAGGGAACCGAAAATTGACTTCGGTGTATACACAACCTGTCGAGATTGGGCCGCTGTTGCACGAACGTCTATTCAAGAAGAGACCGACGATTTTAACGTCGGCGACGATGACAGTCTCCGGTAAGTTTAGTTTCATGGAGCGTCGACTTGGACTAGAAGGAGAACCGGTGAGACGAGTCGTGCTACCATCACCATTCAACTTTAAAGAGCAGGCCAAGTTGTTTGTTCCATCAGACTTCCCGTTAATCAATGATGTCCCGCTACCGCAATTCGTCGACCAGACGGCCCAATCAATCGTTCAAATCGCGAACGTGACAAAAGGACGGATGCTCGTTCTCTTCACATCGAATGAATTGTTACGTCTCACTTACGAACAAGTGAAAGATCATCTCGACCCGTCCTACACGCTCCTTGCCCAAGGTGTCAGCGGAGGGTCGCGTAGTCGATTAACGAAGCAGTTTAAGCGGATGGAGCAGTCTATTCTTTTCGGGACCGCTAGTTTTTGGGAAGGTGTGGACATTCCGGGTGAGGCGTTGACCTGCCTTGTCATCGTACGTCTACCGTTTGCGCCACCAGATCAACCCATTATGCAAGCCCGTTCTGAAAAGATTGAATCGATGGGCAAATCCCCATTCTTTGAACTGTCACTTCCTCAAGCGGTCATTCGATTCAAGCAAGGTGTCGGTCGATTGATTCGATCGAAAGTGGACTATGGTGCGATTTTTGTATTTGACCGTCGAGTGGAGACGACTCGGTACGGGAAACAGTTTATCAACAGCTTGCCGAAGGTGGACCGGATTGAAGGGACGCTAGAAACGTCTCTATCAGAGTTGGAGTTATTCTTAGATGAAAAGGAAAACTCCGTTGCAAGAAATGATAGATAACGCTAGGCATCATGATGTTATCGTTTTATAATGATACGTATAGTGTTTTGGAGGAGGAGTCAACATGAATTCGAATATTGAGACGCTTGCGAGTGTACGCATCGAACCGACTGCGGATGTTTATAAGATTGTCGATTTATTGAATCGGACGTTAAAAAGTCAAGATTTGATGTTCGGCCTTTCGCTTGAGAAAAAAGTGAATGATCCGAAGAAGGAAGAGATGGTCTTCACCATCTATCGTACAGAATGACCAGAAAAACAAAATGGATCGTCTCATTGCTGACGGCACTAATTGGTGTCGTCCTTGTCTTTAGCGTGATGTATCGATTCACGATTGGACATACAGAAAATCAAAAAGAGCAACTCATCGAGGAAGCAACGACACGATTGAATGAGGAATCGCCAAACCTACAAGTGGGGCAAGGCGAGCTGTTCAATGGGACAGAGGCATATGTTGTTTTCCCGGAAGCGGACGGCGACTCTATCTGGTTCGTGCCATTGAATGACAAACTAGAGATTGAGCAGCGTGAAATCGGTGAAGTAAATGCGAATGATGTCTGCGCTCGTTCAGTCGAGGAGACAGGCGGACAACTAGTCAGTTGTAAGTATGGCTTCGACGAGAGAGCGCTTATTGAAGTAGTCACAAAGGCAGATGCATCTTATACGTATTCGTATTACACGTTACAGACTGGAGAGTATATTCGACGCGTCCAATTGACCGATCAAATGTGACGAATTAGAGGGGGATCATGATGGAACATCTATTAGCGAAACGAGTAAAGCAACTCACGCCATCGACAACATTAGCGATTACGGCTAAAGCAAAAGCACTAAAGGCATCAGGAAAAGATGTGATTGGACTCGGGGCAGGTGAGCCTGATTTCAATACACCAGAACGAATCATCGATGCTGCATGCCAAGCGGCTCGTGATGGCGATACAAAATATACACCTTCGGGCGGGACAGTCGCGTTGAAGGATGCCATCATCGAAAAAACGAAGCGGGATAGTCAGTTAACGTTTGAGCGTAATGAAGTGATGGTCGCTTCTGGTGCAAAACATGCTTTATACGCTTTATTCCAAGCAATTTTAGATGAGGGTGACGAAGTCATCGTCCCGACACCATACTGGGTCAGTTATCCAGAGCAAATTAAACTTGCGGATGGAGAGCCTGTATATGTCGATACCAATGAAGACACATCATTCAAATTGACACCAGAATTACTCGAACATGCGATCACGGACCGGACGAAGGCAGTCATTTTGAACAGCCCTTCAAATCCGACGGGAATGATTTACACGAAAGAAGAGCTACAGGCACTCGCCGATGTCGTTCTTCGACATAACCTTCTCGTCGTGAGCGATGAAATTTATGAGAAGTTGATTTATGGGGACGCAGAATTCGTATCGATTGCGACTCTACCAAACATGCGTGAACGTACAGTGATCATCAATGGGGTCTCGAAGTCCCATGCGATGACAGGATGGCGAATCGGGTATGCCGTTGGTGATGCGACAATTATTAGTGCGATGACAAACTTAGCTTCTCACTCGACATCAAACCCGACATCTGTCGCTCAGGCGGCAGCAGTCGAGGCATACAATGGACCACAAGATGATGTGGATATGATGCGTCAGTCGTTCGAAGAGCGACTCGATATCGTCTATAATCGTCTCGAACAAATTCCAGGAATCACTTGCTTGAAGCCACAAGGCGCATTTTACTTATATGCCAATGCGAAAGTTGCCGCGACCGAGAGCGGATACGACACAGTCGATGCTTGGTGCGAGGCAGTACTTGAAGAGGCGAACGTGGCACTCGTTCCAGGTTCTGGATTTGGACAGGAAGACTACGTACGATTATCATATGCAACAGAATTAAAACGCGTATTAGAAGCGCTCGATCGAGTAGAAGACTTCATTACGAAGCGCACTCGATAAGCGAAAGGATGGAAATGAATATGACAACAATTTCAATTAACCAGTTTAAAGATTATGAAGGACAAACAGTCCGCGTCGGCGCTTGGATTGCCAACAAACGTTCGAGCGGGAAAATTGCGTTCCTCCAATTACGTGATGGTAGCGGATTTGCACAAGCCGTCGTTGTGAAGGCGGACGTTTCTGAAGAATTGTTCACCCTCGCCAAAGGTGTGACACAAGAAACTTCTGTCTGGGTGACAGGTAACGTCAAATCAGATGGTGGACGTACACCACTTGGGTTTGAATTAGAAGTTACTGATTTAGAAGTGATTGCGGAATCAGTGGATTATCCAATCACACCAAAAGAGCATGGAACGGAATTCTTGATGGACAACCGGCACTTATGGCTCCGTTCACGTCGTCAACACGCGATTATGAAAGTTCGTAACGAAATTATTCGTGCGACATATGAATTCTTTAACAAAGAAGGATTCGTCAAAATCGATCCACCAATCCTGACAAGCAGTGCACCAGAAGGTACGACAGAGTTGTTCGAGACAGACTACTTCGGTCAATCTGCTTACCTCTCCCAGACGGGCCAATTGTACATGGAAGCCGCTGCGATGGCACTCGGTAAAGTATTCTCGTTCGGACCGACTTTCCGTGCAGAGAAGTCAAAAACGCGTCGTCACTTGATCGAGTTCTGGATGATCGAGCCAGAGATGGCGTTCTTCGATCACGATATGAACCTAGAAATTCAAGAGCAATATGTTTCATACATCGCACAGTCAGCCCTTGAGAACTGTAAGAATGAACTTGAATTCCTTGGACGTGACCTAGAAAAGTTGGCGCAAGTGAAGGCACCATTCCCACGTGTCCGTTATGAAGATGCAATCAAATTCTTGAAATCTGAAGGATTCGATGATATCGAATACGGCGACGATTTCGGTGCACCACATGAGACGGCGATCGCGAACGCGCACGATCAACCGGTCTTCATCACACACTGGCCAAAAGAAATCAAACCGTTCTATATGAAAGTGGACCCTGAAAACCCAGAGCTCGTACTGTGTGCAGATTTGATTGCACCAGAAGGGTATGGCGAGATCATCGGGGGGTCGCAACGTGAAGACGACTATGAACGTCTAAAAGAAGAAATCATCAAAGAAGGTCTTGACGAAACCGATGCATACGATTGGTATCTCGAACTTCGTCAATACGGTTCGGTCCCACACTCTGGTTTCGGGCTCGGACTGGAGCGTACGGTTGCATGGATCAGTGGAATCGAGCACATCCGTGAAGCAATCCCGTTCCCACGTTTATTAAACCGAATCCACCCTTAACGATTAATCGGGGAAGACGTCATGTCCTCCCCGATTAATGTGTCTTAGAAAGGAAGTGCGACATGGATGCACATCAATTGATTCAATTATTCGAGCAAAGTCCGGTCGTCATTCCGCGAAAACTGTTCACTGATGCTAGACGACTCGACTTGTCACCTGTCGAATTCAGTCTCATCGTCCATCTACTTGAAATGACTGGGGAAGGCATCGTCATGCCGCTCCCGAGCGAATTAGGGAAACGATTGAATATTTCAGAGAATGAGGCACGATCTGTGCTGCTCGGCCTGTTGCAAAAAGAATTGATTGCCATTGACGCTTCGAGTAATAGCGAGCGATACAGCCTATTGCCACTGTTTGAAGCGTTACAAGGAGAAGAGAAAATCGCACCGCAACAGACGTTGAATGAAAATATCATTCATACATTTGAACGAGAATTCGGGACAATTACCCCATTTGAGATTGAACAAATCGTTGGATGGATGACGGAAGATAACTTCAGCGAAGAGTTGATCATGGCGGCTTTGCGCGAAGCAAAACTACGGAATGTTCGAAACTTTAAATATATGGACAAAATCTTACGCGTCTGGCAGGGCCATCAAGTCGAGACGCTTGAAGATGTCGTGGAATATCAACGGAGGAACAAGTGATGTTGACGAAACTTCAGTTACAAGAAGTGTCGGACACGATGAAGCAAATGTTCCCGGATGCGCATTGTGAGTTGACCCATCAAAATCCATTCGAATTAGTGGTCGCCGTGGCGCTTTCCGCGCAAGCGACAGATGCTCTTGTCAATAAAGTGACACCAGGTCTATTTGAAGCCTTCCCGACAGTTGAAGCGATGGCTGCCGCAGACGTTTCGGAAATCGAGGCATTGATCAAGCGGATTGGCCTATACCGTAATAAAGCGAAGAACGTGAAGGCGCTCTCTGAGAAAATCGTGAACGAGCACGACGGGATTGTGCCGTCAGACCGGGCGTCATTAGAGGCCCTTCCAGGCGTCGGTCGCAAAACGGCCAACGTTGTCTTGTCGGTCGCGTTCCATGAACCCGCTTTTGCCGTGGATACTCACGTCGAGCGCGTGTCAAAACGTCTTGGCATTTGTCGTTGGAAAGATAACGTTCGCCAAGTCGAGGATACGTTGATGAAGAAGTTCCCACGCGATGAATGGTCGCAGCTCCACCATCAATTTATCTTCTTTGGACGCTATCATTGTAAAGCGCAGCGACCTGCCTGTGAGACGTGCCCGCTTCTTCATATGTGCCGTGAAGGCAAGAAACGAATGAAATCGACGAAAGTCACTACGTAAAAATGCATCGACACGTTTTGTGTCGATGCATTTTTGGTTTAATGGTTCCAAGGATGGTCGCTCCACTCACGACGCTTTTTCGTGATTGGTACTTTTTTGAAGCCCCAGTTGCGGAAGTCTTGGTCCGGACTTTCTTTACGAATGTAAATTTTGTCCTTGATTGCTTTGAAGATTCGGTTCTCGTCCCCATAATGGACGAACCGTGGTTTTACTTCAATCACACCACGACGAACGCGTGACAGTGGGAGGCAGACGAGGTCTGCGATTTCTAATCCAGATTGATACATCGTGTTCTGCTTCTCAGAGAAAATGAAGCCTTTAATTTTTTGACGACTCTTTTCGACATCGAGGTGGACCGTACCAGAATTGAAAATATCGAAAAATGCTTTTTGGATGAGTAGGTTTTGATAATCATCTCTTGATTCGAGGACGACGCGTGCACTGACCGCCTCTGTTTCCTCTAAGAACGCATAGAAGGACTTCATCAGGTGGGCGAAAGCGACGACGTACGGATCTTTTGGCGTCGAATAAAAGTCATGTAGTTTTTGCTTATCGACTTCGACACTGACGATGGTACAATCAATTCCCCGCAAAAAGTCAGGTAGTTTATCCCAAAAATCACGCAACATGTCGATTGTGATGCCGTCTTCTTTACCGTATGGATGTTCCGCCTTTAAAATTTCTTTCAAATGTAGCGGAATTTGCTCGGTTTTAAAAACGTCTCTCTTAAACGCATGAAGACGGCGCTTCAACTCACAAGGTAATCCGGTTTCATCCGCGTCGATTGAATACTTGTACTCCATCAACACACCAGTCAAATTGAACTGTGTATTGCCTTTCGGTGTACCAGTCTCGTCCACGAACATGACATACTTCTTTCCACTTTCCATCCAATCCCTCCAAAACGGCTTAACAGTAACGTCTTTAAGCATCCTATTTTATTTCCAAATGGTGATTCGGTCAATCTATTGCACAGAAATTGCACACTTTTTAAAGAATGACATCAATTAGGTTTATCGATGTGTCATCTTGGATAAACACTATAGGTGCTATTATCATAAAAAAACAATCGGGTCATACATAACGAGAGCTTTTCAATTTGGATACACAATCGCTTTCATACTAGTTTAACATACGGGAGTTTGGTACGATATGTGTTGCGGTAAATCCACATAAGTGTCGACCGACAGAAGTCGACAATCAGACCTGAGACGGAAGGAACGAGTGGACCGACCTGTTAATATGTATGTATGGGGTGACGACATTGTTCCATTATCCAAACGGTAAGAAAGCAAAAGTGACAAAGATAGAAAAGGGGGAAGGAATTTCGAAGGAACGATCGAATTCTCCAACCTATGCGAATCGCGGAATGAATTTGGAGACGTTGTTGAATGAAACGAATGAATTTTATCGGATTCATCAACGGGCCGTCATTCATAAGAAACCGACACCGTTACAAATCGTCAAAGTCGACTATCCGAAGCGGAGTGCCGCCAAAGTGACGGAAGCTTATTTCAAACAGGCATCCACGACCGACTATAACGGGGTGTATCGCGGCAAGTACATTGACTTTGAAGCGAAAGAAACGAATAATAAGACGTCGTTTCCGCTTGGCAATTTCCATGAACACCAAATTGAACATATGCGTGAGTGCGAACGTCACGGAGGGATTTGTTTTGTCATCATCCGCTTTAGTCGCTATAATACGCAATATGTATTGACCACCGAACAACTCGTTCAGTGGTGGGAACAACGAATGACGGGACGTAAATCGATTCCACTTCGCTTTATTGAAGAGGAAGCGATTGAAGTGCCGACGAGAGCCTTACCGTCGATTGATTATTTGACGGTGCTCGATCAATGGCTCGATTGAATAGAAGGAGTGAACTATGAATGGAGCGAAGTAGGATCGCACGTCGACAAGATTCGACGACGAATAAACGCAAAAAAACTGGGAAACAACCAAAGAATAAGAGTAAGAAGCCGATGTGGAAACGCATCTTTTTATTAGGTTTCATGTTATTTATTGCAGCAGTCATCGCATTCGGGGCATATACCGTATATGCAATTGCGACGGCACCAGAGCTTGACGAAGAAAAACTCGTCGATACGTATCCGATTCAGCTGATCTCGGCTGAAGGCGAACCGCTCGAAGGAGCCGGTCAAATTCGGGAATACGTCTCCATTGACGATATTTCAGAAGTGATGCAACAAGCGGTCGTTTCAATCGAGGACCGTCGTTTTTATGAACACAACGGAATCGACTTACGTCGAATCGGTGGCGCGGTCGTGGCCAACTTGACTGACGGTTTCGGTGCAGAAGGTGGATCGACCATCACGCAGCAGTTGGTGAAACAATCGTTTCTTTCAACGGATAAGAAGTTGAAGCGTAAGCTTCAAGAGCAGTGGCTCGCGCTCAAACTTGAACGTGAGTATACGAAAGAACAGATTTTGGAGATGTATTTAAATAAAAACTACTATGGTAGTGGTGGATACGGTGTACAAACCGCATCAAAACGCTACTTCAACAAGCCGGTCTCTGAGGTCAACTACCAGGAGGCAGCAATCCTTGCAGGTCTTCCGCAACGTCCTAGCGCATATGACCCCATCAACGGTGACCAAGAATTGACGCGTTACCGTCAAGAACAAGTATTGTCTGCGATGAAACGAGACGGTCACATTTCGGAAGAACAGTATAACGCAGCGCTTGATGTTGCCATCGCTGACGTCATCTCACCAGGTGAAGAGACGGAAGAAGAGGCGTTCACACGTGCGATTTATTCACGTGTCCAAGCAGAGCTTGAGGAAGATTATGGTCTTGAACAATCAGACATCTATGGCACAGGTTTGAAAGTATACACGTCAATCAATAAAGAACTTCACACAAAGTTTAATAGTGACATTAAGTCTGATAATGTAAACATTCCTAATGGTGCCTTTCCATCAGATGAACTTCGTATGGGTGCAACCGTGCTGAATACGAAGACGGGTGAAATTGTTGCCATCATCGATAGTCAACAGGCGAAGCAAGATGATAAATATTATATTGATTATTCAAATGAAAAATATCAGATTGGATCTACGGCAAAACCATTCTTTGACTATGGACCAGGTATTGAAAATGGACAATGGTCAACAGGAAAAATGTTACTTGATGCAGCATTTCCAGAAGGAAAACCAAGGAACTACTACGACGGTTATCGCGGTATGAACACGATGCGTCAATATTTGAAGATTTCAGCGAACACGCCTGCAGTTCGAGCATTCCAAGAAGTGCGGGATGAGTACGGTCAAGAGGCAATTGAGTCGTTTGTAAAAAATGTTGGAATCGAACCTTCATATTCGGGCGATCAATTAAATGAGTCAAATGCACTTGGTACTGCTGAAGCAAGCACGACTCAGATGGCGGCAGCTTATGCTGCACTCGGTGCAGACGGGATGTATACAAAACCACACTTGATTCAAAAAATTGAATTTAATGACGGTTCTAGTATCAACTCGCCAGTCAAGGCGAAGCAGGCGATGGAAGACTATACGGCCTACATGTTGACAGACATGTTGCGTGATGTTGTAAGTGCCGAAGGTGGAACGTATGAACCAGGTGCATTCCCATGGGATGTAGCTGGTAAAACGGGAACAACGAACAACGAACAATTCAAATGGTTTACAGGGTATTCAACCGATTACTCGATTTCAGTATGGACAGGTAAAGTTAATAAAGAAAGTAATAATAAACCGAACTACGCCCAATACTATTTCGAGTATATGATGCAACAGGTGACGAACGCGACGGGGCAACCTGATCGTTTCGAGCGTCCAGATTCTGTCTTGTCTCTCGGCAAGGAACTATATGTCAAGGGGACAAAACCAAAAGATCTTCAACCTGAGAAACTTGCCGCTCCAACGAGCGCAAGCGTCAACTATGATGAAGATTCACAAGCCGGTTCTGTCTCATGGTCATACGATTTTGATGGTGCAAAAGCAGACGGCTACTCAGACATCTCGTTCACTGTGACGCAACAGTCGGCGGATGGCGGTGAAAAAGTCGTCGGTACGACGGGAGAGACGAGTGTCGATATTGCAAACTTGGCTGAAGGGGACACGACATTCACCATCGTTGCCAAAGCGACGAACCCATTGACGGGTGAACAGCAATCAGCACCAGCGCAAGCAAGCTACTCGATTGAACCGAAAGAAGAACCGAAGGAAGAAGAAAATCCTTCTGGAGAAGAAAATAGCGCAGACAACCCATCAGATGAAAATAACGGCAATGAGGATAATAACGGCAATGGTAACGAAACCGACAATGGAAACGGTGAAGGTACGACAGACGAACAAAATCCGGATGAGCCGGCCACTGATGAAGGAACAGACCAACCGACGGATGGAGACGATTCAGGTGCTCCGTTAGAAGGTCAATCCAATGATGAATCGCCAAACACGGAACGTGGGAACGGCAATTCGAATAACGGAAATAACTAAGAAAGGCAGGGCGACATTGTGCGCCCTGTTTTTCGTATGACTTTGTTATAATGAAAAGAAAGGGAACAGGATGGTGACACATGGTTCAACTCTCTTTAAAGCGCAAGATGAAAGTGTTATTTGTTATGGATCGACTGCAAGACGACGATTTCGGCGTACCGCTCAGTGGACATCTCGGATTAAAGCTTTCCCATCTGCTGTTAAAAGAGTCGATTCCACTTGGTCGTCTCATCCATGATCAAACCGTCGCTGAAGCGATTGGACATGCTTACTTAAAACGAATCGGTGTCGAAACGATGTTCACGGGTGAGGAATCCTACTATCCGAATTTACTTCGTGGCAATCGTCAAACCTTATCGACAGACGAAGATTATTATAAAACGGTGCAACGCTACGCCAAGCATCTATTAGCGGTTCATTCGAAATGTACGAAGCTACATACCATTGTCTTATTCGGTCGATCGACACAACGTCTGTTTTCAGACGCGCTGATCCGCCTTGAAGAAGAGAATGCGCATGTCGCCACAACGTTTCAAAACATGACCATTTTGAAAATGCCCGCTGTATCGAGAGTGATACGAGATGAACGGATTCAATCGATCCGGCAAACCGTAGTGGAACTTGCACCTTCGAACTCATAAAAAGAGAAGGTGAACTGATGCGAAAATCACGCTCCGTCGAAGAAATGATTCAAGAATTAAAAGAAGACGCCAGCTTTGCCAAAAACGTCCGCCACTGGCATACAGTCGATGCACGTCCGGCACAATATGCACCCATTCCAGAGCAAGTACCGAAACAATTGACGAACGTCTTGAAGAGCCGGGGAATCGAACAGCTGTATACGCACCAGGCTGAAGCTGTGAAACAAACGGCAGCCGGTCACTCGACTGTCATAGTGACGCCGACCGCATCAGGAAAAACACTGTGCTATAACTTACCGGTACTTTCAAAGATGATTGAAAAACCAACAGCACGTGCGCTTTATCTTTACCCGACAAAAGCACTCGCGCAAGATCAAAATAGTGATTTGATGGAGATGGTCGAGGCACTCGAGGGGAATTTGCGATGCTTTACGTATGATGGGGATACGTCTCCCGCCGCGCGAACAAAAGTCAGGGATGCGGGAAATATCGTCATCACCAATCCGGATATGCTCCATTCGGGAATTTTACCGCACCACACGAAATGGATTCGTCTATTTGAAAATTTAGAGTATATCGTCGTCGATGAGTTGCACACGTACCGTGGTGTGTTTGGTAGCCACGTCGCAAACGTATTTCGTCGATTGAAGCGGATTTGCGCCTATTATGGAAGTCATCCGAAATGGATCATGACTTCCGCGACGATTGCGAATCCACGTGAACTCGCTGAATTGTTGACGGAAGAGGAAGTCGTGTTAATCGACCGGAACGGGGCACCTCAAGGGAAGAAGCATCTCGTCTTTTACAATCCCCCTGTCGTCAATGAAGCACTTGGAATTCGTAGAAGTGCAACACTCGAGACGAAACGTATCGCATCGAAGCTCGTCGAAGCAAACATTCAAACGATTGTATTCGCACGATCGCGTGTCCGCGTCGAGGTGCTTTTAACATATTTGCAAGAGCTGACACGACGAGAGCTTGGACCGAAGTCGATTGTCGGGTATCGAGGGGGTTATCTTCCATCGGAACGCCGCGAAATTGAACGACGGTTACGGAATGGTGAAATTAAAGCAGTCGTCTCAACGAATGCGTTAGAACTCGGCGTGGATATCGGGCAGTTACAAGCATGCGTTCTCAATGGCTACCCCGGAACCGTCGCCTCACTTTGGCAACAAGCTGGACGTGCAGGTCGTCGTCATTCCGAGTCACTCGTCGTATTCGTTGCGTCTTCGTCCTCTCTCGACCAGCTCGTCGTCGAACAACCTGATATGATTTTAGATCGTTCGCCGGAAGCTGCTCGCCTTGACCCGAATAACTTGATTATTTTAGTAGACCATATGAAGTGCGCCGCATTCGAATTACCGTTTCAAAAAGGGGAGCGATTTGGAACGATCGACACAGAGGATATTTTAGAGTTCCTGACCGATGCGCAAGTGCTACACGAACGAGCGAATAAATACTATTGGATGACGGATTCATTCCCGGCGCATGACATCTCTCTTCGAACAAGCGACCAAGAGAATGTAGTCATCGTCGACCAAACTGCAAAACATCAAGTGATTGGTGAAATGGATACGTTTAGTGCGATGACCTTATTACATGATGAAGCAATCTATTTGCATGGTGCCGAACAATATCAAGTCGAAAAGTTAGACTTCGAAGAGAAAAAGGCGTTCGTCCGTCGTGTCGATGTCGACTACTATACGGATGCGAATTTGGCTGTGGAATTGAAAGTGCTCGAAGAAAACAAGACGGATGGTGCAAAAACGTTTGGCGAAGTATCCGTCATTGCGATGGCCACCCTTTTTAAAAAAATTAAATTTGGAACACATGAGAACATCGGGTCAGGTCCGATTCATCTCCCAGAGCGAGAATTGCATACGACGGCGACGTGGTTCACATTAGACGAACGTTATGCATACTCGGAGGCAGATCTCGAAGATCAACTTGAGGCGGTCAGTGACTTGTTCAGACGACTCGCACCGCTCTATCTCATGTGTGATACGCTCGATTTATTTACGACCATTCAAATGAAGTCGACTCATACGAATAAACCGACCGTCTATTTATATGACCGCTATCCTGGTGGCATCGGTCTCAGTGAGGCGCTTTATAAAGATGCAGATATGGTACTTGAAGCAGCAGAACGGACAGTATCAGACTGTCCGTGTGAGAGCGGATGTCCTCGCTGTGTCGGTATGGTCGGATACGGGGACTTCAAACAGCAAGTCATTCGTCAGTTACAAGCATTGAAAGGATCGTTATGAAAGCAAAATTATCTAGATTAATAAAAACGAAAGAACCTGTCGAACCAGTACGCACGGCGTCTCCCGACGAAGTGGAGCAGCAGAAGTGGATTGAGCAGGGTGGGGACATTTTAACGTTCGAAGAGGAGTGGTGTGTTCGAATCCGAAAGACTTATCCACTAGATGAGATTTATCACGACTATGCCTTCGGAGACGCAAGTCGAATGATGCGGAAGACTGAACATCCGTTTTTCGCGGTCGACTTAGAACCAGAACAAGTGCTTTTCATGGATACAGAGACGACCGGGCTACGTGGATCTGGCACATCGATTTTTTTAATCGGGTTTGCGAGAATTCAAGCGGAACACTTAGAAATGATTCAATATGTCTTGCCGCACCCTGCGTTTGAGACCGCCTTTTACTATCATTTCTTGCAAGATATCGGAGACGAGGTACGTTTCGTCACCTATAACGGGAAGTCCTTCGACTGGCCGCAAATCAAGACGAGACATACGTTCGTCAAATCTCGGGTCAAAGCGTTGCCTTCCGTCGGTCATGTCGATTTATTACATGCCGCGAGGCGATTGTTGAAACCGAGATTAGAATCGGTGTCACTTAAAGCTGTCGAAACGTATTTCGGTCATGGCCGAACAGATGACCTTCCTGGATTTTTAGCACCGATGCATTATTTCCAGTACGTCAAAGAACGGAACCCGGAGATTCTCATGCCGGTCCTCGAACACCATCATGCAGATTGTTTAAGTCTTGTCTCCCTCTACACAAGACTTAGTCAACTTGTCACGACTCCACAAATAGATTTCGGAGAAGAGCGTGCGCATTGGTTGCATGACCTTGGCGAACAGGAACGGGCGCTCGAAGCGTTTGAACAGCTTTCGAGTCCTTCGAAGCGAGCCGTCATGCGGCAAGCAATGCTATTGAAGCGAACGGGACGTATGGAGCAAGCAATTCCGTTATTCGAATCATTGCATACGATCGAGGGCTATGTTGAACTCGCCAAATATGCAGAGCACAAGCAGAAGGATGTGGCACTCGCGATTGATTATACGGAACGAGCGATGGAGCTCCTTGAACAAAAACGTACAGTGTTGCGTCAAACAATCAATCGAGAAAAGGCCGAGCTAGAACATCGCCGTGCCCGTCTAGAAAGGAAGAGATCATGAAAGTTGTAGCCATCACAGGATATCGTCCTCATGAACTTGGAATTTTCAAAGCGGATCATCCCGGAATTGAAATCATTCAAGAAGCTTATCGTAAAAAAATTCTTGAAGTCATCGAACTTGGCGCTGAATGGTTCATCTTTAGTGGAACGAACGGTTGTGAATTATGGGCCGGACAAGTATTGTTAGAGTTAAGAGAAACTTATCCGATTAAAATTGCGGTATTTCCTCCGTTCTTAAATATGGACGAACGCTATAAACCGTTCGAGCAAGAATTATTTGTGCAACTGCAACTCGAAGCCGACTTCTTCGAACCGTTGACGCAACGTCCGTATGAGGATCCAAGTCAACTACGCGCAAAAACTGCATTCTTTTTAGACAAAGCAGAAGGATTGATTACCTTGTATGACGAAGAAACGGAAGGAAGTCCCCGTTTTCTAGTAGAAGGGGCACGGCGAAAGCCGAATATGGAAGTCTTTTTGATTAATCAGGAAGATTTACGTGTCATTGAGGAAGAAAAACAATGGGAACAACAATGGGAGTGATACGATGCAAACCGAACTAACGGCAGAAGCAATTTATAAACAAGAATTTAAAACAGCATTACGAGGGTATTCACAAGAAGAAGTCGATCAATTCTTAGATGTGGTCATTCGCGATTATGAGAAGATGGCAAAAGAGATCGATCGTCTCCAAACGGAAAATGATTCATTGCGTCGCGAATCATCACCTGCAGCGGAACCAGTCAAGCCAGCGCAGCCTGTCGCATCTAATTATGATATGTTGCGTCGCATTTCAAATCTCGAAAAAGCAGTCTTCGGAAAGCAAGTGGGACCAAGCGAATAAGGAATAGGGGGTGGAGTGAATGTTACAAGTGTTAACGGCTACTGAGAAACAACCCGTTAAACAACAGACAAGAAAGCTGTTTCGTCCGAAAGAAGAAGTGATGAAAGCACCGACATGCTATACGGATCGTCTCGTCGAAAACATCAGACACACTTGTCGTTTTGATTGGATGATGATTGAACAAGTCGAGTTTGGGGACGATCTCGTTCATTACGTGCTCGTTGGACCTAAAGGAGTATTTTTGATTCAATTAAATCGAACTCCAGCCCCTGTCCATTTGACGAACCGCGAGTGTCGGACAGAGACGTCTATGGGATGGAAACACGTCTATCCACATCCTGTCACGGAGTTAGAGCGAATGACCAAACAAGTACGTTCACGACTGAAAAAAGAGTGTGGACAAGCGATTCCGGTTTATTCGTTTTTAATCTTCCCAGAGACGGAACAGTTGAAGCTTAAACGGATTAAGGCCAATTGTGGCGACTCTTTCAAGTTGGTCGATCAGGTCATCAGCAAAACCAATCTTGAGATGTTGACGGAGCCGCTTGTTAAACAAATCGCCTACTACTGTTCTGAAAGACAAGTACATAAATAAGCAGAAGGCCAAATGATTGTATTTGGCCTTCTGCTTATTTTAATAGTTCTTTAGCTTTTGCAGCATCATCTCGATGGACGAACAATGCGACACGGTCGTCTAAATTTTTTGCGAGCGGTTTTAACAACTTTCCGGTCGGAAGTCCTTGTTCAATCCGACAGGTGATTCCCTGTTCTGTCAGGTAATGATAATCACCTAATAGTTCCTCGCCTTGCTTCCCAAACGCTTCACCGAAGCGAACCCATTTTAAGTTGCGAATCGTACGAATCGTGACCAAAATGACGAACAAGATGGCGAGTACAATGATGAATAATGTTTCCAACGCATTCAACCCCTTCTTTACACAAGTTTAATGGTGTGGCGAGTTGAAAGCAATATGAAGTGAACGTTATACTAAAATGGAAAAGAGGGGGATTTTATGAAAAAACCGATTCAATCGAGACGAGAGGCAATCTCGCTCCTCGAAGACGAGCAAGTACTCTACATTCGAATTCATAACGGTCAAACCGGTATGATTAAATCGACAGAAGAAGGCATCATCGTCGCCATCCCGAATGAAGAGACAGACAAAATTGATTTTCGTAAGCTCGAGGATATCGAGGCGTTCGAAGCGTTCTACGATTTGACGCTTTCAAAACCAGGTATTCTATATGTAAATGTTGAAGAATAAATGACATGGAGAGCTTCACCAATGTGGTGAGGCTCTCCATTTATACACGCTTATGTTTGCGGAAGCCAGACGGCTAACTTGTCCTGTAAAGGTTTTAGACGGACATGATGTTGCAGATGCAATAAATAGCCGTCTGGACGTATGACTAATATACCGCGTTTCATAAATAGTGACTTGGCAAGTTCATTTCCTTGGTCGAAAAATGGACGACTCGTCTTCGACAATGTAATGGTTTGAATGAATGGATGATGCTGATTTAAGAATTCATAAATCGCTGTCAAATCACGTTTGCCATCGTCGAACACGAGCACTTGGAAGCGTCCATCTGCAATCTCCGAAATCTTCGTCCGAAAGCCGTCATCGGTTCGCAAAATCTCTGTCTCAGGAAAAATCTTTCCTTCGGCAACTCGTCGAAATGGCATACGCAATGCTTTCGGATAGGACAGATGAAGTTGCGAGATGCGTTCCGTTATCTTTTGATTAACGAGATTGACTCGTGTGAAGACGTCAGCTCCGATGGCTTGGAACGGTAACAGCATCGGAAGGGTCGTTTGAAGCATCACGGTCGCGATATTCGTCGTCTGTAGGACATTCTTTGCAACGTGCTCGCGTTCATCCCGATACGTCGAGACGACTTGGTGTGGAGCACCCGTCTTCAAATGGAGCCATAGCTTCCAACCTAAGTTGAATGCATCCGCAATCCCAGTGTTCATTCCTTGTCCACCGACCGGAGAATTGATATGAGCCGCATCGCCCATTAGAATGATGCGATTATGGATAAACGTATCGACCATCCGATTATGAACGCGAAAAATTGAGAACCACTCGACATCGTGGATGTGAACAGGCATGTGACTACGTTGTTCAACAAATTGTTGAAGGTCCGATTCCACGAATGATTCATCGGTTCGTAAGTTTCCCGTAATCCGGATTGTTTCATCTGTGAGTGGAAATACTTCTAGCACCCCTTGATCCGAGAAGAAAATATGCACCTCTTCGCGAGAAATGGGCCAATCTGCTTTCAAATCCGCTAACACCCATGCCTCTTTAAACGACTTCCCACTGAAAGGGAGGGCGAGCATTCGACGGATAGAACTGTTCGCACCATCAGCGGCGACGACATATTTGGCTTCGACTGAACGCTGGGTTCCATCTGCAGCAGTCAAATGAGCAATCGTACGTGATGGATATTGGGTGATCGACGAGAGTGATTCGCCGCGCTTCACTGCGTGACCATGTTTGTGTAGGGCGCGTTCTAAAATTTCTTCTGTTTCATTTTGTCGCAGTAGTGTCACGAAAGGATACGGAGTGACAAGCTTTGAAAACTCTAGCTTTGCCGTCCATTGACCTGAGAAATAGAGATTTCCCCGTTCAATCGTACGGGCCCGCTCGAGCACTTCTTGGGCGACATCTAAGCGAGAGAACACTTCGATTGTCCGCGGCTGTATCCCGATGGCCCGAGAATTATCCGACGGGGTCGTCTTTCGGTCGATGATTTGAAATGAAACGCCATATCTGGCTAAGGTGAGGCCGAGCGTCAGGCCGGTCGGTCCGGCTCCGACGATTAGTACATCCACTTGTTCGTCCAAAGTGATCAACTCCTATCATTAATAATGATATTTCCGACATTGGCAGCGATTAAACGAAAAGTGGGGTATAGAACGGTATAAGATATTCGATGATGGAAGGTGAGTGAACGGTGTGCAGCCATGGATCAATGAAAATCAAATTCGAAATAGCTTTACAATGGAAGAAGATTACGAACAGACAGCGGCGGTATTAATTCCGCTCGTTGAAATAGAGAAGGAATGGCATGTCGTCTTTGAAGTACGTGCCCATACGATGCGGCAGCAACCCGGGGAGATTTCTTTTCCAGGAGGTCGACTTGAAAAAGGAGAGACACCTGTCGAAGCGGCGGTGCGAGAAACGTGTGAGGAGCTCGAGATTGCGTCAACTCAAATTGAAGTCATTGGCAAATTGAGGCCGCTCGCCACACCCCATCGACAATTGATTTATCCATTTGTCGGAATCTTATCGGAATTACCAAGTGTGAAAGAAACGGATGAGGTCGATCACTTGTTTACGGTACCGGTCTCTACATTGCTCATGATTGACCCGTTTCATGGAGAGATGGAGTGGACGATGAACCCGGATCAAAATATCCCATTAGATCGATTGGCGAATGCTAAAGCGTACAAAAAACGGGTAATTAAAATGAGAGAACCTTTCTACGAACATGAAGACTATATCATTTGGGGACTTACTGGAAAATTTTTGACACAATTTATTCAACGCATAAAAGAAAACGTATTCAAACCGACATAATTTCGTTATAATGATAGAAACAAATTTAGATTGGAAGTGAATGGGTGTGTCTGAAGAATTCCTCGTAGGTGATATCGTGAAGTCGACTCGTGAAGGATGGGTCGCAGAAGTGACCGCCGTACTGACCAATACTGTGATCGGAGACGTTTCGATCATGGAAGAGTTTCAACAACTTGGGCTCGAGTTTGAAAAACAAGTTTTATTAAAATCAGATTTGGAATTGATTGAACGCGCCAGCTGACCTTTTTTCTGAAAGGGATGATTCAGGTGTCCATTGACAAAAAAGTACGTGAATGGCAAGAGGCGGGTTTGTTAGATGAAGCGACGGGTAAAAGACTAGTCGACTATGAACATACACAACGGGCGGCTAGTGAGCGACATGATCACAAGCCGCCTGTTTTAGTCATTGTCGGCTCGATTTTACTGGCACTCAGCCTATTTAGCTTCGTTGCAGCCAATTGGCAGGCGATTCCTGACCTCTTAAAGATTGGGTTATTTCTTATTTTTATGGTTGGATTTTATGTCTTTGCCGAGCGGGTCCGCTTGAAAACGCCGAGGTACGTCACTTTATTACGCGTATTAGGATTTGTCTTTTTTGTAGCGACCATGGCGGTCATCTTTACCACGTATAATCTATCCGGGCAATTGACGTTTCTGTTTTGGATCCTCTTCACGATGGCCGTTTTGCACAGAATCATGTATGAGCACGTCATTTTTTCGATTATCTCCGCTATCACTGCATTCATGGCCGTCACGAACAGTTTCGAAGGTATAGGGTTGACGTTGATTGGATTTGCACTCGTCGTGACATGGGTATGGTTCCATTTTGTGGAGGAATCATTGGATCGGACGTTCGCATGGCTCACCTTTTACGGTATTCTCAATATCTTTGGTCAATATGTGGACTATGAAGGAAGACTATGGCCACTTTGGTCACTCGTCATTTTACATGCGTTACTTCTGATTTATCGTAAGCGGGCTGCTTGGCAAGCTGCCTATTTATTTGTCGCAGCCGTGCTTTCCATTGGCTATTTAGTGAATGTCACGGAAAGCTGGCTCTCGCAAAGACCACCTTCGATACTAGAAGCGACCCTCCTATCCATCGCACTCGTCGCCGTCTATTTGATTCATCGCCGAAACGATCTATTGTGGGTGAGTTTGCTCGCAGTCATTCCATTTGCATTATTCGAGGATTCAGGTGTACTTCTGGCGGTATTGATTGAAGTGATTGCATTGGCATACCTCGTCCGTCAAGACATGATGAGACAACCAACCATCTTCGCCTTTATCTATTTCCTAGTTGTCCAGATGACGATTTATTTCATTTATGTATGGGACCGTCTGGATATCTCTCTCTTCTTCTTGATCGGTGCGCTCATCGTCTTCGCATTGTCACTCGGACTATGGTGGCGTAATCGTACGAGAAGGGATGTGACGACATGAAACGATTGTCCACGTGGGTCATTCCGGCCGTCCAAGTCATGATTGCCGTCCTGTTTGTCATTCTTGTCTTTGCCATCTCGTGGGTAGGGGAGACATACACGTTCAAAGGTACTTCGTATGAACCGTATGACCCGTATTTTGGAGACTCTATCTATCTGGAATATGACGAATTCGAAGGACGTCAAAATGTTGAGACGGGGACGGTTTACGTTTCGTTCGAGCAAGGAGAAGATGGATTTGCCGTCATCGACCGAGTCGAGTCAAAACCGTTTTTCGGAGGAGTACGGGCGAACTACTATGACCGCAATCTTTATATAGAAGAAATGGGGTCGTATCGTGTCCCTCAAGATGAAGTAGACAGGGTGGAAGGGGAAAAATCTTTCACGGTCCAAGTCGATGTTGCACCGTGGGGGATGCTCAGATTGCATGATTTAAAGCCAATTGAATAAATAAAACACATGACAGGAAGATTACAGGTTTGTTACATGATTTATTGTAACGATTCTGTAATTTTTTTGTGAAACCTAGTAATAGCAACGTTTTTCGCAATTGTTACAATCTGTAACCACTTTTTACGTCATATGTCAGGAATATTTCACTTCGTTGAAACGGCTACTCCAATGTAAGGTGTCGTGGTAAATTAACATCTGTTCGTTACATAACGAGAAAGGTGATGACCTTACTACGATGAAATTGATTAAATATATGATGTTATTTGGAACCGCAATGATTGGGATGTTCACATTCGTTGGTCAAGCAGATGCTGCACAGATCGGAATCGGGACAGAACAGAAAATTGTACAAAATCCAATTGAATTAGAACGACAAGCGATTGAAGAAGAACGACAGAAAGAAATCGCCCGTCAAAAGAAAATTGCCGAAGAAAAACGCATCGCTGAAGAGAAACGCATCGCTGAAGAGAAGCGTCTCGAAGCAGAACGTATTGCTGCAGAGAAAGAGAAAGCAGAAAAGGAAAGACTTGCTAAACTTGAAGCAGAACGAAAAGCTGAAGAAGCGCGTAAAGAAGCAGAACGTGCGGCAGCAAAAAAGGCAGCGGCTTCTTCGAATAAAAAGACTACGGCGACACCGGTGTCTACGTCAGCGGGTAAAAAAGTCATTACAGTCGAATCGACTGCATATTCAAATGATATCGCTGATAACAAGGCATATGGTGGTCGTGTCTTAACAGCAACTGGTCATGACGTGACTGATTCGATTTATTATAACGGGATGCGAATCATCGCTGTTGACCCTGCCGTCATTCCATTAGGTTCTAAAGTCCATATCCAAGGTGTCGGTGATGCGATTGCCCTTGATACAGGTGGAAGAATCAAAGGACATATCGTCGATTTACTCGTCGATTCTAAACAGGACGCGATTCAATGGGGGCGTCGTCACATCAAAGTAACGCTTTACTAATGGTCAGGTTCTCCAATAGGAGAGCCTTTTTTTGTTTAACAAAGTAGAGAAACGGGCAAAATACTATTTGAATTTCCATTTTGGAAATAGTCGAGGAGGGATCAGGTTGATTGAGTTTCGTGATGTGTCAAAACGTTATGAAGACGGGACGTTAGCCGTCAAAGAGTTAAGTTTAACAGTAGAAAAAGGAGAAATCTTTGTATTGATTGGACCTTCCGGTTGTGGGAAGACCACAACGATGAAGATGGTCAATCGCCTCATCGATCATACGGACGGTAAGATTTTAATCGATGGAAAAGAAATCTATCAATTCGATATTTTTGAGTTACGCCGTAACATCGGTTATGTGCTTCAACAAATTGCCTTATTCCCCCATCTAACAGTTGAAGAAAACATCTCTGTCGTACCGGAACTATTGAAATGGAAAAAAGAACGAACGAAAGACCGTGTGACGGAATTGATGAAAATTGCCGGTCTCGACCCGAAATTACGTTCGAAGAAGCCCTCGGAACTATCTGGTGGTCAGCAACAACGGGTCGGGGTATTGCGCGCACTAGCCGCAGACCCGGACGTCATCCTGATGGACGAACCGTTCTCTGCGCTTGACCCGATTAGCCGTGGTCAATTGCAAGATGACATCAAGCGACTAAATGATGAACTCGGTAAGACGATTCTATTTGTCACACACGATATGCAAGAAGCGATGAAGCTCGGTGACCGCATCGCATTGATGCGCGACGGCGAACTCATGTTGGTCGGTACACCAGACGAAATATTGGCGAGTGAAGATCCGTTCGTCTTAGAATTCACACAACGCGGAAGAGGTGAGCTAGATGCTTGAGACGTTCCAAAATAGACAAGGTCAGCTTGTCGAGGCACTGATTGAGCACTTGCAGCTCTCTGTCGTATCGCTTTTGATTGCCGTTTTGATTGCCGTACCATTAGGGATTTGGCTGACACGTCGTAAGAAAATTGCCGAGACCGCCATTGGTGTTACAGCAATTATTCAAACAATCCCTTCGCTTGCCCTACTCGGGTTAATGATTCCACTCGTAGGAATCGGAGCATTGCCTGCCATCATCGCGCTTGTGTTATATGCGCTCCTACCAATTTTACGTAACACGTTTACTGGATTGAATGAAGTGGACAAATCGTTACTTGAAGCAGCTCGAGCTTGTGGGATGAAGCCGAATCAAAGTTTGATGAAAGTCGAACTTCCCCTTGCATTGCCAGTCATCATGGCTGGTATCCGTACAGCGATGGTCTTAATCGTCGGTACGGCAACACTCGCTGCCCTTGTCGGAGCAGGTGGACTTGGTACACTCATCTTACTTGGGATTAACCGAAACGATAATTACTTAATCTTACTGGGTGCAATCCCAGCCGCTATTTTGGCACTCCTGTTTGACTTCTTGTTGCGTCAGATGGAAGGTGCGACAGCGACTCGCAATAAGACGAAATTGATTGCTGTTTCTACCGTACTCGCACTGGTCATCATCACGCCGCTCGCATTTGGTCGCTCTCAAGAGACAGACCTTGTCGTTGCAGGTAAACTCGGTCCAGAGCCAGAAATTCTGATGAATATGTATAAGCTATTGATTGAGGAAGAAACAGATTTGACTGTATCCGTGAAACCGAACTTCGGAGAGACGACGTTCGTCTGGGGCGCACTCCAATCAGGTGACGTCGACATTTATCCGGAGTTTACAGGTACGGCACTCGCGAGTCTCGTCAAAGAGACACCTGAGTCAAACGATGCAGGTGAGGTGTATGAACAGGCGAGAGAGGCACTGGCCGAAGATGGGTACGTGATGCTCGAACCGATGAAGTTTAACAATACGTATGCGCTCGCGATTCCACGTGACTATGCCGAGGCCGAAGACATTACGGCTATTTCAGATTTACGGAATGTCGAGTCCGATATTAAAGCCGGTTTCACACTCGAGTTCACCGACCGTGAAGACGGGTATCCTGGCTTACAAAACGAGTATGGGTTTGATTTCCCATCTGTCGTCTCGATGGAGCAGAAATTACGTTATCGCGCCATCGCACGAGGGGATGTCAATCTAGTCGACGCTTATGCGACAGATCCTGATATCGCCGAGAACGATCTCGTCGTACTAGAAGACGACCGACAATTCTTCCCACCTTATCAAGGTGCACCACTCATGAAAGAGGAGACGCTTGAAGAGTATCCGGAGATTGAGGATGCGCTCAACCAACTCGCCGGCAAAATTACAGACGAACAGATGTCTGAACTGAACCGACGTGTTGCCTACGGAAATGAACGTGCTTACGATGTAGCGAAAGACTTCTTAGAACAGGAAGGGTTATTATGAGAGCTTTGATTATTTCGAATCCGAAGTCCGGTACGAGCGAAACGATGCTCGGAGAAGTCATCGGAACGATTGAATCGCTCTACGAAGAATTAATTATCAAAAAAACTCAAGAAATCGGGGACGCGCTCCGATTCGCGAAAGAAAGTGGAACGTTCGACCATATGATTGTGATAGGGGGAGACGGGACCTTAAACGAAGTGGTGAATGGATTAATGACGTTAGAGCGTGAGGATCGTCCAACGGTAGGGATCATTCCTGCCGGGACATGTAATGATTTTGCGCGAGCGCTTGAACTCCCCATTCAACCGACACAAGCGGCAAGTGTCATTAAGTCGAATCATGAACAGCATGTGGACGTCATTCAAGTTGATGAGATGTATGCTCTCAATTTCGTAGGAGTCGGATTGATTGCAGACACGTCACGTCAAATCGATCCGGATGAAAAGGAAGCATTAGGTTCAATCGGTTACTTTTTAGCGACTATCCGCCAGTTTCGTGAAGCTGACCCGTTTGAGATTCGGTTACGACGAGGAGATGAACTCCTTTACGAAGGTGATGTCAGTTTTCTATATGTAGGGAATGGGAGTTATCTCGGGACTGTACCGACGAAGCTTGAGACACAATCGTTTTCAGACGGATTGTTAGAAGTCGTTCACAGTTCGTCAATCGGATTTCCGATGATTCGACAATTGTTGGCCCAGCAACTCGGTCTTGATCAAAAATCGACGGAATGGAATCACTTTCAGGCTCCTCATGTCGAAGTCGAGTTAAATGAACCTCAAATCATCGATGTAGACGGTGAGCATTTCGAAACCGATCACTTAACGATACGAATTCGAGAGCAGGCTCTCATGTTTTTAACGCCATAAAGCATCAACAGAGAAAAGTATTCAGACTTTTCTCTGTTTTTTGTTGTCCTGACCCTTGAACCGTGTTAGTATTTCACTATTATTATGAAAATGAAATGAAAAACAGGAAGTAGGGGTAATCATGGCGCAAAACTCATTCGCCTCAAAAATTGGATTCATTCTAGCTGCCGCAGGGTCGGCAATCGGTTTAGGTGCGATATGGAAGTTTCCATACGTCACTGGAACTAGCGGGGGCGGTGCCTTTTTACTCATGTTTTTGGCGTTCACATTATTACTCGGTCTGCCATTATTAATTGGTGAATTCATCGTTGGACGTTCTACGCAAAAGACGGCACTTCTCGCCTTCAAAAAATTAGGGCACGGTCGTTGGACCATCATCGGTTATTTAGGTGTCATCGCATGTTTCTTGTTGCTTTCCTTCTATAGTGTTATTGGAGGATGGGTTCTCATTTATATCGGGCTCGGTTTAAGTGGAACATTAAGCGGGCGCTCGGCTGACGAATTCGGGGATGTTTTCGGAAATGTCGTTTCAACACCAGGAATTGCTGTACTCGGACAATTTTTATTTCTTTTGATCACGCTCTTGATTGTATTACGTGGAGTTGAAGCAGGAATCGAACGAATGAGTAAAATTTTAATGCCACTCTTGTTCGTCAGCTTCTTAGTTCTCGTCGTCCGTTCATTGACACTTGACGGAGCGATGGAAGGGGTTCGCTTCTTCTTACAACCGGACTTCTCAGCATTAACGGGTGAATCAGTGTTGTTTGCTTTAGGTCAAGCCTTCTTCTCCTTATCGTTAGGAGTAGCGGCGATGTTGACGTATGCGTCTTACATTAAGACGAAAGGGACGTTGAATCGTTCGGCGAACATGATTGTTCTATTGAACATTGCAGTATCACTCTTAGCTGGGCTTGCCATCTTCCCGGCAGTCTTTGCATCGGGACTTGACCCGGCTGAAGGTCCGGCGCTACTGTTCGTCGTGTTACCGGCAGTCTTCAACCAAGTACCACTTGGTGGATTCTTCATGGTCTTGTTCTTCCTATTATTCGCTTTCGCATCGATCACGTCATCAATTGCCATGTTAGAAGTCGTCGTTGCAGGTGTGACGGATCGATTGAATGAAAAGAAATCGAGTTGGACGAAGAAACAAGTGACGGTAACGGCCGCTATTCTCGTCTTCGTTGTAGGAGTTCCATCCGCATTGTCGTTCGGATTATTGAGTGATGTACAATTGTTTAATGGGCTAACGTTCTTCGATACGATGGATTACCTTGTTAGCTATATCTTGATGCCGGTCGGGGCGCTCTTGACATCGATTTTTGTCGGATACGTCGTCGATCAACGTATATTGAAAGATGAGATCCAAACGTCAGAACCAGGTAAGAAACTTTATCCAATCTGGCATGCGCTCATTCGTTACGTGATTCCCGTAACGGTAGCAATTGTCATGGTATCAACGTGGGTTACGACACTTACAGCACAATAACCGAAACCGTAGGCTCTCAGAGTCTACGGTTTTTTTCGTCGCACAACGGGAAAGAAGTCGTTATAGGTAGTTGTTTCTACACCTTTGGACGGAGGATTTAGCGATTTTTATTATGCTAAAATGATAGAGATGACGAAACTTTTTTTGATAGGTTTCGTAATGTACAATAGAAGTAACATGAGATGAGGTGAAAAGAATGAAAACATGGATGAAATGGGCCCTGACAGGGGCGGTCATATACTTTGCCATCAACGTATTCGATTTCTCCTGGTTATTCATTATCGTAGGGGCGCTCGTCTTGAATGAAGTCTGGTCGACGAACAAGCGCAAAAACCGTCAACGCACACCGACAACGGTTGCGAAACGTGCCAAGAAAAAACTGTTGCTTGATGAGGACGAACCATTCACGGGTTCAAGAATCCTTAAACCGATTGAAGAGCCTGTCCCAGCACGTCAATTCGAGGCGACAGACGATTTAGAGCTTCAATTTTTGCAACGGACGATTGAACAAGGTTATGAGAAGTTGCAACAGATTGACCGTGTCCTTCCTGAAATTAAAGATGTGGAAGTACGGCGCGAAATGAAAGCTGTCTCAAAAGAAGCACATGAATTGTTCGAAGAACTTTTCGAAAACCCGCAAGATGCGAAACATGTTCGAGACTTGTTCACATTCTACTTAGATTCCCTCGTCTCGGTCGTCTTGAAATTTAAAGAACTTGAAGGAAAACGAGTCGTTATTCAAGAAGAGACTCGAGAGCAATTAATCACGAATATGCGACTAATTGTCGATAAATTTAAAGAACAGCGCGGACGTCTTCTTGAAGATGACGCCGTAGACTTTGAACGTGAACTGATCATGATGGAGCGAGTCTTATCTGATCAGCCGGAAGGGAGAAAGAAACATGACTTCATCGAATGAAACGAACTGGCAGTCATGGCCGGAAGAAGAGCTGACATCTGATACGAAAACAAAGACCGAAACAGAGGGATTTAGTGACCCTTCTGTGGAGTGGTCATCTGTTTCACAACCTCATGAAGTACCTGCCATTCAAGCCAAGCCAGACGTACCTCAAGAGCATCGTGAGCGAATTACGCGATTGGCGGAGTCCATCGATATTAAAAAGACGGATTCAGTCATGCTGTTCGGCTCGAATGTCCAACGTGAACTCTCACAATTCTCTGACCAGATTTTGACGGAAGTGCGTATGAAAGACGGCGGGGATGCTGGGAAATTATTGTCTGACTTGATGCAAAACGTCCGAAAGATGGATCCAGACATGCTTCAGCCGGAAAAGAAAAGTTTCATGGACAACATCCCGCTCATCGGTCGCGCAAAGAAGAAGGCTGAAAACTACAAGCTTCAATTCGAAAAAATGAACGTCTATTTGGAAGAAGTCATTCATAACCTCGATCGTGCCAAATTCGGGCTCATGAAAGACATCACGATGCTCGATCAAATGTACGACAAGAATAAGCGATATTTCGAAGAGTTGAACGTCTATATCGCTGCGGGTGAGACGAAGCTTGATCATGTACGTGAACATGAGATTGCGCCACTTCGTCAAGAAGTGGAAATTTCAAAAGATCAGTCTAAGCTTCAACAATTGAACGATATGATTCAATTGGCTGACCGTTTCGAGAAGAAGTTACATGACTTGAAATTGAGTCGTACGATCAGTCTTCAAATGGCACCTCAAATTCGAGTTATCCAGCAGAATAACCAAATCCTTGCGGAGAAAATCGAATCAGCGGTCGTCAACACGATTCCTCTTTGGAAAAACCAAGTCGTCCTTGCACTCAGCTTAACCCGTCAGAAGACGGCACTTCGCATGCAACAGGATGTGACGAAGACGACCAACCAGTTGCTTGAGCAGAACTCGAAGATGTTGAAAGACTCTTCAATTGAAATTGCTCAAGAGAATGAAAAAGGGATTGTCTCGGTGGAGTCACTTAAAGTAGCCCACGAGAATTTACTCTCGACGTTGGATGAAACGTTACGCATTCAACAAGAAGGGAAACAAAAGCGTCGTGACGCTGAGCGTGAACTTGATCGGATGGAACATGAGCTCAAAGAGAAAGTCATCGAGATCGCTTCTAAAAATAAAGAACTACCAAAAGATACTGGATATTAAGAAGGGAAGTCTGAGCAATCAGACTTTCCTTTTCTACGAGGAGGGGCTTACATGGAGAAACAACGATTGTGGGACGAGACGTGGTTATTGTTTGCCGATATGATGGCTGAGCGGCACTCGAAGTGTGCATCTAAGAGTGTTGCCTGTGTCATCGTAAAAGATGAAAAGCCGATTTCAATTGGTCTAAACGGTACACCTTCTGGTCATACAAATTGTAATGAGATCTATATCAAGCAAGAAGATGGGTTTTATAAACATACCGACTATGTTGCGTCGATGGACCTCGATATGCTCAACGAACCAGCTCGGCTCATCCGTAATGGTGTGACTTACATCAAATGTACGGACCCATATGACCATCATCACTGGTCGAAGCAACATGAGATTCATGCAGAAATCAATGCGATTGGAAAATTGGCTGCTGACTCGACGAATGCGTTCGGTGCGACGGCATATGTTACCCATTCACCTTGTCATGCCTGCTCCCTTGCGCTGATTGCAGCACGCGTTGCACGCGTCGTTTATGCGGTCGGTTATGAGCATGGTGACGGTTTAGAGTTGATGCGTGAAAGTGGGATTGAAGTGTTACATATGCCACTTGAAAAAATGTACAAAAATACATTGTAAACGTTTTCATTAGATGATATATTATTAATGTACTGCCAATGGTGTTTTACTCTTCCATTATTCGCCCCTCCTCGGAGGGGCCTTTTTTTGTTCAAAATGAAGTGAGACAAACTTTACACATAATGTTCAATATTTCACAATATACTCTTTGAAATCTCTTATATAATGAAAGTAGATTCAGGAGAGGGGAATTTGATTATGGAAAAACTCGTTCGCTTTACAGATGGTGCATATGAAGTGGAAGCGTTAATCACACTTGAAGAAGTGTGGGAAGATAAATTTGCGATTGGCATGCATCAGGAATTGGCAGTCAAATCGTTAACCATTAACGGAAATGAAGTATCAGAAATCAAACACGTTCGTGCACTCCTTCGATATTATCCGACACTTGGCGTCTCGGGAATCTTGTTGGCATTAGACAAGGCAGCCGCAGAAATCGTCGCTTTGTCGAAAGATCAAGATCCAGCGCTTCAATACGTTGAACTCGTGGCACTTCAAATGGATGAAGCGGCGACGAATGACTTGAAAACTCTATACGCAGCGATGTGATTTAAATTGGGTGAACTATTTCACCCAATTTTTTATTGCATCTATTTTTTGTTATGGTATGATGTTTACAGATGAAGAAATGGAATGCCATATCGTTGTCAACCATAAGCATGGGGATCTAGATAGCTAGATCGCTGTCAAAAAGCCACGTTCATAGGAACGTGGCTTTTTTTTGTGCAATGAGGTCGAATCCGGCTGCTACATCGTTAGCGAGGTGAGCGTCTGATCCTAACGTGAAAGGGATGTTCAGTCGGTTGGCGCTCTTTGCAAGTCCTGCGACGTACGGCTCGCCACAGTCAGGCTTTCTTAATCCCGCCGTGTTGAAATCGAGTCCGAAACCCCGATCAGCAATCGCTAGTAAGAGACGTTCCTCTTCCTCTTTTACATGTGAACGGTCCCATTCATAATTTTTTTGATATTTGATCGGTAAATCAATGTGTCCAATCCGAGCGACGTTAATGTTTTCCCATGGGAATCCAAGGCCGCGTTCGATTGACTCATAATAAGCTTTCATCACATTTTCGAATGAGCCGAGCGCTGTGACTAGCTCATCAAACGTCTCAGCAGAATAATCAATCGGCATATATGTGCCATCTACATATAAGAAGTGCTGTGACAAAATGACTTCATCAAGCAATGGTGCAAAAGGTTCTAACAAAGCGATTGTTTCTTCCTCAAGGTGTGGCAACAAGTCGACTTCTAGCCCGACTTTTATATCGATGACATCTTTAAAGTGTTGTTTCATCCGCTGTAATGTATCGAGATATTCAGGAAGTAAATCGATGGACATTGCTGAGTCTTGGTTCGGGACCGGGTCGATAAACGATCGTGGGAACGGCGCGTGTTCTGTGAACGTCATCGATTGCAGGCTTTTTTCGATTCCGGCTTGAATATATAGTTCAATCGGGTCTTTTGTGCCGTGTGGACAAAATGGGGTATGCACATGACCATCATGGGTAAAGTTAAACATCCGTTACACGTCCTTTTCAGTTCAATTGGTTGACAGGTGTTGCTCTGTTTGATAAATTTAACACACTGCTTTAGTTTGGTAAAGTGATAATAAGATAAAGGGTGGTTTTCATGATTTGGTCAAATTCAAAAGGTTCGATTCCAGAAGGATGGTATGAACTTCAATCAGGAGATGTCATTCGACCAAAGCGTTGGATGCTGTCATTTTTAGAGAAGGCAGAGGCGAGCGGTTATGCCGTCATCGACCCACCGCTACTCGAATACTATTCGCATTATCAAAATTTGGCGCTCTTTGACGAGTCGGCCTACTATCGTTTATTCGGGAATGACGGGGAACTCCTCGTCATGCGCCCTGACTATACACTTCAAATTGCTAGAAAGCTAGCAGACGGTCATGAACCGATGCGTGTCGCCTACGCCGGGGCTGTCTATCGTCGGACGGTCAAGCATTCAGGTCAACCGCATGAACGCCAACAGCTTGGACTCGAGTGGGTCGACGGTGAAGAGAAAGATAGTCATCTCATTGAATCTTTTCTCGATATGACTGAAGGAGTCCTTCCAAAAGATCGCTTGACATTAAAAATCGGATCAGCGGCTGTCATCTCGTTAATCGCGAAAGAGACGGGCATACAGGAACGCACATTCCGAAAAATCTTGGCGCTTCGAAATTTAGAGTCATTACGCGAACTAGCTGAGACGTATCGGTATCCATTGATTGCGAAGCTCCCTTTTTTAATTGGGAACGCTGCACTTGAAGAATTACGTGCCGAGGCACCGGATTCTTTAAAAGATGCCATTGATGAAGTCGATGATGCCGTACAACACTTGCGCTCAATCGGACTAGAGGTGTCATATGACTTCGGTCAAACGGGAGACTTTGATTACTATTCTGGTTTGACGGTGACGGGTAGCGTTGAAGGCAAGCGAGTCCTTTCAGGTGGACGATACGATTCCCTATATGGACATTTTGGACACTCGAGACGAGCGTTCGGCATGTCACTCGATTTAGAACAGTTAGATGAGGTGATGAAATGAAGGTAGCGGTCGCAAAAGGACGAATTGAAAAAGCAGCCCGTCAATTTTTTGTAGAAAAAGATTTGCCGGTATGGCCGGAAAAGCGTGGACGTGAGCTGACGGTAAAGGCAGGGGATCATGAGTTTATTTTCGTCAAAGGGGACGATGTCTATAAATATGTGATGCACGGTGCCGCAGATGTCGGAATCGTCGGGGGAGATATTCTACGAGAAAAAACACCTGGCGTGCTCGAAGTCGTCGATTTACCGTTCGGACGTTGTCGGATGGCCGTATGTGGCCCTAAAGTTCGACGTAATGGCACAAAGAAATTAAAAGTGGCCAGTAAATATCCAAACATCGCCATCTCACACTTTGCTTCGAAACGACAGAACGTTGAAATCATCGCATTGAATGGGTCGGTCGAACTTGCTCCGCTAACCGGACTCGCTGATTGCATCGTCGATATCGTCGAGACGGGTGCGACGTTGGCAGCGAACGACTTAGAGGAATATGAAACAATCTTTTCAATCAATGCAAAGTTCATTACGAGTGAAACGGCTTTGGCGGAACAGCCTGACGAATTGAAGGAATGGATCCGTAAGCTGAGTCAGGAGGGAGACGCATGAGCACTGATACGAATCGATCACGGCGCGAAGCATGGGCCGAGGCCGTGAAACCCATCGTAGAATCGATTGAAACCCGTGGAGACGAAGCGCTACTTGAATGGACGCGTCAATTCGATGGCGTCGACAAAATCGAATCAGTCGATTTGTCTCGCTTCACCCCACCGGCAGCATTTGCTGAATTAACTGAAGCGCTGACATTGGCAGCAGAACGGATTCGTGCGTTCCATTCGCATCAAGTACGGCAAGATGATGTGTTCGAAGATACGATGTTCCGACTCGGTCGACGTTATATGCCACTCGATTCGGTCGGTGTCTATGTGCCAGGCGGGACAGCTGTCTATCCGTCGAGCGTCCTGATGAACATCATTCCTGCGAAAGTCGCCGGTGTCAAACGAGTGGTCATGGTCACTCCTCCAAAAGCAGATGGAATCGACATTTCGCTCTTGATTGCAGCAAAAATCGCAGGAGCTGATGAATGTTTTCTAGTAGGAGGCGCACAAGCCGTTGCTGCACTCGCATATGGGACAGAAACGATCCGCCCGGTTGATAAGATTGTAGGACCGGGAAATGCGTATGTCGCGACAGCGAAGGCACTCGTGTCGCACATCGTCGGCATCGACTCCGTTGCCGGACCGTCTGAAGTATTAATTGTTGCCGATGAGACGGCGAATCCGAAGTGGGTCGCGGCTGACCTTCTCGCACAAGCAGAACATGACGTAGAAGCGACAGCAATCGCACTCGTCACGACAGAGACGCTTCGTGATGAAGTGGAGCGAGAACTTGAACGACAGCTCGCGCTCTTACCACGACAGGACATCGCAAGAGAAGCGTTGAAGCGTGGCGGTGTCTTGTATCGATCGCTAGAGGAAGCCATCGAGTATGCGAACACAATGGCTGCCGAGCACGTCCAGTTAGCCGTTAAAGACCCGGAGCAATTGATGAAGTCGATTCGTCACGGTGGGTCGTTCTTCCTCGGTCACGAGGCAGCTGAGGCGTTCGGAGATTATATCGCTGGACCGAATCACGTCTTACCGACGAGTGGGACAGCGCGATTCTCGAGTGGATTGTCCGTCGACGACTTTTATCGCCGTCAGACGTTCCTTGAGATGACAGAACTCGATGAGACGATTACGAAGGCGGCGATTCGAATCGCCAAACAAGAACAACTAGAAGGACATGCCCGTGCAATGGCTGTTCGGATGGAGGACGTATGAGACGGAATTATCAGAACATCCCGCGCTATGTGCCGCATGCCGTGACTGGGTTCGCGCTCAATCAAAACGAGAGCCAATATCCGTTACCAGAACGATTGGAACAAGCGATTCGTGACGTATCACTCGAGGCACTAAGCCGTTATCCGGTCGACGAGTTGATTGCTTTAAAAGCGAGTTATGCGACCTATGCAGGAGTCGAGTCGACACAACTCATGGTCGGAAGCGGAAGCGATGAACTGTTGGCAATTTTAAGTCAGGCGATCTTAGATACAGAGGACCGTGTCCTCGCTCCGGCACCTGACTTTTCGATGTATGGCATTTATACTCAAATCGCGAGAGGCCAATTCATCCAACCTGATGCAAACGGATTGAACTATGAGACACTCGTCGAGCTCATTCAATCAATCAAACCGAAGCTCGTTCTGATTTCGAACCCAAACAACCCGACAGGCAAGATGTGGACGCTTGAACAACTTTCGGACATTGCGGCACGCGTCCCTTATCTCGTCGTGGATGAAGCGTATATCGATTTCACGATGGACGACTCATTTGTGTCTCGCTTGAACGAGCACCCGAACGTCATCATCCTACGGACGTTATCGAAGGCGTTCGGTTTAGCGAACCTTCGGATTGGTTTTATGATTACCTCAGAGGAGATCATCGAACAAATCGACCGATTCCGCTCGCCATTCAACGTCAGTGGACTCAGTGCCGCTGTCGCGAACGTCGTCTTACGAGATGCATCATACATTCAGGAGTCGATTCAGTTCCATACGGCGCAACGTGAGAAATTAACGGAGTTGTTACGACCAATCGGTGAGATTTTACCGAGCCGTGCCAACTTCATTTATGTCAAAACGGATGATAGTGAAGGATGGGCATCTCGCTTCCTTGAGAATGGGGTCCATGTACGCGCGTTTCCTGATGGACTACGTGTCAGTGCGGGAACAGACGAGGCGTATGCCTATATCCGACAAACGATTGAAGAGGTGAATTCTGTTGAGAACAGCTGAACTAAAACGTGAGACGAAAGAGACGAAAATAGACATTCAATTAAATCTAGACGGAACAGGGGAGAGCTCCATTCAGACGGGGGTCGGGTTTTTTGACCACATGTTGACGTTGCTCGCCTTTCACAGTCAGATGGACTTACACGTGAAAGTAGAAGGTGACACATGGGTCGATGCCCATCATACGGTCGAGGATGTCGGGATCGCGCTCGGGCAACTCATTGCGAAGTCTCTCGGGAACAAAGTCGGGATTCGTCGTTATGGCTCAAGCTACATGCCGATGGATGAGACGCTCGCGCGAGCGGTCGTCGATGTGTCAGGGCGCCCTTACCTTGTCTATCAGGCGGAGATTCGCAATCCGAAGCTCGGCGATTTTGACACAGAACTCGCAGAGGAGTTCTTCCGTGCCGTCGCCATGAACGGTCGACTCACGCTTCACCTCGCCGTCCTTTACGGGTCGAATTCACACCACATGATTGAAGGGTTGTTTAAGGCGTTCGGTCGGGCACTCGCCGAGGCTGTCTCGAGCGATGGGACGAACCGACTCCCTTCTACGAAAGGATGGATTGAAGGATGAAAGTAGCTGTCATCGATTATGGCATGGGAAACGTGTTCAACGTCGAACGTGCGTTACAAGCTATCGGCTGTTATGTCGTGATCACGAATGATGCGAGGCAAATTGAAGAAGCGGACGCCATTTTACTCCCTGGTGTCGGTGCTTTCCCACAAGCGATGCAATCACTCGAACAGACAGGTCTTATCCCGTTCTTGCAACGAATGGCGACAGAAAAGCCGTTTTTAGGCATTTGTCTCGGGATGCAGCTCTTGTTTGACTCAAGCACGGAAGGGATGCCGACGAAAGGTCTCGGTTTGATTCCGGGGACAGTGGAACGTATGCGTGCGAAGCGGCTCCCACACGTTGGATGGAACTCGATCCTTCGGGATGAGGATGTCTATTTTGTCCACTCTTACCATGCGGTGACGGATGACGAATACATCGTGGCAGCGGCTGAATACATGGGTGAGAAAGTTCCGGCGATTGTTCAAAAAGGGCTCGTGACGGGCATGCAGTTCCACCCAGAAAAAAGTGGGACGTTCGGTCTCAGTTTACTTCAAGAATGGAAGGAGGCGGTCGAACGTGAGATTACTACCCGCCATTGATTTAATCGGAGGAAAGATTGTCCGTTTGACGGAAGGTGATTTTTCGACAGAAGAACAATATGGTGACCCGTATGAGCTACTGAAAGAATGGCAAGGAAAAGTTCCGATGATTCACTTGATTGATTTAGAAGGGGCCAAAGCAGGTGAGCCACGTCACTTAGACGTCGTCCACTATGCAAAGTCTCTTGGATTCCTCGTTCAAACAGGGGGCGGGATTCGTTCAGAAGCTTCACTCGATGCGGTCATGGAAACTGGTGCGGACCGCGTCCTTTTAGGGACGAAGGCGTTCATGGACCCTGACTTTTTGGATCGGGCTATCGAGAAGTACGGCAATCGAGTCGCCGTGGCACTCGATGCGTATGATGGGAAAGTCGCTATCAACGGCTGGCAGGAAGCGACGAAACTCGATGATATCTCTGTCGCCCAAGACCTCGTCCAACGAGGAATCGAGACGATTTTGTATACGGACATCGGTTCTGACGGGAAACTAAACGGACCGAACGTCTCCCGCATGAAGGCGTTACGGCAAATCGTCAACGTCACCCTGATCGCTTCAGGCGGTGTGACGACGGAAGAGGACGTGAAAGAACTGAAGATGGCCAAGATTGATGAGGCGGTCGTCGGCAAAGCCCTCCTCTCCGGTAAAGTAAGTATCGATGAACTGATTGAATGGGAGGCGCGTTATGCTTAAACGCAGAATTATTCCATGTCTCGATGTGAAAGAAGGTCGTGTCGTCAAAGGGATTGAATTCGTTCAATTACGAGACATTGGTGACCCGGTCGAAATTGCGAAATATTACGATGAGTCGGGAGCAGATGAACTCGTCTTTCTCGATATCACGGCAAGTACGGAACGCCGACAGACGATGCTCGATGTCGTCAGTGCGGTTGCACGAAAAGTGTTCATTCCGTTGACGGTCGGTGGAGGGATTCGTTCGCTTGAGGATATCTCTTCACTGTTAAAAGCAGGAGCGGACAAAGTATCATTGAATACGCTCGCTGTCGAATCTCCGAGTCTCATTCGTGAAGCCGCGGATCGTTTCGGATCACAATGTATCGTCGTGGCGATCGATGTGAAGTTTGAAGACGGGGCGTACTACGTCTACACATATGGCGGTAAACAGAAAACCGAGCTGTTGGCAGTCGAATGGGCGAAACAAGTGGCCGCACTTGGAGCGGGTGAACTTCTTGTCACGTCCATGAACCAAGACGGGAAGCAGAACGGATATGACCTGACGATTTTAGAACAACTCCGCGAAGTCGTCGATATTCCGATTATCGCTTCCGGTGGTGCAGGGAATGCCGAGCACGTAGTCGAGGCGCTTGAGAAAGTCGATGCCGCATTACTTGCCTCCATCTTACATGACCGAAAAACGACAGTAGAAGAGGTGAAACACGTATGCACGAGTCACAACTTGCCGATGCGGTTCGTTTCGACGAAAATGAACTAATCCCCGCCATCATCGTTTCAGAAGAGGATGGGGCGGTCCTCATGTTAGGATATATGAACGATGAGGCAATCCGACAGACACTTCGTGAACGAGTCGTCACGTTTTGGTCCCGATCGAAAGGTCGGCTGTGGATGAAGGGGGAGACGAGCGGGAATACACTTGACGTCGTCAGCATTCACGTCGACTGTGACCAGGATGCGCTTCTCGTTCGTGTCCATGCGAACGGTCCGACGTGTCATACCGGGAATCGAAGCTGTTTCTTTACGGAGGTGAGCGTATGATTCATGAATTGGAGCAATTGATTCAATCTAGAAAAGCAGAACCGAAAGAAGGTTCTTATACGACGTACTTGTTGGAACAGGGTGTTGAAAAAATCGCCAAGAAGTTTGGTGAAGAATCGTTCGAGGTTGTCATTGCTGCCATGACGGATGAAGACTTGGTCGAAGAGTCAGCAGATCTTCTGTATCACTTACTCGTCTTGTTAGCAGCCAAAGGTGTTCGTTTAGAGGATGTGGAGGCGTTACTTGCCAAGCGTCACGGAACGACGACACCGGCGAAGCCGCGTCGAGACGTCACGGAATGGTAAACGAAAAGGGAAGGAGACATGCTCCTTCCCTTTTTTGTGTTATCGATTGACCGAAGCGGCCATGCGAATGTATGTATGACGCCGTCCGCGAATGGCAATCGAGAGTGCCTGAATGTTTTCAGGTACGGCAATCCCAGATAATCCGGCATCGCCGATATGAACGATATCCGCGCCGCCTCGTTTCGAAGAGAGTGCGATGTCACGAACAGTCGCCACATCAGCTCCTTCTTGAGACGTCCCAATCGCTGCTAACGTGAGGGCCCCGAGCGCTTGCAATTCTTGTACGAGTTCGTGGAAGGAGTCTTCACGGACACCTGGTACGGTTCCTGGAGCCGGCAATAGAATGATATCTGCCCCAGCTTCGACAAAGCGAATGTATGCGTCGCGGTCCAATACGTTGCCGACACCGGCCTGATGCATTTTTCCGGCAATGATGACGCCGGCGAATTCACGACGCCCCCGGATAATGGCTTGTTCGATTGCTTCATTCGTGACCCCCGTATTCGGGTTGCCCGTCAGACAAACGAAATCGATTCCGAGTTCAGATGCTTTTTGGAACGCTTCAACTGAAGCGAGTCTGCCTCGTTTCACTTCATTCATCTCAGACGATTTCTCTGAAAAGTCGACGGGTTCCAAGTTGACACCGACAGGTAATCCAATCAGTCTTTTTAGTTCCAAAATCGGATGGTCGCTCATCTCATCACCTGGTAGATCTCCGAACAACGCATGACTTTCAAGTCCTTTAATATAAGGATGGAACACATCCAACATGTTCAATAAAATCAAGTCGGCACCGAACGCTCGCGCCAGCTCTGCGTTCGTCACTTCTGGGTACAGCGGTTGCACGGTCGGGATGACCTCGGCCATGACGGTTCGTCCTTCTGCCTTTCGAATCGACCCGACTAAATCTTGACGATTAAATGTTATAAAATCACTTGCCCGACATTCTAAAATTCGTTTCATCACATCTTCCTCCTTCTGCTCATCCTTGTCTCTATTCCCTAAAGCCTTCAAAAATCCTCTATACTGATTTTAAGGAGGGATCATGATGACGGAAAAAGAGAAGATGATTCGTGGTGAATTATATTTAGCTGGTGATGAGACGCTCGTTAAAGATCGGAAGCATGCCCGGCGATTGATCGAGCGATTCAATCGTTCCGGGATTGATGATTTGACTGAGCGGAAAGAAATTCTTAGTGCGTTACTCGGTTCGACGAAAGAGTCGTATTACATCGAACCAAACTTCAAATGTGATTATGGGTATAACATCCACTTAGGTGAACGATTTTATGCGAATTTTGACTGTGTCTTTCTAGACATCTGTCCCATCACGTTTGGGGATGACTGTATGCTCGCACCGGGTGTACATATCTATACGGCGACACATCCGATCGATCCGATTGAGCGCATCTCTGGGTATGAGTTCGGGAAGCCGGTGACCATCGGCGACCGGGTATGGATTGGTGGAGGGGCCATCATCAATCCGGGTGTGACGATTGGTGATGAGGCCGTCATCGCATCTGGCGCAGTCGTCACAAAAGACGTTGCACCTCGTACAGTCGTCGGAGGAAATCCGGCGCGCGTGATAAAAACGATTGACTGACAAAAACTCCTGAACACGAGGTTCAGGAGTTTTTTACATTCATCGATTCAACGTATTGCTGAATCGCTTGTTGTGTAAGCTTGAGTGCCGCCTCATCACCGATGGTCACTCGAATCCCCGTCGATTGTTTCGACGTGTGTACACTCAATGCAGTCAAATGTGACCATACGACTTCAGGCTGCCCTAACTCGACATACAAGAAGTTCGTCGAGGCAGGGAGGACTTGACCGATGGCTTCTAAAGCTACCATCCATTTCTGTCGCATCTCTTCATGCCATTCGATCGATTCCTGAAGATAATGCCCGTCTTTTAAGAAGATGTTGCAAATTTTTGCACTTACCCCGCTAATGTTAAACGGGGGAATGAATTGACGGAAGTAATGTGCGAGTTCGCTATTTGTCACCATGAACCCGATTCGGACGTTCGCTAATCCGAACGCCTTCGACATCGTACGGAGGACGATGAGATTTGGATGCTTCGCGATAAACGGGATCATGCTGGCATCAGGTGTGAAGTCCATATACGCCTCATCCACCACGAGGTACGGCACGAGTGTGGCGAGGTGCGTCAACTCTTCAACGGTCCACAGTTTTCCGGTTGGATTGTTCGGGTTCGATAGAAGAAGAAGTTTTGGATGATACGTCTCGATTGCCTTCAAGATGCCTTCATACGATAAATCAGCGGCTTGAACATGTTGACCGTGTGCGATTGTCGTGAAAATGGGATACATCGAAAAATCAGGGGTCGGGGACAGGACGATGTCATCTGGAGCGAGCAATGCTTGCGTCACGACATGGATCATCTCATCACTCCCACAACCGACGAGTAATTGCTCGGGTGTCACACCGACATACGTGGCGTAACGTTCAAACAACTCATTAATCGGTTCGACCGGATATTCATGTAAGTCATGATAGGTCATAGAATCCAGTTGATTTTTGATTCGGACAGGTAAAGGGAACTGGCTCTCATTTTGGTTTAACCGATGTCCCGTCGGATAGACGACGGGATAAATCGGTAGCTTGACTTGTCTCATTCAGTCGGCTCCATTGAAAACCATTTTTTCACCAATTCATCAATTTCACCAGACTCCATCATCTTGTTCAACTCTTCGTTGAATTGGTCGCGTAACTCATCATCTAATTTGAATGCCGCTGCTGATCCTTTTTCGCCATCCTCTTTCAAAGCGAACGTATAGAAGCTGTCATCTTGATCGAGATACTTTTGAGCGACCGTATCTTCGATGACCATCGCATCGATCCGACCCGTGTTCAACTCTTGAACGATCTCAGGAATTTTGTTCAATGATACGAGTTCGGCGTCAGGAGCCTGTTCTTTAGCGATGTTTTCTTGAATCGAAGCCGTTTGGACACCGATTTTCTTCCCAGACAAATCTTCAATCGCCTGAAGTGACTCGTCTTTCGTCATAATCAAGTTTGTCGCTGACAAGTAGATATCTGAAAAGTCGGCGTTCTCTTTACGCTCTTCAGTCGGTGTCATTCCTGCCATGACGAAGTCGACACGGCCACTATTGAGGGCCCCGAGTAAGCTACCGAAGTCCATATCTTCGATTTTCAATTCGTAGCCGAGTCGCTCTGTGATCGTTTCTGCGATTTCAATATCGAATCCGACAATCGCATCCCCATTTGCCGTATCGACGAATTCATATGGGAAGTAATCGGCACTCGTCCCCATGACGAGTGTTTTCTGTTCTGTCGCTTCACCTTCTGTTTCTTGACTACATGCACCGAGTAAAGCCGCGCTCATGATAAGTGTACCTGCTAATAACCATTTTTTCATATGTGTATAATGCCTCCCTGTAGTAGATGAGACTAAGTGTATATGCATGATTATTAATTGTAAAGTATAAAAATACAAAAACATCAAAAAAAGAAACACTTTCGAGATGAAAGCGTTTTATTCGTAGGTTCTCATAAGATACGAAACGATTCGCTCAATCGGAATCTCTCGATTGTCCATCGTATTGATTTGTAAGTAGGTATGGTTCTTAGGGCGTTTGCAGTGTTCATTCATCTTAGACCAATTCTCATACGAAACCTGATTAATTTGACTCGGTCGTCTGACACGGTTTCGAAGTCGTGCGTTAATTTCTTCGTAATCTTCATGACGACACTCGATATAACGATATGTCGCTCCGTACTTTGTGGAAATCGCTATCCCTTTATCGAGCATTTCGTCATAGAGACAAGGACTGTCGAGAATGACGTTTTGTCCAAGTGATAGGTGATACTCGACGAGAGACCAATCTACATCATAAGCCATCTTCCCGATTTCTCCATCCGAGAAATTGTCGATAGGAAGCGTACGAAGCAATGCAGTTTTCGATACATCATGATCGATGACGACCGCGTGTACATGTTGGATGATTCGTTTAGCCAATGTGGATTTTCCAGATCCAGGTGTTCCAGACATTTGAAGAAAAAACAGATGATCACCTCACATCTAAATAGGAGTAAATCTTATTACTCATATAACTTGATTTACTTGTTATATTGCCTCAGTTCTTCAAGGTGGACATTCGATACAATCGACCTGAAGAACCTCATATGGCTGATTTTAGCATTTGCATATCATGATGACATTTCCATCAAAATCTTTGAAATTGAACCAATGATCGTGCTCAATTGGTGTGATGATATCAATATTTTTTTGAATCATATAAGAATAAGCTTGATGGATGTCACGTGTATTCAAGTGAAACAGTGGTGTCTGGATGATGTTATCTGTTGAGTAGATTTTACTATCTAAAACGAGGTTGGTGCCCTCTAATGGTATGACATATAAATGGTCGAATAAGATCTCTCCTTTTATTGACAAATCGAATAAATTACAATACCAGTCACGCGCTTTTTGAATATCACTCACCGGAATAAAGATGGTGCCGATTTGGTGAAGAATAGGGTTCATAGAAGTTCCTACCTTTTCGTTTGATGAATAAAGTTTTCAACATCCTTCCGAGATTTTAACACGATGATCTGCTTCTCATGAGAAAATTGTGAGATTCGTTTGAGCATCTCAGGTCGTTGAATATCAGGAAAGTTCCACACCCATTTGAGGAATGCGAAATCAAGCTTTTCCTCACAAGATGCGCCCATATCGGGCCGTGTCGTACCACGGTAACGTATCACTCTTTTTAGAACCCGATATACGCACACGATACGTGGCAAATCAATCAAAATGACAGTGTCAGCTTCCTGTAGACGCAAGTCCAGCGTGTTCCCGAAGTTTCCGTCAATAATCCATTCGTCTTTCTTCACGAGTTGTTGTTGAATGTTGATTCGTTCTTCTCTCGGCGCCATCACCCATCCTGGTCTCCACATGAGGGCGTCTAAATGATAGACATCAAGTTGCAACTGTTCCCCGAGTTGGCGCGCGAGGGTGGATTTGCCCGCACCACCGGAACCAATAATCATGATTCGTTTCATTTTTTCATTGTTGTCATGTGGTAAGTTGTTCATTTACTCTTGCTTATCCTCCAATACGATCCATTTTTCTAATCGACCATCCTCTTCATAAATGACACGGAAATCCATCTGACCGATGACGAGGCGTTGTTCCGAACTAAACACGACAATCGGATAGTTTGTCGATACCGGTTTATCCGTCTCAAAGATGGGACTATGCGCCTGCATCGCATAATACCCGTCCGATCTCGTGTTGGCAGCCCCTGCATCGATTTGAGTCACATGTTCAAATCCTCTCAGTCTGAGCACATAACTATAAGACGTTCTCGCCCCTTGTTCGAGACGCCATTCTTCGATAATGGCTGACTTGTCGTCGATTGTCCGTTCTTCTAACACTTTCTGTGCCGTATACTCTTTTTCGTAAGGGATCATCTCTTGAATGCTGACGACGGTCATCGTCGCGAGTTTGAGCGATTCCTCGGAAGGTGGGGTAATCAGTATACCAATAAAGATGAGGATTGGAATCAATAAATAGACCATGACACGACTGCGCATTTTCATCACCTTACCTTTTCAGATGTGAACTATTTCTGCATAAGAGAATCGGTTCCCTTCAAAAGAAGTCTGGAATCTTATAAACCGATTCATTTCTCCATTTTTTTGAAGGAGTGGGTATCATACAGTTAGGAGGGATGTTCATGAAGATTGGGGTCATTGGTGGGGGCATCGCCGGCTTGACGGCAGCTGCGCTCGCGCAACAAGAAGGTCATGATGTGATTGTCTTTGAAGCGTCGCGTGAATGGGGCGGGTGTGCCGGTAAGTTTCAACGTGGAGACTACTTGTTTCCCGCTGGCGCGACACTCGGGATGGGATTTGAGCAGGGAGGGGTCCATCGGCGGGTTCTCGAGAAGCTTGGAGAAACGGTCGAGGTCACTTTATTGGATGAAGTAATGGATATTCATCTCCCGGACCTTACCATCTCCTATTATCACGACCGCGAACGTCTCCTCGAAGAGCTGAGTCGCGCGTTTCCGGAGAACCGTCATGCAATTCATGCGTTCTATCGTGAAGTGTGGGGCGATTTTGAGAAGATTCGTCCGTTGTTTCAGCAGTTGCCCGCTCTTCCGTTTCGCACGGTCTCGGATATGATGTATGCACTAAAAGGCTTACGTCCGAACCAACTCATGACGCTCATGAAACTCCGACGGCCACTTGGTGACACGTTAGCCCGTCATGGACTAAACAATACGATGTTCGAACGATTCATCGATGGCATACTGCTCGACAGTTTGCAGACCGGTGCGAAGGAAGCGAGTCATTTGCTCGGTGCAGTCGCACTGTCGGTCTATCACGAAGGGGCATATTATGTAGAAGGTGGACTGTATCAATTGGCTCATGCATTAGAGCGCGCCGTCCGAACGTTTGGTGGTGTTACAAGATTAGGAAGAGATGTGCAGTCCATCGAACGTGTGTCGGATGGGTGGCTCGTCACCGATCGAAGAGGTCGGCTTGAATTGGTCGACGCGGTTGTGTCTGCCATACCGATTGAGCGGACGAGCGAACTTCTCAAAGGACAGGAACAACGACGGTTCAAACGACAGTATCGCAGACAGTTGAAGCAGTCCCAATGGGGTACGTTCAGTCTGTATCTCGTCCTACCTGAGGACATATGCCAACAACAACCACTTTTCCAACAAATATATCACCATCGATTACCGAGTGGCCATGCGTTCATCTCGATGTCGGCACCAGATGACGTGTTGCGCACAGAAAAACCGGAACGAACCATCACGGTCTCCACACATATCGATTTATCTGAATGGCAGCATTGGAAAGACCGGGCAGCATATGAGAAACTAGAACAAGATTGGACCGATCGTCTCGTCGACGTCGTTGCGACTGCGTTCCCCGCTTGGAATCGTGAGTCGTCACTTCTCCTTCCCGGTGGACCAGGTGCATGGGTAAAATATACGAAACGTCCACATGGGGCAGTCGGAGGTTATGCTCAGACCCCAAGCCAGGCGCTGTTCCGTGCCGCGAGCTATCGTACGGACTTACCGAATTTTTACGTCTGTGGAGATACGATATTTCCGGGGGCGGGAACGATTGGCGCGATGACGAGTGGGTTACATGTCGCCCGGGCACTCGGGGCGACAATTGAATAGGGGGAAAACGGATGAAGAAAAAAACATTTGGTGAACTGACAACGATGGAATTGTATCGCTTACTGGCACTACGGACTGAGATTTTTGTCGTCGAACAGAATTGTCCGTATCAAGAAATCGACGGGAAAGATGAACAGGCCGTCCATTATTGGATTGAAGAAGATGGAGAAATTGTCTCTGCTCTTCGCGTGTTGACGGAGGCGTCTCCTATTGCCATCGGACGTGTCGTCACGAAAGCCGCTCATCGAGGAAAAGGCTATTCTCGTCAGCTGATGAAAGAGGCAATCCAGGACTTCGGACATGAGACGCTATATCTTCAAGCGCAGACGTATGTGGAACCATTCTACGCATCGTTCGGATTCAAACGGACTAGTGAAATTTACAACGAAGACGGGATTCCGCATGTCGATATGTTTCGTGAATCCTTAAATCCCGCTAGTACCGTTTCCGAATCGTTCATGTTAGAATGAGAAAGAACATTCACGTGCGATTGAGCACGATAACATTATAGACATAAAGGGGTTTACAATGGTGACCGATCAACAAGTAATTGCAAAAGCAAGAGAATTGGCAGACGTATTAGCACAAACACCAGAAGTGGCACGTTTCAAAGAAGCGGAAGCGAAAGTGAACGGTAGCGACCGCGTACAGACGTTGATTAAACGAATCAAGTTCTTACAAAAAGAAGCGGTCAACTGTAAGCATTATGGCAAGACCGAAGCACTTGCAAAAGTTGAGCAAAAGATTGATAAAGCGATGGAAGAGCTCGATTCGATTCCGGTCGTTCAAGCGTTCCAAGAAACTCAAGTCGAAGTAAACGACTTGCTTCAATACGTGACGGTCACGCTCGCGAACTCCGTGACGGATCGTATTATCGAATCGACGGACGGAGACGTCCTTGCAGGAAAGACAGGGAGCGGCATGGCGGCTGAACAAGCACGCGGCGGCTGCGGATACTAAAACGACACAGCTGGCCGATGGTCAGCTGTTGTACTTTCTAGAGGTGAATTAACATGCAAGAAGTCCATCAGACACCAATGATGAAACAATATTTCTCCATCAAGGCAGACTATCCGGACGCCTTTTTATTCTATCGACTCGGCGACTTTTACGAGTTGTTTTTTGAAGATGCGCAAATTGTCGCAAAGGAGTTAGAGCTCACGCTCACTTCTAAAAATGGAAAGCAGGCCGAACACCCGATCCCAATGTGTGGCGTACCTCACCATTCTGCGGCCATTTATATTGAACAATTGATTGAAAAGGGCTTCAATGTCGCCATCTGTGAACAGACGGAAGACCCGAAAGCGACGAAAGGACTCGTGAAGCGCGAAGTCATCCAAGTGATTACGCCAGGTACATACATGGCATCACTGAGCGAGAAAGAAAACCGATATCTCGTCGCCATCTCTGACGTCGCAGGTCGTTTTGGGATTGCGCGCGGTGACGTCACAACCGGTGAATCATGGTTGACGACGCTTTCGTCGGAAGAGGCCGTCTTACGGGAAATCGAAGGGTTACTCCCAAACGAGGTCATCGTCGAGGACGAGCGACTCGCTGATTTGTTACGACAGACGGGAATCCCTCTCTCAATTCAAGTGGACAAGCGGGAGAGTCCGCTCGCGCAAGGTGCGAAAGATGAGGCACAGCGTTCGGCATTTGAATTATTGTTCGCCTATTTGACGAAAACACAGAAACGCTCACTCGACCACTTGCAACCGGCTGTCGCCTATGAGCTCGAACAACATATGCAACTTGACGCCAACACGGCCCGAAACCTTGAACTGTTCCGATCTGCTCGTTCTGGGGAGAGAAAAGGGTCACTCTTATCGCTCCTTGATGAGACGACGACAGCGATGGGCGGACGACTGTTAAAACGCTGGCTCGAACAGCCGCTTTACACTGAACAAGGCATCAAAGAGCGACAGGACGCCGTGGAGAACTTAGTGGACGACTTCATGTTGCGCGATCAACTACAAGAAGAGTTAAAGCGAGTCTATGACATCGAACGCCTTGTCGCGAAAGTTGGATACGGGACGGCGAATGCGCGAGATCTCGTCCAACTTCGCGACACGCTCGAGCGGATGCCTTCTGTCCGGTCACTCTTACAAACAGTGAAAGCGGATCGTTTGCAGCAAATCGAGCAAAAGCTTGATTCGTTTGAATCGTTAAGTGAACAGCTCCGAGCTGCCCTTGTCGATTCACCCCCGATTTCGACGAAAGAGGGCGGTATGATTCGTCACGGTTATTCGGATGAACTCGATGAACTGCTAGAGGCAAAAGCGAACGGGAAGTCGTGGATTGCCAACCTCGAACAACAGGAACGCATCGCGACCGGCATCAAGTCATTAAAGGTCGGGTATAATCGCGTCTTCGGTTACTACTTAGAAGTGACGAAAGCGAATGCGAAGCTACTCGAAGAGGGTCGCTATGAGCGGAAACAGACGTTGACGAATGCGGAACGTTACATCACGCCAGAACTGAAAGAAAAGGAAGCCCTCATATTAGGGGCGGAAGAGAAGAGCTGTACGCTCGAATATGATCTATTTGTCGCACTTCGCGAAGAGGTGAAGACGTATACGAAGGCCCTTCAGCAGCTGGCTCGTTCCCTCAGTGAATTAGATGTTCTCCTCGCTCTTGCCGTAGTGGCGGAGAAGCGGGAATATGTACGCCCTGTTACGACATCCCACGTCCAAATCGAACGTGGGCGTCACCCTGTCATTGAGACGGTCTTGCCGCGAGGCGAATATGTCGCCAATGATTTGACGCTTGACGACACACGCCAAATGTTGCTCATCACGGGTCCGAACATGTCCGGTAAATCGACATACATGCGTCAATTTGCCTTGATTGCAATCCTTCATCAAATCGGTTCATTCGTCCCGGCAGAAGCAGCGGAACTCCCGCTCTTTGACCGCATCTTTACACGAATCGGTGCGGCGGACGATTTGGTGAGCGGGCAGTCGACGTTCATGGTCGAGATGACCGAGACGAGACAAGCTGTCACTGAGGCGACGGAACATAGTTTGATTTTATTAGATGAAATCGGTCGCGGGACGTCAACGTATGACGGAATGGCGCTCGCACAGGCGATCGTCGAATATATCGCCTCGTCAATCGGCGCGAAGACACTCTTCTCGACGCACTATCATGAATTGACAGTGCTCGAAGATTCGATTTCGACGCTCGAGAACGTCCATGTCCGGGCGATTGAGCGGGATGGGCGTGTCGTGTTCTTGCATGAAGTGCATCCAGGACGTGCCGATAAATCATATGGGATTCATGTGGCGGAATTGGCCGAACTCCCGGGTTCGTTGATCGACCGGGCACGGACGATTCTCTCAGAACTCGAGTCAGAGGCGACGAAACCTGCTTTAAACGAGCAGGCTGTTCCAACTCCAGTGGAAGAAGTCAGCCAATTGTCGTTGTTCGAGTCGAATGACGCTGTTCGAGAACAGCTGCTCAAAATCGATCTATTGGCAATGAATCCAATCGAAGCGATGCAGGCGTTGTATGAACTGCAACAAACCGCAAAGAAAGGGTGAGTCGATGGGAATCATTCGAGAGTTACCTGAACAACTCGCGAACCGAATCGCAGCCGGGGAAGTCGTTGAACGACCTGCTTCTGTCGTCAAAGAATTAGTCGAGAATGCGATTGATGCGGGAGCGACGAAAGTAGACGTCGACTTACAAGAAGCGGGTATCCGACTCATCAAAGTGCGTGACAACGGGCACGGGTTCCATGAAGAAGACGCCGCCCGAGCCTTTTTACGACATGCGACGAGTAAAATTCGGGATGAGCACGACTTGTTCCGCATTCGGACACTCGGTTTCCGAGGAGAGGCACTCGCCTCGATTGCTTCGGTCAGTCACGTCTCATTGAAATCTAAGCGTGCGGATGAGGACGGTTTTGAGATGACGCTTGAAGGTGGAGTCGTCAAGTCGACGAATCCGGTAGCGACGAACGTCGGGACCGAAATCGCAGTCAGTCAGCTTTTCTTCAACACACCGGCCCGTCTGAAATACTTGAAGACATCGGCGACAGAACTCGCCAGCATTACCGATACGTTGAACCGATTGGCACTCTCTCATCCGGAGATTCGCTTCACAGTCTTCCATGAAGAAAAAGAATTGCTGAGAACGAACGGGAATGGAGACTTGAAACAAGTCATGCTCGCCATCTATGGTCGTCAAGTCGCCGCACAAATCGTCACGGCATCGAGTAAGACGAATGATTATACGCTGAGCGCCCATCTCGTACGTCCGGAGGTGACCCGTTCGAACAAACAATATGTGACCCTCATCTTAAATGGGCGAAGCATCAAGAACTTCGCGCTGACGCAAAGCGTGCTCGAAGGCTACCATACGCTCTTACCGATCGGTCGCTATCCGATTGCCGTGCTTGAAGTGAAGATGGACCCAATGTTGATTGACGTGAACGTCCATCCGACGAAACGTGAAGTGCGTTTGTCGAAAGAAAAAGAACTATGCCAGCTTATCCGAGAGACCGTTCAATTGACACTCCGTGAGCAACGGCTCATTCCGTCTGTGAAACAAGAGCCGAAGCCAAAACGTGTGACACCGTCTGAACAGTCGAAACTCGACTTTTCGATGGAGCCACAACCTAAACAAGCAGATCCGGTCGAGTGGAACTATCCGATTCCTCGGGAACGGAAAGAGACGCTCACGTCACCTTCCCAGTGGAATCCGGCTCCGCTCGTTCATGAGCCGGAAGCAGAGATGATCGAACCAGAGCAGGTCGAGGAGCCTGTACGTCAGTCGGAGGGTTTACCGGCGTTAGACGTCATCGGGCAACTGCACTCGAGTTATATCATCTGTGGAGCGGAAGACGGGATGTACGTGATGGACCAACATGCCGCTCAGGAACGAATCAAGTATGAATTGTTCTATGAGCAGTTAGGACGTCCGGAAAAAGAGTATCAGCTTCTGTTGATCCCGTTAACGTTAGAGTTCACACAAGAAGAGACGCTCGCTATCGAAGAAGTGCTACCACTCCTAGCGGACGCAGGCATCACTCTAGAGCCGTTTGGGGGTAACACGTTCCTCGTCCGTGAGATTCCGACATGGTATCCGCAACATGACTTAGAAGGCACGATTCGTGACTTGGTGGAGATGGCCATTCAACAGCGCTCGATTGATCTTGCGAAATATCGTGAAGAGGCATCGATCCTCATGGCGTGTAAACGATCGATCAAAGCCAATCATCCACTCAATATGGAAATGATGCGACAATTGATTGATGATTTGAGTCGAACGACATCTCCGTTTACTTGTCCGCACGGTCGCCCGATTCTCGTGAAGTGGAGCACGTATGAACTCGAGAAATTGTTCAAACGCGTCATGTAATCGTCTTGTTACCTTGTTTTAACACGATGTAACGTTTATTCAATAGCCCTCATGGGAAAACTATACACATGTCACTCAACGCATCGAGGTTGAGAGGTGGCTTTTTCACTGCCTCACCCTCAAGATGTCGACATGAAATGTATATCCATGTAGGAGGAAAAGAAAATGACGAACAAACTTCAAGTATCAAAACGAGAATTACGCCCACGGTCACTGCGCACGAAGTTGCGTAAGGAAGGCAAAGCGTTAGGCGTCGTCTACGGATACAAAGTAGACAGCACTCCAATCGTATTTGACGAGATGGACCTTCGTAAAATTCTTCGAGACCACGGTGACAATGCCTTGATTGAACTCCATTTCGATGGAAACAAAATCAATACGCTCGTGCACGGTTCGGAAACAGACCCGTTCACAAACTTCTATCAACACGTCGAATTCATGGCTGTGAAGATGGATGAAGAGACAGAAGTCGAAACGGATATCGTCCTTGTTGGCGACGCGAAAGGCGTCAAAGAAGGCGGATATCTCGCTCAGTCGCTCTATAAAGTGACGGTCGCTGCGACACCTGCCAACATCCCTGAACGCATCGAACTTGACGTGTCAGACCTCGAAATCGGTGACTCGGTGACGGTAGCAGATCTTCCAGAAGATAAATCGTACACGATTGTCTCGGAATCAGACATGCACATCGCATCTGTGAATGAGCCGGTTGCTGAAGAAGAGGAAGAAACGACTGAATCAGAGGAAGGTTCTACTGAAGAAGAAGCTTCTGAAGGATCTTCTGAAGAAACAGAAGAATCGACTGAGGATAAAGAATAAACAATTCGATCGAAACAGAGGAACAACGTCCCGAGATTGGGCGTTGCTCCTCTGTTTTTTCGATGAATTATATAGTTAAGTGAAACACCTGATCGTGAACGAAAAAAGCTTCAGCGGCTCCTCATGGGCTCCTCATGCACCGAACCTACTCAATTACTTCATGTGAGAAGGAGAGTAGATTTCTTTCAACAAAGATTTTGTGCGGAGAAATGAACAGATCATTCACGCGTTGATCGAGAAAATTCGACTTGATAAAGTAAGTCGAAAGCGTAAATGAACGTAAATGACATTCTTTGTTTTAATTTATGGTTGAAACCATTCGCCAATAATTCCGTCGTTGTCCGCATTTTACGAAGTGATGCATGTCCATTTGCTTATCAAGCATAACTTCGAGGATTGGGGAGTCTCTGATGACGGTACATGAGAGAAGGAATGGTGATCCGGGCTCATTTCACCGCAGTTCCCTGACGGCCAGATAACAAGAGTTGCTGGCTTTTGCATATGGATTTACTGCAGTGGTGTATTTCTTTCCTCGTAATATCTCGTATATGTCATTTGTGTTAGTGGCGATAGCAGGTGGTGTCCTGGTCATGCTCTTGCTATATCCATTAGTACGTAAAATGTATCCTCCCATTACTTTAAGGAAAAGCGTGGTACAGTTGAAGAAAATAGGTGGATGGCCAAGGACTATAACAGTGAAACTTGATGATTCTGGGATTGAATGAACTTCGGATAACCCGAAGTCGAAGGGCATGCTTCAAATTCCTTGGGGATCGATAGATAAAGCATCACAAGATGAAAAACATTTATATTTGTATTTTCAAGAGGCAGATGCGATTATCATCCCCCAAAAAAATCAATGGACTAGAGCCATTCGAACAAAGTGAACTTGAACGGTTATTAAATCTCTATACTTGAATGTACCCTGACGGTAGAACTACTTCTTTGGGAATTGGGAACGGGGGCGATTCAGTTATACAAAAAAGCGTTATATGTTGATTGTTTCAATACTTTTTCGTTGGGGAGTGATTCCATCAATATGATGTGAACCTCTATGAATTTGTACCTTTGAGCTGTCACCCACCAAAGCTAGTGGGAAGTAGTTTTCACTACTTATTTTATCCATGAAGTCTTCAGGAGAAAGTTCAATATCCAACTCACTTCCTACGATTGCATAGCTATAGGCGGTCAGCTTATAGCTATCAATCAAAAAACGAATCAACTTATTCGTCCGACTGACCACTGTATCGCTGTTGTGAGGTAGAGGGAACATGTCATCCCATTTTATATCGATGAGAAATCCATGGAAATCCTTTTCAGTAACAGGCGAGAGCTTGATTTCATTACTGTTCATTCCAAGAGCATTGCCTGAGAGCGTGATAAATGGATAATAATTTTCACTCAGATCAACAGTAACTTTATTGTTGATTATTTGTTTTTCAATCCAATGAGTTCCCTCTTCATTTTCACTAAATTTCAATTTGATAAGGTTACTGCCCTGACTAACAAACGAATCAATCACAGCATATAAGCTTTGGTTAAATGATTGTTCTTTCGAAAACACAATCCCTATATTAATAAAACCGCCAGTATCTGACACCGTAATCACCTCTTTATAATCATTTCTCTATCGTCATGATGATAATTTAGTTGATGAGTATTAAATCATAGAACGCACCTGTATTTCCTTTTAAATCTATACAATCGCTTTCACCTGTTAAAGAAAAGGGAATTTTGCTGGATCAGATCGAAGAATTGAATAGATACCTTTATATTCTATCAATCGATGAGTTAGAAAGTCAGTTTGGAGATTTAGAAGATTTTAAAAACCAGAGCTTTGCAGTTGTTGGCTATGAAGATATGCTAGGAGATTTTGTAGGGGTGGACTTCAGGAGTGGATAACTTTTGATTGTAAATCATGAAATATTTCATGTAGAGGAAAGATTGAATGTAACATTTGATGAACTCATGAAGAAAGATTAATCACTTATTCAAACTATTGGTTTCTAAAGATTTGTCTTGTTATTCTCTCGAAAATCGAGAGAATTTTTGTTTGTCACAAATCTGCCATATGTAAACGATTACGATGTGAACACTCTGTCAATTCCTTCTAGAGGTGATTGCCAACAGAGACTGTACAGTTTATATTGTTAATGATTTCACATATTAGAACTGATACTTTCCTATTTAATTATTCAGAAAGAAGGGTTTGTGACATGGCATCAATGGAAATCCATGCACTCGAATCATTACGGAAAAAAGCGCAGGCTTCCTCGCAAATGATTCATTATCGTCCAATGGAATACTTTTTACGGGCAATGTTAGCCGGGATCTTTATCGGCTTTGCTTCGATTTTCACGTTGAAAGTCGTCAACGGCATGTATTTAGCGGAATCACCGTTTACGACACTCATCGGGGGCTTCTCGTTCGGGATTGCGCTCGTCATGATCATTTATGGGGGAGCGGAGTTGTTCACGGGGAATACGATGTATTTCACGACGTCGACGCTTCGCGGTTATACGACGCTCAGCGATACGATGCTCGTCTGGTTGCTCTGTTTTGTCGGGAACGCACTCGGGGGAATCCTATTCGCTTTACTACTCGCACCGACTGGCGTCATCCAAGAACTAGGCATGAACAACTGGTTGTTCTCAGTCGTTGAGGGAAAAATGCATCACACGACGGTTGAAATTTTCTTCCGTGCCATCTTCTGTAACTGGATGGTCTGTCTCGCTATTTTCTTACCGAAACAAATGAAAAATGAATTCGCTCAAATCTTCTCGATGATTTTCCTTGTCGCGGTCTTCTTCGCTTCAGGATTTGACCACGTCATCGCCAACTTCGTCTTGTTCGCCTTGACGCTTGTCGTCCCACACCCTGAGACGATCAGCATGGCAGGTGCGATCCACAACTTGATTCCTGCGACGTTCGGTAACATTATCGGCGGTGCGCTCTTTATGGGAGCCATCTACACATGGCTCAACTCGAAAGGTCTCCGTGAGGCACAAGAATTAGAGGAAGAAGTCGAATTAAAAGTCGTGAAAGCTGCTAAATAAATGATGTTTGTCACATATAACGTAGAGCCTTGTCCCATCGAAGACGAGGCTCTTTTTTGTCGTTTGCGCATATGTAAACTGTCACAATATCGACTCGTGACCTTCCAAAAAAAAACGTGTCATAATCTATATATAGGATTTTAAAAACGATTTAAACTATTTTTAATCCATATATAGTGAGGTGAGGGGTATTGAAATTATTACGGTTGTATGAGGACGTCTGTGTCTTACCAGACCAAGACTTAGTACAAGAGAATGCGAACGTGGACGGGAAGTCCCCGCTCGGGAAATTAGCACGACTCTCTTCAGAAGTATCGAAAGAATTGTCGCAGACATATTTAATGTCGGAACGGTCAAAGCAAGCCGTCACTGATAACTTTTTATACGTGCACGACGCGGACTATTACATCACAGGATCGACGACATGTTGTCAAATTCCACTCGGTCAATTGTTGAAAGACGGTTTCCATACAGGGCATGGGACGATTCGGTCCCCGAAAGACATTCGCTCCGCAATGGCGCTCGCATCCATCATCCTACAAGCGAATCAAAATATGCAACATGGGGGGCAGGCTTTTCCGATGTTTGACGTCGACTTAGCACCGTATGTCGAGAAGACATATGAGCGTCAACTGAGCCGACTCCAATCGTTACCTGTTGACTGGGACGAGGCGCAATTGGAGACACTCGCAGAAGAAGAGACGATCTCGGCGACGTATCAGGCGTGTGAGGCGTTCATTCACAATGCGAACTCGATGCACTCACGAGGTGGCGGGCAAGTACCTTTCGTTTCAATCAATTATGGGACGGACACATCAAAGTGGGGACGTATCCTCATTCGGGAGTTACTCCGTGCCACAGAACGTGGGTTAGGGAACGGAGAGACACCGATTTTTCCCATTCAAATCTTTAAAGTGAAGGAAGGTATCAACTTCAACGATGGTGACCCGAATGTCGATCTCTTCCGTGAGGCGTGCCGCGTCACAGGCAAACGTCTCTTCCCGAACTTCTCTTTTATCGATGCCCCGTTCAATGCGTCATACTACGATGGGACACACGAATCAGAAGTGGCATACATGGGTTGTCGTACGCGAGTCATGGGAAACCGGCACGGGGAGGAGACGTCAATCGGACGTGGCAACCTGTCTTTCTCGACACTTAACTTGGTGAAGATGGCACTCGTCTCGGAGTCACTCTCAGACTTCTATCGAATTCTCAACCGATATATCGACATCGGGATTGAACAGTTGGTTGAGCGATTCGAGTATCAATGTACTCGTCGCGCTGAAGAATTTCGTTTTCTTTACACACAAGGGGTCTGGCGTGGCAGTGAGCAGTTACATATACAGGATGAAGTCCGAGACGTATTGAATCAAGGAACGCTTTCACTCGGTTTCATCGGTCTCGCTGAAACGCTGAAAGTGTTGACGGGTAGTACACATGCTGAGTCCCGTGAAGCGGAGCGACTCGGTCTCGACATCGTCACCCATTTGTCCAATCGCATGCGCGAAGCAGCCGAAGCGTACGACTTGAACTTTTCGTTGCTCGCAACACCTGCAGAGGGACTATCAGGTAAGTTTGTGATCCGAGACCAGGAAGAGTTCGGGATGATCGACGAGGTTACCAATCGGGCATTTTACACGAATTCATTCCACGTGCCGGTTTATCAATCCGTCTCCATCCGAGAAAAAATCCGAATTGAGGCACCGTATCACGCGTTATGCGACGCGGGACACATCTCCTACGTCGAAGTCGATGGTTCCCTTGCCCACAATGCAGAAGCAGTAGAATCGATTGTACGCTTGATGCGTCAGCATGATATCGGATATGGTTCGATCAATCATCCGGTCGACCGTTGTGGAAATTGTGGGTTAGAAGGACTGATTGACGTTGCCTGCCCGACTTGTGGTGAGGATACAAACATCGAACGAATCCGCCGCATCACCGGCTATTTAGTCGGGACGATGGACCGTTGGAATACGGCGAAACGAGAAGAAGAACGGGCGAGGGTGAAACATGATGCGCATTCTATCCGTCGTTGAAGAATCGGTCGTCGATGGACCAGGAATACGGACGGTCATCTTTACTGCCGGCTGTCCCCACCACTGTAAAGGGTGTCACAATCCTTCCTCGTGGAATCCGGCCGGTGGCGATGAAATCGAAGTGGATGAACTTGTCCATCGCATAAAAATGAGTGGTTGGGACGGGGTGACCGTCTCCGGAGGCGAACCGTTCCTGCAATCGTCAGCGGTAGCGGAACTCGTCACAGCATGTAAATCGCTCGGTAAAAACGTGTGGGTGTATACCGGTTATACGATTGAACAGTTGGAAGCGATGCACGACGAATCGGTTCAAACTGTGTTAGACCACGCTGACGTCCTCGTTGACGGACGTTACGAGCAGTCACTACGAGACACGGGACTCCGCTTTCGGGGATCGAGCAATCAACGAATCATCTTTTTAAACAAAGTGTAATCGAGGCAGACATGTCTCGATTTTTTGTATAATGATGAAAAGGGGGATTTTTGATGAAATGGTGTAGTTTTTACATGCAGGAAGAACAACGAGTGGGGATTGTCGAGGGCGATTTTGTCTTCGATGTTAGCAATCAAGTACATACGACAAATTTATTAGAAGTGATCGCCCGTGAGTTCGAACCAGATATTGATTTGGACGTGGCGCCGTCATACCGATTGACGGATGTGAAATTGCTCGCCCCGTATCGTCCTTTGAAAAACGTGATTTGTATCGGGAAGAACTACGAAGAACACGTGAAAGAGATGGATACAGCAGGAGCTGGGAAACTTGTCATTTTCACGAAAGCGCCGACTTCGGTGGTCGGTCCGGAAGCGGTCATTGAGCGGCATCCGGATTTGACGGACAAATTAGACTACGAAGGCGAACTCGCCGTCATCATCGGTAAGTCGGGACGAGACATCGAATCGGTCGAGGAACACATTTTTGGATACACGATTCTAAATGACGTGACGGCACGAGACGTGCAAAAAGAACATGTTCAATTTTTCCGCGGGAAGTCGCTCGATACGTTCTGTCCGATGGGACCATTCATCGTGACACCGGACGAGCTACAGTTTCCACTCCGAATCAGAACGGATGTGAACGGTGAGACGCGCCAAGATGGGACGACGGCTGATATGATTCGCCCGATTGATGAGCTTATTCGTACGTTATCGAAAGGCATGACGCTCGAAGCAGGTGATATTATCGCGACAGGTACGCCGGCTGGAGTCGGTCACGGGATGACGCCACCGACGTATCTTCAAACGGGAGACACCGTCGAAGTGACGATTGAAGGACTGGGTACGCTAAGAAATGTGATTGTCTGAATGAAATGACGCAAAATGTGAAGAATCTTGTAATTCATTTATCATTTTATAAATGAGTGTTCCTCTTCGTTATAGTAAGGGTAGAAGATAACACAGAGGAGATGAATCATTATGGATCGTCACGATCAATCAAATGAACGCGATCAATTACATGAATCAGAGCAACAAAAAGATTGGTTAGATACAGAACTCGGTTCATCTAACCGAGAAGAAGCAAAAGTACGAACACAGACAAAACCTTCATTCGTTAGCCGTATGTTCCCAGGACTTGTCGGTGGGGTCATCGGGGCATTGTTGACGGGCGCAATCGCTTACCCGTTCATCGACCAACCCGCTACGAGTGTGAGTGACACGAACGTCACCTCACAAGGGACTCCGGTCCAAACGTCATCAAACGTGTCCGATTCTTCAGTCACGAATGCCGTCGCGACTGCTCAACCTGCCGTCGTGACCGTGAACAACTTCGCCCAAACCGGCTTCTCGAGTGAAGCGGTCGAGGCTGGAGTCGGTTCAGGGGTCATCTACAAAAAAGAAGGTGACTCGGCATTTATCGCAACGAACCATCACGTTGTCAATGGGGCAGACAAGCTGACGGTCACGTTTAATGACGGAACGACAGCAGAAGCAACGCTCATGGGAAGTGACGCAACGTATGACTTGGCGGTCTTAAAAGTTGATGCTGACAAAGTACCAGCTGTCATCTCAATCGGAAAATCGAGCGAATTGAAACCAGGTCAAACCGTCATCGCGATCGGGAATCCGCTCGGACAATTCGAGAACTCGGTGACGCGTGGTGTCGTCTCATCGACGTCACGTCTCGTACCGGTGGATACGGATGAGAACGGTCAAGCCGACTTCAACGCCGAGGTCATTCAAACGGATGCAGCCATCAACCCAGGTAACTCGGGCGGTGCATTAATCAATGAAGAAGGACAACTCATCGGAATCAACTCGATGAAGATTGCAACGGCAGAAGTCGAGGGAGTCGGATTCTCAATTCCAGTCGACATCGCCCTTCCACTCATCAATCAAATCGAACAAACGGGAGAAGTGAACCATCCTTCGCTCGGCGTCTCGCTACGTGATGTGTCAGAGTTCCCTCCAGGTTACTTGACGGAACAAATCAACCTGCCTGAATCGGTAACGGCTGGAACGATTATCGTGGAAGTCCAACAAAACAGTTCAGCTGCGAAAGCGGGTCTTGAAGCGCGTGACGTCATCGTGAAAATCAATGACAAAGAAGTCAGCTCGTTCATCGATCTCCGTAGTGAATTGATCCGGGATACAGATGGAACGGTCGACATCGAATATGTCCGTGACGGAAAAACAGAGACGGTTCAAGTCGAGATTCAAAACGCGAACGGTTCTGCACTGTAAAAGGTGGGCAATATGCCCGCCTTTTTTGCTATGCTTATACAAAAGGAGGATGAGTTATGGTACGTAATTTATATGGGGTGTTACTCTTCGGGGCAGGAATATTACATTTTGTCAGAGAGAAGGCGTTCATGTCGATCATTCCGAAGTCATGGCCGTTTCGTCGGTTGATGGTGCAACTGAGCGGAGTCGTAGAAGTCGTCTTCGGGGCGATGCTCTTACTGAACAAAGGAACGTCGTTCGTGAAACGGACGTTGCCGGCATTCTTTATCGCCGTTTTCCCGGCAAATATCAACATGGCCGTGAAGCCATCTAGAATCGGCGGGAAAGTCATCCCGAAATGGATCACGTGGAGTCGACTCCCTTTACAGTGGGTCCTCATCAAAGGTGTCAAAAAAATATAAAGATGTGGAGGTACATATGACAAGCGTACTCAAGTGGTTTGAACATTTTCATGCACATCCGGAAATCAGTTGGAAAGAAATCGAGACGACTCGAACAATCGCATCCATCTTATCGGACTGGTCGATTCCACATCGGACGTTTGAGGATGTGACCGGGGTGATTGCAGAGATTGGATCGGGGGAGGACGTGATTGCAGTCCGAGCCGATATCGATGCGTTATGGCAACAAGTGGACGGTACGTTCCGTGCCAATCATTCGTGTGGGCACGACGCGAACATCAGCATGGTGCTCGGTGCCCTCGAACAGCTGAAGGACGAATCGCTACAGAAACGCATCCGCTTTATCTTCCAGCCTGCTGAAGAGCAAGGGAACGGGTCACTCGCCATGATTGAACGCGGTGCGTTAGAAGACGTCACCCAACTGTTCGGCATTCATTTACGTCCACAAGAAGAGTTGAAGAAAGGCCAATACGCCGCGGCGATTCAGCATGGTGCTGCCTTTTTCTTAAAGGGAGAGGTGCTCGGTGATGATGCGCACGGTGCAAGACCGCATCAAGGACAGAACGCACTCGACGTCATCTTTACGATTCAACACATGCTAAAAAGCATTTACTTGTCTCCGTTTGAGCCGCATTCGGTCAAGTTGACGAAAGTCCATGCCGGGAGTGACAATATGAACATCATTCCGGGGAATGCGACGTTCTCGATTGACGTTCGTGCTCAACAAAACGAAGAATTGCTCGCTTTGCGAAATCGTGTCGAGGATATGCTTCACCATGTCGCTCAACTTCATCACGTGAAATTGGAATGGGAGTGGCAAGACTTCACACCGGGAGCCGTCGTCGGGGAAGAATCTAGCCAAATCGCCAAGCGAGCGATCGAGGAACGATTTGGTGAGTCGGCTCTCGTCGAACGGATTGTCACGTCAGGAAGCGATGACTTTCATTTTTATACCGTCGAGAAACCGTCACTTGATGCGACGATGATTGGAATCGGGGCAGATTTAGGTCCGGGTCTCCACCATCCGCATATGACGTTTGACCGTGATGCTTTGGAAGACGGGGCACTCTTGCTCGCGGATTCGCTCCGCATTGCAGCGACATAAATCATGATGAGTGGGATAGACAGATGTCTGTCCACTCATTTTTTTATTGCATCAAATAAGTGTAAGCGCTATCATAACGTTATTAGCGACAATATAACGACAATTCTGAATTTTCGCTACAAGGGGAGGAAGCTAGATGGAAACAACGGGGAACAAAAAAGACATGAAACTAGGATGGGCACTGTTGCCACTCAGCGTGATGATCGTCGTCATGCTCATCTCAATCGTCAAACTTGGACAAGGTCCACACATCCCGCTCATCGTTGGGACGGCAGTCGCTTCAATCGTCGCATGGCGTCACGGGTTTAAGTGGAAAGAGATTGAAGAGATGATGTACAAAGGAATTCGGCTCGCCTTGCCGGCAGTCGTCATCATCATTCTCGTCGGGTTGACAATCGGGGCTTGGATTGGTGGAGGTATTGTCGCGACGATGATCTATTTCGGACTGAAGATTATCTCGCCCGCATACTTCCTGTTAACGATTTGTCTCATCTGTGCAGTCGTTGCACTCTCGATTGGGAGCTCGTGGTCGACAATGGGAACAATCGGTGTAGCGGGGATGGGCATCGGGCTCAGTATGGGGATACCAGCACCGATGGTTGCGGGGGCCGTCATCTCGGGTGCTTATTTCGGGGATAAGATGTCACCTTTGTCAGATACGACAAACTTAGCAGCAGGACTGACACATACGAATCTATTCGTACATATCCGACACATGTTGTATACGACGATACCGGGTCTCATCATCGCGTTAGGTGTATACGCATGGCTCGGTAGACGCTTTGCGGATTCGACGACGGACTCGTCAGAAATCACACAGACACTCAGTATTCTTGAAGACAGCTTTGTCATCTCTCCATGGTTACTCGTCGTACCGCTCGCGGTCATTTTACTCGTCGCGAAGAAGGTGCCGGCGATTCCTGCACTCGTCGTCGGAATCGCACTTGGCTTCTTGGCTCAAGTATTCATCCAAGGGGGTACGCTCGCGGACAGCGTAGGCGCTCTCCAAAGTGGCTATGTCATTGATACGGGAAATGAATTGGTTGATAACCTCTTCAGCCGAGGCGGTCTTGATGCGATGATGTATACGGTATCGATGACGATCGTTGCGATGACGTTCGGAGGAATATTAGAATATTCAGGAATGCTTCAATCAATCATGAATCAAATTCTGAAGTTAGCGAAAACAGCAGGTTCGTTGATTGCTTCAACGATTTTAGCAGGGATTGCGACAAATGCGACTTGCTCGGAGCAGTACATCTCAATTGTTGTCCCGTCACGCATGTTTGCCGGGGCTTATGAGAAAATGGGGCTGCAATCGAAGAATCTATCCCGTGCACTCGAAGACGGTGGAACATTGACGTCGGTATTTATTCCTTGGAACACGTGCGGGGTATTCATTCTCGGTACGCTCGGTGTCGGGGCGTTCGAATATGCGCCATACGCCGTCTTAAACTTCATCGTACCGGTTATTTCGATTCTGTATGCCTTTACTGGATATACGATTGAACGCATGGCGGTCATTCAACAAGAAGAACCTGTCGCTGAACAGGTGGCACAGTAAAACAAGAATTCCCGGTCGTCATTCGACCGGGAATTGAAATTTATAGACGTTGCGAGGTCGACCCTGACTGTAGCTCATCTCTTCACCAATCGCATGGATGAGTTTCGCTTCGACTAACTTTTTAATCAGTCGCTCTGTCGTACGTCGTGTCACCTGCAAATAATCGGTCAACTCTTTCGCTGTGAATTCGAGTTGATTAGCTGAGAAGTGAATGATCTTTTCGATATTGGTCGGACTCATGCCGGTTTGTTTCATCATGTTATAGACACGTGTTTGCGTGACGCGGAAATGAATCGGTGACGGTTGATTTGAGAACGTTAATTGCTTCGAATTGTCGACGATTCGTATAGCGGCATCGCCCGTTGCATGAAAGGCTAAACGAGCATGTTCGAGTGCGCGTTTATAATCTGATCCATATCCGATACCAACGTACGCAGACGAATTTTCCAATAGGATGGTTCCACTGGAGATGGCGGACTCGATTTTTCCTTTATTCGATAAAATGACGATACCTTTTTCGTCAGATTCCATCAATTTGCCGTCGAACAAATGTTGATTTGTCACATGTTGAAGCGTGTCTTCATTCGCATTCGAGTAGAAGAGGACAGCGAATTGTGATTGGTCTGACTTTTTCAATCGAATCTGTTGTAGAAAATCATTGAAATGATGGAGAATTCTCTCCTTTGGTTCAATCATGAGTTGACTAGCATAACCGCTACTGATCAATCGACGGTGGACTTGCTCCACACTCGTCAAAGCAAATCGTGTCGTCCCGCTTTCTTGAAGCTGTTCATGAAAGGCTATCAAGTCTTCAAGATTCATATGGGGGTGGAGTAGCTTCACTTGTGATGAGGGTACATGATTTGGAAATGATGCGAATATCGATTCCAATCGGGACATGTCAACGAGGTCGATCGAGATGTCTTCTAATTGCACGTGTTGTGTTAACGTCATATATAAGAGTGAAGTCAATAACACGACATCATCTTGAACAACGTGATGAGCATATGGAATGTTCGCCTTCTCGGTCGCGTACGTATACGGAAATGAACCGGAGAAGAAAGCTCCGTCAAAAAACACGAGTTGATCAGCGATGTCTTCCGCCTCGCGTGGGTCATCATAAGGAAACCCTTCAATCCGGACATCGGGTAAAGAAGAATCTTTAATTATTTGTTGAATGAAAGCTGGCGAACCGACGACAGCGATATGGATGGACATCTGAAAATCCCCCTTGCAATTTAACGACTATATAACGACAATATAGAGGAAAGCGCAATCGAAGTAAAGGAGTGAGGAAAATGAATATAAAAAAGATTGAAATTTTCTCAGTTCGTTTCCCGTTAAAAGTTCCGTTTATCGTCAGTTATCACCGTTACGATGATATGCCGTCTGTCATTGTCAAGATGACCACGACTTGTGGACTTGTCGGTTATGGGGAAGCGGTGGCGGACGAGCATGTGACGGGTGAGTCGGCTGAGAGTACGATCAGTGTACTCCGTCATTTGTTAGCACCGCTATTAATCGGAAAAAATCCGTTGCACTTAGAGCGCATTCATGATGAGATGGATCGTGCAATTCGCGGGGTCCCGGCAGCAAAAGCGGCACTCGATATCGCTTGTCATGACTTGATCGGGAAAAAATTAAATCAACCGATCTATGAATGGATTGGTGGTCGGTACCATGAGTCTTTCCCGGTCACACACGTCTTAAGTATCGGGGAACCAAGTCATATGGCACAAGAGGCACTCGAACAAATCATTCAAGGCTACACGGCCGTGAAGATGAAAGTTGGGGTCGATGTGCAAACGGACGTGGCACGTGTCAAAGCCGTAAGAGAAGCGGTAGGACCGGATGTTCCGATTCGAGTCGATGTCAATCAAGGATGGGGCAACGCGGCCAACACCGTTCAGGCGATGCGTCTGCTCGAGCCGTATGGAATCGATTGGGTGGAACAACCGGTTCGAGCAGATGACTTTGAAGGCATGCTAGAAGTGAAGCAAAAAATTGCGGTTCCGCTCATGATGGATGAAGGTTTGAAAGACATTCACGATATGAGACGCTTGACGATGATGCAGGCGGCACATAAAGCAAATATTAAATTGATGAAGTGTGGCGGCATTTATCCGGCGAAAAAGTTGGTGCATATGGCAGAAATGTCGGGAATCGAATGTCAGATCGGGTCAATGGTCGAATCTTCGATTGCATCAAGTGCAGGTTTCCATGTCGCTTTCTCTAGTCACATCGTAAAAACGGTCGAACTGACAGGGCCTCTCCGTTTCGGGAAAGATGTCGGAAACTTATCATATGATTTACCGATTATCTCATTAAATGATCAACCTGGTCTCGGAATTGACGTCGATGAAGACGTGCTACGTGAACTGACGATTGATTCATATGTGATTGGAGAAGAGTCGCATGTGGCAAGGTGACGTGAAAGATCTTTCGCTTCACGTGCACGTTCTGAGCTTGTCAGATTTACCTGAACTAATGTCTCTTCAGGAAACAGTGATTCAGGCATTGGCTGAACCAGAACACTATCAATCGTTATCCATCGAAGAGTTCACGAAACTGTTGACGGATCAAACGTTAGTTGGAGCAATATATGAAGGACGTCTCATTGCATTCAGAGCCATGCTCATCCCACCAATTGACGACGAACATTTAGGCCGAGATATCGGTTGGCCTGAAGCTTCGCTTGAGCGTGTTCTCTATCAAGAAGTGACAAACGTCCATCCAGATTTCAGGGGATACGGGTTACAGACACACCTAGGTAAACTATTGATGGCACAATGCGAGACCGACGACCGATTCGATGTCGTCTGCGCGACCGTCGCACCGTTCAATATTCCGAGCATGAAAGATAAGTTCACGCTCGGACTCCGAATCGGGGCATTGAAAGAAAAGTATGGTGGAAAACTTCGTTATATTTTTTATAAGGAGTTACATCGCACATGGCAACCTACTTCAGAAGCGATGGATGTGCCGATGGAAGATCGGGTGAAACAAGTTGAGTTGCTACAGACAGGTTGGCGAGGGACTGGTCTCATGAAACAAGGAGAGCAGTGGGTCGTTCGATACGAAAAATAAAAACATCCTCGTCAGCTTATGTTGACGAGGATTTTGATTATTCGAGAACGAAGAGTACATCATTCGCGAATTTTTCATACGTACGGTCACTCGGATGAAATTGATCGGTCGCGAGATCACGTGATAAGTCAGTGATATAAGCGAATGGATCGATTACATCAATGTTCTGCGCGTTCGCCAACTGTTTCGCGGATGCGTTCCAGTCGAGGATGAGTTGATTGAATGCTTGCCCGTTCTCATCATTTTGGAACGGATTGTAAAGACCGATATAGACGATGGTCGCCGAGTCGTTGAGCGCACGGATTTCAGAAAAAATCGTTTCGAGATTTGTCTTCGCATCCGTAACGACTTGTTGAATATCGACAGACTCGAAATTATCGACGTTTTCCCCACGGTTGAACAAATCGTTTCCGCCGATTGTTAGTGTGATATATCGGGCGCTCTCAATCGTACGACGCACTTCAGGTTGCTCAAGTTGAGCAAGTAAATCTTCAGTTCGTGCCCCAGACACGGCTAAGTTTTGGGTACGGAGCGATTCATCTTCCAAACCTTCGCTGACAGGTTGTACATATCCTGCGCCTGATGTCGACCCGACTCCGCGAGTCAACGAATCGCCAAGCGCGACGTAGATATCTCCTTCTGGTTCAGGACGCTCGTCTTCAGAGACGGACAGTGTTCGTTCTGGCGGATTGACGATATCTTGATAACCAATCCAAAGACCGTATAACGCGATTCCCGTCAAGAGAACGGCGCCAGTTAAAAATGCATACCATTTCGACTGTTTCATGGGCTGACCTCGCTTTCTATACAAACATCATATCAAAAATGTATGGATGTGCCCTATGTGAATGTTCGAATAGGACAGATTCGATTTTGTCCGATAGAATAAGAAAAGAGGTGAGACAATGGAACCGACGTTAAAGTTACATCAACTGACAAAAGTGATTGGAAAGAAGACAATCATCGATAATATTTCGCTAGAAGTCCAGCCAGGAGAAGTATTCGGTTTTTTAGGACCGAACGGGGCCGGGAAGACGACGACGATTCGGATGATTGTTGGTTTGATTAAACCGACGAAAGGAAATGTTTCCATTTGTGGCTATCGAGTTGACAAGCAATTCGTTCAAGCGATGAATCAAATTGGAGCCATCGTCGAGAATCCAGAACTGTATAAATTCTTATCCGGACGTGAGAATTTAGAAGCGTTCGCGCGCATGTTGCCTGGTGTGGATGACAAAAGGATTCAAGAAGTGATTGACCTCGTCGATTTGACCGCTCGAATCGATGACAAAGTGAAGACGTACTCGCTCGGGATGCGTCAGCGGCTCGGGATTGCTCAGGCGTTATTGAACAATCCACGTGTCCTTATTTTAGATGAGCCGACGAATGGTCTTGATCCGATGGGGATTCGGGATTTACGACTATTTATTCGTCGACTCGTTGAAGAGACTGGACTCAGTGTTCTCGTCTCGAGCCACATCTTAGCGGAGATTGAATTGTTGGCGGATCGTGTCGCCATCATGTCGAGAGGGAAGATTGTCAAAGTAGGCACAGTTCAGGCCTTAATTGAGGAACTTGCTTCGACGGTCGATTTGCATGTCACCAACAGCTTTGAAGTGTTACCAATCGTTCAAGGTTACGAGGGCATTGATCAGGCGGACGTGATCGATGAACGGACGATTCGAATCTCGATGAACGTCGAGGAGACAGCGAAGTTGAATCGCTACTTAATGGAACGTGATGTTGACGTTTTCGGACTCGAGCGCCGAGTGCAGACGCTAGAAGATCTCTTCATTACATTGACGGGTGGTGATCATATTGCCTAATCCATCCATGCTCGGACTCATTCGGAACGAAGTACTTAAAATTCATCGGAAGCGCAGATTGATGGTCGTTTCCATCATCTTGATTGTTCTCGTCTCGATGTTCACATACGCGAACTATCGTCAAATCGAGAAGCAACGTGAAGAACAAGGGACGATCGACTGGCGTGTCGATCTTCAGCAAGAAATTATCGATACACAGAACCGACTCGCTTCTGCGAATGTGCAGGACGAGTTCCGACAAATCCTTGAGTTTCGAGTCCAACAGAACCAATACTATTTAGACAATGACATCAACCCGAACTATCCGGGTGCCCCTACGTTCATGCGCGTCTTCTTTTCACAAGGTACGACGCTCGTGCTGCCGCTCTTTATTATCGTATTGATGGCAGATATCATTAGTGGGGAACATAATGATGGGACAATCAAGACGCTGCTGTCCCGACCGGTCCGGCGTTATAAAATCTTGCTTGCCAAATGGCTGACGACGCTTTTATACACGTCGATCTTAATATTTGTGACTGCCGTCGTCAGTTATGCCATATCGGGGATTGTTCTCGGTTGGGACGGGTGGACAGCTCCAATCTTGACAGGATTCCAAGCGTCACCGACCGGCACATTCTCGACCGATTTCGTTCATACGTTGCCGATGTGGGAGTACTTGCTCATGTCGATGGGGCTATCGTGGCTTGTCGTGGCTGCTGTCGGTACAATTTCTCTCATGATCTCGGTGCTGGTGAAAAATACGGCAACTGGAATCGGCATCATGATGGCCGTCCTCATTTCCGGACCACTTTTGACATCACTCGGCTCAAATTGGGATAGCTCGAAATACCTGGTGAACGTCAACTTCGGCCTTCATACCTATTTGGAGGGACAAGCCCCTCCGATTGAGGGGATGACGTTACCATTTTCTTTACTCATCATTCTCATCTGGTCAATTGCCGCTCTAGCGTATGCGTTTTATCACTTCACGCAAAAAGATGTGTATTAATATTTATGGTGCTACCCTCCTGGGTGGCACTTTTTTTAATGGCTAAATGATTACGAATAAGAACTAATTAGTTCTAAATACTCAATATTTAGAATTGTCAAAATAATTAAAAAGTTGGATACATTGTTTGTGGGAAACTGTGTAAAGTAAGAATCATCACAAAGGAGGCAAACACATGAAAAAAGTTGTATCTACATCATTAATCGCAGGTGTCTTACTCGTACCACAATTGGTCGGGGCGGCAGAATTGAAGTCAGGTACGTTGACGAAACCATCTGAAAGTGCTCCGACGACAATCGTCAAAGAGTACGTGAAATCAAAAGGTGAGTTCAAAACGATCGAATCGAAGTCAGACAAACTCGGTAAAGTCGTCAAATTACAACAGACGGTCGACGGAGTACCAGTATTCGGTGGTGTTGTTGTCGGTGTGGTGGACGAAGATGGACAATTGAAGACAGTCGTAGACGATGCGAAATCGCTGAAGAATCTACATAAGTCAATCAAATTGAGCGAGAAGAAAGCCATCGCAAGCTATAAAGAGCTTGTCGGACATAAAGGCGCATACGAGCTTGAACCGGAAGCAGAATTGGTCGTTTATCCAACAGGTGAAAAATCTGTATACGCGTATCAAGTGACCGGAACCATTCTAGATGCGGAAGAACCGTCACGTTGGACATACTTCATCGATGCGGGTACTGGAGAAGTTCTCAACAAATTCGATCAATTGGCACACGCTAAACCAACGAACGGTGTGACAGGAACTACATATACAGGAACAGGGATCGATGTTCTTGGATACAGTCAGACGTTCAAAACGACAAAGAGTGGTTCATACTACTATTTACAGGATTCAACACGTGGGAAAGGGATTTATACGTATGATGCAGCAAACCGTACACGCCTTCCAGGTTCGCTATGGGCTGACGTCGATAACGTCTTGAATACGACGTACGACCGTGCAGCAGTTTCGGCACACGTCAACGCGACGAAGACGTATGACTTCTATAAGAACACGTATGGACGAAACAGTTACGATAATGCTGGTGCGGCCCTCAACTCGACGGTTCACTATAGCCGTAGCTACAACAACGCATTCTGGGACGGAAGCAAGATGGTATATGGTGACGGAGATGGTCAGACGTTCACATACCTCTCTGGCGCACTTGATGTTGTCGCGCACGAATTGACACACGCGGTCACAGAGTATACGGCAGGATTGATCTATCAAAACGAGTCGGGTGCCATCAACGAAGCGGTGTCTGATATCTTCGGTACAGTTGCGGAATACAGTGTCGGAACTGACTTCGACTGGTTGGTAGGGGAAGACATCTACACTCCAGGGGTGGCAGGAGACGGACTTCGTTCGATGTCGAACCCGGCTGCATATGGGGACCCAGATCACTACTCGAAACGTTACACAGGAACTCAAGACAATGGTGGAGTTCACATCAACTCAGGTATCGTGAACAAAGCGGCATACCTCTTAGGTAACGGTGGATCGCATTACGGCGTATCTGTACAAGGTGTAGGAGTCATGGAGATGGGTGACATCTACTATCGTGCGCTCAATGTTTACTTGACGCCAACATCAAACTTCTCTAGCCTCCGTCAAGCTGTCGTTCAATCGGCGAAAGATCTTTACGGTGCGACAAGCCCACAAGCGGTATCGGCTGCGAAATCATTTGACGCTGTCGGAATCTACTAAGAATCAATTTAAGAAATCCTTTCCGAAATGCTTCGGGAAGGATTTTTTGTGTCGATTTGGGGTAAACCAAATTGGAATGCAAAGTGAAAAGGAGAACCAAGATGATTCTAAAAAAATATATGGTTGCAGCGAACACTCAAGTACAATTAACGGATTATTCTACCCGCGTTGACGATCGACCTAATGATTCGGAATTGACCAATGAACTGATTCCGAATAGTGTGGAACGGCTGAAAGAATTGCATTGGAGACTATATGCCGAGAGTAAGACCGGTATCGTCGTCGTCTTGCAAGCACTTGATGCAGGGGGAAAAGACGAGGCAATCAGCTATATTTTTTCAAACCTGAATGCACAAGGATTAAAGACGAATGCGTTTCAGAAACCGTCTGATACGGAGAAGAAGCACGATTATCTGTGGCGAATGCATGACTTGCTACCTGAAAGGGGACAGGTTGGCATTTTGAATCGGTCTCATTATGAGGAAGTGATTGCTCCTCGTATCCATGATTTATTAGGCGAAGAAGTATTACCCGATGAAGTGGATCAAGAAAAAGTGTGGGAGATGCGATATCGCCAAATCAATGACTACGAATTGTATTTGAAAGAGAACGGATTCGAAGTCATCAAGTTCTTCTTCAACGTATCGAAAGAGAAACAACGTGATCGTTTGCTTGAACGATTGAAAGATCCGAAAAAAAATTGGGAATTTTCGTTTAGCGATGTGGAAGAGCGTCAATATTGGGATGATTATCAAAAGATATTCGAAGAGATGATCACGCACACATCAACAGATGTTTCTCCATGGTATATCTTGCCGGCCGATGATGAGTGGTACAGTCGTTACATCATTTCTTCCGTTATGATCGATGTCCTCGAACGAATTGATCCACAATATCCGACGTTTTCAGAAGAGGAGCAAGAACGCATCGATGAGGCGATACAGATGCTTGAAAATGAATAACGGATGACGTTCTCGTGAACAATCAAAAATCCCCTTGCACTGAAAGCGAATTCAAGCTAAAGTGATACAGTAGAATAGAGGTCAGACATCTGTACAAAAGGGGTAATGAGAGTGGGTAACGTAAGTTTATTATTTGGTGGCGTCGCGCTATTTTTAAATAGTCTCGTCCTTCTCGGGAAGGTTGACATGAAGAGTGCTGGTGTTTTCAGTTTGTTCACTGGAATCTTGCAAACGTTTATCGCAACATGGTTACTGATTGGGGCAAGTCCTGAAGAACAGTTCGGTCTTGCAAGCATCTATCTGTTCGCGTTCACTTATTTATACGTTGGTGTGACGTTTATTTTGAACTTAGACGGACGTGGCGTCGGCTGGTTCTCATTATTCGTTTCTATCGCAGCCGCATTTTATGGGGTAATAGCGATTGCAGCAGCCGATCCAATGGGAGCGTTGACATGGTTTTTCTGGTCACTTTTATGGGGACTCTTCTTTTTCGGGATGGGTCTTGGCAAACCGAACGAGGCCGTCACGGCACGTGTCGCTCTCGTATTGTCGTGGTTGACTCTGATCGTTCCTGCGATGATTGGTATGGCCGGACTCATGAACGGATTATACGACATCATCTGGTGGGCAGCGAGTGGGACAGCAATACTCTACTTCATCGTTTCGGTCAAACGAACGAAACAGGCAGTGGAAGTGGCTTAATACTATAAAAAAATCATAGAAGGTCATCTGGTGAAGTTTTATCACATCAGATGACCTTTTTGTATAGCGTGAAATAGTTTGTTATATACTATTTTTAAGAGAAAATCTTGCGCAGAAAGAGGGGTATGGATTGGAAGCCTTGCAAGCATTGAAAAGTCGACTTGTAGACATTCGATTAGAAGTACAGAGGGAAGAGGGGGAGATTGAGACTTTATTATTTTTCTTCAATCAGCCTGCGACAGAATTTGAAATCAAACGATTACCAATAAGAACACCTGAGGACATGATGCACTTTTTGAAAATGCATAATGGCGCACGACTATTTGTCCACCCGGCATATGGCGGGGGAATTCAACTCTTTTCTGTAGATGAAATCATCGAATATCGTGATGTATGGGAGTGTCCTGATCGTTTCATTCCCATAGGTACCGGTATGGATGGGGAATGGATTGTGTGCGAAATTGTCAACGAACATGAAAACTACATTTGGGTCGGTGAATTTTTGACTTACGAAGATGACATGGAAAAACTTCCTATGGATTATATACGGTGGCTCGACTATTTGATTGTCGCTCAAGGTGCTCATTTTTGGGATTGGTTCAGGAGGTAAGGACTGATTAGTAGTTTCTTCTATACATTATGTTTTCTTAGTTGGCGCACTCTTCATGAGTGTGCTTTTTTCGCATCTATTTTGTGTCTAAAATGTGAAAAGTGGGAATGAGGAAGCTAAAGGAGGCGAAAGCAGATGAGTGATGGACTTGTGTTATTACTCGGATTACTTTTATGTGGTTGCATGCTGTTTGCCGTCGTATTTGATGATAGAATAAAAAGAAGAATTTGATGACCCGTCTCGTAAGGAGACGGGTTTTTAATTGAGGAGTGAGATGTATGAAAAAAACACCTGTCGTCGTCATCGTCGGACCAACCGCGGTTGGAAAAACGAAGACGGGCATCGAACTGGCAAAAGCGTTCGACGGCGAGATCGTCTCGGGTGATTCCGTTCAAGTGTACCGCGGCATGGACATTGGTTCGGCAAAAGTAACAAAAGAGGAAGCCGAAGGAATCCCGCATCATTTGATTGATATTTGCGACCCGGATGATGCAATGAGTGTTGCGGCATTTCAACAGTTGGCGCGTGCTGCCATCGATGATATTTATGCCCGTGGCAAGCTACCGATTATTGTCGGGGGGACAGGTTTATACATTCGTTCGATTTTATATGATTATGAATTTGTGGAACGACCTGTTGATGAGGAGCTGCGTGCTGAACTTGAACGAATGGCAGAAGTGGAGGGACGTGAAGCGATTCATCAAAGATTGGCAAAACTCGATCCAGAACGTGCAGCGACAATTCATCCAAATAACGTCCGTCGCGTTGTCCGAGCGCTCGAAGTAGCGATGCAAGGAGATACGCAGACGACAGACAGTGCTCCTTCAGAACATTATGATTACCGACTGTTCGTCCTACATGCAGACCGTGAACTTTTATATGACCGCATCAATCAACGAGTCGACGCGATGATGGAAGCTGGGCTTGTCGAAGAAGTAGAACGTTTGATTGCTGAAGGATATCGAGATACGCAAGCGATGCGGGCCATTGGATATAAAGAAATCATTCCATATGTAGAGGGCGACATCTCGGAAGAGCGAGCGACAGACTTACTGAAACAACATACGAGACAGTTCGCAAAGAGACAGTTGACGTGGTTCAGGCATCAATTTGATGGAATTTGGGTCGATATGGGGCGAAAATCATTTGAACTATCATATAAAAATATTTATGATGATGTAGAGGGGTTTTTTCGAAAATTCCGATTATTTTAAAGAGATAAAGACTAGGGGGAATCCAGCATGAAAGCAAGTTACAACATTCAAGATCATTTTTTGAATCAACTCCGAAAAGAAATGGTACCAACGACCGTCTTTTTAGTGAGCGGGTTTCAAATTCGAGGTGTCATCAAATCGTTTGATAACTTTACCGTCATCGTCGAATCGGAAGGTCGTCAACAATTGATTTATAAGCATGCGATTTCGACATTTTCACCGGCACGTAACGTGACGTTGTATGAACCAGACGCAGTCGAAGTAACAGAAGGATAAGCATAAGAAAAGGAGCGGCACGGGGACCGCTCCTTTTCTTATGCTGTTTTTGTCGTTCCAGGTTGTTTGATTGCCTCTAAAACGCGCTGGATGGCACACCCACCGAGGAGTGAATCCATTTGTCCACAAATTTGTGTCGGCGTCGAACGGTGTAACAGCGTATATGTTCGCTTCCATGCGCGCTCTGACGATTGAATCCGGACAAGTAAGTCAGCATGGCTCAATTCTTTTAATTTATCAATGTTAAGACGATTCGTACGGGCGAAAGAGGATAGGATGACTGCCTTCGCAAGTGGAGTCTGAAGCGGATAACCGGACAGTTCGAGTGCGGCCATTGCCCCTTTCATCTCGTGCTCGACGATTTTGTCGAGTGACTCATCTTTTGCATATGGATTACCGGAAAGATGAGTGAGGGACTGTTCTAAGTCCTTGATCTCTACCGGACAACTAGATGCTTGTAAAATATGTTCGATGGATTGTTGCTCTTTTGCATAACGTGTCGCTTCCCCTGAGGCGATGAAACGTTCATACGTGTCGATTAATGAAATCATTATCGTTTCCCCCTTTGTAGAACTACCTTTATCGTACCAATAATCGTAAGCGCTTTCAATATAATGAGTGTGAAATCGGGACCCTACTAGAAAGTATGTTCGCCTAATGAACGGAAACACGATACAATGTCAGGAGATGCGAGGAGGGAATGTTCATGAACTATTATCAACAAATTGATCCGGTCATCGGTTCATCAACGAACCATGAAAGATTTCAAATACCGAAAGTCGAAAAATCGAAAGAGCGATTAGATCAGCTACCAGATGGAGCTCCCGTCCAGACGAAAGCACTCGTCAGTACGGTCGAAGTCAGAGAAGGGAAAAATGGAGCGAAGTGGCTTCAATTGACTGTCACGACGGCGAACGGAATGATGCGTGCGAAGCATTGGCTCCGTGGAAATGAAAGTGAGCTACTCCCGATCTATGAATCAGGCGTCATTGAATTGTCTGGGAAAATCGATATTTATCCAAAACCGGACGGTGCAAAATCAATCACGATTGATCGAGTTCATCCGATTTCAAAAGATGAGGCGATTTCTTTACTTCCGGGATTACCGGGAGACGAAACGATGGAACAGTTTGCAGATGAATTGTTCAGCTTAGTCGATACGTTGTCACCAACCTATCAACAAATCGCCTATGGCCTCTTTGATTTTGTTTGGGATGATTTCGTATTATCACCAGCTGCACTTTACCATCATCATAATTACGCTGGAGGATTGCTGAAGCATACCGTTTGCATGTTACGTCTCGGATATCGGATTCAGGAACAGGACGACTATTTGGCGATGGTATTCCGTGTGATTAAAGAAGCCGAGCAGTTGCATAAAGTTGACCTTTGGAATACGATGAACGGTGTTAAAATCGAACAAGCTTATAAAGGGACGTTCGAATCATTGTATGCGGCCTGTGAAGCAATAGCAGAACGAAAAGAATCGTTAAATTGGGATGAGCTTGCACTAGGGATCCTCTTCCATGACATCGGAAAAATATATGAATACAGCCACCTCTTGTCAAGCCCGAACCGTTTTGAGAAATTATCACCTGTCGAAGGGACAAGTGAGACGACTGGCATCTCCATCAACCCGATCGGAACATTGATTGGGCATATGCCGTATGGTGGCCTGTTATTCGAGGGAACGCTGCGCCGTACATCCGTTCGCTTGCCGATTGATGTGCATCATCGTGTTTGGCATATGATCTTATCGCATCACGGGAAACGTGAATGGGGCTCGAGTGTTTTACCGATGACGACAGAAGCGTGGATGCTTCATTTGATCGATTTACTAGACGCGCGCTATGAGAAATGGGCTCGCGCACACGAAGATTTGTAAGAAAAGGGTGGTATTATGATTCCCGTACAATTAGTGACCGGATTTTTAGGAGCAGGAAAGACGACGTATATGAATCGTCTACTCGCTGCGACGGATGAAAAGATTTGTTTGATCGTCAATGAACTTGGGGCGGTCAATATTGATGAACAGTTGATTGTAAAGATGGATCAAGAGCAAATCGAACTTTCGAATGGATGCATTTGTTGTTCGATTCAAAATGATTTGAGTAAGACGTTTTATCAACTCCTTGCAAAACAGGAAACCTTCGATCGCATCATCATCGAAACGACTGGTGTTGCCGATCCGGCACCGATCATCCAGACAATCTATTATGATGAGTACTTACGTCAACATTTTAAGATGAATGCCATCTTGACTGTCGTCGATGCCAGCCAAATGGACCGTGAACTGTTCAAGGAAGGAATCCATCAAATTGCTTATGCAGATTTAATTTTATTGAACAAGACGGATTTGGTCTCGGTAGAACAATTGCATGATGCCCGTGAACGAATTACTCAAATCAATCCGACCGTCCGTATCGTGGAAACGATTCAAACGAAAGGCGACTACGAACTGCTTGAAAATACATTCCAACTTTCACGAGTCGATGAAGAACAATTGAGTCGACTGACAGAAGCGACTGCATCCGTCTCATCACTTCGAGCCATCACCTTGAATGCAGATCGTCCGCTCTCGCGTGAGCGTGTGACAAGGTACGTGCGTGAGGTACTGATGCATTATGAGGATTCGATTTATCGGATGAAAGCCATCGTCCGACTAAAAGACGAGAATCGAAAATTCGTCATTCAAGCAACGAATCAACTCATGGGCGCGACGTTTGCGAATGAGTTACATGAAGGAGACCGTTCGGTATTCGTCTGGATTGGGAAGGAATTAGATGCCGAAGCGTTGGCACGAGGATTAAAAGCATGCGAGGTGGAGCAGGATGAAACTTATTCTAGTTGACGGATTTAACTTATTATCACGCTATTATTTTGCGACTGAGCGTCGACGGGCACTCGACCCGGACGTGACGGTGAAAGGATTACTTCGAAAAGTTGATGCCTGGACGACAGACTTTTCACATATCGCCTTCTTTTGGGACGGGACAAGAGAGTCTACTCATCGTTACGCGTTATATCCTGAATATAAAGCGACGCGCAACGGACTGCCGGAACCGCTCTTTGAAGATTATGTCAAATTAAGAGCAGCATTAGACGAACGAGGAATTTTACAGTCAGAGTTGACCGGGTATGAGGCAGACGACTTGATGGGAGCCGTTGCGACGGCGTTTCCTGGAGAATCGTATCTCTATTCCTCTGACCGTGACTTGTTGCAATTGTTGTCACCGAACGTGTTCCAAATCATGCCGAAAAAAGGTGAGGAGCAACTCGTCAATGAAAGTTTGTTTGAGTCGATGTATGGCGTGAAACCGTATCAGTTTGTCGACGTGAAAGCGTTGCAAGGTGATTCTTCGGATAATATCCCTGGCGTCCGCGGCATCGGTCCGAAGACGGCGACAATCCTGATTCAACATTACGATACAGTTGAAACACTGTACTTGCATGTGCAGAATGAAACGCTAGAGGCACCACACCAGAAATTTGCAAAAAAATTGGACGGACATGAAGAGATTGCACTCTTATCTAAACGTCTGTCACAGATTGATATCCATGCTCCGATTAATACGGACTGGGAGGCGTATCGATTTGGTTCACATTTATTTTGACGCAGCAACAAACCAGACATCTGGTGAGAACGGGATTGGTGTCTGGATCAAGTCATCAGACGGTAAGGTCTCGACGTATAAGCACCAAATGCAAGGTCTATCGACTGTCCATGCGGAGCTAGCGGCTTGTGCCTATGCGCTTGAACAGGCGCATAAGATACAAGGGGAGACGTCATTTATGCTCTACTCTGATGCTGAAGTGATTGTTCGTGCATTGGAGCAACGTTTCATGAAAGATGCATCGGCGAAACCGCTCTTTCTGAGAGCATTGATTGCGTATGATGATTTACCAAACGTCTTTTTGAAATGGATTCCGCGCGCGGAAAATCGTGCGGATGTGATTGCGCGTGAGGCGTTGAATGGAACAAAGTAAGCGACTAAAATCATTCTTGGTCGCTTTTTGGATTGACTCATTTCTTTTTAGATGGTTTTTCGCTAAAATGAAAGCGTAGTCAACTATAGAGGGGGAATTTAGCATGGATTATCGTATTGAACGGGATACAATGGGGGAAATTAAAGTTCCAGCTACAGCGAAATGGGGAGCTCAAACACAGCGTAGTCTTGAAAACTTTAAGATTGGTGCAGAGAAGATGCCGCTTGAGATTGTATATGCCTTTGCCATTTTGAAAAAAGGTGCTGCTCTTGCCAATGCTGAGCTCGGGGTACTCGAAGAAGAGAAAGCTGAAATCATCGCGGAAGTAGCGGATGAGATTCTAGCAGGAAAGCATGACGCCGAATTTCCACTCGTCGTCTGGCAAACGGGATCTGGTACTCAATCAAACATGAACGTAAACGAGGTGATTGCGCATATCGCTAATGAAAAATTGAATGTACGCAATCAATCGATCACGATTCATCCAAATGATGACGTCAACAAATCGCAGAGTTCAAATGATACGTATCCGACAGCGATGCACATTGCTGCCATCCTTTCGGTACAAGATGACGTATTGCCGGCAATCGATTCTCTTTACCAAACACTTTCGCAAAAAGCAGAAGCATATATGGACATCGTTAAGATTGGACGGACACACCTTCAAGATGCGACACCCGTTACGCTCGGACAGGAGATCAGTGGTTGGGTACGTATGCTTGAACTCTCAAAACAAATGATCGAACGGACAATTGAACCACTGACTGAGCTTGCTCTCGGTGGAACAGCTGTCGGAACGGGAATCAACGCCCATCCAGATTTCGGGGATGTCGTGGCGAAGAAGATTTCTGAAGAAACAGGTAAGCCATTCGTGACGGCCGTGAATAAGTTCCACGCTCTCACAAGTCACGATCAACTCGTCTTTACACATGGTGCTTTAAAAGCGTTAGCGATGGATGCAATGAAGATTGCGAACGACGTGCGTTGGTTGGCATCGGGTCCACGTGCGGGAATCGGTGAAATCACGATTCCTGAAAATGAGCCAGGAAGTTCGATCATGCCAGGGAAAGTCAATCCGACACAAAGTGAGGCACTCACAATGGTTGCCGCACAAGTACTCGGTAATGATGCGACGATTGGTTTCGGGGCGAGCCAAGGAAACTTTGAGTTGAATGTCTTTAAACCGGTCATCATGTATAACTTCTTGCAAACATGTCGTTTATTGACTGACAGCTTGTATTCATTCAACGACCATTGTGCGGTCGGCATCGAGCCGAATCAAGACGTGATTTCTCGTAACGTTGAGCAGTCGCTCATGCTCGTCACTGCGCTCAACCCGCATATTGGATATGAGAATGCAGCGAAAATTGCCAAATTGGCACACAAAAATGGTACTTCTCTAAAAGAAGCGGCGTTGGAAACCGGTTTATTGACAGAAGAACAATTCAATCAATGGATTCGCCCGGAAGAGATGACGTCACCGAACTTAAAAGTGAAAAAATAACAGAAGGCGGTCGTAGGACCGCTTTTTGTATGTCTTTTTAGGGCATAAGACCTATGTATATGTAAAACAATAGAAAATAAATAAGGAAATAGTTGTATTTTAACTTAATAAGTCGCATAATCGAAACATAAGAGAATTCGGGGAGTACGAACATAGGGGGGACGGATATGGAGCAAGGTCAACTCACTGAGCGTATACATATGATTTTGAAAAAAATATCAGAGTCTAGGCAAATTCCTAAAACAGATATCGAGTTTCTACTTGATTGGATGAAGAAGGAAGTACGACAACGACGTTTGATGCATCTTCTAGAAATCTTTAGTCGTGTCGAGTCTGATGCGAAGGAGTTGCCTAACGTCCTCACACAAGCAGAGGCGATGACTTTAATCTCTCCTGTGAAACGTTACATTCACACGGTTCTAGGAATCGAACAAGAAGAAGAGGACCTCGTTCTCATTTTATCTGCAAGCTTTTCGACATTCAGCCGCTATAAGTCGCGCGTAGAGAAGCTCGGGGCACGTCCTGTCTTCTTGCAAACACTCGAAGAAGCAGTCGAGTATGACTATGAGGACGTTCCGAAGGCGATCATCATGGACGTCGAACTATGGCCACAGTTTAAAGAGCGAGATATCCAATCGTTTGTGAGCAAGATGAGAAAATTATATGTTCCGCTCATCGTCATCGGAACGAATGAGCATTATCGACTCGCTGCCTATTCCTATGGATTCGATGATTATTGGGAATCGTGGGTACCGATGGAGGAGCGATTAGTCCGACTTGGTCTACATATCGAAAAGTCTCGTTTAGTTTCAAAAGCATTGCTTGTTGATGAACTGACCGGTGCGTTCAACCGTAAATATTTAAAGGCAACGTTCTCTCGCTTCATCTCGAGATTAGAACGTTCAGGCGAGAGCTTTGCCGTCGCTCTCCTCGATATCGACCACTTCAAACAATTGAACGACACGTTCGGTCATTCTTACGGAGATGACGTTCTTCATCGTGTATCGGAAGAAATTCGACACGCGATTCGTTCGAGTGATGAACTCATCCGTTATGGAGGAGAAGAATTTTTAATCCTCTTGAACGTATCAGACCGAGCAATCGTCGAATCAGTGTTAGAGCGTGTCCGAGCACGGATTGAAGAGATGGAATTCCCATACGATCATCACGTCACGGTATCAATCGGATACACTCGAGTTTGTCAGACCGGTTATACGCTTGGTGAGTGGTGTGCATATGCAGATGAGGCGTTATATAAAGCAAAACGTGATGGCCGAAATCGTGTCGTCCGCTATTCATCAGCTGTTCGCGAGGAAAAGCGGATTGCTTATGTGACCATGTCCGAGAATACATTCACATCGCTCGCGAACCGATTACCAAAAGAACATCGACGGTATGAAGTCGTGTACCGTCCTTATGAAGCATATTCTTGTAATGACAACATCGAGATGTTCATCTTAGACGATACCCGTGCCCATGAAGCGAGAGGAACACTTTCTGCCGTAAAAGAACAGCGTGGTAAGTATAGTCACATCCTCGCGGTGTCGAAGCGAACTGCCTCCGAGCTTGAAGCGATTTATGATGACTATTCAGACGATGATCAAGATGAGGTCATTACGAAAAAAATTGAGCAATGGTTAGAAAAACTACCTGACTAAAAAAGCAGACATCGACTATTCATCGATGTCTGCTTTGTCGTATTGTATGAACGAAAAGGCATAGGCATGCTTGTCGTCTTGCGGGTGATTCGATTGATGCGTGATCGTCCATGAACCGATTCGTTCTGGATAAAACGTATCACCCTCGAATGTCGATTCGACTTCAGTGGCATAGATTCGGCTCGTCACCGACATCGTTTGGTCATACAACGTGGCGCCGCCGATGACAAACCACTCCTCGTTTTGACTTTCTTCGACGAGACGTTCTAAATCATGCCATACTTCGATTTGATCTGCTTCAAACGAAGGATCAGACGTCACGACGATATTCCGTCGGTTCGGCAATGCCTTTCCGATTGATTCGAACGTTTTTCTTCCCATCACGACCGTTCCGCCAGAGGTGACGGTCTTGAAGTGCTTCAAATCATCCGGCAATCGCCATAACAAATCATTGTCTTTTCCAATCTCCCGATTGAGTCCATATGCGACGACATGCGAAATCATACGCTCACTTCCCCTTTGATATGTGGATGCGGGTCATATCCGAGAATTTCAAAATCCTCAAAACGGAATGATTCGATGGAAGGAACGTCTCGAACAATTTTGAGTTGTGGTAATGGACGCGGGTCACGCGACAGTTGAAGTTCCACTTGTTCGAGGTGATTGTGATAGATATGAGCATCTCCGAGTGTATGCACGAAATCACCAACTTCGAGTCCTGTCACATGAGCGACCATGTGCGTCAACAGCGCATATGATGCAATATTGAACGGAATGCCTAAAAACGTGTCGGCACTCCGTTGGTATAACTGACAAGAGAGTTTCCCGTCAGCGACGTAAAATTGGAAGAGTAAATGACACGGCGGTAGGGCCATCTCATCGAGTTGTCCAGGATTCCATGCCGAGACAATCAACCGTCTCGAGTCAGGGTTTGTCTTGATTTGTTCAATCACTTGCGCCAACTGATCGACGGACGTACCATCCGGGCGCGGGAAAGAACGCCACTGTGAACCATATACTGGCCCAAGGTTCCCGTCTTCATCTGCCCATTCGTTCCAAATGCGGACACCGTTCTCTTGTAGATAACGAATGTTGGTTTCTCCCGAGATAAACCAAAGAAGTTCGTGAATGATCGAACGAGTATGTAACTTTTTCGTCGTGATGAGGGGGAACCCCTCTTGTAAATTAAATCGCATTTGATAGCCGAAAACGCTTGTCGTCCCTGTGCCGGTACGGTCTTCTTTCACTACCCCGTTTTCGAGGATATGTCGACATAAATCGTGATATTGCTTCATAAGGTGATGAACCTCCTTCTCAATCTCCAATGACTAAAGGTATCATAACATAACACAAGATATAGTATCTAGGAGCGGATTATATCCATATCCTGAAAAAACAATCGAGATTCTTCGTTTTCGCCACTCTCGGTTTCGGGTATAATGGGGAATGAATAGAAGGAGGGGTTTGATGAAACTACAAGGAAAGAAAGTCCTTCAACTTGTCAGTGATGACTTCGAGGATTTAGAACTTTGGTATCCCGTACACCGTCTTCGTGAAGAAGGGGCGCATGTCATTTTAGCCGGAGAGAAGGCTGATCATGCGTATATCGGTAAATATGGTGTGCCAGCGAAGTCGGACGTATCATTTGATGATGTGGACATCACATCATTCGATGCAATTCTCGTACCGGGCGGCTGGTCACCTGACTTGTTGCGCCGTTTTGATTCGGTAAAAGGGTTCGTTCGTTATATGGATGAACAAAAGCGACCGATCGGTCAAATTTGTCACGCCGGATGGGTCTTGATTTCAGCAAATATTTTGGATGGTGTGAACGTTACGAGTACACCAGGAATCAAAGACGACATGGAGAACGCAGGTGCAATCTGGCATGACGAACCTGTTGTCGTTGATGGACATATCGTCTCAAGTCGTCGACCACCTGATTTACCAGACTACATGCGTGCGTTTATCGACGTATTCGCAAAACAGTAATTGACTCATAAAGGAGCTATACAACGTTGAACTTAAAATCGAATCCACTACTTCGTAAATCAATGCAGTCTACAGCATACAGTGCCGAGCCGATGACGAAAGCAGGAACATGGTCAAAAGTGTTCACCTTGCTTCTTCTCGTGACAGCGGCAGCTGGAACGACGTGGCTCGTCGTTCCTACAATCGGGGAAGGGCTCTTATTCCCGCTCATGATCGGGTCACTCATCCTCGGTTTCATCTTTGCTTTACTCATCACGTTCAAGCCGAATACGGCACCAATCGTAGCTCCTCTTTACGGGATCGTCGAAGGGGTCTTCGTCGGTTCGATTTCATACTTCTTTGAAGCGATGGTCCCTGGTATCGTCGGTCGTGCCGTCATGACGACGTTCGTCGTCGCCTTTGCGATGTGGTTTGTTTATACGACAGGACTTGTCAAAGTGACGCAAAAGTTCAGAGCCGGGGTCATGGCTGCCATGTTTACAGTCATGCTGTTATATCTCGTCCAACTCGTCATGAGCCTATTCGGTTCAGGGTTGGCATTTATGACAGGTTCTAGCCCGCTTGCGATTGGTGTACAATTTGTCATTGTCATCGTCGCCTCGCTCGCACTCGTCTTAGACTTTGATTTCATCGCTCGTCAAGTCGAGGAACGGGCTCCAAAACAATTGGAATGGGTGGCGGCGTTCGGATTAATCGTCACGCTCGTCTGGTTGTATATTGAATTGTTAGACTTATTGTATCGTCTAGCGATGAGAGAATAATGATCAATCATCGATCCATCGGGTCGATGATTTTTTCACGAAAGGATGTGTTGATCTGTCTGTAAGGACAGATTCATGATGAAGAAAATTGTGATTATCGGGTCGGGAATCGTTGGTATCTCGACAGCCTATCATTTAGCTGGGAAAGCTGACGTGACGGTCATCGACCGCAAAGAAGAAGGTCGTGCGACAGATGCGGCGGCAGGCATCGTATGCCCGTGGATCGCGCAGCGCCGTAACAAAGCATGGTACGCACTGGCTAAAGGAGGTGCGAATTATTATCCTCAGGTCGTGAAAGAGTTAGAAACAGAAGGAGAGACAGAGACCGGTTACAAACGTGTCGGGACACTAGCCCTCCATGAAGAAACAAAACTCGATCAAATGATGGAGCGGACGATGATTCGTCGCGAAGAGGCGCCAGAAATCGGTGAACTAGAACGATTGACCGCCGAAGAGGCGCAACGTCGTTTTCCTCCATTATCGGATGAATATGATGCGCTTCTTGTCACGGGTGGGGCACGCGTGGACGGCGGGAAGTTCCGGGCTGCACTCGAGCGAGTCGCCATGAAACGCGGTGTGACATTTGTAAACGGTTCGGCACGTTTGACTGGCGGGGATACAATTGGCGTTGAATGTGACGGGGTTGTGTATGAGGCGGATGAAATCATCATTGCGGCAGGGGCGTGGCTACCGGAACTGTTACAGCCTCTCGGATATACGGTTCGTGTCGACGGAGAGAAAGCGCAGCTCGTTCACGTCCAGTTAAAAGATACCGACGCGTCGGATTGGCCGGTCGTCATGCCGCCACGGCGCCGTTATTTACTTGGATTTGAAGACGGGAAGGTCGTCATCGGCTCCACCCACGAAAAAGGAAAAGCGTTCGATGTTCGACCGACCGCGATAGGCGTTCACGAAGTGCTAAGCAAAGGACTTGAGTCAGCACCTGGGCTTGCGGAAGCAGAACTCATCGAAACGAAAGTCGGTTTCCGTCCAGTCACCCCGAACTCGATTCCAGTGCTCGGGAGAGTTCCCGGTGCTGAAAAATTGGTTGTGGCGAACGGATTAGGGTCATCCGGTTTAACAGTTGGTCCGTTCATCGGTAAAGTGTTGAGTGACCTCGTCCTGACGGGTGATTGTGAAGTAGATCTTTCCCTTTATCCGATAGAAGATTTTATATTTAAAGCATAAGTTGAGGTGGTTGTCTGTTCATAGACAGCCACCTCTTTAGCGTTTGATGATGCCATTCAAAAAGAAATGAAAATAGTCTTCCATTGTCTCTTTCATATCCCCGATTGAAAAATGAGGATCAGATAGGATAGCCTGTTGCATCAATTGGACGTAACGTAAATAAGAAGTGGTCGATAACGTGGCATCGATTGCGCCTTGTTGTTTCCCATACTCAATCAATCTAGCGAACGATGCATAGCCACGGGACGCCAACTGTTCCCAATTCGGATCTTGCTGAATCATCTTGGTGACGGTCTCGTCAAATAGAACGGCCGTTTTGATTTTACGTTTCAAAATATCGACGAGTAACGCCTCAAACGGAGCGTTCGACTCAAGTTGCGCATCGATCCAATTCATTTGTTCCTCCGTCATCTGATTCAATACTTCCACCATGACTTGTTCTTTCGAACCAAAGTAATTATAGATCGACACAGGAGAGACATGTGCTTGCTTGGCGAGTTCACTTACGGTAAATCGAGATTGTTTCTCTGTCATCAAGTCATAGGCGGCACTTAAGATGGCCTGTCGTTTTTCTTCAGTGCGTTTTGCGAATCCATCCATTCGTCAGAGCGCTCCTTCCTCTAGTTTTGTAATAAATATACCATTTCCATTTCAAAAAAGAACGTGATATACTAGTTTTGTAATCATATCAATCATATATTTCAAAAAAAGGAGGGTTCGTGATGATTCGGATTGAGCGATTAACGAAACGATTCGATGCAACTCACGGCATTTTTGATGTATCACTTCAAGTGTCACCAGGAACGATCTTCGGATTCATCGGACCGAACGGAGCCGGCAAATCAACAACGATTCGTCATCTGATGGGTCTGTTGAAACCAAGTGAAGGCAGAGCAACCATTAACGGGTTTGACTGCTGGAAAGAAACCGAGCAGGTCAAGCAAAACGTTGGATATTTGCCGGGGGAAATCAACTATCCTCAAAATATGACCGGAGAAGAAATCATTCGATTGACGCGTCATTTACACAAGACGGATGCCAAACGAGAACAACGACTTCGTGAACGTTTCGCATTCGATGAGTCGACGAAAGTCCGGAAGATGTCCAAAGGGATGAAACAAAAGCTCGCCATCATTACCTGCTTCATGAAGGAGGCACCCGTCTATCTCCTAGATGAGCCGACGAGTGGACTCGATCCACTCATGCAGGAACGATTGATTGATTGGCTCATTGAAGAAAAACAAGCGGGAAAGGCGATTCTCATGAGTTCACACCACTTCCCGGAAATGGAGCGGACGTGCGATCGTGCCGCATTGATTAAAGACGGCTGTATCATCATCGAGGAAGATATGGAAGAGCTTCGGCAGCATAGCGTGAAACGGTATCGAATCGAATTTGCGACGGAGGATGAGGCAGTCCGATTCACTGAAACTTCTGGGACGAGAGATGGTGCACACGTTGAAGTCGCCATCACATCGCCACAAGATTTGAACAACCTGATTCGGACGCTTACCAACTTTGAAATTCGTTCATTAGAAAGTGGCGCAGACGAACTCGAACATTTGTTTATGCAGTATTACGGGGAGGCGACATAAATGTTAATACGCTCCATGTTTAAACAGAATCGGAGTTGGATTCTCGGTTATTCGGTCGGGACGAGTGTCTACCTATTCTTTTTGGCCGCGATTTTCCCGTCCATTCAGGAGACGGGAATAATTGAAGCAAAATTAGAGTCGCTGCCGCCTGAGTTGCTCGAAGTGTTTCAAATCGATGCGACGATGGCGATGGATAATCTGCTCAACTTACTGTCGAGTAATTATTATGGATTGATTTTCTATGTACTTGCCGTATTGTTTGCGTTGACGTTTGCCTCAAAACTTTTGGCCAAACCGGTCGATTCAGGGGAAATCATGTTGTATATGGCGGCCCCGATTTCTCGTCTCACGTATGTGTTGTCCACGTTTGTCATCCTCATCATAGCGGTAGTTCTATTTGTAGGATTGAATGGTCTTAGTCTCATGGCGGCAGATCTATTGTTCGATTTACAAATCGACTATACGATTCTATGGATGCTTCAATTAAACGGGGCTCTCGTGCTACTCGTATTAGGTGTCGTCGCCTATATGCTGGCCAGTTTGTTTGATGATAGTAGTAAATCCTATATGGTGACCGGTGGGATTTTCACCTTCTTTTTGATGGTGAATATCATCAACGGAGTAAGTGAACAATTCGAATGGTTAGGGAACATCTCGTTCTTTTCTCTATTCGATGCACCGTCTATCATGCGTGAAGAGTTTGGTGGCGTTCATTTTATCTGGTTAATCGGCTTATTGATCCTCTTTTCAGTACTCTCGTTTATGCGTTTTACCCGAAAAGATTTGACGATTTAGTTTTCCGAAATAAATTGTCGGGTATGATACAATCAGCTCGTTAGAAAGAAAAGGGGATGAATGAAATGCTATATGCTACGTTACGAAACAAAGTAGAGATTCCGATGATTGGGTTTGGTGTGTGGCAAGTCGACAATGAGACGGAAGCACCAGCCGCTGTCGTCGAGGCACTGAAGACTGGATACCGTCATATCGATACGGCTGCCATCTATAAAAACGAAGAAGGTGTCGCAAAAGGAATTAAAATCTCGGGAGTCGACCGTTCTGACCTATTCATCACATCGAAAATTTGGAATGATGATATCCGTGAAGGGAAGACGAAAGAAGCGTTTGAAGACTCATTGAAGCGCCTTGAGACAGACTATTTGGATCTTTGTCTTCTTCACTGGCCGGTAGATGGTTTCGTCGATGCATGGAAAGACCTCATCGACTTATATGAAGCAGGAAAAATCAAGGCGATTGGTGTGTCCAACTTTAAGGAACATCATCTAGAAGCGTTAAAAGAGGAAGGGTTGATGACACCACTGATCAATCAGGTAGAACTTCATCCTCAGCTTCCGCAACCGGATCTGTTGGACTATTGCCAAGATGAAGGCATCCAAATCGAGGCATGGAGTCCTCTTATGCAAGGTAAGTTCCTAGACATCCCAACTTTCTCTGAGATTGCAGAGAAGCACGGGAAGACACCAGCGCAAGTAGTACTTCGTTGGCATCTCGAATCGGGTCATGTGGCATTGCCAAAATCGGTGACACCGCACCGAATCCGTGAAAACTTCGATGTATTCGACTTTTCACTCGATGCGGACGATTTAGCGAAAATCGACCAAGTGGCGACAGGTGAACGCCTTGGGCCAGACCCGGATGAAATCGACTTTTAATATAGGGGGGGCTCGCATATGCGAGCCCCTTTCTACGTGTAGAGTCACATGGATGCGGGTAAAGATTGTTATGTTGCTAAAAGGAGGTGTTTGGTCTTCATTTCGAAGATCGTGCATATGGACTTATCAAAATGGCCAATTGTGAACTGGGTCGCTTTTTTGGCGACCGTCGTCATCAACTACTTTGCGAGCGGTGACAATGCCGCAGTTTCAGACCGAATCGACATCTACTTTAAACCGGCGGGTTACGCCTTCTCGATTTGGGGTGTCATCTATGTGGCATTACTCGTATGGTTAGTATTACAACTGAAGAAAGGAACGACTGCGAATCGGCAGGCTGAGCGCATGAAAGCAGGATTCCTCATTTCTTGTGTGTTGAATGGATTATGGCTCCTTGCATTTACGAATGAGTGGTTCGTACTCTCGCTCGTGATCATGGTGGCATTTTTAGCGTCTCTATGCTGGCTGTACTATATTGCATTCCGCACATCTACAAGTTGGCTCGACCGCTTCCCATTCTCAATTTATATCGGTTGGGTATCGGTCGCGACAATCGTCAATACGTTCGTCGTGATGAAGACGGAACGAATCACATCGTTCTTAGGCCTTGATGAACTTGCTTGGACCTCGCTCATGCTCATGGTCGGTGTCGTTTTGGCACTTCTTTTCATGTGGTGGCATCATGATTTCATCTACCCACTCGTATTCGTTTGGGCGTATATCGGTATTTTTGCGAGAATTGAAGAAGGGACATTATATGTCGTCATCGTCAGTGCGCTCGCGTTACTCGCAATCGGGTATATCGGTTTGATTTTGTGGAAGCGTCCCAAATCGTTTCTTCATCATCCGCGAAATACAGTACAACAATGAATGAAAAAAGGATATCTTCATAGATATCCTTTTTTGTGTTCGTAAGAACCTATAAATAAATAATATTCGTGGATATTTATTCTTTATCTAACATAACTAAAACGATAAAACCTGTTGATATCAGTTGTGTATACGCTTTCATAGACGTTCGTAGACATTTCTATTATGCAAAAATACATACAGTCCCCTTGATTTTTCAGAATATTTAGAACAGAATGTTAATTACGAAACTGTGAGTGAAAGGGGTCGATGATATGAGTCGAGTTGGACTGTATGACTCAAGATTTGAAAAAGACGCATGCGGGATTGGATTATACGTCAATCTACACGGACTAAAAAAACATGAGATTGTCCGTAAATCCCTCTCGATGTTATGCAACTTGGAGCACCGAGGAGGACAAGGTGTCATCGATGCCGGCGATGGTGCAGGTATCATGACCGAAATCCCACATGAATTGTTTACGCAAACGATGAACCTTCCGTCACTCGGTCGCTACGCTGTCGGAATGGTTTTTTTTCAGCCATCTGAAGATCGACTACAAGAAAAAATCAAATTGATGGAGCGTATGGCGGATGAATTAGACTGCTCGACCATCGAGTGGCGAGAAGTTCCCGTGGATTCGACGCAAATCGGAGAACATGCACGTGTGACACAACCAGTCATCTATCAGTGGTTTATCTCATGTCCGTTCCTCGATGAAGATGCGAATGAACGTGTGTTCTATGAACTCCGTCGAAAGATTGAAAAAGTCGAATCGTTACACTTATATATTGCAAGTTTATCGACAAAAACGATTGTTTATAAAGGGATGTTGACGCCTGTTCAAATCGACGCTTTTTATTTGGACTTGCAATCTCCACACTACAAGAGCACGTTCGGAATCGTCCATTCACGATTCTCAACAAATACGTTTCCTTCCTGGGAACGAGCCCATCCGAACCGCATGATCGTCCACAACGGAGAAATCAATACGTTACGAGGCAATATTGATGCGATGCGAGCGCGCGAAGGGGTCACATCGACAGACTTGTTTGAAGACGTGAACCATTTGTTCCCTGTCCTTCAGGAGGACGGGAGTGACTCGTCGATGCTCGATAATGCCTTCGAATTCTTCACACGCATGGGTCGTTCGATTGCGCACACAGCGATGATGTTGATTCCTGAACCGTTTGTTGAAGGAAAGATGGAGCCGTTCAAACGTGACTTCTATCAATACCATTCGTCGATTATGGAGCCGTGGGATGGTCCGACAGGGGTCGTCTTCACGGACGGGCGACAAATCGGGGCAATCTTAGACCGAAACGGGTTACGGCCGATGCGTTACGTCGAGACGTTGGATGGAGAGTTGATTCTGTCATCAGAGACAGGGGTCATTCCAGTCGACGCCGAAAACGTCAAATCAAAACAGCGACTACGACCTGGACAATTGCTTTTGATCGACTTGATTGAGAAACGTTTGATTCCCGACGAGGAGATTAAAGAGACGATTGCGAAGTCTGAGCCGTATCATAAATGGCTCAAACAAATGATGAAAATGGAGGACAGAGGTGTTCAGGAGCAGAGTGTCTTAGAACTCGAACGTGTGCAACGTGCATTTGGGTATACAAAAGAGGACATTGAACAGTACATGATTCCGTTGATCCAAGACGAGAAAGATCCAATTGGGTCGATGGGACACGATCAACCGATTGCTGTTCTTTCCACACGCCCTCGATCGCTCTTCCATTACTTTAAACAACACTTCGCTCAAGTGACGAATCCGCCAATCGATGCCTTACGGGAGAAAATCGTCACGGCGACATTTACTTGGATCGGTCCGCAAGGAGATCCGGTCCATACCGGACGTGGCCATGCCAAACGAGTATGGTTGGATCATCCAATCATTGACGGTGCGACACTCAATCAAATCGATGAGCGACTCAAGCTCACACGCGTCGATACAACGTTCGAGGATGATTTAGAGGCGTCGCTTGAAGCCCTTTTACAAAACGTCAGCCAGGTCGTACGAAATGGCGCGAACGTAATCGTTCTATCTGATCGCCTCGTGTCACATGACCGGATTGCCATGCCTGCGCTTCTCGTACTCAGTGCGGTGCACCAACACTTGATTCGGGAGAACTTGCGGTCGAACTGTAGTCTCGTTTGCGAGAGTGGAGAAGTTCGAGAAGTGCATCAGGCAGCGACTTTGATCGGATATGGGGCCGATGCGGTATATCCTTACGTTGCCTATGCGACGATTCAACACTTGGTGGAGAATGAGCAGATTGCTCATTCATTTGAAGAGGCTGTTCGCTCGTACCAAAAGGCGGTCGTTGAGGGGATCGTCAAAATCATGTCAAAAATGGGAATCTCGACGATTCAAAGTTATCGTGGGGCTCAAATCTTCGAAGCTGTCGGCCTCGACCGAGATATGATTGAAACACATTTCCGGGGAACGACGTCCCAACTATCAGGGATTGGATTCGTTGAATTAGAAGATGAGGCGAAATCACTCCATAAATCTGCCTATGAGACGAATCGTCCGCTTGAAGCGGGCAGTGATTTTCAGTGGCGTTCAGACGGGGAAGAACATGCGTTCAATCCGAAGACGATTCATTTGTTACAACGCGCTTGCCGTGAAAATGAACGAAAATATTATGATGCCTACGTGAAATTGCACGAGTCTTCGGGACAGTTCATCCGTCAATTGTTCTCCTTTAAGACACAACGTCCGGTACCGATTGATGATGTGGAACCGATCACGTCAATCGTAAGTCGCTTTAAAACGGGAGCGATGTCGTTCGGGTCATTGTCGAAAGAAGCACACGAGACGCTCGCCATCGCGATGAACCAAATCGGTGCGAAAAGTAACTCGGGTGAGGGCGGGGAAGACCGTGCCCGCTTCGTGCCGGACGAGTTTGGAAATGAACGGATCAGTCGTATCAAACAAGTGGCGAGTGGACGTTTCGGTGTGACGGCCGAATATTTGTACCATGCCGATGAGATTCAAATCAAGATGGCCCAAGGTGCAAAACCTGGGGAAGGCGGACAACTTCCAGGGAACAAGGTGTATCCATGGGTCGCTGAAGTTCGGGGGTCGGTTCCAGGCGTCGGTCTCATTTCGCCGCCTCCGCATCACGATATTTATTCAATTGAGGATTTAGCGCAACTGATCTTTGACTTGAAGCATGTGAACCCGAATGCAAAAATCAGTGTCAAACTCGTCTCGAAATCAGGAGTTGGAACGATCGCAGCGGGCGTGGCGAAAGCGAACGCGGATACGATTGTCATTAGTGGATACGATGGAGGAACCGGTGCATCTCCGAAGACGTCCATCAAGCATACAGGACTCCCGTGGGAACTCGGTCTCCTCGAGACACATCAAACGCTCGCGTTGAATGGGCTACGAGGTAGAGTCACGCTCGAGACAGACGGGAAGCTCATGACTGGCCGCGATATCGTCATGGCGGCAATCTTCGGGGCGGAAGAGTTTGCATTCGCGACAGCACCACTCGTCGTCCTCGGATGTATCATGATGCGCGCTTGTCACTTAGATACTTGCCCGGTCGGTGTCGCGACACAAGACCCCGTACTTCGTCAGAAATTTATGGGGAAACCGGAACATGTCATCAATTTGATGACGTTCTTGGCTGAGGAAGTCCGAGAAATTTTAGCATCACTCGGTGTGACATCGCTTGACGACGTGATCGGTCGGACGGATTTACTCGAAGAAAGTGAATGGAAGACGAATCATCCGAAAGCGGGGCGTTTAGATTTGTCCCCGATGCTCTCGATGCCGACTCCGTTACCAGAACGAGAAGAACTACCGCATCCGGCATACCGCTCTTATGACCATCGCAAGCTCATCCCTGCTGTATCACGCTCCATCACTTCTACCCAACCGACGTTCTTCGTAGGGCGGGTCCGAAATACGGATCGGGCGGTCGGAACGCAGTTAGGGTTTGAAGTGACGAAAGTTCATGGTCAGGTAGGCCTACCTGACGATACGATCTCGCTTCGGCTTAGCGGATCTGCCGGACAGAGTCTAGGAGCATTTTTACCAAGCGGGATCACCATCTCTGTCATCGGGGATGCGAATGACTATATCGGCAAAGGCTTGAGTGGTGGGAAACTTGCTTTGATTGCCGAGAAACATGCCCCGTTCGATGAAAGTGAACAAATGATTGCCGGTAACGTCTGCTTATACGGAGCGACGAGCGGTCAGGCGTTCTTTAACGGCCACGTCGGCGAACGGTTTGCCGTTCGTAACTCTGGTGCGACGGCAGTCGTCGAAGGCGTTGGGGATCACGGGTGTGAATATATGACCGGAGGAACGGTCCTTGTACTTGGACAGATTGGACGAAATTTTGCAGCCGGTATGTCTGGTGGTACAGCTTATATTTACGGCACGCAAGCCTATGAACAACTCGTGAATAATGAACTCGTCTCCGTCGTACGAGAACTGGATGATGAGGACATGGAACAAATTTATGCGCTTCTCGAGGCACATCAATTCCACACGGACAGTGTCAAAGCGCGGACGATTTTAGAGACATTTGAACAAGTACGTTCACACTTTGTGAAAGTCGTTCCGAGAGACTATGCGAACGTCTTAGACGTGATGCGTCAAATTGAGGCGAATCGTCCGGAATTGAGTGAGGCCGACCGAGCACTTGAATTGTTCCGTGTCGTGACTGAAGGAGGTACCGTATGAAACATAACTTTTTGAACATCGCGCGAACGACGCTGCCAGAACGTCATGTCGAGGAGCGAGTGAGGGATTATGATGAATATGCGTCTCGTATGGATGATCAATCCGTCCAACAACAAGCCGCACGCTGTATGGACTGCGGCACACCGTTCTGTCACGTCGGCGATTTGATTGGTCAGGAGACGATCGGTTGCCCGATCCACAACTATATCCCAGAATGGAACAAACTCGTCACGAAAGCGGACTGGATGGGTGCTTACCATCGATTGATGGAGACGAACAACTTTCCCGAGTTCACGGGAAGAGTTTGTCCTGCACCGTGTGAAGGATCATGTACACTCGGGATCAGTGAAGATCCGGTTGCCATTAAATCGATTGAGCGAACGATCATTGACCGGGCATTTGAGGAAGGCTGGGTAAAACCGAGACCGGTCCATCGAAAGACCGGGATGACGGTCGCCGTCATTGGAAGTGGTCCAGCCGGGTTGGCTGCAGCCGATCAATTGAATCAACTTGGGCACTCGGTCACGATTATCGAAAAGGCGGATGAAGCTGGCGGACTCCTCATGTATGGAATCCCGAATATGAAACTCGATAAAGATGTCGTAAGACGTCGTGTTCGTTTACTCGAACAAGAGGGCATCGTCATCCGGACGAACGTGGAAGTCGGTACCGACGTGACGGTCGAATCGCTTCGGAGCGATTACGATGCGGTCATCTTTGCGACAGGGGCTCAGAAACAACGCACGCTCGGGATCGACGACGATGATGCTGTTGGCGTTGAAATGGCGATGGATTATTTGACGGCATCGATGCATGAACGTAAAGGAGCTTCTCTCGCCTCCGTTTACGATGCCAAAGATAAAAACGTCATCGTCATCGGAGGTGGAGATACAGGAGCCGATTGCGTGGCGACGGCGATTCGTCAAGGCGCAAAATCAGTCGTTCAGTTTGGGAAGCACCCATCAAAAGGGTTGCTTCGTGCCCCTGAGAAACCTTGGCCGCTTCAACCTGACACGCTCACGACCGATTATGCGTACGCTGAATCACTCGCGGTCTATGAGAAAGACCCGAGGACGTACTTGATTCGCTCCAACCAAATCGTTACGAAAGAAGGGCGAGTCACCGGGATCGAAACGGAACGAATGACGAAAGTGGTCAACCCAGATGGTCAAGCGACATTCTTCGTAGAAGAAGACTCGATGGAGACGTACCCTGCGGACCTTGTCCTCGTCGCAATCGGGTTTGAGCGTCCGGAGCACGAGTTGAGAAAAATTGGTGTCGAGAAGACGAAGGATTTTCATACAGCAGTGGACAACGTCTTTGTAGCTGGGGATGCGAAACGAGGTCAAAGCTTAATCGTATGGGCAATTCGAGAAGGACGAGAAGTGGCGGAAGTGGTCGATGCGTATCTCGATACTTGCAAGACCGTCTTAAAAACCTCATCATAAAAAGGAGCGACTGCCGTCGCTCCTTATCTTTTGTTTAGGAGGAGTTTTATGTTCACCGAAATCCTCATGTATACGGGAATCTGGTTTATTCTCATCCTGATTCTATTAGGAACCATTTATTCACGACGGAAAAAATGATCAAAGCACCATCGCGGCAATCACACCGAAGATGATGAGTGGAATGTTGTAGTGTAAGAACGTTGGCCAAACAGTTTCGCGAAGGTGATCGTGTTGACCGTCAGCGTTCAATCCACTCGTAGGACCGAGTGTCGAGTCACTCGCAGGACTTCCGGCGTCACCAAGAGCACCTGCAGTCCCTATGATAGCAATCGTCGCCTCGACAGAGAAGCCGTACTGTACACAAAGCGGTACGAAGATCGCCGCAATGATTGGAATGGTTGAGAAACTCGACCCGATTCCAAGTGTGATGACGAGTCCGACGAGTAACATGACGAGAGCCGCAATCATTTTAGAATCACCCATCAAATTGCTCGCGCCATTGACAAGTGGATCGATAGCGCCGGTTTCACGAATGACGGCTGCAAATCCACTAGCGGCAATCATGACAAAACCGATGAATGCCATCATACGCATCCCGCTCGTGAAGATGTCATCCGCCTCTGACCATGGGATGAGGCGGAAAATGGAAAGCAAGATCAATCCTGTCACCGCCGATGCAATCATCGACTCCGTCTGCAATTGGACGATGAGGACGATTAGAACAACGACGAGCGTCATGATCATCTTGAAACCACTCATTTGACGAACTTCATAATCAGTTGGTCCTAGTGCGATTGTTTCGTACGAACGTGGTTTCCGGTAGTGAATGAACGCGGCAATCAAACCGACGACCATCCCTAACGCTGGGATTCCCATAATCGAGACGATATTGACGTCTCCGACAGCCAAACCGTTCGCTTCGACGTTTGCAATCAAAATCTCGTTCAAGTAAATCCCGCCGAACCCGACAGGTAGCAACATATAAGGTGTTACGAGACCGAACGTCAAAATAGTTGCGACGAGACGGCGATCTAATTTCAATTCATTGAATAAGACGAGTAACGGCGGAATCACGATCGGGATAAAGGCGATGTGAATTGGAAGCACGTTCTGTGAACTGATTGACAACAATAAGAGAAGCGACAGTAAGAACGCTTTGACATAACTCACGCGTTTGCCTGATACGTCACGACCAGACATCGCGATCAACTTCTCAGCTAAGACGTCCGGTAGACCCGTCTTCGATAATCCAACGGCAAATGCACCGAGAAGTGCGTAACTAAGGGCGATGCTCGCTCCGCCACCAAGACCATCGCTGAAAGCGGTCAACGTATCGTTAAACCCAAGCCCTCCAACAAGCCCTCCGACTAGCGCAGCTAATATTAAGGACAATACAATGTGCACACGACTGATGGCGAGTGCAAACAAGACGATAACAGCAAGTAGTACTGCGTTCATATTGATCCAACACCTTTCACTTTTCTTTCTCTTGGTATCACTTTAATATGATAAAGACTTTTTGAAATTTAACATATGACGTGACCCTTGTCAAATCGAATATGAAAAAAGCGATAACTCGTGAAAGTTATCGCTGGCATGTTACATGTCGACGTTGTGATAGACTTGGCGCACATCTTCCAAGTCTTCGAGAACATCGATTAATTTTTCAAACTGTTCTTTCGATTCGTCATCGAGCGATACCTCATTTTGTGGAAGCATCGTCAACTCCGCCACGGCAAACTCTTCAACCCCAGCAGCCTTGAACGCAGTCTGAACAGCATGGAACGCTTCTGGCTCGGCATAGACGATGACCGTCTCGTCTTCCTCGATGACGTCACGGACGTCAAGGTCGTGTTCCATCATAAGTTCAAAGGCGTCATCTGCCGACATTTGGTTCACACCGATGACTGCTGTCGCATCAAACATGTACGCGACCGAACCGCTGACACCCATGTTTCCTCCGTTTTTACCGAATGCGGCACGGACTTCAGATGCTGTACGGTTCACGTTATTCGTCAACGTATCGACGATGACCATCGCACCGTTCGGTCCGAATCCTTCATAACGAAGTTCATCGAAGTTTTCCTCGTCGCCACCTTTTGCTTTATCGATGGCGCGATCGATGATTGCACGAGGCACGTTATACGTTTTCGCACGCTCCACAACGAACTTTAATGACTGGTTCAACTCAGGATCAGGTTCCCCTTGACGGGCGGCCACATAAATCTCGCGACCGAACTTCGCATAGACGCGACTCGTGTTAGCGTCCTTCGACGCCTTCTTCTCTTTAATGTTGTTCCATTTACGACCCATTACATGTCATCTCTCTTTCCATTTGTACGTAGATTCATTACAGATTATATAAGAAGTTGCGTGAATTGACGAGAGAAGTTTTACTCGTCACCTTTATCCATCTTCTCAACAATCTCGGTGAGCGTCTTCAGACTGTCAATGAGTCGATCGGTTTCATCTTCATTTAGAAAGGCGAGACGTTCCTCGAAGAGTCTGCGGAACGAGTCTCTCCGTTCGAGTAAAATACGTTCACCTTTCTCTGTCAATTGATTCCAAATGACCCGACGATCCCGTTCGTCCGGTACGCGCGTGATATAGCCCTCATTCAATAGTTTCGTGATGAGCGGGGTGACGTTCGGCGGTGCGATGGAGAGTGTCTCGCTAATTCGACCGTTCGTGACAGCCCCCTCGTCCTCAATCAACATCAATAGATGGAAATGAGAGAAGTTCAAGTTCGGGATTTGTGGAAAATCAGATCGACGTAGCAGTTTACGACGAATTAAAGGGATTAGTTTGACGAACTGGTCCGCTGCATCTTGTTTCGGCATAGTAGATTCACTTCCTAGTTAGGTTCTATTTTCATTATACACGAGTTAGGTGCAGTTGAACCTAAAAACGGGTTGATGTGACGATTGATACATCTTAAAAGAGATACAACAGACACAATTAATGTAAGCGTTTACATATGTGGTAACTTACATTTTCATGAAAACGTATTCGATTTTACTGAGGACGCATATAAAAATCAAGAGCTATCAACAAATGGCGAAAAAATATTGTGAAAGAGTTCACATTGTTGTCACCCACAGACTCTGAAAAACATTGTATTCTATGAATGTGAAGGAAAGCACAATCTCTTGAAAGTAGTCATCACATTGTGTCTTCCATCAAGTCAATATGTTCATTAAAAGCTCTCAATTATGAGGAGGAACCTAACATGGCAGTCAAAGAGAAAGCAAAAGTGGAAACTACGGCAGAACAAATGGTGGATACGCTCGTAGCGGGTGCACACGTCGCACTCGATACGTTGATGACGTTCGACCAAGAGAAAATCGATCATATCGTACAAGCGATGGCGCTCGCTGGACTTGAGCAACACGTCGCACTTGCGAAATTAGCACATACAGAAACAGGTCGCGGTGTCTTTGAAGACAAGATGATCAAAAACATCTTTGCGACAGAATATATTTACAACTCACTCCGTGGAGAAAAAACGGTTGGCGTCCTTGAAGACGATGTTCAAAACGGAATCACGTACATCGCAGAACCAGTCGGTGTCGTCGCTGGGGTCACACCGGTCACAAACCCTACATCGACCACGATGTTCAAAGCGATTATCGCCATCAAGACACGTAACCCAATCATCTTCGCCTTCCACCCATCGGCTCAACAATGCTCAAGTGAAGCTGCACGCGTCCTTCGTGACGCAGCGGTAGCGGCAGGTGCTCCTGAAAACTTGATTCAATGGGTTGAAGTTCCATCGCTCGACGCAACAAAAGCACTCATGAACCACCCTGGTGTAGCAATGGTTCTTGCGACTGGTGGGGCAGCGATGGTCAAATCAGCTTACTCGACTGGTAAACCAGCACTCGGTGTCGGACCTGGTAACGTACCGGCCTATATCGACAAGACTGCGAAAGTGAAACGTGCCATCTCTGACGTCATCCTTTCAAAAACGTTCGACAACGGTATGATTTGTGCGTCGGAACAAGCGATTATCGTCGACCAGGAAGTATACGAAGAAGTGAAGGCCGAAATGACGGCACTTGGTTGCTATTTCTGCTCACCTGAAGAAAAAGCAAAACTTGAAACACTCGTAATCCGCACGGACACATGTGCAGTTAACCCAGAAATCGTAGGGAAGCCAGCAGCGTGGATCGCTGAAAAAGCAGGTCTCAAAGTACCGGCTGATACGAAAATCTTGATTGCTGAACTTGAAACGGTCGGCGCAACTGAACTTCTTTCTCATGAGAAATTGAGCCCGGTTCTCGGTGCATATAAAGTACAATCGCGTGAAGAAGGATTCGCCATCGCTGAAAAAATGCTCGAAATCGGTGGTCTTGGCCATACAGCGGTCATCCACTCAACAGATGACGATGCGATCCTCGAATTCGGTCTTCGCATGAAAGCTTGCCGCATCATCGTCAACTCACCTTCAGCACATGGTGGAATCGGTGACCTTTATAACGAAATGACACCATCACTCACGCTCGGTTGTGGGTCTTACGGTAAGAACTCCGTCTCAGAAAACGTGACGGCGAAACATCTACTCAACGTGAAAAAGGTGGCGAGACGTCGCGTGAATATGCAATGGTTCAAAGTACCTGAAAAAATCTATTTCGAGAAAAACTCAGTACAGTACCTTCAATCGCTCACAACGAAAAAACGGGCGATGATCGTCACTGATGAAATGATGGTCAAACTCGGATTCGCTGACAAAGTTATCAAAAACTTGCCTGCAGGCGTCGAGTATCGCATCTTTGACCAAGTCGAACCAGACCCATCTGTTGAGACGGTCATGAACGGTGCCGAAGCGATGCGTCACTTCCAGCCAGACATGATTATCGCACTTGGTGGAGGTTCACCGATGGATGCTGCGAAAGGGATGTGGCTCTTCTACGAACGTCCAGAAGAGAAATTCTCAAACCTTCGTCAGAAATTCATGGATATTCGTAAACGGACTTACAAGTTCCCGACACTCGGTAACAAATCAATGTTCATTGCAATCCCGACAACTTCTGGTACAGGATCTGAAGTGACACCGTTCACCGTCATCACAGACAAAAAACGTAACGTGAAATATCCGATTGCTGACTACGCGATCACACCAGACGTTGCAATCGTCGACCCTGAGTTCGTCATGACCGTACCAGCATCGATTACGGCTGACACAGGAATGGACGTCATGACACACGCAATCGAAGCATACGTTTCAGTCATGGCGAACGATTACACGGACGGCCTTTGCCTCCGCGCCATCAAGATGATTTTCGACTACCTACCAAAAGCGTATGAAAACGGTAGCGACGCGGAAGCACGTCAGAAAGTGCATAACGCTTCAACGATGGCTGGTATGGCGTTTGCGAACGCGTTCCTCGGAATCAACCACTCGATCGCTCACAAAATCGGTGGAGAGTTCCATGTACCACACGGTCGTACGAATGCAATCCTTATGCCACACGTCATCCGTTACAACGCGACACGCCCATCAAAACTTGCGGCGTTCCCGAAATATGAGTCATTTATCGCAGACGAGCGTTACGCAGAAATTGCACGTTACCTCGGACTTCCTGCAAGCACGACAGCTGAAGGTGTCGAGTCACTCGTCCAAGCGATTATCGAGCTCGGTCAACGGTTGAACATTAAACTATCGTTCAAAGCGCAAGGCATTAAGAAAGCAGAACTCGACGCGAAGATTGACAAAATGGCAGTCGACGCATTCGAGGATCAATGTACGACGGCGAACCCGAAAATGCCGCTCGTCGAAGAATTGAAAGAGATTATGTACGCAGCGTACGAAGGTGTATAAGTAAAGAATTAATCAAGGTGCCCGTTCGAGAGAGCGGGCACCTTTTTTGAGGAGATAAAAGGTTAGTTAAGAAATGGCACAGGCGACGACATATTTTTTTGGTGGCCGGTTTCGGGTATGATAGAAGTGGAGGCGATACGATGAAACAAGAGATGACGATTACGACAGCATACGGAACGATTGTAGGAACTTTTCTTTCACATGAGGAGCCTCGGGCGACCATTGTCATGTTGAGCGGGAGCGGACCGAGTGACCGTGACGGAAATATGGGTGGTGTCGGTTTTAATACGTACGCCAAGTTATCTGAGGCGCTATACGATCATGGTTACAACGTGTTCCGATACGATAAGCAAGGAATCGGGAAGTCGGATGGTGACTTTAATAAGGTCGGGCTACATGATTTGATTAACGATGCGATTCTTGTGGTGCGAACGATTAGGCAACTAGCGGACGTGAACCATCTCTATATACTTGGCCACAGCGAGGGGGCAGTCCTCGCACCTGCCGTTCAGCTTGAAACGAAAGCGGATGGACTCATTTTATTATCAGGATTCCATGAGTCATCGAAACAGATGTTTTTGTATCAAGCAGACGCCTTAGCGAAGGATGTCGAACGGGTCAAAGGATTGAAAGGCATGTTTTACCGAGTGACAGGCGTGGCAAAAAAAGTAAGGAAACGACAGGATGATTTGCTCGAGCGATCTTTACGTACGAACGTATCCGCATTTAAATATCGGGGACAAGTCGTGAACGCGAAATGGATTCGTGAACATGCCTCGTATGACGTACGAGAGCGGTTAGAACATGTCACCGTTCCGGTCCTTGCGATTACAGGGGGACGTGACGTACAAGTCCCACCGGAACACGTCCATATGATTCAGACGAAAGGGGAGGTTACGTCCTCTATCATCGATGACATGAATCACCTTCTCGTGGAGCGAGATTCGCCGCATTCTCTTCTGACGCTTCATAAAGAATACCGCGAGGCGATTGATGAACCAATTCATCCAAAACTCGTGCAAGAAGTGGTGGAGTGGTTAAGAAAACAGTCATAAACACAAAAAACGGTCATTTATTGACCGTTTTTTGTGTTATAATTGTGACAGATTGAATGTATCTGAATGTTTTTGAATGATTTTAGTTGTTTTTATAATGAAAACGCTTTATATTAGACGTATGGAGGGAACAAGATGTTAACGAAACAACGACATCAGTTGATTTTACAACGCTTATCTGAGCAGAAAGTCGTCAAATTGAAAGAGTTGGTTGATTTGACGGATTCATCCGAGTCGACGATTCGCCGTGATTTGACGGACCTCGAAGCGGAAGGATATCTGGTAAGGGTGCACGGGGGAGCGACACTCATCGCAACTCCTGACGAAGAACCGACATTTGAAGAGAAACGAGATCGTTTCGTCGATGAGAAAGTTGCGATTGCACGGAAGGCCGCAACATTCATTGAAGACGGGATGTCGATCTATTTAGATGCCGGGACAACGACTCAAGCAATGGTACCGTTTTTAGAAGGAAAGAAAATTGTCGTCGTCACGAACAGTCTACCGATAGCGAATGAATTATTTAATCTTGATATTAAGACGTTTGTGATAGGCGGAGAATTGAAACGGTCGACTCAAGCGCTCGTCGGATATAACGCGCGTGAGAGCATGATGAATTATCGAGTTGACCTCGCTTTCCTCGGAATGAACGGAATCGACCTTGACGCAGGCTACACGACACCGGACCCAGAAGAAGCGCTTGTCAAAAAGACGGCGATTGAATTGGCACAGACGTCATACGTGCTCGCGGACGCATCGAAAGTCGGGAAACGAACGTTCAGCCGAGTCGCCACGTTAGACGCTGCGCAATTAATCACATCAAGCGATGTATCAATGAGTTCCATCCAAACAATAACAAAGGTGGTGAATGCGAAATGATTTACACGTTAACACTCAACCCTTCTATTGATTACTATGTGACATTACCAGAAGTAAATTTAGGAGAAGTGAACCGAATCGAAGAAACGACCGAACGAGCAGGTGGAAAAGGAATCAACGTTTCGATTGTGCTTCGAGAATATGAAAAAGAAACGAAAGCTCTTGGCTTTCTCGGTGGAACGACAGGTGACTTCATTAAAAAGTCGCTCGTCGACCATGGCGTACACACGGACTTCGTCGAAGTGAACGGAAATACCCGAATCAACGTCAAGGTTCGTGCAAAAGAAGAGACCGAATTGAACGCGAGCGGACCGAACATCACGGATGGTGAACTCGAACAATTAAAAGCCAAGTTCGACCAAGTCGATGAAGGTGACATCGTCGTTCTTGCAGGGAGTATCCCAAGCAATTTACCGGACTCATTGTATCGGACAATCGCTGAATCTATTCGTGAAAAAGGTGCCGACTTCGTCGTCGATACGACGAAAGACGCCATGCTTGAAGTCCTTTCGCTCGAACCGTTGATGATCAAACCGAACCATCACGAGTTAGGTGAACTGTTTGATACAGAGATCGAGACGTTTGAGGACGCTCTTCCTTATGCGGAGCAGCTCGTCGAACGTGGCGCGAAAAACGTCATCATTTCATTTGCAGGAGATGGAGCACTACTCGTCAACAAGGACGGCGCGGTCACGGCGAACACACCAGTCGGGAAACTCGTCAACTCAGTCGGTGCCGGAGACTCACTCGTTGCCGGATTTGTCGCAAACGTCAAAGAAAAAGGCGAACAGGAGGCGTTCCGCTACGCTGTCACGACAGGTAGTGCGTCCGCTTATACGTTTGGCTTATGTTCAAAACAAGATATTGATCGATTGATCGATCAAGTACAAATTACACCACTTAAACGAATGGAGGAAACAACATGAAAATCACGGACTTGCTCCAACGCGATACGATTCAATTGAATCTTCGCGCCAGCTCTAAGCGTGAGGTCATCGAAGAACTCGTCGATGTCCTAGACCGTGCCGGTAAACTATCTGACCGTAACGGATATCGTGACGCCATCTTAAAACGTGAAAGCGAGAGCACGACAGGACTTGGAGAAGGGATTGCCATCCCCCACGCGAAAACGAGCGCCGTCAAAACACCAGCCATCGCTTTCGGTCGTTCAGAAGGCCTCGATTATGAAGCGTTAGACGGTCAACCAAGTCGTCTCTTCTTCATGATTGCAGCTGGGGAGAACGCAAATAACGAACATCTTGAAACGCTCTCTAAATTATCGGTCTACTTGATGGACCCAGCATTTCAAGAGCGCCTTTATGCAGCAACTTCTGAAAACGATGTCATCCGTGCCATCGAGGAGAAGGAAGCTGCTGAAGAGAAGCCAGAAGTCGTCAAACCTACGAATGAAGATGCACCGTTCATCTTAGCAGTCACGGCTTGTCCGACAGGAATCGCCCATACGTATATGGCAGCGGACAGCTTGAAACAAAAAGCGGAAGCGATGGGCGTTGATATTAAAGTCGAAACGAACGGTTCTACTGGAGTGAAAAACGAACTTACACGTGCAGATATCGATCGTGCAACAGCAATCATCGTCGCAGCAGATAAAGCCGTAGAAATGGATCGTTTCGCTGGAAAACGTGTCATCGAAGTACCGGTCGCGCAAGGCATCCGTAAACCAGAAGAATTGATCAATCGCGCCGTCAATCAAGATGCGCCGGTGTATGAAGCTTCAAAAACATCTGGTGCACCGAAAGAACAACGTACAGGTATCTATAAGCACTTGATGAGCGGTGTATCCGCGATGCTCCCACTCGTTGTAGCTGGTGGTCTCTTGATCGCGATCAGCTTCTTCTGGGGCATCAACTCGGCGAACCCGGATGACCCGTCTTACAATGAATTTGCCGCCCAGTTAATGACAATCGGTGGAGCTGCCTTCGGTTTCCTCGTTCCGATTCTCGCTGGTTTCATCGCCATGTCGATTGCCGATCGTCCAGGTCTTGCGCCAGGTCTCGTCGCAGGGGTACTCGCAAGTCAAGGGAATGCAGGGTTCCTCGGTGGTCTCATCGCCGGTTTCTTGGCAGGTTATGTTGTCCTCTTCTTGAAAAAGGCGCTTGCGAAGTTGCCAGCTTCACTTGAAGGAATCAAGCCGGTTCTCTTATATCCGTTACTCGGATCGTTCATTTCAGGTATGGTCATGTTGCTCGTCGTCAATGAACCGATCGCAGCACTGATGACATGGTTGATGGATACGTTGAACAGCATGAGCGGCGCAAACGCCATCCTTCTTGGTGTCATCGTCGGTGGTATGATGGCAGTCGACATGGGTGGTCCGATCAACAAGACGGCATACGTGTTCGGTACGGCAGCCCTCACAGCTGGAAACCAAGAAGTCATGGCAGCCGTCATGGCGGGTGGAATGGTGCCACCAATTCTTGTCGCACTCGCATCGACTGTATTCGCTCGTCAGAAATTCTCGAAACAAGAGCGTGAAGCAGGTAAGACTGCTTACATCATGGGTGCTTCATTCATCACCGAAGCGGCCATCCCGTTCGCTGCAGCGGATCCGATTCGCGTCTTACCATCTGCAATCCTCGGCTCTGCAATCGCAGGTGGATTGTCAGCATTCTTCACGATTCAATTGCCAGCCCCACACGGCGGAATCTTCGTCTTCCCACTTCTTGAAGGAGCTGGAAATGTCGCGATGAGCATGGGACTCTATGCCGTTGCCATCTTGACAGGTGCCCTCGTTGGCGCATTGCTCCTTTCATTCTTGAAGAAGCCGTTAACGTCGTCTACACCGGTCCAATCAAAAGAAGTCGCATAAACCGAAAGAGTCGTTGCCTCAGTAGAGGTGGCGGCTCTTTTTTTGTGGTAGAAGAACGATGAAAATTCACATAATCTCGGATTGCAAGTTGGGGATTTGTGGTAAACTATTTGTAAAGCTTCGGGTTAGGAGGGGGTCACATTGGACATTCGGGTCGCCAAACCAGATGATGTGTATGGGATTGCGAGAGTGCGTGTGAACGGATGGCGAACGACCTATCGGGGGATCGTGCCGACTGAATATTTGCTAAAAGTATCGTCCGGTTCCATCGAATGGGCAGAACGGTTGCGGACAGCGCTTCGTCAACAGGAAGTAGCCGGCTTTGTGGCGACTGTGGATGATGAGATTGTAGGCTTCGTCCTTTACGGAGAAGAGCGTACGGGTGAGTACCCGGACCACACGAACGAAGTGTATGCCATTTATATTTTGGAGAATCATCAAGGGAACGGAATCGGGTCCGCTCTCCTTGAGCACGCCGTACAGTCGATGTGCGAGGCGGGACTTTTGATTTGGGCGCTTGAGATGAATCCGTTCCGCACATTTTATGAGCGGAAACAAGGGCAAGTCATCGACCAAAAGGATCGGGAGTTCGGGGAGTTGTTACTCCGTGAAGTGGCGTACGGCTGGGAAACGACCCGGCATGATTCGATTATGGGAGCCTGAGCTTACAGACCGTAGGGTGTTCTACGGTCTTTTTTCTGTACATTGTCACTGTTTGATTTGTGAGATTAGTGCTGAAATGGATACGTCAGAAGAAGACTATGAGAGTGCCTCCAAACACTTATTTGAAGCATACGAAAAGTATCCGGAGCATTCGATCTTCTTCGCCCTTGGCGTATATCTTGATACTACTTTCGTCTATCCAATATTAGACGAAAGAAAGATTGAAGAGATCGAGTCGATGCTGAATATAATGGATGCTAAATCAAAAGGGATTCTCTACTATTCGATGGCCGATCTCCATAGTTACGAACGTCCAGCTCAGTATGAATCGTATCTGTTCAAGGTGATTGCAGAGTATCCAGAATTTCCTCGTTACTATCTTGATCTTGGACGGTACTATTTCTCAAACGAGAATATTGAAAAGGGAAAGCTGTATATAAAAGAAGGTTTGCTCAGAGTAAACGAGTGTCTCAATGACGCATCACTTCAAGACTTTGAGATTTCTTTGTATACGTTTATCGATGAAGAGATCGGTGGACTTTACATGTTCGATGAGTCTTACAAAGAGTATGAAGAAATGTCCCTTTGAATCAAAAAAGGAATCTTGTTGTTCAATTAAACAAACTCCTCTATACTAAATTGAACAAAAAATTCCAAATGAAGGGTTGGGAAACTTTGAAGCACCAAAAAATATGCATCAAGTTAAGTGGAGCCGCTCTAGCCGGTGATGGAACGGAAAATTTTGATGAAATGAGTCTCAGCCTGATTGCAGAGGAAATATTGTCACTCGCAAAGAGTGGGGTTGAAGTTTGCGTCATGGTCGGCGGGGGGAACCTTTTCCGTGGCAATCAAGCAGAAGCGTGGGGCATCAATCGCGTCGAGGCAGATCATATCGGTACGCTCGGTACCGTCATGAATTCATTGATGTTGCGGGGCATCTTGAAACGAGACATCGATCAAGAGGTACGCGTCATGACGTCAATCCCGATGCCAAGCGTTGCCGAGCCATACATTCAACTTCGTGCTATCAATCATTTGAAAAAAGGATATATCGTCATTTTCGCAGGCGGTAACGGTCAACCGTTCGTTTCTTCAGACTATCCGGCCGTTCAGCGTGCCATCGAAGTGGGGTGTGATGCCTTATTCGTCGCAAAGAACGGTGTTTCTGGCGTATTTGATCGAGACCCACGATTGGATGCAGCGGCTCGTCAATATGAAACCCTTCACTATAACGACGTCATCTCCCATGATTTGAAAGTGATGGACCAATCAGCGTTACTACTCGCAAGAAATCACGGATTGCCGATTCACTTGTTCGATTTCAAGGAGCGGAATGCGATTCAACGAATCCTTCAAGGAGAGACGATCGGGACGATGATTCACCACCATGACACGCAACTTTTGCAGAAATGAGGGAACGATATGTATGAAGAAACAGAGGGTCGAGTCATCGGCACAAACGGAATACCTGTCTCGTATTCATTTCTGCAGTCTGATTCGTCATCCGACACCCTCGTGATCTTGTTGCCGGGATACGGATATACGAATGATTCCCCGATGTTTCGCTATACGACAGCGCTTTGTTTAGAGAATGGATTGAACGTCCTTGAGGTCAACTACAACTATCGGGATGAGCGATATGAATCAGTCGATGTATCAGTGGCGATTGTTATCGATGTTCGGCTCGTCATCGATCAACTGCTACAATCCCATTCCTTTAATAAATACATAATCATCGGAAAATCGCTCGGTACGATTGCGATGACGAGTGAACGTGGCCGTCATGTGTTTCGCGACGCCGAACTGGTCTGGTTGACACCGTTGTTGAAACGAAATGACGTATACGAAGCGATCTTGTCTCATGAGGGAAAACAGCTTGTTCTCATGGGTACGGAAGACCAACACTATATACTTGAACGAATCAAGAATCTTGAGCATGAGGCATTGACTGAACTCGAGATTGTCGAGCAGATGAACCATAGTCTCGAGTACACAGGAGACACATACCGGTCACTACGCTTACTCGAAACACTTCTCAAACGCGTTGAGGAATTTGTCGTTATACCATAAAGTTATTAGGTTGTGAGTATTCTTACGATACTCACGACGATTTGCAAGGGGGAATCGATATGGAATTTACCACTGAACGTCTAGAAATCAGACCATTCAAGAAGGACGATCTGTATGCTACATTTGATATTTATAAAAATCCTGACGTGTGTAGATATCTCTTACATGACCCTTGGACTTCTGAGAATATGAATGAAGCGTTTGCTAAAAAACTGAACAATTCTACCCTTACCGAAACAAGCCCATTGAATTTGGCGGTTGTCCATCAAGATGAAGTGATCGGGGATCTCACAGTTTGGTATACGGGGATGAAAGAAACTGTCGAGATTGGCTATTGCTTCGCTGATTCTCACTCTGGGAAAGGGTTCGCTACTGAAGCAGTTAGAGGATTGGTCAAAGAGTTGTTTAACGAGTTCAAATTGCATCGTATACAAGCCAATCTTGACGCAAGGAATGTCGATTCCCAAAAATTATGCGAGCGAATCGGAATGAGAAAAGAAGCTCATTTCTTGAAAGATTATTGGAATAAGAATGAATGGACCGATAGTATGGTGTATGGAATACTACAAGAGGAATTCAATAAATGATGAGACGATCTGTAAAAATGGCACAACGAAAAGGAGATGACAACGTCACCTCCTTTTTCATTTATAATTGTTCAATGACCGTTTTCGGGTCGACACGTTCTGTATAGTCAGCGGGCACATCACTGAATGAAATCGTACCATCCGGTTGGATGATAAACGTCGCTGGCTTCGGAAGCTGCCAGTCCTCATTGCCGTTATGTGCATCGACGTGGAGACCAGATGCTTCATAAATCTCAATCAAATAATCCGGCATATCAAAGACGAGGTCAAATTGACGTGCGACTTGATTATCTACGTCGCTCAACACGTAAAAGTCGAGCTCGTTCTTCTCCTTCGTAGATAGTGAGTAATCAGGTGTCTCTGGGCTGATCGCCACGAGTGTGGCACCCTTTTCCTCAATTTTTACTAATTCACGCTGATACGCTCGAAGTTCGAGGTTGCAGTATGGGCACCATCCACCACGATAAAACGTGACGATGACAGGTCCTTTCTCGAGAAGTGCCTTCAAGCCGACGTTTGTCCCGTCTGCATGAGGCAATTCAAACATCGGTGCTCGATCGCCGACGGTTAGTCCCGATGCAATCCCTGAATCTTTCAATTCTTGCGTCGCTTGTGCCATCAATCGCTGCTTTTCAGCTGGCGCTTTTTGCTTAAATTGTTCTTTATACGTTTTGATTTCGTCCAATAATGTATTCATGTTTTTGCCCCCTTTTCCGATATGTTAACTGAATACAATTCAGATTACGAATATAATGATTTCCTTCTATATTGATTGCTGAAGTGAAACTCCATTTCAGTTTCCGAAAAATAATTTTCGAATAATTCAATCAATGATCAACATCTATTTTTCCTAACCGATATTGTAGGTAACGAAAGGAGGATTCGGTCCATCAGACCAATCCTTCTTCAACATTCTATTCGGGGTAAGGAGATGTTTTATGAGACAGAAACGTACCATCAGCATCAAACAAAAATTGATTGTCTTATCAGTCTTGTTATTGCTCATTCCGGCGACATTGATCGGGGTCGTCGCATACGCGCAGGCAAAGCAAAAGATTGAGTCACAAATGATCCAGTCTGCCAATTCGGGAGTAGATCGGATGAACAACGAAGTGACAAATTTAATTGCGCCGATTCAAACGGACATTTCATTCTTCTCCAATCGGCTCGATGCTTCTATCTATGAAGAAGGTGAAGAAAATCAGGCGTTAGCAGAAAAGTTCACGGAGTATTTAGAAACACATCCAAAAGTGACGAACATTTATTTTGCATCAGCAGAAGGGACGATGACGATTTATCCTGAGCAGGAATTGCCTGAAGGATATGATCCCCGTACCCGCCCTTGGTATGAGGCGGCAGAGACAAGTGGGCAAGAGGTCGCCATCACGAATCCTTACGTCGACGCCGCATCTCAGAAAATGATGATCACGGTATCTAAAAAGACAGCGGATGGTCGTGGTGTCGTTGCGGTTGACGTAGACGTAAATGATATTGCTGACGTCGCATCGAGTATTCAAATCGGTCAGGAAGGATATGTGGCGATTTTTGATGAGGCACAACAAGTCGTTATTCATCCATCGATTGAAGTCGGAGAAAAGTCGACCGAGGCTTCGACAGACTCATTGTTTGCAACAGATGAGGGAATTCTATCAGTAGAGGAGAACGGAGAGGGTGTCGAGAAAGCGTTCGTGACGAACCCACTCACTGGATGGAAAATCACAGGTACACTTTATGACGGTGAGATTCAAGACGAGACTGTCGGTATTCTTTGGACGACCGTATTCGTCATCGTCGGTATGTTCGGTGTGGCAGCGGTGCTCTTGTACTTCGTGCTCCGGTCGATTTTACGCCCATTGCGCTTATTGACGGAAGGCGCTGAACGGATTAAGTCCGGAGATTTGACTGAACCAATCCCCGTCTTATCGAATGATGAGATCGGTCGCGTTTCAGAGAGTTTCAATGAGATGAGTGCCTCACTACGGATGGTGTTGCTACGTCTAGACGATTCAATCAGTCAAGTCGCGGCATCTTCGCAGGAATTGATGGCAAACTCCGCGCACAATACCGCTTCGTCAGAACAGATTGCTCGTGCGGTCGATCAGATGGCGGTCAGTGCCGATGGTTCAAAACGTCAACTTGATGACAATGCGACATCGCTACAAGCCATCACATCCGGAATTATGCGTATCTCAGAGAGCTCGATGGACGTGTCTGAACTATCACGCGAGACGTCAAATGAAGCGGAAGATGGGTCGACGACAGTGAGAGAGAACGTCAAGCAGATGCAGGCAATTGATGCATCAGTCGTGACGTTTGAAGGCGTCATTCAATCGTTGGCACATCGCTCGAGTGAAATCGGCGAAATCGTCTCGGTCATCAACGGGATTGCGGAACAGACGAACCTGCTCGCATTGAACGCAGCGATTGAAGCGGCGCGGGCTGGCGAGAACGGGAAAGGATTCGCCGTCGTCGCGAGCGAGGTTCGGAAACTTGCGGAGCAGTCCCAACAGTCAACGAAACAAATTGCGGCATTGATTGATCGTATTAAACAGGAAACGGAGCAATCCGTTCATTTGATGCAAGAAGTATCTACCCACACGAAAGCCGGACTGATTTCTTCAGAAATGACGGCAGACCGATTTGAGAAAATTAAAGAGCGGACAGTCGCTATGACCCCGAGAATCGAAGACGTGACGGCAACTGTCGAGGAGATTGCAGCGAACGTTCAGGAAGTGGCGGCGACTGCATCTCAAATCGCGGACATCGCCGACGAGAACTCGAGTACCTCTAAGCAAGTCGCAGCAACGACAGATGATCAATTAAAATCGATTGAAGAGGTGTCACAATCGGCGAAAGCACTTGCGACGATGGCAGAGGAACTACAGGACCTTGTCTCACGATTCAAGTTATAAAATGACAAAGAAGCAGAGCGTTCAGCTCTGCTTCTTTCTTATAGAATCGGACTGAGGAGTCGTGAGACCCCTTCGCGTAAGCGAACCGTCCATTTTCGCTTTTCATAGTCTTCCATCGTATACGTTCGACTGACTGCAGTGTCTGTCTCAAATAAGGAAACAAGTTCGAGGGCGACGCGTTCATCATAAATGACTGCGTTGACTTCAAAGTTGAGACGAAAGCTTCGGGCATCCAAATTCGTCGTTCCGACCGTCGCAATCTCATCATCGACGACAAGCGTCTTCGCGTGAAGAAAACCTTCATCATACAGATAGACGTTTGCCCCATAGTCGAGCAATTCTCCGAGGAAGGAGAGCGATGCCCACATGACGAACGGGTGGTCCGGTTTTCCTGGGATCATGATGTCCATTTGAACGCCGGAGTTGAGTGCCATTTTACATGCATCCATAAAACTCGTATCAGGTATGAAGTAAGGGGTTTGGATGACGACCCGTCGTTTCGCCGACATGATCATTTTAATCATCATATTTTTTAAATGTTCAGTATCCGAGTTCGGACCGCTCGTGACGATTTGCATCGGGGAGTTGTCCTTAATCTCATGTTTCGCAAAGCAGAACGTATTTTCCGGATCATGCTTGCGGTGACCTGAGTAATTCCAGTCCAAGATGAATCGGTGTTGAAGATTATAGACGACGTCTCCTTCAACACGCAAATGGGTGTCGCGCCAGTATCCGAACTTCTCAACGAGTCCGAGATATTCGGTCCCGACATTAAAGCCACCGACATAGCCGATCTTCCCATCAATGATGACGACTTTTCGGTGATTTCGGTTGTTTAACTTAAAGTTGATCATTCCGAGCGTCGGTGGGAAGAAGACACGTACCTCCCCATCATTCGCAATCAACTCTTTAAAGTCTGAATTACGGAGACTGCGAGAGCCGACTGCGTCGTAAAGGAGTCGGACTTTGACACCCGCTTTCGCTCGCTCAATCAATTCCTTTAACAGCGCCTGTCCGAGAGCATCGCGCTGAATAATATAGTACTGGATATTGATTTCCGTTTCGGCAGAGCGGATGTCATCCATTAACGCTTTGAACTTTTGTTCACCGTCATGCAAGATGAGGGAGCGGTTATGTACACTAATCAATGATTTTGAAGATCGCAAGTTCATTTGTAGCAGTTGATCATACTTTTCAAATAACGGTTGCGCAATCTGCGTTTGAGGCGTGTGAATCTGTTCGAGCTGTGCTTCAACTTGAAGCGCATGAAAAGAACGTTCTTCTACACTCAAATTATAGAAGTTATCCTTCTTAAGCTGTCTCCCGAGGAAAAGGTAGATGATAAATCCGAGCACCGGCAAGAAAAACAAAACGAGTAACCAGGCCCAGGTCGCGCCGACGTCACGTCTTTCGGCAAAAATGACGGCGAGTGCGAACAATAAGTTTAACCCGAGGACAATATATAGCCCCCAACTGAAAAGAATGGACCAATCCAACGACATACACCCCTTAAAATTGATTTATGGCTTAATCATACATCAAATGCGGGAATAGGTTGCTATCAAATGAAATAGGGGGAGAAAATCATGAACATGGAAGTCGTATGGAAGCAAGGCATGGCGTTCGAAACGCATACGCCATCGGGGCATACAGTCACCCTCGATGCGCCAGAGGACGTGGGTGGACTTGATATAGGCCCACGTCCGACCGAGATGTTGCTTCTCGCGACAGCGTCCTGCACCGGAATCGATATCGTATCGATTTTGCATAAGATGCGTCAACCGTTAGAATCGTTCGAAATGAAGATTGATGGGGTAAGGGCAATCGATCATCCAAAACGCTTTACAGCCATTCACATCTTGTATATCCTGAAAGGCGACTTGTCTGAAGAACGGGTGCGACGTGCGATTGAACTGTCCGTTGAACGGTATTGTTCCGTCTCCCACAGCTTGAACGCTACCTTGTCCTATAGCTATCAGTTGAACGAAGGTGAGGTCATTCCGTTCGAACTTCAACAGTGAGCAAGATGGTTGAAAGGTAAAGTGTTCTCCGTTATATTTGTATTTCAAATACTGTATAACTAAAGGAGGACGTTATGATTCGACTCGCGACGAAGCGCGATGCCAAAAACATCGCGAACCTAATCGAACAACGAGCCGTAGCGCTAAATGAACAAGGAAGCGACCAATGGACCGAATATTTGGAACAGGACCTCGTAGAGCGTGTGCGCACTGACATTACAGAAGGCAGTGTATATGTCTTTGAAGATGACCAACAAATTTTAGCTTCAATCGCATTGTTACCTCCAGACGCCTGGGATGATAACTTATGGGACGACAGTGAGCGTGGACAATATATCCATCGAATCGTCGTCAGCGAAAAGCTGAAAGGTCGCGGCGTCGGTCAGCAGCTCATGGAGCATGTACTAGAGGAAGCCGATGAAGATGAACCAATTCGTCTCGATTGTGTCGCTAACAATGAATTTCTAAATAGTTATTATCCACGTTTTGGTTTCGTCTTTGTCGATTCACGAAACGGGTACAATACGTTCGAATACAGATTAGATGAGAGCATGAGTGCATAAGGGTCTTTGGACCCTTTTTTTGATATAATGATGAAAGTGAAAAAGGAGGAGTTTCGATGATTAAAACTGTCTTGGTAGGTTTCGGCTTTTCAGCGAACACGTTCCATTTGCCGTTTTTAAAGGCGATTGACACTTTTGAAGTGAGCGGTGTCGTGTCATCACGCCCGGAAGAAGTACAGGGTGAATTACCTGGTGCAACGGTATATGCGTCGTTAGAGGAGGCACTACAATCGGATGCTACATTGTATGTGATTACCACACCATCGCATTTACATAAAGAGATGATCGTTGACTGTCTCAAGGCTGGGAAAGATGTGCTCGTTGAAAAACCTGCATTCCTGACAACGGAAGAAGGATATGAGTTGATGGAACTTGAAGCGAAATCGAGGGGGATCGTCAACGTCTATCAGAATCGTCGTTATGACGGAGATTTCTTAACAATCAAGTCACTACTCGACTCGAATGAATTAGGGGACTGGAAGGTAGTGGAATCGCGTTTTGATCGTTTCCGTCCAAATGTTCGGGACCGTTGGCGTGAAAATGCAGGACCGGGTGCAGGGATCTTGTTTGACCTAGGAAGTCATCTTATCGATCAGACGCTCGCTTTGTTTGGAAAGCCGGACAAAATTCAAGCGGATGTGATGATTCAACGTGAGGGTGGACAGTCTGACGATGGATTCTATGTGACATTCTATTATGGAGAGAAGCGAGTTTACCTTCGCTCGAATCCATTCATCGCTGGTGAGACTCCACGATTCGAAGTGCATGGGACGAAGGGAAGTTTCATGAAATTTGGTCTCGACCCACAGGAAGAAGCGTTGAAACAAGGGAAATTAGCAAGTGACGTGTTAGAGACTGGGATTTTATCGACGGACGAGGTCGAAACGATTCAAGTCGAGAAAGGCAGCTATTTTAAGTATTATGAACAGTTGGCTGAAAGTTATCAGACGCGTCAGCCTATCATATCTCTAAAAGATGCGACACTCACGACGCACTTGATTGAACTTGCTCGACAATCGTCCGAGACGGGTCAAGTGATGTCAGTAGATTGATTTCCATAAGATTTCTAAAAGAACGAATTCGCCTGAGTGTGAGTTCGTTCTTTTTTTGAACAAAAACGTAAAAAGAAATAACGATATTTATTTCGTAAATTACTTTAAACGGATATTGATTGTTAACAACAAAAAGTTAAATTCTTCACTGGTGTGCTCATCCTTTAATGGGAAAAGTGGTTATGGAAATCACTTACTGAAAAGGGGATGAGATGATGGAATTCAAAATCATCAAAGACCAAATGGAATGGGAAAAATGGTTGGATCTAACAACATGCGATGCGTATGATCATTTTGATTATGTTAACGTGAATTGTGAATCGAACGACTCACCAGAGCTGTTTCTTGCCATCACATCGAAAGGGATGCTTGTATATCCATATATCCGTCGCCGAATCAATGAAAAATATGATGATCTTGTAACAGCTTACGGATATGGTGGTCCGTTTCGTGTTGGAACGTTCACAGATGATGAAGTGAAAGTCGCAAGGCAACATTTCATTAAACGTAAGGAGAACGAGAAAACTGTGACCGAAACGATTCGTTATCATCCATTAAGAATTGATGAGGTCATTATGGAAACATTCGGGAGAGCAGTTCCAGTACGAAAGACTGTCCATGTCCAACTAGATGAACCGTATGAATACTTGACTGAGCGGTTCCATAAAATGACGAAGCGAAACGTGAAACGAGCCATCCGTGAACAGTTGACTGTTGTGCGTGGTGACGCATCTGACATTCACACATTTATGCATCTTTATGAGGCGACCATGAATCGTCGGGATGCAATTGAAGACTACTATTATCCTGATTCTTATTTCACTCAGTTACTGACGAGCGAGTCATTCGAAACCGAGTTTCTATTTGCAGTTTTTGAAAATACCGTGATTGCAGGAGTATTAGTCTTATATGGTGACGAGGGAGCAAACTACCACTTAGGAGGGTCTCTCAAAGACTATTTACCTCTCCGTCCTAACCATTTCCTATTCAGTGAAATGATTCGTCGTGCGGGTGAAAAGGGTAAACTTCATCTGCATCTCGGAGGAGGGGCCGCCGGTCAAGATGCACTCTATGACTTTAAATTGAGTTTTTCCGGAGATGAGCCGCTTCCTTACTACATTGGTCAATTTGTATTCAACGAACAGGTTTATCAGCAATTAAATGCAAAGCACATTCAATTGCATGGATTATCTAATTACTTTCCAATCTACCGGACACCTTTAAGGTTGGATACCCCACTCCCGAAAGCAAAATAAAAAATCGATGCACGGTTGAACAATTCGTTCGGCGGCATCGATTTTTTATTTAACTAAATCAGGCGAGAATTCTCCCTCTTCTAAGCGTCTCGGGGCGTAGCCCGGCTTAGGTGGGGGATGAATCGCCCGGTCCAAAACTCGTTTCCCCTTGTGACAGATGTGACGAACAAAAGTTCGTGATTCTGTCAGATTCTCCCTCCCCCTCCGCGGGTATCGGATGAGGCAGACACATCACAATCTTCTGAAGGGAGGAGAGACGGACATGCTGAAAGGCTACACATACAGGCTCCACCCGACGGCGGCACAGGCCGAGTTCCTCATCAAGACGATCGGCTGCGCCCGGTTCGTCTACAACAAACTGCTCGAGGACCGTATCGCCATCCGCGAGGAGGCGAAAGCGGGGAGTGGAACGAGACGGAAACCGGCGACACCCGCCTCTTACAAGCCCCTGTTCCCGTTTCTCGCCGAGGCGGACAGCCTCGCGCTCGCGAACGCGAAGCTGAACCTCGACAAGGCGTTCGCGAAGTTCTTCGCCGGAACTGGCGGCTTCCCGACCTTCAAAATCGAGACGACGGTCGCGCGCCTCCTACACAACGAACAACCAGCATAATACAATCCGCATCAAGGCGGGCAAGGTCCGGCTGCCGAAGGTCGGGTTCGTGCGGTTCACACAACATCGTCCGTTCGAGGGCGTCATCCGGTCGGCGACGGTCTCGACGACCAAGACGGGCAAGTTCTTCATCTCCATCCTCGTCGATCAAGATGAGGAAAAGTGGATCCCAGCCGAGAACAAGATCGGCATCGATCTCGGTTTGGAACATTTCGCCGTCATGACGAACGATGCGATGGTTTCTGAGAAGGTCGACAACCCTCGCTTTCTCCGAAAATCCGAGGCGAAGATCAAGAAGGCACAACGCGCTTTGTCACGAAAAAAGATTGGAAGCAAGAACCGAGAAAAAGCCAAGCTGATCTTAGCCAAGAGACACGAGAAAATCGCCAACCAACGCAAGGACTTCCTTCACAAGCTGTCGAGACGGATCGTTGACGAGAACCAAGTCATCGTCGTGGAGACATTGAAGTCGAAGGATATGATGAAGGACCACAAGGTAGCGAAGTCCATCGGGGATGTCAGCTGGCACGAGTTCGTCCGTCAACTCGAGTACAAGTCAAACTTCTACAGACGGACGTTCATCAAGGCAGACCCCTGGTTCGCATCGACACAGATCTGTTCTTCTTGCGGCGAGAAAGGTCAGAAGAAGGCGATGGATGTCCGTGAATGGACGTGTACTCATTGTAGTGTTCATCATGACCGAGAGATCAACGCAAGCATCAATCTGTTGATGTTGGCAAACTAAAACGAATTCTTTCAGGGTGGGAACCACCCGGCGAGCTTGGTAAATAATCGTGGCAAATAAAAGTACGGTCTTCCCAAGAAGCTCCCCCTTCAATTTGCGAAGCAAATAAGTGGCGAGTAGTTCACGCTGCGTCTTCTTCTGTCGACTCAACTTTTTCAGTATGTCGGACAATCGGGAAGTTTTTAAAGAGTCGACTTCCAATCAATCCGAATCCGATTCCAAGGATGAATAAAACAACAGCTGTCAGTGTGACAGTCTGCCAGTCGTTGAAGCCATACATAACAAGCAGTCCAGGAATACCCGCAGCCGACCCGGGTGCATCATTGATCATACCGGTCATCGCTACAATCAATCCTGCGATGGCACCCCCTACAAAGTTCACACTATAGATTGGGATTGGATTCGCCGAGATGAGGTCGGCCTGTGTCAACGGTTCAATGGCTACAGAAAGCTGGTCTTTTTTCGTACCGATTTTCAGTTGACGGAACAACAGGTAGTTCATCGAGATGGATGCAGTCAACGCGAGAGCGGCAATCGCCATCGGCACACCTGTCAAACCAAGCATCGCCGTCAAAGCCATTGAGCTGAGAGGTGACGTCGACACGACAGTAACAATTCCACCGAGAACGAGTCCCATGACGACTGGGTTTTGCGTCGCGGCGAGTTCGATGACTGCACCGATTTGTGCAAGTGTATTTGAAACCAGTGGGTCCACGCCAGTAGCGACGAGACGTGCGAGCGGTGCCATCACGATGACGTAGAAAATCATATCGACACCGGTCGGGAGATAGCGGTTGATTCGTGTGCCGACCAGAGCCAGGATATATCCTGCGAAAAATCCAGGAAGGATCCCGAAACCAGATACCGACAATCCAATCATCAAGCTATAAACGGGATTGATCCCGAGTGCGATGGCAACGAGTGCCGCGGCAGCAGGACCAGATAATGAACCGGCTGCCTGCCCGACTTCTTCATATAAAGGGAGTGGCAGTAATCCGCCGATGGCATAAGCGTTGAATGCTTCGACGAGAAAGCTTGCGATTGCCGCACCTGCCAATGCGCCCATCGCTTTCATTCCGTATGGCGCCTTGTAACTGAAAAGTGTGAACAAGGCGAGGATGAGCAGTAAGAGTGCAATTCCTTGAATAATGACCATAAACTCTTCCTTCTTTCTATCTATATTCATTCATAATTTCTTCTATATTCAATGATAGAAACGCTTCTGTAAAGCCATTTTCATCAGAAAAATCAAAATTGATTCATGATACCGTTTACATGAAGAAATAAAGAATCATGGGAGCGTTTTCTTTGAAAAATGACATCAATTGTACAAGTTTGGACGTGTCGGGGCGCATCAGATTGGGAACAGAAAGAGGAAAGACTTTTCATAAAGTATTGGTCGAGGAGGAAAGAACATGCAGAATGCAGATAGGGAGTGGCATGCACTTGAGGTAGACGAAGTTCAGTCCCATGTGGAGACGGATGTCGAGTCAGGTCTCTCGAAGCAAACGGTCACCAATCGGCAGGAGGAGTTCGGTAAGAATGTCCTACCTGAAAAGGAGAAGACGCCTGAAATCATAAAATTTTTAAGACAGTTCAATGATATCCTCGTTTATGTCCTTTTAGGAGCGGCAGTTGTCACCGGTTTTCTTGGCGAATATATCGATACGATTGTTATCGTCTTAGTCGTCACGGTAATCGGTGTTGTCGGTTATCTTCAAGAGAACAAAGCTGAGGAAGCGCTAGAAGGAATCAAAAAGTTGTTGGAAACGAAAGCGACCGTCATTCGTGACGGTAAACAATCCGAGATTGACTCAAGTGATCTTGTGGTCGGAGACGTTCTCGTGCTCGCTGCCGGTGATAAAGTGCCAGCTGATGCACGGGTCGTTCAGGCAGAAAAATTCAAAGTGGAGGAATCCGCATTGACGGGTGAAGCCACGACGGTCGAGAAAAAGCCAGACGTTGTTAAAGAAGAAGCCGTACTCGCTGATCGAAAAAACATGGTCTATTCGGGAACGAGTGTGGCGACAGGAAGTGCCAAAGCAATTGTCACAGCAATCGGAGAAGGTACGGAACTTGGTCAAATCAATGCGTCGATTTCAGAAGTACAAACCGTGAAGACGCCACTGATTCGTCAGACGACAAAGTTTGGACAGACGGTCTCCATCGCTATCCTAATTATCTCTGTCATTATTTATGCATTCGGTTATTTCTTACGAGATTATGAGCCAGTCGAACTTATGTTGACGACGATTGGTCTAGCCGTCGCAGCGATTCCAGAAGGATTACCAGCCGTCATTTCCATTATATTGGCGCTCGGAGTCCGGAATATGGCTGAACAAAAAGCGATTGTTCGAAGCCTACCATCTGTTGAGACGTTAGGCGCAGTATCTGTCATCTGTACCGATAAGACCGGAACGTTGACGAAAAACGAGATGACCGTCAAACAAATCGTGACGGCGAAACATGACATTGAAGTGTCAGGTAGCGGGTATGCACCGAACGGAGACTTGGAATTGAACGGTCAACCGTTTGATTTAGATGACGATGAGTCGATGATTGACCTCTTGACGGTCGGGAAGACGTGTAACGATGCACAGTTGAACGAAGAAGATGGGGATTGGGTTATCAATGGGGACCCGACCGAGGCGTGTTTATTGACCGTCGCTGAGAAAGCGGAGCGCCCGATCGAGCGTCTTAAAGTCATCTCCAAAATCCCGTTCGATTCTGAATACAAATACATGGCGACGCTCGTCGATTATAAAGGGGAGCGGATGATTTTCGTCAAGGGGGCACCTGATCGCCTGTTTGATATGGCGACAACAGACGGTTTCAAACAAGAGTATTGGGATGAAAAGCGAAAAGAGATTGCCGACCGCGGTCAGCGCGTCCTCGGTGCCGGATTGAAGCGTGTCGACAGTTCGAAACAATCCATTGATCATGAGGACGTTGAAGATGGTCTGACTTTCCTCGGTTTGTTCGGTATCGTCGATCCGCCACGTCAAGAGGCGATTGATGCAGTCGCCGCATGTCGTGATGCTGGAATCCGCATTAAAATGATTACAGGTGACCATAAGGACACGGCTGTCGCCATCGCGAAAGAGCTCGGTATGGAAGTAGAAGGGGCTCTCGAAGGTCGAGAGCTGACCGATATGTCTGATGAAGAAATCAAAGAGGCATCGATTCATAATGACGTGTTCGCCCGAACGAGCCCGAACGATAAACTTCGACTCGTTAAAGGGTTACAAGAGAACGGGTTGATTACCTCGATGACAGGAGACGGCGTGAATGACGCTCCTGCATTGAAACGTGCCGATATCGGGGTGGCGATGGGAATCAAAGGGACAGAAGTTGCAAAAGAAGCGTCTCAGATGGTTCTTGTCGATGATAACTTTAAAACAATCTACAATGCTGTCCGGGAAGGTCGCCGCGTATACGACAACCTGAAGAAAACAATCCTTTTCTTGCTTCCTACGAACGGAGGACAGGCATTACTCGTTGCGATGAGTATCTTACTCGGGGCAGCAGCTCCGCTCAGCCCTGTTCAAATCTTATGGGTCAACATGGTCGTCGCGATTACCTTGTCATTGGCAATTGCCTTTGAACCGTTAGAGGAGAGCACGATGAAGCGACCTCCAAGACCGGCCAACGTGCCGCTTCTCAGCCGATATTACATCTTCCGTGTCACGTTTGTGTCAATCTTGATTGGGGGCGGTAGTTTATGGATTAACTACATGCTTGGTGATTTCGATTACTCGACCGAAAAATTACAAACAATCACCTTAAATGCGATCGTTATGGCACAGTTGTTCCACTTGTATAATTGTCGAACAGAATTGGTACCTGCATTTAATCGTCGTTTCTTCGATAATAAGATCGCGTTTCTCGTATCTGGGTTGCTTATCGCTCTTCAACTGTTCATCACGTACGTTCCGTTCATGCACACGTTGTTCGGAACTGCACCACTTACGTTAGAGGATTGGATTTACCCAGTAGCGTTTGGAGCAGTCGTATTTATCATCGTTGAGATTGAAAAAGCGATCTCAAGACGAGTGATTGGGAATCAAAACATACACTGATACGTTTCGTGTATGAAGAAAACGGATAAACAGATGGAGTAACGATGAAGGAGGGATACGATGAAACGAGATGAATCACAACCAGGGGTTCACCCAGACCCGCTACCAGATGATGAATCGAATCCGGCACAAAAACCGGCTCCGACCCAACATCCTGATCCAAATCCCGAAGAAGAATCGGATGAATAAACGCCATGTCTATGATAAAAACCTCCCCGTCTAATAGACGAGGAGGTTTTTCATATCGAGATTACTTATTCGTTTTAGAGGAACGGCTGTTTTGCAGACGATTAAATTTCTTTTCATCGGTGTGCTCCGTGATGACAAAGTCACCGACAGGACATTCCCACTTTCCTTTCCCAACAACGCATTCACGCAACGAGACTTGATCATCATACAGATCAAGCTCTAACGTTTCTTTTAAAAATTGATCTACTTTTTGATTGGGCACTTTTACATACTCATTTAAGACAAGTTCTTCATTTTTAACAGTCACATAAGACGTGACCTGAAAATAGCGCATGTGATGATCTCCTTTAAATACAAAACTAATATCAAGTATAACGGTTCAAAAGAAAAAGGGGAATCAATGTTTCATTTCGGCGCGTTCACGTTTTGGTGGTGCTTCGTTAAAAGGTTTTTGATGACGGATCATGAGCCAGAAAATCAAGCCGAACAGTGGAATGTATGGAAGCGGCCAAAGGCTCATCTTATATCGTTTCGCATCGCGGTTCATTAACGTGATCTGAATAAATGCCAACAAGAAAAAATCGACGGTCATCGTTCGGACAAACTGATTATTCTCCACATACGACCAATATTCTGAAACATTCCCGGTATTTGCGGCAGCGATGAACAATCCGATCGTCACTATTAGCAAGACGACGCCAAGAATACGGGTCGGAAGCGGTTTGACGGGAGTCGGATAAGGTGATTGTCTTGCGAACGCCAAATAGGGAGCGAGTAAGAAGCCACCAACGAAAAAGCTACTGATGGCAGCAATGAGTGGATTCGGTTTGAGCTGGTTCACTTCTGACCAAAGAAGTGGGAACATTGCTAACGGGAACACACCTAAAATGCTGAATAAAGAGAGCGAATAGCCTTCATAGGCATCCGTGTTATACGTTATAAAATCAAGTAAGAATCGCCCATCAAACGGTACGTTCGGGCCAAAAATAGCCAATGCAATGGCCACGCCCCATGGGATTAATAGAAATTTTCTTGTCATACGAACACCTCGCCCAATGATAGTCATAATAGTAGTATACCCTCTTTTGGAAACACGAAAAAATGAGAAGATGCAATGGCGCGTGTTCTCATTTATTTTCACGTGCATACATTTTAATCATCGTGACGAGTTGCTGAGTTTCGTCCATTTTGGCATCCAGTAAAATACCATAATCATACAACGATCCTAATTGGCTGCGATGTCTGACATGACCGACCAGTTCAATAGGTTGGAGGGTTGGAACGAGATCGAGGACGAAGTGGACCTGTAAATCATCGGAAAGCGGGAAAAGATAATCTGATCGCAACTTCAGTCCATGGGAGCTCACATTCAAAAGAAGTCCTTCTCCATCATAAAGTTCTTTCTCTTCCCAAACGAGTCGATAAGGGATCGTACGGGGATTTGGTAGAATATAGCGAAAAGTTTCCTGTCTGCGATAACGCATCAATTCACCCCATTTCTCTATTCTTTATATCGGACATTTACGATTCGAAATGAAGAAGAAATATGTATAATCTAAAAGTAAGCTCGCTTTACAAATATGAAAACGCTTTCTATAATAGGTGTACGATTTGAATAGGGAGGAGATCAGATGAATGTACATGATTTACTCCGACGTTACTCGATTCAAACACCAGTCATCTATGAAAAAAAACGTAACGGGGAGTGGGTTAAACTCGAGCGTTTGCCTGTCTATACGATTCTTGAAGTCGAAACGAACGATCAAACGATCGAAGCGGTCGCCATTGATCCGTTCAAAGCCATCACCGTCTGTCGAGAGTCGGCATCGATTGAAGAAGCCCGTCCGTATGCTGTTCGTATCCAAATAGAACGACCATGATAAAAGCCGTAACTTCGAAATTGAAGTTACGGCTTGTTTTATGCTGCATGTTGTTCGGATTCATCTTGCGGATTCGTACGTTTCGCGTAATACATGAACGGTGTCGCCATCCAAGCAATCACGAACTTCGCCACGTACGTCGTAATGAAGATATTCCACCAAATCTCCCAATCCATTCCCCAGAAAGCGATGATACAGAATGTGAACGTATCAATTAATTGTGAAAGCACAGTCGAACCTGTCGTTCTGAGCCAAAGTTTTTTCTCGCCCGTTTTGGCGCGAATCTTCGAGTAGACGAAGACGTCAAACAATTGCGAGACGAGGTAAGCAGCAAGGCTACCGAGCGTTATCAATGGAAGCATCGAAAAGAGTGCCTCAAAACTTTCGTGCATGAAGAGCGCTTCTTCGAACGGTTCATATAATAGGGCGTACTGCATAAGTACAGTCGAAACGATCAAAATGAAGAATCCGAGCCATACCCCTTTTCGAGCCGCAGCTCGTCCGTATTTTTCGTTCAAAATGTCAGTCGCTAAATAGAGCGAACCGTAGACGATGTTACCAAGCGTAAAAATGTATCCGCCAATTACAATCTGTTGTGTGACTTGAATATTTGCTACGACCGAAGCCATCGCAATCCAAGCATATAATCCGACCCGTCCAAACAATTTGTAACTGAGGACGAGAAGACCGAGTGTAAGGATGGCAGAAGGAATCCATAACCATTCGTTTAGCATGAATCATGCTCCTTCCTCTAACTATTCAATGATTTCAACTTTTCAAGTTTATAGAGGAACGGAAATGATGTCAAGGTGATGTACGCTCAGGCTGATATATGATTCATGCGATACGAACGCAGTTATACTCCGCTCAGTTCGATGTTCAACCCTTTTATCATACCGCGTGCGCTCCCGAGCACGTCTGCTTGTGCTCTCCAAGTCAACTGATGCTTCGTTTCACGTCTTGCGAATAGGTTAATGATCGAAGGACGGAATCGATTTCAACGTGTTGAATATGATTGATGTCGAATTGTTTTAAGTGTTCGAGCCCAACTCGTAATTCTTCGATGTTAGTAGAGGTTTGATCCAAACGATTTTGTAGGTCGATGGATTCAGTCGAGTCAGGGTTCTCGCATGTGGCTTTACATGCCCAAAGACTTTCTGATCCGTCAGCGAATGTGGCGAGCACATCACTACTTTCTGATCGTAAGTATCCCCAGAAGATATCAATTTCTTCTTGGGTTGGTTCGCCTTTAAAAAATAGAGTTAATTCTTCGACGGTTTCTTCGGATGTTTCTGTGGTGTTTTCTGTAACTGGTTCAGGTTTTGAGTCCTGACTAGTACTAGGCGAACAAGCTGCTAATAAAATCATAACGGTGCCTATTCCAAGTGCTCGTTTCATCGAAACCCTCCTGTAAAAGATATGGTAATCCAAATTGTACCATTGATTGTCGTTAGAATGTTCATCAAAAACGATATAGGGAGGGGAAGTACAAAAAAGCACTTCCTGTCAATAACAGGAAGTGCTCTAAACCGCTCCGTTGAGCGGTATGTTTGATGCCTCCGACGAGAATCGAACTCGTGCTGCAGCATTACCATTGCTGAGGTCTGCCACTAACCTACAGAGGCGTTACACTAACTATGTTACACAGGTTACTCGCGTTTTTCAAGCTTTTTCAGAATAATAAGACCTCCAATCTTCTTTACTTAGAAGACTGGAGGTCAAAGGGTAAATACTTATTTTGTACGGATCCAAACAGCACCTGCAGAGTTGTCTTTCGCTTCACCGACAACGTCAACGACGAGTCCGTATTGCGGAAGTTTACGTCCTGCATCTGGGATGAGTGAGTTGATGTACGAATTCGCATCATTGAACTGCTTCACGCCAGCTTGTGCTTTGTAGTCATACACACCACGACTTGGTGAATCGATGTACCAAGCGAGTGTCTTATCGAGACTGAACGCAGCGTCAGCGATTTGGTAACGTGTGCTACCAGCTACCGTTTCTTGACCGTTCAAGTTTCCGATGAGAGCTTCAGGGTGAGAGTCGACGACACCGAGGAAACCTTCACCAGGGTGGACACCGACCCAGTTGTCAGTGTAAGAGTCATCACCATACCACACAACAAGACCTGTGTTGTATTTCACGCCACGACCGTTGAGAAGACCCATATCCGATCCGGCATGGTTACGCCATTCGAGGTAGTAGTAGTGCGGTTTCGAATCGTATCCGTCTGAGTTGACGAATCCATCGAGTGTCACGGCTTCAGCACCTTCCGCATCATCAGCGAAGAGTGTTGCTGACTCTGACTTGATTGACAAGTTGTCGACTGCGAAGCCTTTCATTGCGACGCCGCCGTCTGTCACGTACTCAAATACGATTTGAACATCTTGTCCAGCGAATTGTGAGAGGTCATATGATTTGTTGACCCATGCACCGTTCGTTGTCTCAGCAGGGTATCCAGCTTCGTTCTCGCCGTTGACGTCGTCACCGAATACATCGAGTACGACTTCTTTACCACCACTTACAGCTTTAATGTACAAGTAATCATAATCTGATTCGACTTCGTAGAATGAATCGAATGTGAGGACGCCATCCGCACCGAGTTTCACGCTAGGTGTTGCCATCTCTGTATGGATGTCGTCACCTTTAGTCGAGTAATAGTAGCGCTCGCCATAAGCCGGTTCGATCCCTTTAATCTTCTTATCAGGAAGGTTGACTTTGACGATTCCTGGGTTGTTCGACTTCGTTACCGATTGGTCGAGTTGTGAGACAAACCCTTGAGAGTTGATATCTTCAAGATCGACTTCTGTAATATTAGCCCAGTTTCCACCCATGATTTTTTGGAAGTACTCTTTGTTTTGTGGAGAGAAGCTTGTTGGTTCCGTACCAGCAACTTTACCAGCCCAGCTACCGCCACTCATGATTGACCATGATTGTACTGGCTCACCTTGACCTGTGTATTGTGTATCGTACTCATCTGGAAGACCGAGGTCATGACCAAATTCGTGTGCGAAGACGCCGACTGCACCATCTTCAGGTTGAATCGTGTAATCATACGCAGCCATTTTTCCGCCCCAGTATGGAACTGCAGCTTCTGTGTTGGCTACCGGATAAACGCCATTGAGAACCCAACGGTGTGACCATACTGCGTCGTCACCAAGTGCACCGCCACCAGCTTCTTGACCAGTACCAGCGTGGATGATCATCAAGTGGTCGACGAGGCCGTCCGGCTCATTGAAGTCACCGTCGCCATCTAAGTCGTAAAGATCGTATTGGTCATGCTCTGCAAGGTTGATGCCAGATGCGACCGCAGCGTTCAATGCATCTTTGACGAGTTGACGTGGACCAGGGCCAGCATTGTCATGACCGCCTGTTGAGCGGTCAGCGCCGTAGTCTTTCGCAGTTCCAGGAACGCTTAGCCATTCTGAAACTTCACCGTCGACCGTATAACTGCCACCCGACTGTTCTTCATAATATTGTTTGAACGTTTGAACCTTCTCACCGTTAAACAGTTCGAACGACTCATCACCGAACATATATTTTTCATAATGTTCCTTGCTGAAGTTGTCACTATACATATAACCTGGATCTTGCTCGACGTTATTATGTTTGAAGTCACTATACTCGACGAGGAGGACGAGGACTTTATCTTCACGGACCGCGCCGTTGTAAGACGATTGCTGCGCTGGAGAAACCTTCACTTGACCGTTCGGTTTTCCTTTACGGTAGTTCGCTTGTCCTTTTTTCGCTTTGTCGAGAATGCGTTCTGTTTCTTTTTCGAATTGAGTATGTATCTTCTCTTTTGCTTTTGAAGCTTTCTCATTCAATTCGTCGTCATGTTTATGTGGATCTTTGGCTTCACCTTGTTTTTTCGCGATGTATGCGTCGACCGCTTTCATGCGTTCAGATGCTGACAATCCTTTTTTGATGACACCGCGTTTCTCGAGTGCTTTTGCGAGACGCTCTTCATCGATGATGTTGTGGTCGAACGGAGCGAGCGAGCTCGTTGTCGGGACAGATGGTGCAACCGATAGCGGTGCAGCACCAGCAGCCGGAACGATGCTGACTGTCATGGCAGATGTCATGAGAGCCGCGAGCGTCGTTCGACGGATGGAACGTTTTTTCATTTGTATGAACCTCCTGTAAAAAAATAATGGGAAAATGTGTGAGCTTGTTGTAAATGTACCGTTTATGTCTGATTAATGTCAATATTCAGAAAATAATAACCAGAAAAAGAGTCTAAAGACCTATTTAGTCAATATGAACTAAATAGTCTTAGACTCCATGTCGATATATCCGTAATGGAACTTCGATGTTTTTCGCTTAATGTGAGTAAAACCATGGCGTTCGAAGGCATCGCTCTCAAAATGCGCCTTTAGGACAATTCGTTTTTTTGCTACTCGTTTTGCTTCGTCCATCAGCTCTTGCGAGAGCGGGGAAGTGTCGGCGATTGAGCGAAGTGGGTTCAGATGAACCGATTCTGAAATAGTCTTTTCGAACATCGGATCGAAGTAAATACAGTCGAATGCATTTTCCGCACACGATTTCAAATATTCGAGAGAATTGGTATGGACGACCTCAATGCGGCGCATCGCCTCATTGATTTGTTCATCTTTCTCGACCCAAACGTTTAGTCCCTCCCGAACGAGCTGTGCCGTAATGAATTGGCTTTCGAGTCCAACGATTTTTCCAGTGGGACCCACAGTGTGGCTCATGACGATGCTGTCCGAACCTAATCCGAGCGTACAATCTAAAATTTGATCACCTGGTTCGGTTTGTAAAGCGTCAATGAGCGGATCGGTTCCACCACGACTGAGTTGTTTCACCCGAAAGACCGAGCTAGAAGGGTGAAAAAAGAATGGTTCTGTACTGTGAAGTGGTGTGTACTCGACGCGTCTCTTGTCAAATACAAGTACGTCCTGATGATGGCGCTTTTTCAGTTCGTCGATGGAATGTTTGCGTCGATCCACAAACTTCATATTGTATTCTGCGGCATGAACATGCGCCCGAGATAACACTTCATCTGTCGGACGTAAGCAAGTGGTTACGATATACATAGTAGGGCTCCTTCACAAAAAATGAGACGCAGAGGCGTCTCATTTTTTCTTACTGAGTAAATCTGATAGTTCATCGATCAGTGCTTTATGAGAAGCGAGTTCTTTCTTCTTCTCATCGTTCACGTTCACTGGACGTTTTGAACGGCTTTGAAGCGCTTCAAGCGTCTCGTCGATTGACGATTTCAATGTATCACGTTCTTCAGGTTTCAATGATACTTCGTGCGGATTTTCTCCAGAGGCATCTAATTCGCGAAGGCGTGCCATCAATTGCTTGGCCTCGCGATTCAAATCAACAAGCAATCTGTCAATTTGTTCCAATCTCAATTTGATTCCATCTCGTTCTGTAAACATCTGTTTCACCTCTTTTTGCGGTTTAACCCTAAGGTCTCTTCCTGTTTACTTTACCATAAAATTTGTTAAACGAAACTACCGGGAATATATTCCATTTATTTTGAGTATAAGAAACATTGTTTCTCTATCCCCACACGAAGTTCACCTGCTATACTAACTGAGCTAATAAGGAGGTGGGCGGATGGAAACGACAAATCATCCACCAAAAGCGCTCAAGGGAGCGATTGTGTCAATCACGGCTTATTTGATTTTATCTGTATTAAAGGTCTTCTTTGGATATTTATATGAATCAGAGGCGGTATTAGCCGATGGATTCAATAATACGACCGATATCATCGCGTCCGTAGCCGTTTATATCGGAATTCGGGTTGCGGCGTTGCCGCGGGATGCCGAGCATAAATATGGGCACGCGAAGATGGAAACTATTTCAGCACTCATTGCCTCACTAATCATGATTGCAGTCGGTATTTTCGTTTTCTTCAATAGTCTGTCGAATTTAATCGGGGGAGAATATGCAGAACCGAACCCGCTAGCAGCAGTCGTCGCGTTCGTAAGTGCGCTCATCATGTTCGGGGTGTATCGATTCAACTTGAATCTTGCGAAGAAAACAAAGTCATTGGCACTCAAAGCTGCGTCGAAAGACAATTTAGCGGATGCGATGATTTCTATTGGTGCGACACTAGGTGTCTTGTTCGCATATTTCCAACTTCCGTGGATGGATACGGTGTTAGCAATTGTGATTGCCGGTATGATCATCCGGACGGCGATTCAAATCTTTTTAGATGCGACCCATCAGCTTTCTGACGGGTTCCCTCCACATCTCGTCGAGTCTTATGAGGAAACGATTGATCAATTCGAACGTGTGAAAGAAGTTCGGGAAATCAAAGGGCGTCATTTAGGAAATCACGTGATGCTCGATGTGACGATTGCAGTTGATGGCGATTTAACAGTGGACGCGGCTCATGAACTATGTGATGAGATCGAACGAAAACTAGATGAGCAGCATGCGGTCGATTCGGTTCATATTCATATAGAACCGATATGACGTTCGGTTATCTTTTGCGCTTCATGATTGGATTCGTTTATAATAAGCGCAGACAGATATTGAACTACTAGTTAAGGAGGGCACGGGATGAACATCGTGCGTCAACCTATTCGCCAGATTGATGAGATCGAATATGAACACTTTCAAAAATATGGAGAAAACTCATATGGTGTTTCTGCCGAAGAGTTAAAAGGAATCCTCGAGGAAATGGGGACGGAACAACTTTATCACGCAGAAGAGCACAGCTATGGGGAAGATTTCTACTATGACTTGATGGTCGATGACAAACTTGTCGGTAAAGTGTTGTTACTCAAACTTGCCCGGGTATATCAACTTGACCTGATGGTGTTTGATGCATATAAAAATAACGGGTATGCGACAGAAGGTTTACGTCTTGCCTTACTAGACTCTAAATTGATGGATGGACAGACTGTCCGAGCCGGGATTCCGCCGACGAGCCCACATCAACAAGAAATGCATCAAGTGCTCGTTCAAAACGGATTTGAAAAGCGGAACGGTTTATATTATTTAAATTTTAAGAAACGATATGTAGTTAACCATTAAGCTGACGGCGTCTCGCACGTCAGCTTTTTTCATATGGAGGGGTAAGGATGAAGCAAGTCACCATAAAAGATATCGCCGAGATTGCAGGGGTCGCAAAGAGTACGGTCTCACGTTATTTGAACGGCGGATCGGTAGGAAAGGCGACTAGAGAAAAACTTGATCGGGTCATCCGGGAAACGAATTATGAACCGAATCAATTTGCCCAGAGCCTGAAGTCAAAACAGACGAAGATGATTGGTGTCATCGTTCCACGACTCGATTCTTACGCCGCTTCACGGACGATGATGGGAATCGATGAACGGTTGACAGAACGAGGATATCAGATGCTCGTCGTCAATACGGCACAACAGACAGAACGGGAGATTGAACAACTGTACAATTTGGCCAAACAAAAAGTCGCCGGCATCATTTGGCTCGGGACGACGGTCACGGAACGTCATATTGAAGCGATTGAGGCGATTCAAATTCCGGTTTTGCTAATCGGTCAACAGCATGACAACGTCCACAGTCTTGTCTATCCAGACTATGAAGCCGCATATGCACTTGGGACTCGATTCACCGAATGGGGACATCGGAACGTCGTGTATGTCGGTGTTTCGGAGGTAGACATCGCAGTCGGACAAAATCGGCGTGATGGTTTTTTGAAGGCGCTTCATGAGGCGGGTGCACACGTCAATCTTGTTCAGACGACATTTAAGATCGAGGACGCCATCCCGGTCGGAGAACAATTGGCGAAAGAAATTGATTCGACCTCACTCATTATTTGTGCAACGGATAATATTGCACTCGGCGTGTTGAAAGGCCTAGCGAATCAAGGTATTTCAGTTCCAAATGATGTCTCAGTTAGTGGTTTTGGCGGTTATGATTTCACGGAAGTTCTACACCCATCCATTACTACCGTCCATCTCCCGTATCGACGAACCGGGGCAAAGTCGGCTGACATGATGCTACAACTTTTACATGGTGACGACGTCCCGATGAAAACGTTCACAATTTTTGAATTAAAAGTGCGCGAAAGCGTTGACAAGATAAAATAAATCGTTTACATTTGTGTTGCGGAACCGGTTCCGCAACATTTTTTATTCTAAATTGGAACCGGTACCAATCTTGTGAAGAACTTATATGATTTATGGAGGTGGACGATATGAACACCGTACATTGTATCGGCGAACTACTGATTGACTGGGTGTGCGAGGATGCTTCGAGCGACCTCGTCAACGGAACGACGTTCGTCAAAAAAGCAGGTGGCGCACCTGCGAATGTTGCGGCAGTCGTCAGTAAGCATGGAGGACAATCCAGTTTCCTCGGTCAAGTCGGGAGTGACCCGTTCGGTCTCTTTTTAAAAAAGACATTGACGGACAATGGCGTCGACACGGACAATCTCGTGGAAGCGGGGGATACGACATTCGCATTTGTGTCGATTCAAGAAGACGGGGAACGAGATTTCACGTTCCGACGCGGAAGTGACGGAGATTATGCGTTTGAATCTATTGATTTGTCATTGATTCAAAAAGGAGATCTCATTCATTTCGGTTCAGCGACAGCATTACTAGACGGAAAACTGAAAGACGCTTACTTCAAATTATTGCAATTTGCAAAACGGGATGACTTGTTCATCTCATTCGACCCGAACTATCGGGAAGCATTGATCACGGACCTCGAGCAATTTAAACAAGATGCGAGACACTTCATCGCCGAAGCGGACTTCATTAAATTGAGCGAAGAAGAAGCACACTTGTTAACCGACGAAGAGCAACTTGATGAAGCGGTTCAAGCACTTCTAGAGTTAGGCGCAAAACAGATTGCCATCACACTCGGCTCTCGTGGCACGTTGATTGCGACAAGCGCGCATCATGAAATCGTTCCTTCAATCTCGATTGATAGTGTCGATTCGACGGGAGCGGGAGATGCGTTCGTCGGTGCTTATTTGTATCGATTAGCAACACTCGGATTTGACCCGGAGCGCTTACGTTCCGACATTGAATATGCAAACGTCACAGGTGCATTGACTTGTACGGCATATGGAGCTATTCCAGCAATTCCATCACGACAACTTGTGAATGAAACGTTAGGAGGGAAATGAAGATGGATTACAAAAAAGAAGCAGCATCGATATTAGAAGCGATTGGTGGGAAAGAAAACGTTGCGGCAGCTGCCCACTGTGCGACTCGCCTTCGTCTCGTTTTGAACGATGAGTCAAAAGTCGATGAGAAAAAACTCGAGGAACTTGATGTTGTCAAAGGAACGTTCTCGACAGGTGGTCAGTATCAAATCATCATCGGACAAGGAACCGTAAACAAGGTATACACCGAGTTCTCGCTATTGACTGGGCTTGGTGACATGTCCACGTCAGATGTGAAGTCGGCTGGGGCGAAAAAGATGAATCCGCTCCAACAATTCGTCAAAATGTTATCCGATATCTTCGTACCAATCATCCCGGCGATCGTTGCCGGCGGTCTCTTGATGGGGATCAACAACTTATTGACAGCACCTGATTTGTTCTTTGAAGGACAATCATTGATTGATCAGTATCCAGGTATGGCTGACCTTGCAGCGATGATCAATACGTTCGCAAACGCCGCCTTCGTCTTCTTACCTGTCCTCATAGGATTCTCTGCAGCTAAGAGATTCGGTGGCAACCCATATCTTGGTGCGGCCCTCGGGATGATCATGGTTCACCCGGACTTGATCAACGCGTATGCTCAGGCAACGGTTGAAGACATTCCCGTTTGGAACATTTTTGGTCTTGAGATTGAGAAGTTAGGATACCAAGGACAAGTATTACCAGTCCTCGTCTCGACATATATTTTATCGAAATTGGAAATCAACATCCGGAAGTTCATGCCGGCATCACTTGATATTTTGCTCACACCGTTACTCTCTCTCCTCTTCACAGCGTTCATTACGTTCGCGTTCGTGGGTCCAATCACACGTGAAGCAGGGAACTTGATCATCGATGGATTAGTATGGACGTATGACTCACTCGGATTCGTCGGTGGTTTGATTATGGGTCTCCTCTACGCGCCGATCGTTATCACTGGGATGCATCACAGCTTTATTGCAATCGAGACTCAACTCCTCGCTGATATCGCAGAAACAGGCGGGTCGTTCATCTTCCCAATCGCAGCGATGTCGAACGTCGCTCAAGGGGCGGCTACGCTTGCTGTCTTCTTCTTGACACGCGATAAGAAGATGAAAGGTGTTGCTTCAGCATCAGGAATCTCGGCACTACTTGGTATTACAGAGCCTGCCATGTTCGGGGTTAACTTAAAACTCCGTTATCCGTTCATCGCAGCGATCGTCGGTTCGGCCATCGCATCTGCCTTCATCGTCGGAAACGACGTATTGGCAGTAGCGCTCGGCGCAGCTGGATTACCTGGAATCATCTCGATCGCACCAGGGTCAATCATCTCGTATATCATCGGAATGGCGATTGCATTCGCTGTGACGTTCGGATTGACATTCATCCTTGCAAAACGACAAGCAAAAAAAGAAGCGGTCAAACAAGCCGCATAATGAAAAAGGAAGTGACACTATGAATTGGACGAAGGCCGAACGTTATCGTTCACTCCGTGACGTGAGCGCCCTCGAGATGGAGGTGCTCCGAACAAAGACGGCCGCATCCCCGTGGCGGTTTGGATACCATATCCAGCCGCCGACGGGCCTCCTCAACGACCCGAACGGCTTCACATATTATGATGGAGAGTACCATCTATTCTATCAATGGTTCCCGCTCGGGCCAGTTCACGGTCTCAAACATTGGTACCATGTCAGTTCTACCGATCTTGTCCATTGGACCGACCGCGGGGTGGCGTTAGTCCCTGAAACGAAGGAAGATTCCCACGGTGCCTATTCTGGAAGTGGATTCGTCGTAGACGACACCCTTCACGTGATGTATACCGGGAATCATCGGACAGACGATTGGACGCGTCACGCCTCGCAAATTATCGGTGTCCTACGTGACGGGATGATTGAACGCCGGAATGTGGCCATCCCAGATATCCCGGCTGGCTATACAGAACATTTCCGCGATCCGAAAGTGTGGGAAGTAGCTGGCACATTTTATGCGATTGTCGGAGCACAGCGCACAGATGAGACGGGCTGTGTCGTCTTATATCGTTCGACCGACTTGAACGAATGGACGTTTTTAGGTGAAGTGAAAACCGAGCTCGAGCAGTTCGGTTATATGTGGGAATGTCCGGACGTTTTCGAGATCAATGGACAGCATGTCTTGATCTTTTCTCCTCAAGGGATTGAGGCGTCAGGGCATCGCTACCATAACATCTATCAGTCTGGCTACTTGACGGGTCATCTCGACTTGAATACGAACGTATTCAGCCACGGTACGTTCGAGGAACTGGATTTCGGGTTCGATTTTTACGCCCCGCAAACGACGGAACATAACGGTCGTCGCATTCTAGTCGGCTGGATGGGATTACCGGAGATTGAATATCCGACAGACCGCTACGGCTGGGCGCATGCGTTGACGTTGCCACGTGAATTATCACTAGAAGATGGCATGTTGAAACAACGACCTGTTCCTGAGATGAAGAAGCTTCGACAAGGTGAATTTGTCAATGAGACAGATACGTATTTGGAAATCGATACACCTGAGCGCTATGAGCTTGAATTATCGTCGACTGGTGAAGACTTCGAACTTGAACTGATGAAGACTGGTGATGAATCGCTTGTGATTCGGTATGAGAAAGAAGCTCGCGAATTGACGATCGATCGGACAAATGCGGGTGAACCCTTCGCAACGGAGTTCGGGACGACAAGGACAAAAGTGATCGACGTCACGTCCCTTCATCTGTTCGTCGATTCGTCGAGCGTCGAATGTTTCGTGAACGATGGCGACGCTGTGGCAACGCTTCGTGTCTTCCCAAGTGATAACGAGAAGCGGATTCGCTATGTCGGAGCGGAGGCAAGTCTAGTTGGCTGGAAGTATGAATGAGTGTAAAAGCTGAGCGATTGCTCGGCTTTTTTTTATTTTCCAAATGTTGAAACCGATTTAATCGATGCGACGTATATAAGACGAGAGGGGTGAAGTAATTCGTTGGACAGCTGAAATTCGTAAAGTGACGATGCCTTATAAAATCGATACAGAAGAACTCGAAAGAGAAGAAATGGAACGCGTGATAGTAGCAGAGTCAAAATTACGAGAACGATTCAACTCTGAACCAGTATTGGACTTTTCTGATTCAGAGCAAGTCAGAGTGTTCGCGGAAATGCTACGAAGTTCGGAAGAAATCGAAGGCATTGAGATTGAAGTGGCTCCCGATTTTGATCTGATGTTGCACTATAAGGGTGGAGAACAGGAATGCTATCAGCTTTGGCTCGGTCAACCGAACCGTCCGAGTGCGATCACGAAACTCGAACGGACGGACGTTATTTGGAAGTTACCAGAACATACGACGAATCGCTTGATTGATGTCCTCGGGTTAAATACGTAAAAAAAGCACCTCTTTATGAGATGCTTACGAGTTGAATCGAATGAACCGTTCGATTTGTCGCTCTGATTTTCTCGCTTGCCGTCCGACCCAAATGAGGTGTCCCGGGCTGTTCAGGATCGTTAGCTGAGCATGGGGAATCAACCGCTTCGCATAATGAGCATGGCGTACGGGGACGGCTTTGTCATTTTTCGAGTGAATGATATAGGTCGGACACGTCACACCGAGTAAGACTTCGCTCGATACACGCTGTTTCAAATCGAACTGGGCCCCAAGGCCAAACGCCATTTGATTGGCGACACGCTTGAGGAGGAAGATGTCATAAGGAGACACCTCTTCCCGAATCGTCTCAAGTGCCAACACACTCGTCGATTGAATCATGCGTGCCGTCGCTTCGAACGGATGTTTTTGAATGGCACGAGCAATGAATTGTTTCATGATGTATTGAAGTGCGATGAATGCGGGTTGGACAATATTTCTGCTGACTGTGTCCCGATACGGAAAATCGACGACACTAGTCACAGCGGCAGCGAGTGTCAAGCTTCTTACACGTTGGTTTTGGGAAGCGAGTTCAATCGCGGTCGGTCCTCCGGCAGAGATGCCGTAAACATGATATTGATCAATTTCTAGCATTTGCATCAAGTGAGCGAGTCGGGATGCAAAAAGTTGGGGAGATGCTGAAAAAGAGTACGGTGTTTCTCCATATCCGGGTCTAGATGGGACAATGACCCGAAAACCTGACAAAATTAACTGGTCCACATGGTATGGTTCTAAACTAGATGATTGGGTCCCATGAATCAAAACAATGACAGGACCGTGACCACGGTCTATATATTCAATTTTTGAGCCGTCGACGTGTGCATAATATTTCACTTCAGATGGCGCCTCCTTAAACGTTTTGTAATGGAAAATACCTTTATTTCGTGGAAATAAAATGATAATGTCTGTTTATACATATTATAGATATAGAAATGAAAGGGGATAGAACCGTGAATAACCGAGAGCGGTTACTTGAAGTTCGACGTTTTTTCGAACGTTACACGGACGAGGCAAATCCTAAGACGCTAGAAGATTTGCTCGAATACTTGTCAACGATTGGAGATACTTCTAAGTTAGCAAAAAAATCGGTGAAAGACGATATCCAGGCACTGAATAATTCGGGGTTTGAAGTGCAGGATGAATTAGAGAAGAATGGTCTCGCCAAAAAATATTGGCACTCTGCTCGTTTATTCGAGATTCATGAGCTTCGGATGATGGTCGATGCGATCGTCGCGGCCAAATTTATCTCGGAAGACGTGACCGAAGAGATTGTTGAAAAGCTTCAAATGTTGACGAGCAATCCTGAGGCGAAAACGCTACAATCGATCATTAAGACACCGAAGAAAAAACACGGACAGATTCCGTATCACATCGACCGCATTCAGCGAGCGATCCATGAACGAAAAGCCATCTCATTCCAATATACGGATGTCATCGGATTCGACGTGACAAAGCGAACGTTCCCGCTCCGCCGTGATGGAGAACGGTACGTCATCAATCCAATCGACTTGCATTGGAATCACGAACAGTATTACTTGATTGGCATCGACGAATCAATCGGAGAGGTTCGGAACTATCGGGTCGACCGAATCGTCAACTCCGAGATTGTAGAAGACGGCACCATTCGTCCGAAACACCATCTTCCAGATGACTATTACCAAAAGTCCTTCAATATGTACAACGGCTTGGATGAGCAAATCGTTTTATCGGTCGACGAACGCGTTCTCCCGGTCATCTTCGATAAGTTGGGGGAAGACGTCTCCGTGTCCGAGCATGGCGAACGATTCCTCATCCGTTTTGATGCGTCCGTATCGGACGGATTCATTTACTGGTTGCTCTCTTTAGGGGCACAAGTAGAAGTGGTCGAACCGCTCACGCTTCGCGATCATATGAAGGCGACGATCGAGAAGATGGCAACTACTTATGAGAAGACAAGCATTCATTCATCCATCGAGTAATCAGATGTGCTATACTGCTTGCGACACTTAATGAAGGGGGACAGGCGGATGTTGAATTGGATGCCATTGATCATTCCGATTGTCGCTGTCATTTTCGTAACGATCGTCGCAAGACGCGCCATGAAAATGGATAAAGAGAACTAAGATGAAGAGACATCGTCCATTATTGGGAGATGTCTCTTTCGCTATGGAGGTAGAAAGTGGATACGATTACACATACGTTATTCGGTTTGACACTATATGGTGCATCCGATAAACGCGATTTACAACAACATGAAAAACGGGCCTTGTTCGTCACGACGCTCGTCGGGAGCCAAATCCCGGACAGTGATGTGATTTCAAGACTATGGGACACGGAAGGGATGTATCAGATGTGGCATCGGGGCATCACACACTCAATCTTTCTCGTCCCACTCTTTGCACTACTCATCTACATACTCGTTCGTCTCCTCTTTGGAGTGACGGACATCCGCTATTTTTGGTGGGCTTTATTGTCTGTGTTCATACACAATACATCCGACTTGTTCAATGCGTGGGGGACAGGGTATTTTGAACCGATTTCGGACGTGAGAGTTACATTCGGTGTAATCCCGATTGTCGATTTTGTCTATTGGGGAATCTTCTTAGTCGCCTGGCTCGTCGCCCGCAAACAAGAAGTGCGGTATACGACGTATCGGTATGCATGGGCTGCCCTCGTTCTTTATGTCGCGATTCAAAGTGCGCAAGGCGCCTATTTATATCAGTCTTATTCAAAGGAATATGACGAAGTGGCGCTCTCGGCTTCATTTGTCCCGACTCAGTTCACGGTGATCACGAAGACTGACGAAAACGTATCGCTCTTTCAAGATTCGATATATCAAGAAGCGAACTTGCGATACGAATTGACAAGTGCCGAAAAGACGAGTCTTGAACCATTGTTTAAAGCGAATCAAGAGGCACTCACTCTAACAAAATGGTCGCCGTTCGTCGTCATTGTGTCGAATGAAGAACGGCTCGGTGTATTTGACCCACGTTTTTATGATGGGGAATCTTCCTTCTTGTACGAATATATAGAAAGGTAGGACGAATCGATGGGACGTATCCGCTATCTCTTTATTTTCGCCTATGAACAAGCACTCAGTTGTATATTCCCAGTCGCCATCTTCGGAGCGCTCGCCGTCACAAAATTTGTGGAGTTGCCGATTCCCCGTTATGACATCTTACTCATCTGGTGTTTGTTCGTTCAGGTGGTCCTTGTGAAAACGGGACTCGAAACAATCGAAGAAGTGAAAGTCATCAGCTGGTTCCATGTCATCGGTCTTGGTCTTGAACTATTCAAAGTGCAGATGGGGTCTTGGAGCTATCCGGATGAGGCGTTCACAAAAGTGTGGGGCGTCCCGCTCTATGCCGGATTTATGTATGCGAGCGTCGGGAGTTATGTCGTTCAGGCGTGGCGTCGTCTCGATTTACAGTTCACGCAAATGCCGAACCCGATCATCGCCTTCGGACTTGGCATCGCGATTTACTTCAACTTTTTTTGGCACCATGTGTGGTTAGACCTTCGGTGGCTATTGATTGCACTCATCTTTTTGGCGTTTGGCCGCTCGGTTGTCTCGTACAAACTCGATGATCGGCGATTCAACATGCCGGTCGTGCTTTCGTTCTTCTTGATTGCCTGCTTCATCTGGCTCGCTGAGAATATTGTGACCTTTTACAACGGCTGGGCGTATCCGGATCAGTTGAACGGTTGGGCCATTGTGGATTTAGGGAAACTGTCCTCATGGTTCCTACTCGTCATCATCAGCATCCTGCTTGTCGCTTGGCAAAAGCGAAAGCTGGAATATGAAACGACTTAACTCGACGTATGTCGAGTTTTTTTATGAGGAATCGCGAATCCTTTTTTGAAGAAAGTCGTATTACAGAATGAGGTGATTGGGTTGTTGGAAATTATATTTTATTGGTTGATTGGATTATTGTGTCTAGGATCTCTTGTCATCTATTGGAGAGAGTGGAGAAAGACTCGGAATCGAGCAAAACTAGGACAAGCTTTTCTCGCGATTTTTTGCTCTGTTCTTGTACTTGGGATGGCAGGCATGGAGACGTACGATCGTATGACGACGAATTACATCGTCGAGACGGGAGAATGTTATGTCGTCGATGACCGATCATCGAAGGGTTCATCGAACGTGACGCTATGGTTCGGTGAGCGGTCATACGGCTTCAAGGAAATTCCGGACGTTGCATATGGTCCAGGACATGTGTTTACATGTCGCGCGACGATGACGAAGCAGTTTCAAAGTGGGATCGATTATGAGTTGAGATCTATGGACGGCGAGCTATTGTTTTCGACTGAATAAGATTGGAATGTAAATGACTTGTACTAGGACTAATTTGGTACAAGTCTTTTTAATGGCTAATAATAATCATTAAAGAATCAAAAAACAGAATTATCAAAAAAATATTGCCCGATTCCAAATTTTAGATATAGTTAAAATATGTAAAGTGTTATATCTGAAATGAGGAGGGTAATAATGGGTACATTCGTGTGTAAGCAAATGAACCGAACGTTTTCAGGTGAAGGGGTCGAAACAAATGCGTTATCAGATGTTACTTTGACGTTTAAAAGTGGCGATTTCATATCCATTATCGGTCCTTCAGGTTCAGGTAAGTCGACGTTGTTAAGTTTACTTGGAACATTAGACGTTCCATCGAGCGGTGAACTGTATTACAATAATCAGCTTTTGAATAAACTGAAAGCTAAAGAGTTAGCTGACTTTCGATTCGAAAAGGTCGGATTCATTTTCCAACAGTTTCATCTCATCCCGACTCTGACCGCAGTGGAGAACGTAATGTCACCACTATTTGGTCGAAAGATTGACTACAATCCGAAGGAGCGTGCGCTCGCTTTGTTGAATCGGGTCGGGTTGAGCGACAAGATAGATGCTCTTCCGTCACAGTTATCAGGCGGGCAGCAACAGCGCGTCGCAGTCGCACGCGCGCTCATCCATGAGCCGGAATGGATGCTAGCGGACGAACCGACCGGAAATCTTGATTCCGAGACGGGAGAGGTCATCTTTGAGTTATTGAGAGAGTTGAATCGGGAGAAGGGTTGCGGGGTCATCTGTGTAACCCACGACCCGGGTATTGCCGAGCGAGCCGAGGTGCAGGTTCGGATGAAGGACGGTGAAATCATCGAGGTGATTGATACGAGGGTGACAATCCATGCTTAAGTTCATCTGGAATTCATGGTGGCGTAACAAGGAGCGATTCATCTTGCTCCTTGTCGGTGTCTTGATCGTCAGTACGGGGCTGTCGTATCTCGTCGGATTGACCGAGTCGAATAAGGGGACGGTCGTCTCCGAGCTCGAGAAGCGTTGGAAATCCTCGTATCATCTCGTCGTTCGGCCACACGGAACGCGGAGCGTGACCGAGGAGCTTGATCTGCTCGAACCGAACTATATGAGCGGCTTGGACGGGGGCATCACACTCGAGCAATATGAGCAGATTAAACAGATTGAGGACATCGAAGTCGCGGCACCGATTGCGATGATCGGGTCACACGATTACTTTGAAGATGTCGGTGAGTTCGATATCTCAAAACCCGTTGTATACAGAGTTCTTTTCTCTGAAGAGACGAACACCGGGGCAACTGTCGAGGTTGAGGAGTCATCCACGTATTTTTTAGGTGGATGGCGCCCTACGGATGCTGATCCGAATTATGGACTCAGCCCGACGATGCCCGGCGGGAAATTTGTGCCTGCCTATGGTTCAAGCTTCATGATAGCAGGGGTTGACCCTGAGGCAGAAGCAGCACTTGTCGGGTTAGATAAGGCAATCATTGAAAAAGAAGGGATCAGTCGATATTTCGAACAGTCAGGAGAAATAGAGGTACAAGATGGGATCACCCATATCCCTGTCTTGATGAGTTCTAAGATGTTCGTGGATGCCACGATGGAATATCGTCTGGAGGAGGTAGAGCTTCCGTTCGAATCCTTGGACACGACTGAGATTGCAGACAAAGTACGGGAGGCGGGTGGCGAGACATTCCTAGATACCCTTCCTGGGAAAGAAACGAGTCGTCTGGACAAAATTAGTACAAAAGAGGTGCATCAGAAATTAATTCAGTCGTTTATGGACGGGCAAGGATTTAGCTTTGCCAATGAATCGAATGGGTTTGAGTTTTTGGCGTTTCGTCCCTCATCTCTCGATTATGAGCCTGTGAAAAGCCCATTTTCAGATCGATGGCCGTTCGCCTATCAGGTGAAGCCATATGAGGTGCCCGAAGACAGTATCTATCCTTATAAACAGATGTATCGTCCTTTATCTACCTTCGGGGAGACGAGTGCGACTTGGCCGAAAGTGAAACTGAACTATATCGGGGTCTTCGATCCTGGGAAGCTTGACATGGCACGCGACCCGCTGACGGATTTGCCGATGGAGACCTATTTCCCGGCGAAGGCCGATTGGGTTATCGATGCCGACGACGAGCCGGTCAACCCGGTGAAGGAGATGTTGCCGGTCAACAACGATCGTGGCTTCCTCACACGTCCACCGCTCGTCTTGACGACGCTCGAGGCGGCCGCAGCCATCCTCGGTGACGAGCCGATCTCGGCGATCCGGGTCAATGTCAGCGGGGTCAACGAGTTGAATGAAGAGAGCGAGGCAAAACTCCAAGCGATCGCGAAGGAGATCGAGGAGAAGACGGGACTCATCACTGACGTCACGCTCGGGTCGTCCCCACAGATGGCACTCACATATTTACCGGGTCTTCAAGAAGGCGAGGCGCTCGGCTGGGTTCAACAGCCGTGGGTCCGACTAGGGTCCTCGTTCACCATCTTCGAGGAGACGAAGATGGGCATGGGTGGCGTCATCGCGAGTGTCATCCTCGTCGCAATCCTGTACGTGTTCACCTCGAACGTGATTATGTTGTACGCCCGGAAGAAAGAGTTCGCCGTGCTCCTCTCGCTTGGCTGGGGACCACGTCAACTCTCAAGGCTCCTCTTGATGGAGGCGTTACTGCTCGGTGGTGTCGTTGCCCTCATTGCGTGGTCGATTTTGGGCGCGTTCCTCCTTGCCGGAGAAACGGCGACGACAGGGATTCGTGTCATCTTGATCGGGTTTGGGGGGCTCGGTATTTATGTGATGGGATCCCTTGTGCCAATGATGATGATCCGGCGAATCAAGCCATACGAGGCGCTGCGCTCCGGTGCGACGACACGCGGGTTACGGCTCGTTCGGGCCGAAGGCGTGATCGGGATGGCGTTCAACCAGCTCGTTACGCAGTGGAAGCGCACGCTCTTGACGCTCCTCGCGATCGCCGTGCCGACGAGTCTGTTCATGTTCTTCTTATTCGTCTCCGTCCGACTGCAAGGAGTCATGTTCACCTCGCTCCTCGGAGAGTATGTCGCACTGGAAGTGGGGACGATGCACTATGTCGCCATGGGTGTCTCACTCCTCATCGCAGTTTTGACGACGACGGAGGTCATGTGGCAGAACATCAATGAGCGCAGAAGTGAGATTGCGATCCTGAAGGCGACCGGCTGGCGCTCTTCGAACATACGTGGACTCGTGCTCCTCGAGGGAGGTCTGCTTGGCCTAATGGCAGGGGTAATTGGACTGATAGTTGCAGGAATCCTTGTCTGGAACGTATATGGATCACTCCCGCTCACCGAGGTGCTTTTCCTCACGGCGACTTTACTCGTCCCAATTATAACGGGACTCGGCGGGGCACTCCTTCCCGCACAGATGGCTGTCAATGTCATGCCTTATCAGGCAATGCGAGGGACACAGGTGAACACGAAGAGGACCGAACGACGCTTCAAGTGGGTCCTCGGGACCGTCGCAGGTGGTCTCGGGGCAGCCGTTCTGACGCTCTTCTTCTTTGCGCTCCCGGACGGTGCAGGTCCTGATCAGAGCAGGGAAACACAAGAAGTGGTCGAAGGGACTTCTGGAGAAAAAATAGAAGACTTGGATTCTGGACAATCGAAACATACCGAAGCGGAATCGGTGTCCAGTTCAAACGACGCAATCGAAGACAGGGGGCAGAAGGCTTATCGATATTATGAAGCGGGAGACCCTGCATATGAAGATGAATATATCACGATCGGTGATCCTGTTGAACCACCTCAAGATACTCCATCTCCGTCAGAGGGGAACAAGTTGGTCTCGATTCCTCTGACGGCAGATGTGTTCTTTGAAGACAAGAATTACGAGGGAGGCACGTTCAAATTTGCTCCTCAAGGATATCCTCTCTTGGACCAGAAAGGGGACGAGTATAAACAAGTGTCTCATACCGTGGTAGAGCAAGGAGGATGGGAGAATAAAGCCTATCTGCGTGTCCCTTCTGTCACGAAACTGATTTTGACATACGAAGTACCAAAAGAAACGGAACGGGTCGCACTCATCGTTAGAGGAGATATGGTGGCCGGGGAGTATGTGATTGGATTGGACTTAACTGAATTGTCTTTGAAAGCTTCTCAAGAAATCGAAAGACGAGGAAGTGATTCACTTCGATATTATGAATATGACGACCCGACCTATCGCGACGAACTCGTAAAGATTGAGAATATTGTTCAAACGCCTGCTGAAGTTGCTCCAGCTAAGCCAGGATTCAAATTAGTTTCTTTGGCAGTACGTGGTGACACACCGGAAGCCGGTACCGATTCAGATGGGGGAATGATCAAATATTTTCCTCCAGGCTATAAGTTACTGGGTGAAGATGGTGAAGAGTATGAAATCAAAACATTCACAGTAGTCGAACGAGGAGGATGGGAACATAATTCCTGGTTACGTGTTCCGTCTACATCTCTGGTCACCTTGACCTACGAGATACCAGAAGATATTAAACGTGCAGCACTTCTCGTCAACGGTGAAATTGTGGGTGGAAACTATGTGATTGCCTTCGACCTGTAATTAATTTATTTCTAAAACAAAACGTGTTCGATGCTATAGACTAGCTTCGAACACGTTTTATATGTAATCAGTTATTGTAAGTCGAAACTGGTTCCTTTTTTGATTGCATCAGTCTTTTTCGCTTCCCCTCTAAAAATATCGGAAGTATATTCAAAAAGATTGCGGCAATCGTTAAGAACCAAAGCGCGCGTGACATGCCGGGTACGACATCTGTTATGGCACCCCAGTCCTTAACTTCTACCCAAATGTTGAGCAAGCTATATTCGGCGCATAGCGTGAGAGCGGTCAAGGACAGCGCAATCGCCATCGGTAGTTTGTAATCCTTCTCCATCATAAAGACAGTCAAGTTCAAAAGCGTGGCTCCAATCGCAGCCAGTCCCAAAACAATCCACATCTTTTCAACCTCCTAAATATTTCTATATACATATCATAGCATACTTCCTTCTCCATCATGATTTCTGAAAATTGTTTCTATTCACATAATAGTTATGCTAGAATCAATGGAAAGTGTCTTTGGATATTATTCCCTTTACAAAATAAAAGAATAGCGGACATCCTTTCACACGTTCGGATGAGATATGTAATTCAAAGGAGACAGAACAATGACCTATATTGCACGAAAATTTGCACATCTTGTCATCGCATTCTTTGTCTTGATTGCGATCAGTGCGCTACCGACAATCGTCGTTCAAACAGATTTTAGTCTGACGAGTTACTGGAACGGCATCCAACAACAGCTGAACCAACTCCAAAAGCTTGATGAGATTACATACTACAACTTCACCGCTCAAACAGATTTACTTTTATTACCTGCGCTTGGACCGCTCGTCAAAGAGTCGGTCATCATTTTTACGACGGCGCTCGCCGTGTCGACTACACTCGGTCTCCTGTATGCCTACTACTATTATCAAAGCGGCAGACGGGTTCGCACCGTTCTGCACCAAACGAGTCAGACACTTGAGATGGTTCCTGATTTATTTTGGTTAATCTTTTCACAATTTCTCGCCATTTCTATACATAGAGCAACAGGGTTTGATCGAATCGAAGTGGCTGGTGGGTTCGCAGAATACATACGATTTCTACCGATTGTCACCTTGACACTGACGACGATGTTCTTCTTTATCAAATGGCTGACCATCCATATCCATGAACAAGAGGCCATCCCTTACCTTGAACTTGCTCAAGCGAAGGGGATTCGACCGGGAGGACTGTTTTGGAAGCACTTGTTGCCGAACATCATCTATCGGTTCTACCTCTTTTTCCGCTCAAACATCATCACCATCTTATCGACGCTTCTCATCGTCGAGTATTTATTTAACGTCCAAGGGCTGTTTCGATTCGCCGTCTACAATCCACAGATGGAGATTTTGCTCGTCATTTTATTCGTCATCTATATTCCGATTTTTCTGTTGGACCTATTCATTGAGTGGATCATTCCGAATGCATGGAAAGGAGGGATTTGATGCGACGCGTATTAATGCGTGACCCGATTTTTATCTTCTGCTTTGTCATCGTAGCGGGTCTACTGTTGATGAGTGTTGGAAATACCGTGTTTCGTGATGGGAACGTAGATCAAACCCTTATGCTCTACTCGGATGAAGGGAGGCTCATCGGAATACCACCACTAGAACCTTCGAAATATCAATGGCTCGGGACAGACAATGCTGGATATGATTTATTCCAGATGCTCGTGGAAGGTTTTAAATGGACTGTTAGTATCTGTGCGATTGTCGCACTCGGACGAGTGGTCATCGGGCTATTCATTGGGATTCCGCTTGCGTTCCGTGGAGCACGTTTGAATGGGTTCTTTAAAACAATATTAGATGGATTTTTGATTTTGCCGATATCTTTACTCGCATTAATGATGTTGGCGGCGACCTTGATTTTTGGAGACCCTACACAAATTACGCCACTGTTCGAGCGTGTAAAGTTAGAATTAATCGTTTTAATCATGCTTGGACTTCCTGCTGTCACGTTATATCTCATCACAGAAATCCGACAATTACTCCAACAAGAGTTCATGATTGTTGCTCAAACCCTCGGTGGGGGTGTCTGGCATCGTGTGAGGCTGCACCTCTTACCGCATCTTATTCCAACGCTTGTCATCGTCTTTATGCAACAATTCGTACAAACACTCATGTTACTCATTCATCTTTCATTGTTTGGAATCTTCTTCGGAGGGACCGTAATCTTATATGAAGGAGTCATGCCGACGGTTTATGAGTGGTCTTCGATGTTCGGATATTACTTCAAACAGTTCACAGCGATGACATGGATGACAAATCATCTATTTCTGATACCGGCGATTGCACTCGCAGCGCTGATCTTTATCTTTAATTTATTGACGAGTCGACTTGAACGTGCATTCCGCCTACGCCGTCAAGAACCGGTGGTGACCGAAATGAACGTCGCACAATCGGAAGCTGCTGCCGCGTCACTCGACAATCCATTTTCCCTCGTCGATGTGAAAGTCTCTTTAAAGAATGGATCGGATGATCTCTAAGAAGGTCATCCGGTTTTTTATGTACCGAATCGACTGAACGGTCATGATTGTGGGAACGTATATAACAGAATGAAGTGACAAGGAGTGAATCGACGTGAAAGCTGCGATTTGTACCGCATATGGAGGCCCAGAAGTGTTCGTCATAAAAGAAGTAGACCGACCGAAGCCGAAAAGTAATGAGTTACTGATTCAAGTACATGCATCGGCCGTTCATTCAGGAGATCGACGTCTTCGCGCACTGGACGTTCCTGCACTCGGAAAACTACCGATGCGAATGGTGATGGGGTTCAAGGCGCCAAGACAACCGATCCTTGGTGTCGTGTTGGCAGGTATCGTCGTGGAAACAGGCAAAAGTGTGAAAAACTTTCAGGTCGGAGACAACGTCTATACGCTCACGGGAATGCGGTTTGGCGGATATGCAGAATTCGCTTGTGTGAACGAATCGAAATGTGTTGTGAAGATGCCTGAGCATGCCAGTTTTATTGAGGCGGCGGCACTTCCGTTCGGAGGGACGACCTCGTTACATTTTTTACGGAAGGCACACATCGAACGGGCGAAGAATGTTTTGATTTATGGTGGCGCAGGTGCAGTTGGCTCCACTGCCGTACAGATTGCGAAACATTTCGGCGTACATGTCACGGCAGTTTGCCATGAGCGGAACGTGGAGCTCGTGAAGCGACTCGGGGCAGATGTGGTCATCGATTATTCGAAAGAAGGATACGACCGCGAATTGGGTACGTATGATGTGGTGTTTGATGCGTCTGGAAAAATCGAAAAGCGATTGGCTCGAAAACATGTTGCGGAGAACGGGTCATTCCGTTCTGTTGCGGGGCAGGGGCCAGCGAGTGAACGAAAAGAGGATTTGATGTTTTTGAATGAACTGTTCGAATCAGGTGCATTGCAACCCGTCATTGATTCGGTTTATCCACTCGATGAGATTGTCGAGGCACACCGATATGTGGACCGAGGGAAAAAAGTTGGGAATGTGATTGTGAGCATCCAGTGAAGAGAAGGGAAAGCTCGACACAAATTTATCTTTACGACGTAATTGAGATATAAGAAATAAACAAACAGAGAAGAAGTGGTCTAGAAATGAATGATAGTGAAAACAATTATTTGCGTACCATATGTCAGGTTTCTCAACTCGGAGAACTAATGAAGAATCCCGTACAAGTGACAGGTGGATTGATGCACAAGATGTTTAAAATCGAAACAGATCAAGGGCAATTCGCGATAAAATGGTTGAATCCATACATCATGGAACGGAGTGATGCATTACAAAATTTTATCCGTTCTGAAGAAATTGCATCTCTTGCTTCGAGACAGATTCCCGCTTTACCGGCCTTGAGAGTGAGTGCCCAAAGTATTCAACAGGTAGATGGACAATATTTTCTCATATTCGATTGGGTGGAAGGAACATCCCTAAAACAATACGAGATCACAGCGAAGCATAGTTATGGAATCGGAGTGATTTTAGGAAAAATTCATCAAATGAACTTCTCTCAACAATTATCCAGTCAAGATACGTTTATGGAAGAAGTAAATCGGCTGGACTGGGAAGGTTATATAGCTTTAGGGATAGAGAAACAAGCGGAATGGCTACAGATGTTAGTCGATTTAAAAGATATACTGATTGATTTGAATGAAGCGGCCGTAAGAGCTTCTAACAGTCTTTCTTCTGAACTAGTTTTCAGTCACCGTGATTTAGACTCCAAGAATGTTTTATGGAACTCGATAGGACCGACTATCATCGATTGGGAATCTGCGGGTTCCATTCATCCGATGAAAGACTTAGTCGAGACTATGATTTATTGGTCCCGGCATGAGCAGGGGAAAGATAACCAAAAGAGGTTCAACGCATTTTTAGATGGATACAAACAGATTCATCCACAGTTACAAGCGGATTGGCAGTCAGTTTTATCAATCAGCCATTGGAGCAAATTGAAGTGGTTAGCGTACAACTTGAAACGTTCAGTCGGAATAGACTATATAGACAGCGATGATCAGTTGATTGGTATGGAGCAAGTCAAATCGACCTTACATGAATTAACAGGCGAGGTTTCTCAAATGCCTCGTCTTCATCAGTGGCTAACTGAGCACGGGAATGCAAACAAAGGAGCGGATTATATTTCATGAATATTTTGATTGGACAACCAAAGATGGAACAAAATCTCGAGCAACTGAAGCTAGAAATTGAGTCGAACCCGACAGTGGACTTGATTCTCTATCCGGAGGGATATTGTACATATACACAATTAGATAGGGTAAGTGAGTTGGCGATCCAGTTCAAAACCTCGATTGTTTTAGGGTATCGAGATGAATCGAATAAAGATCGGGTCCTCATTGTAAACAATAAAGGTGAGACACTTTTAACGAGACGGAAGACACCAGAGGATGAATTGTTGTTGATGCCATCGAGTGCTACGGATGGTTCAGAACAATACGGATATTTACTTTGCAGGGAGATTTTTATGGGCCGTGAGGGATTAAAAACACATGAACATCTATCAATCATCTTCAATCCAATCGGGGTCGGAATGTTTAGTGAAGAACAGTTCACGGAGTGGTCGGAAGAAGCAAGAAAGATTGCGGTAGAGCGAAAAGCGATGATCATCGGCACGAGTCATGCGGATGGATCGTATCGAAATTGCGGTGTATCCATACCGATCGCATATTGCTTTGATGAAAATGGGGAAGAGGTGTTTCTATCGAAAAATGATACGAGGACGAGAGTGTTAGATACGATTTCAAAGGAAGTTTCGATTCTTGAGCTTTCATTTTAATGGAAAATTGCAAATGAGATTGTTAATTCTTATGAGATGAATTATATTTATTTCACTTACCATATATGTATGAAAATTAAATTTAATTCAACCAGTATTGAAGGAGGCTAGTTATGAAAATCACAGAAACGAGACTCTATACAAATCGGCTCAACGAAATGAAACGTTTCTATACGGAGCGGCTTGGATTATCAGTCATTGAAGAAGACTCGACGAGTTTTCGAATCAATCTAGGTGAAGATGCGTTGGTGTTTCAAGAGGCGACGACCAATCAAGAGCGACAATATCATTTCGCCATCAACATTCCGGCCAACCGATTCAAAGAAGCGAAAGAATGGATCAAATCACGTGTCTCACTTTTAAGTGAAGATGGGGAGGATGAGATTTATTTCGAAGGGATTGATGCCTCGTCACTTTATTTTTACGATGCGGACGAGAATGTCGTCGAATTGATTGCGCGACATTCAATTAATGTAGTAAGTGATACAGATGTATTTTCTACTGATGACTTTCTTGGAATCGGCGAGATGAGCCTGACTGCAATCAATCCGCTTCATGTCGCACAAGAACTTGCGAACATCGAGATCCACCGCCGAGACGGCAACCCAATCGATGAACGTCATCTGAATTTTTTAGGCGCACCGAATAGCGATGCATACATTTTATTGGTGCCAGAAGGTCGTGTGTGGCTGTTTTCACCGAAGCTGTCGATACAGAGCCCGATTCAAATGACCATCAATCGACAATATGTCATTGAAATCGATGAGAATCATGAACTGAACATCCATATGAATAAAAAATGAGTTCATTTCTGAACTCATTTTTTTTCGTCTTCAATTAAATATATCCGTATCTCATCCAAACTCATAAAGGAATTCTCTAAGGTCACTTCAAATGATTTGTCTAAACAATCAATGGTAAGCGGTTCGCCATCTAGACGAGAGTATCCATGTAACAGTTGTTTGATGCGTTCATGAACGATTTGTGCCTTTTCGAGTGAGGTTTGAGGAAAGAGGATAGCGAACGTGTCTGTGGCAACCCGATATTTTTTATCGGTCCGTCGTGTTGCTTCGTGTAACTCGTCACTAAAATAATCTAAAAACCATTCATATTCGGATAATCCGTATCGTTTTTCGAAATCGTTTAAAAGCGGCAACGAAATGAATGTGACGACGAACGTTCCACCACTTCGAATCAATCGATCCCGCTCTGCTTCAAGGTCCATGAAAAATCGATTGCGATTATCAAACCCGGTCTCAGGATCGACAGCGATCAGTTGACTGACTCTCGCTTCTGCGACGTTCAGGGCAAATTGTGAGCGGAACAGGATGACTTGAAGCAAGTAAGCTAGATTCGTCAACATTGTTAACAACAGAAGAATAATGAATTGCTTGAGGACGGGAATCGTATAGCCGGACATCATGATTAAAAAGTAAGCACCGAACCCTAACGTGATCAGGACTCCAGAGGCTCTGTGTACGAGTAGCGTTGAAAGATAGAGGACAGGGATACAAATCATCCACCAGACCGGTAGATTGTTCATCATCAGAAGAGAAGATAATAGAGTACTTACTATCAATGAGCCAACGATGAGCGCAATCAGTTGAAGTGACATGGCAGACCAATGCCGCATCTCGTCTCCTCCTCCTTAAAAGAAATAAATTGTAATAGTAACACTATTATCCATTTTCCGAAATAGTGATGGTTCAAACCGATTCGAACACTTGATTCATTATAAGTGATTCTTCAAATGAATAACGGGACATTTTTGAAAATACGCGAATGTTTCCAATCACTTCATTACCGAAAGCGGATTCGTTTATTGGTGTATAATGGAAATGAGGTGATGGCATGATTCAAAAGCATATTCTAATTGTTGGTGGTACCGGAATGTTGGCAGGCGTCACATCCTGTTTAGCGAGCGAACATCTCGTCACTGTCATCGGGCGAGATCAAGAAAAGATGGCAAAAGTCGTTCGACAAAACCCTGAAACGTGTCATCCGCTAGTTGTCGATTATCGTAACGAAGAGGACCTATCAAAAGGGCTTCAAGAATCAATCAAGCGACACGGACCATTTAAACAAGTCATCGCGTGGGTGCACAAGGACTCCGGGAAGGCAATGCAACTCATATTGAATCATTCTTTGCACGCAGATGTTCTACATATTTTAGGGAGTCAGACGAATCCTGAACATGAGAAGAAGGCTTTGAACATAAGCGAACATCAAACATACCGACAAGTTCAATTAGGTGCGAAGCAGGATGGTGATAACTTTCGCTGGTTGACGCATGACGAAATTGTGCACGGTGTGATTGATGCGATTGAGCACTCATTCGATTATCAATTACTTGGTCAACTTGTAAATAAGAGAGGTATGAATGGATGAAACAATGGATTGGATCAGCTGCTTTGTGCATTAACGAAAAAGGGGAAACTCTCCTCGTAAAGAACCGCGATGTTCAACGATGGAGTTTGCCATCAGGTGGTCTAGAAGACGGAGAAACTCTGGAACAGTGTTGTCAGCGCGAAGTGTTAGAAGAAACGGGTTATCGCATTTCTGTTAATCAACGACTACACATCAAACAAGCTATCATGTCAAACTATCAAGTCGAGACACATTATTTCTTGGCAAAGTGTGAAGAGCGGGTCGAGACCGCTAGGATTGATTCGGATATCGAGGAAGTCAATTGGTGGTCGCTTCAAGAGTTAGAACGATTAGACCATGCGTTTCCAGAGGATCTCGAATTGATTCGAAGGTGGCTTAAATGAATAGAATGATTGAAGTCAATGAGTATGATGTTGAATATCGTTTATTCGGTTCTGGGGAACGCCTGATCGTGGTCATGACAGGTATGGGAGGTTCATTCGAAGAGTGGGTTTCTCTTTCCGAGCAATTAAGTGAGTCGTATCAAGTATTACTTTATCATCGCCCCGGTTATGGTGAGAGTGAGATGAACGATTATTCGAGTCGAATATCATCTCACATTTTGGAATGTACTGAATTATTGAATACCCTTCAGCTACATCAACCGATTCTAGTAGTCGGTCATTCTTACGGTGGTTTGTGCGCGCAACACATGGCCAAAGTTTTTCCGAATAGAGTCGGAGGCGTCGTACTCGTCGATTCCACTTCCCATGATTTTTCTATATTAGACGACATAGAAACCCCGGTGATGGACGGTCAATATTCAGATGACGATTGGCGAACGATGTGCCATTCCTATGCAATCCTTTCAAAAGAAGAACTAGTGAAAGTTCATCAGCCAGAACTTTCACTTGAGCAACAAGGCTTATCATCAGATGCACGTGCACGTCTTAAACGATTTTATCAATCTCCTCAATTGTATAAAACGATGTTGGAAGAAGAATCGTTCTGGCGTGACGATGCCGCGATCATCAAACAAATGGGCACATTTTCATCGATTCCGTTAATTGTCATCGGCAGAGACCATGAAGCGATGATTCAGGAAGGGATAAATGGAGGGGTGCCTGAGTCAGAAATTCGCTTACTAGAGGAAACATGGCATGAACTCATCCATCAACAATTGAGTTTATCGAATCAATCTGAACTCATCATCGCGGAAAATGCAGGACACCAAATTCACTTACAACGACCAGACATTATCATCGAGGCTATACATCGAATCGAACGAGCCAGTCGCATTTAAACGACCGATCTATGAATTAAGAAGCTTCTTCAATTGAATCGTGAGTGAAATACTCCCGTTTCGAACGGTCACGAATGACGTACAACGTGAAACAACCGATTAAGAAGAAAACAATTGAGAATGCGAGATAGACCGGACGAATCCCGACCAATTCGGCAAGGAGTCCGATCCCGAATGTGAGAACGATGACGAGTAGCGACTCTGCCACACTGATGACACCCGAGAACCGACCCATGATTTCGACCGGGACATGGTGTTGATAGAATGACAAAAAACCGGTATTGGCAAAGGCAAGCGCGAACGTCAGAATGAAAAATCCGATGGAAGCCATCGTGAACGAGGATGAACCTGCGAATAGGAGATAGCCGACTGGTGTCATGATGCCCCCGAATCCGATACAAAACGATAAAGAAAGACGGTGACTCCATCTTGAATTGATGAGTGACCCAACGATAATCCCAATTCCAGCGATACTGACGAGAAACCCATATCGGCTCTCAGACAAGTGTAGGACTTGGGTCGCGAATGACGCTTCCAACGAGTCAAGTCCAGACATGAAGATCGTCGTGACGCAGAATAATCCATAAATGAGCGTCACATATCTGGCATTCGAAGCGAATCGGATGACGACCTTCCAATCTTCCATAATCATTCGAACAGAGAATGGTTCAACAGACGCATCTGTTCGAAGATGAGACGGAAGGAGCAGCAGCATGCCTACCGAGACGATGAGTGCGAAGGCGTTCACAAAAATCGCAAATGACGGGCTCCCGACTAGAAAGAGTAGTCCCGCAATCGTCGGACCTAAAATAAAACCGGATGACTGCACAAAATTTTTCATCGCATTGAACTTTTGTCGGTTCGAGGCAGGTACGAGTTGCGTCATGTAGACCAGGCTCGATGATTCGAACAATGAACTCATCAAATTCAGGATGAAGACGACTCCATAGATGAGCCACAAAGAATCGATCCAGCCTAAGCTGAATACGAGACATGCGCGCAGGACATCTAGCAACATCATCAATCGTCTCGTATCGACCCGATCAATCAGGCTACCTGACCATAGGTTCGCTGTGATTGAAGCGAGCGGGACTAGTACATAGAGAATCGAGACGGCGAATGGAGACCCCGTCATCTCGAGGACGATCAGGTTGAGCGCGATAAAGTATACCCAGGCACCGAGATTTGAGATTCCGACACTGACGAGCAGCAGCGTAGAGGTTTTTCGAAACGAGTTCAAGTCAATCACTCCTTGTGTTTTTAATCACTTTCGCAACGCAAAAAAATCCCACCCCCAAGAACGAAGTCTTGGGGACGAGATTCTCATCGTGGTGCCACCCCTGTTCGTCCGCACGTCACCGTACGAACCTTGTTCGGTACTGCCGAACGAGTCGGACTATACCTCAACTCTATAACGGGAGTGCCCGTCGCCATATCCCTCGAGATGAGTTCCATAGCGCTGCTCGGAGTCTTGTTTCGATCCATCCTCTTTACCCCTTTTCACCGGACGGGGCTCTCTACGAAAGATTCATGGATGTACTCTTCTCTTCATCGCGTTTGTCAGATCATTTTTGTAAGAATAGCATATTGTGAAAATATTGGAAACAAAAATTTCAGTTATAACCATAATATAGAAAGTTAACTAAGAATCGAGGTGCAGTGTTGATCAACTTTAAAGAAATAAAAGAGACGAACCAAGTACTTGCGACTGTTCATAAAATTGATTCCAATGAGTTAGATGGCTTCATGTCGAAACATTCAGCATTGATTGGGAAATATGATGAATACGTCACGAAGAGCTATATTGACGTTCAGCGACACAGCGATTGCGAAGAAGCCAATCAAAGACAACATCATGTTCATACCGTTATAAAACCTGCACTCAATGAGCTGAAAAGACATGTTTCACGAATTACCTTACAGTCTATAGAGGATGAGCATCATGTCACTCGCCTCATGCGAAATCGGATGAATCTTTATCATGAAGAGAATGTTGAATTATTGATTGAAGAGGATCAACTCATACAGAGATATTTGCAAACAATCGGTCAATTGACTGACCCGACAGATGATTCTAAGTCGATTGCGGGACTTCAAGGAGACCTATACGATGCTGACGAATCCATCCGTAAACAGGCTTTTACGAATATGTACAAAGCGTATGTCTCAAAAGAAGATGACATCACTAAATGCTTGAAAAGTCTTATTCAAAATCGGGAACAGCAGGCGCGACGATTAAATAATAATGGTTACCGTGAACTAGCCTTCATGAAGCTAGGACGTTTAGATTATGACGCCGAGGATTGTTTGCAGTTTGCGAATCAAGTGAGTAAACATTTTGAGCCACTTCGCCGCTCGTTCCAGCAGCTACAAACAAAGAAATTGAAGAAATCGAAACTTTCGCCATGGGATTCATTGATATCTCCTTTTTCGGATCATCACGATTTATCCGTTTCGCCGGATGATTTAATCGTTGGAACGGAACGAATCTTGAATGAACTCGATCCTTACTTTGGAAAACTGTTTTTTGACATGCGTGCGAAGGGCCATCTCGATCTATCCCCACGACCGAATAAAGCAGAAGGTGGATTTTGTGAATCTTTACCCGACTCAAAATCATCTTTCATTTTTATGAACAGTTTCGGTGGATTTGATGACTTCATTGTTTTATTACATGAAATGGGTCACGCCATCCACCATGATTTCTCACAGCAACACCTATTTTTCGAAGCGCAGATTATTTCGTTTGAAGTCGGCGAATTCGTAGCCATGTCACTAGAGCTATTTTCGATGAACCATTGGGCAAAACTTTTTTCAGATGAACGATCGTTAATTCAAGCTAAACTAGAACAGTTTCGATTGATGATCGAATTTTTACCAAGTGTTTTCATCGTGGATCAGTTTCAACATAATCTATATGATGCAGAAAAGAACATGGATCCATTTAATGAAATCTTCGAACGCTTAGTCGATCAATATGAGACTGATTTGATTGATTGGAACGATGTGAGTGATTTAAAAGGAAAACAATGGATGCGCGTGATTCATCTTTTTGAAACACCTTTCTATTACATAGAATATGCGCTTGCTCAGATTGCCGCACTTCGCATGTATATGCAGTATAGGCAACATCCAGACGACACTCTGAACAAATATAAAAACGCATTAGCATTAGGTGGTACTGCTTCGATCCCTGAAACGTATCATGTGGCCGGCGTATCCTTGTTTCCATCTGAGGAAGAATTGGTCGAGTTGACTGAGTTCTTAAAAGCTGAGATCGAACAGCTTATGACGCAACTGAATGAAATCGATTGATTCAAGGATGATTGTTCATATTCTTAGGAGGCTTGTTTTTCGATTGTAGATGGTAATTTATTCAGTTGTTTAAAAATGGAACGATAGAAGAGGATTGCCAATACACCAAAGCAAATATAAGTGACGGCTATCCATCCGGGTGAAACGACATCATAGGCCGAGACGCTGATTGCACCAATGAGAAGCGCACCTCTGTATCGGAGACCGTTCACGGCCAAGTATTGACTGCGAAGGTGGTCTTCTACGATTCGGGCAAGCATGGCTTGATGGATGGGGACATATAGCAGTTCTCCGAACGTGAAACAAGCCGTACCGAGCACTAAGATCGAAAAGCTATTGGAAATTGGCAACATAGCGAATCCGAGACTGAACAACGTGACACCTGTGTAAAGTAGGGCACGTTCAGAGAGTGATTTGGTCCAACGCATCAAAACAAGACCGAGCAGTAACACGAGAATCGTATTTTCCGCTCGAAGTAATCCGAGGATTTTCGTCCCATCTAGTGAGAAATGGAGTAACGGGACAACTTGTAACGTCTCAGCGAACTGAATCGCGAGATAATGCGTAAGCTGCAACTCTAACGACAACGTCAAAATACCTGCGATAAGGTATTTCAAAAAAAGTCGGTTCTTTATGACCGTCTCATATCCGGTCCACATACGAGTGGTCTTCCGTGATTTTGTTCGTACAGGTTGATAGTGGTCTTCGAGTTTCAAGTAAATGAAGAAGACACATCCGAATGAGAGGGTGGCTGCCGATACTAACAGTGAGAATAGGTGTTTTTCGAAGAAAAAGCCTCCGATTAGGCTACCCATTACGATGGACCCGTTCATGAGCCAGTAACTGAGCGTATATAAATATTTCCGCTGCTCAGGTCGGCTATCGTCGATCAAGATGGTTTCGTTTGCTGGCGTGATGGCACTACTCAGAAGATTACTTAAAAAGAAGAAGATAAATAATAAAATGGCACTGCCGACAACATGAGAACTTGCGATTGCCATTCCGATATAACACACAAATCGTAACATTTCTCCGATGAAGAGAACTCGCTTTCTTCCATATCGATCGGACAGAAGACCACCATAGAGGCTCGTGATGAATGAGGCAATCATCGTCATGACGATGAGCGGTCCGGTTTCAGTTGCACCGAACTGTCGAACAAAATAAATCGTCAAAAAAGGAAATATAGCGGTTTGTGTCAGCTTTTGAAAAAAGTTCAAGCCAAGTCTTACTTTTAGGTTGGGATGAAGCGATTGAAACATGTGAAATCACCATCTTTTCATAAGGTCAGTGAAGTGGCCACTTGACTGTTATGAATAGTATGCGTGATTTGAAGTGAATCATCGTGCAGTATGTTGCTCGATTTTGGTGCAATAATTTGGAGGGATATATGGAACAATTATTTACACTGCCTGACATCACCATTCGCTACATGTCGTCTAATGAGGATTGGACGACTGAGAGAGAAGAGAGCTTAGAAGACATCGTCTGGGTGCTCGTATTAGAAGGGAAAATCGGAATTGGGGTGGATGCGTTCGAATATCGTCTTCAAGACAGCGAATCGATTGTGATTCAACCGAATCAGTCATTTCGACTGTTCGCTGATTCGACTGAAACGACTTACGTGAGCTTTCGGTTCGCAGCGAGCCGCTTGAACGGGTTTGAAAACAAGTTGAATCCAACGTCTCCTCCCGTGGCGGTCATGTCGACAAGAAAGTTGTTAGGGGAGTGGTCAAGTCGATGGTTTTTAGGGATTGATTCAACAGTTGATGTCATGACATTCATTCAACATCATCTAAGCGATTCGATTGTGGATGAAAACATATTTGCACCGGTCTTGCGTGTCATTCATGATTCTTATCATACGGAGCTTCGCATTGAAGAATTGAGTCGAATCGTCCATCAAAGCAAATATCAGTTCATACGGAGCTTTCGAGAGCGAATCGGTCAGACGCCGTATCAATACATCACGAGACAACGTCTGATTCATGCGAAGTCGCTCCTTCGCTATTCGGACCTTACGTTACTCGCAATCAGCCAGGAAGTCGGATTCAACAGTCCGGCTCAGCTGAACAAGCATTTCGCGGAATGGGTAGGTTGCACCCCGGCTCGATTCCGTGAGAATAAAGGGCATCATCTCAAACGTGATTAGAGACCTTCAATTGACCTTAGATTTGGTGGGGGAGGTCGTGGAACGGTCCCCCCAAGCGTTGTACCGCATCGACGTGATAGAACGTACTTGTCTCCTCCATATTCATCATCTGATCGCCTAAATCGTATAAGAAAACAGCTTTATTCATCCCGATGGCAATTCCGAGCTCTACATGTGCACCCTTTCCTCCAGGCAAGAGGATGACGACGAAGTCTGCTGTTTGAATTCCAGTAACTTCTTCTTCGCCAATCATACGTAACGCATCGATTGAAGCGGCACGTTCGTTTTGGGTCCAATCGTATGTATGGGCGTGACCGAACGCAGTTAGCTGATCACGGATGAACCGTACGTCTTCGATATTCGCAAAACTTGAACCGACATAAAATCTCATAGGAAAACCTCCAATTCGCTATAAGTGATTCATCTGGTAAAGCGCTACGACATAAAACATGGTGATCAACAGACAACAGAGTACAAGGAAAAAAAATCACGCTAATCAGGATGAATTTCATCAAAGAAAGTGGAACGTATGATTGAATCAAGCGCGTGATTGATAAAGACGAGAGGACGAGTAAAATGATTGTACCAACGAACCAAATGTAGTCAAACGCGATGTTTGGGATCAGCCAAAAGTAGACGATTGTTATGACGATTAGACTGAAAGCCATCACCAAATCTTTATGCTTTCGTGTCATCTGACACCTCACGATGAAGTTCCAACTTCAACCGCACTTGTTCGGCATCTTCTGCATCAAACGTGCTATACCATCTCACATGATTGAGATCGATGACGCGGTAATGTCCGCTGATGATGTTCTGTTGAAGAATGAAGTGGGGACCCTCTGTAATCGCATGCCAAAAGACACGTCCGCCGAGCGTTTTTTCTTTCGGCTCGTATGTGTTCTCGGTTGCAATCAGCTTGACGAACTCGACCGGGTCGTCACCGATTAGATGTATGAGAACCTCACTCTCATTGAATAGTGCACATAATGTCACAACCGTCGACCAACTCGCTTCATTCCGCTCCTTCTCGATTTGAATGAGCGTTTTTTTAGATATACCAAGTAAATTGGCCATCTCTTCTTGTGAATGCTGGGATTCGATTCGAATCAGCTTGATCTTTCGAGAAACTTGTCCGAGAAATTCGGATTTTTGCATATGGGTTCTTCCTTCCTATTCGTAGAACTCAAAGTGACGCCGAGCTAATGAAAATCAGTAACCATGAGATACCGAGAAACACGATGAATAAGAGTAGGCAGACAATGATGTAGCAACAAATGTATTGCCAATATGTGAGTCGTTTTGATTGATAGAAGTGGTATGTAAAACTGAACGTCGCAATGCCGATGACTAAGAAAGCGACGAGATCCCAGATGATTCCGACTTTTAAGAACGATGGAGTAAGGTACGATGCAACAAGAGCAAGTACAACCGTCACAATTCCAGTAGAAATGGCAGCGGATGGCGTTGTCACGTTTTCCAAAATAGACACCTCCTAATATATAACAAGTGTAATTTTACACTAAAAGTAGACAAAGTCAATTTTCAATTCGTAAAAAAGCCCTTCTCAAGGAAGGACTCTATCTATCGTCATGCTTGTTCGTTAAATATGTCGTCAGTGGATAGACACCGATGCTTTGCAAAACAAGGGAGAGTAGAATGACGGCGAATGCGAGGGAAATCATCTCGTTCGACCCGTCGATATTCTCTGCTTCTAGCCAGAGGACGAGGGCAATCGACATCGTCCCTTTGATTCCGGACCAAGTAAGGAGAGAAGTCGCCGTTAAATCATCTTTAAATTCCTTACGCCAGACGGGGACCGAATAGACGAGGCCGCCGACGACGATGAATCGGGTCACGATTGAAAGTAGGAACAAAAGAACGGCGAACGTCCAGAGTGATACAGACAGATAGCTGGTCGCTTCGATTCCAATCAATAAGAATAAGAGCGCAAGCAACATCGGAATGACAATGTCCCAAAAGCCATCCAAATGACGTTGAACCGTTTCACAATCTTCCTTCGTTCCGAGTTCATGTGATAGCATCATGCCGGCCGTCACCGTCGCGAGGACCCCAGACACTTCTAGCGCATCGGCGAGATAGAAGGCACCATATGCAGTCACGATGGTCAACATGACGAGCTCATGCTTCTTAAAACTGACGATCATCAATTTCTTAAGTAGAAATCCAAAAATGAAGCCGATGCCGATTCCTCCGGCGGACACCATCAAAAATTCGGTCAAAAAGTTGAGCGTGGAGAACCGTTCTCCTGTCGCGAACATACTGAGAAAGATCGTGAAGATGACGACACTCGTTCCATCGTTCACCATCGATTCGCCTTCGACGACGTCAGCAATCCGTTTTTCACCTTTACTCCGTTTCAAGATGGCCGTCACGGAAACGGGATCGGTCGGAATCAAGATGGACGCTAATAAAAAGGAAGCGGTCAACGTGAGCGGGGTAAACAACTCGCTGATCCAAAACGTACCATATCCCATCAAGATGGCAGTCAAGACAAGACCGACCGTACTCAATATGGTGATGATCCCGATATTGTCCTTCAAATCCTTATATTTGAACTGGTAAGCCGATGTAAAGAGAAGTGCTGGCAGGAACACCTCGAAAATCATATCTTTTGAGATGAACACCGAATCAAAAAAAGCGATATACGAGAGACCAATCCCGATTAAAACCAAAATGACCGGGACAGGAAAGTAATTTCTTTTGGAATCAATCAAATAAATAAAATAGCCAATCAGTAGTAATGTGATCACCTGTTGCGCGATCATAACGACGTCCTCCTCCACAATCAACATGCTATACAGTATCTTCCCATTCAAGGTCTAATCAAACGAGAATTGTGGAATATAAGAGATAGTACATTTAATTTATTCAGGGAGGAATCAACATGGGAAACCCGATTGGAGATTTATCTTGGACGTTTTATTCGGAGTGTGAGGTGCCGAGTGATATCACGGAGTCATTTATCGATGGGGAGCGGGCGGTCGCGGCTTATAAGACAGTGCGTGACGTCGCTGTCTTTACGAACAAACGACTGATTGTCCGTGACGCACAAGGGTTGACGGGTAAGAAAATTGAAGTCTACTCCCTTCCGTACGATTCGATCAATATGTACTCGACCGAAAACGCGGGCCGCATGTTCGACTTGAATTCGGAAGTCCAGCTGTTCACTCGCGCCGGAACGATTAAAATCAATTTGAATAAAAAAGTGGATGTGCGCAAGTTTGACCGATTGCTCGCAGAAGCGATTCTTTAATGTGTTGGACCGAGAAATCTTTCGGTCCTTTCGTTTGGATTTTTCTGACAATCCATAATCTTGCATGATACGATAGTACATAATGTGTGACGGAGGTTACGATGCGATTTACAATCCGACTATTGATGGTCATGTTAGGTAGTTTGATGTTGGTGACTGGATTCATCTATCTGGCCCGACTGTTTTGGGAATGGTTTCATGACCCGACAAAAGGTGGGATCGTGCTTCTCTTGTCTGGAGAGGACGGAACCAGCAGTGGTGCTTATGGAGGGAAGTTTCGTCTGAAAGAAGATGAGGACTTTCAAATCTTGAATCATGTCTTTTTAGACTATACGTTCGGAACAGGTGGAACGGTAACAGAGTCGGGAAATTCATTCTGGTTATGGTTCCTTATAGGAGGTTTGATTGTCTTCCTGATTTTGATGCTCAGCATGATCCGGAAAAGAAAGCGTGTCGCCTCGACTGTTGATTTCTCGAGTGACGCCGTAAAACGAAGAGTGCGAACGGCCAAAGCAAAAGCATTTGTGGAATCTAAAGAGATTCAATGGACCGATAGCGCGATTCGGAATGCGCTCATCCAGTTCAATCTGGATTTACCGGTTTCATTAAAACACCAATCGAATGAGACGGTGTTGGATTGGTTCAAGCGGATTGGTGTGGAAGAGGTGGACCTCTCTCCTTATTGGAAATCGAGATATGTGGATGTAGTGGTGAGTGATGAAGATACACGTCGGTTTCAAGAGGCGTTACAGTTCATGCGATTGGAAGACGGAAGGGAATGAGTATGTATGAATCAACAAAGAGAATTAGTTGATTTTGATATTCAAGAGCTAATGGGAACCGCTAATTTGGTACAATCCGATCATCGTTTCTACATCGAATGGAACGACTCCGTCATACCTTTCAATCATTATAAACACGTTTCGGGTATTCGAATCATCGACGAGAATCACTTGTTCATCTGGGCGTTTACGTTAGAAGGGGAACCAATCAATGCGTGGGTGGTGGATACGCGTGGCCATATCAAACATTCCTTTCATGCAGGAAATGTGATTGCAGCGGTAGCGATGAATGATACCGGAATCTGGGTCGGGTACGGGGACGAAGGTATCTTTGGAAAAGGAATCTCCACCCATGCACTCGTCTGTTTCTCAAAAGAGGGGTCCGTACGTTTTCGCTATAATCAAGGGGTTAGAAAGGCTCCGGTCCTTCATGATTGTGACGTGATGTGTGCGTCAGAGAAGGGAGTGTGGGTCATTTCTTCAATCGACGGTCGTCTCGTTCATGCCCATGCGAACGGACGGATTTACTCCTATCCGATGCCACGTCATCTTCTTGACTGCTCGTCGTTGACAATTGAAGACGGTGTTGCCCTTGTCATGAAAGAAGAGCAGGTGTATCGCTGGCCATTTAAGGATAGAAAGCGTGCCGAGATAGTCGAAAGTTAATAAAGATAAGACGCAGATTAAATGAAAAATCCATAGAATCTCTTCTTTTATTGAGCAATAGTGAACTAAATCACAAAGTCAATCTTCAAAAACTTTAGTTAAATTATTTCACATACCTCATTTACAATAAATATTTGTTTAAATCATGTACAGAATATAATCCACTCTCATTCAGAAATTGTTTTAAGAGATGAATATGTCCTAAACCATAAAGCACAAAAATGCGCTCATTTGACTCCCTTAGTGACATCAATTCTTTAAAAATCATTAAATTACGAAAATACCAGTAGTGTGATACCCATCTAGTACCAGACATTTCAAGAGATGCAATCTCTAAATAGGCACGATGCATAGTAAGTGCAACTGTAGGGTGATTGATTTCTTTATAATAGTCAGAAATTGTACTATTCTTAAATGTTTTTTCTATATGGTTCATGACTTCTTGTTGAGATGATAATATTTGATCCATTGCATGTTGCTGTTCTTGAATTATGGTTGCTAAGCTATATCCTTCTTCCTCATTCCAATCGATTGGATATACGCAATCTAGATTAGATTGTTGTGCAAGTCGATATGCAATTTGTTCGCGTTCGTTAGCGGTTGCTAATTCCGGCTGCTGAATGATACGTTGAAATTTCTCATTTATGTATACTTTCTTTGAAGTATTCATTTCTACACATACTTTAGTGGGTTTAAATTTTACTAATTGATTCACGAATTGTTTAATTTCTAACTGACGATCTTCGCTCAACACATCTGCCATGTCCGGCATAAATAAATCACCATTGTTTGGCATGTTTAGATGTGTCGTACCAACGAGCAATATATCTGTTTTATTCATAGCAATTCTCCTAATCAATTTGATGTATAGTGTTAACTACGTTTATACTTCTTCTAGGTTTCATATTTTATAACGTGATTAAAAAAACAGACCAAGGTTGCTCATGTATCCCCGGTTCACACTAGTTAGAAGCTTGATAAAACTCTACAAGGAAATGAGGAATTCACATGATCCGTTTTGGTATCATCGGAACAAACTTCATCACAGACTGGTTCATCGACACAATCAATCAGTTGGATGACGTAGAAGTGACAGCGCTCTACTCGCGCACAGAATCACGCGCTAAAGAATACGCTGAACTTCATTCCATCGTACATACGTTCACGTCACTTGAAGAGATGGCACAAAGTGATGTCATCGATGCCATCTATATTGCGAGCCCGAACTCACTTCACGCCGAACAGAGTATCTTGTTCATGCAGCATGGCAAGCACGTCTTATGTGAAAAGCCGCTCGCTTCGAACGTCCAGGAAGTCACTCGTATGGTTGAAGTGGCGAAGGAGAACCAAGTCGTCTTACTTGAGGCGCTGCGAAACCTGTTCATGCCGAATCTTGGACGGATTCAACAGGCGATGGAACGAATCGCTCCGGTGCGTCGTGCTGTCTTCAATAAATCACAATATTCTTCACGGTACGACTTATATAAGAATGGGGAGAACCCGAACACGTTCAACCCTGATTTTTCGAACGGTTCATTGATGGATCTCGGTGTCTATCTTCTAGGGCCCGCTTTAAAATTGTTCGGTCAACCGAATGACGTTCAGGCGAGTGGTGTCAAACTGGAATCGGGAGTAGACGGGAGCGGAACGGTCATTCTCTCTTATGACGATCTGGATGTGATTATCATGCACTCAAAAATCCATGCGACATCGACTCCTTCTGAGATCATCGGAGAGAAGGGACGCATTGTCATCGACGATATTGCGACATGTGATGAAATCCGTCTAGAGTTACGGGATGGCACGTCAGCGATTATTTCAGAAGTGCAGAACGCTCCGATGTTATATGAAATCGAAGCATTTGTCCGTGCAATCGAAGCTAGGGTTTCGGAGACAATTGTACATTCAGCAAATGACATGATTCGTCTTGCTGAAGTGATGACGAACGTTCGAACACAACTTGGCGTGGTCTTTCCAGCAGACAAATAAATACCAACTTAAAACGGTCCTCGATGTCATGTGCGCATCGAGGACCGTTTCCGTTATTCTTTGTTCAAATAGAGATATCTCAGAAACAGTCCCAGAACAATCGTCATGACGACGGCAGGGATGAGTCCGATGAGCAGTAATGTGTTCATACCGTTTCCTTTCTGAGCGACTCGAGTCGTTCACGCATCTCATCAAAGGAATGGCTGTCCGTCAATATACTGAGCTCTGCATCGGCAAGTTCTTTCAAGTGAGTTGACCACTCTCGTTCAATCTCGACTTCAGATTTACTGATTTCCCCGTTGGCCCGCTCGATTTGCTTCGCATGAATCGCTTCAAGACGCGACCGAATCATATCGCGAAGAAGTGAGGTCAACTCATCCTTCAGTTGCGTTCGTCCGTCACCTTCAAAGAATTGACTCGCATTCTTATAGCGCTTCAATACCGACTGATAAGGTGATGTCTCGAGATGAATCGGATCGACAGCCTCCCGGAGCCATTCCAGATTGAATTCACAATCGAATTCGAGCGTCGGAAGGAGCGACGCTTGACGCTCGGTCTTACGCTCAATCAAAGCTACGAATTCGCGTTTAACGTATCGCTCCAACCGATACTGGAACACTTGGAGCTCTTGTTGGATATCATAGGCGTATTTGTCGAGTGTTCTTGCTAGTGCGCGCTCCAAGCTCTTTCTCGATCCGTCGACTTCGACCGGATGGAACGTCTCTTTGACGAAGTCCGAGAGGCGGAGGAGTGAACGCGTCTCGAGGTGAGCAAGAAGTTCTTTCGCTTCCCGGTCAAACAGATCGATGAGTGCTGACACATCGAGTGCCGGTGGGTTCTCGAGTAAAGCAATCAATTGCTTTCGCCGATGTGCTTTCGCCGACGCGTCTTCTTTCGCTTCGTTAAATACACGATCAAATGCAGCGAGTAGCGCTGTCGTCTCTTCCTGTATACGCATCGCGTTTGCGAGACGAAGGTCTTTGTCGACGTAGCGTTCAAGCGTCGAGACGAACCGATCGAATCCCGCGTCATCGCCCCGCATGGCGTTTCGGCTTGAAATGGATAGGACGGTCGGTCTCCGAACACCGAGTGCGGTCAACTGTTGCGACACGTAATCCGTGACAGCATCCCGTTCTTCGTCATCTTTCGCAAGATCAGACGCATTGACGAGGAAGAACATCTCATGGTCTCCGGTCCCTTGGACACGACCGAGCTGGATGACGAGCTCTCGGTCTGCTTCGGTGAACGCATGATTGTAATAGGTGACGAACAAGACGGCGTCCGCGTCACGCATGTAGCCGAACTGGACCTCGCTATGTCGGTTGAACTGTGAATCGGCCCCCGGCGTATCAACGAAGACAATCCCACGCTGTGCCCACGGTGAGTCGAGATAAAGTTCGATTTCTTTTACGATACAGCTTTTCTCTTCTTGTGCGACGAACGCGCAGAACGTGTCATAGTCGACGACTTCCGTTCGTCCGAGATAATCGAGCGGTGCCGATTTTACGGCATTGACGAACGGATGGTCGACATCGAGAGAGGCGAGGGAAGTCCCATAACCTTGTAGCTCATCCTCAAGTTCATTTCGTGATTTGAAGGTGATCATCGCTGTTCGATTCATCCGACCATCTGGCGGTACGATTTTTGTGATGGATGCCGTCAATGGATTCGGTGAGGTCGGTAGCACCGAATCCCCGAAAAGCGCATTGAGAGTCGAGGATTTTCCGGCCGAAAACGCCCCGAAGATGGCGAACGTGTATTGTTCATGTTTCGCACGCTCGATTTTCTTACGTAATGTCGAGACACGAGAGCGGAATAAAGGATGATTCTCTAATATTTCACATACCGTATTCTCATAAGAAAAATTAAAATCAAATAATTCATGATCATCTTCTAAAATCGACGTCGACGCAACCTCTGATTCAACAACATTTGACTGCTTTTCAGGGAGGTATGTCGCATCGACAAAATTTCGAACGGCCAACTGATCCAATTGATTCGAATCAAGTTGTAATTCTTCATATTTTCGAATCGATTCTAAGCGGTCGGAGAGACGAATACGCAACGCTTCCGTATCAAGCGCATCATACAACTCCTCTTCTTCAGCCGAAAATTGCTCCAAGCGTAGGTCGACTTCCGCTTTCATATACATATCCGTCGAATGGACCCACGGTTCTGATACTTTCGTGACCCATGATGCGAGTGCCGCCTCGATGTCACGACTGAATTGTAAGACCGTGTCACCGCTGAGGGATGCACCGGACTTCACTTGTTCGGTAATAAGTGAATTCGGTGCAATCGGGAGGACATCTCCTTTTGGTAGCAACGTTTCAGGAAGCTTCAAATCTCGGATGATGTCTTCCGCGTACTTTACGAGATGTGGACGTAAGTTCATGTCAATCAGACGGTTGAACTCTTTGACCGCCACTTCTTCCCGGCGCGCGCGTTCTTGCTTTGTCTTATCTTTTGAGAATAAGAGACCGACCTTGAAGGACGGGGCACAACTCTCGAGATAGGACCGCAACAACTCACGGAACTCATAAGTCATGATCGGCGCACTTTGAACGATCGGTGTTTGATGTTTAAAGAACTCACGACGGAACGAGGTCCACCATGCCCGTTTTTTTTCAAGACGATGTAGACGAGATTGCATTTCCTTCGGGCTCTTTTCATAGGTTGGCAATTGGTCTAACGTCGACTGGATTGATGTTTCGTTGCGGTGGACTAGCGTATGAATCAATGCATCAGCATGCTCGACTTGTTGCTGTTTTGCCTCGGTGATGACCTGACGTACATACGACCGCAAGCGCTCGACTTCGTTATGTGGATGATGTACATCACGAAGTGAAATGTAGAATGTGTCATTTGGGACGATGTCGTGATGACGGAATGCCTTCGTCAATGAAGCCTTGAAATCTACAAAGGAGAGCTCACGCTCATCATGCTTGTCGATTTGGTTGATGATGATGGAGTAGGGACGACCTTCTCGGCTAAACTGTTTCATCAGCCCGATGTTTTGCTCCGATTGCACATGGTTGTAGTCCATCATGAAGAACAGATGGTCGGCCAAGAAGAGCGAACGTTCTGTCGCTTGGCGATGACGTTCATCCGTCGAATCGATCCCTGGCGTATCCATTAAGACGACGCGTTCATCAAACGGGAATCGGTCAATCGTATACTCGACTTCCTTGATCTCCTCGACTTTGCAATAGTCACTAATGTTTGATAGGGAAGAAGGATCTAATGAAATCCAATCCGTGTCATTGATGGCGACGGCTGCCGCTGATTCGCCACCACGTAATGTGACGATGTTCGCACTCGTCGGAATCGGACTTGTCGGAAGGAACCCTTCCTCTAGCCAGTCATTGAGCAATGTCGACTTCCCAGCTGAGAAGTGACCACAGACGGCAATCCACACTTCTTCATTTGTTACTTTTTTTAGGGCGGTCCGGGCGAGTCGAGCAGCGTCCGTCATCTCCTCTTGTTCAAACCTTAAAGCGAGTCGTGCTAATTGTTCTCGTTGTTCGTGCATGTTTCCCATCCCCTAATTATGATTCCGTCGTGATGCCGACACGGTGTCCGACATAGTCATCATTCGTTAAACAATCCATCACCAAATCGGCAACGTCATCTCTTGAAATCGGTCCTGATTGTTTCGTGCCTAACACTTCTTTTGAGATGATGATGTCTCCGTCCAATGGCTCATTGATTAATTGAGTCGGACAGATGACCGTGAAGGCTAAACCCGAATCCCGTAATAACTCATAAGCACGGGCGTGATCTTCGGCTGCAGTTGTCATCGTACGCTTCGATTCTTTCGTTTCAAAGCGGTAGTTGTTGCTATCATGCGCCTGCAAGATGCCTGCGGTCCCGACCGTGATGATGCGTGTCACATCAAACTGTTTCATCGCTTCAATCACGAGTGGTGTGAATGTTGATAATACGTTTTGTTTGTCCGTCCCCAACGCCGAGATGACAACATCTGCAGATCGAACCGTTTCAAAGACAGCGTCTCGATTGGTCGCATCTCCTAAAATTTCATTGATCTCTTCATTGGAACTTAGCGACTGTCTTGTTAGTAGTGTGACACGATGTCCCTTTTCGAGTAGGCGTTCAAGCACCCGTTCCCCAGTACGGCCACTTCCACCGAATAAAGCAATTGTTGACAAGTAAACCCCTCCCCATCAAGATGAAAGAAATATCCAACGCCATCATAACACGGAAGCGTTCACAAAACTGCCTGAAATGGTTCATTTCCCCTTGAAAAGAATATGGTACGTTTTAGAATTGAGGAAGAAGGCAAAAAATACATATGACAGGTGTAAGAGAGGAAGGCACCACTACATGAAATTTGGGGCTAGAACTATTAAGACCGGACTGTCGGTCGCAATCGTCTTGCTGATTGCCGAGGCATTTCAATTCCAACAAATCGTCGTCCCGGCACTCGCTGCGTCACTCGCACTTCTGCCGTCAGTCTATCAGACCGGGCTTCGCTTGATTGAGGAGATGAAAGGGAACCTGATCGGAGCATTGCTTGCGGTCGGTTCCTTGCTACTGACCCCGAATCCGACACCGATTGCGATCGGATTCGTCATCATCATTGCCATCTCCATCCTTCTGTTTTTAAATTTAGAATCGACGACACGGACCGTCATCTTGACGACGATTCTCATCATGGAAGGGGCGAGCCAGTCCGATATGCCGGTGTGGGTGTTTGCAGGCGAGCGTTACTTACTCATCATGATGGGGATCACGGTCGCGTTGATTGTAAATGCGCTCCTGTTCCCACCACGATATGAACGGAAACTTGAACAACAAGTCACTGACGTGTTTCAGATGGTCGTTCGAATCGCACGCTTGTTTGCAGAAACAGAGGGTGGCCGTTCCTCATTTGAATCGTTACCTGAAACGAAGAAATTGCATAGCGATTCAAAACAGACGTACGCCTATTTTGAAGAAGAGATTAAAGCGAATCGTTGGCTCGAGAAGAAGACACCTATCTTCCGACGTGCCGTCCTGAAGTCGAAGATGATTGAGACGAACCGAGCCGCACTCCATGTCATCGAGAAGCTCGATCATGACTTTTACACGATTGAACAACTTCCTCCGCAATTAAGAGATGAACTGTATCGCCACATTCGCCACTTGTTGCGTCGACATGAACGCCTGTTTTCAGCCTATGAGCTCGAGAATGAACATCTCATCGACCGGGAAGAAGATCTCATCCATGAGAACTTTGACTTTGCAAAACTGATGATTGAGCGCATGAGAGAAGAAGAGGAAGAACTCATCTTAATCGTCGTTCCGCTCGTGGCGACGATGACCGACTGGGTCAAGGCGATGAACGAACTCGAACGCTACCTTGTGACGGAAATGAAAAAACATGGGGACAACCTAAAAGTAGAACCACGTAAGAAATGGTTCTTTGAAGATTAAAGGACGATCAAGTCAGCAACAAAATCGAAATAACTTGTCAAAAAACCGTGAACGAGTACACAGAACCAAGTGTGCCTTCATGGTTTTTTGATGTGATATTTTTTTGATTTTCAATTGAGTATTAGAGATGGACACTGACTATAAGGTAAAGGGTTCTTAGCGATGAATTTGGTAATAAACGTAAAATATGTTAGTCTGGAGAAATCGTTGACAATGCCAAGAAGTCTATCGCTCTGTTGCTTTCATGACTTACTTTTTAGGGGGATAAAGATGAAAAGGGTTTTAATAATACTCTTACTGATTTTTACTATGATGATGTCGTTGATTGGTTGTGGCGCGACATCCTCAACAGAAGAAGTTGATCCTCGACCGGTTATCGCTTTTGACGCTGGAACCATTCTTGCAGATGCCCAGAATCATCAAATAAAAATGCTGATGTTATCAAGTATACCGATGGATAACGTTGACGTGGCCGGAGCAGTCGAAGAGCTAGAAGGATTCAAAGCAGAAAATGATGCCTATCTTGATGAATTGAAGGAATTGAAGCATCAGGAAGCGACTTCTGACGAATATAAACTGTTGCTTATCGAATATCTTCAAGAGGAAAATGCCTACATCGACAAAACCATTGATGCCGTGTCCGCCAAAGAAATCTCTCGACCGAGTCGGTTTTCATTAGAAACACTCTATGCGAGAGCGAACGAAAAAATTGCACGATTCCGCTACGAACCAAAGTAAAGATCCTATTCATAAACAAACTCGAGAGAGATTACGAAATGCCAAAGGAAACGAACCGATGAGAAGGTTCGTTTTTTCTGATTCATCCGAGGTACAATTGTCATATGATTGAATGCGCTGAAGACGGGAGGAAACCCTACATGATCAAGCGGTCGTTTGAGCACACCACAAAGTATTGGAACATCATAATCGAGGGTGATGAGTTTGCTGTAAACTACGGAAAAATAGGGACCATCGGAAAAGTACAAGTAAAGTCTTTTGAATCCGATTTGGAATGTATGAACGAGTTCGAGAAACTCATTCGTCAAAAATTGAAAAAAGGATATGATGAATCTCTTTTCGATTGGGACAACCATATTTATGTGGATGACCCCGAAGTTGGACCGAGTTTTCTGACCTCGCATCCGAAATACCTGGCAACTTTCAATGATGATTTTTATGTGGATTGTTCAGAAGAATACGCACCATTCGGGAATGATGCTGGAGCCGATGCATTGGTTATGTACGAGGAGATGATACGAAAGGACAGAGACCTTTGCTATTTATCGTATGCTTACGCCCTAATCGAAAGTTGGATTAATCGAGATGTATATGCTCCAGAAGACTGGGCCACGTATGAGTATGCCTACACATGTGACCAAGTCGTCGTCGCGGGCGCGTTTGCTTCCGTAAAAATGACCGGGAAGTTGACAGGTGACTTGAAAATGGCAGGATTAGAGGCCATTCACCGATTAAAACAGGTTTACGAAATAGAGGATCAAGCGATTTTCGAAGAGGTATACGAGCGATTGAGTACATTCCCGACCGAATCCTGAAACTTTTCGAGCGGAAACGCGTATACAATAGGGACAGATACATATGAACGATAGGGGGATTCACCATGTCAGAAACACCACCGACACCGGAAGAAGGTGTCACACCACAACGAATCAGCGGAACGCTTCCAATCGAGGCGCGGACTGTCTTCCGATTATCGAGCTCAATTTTTTATCTCATCGGTCTTCTCGTGACAGGAGCGCTTGTAGGGGCCTCATATTGGTTTGACTGGCCGACTTGGCTACAGATTGGCTTTATCGTGCTTCTCGTCATCGATATCGTCTATAGCTTGATTGACATCATCTGGTTCCAAAAGTGGAAACAAGAACGATTCACATATGACGTCCAACCGCTTGAGATCCGGATCCATCATGGCATCATCACAACACATGATGTGCTCATCCCGATGACAAAAGTCCAATATGTACATGCGGCACAAGGACCGCTTCTCCGTAAATATGGGCTACAGACCATCACCATCGGAACAGCTGCCGGGTCTCATGACATTTATGCAATCGAAGAGTCCTTCGCGAAGACACTTCGTGAACAAATCGCCATCTACGCGCGTATCGAAGAGGAGGATGTCGTATGACCGAGACCGCGTTAACGTGGCATCGACTCCCGAGTCGCGTTTTGGTGCTTCGCATTCTTGAGGTCATCAAATCATTCGCCATTCCAATCGTCCTGCTCTTTATACTCAACAATGACTGGGAATCGACGTTTGGCATCATCATCCGGGTCGGTATTTTACTCTTTCTCTTGCTCGACATTGTCCAGAAGTTTTTTGGATGGTTGAACTTTCGGTATGCACTCGACGAAAAGACTGTCTATGTCATCGAAGGAAACTGGTTGAAAAAAGAAAAGTCGCTCCCACTCTATAAAATTCAAAGTGTTCATTCGAACAGCCCGTTCCTTTATCGATTGTTGGGCGTCGTTGAATTGACGTTCGACACGAACGCCAACAGTGACGATGCTTCTTTTAAATTAGCTGGTGTCTTTCCGACAGAAGCCAAACGATTGGAAGAGATTCTCGAGCATGTCCGTCATCGGAAACAGAATGCACAAACCGAAGATCATTCAGAAACAACAGATGCGACTACAGAACAGGTAGAGCCGTTACCAAGCCGTCTTTTATATGCCTTGTCTACGCGCGAAATCGTGTTGGCTTCCATCACGTCGCTCTCTGTGTTCGCCATCTTTCCGGTCGCTTCGACGATTATCTCGTCAATCGACGACTTCATCAATTTGGATGGGGCATTCAACCAGGTCGAAGATTATGTCGTCCATGCGTCCATCATCGTCATCGGTCTTCTCGTCATCGGCGTATTGATGCTGTCGGTCGTGATCGGTATGGTCATCAACTTCTTGAAGTATGGGAACTTCCGACTCGAGCGGAGAGGAGAACGTATTCGTGTCGAGAAAGGATTGTTGAACCGAAGTGCGAAAGAAATCCCATATGAAAAGATTCAAGCGATAAGGATCAAGGAGACGTTCATTCGTCGTTGGTTCCACATCGTCGGGGTCGAACTCGTCGCAGCAGGGACGATGGATGAATTGAAAGACGAATCATCGACGATTCTCCCGTTCGTGCGGCGTGACCGGGCGATGCGTGTCTTGCGTGAACACTTTGCGTATTTCACATGGTCGGACGAATTGCATCGACTTCCGAGACGTGCCCTAGGGATCAAACTGTTGCGAATCAGCTGGTTCGGCTTCATTTTATCAGGACTCGTGCTCTACTTCTTCCGAGATTTTGCATGGTGGCTCCTCCTGTTATGGGCTGTCATCATCGGGGGACGCGTGCTCAGTTACGTCACAACCAAATATGTCCGCACCGATAAATTCATCCAATTGTGCACTGGAGCATTCAACGTCCAATCGTTCTTGACGGACAAACCGAGGATTGAACAGATTCAAGTGAAGCAATCGCTCTTGCAACGACGTTTCGGATTATGTACGGTGCAGTTCTCGACACGTGGAGGGTTCCTTTCAGTTGAGACGATTGATGACATTCCGAAAGAGGAAGCGGACGCGATGCTCGTCTGGTTCTCGCGTTATAACGAAATGAAAGAAAAACGCTCAGGATAAAGTTTCCTGAGCGAATGAATTATTTGTGATTTTCGTGCCAAATGAAGTTTCTCATACTGAAAACGCGGATAAAGTATGGTATGATGCAAGTAGAAAGAGACCGGTGCTGGACACACCGACCTCTGGCTTACAGGCTCCCACTTTAAGAGTGGTCCCAGCCGCCACAATGGTTAGTGAATCAGAAAGTGACCCATCTCATTGCGCCGAGGGGGTCATTTTTTTGTGCGTTCAGACGTTGCACGATCGGATGTTCGGTGAATCACCAAGTGAACGATGATCGGAGCGAGGATTGGGATCATAACATAATCCCCAACCCAGGTCCAAAGTTGTTCCATCCGCACCACCGCCTTCCTCCATTGTGGACTTGGCGGCTGACCCCACTATTGCTGCGTTAACCTGCCCTTTCATTATAGCAGATTTGTTCGCAAAAAGTCGCTTAAAATAAGAACAAACGTTCTTATTTTATAAAATGAATCTTTTGATGGAATCGGTCTCATGAATGGGTCCAAAGACTGAATTGAGTCGAATCGCTCTTGCTTGTTAGATGTCTGACAGGATATAATCAATCTCGTGTGTAAACACGGGTGGGTGAGGGTGCCAATAAAGGATTGATTCCTATGGCAAAACAAACAGAATGGAAAACAGAAACATACGGGGGCGTGCTGAACTTCCTGGCGACAGCATACATCCCGGCCGTACATGCGGCAATTTTGACACAAGCCGGACTCCCGTTCGAGGGGGCGCTCGTCGGAGCGATTTTGACAAGCATCATTGGAACGTTGATTGCAGGATTCTTCAATCTACCGCTTCTCTTGTTGCCGGGGATGGGGATTAATGCGCTATTCACGTACACGCTCGTCTTACAGATGGGATTGAGCTGGCAAAGCGCGCTCGCCGTCTCGTTCGTCTCAGGTGTACTCGTCGTCCTGTTAACGGTCACGAAAGTGGCTCGGAAATTGGCGAACGCGTTCCCGCCGATCATTCATGATGGATTGACGGTCGGTCTCGGCCTCTTCCTCATCTTGATCGGCCTCGAGGCGGCTGGGATCGTCTCAGGTGGGGGCGGGGCATTGCTCCACATCGGTGACCTCGGTGAGCGTAACGTCCAGGTGGCCTTTTTATCACTCTTCGTCGCCATCTTACTGTTCTTGAAGATGGGACCGAGCAGCTTCCTTTGGACGATCGGTTTCGGTGTTGGACTTAGCGCGCTGATGGGAACACTGGAGTGGACAGGTAGTTTCTCGTTGACACCGTTCTTCGAGTCATTCGGCACGGTATTCGGGAACATCTCGTTCGCGGAATCTGCGTCTCCGCTCTTCTTGGTCGCAGTCGGTGTACTGACGCTCGTCTTGTTGATTGAAAACATCAGCTTGATCCAGAATCAGACACGGGCAATCGACAAAGAAAAGGATGCGCCAAAAGGTCTCGTTGCACAAGGTCTCTCGACGATGGCCGGTGCCATGTTCGGATCAAGCCCGACTGTCTCGACGGTCGAAGTGGCTGCCGGGATATCGGTCGGTGCAAGAGGCGGGATTGCTTCGTTCGTCACATCAGGATTGTATGTGGTATCACTTTTATTGCTACCACTCTTTGCCATCATCCCCGTGACGGCGATTGCACCGGTTCTTATCATCATCGGAATGATGATGTTCCAGAACGTGAAGCATTTGCCGCTCGATAACTGGGAGCATGCCTTCCCGGCGATTCTTGTCATCATCATGATTCCGTTCACGTATTCCATCGTCGATGGGATCGGACTCGGATTCATCGCATACACGATGATTGTCTTGTTCAAGAAGGGCTATCGGTCGCTCAGTCCGGTCGTCGGTGTCTTGACCGTATTGTTCTTAGTTTTCTTCTCATTACCAGTCTGGTTATAGAGACACGTGCGGCACTGTTCATGACGAACGGTGCCGTTTTTTAATGATTCGGAAGGTCTAGTTCATGCTATAATCGCAGTAATTTGAAGAGAACGGGGAGGGGATTGGATGCAAGTCATTCAAGAATTCGCAGCGTACACAGAATGGCTCGATTCGTTAGAAAAGCTGAGTGAATTGGATTGGAATAAACAGATAGACTCGGAGAAGTGGTCCATAAAACAAATCATTCTACATATCGCTCATTGGGACAACCATCTGTTGAATGTCATCATCCCATCGGTGAAGAACGGGGAAGGGATGATTTTCCCTGATTTTGACTCGTTTAACGCGCGGGCGACGAAAAGGGCAGAGAAGTTGACAGGTGACGCTGTATTGAAGGAATCACTACAAAGTCGGCGAACGCTCGTCACGATGCTCGAGTCCTTAAGTGAAGAAGCACTAACTTATAAAACGACAGTGAATGGCGTCTCACACGATCCTCATCAAGGTGTCCCATATTCACTATATGTGATTATCGGAGAATTTATCGAGCATGACCGGCACCATATGCATCAAGTCGAGTCCATCCTCAAGCGATGAAAGAAGAGGAATCCAATAAGTTCATAGACATAGATCAAGTGCTCGTTCAATGAACGAGCTTTTTCTTTTGTCTGAAAATAACTGAATATTCCGCTAATGCATATGCTATAATCCTTTTAAACCCATTTCCAAAAAAAGGTATTGAATCTATGAGAGGAGCCGTATTTCAGATGAAAGCAATCAAACCGACTATACATAAGCGGAAACACCCATGAAGCAAGCAAAAACAATCTTTGTATCAGGGGTTCTACTCTCTTTACTACTAGTCGCCCTCATCTCCTATTCCGGTCAACTAGGATACCGCTACTACCAATCATTAGATATCTCAGGGAGCGACATCACGAGTTGGGTCACGGACTGTCATGACAAACGAAAGTTTTTAGGGATTTTCGAAGTGACGGATGTCGATTTTTGGTGTGGGGAAGACAAAATTATTGAAGAAAACTGGCGAGGGGTTGCGGTAGGTTCTTCTAGTGAGGGTCCAGATGATAAAGGCGGGACTCCAAGAGAGAAGGTTAATGATGAGTTACCTTCTTATGGCAATCCCTCATCAGAAGAGACGAATAGTGTCTCCTACCTCCCATTCATCATTACCGGACTACTCATCTTGCTCGGATGGTGGCTTTGGAAAAGACGACGTCCTTCGAACAAACAAAGCGAGGTGGGAGAGTTAGATATCGAGGATCACTCACCAGTGACTGCTGATAACTCATCGGAGCAGATAAACCGAACGCTTCATCCATTACCTGCCTCAGCTATTCGGCAACAGTTGATTCATTTCGAAGCAGCACTGCCGCCACAAAAACGTCGCCGCCCGTCCGAGACGTTGTCGACCTGGGCGAAACGAATCGAGCTAGATGCATCACTGATCACCTATTTAGAGACACGCTATGATAACGGGGAAATCTCACAACAACGAGAAGAAGCGTTCATTCAACAACTTGACGCATACCTACTACGCACACAAAAGGAGTCGAACTCATGACCATCCGACACGTATTGGACCAATTAGACCGCATTTACCTCGGGAAACCGGAAATCACAAAATTATGTTGCACAGCCCTATTGGCGAACGGTCATATCTTGTTAGAGGACGTGCCAGGAACCGGGAAGACATTACTTGCGAAAAGCATCGCTAAAAGCTTTGAGGCAGACTTCGCTCGAATCCAGTTCACGGCAGACCTGCTGCCTTCTGACATCATCGGTTCAGACTTCTTCAATATGCAGACGCAGACGTTCGAAAACCGTACCGGTCCCATCTTCACAAATATCTTACTCATTGATGAAGTGAATCGTGCCGTCCCGAGAACACAATCCGCCTTGCTTGAAGCGATGGAAGAACGCCAAGTTTCCATCGGTGGCGTCACGTATCAGCTACCGAAACCGTTCTTCGTCATCGCGACGCAAAACCCGATCGAGTCGGCCGGAACGTTCGCGCTACCGGACGCACAACTCGACCGCTTCCTCATGTCCCTTCAAGTCGGATATCCTGGGGCAGATGAAGAGCGGAACTTGATTCTCCAGACGATTTCAAAAACGAGACATGTTGTACATGCCTTGATGACAAATACCGCTTTCTTAGAAGCACAAGACGAAGTCGAGAACATCCGGATTCATGAAGATGTCGTCACTTACTTGCTCGCACTGATCCAAGAGACGAGACAGCATCCGTTGGTCGAAGTCGGGGCGAGTCCACGGGCGACGCTCGCTCTCGTCAAAGCCTCACAAGCTTATGCATACTTGAACGACCGTCAGTTCGTCACACCCGAAGACGTCCAAACGGTTGCGCCACACATTCTCTCGCACCGCTTGACCCTCACCCTTGAAGGCGACATCAAATCGACGAAGCGCCAAGTGCTAGCGGACGTACTCGAATCAGTACCCGTCCCGGTCGAAAGGGTGTAACGATGCGACAGGTCGAAATCAGTACGCCGTCCATCCTTCAGGACCAACTGTGGCCGGCTTATGTCAGTCTCGGTCTTCTCGCGATGTGGATGCCTTATGTGTGGCCCATCTCTTATATATGTGGGGCCTTATTAATCGTCATGTTCATTCGGAAGCGAATCATTCGAACGCTTTCAAATGAAGTCTCGTTTTCCATCCGACAAAAAGAAGACCTCTTATTCATCGACGATGAGACGACGTGTATCATCCACATCGATAGGTATGAACGAATCATTGCCCTCGGTGTTCCGCTATCGATTCGATTAGAGGGGAATGAGCGGATGTCTTTTGAAAACGGGTCACGGGCATATGACTCACGGATTGAAGAAGACATTCATCACGTGTCCGTCTCTGTTGTGAAGCGAGGACCCGCTTCGATTCATACATGTGTCATGCGTGTCACCTTACCGTTTCACTTGGGAACCCTCTTCTTCACGGATGAGGGGATGACGCTTCCCTCATGGATCGTGTTACCCGCCATCACGAAATCGCCGATATCCGAATCGCGCATGATTCGGATGGGTGACCGCATTGTCAAACATTCTCCGCTGAAAGACCCTTTGATGATTCAAAGCGCGAAACGATATGAGAAAGAGCCGGCCAAACAGATCGACTGGGTCGCCACTTCAAAGACCGGACATGTCCAGGCGAAAGTCTACGAGCGACAAAATCTCGATACGTTCACGATTTCTCTCGATTTGAGCGGGCCGCTCGGCAATGGGCTCCATGCGCAATATGAAGACTTGATTCAACAGACGGCCTATAGGGTCTCATACTTGATCAAAGAAGACTGTAAAGTAGAACTCTTGATTAACCGACTCGACAAACACAATCAAATCGACCATATTGTACTTGGTGAAGGACGAAAACAATTACGCCTCGTTCTCGTCCGACTGGCGATGATTCATGAATCAAATGCATTTGTCGCATCATCGCGATTTACGTCATATGTCAGTCGTCATAAACAGCCACACGCCGAATTGATTCACATTAACCATGCGATGTTGCTGAAGTCATCAGGGTGATGAAAGGAGAAGCACATGAAGCGAATGATGAGCTTATATATTTGTTCTTTCGGACTACTTGCGAGTGCAACAACCGGATCAGCCGAGATGACGGAATCCTCTGCCGAGCGATTTGCAGATGCACATTTTTATGATATCGTGATGGATCATATTCAGGGAGATGATCCGACTAATTATCACATGACCGACAGCGAGAACATCACGTTCGGTCCGTTGTTGGGGACCTATATCCCGTCATCCTCTTGTTACAAAACGGGTGAGACGTGTTCCTTCATCCCGACAAAAGAATTTGTGGCGACTGTCTTTCAGGACGATGAGCCGGTCAACGTGATCGGGACGTACGAACAATCCGCAAAAACATATGCATTCTCAACGTTCGGTTCTGATAAAGAAACACCAAAAACGTTGATGGACGTACAAGGACATCTCGTGAAATACACAGAAAGGTCGGCATGGTTTGATTATGATGGGGACATGTTGACGGCGTTGACATCTAATTCAAAACAAATGATTAGCGGGGATGCGATTTCAACTGAGGCGTTTCAAGCCTTATTGATTGAAGAGCATGAAAGTGTTGAAGGGAATGCCGAAGAAGGAATGATGGATGGAGCGGATGGCTATTCAGACGAAGCAGAATCAAACAAGCCAACATCGAATACTATCCGATTGATTGGCTTTGCAGTGTTAGCAATGTTGCCATTCGGATATTGGTTCCTCAAGAGGCGAAAAGCAACATGATGTCAAAAGTTTAGAGGTGGTATATATTTAGTTACATACAAAACATGCGTCACTTGATTGGGTCAAATCTTTTAATGACAGTTGGATGTGGGGTCATTATTGAGTATAACGAGCAAATTCTATTACAACATCGAAAAGATCATGATGTATGGGGTATCCCTGGTGGTGTAATGGAACCCGGTGAATTGTTTGAAGAAACAGCTATACGTGAAACAAATGAAGAGACAGGTCTGACAGTAAGAAAATTAAAACTGTTCGGGATATATTCTGGTGATGAAGGGTATTCTAGATATGAAAACGGGGACCTCGTATACAGTGTTCAAATTATTTTTTTCACAACTGAATTTTCAGGAGAAATCATTCAATCAACGGATGAAAGTCATGAACATCGATTTTTTTCAAGAAATGAGTTACCTCCGTTAAATCAACACTAGCAACGATTTATTCACGATTGGGTTAATCAAGTTGAAATCCCGATAATCAAATAGTTCTATCGTTTAATAACAAGTACACCAATTATCAGAAAGTGGGGATGGAACATGAACTATTTAGAGCATCTAGAAAAACATTGTGGCACGTTCGTCAGCGGGTATGATATCCCTCACTTGCTAGAAGATGATGTTCAAATCATCGAACTTGAAGAAGAGGCCTCTAAAATCACAAGTATTTCGACATTAGGACTGCATTGGCATACACTTCAATTCGAAAATGGTTCGATCGCTCACCAAGAGTTGCTGTTCCGCTTCAATCAACAGCATGTCAAAGATGAGTTTGCTGAATTGATGTTGCAGCTGACCCTTTATGCAATTAGAAAGCACAAGGCGTTCGAGTTGGGCGAACTCTACGAACTGCCAGATGAAGTGATTGAACAATATTCATTTTCTTCGGTCTATGCGACCGCTCCTTTTTACTCAGATGAGTCGTTCCTCACGTATAAGAACAAGGAGCAGAGCGTCCAAATCGTCTGGTTTGTACCGATTTACCCTTCAGAAGAGCTGTTCATCGAAGAACACGGAACCGAACGGTTTGACGAACTCCTATATGAGACTGGTCGCGAGTTATTCGACTTGAACCGAAAAGAACTTGTCTAACGAACAACCCCTCATGCGCGCATGAGGGGTTTCTTTACATATAGGGGCCGTTCGCCTGAATGACGAACTGCGAATGTGCGTAATGATAAGTGATGCGTGAGTAGTCGAATGGCTTCCCATTCGTCAGATGAAAGATTGTTTCGATACGAAGCGTCGGATCATCCTCATGCAAACCGAGGTATTCCGCTTCACTTTCAGTCAATCGACCTACCTGTAGATACATGTCAGAAAAACCAATTGTGACACCGAGCGCACTTTGGACGTAATCGAAAATGGAATCTGCCACAATCTCTCGATTCAAGTAAGGGACGATGGCTTTTACGTAATACGATTCTTCATGACAAAGCACTTCGCCATCCACATACCTTACCCGTTCGACACGGTATACATCGTCAGTCACGTCAATCCCGAGGTTTTCGGCCACCAACACATCTGGTTTCATAACAGACACGTCGAGTACATCAGAGGTCAAGATTCGATTTCCAAGGTTACTCTTGAATCCTTGAGTGGAAAAGAGACTCATATAACCGGGACGATTATGGCGTCTGACGAAAATGCCACTACCACGGAGTTGAAAGATGATACCTTTTCGTTCGAGCAGCTCTAAAGCTTTCGTGATCGTACTCTTGCTCACCGCATATTGATTCATCATTTGTTCGAGGACAGGTAATTTATCCCCTTGCTTTAAGTTTTGTTCACGAATGTATTGTTCGATTTCATTTGCGATTTGTTGGTATTTTAACATGGTCATTCCTCACTTTTTCGTCACTTATTGTATTATATCATGAAAAAACAAAATCGTTTTATTGTATCAACCTTGTTTAATTGTACCGGTACAATTATACTTGACGTGTATGATTCATGTGAAGGAGGAATAGAGGATGAAGACGTTACCGAAAGACTTTCTATGGGGAGGCGCACTCGCCGCCCATCAATTCGAGGGTGGTTGGGACGCTGACGGCAAAGGACCGAGTGTCGTCGATGTCTTGACGGCAGGTGCACACGGCGTTGCGCGTCGTATCACGGACAAGGTTGAGCCGAACGAATTCTACCCAAACCATGAGGCGATTGACTTTTATCATCGCTATAAAGATGATGTGGCCCTTTTTGCCGAGATGGGATTGAAATGCTTGCGTACCTCGATCGGGTGGAGTCGCATCTTCCCGAACGGCGATGATGCAGAGCCGAACGAGGCGGGTCTTCAGTTTTATGACGACTTGTTCGATGAGCTACTCAAACACGACATCGAACCAATCATCACACTCTCTCATTTTGAGATGCCGCTCCACCTTGCCCGTGAATATGGTGGCTTCCGCAATCGTGAGGTCGTCGAGCATTTCGTCCGTTTCGCCGAGGTCTGCTTCGACCGTTACAAAGACAAGGTCAAATACTGGATGACGTTCAACGAGATCAACAACAAGATGGACGTCAATAACCCGCTCTTCTTATGGACGAATTCGGGCGTCCTCCTAGAAGAAGGCGAGAACGCCCGCGAAGTCATGTATCAGACTGGACACCACGAACTGATTGCGAGCGCTCTCGCTGTCGCTAAAGGGAAATCCATTAATCCGGACTTCGAAATCGGGGCGATGGTGTCGCATGTGCCGATCTATCCATACTCATCGAACCCGGACGACGTCATGCTCGCCGAAGAGATGATGCGTCAACGTTATTTCTTCCCGGACGTACAAGTACGTGGCTTCTATCCGAGCTACGCCTTGAACGAGTTTGAGCGGGAAGGGTATAACATCCCGATCCTTGAAGGAGACGAAGAAATCCTACAGAATGGGAAGGTCGACTATCTCGGCTTCAGTTACTATATGTCGACGACCGTGAAAAGTGATGTCGTCGCGGACAATCGCGGGGATATCGTGAACGGTGGTTTACCGAATGGTGTCGAGAATCCGTACATCCAGTCAAGTGACTGGGGATGGGCGATTGACCCGGTCGGTCTCCGCTATGTGCTCAACCGTTTATATGACCGCTATCAGATTCCGCTCTTCATCGTCGAGAATGGATTCGGTGCCGTCGATGAGATCGTCGAGGGTAAGATTCATGACGCGGCCCGAATCGATTATTTGAAGGCACATATCGAACAATTAAAGCAAGCCGTCATATATGACGGGGTCGACTTGATCGGCTACACGCCTTGGGGCATCATCGATATCGTCTCGTTCACGACGGGAGAGATGAAGAAGCGGTACGGGATGATTTATGTCGACCGTGACAACGAAGGGAACGGCTCGATGGAGCGGATGAAGAAAGACTCCTTCGAATGGTATAAGCGGGTCATCGCGTCGAATGGGGAGAAATTGAACAGCGAAATTTGAGAATTTTAGAATTGATTTGTATAATGGCGTTATGAAACCATTACATCATCCGTCTATTGACACCATACCGTATACGAAAGTCCTTCACGCACTCAGTGAACCGAACCGATTACGCATCATTCGATGCCTTAGAGAATCCGGTGAAAACAACTGCTCCACTTATTCTCTCGAATTGATGTTGAATAAATCAACGGTGTCCCATCATATCAAAATTTTGAGGGAAGCTGGACTGATCAAAGGACGCATCGAAGGAAAAGAGCATTATTACTCGCTCCGAAAAGATGAGATTGAACAGAAGTTCCCTGGATTATTAAGTTCTGTGTTCGCCGTAAAAGATGAAGACTTATAAGCATGTGCTTCGAGCGCATGCTTTTTTTGATGATCAAAATGCTTGCGAAGTATAACTTACGGTGATACGATACCTTTAGTTTGATGGTTATCGAACTATAAAACAATTTTTTAAGGAGTTTTGAATGATGAAAAACGTATTAGTTATTAACGGACATGAGTACTATGACTTTGCAAAGGGTGAATTGAACAAGACGATGTTCGACGAAATCGTTCAAACACTCGACGGAGCCTACGAAGTGAAAACGACGGTCATCGATGCCGGTTATGATATCAAAGAAGAGCAAGCAAAATATAAATGGGCAGACGTCGTCATCTACCAAACACCGATCTACTGGTTCTCGCTCCCGGCAAAATTCAAAAAATACATGGATGAAGTGTACGAATATGGTGTCTTCTTCGTCGGTGCTGCAGAAGGGTATGGAAAAGGTGGATTGATGAAAGGGAAGAAATATATGTTCTCGACAACATGGAACGCCCCTGTCACAGAATATAACAATGCTGAAGGATTCTTCGCTGGTAAAGACTTTGAAGATTCAATCGCCCACCTGCACTATGCTCAGCAGTTCATTGGAATGGAACCATTGAAGAGTTTTGGGGCGCATGACGTGATTGCGAACCCGGACATCATTCTTTATAAGCGTGAACTCCAAGCTCATTTGGAAGACGTGTTCGAAATGACAGCAAATCAGTCGTAAAAGGAGAGAGGTCACATGCTTCGGGAAGAATTAGCAGCGGTGCGGGACCGATTCTTAGGCCGTGCACCTGTCCATGTTAAACAGAGTGTTGCAGAAGCGACAGCGTCATTGATTGAATCAGGAGTCGGTCAAGGGTTACAAGTAGGGGAAAAAGCTCCTGACTTTAAGCTCGTCAACGCTACGGGTGAAAAAGTCACCTTGTCAGAATTATTGCAAGATGGAAAAGTAATTTTGAACTTTTATCGAGGGGGATGGTGCCCTTACTGTAATCTCGAATTGAAGGCGTATGAACGCATTTTGCCGAAAATCAAACAGAGAGGGGCACAACTCGTTGCCATCAGCCCTCAAATGCCAGATGAGTCCTTGTCGACGTCCGAAAAGAACAATCTGACATTTGAAGTGCTCAGTGACCCCAATCAATATGTAGCAGAATCTTATCGTTTACTCTTCGATTTTCCAGCTCACTTGATTCAAACATATGAAACGGACTTTGGACTTCAACTCGCGCACTATAATGGAGACACGAATCCGTGGCGCCTTCCTGTACCTGCGACTTATGTCATCGACCAAGATGGTACAATCCAGTTTGCCGAGGCGGACCCTGATTATATGGTTCGACCGGATCCGGAGCGCGTGCTCGCCTCTTTATAAGAAGATAAGCCAAGGAATTCTCAGAAATAAGAGATTGCTTGGCTTTTTTCGCTATAATGAAGAAAAGTGAGATATAGGAGGGACGCATGATGCAAGTGAAGAACTATGGACCGGTGACGGCCGTTAGTGCCAAAGTAAAGAACGGTCCATTCGAAATGTCGATGTATGTGTATTATATCGACGGCATGATCATCGATACGGGGACACGGACGATGCTACCGGCTCTCCAATCGTTTTATGAATCAGTCCCCATCGATCTTGTCAGTATCACACACCCTCACGAAGACCATATCGGGACGGCCGCTTGGCTCGAGCGAACATACGGGGTACCGATCTACATACGTGAATCCGCGTTGGAAATGTGCCGAACGGGGCTAGACATCCCGGAATACCGGGCGCTCTTCTCCGGTGACCCGGAACCGTTTCAACCGATCGCCTATTATGACAATCAAATCACGTCGGAACATCACTCATATAAGGTGATTCATACACCCGGTCATGAACCGAATCACGTCGTCTTATTCGATGAGGAGAACGGTCGACTGTTCTCCGGTGATTTGTTCGTCCATCCGTATCCGAAAGTGATGATTCCGGAGGAGTCCGTCCCCGAACAGATCCGCTCGCTCAAACGTGTCCTGAGTCTTGATTTTGAGGAAGTATATTGCCAACACGCCGGGCGTCTCGAACAGGGGAGAGAGCAACTGACCAAAAAGCTCGATTATCTAGAACGCTTGACCGATGACGTGCTATCCAAAACCGCAGCAGGCTATACGATTGACGACATCAATGCCCAGCTCTTTCCCGAACCGTCACCTCTCGTCCAAATCTCAAAGCGAGATTATGACTCAAGACATATGATTTCAAGCATTCTGCGCGAAGTGTATGAACAACTTCGTTGACAGAAGGCGGGTCACCTAGTATTCTAAATGCAGGATTAAACGTTTAAACTTTTAAACGGAGTGATGAATATGAAGCAACCAGATGCTACACCTGAGTTATCGTTATCTTTATTTGAAGATGCAATCCCGTTGTTCCAAGTATTGGCCGACGTCAATCGTCAACGTATCATCGTCGAGATCGCCAAACATGAACGCTTGAACGTCAATCAGATTGATGAAAAGATCGAGCTGTCTCGACCGGCCATCTCGCATCATCTCAAACTATTGCGACAAGCGGGCATCGTCTCATCAGAGAAAGTCGGGACAGAGAACTTTTACTTCTTGACGCTCGAGGACGCGGTCGGACTGCTGAAGGCACTGACGCGCGCAATCGAAGACGAATGCATCCTTTGACCTTTCTTTTTGGAAACAAAGAGAAAGGCTTCTTTTCCACCAATTAGTTTAAAAGTTTAAACATATAAACGTTATAAGGAGAATGAATATGAATCAGAAACAAACGATTATCATCACAGGAGCGTCAAGCGGAATCGGTCGAGCTACCGTCGAACTGTTCAGCAAACGAGGCTGGCATGTCGCCGCGACGATGCGACAACCTGAAGACCATCAAGAATTGTCGAATTTGAAAGGTGTGTCGCTTTATCAGCTAGATGTGACAAACGAATCGAGTATTCGTGACGCCTTTAAGCAAATCGTCTCCGATCACGGAACGATTGATGTGTTATTAAATAATGCCGGGTACGGAGCGGTCGGGATTTTCGAAGAAGCCTCGCCTGAACAGATTCAGCGACAGTTTGATACGAACGTTTTCGGGGTCATGAACGTGATCCGGGCATCTCTCCCGTATTTCCGTAAACAGCAGAGCGGACGGATTGTGACCGTGTCTTCAGTAGGTGGTCAAATCACATTCCCAATCTATAGCTTGTATCACAGTTCAAAATGGGCGATTGAAGGGTTCATCGAATCGCTTCAGTTTGAATTGGCACCGTTTAACATCGACATGAAGTTGATTGAACCGGGACCAATCAAAACAGACTTTTATGGTCGTTCCCAAGAACTCGTCCGCGATCAACCTCTTGATGTATATGATGACTATACAGAGGTCGCACTTCATAACACGAACGCCGCTGGTGCGAATGCCGAAGGCCCCGATGTTGTCGCTGAGACGATTTGGCGTGCAGCGAACGACCGGAAGAGACGACTTCGTTATCCATCAGGTAAACAGGCGGGACTACTGATCGCGTTGAAGCGTTTTCTACCGAACCGAGTGTTTTTCTCCATCGTGCGACGTGTCGTGGAGAAGAACTAACAGCAAGTACCTGTTTTGGACTTCATTCGGGTCGGAAAGAATTTTTTATCTCTTTCAATGATGAATATCACACAAATTCACCCGATATAACGGATAAGAGGAGGGATTTGATGAAAAAAATCTTACTGGTACTGTCAACGTTCGTTCTCATGATCGGGTTGAGTGTAGCACCAACGGAATCGGTCGATGCAGCGGCGAAACGCTTCAAAAATTGTACGGAGCTGAACAAGGTGTTTAAAGGTGGAGTGGCAAAGTCGAAGACGACGAAAAACAAAGGCGGAAAAACTCGGTATACGCCATATGTGAATAAAGCTTTATATGACGCGAATAAATTGAAAGACCGTGATCAAGACGGGATCGCCTGTGAACGTTAATCACAAGGGATGTGTCGAATCAGCCGCCTTATGAGGGCGGCTTTTTTGTATGGACATAGACAACGATTCGACCGCATGATATTATCAAAAATAATAATATTATCAAATGTGATAACATTGAGGTGAAGATAATGAATCAAGATGTTTTAAAAAGTTTGTTGAATCCGATTCGTATGAAAATCTTTCAACATGTTTTGATGAATGAAGGGGTTACGACCGCTGATTTGGCAAAAATGCTTCCAGATGTGCCTCAGGCGAGCCTCTATCGCCACATCAATAAGATGGTACAAGATGAGATCTTATCCGTCGTCAGTGAGAACAAAGTACGCGGGGTGTATGAGAAGGTATATGCGATTCAAAACAACCCGTTGACCAGTATCAATAAGATTGTCGAGGAGGAGGACCGCGAGCAACTGTACATGGTCTGCTATACGTTCACGATGTCACTGCTCATGGATTTCGGGAACTATTTGAAGCGCGACTCGATCGATCTCCCGGAAGACAAAGTCGGATTCCGGAGTATCCCGCTCTACCTGTCCGATACTGAAAGTGACCGATTCTTGAGAGGTCTCTATGACTTATTGGAAGATGTGTTGGACAATGAGCCATCCAAAGAACGCACGTTACGAAAGTTCTCGTATGCGTTCATGCCCGTCGAAGAAAAGGAGGAAATGGATGATGTATAAGCAAGAAGAGGTATTCATTCAAGGAGAATCAACCATCGCAGCTACAATGACGACTCCACACGATGGCCAGTCGCCATTTCCAGCCATCATTCTCATCGGGGGTACGGGTGGATTGGACCGCGACGGGAACGGGACCGGCTTCAAGTCGAACCTGTATAAAGATCTGGCAGAATGGCTGACGACACAAGGTTTCATCACGTTACGCTTTGACAAACGGGGAATCGGCAAGAGTGGAGGCAATCGAAATAGTGTTGGTCTGACAGGACTCGTTGATGACGTGACGGCGGTCGTCCGTTATCTGAAATCTCGTGATCACATCTCACAAGACATATTGCTGCTCGGCCATAGCGAAGGATGTATCGTCGCGACACTCGCGGCCGAACGTGAATCCGTTTCCGGTCTCATCCTATTGTCCGGGGCCGGTGTTGCCTTGAAGACGAGCATGCAGGAACAGGCACATGCCTTACTTGATGAAGTGAAACGTACGAAAGGAATCAAGGGCAAACTGCTTCGAGTTAGCTTGAACGAGAAGTCGGTCATCGGGAAACAACAAAAACTATTCGAACGCGTCACCGCAACGGATCAGGACACGATGCGTATCCAATTGATGAAATTCCCTGCCAAATGGTTACGGGAGCATCTTGCTTTCACGGATGAGTCGCTTCGTGAGCGACTAGTTCAGTTGCACATTCCCACGCTCGCAATGACGGGAGACCGAGACGTTCAAACGGACGCTCATCATCTTGACGAGCTCGACGCACTCCACGCGGAACAGATTGAGGTACAAAAGATTAAGGACATGGACCATATGTTGAAACATTTCGACGGTGAGATGAGTATTTTGGACGTGAAAAAGCAATATCGTTCACAACTCAGGCAGCCGCTCCATCCCGAGCTACAACACCAGCTCCACGAATGGCTCGAACGCCACAATCGGACATCATGACGAAAAAGGACAGCGGAGAAGGTTCCGCTGCCTTTTTTATGTACGAAAGAATCGCTCAACGTGTCCCATCGAGAAATGACGGCTCCACTGAACGAAGTGTCCGCCTGGTACGGCAATTAATTGTACAGAGGGATGAAGTTGTCGTTCCGCTCGTTTGACATGATGGAGCGTCCGTTTCGCCTCCTTCAAATCAACACCTGTGAAGTCCGCATAATGAAGTTGCGTCGGCACTTGCACACGTTGTAACAAGTCGGTGAAATCAAGCCCGTCGTAACCGAACAACAAATGTAAGCCACCAGACGACAGACGCGCCGGTCGCTCAAAAGCTGTTCGAACGTATGCAGTCGGTTCGACCCCGATTCGTCTACAGAACAGCTGGAACCGTTCTTCGGAAAATATAGAGTCACGTGTGCTCACTTGTGCTTCCATCCAGTTCAACAGGCGTCTTGGTGCGTTGTGATACAGTAGTCGCAGTAATGGGAAGGTGAATCCGAAGATGCCATATTCACGATAAGGGAGGCTGGCGTTTGGTTTATGTCCTTGATCGAGAAGAACCAATCGGCTGACCTGGTCTGGATAATGGACTGCATATGACAAGGCGATAGCACCTCCCATCGAATGACCGATCAGCCGAACCGATTCAAGTTGTCGTGAGATTCGATACGCCTCGACCCAGTCCGCGAGTACTTTCGATGTCGCATAAGTATGTAGTCCCTCACTTTCACCAAAGCCAGGTAAATCTAACAGGTGTACTTCGAAATCGTTATGTAGAGCTTCGGCAAATAATTGGCCTTGTGATCCAGTGAATCCCCCACCGGGAAGGAAAAGAACAGGGTCGCCTTGACCGTGAATCGTTGAATGGAATGGTCTCACATCATCTCTCCTCTTTATATAGTCGTCTCCACTCAAGTATAAAGAGGATTGGTCATCAATTGAAGAAAATTCGCCATGTTTCTTCATGTGTACGTTAACAAATACGGGTATAGCATAGTGACAGGTAGCTTGCTGTCATCACGCTTTATATACGTTCTTACTTGTAAAGGAGGAGTGTTCGGTGAAACTTTCAGGAAAAACGGCAATCGTTACAGGTGCTGGTTCTGGCATGGGGCGAGCCATCGCCAAACTGTTCGCGAATGAAGGTGCACGGGTCGTCGCCTTCGACTTGAATGAAGATTCTGTTCAGGCAGTGGTCGAAGAGATCAAGACGGGAGGCGGAGATGTCGTCGGCATCGCTGGTAACGTAGCGAATCAGTCAGATATCGACCGACTCGTCGATACAGCGAAAGAAACGTTTGGGTCGGTCGACATTCTCGTCAATAATGCAGGGATTATGGACAACTTCATGACCGTCGGTGAAGTGACGGATGAATTATGGGACCGTGTCCTTGCCGTCAACTTGACCGGACCGATGAAACTTTCACGTGCCGCCATTCAAGTGATGGAGAAGCAGGACCGTGGTGGCGTCATCATCAACAACGCGTCGGTCGGAGGATTGTTCGGTACACGAGGTGGTGCAGCGTATGTGGCATCGAAGCATGCATTAATCGGTTTAACGAAAAACATCGCGGCGACACATGGGACGCTCGGCAAGATTCGGGCAAACGCGATTGCACCTGGTGGCGTCAATACGAACATTGGTTCAACGATCACAGCACCAAGCGAAATGGGGATGCGTGCCATTCAAGGTGCCGGGGAAGCACCGATGGGTGAACCAGAACAAATCGCGAAAGTCGCGCTCTTTTTAGCATCGGACGATTCAAGTTTTGTAAATGGAGATGTGCTGAAAGCAGATGGCGGTTGGACGGCAAGATAAACGAAAAGAGCCGAAATCATTCGGCTCTTTTCGTTTGGTATTTTTTTCGATAGGCGAGCGGGGTGATCGTGTGATGTGCTTTAAACGTCTGGACGAAGTGACTGACACTAGAGTAGCTCAGACGTTGGGCGATGTCAGCAATCGACTCCGTCGAATCCTCTAACAGGGTTGCGGCCCGGTCCATTCTTTTAAGTTGGACATACGCGAGAGGAGACGTGTCACCGAATCGTTTAAATAAGCGGCAACATTCACTACGACTCACCTTTCCCGCGGTCGCAATTTGAGCTAACGAAAGTTTGTCTTCAAGTTGTGAATGAACACAGGAAAGCATGTTTCGGAGGCTCTCCAGTTTTTTTGAATGCTTCGTCGACAGACATTCTTGCTGAATCCAATAACGCCAGATGACCGTACATTGTAATGTCGCATCCATCATTGCGAGCGGTCCCTCTGATTCTATATATTGGATGGCACGTTCAATCGTCTGAACCAGGGAGCGTGGTGTCCGTTCCTTCTTTAAGATATGTATGGACTTGTCGAGAGTATCGTATGATTTTACATATCTCTCTGCCATATTGGGATGGAACAACTCATACGGGTCAAATTGAAGTTTTACGATTTGAGACGATTCTTTCATTCGTTGAATCACGTAACTTTGACCGTCTGTGAGCATCAATCCTTCATTAGAATCAAGTATGATCCATTCTCCATTCACCACCAGATCGACTACTCCGGATTCAATCCATAAAATCGTGAACTGATCGGTTATCGAAAACGTTGAATCACCATGTCTTGTCAGTCTCATACTCTTAAAACGCATTTCCCCTCAAATTCGTAACATTTCGATATTTTGTCTCCGATTCAACGGATCAAATACTTTCGTTCTAGTAAAAACGGAGACGATTCCGACAATTCCTTACTATCTAAAAACAGATTGATTGTCGTGTTTCTTCTATATAAGGCTTAAAAGATGAGCCATCCAGTGAATGCGGCATGAACGAGAATGGCGATTGGTACCCCGACTCGGAATTTTGGCTTCAATGTCTTGTGGCGGAAGATCCGCATCGCCAAATAAGCCCCGAACGCTCCACCGACCCATGCCATCGTCAGTAACGTACGCTCCGAAATCCGCCAAGCCCCGACGCGAGACCGTCGTTTATCGACAAAAAATGACACAAACGCTAGTAAATTAGTCACAATGTAATATAGCAGTAATAGTTCCAAAGACCAAAACCTCCTTATTTCATTCTTTATTATAGCTCAAAACGGCTCTGTAAAGCCGTTTTGATTGATTAAAACAATTTTCTGAAACCTCTCATCCTCATGAATTGTTCTGTAAATGAACTGATATCACTCTCATATCGTCCTGTAATCGCTGTGAAATATAGAGGTGTTACAGTAAGGGGGCGTTAGAAAAGGGAGGAATATTCTTATGAAAAAACCACTATTGACACTAACGGCACTCGCTGGCCTTAGTTTAGGAGTCGCTGCTCCAGCTTCGGCAGCATCAACACACACAGTTCAGTCTGGAGATACACTCTATCGTATCGCCGTGAACAACAACGTCTCTGTAAACGACATTAAACAAGCGAACGGCTTAAACTCAAATATGATTTACCCGAACCAAGTCTTGAAACTTGGAAAGGCAGAAGCAAAAGCTTCTACTGCATCTAAAACGTATACAGTTAAATCAGGTGATACACTTTATCGTATCGCATTGAACCACGGGATCTCTGTTAATCAATTGATGACTTGGAACGGTCTTGATTCAGATCTTATTTTCCCAGGACAAGAGTTCGCCGTGAAAGGTGCAGCAGCTGCATCGGTAGCGAATGATGCGAAGACATCAGCACCGAAGACTTCAACATCAACACCTGTTACGAAAACAGCATCGTCTACAACGCAAACCCAAGCTCCGGCTTCAGGTAAGACAATGACTGTTGAAGCAACAGCTTATACACCATACTGTGCTGGATGTTCTGGAATCACAGCGACAGGTATCGACGTTCGTTCGAACCCTAACCAAAAAGTCATCGCGGTCGACCCTTCTGTCATCCCGCTCGGCTCTAAAGTATGGGTTGAAGGATACGGAGAAGCAATCGCTGGAGACACTGGTGGTGCCATCAAAGGTAACAAGATCGACATCTTGATGCCAACACAAGAGCAAGCGCTCAACTTCGGTCGCAAGTCGATCACAATCAAAGTCTTGAACTAATTCAAGCTCATTTAAGACACTGCCATCGGGCGGTGTCTTTTTTGTGTTTACCCTTTCTCCCAAGGATTCTTCACTTTCGTCAAACCTAACCGTTTGGCGAGCGGTTTGATTGTCAATCCATGTAACGTGACAGACGTGACGACGAGCCCGAGGGTGATCGGCAACATCCGCTCCACATCTTCAATCCCTAGTTCGGCAATCTCTTGGGCGAAGAATGCCGTCACCGTCATGGCGACGATTCCACGAGGGGCGATCCAGCTGATGAGTGCCCGTTCTCTCGTCGTCAAAGGTGATCCAAGTAACGACGTTTGTACTGAGACGGGACGGACGATAAATAAAATTCCAATAATCGATAAGAGGAGCGGCCAATCGAAGACGGCGAGTAAGCTATCTCGCGTCAAACTCGCGGTCAAGATGATGAATACGGTCGAGACGAGCAAGATCGAGATATTCTCTTTAAACTCACGAAGCTGTTTCAAAATATGGAGATGACCATGCTTGGAATTCGCCATCGTCAAGCCCATCGCCGTCACGGCAAACAATCCGACCTCGTGCATGACCCATTCGCTGATGGAGTAGACGAGAAGGACGCCGGAGAAGGTCAACGTCGTCCGTAAATATTCTGGCACTTTCTCATTTCCGAATAGGCGGATGAGTAAATGACCAACCGCAATCCCAAAGGCGACAGCGACGATACAAGACCAAAAGAACGGTAGATGGCTTGCGAGCCCGTCGTTCTGATACAAGATGAATCCGATCCGAACAACGAATAGGCCCATCAGAGCGCCGAGCGGGTCGACGATGATTCCTTCCCACTTCAACATTTTTGAGGGTCGAAGTGATAAGTTCGCTTGCCGTAACAGCGGAATGATCACGGTCGGTCCTGTCACGACAAAGATGGCGCCGAGTGTGAAGGCGGGTAACCAATGAAAATCACCGATAAATATCAATAATAGCGATGTCAGGATGAACGAGATGAATACGCCCACTGTGACGAGACGAAAAATCGGTCTCCTTAAATCATCAGTCTCCTTAAATTCAAGACTTAAGCTTCCTTCAAATAAGATGAGGGCCACCGCAATCGAGATAAGGGGGCTATAAAGGTCGCCTAATATCTGATCGGGTTCCAACCAACCGAAAATCGGACCGACCAAAATTCCGGCAACGGTCATAATCAAGATGGCCGGGAAGTCAAACTGCCATGCCAATAGCTGTGAAAGTGCACCGATAAGGACAAGTAAGCTGAACCCGATCATCATGTCTTCCATAAACTTCCCCCGTTTCATTACTTCTTCCTATATGTATACCCACATCATGAAAAATATTTGCTAACATTGCTTGATTTCGGGTAAGAATTGAATGAAAGGGAGGGATACGATGGAAGTGACTATCGGACTCATCATCGTCATATTGACATGGCTCATCTTATTACTTAATCTCACGTTCGCCATCACCATCATCTTCTTTGAAAGGCGGGATATCGGCACGACGTGGGCGTGGTTACTCGTCCTCTTCTTCCTACCGCTCATCGGTTTCTTCGTCTACATCTTCTTTGGTCGACTGATCAAATCTCAAAACTTTTATGAAGTCGAAGAAGAGAAACGCGAGGCGTACCATCATCATGTCGAAGAACAGCTCGACCAACTCGACCGAACCCTCGCACCGTTCGACCATCCGCTGCTATTGAAATATCGTCGACTTGCTCGTCTGAACCTCGTGTCGACGAATGCATTGATGTCGTTCCACAACGATATCAGTATCTTGCACGACGGAACGGAAAAATTTGATCAAATGTTTCAAGACATTGAACGAGCGACGAAAGAAGTCAATATTCAATATTACATCATTCAAAATGATGCGCTTGGCCAGTCACTCATTCGCCTGTTAACGGAGAAAGCGAAACAAGGGGTACGTATCCGTCTCCTTTATGATGCTGTCGGGTCGAGGGGACTGAAACATAAACATTTCAAGGACCTACTCGCGCACGGCGGGGAAGTCAAATCCTTCTTCCCCTCAAAACTTGGGATCAACTTCCGTGTGAACAATCGAAATCACCGAAAACTTTGTATAATCGACGGTGGACTCGGCTATATTGGCGGTTTCAACGTCGGGGATGAATATCTCGGAAAAGATGAGCACTTCGGCTATTGGCGCGATGTCCATCTGCGCATCTCTGGTGACGCCGTCAAAGAATTGCTCGAACGGTTCATCTTGGATTGGAATCGCTCAGTCCCGACGAAAACGAAGGCGCAAAAAGACGATTTCATATGGCCGATGGAAGGAGTCTCACATCACGCTTCCCCGGTTCAAATCGTGACATCGGGACCGAACTCCTCGACGGAGCATCTGAAGAACATGCTCGTCAAAATGATCACGCAGTCGAAGGAATGTATCTACATTCAGACCCCTTACTTTATTCCGGATGCGAGCTTCCTCGATGCCTGTCGCATCGCGCTCATGGCAGGCACGAAAATCAAACTGATGATTCCAAATAAGCCGGACCATATGTTTGTCTACTGGGCGACCTATGCAAATGCGGCAGAGCTCGTACGTTACGGGGCAGAGGTGTTTACGTACGAGGAAGGGTTCCTTCATGCGAAGACCCTCGTCATCGACGGAGAAGTCGCCTCGATCGGGACGACGAATATCGATGCCCGAAGCTTCCGCCTCAATTTTGAAATCTCAGCACTCGTCTTTGACCGAGATGTCGCACAATCGGTCATCGATGCATTCGAACGGGACGAGGCACGTGCGGAGCGGTTGACGATTGAACGATATGAGTCAAGGACTCGTTGGATTCGCTTCAAGGAGAGCGTGTCACGCCTCCTCAGTCCAATTTTATAACGCAAAGCAAAACATCCGGCAGAGGGTTTCCTCATGACCGGATGTTTTTTATCGTTTCTTCAACTGTGTGACAAGCCGCTCGAAAGACTCATTCACGTCTTTCGGGGCTTCCTTATCTCCATACTCAGCTGCCTCTAGCCATTCAGCGTACAACGTATGGTCCGTGAACTCGATTCGCTGAAGCCAATCAGACACCGTCTCTTCGCGCAGACGTGGTTGAAGTTGCTCGAGCTTCCGACCTGTTTCGAGGAGCTGAATTTGCCGTGGCGAGCGGACGATACGTTTATCTGAAAGCGTTGGGTGGTGAATACTTTTTGGAATCATTCCACCTTCCTGGATATCTTTTCGCTTCTGTAGATAGAAGAACAAACCGACACCAATCAACAAGGTGACAACAAAGATGCCGATGAAAAACAGTGACTCGTTCGAAGCGGTCTCGAGTAGCGTCTCCTGCGATACCGTCTCTGCATCGATGTTCGGATTGTCTGGGACGAGAATGCGGTTCACTCGATCATTCGGGTCGAGTACAATCCCGTCGAACCAGCTACCGACCCATAAGAAGAAATGGCTGATCCAGGCGATGACATTTCCGAACAACAGCTCTTTGATCGTACGCAGGATGAGAGAAACGGCTAACCCGATTCCCAGACCGAGCACAAGCATCGTCACCATACGTTTATAGTCACGACGATAATATAAGTTTCGTTGCCAAATTAAAAAGATGAACGGAAAGAGCACCATCGCGAGCGGTTGTGTCGCCGGTGGGAACAACCAGTCCGCCACTAAGAACAGGACACTCGCCATCGCGTAACGATCCGTCCAATCCAACGTTCGGATAAACGCATGCACGTATGTGAATACCAAAAGCAAGATGCTCATCTCATAAGAGAAATACAGGGCACCGATACTCATGACTGTCTGAACGATGAGTTGGGTGTTCCGAGGGAGACGAAGCGTCAATAAAAAGAGCAAAGGAAACACATGGCCGATATAAAATGCTGAAAAGACCCACCATAACCATCTCATTGACCTTCACCTCCTAGCCGTAAAATCGATTGATTCCCACTGTACTTGGCGACTTTTCGTTCGAACAACGAACGAGCCAATGGAAAATCGCTCTCTGACAGACAGGCGAACGTCGTCATAATTTTACGGAAATGGACTTCTCCACTTCCAGGCGGTAAATCGTACGTGATCCCGTCTTTCGTAAGTGTCGGGACAATCAGGCCGTAACTCGCGTTCTCTTTCTCAAAATCTCGGCATAAGGCCGCAGCTTGTGAGATGAGTCGCTCCATCTGATAGGTGAGGGCACGTCCGTCTTTCGTCAACAAATCGAGGACGATGACATATTCATTCGCTTGTACAGGTTGCTCCGTACGGGCCAGCAGTTCACCTGTCTTCGCATAGGCCGACCAATACAGTTGTCGCATCGGCTGTCCGTGATAAGGTGTTACCGACTGGAACGTTTCCGGGTCACGATAGGCGCTATGGCGGACCATCTCCTCCCCAGGAAGGGTAGGCGGCCGTTTCGGGAGTGGGTACGGTGAAAACTCAGGGAATACATATCCGATTCGAGGAAGCGCGTCCTCTTTGTATAAAGAGAACATCCGTAACGGGTCACGAATCTCCATCCCGATTGCCTCAAGACGGATCGGGCCGCGTTTCTTCGCATGGAGCGGGATGGTAAAGTCGACGGTTGCATTCGTCTCAACAAAATTCTCTTGTCGCCAAAACGCGTGACCCTCTGACTCTACCGTCGGATGCAGATAACCAGAGAGGCGGACGACTCCGAGTGGTACTTTTGCGGTAGATACGAGTTTTAACACATAGATGGCGTCATCGTTCGGGAACAGTTTTAGCTCCTCGGTGAGGTCGACATGCACTTGTTCCGCCAACCGAAACATGAAAGCAGGCATGACCAAGGCATAAAGACTGAACCCGATCAACAGGCTTGCAATTAAGACGTTCCCATATAGCGACGTGAAGACCCCGACGACAAACAAGAGCCACATGTATCCGGACTCGAGATAGCGTGGGCTGACTAACTGCATCTTACACCTCTGATGGGACCGGGATGGTCTCGAGTACAGATTTGATGAGTTTCGTCGGCTTCGTTTTTAAGGAAGCCTCGACCGTCAAGACGATGCGGTGTCCTAAGATAGGAAGAGCAAGTGCCCGGATGTCTTCTGGAGAAACGAAGTCCCGTCCTTCCATATAGGCATGTGCCCGAGCTGCCATCGTATAGGCAAGTGTAGCCCTTGGACTTGGACCGACCTCGATATCCCGGTGATGTCGGAGCGATTCCATCAAATCGAGGAGATAGTCCTCCATCGCCTCATGGAATCGGACATCCCGTACTTCCTGCTGCATCTTCAACAGCTCATCACGTTGCAACGAGAACGGTTCCGTCGACAGATGCTCGTTTCGAATCAAACGACGTTCTGAATCTCGTGACAGGGGAGCAAGTGTCAATTTGAACAGGAATCGATCCAACTGGGCTTGCGGAAGCGGGAATGTCCCTTGCCCGTCGAACGGGTTTTGTGTGGCAATCATAAAGAAAGGCTCTGGTAACCGAAGTGACACTTCCCCGAGCGTCACTTGCCGTTCCTGCATCGCCTCAAGCAAGGCCGATTGTGTTCGTGGCGTTGTGCGGTTAATCTCATCGACAAGAAGGATGGATGTAAAGATTGGACCCGTCCGACGTTCAAACGCCCCCGTCGTCGGGTTGAACAGTTCCATCCCTAAAATATCACTCGGCAATGTGTCCGGCGTACATTGTACGCGTTGGAACGCCGCTGAGACGGAACTCGCCAGACTACGCGCGAGAGTCGTTTTCCCTGTCCCAGGTCGGTCTTCAAGCAAGACGTGCCCCCCTGACAATAACGCGATCGAGGCAAGCTTGATTGCTTTTGATTGCCCGATGACTTGATCATTCAAATGTGAAACCCATGGATGCACCATTCAAAATCCCCCTATATTTTTCTGATAATTAAGAAAATCATAGCATAATCGACGATTGAGATGTGCGGAAAATCATGAATGAGTACATAATGATGAATCGATAAAAAAAGACCAACTGGCGTCAGCCAGTCAGTCATCGTTTTGGAGAATCTAAATATCGTTCAAAATGACGTTCGAGCCATTCTTGGAAGAACGACATGAACGTACAAATCGCCCAGTAAATCAATGCTACGACGATATAGACCGTCATATAATCAAATTCACGACCTCCGACGATTTTCGCCTTATTGAATATCTCAGGGACGGTGATCATCGCCGCAAGGGAACTTGCTTTGATCAAATCGAGAAAGACGTTCGAGAGCGGGGGGAGGGCAATCCGTGTCGCCTGTGGCAAGATGACTCCTTTGAGCGTCAACCATTTCCCCATCCCGAGCGAGCGGGCCGCCTCGACCTGACCATCATCAACCGCCCGAATCGAGGAGCGGATAATCTCGGCGATATAAGCGGCGGAGTTCAAACTGAATCCGAGAATCGCTGCTGTCAATGCGGCAAATTCGATGCCGATGAAGGGGAACCCCGAATAGAGGATGAACAAGATAATCAGAATGGGCACGCCACGCATGAACGAGATATAAAACGTCGACGGATAGCGAAGGAGGCGCGTTGGAGACAACTTCCCTAACGCTAACAGTAAACCGAGCACAAGACCGAAGAACATGCTCGTGAAAGAAATCCAAAGCGTATTCGGCAATCCTCCTAACAGATAAGGAAGCGACTCGATGGCTAGGTCTACGTCAAAAATGGCGTCCCATTTGATGTCTGAGAACGTCATATCGACCTCTTACTTCGTTTCGACGATCGTTGCGTCCACATCAGGCTCTACCGAGACGTCCGCACCGTTATAGAATTGCTCAGACAACTCTTTGACTGTACCGTCTTCGAGCATCTCACCTAATACACGGTCGATGTTCTCTTGGAGCTCGTCATTTTCCTTATCCATCAAGAAAGCGACTTCTTGTGGGTTATAGGCGATATCCGGGTGAATCGTGATATCAAACTCAGGGAAGAAGGCGAGCGCAAGTGTTTGAAGGTAGTAATCGTTCAAGATGACATCGGTACGTCCTGTCGAGACATCACGCAAGTACTGGTCGTTCGTCGCATTGTCATAGATGACTTCTTCAGCTCCGTATTCACGTGCGACGTCCATGAAGACCGTTGTCGCTTCACCAGCAGCCTTTTTGCCTTTCAAATCTTCAAGTGATTCGATGCCTGAAAGGTCACTTTTTCGAACGATCGCTGTTCCGTACGTGTACTTATACGGTTTCGAGAAAGCAAATTTCTCTTTACGGTCTTCTGTCACCGAGATGTCATTTGCTGCGACGTCGATTTGCCCATTTTGAACACTCGTCAACATGTTGTCAAACGCCATTTCTTTGAACTCTACTTCGAGCTCGAGACGCTTCGCAATCTCTTTCATGAGTTCTACGTCAAAACCTGTCAACGTATCACTCTCTTCTTCACGGAAAGAAGCGGGGTAGAGGGTACCGGCTGTACCGATTGTCAACTTTCCTTCTTCTTGAATTTCTTCCCAACGTGACGTATCTGCTTGATTCGTGCTATCATCACCACAAGCGGCAAGTGGGATTGCTAAGAATAATGTAGCTGCCAAACCTTTTGTTGTTCGTTTCACTAAAATTCCTCCTTAGATGCTTCATCTGTCTAAAAATAGCATGACTTCAGCGGTCTAGCAACTGTGAAGCATAGATTAAACAGATTCGAGATACATCTGAAACGTTTATTCATAAAGCGCTAACATTCCTTTGAAAGCAAAATTCATTTCATTGATACAGAGAAGCATAATCGATGAAACAGATTGTTATTTCTCATAAGAAAAGCAATAAGTGAATTGAATAAATAGATACCACTCTATAGCGAAAAGAGGTGGAGCAGATGAGTCGGATTCAATTAAAAGAACTAGAAGCATCGCTCATCAATCAAGTAAATGACGCAAATAATCCATTTCCCATCATCGGTCGAATGATACCAAGTTATATAAATGGTGAATGGACATATATTGAAGAGCTTGATCATGACGTAAAAGAAATATCATTCCCAGACGACCAAATCAACTGGCATGGCTATATGAGTCAGGACAATCGAATCGTATATGTAGCGATGGATGCAGATGAGTGTGTCGGACAAATTCGGATCGTGAAAGATTGGAATCGATTTGCATATATCGAAAACATCGCGGTCAGAATGACGTACCGTAAGCAAGGAATCGGACGAATGTTGCTTGAGACAGCCGAACGTTGGGCCAAAGAGAAAGAACTGATTGGATTATCTCTTGAAGCGCAGAACGATAATCTCATTGCATGTCGCTTTTATGAAAAGGAAGGGTTTCAACTCGGCGGAGTCGACACCATCAAACAACATGCGAACCCACAGATTGATTTGACCTTATATTGGTACAAGATATTCTAAGAAGGGGGCATCCTGATTTAGAGTATTTTTGTACTGTTTTTTCACTAGTTAACATAACATATATTATCAGTAAAAATAAATACTCATCTCATTATCTTAGTATACTTATGATAGTGAGATGAGATTGAAAATTAAGATGAATGTGTATATCGAATTAATGTGACGCCTGGTTCTGGTTCAAATTCAGTGCTCCGCACGAATCCGAGTTTCGTATACAGACGTTTGGCCGGTCCGTTGTGTTTGCCGGTGTGTACGTATACAAGTTGGCCTTTATGAATACTCAACACATGCTCGAGTAACGTCGTTGCCAGTCTCGCCCGAAAATATGTCGGGTCAATACAAAGTTTTGTGATCTCAACCGTCTTCTCGGATGCTTCAACCGTGATAAATCCGATCAACCGCTCCTCGATATACAACCCGTAGCTCGTGCCTGGCAAGTTTTGAATGACATCAATCGTCTCATATCGAGCCGGGATTTCATCAAACCCGAGCAATTCCGCTTCAACGGCATAAGCGTTCCGTTGAATCTCAAGCATCTGCTGCGCCTGTTCGAATTGATGGATCGGGATTTCGTTTAGCTGCATCGTCTCATCCCTCCATTAACGAATAAACTTTCTCGCCTGTTTTCGCTGCGCCCGCTTCAATGCCAAATAAAGTCGATGCGTCCCTTTGAGCGGCGGACCATGCCCGACAAACGTCAGGAGTGGAGACAAATCGATTAGCCGCTCCGCACTCTCGACAGCAATGGATCGATTCCACGTTGCAAGACCAGGGAGCGGGAAAAGTGGACGGACGTCCCCTGCCACTGCAGCCCCGCCTTGTGACTGAAAAGCATCCCCAGCGAGTAATACTCGATTCGCTTCATCATAAAATGCGATTGAACCCGGCGTATGTCCACTTGCTGCAAGTACCTGTAACCCAAACAGCCGCTCCCCGGGATCTAATAGCGTGTCCGGAGTAGAATGGATTGTCGGCAAGGAACCACGAATCTTGTTCTGCTCGTCCTCATCTAATGAACGGTCCCCTGACAACAGACGGGCATCACGCCGGGAGATGAACAGTTCTGCGAGTGGGTGCTCGGCTTTGATTGCGTCAACCCCGCCGACATGGTCTCCATGGGCATGCGTCAACAAAATGGCAAGGAGCGGTTTATCAAGTTCTTCAATATACGCCAGGATGTCTGACGCATTCCGTTTTAGCGCTGTATCAATCAAGACGAGCCCAAGCTCATGTTCGATCAACTGGACGTTAATCGGAAGAACAGGAGCATAAAAGGATAATTGATGGATATGTCCGTATCGTCTCACTTTCATCGGTAGAACCTCCTAATCGAATAAAGTGGTCCAGTCATCTTCTTGCCAATGCGCGTCGAAGCACATATGAATCTGTTCGAGCGTATTACGGGCAAGGGAGAGTTCTGGTAAATGATCGCGTTCAAAGAAGCCGACATCACTCGTCTCCATACCGGCAGCCCCCTCCCCATCGCCGATCAAGGCACACTCGATAAAAAGTTTGTAGTAATGCTCAGAAAGTGGCGGGTGTGGATGTTCATGCATATCGAATAAGGCGAGGAGACGCAATGGGATCACGTCCAAGCTAGCCTCTTCCTCCACTTCTTTGATGATATTCGAAGCAGGAGAACGGTTCACTTCACAGAAGCCGCCTGGTAATGTCCACAATCCGTCTGACCGCTCCTTGACGAGTAAAAGCCGGTCTCCTTTAAAGACGACACCCCTTACGTCGAGCTTCGGTGTCGGATAGCCTTGGACATGGACCAATTGTGAGATTGCCTCGTTCGATAAGTCTGAATGCCGTTCAAACATCTCCTTTGCGATTTCTTGGAGCTCTTCATATCGTTCTCGGTCATATTGATCACGTGTGAACGTCAGACCGGCCTGAGACAGCGCCTGAATCCGTTTCGCCCACGTTAGCCATTGAGACATATAGATCCCCCTATCATTTGTCCTACATGTTTCTTTCGTCAAATCCATCCGTTCTTCCTTTTCGCTTTTCATATTCCCCATTGACTCGTATGAGTCACGTATACTGAAAGAAAAATGGAGGAGGCGTCTAGCATGAAACGTTATGAACTAGACCATTACAAGGAGACACTGGCATACTATTCAGAACCCGACTTACGGTATAAATACACCCCTACTATTTGGTCAATTGGTCAGATGTACGATCATATCATTTTGGTTGCGAATGAGTATTTAGATGAAGTCGACCGTTGTCTTCAAGAAGACGGCCAACTCGGTGGTGGGAAGACGCCATTTGGAGAGAGGTTGTTTCGAGAAGGTGGGTTTCCGCCAATCAAAATCGAGCTCCCACCTGAGATGAATCAACCACCGAATAATACGGATTCACACGACCGGTTACGAGAACGGTTGCTCACCTTGATTTCACGGATGGAAGCTTTAGAATCTCGTCTAGACGACGCTGGAGATAACCAAAAAACACTTCATGGCGGTTTCGGCTGGTTGAACGCGAGAGAATGGTTCGAGCTTGTCGAGATGCATACACGACATCACCGTCGACAACAACACGAACTAGAAAAGTGGCTACAGCAAAAAGACCTGTGAGCGGCAAGGTGCCAAATCACAGGTCTTGTTTATTAATCGAGATACACGTCCTCGATTTCACCGAACGAATCTTCGTCAAAGACGAACGACCCGTTGGCGTAGCGATCGAGTAGCGTAAGCGTTTTTGTCTTCACTTGTTTTGCTTTCTCTTTCCCGACGATATGCAATGTCTCATCCCCATGAACCGGGAGCACACGACGGATTTGGTGCGGTTTTGATTTGACCTCACGAATGAGCATCGTCCCACGAAGGTTACGGTTCGTGCAGTCGAACTGGTCCTCGAGCTTCATCTTCTTGACCGCTCCGCGTTGCGTCACGAGGACGAATAACGGTGGCATGAAGAAGGAGAAGGCATCGGCGACCACGTCACCGTCTTTCAGGTTCATCGCCTTCACACCGGCTGCGCGTTGTCCGACGACCGGTACGTCATCTTCTTTGAACCAGAGACCGTATCCACGCTCTGAGACGAGGAACAACTGCCCAGGACCATCACTAATTCCAGCGAAAACGACCTCATCGTCACCTTTTAGCTTCAAGGCCATGAGCGGTTTTGACTTCCGCTGCGCGTCATAGTCACGTAGCGGTGTACGTTTGACCATCCCATCTTTCGTCACGAAGAGGCAATGAGCGTCCGTATCAAACGTCGAGACGACGTCTGCCGAGATGACTTGTTCCCCTTCGATTGGGACGAGGTTGGCGACGTGCTGTCCAGCATCTTTCCACTTCGATTCTGGGATCTGGTGGATCGGGATGAGGAGATAGCTGCCCTTATTCGTCCAGACGAGCAAGTGGTCCGTCGTCATCGCCTGTGTCGTGAGGAGTGGTCGGTCTTTCTCTTTCATCTCGGGTAAGACGTCACTTGAAGCCCCATATGAGCGCATCGAGGCTCGTTTGACGTATCCGTCACGGCTGACGAAGACCATCGTCTCCTCGACAGCAATCATAACTTCCGTCTTCAGTTTCAATTCCTCGACTTCCGACTCGATGATCGAGCGACGGTCGTCCCCGAACTCGTCACGCAATGCCGTGAGTTCTTTCACGATCAATTTCCGTTTCGTCGCGTCCACGTCGAGGATATTCGAGAGGCGCGCGATCTCTTTTTGGAGCGCCTTTGCTTCTTTTTGTAACTCGACGATGTCCGTGTTGGTGAGTCGATACAATTGGAGCATGACGACCGCTTCGGCCTGGCGTTCCGTGAATGAGAACCGCTCCATTAGTTTGTTCTTCGCGTCCGCTTTGTCTTTTGCGGAACGAATCAATTCGAGCGTCTCATCAAGGACAGAGATGGCTTGCTCTAAGGCATCGACAATTTCGGCACGCTTTTTCGCTTGCTCGAGTTCGAACGTCGTGCGGCGTGTGACCACTTCCTCGACGTGCTTCAAATAAGCATCGATGATTGGGAGAATCCCCATCTGTTTCGGAGTCCGATTCACGATCGAAACCATATTGTAGTTATAGGCGATCTGCAAGTCCGTATGCTTCAAGAAGAAATGGAGGACACCTTCTGCGTCCGCTTCTTTCTTCAATTCGATGACGACGCGAAGGCCGGTCCGGTCTGTCTCATCACGGACTTCCGCGACACCTTCAACCTTTTTATCAAGTCTAAGCTCTTCCATCTTTTTGACAAGGTTCGCCTTGTTCACTTCATATGGCAGTTCCGTGATGGTGATTTGTTCACGGCCACCTTTTAACTGCTCGATCTCTGACTTCGCCCGGATGATGACTTTCCCTTTACCGGTCTCAAACGCCTTTAAGATGCCGTCTTTCCCCATGACCGTTCCTCCGGTCGGGAAATCAGGACCTGTGACATACGCGAGGGCGTCTGTCGCCGAATCGACCTGACCTTTCAGACGCGCGATGGCGAGGTTGAGTACTTCCGTCAAGTTATGTGGCGGAATCTCCGTCGCATAACCTGCAGAGATTCCTGTCGTCCCATTCATGAGTAGGTTCGGGAGGAGTGACGGTAAGACGAGCGGTTCTTCCGTCGAATCGTCAAAGTTCGGTGTATAGTCGACCGTATTCTTCGCAATCGACGTTAGCATGACACCGGCGATCTTCGAGAGACGCGCTTCCGTATAACGCATGGCCGCTGCCGGGTCACCGTCCATCGATCCGTTGTTCCCATGCATGTCGATGAGTGGATAACGTAATTTCCAGTCTTGTGAGAGACGTACCATCGCCTCATAGACGGACGAGTCACCGTGCGGGTGATAGTTCCCGATGACGTTCCCGACCGTCTTCGCAGACTTCCTGTACGGCTTGTCGTTCGTGTTCCCTTCATGGTGCATCGCATATAGAATCCGGCGCTGTACAGGCTTGAGCCCGTCTCGCGCATCCGGCAAGGCTCGGTCTTGAATGATATATTTCGAATATCGCCCGAACCGGTCACCAACGACCTGTTCGAGAGATAAGTTTAAAATGTGTTGAATCGTCGACATCGTTACATCACTTCCTCAATCGCTTTAGTCACATGTTCATTGGCGATGATCGAATCATCTTCCTGGAGTCCGAAGGCGACGTTCTCCTCGATCCACTCACGACGATGCGTGACGTTGTCGCCCATCAAGACCGAGACACGTTTGTCCGCGACAGCCGCATCATCAACCGTGACACGGATGAGCGTACGCGTATCCGGGTTCATCGTCGTCTCCCATAACTGATCCGCGTTCATCTCACCGAGACCTTTGTAACGTTGGAGGATATAGCCTTTCTTATACACCTTGACCAACTTCTCGAGTGCCTCTTCGTCCCAGGCGTAGTCGAACTGTTCGGACTTCCCTTTTCCTTTTGAGATACGGTAGAGCGGTGGCAAGGCGACGAACACGCGGCCTGCCTCGACGAGGGGGCGCATATAACGGAAGAAGAACGTGAGCAGGAGCACTTGGATATGCGCACCGTCCGTGTCGGCATCCGTCATGATGATGACCTTGTCGAAGTTACAGTCGTCCAAGTCGAAATCGTGACCGACCCCCGCGCCGATCGCATGGATGATCGTGTTGATCTCTTCGTTTTTCATGATGTCCTGGAGCTTTGATTTCTCCGAGTTGATGACCTTCCCGCGTAATGGAAGGATTGCTTGGAACGTCCGATCACGTCCTTGTTTGGCTGAACCACCGGCCGAGTCACCCTCGACGAGGAACAGTTCGTTCTTCGCTGCATTCTTCGATGTCGCTGGCGTCAATTTTCCGTTCAAGATGCTTGAACGTTTCTTTTTCTTGCCGTTCCGCGCCTCTTCACGTGCTTTTCTTGCCGCTTCGCGTGCCTGAGCCGCGCGAATCGCTTTTTTGATGAGCATCGTGGCCATCTGTGGGTTCTCTTCTAAGAAGATCGTCAACTGTTTCGCCATGACGCTATCGGCACTCGCACGCGCCTCTGGTGAGCCGAGTTTCGACTTCGTCTGTCCTTCGAACTGAAGGAATTCCTCTGGGATTCGGACCGATACGATGAGCGTGAGTCCCTCACGGACGTCGCCACCGTCTAGGTTCTTATCCTTCTCTTTAAGCAATCCGTTCTTGCGCGCATACTCGTTCATGATGCGGGTCATTGCCGTCTTGGCACCGACCTCATGCGTCCCGCCGTCCCGCGTCCGGACGTTGTTGACGAAAGAGAGGACGTTCTCGGAATAGGCGTCCGTGAACTGGAACGCGAGTTCGATCTCAATCTCGTTCTCTGTGCCTTCGAAATAGACGATCGGATGGAGCGTTGCCTTGTCATCGTTCAAATATTGAACGAACTCGGCGATTCCTTCTTCATAATGGAACGTCTCTTGTTTATCCGTGCGCTCATCCGTGAGGGTGATCGTCAATCCTTTTAAGAGGAATGCCGATTCACGTAATCGTTCGGCGAGCGTGTCATAGTTATATGTTGTCGTCGAGAAGATGCTTGCATCCGGTTTGAAATAGACACTCGTCCCGGTCTGACGCGTCTTGCCCGTCTCGAGGAGTGTCGTCTGTGGCACACCGCCGTCCGCGAATGTCTGCTCGAATACCTTTCCGTCGCGATGGATCGTCACGACTACCTTGCTCGAGAGCGCGTTGACGACCGAGGCACCGACGCCGTGGAGACCACCCGACGTCTTGTACCCGCCTTGTCCGAACTTCCCACCTGCGTGGAGGACGGTGAAGATGACTTCAGGTGTCGGTTTTCCTGAGGCGTGCATCCCTGTCGGCATTCCGCGTCCGTGGTCACGAACCGTGATCGCATCATTTTTGTGAATCGTCACATCGATTTGACCGCCGAACCCGGCGAGCGCCTCATCGATCGCATTGTCGACAATCTCATAGACGAGATGGTGAAGTCCGCGATGGTCGGTTGACCCGATGTACATCCCCGGTCGTTTTCGTACGGCCGTGAGTCCTTCGAGCACCTGGATGGCGTCTTCATTGTAATTAAATAGATCTGTTGACATAGCAGTCACCTCAATTTCGAACACACGTTCGTTTTTCTTTCCTATTGTATAGCTGTTCATCCATTCTGGCAAGCCTCCCTTGTCAGCCATTGCTGAAAAAAAGGAGACCTACCAAGGAGGTAGGTCTTATCCGAGTAGACGAGCATGCTCCACGTACAAGCAGCGGTTCTCGATGTAATCGAGTCCGGCGTCACGTACGATTTGCTCCGCCTCAGGACTTGAGAGACCGAGCTGATTGAAGACGAGCCCGACATCCCCATGTCGTACCGCATCTTCTGCGACACCTGCTAAAAATTCGCTGCGACGGAACACGTCGACGATATCGATTCTACCCGGGATGCTCTCGACGGACGGATATGCCTTGCGACCGTTCCACTCCTCGAGCATCGGGTTGACAGGGATGACGGTATACCCGACGCGTAGCAAATACTCTGCAATCTGGTTGGCCGTCTTGTTCGGGTTGTCGGATACACCGACGACCGCGATGGTCTTCGCTTCAGACAAAAGTTGCTTCAAACGCTGATCATCCATCCAAAATCCCCCTTTGGTTTACGTTTACAGTGTAACGTTACCTTAGTTGCCGTTTCAAGTCCTATTTTCATCATAAGGTATAATGGTTCAACATTACAATTTCAAGACAAATCAATATGGTTTACATAACAAATTATTGTCTACCTTTTATTTTGCGATAAAATTTATAGGTCGATTAACCATTCGATTCAAAGGCAATTACGTAACTCATAAACGTTGCGTGAAATATCTATTTCACGCAATAATAAATACGTTTTATAAGCGTTTTTTTGAATGGTTTTGATGACTTTTATGTAAAAATGATCCCTTTTTCGCTATACTGAATGAGAGGAGGTGTGAGATGGGAACAACGTATGATGCCCGTCGTGGGACGTTATATAATGAGCGCATCACTTTTTTCGGAAATGTCATCGCCTGGTTTGTTCATCTTTTGTTTTGTCTATTGTTTTGGCAATTGGATGTGACCTCACTGTTCATCTCGAATGGTGTGAGCGTCTTATATTACACGATTTCGTTCTATTTTGTACATAAACAATGGTATGGGATTTTCTTCACCGGACTCTTTATCGAGGTCGTATATAACGCCATCATCTCGACAATCATTTTAGGCTGGGATGTCAACATGCATTACTTCATTCTCATGATGGCGTATGGTGTCTTTTTCATGCCGAGCGTGACAGAGAGACAACGGATTTTGACGACCACTCTCGCAATGCTGATTTACAGCATTCTCTTTATCTATGTGTCAGACGGGATTGTGGCATTGCCGCAACACATTGAACAGACGCTCGGACTTTTTTGCATCCTTTCGACGGTCATGATGATTGCCGGTCTCTCGTTTATCTTTGAGAAAGCCGTCGTTGAGGTGACGGATGAACTCGAGCTGTCAAATGAGCGATTACAACGCCTTGCTTCTACGGACGGATTGACCGGGCTATTGAATCGGAAAGCCGGGCACGAGCGCGTCTCCGAAGCGATTGAACAAGCGGGGCGTGATGGTGACCCTTACGCTTTAGTGCTCTGTGATATCGACCGATTCAAATCGTTCAACGAGACGTACGGTCATGATTGCGGAGACCGCGTCATCCAACAAGTAGCGGCTACCCTATCTTCCATCGATGGCATTGTAGTCCGCTGGGGCGGCGAAGAGTTTTTACTCTTTATCTCTGAACAATCCGAAGATGTTTACGCGTCGGTCGAACAATTACGGCGTCAAATCGAGGCAACGTATCTGGAATATGAGGGTGAGCGTCTCCATGTTACGATGACGTTCGGTCTCGCGGTCCGCATGCAAGAGGACGCGTTAGAAGAGATTGTAAAAGAGGCGGATCATTATTTACGCGAAGGAAAACGAAATGGGAAGAACCAAGTCAGAACAGGAGGGGTTCGATGAGTATTTTCCGCCAACTCGGTCAACGACCGACAACCGCGACGACAAAACGATTCGAGTTGAATGGGTTGCATCGATTACCGGAATTTATCCAACATTTTTTCCATCACTTAGCCGCCAAACACTACTCGAAGCAGACGGCTCAACGATATGTCTATGATGTGTTGGACTTCTTCCGGTGGGTCGAACATGTAAGTGGGACCGAACTCGATCCTGAAACGATTGAGTTGGTCGCATTTACAGAAATTGACCATGCGGGCGCAGAAGCGTATGCGACCTATCTTGCGCTCGAGCTCGAGAATGCGCCGAGCGTTATCAATCGAAAACTCTCGACGCTGCAGTCACTTTTCAACTACTTGATTGAGACGAATCAGGCAACGGTCAATCCGTTCCAAACCGTGGAGCGTCCGAAACGGGGAAAACGGAACCCTGTCTATTTGACAGAGTCGGAATGGCTCGATTTCTCGACGCTTGTACGAAGCAATGTCGGGATGACAAATCGTGAGGCGAGCTGGTATGAGGCAAATCGCGAACGCGACTTTCTAATCATCCAACTGCTCGGGCTAACCGGTATGCGCGTATCAGAACTCGTCGGGCTCAACTGGTCTGATATCAACTTTGAGACCGAGACAATCCGTGTCATCGGTAAAGGGAACAAAGAGCGCCTCATCCCGATTGCAGGTCCACTACAGCCCCTTCTCATCGAATATCGCCAAACGTCGAGTGAGGGAGCATTGTTTCAGAACGAGAAAGGAAAAAGAATCGCTGTCCGCACGGTTCAACACATGTTAAAAAGTCATATCGATCGGTTGAAATCGTTTCTCCCTTTCTTGACTTATAAACAAGTGACACCACATAAGCTTCGCCATACGTTCGCTTCTCGACTGGCGATGAGCGGAATCGATGTGTTGACGATTCAACAGCTGCTCGGTCATGAATCTGTGGCAACGACACAAGTGTATGCCCATATCGGTGATGAACGAAAAAAACACGCTATATCAGGTTTACAGTAATATGTTATGTAAACCATATATCCAAATATAAACACCACCTAATTAATGGGTGGTGTTTATATTTATGTGCTAGACATTGACAAGATTAAAATAGCATCATCGATGACCATATAATAAGCATTGTCGTATGCGAAGCGTTCCTCTGTCTCTAAATCGAAAATGACGACGCCGCTCGTAAGACCCTCTGTATACTCATGCACGAGATAACGACGACCGATGACACGTTCAAACGGTTCCACATCGATATAGCGCGCTCCAGTCGCCATATCAATGACTTCGGTGTGCATGTCGCTCTCATCGACTTTTATGAAGATTGTCGAACTGACATCATCATATGTGAAGTCGAGCGGTTCATAGGCACCCCAGTCGACCACTGCTACTTCGTGTAACACGTCAGGCGCAGTCAAATCATAGATCACTTCTTCATTCAACGAGTCGACAAACGCCGAAAATCGGAGAACGCCTTCCTTTTCACCCAAATATTGAACCGTGTCCCCTTCTCCATGTAATCGAAGAATGTCATCGAACGGTAATTCCTCTCGTTGATTAAAGACCGCCTCGACCGCCTCCTCGAGTGGACAGATGAGGAGCGCCTCCGAATGGTCAATCGGATCGTCTGGGGAAATTCGCCCATTGTCGAGGGCGTCGTAGTAGTCGAATTCATCGAGTCTGGCGTTACAGACAATGTAGGAGATGCCTTCAAATGTGGTCGTGAACAAGTAAAGCTCGCGGAACCGCTCCGTCTTCCCGACTAGACGCTCGTCTCGAATGCGCTCCTGCTGACCGGTCACGCGATCATACAACCATGCTTCGTCAGACGATTCAAACGCCGTCAAAAAGAGGAAGTAACGATGATCGAGTACCCAGAACAGTGTACTGTTTCCTCGTTTTTCAAACGTCGTCACGACCTCCTCTTTCCCTGATTTATAAGAGAAAGAAATCAACTCTGTCTTGATCACGCCATCGTCACTTGGGATCTCGTTCAAGAAGTACACGACGTCCCCATCTACGAAGAGTTTCGAATATCCGAAGTCTTCATAAGGTCGTCGGTTCAACTGGGTAATCATCCCGTCCTCTTCATCAAAGCGATACAGGGAAAAAGTCGTCTGGTCTTTTTTTTCTCGATAGTAGACCGAAGACGAAGTGACTGCAATCAAGTCTTCATGATCGATCGGCATGGCACGTGCGTCAACAATTCTCATAAGGCACCTCTTTCATGTCCGGATTCGGCAGGTTCGACAGTGACAAGGCCAGGTGGTCGCTTCGGGAACGTGATGCGAAGATGGGCATACTCAATCACATTCTGGTGCGGGTGATTTTTGTCAATCCAGCGAATACGTTGCTGATTCGCCAAAGCATGACCAATCTTCTCTTCCATCTGGAATTTCGAGATATCCCGATATGCGACTTCTTGGATGTAGGTTTCTTCATCGGTCTCAAACTGTTGCCAAATCCCCATGACCAGTTGACCGAGTGCCGACACGCGGTGTTCCGGTAGCGTGATCGTCCCCAATGTTCGGCTCACTGCCTTCAGACACTCATTCGGGTCATCCGATACGGCAAACAGTCGATTCGCCGTATTGTTCATGACGCGATAGCGACGCTTGCCGCTCTCGAGCCTGAGGACTTGAGCGTATGGCTCGACCGGTACACCGTGAAAGAATGTCTCTGTCCCGCCCCAAGCAAATCCGAAGGAAGGGTCGAACTTTCGAATCGTCTGCATGAACGACATCATAAAGTCTTCAACCTCTCTCCGTTCGAGACGAAGCCACTCCGCAAGGGCGAGCGTTCCTTTGTCTTTGGAGATACGGTCGACCGGGAAGAAGAGTTCTCCGTCTGCCAAACGATGGGATTTCAATTCAACGCCATCTGCCCGATAATCAGTCGACGGTCTCCCGCCCCTACCCGCGTAAATGACCCATTCCTCGTCTGTGCTCTCGATAGCATACGCCTGATGGGCCCATGGTGGGGTCACGTACAGGGCTGGATATTCTTCGAACGTGTCAAGATGGATGTAAGATCGGTCATTCCACAAGTGAGCGACGAGTCGAACAACTTCTCCCGTCTCTGAATCTTTCGGGGTGATATAGTTCCCGGTATCTCCGATGAACGTCAGTATATGAAATCCATAACCATTGTACAAATGACGCACAATCCGTTCGAACACGGCTGTTACCATTCGCTCGAATAAAGGGTGGTCTTCATTTCGGTCAAGCGTCGGCGAGTCGACCGTGCACATGAGCCAACCCATCCGCTCATACAATCGGACACGCAGCGGATAAGAAATCAACGGAGAAGAACTCGCATGAATCTCAGTCAAGCGGATATTGGACATATTTTCGACTTGTAAGGTGAATCCACTTCGCCTTAACTGTTCCTCCATCTTTTTCTTCCAATTGATCGTCTCCATCTCATCCACTCACTTTCTCTCATCGTCTCATTGTGAATTTTTCCCGATTCTCGTTTTACACAAACGCCTTTCGTTCCATTTGAACGCTCAGACGATGAATCGCCTCCTCCAACAATTCTCGACGTGTCCCGATATTCATCCGTTCAAACGACTCACCTTGAGGACCGAACGGGCTTCCAGGGGATAGGAAGATTCGAACGTCTTGATGAAGCCAAGATTTCCTCTCTTCGGCAGACATCGGGAGCTTAGAAAAGTCGATCCACAATAAATAGCTTGCTTCGGGGCGGGCTGTATGGAGCATTGGCAGATTCGATTCGATTGAATCGATGACCTCGTACATTTGTTGTTCAAGTTCTTCTCGTAACTGATCGAGCCATTGTTCCGCACGTTTATCGGTATAGGCCGCAACGATGGCCGTATTCGCAAACGGTGTAGGAAGAACGTGATGTTTATTCTGTACTTTCGTGATCTGCTTCCGCCAATCGTCGACCGGACAAATGATGTATGAAGCAAATAGCCCAGCGATGTTAAATGCTTTTGAAGGTGCGCTAACTGTGATCACCCGAGGGTCAAGCGAACCGATTGCGGTATGTTTTTGGGATGGGAATGTCAAATCCGCATGAATCTCATCTGCGACGACAATCACATCATATCGATTTGCGAGTTCCACGACTCTCTCGAGTTCTATTCTCGTCCAGACACGTCCGACCGGGTTATGTGGGGAACAGAGTAAGAAGAGTGAGGCTTGCTTCATCGCTTCTTCTAGAGCGACAAAGTCCATCTCGTACCGTCCATCGTTTTCTTTCAACGGTGCATCGAATACTTGACGTTTCGAGCCGACAACGAGTTCATGGAACGGTGGGTAAACAGGTGACTGAATGACAACACCATCCCCGACTTCAGTCAGTGCCTCAACGATATGCGTCAACGCAGGAACAACCCCACTTGAAAACAAGACATGTTTCGGGTCGACATCTAAATCGTGACGTCGCTCGTACCAAGAGCGGACCGCTTCCTGCGCTTCAGGCGCGAACAACGTGTATCCAAATTCTCCTTGAGCGGCTTTTTTGGCGAGTGCCTCCGAAATAGACGGTGCAGTACGGATATCAATATCGGCCACCCAGAGTGGCAATACATCTTCAGATAGATGGAACCAACGATCCAACCCATCCCACTTCACCGAATTCGTTCCTGTACGTTCAAGTTGTTGTTGTAAAATTGATTTCATGTTCATCCCTCCTTCCCTTACTGTATCAAAGTTAGTTCGACTGCGTGCCAAAAAAGCATGGCGGTTTCTTGCCGACTTCGATATACTCAATCGAGATATGGAGAGGAGGTTATGGATGAACGTCAACATCGTCAGACAGAAGCGAAGGAAAAAAGCTGCATTTTATGTCACACCTAACGGCATCGAGCTACGCATCCCAGCGCGTTTATCAAAAGGAGTCGTCGATTGGATTTTAGAAGAACACGCCACATGGATTCGTCATACATGTCACAATCTTCCGAAACAGACGTCTGTACTCAATGAGGGGCTCGTCTTTCATGGGAAAAATTATCCGACCCAAAAAGATGATGGGACGACACTCCGATATGACGGTTCCTCTTTTTTCGTCCCGAGGGATTGGGACGAGATCACCTTAATAAAATCCTACGAAGTATGGTTACGTGAACGAGCACGTGAATATGTGATCGAACGTGCACCGATTTACGAACAGTCCTTAGGCGTTAAAGCGAAAAAGATTCGCATCGGTCACCAAAAGACACGCTGGGGATCTTGTAGTTCAACTGGGACCATCTCCATCAATGTCCGCCTCATGCTGGCACCGAAAGAGATGATGGATTACGTCATCGCTCACGAATGGACACATCTCGTCCATTTCGATCACTCAGCCTCATTTTGGGATACGTTACGAACCGTTTATCCTAAAACGGATGATGCGAAGCTGTGGTTGAAGCAAAACGGACATACATTGCAACTCAAAAAAACCGACTGACCCGTCAAAGGGTCAATCGGTTCATAAGTTGGAAGTGAACGTGTCAGCCGTATCATGTAACTCGGCTGCCGCTTGCTCGAACGTATGGAAACGCTCCATCGTCTGTTCCATCGTCTTTGCGCTCAACTGGATCTCTTGATTGGATGCGGTGACCCCTTCTACAATCTTACGTAGCTCGACGTTCATCCCTTCCGTGTTCGAGTTGACGTCGATGACCGCTCGTTCGACCATACGGGACAAGTTACGTACTTCCGTCGCCACGACATTGAATCCTAGCCCATGTTCACCAGCACGGGCCGCTTCAATGGCGGCATTTAAAGACAATAGATTCGTTTGTGCTGCGATTTCTTTGATGGACAAGGCGATTTTAGCGATGTCATCAGCTTGACGACGCAAGTTCTGAAGGGCGTGAAGGTTTTCCGCTGCATCTTTGGCAAGACGTTCAATCGTCTCATTCAATACTTTTGTATCTTGCATGCCTGTCTTCGCCCGTTCATCGAGCACATCGGTCATCGATTTGAAACGATATGCATAATCCTCAATGACTTGTTGACGCTCTGTGATATCCGATGCAATTTTGACGACACCGATTACGTCATCCCCTTCAACGATTGGCATATACGTTGCCTCGAGCCAAATCGTCTCTCCTTTTGCGTTTTCGCGCTCCACTTTATCCGAGAAACTGAATCCGCTCCATAATTTCTCCCAAAACGCCGTGTACTCCGGGCTATTCACAAAAGAGGAAGGACAGAACAAATGGTGTTGCATGCCAATCATCTCTTCACGTCTATATTTCATCGCTTTTGCGAACGTATCGTTCACATCGACGACCCGGCGTTGCCGATCAAATCGAATCATCGCCATATTCGTCTCGATGGAACGAAATACATCATCTGAATGAATTACTTTCTGGTTCAATGTACTCATCAACTATAGCAACCTTTCTTCTTCGTAGGATATTCGTACTAAATCGTGAATCTCAGTGTAACGTATTGAGCTATTTGTCATTGCCTACTTTTTGTATAGAAGGTCAATATCTTGATTTTGAAGTATTTACCAAATGAAAAGACGCCAACTGGCGCCTTTACTTTTTTAAGTCTGGAAAGTAGCTGAAGAACGTCTCTGCACCTGCGCTCGTCAATTTAAACGTCTGATTCTGCTTGGCATCGGTTAAGTATACATCCACTTTTTTTGAGCGCTTCTTAAAGCTTAATTGAAACTCCTGACCGATCCATCCGTCGATGATGGTAAGAAGTGAATACTCTTCTACATCTCCTGAGCGCTTGACCGGTTCTGCCCCATCGATGGCGTCCATCAAATCAGACATGTCAATCCCTGCAGCGCGCAACACGTTCGGATAATCAATCGTTGCCTTTCCGTTTAAAGGGGTCTTATGGACGAAAACGAATGGACCACTTGGTACGGCAGGATTCGATTCGATGTCTGCTTCAATCGATTTAGCCGTCGCAAATTCGCGTTCCGTGTAGGTGATAAGGACGTCTTTCGTCACACGTTTTCCGTTCTCCACAAAAGAGAACGTGTAGAGCGGTGTCTCGACTCCGGGTTCGAGCGAGTCTGCCTGCAATACCCGCTCAACCTGTAACCCTTCAAATTGCTTTGGTTGAAAATAATCGGTTTCGGTCATCGTGACAACCGGATCGTAGGAAAGTAACCCACCTTCGGACTCTGCAAAAAAATAAGCCTTTTGGGATTGCTCGTCGTAGCCGAGTGCGATCGTCACAACTCCCATTTGCGCGTTGTAAGGTTCAATGATGGAGAGCGGAAAGATGCCTTCGTCTTCTCCGATGGTTAATGTGATGCTTCCATTCAAGGAAGGGGTCACATGAATCATCGTTCCGTCAACTAGATGGACAGGGGCTTCGAATATATCGGAATAATCGCTCCCCTTGACACTCTCCTCTTGCTCAATCGTTGCAATCCCGATAGTCGGGACGATTGGGATGGTGACGCCTTTTGATGCTTGAACAAACGAAGGGAGTTCCTCAATCAGTCCGACTCTCATCTTTGGAGAAAAACCATCCTGACAAATGGCATAGTTCTGCTCTCCTTTTACATACGTCACTAACTTATAGGCATGTGCATCGTAGTCCGAAATCATGGCTTTTCGGTTCAATGCATACGAATGATAGACCGTGACGTCTTCATTGATTTGGGGAATCGGGTCATCGGTACATGCATGGAGTAAATCGCTCGCCCACGTCTCCGGCCCGATATCAAAGCTGTTCGAGTTCATGTCTCGTACATCCCATTGCGCTGGCATATGCTCAAGTTTGACGACACTTACTTCTTCCCCACCACAACCCGATAAAATTCCAACTGCACATAACGTGAATAGCATTCGTTTCATCATGACTCTTTGTACTCCGGGAAAATATCCAAGAACACTTCCGCTCCTTTGCTCGATAGTTTAAACGTCTGATCGCGAAGCGGATCTGTCAGATAGATATCAAGTTTTTTTGACCGCTGTTTATAGCTAATTTCAAATTCTTGCCCTTTCCATCCTTCCGTCAACGTCAAGTATCGATAGTCTGCAGGCTCACCTTTACGGCCGACCGGTTCTGCCTCCTTTAATACTTCCATGACTTGTTCAGATTCTTCCGTCGAGATTTCGATAAAATCAGGATAAGTGAGTGCATTCTCGTCAAACGGTTTACGGTGCGCAACGACTCTCGGTCCTTTTTCTGAATCATGCATCCAATCCTCATAAATAGAGGCAGGTTCTTCGCCTTCCTTAAGTAAAGTTCCAGAAATATAGCGCATCGTCATTGTTTCAGTCACGGGTTCGCCATCTTTTATGTAGTGGAATGAATATAAGGGAACCGCTTCTCCTTCCTTTAACTCTCCGGGTTCGACAATGGTATCCACGCTTAACTCCTCAAATCCTTGATTTTCCATCGACTCGTAATCATCCATATCTGCAAATTTGAAAGAGCGTTGCATGAAATATTGACGATCAAATGAGTAAAGGGTATATGGCTGAAGCGTTTTCTCATCATATCCGATGGCGAACTGCGGAGTAGGCATCTCGATTCCTCTCGGTTCAAATTGAACGATTGGATGTCTGGTCGTCTTGTCGCCAAGTTCTATTTCGAGTTCTCCAAAAAAAGCTGGTTGAATTTCAAGTAATGTATGTAAGAATGGCGTGATTCTATTTCCATCAATCTCCGCAAAATCCGCCTTCAGTAAGTTATTCTGTTCCATCGTAGCCGCCTGTTCGACTCTTGGTAAATGTTGAACTTCAATTCCTTCGTTCGTATTCACGAAAGTTGGGAATGAATCAATCTTTTGCGCTACGAACTGATTTGTGTAGCTTTCGCGACAAACCGCATATCGTTCATCCCCCTCTAAATAGGTAACCACCTTCATCGAGTACGGATCCATGTATGGAACGACTCCCTTTCGCCCAGCAAACACTGTCTGATAAACAGTGATATCTCCCTTTAGTTCAGTCGTACGTTCACCCTCACACGCCATGAGTACTTCTTTCGTCTCGTCGATTTGAACGATTTCTCCTTCTTTCGTATAACTCTCGACATTCCATTGTTTCTCGATGTAATCTAGTTGAATGACTTCTATGTCAGATGCTCCACATGCGCTTAACAAGGACGCGCCAAGTAAGATTGTCATACCACGTTTGAACATACAATCCCTCCACTTTTGATCATATTCCAATTTTACCATTATCTAACTGTCCTATACGAAAAAAATCCGCCCAAGTTTCATGAGCGGATGGTACTTCAGTTATTTACAGTGGTCGATCGCACGTTGCAGTCTAGATTCGACGTCTGCCGCGATGGCCTGTAACGATTCATCGTCAATGAGACGAATCAATGTGGTCGGTTTAGGCATGCCAATATGTGTATGATTGTCTTTTTCAAACACGGCGATTTTACATGGAAGGAAGTAACCTCCTTCTAGATGTTGCGACAGCACTTCTTTCGCCGCCTTCGGGTTGCATACTTCTAGGATGCGATACTTCCCATCGATTGCTTGACCCTTTTTCTCTAACGTTTCACTCAAATCAAAATCCCATAGCACACCAAACGATTCTTCTTTCAACGTTTCACCTAGACGGTCGATGACGTCATCCACGGTACGGTCAGACTGTACAGTATAGTCAAACATCTTCATTCCTCCTTATGTGGTTGCTCTTGAAACCTGTACCCGTCCGAAGTCGTCTTCAATCAAAAAGAAACTGTATGTGATTTGAAACATAATCACGGTTCGTACCGTATAAAGAGAGATAATAGTTAGAACCAAACTGATGTAAAGGAGAAGTGGTTGTCGTGACGGTCACGGTATTCACGCATACGAGCTGCAGTTCTTCCAGAAAAACGATTGATTGGTTGCGGGAACAAAAGATTCCCTTCATCGAAAAGAAATTGACAGACCAAGGCCTATCCTTTGGTGAATTTAAAGAAATGTTGAGTCTGACTGAGAATGGGACGACCGACTTGTTGTCGGTACAAAAGAGTGTGTATAAGCAAGCGGCAGAGAAACTCGATGAGATGTCGATTCGTGAACTATATAGTTTTGTCGCATCAAACCCTCAAATTTTGAAAAGCCCTATCGTCTTTGACCATCATCGCATCCAAGTAGGTTTCAGTGAAAAGGAGATTCGGACGTTTATTCCTCGAAATGACCGCATCGCTGAATTAAAACGCTTGCTCCACAACGCATAAATCGTGTCGCTAAAGCGACACGATTCTTTTTTAGGCTCGTTTTAGTTTGGCTGCCAATCGGTTTCCGAATGACTGGATCGATTGAACGAGAAGGATCAGGACAAAAATCGTCACATACATGACTTCTGGTTCGAAACGAAGGTGCCCGTATTGATACGCGATATCTCCAAGCCCACCGGCTCCGACGAGACCGGCCATGGCCGTCGCGCCAATCAGACCGATCGTTGCGATCGTCAATCCGAGAACGATGGAAGAGCGTGCCTCTCGAATGAGGACGTACCAGATAATCTTTCTCGTCGAGATCCCCATCGCCTCATATGCCTCGATGACCCCGCGATCGACTTCAAGAAGAGCAGACTCCATGAGACGAGCGATATACGGCGCGGTGAAGACGATGAGTGGTAGCAGCACACCTTGTACCCCGATGGTCGTGCCCATGATGAACCGTGTGAACGGTAAGATGAAAAACAATAGAATGATGAATGGAATCGAGCGGATGACGTTGATGACGCTCGACAATCCACCATAAACGAATCGGTTCGCGAGACGCCCGTTCGCTCTCGTCAGTACGAGCAACGTCCCGAGCGGAAGTCCGATCAAGGTCGAGATAAGGAGCGCGATACTTGTCATCGTCAACGTTTGAATCGTCCCCGTCCAAATCAGGTCACCCCAGTCTGTCCAGAACTGTTGCATGGTTCGACACCTCCCTTACGTTTACGCCGCTCGTCTTCAAATAACGGACAGCAAGTTCTGTTTGATCGTGATCCCCATCAAGGTGAACGAGCAGATTTCCGACAAGACCCGCTTTCAATTTCTTGATCCCGCCTCCGATGATGTTCGGTAGGATGCCGAATCGTTTCGTCAACTGGGCGAGCACAGCCTGTTCCGTCTGACTGCCGATGAACGATAGATGGACGAGTGTGCCACGCGTCTGTAATTCCGACACGACTTCTTCCGGGACGTCGAGGTTCGTCTTCAAGAACCGTTGCGTCGTTTCGTGTCTTGGATTTGAGAAGACATCCAACACATTCGCTTGCTCGATGATTTCGCCGTGATCGATCACCGCAACCCTGTCACAAATTCGCTCAATCACTTCCATCTCATGCGTGATGAGAAAAATCGTCAAACCGAGCTTTCGGTTGATCTCGAGCAATAACTCTAAAATAGATTCCGTCGTCTCAGGGTCAAGCGCGCTCGTCGACTCGTCACTGAGGAGGATGTCCGGTTCATGTGCGAGCGCACGAGCAATGGCGACGCGCTGTTTTTGTCCGCCTGATAATTGTTCAGGGTAATGGTTCCGATGTTCGGATAGACCGACGATGTCGAGGTAGCGGTCGACCCGTTCACAGATGACTCCTTTCCCGAGCCCTTCGAGGCGGAGCGGGATGGCGACATTTTCTTCAACGGTCGCAGTCTTCAATAAGTTGTAATGTTGAAAGATCATCCCGATTCGCTGACGTAGCGAAGAGAGTTCTTTTTTCTTTAACTGTGTAATGTCTTGTCCCTCAATCTCAACGACACCTGTCGTCGGTCGTTCCAATAGATTGATCATCCGGATGAGCGTACTCTTACCGGCACCGCTTCGACCGATGATGCCGAAAATCTCCCCTTTTTCGATTGTGAGGGAGACGTCTTCGAGCGCGGTAATCGTATCTCCATTGACGTGAAATTGCTTTGTGATGTGTTTCAGTTCAATCATCGAATCCCTCCTTAGAACGCTGGTACGACAGAACCATTGAATTCTTCTTCGATGAAAGTACGTACTTCATCCGAATGGTAGTATGACTTCAACGTCTCGACAACTTCATCTTCTTTATTGGCTGAACGGACAACGACATAGTTCGGGTACGGGTTATCGACCGTATCTTCGTGGAAAAGCGCGTCTTCGTTGATCGAAAGGCCAGCTCCCATCGCGAAGTTCGTATTGATTGCTGCAAGGGCCACTTCTGGAAGCTGTGTCGGGAGCTGTGAGGCTTCAAGTTCGATAAATTCAAGGTTGAGTGGATTCTCGGCGATATCCCGTTTCGTCGCCTTATCCGTCAGACCTTCTTTCAATGTGATGAGACCAGCCGTTTCGTATAGACGGAGCGCTCGAAGTTCGTTCGCCGGGTCATTCGGTACAGCCACTTTATCCCTTTCATTTAAATCCTTGATATCTTTCAACTTCTCAGAATACAGCCCCATCGGGAACGCGACCGTTTTAAATACGTCGTCAATCTTGTAGCCTTTATCCGATTTTTGAAGTTCGAGGAATGAGAGCGTCTGATAACTGTTCACGTCGAGACTGCCTTCGTCGAGAGCAGTGTTCGGTGTGTTGTAATCATTGAATACTTTAATGTCGATCTCAAGCCCGTCCTCTTTCGCGAGTTCTTGCACTTTCTCTGCAATCTGCTCGTGTGGGCCACCGGTCACTCCGATCGTCAGTTCTTCCGTGCTGAGCGTCTCGCTCTCCTCGGATTGTCCACACGCGGAAAGTGCGATTGCTGCAAGTAATGATGTACCTGCCAAAAGTGTTTTTTGTTTGATGTTCATAAATAGTTCCTCCTCCAAATGAAAAGCCCGCTACTCACGAAGAGCGGCGGGCACGACAAGTGAAAGTCGGACACGCTCATCTCCCAGACGTCTCGTCTGTTGGAATTAGCACCATGATCATACTGATCTGGTTGCCGGGTTTCATCGGGCCAGTCCCTCCACCACTCTTGATAAGCAATCGGTTCTATTATTTTGTTATTATATTACTGATAAAAGAATTATTTGTAAACCATTTCTTGAAGATTTATGAGAATTTCTTTTAACCGTTCTGAATCATCGAAATCACGAAATCCTTGAATCTTGGTTTCTTCACGAATTAATGTGACCAATTCATCGATTTGATCAAAACGAATACCAAGTTGCGCAAGTGAAGTTGGTGCACCGATGGATTGAAGCCAGTTCTTGAGAATTACGGTGTCCTCAGATGCTACCAGTCGCTCTTGAACCACCAATCCGAACCCCACCTTATCCCCGTGTAGCCAATGATGAGTCGAGTCAAAGCGACTGAGCGCATTATGAACGGCGTGCGCGACAGCAACACGTGTGCCGGCATCTCCAAACCCACCGACCGCACCACCGATTGCGAGGACGTGATCGACGATATATCGGATGTCCGTGCCGTAGCGACGGAAATCCTGTTCGCGGATCGACAGGTCCATCAACTTGCCACACTGTGCCGCGAGCGATAGCCCTGACTGAATGCCTGCATCCCTTGATGTCGTCCCGCTAATATATCGGGCCTCGTACCACTTTGCGACCGTATCGATCACGCCAGCCTTGAAATAGTCGTAAGGTGAATCACGTAACAGTCGTTCATCCGCGATGACGCGCTCGATGACGACCGGAAATGTGTCGTAACGGATATATGACCCTTCCTCAGTGTAGATGACGCTAAGCGGTGTGAAGGCGGCACAGTTTGACACGAGTGTTGGGACGACAATGAGCGGTACGCTCTGAGAAGCCGCGATTCGTTTTGCTGTATCAATCAATTTGCCGCCACCAACGGCAATCCATACGTCAGGTCGATAACCGTTCAACCGTTCAACTTCCTCGTCTGAACATTCTCCGGTAAATCGTACGCTCGGGAGATCCGCGAGGCGAGGCGACACGCGCACCGCCTTGCTATACCCGCTCTCCCCTCTCAAGACAAGCGCCTCCCGCTTCCCGATACGCGCGGGAAGATTCTCAAGTGCGTCTTTCGAATGATCGTACTCAAGTACCGCCTGACGAATCATAGATGAACCTCCTCATAAGCCGCGAACAATTTCTCGATCCGCTCTACCGCTTCATCAATCTTCTGTTCAGACGATACGAGACCGAATCGGATGTGGCGCTCCCCCTCTGTTCCGAAGAAATAGCCTGGTGTGACGGCGACGCCCGCCTCGTGGAGTAACTTTGTCGAGAAAGATTTTGCATCTCCCTCAGGCACTTTCGCCCATATAAAGAAGGAACCCTTCGGCGCCTCAATGTCCCACCCGGCACGGCGTAATCCGTCAATCAGTCGGTTTCGTCTTGTTTCATAAAGCGACGCGAGGTCGTCACGGAGTTCGCGAGGTGACTCGAGCGCCACGATGGCCGCCTCTTGAATGGCAGAGAAGACAGATACATGGACGTGGTCTTGATAGGTGTTGATTGCCTCGATGATGTCAGCATTCCCGACCGCGAACGCGACACGCCATCCTGACATATTGAATGCTTTCGACATTGTATAGACTTCGATTCCGATTTCTTTCGCCCCTTCGGCTTGAAGGAAACTCGGAGGAACGTGACCATCGAACCCGATGCTTCCATACGCAAAGTCATGGACGACCATCACATCATGTTGTTTGGCGAATGCGACGGTGTCCTCAAAAAATGCCGGTGTTGCGACAGCACCCGTCGGATTGCTCGGATAGTTCAAATACATGAGTCGAGCGTGAAGCGGATCGAGTGTCGAATAGTCCGGAAGGAAGCCGTTTTCTTCTTTTAACGTCAAATCGATGATCTCGGCACCGGCAAGACGTGCACCCGAGATATAGTCCGGATACCCTGGGTTAGGCAGTAGGATGCCGTCACCCGGTTCGAGGAGGCATTGTGGGAGTGTGATCAGACCAGATTTACTGCCAATCAAGATAGCGACTTCCCGTTCCGGGTCGAGTTCGACACCATATTCCCGAGAATAAAATGATGCGACCGCTTCTTTTAAGCGCGCCTGTCCGCGAAACGGACCGTATTGGTGTGTCGACGGGTCCGTGATGGCACGTTCGAGCGCCTCACAGATTGGAGCGGGAGTCGGTAAGTCGGGCGTCCCTTGCCCGAGCCGGATAACGGTCTTTCCACTAGCCTCTACCGCCGCGACCTCTTCTGCTAATCCGACGAAGTGTTGGGTTGGTAAAGATTTTAATAATTGTGAACGTTTGTCTGCCATGATTCTTCCTCCTGATACGAAAAAACACCCCTTTCTGAGGAAAGGGGTGCTCAATACAGACGTATGTAGTCAACCACCTTCCCATCTCTCAAGGTTACCTTGCTGGAATTAGCACAGTATTTTGCAATCTGTTGCTGAAGCTTCATCGGGCCAGTCCCTCCGCTTCTCTTGATAGAAAGTGTTATTCGCTATGTAATTTTAGTATGTCCCTAAGTTAACCAGACATTTCCAACGGTGTCAAATATTTTTTTTCAAGGTGAACATCTATTGAATCCTTTTCAAAAAACATTCATAGTAAAAGGGTAGAAAAATTATATTTGTATGAGGGGATAGAGCATTGGAGCTTAATCGTCAACTTATTTGGAAACTCAGTGTGATCGGTCTGATTTTACTCGTCTTATGGCGTGTCATCAGTGAACCGGATACCATCTCACGTGTTTTGCAGTACACGTTTCAGTTACTGACCCCGATTATCATGGGGATTGCCATCGCTTTACTACTCAACACCGTACTCTCTTATATAGAAGAACGGTTCCATTTGAAGCGGTATCAAGGTCTGCTCATCGTCTATATCACATTTATCGGGATTTTAGCGATCTCGGTCGTCACCTTGTTCCCACGGATTTACTCGAGTCTTTCATCACTTATCGAGGAGTTACCGGTCTATATCCGTCAAATCGATGCGTTTCTTGGTGATGTAAACAATTACTTGAAAGACTATAACGCAACCATCGCCCAGGCGATTGATTTTGCTCGCTTCGAGGACCGCTACTCGGGATGGGTCGAAACAGCCGTCCTCTCGTCTGTCGGTTATGTCTCAAGTTTTACGATGACATTGATCAACTTCTTGATTGGGATTGTCATCTCAATTTATCTCTTGAAAGACAAGGAAGTCTTCGCTCGTATGTTCAAGCGCCTTCTCTACGCGCTTTTACCCGTCGGTACTGCAAAGACGACGATCGATATCTTTCAGGAGATGGATTATATTTTTAAACGATACATCATCGGAAAGTCACTTGACTGTCTCATCATCGGTGTTTTGGCTGTCATCGGACTTTTGATCATCGGTGCGCCATATGCGCTACTTCTTGGTGTCATCGTCGGCGTCCTCAACTTCATCCCCTATGTCGGTCCACTACTTGGGATGATTCCGGCGTTCATCATCACATACTTCTATGACCCGTTCACCGCCGTGTTGGTGCTCTTGTTCATCTTCTTGTTGCAACAATTCGATGGATTGTGGCTCGGTCCGAAAATTCTTGGTGACAGTGTCGGGATCACGCCATTTTGGGTCATCACGTCCATCATTATCGGGGGCAGCCTGTTCGGTCTCGTCGGCATGTTCGTGAGTGTCCCTATCACTGCGATGATTCAAGTCGTCTTGTCTAGACTCATTGACTATCGTTTGAATCGTAAAAATTTGAATGAGTTACTTTAAATCCCTTCATGATTCTGTTGACATATTCATGAAATGTGTCATACAGTTGAAGAGAAGAACACAATTAACAGAAAGGAGAGGTTCCCATGTCAGTAGTATCTTCGAAACCATTCACTCAAGTTCATACTGATTGGCAGGCACCTCTTCGATTGAAACAGATCTAAGACGCCTGCCTATCGAGGCATGCATAAACAACGTGGGACGTCGTATGCCTTTATGCATATGACGTCCCTTTTGTGTCTAAAATTAAATAAAGCAGGTGACCTGTATGTTTCAATCACTCAAGCGGCTTGACCGCAATATTTGGATTCGTTTCTTAGGGGAGACGATTACGGGAATCATGATGTTCATGATCGCCCCATTCTTAGTCCTTTATTATAGCGACCAGTTAGATAGCTACCTTCAAGTCGGAATCATTATGGCAACTGGACCAATCATGGCGCTCCTCGGCTCGATGATTGGCGGCCGACTCGCCGATCTCTACGGGCGAAAACCGATCATGATGATTGCCATCATTGGTGACGCGCTTGCCCTCATTGGTTTTGCGTTCGCGGATTCGTTTTGGCCATTATTGTTACTAAATGCGATGCTCGGTTTGACTAACTCACTATTCCATCCCGCTGCTAGTGCGATGGTTGCTGACGTCACAGAACCCGAGCATATGAACGAAGCATTCGGCCTATTACGGATGGGGCATAACATCGGTGCTGCGTTTGGACCTCTCCTCGGGAGTGCGGTACTGTTCATCGACCGCGAGCTAATTTTCTTTGCAGCGGCGTTCATCTTCGGTCTTTATGCCCTCGCGCTCGGCTACTTCATTCGCGAATCATTGCCGGAGTTCACAGAAGATGAGACCCCGAGCAACCGGGAAGTGTTGCGCGTATTTTATAATGACCGCGTGTTTCTGATCTTCATCTTTGCGGGTATATTCATATCAATGGGATTCTCAGTCGTCGAGAGCATGTTACCGCTCTTTTTGAAAGAGTCGCTCCCGACATACACCGCGCAACAGAACCCATTCCCATACCTGTTGGCACTTAATGGAATCATGGTCGTCCTCTTCCAGTTTCCAATCGCTTCGAAGCTAGGGAATAAACCATTTGGGAAAGTCATGCTTGCCGGAGCGACCGTCTTCGGAATCGGGATGATTTTACTCGCCATCGTCCCTAGAGCTTTGTACGCACTTGATGTTCCTTACCTTCCACTCGTTGGTATCTTACTCGCCGTCTACGCGTTTTACACGCTTGGCGAGATGATTATGTCGCCTGTCCAACAGACGTTCATCGCCTTGATTGCGCCAGAGAATATGCGCGGTGCCTATAATGGGGCTGCAAGTATTCAATGGCTAATTGGCGGTGTGACGGCACCAATCATCGCAAGTGTCTTTTTCGACAATCGTGCCGGGCATATCGCACTGATTTTGATCGGCGGCGCAAGTTGCCTATCTGGCATCATTTACTGGCAACTCGGACGTCATGTCCAGGCAACGGAAGCAAAGCAAAAGACAGCGTAATCACTCATCGACCACACTCTCTGCTCATGGAAGTGTGGTCTTTTCATTCTTTGCATCTTTATTAAAATTTGAAATTATCATTCAATTCACTTTACAATCATAATAATCCTTTTTATGATAAAACGGTTAAGGAGGGATCTTTCATGGAAAGGATCGATAAACAGACAATCGTGGACAGTGTTCCACAAAAAGGCTTCTTCGGACAACCGAAAGGGTTGTTCACCTTATTCTTCACTGAATTTTGGGAACGTTTCTCGTACTATGGCATGCGGGCCATCCTCGTATTCTATATGTACTATGAGGTTTCTGAAGGTGGACTCGGGCTCGACCGTAACGTCGCGCTCTCGATTATGTCCGTCTATGGTGCACTCGTTTATATGTCAGGGGTCATTGGGGGATGGCTTGCGGACAGAGTATTCGGGACGTCACGGGCGGTCTTCTACGGTGGTGTGTTCATCATGCTCGGACACATCGTCCTCTCGATTCCAGGTAGCGTCGTCTTCTTATTCATCTCGATGGCGTTGATTGTTATTGGTACGGGTTTATTGAAACCAAACGTATCAAGTATAGTCGGAGATATGTATAGTGAAACGGATCGCCGTCGTGACGCTGGATTCAGTATCTTCTACATGGGTATCAACTTGGGCGCGTTCATTTCACCGCTCATCGTTGGACAAGTTCAAAAAGATTACGGCTTCCATTGGGGCTTCGCCCTTGCTGCCATCGGGATGTTCGTTGGACTCGTCGTCTTCGTATTGACGCGTAAAACGAACCTTGGTCTTGCCGGCTCATACGTACCGAACCCGTTATCTCCTGATGAGAAAAAGAAAACGATTCGAATCGTCAGCCTTGTCACAATCGGAATCGCCATCTTACTTGCGATTTTGATCCCACTCGGCTGGTTCACGATTAACACATTCATCTCGCTCGTCGGGGTGTTCGGAATCGCAATTCCAACAGTTTACTTCATCATCATGTATCGCAGTCCAAAAACGACAGAGGTTGAGCGTTCACGCATCATTGCCTATATCCCGCTCTTCATCGCCTCCGTCATGTTCTGGGCGATTCAAGAGCAAGGGGCAACAATCCTTGCGAGTTATGCGGATACACGGACTGACCTTGAATTCTTCGGATTCACGTTGTCTCCAGCTTGGTTCCAATCGTTGAACCCGCTTTTCATCATTCTACTTGCACCGGTCTTTGCTTGGCTTTGGGTACGCCTTGGAGACCGTGAGCCAAGCATCCCGACGAAATTCGCTTTCGGGATCTTGTTTGCCGGAATCAGTTTCTTGGTCATCCTACTTCCTGCTTACTTCAGCGGTCCGGATGCCCTTGTCAACCCGCTTTGGCTCGTCTTGAGTTACTTCATCGTTGTCTTGGGAGAACTAAGTTTATCGCCGGTCGGTTTGTCGGCTACGACAAAACTTGCACCAGCAGCATTCTCCGCTCAAACGATGTCACTCTGGTTCTTGTCGAACGCTGCCGCACAAGGAATCAACGCACAGCTCGTCAAGTTCTACTCACCTGAGAACGAGATGCTCTATTTCGGGGTAATCGGTGGTGTCGCCATCGTTTTAAGCTTGATTCTGTTCGCACTCGCACCAAAAATCAAAGTATATATGCGCGGAATCCATTAATCTTTAAAAAACGCCAGCCGATTGAATCGGCTGGCGTCATTTTTTATTTGCGTACTTGAATGAGTGACAAATAGCGATCGATCATATTGTGGTTAAAGTAATCATGGAAGTTGTCTTGTTTCAGCGATTGAATCGATTCATGGAACGTCGCAGGGAGCGAAGCGATTCCTTGGCTCTCGATTTGTTTAGCTGAATACTCAAACAAGTCGTCTTCGTTCGGCTTAGATGGTTCAAGCTTCTGCTCAATCCCTTCTAAACCAGCGTAGATGAGGGCGGCAAGTGCCAAATACGGGTTAGCACTCGGGTCAGGGTTTCGAACCTCGACACGCGTCGCGCTTCCACGGGAAGCTGGGATTCGAATCATCGAACTGCGGTTCGACGGACTCCAGCAAATATTGACCGGTGCCTCGAATCCAGGAACGAGACGCTCATATGACTCAGGCAGTGGGTTTGTAAAGATAGCCGTCGCACGGGCATGCTTTAAAATCCCTTCGATGAAATGACGTGCTGTTTGAGAAAGTCCATAATCCGCGTCGGCCTCATCAAACGCATTGTTCGTCGCTTTCCCGTCTTCGTCATTTTTCCATACCGAGATGTTCAAGTGCATCCCAGAACCGTTCACGTCACGTAACGGCTTTGGTAAGAATGAGACAGATGCCCCTTTTTCTTTTGCCGCGATTTTGACGATTTCTTTGAAGAATTGAATGTTGTCCGCCGTATGGAGCGCATCGTCGTACTTGATACCAATCTCATGTTGCGCAGGAGCAACTTCATGGTGAACCGCTTCAATATTGAATCCGACATTGCTCAATCGGTTTGCGATATGTTGACGTACTTCATAACCTTTGTCTTCTGAACGCGTCGAGAAGTAACCTGCTTCGTCATAAAACTCTCCATTTTCATCAAAGATGAAGAATTCAGGTTCTGCGCCGACGAATACCGAGTAGCCGTCTCGTGCAGCTCGTTCAAGTGCATCTTTCAACACATTCCGTGGATCATATTCATATCGTTCACCTTCTGGTGTACACACATCGCAGAAGAACGCCAAAATACTCTCATCACCATCTTGCTCATAACGTGGACGATCTAAATCCGGTCTCAAGAATAAGTCGGAGTTTTTGATGGAAGAGAATCCGTTGATTGAAGAACCATCAAACATTGTTTTTCCTTCAAAAACCTCAGGCAACAATTTTGCCGAAAGCGTCAAGAGTTTTAAATCACCGAGTACATCTGAGAAATAAAGATGGATTTGGGTAATATTTTTTTCTTGAACCGTTTTCTCAATGTCTTGTTGCTTCTTTGCTACGTCATCCTTGTCTGTTCCGAATAGATTTGCCATGATTCTAAAAAACCTCACTTCAATGGATTTGACAGGCAAGCTGTCTTTACGCACCGTTCGTACGCTTCTCTATAGTTCTTAACCGACTTCGATTTTTTTTAAACATGAATTTTTAAAAGACGCAAAGTGGCTACATCTGACGAGACTTGATATGATGGATGCAGAATGTCACAGAGAGGGAGAACGCGATTGTATATTTTTATGACTGGTGGAACAGGATTTTTAGGGGGACGACTCGCTAAAGAGTTGATTGAACGAGGGCATCGAATCTGTATGCTCGCCCGAACACCGGAGAAAGTAAACGCCCAGTTCACGGCGGAAGAAAGAAAATCAATCGATGTGTTGCCTGGCGATTTGACGGCGCGCGCACTCGGTGCCGATGAACGATTCATCGATTCACACAAGGGAAAAGTGGACTTATTCCTACACATGGCAGCACTCGTCAAATTTGACGAAGAATTAAGAGAAGAATTGTTCGAAACGAATCTAACCGGGACGAGAGAGGCCCTTCGATTGGCCAAGTTGATTGATGCACCTCGATTTTTCCATGTGAGCACCGCTTATACACTCGGGGCAAAAGAAATCGGTGGCGAGACGTTATATGATGTGTCGCAATCGTTTTTAAATCCATACGAAGAAAGCAAAGCACATGCCGAACAGGCGGTCTGGCAATCACGAGATGAGCTCGACGTCTCGATCTTCCGTCCGGCAATCATCGTCGGTGACTCTAAAACCGGAGAAGCGGATTCGAAATTCACGATGTATGGGTATATGCGTGCACTTGAATTGTTTAAACGTAAACTGGAACGGCGGGGTCATAGCGTTGAGTCAATCCGTTTAATCGGGTCAGCCTCAGGTACCTCGAACCTTGTTCCGGTCGATTATGTCGCGGACGTGCTTTTAGCCGCGATCGAGCATGCAAAAGCGGGTACGATTTATAACGTCACGAATGACTCGCCACCACGCAATGAGATGATGCTCGATTATATGAAAGAGTCGCTCTCGTTCCCACACTTGACGATTACGGAGACACCGACAGACACACTCAGCTCTGTCGAACAGTCATTTAACGACATGGTGAAGGTATTCAATCCATACTTGAATCGGAATATCACGTTCCATGACGAAAACACAAAACAATTGTTAAAAGATGCAGGCTTTTCAAAGCTTCGTCTCGACCAGCAATCGTTGCGCAGAATCGTCAATGCCTATTATCAAACGAAGCACTAAAAAATGGACCGGGCTACCGGTCCATTTTTATTTATCGCAGACTAATACAATTTTACCATCCTTGATTTCACGCTCGAGTGAGTCGACCATCTCTTTCGTGAGACCTAAGCTTTCCATCTGTTCCATCCGATCTTCCGAATTGCTTGTGAATTTTGAGAGCAACGACTCGAACATCCCCTTTTCCGGGATACGGTACGGTTGGACACCTGCTTCTGCCGCCAATCGAATCGTCAATTCTTCGTCTTTGGCAAATAAATAGATGTGTTCGTTTACACATCCTCCCGAAACCATCTCGTTCACTTCATGGTCTACCGTCGTCATATCATTTACTACCCTTGTTTCTAACATGCCCCATCCTCCTAAACGTTCACATTCATATATTTCACTGTTTTTGTTATTCCCGAAAAATGAGGGTGTAAACATGAATCATCACCGTTTATTCGTGGAGTGTCCACTCTTCCACATCAAAATGTTGCACGATTCCTTCGATGCGTTCACGTTCACCTTTGATTGTAGCCCGCCCCACCAAGCGCGCGGTCACGACATATTGATTCCCGTCTTCTCGGATGCGGGATATCCGATAATCGGCCTGTTGTAGTAAACCTGCGATGATTTCTAGTTTTTCTCTCTCGGATGACCGGAATGTATGGTTCATCTTCATTCCCCCTCTGTACATATGCTACCATATCGTTTCGTAATGGAGATGATATACTAAAGACAGAGAAAAGGAGTGAGTTCCGTGCCGAAACAAGACTTGAACACGATCATGCTTGAATACTTGAATGAAAAAGAAGATTACGAAGCATTTGCCACTAAACTGAAGGCACTCCTCAGTGAATTATTGACGGAAGCCGGAATCCAGTTTCATTCAATAGTCGCCCGTGCCAAAGAGGCGGATAGTCTCTATGCCAAATTATCTCGTAAACCTTATCAATATCGATCGTTACGTGATGTCCAAGACCTTGCCGGGATCCGTATCGTCACATACTTTCATGATGATGTGCGAACTGTCGCACAAATATTAGAGGACGAGTTCACCATTGACCGAGAACAGTCAATTGATAAATCAACTTTGCTTGATTCCAACGAGTTCGGTTATTTGTCTGTACATTATGTCGTGGAGTTGAGTGAGAAACGACTCGCTCTCGGTGAGTACCGTCGCTTTGCAGAAAAAGAAGCGGAAATTCAAGTCCGCTCGATTCTACAGCATGCTTGGGCCGAAATTGAGCATGACCTCGGTTATAAAAATCCAAATGCCGTCCCTCCTGAAATCAAAAGAAGTTTCAGTCGTGTCGCCGGACTGCTAGAGATTGCTGATTCTGAGTTTGTGAATATCCGTAAACAATTGCGAACATTCGAACAAGAAACGGTTGAACAAATTCTTGATTCTCCGGAGAAAGTGACAATTACTCGAGACAATTTGAACTATTATATCGCCAACGACCAGACTGTTGAAAAATTAGACAATGCCATCTTCCAAAGTGAATGGTTGCTTGAGACCGATCTCTCGGCAATCGTTGAATTGACTCGGATGTTCCATTATGCAGATATCCGAACGTTCAAAGATTTGAATGACACGCTTTCAACTTACTATACGCAAGCCGTACAATGTGCGACATTACTCCCCTCCTCCCTGTTACCGAGACAAGGAATGGGTGTCGTATACGCTGTCCTGGCCAAACTGTTGGCAGAAGGTGATGACCCGCAAATCGAATTCTTCTTTAGACGATTTTATCCTGACTTAAAACATTATGAGGACATCATTCAACAAATCCGTGCGAAAGACGAGCCTTTATAACTTTACAGACAACATGTTTTTAATGTAGAATGTTTCTATGTTCTGAAGTATATATGAATAATATTATCACTAGGAGGTAGTTTCGAGGATGACAACACCTGTACCAACTGCTTCACGTCGTCAGCTCGTCGCTGATGCTGAACGTGGAATCCGGATGAACTATCGTGGAGTGAAAAAAAATCTCCGTTCGATGTTCTCACAATATTTGACTCGTAATGAATTCTTCATTCTACGTTCTCTCTGTCAACAGAGTCCTCAAATCGCCTCTGCTTTGTCGAACGAGTTTCAATTTTCAGCTTCGATGATCACAGCACTCGCTGATGAGTTGACGAAAAAAGGATTGATTTCTCGCGAACGCAGCGAGCGGGATCGCCGTGTCGTCGAACTTCAAGCGACAGATGAAGGTCGTGAGTTGTTCGAAACGTTAGAAAGCATGAAGATCGAATATTTGATGGATGTATTCACTGATTTCTCTGATGAAGAACTCATTTTACTCTCAAAATTATTAGACCGCATGGACGCTTAATCCATGAACGGACCTCAGCCATATTGGTTGGGGTCTATTTTTATGAGACATGAAAAAGGAGATGCAACATGTAAGTTTGCATCTCCTGCTTTTATTTCGTTTCAATTAAATGTGCCGTGACGACGATACGGTCACGATACCCTAGTTTCTCATCGTATGGCCCTGCACACGTAATCAGTTGAATCCGCTTTGCTTGAGTCGCCGCAAAGATTGATGCGAGCGGGACTTGATCAAGGCGATATTGTTTCACACTAGCGACTTCATACGTTGCGACTTGGTCATCCTGTTGGAGCGTCACCACTTCTCCGATTGGTAGCTGACCTAGGTTCGCAAAGATGGCTGGACCGTTCAAGTCATCGAGATGACCTGACAAGACGACGTTTCCTGTCGCGCCTGCTTTCGCCCCATATTGATACCAACCGACCTGGTTCACGTTAGAAGGCGTATCCATCCTTCCAGCCTCGTCCTTCCCGACCGCTTCAATCGATGTATCGACATCGATTGAAGGAATGACGAGGCGGGATGGGACGAAACTGTTCGAATGAAACGATTGCCGATCGACTTGTTTAGAAGTCAACACGAGTGGTTCAGCGAATTCAGCCTTTGGCATGATGAACGATTTTTCTGGGGCTTCCGCTTGCGCGCTCCATACGAGAAATCCGATGGTTCCTAAGAATACAAGTTTAAGCGTCTTGCTTCTGACGACGAAAGACGTAGAATCCAGCCGCTGCCGCTCCAACTACTGCTGCTGCGAGCAACCAGTTCATTGAAGCTGTTTGAGCAAGACCACCTTGTCCTGTTTCAGGCGCCATTGCCATTTCTCCGCCATCAGCAGCAAGGAGTACTTCAAACGCTGGTTCTCCTTCAAGGAGACCGATTGCGAATGCAGTATAGTTTTTACCACCTTCGAGTGCCACACCATCAAGTGCTTTCACAACATCCGTCGCACCTGCTGGACGAACTTCAAGGTCGTACGTACCAGCATCAAGTGTGCCATAATCACTCACAGCTTTGAACTCAAGGTTCGAGAAGAGTGGGTCTCCACCTTTAGGAGCGACATCCACTGCTGGTGCATCTGGTGCAAAGTGCGCGACACGAACTTTAGATTTTCCATCTTCGAAGTTCGCATCATCTTCCATTGCAGCGATCTCGATGTTTTCAAGTTGACCGATCGCAGCGGCTGTGTAGAATTTGCCTGCTTCAATTGAAAGGTCAGCTGCAACGACGACTGTTTCTGCGTCACCTGCTGGCTTGATTTCAACGTTGTAATCTCCTGCAGGAAGTGTCAAGTAATCAGTAAGGTCTTTAAACTCTGCTCCCTCGACCGCGACTTCCCCATCCACATACACGTCAACTGCCGGTGCATCAGGTGAAGCATGTAGCACACGGACCATTGCATTTTCATGTCCATCGGCGCTAACCGGTAGGATGAAAGCGAAGGCTAGTGCTAGTGTACCTAGTAAAGACATCAACTTCTTCATGTGAAATTTCCTCCTTTTGTCTACGGTAACCTACGACTTGCATACAACAAGTGTGATGCAGTGCTACATGGTGTGCTACATCTGATTGCTATGTAGCTCGGTGACATCTTAAACTTAAGACAATCCGACAGTGACGTAAAGGGGACATTATGTCCTGAATGTGCTCCGATATGCTAACGAATGAAAGCGCAACCTTTACATAAATTGTAGTTCCCTCACATCGAATTATAAAACCCCTTAGCCTGCGACTAAGGGGTTTTACTTGCCCATTCAACATCATTGACAAAAATAGCATCGACTTGTAACGCTCGGCAGCGCTCGAGTTGAGCCTTCGTCTTGATCGTGTAGGGTCTGACAGCAATATCATGTTGTTGAAACATTTTTATTTCTTCGTCTGTAATTCTTCTGATATCAGGATGTACTGCATCAACACCTACAGAGGATACATAACGAATGGGATCATACAATGGTTGTGCCAGTATCATTCCGGTTTCAATATCCGGTCGCATCATTTTTAATCGATGTACTGTGACATGATTGAAAGAAGAGAAGATAATGCGAGATGGATCAATACCTGACCAATCAATCAAATCGATAATGCTCGACTCAATACCTTCGTAACGCTTGATATCGGTTTTCACTTCTAAATTTAAGATTATTTCTTCATCCCGTACAAGTTCGAGGAGTTCTTGTAGTGTCGGGATTACTTCTTGTTGAGAATATCGTACACCGGCGTTAAATGCTCTCAGTTCCTCAAGTGTATATGAAGATACCAAACCGTTTCCGTCAGTCGTTCGCTCCAACGTCTCATCATGGATGAGAACGAGCTCACCATCTTTTGTCAAATGAACATCTGTCTCGATCCCCTCCGCTCCCGCAGAAAGCGCGAGTCTGAATGCCGACATCGTGTTCTCAGGTTGTAACGCCATCACACCTCGATGCGCGAATCGTTTCATTTGGCTACGGTCTGATACTTGTCAGTTAGATAACGAACGAGTGGTTGGACCGAGATTTCCTGTCCTGTCACTTGTTGGATGAGTTCATTCGGTGTCAGGCGTTTTCCGTATTGATGGACGTTTTCCTGTAGCCATGCTTTGATTGGTTCAATCTCACCGTCTTGAATCAATGTCTCAAACTGAGGAAGGTCTTTTTTCAAAGACTCCGTCAATTGAGCGGCATAAATCAACCCGAGCGCATAGCTTGGGAAGTAACCGAACGAACCACCAGCCCAATGTACATCTTGTAGCACACCTTTGGCATTCGATGGCACGTCGAGCCCGAGGTACTCTTTATATTTCTCATTCCAGGCAGCTGGGAGCTCATCGACGGATAACGTTCCTTGAATGAGCGCTTTCTCGAGCTCATAGCGGATAATGATGTGGAGACTATACGTCAACTCGTCCGCTTCGATCCGGATGAGAGAAGGTTTCGCTTCATTCACCCCACGATAGAACGTATCAAAGTCGATTTCTCCGTATGCTGGGTAGAGCACCTGGAGTTTCGGATATACGCGACGTAAGAAGGCTTCGCTCCGACCGATAAAGTTCTCAAAGAAAAGTGACTGCGATTCATGGATTCCCATTGATGCTCCCCCGCCTAGACCGAGTTCATCAAACATCGGATCGATTTGTTGCTCGTACGTCGCATGTCCCGCCTCATGCATCGTTCCGAATAAGGCGTTCCGAAAATCAGTTTCATCATATTTTGTCGTGATTCGTACGTCACGACGGTTGATGGTGATTTCGAACGGGTGGACGGTCGCATCGAGACGCCCACGTGATAAATCGTATGCGACGACATTCATCCAATCGTGACAAATCTTTTCCTGTACGTCTGCCGGCATTGACCAGTCCATTGAAAGTGATTCTTTTGGAAGTTGCTGAATCAGTGGTACAAGCTCATCCCGGAGCGAAGCGAACAGTTGATCGAGAAGTTCGACTGTCATCCCTGGCTCAAAATCATAAAGAAGGGCATCGTATGGATGTTTCTCATAGCCGAAATATTCCGCAAATTTCTGCTGGAATCCGATAATTTTCTTTAAATAAGGAGCGAACATGTCCCAATCATTTTGGTCTTTTGCTTTCTCCCATGCGGTTTCTGCTTCAGATACTAGCGTCACATATGCTTGATACTCATCGTGAGGAATCTTCGCATTTCGTTCATATTGAGTTTTTGCGACTTCAAGCGAACGCGCTTCGACATCAGACAGACCCTCTTCCTCAGTCATTCGTCCTAGTAAAGATGCGAACGATTCACTCGTTTGTCGTTTAAATGCCTCGGTCGACAAATAACCGATTGTTTCCGCCCGAAGCGGTGCCGACTGTTCCGGCATCTGTGTACGCATATCCCAGTATAAGAGAGAGATTGCTTCATCGAAAGCACGTAGTTGCTTAAAATGTTCACGCCATTCTTTTGTTAGTTCCATCTGTCATTCACCCCTATAAGTTTGTCTATTCTCTTTCTACTTTATTATAGCTGTCAACCTTTGCCTATACTAGTTTACAAATCTTCTCGCTTCTTGTAGGGAAGTGGTTTTGTCGCTGGCCCCTCCAGCACAGCACCTTTTGCATCAAAACGTGACCCGTGACAAGGACAGTCCCATGTCCGTTCCGCATTATTCCATTTCACTGTACAACCGAGGTGTGTACATGTCAGATTGACTACGTGACAATGGTTATCGAGGTCTCGATATACGCCTTTCGTCTGGTTGTCCACTTGTACGATACCACCTTCGTCTAGTTGAAGGTCCTCGACGTCTCGACGTTCGAGGACGCGATCCACGGCACCTTTCGCAAATTGTGTTGCCGTATCAAGATTGGTTTTGACAAATGGACCAACACCAGATGGTTTCACGGTTTTTCGAAGCGGAGACACCAATTCTGAAAAACGATTTGGACGACCGGTGAGCTGGTCTGCGAGTAAATTTCCCGCTGCAATCCCGTTCGTCATCCCCCATTTTAGAAATCCTGTCGCTAGTAAGATGTCTGGTTCCCGTTTGAACATTTGCCCAACATACGGAAGCGAGTCCAAAGTAATGAGATCTTGAGAAGACCAACGATACGTCGCACGCATCGTTTTAAAATGGTGTTGCGCATCGCTCTCTAGACGATCATAGCGATTTCGGGTGTCTGTCACCTGTCCCGCTGTATGCCCCTCTCCCCCGACCAACAGAAAAGTTCTTCCGTTTTCTTCATATGTCCGATACGAGCGACTGACGCGGTCGACACTCAAATACATCCCTTTTAGCGGTGTTGCGTCCGTCTCGCAAGCGACGATATAAGATCGTTCCACTAAGAATTTTGATACGTATAAGCCTCGTAAGTCATTAAATGGATAGTGTGTTGTAATCACGACCTGATTTGCCTGCACTCTTCTTCCTGTTGAAGTCGTGACAATTGGTCGAGGACCTTGACTTACCTCGAACGCTCTCGTTTGTTCATAAATCTTTCCGCCGAGACCGACAAATCGATTTGCCAATTCACGTAAGTATTTGACCGGATGGAACTGTGCTTGATTTCGAATCACAAGCGCTTGCTCTATTTGAAAGGGAAGTGCGTCACCGGCTTCGTTGGTCGCCTCCCCACCATCCAGTTTTAAACGACGATAAGCATCGAGCTCTTTAGATAGTTCCTCATTTGGTTCTGTAGAATATAAATAAGAGTCTTCAACCGAATAATCACAATCAAATCCCTCGTCTATTTGATTTTTTAAATAGACGAGTGCCTCTGAGTTAAATTCGTAGTATAGTCGGGCAGTCGTTTCATCGAAGTGTCTAATCAGTTTCTGATAAATCGTCCCATGTTGGACAGAGCACTTGGCCGTCGTGTGTCCTGTCGTCCCGTGACCAATCTCTAATGCTTCAAGAAGCGTGACTTGCTTCCCTCGCTTTTGAAGTTCATACGCACAGACCAGACCAGCAATACCTGCCCCAATAACGACGATTTCAGATGACTCTGAAGCGGTTAATGGTGGATATAATGTCCCGGTATCATGTTGCCGCCAGATGGAGCTCGTGAACGGATATCGATGCATGATACATTCTCCTTTCCTTTTGTGAGCATCTTTATCTCTATACCCGAAACGCAATTCTTTCATCTTGAATCATTGACCTAGTTATTTATTTTATGAGCGCAAAACATCTACATTTTCTATTATGTTTATAGAGTAACGATGAAAGGAGGGACTTTTTTGACCCGTAGAAGGAGACACCGAAGAAGAACATACATCATGCGAAGAATGATTGCAGCAATAGTATTGCTCGGAATTGTCGCACTGATCCCGACGTTAGTCGGATTCAAACAGGATAAAGAATCGCCAGAGCCTGCAGAAGCCGCCACATTAAAAGTCGAACCGATTAAACAAGGCCCAGTGTTTCCTGAAATCGAGATGGGTACTTGGAATCCTAGTGATACGATGTTGATTGCAAACGAGGATATCCCTGTTGGCGCGATGACTTTCGTAAATGTAGACAAACAGCAAATCTTGATCGACAAAAATGCTGACGATCGTGTTTTTCCGGCCAGTACGACAAAATTGATGACGGCCCTACTCGCCTACGAAAAAGCATCGGCAGCGAACGAACTCGATCAGCCGCTCATTTCAATTCAGTCTTCGACACTCGATATCCCTTGGGATAGCCATATTGCCCACCTTGCGATTGGAGATACGTTGACGGTACGTCAAGCGCTCTATGCGACTCTTCTCGAATCAGGTAATGATGCCGCAAACAGTTTGGCAGAATACACGAGCGGGTCGACTGAGGCATTCGTTCAATTGATGAACGAACGTGCAAACGTGTTGGAATTAACAGGTACTCACTTTGTTAATGCTCACGGCTATTCGGATCCGAACCATTATACGACGGCAAACGATATGGCCAAGATTGCCTACGCATTTAGTACATATCCCGAACTCGTTGAAATTGCCGGTACATATGAATTTAAGGCAGAATTCAATGATAAAGACGGAAATGGTAAACGACGCTGGTGGTATCACCTCGGTTCATCCGTCAATGAACGAAGTATCCACTACTCGAAGTATGTGACCGCTACGAAAACTGGCTATACTGATGAGTCGGGTTATACGATGGTGTTTATCATGCAACACAAAAATGAGACATATATTTTGGTTACAATGCAGGCGAAATCGGGGCAGACTTTCCCGACGATGCGTCTTGTCGAAGAGAAAGCTTTTCAATAACCAGGGAAGGAGCATGTGAATCATGCTCTTTCTTTTTCGTTTTTTCTGAAAAATCAGGTCTAATATTACAGAAATGTTACACAGGGAAGTCCTCAACATTTCAAATATTCAGAATATTTAAACTTTTAAACACCTCATTTTCACTCTCATCCGTTGATACGACGGGCTTTAGAGCCATTTTTATGAAAAGGTGTCAGTTTGCAATCATTTAAATCGTTCGGTAAGGTAAGACACAAGTTCGCCTTTTCAACTTTTGCTTTTGACTGTGTGATGTCTTCACACAATCGCGAACGAGTTTGATGAAATAGATTTTCTTAACTTAATAGGAGGTAATTCAATGCTATGGCAAGAATGGGTATCAATCGCGCTTTATCTCGTGATGATGCTTCTTATCGGATACGTTGCGTACAAGCGAACGACCGATTCATCAGATTATATGTTAGGTGGCCGTAAAATGGGGCCAGGAGTTACAGCCATGTCAGCCGGAGCTTCGGATATGAGTGGTTGGATGTTAATGGGACTACCGGGTGCAATGTATGCAACTGGACTATCAGCAATTTGGTTAGCCGTTGGATTGGTCATCGGAGCTTACTTGAACTACTTGTTAGTTGCTCCACGACTTCGCGTCTTCACAGAGATGGCGAACGATTCGATTACGATTCCAGACTTCTTAGAGAATCGGTTCCGAGATCACTCGAACTGGCTACGGATCCTATCTGCATCCGTCATCATCATCTTCTTCACGTTCTATACGTCAGCCGGACTTGTTTCTGGTGGGAAGTTGTTTGAAAGCTCATTTGGATTAAACTATCAGACAGGTGTCATCGTCACAATTAGTGTCGTCATCTTATATACCCTCTTCGGTGGGTTCACGGCAGTTAGTTGGACGGACTTCGCACAAGGTGTCATCATGTTCTTGGCACTCGTGCTCGTTCCATTTGTTGCTTTAACGGATCTCGGTGGAGTGGACACTGCTGTCAACTCTGCAACAACAATTAATGCCGACTTGTTCGATCTCTTCAAAGGGACAACGACACTCGGGATTATCGGTCTCCTCGCTTGGGGACTTGGCTACTTCGGTCAGCCGCACATCATCGTTCGCTTTATGGCAATCCGTGATGTGAAATCCTTGAAAACAGCTCGCCGCATCGGAATGAGCTGGATGACAGTATCAATCATCGGTGCAGTCATGACTGGTTTCGTCGGAATCGCATACTTCCGTGGACAAGGGAATCCGCTCGGTGACCCGGAAACAGTCTTCATTCGATTCTCTGAAGTCTTGTTCCACCCGTTCATCACTGGATTCTTGTTAGCTGCGATTCTTGCAGCGGTTATGTCGACTGTATCGTCACAATTGCTCGTTACGTCGTCTGCTTTGACAGAAGACTTCTATCGCAAGTTCTTTAATAAAGAAGCAAGTGAAAAAACAATGGTACGCGCTGGTCGTATCGGTGTCTTACTCGTCGGATTTGTAGCGACACTTATGTCACTCAACCCTTCTAGTACAATCTTGACACTCGTTGGTTATGCTTGGGCCGGTTTCGGTTCTGCATTCGGACCAGCAATCCTATTGTCACTTTATTGGAACAAGATGACACGCCAAGGTGCCCTTGCTGGTATTCTTGTAGGTGCTATCACAGTTATTCTTTGGATCGTCACTGGACTCTCAACTGTCCTTTACGAAATGGTTCCTGGCTTCTTCTTAAGTATGTTGGCAATCGTACTTGTCAGTAACTTTACTAGCCAGAAAGAACAAAAACGCATCAACCGTGAATTCGGTGAAATGGAAGCCGAATTGGCAGCTGCGAAAAAAGAATAATCAAAGTTCAAAACAAAAACTCGGTTCCCTTCAAAGGGACCGAGTTTTTGTCTTACATCGTTGCTGCGATTAACCAGACGCGAATCACGAATGGAACGAGCACTAATACGAGCATAGCGTTACGCATCCATTTATTTCGATTCCAATAATACGCCATCAATACGAACGGATGGAGTGCCATCAATTCATATGGGTTAAACCAGAACCATGTAATGATCATCGCGATTAGATAGTATAACACTGATTTTTCTTTCGTCGTTCGATATTCACGCCACATATCATACGCTCCTTTGAAGAACGCAATGAATGTCGCAATCCAGAACAAAATGACAATGATATTGTCGAATCCACTAAACAACGGAGTAACCACCTTTTAGGAAGCATTTTCTACATAAAAACCGCCCCAATAAATATGACGGTACGTAAACTCTTTTCCACTCTCTACAGTAATCACTATTTCATCTTCCGTCAATACGAGGACATGAACAGGTACCTCTCCTTGGCGCAACATCGGACTAAACAATTGAAATTGCTTATTCAGCCATTTTCGTTCAGAGAAATTTTGATAATGATGCAATGCAAGCATCGGATGGCTCAGGTATGCTGCGCCAATGATGGCTATGGCGACCGGTGGTGCACCGATTTCCATCAAAAATGAAAAGACGAGAACGAGTGATAAAACTGAATAGCCGAACTCAACCAATTCCATGAAAGAAGCACGGCTGGCGATGACGTATTGTATCACCCGAAACATGAGATACAGGATGATACTAACGATCAGAAACTCAGAGAATGGCGAATGTCGAAACGATACGTCGAGGTAGAATAAGACAGGTAACAGAAGAACCCATTTCCACAGATGTAAGGCGAGGTAAAACAATGATTGATCGATGAAACGACGATTGTGTACGAGCCGTTGCATATCCATGTTTCCCACCTCCGCTTAGATGATGTGACCTTACGTTACCATTCCCTATTCTTTTAAATGATAACTAGCAATTACACGTCTAATGAAGTTTTTTCTTTCCTTTCGATTAATGTCGCATTCAAGAGTCCGCCGAGCAAAATGACGGAAGCTGCAAGGTAAAACCAAATTAATAAGACAATGAACGCCCCAAGTTGACCGTAGAACTGTTCATAGTTCGCAAACTGCGAGTAGTAACTGAATACGTTAGATACGATTAAAATTCCCATAGTCGCAAATGCAGCACCGGCCCAGCTATTCTTAAATGTACCTGATATACTTGGCAACCATTTATAGACGAAGATGAATACCGTAAAGAGTAGACCCGTCCCAACAATCCATCTGAAGTAAAACCAGATTTGAGCATAGGTTGTGACAATTTCATCGATGAACAAGATGTAAGAAGACACTTCTCGAAGTGCCGTCTCGATTACCGGTACGAGTAATGAAAACGGCAGTACGAACATAAGTGCCAATGTAATCGCAATATCTTGTAAGACCCCTCTCCAAAATGCTTTATTTCGGACTGCTCGATAAGCATCATTCAAAGCACGGACCAATGATTGTACGGCGATCGAAGAAATCCAAAGAGCGGGCAAAATGCTGAATGATGCCAATTTCAGTTTGGAGTTGTCGAAAATCGCCTCAATATTTCCTTCTAAAAGTCGATAGCTAGCTTCAGGCATGATGAGCGATAACGCTTGAATCACATCCCCGCTCGTGAATGGTAATAAGCCAACAATCCCTAGAACGAATAATAAGAACGGGAACGTGGATAGAATGAAATAATAGGCCAACATAGCTGCTTGATCAAAAAAGCGTTCTGTAAAGAAACGCTTGACGATTGTCATCAAAACTTGTTTCATAATTACTCTCTTCTTTCATGAAATATAATTAAAATGCGGTATTTGAAATAAATAAATTGAAAAGACAGAGAGGCTTCCCTTTTTGGAAGCACTCTCGTATCTCGATTTAACTGATTTCTTCTTTTTTCGCTTCCCATGCTTCGATGTGCTCTTTTCCGGGAAGGTCGACCCCTTCTTTGAAGAATTCCGGGTCTCGCCCTTCTTTCTTTTGCGCCATGTAGTCATCTAGTAACGTCTTCGCGACTTTACTTAGTCGGAAGATCGCATACATGTTGACGAGCGCCATAAGGCCCATAAAGATATCAGCGATGGACCAGACTAATCCAGCCGACCGAACTGAACCAAACATGACCATTCCAATTACTGCAATTCGATAGATTATCAGATAGCGTTTCTTTTCCGAGATGAATTCAATATTTGTTTCTCCGTAATAGTAGTTGGCCAAAATGGAACTGAAGGCGAAGAGGAGAATCGCGATTGTCATAAGCGTCGTCGCAATCGGACCGATTTCAACGAGAAGTGCCTCTTGGGCAAGCTCAATCCCTTGGAACGACTCAGACCCTTCTACGCCTGAGATCAAAACAATCATCGCCGTTGCCGTACAGATGAACAACGTGTCCACAAATACGCTGAGCGATTGAATCAATCCTTGTTTGACCGGATGACTCACTTCAGCCGTAGCTGCCGCGTTTGGCGCAGATCCCATCCCAGCCTCGTTCGAGAACAGCCCTCGTCGAATCCCTTGAAGGACTGCCGCTCCGACCGCTCCACCGAACAATTGTTGGAAACCGAGTACGCCTTCAGAGAAGATCGCCGAAAAGACTTGAGGTACGACATCGAGATTTGTCAGCACGACCCAGATGGCGAGCAGAATATATCCCCCAGCCATGACCGGGACGATGATTCCTGATAACGTTGAAATCGAACGAATCCCACCAAAGATGACGATAGCGGTGACAACCGACAAAATCAACCCGACCCATACCGTGTCGATCTCAAACACATTATTGACCGAAAGGGCGATTGTGTTTGCCTGTACCGAATTGAACGCGAAACCGAACGCAAACGTAATCAAAATCGCAAATACAATCCCAAGCCAGCGTTCTCCGAGCGCTCGTTCGATGTAGTAGGCCGGTCCACCGCGCCACGCCTTGCCGTCGTGCACTTTATATACTTGGGCGAGCGTACTTTCAACAAACGCCGATGCCGCTCCAATCAGGGCAATGAGCCACATCCAGAACACGGCACCAGGACCTCCTAGTGCGATTGCGGTCGATACACCGGCTATGTTTCCCGTACCGACACGTGCCGCCGTTCCAATGGCGAACGCCTGGAAAGAAGAGACCTGACCTTTCTCGTGTTTAAGACCTTTCACAAATAGTAACTTGAACATCTCAGGTAGCATCCGAAACTGGACGAACCCCATCCGAATCGTAAAATAAAGTCCTCCTGCTATCAATACGAAGATGAGAAGGTACGACCATAAATAGTCATTGATTTGCATAATCAGTTCACGGATATCCAACGAAATCGCCTCCTTTTATCGGGTTTTTACCCGCTCTGAATCTGCGAGAAACAGCCCGTTCATTGCACGGCCTCAAGAATCTCTTCACATAGTCGATGCGTCACTAGACTATCTTCAGCGACGACAGACCTATTCGGTTCCCCTTTTAACAGTTTCACAAAATCTTCAATCAAGTCGATGAAACCTCGACGCTTCAAATTTGACTCCCAAGGGTCTAGCGACCATTCCGTCATCCCGTCGACCCCGTATTCCATAATCCGTTCGACGTCACGCGTGACTCGTTTCACTGACGGTGACATGACCTCCATCACTTCTTCGGTGCAGCCGTTATCTCGGTTCATCCAACCGATTGCTTCGATTCCACCTGCAGTGAAGTGAATCATGACTTGTTTCAATACATCCCCGTCATAACGTGGAGTGACACGCAACCGTTCGACAGGTTGAAGGTCCGTTAAATAACGTAATGTATCGACGACATGTACAAAATCTTCGATGACGAATTCTCGCAGTGTGGCCGGTTTATACGTCCTATTTTTTTGAATGAACACCATATTCTTTTGCTCGACTTGTTTCAACGCCTGAGTGGCCGTCGCGAATCGACGATTGAAGCCCGTGACGAGATGAACGCCTTTCTCTTTCGCCAATGCGACAAGTCGCTCAGTCTCTTCAAGTGCAAACGTGATTGGTTTGTCGATGAAGACATGCTTACCTTGCTCTAGACAATACTTGGCTTGCTCGTAATGAACCGCTGTTGTCGAATGAATCATGACAGCATCAATTTGAGTCATCGAAACGTCCTGAAGGTTCGTATATCCTCCTTCGAAACAATACGTCGATACGATGTCGTTCAACTTCTCTTCACTCCTTGACACGAGATACACACCAATACCTTTCAAGCCGGCATACACAGGGAGATACGCCTTTTTAGCCACATCACCAAGTCCTACTACTAAAATATTCAATCTGTCCACTCCTTTAAGTCATATGTAGAAAGCCCGAAGCAATTGCCCCGGGCTCATGTAATGGATACAATCTCAAAACTTGTAATCGGTTCCCGAATGGCGTCCGAAACGATTTGGTAGGCAGCGTTTAATTCTTCTTGGTTATTCAAGTCTGGCACCCGATCCATCTCTACCTCGACCGTCCGGGTATTCTGCTCTTTCGCATGTAACTGGTATTCGACCGTATACTTTTGCATCCTATGTCCCCCTCTTATTATACATATGATATGTATAACCTGTTCGCCCAATGATGAAACAACTGAGTTGGTTTTAGGGGAACGAGAAAAAATGACCGCCCACTAGAACGGTCATTCGATCTCTTATTCAGGTTTTGATGACGTGTCACGATCTGGTCGTGGACGACGTTTCCCGAAGAATTGATAGTACTATTTATATTGTTTCGTCCCTCGTCCCTTGTCATCTTCTACTATATTAAATAGGGGTAACGATTGCCTTGTCGACTAGCATAATCTACTTAGTGTGCAATGAGGTGTGCAATTAAAGTTTAAAAAGTTGATGTGCAATTGAATCATTTAAAACCAATCGTATAAGTATTTAATTCTGTTGCATTTACTCACCACATAAAAAAGTTGCCACTCCTTCATTAATATTTAGGAAGAATGGCAACTTTTTTATTTAAGTAACAGAGTAACGAAACTCTAAAAACAAAGTAATAATTTTACCTATTAGCAGTTTAAAGTATCATACTGAGATTTTAGATTTTTTTCGTTTAAAATATACTAAACCGATAATAATTGAAATTAGGGAGATTATCAAACCTGATTGAAGAACTATCTCAGGTGCCTTTTTTTCATAAGCTTTCTGAAAACTAGTACCTACTTTTGTTTGCTCTCCTTTTTCAGTAATTCCAGTTAAGTTACCGTATTTATCATATACATACTCTCGAAACTCTTTTAACGTTAAACTTTCTCCACCTAACATATTATCTGTTGGTTTAGAGAATCCAGACACTCGCCCATTTTCAAAGATGTACCAAGAATCAGCTGGTTCCTCGTAAATTATCTTTCCACCGTTTGTACTTTTTTCATCAAGAGCTTTTGCAAGTTCAGCTCCAAATCCAAAAGTAGCAAACATAAATTCACCATTATTATTCTTGAATGTGCTAATGACGTTCACTGGATTTCCATCTTGATATACAGCAGAAATATATAGGTTCCCATCTTCAATACCTAGGTTACCGGTTAACTGTTTTTTTGAAGAAATAAACTCTTTTGATAAAGTATGTACTTTATATAATTTACCGAATGAGATTTCTTCACTTTTTGATAAATTGTAGTACATAGAATCTTCAGATCTAATATGCTCTAATACAATTTCTTTAAAATGTAACTTAGCAAATTGCTCAGCCGATTTTGCAGTAGGTGCATCCGCAAATACACTAAATTGTGTATTAAATACTGCAAATATCGATAAGCACAAAATAACTAGCTTGTTTTTCACTTAGATGTCCTCCTCAATACATATTCCATCTTGAATGTGTAGTTTTCCAACTTGAGTTTTCCTCTGTGTATGCATATGAATTTGAACGTAATTCTGAAGTTTTATCCGAAAAACTTGCTGACTGTAATGGGAAAATATATCTGACATAATCGTTGTCAGTGTTATATCCTCGGACAACAATCATATGCCCTTCAACCAAATTTGTATTTTTCCATCCAAATCTAATTAATAATGGTGCATTTCTATTAATTTCTTTAACTATAGTTGTCATGTTTGCGAATTCGTTAGTTGCATAACCAGGATAAACGTTACCTCTTTCTAATGCTCTGGTCATATCTCCATAAAAACCACCACCTAGATTTCCCGAGCAAGATGTTCCACCTTTTCCAGCCTTGTACAACTCACACTGAGAATAAATTGTACTAGTTAAATAACGTGATACAATTTGAGCTCCAGTCACCCAGCACCAGTTACTTTTTTCTTGACTGTATGTATACATTGCCAAGTTTTTTTCCGCTGCCGATACTGCATTTATATTACCTAAAACTATAAATGACAGTAAAAAAGACACAATAACTTTCTTCAATTTTTCCACCTCACCATTTTTGTTAAATTAATCTAAATTTACATTTTAATTAAAACAAAAGGTTGAATTTTTGTAAACATAATTCAATAAATTTACCATTTTTTTATAACACGTAAAAATTAGTAGTCAACAATATATCATCATCTAAAGATTTATTTTAAATCAGTTTTATTGCTATATAGACATAGACCATACACCCAGTGTTCAGTAAATATAGTTGGAGAACTGGTGTGAAATTCGTTTCTTTTACGTAATATACGGGTATATTACTTTATTAAATCTTCGCCTGTTTGTGGAACGGGGAGGCAATCATATGCAACTGGCAATCATCGGGTCAAAGGAAGAGATCATGGAAGTGATGCGATATATTGAGGGCATGCGGGTTATCCAGAAGGGCGAGCAAGTGGTCCGGGCCGAGATTGTCACACGTACGGAGGAACAGACGCAACTTAGGTTCGAAGACATTGTGCCGAATACGACGAAGATCGGTTGAGCTCCCTGATGAGGGCTTTTATTTTATATTCATTTGCTCACATTCATCTTTCACAATTCTGACGATTGCAGGACTGTCTGGGCAGGGCGTATGCTCGATATGAGGTGAAAACATGGCAGCGACAAAACGGCCATTCCTGTTATATGAAGACACGTATGAACTTATTTTCTCCAGATTAGTGATGGGGAATCTCGATCCTCTCATCAAGTTTCGCGTTATCAAGGTCCATCCGCTCAAGATGCGATACCTCTGCGAAGTGAAGAGCCGTGATGAAACGTGGTGGCAATGGGTCTATCTACATCGAGGGCACAGCCGTAAGATGTATGTGAAGCCCACAGTCAAACGAAAAAAGAACCCCACCCGATAAAGGTGGGGTTTCATGTTTCACACACTTTTTGCTTTGACGATTTTCCCATCGAGATCGACTGTCGTTTTATCATCTGGTTTTACCCAACCTCGCGATGCTTTCGCATGAGAGAATGTCTGTTTAAATCCGCGTTGCCCGCTCGCGTCTACCTTGAACACGTCCATTGGATTTAAAGTGGAGTTTTTCCCTTTCTTCCATAGCTTAGACGAACGCGAAAGAGTCGGGCTATATTGCGGATACTCCACATCCGTATCGATTTCGATGTGCAAGTGCGGAGAACCTCCATATTTCCCAGTCGAACCGTAGTCTGCGATTTTAGAATCTTCTGGGGAAACGAGGTCACCGACCTTCACATAAGTTTTGGCTAGATGCGCCATCCGTACTGTTAGGCGTCGCGAACCCTTTTTCGGCCCGTAATGGATATCGATTGGATTCACACTGGTTGCAATAATTATCCCACCCATCAATGTATCTAATCCGACCGCCACGATTTTCATTTTGAACGGGGCGTAAATCGAGATATCTTTGCGGAACTTGTCTGCCATGTCGGTACCGAAATGCTCGAATCCCATACTTTTTTTTGTATAATTCGTTTTTGTAACCCGCTGTAACCCTAGCGTTATTTAAAGGAAGAATCGCCTTTTCAACCATATTTTCTACCTCCACTCTCATTTTTTTCGTTTCTTCAACTCTTCGAGATATACCTGCGCTTCTTGCGCTTCTTGCGTCTCTTTCGTCATCGGTGCATTTTCCCACCAGATGTAAACCGTCCCTGCCACACCAATCACGGCGTTGACACCTACCGTCACCTGCTCTTCAGAAAAAGGCATCGGGTTATAGCCTAGTGACAAGAACACTTGTTCTGTTTTCTTGTTCCCAGTATGAACCGAACACAAAATATTTTCAACCATTTTTCCTATCGGGACAAGGTGAGATGTTCGTCAAAGTCCCAGAATTGGCATTGTTTTGTCGAACGATTCTCATTTGTAAATAAATTGTTCCATATTCTTACATGTTACAATTTAATAGTGATTTTATAAGTTTGTCGACTGAACGAGGCTGAACTTCATTCCTCGTTCCTTTTCTATGTAATAGCACATATGTATTTTTCAAAGGAGATGAATGATATGGGTTGGTGGCAAGATATCATGAACGCGCGACAGAACCGGGAAGAAGTCGAGCGCTTGACGAAAGAAATCGAACGGATCGAGTTGACGAAGGAAGAGGTTCGATATATCGACCTCAAAAAGGAAATCGAAAACATCGAGAAACACAACGAGGTCAAACAAGAACAGTTGCGTGCCGAATTGGACAAATTCAAAAAAGGCATCGAGAAGGAACGATCTTCGCTTGAAAAAGAAGTCGAGACTCTCAAGCGTACACGTGACCAGCTTGGTCTGAGCATCAACGAATATAAAGGGCGTTTGTCTGCAATCGAGCATGGCTTATACTCACCTCCTCGCTACCTGACGGACGACGACACATCCGAGATGTTGAAGGCAAAACTGGACGCGGTGCGTGCGAAGCAGAAGGCATTAATCAAAGAGAAACGCGCTACCACTCACCCAAGCGCTTATACCGTTGATGATGACAAGAAGAAAGGCAAAGAGTTCGTGAATGACACAATCAAGCTGATTTTAAGAGCCTTCAACAACGAATGCGACGTCATCATTGCCGGCGTGAAGCATACGAACCATGACCGGTCGATCGACAAGATCGCGAAGAGCTTCAGGCAATTGAACTCTTTGACCGACATGCAGTCTGTATTCATGACGGATGAGTATCTCAAACTGAAACTTCAAGAGCTTCAAGTCATGCATAGGTACCGCGTCAAAAAACAGGAGGAGAAGGAAGAACAGCAAGCCATTAAAGAGCAGATGCGAGAAGAGGCACGTGTCTTGAAAGAAATCGAAGAAGCGCGTAAAAAAGTTGAGAAGGAAGAAACTCACTTTAAGGCCGCCCTACTCGCTGCACGTACTAAAATTGAGAATGCGAGCGAATCAGAGCGTACTGCCCTGGAGGCTAAGATTGCGGAACTCGAGGCGAAGCTTCAAGAAGTCGAGGAGATCAAAGGTGATATCGAGAACCGCGAGCGTAACACGCGTGCTGGTTACGTCTATGTCATCTCGAACATCGGTTCATTCGGGGAACATGTCTACAAAATCGGTATGACACGTCGTCTTGAGCCACTCGAGCGGATCCGTGAGCTTGGCAGCGCATCGGTACCGTTCACGTTCGACATCCACGCCATGATTTTTTCAGAAGATGCACCAAACCTCGAGAACAAGCTACACAAACGTTTCGCCGACCGTCGCGTGAATCAGGTCAACTTCCGCAAGGAGTTCTTCAAGGTCAACATTGATGAAGTCGCCGATGTTATCAAACAGGAATTCGACCAGACGCTTGAGATTACGAAGTTGGCTCAGGCCGAGGAATATAATCGAACGCTTCAAATCTTGTCAGAGAGTGAAGCCGCAACTAGTCGTTGATTCAAAGTGACAGACATTTAACATTCATAAATTATATAATTACTAAAATTGGATGAAAATTATAATTAATATTCATGATCCGCTAATAGATAAGAGGTGAAAACATTGGATGCCAAAGAAAGCGAGCTAGTCCATCGAATACACAATAAATTTATCGAAAATTCATTCGATGAGCTTGATGTATACAGCTTTTTTATACTGATAAGAGAAAAGTCACGGAGTAATAAATTTATAAGAGAAATGGGGGATTTTATAGCACACAGAGAAAAATCGAAAGGTGATATCAAGGATTACTTAGAGAGAAATGAGAACATTTTAATTAATTTGGGTAAAGCAGCTGGCACAATGAAAATCGATGACGTTTTCTCTTTCAAACAAATTCGAAACGGTATAAATAATTTTTTTACTACAAATGGTTTAACTAAATTATCAAACGAAACTATTAACTGTATCATTTTGTGTATGATTTCGATTCTTCAAGAAGTTAAACTATTCGACCCCACCACCAAGAGAGAAATCGGAAAATTGATATTTGCATTATCGAGCAAAAACATTTTTTTAAATGGAGAGATAAAAATCCCTAAAGATGATACATTTATAAGAGCCCAATTTCCAGTCCTCTCTTGTAAAAATGTATTCCACCCCTTAGAGTCGATAGATAGATGGGATACTCCTAGAGATCTCAATGGGGGTATTATCAAAATTGTAAATAAGAGCAATAAACACATTATCAAGTTATGTGATTAATTAATAAATATGTACAAAAAGCCTTTACATCTTTCGAACTACATGAAAGATGTAAAGGCTTTTAAAAACGAGTTTAGATATAAAAAAGAGATTTCTTTTGGTTCTAAGTCTGCAGACAAGCAACTTGTCTGCAGCATCTTTATTTAAAACTATGATTTTTATAGACTGCAAAACTGTTTGAAATAGAAATTTTGTTAATGCAATTCTTCTACAGATGTATCATATCAGATCTTCCAGTCTTTCTACACATGCGTCACACATGTCCCCCATCGCCTCATACAATTGTTCCTGGGAGATGTAGAGGACGGAGCTCACTGCGGTCTCTTCCTGAACTTCTTCTTCCATTTCAATCATATGTTTCGGACAAAAGCGATACGTCTCGTAGTCATGTTCATTGTAATGCGCGTTAGGGAACAATAGATGATGGTAGTCCACAAACAAAGGATAGATCTTATTGCGGCCACTCACTCCACAAACCAATCGGACACCCTGGCTAAAGCCGAACTGCCATATATTTTTCATATATTCCGATTCCTCATCAAGTGATTCCCCATAAATCTTTCTGATGACATCTTTCGCTCTTAATAACGCATCATTTTTGAGACTATGGCAATGAGCATACTGATGACGATTCGGGGAAGGATAGAGCGAATCCCAATCACTCATCAGTTTAGGAAGAAGCGAAGTCAGGATAATAGCTGTCTTCTCAGCGTACTGCGCAGAGTCTTTTAAAAACGTCGTTACTCCCCCTCTTACTTTGGCACCTCGCATCCAGTTTGGATTGGAAAAGAAAAACTGCGGGATGTCGTCATTCGAAGGTCCGAATAATGAGACGACTTTCCCTGCAGCGGCCTTTGATTCTTGAGGAATTTGGGTTGGAACTTTGTTGTTGACGATTCTTCTTTGACGTGTCATGTTTATTCCTCTTATAAACGAGAGCCGTATGTCTCAAAGATTGTTTCATCTTTGATGTCTGTACGACAAATCTCGATTGGTGAGCAATTCCCGCGCGCTTCAATCCAAGGTTTTTCCTGATGACTTATCGATTCAAGTTGGTTACCGTTGTAGCCACCATAGATTTCCCAGACTTGCTCTAGGACATCTATAGTATCAGAAGTGAATCCGGCATCAACCGGGTCAAAGTCTTCTATTTTCGGGATGTTGTTAGCCCCGTTTTCTTTATATTGGTGATAAATACTTGGGACAACCGGACCATGTACCCACGCCTCAAATTTTTCACTGAATAGACGTTCCGGCGGATCAGTCAACTCTTCGTTCTCCAATACAAGATACCAGGAGTACGCGTAATAAAGTAGTTTTTGTAATTTTTTTGGAGTCATCGCTTCTTGGCTCAAAAAGTAATTGACCACATGTTGGATGTTATACATGTAAATACCCCCTAACTGAAAGGTAGACGGTCGCTTTTTTCGGGTTCTTTTAAAGAACCCACGTTCGCCTTTTTACCTTGTGTTCGTATTAATAATAACAATAATGTTACAAGAATGGTTAAAAAAAGTGCGAAAAAGAGTAAGTAGTTCTATTTTTATTATTTCCGGGTTCATAATTTGTTAAACTTGAGACATCAAAAAAAACGAAAGTACGTTCGGGATATTTACTAGTTTGGAAGGAGGTTGATGTAAATGGCAAAAATCAAAAAGAATGAGAAAAACGGAAAATGGGAGGTTCGACTCTCTCTAGGCTTCAACGAGGAAGGTAAACGCGTGCAACGCTACTTCTCCGACGAAAGGAAGAAGACCGTAGAATATTGGGTCGCCGACCAGATCCGGGCTCAGAAGGAAGGTGAGTTCGTAAAGGTACGTCCGAAAGGACGAGTCGGCGAGGTGCTCGATGACTGGCTCGAGTTTTACATCAAGACCACGATGGCCAAGACGACGTACAACACTTATACAAGTTTTGTGGAGAACGCACCAGGCTGGTTCAAGCGTCTGAACATAGACAAAGTAAAACCGCAGCACTGCCTCCGCCTGCTTCGGGAATACCTCGATATGGGCCTGCAGCCGAACACTGTCAATATTCGACGGAGAGTCTACATCGGATTCTTCTCCTGGGCTCGCCGAATGGACTATTACAGCGGTGACAACCCGATGGCTGCCGTCAAAAAATTGTCGGAAGGCTATAAGGAATATAAGACACTCACCCCTGACGAGCTGAAACGATACCTCGAGGCTACGGATGAGACGATGGCGAACGGTTATCGTACAGCGGTCCACTCGATAACCTATACGGGCATGCGTGCCCGCGAGGCAACCGCACTCCGTTGGTCGGACATCGACTTCGACCGCAAACAGGTCACAATCGCCCGCACCGCCATCGAGACGAAGGGCGGCTATTCGTTCGAGCAGACCAAAGGGAAGAAGGCCCGGGTCGTCACCATCCCCGAACAATTGATCCGTTTTCTCGAGAAGTCTCGTCTTCGACAGAAGTATGATATGGTCAAGTTCGGGTGGCGTAACGACGAGGACCTCGTCTGTCTCGGGATTAAAGGCGCCTATGTATGGTATTCAGGTCTGAGACGACGTCAAAAACTGACCGTCCAAGCGGCCGAGATTCCAGAAATCACGATGCATGAATTACGGCACACACATGCGACCTTGCCCATCAAGGCCGGGGTCCACGCGAAGGTCATCCAGGAACGACTGGGCCATGCCGATGCAAAGACGACGATGGATACCTACGCACACGTATTGCACACTACTCAGGGCGATACGGCCGAGCTTTTCTCCATGTTGATCGAGGACGTAAAAAAACCGCTCTAGGGAGCGGTTTTCGTGTGTCTGAGGCAGAAAAAAATTAAAAGTGTGTAATAAGTGTGCAATGACTATTTATTTATCGTCATTCATCGGCTCTGTTGAGCGCTTTTTAGGACGTAAACCATAATATTGGTAGTATTGGGTCTCGATATTCCCGTTGTACAACTTACGACGTTTCGTCGCCGGACGACCGTACGCCTTCTCAAAGTCTTCGTAACTCGTCAACATGTAGACGCTGTAACCAGGATATTTCGCATATTGCGCTCCAATCCGCTCATACAAGTCGATGATTTCTTCTTCTGACTGCAGTCGCTCGCCGTATGGCGGGTTACCGATGATGACACCGTACTCTTCTTTCGGCTTCAAAGCAGCCGCATCGCTATGCACGAACGTGATCGCATCACGTACGTCAGCGAGTTCAGCGTTATCTTTCGCGAGTTTCACCATGCGCGGGTCGAGGTCGATCCCGTAGATTTTAAGCGGTTTATCCCATTCCGCCTTCTCATTCGCTTCATTAATGGCAGCATACCACGCTTTTTTCGGGATACATGTCCAATCCTGTGCGAAGTATTCACGGTTGATCCCGGGAGCGATGTTCCGGCCGATCATCGCCGCCTCGATCGCAAGTGTCCCCGATCCCGTAAATACATCATAAAACGGCATATCCGGGCGCCAGTTCGTCAGTTGAATCATCGCTGCCGCCATCGTCTCTTTCAACGGTGCCTGTGAATGAAGCTCACGGTACCCACGACGGTGAAGCGGGCCTGACGTATCGATTGTGATTGTCGCTACGTCTTTCAACAATGCGACTTCGATTGGGAATTTCGCACCTGATTTCGGCAACCATTCCCCTTCCTTATGATAGCCGCGTTGCATCGTTTCAACGATCGCTTTCTCCGTGATCTTTTGACAGTCTCGGATCGAGAACAATTTCGATTTGACCGAGCGACCGTCAACCGTGAACGCAGCATCCCACGGCATGAGGTCTGTCCATGGCAAAGCCACGACCCCGTCGAAAAGTTCTGTGAACGTTGTCGCCTTGAATTCCGCTACGACGAGTTTGACCCGGTCTGCCGTACGCAACCACATATTCAGACGTGGGATGTCCTCCATCTCTGCATCAATATACACTCGACCGTTCTCCACTTCACATGTATATCCTAAATCTCTCACTTCTTTTGCAACGAGCGCCTCGATTCCCATCGCTGCCGTCGCAATCAGTTTACGTTTTGCCATCTGCAATCGCCTTCTTTCTACATTAAATTCTCTCATTGATTCTGTAAGTTGTAAAAAAATCATGAAAAAAGGAGCTCAAGTATATGTGCTTGAACTCCTTGTCGTTGTCAGTTGAGACTATGTTGTCCTGTAAGCCATGTTCTGTACTCCGGTGCTCATAGCGGTTTCCCTGGCACGATGGAGTGACAATCATCTATCTGCGCACATCGGCGCCCTCCGTCCCGTTCGGTTCCGGTCTGGAAGTTCCCCTACCATAGTTTGGGTTTCTCGCTCGTGGGGTTTACCTCGTTCCACTCTGAACGTTTCCGATCAGACTCCGTCACTGTGGCACTTTCAAGAAGCGTATACCATATCCGTAGACTTAGGTATTTCTTCTGCCGTCAACTTGCGTTGCCTACACTTATCTTTTCGTGTAGCACGATCACTACAGCCATCACAGGCTGTGCGAGCATGGACTTTCCTCAAGACTTGCATCCCGCGATTGTCCAGACCTCATAGTCACTTCAACCATTGTAGCGGAAATTTCAATGATTGACAACTTAAATTCGAAACTTGATTTTACGTTCAGTCAGCGCTAAAATAAGGCGTGTTCATTGAATAAGGAGGGATTTTGATGCATCAAGATGCAAAAAACGGTTGGATTCAACGTCTAACCTATGTAATAGAAATCGATGACATTAAAGTGCTCCACCCGAACAACGGCGTGTTCGCCTTCTACCGAAATAATCGTCTCGTCCGAGGGTTTGAACCGTTCGATATTAAAGCACCGAACGAACTCTCAAAGCGACCTTATCATTTTGACCATCATAATTTAGCACACCTAGAAGAGCGTTTCCCAGATGCGATTCCGGTGTTCGATGAATCCCATGAAACACGTCGCGCTTGGAGCGATCGGGTTCGAGTCGGATTATGCGAGATTATCCGCGATGGTAAACTCAGTTTTGAGCATATTGACGACCAAGGAAATGTACTAGAAGCGAGTATCCGTTGGTGTGGAGAAGCCATCACCATGAAGTAAAGATAGAGTACAACATAAAAAGGGAAGGAATCAGAATGGTTGCACATTCTGATTCCTTCCCTTTTTCTTCATTAAATTCATTCAACAAATATTATGGGTAATATATCGTTTTGACACTCTTCTCATTACGATCATCTGGTCTCAAGATAAATGTCATCGTTTTAGTTGGATCTCCATTTATAAAAAATGTTCCAACCGGACGTTTTCCAGAAAAAATGATTTTTCCATCTACATCTCTAACTTCAAGATTACCTTTTCTTGATAAATCAACTTCAAAGGTTTTCTTATCTTTGGCACTGATTCGAATTCTACTCTTCATATGATTTACATAATTGAACGTCTTACTCGTTTGACGTTTAAAAGTCCCATCGCTAACTTTAGCTACTAACTTATATTGTCCACTAGATAACCAGTCACCATTCGCAAACATTGTAAACTCTTTATTTACTGGTAACGTTTTCAATTTCTTTGAACCTTGGTATAACGCCAAACTAGTCTTTACTTTTTTCGCAGTCCCTGGCTTGACTTGTACGTTTCTTACATATGGCTCTACTATGTTTTGAGGAGCAGTTACTATTACCGGTTGAGGTGTTGCATCTAGTAAACGCTTTGTATTTAATTCTGTATACGATTTCCCGTTCGCTCTTGGCATTTTGGCAATCAAGTTGTCAATTTCAGAGGGAGTTAGATAAGGATTAACTGACTTTACTAAAGCAAGCGCAGAAGTGACCATTGGTGCTGCCATCGAAGTACCGTCCATATATACATACTGATTTTTAACGCCAAGAGATAAAATACTAACACCTGGAGCCACAATCTTGACGTCTTTGTTCATATTACTAAAACTTGCAATTCGATGTTTGGCATCGACTGCTCCTACTGCAACAACCTCTTTCATATTAGCAGGAAAAGATACTTTATTAGAGGAATCGTTTCCCGAAGAGGCAACAATTATGATCCCTTTAGATCTTGCTGCCTTTATAGAGTTTGCAAGAACTTTATCATATTGGTCTCCACCTAAAGACAAATTAATAATGGTAGCGCCATTAGCCACTGCCTTATCAACCGCTTTTGCAACTGTCCAAGAATCTGTATATTCAGAGTTCTTTCCATAAAAAACGTTGTAAAAGTCATATCGAACGGACGGCGCCATACCGGCGATTCCAGATTTATTATGTTTACTAGCCATTATCCCCGAAGTATGGGTGCCGTGATAATCAGCACTATAAGGACCCTTCATAGAATTAAGAATCCGAGGCACACTTTTCAACTCAGAATGTGTACGGTCGGCTGAAGAATCAATCAACGCAACTAAAATATCAGATGATCCTCTTGTAACATTCCACGCTTTATTTGTTTCACTCTGATTAATATAATATTGATTTTTATATTTCGGTTCACTTACTTGATAACTATGTTTTTCTATCACAACAGGTTTTTCTGCATATGAATGCAAAGGAGAGATAAATGCTGCTATCGTTAAACCTAATAAAAGTCTCTTCATTTGACACGCTCCATTCAAACAAATGATTGATCACTTTATTATCGCAAATCAAATAGCAGATTTACCTATTTTCAAAAAAATTACCAATAGCTCGGTTCATCAGGATGTAACATTTCATATTCGACGATCCGTCCAATAGTCAAGTACGTATAGTACCGTGCTAGTTCGACTCGACTCGGATCAGGTCGGAATCCTTCCAAATCTTCTCCGAGCGGTGAGCCCTCGATTGTCTCGAACTGTTGACAAAAAAAAGACTCCGTTTCCGCATCCCAGACGATACGATCTCCAATATACCCACTTCCGAAGCGAATATAGTCGATAATGGACGGTACGATGACTTCAGCTGGTAACCGTTCACTCATCCGTCCGACTAATTCGTATCTGATTCGGTCTGCCTGATCCGCTTCTTCGAGTGAGACACATTTTAAGACTTCTTTATTGATTTCAATCAGTACAACATAATCACCTGGTTCGATGGAGAGTTTCATCGCCTCACCTCACTTTTCATTCCTTCATCCGATTCTCTACAAGTTACTATTCGTGATGCGTTGTGGGAATCCTGTCCATTCCTCATGATTTTCCAAATCTCGGTCGAATTCGCACCGATTGCATTGTTTTTGTTATACTAATCGTATGAATCTAGAGAGGAAGTGCACCATGGCCAAACGACCGTTGACCCCTCGCGAAAGTGAATTGATTGCGACTGCTCTATACGTTGTCGAAACGATTCCATACGCCGGATATATCGATCGTCTCGAATCCCTCACGTTACGCGACATCGCTGATGACTATTTGAATGGAACGCTCGCTTCCGCAGACGCGATTGATGCGCTCGATCAATACATTTTTGTACGACGCCATCGCTTCAAGAATGTGACCCCTCACAATCTTTGGACGTTGGATGATCGAACCGAGCAAGAAGCATTGCGTCATATTTCAAAACGACCTGAGTTGAAAAAAGGACAGACTTTGAATAAGCGAAATCAACCGTTTCAAGTGGGACAAGACATTGAATTCAAAGTGGATAAACATGTCGATCGGGGGCAGTTCCGAATCTATATCGGAAAACAACAGGGTTATACGTGTAAAGCACAGTCAAAGGAACGGGACAAGTTGAAAGTCATCACCGGATGGGTCACCCATATCGACCCGAAAGACCGCCTGGTGTTTGTGAACGTCACAGATTTCGGACGTTTGCCGATGGAACAATCAATGAAGCAGGAACTCGAATCGATGAGTGCCTCGCTACTTGGTTGGTTCGCAACGGCAACACTCCCTTCCGAAGAAGAGGCACTTCTTGCAAAACAAATGATTGCCACTCTGCAACGACGTGACCAACCGTATTGGTTCACGCTGACAACCGCCCTCAATCACCCAAGACCAGAACACGTCAAGCGTTGGGGAACAGTCGTGAATCTGCTCGTAAAAGCAACGACAGGTGATCAAAAAGCGGTACAAACACTAGAAACCCAAGAGGATAAATACTTCAAAGACGCTTTCATCCGTGCGCTTCGCGCCTTGCATCAAGAGATGACGAAGCAATTGAACTAAATGGACTCGAGGTGGCTCTTAAAGGGTCACCTCGTTTCGCGTACGGAGTCCGAAGGAAAGGATTGATCAACATGCGTTTACTCATCGTGGAAGACGACTCTTCCATTTTACGACTCGTGAAAGAGACGTTTGAAGAAGCCGGGCATGATGTCTTGATTGCGACCGACGGCAAGACAGGAGAGGAACTATACATGAGCCAGCCAATCGATGCGGCAATCATTGATATCATGCTCCCTGGCATAGATGGTCGAGAGTTGTGTCGCCGTCTAAAAAGCGCATTCGATATTCCAGTCATCTTACTGACCGCGCTCGGCGAATGGGGGGATAAGCGTCAAGGTTTTGAACACGGGGCAGATGACTACATGACAAAACCGTTCATCCCGGAGGAGTTATTATTTCGACTGCAAGCCGTATCCCGGCGCTATGAACGTTCGTCCGCTTCGCGCATTCAGGCAGGCCCGCTTCAGTTGGATTTAAAAGAGTATGAGGTGAAACTGGAAGGCAAAATGTTCTATCTTCCAAAAAAGGAATTCGAGTTATTGTTTCAGTTGGCTTCATTTCCAGGAAGAGTATATCGCCGTGAGGAATTGATTGAACTTGTCTGGGGTTATGACTTTGAAGGCGACGAACGAACCGTCGATGTGCACATCAAACGACTTCGACACAGATTCGATCATCCTGCACTCTCTATTCGAACTGTTCGTGGGGTCGGCTATTCGTTCGAGGTAGTGAAATGAAGACGCTCTATACTCGAATCATCCTCACCATGTTTTTCATTTTACTTGTCTCTGGCGCAATCTCTCTCCTCATCAGTAATGTCGCATATTATACGTGGTGGCAACCCTCATATAGTGAGAAGACCGAATCGGTTGCAAACGAGGCATCGACTTATTTTGCTGAACATACAGATGCGGATGAAGAGGCTTTTTATACGTTTTTAGCTGCAACGGGCTACCAATTGGTCGTGATTGATTCAACCAATATGCGCTCTCGCTACGGTGGGGAATTTCGAGATGAGTCGATTCCTGAAGAAGTGATCGCATCCGTCCGTGAAGGTAGCGCTTATCAAGGAATGCGTGATTTTCCGTTTCACTTGTTCTTATTAGGCCTTTTCGATAACGAGTTGACAAATACGTACGGAATGACCCTCGAAAACGGGGACGTCGTTTTCATTCGTCCGGATTTAAGTGCCCAGATCCGAGAGCTTCACCTTTTTGTCGGCATGTTCTTCGCGCTCGTAACAATCCTTGCGTTCGGCTTGATCGCGATTTCGACACGTTCACTCGTCCGGCCTTTAAAAACGCTCACTACAGCGACAACGGACGTGGCGATGCGACAGGAGCCGAAACATCTGCCTATCGAGCGAAAAGATGAAATCGGAACGTTAGCGAGACAGTTTCAAGAGATGACAACTGTCATCAATCAGACTGAGGCACGCCAACGTCGGTTCGTGTCGAACGTCTCTCATGAATTTCAATCGCCTTTGACATCACTCGTCGGTTATGCCGAGAAACTGGCAGAACGTACCGATGGTGTCTCGAATGAATACGCTCGCGTCATTGAACAGGAAACGAGACGTTTATCTCAATTGACCAAACAACTCTTACTCTTATCACGTTTAGACGAACAGCCGCCTTCCCTTGATTCAGATGTGAACGTCCTTCAATCCATCTCAGAGGTCATACAAATGAATGCTTTTCTGCTCGACCAAAAAGGACTCGCCGTCATGACCGATATCCCGACCGACACCATACTAAAAAGTGACCCGGTCCTTCTCGCCCAAGTATGGAACAATCTATTGGTGAATGCCGTTCACGCCTCTCACGAGGGCGGAACGATTCGTATCACCTGCTCCACCGAACCACGTATCACCGTTTCCTTTACCGATGAAGGGATCGGAATGGACGAAGAGACGAAACGACATTTGTTCGACCGATTCTTCAGAGGCGACGTCGCGAGGTCGAGTCAAGGAACCGGTTTAGGTCTTGCCATCACTTCAGACATCATCGCCTTACACGGTGGGCAGATCACGCTCGAATCCACAAAAGGAAAAGGGACGACGATTCATCTTCATTTTTGAAGCTGTTCATATTCTGTTCATATTAAACGATTACACTTCCTTCATAAGAACTTGAAGGAGGTTTTTTTATGCAATTAGGATGGAAAGAGATGTGGAGACAAAAACGAAAGTTTTCCATGCTCTTTGTGATTACACTTTTGATTGTTATGTTGACAACTTTGATCACTGGGCTTGCCGACGGACTCGCATACGATAATGGCTCTGCCCTGCACGAATTAAACGCTTCGACGTATCGATTAGACAAGGATTCGGATGGACAGTTGACGCGGTCCTTCTTAGACGTCCCTGCCGATTCTTCTATCGCGACGATGAGTGTACGTCCCCTCACAATCACGCTGAATGGAAAAAAGGAAGAGGTGACACTGTTTGCTCTTCCAAAAGGAAGCGATATCGGCCCAGTCGATCATCTACAAAAAGGAGAAGTCCTGTACGATTCTAGTCTTTCTGAGAATCTTCGATCAGGTGATGTTTTGACAGACTTCGTGTCGGAATATGACTTTACAATCGCCGGTGAGTCAATCGGAAGATACAGTCATGGACCTGTTCTCTACACGACGAATGAAACATGGTTCGACTATTTACGATATTCCGAACAACGCCCATATGTATCTGCTGAAATCGGTACAAATCACTCAGCATCCGATACGCTCATGATGAGTCAACAGGAGCTCATCGAGTCCGTTCCTGGCTATAGTGCCGAACAGAGCACCTTCACGATGATGCGAGCATTCCTACTCGTAATCGGTACATTTATTTTGACTGCTTTTTTCTATTTGTTCACCTTACAAAAACTACCGGAACTCGGTATTTTAAAAGCGATTGGTCTGTCACCTCGTATCATCGGGCAAGCTTTGCTCTTTCAGGTCATCGTCATCGTTTCATCCGCTGTTGTTACGTCTATCGGGATTATGTACATCGCTGATGCAGTGATTCCGTCGTCCATGCCGTTTATCGTCGACATCGGTCACGTTTTACGATTCGGCTTCATGTTCATCATCTTATCGATCCTTGGCGCGTTGCTCCCCCTTTGGAAACTTCGCCAAGTTGACGCAATTGAAATCATAGGAGGAAAAGCATCATGAGACTACAACACGTATCCCATCAATTCGATGGTCAACTCGTTTTAAACAATATCAATTTAAACGTGTCTCCGGGAGAATGTATCGCCATTGTCGGCCCAAGTGGTAGTGGGAAAAGCACATTGTTATACATTCTCGGACTGCTTCGTAAACCGGAACATGGAACATTCTTACTGAATGAACGAGACGTGTCTGATTTAGATGAGGAACAACGGCGTCTTCTAAGACTTCATGAGGTCGGGTTCGTATTTCAACAGGCTCATCTCATTCCCTATTTGACAGTGCTCGAGCAACTCGAACTCATTCAAGAAAACAGAAACGTCGATGCTAAAGAACTGTTACAAGAGCTCGGATTAGAACATCGGCTGCATCATCTCCCGATGACACTGTCAGGAGGAGAAAAACAAAGAGTTGCCGTCGCAAGAGCTTTGGTCAATTCTCCACGACTGATTCTGGCAGATGAGCCAACGGCGAGCCTGGATTATGAGAACGGACGTCGAGTGATGGAATTACTGTCACAACAGGCACACCGTAAAGGGCGCAGCGTTGTCGTCATCACGCACGACGAGCGCATGCTTGATGTGTGTGACCGTGTCTTACGCGTCATTGATGGCACGCTGACCGAGATTAGAAACTAAGTATCTTCTCATGCTGACAGATTTGTTGGAGCTGATATGTGAGCCAACCGCCGAAACGTACGGTGACTCCAATTTCTCCGCTTCGAGAAATCATCGCTTCTTCGATCACCATGAACCGCTCCACTATATGATTGGATTCGAGTCGAATCCCCGAGAGACAGGCAAACGCCCGGACGACCTCTTCTGGTCTACATCCGGTTGACATTGCGATTTCCTGTACCTCGGTGGATATACTCGTTTTGTTGTGTAAAAAATAGCGGTCTAGCAACAAATCAAACACGAGTCCGACGACTCGTATGTTTCCATCGCTTGTCCACTTAAAAGTTACTCCCCGATCAAGTGTGCCGTTTGGATTGCTCAATATGCTTTGAATCATTCGAAAGATATCCGTTCGCTCCATCGTGATTCCCACTCCCTTGTAGATTGTTTATTGATCATAGCGTTGACTCACATCTAAAACGAGTGATTATATGTTATCCAACCTAAGGAGTTATTGTGCGTATGCGTTCTTCTTATGTATGAAAATAGGACGATTTGTCTTCATTTCGGGTACAATAACGGTGAAAGGAGTCGGTATTATGCAACGGAAATGGCAAATCGGATTAGCTTCACTTTTCACAAGTTATTACGCAATCAGCTACTATGCCTTCAAACGGATGACTCGAGGGAAACGGAAAACACCGGAGATGTTACTCGCTCCGTACACAGAAGAGGATCGCGCCTTCTATCATGATGTCCCGTTCGAGCACGTCTCGATTCAGTCGAGGGACGATTATCGACTCTACGGACGGATTTATCGAAATGACGCATCGACGAAGTGGATTGTATTCGTTCATGGGTATACCGCTTCTCATAGTTTCATGGCTCCTCATCTTGCCATGTTCCATCGCCTCGGTTATAACTTGCTCGCTGTCGATTTGAGGTCTCATGGGGAATCCGAAGGGATTTATGCTTCTTACGGATATCATGAAAAAATCGATATGATTGATTGGATCGAATGGTTGAAAATAAATGAATCGGTCGACCAAATTGGTCTTCACGGGGTCTCGATGGGTGCCGCGACGGTCCTTCAGACGACCCCTCTCACAGATGTCGATTTCGTCATCGCAGAATGTCCGTTTGACGATATGGGTCACCTGATGCGATACCAGTTGAAGGAGTTACACCGGATACCGGCAGAACTTTTCCTTCCCGGTATCAATTATTTCTTATGGTCACGTGCCGGGTTCACGATGAAGCAAGTACAACCGAAAAAGGCCGTCACCGAAACGACGACCCCGATCTTATTCGTACACGGATCAAAAGATGATTTCGTCCCAACGTGGATGTCAGTCGAGATGAACGCACTGAACCGGCAAAATGACTTGCTATTGATTGACGGGGCGGAACATACGGATTGTATGATCAAGGACGCGCCTGCATATGAAGACGCGGTCAATCGTTTTTTACGTCGACATGGATTGGTCCAGCAATCAAGTCAAGCAGTGCATGCAAGACCATGACCGGCCACAGGACACCCATCCCTAGATATAAGAGACCGAGACCGAAACCGACGACGCCTGTCGTAACGACACCTTTGATCCCTTGATAGGCATGGGCCATGCCGAACAGGGCACCTCCGATCAAGGCAAGTGTCAGATTCGGTACCTCTATATAGAGGGAGATTGTGTACAAGAGCACTCCTCTGAAAATAAACTCTTCGGTCACGCCGGCCGTGACCGAGACGGCGCTCCATGCCTGCTCCTCATTCTTCGTTCTTGGCAGGAGCAATTTTTCTAAATCGAGCTCATAATAAGGACGCAATGCTCGACGAAGTTTTGATGAGGTCTTGACCAATAAATAAAAGACGAGCGTAAATGCAACGAGGATACATGATAGGAAAAAGACTTGCCACGCCTGTTCGTTGCCCGTTTCTGGCGCGAATGTTAAACCAACTTCGGATGGCGGTACTTGAAATAAGAATATGAGGGCGACAATCAACAAGGTCAGTCCCCATGCTGATTTTACGGTTTGATCGTACACCCACGCCCGTCCCTTCGTCTCAATCAATGGACGGATCAATTTTGCGTTGAATATTTGGACAATCAACATGTATCCAATAATTGCCGTAAAAATCAATCGTTCGAGCATCCATATCCACTCCTGTCCTTACTCTTAGCTATATGCTACACTATTCGGGTATTGTCTAAAAGCTAGGAGGCGGTATCTTGAAACGTATGATGCTGCGATTGACCGGTTTTATCATTGTGCTCGTGCTTTTGCTCGGGGCAATCGGCTGGCTCGGTCAACACGATAAAGTAAACAATGGATTGTATCGAACCTATTATGGTGAGCATGGCGTACCGAACGCTCACATCGCTGTCTATCAGGACGCTGCTGACGCATACGATGTGGACTGGCATTTGCTTGCCGCCGTACATCGCGTCGAGACGATTTTCTCTCACAGTTCTTCCATGCGCTCATCCGTTGGTGCGATCGGACCATTCCAATTCATGCCTCGTACTTGGCTCGGTTGGGAATATGATACGGATGACCAAAAAGGTGACGTCCCAGAAGACGAAGTCGATTTGACAGACCTTGCATTGATCGACCAGTACGGTGGTCTCGGTCGTGACGGGAATGGAGACGGGAAAGCAGACCCACATAGTCTTATTGATTCCGCACATACCGCGGCGTATTATTTAAGTGAACACGGTGGGAAGAAAACGGATTCTACCACATCTATTCGAAATGCTATCTTCGAGTACAACCGGAGTGAGCAGTATGTTAACGATGTTATGACATACTATGAAAATTACGAAACAAACGTGACGTACATCCCTGAAGAACGGGACACAATCAGTCAACATGTCGCCTATTATACGATTCGATACATCGAGTGGTTCAAAACACTCGGCTGATGCTTACATGAAAAAGTGAGGAATGGAAATGAATACGCATGTAGAAGAAGTAACCATCCGCGTAAAATCAATCTTCAATGAAGATAAAACAAAACGCTATATGCGAACGTATGAGTTCACGGATGTGGAAGACGGGGTCATTTGTGCCGTCATCATTTATTCACCACGAATGAGCGATGCTTTCTTATCAGGTACGACAACGCAACGTGCCTATATGTTGATGCAAAATCATTTGTCACAGCCGATTCGGGAGATGCGTGTCATCAGCCTTGTGCCGACACTTGCCATCAATGATAATCTTCCGTATGTGGAATCACAACTCGACGAGACAAACTATCACTATGTCGAAGAGACGTTGCAAGAGGTAGCAGCAAGCAATGGCATGATCATCGTCGGTTGGGGTTCACCTGGTCGATTGATGCACCATGCGACATCCTATAAGTCGCTCTTTGCCGATTACGAGTCAAACATGTACTGCATTGGTACGACGGCCAAAGGTGAACCACAACAGATCCGTATGGCCAACGAAAACACAGTGCTCGAGGCGTTCAACAATGAATCAATCAAACCAAAGTTTCGAATCGTAAAAGAAACAAAAAAAGACGACTCCGAGTGAGTTGTCACAGCTTGTTGACAAATAACATGTTCGTACTCGTCCTTTCGGCGCCCACGCTTTCCGCAGGCAATCCCGGAGCCGCATCGCGACTCAAGTCGCTGCTGGGTCTCCATCGGATTGCTTTCCTGCAGGAGTCGGGGCGCAGTGGGACCAGCCGCACTAATGGCCGCCCCCTTTGGCGGCCATTCCTTTTTTATATTCCTGCCCAGATGGCAAATCCAAACAACGCGAAAAAGACACCTGACCATATAAAATCACTTGATTTGACTTCAACCCTGTCATAAATCGTCCGTTTTCCGCCTGTAAACCCTCTCGCTTCCATCGAGAAGGCGACACGCTCCGCTCTTCGAATCGATCCGGCAAGGAGTGGCAACAGTAATTTCGGTACGTGCCGTAGACGTTCCCATCTCGTATCGAGTGGGACACCCCGTAGGCGATGTGCATATTGAAGTTGTTGCAGTTCCCGTTTTAAAAGAGGAATGAAACGGAACCCGACGAGCGCGCTATAGGCGATTGTCGGTGACAACTTCGCCTGTTGCATCAGACTCATGACGAACCGCTTTGAATCCGTCGTCAACATGAAAAGAAGCGAGAGGACCGTGAACGCCAATACGCGAAGGCTGAGGGCAATCGCGACATCCCTCTCCTCAATTGTGACTTCCTGACTCAGAATGGTCACCAATGTCTCTCCCCCGAGGTCTTTTCCGAAAACGAGCGTTGTCCAAAACGTTCCGAGCGCCGTGATGAGAAAAGGGATCAAGAAAAGTAGCCATCTTTTCCATGAGACATTGGTTGCCATCCATTGAATCAGTACCGTCCCTACTACGATCACGAGCTGGGTCCATGGATTGTAAAACAATGCGAGACCGAACATGACGAACGTCAATGTCAGAAATTTCACCGTCGGATTCATGTCATGGAGTGACATCGCGCTCTCCTCCCTTGCAACTGATAATGACGAAGTGTCTCCGTGTCCTGCCAGAGTTCATCTTTAAATGGTCCTGAAAGTTCCCCGTCCTTCATCAAATAAAACGTGTTGGCGATGCGGGCGAACGACAAGTCGTGGGTCACGAATAGAATCGTTCGACCCATTTCAGCATGTCGCTTCATCAACAGCTCGAGCGCATGCAATGACGGTTCGTCTTGACCCGCTGTCGGTTCATCGAATGCGAGCAACTGTTTGTTCGTTAGCGACTGGATTGCAACTGCGAGCCTCCGTTTTTGTCCGTGACTGAGAGATAACGGATGGAGATGTCGCTGATCAAGAAGCGACATGTCAGATAAAACGCTTTCAATCGAATCTTCATGACCAAACTGTAACTCACTTTCGACAGAATTCATGAAAAATAAATGTTCCGGCGATTGCGGTACGAGCCCAACCCGTCGGTCATGTTCCGTTAAGCTTCTTAAAAACGTGGACTTCCCGCTCCCATTCGGACCAAGTATGGCAATCACTTCTCCTGCTCGGACATGAAGCTCCGATCTTTTCAGCTGAAATGAATCACGTCTGACCTCTTCGATCGTGTAGTGATAAGGATTTTTTAGCGAAGCGTTTGACTTTATAAATGCAAAGTCATCGACCGGGCAAAAGGATTCATTCCGAACGATACGCCCTCGCTCTAATTCAATATGCCAGTCAAAGTAATCACCCCATAGGTGAGGACGATGTTCAACGACGATGACGTTCAGTCCTGTCACTCGATCGAGCCATTCCACAAATTCGTACGCGGTCACCGGGTCAAGATGAGTCAACGGTTCATCGAGCAGCAGCCATTCAGGTCTTCCGACTAAAGCACATGCGACGGCGATTCGCTGTTTCTCCCCACCTGATAACGAATCGATTTCACGGGTTCGATAGGCACTTAACTGTAATGATTCGAGGATCTCCGTCACGCGTCGTTCGATTTCTGAGATAGGTGTCGACAAGTTCTCAAGCGTGAAGATGAGTTCTTCATCCACACGCTCCATGACAAATTGCGTGTCCGGATCTTGGAACACCGTCCCGACACGTTGATTGATTTCGCCTGGTACATAATCGTCGTGCAACCTCCCGAACAGTTTGAGTCTACCTTGGAGAATGCCGTCACAATTCTCGGGGAAGAGACGGTTGCATAGCGCAAGAAAGGTCGACTTCCCGCTCCCGCTCGCCCCACTTAACATCGTACGACCTGGTCGGATCGATACGGTGACATCTTCAAGAATCGCATCTAAACTCTCTGGGAATTGAAAGTGGAGTGATTCGGTCTCAACCATGGACGTTCCCACTTCGTGAAATCGCATAGCCGCGAAGGGAACCTGTCTTTAGCAACAAATCACTAAGTAACTTTCCTCCGATTCCTGCGATAACCATCCCACTGACAGCTCGAAGTCCGAACATCGTCGCCACATAACCAGGTTCTAGCATCGCGAACCCACTCATGAAATATGTATAGACGAAACTCGTGACGGCGGACCCGAATCCTGCAAGCATGAGTACCCACAGCTCATAGCGGCGGTAACCCGTCATCGCAAAGACAGCTTCCGCTCCTAAACCTTGAACGATTCCGACCAAGATGATGCGCGGTCCAATCGCGTTTCCAATCAACATCTCGATTGTCGCAGCCATCACTTCTGAGATGAAGGCGGCACCAGGCTTCCGGATGATGTACGCCGAGATGATCGACACGATAAACCAGATACCGAAAATCCACTCGTAGGCGATCGGTCCGATCAATCCTGCCCATAAGTTCCCAATATGGACGAACAATAAGTAGACGACGGCAAAGACGACAGACAATACGGAGACGAGGACGACCTCTTTTAATTTCCACGATTTAAGCATGTCGACCTCCGTGTGACGGACTGTTCACGCTGAACGTCACCGTCATGACGACATGTTGATTCTTCTCGCGCGTCCGTTTGAACGCCGCCTCGTAATACGAGAACACATCATCCAAATTCCCATGAATACCTGACGCATAGTGCATAGAGTCATTATAGACACCGACCTGTTTCGCTTGCTCGATTTCCTCGTAGATGAGGTCCATGTAATGTTCAGTACCCATCGGATAAAGTGCGAACTGTGAGGAGACATACTGTTCTCTTGAGGATCCGTTCAGTGGTTGTGGCGGTGCCTCGAGCGCTTCATCCCCAATCGAATCTCCCGGACATCCAACGGAGAACGTTCCGCTCATCGAAACATGCTTTCCTTCCTCTGAGGCAAGACTCAAAACTGTTCGGGCGACGTCAAATACATGCTCGGCTCGCCCACGGATAACCGTCGACACATCGTCCGTATGGCGCCACACGCCTGATAGATCCGTTCGTTTTAGTGCACCTTTGATTGTCCCGACGAAGTCGTCTGTCATCGGGCTCAGTGTGAATCGAAACCCGACGATTGGGCTCGTACCACATGATTCATTCATTTTGTTTCCCCCTCTAAATGTGTTTGCATAAAAAAAGCCGCATTCATGAGAATGCAGCAACAAAATCTATACAAACTTGCATAGAGAAAGTGCCGCACTTCCTCACGCCAGTATTACCTGGATCGAGTTATAAGGGATCGGAGCCATGCTCTCATCTCAGCCGAAGCACCCCTAGTGCAGTCATTGATATGCGGTTACTTATGCAGTCACAGTATAGCGATGTTTCAATCTTTTGTAAACGGTCAATCTGAATATGTGACGAGATGACCTGAACCCGGAAGTGGGTCATGGAACGTATCCCACGATGACGACATCTCTTCGTCCGTCAATAAACAGGCATCAAGCGATTGCTCGACCGCTTCCCGTTCCATTCGTTGACCGATGAGCACCAACTCATTTTGCCGATCCCCGTATGGCTCGATGTAATCCTCACGAAGGTCAGGTTCAGCAGCAAACATCTCCTCACGTTCACTTGCAGGTAACGTCGCAAGCCAACGACCTGCATGTTCAAGCGTTGATGCATACCCTGCCTGTGAAAACAGACAAGCGAGGTCGTTTCTTGTCGCAATCCATAAAAATCCTTTTGCACGGACGATTTCTTCTGGATAATGTTCCATCCAGTGCATCAAACGTTCAGGGTGGAACGGTCGACGGCGCCGGTAGACAAATGAGCTGATGCCATACTCTTCCGTTTCCGGCGTATGTTCTTCCGACTCGAGTTCTTGGATCCACCCTGCAGCGCGCATCGCCTGATCAAAATCGAATAACTGGACGTCTAGAAGGTCTTCTAACGCGACGTTCGAGTATGTCGACGTCAACAATCTCGCACTCGGGTTCAGTGTTTGGAGTAACCCCTCCATCTCCTGTAGTTCCCCTTCGGACACACGGTCCGCCTTATTCAATACGATGATATCCGCAAATTCGACTTGGTCGACGAGCAAATCGACTACTTCACGGACGTCACCGGTGTCGACGGCTTGTTGACGCTCCATGAGCGATTCACCAGAATTGAAATCTTTGAAGAAACGGTATGCATCGACGACCGTGACCATCGCATCGATGTACACACGGCTCGTCAAATCAATCCCAAGAGCGTCATCGGCATACGTGAATGTCTGCGCGACAGGAATTGGTTCAGAGATTCCTGATGACTCGATGATGATCCCATCGAGCTCACGGTCTTTTGTTAAGTCATAGACAGCCGTCAACAAATCTTCCCGCAGCGTGCAACAGATACACCCGTTCGAGAGTTCGACTAGCTTTTCATCGGTCCGCGAGAACCCGCCCTGATCAATCAGCTTCTCGTCGATATTCAACTCGCTCATATCATTCACGATGACCGCATATTTTTTATGTTCTCGGTTATGTAAGATGTGGTTGAGCAGTGTCGTCTTCCCGCTACCGAGATAACCCGAAAGTACTGTAATTGGAATTCGTTTCATGATGGACCTCCATTAAATCGTAATCATTACTCTTTGTATAATGGAGTCGTTCCTTACTTTTGTCAATAAAAAACACGCCACATGGACGTGTTTTTGAAGAAAATACAATTATTCTTCCAATGCTTTTCGTTCTGCCTCCGAGCGTGGATAAGCATTCGCCTGCCATTCAGCCCGATAAATCGAATCGAGTTGAGTCAATCCGACCTCATCCTCATCTTTATCCGAATCAATACTTGGCACTTCATCCCACTTCGGATCGAGATACGAATGATCTTCTTCACGCGTTCGATTTTCTTGTAACTTTTGAATCCCAATCTTGACCGCTGCAGCAACTGCCAACCCAATTCCAGCTCGAACTAACAGTCGTTTCACCATCGAACTTCCTCCTCAGCGACCGAAACGATACAATGGCATCCCTTTCACTTCTGTGTCGATGATAAATACCGATCCCGCATCCGGATATTCAGAAAGCGCCTCCTCATCCATTCCTTCACGAGCCGTCGTGATAGCTAATCGATTGAGTCCATCTCCGACAAAGGCACATGAAGTGACATTTGGTGCGGGAACATGGACTTCAAGTAACTTTTCGCCTGTTGACGGGTCCCACCGCGATACTCTTCCACCCGCGTAATGCGCAACCCATAGACAACCTTCAGAATCGGACGTCATCCCGTCAGGAAAGCCTTCTTCCTCCGAAAAATCGATGACGACCTCTCCGTTCGAAATTGTTCCTGTCTTCAAATCAAAATCATACTTCCGGATTTTTTCAGTCGGTGTATCGATATGATAAAAAACGGAATGGTCAGGAGACCACGTCAATCCGTTCGAAAGCGTCAACTCATCCATCAATGATGTCGTCGTTCCATCACGATCGACCCGATACAATGTCGCTTGATTTTCTTCATCTTCGAGGTGGAGTGTGCCCGCAAAAATACGACCATATGGATCGGCTTTCCCATCATTAAAACGTAATCGACCGTCGGGATCATCCAATTCGACAATTTTATTTAGTTCCCGATTGATTTCATCCCATTCATAAATCCCGTCTTTTAGACCAAGGACGACACCGTCCGTCACTTTTGGAATGACGAAACCGACTTGTTTCCCGACCTCAAAAGAAGAAATTTCATCTTCTCGTTCGTCATACCACCACAACGTATGACCTTCGATATCCACCCAATAAAAACGCTTCAACTCAGCATCCCAACAAGGACCTTCACCTAGCGTATTACGTACCCGAATCCACAACGACGCATCTACTCTCTCCATTACTTAGCCTCCACTCTATCCATTAGTTCAGAAATCTATTCCCCTCTCCCAACTGGACTAAGCATGAATTCAGAAAATCGTGAAGGATTTCCATCTGAGTCTCATTGTTTTGCTATATTTAAGGAAAAGTGAGAGGAGTGGATGGTTTGTCGAAATGGAACGAACGTTACAATACGGATGAATATGTGTATGGGACCGAGCCGAATCAATTTTTACGCGACTACATCACAACACACCAGCTTAAAGGGAGACGCGTGTTAGCCATCGCTGAAGGAGAAGGTCGGAACGCCGTGTGGCTCGCCACACTCGGATTCGACGTCGAGATGTGGGACGCTTCGAAAGTAGGGCTCGAAAAAGCGGAGCGCTTGGCGATTTCGCGAAACGTCTCCCTTCAGACGAAACAGATTGACTTGAATGAAGCGGATTGGTCGCAAGATGCGTATGATGTGGTCATCTGTATCTTCGGTCACTTTCCTCAACATGTCAGAGAAAAAGTGTTCGCCGGAATTCAAAGAACGCTTCGACCTGGTGGTGTATTCCTGACCGAAGTGTACTCTACAAATCAACTCGCTTACGGCACAGGCGGACCACAAGACGTCTCACTTCTCTATTCTGAAGAAATGTTCCACCAACTAGAGGACGATTTCGTACCGCTCATCTTACATGAGGTGGTTGTATGGCGCGAAGAAGGGTCACTCCATCACGGTGACTCTTCCGTCATCCAGTATGTCGGTCAAAAAAGGTAAACAAAAGGCCTCTCCGCTATCGGAGAGGCCTCTCGTCACTTCGCACCCTCGACGTTCATATGCTTACTGCGGAGCTGACCGCAAGCTGCATCGATGTCTGTCCCGTGCTCGAGACGGACACCCGTGTTGACGCCACGTTTCTTCAAGATATCATAGAATGCCATGATATCTTCAGGTGTGCTTCGTTCATATTGAATATGCTCGTTGACCGGGTTATACGGAATCAAGTTGATGTAAGACTTGTCTTTGATGTCTTCAATCAAATTAGCCAATTCTTCCGCATGTTCCGGTAAATCATTCACTTTCGATAGCAAGATGTACTCAAACGTGATGCGTTTATTCGTCTTCTCGACGTAATAACGAATCGATGGCATGAGTTTATCAAGCGGAAACGCACGGTTGATTTTCATGATGCGAGTCCGAAGCTCATCGTTCGGTGCATGGAGTGAAAGTGCCAAGTTGATCCGCAAGTCGAGGTCTGCGAACTTGTAAATCTTGTCCGCGAGACCACTCGTCGACACGTTGATTTTACGTGGGGCGATCGCAAGACCACGCTCATCTTTGACGACGCGCAAGAAGTCGACCAAGTTCTCAAAGTTATCGAACGGTTCGCCGATTCCCATGACGACGATATGACTGACGCGATCCCCTTCCCCTTCTTCATCGAGGAAATGTTGGACGGTCATGATTTGTTCGACTACCTCACCAGCCGTCAAGTCACGTGTCTTCTTCAACAAACCGCTCGCACAGAAGCTGCAACCGATATTACAACCGACCTGTGTCGTCACACAGACCGAACGACCGTATTTATGGCGCATGAGCACTGTCTCGATATAGTGCCCGTCGTGAAGTTTAAGTAAAAATTTGACCGTCCCGTCTCCCGCTTCTTGTTTGACGAACAGTTCTTGTGTCGAGATGACATATTTCTCTGTTAAGTAATCGCGTACCTCGTCACGGACGTTTAGCGCGTCCATCGATTTGACTCGATCGATGTATAGCGAGTCCCAGACTTGACGTGCATGGAAGGCACCGTATCCTGCTTCCGTACACTCGTTTGTGAGTTGATCGAACGTCAACCCGTATATAGATGATTTCATTCTAACCTGTCCTTTCTCTAATCCGCATACGTACCATTGTAGCGGACGTCAGAGACGGGTGCAACTTACGAATAATCAGGAGGCGTCGGACGAGTGATGAACTGTTCGAACGCATAGGCGACACGAATCAAATCACGTTCCGAATAGCTCGTCCCCGTGAATGATAGACCGAACGGGGCGCCGCTCGCTTTTCGTTTATAGGGTATTGTGATCGTCGGATGCCCTGCTTTCGCCGCCATGTCATAGTTCGCATCATGTGGTAAGACGATCGCATCAAGTTTATGCGACGCAAGCAACGCGTCAATCCCTTCTGTTTTCGCTAAACGAACGTCCTCGATGCGACGGTCGAGATAGCTCGCTTCAATCAGTTTCCCAGATCGGGCGTTCGCTTCTTCAAAAATGGTTTGACCGTGCGGAATCGATTCAGGGTGTTCTGCGTTCCACTCGATCAAGTCAGAAAGCGTCTTAAAAGGCACGGTCGTGTTCGCAAGATAGGCCTCGATCCCGAGCTTGAATTCATCGAACAGGATGTCTGCTTGTTCAAGCCCCGTATGCTTTGGTAGGGTGACCTCGACGAGTTCAACCTCGGCTTGACGTAGCAACCGGACCGCCTGGTCATACAACCCAACTTCTTCGTCTGAAATGTCAGGTTTGATGAACCCGACACGCATTCCGACCGCTTGACGGACATCAAGACATGTCACATAAGGCGGTCCGACAGGGGTATCCCATGTCGACGGATCTTCCGAGTCCTCACTACACATCGTTTGTAACGCGATGACCGCATCACGTAGCGTACGCCCCATCGGTCCAGCCGTATCTTGAGAACGTGAAATCGGGATGATTCCTGAGCGGCTGATCAATCCGACGGTCGGCTTGATTCCGACGATGCCATTATGCACGCTCGGGTGTACGATTGAACCACTCGTCTCAGATCCAACTGCAAGAAGCGTTAAATTTGCAGCGACCGCAGATGCCGACCCTGAACTTGATCCTCCGACATCCAACCCGTCGCCATATGGATTCATCGTCTGGCCACCGACGGCACTCCAACCGTTCGGCATGTCTTCTGTCAAGAAGTTGGCCCATTCGGACAGGTTTGCTTTACCGAGAATGATGGCCCCGTCAGCCCGTAACCGTTTGACGAGCTCGGCATCCCGACCTGCGAAATGATGTCGCATCGCGGCAGCACCTGCCGTCGTACGCATCAGTCCTGCCGTTTCGATATTATCTTTGATCAATACGGGAATCCCGAGTAGTGGTTTGCGTACCCCTTTTTTATAGGCCCGGTCTGCCGCCTCTGCCTCGAAAAGTGCGTCCGGATTCACCTGGATGACGGCGTGGAGTCGCTCATTATATGTCGCAATCCTTTTTAGATAATACGCGGTCACGTCTCGTGCTGTGAATACCCCTTCTTTAAAGCCACGATGCGCGTCTTCGATTGTCAGCTCTAACAATTGTGATTGTTTCATTGTTCATTCCTCCTTTACCTCCCCCCTTTATTCGTGTTATGTCCTTGATTTCCTTTTCTCATCGCCAAGTCGATGTGTTCTTGTTACACTTAAGAAAAAACAGGAGGTTCCTATGACGCGCTCCTACGTATTCGTGTTGCTCGCCGTATTCGGTCTATTTTCCTTGCAGCTATACGGTGAAAATGTGCCGTATGGCACGTTCATCTCCATCGCGTTGATTGGGTTCATCATCGTCTTGACGATTTTTCAGTTGAAACGAAAACCGAATCATTGACGAATGTATTTTGAGGGTGGTATGATGCTCTCACCAACTACATATCGATATCAAGAGTGAACGAGAGATCTGGCTCCGCGACTTCACAGCAACCTGCCTTAGGCAAGGTGCTACGACCAGCAAGGGAAACCTTGGACGATATGACGAAAGCGCTCATGTCATCCGACGTGAGCGCTTTTTTGTTGAATGACGATTTGGAGGGAACGACAGTATGGAAAAAGCAACATTCGCAGGCGGCTGTTTTTGGTGCATGGTGACACCATTTGAAGAATTACCAGGGATTGAAGGCATCCTATCCGGCTATATGGGCGGACAGGTCGACAATCCGACATATGAACAAGTAAAAACCGGGACGACGGGGCACTTCGAAGTCGTTCAAATCACATATGATCCAGCATTATTCTCGTATGAACGTCTGCTTGAACTGTATTGGATTCAGACCGATCCGACGGACGACGAGGGGCAGTTCCAAGACCGGGGACCTCAGTATGCCCCAGCTATCTTCTATCACACAGAGGAACAACGCGTCGCTGCCGAAGCGAGTCGTGATGTGTTGGCGGCAAGCGGGCGCTTCACGGCTCCGATCGTCACGAAAATTATTCCGGCGACGACATTCTTCGCTGCAGAAGACTACCATCAGGATTATCATAAAAAGAATCCGAAGCATTACAAGGAAGACCGTTCCATCTCGGGACGTGACGAGTTCATCGAGGAGAACTGGACTGAAACCGTATAACGGTCATCAGACGCGAATTTCAGCATTCGCGTCTTTTTATAAGACCAATAATCGGGAAAGACTATTAATGGTTCATACATCCGAAAAGGAGGATTCATTGATGAAGACTCGGACAAAAATCATCATCGGGATCATCGGGATCGCCATCATCGCAATCGCCTGGTGGCTCATCTCTCCACTATTTTTAACCGAGACGGTCGACGAAGGATTACCACCGACAGCTGTCGAATCACCAGCTCCAGAGGAAGAGGAATCAGATCAAGAGACGTCCGAAACACCGGAAGCACAACCGAGTCCAACCGAAGTAGCGGGTGTGTTCATGGACGGGGAGAAAAATTATGAGACGACCGGTATGATTCGCTCAGTTGAAGCAGAAGACGGAACTTACCTGCGATTTGAAGAGTTTGAGACGACGAACGGTCCTGACTTGTTTGTTTATTTGACGAAACCAGGCGTGGAAGTGTCTGAAGGGATTAGACTCGGAGCACTTAAGGGAAACACGGGAAATCAAAACTATTTGGTTCCGGCTGATGTCGATTTGACAGAATATAGCACGGTGGTGATTTGGTGTCGTGCTTTTAGTGCAACGTTCGGGACGGGTGAATTGAGCACGACGAGTGAATAATCAATATTAAGCAGCGGGTACATGTGATGCACTCGCTGTTTTTACATGTAGTAAAAATTGTATAATACCCAAATTTCAACTATTTGTTCATAAGAGGTTCATGTTACAATATGGTAAAGTATGGAACTGATAGGAGGGGCTACTAGTGATTTCAAATGAGTCGTCGTACCGCACGTATTTTTGGAAACGTTTTTGGGTCTTCTTTTTGCCGATTGTGACAATCGGTATGTTGTCTGATCCAATGATTATGGAAAATACGTTTAGTAGTTTTGAGGATATTGGAGAGTTTGTCTTCTATTCCGTTTATTATGTCGTCGTCATAGGAGGATTGACTGCCTTTGCCATTTCTTTGAAGTGGAGAAGAAAATGAAGTTCTCACGATTTATGGCAACCTTTATTTTTTCGATCGTTATGATGTTTTCGCTTCCGTTTATGATGCCTGTGTTTGAAGCGTTTGCTTAATTTCACAATGTATTTATGTATGTACTCTTTGCATCACCTGTCATATTTACTTACGGAATTGCATGATCCAACTTTTCATAGTTTTTGGGCCACTGTATTAGATTTAACGATCTCATTTTGTTGTTCATGATCGATTCTAAAGATAACATCCTCTACATATACATATACATATACAAGCGGTTTTTATTGCTATCATGCCAAACAGCAGTATACATGTAAACTTCATCATATATACTGCTGATTATTAGATTACTCGATCACCTTACTTATTCTTCTCATTCGCATATCGAGTGAAATTGTCGAGGATTGCCTGCCATCCTTGACGTTGCAACTCAACCGGATTCATCGAGTCCGCATCAAACGTTTCAACAATCTTTGTCTGATCACCTTCTGGTGCGAATGAAATTCTCACTCTCCGTTCATCATCGAGGCGATATTGAATAATCTCGTTCACTTGAATTTCCTCATACACGCCTTCAAAATCGAACCCCATACTGTTGTCTTTTGCTTCCATCCGACTGCGAAACTTCCCACCGACGCGTAAGTCATTCTCCGCTTCGGTCGTATGCCAATCTTCAGATGCATGATTCCATTGTTTGATATGATCAGGGGCTGTCCAGAGTTCCCAGACTTTTTCGATTGGTGTATCCACAAGCGTCGAGATCGTCACTACATTTGATTCCATGATTGTTTTCTCCTTTACTCTACATTTTTTTGATTCATCACGAATGCGTTGCACGTCCTATATGACGAACGCAACATGGGATTACTTCCCTATCGATTACGTCATCTCCTGCTCTCCTTTTAACGATTAAAATTTACTCAAAAGAAAGACCCTGAATGGCACTCTAGACCGAGTGAACATTCAGGGTTCTTTTCATTTCATCATCGAAATTTAACTCTTGGCAATCCCAAGCATAAATCCAGCGACGACAATGAGACCGATTCCCATAAAGACAAAGACACGTTCTTTTGTCGTCTTCTCTTCTTTCAATAGATAGATTCCACCGAGTGTCGCCACGACGACGTTCAATTGAGATAAAGCGAAGGAAGTGGCAATTCCGACTTCTCCGCTCGAGACGAAGAGACCGAAGTTCCCGATTCCCCAGGCAAGACCTGCCAAGATATTTTTGAACGTACGTGGATCGATTTTCTTCACGTCCTTCTCCCGAAGACTGAAGAGAAGCGCCGCGATGAACATCCCGACTGATTGTGGAAGGATTGCAGTGATTCCGTCCACCTCAAAATAGTTCGTCAAGACAGCATATGTGACGTAACCGATACTTGAGACGAATAGGACCAGTAACCCCTTCTTCAATGCACCGGCGCTGTCTTTGTCTTTCTTCTGTTGATACGAAGTCATTGTCGCCCCGATGATAATCAAGACGAGCGCAGAAAACCCTAACCACAGCTCTGTCGTCGTCTTCCAGTCACCGAGTACGATGACCCCGAAGAGAGACGTCCCGACGAGTTGCATGCCGGTACTAATTGGCATCGCCTTTGAGACACTTAAGATTTGGAACGATTGGAACTGTAAATATTGACCGAGCGCCCAAAACGCCCCAGAAATAAACCCGGTCACAATCGCAAGAGTCGTGAACTCTGGTCTGAAAACGAGGGCGATGATTCCTGCCATGATCATGGCTCCGATGGTCGTACCAATCAATTGCTGAATCGGTTTCCCTCCCACTTTCGACACGATGAGCGGGATACTCCCCCACATGAGTGCTGGTAAGAGCGCCAATAAAATCATTTCCATGAAACACACCTACTTTCTTAATATAACGTCTAACATGAAATTCCCATGCTTCAATTTTTATAAACCTAAAATGAAAAAGGGAATTGCCATGTCGAATACTAGGATGATATAATGATTTCAAACGGGGCATTAGCTCAGCTGGGAGAGCGCTACGCTGGCAGCGTAGAGGTCAGGGGTTCGAGCCCCCTATGCTCCATTAATCTGTCACATCTCAAATGAGATGTGACTTTTTTATTGATGTTATGCGATTCAATCCCTTGTTGAACGGGTAAGGTAAGGTAGACTTTTTCATACAAGGGGGACTTTATGATGGAACGCACATCTGTAGAAGAGACATTGACGAGCGTGATTGAATGCATGCGCGCCTGTAATCATTGTTTTTCAAAAAGTTTACAAGAAGAAGATTTGCACATGTTCACCGAATGCATTCGACTGACAAGGGAATGCTCTGACATTTGCACGTTGGCGTTAAACGCCTTAGAAACAGATTCAGCTTTCTCTAAACCAATTGTCGCATTGTGCGCTCAGGTGTGTGATACATGTGCCGTCGAGTGTGGTCGCCACTTGCATGACCACTGCCAAGCTTGCGCGAAAGCATGTGAGCGCTGTGCAGAAGCGTGTCGTACACTCGTCGCTGCTTAACCACGACATTCGTCTAACTTTCTGTTAGACTTTTTTTATTGCAAAGAAAGAAGGTGAAGCACCATGCAACATACCATTCTCGCGCTCGATGTGGAGACCGCAAACCGAGACAGTCGCAGTATCTGTTCTGTCGGATGGAGTATCCTCAAAAACGGAGAAGTCATCGACACTGATCAACGACTTGTCAATCCAGAGGAGGACTTTGATATGGGTAACATCCGTGTCCACGGCATTCGTCCGAGCGACGTGTGGGATGCCCCAGCGTTACCGGAAGTACTTGCCTCTCTTTACCCGATTTTACGAGAAGTCGACCTCGTCATCGCACATAACGCCTCATTTGATATGGGGGCCTTGAGAAAGGCAATCGTGAAATATGACTTGTACGATTTTCCAACGATTGAGTACGGGTGCACTGTCAAACTGTCACGAAAACTCTATCCAGGATTAGCGAACCATAAGTTAAACACGATGGCAGACTACTTGAATGTCCCGTTCATTCACCACGACGCTGCAGAAGATGCGCGGGTCTGTGCGCTCTTAATGCGCGACATGATGCAAAAGACAGGTATTATGAGTCCCCGTGAGTTACATCGCTACACCTCTGTGAAAACAGGTACACTCGCATACTAAACCGGCCACGATCTCGTAGCCGGTTATTTTTTGAAGATCCATCGCTTTTGAACATAATAGCTGATGAAAAAGAGAAAACTGTCGACAATAATTTTTAAGATAACTTCTCCTTGTCTAAATAATAGAAACAGGATATATACCAGTATTGCCGAGATCGCCATCTGGAGAACGACGAGAGAAAAATATTTGGAAAGTGATCGTCGCGCTTTTGAATGAAAGACGACTTTCCGATTGACGAAATAGTTGAATAAAGAGGAAATGATTCGTGCGAGTACCGTTGCCACGATGACATGGGTTGTATCGAAGTACGGTGACAATAAATAGATAAAGACTGCATACATACCCACGTCGACAAGGAACGATGCGACGGATGATGCCGAATACATCAAAAACATGCGATAGATTAATATCGAATCTAAAATCGGTCTGAAATGGGACGAGTCATTTTCGTTCTCATATACCGTCTGGATGGTCGTCTGTTGAATGGGGACCTGCAAGCGTTTGGTGAACGTCAGCATATTCATCTCGAACTCGTATCGGTTCCCAGGAATGTCGAGCAACTGTCTCACGTATCGCATCGGTATGGCACGTAGACCAGTCTGTGTGTCTTTCAATTTCAATCCGCTCCCGATTAACATGACGAGTCGCGTCGCCTGGTTACCAAAGCGACTTCTAAGGGGGATCTTGTCACCACTGAAATCACGACATCCCATGATTAGATGGTGCGGCTTACTTACACCCTCCTCATATACATTGACGACATCCTTAGGAAGATGTTGTCCATCGGCATCTACCGTGATGACACCTAACTTATCAGTATAATTCTCCACAATATAGCGTAAACCAGTCTTTAGTGCTGCTCCTTTTCCTCGATTCTGTTCATGTGCTAACACCACATCGACGATTGAACCTAGCTCCCGAAAAATTGAATCGGACGATGCATCACTTCCATCATTCACGACGATAATTGTCGAGAATCCGTCTGCTCTCAATTTCTCTACAAGTGTGACGAGTGCACCATCAGGGTTATAGGCCGGGATTAGAATTGAATACGCATCACGTACTCCTACTTCATGCATTTGCATCGCCACCCCTCCTCTCCCTTCCTCTATACCCGAAGCGACTGCTTCACATTCCCACAAAAAAATGCATCAGCAAGAAGCTGATGCATCGAATCATCCGATGAAAATCAAATAAGACGAAACAAAGTAAACGACGACGACAAGTAGTGAAGGAATGACGTAGCGTACCTTCGAGGTGACGTTTTGTCGAAGCACGCTGTACATGACAAGGATTGATAGAATCGTGATACCGACCGCTGATACGAGATGTGACGTAGATACGTCTGCCAAAATCGAACCATTGCGATAGAAGACGTCTGACATAGCGATAATGAGCATGTTAAAGATGTTACTTCCGAGAATCGATCCGAACGCCAAGTTGACGTTTCGAAGTTTAAGTGCCATAAACACGGCGACCGCTTCAGGTAAAGACGTTGATGCCGCAATCAAAAAGCTACCGACAAAACTTGAACCGAATCCTGTGACGACGGCAATCTGGTCACCCGTGATGGAGAGTGCTGTTCCGGCCGCCATGATGAGGACGGCAGCAATCAAAAATCCAAATCCAGCTCGTTTCAACGTGATATCTTCATACTTGCTGACGACAACCTCTTCTTCCACTTCATGTTCAGCGACTGGCTCTTTCGGTTGCTTCCCAATATAGTAAATTCCGATCCCATAAAGAATAGCGATTAAAAGGGCATCCACGCCAATTCCGATAAACGTCATATCGACACGGACAATCAAGGCGACCAATGTCGTAACAGTCAGTAATAGACCAAGTCCCGCCGTATATAAATGATCACGGCTCGCATAGTTGAAGAGTTGTTTTTGACGGAAATAAAGATCAAACATTGCCAAAATAAAAATGTTGAATAAGTTAGAACCAAGCATGTTTCCGATGGCGATGTCCGGGTTATCAATCATGACCGCCGAGATACTCGTCGTCACTTCAGGTAATGAGGTTGCCCCCGCCAAAAGAACGGTACCAACGAGCATCCCGCCCATTTTTGACTTTTCCGTCATAACATCGGCGTACGTAGACAACTTGATAGCGGCGTAGACCGTTATGGCCGCAGCCAATAAGAAATAAACAAATACCATTTTTTCTCCTCCTTGGGTAAACAAAAAAGACCTTTTTATGGACGACAAAAACGCCCATAAAAAGGTCTTGCGGACTTGTAAAAGCTCGATGGACCGAGTGCATGCGCACTGTAATGACGACCCATCGACCACGATTGTGGTCGCTACTCCCCTTTTTATCTTCCATTTGACTATAGCATGAACCGTCCTAGTTGACAATCGAGCGGCGCATGAGTGTGACAAAATCCGGCGCATCTAAGGCAGTTCGATAGCCCAGTTCTTGCATTGCAGCTAATAAAGGCGCCGACAAAGGTGTGTTCCAACCAGCTCGCTCGAGTTGTTCACGAAATTCATGTACCTCAGCCTCATCCACCGACGCACGAGCAACAATCTCTTTTAGTTCATATGCAGTTTGACAAAGTGGTGCCGCTTCTTGAACCCATTCATCCTCGATAAAACAGGTAAGAATTGATTCAAAGAGTCTTGCCACTTTCCGATCTTTTTCATTATTTCCGCCATAAAATAAGGAATTGAGTTCTTGTTCGTACAGACCAATCAAGTCTGTCGAACTACTAAATGGTTCGAACGCAAGAAGTAACTGATGATAATACCAAGATTGGTCTCGCATCGGACGTTTAAAGCGTTGCCACACCGTCATCCCTTCCATCTCTAAATCATAGCGGATGGAACGGAGATTATGTAGCTTGTCCGCCACGAGGAGTGCGACCTCATCAAATTGTAGAAAGGAGATGTGTTGCAAAGTCTTTCGTTTTCGTTGTTCCCATGTTTCCTCCCGATTTTTCTCAGAGACGGCAAGTACGAGCCGTAACACGTCTGGACCAAATCTTGCTAAAATTTCTTTCGGTTCCGTATTCGTATCTTCAATCAAGTCATGAAGGAGCCCTGCTGCCACGACCGTTGACGGTTGCTGATCCGTTTCAAGAAGCAATGCAACTGAATATGGATGTGACAAATATGGAATCGATGAACCTTTGCGATGTTGTCCTCCATGACGAATCGATGAAAAGCGGAGTGCTTCTTCTACAAGGGGATTCATAGCACCTTCCTCCTAATCTCGGGTATAAACTCTTTATTAATTACCCGGATATAGGCCTAAATAATCTAATTTTAAAGCGGAATTGGGTATATAGCCTTATCATTCTTCATAAATCATTTTTTTCGTCATTCCACCATCTACAACTAGATTATGACCATTGACAAAGTCATTGTTTCGGTCAATCAAATAGCTTACAGCTCGGACGATATCATCCGGTTCCCCGACTCGTCCTGACGGGTGTTGACGATGATCGACTTCACGTAAGCTATCTTCTGACGTATGAATCCACCCTGGGCTGATTGCATTTACCGTTACGGGTCGTTCACTCAATGAAATGGCTAGCGAGTGAGTCAAACCGACAATTCCACCTTTTGAGGCGCCGTATGCATCCCAGTGAGGTTCATTTTGAGAAGCCCTTGTAGAGGCCATGTTGACAATCCGACCGTACGATTCATCATGATTTAGTTCTAAAAAGTATTTTGCACAAGTAAAAGTGCCGACTAAATTGACATCGATAACTCGTTTAAACGTATCGACATTCAGTTCGTCAATTGGCTTGACAAGTGAGGCGATTCCACCATTGTTAATCAAAACGTGGGCACGTCCGACACGTGTCTTGATGTCTTCAAATACACGTTGTAATTCCTCTGTATTTCCAAGATCAACTTGATAAAAGAGCATCCCTTTAATATGCGGGTCATCCTCAATATCTAACCCAATCACTTCATATTGGTCTACAAACGCATTTGCGAGCGCATATCCAATCCCATGAGTCACTCCTGTAATAATCATCACGTCTTTCATCTATTCATCCCTCCTAGAAGAATGTATACCCCAATGTAGCTTACTCAGTCCACAGTTTACGATTCGATGTCGTAATGACGCTTGCTCCAGCAGCAAGGGCTTCGTTCACTTCTTCTGTCGTCTCAATGAGTCCACCTGCAAATACCGGTATACCGGTCCGCTCCTGCACTCGTCGAATATATTTCGGCACAATTCCTGGAAGCACCTCAATATAGTCTGGTTTTGACCGTTCAATATGTCTGATACTCTTTTCTAACGACGTCGAGTCAATTAAAAATAACCGTTGTACCGTCATCACATTATTTTGTTTCGCCTTAACGATGACGTTTCCTTTCGTCGAGATGATTCCGAACGGTTTAAACGTTTGGCAGACGTATTCGGTCGCAAATTCATCCGCTTTCATGCCTTGGATTAAATCCATATGAACGAATACCTTTTTTTGATGCTTCTCCAGCAGTTTGAAAATTGACTCTAAACGACTCATATGAACCTCAAGCAATACGCCTAACTCAAGTTCACTTGACAAAAATCGTTCTAGATCGCGCATATCCCTTATCGCGGGCAAGATCGATTGTCCATGTAACATCCGCAATTCCCCCTGTCTCTTCTCTCATTATGCCGATAGCCATTTTCAGAAATCAAGGTTTACTCATTCAATATAGTGGGAAAATAAAATTAACTTGTGTAGAGGGGGATTTTAGTATGGTCAATGAAGTTACTGTTAAAGTTGAGACACCGACACCGGAACAACATCAGTCGTTACGTGTGAAGGCGGGAATGCCTCGGCGATCGGATGAAAGTACAATCAAAGGTCTTAAAAACACATTATTTGGTGTCTGTTTATATTTAGATGATGAGATCGTCGGAATGGGACGAGTCGTCGGGGACGGCGGGATGGTCTTTCATCTAGTCGACATCGTCGTTGATCCAGAGTGTCAAGGCCTCGGCCTTGGAAAGCTAATTATGGAGAATTTAATGGAGTGGATTTTAAAGGAAGCGGATGAGACGGCTATCATCAGTCTGATCGCAGATATTCCGGCGGATGGATTATATCGACAATTCGGCTTTGACTATTCACGTCCTGAATCAGTTGGCATGGAGTACCAGTGGAATCAATCAGAAAGTTAATACCCCTCAACGAAGGAGATGACTTATGGATGGATTGAACATCATCGTGTTGCTCGGACTGGCGCTCACGCTCATCTCCGTCTTCAGCCTCCTTATTGAACGCCTGTACTTTCCTAGTATTTTAGCGTTTATCGCCATTGGTGTTGGAGTCGGCTTTTTCTGGGACGGAAACGAGGTATTTAAAATTGCGGGTGAAATCGGGATTATTCTGTTATTTTTCCTGCTCGGTTTAAAGTTTCCGTTGCGTGAACTTTGGAAACGGATGCGAAGAGTATGGAAGGCGGGCGTTCTGGACATCGTCCTTTCATTTGGTGTCTCATTCGGAATCGCCTTGCTGTTCGGGTTGGACTTTCCACGTGCCTTCCTGATTGGTGCCGTATTGTATGCGACGAGCTCTTCCATCTCGGCGAAACTGCTTGAGCGCCACTCCGAAAAACATGAAGATATTAAAGAATTCGTACTCGCTCTACTTATTTTCGAAGATATTTTTGCACCACTCCTGCTTACGATTGCCCCATTCATTATTCAAGAGGAACCGATAGCCATGACTGACGTTGGCAAAGTGTTTGCCGGATTCCTCATTTTTGGTGTGCTGTTGTTTATTGGTTCAAATTTTGTATCAAAACAACAAAAGTTCTCGAAACATTTGTTGCGTCAGGATGATGCGAGTATCGGTCTTATTGGACTTATCCTCTTCTTCGCTGGGATCGGTATGGTATTTGGGCTTTCTGAGATTTTAGGAGCCTTCATTGCCGGAATCATGCTAGCTGATATCCATGACGTTCGTCCGCTTAAACGTTTGACTGTACCAGTTCGTGATTTGTTTCTCCCCATTTTCTTTATTTCATTTGGAATATCAATCAATTTGGAGAAAGGTGTCATCGTTAACGCACTATTCTTTGTCTTGATTGTTTGGGGTGTTTTGTCGAAATGGATTGTCGGTCGTGTCGGAGGCAGGATCTACGGGTTATCTCGTGTTCAGGCAAATGAAGCCGGCTTCTCTCTCGCTCCTCGTGGAGAGTTCTCCATCTTGTTTACCGCCCTCTCGAACGGTGCAATCAACTTATTTGTTGGTCTCTACATTTTCGTATCAGCCATTGTCGGTATTATCTTATTCCGCTTCTCTGAATATTTGGCCGAGAAGACAGAACGAACACTTACAAAAGTATTACCCGAGAAGAAAAAAGAAGAGTAAGCGGGCGAACCCATTCATAGGTCCACCCGCTTTTTCATTTAGTCTTTTGCTAGTTTTTTGTGCCGTTTTTTACGCCAAATAACATAAGCGATCACCCCAACGAGGAGCAGGCCGTAAATCGTGTAAGAATACGCATCCAGGTAGGCGAGAATATCTTTCCAGTTCTCACCAACCTTCATCCCGACCATGATGAGGATCGTATTCCAAATTGCCGTTCCGGCAGTACTGAGAAGTAAAAACTTCAGAAATGGCATATTTGACATACCAGCCGGGATAGAGATGAGACTTCGAACGACTGGCATCAATCGACCGAAGAAGACCATCCATCCTCCATAGCGATCAAACCAGGCATCCGCTTTTTTAACGTCATCGATATTAAGACGAAGCCACTTCCCATATTTCTTCGTCCACTTTTCAATCTGTTCGACATCAAATAAGAGACCAAGTCCGTAAAGTAATACTGCCCCTAAAATAGCTCCAACCGTCGAAGCGACAATCACGAGTATGATTGATAAATCAGTCTTGACTGCAAAAAAACCACCAAAGAGTAATACGACTTCAGAAGGGATCGGCGGAAAGACGTTCTCAATAAAAATCATGAACGCGATTCCTATGTATCCATATTGTTCGATTATCGAAATCATCCAGTCACTCATTTTGATGCCTCCATTCCCCCACTTTATACCCAACCTTCCAAACGAGTAATCGTTGAGACATGCTACACTTATATAAAAAGGAGTTGATTGAGATGCAAGAAACACTTCGCTGCCCGTGGTGTGGGAATGACCCGCTCTACGTTCGCTATCATGACGAGGAATGGGGCAATCCAGTTCACGATGACCAAAAACATTTTGAGTGTCTGACACTTGAGAGTGCACAGGCTGGACTCAGTTGGATCACGATTTTAAGAAAGCGTGAAAACTATCGCTCCGCCTATGCGAATTTCGAGGTGAACGAAGTAGCACGTTTTACAGAAGCAGATATTGAGAGACTCATGGCAGATAGCGGAATTGTCCGGAACCGACGAAAAATTGAAGCATCCATCAATAACGCGAAACAGTTCATCAAACTACAGGAAGAGTTTGGCTCGTTCGATTCATATATTTGGTCGTTCGTTGATCATAAGCCGATCATCAATTCGTGGGAGCGACTTGATGAAGTCCCCGCAACGACAGAATTGTCTGAGCGATTGAGTAAAGACCTGAAGCGGCGTGGATTTAAATTTTTAGGGCCAACCACGGTTTATGCCCACCTACAAGCGACAGGCCTTGTCAATGACCATCTCGTCTCTTGCACATTTCGATAACTTAAGACCAGATATCAAAAACATCTTTACATCTCCCCAGCTCTTGTGACAATATTTTGACAAAGTGATATTCTATCACTGAAAGCGTTTTCATATTTTATATCTTTCGGGGGGATGTTGATGAACGGAATTTTAGTGTCCATTGTCTTATACATGGCACTGATGGTCTTACTTGGGATCATCGCATATCGAAGAACAAGCAGTATCGGAGATTATATGTTAGGCGGACGGGCACTCGGACCCGGCGTCGCCGCTTTATCTGCTGGCGCGTCTGACATGAGTGGGTGGCTCTTGATGGGATTACCTGGTGCGATGTATGCCACGGGAATCTCAAGCGGCTGGATTGTCATCGGGTTGACAATCGGCGCCTACTTGAACTGGTTATTGGTCGCTCCGAGATTGCGCATTTATTCCTACATATCGGATGATGCGATCACAATTCCAGATTTTTTTGAGAAGCGATTCAAAGACTCAAAAGGATTGTTACGTTCCTTTTCTGCTGCTGTCACGCTCATCTTTTTCACGTTGTATGCGACGAGTGGGTTCGTTGCAGGTGGACGACTGTTCAATGCCGTCTTTGACATCGAGTTTGTGACAGGCGTTATCATTCTTGCATCGATTATCATTCTGTATACGTTCATCGGTGGTTTTTTAGCCGTAAGCTGGACGGACTTCGTTCAAGGATTGATTATGCTTTTTGCGCTCATTTTTGTACCGGCGATCGCCATTATGGCAACGGATGGTGTCTCGAACGCATTAGACACGGTTCGGGATATCGATGAAGCGTTACTTGACCCTTGGACGGGACAATCGCTGATTGGTATCATTTCTTTATTCGCGTGGGGCCTCGGATATTTCGGTCAACCTCACATCATCGTACGCTTTATGGCAATTGGAAAACTAGAAGACATTAAAACAGCACGTCGCATTGGAATCTCTTGGATGGTCTTCACTGTCGTCGGGGCGATGGCGACCGGATTGTTTGGTCTTGCCTATTACACGCAACAAGGACTGACAATCGATAATCCAGAAAACATTTTTATTAATCTATCAGACTTATTGTTCCCTGATTTGGTCACCGGTGTGTTATTGGCGGCTCTTCTTGCTGCCATCATGTCGACCATTTCATCACAATTGCTCGTCTCATCAAGTGCAGCGACGACAGACTTTTATCAAAAATTCTTCCGTAAGGACGCAGGTGACCGTGAACTCGTCATGGTCGGTCGTATCACTGTCATTCTCGTCTCTGTCGTATCGATTGTACTCGCGCTCGATGCAGATGACACCATCTTAAATCTTGTCGGTTATGCTTGGGCAGGATTTGGTTCATCATTTGGACCTCTCATTCTGTTCAGTCTCTTTTGGAAACGGACGACTCGTCAAGGCGCCCTTGCCGGGATGTTGACCGGTGCATTCGTCGTCATCCTCTGGAAGAACTACGCGTCTTCACTTTTTGGCACGTTCGGAACGCTCTATGAAATGATCCCTGCGTTCTTCCTGTCCGCTCTTGCTATTTATGTCGTCAGTCTCATGACACCTAAACCAAGTGAAATCATTCAACGTGAATTCGACCAAATGCGTGACATGGTGAAAGAACATATTAAATAATCGTCCTGGCAGGTCTTCTTGACCTGCCATTTTTACATACAAGGATTTTTCTAGTTTTTAACGAATAATTTATATTAAGGATGATTCCACTTTGAAAAGGAGGTTATTATTGATGAAAGCAATTAAATATATTTCTCATCTCGCTTTTACTTCAAGCCTGATCCTCCTATTCGGCTGCGGACAATCTTCCTCGACCACTCAAGTCGAAACCGAGGAACCAGTCGTGCAAACACCCGTTGAAGAGCCACCAGCCGAACCTGAACCAGTCATTACGACGGCTTCGGTCTATGCTATCGGCGATGTATTGTTGCATGACTCAGTATATAACGCGGCTCGTGTCAATGACGGGTTTGATTTTGACTCTTCCTTCGAACGGGTCGCACCGATTTTAGAACGAGCGGATGTAGCAATTGCCAACCAAGAGAGTATGATTGGTGGGAGTGAAATCGGATTATCAAGTTATCCTGCTTTCAACAGCCCGTTTGAGATTGGTGATGCTCTGCAACGAGCCGGAATTGATTTAGTCACGACGGCGAACAATCATACACTGGATCGAGGAGTACGTGCGATTGAGAATTCGATTAATCACTGGAATGAAATCGGTATGCCTTACACAGGTTCATTCCTGTCTGAGGAAGATAAGGCAAACATTCGGACGTTGACGGCAAATGAGATTTCTTTTTCTTTTTTAGCCTATACGTATGGGACGAATGGTGTCATTCCGAAGCAACCTTACCACGTCAACTATATTGACCTTGAGCAGATGCGACCTGAAATCGAGAAGGCCGAGCAAACGACTGATTTGACAGTCGTCTCTCTACACTTTGGCACAGAGTACGAAACGTTACCGAATGAGAGTCAGACAGAACTTACTCAGAAGCTGGCGGACCTTGGGGTCGACATTATCATCGGTCATCACCCACACGTCCTCCAACCACCAAAGATGCTTGAAGGAGTTGATGGCAATCAAACATTCGTCGTGTACTCTCTCGGTAACTTCCTGTCTGGACAACAAGGAGATGATCGAAATACGGGCGGCATTATTGGGATTGATGTCGTCAAAACGACGGAAGATGACGTTTCAACGTTTGAGTTAAAAAATCCGATGTTCTATCCAACGTTCACACAGAAATCATCAGAGGGATATTATGAAGTTGTTCCATTAAAATCAGCAAAACCTGAACTCTTTTCCCCTGTCAGCAACCATATGTCGCAATGGCTACCCGAGCTTACAATCGAACAATGATGACCACGAATGTTTCGTGGTCATTTTTTTCTTTTCAAAAAAGGGTTGCCACAGTGTTTATTATCCCTTACACTAAGTCGTATATTTATAAATAAAAATTAATAATTATTCATAAGGGGTGCTCACATTTTGAAACAGAAACTCGTATTGGCTTACTCTGGAGGACTAGATACATCAGTTGCAATCAAATGGTTGGATGAACAAGGCTATGACGTCATTGCCGTATGCTTAAACGTCGGAGAAGGAAAAGACTTAGAAAAAATCCAACAGAAGGCGATTAAAGTTGGGGCTAAAAAATCCATCGTCATCGACGCGGTCGATGAATTCGTGAGTGACTTTGCTCGTTATTCGATGCAGGCGCATACGTTATACGAAGGCGTATACCCACTCGTATCCGCTCTATCACGCCCTCTCATCTCGAAAAAATTGGTTGAAGTTGCTCAAGCAGAAGGTGCAGTTGCCGTGGCACACGGATGTACGGGAAAAGGAAACGACCAAGTTCGTTTTGAAGTGTCCATCCATGCACTCGATCCGTCACTTGAAATCGTTGCACCTGTTCGTGAGTGGAAATGGTCACGTGAAGAAGAGATCGCATACGCAGCGAAACACAATATCCCAATCCCAATCGTTCAAGAGGAACCTTTCTCGATCGACCAAAACATTTGGGGACGTGCGATTGAATGCGGCATTTTAGAGGACCCATGGGCCGCACCACCAGAGAGCGCTTATGAGTTGACGGCAGCTCTTGAAAATACACCGCATGAGCCGACTTATCTTGAGCTCGAGTTCAAGAACGGGGTTCCGGTGGCCATCAATGGTCAAAGCCAATCGTTCACAGATATTCTAAAAGAGTTGAATATTGTCGCAGGTGCACATGGCGTCGGTAAAATCGACCACATTGAGAACCGTGTCGTTGGAATCAAATCACGTGAAGTGTATGAGGCTCCTGGCGCAATGACGTTGATCACAGCTCATAAGGCGCTTGAGGCATTGACGCTTGTGCGTGAAGTTGCGCATTTCAAACCGATTGTCGAGCAAAAGTTGACGGAGACGATTTATAACGGACTTTGGTACTCTCCTCTCACGAAAGCACTACTCGCTTTCATCGACGAGACGCAACAGACCGTCACAGGTACGGTGCGGATGAAACTGTTCAAAGGACAAGCAATTGTAGACGGACGTAAGTCACCAATCTCGCTTTATGACGAGGAACTTGCGACGTATACATCTGCAGACACGTTCGATCAACAAGCAGCCGTTGGATTTATCAAACTATGGGGTCTCCCTACAAAAGTACAGTCAGAGGTATTGATGGAAAAAGGGGCGTTCATTAATGAGTAAATTATGGGGAGGGCGTTTCGAGAAGACGGCCAGCGATTGGGTCGATGCATTCGGGGCCTCGATTGAATTTGATGCTCAACTCGTCCTTGAAGATTTAGAAGGCAGTATGGCGCATGTGACGATGCTCGGGGAGCAACACATCCTCTCCCATGACGAAGTGAAACAACTCCTTCAAGGATTACAACAACTTAAACAAAAAGCAATCGCAGGCGAGTTGACGTTTGAGGTGTATCATGAAGACATCCATATGAATTTAGAGGCGTTGCTCCATGAAGAGATTGGTCCGATTGCTGGGAAAATGCATACGGCACGTAGTCGTAATGATCAAGTCGCGACGGATATGCACCTTTACTTGAAAGAACGAGTAAAAGAAGTCATTCAATTGATTGAATCGTTTCAACATGAGTTATATGCACACGCCTCAGAAAATGTAGAGACGATTATGCCTGGCTATACGCACCTCCAACGTGCTCAGCCGATTTCTTTGGCACATCATTTACTCGCCTACTTTTGGATGCTCGAACGAGACAAAGAACGCTTCAGTGACAGTTTGAAGCGAATCGACTGGTCACCGCTCGGTGCCGGTGCACTTGCTGGGACAACGTTCCCAATTGACCGTGCTCGTTCGGCTGAATTACTCGGATTTAATCGTGTCTATCCGAACAGTTTAGACGCCGTCAGTGATCGCGATTTCATTCTCGAGTTCTTGTCGAACGCATCGATGCTCATGATGCATCTCTCGCGTTTTTGTGAGGAGTTGATTCTTTGGGCAAGTGAAGAATATCGCTTCATTACCGTGTCTGATACGTTCTCGACCGGTTCAAGCATGATGCCACAGAAGAAAAACCCAGACATGGCCGAGCTCGTACGTGGGAAATCAGGTCGCGTTATCGGAAACTTGATGGGATTGTTGACCCTTATGAAAGGACTTCCTCTCGCGTATAATAAAGATTTGCAAGAGGACAAAGAAGGTATGTTTGACACGGTCAAAACCGTTCAAGGATCGCTAAGTATTATGGCCGGGATGATGAATGAATTGACGTTCCACCCGGACACGATGAAGCAAGCAACAGAGCGCGACTTTTCAAATGCTACCGAGCTTGCTGATTATTTGACGGCAAAAGGCATGCCGTTCCGTGAAGCGCATGAAGTAACTGGGAAACTCGTCAAATACTGCGTCGATGAACGTCTATATCTACGCGAACTACCGATGTCTGTGTTCCAAACACATTCTGCTTTGATTCAAGAAGATGTGTACCTCGCCTTGACCCCTGAACAGGCAGTTGCACGTCGTAATAGTTACGGTGGCACAGGATTTAATGCCGTTCGTGAACAGTTAAAAGAAGCTTCGGAATGCATCAATGCGATGACCACACTTTAATCGACATCGTCTCAGTCATATTGCTGAGACGATGTTTTATTGATTCAATCACGTTTCATAAAAATGACTTGCCAACCTCTCAAACCCATGTTAACTTTTATATTGTTAACGTTAACTGAAAAGGGGTTTACATATGAAGATTCAAGACATGACTCAAATCGCCTTCGGCGCAGCACTCATCGCAAGTATCGGCTTCATTGAAATACCAATCGGTCCAGTTCCTATCACACTTCAAACATTAGCCATTATGACAATTGCTGGTGTATTCGGTGCACGAAAAGGATTTTTGGCGGTCATCGTGTATTTATTACTCGGATTGATTGGACTTCCAGTCCTGAGCGGTCAAGGAGGGTTCGCCCCATTCGTAGGACCGACAGTCGGATATTTGATTGGATTCCCAATCGCAGCTTTCTTCATCGGCTGGTTCAGCGAACGACATCGCTCGATTCCTGGATTGATTGGATATAATCTGTTATTCGGCCTCGGCCTCGTGTATTTATTCGGTAGCATTGGACTTGAGCTCGTTCTGGGAATGTCGTTCATTGATGCACTCAAAGTGAATATCCCATTTATTTTTGGCGATTCACTCAAAGCCGTGCTTGCTGCGATCTTAGCTGTAAAAATTTCTGAGAATGCTCAAGTAAGACGTTCACTCGCTTCATAAAGCTTTCAAACGTTTCACCCGTTTCCATATGTGGAATAAATGAAGTATGGAAGGGGGTGTCCCTATGAGCGACTCGACGTTTAAAAAACGCTTACAAAAAGCAACCCACTTTTATCAACGCTCTGACAAAGGGCAACGTCAAGGAATTGACAAGTCGTCTCATGAGAAACGTGACACAGAAGCATTTGAGCGCAGACTCCGCGAGGCTAAAGCAAAAGTTGGAGAGATTCAAGAGAACATTGATCATATTGCTAGACGTTAAAACCCCGTCCAAGGACGGGGTTTATTTTTTACGAGGTCGAATGACTAGTGTGATAATAAAAAGAAGTGCTAATGTGACCAGAAGTGCCAGTGAAGCCGTGTTCCACCCGACTAAATTAAGCGCCACACTAAATGCGACCGTGATATAAAAGCCACCGAGTGCTTTTTTGACATGTTGTGAACTGAAGCGTTGCAACTGTTTGGCCCCAAACGGAGATCCAATCATTGCACCAGCAATTAAAGCAAGTCCATGCCAATAGTTCGTATCAGCGCCTGCTACGGCATAACTAATCACGCCTGAGACAACGATGAGGAGAGCTGCTGAAATACTCGTCCCGACCGCTCGTTTCATTTCAGTGTTAAGTAACTTGACTTGAAGTGGGGTCAAAACGAATCCTCCACTTACTCCCATCAAAGAAGAGATAAAACCTGCAAAAACACCGATGATTCCAAGTCGTGGTACAGAGTCTGTCCCAACGCTGCCTTCGACATGTTGTTTCGACCGGAAGAATGAAATCGCAAAGTACGTGAGTAAAGCAATATAGACGAGGGAGATGATTAATGTGGCTCCGTCCACCCCTTCTAAGTAAAAAACGAGAGGTGTAGCAATCCAAGTCCCTACAATCCCGAACACACCAATCCATAGCGCGTGAGACACGTTCACGTTCCGTAAACGAATATGTGAGATCGTGCCTGCCGTCGTTGAACCGAGCGTCAACATGAGACTGAGTGCGATTGCCGCACTCGCTTCATATCCGAAGACGAGAAGGAGAGGCGTAAGCAAGATTCCTCCCCCGATTCCGAAGAAACCGCTCAAGATTCCAATCAACGTACCGAGCAAGAGAAACTGAAATAATTGTAAAAAATCCATGTTGCACCCTTCTTTCATTGGTCTCGTCTGCAATCATATCAAAAAGGGGCCACAAATGCGCCCCTTTGCTTACAATGACCGTTCTAGAAAATCGAAAATCTGTTGACGATATTCAGTCTGGAATGATTGATACGATCCGACATGTCCATCGTTCTCCGTCACCCATAGCTCGACACCGTCCCGTACGCTCGCCAGTTTTTCACTTTCTGAGACCGGAATCGCATCGTCACCCGCACTATGGATTAACAAAATCGGCGCCTCAATCGCTTGAATGTCTTGAATTGGTGAGACGAGATCCGCATCGAGTCCTGTGAACCAAGGGGTCACTGTCATGATGACAGGCGTGAAAGGAACGTTTGGTAGGTCACTCCACACCGGAAGATTTGTCTCGAGATAATTTCGCAAATCACTAAACGGACTATCTGCGATGACTGCTGCTACTTCAACATCGTCAGCCGTAGAGAGAGCCGTCGCCGCCCCCATGGAAATTCCGTAAAGTACGATTGGGCCGTCTGAACGACCTTTCGCATATTGGATGGCGGCTTGTAAGTCCGATTGTTCTTTCGCACCGACCGTTACACGGTCTCCTTCAGAAATCCCTGATCCTCGGAAGTCGAACGTTAAAAATTGATATCCTTGTTCATGAAATTCTGGAATCAACTCTTTAAGCGGCAAGTCATCCTGTTCTCTATTCTTTCCATATCCGTGGGCAAAGACGATTGTCGCGCGAGGTGTTGGATGTGGAATCCACCATCCATATAAGTCATGTCCTTCTTCAGATTGGATTGTCACATTCTCATACTTCAATCCGAGTGATTTTGGAGTATATGTTAACGTTTCTCGCTCAGGTGACGTCAACTGATCACCGATATGAGCCGAGATTCCACCGATTGCCAACCCCGCCACAATCAAAATCACGACTACAGCAACACTCACTATTTTCATCCAACGATTCATTTATTTCTTCCCCTCGATTCTGCATTCATTATCTCAACCAGCTACGGAGTGCAATTAAAGCGTGTTGAACCGGCTCCCACGTATTAGCTGGAATCAGATAGCACGTCGCTTCGTTGATGGAAAACATCTGAACGTCTTTTTGTTTGACGATATTTTCTCCGATTGCTCCAAAGGGATCGCTGTTCACGTCGGTATGATCAAACGTCCGCCATTCGCGTTTACCATCTTCGAGAACGGCACAACCGAAAGTTTTTGTCGGGCCATCAATCCCATACTCGGCATAGTGCCAAAGCGTCGTCGCATCGAGTGGCGACCCTAGATGGAGGACGCGAGCATTTCGTTCAATCATACGTTCGATTGGAGAGCCTGGACCGAATCCGACATCAATCGTATGATCAGAAACGATTGCTGCTGCATCTTTTCCCCATGCAGCAACAGACCACATCGGATGTGCACTTCGATAAACGTTCGGATAATTCCGAAACAGCTCTGGGACACGTCCCATTCCGCGAGTTGATGTCTTTTCTTGGTCATAAGGTGGCATTTCGGCGCGAATCGTCTGCCACCATTCAACCGGGACAGGTGGCGCCTCCCATTCAGCCGGATCTGAATTGTCTCCTGTCTGAGTCGCCATCATGATTAGTCCTGATGCTCCCACTACTTCTTGCAACGCTTCAATCACGGTCTGCGCACCGCCACATACCCATCCGAGTTTAGAGAGCGAGGTATGCACGAACAAGGATTCTCCTGGTCGGATTCCCGCTTCTTTCAAATAATTGATGAGAATTGATTTCGTCACCATCTGTTTCACAATCTATCACTCCACAATCAGCTGGATCGTTGACCCGCTTCTAGATTTTTTCACTTCGATTCGGGCATCGACGCGATCTTTCAATTCCTGGACATGACTGATGACCCCGACAAGGCGTCCGGTCGCCTGTAAAGACATCAATAATTCAATCGCTTGGTCTAAAGATTCGGCATCGAGCGTCCCGAATCCTTCATCGATGAGCATCGTTTCGAGACTGACGCCCCCGCTCAATTGTTGCACCACTTCCGCAAGTCCGAGTGCGAGTGAGAGAGACGCTTTAAACCCTTCTCCTCCAGAAAGGTTTTGAACGCGCCGTGATTGACCGGTATATGCATCAAACACAAGGAGTTCCAGTCCAGATTTTGCGTTTCCTTTCGCCGTCTCTACTTTGCGTTCGAGTCGGAACTGACCACTTGTCATCTGGTCTAAATGAATATTTGCAGCATGTAAGATTTGGTCAAAAAAGGCCGTTTGTACGTATGTCTCAAACGTCATCTTTTGAGGATTAATTCCCTTTCCGGTTTCAGCAATCAACTTGATGGTCTCTAGCTTCTGTTCTTCGCGCGCTGTTTCCTCACGAAGTACATGCCACTCTGATACGATTTGACGATGTCTAAATAAAGCATCTTGTGAGGAAATGAAATGTTCTGACGCTCGTTCGTATAACGCTTTGGCCTCATTGACCTTCATTTCAATCGACTGCAAGTCAGGTCGTTCTACGGTTCCTAGTTTCTCCTCAATCATTTGAATACGATGTCGAAGCCGGATCCCTTCTTCTTCTTCACGTTGCAAGTCTTCCTGCATCTTTGTCCGCTGGTCGATTCGACTGGCAAGTTGTTCGTATCGCTCCTGAGTCAATCGAGCGGCTTCTAACTGCTCACTCCATATCGTTCTTTGTATATCAAATTGCCCTCTCGCCTCTACGAGTTGTTGACGTAGCAAAGTGAGCCGTTCTTCCTCTTTCCACGTTTCTTTTTTGACGATTTCGAAGTCATGATTGAACGACTCGACTTTTTTAGTCAGTGCCGTGAGAAGATTTTGTCGCTCCGTCCGTTCGGTTTGTAATCCTTCTAACGTTGCTTCCTCTGTTTGACCGAGCGCGTTCAACTTTTGTTGTGTTGCTTCAAGTTCTGCGAGAACACGTTGACGCTCTTCGAACTGGTTACGTCGCTCTTCTTCGAGTTGTCTCATTTCGCCGGTTAGTTGACGCAACGTCCGTTCATTCTCGAGACGAGTCCGCTCCTCACGTTGTAGACGATTCGTATGCGTTTGCCATTTTTTGATTTCTTCTGTCAATGACGATTCCACTTGAACGTCCTTTAACCCTTCGTCAAATTCTCTTCGAACCGTTTCAAGCTGTTGATGAAGTGAACGATAATCGGCTCTCGCTTCAATCAGACGTGTTGACAGTTCTTCAAGTCGCGTCATAGCGGATTCTCTTTCATCCAAATACTCGACTGCTTCTTCGAACTGTGGAACATCATGATGACGCGAACCACATACTGGGCACGGTTCGCCATCTTCCAACGCTTCACTTAGTTGTCTTGCCATATTCATCTGTTCTTGTTGTTTATATTTATTCATTAATTCTTGCTGAATGGCATGCAGTCGCTGTACTTCTTTTCCGTCCCGCTCACAAGCGGCGAGTTGATCCGATAACTTGTTCATCTTTGTTTCAAGTTTATCCAAATACAATAATCGGTCGACATATCGCTCTGCATCAATCGCACGTTCTTCTGGTTCAATTGCCAACGTTTCAACGAAATGTCGCTCACGCTCTTGTAGTTCTTGAAGTCGCGCTTCTTTAGGGAAAGTACTTAAATCCTTCGCACGCTTCGTCAGTTGCTCACGATGAGTTACGTGTTCGGCTCGCTCTTTCATTCGAGGTAACATCTCATCAATTAGACGGAGTCGCTCTTGAAGGGATAAGATTTTTTGTTTGTCCTCTTCAATCGCAACTTGTTGCTCCGATAAAGAAGATTGTTTTTGTTGTAATTGTTCGAGCTTTTTAGAAGATGCTTCGTCCTCTATCGTCATACGGAGAACATGTTTCTCCATTTCTAATAGTCGATCATGGACTGGACGAATAGTTGCGGCTGCTTCTAAATGCCGCAACAGCTCGTGACGTTCGTTTCGTTCTGTCTCCCCTTTTAGAAATTGATTGAGGGCTTGCACGGTTTCTTGTTGTTCTTGAAATAAACTGACAAGTGCTCTCGCTTGTTCTAATTCGGCACGAGCCTGTTCAAAGGTTTTCGAATGAACTTGTTTTTGGTCTGCTGCCATCTCAGCTGTTGTGATCAAGTGTTGTTCGCGTTCATTCAGCCAGTGATGGATCACATCGATCGATTTTGTCGAAACATCCTCTATCGCTTCGTCTTCGAGCTCGAGTAACTTGAGTCGTGTTCGTTCGACCGCCCATTCAACTTGTTTCCGATAACTACTGAAACGTTCTGCCCATCGCTCTTGGAAAGCACGATACGCCTCTGTTTTGAATATAGATTGCAAGATTTGTTGCTTCTCATTTGAGTTCGAGTCGAGCAATTGTCTAAATTGGTTTTGAGGGAGTAACAAGATTTGGCTAAATTGTTCATACGATAATTGTAGGATCGACTCAATTTGTTCTTGAACCTCGTTCACTTTTGTTGCTACCGGCTTCCAACCGTCCTCCCATTCATACAGAACGGCCTCATGCGGGATGGGTGTTTTGTTTTTAGGGTGAGGTTGTTGTGGTTGTCGCACAATCCGATAGCGATCACCACGAATTGTGAACGAGAAGTCGACCTCCGTCTTCATTTCAGCTTGAGCGTATTGACTTCTGAAATCACTCGCATTTCGAAGCGCACCACTCGCTCGACCATATAGGGCGAATGTCATTGCATCAAAGATAGTAGTCTTCCCTGCTCCCGTGCGACCACTTACGACAAACATCGATCTGCCCACTAATTGCGTAAAATCAATCGTTTCACGTTCTGCATACGGTCCGAATGCTTGAATCTTCAATTCAACCGGTCTCATCTGACATCACCTTCTTCAATCATTTGTTTCAAGGCATCCGAGGCCGTGCGATCATGCACGGCTTCAAAGAACTGTAAATACACCTCTTCGACCGATTGTCGCTCGAGCGTTTCCCGTTCAAATGTGGATGTTTGTTCTTGTCGTCGCAACAGTTCCAATTCGAGATGGAGAATGTTCGGGTAGACAGTGCGAAGCTTCGCCATCGGGTCAAAAAGTGCTTTATCATCGGTCAGCACAATCTTTAAATAATCATCTGTCTGTTGTTGCTGATAAAATGACGGCGCGAGAAGCTCGTGTAACGTTCCCGTGAGTTGTCTCATATCACGTTCAGGTGTCAACGTTCGACGTCGTCGCTTCCATTGCCCGTCCCATTCTACGATATCCACTGATTTTTCATGGTTGACCTCAGAGAATGAATATTTCATGAGAGAACCACTATACGCAATCCGTTCTGCTTGAATCGCATCACGATTATGTAGATGACCGAGAGCCGTATACGAAAAGGGGTCATACAACCCTTTCGCGACCTGCCCGGCAGTACCAATCGATAATTGACGCTCCGAATCGGTTTCAAGTCCACCTGCGACAAAACTATGTCCGACTGAGACCGCATTCTTTTCAATCAAACCAAATGCTTCTATGACGGCTTTTAGTGCGTCATGATGTGTACGAATCGTATCGATTCCCAAAACGTGTCGAACCCGAGCCGGCTCAAGGAACGGGATTGGGTAAAACGGGATTCCGGCTACTTCAAGCGGACCCGCATCTGGGTCTAGTTTACCGACGATATGTAGCCCTACTTGTCTCAATAGTTTTGAACTATATTCGAGCCGCTCAGCAGAATCATGGTTTCCGGCGATGGCGACGACCGGAATCTCTCGTTTTAATACCAATTCCCGCCACATCTCATCTAGCAAATCGACAGCCTCGACTGGCGGTACGGCACGGTCATACAAGTCTCCCGCGATGACGACCGCATCAGGTTTTTCCTCATCGACGATTTGTAAAAACGAATGGAATAAAATATTTCGTTGATCTTCTGTCATATGACGACCATGGACAATCTTACCTAGATGCCAATCGGCCGTGTGAATCCATTTCATCACGTATCACCTCTCCTTTTTATTCTAGCATGACTCATTCGTTCGATTCGACGTCTTGACACCCGATTTTGAAACAGCGAAAGTAAGAAGGGAGGAGGATTGTTCAATATGAAATCATCAACGTGGAAGACGTTTTTCCAGCTTTTTAAAATCGCGAACCCTCCTAAAGGATTGTTTGTCGGAGCCATTCTGATTTCGCTCCTCCAAGCCGTTGCATCGCTAGCGATTCCACTCATCCTGCAACGCGTCGTCGACCGTTGGAGTAGCGACCTGTTGACACCCGAATGGCTCGCATACTTTATCATTGCGTTTCTCGTCCAGGTCATCACGAGTGCGTTATCGATCTACTGGCTACATATCGTCGGTCAACGTGTCGTCGCCAATCTTCGTACGACATTGTGGGACCATCTCATCAAACTACCTATCCCGTTTTACGATGGAATCAAATCGGGTGAACTCGTCTCTCGTTTAAACAATGATACGACGACACTGCAACAGTTGTTATCCGAACAAAGTGTCCGATTGTTGACCTCCTTCGTCTCGGTCATCGGTGCCGTCGCCATCTTGTTCACGCTCGATTGGCAAATGACGCTCGTCATCTTGTTTTCAGTGCCGACCACGCTTGTCATCGTTATACCACTCGGTCGAAAACTTCGAATCATCGCGAAAGAAACGCAACAGGAGCTCGGAAACTTGTCTGGATTCTTTGCGGAACTACTCAGTGAAATTCGACTCGTCAAGTCACAGGCGACAGAACAAATGGAAGTGAGTACAGGTAAAGTAAAAATCGAGACGTTATTCGATTACGGAGTGAAAGAAGGGCGAATCCAAGCCATTCTCATCCCTCTCCTGAACGTCACGTTGACGGGGATGTTGATTGCTATTCTCGGGTTTGGTGCCTATCGTGTTTCGACAGGAGCCTTATCGACTGGTGAACTGCTCGCCTTCATGTTGTATGTGTTCCAGATCATCACGCCACTTATCACGATGAGTGAATTTCTAACAAGACTTCAAAAAGCTCGTGGCGCAACTGAACGGATTGCCGAATTACTCGACGTTGTTCCAGAACCATACAGCACACGTCAAGAATCCATCGAACAGGCTGATCTATTCTTCGAGGATGTAACGTTTCATTACGGGACAGAGCCTGTTTTACAAAGGCTATCCCTTCACGTTTCGCCAGGTGCGACGACCGCTATCGTTGGTCGAAGCGGCGCAGGTAAAACGACACTCTTTTCGCTTGTTGAACAGTTTTATACCCCGACGGGAGGACTGATCCGGTACGGCAATCATGACATTCAGACATACGGTCGTGACACGTGGCGTCAAATCGTCGGTTATGTCGCCCAAGACTCTCCTGTCCTGTCGGGTTCTGTTCGGACAAACATCATCTACGGCCTTCAGCATGAAGTAAGTGATGAGAAAATTAAAGAAGCGTGTGAGATGGCCAATGCGTGGTCTTTCATTGAAGCGATGCCCGAGCAACTCGAGACGGAGATTGGAGAACGTGGTATTCGCTTGTCAGGAGGACAACGACAACGTCTTGCAATTGCCAGAGCATTGTTACGCAACCCACAAATTCTATTGCTTGATGAAGCGACATCAAGCCTTGACTCAGAATCGGAACGCGTCGTCCAAGAAGCGCTCGATCGGCTTATGGTCGGAAGAACCACGCTCGTGATCGCCCATCGCTTATCGACCGTCAGACATGCCGACCAAATCGTCGTGTTAGAAGATGGACGCATCAGCGGGATTGGAAAACATGAGCAACTTTTAAACGAGAACGCTCTTTATCAGCGACTCGTCTCACAACAATTATTAGGGGGACAATCAACATGAAAACAATCGGATTTATCGGTCTCGGGGTAATGGGCCAATCCATGGTACGAAATTTGATGAAACATGGCTTTGACGTAAAAGCTTATACACGCACGAAGGAGAAGGCCACTTCTCTACTCGAAGAAGGTGTGACATGGTGTGAATCGATTCGAGACGTCTGCGAAGATGCTGATGCCGTCATCACCATCGTCGGTTACCCGTCAGATGTCGAATCTATCTATTTTGGGGACGGAAACATCCTCGATTCTGCGGAACCGGGGACACTGTTGATCGACATGACCACCTCCTCTCCCAAGCTTGCCGAACGCATCGCAGAAACGGCGATCGAACGGAGTCTTCTCCCACTTGATGCACCGGTCACAGGCGGTGACATCGGCGCAAAAAATGGAACGTTATCCATTTTGGTCGGAGGCGGGGAGTTTGCCTTCAACAAGGCGAAACCTTTATTTGAAGCAATGGGACAGTCAATTGAGCGGATGGGGTATGCTGGGAGCGGTCAATACGCGAAACTCGCCAACCAAATCGCAATTGCCGGAACGATGATGGGAAATGCAGAAATGCTCGCGTTCAGCAAACGAGCAGGTCTTGACCCGGAAGCACTCATCCGTACGATTCGCGGAGGGGCAGCGGGTAGCTGGACACTGGAAAATTTAGTTCCACGTATGATCGTCGAAGATTATGCTCCTGGTTTCTTTATCAAACATTTTATAAAAGACATGACGCTCGCCATTGAAAGTGCGAACGAGCTCCACGTAACATTACCTGGACTTGAACTGGCTCATCGTCTTTACTCAATCCTCGAAGACAATGGATACGGGGAGAACGGGACGCAAGCGCTCATCGAGTATTATCTCAACCAAGACGTTTGAATCATCCCGTTTGTGGAATTAGTAGGAGTGAAGGAGGCGATTTTCGTGCCATGGAACATGAGAGACTATCCGGAATCACTGAAAAACTTCGATCCACTTGTAAAAAAGAAAGCCATCGATATTGCGAACGCATTGCTCGCACAAGGCTATTCTGAGACGAAAGCGATACCGATTGCCACCGAACAAGCGAAAAAGTGGCATGCGGATGCGTCAGAACAAGAAAAGCAAGATTTTGAAGACGCCCCTAACCCGAAAAAGACAGATCAGCATTAAACGTATTCAACCGGTCGGATTACCCGACCGGTTGTTTTGCGAGATAAGATGCCTTCATTTCTAAGTAAAGTCCTGAAATTGCTGTTTGAAGATAAGGCGTGACAAAGATATAAGCGAGTCCGCCAGTGAGAAGAACGAGCGCGTACCATCCGATAAAACTTGCGAACAGTTTTAACAGCGTCTGTTTGTGCCCTTTCATCATTAACCGACTCTTTCGCATTGCCTGGAATGCCGAAAGATCTGGTTCGTCACGCATAATGAATGGCGCGATTCGATACGTCAAATAAAACCATACGCCAGGCACAATCAAGAATAACATCAACACGTTTAACCCTAAATAGAACACCGCATAATAAACCACTGCACGCGAATAGTCTTTTAGTGACCCGAACGCTTCAATCAATAATCCAAACTTGGGCTTTTCGTCTTTAGCAACTTGAAGAAACACCCAATTTTTCCCGAGTTCAATCGGCGCGAGCAATACGGTCGCTCCATACAACAACGCCACTGAAGTCATGAGAACTTCAGGATCATTTGTGGAAAGGTCGAGACGCGTCGTAATCATCGCTTGTATGACCATAACAGTCAAGACGACGAGCAAAGATATGCCCCACTTTCCAGAGAGCATTCGAAGCGCATATTGTTTGTAAACAGAAGATTGCATGAGTTCACCTACACTTATCATTTTCTTTCATTATAGCAAAAAAACAGTCATACGACTGCTTTCCGCTTTGACTTATCCTCGAAGTTGTTTGAACTTAGACTCATCGAACTGGCCATCTGTCCGTACACCATTGCCGACGTGTACCATGTCTACTCCAAGTCGAGCTTTTAAGGTAGGTAACGTCTCTGTTGTGATGCCAGCTCCCGGTAGGATTGTCATCTCTGCTTGTTCTTTAAGCCGCTCTAATGTCTCGATTCCTTCGAGTGCTGTGTTCGCACCGCCTGACGTCAATAAAAGATCGACTTCCGGAAAGTCATTTAAGACATCAATCGATTCAAATACATCACGAGATGCATCGAAAGCACGATGGAACGTGAGTGTCATTTCCCCTTTATGCTTAATGACCTCTCCTAAAATCCGTTCATCGATTGCCCCGTCCTGTGTCAATGCACCAAAGACAATTCCATCAACTCCGAGTTCACGGCATAAACCGATATCGGCGAGCATCGTTTCGACGTCATCCTCGTTAAAATGGAACGAACGTGTATGCGGTCGAATCATAACGTGTACCGGAACCGAGACGTGTTCAACTACATTCCGAATCGTCCCGAAGCTTGGTGTGATGCCACCCTTTTCCATATCCGCTATCAGCTCGAGTCGATCCGCCCCGAGTTGTTCCGCTTGGATTGCTTCAGATAACGTTGTGACTATTACTTCTATTTTCATGTAATCGCTCCTTTTACGGTGCGAATTTCCAATCCACACCATGTTCGGCTAAGACGCCTTTAAATTCTTGAGGTTCCGGAAAATCAGAGATGATGGCCGTTACCTTCGAAAAATCACAGACTCGATACCGTTTTTGTTGGTTCAACTGTGTATGGTCTGTCAATAAGAACGTTTCGCGACTTTGAGACATCACAGCCTGCGTAATACTGGTGAGCCCATAAGCATCGCACGTTAGACCAAGAGTCGCATCGACCCCCTCAACAGACAAGATGGCAAGATCGAACATATATGTTTGAAGTTGTGCAAGGACTTGCTCTCCCGTCGTCACGAGATGTTTCGGGTCGATTGTACCACCTAACAACTGTATTTCGCCACCGAGCACTCCTTTCGCTCGCTGCTCAAATAGCGCTTTCGCGACCGTTAGAGATGGGGTGACCACTGTTACGTTACGTCCGCGTAGACGAGACGCTACTTGTTCGGCCGCGACACCGTGACCGATATAGACTAACGTATCGTCCGGAATTAATTGGAATGCCGTATATGCGATGCGTCGGATTCCATCCATGTTGGCAATCACGATTGGCTGAAAGGACATGCTCTGATGGAGGACGGCACCCCCATAAACACGTTTGATACGGTGTTCTTTCTCTAGTTCTTCTAAATAGCGTCGAATCGATTCTCCTGACACGTTCAAGCGTTCGATCAATTCGCTCGTCTTCACTTTTCCTTCTCGTTCGATCCATTCGACAATTTTCTGTTTACGTTCTTCACCGATTAAAGACACGTCCCTGCCTCCTCCACTAAAATCTTTCCTTTTCTAGTGTAACGAACGGATGTAAATTTATCGTAAATTGAAAGTAAAGAACGAGCAAATCCAACATGATTTTGTTTCTTCCTTGTGTAAATCAACAACAATGCACAAAAAAGGCACGTCTGAATCAGACGCACCTAGATGAATTAAGATTTATGCTTATTTTGAAAAAGAGGCACTTTCGGTTCTTTCCCCGCTCGTATGCGTTGCCAATTGGTGCGATGTTTGATGATGATAAACAAGGCGAGTGGTACAATGACGATTAGCGGCAACCAATCCTCTGTCACTAAACTATACGCTGTGGCCGTCACAAGCCCGACTACAGCCGCAGCCATGGAAGAAAGAGAAACCATCCGTGAAATAAGAAGTGTCACAATAAACGTGCCGACGACGACAAAGAAGAACCACGGAAACGCCGCTAAGAGAACGCCTCCGCTTGTCGCCACCGATTTTCCACCTTTAAATTTCGCAAAGATCGGATAAGAATGTCCAATGACTGACGGAATCCCCGCAAGTAATAGACTCATCTCACTTCCAAACAAGAGAGGTAGTAGTGCAGCGACCAGTCCTTTCCCCATGTCACCGAGCAGAACAAGGATGCCAGCCTTTTTACCGAGAACACGGAACGTATTCGTCGTGCCTAGGTTTCCGCTCCCATGTTCTCGAACATCTACTCGATAGCCGAGCTTACCGATGATGAGCGCAAACGGAATCGAACCGAGTAAATAGCTTAAAATAATAATGATGATTTCTGTCACATATGGCATTGCAATTCCCCTTACTTCATATATTCCTCAATATATCGATCAAATGGCTGATTCAATGTATGCACTTCTTTGGCATGTTTAGTCCCAATATAGCGTAAGTGCCAAGGTTCATACATGTAGCCCGTCTCTTCCTCAAACGCCTTTTGGTAGCGAACGATAAAGCCATACTCGTGAGCATGGTCTGCCAACCATTTTCCTTCAACCGTTTCCCCAAGGCTTTGTGTGAGCTGATAATTGACAGAAGCGCTCGATACGTCGATTGCAAGACCGGTCTGGTGTTCAGAGTGTCCGGGTGGAGCGGAGTATTTCATCGCTTGCTCCTTCCCGTCCCGTTCAACATAAGCGTTGAATAGCGTTACTTGATAACCGTATGAACGAAACGCGCTCGTTCCTTTCAAATCAATTCCAGCCGCTTTTGCGTCACTCATTAAACTTTCAATCGCACGTGCTGCTTCTTTGCGCATCATCCTCCGATCACCGACCGACGAATCGACAAAGTCGATTTTGGCCTCAACCAAGTCGCTCGGTTGATAATTGGCAGGCAATGCAATTTGTTTATTGACGAGAATCAATTCTTCTAAATCTAAATTTGCCACACCGCCTATTTCAATCGGTTGAACAGGTATTGTCGGTTCTTCCGTTGTTGACGGCTCAGCCGGCTCTTCTTCGACTTCCGATTCAGATTCCGTCGTCTCCTCGTCAGTCTGAGACTCGGTCTCGACCTCTTCTTGATCTGAAGTCGGTTCATTTGGTTCTGTCTGTGGTTCATCTATTGTTGATGACTGTGTCGTTGGTTCTTTCGGTTCAACTTGCTCGTTTGTCGTACATCCGGCTAACATGAACGTCAAGGTGCCGCAAACCATCAAAACTGATGGATATCGCATGCGATCTTCCCCTTTCTAGATAACAAAAAGTACCGTCAAGATATGATACCATACTGACGGTACGAAGACAGAAGATTCTTAGACAGGATTCATGACGTTCATATACATGTCATGCCATTTTGGGAATTCCCGATCAAGGCGAATCGGTTTAAAATCTCCCCGTTTGACGACCACATGAGTTGTCTTGGCGGTGCCAACGAGTTCCCCGGCTTGGTTCGTTAACTCGTACCCATAAATCGTTCTGATTTTCGAGTACTGATCAACCCAGACACGGACATGAACCGTATCACCAAATGTGACGCTTCGCTTGTAGTCCATAGAAACGTTCGTCACGGGTGAAACGAATCCTGCCTCTTCCATGTCTTTATATTCGACACCGAGTTGACGCAACAGTTCGGTGCGAGCTATTTCTAAATAAACTAAATAGTTGGCATGATAGACGATTCCCATCATGTCCGTTTCTTGATATCTTACTGGGATTTGAATCGTGTGCATTGAATCATCCTTCTTTCCTACCAATAGTGTATTATAGTTTACTCTTAATATCTACTACTAATAATTGTTGGAGTGACGTCTCGTTCTCTTCCTCCGACATGAGTCGATATGATTGACGAGCAATTGACTCATCAATGACGGACAAGGCAGTCCGTGCATTCGCGTGTTTGATTTCACCTAATCGTGTCGATAACGCATCCATCGCTTCCTCATCTATGACGTAGCCAAATTGATTTGCGTAGTTCGTTGCGATTTCCACTAACTGTTCTTGCGAATAATCCTCAAAATGAATCGTGCGTTTCATACGACTACTTAATCCTGGATTGGACTCAATCAACCGTCGCATTGGGCCTTCATATCCCGCAAGGACGACAACAAGATTCTCTCCATGTTTTGGCATCTCATCCACAAGTGTATCGATTGCTTCTCGGCCGTAGTCGTTCGCTCCCCCATTCAGGCTATACGCTTCGTCAATGAGCAGTACACCACCGAGTGCGTCACGAATCGCCGCTTTGGTTTTTTGAGCGGTCTGCCCCACATAACCACTGACTAGATCTGCTCGGCTGACGACGTTGACATGCCCACGCTTCAAATACCCTGTACGCTTCAGCATTTGGGCGTACAAATATGCAAAAGTTGTTTTTCCTGTACCACTATTTCCAGTGAGTGTCATATGGAGCTGGACCGGCGCCGTCTTCAAACCGAGCGCTTTACGTTTCTTTTGCACATTTACGAGTGCTTCAATCTCCGCTAACTGTGCTTTAGCTTCTTCCATACCGACCAAATCGTCTAGCGATACTGAGTGTGAATCATCTATCGGTTGATCAAAGTCTTCTTCGTTCAAGAGCGCCATTTCATCTAAAGGAGCATCCGCACCAAAACGAGAACCCTTCTTAAACATCGCATCGAGTAAAATGTTATGAACCGTTCGCGCGTTCCCAAACGTCGAATCGACTCGTTCGCGGTCAATCCGCGTTAGAAGTGCACGTTTCGCCTCTTCCGTTAACACGTAATTGTTTTCCTGTGCCACCTTTTCTCCAATAGCAACTAATTCCTCATCCCGATAGTTAGGTAGCTCATAATGATTTGATTCTGGGAATCTTGAGCGTAAACCTGGGTTTGCGAGTAGGAAATGGCGCATTTCTTCTGGATAACCGGCAAGGATGACGACAAACTTCCCAGCATATTCGCCACTCGTCATCGCTGCGACGAGCGTATCGATTGCCGCTTGTCCGTAATCGCTTCCGCTCGCATCTTGGCGTTTTAACGCGTATGCCTCGTCGATGAACAAAACGCCACCTTCTGCCTCTTTCACCTTATTCATCACTTGTTCTTCCGTTTGTCCGACGTACGCCCCGACGAGGCTTGAGCGATCTGCCTCGACGAGATCTGGGCGACTAAGCAAACCAAGCTCGAAATAGATTTCTGCCATAAGTCGAGCAAGCGTCGTCTTCCCGGTCCCAGGATTACCCGTGAACACGAGATGGAGGGAGGGTTGGTGCTTTGATGAAAACCCTGCTTTTTCACGTTCCTTTTGGAAGAGAAGAAAACGATACCACGCCTTCACACGCTCTTTTATATCGTCAAGACCGATCATTTCCTCGAGTGATTCGATTGCGCTCGAACGCGTCTCGCTCTTACGCTCCGGCAACAACTGACAGATTGTATCGAGTCGCTCCTTGACGAGCACAACACGTTCACCGAAGCGACGAAACGCTTCTCGACTGAAGTAATTTCCTTGCATCGATGCGAGCAGAGATGCCGTATCATCTTCTAAAGACGCAACCTCCTGCATCGCCTCGATGATGGCTTCAAAGATTTTCTCGAGTTGTCCCCGCCATTCAGAGTCACGTAAATCAGACTTCGCCGCTTCCACCTCATCATGCAGTTGGTCAAGTTGGTCGAGTAACGCAGATGTTTTGGACTCGTATTCTGTCAAAATTTGTACTTTCATCGAGGCATAATCCGCTTCGCGAAGTGTCGGCCAATCGATTTGAAGTGCTTGCTTCGAACGCCGCAATTGCTCATTCAATTGAAATAGACGTAATTCAGGGGGCAACGCATTCATCGACTCCAACTCTTTTACCCAGCGGTTCAATAACGGGTCCATCGATTCTTTCTTCTCGAGTCGATGCGTAGCGAGCAAGGTCAATGAACGAATCAACTCCTCCTCATGTCCAGTCGCACGTGACCAGTGCGCGTAGGATAAGAGTGCCGCCTCATTGATCTTTTCTCCAGCTTCCCAGTTCGTCAAATCCGTTTGAACTTGTTCAACTTGAATTTGTTTCATCCTGTTCTCCCTTTCAGACGACAAGGGAGCCGACATGACGTCTGCTCCCCATCGGATTATCTTGATTCAAAAGATGTCATCCGAATCGAATGGAACAACTTCCCGTTATTCCGCGATTCTGCCGCTAGCAAAATCCGTTCGTTCGCATCAACATAATATGTGACTGTCTCTTTATTCTCTTCTTCACTGAAAATAGATGGATAATTTTCAATCCATTCTTCCGGAACCGTTTCAGCCGATTCAGATTTTACATACGCTTGTGCGGTTCGACCGACCAAGTTCGTCTCACCTTCACTCGATCCGAGCGTGCCATCATCTAACCATTTACGAATCTGTTCGTTCGTAGCACGTGACAAGAAAGGATGTGGTGCGACTGCTCCAGAATTGGTCTCTTGTCGCAGGACTTCTTCTCCATCTGGATTAAACTCCAAATACGTCTCTCCGTCCCATTCCGCTTTTGCGCCCACGTTTGGACCCGTCACGACTTCAGAGACGAAATGTCCGTTTTCATCATACGTGACGAGATATTCTCGTTCTTCGAGTGTTTCCCCTTCTTTCGGAAGTTTACGCTCTTGGTACCCAATTACGACATTCGAGTAGAAAGGCTCAACCTGTTCTGTCTCTTCACCATTCAAATTCATGAGTACGTAAAAATTATAAGCGAGCAATGCTCCGACAATGAGGATGCCGGCCAAAATGACCCAGCTCAACCGTTTTTTTATCTGTTGTTTCATCGCCTATCCTCCTCGTTTCTTCACTTACTATCCTACACTAGCTAAGAGGACAAGCAAAATATTTTTGACTGAAAAAAGGGTCTCGCATGAGACCCTTCCGGATTATCCTAATTTATCTTCATCTTTCTTTTGTGCCTCTAACCATTTATCTCGCTCATCTGGTTCATCGGCCAAGTCTTTGAACAAGGCGACAATCATAAAGACGAGAACGAAGATGAATGGGAAGGCTGCGAGAATTGCTACGGCTTGCAGGGCATCTAGTCCACCTGCGTATAGAAGCACAGCTGCGATTGATGATTGAATGACACCCCACGTCATTTTAATGCCCATCGGAGGAACGAGCTTCCCATTCGATGTGAGCATCCCGAGTACGTATGTCGCAGAGTCGGCAGACGTAATAAAGAATGTCGAGATCAAGAAGATGGCAACAATACTGAGTACTGTCCCAAAACCACCGAACGTATCAAACAATGCGAAGAGTCCGACCTCTGTCCCGATTTCGTTCACTTGACCAATCAAGTCGTATCCACCGAACAAGTCAGCCCAGATTGCTGAACCGCCGAAAACGGAGAACCATAAGAGCCCGAATGATGTTGGGACGAGCAGGATTCCGATGATAAACTCACGAATTGTCCGACCTTTCGATACGCGTGCGATAAATGTTCCGACGAATGGTGACCAAGAAATCCACCAAGCCCAATAGAAAATTGTCCAGCCGTTGATCCATTCACGTTCAACCGGTTCGAACGCAGCTGTACGGAAACTCATACCAGGAAGTTGTTGCAAGTATGTTCCGACGGTTTGTGTGAATAAGTCGAAAATGAATGCTGTCGGTCCGGCGAACATCGTCGCGACGAGTAAAACGATTGCCAAGAAAATGTTCGTATTACTCAAGATACGAATCCCTTTATCAAGGCCGGTAGAAGCACTGATCATATAAAGCACCGTTACGACGGCGATGATGATCAACTGTGTCACGAAGGCGTTCGGCACCCCAGGGATGAGATAATGAAGACCACCGGCAATCTGTTGAGCACCAAAACCGAGTGAAGTCGCCACCCCAAATGCCGTCGCAATGACTGCAAGAATATCGACCGTTTGTTTCACAGGTTTTTCGTAGCGGTTGTGGACGAGCGAACCGATTGTTTCCCCAATCGTCGCAGGGCGTCCTTTTCTGAATGTTGAGTAAGCGATGGCAAGTGCGATCATGGCATAGATTGCCCACGGGTGGAAGCCCCAGTGGAAGAAGGCATAGCGCATCGCTGTCCGTGCGTCTCCTTCAGGTGTCAATGAAGAGAAAGGTGGCGAATGGAAGTGGAGCAATGGCTCTGCTGCTCCCCAGAAGATGAGCCCAATCCCCATTCCCGCACTGAATAACATGGCGAACCATGACATGTAACTAAACTCAGGTCGGTCCGTATCTTTACCAAGACGAATCGAACCGTATCGAGAGAAGATTAAAAAGATGGCAACGAGTAAGAATCCGGTCGCACTTAATAAGTAGAACCAGCCCATCCCGTTCGATAGCCAACCTTGTAACGTGCTCGTCACGTTCAATAAACTAGCATTTCCGAGAAGACTTTCGGGAAATAATCCCCAGATTGTGAATAATCCCGTTATGATTGCAGATATGACGAATACAGGCGTCACACGGCTTTTCCGTTCCATAAAAATCACTCCTATTTAATTTTCTATTTTCATATACGTTTTCCACCCTAACATACTTTTTAAACAAGTCTCAACCCTAACTGTCCATAAATGTGTCATTTACCGCAAAATAGATAGGTGTCTTGTCAAGAAGACGTTTCCTTTGGTTCAAGTGAAACAATCAACGTTTCATCCACCACATAGTACGGTCTTTTTGGCAATGTCTTAAGGTAGCCGCCATCACGGAGCCGGGTCAAATCTAATTGCAATGCGTCTTGAAATTTACGAAGTGGCAGTTTCTTTTCTTGGTCCATGTAAAGGTCTAGAGCACGTTGCACTTGGTCCATCTCATAAATGACATCACGTTCTTCTTCCGGAACGATATGAAACGTCTCCTTAGACATATAGAAGCGTTGTTTCGGTACCCCGGACAAATGATGTTTCAATCGCTTGGTGTCAATTTCTTGCGTGTCATCGAGTAGGACCGTACGATTGACGCCTTTTGGCAGCGTCTGTTCATATTCGTGAATCGCATGACGCAATTCAGGTAAAGTGATGTCGATTTCCCGATCAGGTTCTACCTCTTTTTGCTGTGTCAATCGTTTCCACCAACTCTTGCCCTTATTTTCTTCCTGCACCATAAGCACACCCCTCCCTGTCTTCCTGTTCCCGATTCTTTTAAAACTTTCACCATAAAATCGCATATTCATGAAAAAACCTTCCTTTTTTCAAAGGAAGGTTTGATCAGCGATTGTTTATTTGAGTTTGTTACGGAGAACCATCTGTAAGATTCCACCGTGACGGTAGTAATCAATTTCCACTTCCGAGTCGAAACGAGCGATGACTTTGAACTCTGTCACCGTACCGTTTTCGTGTGTCGCTTTTGCGTTTAAGATATCGCGTGGACGAACAGACTCATCGACTTGGATATCGATTGCCTCCTCACCAGTCAATCCGAGTGACTCTGCTGATTCACCCTCTAAGAATTGAAGTGGAAGCACACCCATCATGACAAGGTTTGAACGGTGAATCCGCTCGAAACTTTGTGCGATGACCGCACGAATGCCAAGGAGGTTTGTTCCTTTCGCTGCCCAGTCACGAGATGATCCCATTCCGTAGTCGTTTCCAGCAAGGACGACAAGACCAGTACCTTGTTCTTTATACTTCATCGCTGCATCGTACATCGGCATGATCTCACCTGTTGGCCAGTAAGTCGTGAATCCACCTTCTGTACCTGGTGCGACTTGGTTACGGATACGGATGTTTGCAAACGTACCACGCATCATGACTTCATGGTTACCACGGCGTGATCCATATGAGTTGAAGTCGATCGGTTCTACTCCTTTTGAAAGGAGATATTGACCGGCTGGTGTCGTTTTCGAGAACGATCCAGCTGGCGAGATATGGTCAGTCGTGACCGAATCCGCGAACTTCCCGATGACGCGTAATCCATTTAATGCATGCACTTCCCCAGCTTCTGGTTCGAGTTGTTCGAAGAACGGTGGGTTTTGGATGTATGTCGACTCGTCTGAGAAGTCATACAAGTTACCTTCTGGTACGTCAAGCGCGTTCCAGCGTTCGTTACCAGTGAAGACAGTTTCATACTCTTTACGGAACGCTTCTGGTGAAACGACGTCTTGTACGACCATTTTGATTTCATCGTTTGATGGCCAGATGTCTTTGAAGTACACTTCATTTCCATCTTTGTCCGTACCGAACGAATCGTTCATGATGTCGAAGTTAACCGATCCCGCGAGTGCGTAAGCGACGACGAGTGGTGGTGACGCCAAGAAGTTCGCTTTCACGAGCGGGTGAACGCGTCCTTCAAAGTTACGGTTCCCAGAAAGGACAGAAGATACGAGCAAGTCGTTCTCCGTGATTGTTTCTTCGACTTCACGGTCAAGTGGACCCGAGTTTCCGATACATGTCGTACAGCCGTAACCGACTGTGTTGAAGCCGAGTTCGTCCAAGTAAGAAGTCAAGCCGGCTTTGTCGAGATAGTCCGTTACGACTTTCGAACCTGGTGCGAGTGATGTCTTCACGTATTTCGGAACAGTCAAGCCGCGCTCTACCGCTTTCTTCGCAACGAGTCCAGCACCGACCATAACGTAAGGGTTTGACGTGTTCGTACAGCTCGTGATTGCAGCAATCGCTACATCTCCCGTGCTCATGTCGACTGCTCCATCTTCATAGTTGATAGTTGCCTTCTTCTCGAGTTCCGAGCGGTCAAGTCCGAAACCACTGTTCCCAGCAGGAGCGCTTAAACTATCGATGAACGAAGTTTGAACGTCTGAGAGGTTGATTCGGTCTTGCGGACGTTTCGGACCTGCAAGTGAAGGTTGAACTTTCGACAAGTCGAGCGTCAACACTTTCGTGAACGTCGGATCAGCTTGATCTGGCGTGTAGAAGAGGTCGTTTGCTTTTGAGTATTCTTCAACGAGTGAAATCAATTCTTCAGAACGGCCGGTTGTACGCATATAGTTCAATGTTTCCGTATCGACTGGGAAGAATCCACATGTCGCACCGTATTCTGGAGCCATGTTTGCGATTGTCGCACGGTCTGAGAGTGGCATCGTGTGAAGCGATGGGCCGAAGAATTCAACGAATTTGCCGACAACTTTTTCATGACGGAGCATCTCTGTCACGACGAGGGCAACGTCTGTCGCTGTCACGCCTGGATTGACTTCACCGATGATTTTAACACCGACGACTTCTGGTACTGGGAAGTATGACGGTTGGCCGAGCATACTCGCTTCCGCCTCGATTCCTCCTACTCCCCAACCAAGGACACCAAGTCCGTTGATCATCGTTGTATGCGAATCCGTCCCGACGAGTGAATCCGGATACGCAACCGTACCTGCTCCATCGTCTTTCTCAAGGACGACAGATGCCAAGTACTCCAAGTTTACTTGGTGAACGATACCCGTTGCTGGTGGCACGGCACGGTAGTTGTCGAATGCCGTCTGAGCCCAACGTAAGAACTTATAACGCTCTTCGTTACGTTCGAATTCGATATCCATGTTTTTCATCAATGCGCCTGCAAATCCGTACGCATCTACTTGAACAGAGTGGTCGACGACGAGATCGACAGGGATTTCTGGGTTGATTTTGTTCGGGTCTCCACCTAGGTCCGCCATCGCTTTACGAAGTGACGCGAGATCTACGACTGTCGGTACACCTGTGAAATCTTGAAGTACGACTCGTGCCGGCTTGAACGGTACGTCAATGTCTTTCGAGACGTCGGCAGTACCCCATTTTGCCAAGTTCTCGACATGTTCTTTTGTAATCGCGCGACCGTCTTGTTGACGGAGTACCGATTCGAGAAGAACGCGAATCGAGTAAGGTAAACGACTGATGTTCGTTAACCCTTCTTCTTCTAACTTTTTCAATCGATAAAAATCATACGATTGCCCGTTCGCCTCGAACGTTGTCCGAGATGCGAAGGCGTCTAAAACATTCGTCTGTTCCATTGCAATTTCCCCCTTTTTGAAAGCGCCGACCACACGACAATGCGTAATCGCTTACTTTTCACATATTTATCATAATACAAGTATAGCGTGACGTAAAATACATTCCGTCACAAATTAGTCATAAGTAAAACTTATCAATTCATTCAGAAAGGGATAAACGACAAAAAAACACCTCAAAACTGAGGTGTTTACAAATTATTCTTCTGTTCCAATCTCTTCGTTGACATCAAGTGCCTCGACGAGCGTCAAATCGTCTGCATGACGTTCAGCGAACCGCTCATACGTGAACTCGTTCGCGAAAAGGAAGACTGGACGTTCCCAACGGTCTGTAACGAGCATGTTCCGTGAGTCCTGGAAAGGTTTCAACGCTTTCAATTCCTTGTCCTTCACCCAACGTGCAACGCTGTACGATACAGGTTCCATCCGGATGTCTACGCCATATTCATTGTTCAAACGATATTCAAACACTTCGAACTGGAGTTGGCCGACCGCACCGAGATAAATCTCATTGTATTCGTTTCGATAAACTTGGATTGCCCCTTCTTGCGCGAGTTGCTCTACACCTTTGTGGAAGTGTTTCGACTTGAGCGAGTTGACAGGCGACACACGCATAAACAACTCAGGTGGGAAAGTCGGCAATGCTTCAAAGGCGATCTTTTGCTTCGATGTCGTGATCGTGTCCCCGATTTGATACGTACCTGAGTCATAGATCCCGATGACATCTCCTGCGAACGCTTGGTCGACCGTTTCACGATCGTTGGCCATCAGTTGTGTAGACTGGCTCAATTTGATTTTCTTACCAGTCCGGGTAAGCGTGACGTCCATTCCACGCTCGAACACACCTGAACAGATGCGGACGAATGCAATCCGGTCACGGTGAGCCGGGTTCATGTTGGCTTGAATCTTAAAGACGAACCCACTGAAGTCTTCTGATGTCGGATTGATTGGGCCTACGTTCGATTTACGGGCTTCTGGAGCTGGAGACATCTCCAAATAATGGTTCAAGAACGCAGTCACACCGAAGTCAACGAGTGCCGTCCCGAAGAATACAGGCGTCAACTTACCGCTCTGAATCGCCTCTACATCAATCTCGTTCCCCGCTCCGTCGAGAAGGTCAATCTCATCGCGAAGATTCGTCAAGTTTTCTTCAGATAGATGATCAGCGAGCACCGGGTCGTTTACCCCGTCCTCACTTAATTGAAGGGTTGACTTGTCTCCGCGGAACAAATGAACTTCATTTTTCATCCGGTCATAGACCCCTTCGAACTGCATCCCACTCCCGATTGGCCATGTGATGGCAACGGAAGGCATGCCGAGTACTTCCTCAAGTTCTTCCATCAATTCGAGCGGGTCTTTTGCCTGACGGTCTAATTTGTTCATGAACGTAAAGATTGGAATACCGCGCATCCGACACACTTGGAAAAGTTTTTTCGTCTGCGTCTCGATCCCTTTAGCTGCATCGATGACCATGACCGCGCTGTCGACCGATGTCAATACGCGGTATGTGTCTTCACCAAAGTCATTGTGACCTGGTGTATCCATGATTGATACGACTTTATCTTGATAGATGAATTGCATGACAGACGATGTAACCGAGATTCCACGCTGCTTCTCAATTTCCATCCAGTCTGACTTCGCATGTTTTGAATTTTTACGCGCTTTGACGGTACCGGCTTCACGAATCGCGCCACCGTGCAAAAGTAATTTCTCTGTTAATGTCGTCTTACCCGCATCCGGGTGAGAGATGATCCCGAATATTCGGCGTCTCTCGACTTCTTGTTTCAATTGGCTCATATGTGATAGACCTTTCCTTTCTCGACTCACTTCATGCTTATTCTCGTAGCAACGCTATCTATTCTAACGAAATCGGTTGAGTTCGTCTATCCTAACGAGACGTGCTCCTTTTGCAAATGGATTCTTTTTTGTATACTAACGATGATAGCAAGTGAATGTATAGAACGGGGGAAAGACGATGCCAGAAAACTTGATGATGTATTTCATTGTATTCTGGGGATTCGTCATGATTGGACTCATGACGATTGGCGGATACTTCATGTTTCGTAAGTTTTTAAAACGAATGCCGAAAGAAGACGGACGTTCCCTTCTAGACATTGAAGACGACTATATAGAGAGAACACGACACCTATGGACGCCAGAGACACGGACGTTATTAGACCGACTCGTCTCACCGGTTCCAGAACTGTTTCGTGACGTCGCCATCCGAAAAATCGCTGGTAAGATCGGCCAGTTTGCGCTCGAATCGCGCGCGAAGAAAATGACGACCGAACTCGTGGTGAAAGGGTATATTGCCGCAACGCCGAAACGAGACCATAAGTTTTTAAAGAAAGCACTAGCCGAGGAACAAATCGACTGGACGCCTTACGAGCACTATTTTCAGCAATAGACTCTATCCGACCTGGGTAGAGTTTTTTATTTGTCGAATTGTGCTTTTTGCCTATTGGGTCAAAAGTACCTTTTCTCAAACTATTTACTTTTCAAACATAACGTTCAATTTTTAGACAATATTGAAAACGCTTACAATGAATTGGTATGACCAATATTACAATAATGTTGAAGGATTCGACATGAAAAAAAGGCATGACTCCTCTCATTTTTACATCGCATAATGGATTTATCTTACAGCTTAGGAGGAATTTTATGCATGACGTGACGCAAGTTGCACAAACGACCAGTAGTCATTCCGCTCCGTCGATCACAGAGCACGAAACGTTCCATCGATTGATGCGTGAAAAAAATCGATTCATCGTTCCAGCTATCATCTTCTCACTCATTTTTTATTTCACACTCCCCGTTTTAACAAGTTATACGACCATTTTGAATACGCCACTCGTCGGAGACATCACTTGGGCATGGGCGTTCGCCTTCTCCCAATTTATTATGACGTGGACATTATGCGTACTCTATAGTCGACGTGCCCGCCGGTTTGATGCACTCGTGAGACAATTGAAAGAAGAGGTGAAATCATGAACTGGACAGCGATTGCCCTCTTTACTGCCATTGTCGGTCTCACCCTTGTCATTACATACTTCGCAGCAAGAAAAACGAAAACCGCCAGTGATTTCTACACGGCTGATGGTGGGTTGACTGGTTTCCAAAACGGTCTCGCGATTGCAGGCGACTATATGTCTGCCGCTTCTTTCTTAGGGATTGCAGGTATGATTGCGCTAGCTGGATTTGATGGCTTTTTCTATTCCATCGGATTCCTCGTGGCTTATCTCGTCGTCCTCTATCTCGTCGCGGAGCCGCTCCGCAACCTTGGAAAGTATACGATGGCCGATATGATCGCAGCACGCTTCAACAAACCACGCGTGCGTGGCGTCGCGGCGATGAATGCGATTGTCATCTCCATCTTTTATATGATTGCCCAGCTCGTAGGTGCTGGTGCTTTGATCGAGCTGTTGCTTGGTATCCCATATACGACGAGTGTCGTCGTTGTCGGTATATTGATGACGGTCTATGTCGTGTTCGGCGGCATGACAGCGACATCATGGGTACAGATCACAAAAGCCGTCTTATTGATGATTGGTACGGCCATCATCTCGTTCCTCGTATTCGCACGGTTTGATTTCTCGATTACAACAATGTTCAATGAAGTGAGCAAAGCCACACCGCTTGGTAGTGACTTTCTGAACCCAGGAAACAAGTTCAAGCTTCCGCTCGATACGATTTCGTTAAATATGGCGCTCGTTCTTGGTACAGCTGGTCTTCCACACATTTTGATTCGCTTCTTCACCGTCAAAGATGCACCGACCGCGAGACAGTCGGTAGTGTATGCGACATGGATCATCGGTGCCTTCTATATTTTGACAATCTTTTTAGGTTTCGGGGCAGCAGCTTTCGTTGGACGTGATGCCATTCTCGCTGCGAACCCTGCAGGTAACATGGCAGCTCCTCTCCTCGCGCAAGTACTCGGTGGCGATCTCTTGTTCGCTTTCGTAGCGGCAATCGCATTTGCGACTATTCTTGCTGTCGTCGCCGGGCTCGTTTTATCGGCCGCTTCTGCTTTTGCTCATGACTTCTATGGTCATATCATTCGTAAAGGGGAAGCAACAGAGAAGGAGCAAGTGAAAGCCGCTCGTATCGCCTCTGTTGCAGTCGCCCTCGTCTCGATGGGACTTGCATTCTTTGCTCAATCGATGAACGTGGCGTTTCTCGTATCACTCGCCTTTGCTGTTGCGGCAAGTGCGAACTTACCGGTCATTCTCTTCACGATCTTCTGGAGACGGTTCAATACTGGTGGAGCAATCTGGGGAATGGTCGTCGGGTTGTTCTCTTCTTTAATCTTAGTCGCACTTAGTCCGAACCTTTGGGCACCAGACGGATCAGCCATTTTCATTGGAGAAGCGCTCTTCCCACTCTCGAACCCAGGAATCGTCTCGATTCCACTCGGGTTCATTGCAGCCATCATCGGTACGCTCGTCACGAAGTCCGATGAAGTTGCAGGAAACTACGAACGTATTCTCGTCAAAGCAAACACAGGAATCGATGCGGAGACGGAAGTGGCCGTCACAAAAGAATCGTAAACAAAAATGGAGTGGCCATGAGCCACTCCATTTTTACGTGATCGCAATCCGTTTATATTTTTGATACATCGCAATCCGCCAAGGGACGATCATCCCCCAGGCAATCAAGTAGAACAACCCACCTGTAGAGAAGATATCGACTTCATGCCCGACCCAAACTTTCATCGCTGTACGAATCGCGAGTAGCGCGAATACGACGATAAAAAATGCTTTCGAGCGTGACAGATACACTTCTCCATCCCGCTTTTCAAAGTTTGACGTTTTGATGAGGAACAGACTAAAGATTAGTCCTACCGCTAACGCCTCAAGCACTTCGAACCATGACAAACGAAATGCAGGAATCAAAAATTGAATCATCCCGGTCGTCATGGCAAGTGGTGGAATTAAGATTTTTTTTGCATTTGTCGGTTTCGCTGATGCTTTCACACGAACGAAACTAGCCACGATCCCCATCAATAATGCAATGAGAGTCGACCCCCATAACATTGACATCTCGGTCAACCCCTTAAAATCCGGTGAATCCGACAAGCTCGCTCATCCAAGCAGCGAACCGGTTCATTCCGTCAAAATATAATAATACGCCGAATGCCATCATCAAATAGCCTCCGACTTTTGCAACTTTCGCACTGTTTCGTGCTAAGTACTTGATTTTGCCAACAAACGCGACCATCACTAAAAACGGAATCGCGAAACCGATGACATACGCCAACATGTAGCCGAGACCTTGACTCGGGTTAGTCGCGGCAAGTGCAATCACACCAGCTAAAATTGGACCCGTACACGGTGTCCATCCCGCAGCAAAGCCAATTCCGATTAATACGGTCCCAAAATATCCACTCTTCCGTTCGCCGATATCCATTTTCTTCTCGCGCATCATAAACTGCGGTTGCCATAGACCTGCCAAAAAGACGCCGAACACGAAAATTAAAATGGCGCCAAACATCCGCAAACTATCTTTATATTGGATGAATACATCAGCAATTAACGAGGTCGATAATCCGAGCACGAGGAAAACGATTGAAAAGCCGAACAAGAACGAAAACGTGTGGAACCAAGCTGTACGCTGTTTCAATCCTTCATTTTTTAATTCAGATACGGAAACCCCTGTAATATACGAGAGAAACACCGGATATAACGGGAGCGTACATGGTGACAAAAACGATAAGACGCCCGCCCCAAATGCGAGCCATAATGTGACTTCCATGACGATTTCCACCTTTCACGACCATTATAGCGAAAACCTATTTAAATTGCTCGAATCTTTTCTTTCGAAATGAAACATCATTTTGTAATTTTTGAAATGGAAATGAAACTTGTCATCTGTAAACGTAGGTGCTAAGATTTGGATATTCTAGTTCGCAAAATTCTAATTTACATGATGGGGGAACGAACGTGGCAGTCACCGCAGCAGATACACTACACCAGGCCATTGAACAGAAACGTGATGAACTGTATAAAATCGCGTCAACACACACTTGGACCTCACCAGAAGTCATTTTGGTCAGTCAAGAACTTGACTCTCTCATTACACGTCACGTCCTATCAAAGCATAAAAAAGATCAGCATTCGAATTAACCTTGATGGCTCGTCACTTATGGTGACGAGCTTTTTTTCCATGGAAAAAGGACACCCCAATAGGTATCCTTTCCAATTCAAGACATCAGACGTTGCCCCGACTGCAATTCGTACATTTTTTTGTATAGACCATTTTGTTTTAATAATTGTTGATGATTGCCACGCTCCACGATTTCTCCACGGTGCAACACCAGAATCAAGTCAGCATCTTGAATCGTTGATAGCCGGTGAGCGATTGCAATCGTAGTACGGCCACGGCGCATGCGGTCGAGCGCGATCTGTACACGTTCTTCCGTTTCTGTATCGATTGAACTCGTTGCCTCATCAAGAATGAGTACTTTTGGATTACGGGCAACAGTCCGGGCAAATGCGAGCAATTGCCGTTCGCCGCTCGAAAATGTCGCGCCACGCTCTCCGACGACGTGTCCATACCCCGCATCTAACTTCTCAATGAATGTGTGTGCCTGGACGAACTCGGCAGCTTCACGAGCACGTTCTGAATCGATGTTTGGATTGAATAGTTTCAGATTTTCTTCAATCGTCCCGGTGAATAAAAAGGGATCCTGCAATACGAGTCCGACCTGTTGACGAAGTTCTTGCTCTTCAAATTGCTCGAGCGGCTGTCCATCAATCGTGATTCGACCAGTTCCATACGGATAAAAGCGGGTCAAAAGGTTGATGATTGAACTTTTCCCACTTCCGGTGTGTCCAACGAGCGCGACCGTCTCACCAGGTTTTGCAACGAATGAAATCTGTTTCAATACGTCGACTTCTCCGTCGTAGCTAAATGTCACATCCTCGAATCGCACTTCTCCTTCTGTAACCTTTGCCTCGCCCGGCATCTGTTTCCCTGGAGCGGGTTCATCCGTATCTAAGATTTTAAAGACCCGGTCCGCCGAGACGACGGCTTGTTGGAACTCACTCAATCGCTGCATAATATCGAGGACAGGTCGGAAGATCCGTTCAATGTAACTGATGAACGCGTAGACGACCCCGACCTGAACTTGTTCACTCATCGAGAGCACCCCGTAATATCCAAGCAACCCAATGATTGAGAAAGCAAGAAGGAGTTCGATGATTGGTCGTAGCAACATGCTGTCGAGCTTTAAGTTGCGATATCGTGCCTCCTGGTGCGCCTCATTCGTCTCTTCAAACTGACGAATGAGGCGCTCTTCTTGACGAAACTGTTGGATAATCCCCATGCCGTTGATTGATTCGTTCAACTGGGCGTTTAGCTGTGACAACAGGTCTCTCACTTGCGCGAAATATTTCGTTGAGAAACGACGATATGCCCAAATGATGAGCCAGAAGAGCGGCAATAAGACGAGTCCCATCGTCGCAAGCGGCGGTTCTAATATGTATAGGAAAATATACGTCCCAATCAATTGAACAGCCGACTGCACGAATGTACTCATCACTCCGACGTACAGTTCTTTTACTGCCTCCGTATCATTGGTGATTCTTGATACGAGGACGCCCGCTGGTGTTCGATCAAAATAAGCGAGCCGCATCCCCATGACGTGGCGGAAAATATCCATTCGTATGTTTTGAACAATCTTCAATGCAATCTTCTGGAATGAGATGGATTGCAGATAGTCAAATAAGATCGCCGATAAGTGAAGAACCATATAGACCGTGAAGAGTGCAATGACCCAGTTCGTCGGGTAGACACCGGGAGTGACAAATTCATCGATGAATACTTTGATTAAAAAAGGACCAGCCAACTTAGCACCTGTCGCAATCAATAGAAAAACGAAGGCGACACTGAGTGACTTTCCGTAACGCTTCGCATAGCTGAGTAACCGTTTGATGACTTCCCATTCTTGAACATCATGCTTCATCATGTCCACCCCCTTCTACAATCGCTTCAAGTTGTTGGCGATCATACGTTTCACGATACCAACCTGCTTCTCTAAGCAATTCGTCGTGACGCCCACGCTGTACGATTTTCCCGTCTTCGATCACAAGGACCTCATCCGCGTGTTCCACAGCAGAGAGGCGATGCGCAACGATGACACGAGCTTGATCAGGATTTCCGACACGGAAGTGTTCGATGATGGACTCTTCCGTCTTCGCATCTACGGCAGATAGCGCATCATCTAAGATTAAGACATCCGCTTCAGTCATGAGCGCACGCGCAATGGATATACGTTGTTTCTGTCCACCTGACAAGGTCACTCCACGTTCCCCAACGAGTGTCGCATACCCTTCAGGGAGACGGACGATATCTTCATGCACCTCAGCGACTTTGGCCGCCTCGATGATTTCCTCCATGCTCGCCTCAGGTTTTCCGAAAGCGATGTTGTTCGCAATCGAATCCGAGAATAAGAAATGGTCTTGTGGCACGACCGCAATTTTGTCCATTAACAGTGATTTTTTCACTTGGCGGATATTGATGCCTCCGATTTTAATCTTTCCATCTTTTACGTCATACTCACGGGTCAACAGACGGACAATCGTCGTCTTACCTGCACCTGTCCTTCCAACAATCCCGATTGTCTTCCCACGCTCAATCCGAAAATGGACATCATGGAGTACAACCGTATCGTCATACGCAAAGTTTCGCACATCGACTTCCACCTCTGAGTGTGCAAGTGTCGTGGCGGCCATCCGGTCATCTTGAATCTCTGGTTTGACGGCGAGCATTCGTTCAATCCGGTCGTATGACGCCCGTCCACGCTCGACGATGTTGAAGAGCCATCCAAAAGCTAACATCGGCCACGTCAATAGTGCCAAATAGGCAGTGAAGCTTACAATTTGTCCGATTGTCAATTCACCTTGTTCAATCAAGACCGCCCCATAGCCAACTGAAAGGATATACGACAAACCGACAATACCAAAGATAGTTGGATCATACAGGGCATCGATTTTGGCAACCCGTACGTTTTTTGCCATGACCTCACTCGATAAGTTCTCGAACGAGTCTACGTCTCGTTCGACTTCCCCGGTCGACTTCAAGACACGAACCCCACTCACACTTTCCTGTACTTTGTCATTCAATTCTGAAAATGCCGCTTGGGCGACCCCAAATCGGCTATGTAACATCTTCCCATATCGTGTCGTCAGAGCGACCATGATCGGGAGTGGGAGCAAGGCGACGAGCGTGAGCTTCCAACTGATTGTTGTAATCATCGTGATGATGACGAACGTTCCAAGCGTCACGCTATCGACAAGTGTTAAAATCCCTGCCCCTGCCGTCATGGATACGGCTTGTACATCGTTTGTCGCGTGAGCCATCAGGTCGCCGACACGTGACTTTTTGTAAAATCGTTGATCAAGATCGGTAAAGTGCCGATACAGTTGGCTTCGAAGCATTCTCCCCAGTCGAATTGAAGCGCCGAAGATAAAATAGCGCCAAAAGAAGCGGGCGACATAATTTCCGATTCCGACGGCAGCCAGACCGCCTAGCAACATCCAAAGCGTGTTCGACGAAAGTGAACCCCGGTTGATTTCATCGACGATTCGTCCGATGATGCGCGGTGGAATTAATTCTAATCCCGCTACGAATACGAGTAAGACGATGCCAAGTGCATACGTCCTCCACTCGAGACGTAAAAACCAAGATAATTGTTTAAATACACGAATGTGAAACGCCCCCTTTGTCTTCACATGAAGATTATTCATTAATCGTAGCGAAAGTTTGTTCGATTGTCTAACAAAAAGAGGAAGCAAAAAAGCACTTCGGAGACCGAAGTGCTTTCATGACTGATTATGATTTCTTTTCGTTTTTCATCTGCACGTTCATGGCGCGCATCACTTGGTTGACTTTCTTCTGTGATGGCTTTTGACCCATTTGCATCATCAACGTACGAATCATATCTTCATTGATTGGCGGGTTCTGTTCAAGGTAGTTCATCATGTATTTACGCGCGATGAAGAATCCAATCGCGATACCCCCGATGAGTGCTGCCACGACAAGAAGAATCCAGAATAATGTACTCAAGGCTTTACCTCCTCTACCATATGAAACATCGTTTTTTACTATACACTAAATTGAACAACTTCGCTAGTCGTGCAGAAAAAAAGTGACGGCCAAATGAGCGACCGCCACAACATTCTAGCATTCAATTAAAGTGATTTCACTGCATTGACGACGTTGTCGACTGACATCCCGTATTCCTTCATAAGAAGGTCTCCAGGTGCAGAAGCTCCGAACTTGTCGATTCCGAGTACTTTTCCACCGAATCCTACATATTTGTACCATCCAAGTGTCGCACCCGCTTCAAGTGATACACGCTTCGTGATTGAAGATGGAAGGACAGACTCTTTATATTCAGCAGATTGAGCTTCAAAGAGTTCCCATGATGGCATTGAAACAACTGCCGCATTCACACCTTCTGACGCGAGCTGTTCACGCGCTTCGACGAGAACGTGTACTTCCGAACCTGTTCCGAGTAAGAGGACGTCTGCATCTTTCGATTCTCCTGCAACGACATATGCTCCTTTTCCTGCCGTTTCAATCGATGTGCCTTCAAGCTCAGGCAACGCTTGACGAGTCAAGACGAGAAGTGACGGTGTCGTTTTCGATGTCACAGCTTGTTTCCAAGCAGCAATCGTTTCTTTACCGTCTGCCGGGCGAAGGACAGAGAGGTTTGGCATCGCACGGAAGCTCATCAAGTGTTCAACCGGCTCGTGTGTCGGACCATCTTCACCGACTGCGATTGAGTCGTGCGTCAAGATGAACGTCGATGGGAGTCCCATGAGTGCAGCAAGACGGACTGCCGGGCGAAGGTAATCCGAGAAGACGAAGAATGTCGCACCGTAAGGAAGTACGCCACCGTGAAGTGCCATTCCGTTTACAGCTGCCGCCATTGCGAACTCACGAACACCGAACCAGATGTTACGTCCAGCTGGATCTTCATCGAAGTCCACTGCACCCTTAATCATCGAGTTGTTTGAACCGGCAAGGTCAGCCGATCCACCGAAGAGTGTCGGTACTGCTTTTGCGATTGCGTTCAACACTTCACCGCTCGTTTGACGTGTTGCTTTTTTCGAACCGATTTCGAATGTCGGCAACTCACTGTCCCAACCTTCAGGAAGTTCGTTGTTCATCGCACGCTCGAACTGTGCACCGAGTTCTGGGTGTGCCGATTTATATGCTTCTACGAGTTCGTTCCAGTCTGACTCGTATTTTGCGCCAGGCTCGACAACTTTCTCGTTGAACAAGTCGTATACTTCGTTCGGCACGTAGAACGACTCGCCTTCCCATTTATAGAACTGTTTCGTCAATTCGATTTCAGCGTCTCCAAGTGGTGCACCGTGTGAGGCTGATTTCCCTGACTTGTTCGGTGAACCGAATCCGATGACCGTTTTCACTTCAATCAATGTTGGTTTTGACGTCTCAGCTTTCGCTGCGTCGATTGCTTTTGCGATTGAATCGATATCTGTTCCGTCTTCAACACGAATGACTTGCCATCCGTATGCGTTGAAACGGTCTTCTACGCTTTCAGAGAACGACTTGTGAAGATCGCCATCGAGCGAGATATCATTTGAATCGTAAAGCACAACAAGTTTACCGAGCTTCAAGTGACCAGCGAGTGATGCTGCTTCCGCTGAAACACCTTCCATCAAATCTCCATCTCCGCAAATCCCGAACGTGTAGTGGTCAACGACGTTGAACTCGTCGCGGTTGTAAGTCGCTTCTAAATGCTTCTCTGCCATGGCCATCCCGACAGCCATCGCAATCCCTTGTCCAAGCGGTCCCGTCGTCGCATCTACACCAGCCGTATGACGGTACTCTGGGTGACCAGGAGTCTTCGAGTCCATTTGACGGAATGATTTAAGGTCGTCCATCGACAAATCATATCCAGACAAGTGAAGGAGCGAATACAAGAGCATCGATCCATGGCCTGCCGAAAGTACGAAACGGTCACGGTTGAACCAGTTCGGGTTTTTCGGGTTATGACGCATTTTGTCTGTCCAAAGTGTAAACGCCATAGGTGCAGCACCCATCGGCATCCCTGGGTGACCAGAGTTCGCTTTTTGGACCGCATCAATTGAGAGCGTCCGGATCGAGTTAATCGCTAATAATTCTTTAGTAGTTGTTTCCACTAATTTCATCCTCTCTGTGTTAAGAAGGTTTTCTACCCGTCATATTTTATCACACTCATTCGTGTGTCACAACTAATTAATTAGTATAACACATTCATTGAAATCGTTTCCTTCAATTGCATGAAATGAACCGAAATCCGTTCGTCTGATGAGCGTTCGTGTATAACAAAAATGCACATCCTATACGAAATAGGATGTGCATTCAGCATCACTCGCCACGATAGCGTTTTTGATCTTCTTTCAATTTCTCAGGCGTGACGTCGTTGCCATCTGGATCCACGACTTTCATGCCCATCATTTGCGACTTGAACGATTGACGGAACGCCTTCAAATATTCTTGGCGTAGGTTTTGTTGCTCGTTCATTTCATCTTGAGACAGTCCTTCTGTCTTCGCTTTGTTGGCGAGGAAATTGATTCGCTCCAATTGTCCTGGTGCTAACATCTGACTCGCCCCCTCTCTAGTGAATTTGTTCTTATACTTTACAAAATCAGAGAGGAAGAATCAAGTTTCAGCAACTGACTGGTGCTCGAGATACCGTCGATTCACGGTCGCTTTCGACACTTCATACCCGAATCCACGGAGCGTTGCCGCAATCTCGGCAAACGTCAACCCACGTTCGCGCAGTTGAATGATCTCTTCAATTGGTACTTCGATTCGATGTCGCCCACCTTGATCGTTGTTCTGAATGTTCCGTTGCGGATTGAATCCGTTGGCGACGGCACGACGCATCCCACGAGAAATTTTAGCGTTGTGAATTTTCCGCTGATATTCTTCAACGACACTGACAATCTCCAACACCATCTTCTCGGCATCGGAAACGACGTAGTCCGATGTCGATTGCATCGTCAACAACCGAACGTCGTGTTTCATTAATGTGTGCAAGATGGCAATCTTGGCATTTCCTCGCCCCAAGCGACTGTCGTCCGTGACAAGCACGGCGTCCAAATCAGACGTCGACACGTGGTCAAGTAAATCAAGCAAACCCTTTCGATTCACCTCGTACCCACTTTCTTGTTCCGTGATGATATCTATGACTTCTGCCCCTAGTTGCGAAGCCAATTGCTGTAATTCATCGACTTGCCGACTGAGTGATGTCTCTTGGGTGGACTTGTTCGTCGATACCCGACAATAGACGACGACTCGCATCGCATCACTCCCTTTCATCGCATTCATTCCTTACGATACACAGTTCGAGAACGGTACGCAATGATGAACGATCACTCAGCGGCATACCATTTTGTTTTACGTTCGTTATGCTCTTCTCGCTCCGCCATGATCTGTGCTTCGAGTGATTCTGCCTGGACATACGCGACCTCTTCTTCAATCGTGCGTTCCGATGTGACGACTGGTTCAACCGCTGCCGGTTCCCCCCGCATCTCTCCTGCCAAATAAAAAGCGAACATCCCGACCAAGAGCATTCCGACTAAAATGATTCCGTTGAGTGTATCTTTCATAATTGCATTGCCTCCTGTATAAGAATATATGTTCGTTAGAACGTTTGTTCGTTTATCTGTTCTCATCATAAAACAAGAACCCGTGTTCGGTCAACAGAAAATAACGAACGAATGTTTGTACGCTCATGTGTTCTTGTGTTACACTAGACACATAAAGAATAGGATGCGTTTGCAGGTTATTCGATTACATCGAGGTGAACATAATGAAAAAAATGTCAGCGCGACAACAACAGATTCTTGATTTCATCAAAGATGAAGTTCGGGCAAAGGGATATCCACCTTCTGTTCGTGAAATTGGAGAAGCCGTCGGCCTTGCTTCTAGTTCGACCGTACACGGTCACCTAGATCGTCTAGAAAAACGCGGGTTGATTCGTCGGGACAAGACGAAGCCTCGCGCGATTGAGATTTTGACTGAAGATATGCCGGCAATGGAAGAACAAGAGTCCGTCATGTACGTACCGGTTATCGGGAAAGTTACCGCCGGGACACCGATTACCGCCATCGAGAACGTGGAAGAACACTTCCCGCTCCCGGCACATATCGTTGGTTCAGATAATGTATACATGTTGTCGGTTTCTGGGGATTCGATGATTAACGCTGGGATTTTGGACGGAGACCGCGTGCTCGTCCGCCAGCAGAGCACGGCCGACAATGGAGAGATTGTCGTCGCTATGACCGATGAGGGTGAGGCGACGGTGAAACGAATCTATAAAGAAGCTTCAAAAGTTCGTCTCCAACCGGAAAATGATGAGTTAGAAGCGATGTATTTTGACAATGTTTCGATTTTAGGGAAGGTTATCGGTGTATACCGGACGATTCACTAATGGCTAGTGGCAAGACACATACTCGAACGAATCTCGTGGCAACCGGAGCACTTGCGGTTGCCACGCCTTTTCTTGAAATCGATGTTCCGTTCGCATTGATCATCGGTGCGATTATCGGCACACTCTGGCTCTCCCCGGACCTCGATTTAAAATCAGATGCCTATTATCGATGGGGTCCACTTAAATTGATATGGCTACCTTATGTGAAGCTCATGCCGCACCGCTCGCTCTTCTCGCATTTACCTGGTCTGAGTGATGTGATTCGGATTGCATACATCGGCTTTCCGCTCATCATGCTATTACCTTTTACGGCATATGAGGCGGAGATTCGGTCATGGGTGGACGTTCACGGCATGCCGTTCTTTCTAGGACTCGTATTCGCGACGACATTGCATACGGCACTCGACTATACATCGACATTTATAAAAAAAGCATTTTGACCGACGAAAGGACCACCTTCCGACTGATCACGGAAGGTGGTCCTTTATATATATCTGCTTCATCTGAAGCACAACAAAAAGAGCAATGAACGACCCTTCTGAAGAAGGTCATCCATTGCTCTTTTGCATACTTCTATTATTAGTAGAGCGTCATGTACTGATCGCGCTCCCACTCCGTTACTTGCATACGGAACATATCCCACTCGATTTCTTTCAATTCGAGGAAATGTTCGCCGATGTGCTCACCAAGTGAATCCATCACGACTTTATCCGCACGAAGGACTTCGAGTGCATCAAAGAGTGTTGCTGGGAGATCGTCGATTCCGTTCGCTACACGCTCTGGCTTGTCCATCACGTAGATGTTGCTGTCGATTGGTTTTGGTGCGTTCAAATCTTTTTCGATTCCGTCAAGACCTGAAGCCAAGAGGGCAGCAAGAGCAAGGTACGGGTTCGCCGCTGGGTCAACCGAACGTACTTCGATACGAGTCGAGAGACCACGTGCTGCTGGAACACGCACGAGCGGTGAACGGTTACGTGCGCTCCATGCAACGTAGCAAGGTGCTTCGTAGCCTGGTACGAGACGCTTGTAAGAGTTCACAGTCGGGTTACATACTGCCGTGAACGCACGAGCGTGCTCCAAAATACCAGCTGTGAATGCGCGAGCTGTGTCTGAAAGTTCCATGTCGCCATTTGGATCGTAGAAGACGTTCGTATCACCTTTGAAGAGTGACATGTTCGCGTGCATTCCTGAACCGTTTACACCAAAGAGTGGCTTCGGCATGAATGTCGCGTGAAGACCATACTTCGCAGCAATCGTCTTAACGACGAGCTTGAACGTTTGGATGTTATCTGCCGTTGTGACAGCATCCGCGTATTTGAAGTCGATTTCATGTTGTCCTGGTGCAACTTCGTGGTGTGATGCTTCGATTTCAAAGCCCATGTTTTCAAGTTCGATCACGATTTCTTTACGGCAGTTCTCACCGAGGTCAACTGGTGCCAAGTCGAAGTATCCACCTTGGTCGTTGAGCTCAAGTGTCGGACGGCCTGATGCGTCTTTCTTGAACAAGAAGAACTCTGGCTCTGGCCCAACGTTGAACGCTGAGAAACCGAGTTTTTGCATTTTCTCAAGGTTGCGTTTGAGTGTACCGCGTGGGTCACCGCTGAACGGTGTACCGTCTGGGTTATAAATATCACAAATTAAGCGAGCGACTTTTCCGCTGCCATCTGTCCACGGGAAGACAACCCATGTGTTGAGGTCTGGATATAAGTACATGTCTGATTCCTCGATGCGGACGAATCCTTCGATTGACGATCCGTCAAACATCATCTTGTTATCAAGTGCTTTGTCCAATTGGCTGATCGGCACCTCGACGTTTTTGATTGTTCCGAGGATGTCCGTGAATTGAAGTCGAATAAAGCGTACGTCTTCCTCTTGTGCGATGCGTTTAATGTCTTCTTTTGTGAACGTTTTTCTGGCCATGGTAAAATGTCCCCTCTCACATTGTGTAATGGTTGATGTGTGCGGTGTTATCGATAAAAACGTGAAAGCTCGCCTTGAATGAGCGACGTCTTATTGAAACGACCGGCTTCTTGAAGCTGTGTTTTCAATAATTGATGTAACTCTTTTTCCGAAACCTTTGGTGCTTCATTGACCGGTGCAGTCGGAGCAGTCGTTTCCGCTTCTTTCTCACCTTCTTGCTCTAACATGTGGCGAATTGCCGCCAAATTAAAGCCTTGGTCAATGTAATCCTTGATTGCGAGTAGACGTTCGACATCATTAAAGGAATAAAGCCGTCGTTTCGATTCCGTCCGACTAGGCGAAATCAGACCCTGTTCTTCATAATACCGAATCTGTCTACCAGTCAGTTGCGTCAGATCTTGGACGATTCCAATCGGAAACAACGGGTTGGAGCGACGAAATTGATCAGCCATCCTTACCCCTCCTTTTCTGTCTCACAATGTGAGAATAATACATGACAACAATCCTGTCAATAGATGTTAAGAAAGTTAACATGACAGAATGGTTACAAATGCGTGTGTTGATTTTGATCGTTGAATTCGACCAATCCTTTGTCGTGTAATTGGCTCAACGCCAACATGAGAGCGACTTTTACGTGAGCATACGTCAGACCACCTTGAACGTACGCTGTATAAGGTGCCCGAAGCGGGCCATCCGCTGATAGCTCGATCGACGAACCTTGAATGAACGTTCCAGCCGCCATGATGACATCGTCTTCGTATCCCGGCATATAGGCCGGGACGGGTAACGCATGTGCGTTTACCGGCGATGCCATTTGGATGCTTTGACAAAATGCAATCATCTTCTCGCGGTCGCGGAACGTCACCGATTGAATCAAGTCCGTTCGAGGAGTCGTATAGTGCGGGTCTGTCTCAAATCCAATCAAAGACAGGAGACTAGCTGTCAAGTGAGCTCCTTTGAGCGCCTGCGCCACAGTGTGTGGGGCCATATAGAAACCTTGATACATCTCCTGAAGCGAATAGAGTGAGGGACCTGCCTCACTACCGATACCTGGTGTTGTCATCCGGAACGAACAACGTTCAATCAATTCTTTTGTTCCAGCAATGTAACCACCCGTTTTCGCCAATCCACCACCCGGGTTTTTAATGAGAGAACCAGCCATCAAATCTGCCCCGACATGCGTCGGCTCGATCGTCTCGACGAACTCCCCGTAACAGTTGTCAACGAACACATATACGTGCGGATGTGCCGCTTTGATCCGTTCGATCGCGACTTTGATCTCTCCGACAGGAATACTGCGACGATTCGCATATCCTTTCGAACGCTGAATCCCGACGAGTTTCGTCTCCGGACGAATCCGTTCAAGAACGCGGTCGATGTCGATTTCACGATCCTCTTTTAATTCGACGGTATCGTAATGGACACCAAGTTCTTTTAATGAACCACGACCGTCTCCACGAATACCGACGATTTCCTCGAGCGTGTCGTACGGTTTACCTGTGATATACAGTAATTCGTCACCCGGTAACAGGACACCGAACAAGGCAATCCCAATTGCGTGGGTACCCGAGATGATTTGCGGTCGGCATAATGCGAGCTCTGCTCCGAACACGTCTGCATAAATCGACTCGAGCGTGTCACGACCGAGATCATCATATCCATACCCCGTCGTCGGGTTGAAATGAAAATCCGACACTTTATGCTTTTTAAACGATTCGAGAACACGATACTGGTTGAACTCAGCCGTCTCTTCAATCTTTTCAAAAAATGGTTTCACTCGCTCCTCGGCCTTTTTCACGTACGGCGCGAGTGCATCATAATGCTCAATCTTTTCTTGCCACATACTTACACCTCAAATTGTTTTAGCGTCGCATATAGACGCGTGTCTTCTCTCATATAACCGATCAACTCGACCGAGCCGTCATCTAAGAAACTCTCCTCAAGACGATACATCGCCTCTTTCGCCGGGTGATAATGTTCAAAAGCCGTAACCGGTAAGACGACGTGGACTTTTGTCAAAATGTCCGAGATTTTATCTTCGAGTGCACCAATCAACTGTTCGATATCTTCTGGTGCAATTGCCGAGATCAACAGGGGTCCACCGACGAAGTCTTCCGTAAGACGGTCTTTCTTATTATATACCTCGAGTTGTGGGACCTCACTCGCACCGAGTTCTTCCAATACCGCATTCGTCGTATCGATTTGGTTCAAATAATGTGGGTTCGACGCATCGATGACATGAAGGATCAAATCGGCACCGACCACTTCTTCCAAAGTAGAACGGAAGGCGGCAACGAGTTTCGTCGGTAAATCACGGATAAATCCGACCGTATCGGTAATCAGCACTTTCCCACCGCGTGGAAGTTCGAGTTCACGCGTCAAGGGGTCAAGTGTTGCGAACAACTCATCCTGTTCATACGTATCTGCATCCGTCAATCGGTTAAAGATTGTCGATTTCCCGGCATTCGTATACCCGACGAGCGCTACCTGGAACACGCGGTTTTCTTTCCGACGTTCCCGGTAGCGATCCCGGTGTGCGACCGTTCCTTCGAGTTGTTTCGTAATCTCATCGATACGACGCTTGATGTGGCGACGGTCCGACTCAAGTTTTGTCTCACCCGGTCCACGTGTCCCGATTCCACCACCGAGTCGCGATAACTGTGTCCCTTGTCCGATGAGACGTGGTAGTAAATAGTTCATCTGCGCGAGTTCGACCTGCAATTTCCCTTCGCGCGATTGCGCACGGCTCGCAAAGATGTCTAAGATGAGCTGCGTGCGATCGATCAGCTTCATCTCATCCGGGTCGTTCAAGGCGATGCGAATGTTCTTCGACTGCGCCGGTGTCAACTCGGCGTTGAAGATTAACAAATCCGGCTCGAACTGTTCGACGAGCATCGCGAGCTCCTCAATTTTCCCTTTCCCGATAAAGGTACGACGGTCGACTTGTTGACGTTTTTGGTCGAGCCGAGCGACGACTTCACCTTGCGCCGTATCCACGAGTTCGACGAGCTCGCCCATCGACTGTTCATATGTCCAATCATCGACATTCGGTAACTGACAGCCGACGATGACAACTTTTTCACGTTCTATCATGTAATCCCTCATTCCATAAAGTCTCACCTTTCATCTTACCACGAATCAGCGTATAGAGAACGTCCGTTTGTGGTAGGATAAAGGAAGAAGGAGGCTCGACCATGACGAAACGTAGAAAAGACTATCCGCTCCCCGAATTTATCGAAACATACTTGTATCATCTCGGAGCAAGCGGCCGTCAACCCTCGACGCTTAAACGCTATCGCTACGACTTGATTGATGTGCACAAGTACTTTCACGACCACAATGTCGAATTGAACGAACCGACGGACTGGTTAGACGTTCCAATCGAATCATGGAAAACGTTCGTGAATGATTTTCTAATCGAAGAAAAGCATTATCAACAGGCGACCGTCGCCCGAATCGTCACGGTCATCAATAGCCTGACCCACTTTTTAAATCCATTACGAAAAAAAATGCTAGCCTACTCGCAACCGGCACATACGTTGTCCGTCGACCAGATCGCGCTCGAGTCTGAATTTGACCGACTCGTTCATACGATTCGTTCGACGAGAGGATTGAGCGAGAATCAGTTGCAAGCCCATCCCTATCTCGTCAATCGGAATGAACTGATCGTGACGCTCTTCTATAAATACGGCTTGCGCGTCCATCACATCATTCGTTTGCGAATGAGCGACCTGCATCTGGCCGACCACACCTTTGACGTATATGATCGTCTCGGGAATCAGTTCACCTTGAAACTGTCACAGGAAGACCAATCGTTACTCATGAATTATTTGGCTGATATCCCTACACCAGTACGACCACGTTGGTACTCGGAAGACCCAGTCTTCGTCTCATTCGATTTCGCACGCATGACGTTCCGCTGGGTGTATGCGAAAAATCAACCGAAGCAATTGACGATCGTCATGATCACGAAGATGATGCGGCAGCTAAACGAACGGAGCGGACTCGCGCGTTCGGTCACCCCGTCAATGCTACGAAACGCCCATGTATTAAAGACATATGCGACCGACATGACGCCATCTGAGCGGATGAACCTTACGTGTATGCATAAAGAATCTTCATTACGTCGCTATGAACAGGCGTATGAAGAGTTCGGAACTGAATTATTCGAATCAGACGAAAGACCCGCCCTCTCGTGAAGGGCGGGTTTAGTTCTGTCATTAAGCGTCAACAATCCTGAGCTATACCGTTTTAAAAAAAGATTCAACTTGCTGTTCTGTCACTTCGTCAAGTGTAGTAGGACTCCATTTTGGAGAACGATCTTTATCAACTAGAACTGAACGAACCCCTTCATAGAAATCATGACATTTCATAAAATTCAATGCGAGGTTTTGTTCCATATCAAAACACGCTTGAAGAGATAGCCCCTTCCCTTTCTGAATTTGACGAAGGGTTACTTTTAGTGACGTCGGTGATTTAGATAGAAGTGTCCTCATCGTGATTCCTGCCCATTCATCACCTTGATTTGCAGATACCTGGAGTGATGAAATGATTTCTTCAATCGTTTCAAACCGAAAGTGATGATCAATTTTGTCTTGTATCGATGATATTGACGAAGGAAGAGAAACAGGGCTTCGAAATGACTGCAATAGTTGATTGAGTTCTGTTTCAACTGCATTTGGCGTCCAATGTTTTTCCATCATGCTTTCTTTTAATCCCGGCCAATCTTTGCTCTCCATATAATAGTCAGCCGCTCCAACGTAAAGTACATCGGTTGCATGTATGACACTAGCGGTTAGCGCGACGTAAGTACCAACCAAACCAGGCATTCGATTCAAAAAATAACTTGCCCCGACATCAGGGAAAAAACCGATGTTCATTTCAGGCATTGCCCACTTTGATGACTCGGTGACAATCCGATGTGAGGCACCAATGGAGAGGCCAACGCCACCTCCCATAACTACACCATCCATCAATACGACGACTGGTTTTGGATAATGATGAATTGCATTGTCTAATCCGTACTCAAGCGAAAAGAACTGATTGGCGTACGCTTCATTACCTTTTTCTTTTAAATCGTATAAGGTTCGCATATCCCCACCTGCACAAAAACCCTTTTCGCCTTCTCCATAGATGCATATCAATGACACACGGTCATCTGACTTCCATTGCTTTAACCGTTCATTCATCGTATCTACCATGTCAACATTTAAAGAGTTTAACGCACGGGGGCGATTCAGCTTGATCCATCCAATCCCATTTTGAACTTCTGTGACGACACTTTCTCGAGTATCCACTATCGATCACCGCCTTGAGTATAGGTTAATATGACTACTACACAACATAAACTTGCTGAAAACAGGTTGAAATGATCCAATCATTATTTATCTTGGAATTCTGCCTCACGTTTTTCGATAAAAGCATTGACTCCTTCTTTCATGTCTTCCGTTGTAAATAACTTCGCCCAGAGGTCCGCTTCAATTGCGAAACCTTCGTCTAATGTTGTTTCCAACCCTTTATTTACCGCCTCTATCGTTGCCGCAATCGATAATCGACTCTTTTTAAGTGCAATGGCTTCGGCAAGTTGTTTCGCTTCATTCATCAACTCGACAAGGGGCACTGATTTGTTGACTAAGCCAATCGATTCCGCTTCTTTCCCACCAATGACTTTACTAGTCAAAATCATTTCAAGAGCCTTCGATTTATTTGTGAGCCGTGCCAACCGCTGTGTTCCTCCAAAGCCCGGTATTAATCCTAAGTTCAGTTCAGGTTGTCCAAGTTTGGCTTCGTCTGCAGCAATCCGCATGTGACAACTCATTGCAAGCTCCAAACCTCCACCTAAGCAAGCTCCATTAATCGCAGCAATGACAGGTTTGTTTAATTGTTCGATCTTGTTTAAGACAGCTTGTGCTTCTACAGATAGTAATTTTCCTTTATCTTCACTATCGAACGCAGATACAAACTCTTTGATATCAGCACCCGCAATGAAAAATTTTCCTTCCCCTGTAATCACGACTGCCTTGATCTCTGAATCATTCGCGACATAATCAACGCAAGCTGATAATCCACTAACCGTCTCTGAACTGATTACGTTTGCTGGTGGATTATTGACGAAAAGATAGGCTACGTGATTTTCGACTTTTACATGGCAATTTGAAAATTGTTTTTCATTACTCATTTTTTGTTGTCCTCCTCATTTTGCATTACGTTTCATCATGAAGTTGATTTCTAGCTGTCAAATCTAGATTCGTACATCAAATTGTTTTGTACCAAAACTGTTTCACCACGAAATTTAACATGATATGATAAGTAGTGTCAAGATAAGGAGAGAACGATATGGAATTGAAAGATTGTATTAACTTTTTACTAAGCGCAAGCCAGAATAAGGTTTTTAAATATTTCAGCAAGCTACTAGAAGAATATGAAGTGACTCCAGCTCAATATGGGGTATTGAATTGTTTATGGAGGGAAGGACAACTTTCCCCGAAACAGATTGCAGAAAAGTTATATTTAGAGGCTCCGACAATTTCAGGAATACTCGATAAAATGCAAAAGGCAGGACTCGTCGAGCGTTCGATTGACCCTGATAATCGTAGAAACGTATTGGTTGTACCTACTCAAAAAGCTGAAGAATTGAGAAGTGGAATCGAAGCTGCGACAATCGAACTGAATGAAAAAGTTTTCGACCATTTATCGGATCGAGATGTGGAAATTTTAAAAAAGTCATTAGAAATTATCATACAAACCGATTATTGACTTGCAAAAAGGACATTCTCCCATCAAGAGAGAATGTCCTTCCTATTTTTATCTTACCCATTCATTCCGTAGCAACCCGTAAACGACATGGTCGACATAACGATCATATAGCCATTCCGCATCTCGAATGACCCCTTCTTCTTTAAAGCCAAAGCGTTCAGGGAGAGCCCGACTCTTCAAGTTCTCTGTCGCGACTCGAATCTCAATTTTATTTAGATTAAGATCACAGAATCCATATTCGATGATTGTCTCGAGTGCCTGACTCATGATTCCCTTACCTTGAAAATTTTGTCCGAGCCAGTAACCGATCGTACCACATTTGATACCACGGTCGATTTCGTTGAATCCGATCGTCCCGGCAAGCACGCCTTTATACATCAAAGCGAACGATTTCGGGAATCCACCCGTTTCAATCAATCCTTTGATTCGTCCTTCTATGTTCTGCTTTGAATCCTCTACTGACTCGATATAATCAAGCCACCCCAGCCACTCTCTTAGGTAAGGTTTCGATTCCATCGTCAGTTGAAATAATGCTTCCGCGTCCTCTACATTAAACATTCTCAGTGTTATATCGTCATTTATTTTATAATCAAGCATATGAATCCATCCTTCTCACTCATCAAATGATGTATTTTCGTTTCTATATGTCACGGAAACTTTAATTGGGTTGATGACACCTTCACTTAATTCTTGAAACGTACCAATCAAGCTATCTTGTTCAATGTCTAACTCAAAAATCTCTTTTATGTATGGAGTTTGTCGACTCGCTTCAAAATACCAGCTGAAGTGTTCTGTATAATCCCAGCCATCACTAGACCCAACAATATGTAGTTCTTTCTCATAAAATTGAGGTTGTAGCACCAATTCTTCTCGATTACCGTCTGATAAAATACAGATCGATCCATTCGGCTTAACAGCTTCTTGAAGGTTCATGAATCCATCATTGCGAGCCGAACATTCAATGCCGTAATCATAAAAGCTCTCTTTCACCTCATTCGGGGTATATACACAGCCAGCTCCAAACGTATGAGCCAGTTCTTTTCGATTCGAATCTGGCTCAATCGCATCAATCATCGTCACACCATAATAGGTGCGTAGATAATAGATCGCGAGTAACCCTATCGTTCCCAGACCGGAAACAATGACCGAATCGGTAGAAGATGGTGCTAATTTTCTAACTCCTTTCGCTGCATCGCAAGATAAAATCGCTAACAACGCTGTTTCATAGTCTACTTCAGGTGGAACATAAAACGCTTTTTGTTCAGAGACAATCCCATACGTTTGTTGCCCATAAAAGGCAATTACTCGGTCGCCAACATGGAGTGTTGTGACATTCTCACCCTTATCTACAACCCTTCCATAACTCTCATATCCCACTTTACGAGGATAGATCGGACTTGCATCAGTCAAATCCGTTGCTTCAAATTGGGGAATCTCTGCACCAATGCTAATGGCAGTAGCGATGGTTTCAATCAAAACCTGATCCGCCTCAAGAGTCGGTATTCGTGTTGTAACCCACTCCAACTTCTTTTTACCTACGAGTTTCAAAGCTTGTTGAATCATTTCATCCTCCCACTATGACAATTTCACCCATATGACAAGTTTACAGAATTCATCAAATTTTGTATAATTATTTTTATATCATTTTATGAAGAGGTGAAAATGTGTAAAAACGATTCGTCCAACCCACCTAATTGAATAGATTCGGAGGAGATTTGTGATGAAATCGTTTTACACACTGCTCGTTAGCCAATGGCTCGCAAACATTGGCGATGTCCTATACATCGTCGCGCTCATTGCCTTGCTGTATCAACAAACTGGGTCCGCTCTCATGGCGGCTAGCTTTCCGATTGCCGTGACTGCCGGTATGACGCTCAGCGGACTCTTTTTCGCCCGCATCCTCAGTCGCTGCTCGCTCGGAAAAACGCTCGTCCTGTCACAACTGATGAAGACGATCACCCTTGTACTCGTTCTCTTCACGGATTCGATTCTTGTTCTCGGACTTGTCGTGTTGATTGCATTCCTCGATGGGTTCGCGCGTCCGATCCAAGCGTCATTTATCCCAAGATTGACGACGAATCGTCAACAAGCGAACAGCCTAGTTCAAGGGTCCAATCAGTTCATCCAACTCGCGATGTGGCCAATTGGCACGATGCTCGTCTCTCTCATGTCGAGTGCCTTTGCGTTAATCGTTTCGCTCATTCTTTTCAGCCTCTCCACAATCGTGACGTTTTACTTCAATCAATCGCTTACGGAAGACGTGATGGATGACGAAACGGATGAATCGATTTCCTTACTTGAAAGCCTCACTTATGTAAAGACGTCACCATTCGCACGTCGCGTGACCTGGTTTGTCACGTATGAATCCTTCGTCAGTACACTTTGGATTTCCGCCTTGCTTCTCGTCTATCTCGAGCGACATTTACAAGTTGATACGGGCTGGTGGGGAACGCTTAACGCATCCTTTTTGATCAGCATGATTGCGGTGAGTGCCTACCTTTATCGATCACGATACGCACCCTCGCTATCGTCGACTGCCATCTTATCCATTGTCGCTGCCATTTTGTTCGGCATGACTGCACATCTCGCGTTTGCGATTCTGGCGTTAGTCATTCAAGGGGCAGCCACACAAATGCGGATCATTCAGACAAATACAGTCATTCAAGACCAGATCCCGGCTACACAGCTTCCTTATGTATATAGTGTGCAACAAACAGGATACGCCCTCGCATTCAGTATAGGAAGTTTATTGTTCGGTCTTCTTGCGGACGGCCTACCGATCGATTCGGTTTACCTTTTCGGAGCTCTTTTGACCCTTCCATTGATTTGGATCGGGCGATTGACTGAACAGTCCATGTTAACCGTATCATCTGTATAAGCAGCAGGCGCCTTCTCTAAGAGAGGGCGCCTTATTACTCATATTTTCTTAAATCGAGAAGTATTCATCGTGAATGTAGCTTATACTTAAGTAAAAATAACACAAGGAGTGGATTCTCCATGTTTAAACTTTCACAAGAGCAAGTCTCTGAACTATTAATCATACTGAAGGTGCGTTTTGAGGACCATCCAGAGCGACACGAAAATGTGTCATGGTCTGGCATTTCAACAAAAATTGAGACTGCCGAAGAAAAGCTTCTGTCCTTATTTCGAATGGAACAGACAGGAGGCGAACCCGACGTGATTCGACTCCCTAACGGAGATCTCGCTTTTTGCGACTGCTCAGTCGAGAGTCCGAGCGGTCGACGAAGCCTCTGTTATGACGAACCAGCTCTTGAGGCACGTAAAAAGAATAAGCCCGTCGGAAGCGCGGTCGCCTTATCTGAACAGATGGGCATAACCCTTCTCGACGAAGAAACATACCGACACTTACAAACACTCGGTGCATTCGATTTGAAGACGTCGAGTTGGATTCACACACCGGACACCATTCGTCAAAAAGGTGGCGCCCTGTTCTGCGACCGTCGCTATGATCACACCTTCGTCTATCACAATGGTGCAGACTCTTATTATGCGGCTCGAGGATTTAGAGGAATACTCGTGATTTAAGCAAAGCATTGCGCTTTGCTTCTTTTATGCATGAAAACCTATTAATCAAATTACGGTAATTGAAATATAAATAATTTGTTTCGGTATTTCACTATGGTTCCATCAAAAAACTGCAGACAAATCGTCTGCAGTCCTCATTCATGCGTGTAGTGTCACATTCAACTCTTCCGCTACCGTTTTGAACGCCTCAAGCGCGCGTTCGAGGTCATCTCGCGTATGCTCCGCTGTGACGATGGTCCGGATGCGTGCTTTTCCGCGCTCAACTGTTGGGAAGGCGATACTCTGTGCGAATACGCCGTGCTCCTTCAACTTGTCCGAGAACGTATGCGCGAGCGTCTCTTCACCGAGCATGACCGGTGTGATCGGTGTTGTCGCATGTCCGATATCGAAGCCGAGGTCGCGTAGTCCGTTCTTGAAGAATTCCGTGTTCGCCCATAGTTTGTCGAACAACTCTTCTTCCTCTTTCATGACACGGATTGCCTCACGGTTCGCCGCAACGACTGCCGGTGGATGTGAAGTCGAGAAGAGGAACGGACGACCTTTATGAATCAAGTAATCCCGTACGTCTTGTGAACAGGCGACGTAACCGCCAAGGACTCCAATCGCTTTTGAAAGCGTCCCGACTTGTAACGCGACACGACCGTCCAAACCGAAGTGGTTGACCGTTCCGCGACCGTTCTTCCCGAGAACGCCAGATGCGTGAGCATCATCTACCATGACCGCAGCATCATATTTCTCTGCGAGTTCGACAATCGCCGGAAGTGGTGCGATGTTCCCGTCCATCGAGAACACACCGTCCGTTACGACGAGACGCGTCCGGTAGTCCTGTGTTTCTTTCAACGCCTTCTCCAAGTCTTCAAGGTCGACGTGCTTATAAATGCGTCGCGCTGCTTTCGTAAGACGAATCCCGTCGATAATCGACGCATGGTTGAGTGCGTCACTGATGACGACATCCTCTGGTCCGAGAAGTGCAGACAAGACCCCAAGGTTCGTCGCGAACCCTGATTGGAAGACGAGTGATGCTTCTGTATGCTTGAACTCTGCAAGTTCGCGCTCGAACGCTTCGTGCATCTCGAACGTACCGGCAATCGTCCGAACCGATCCTGTTCCCGCACCGTACTGTTCGACCGCTTCAACTGCCGCTTGTTTTAATCGCGGATGGTTCGCAAGTCCGAGATAGTTGTTTGATGACAACTGGACGAGTGATTTCCCGTCGATTGTCACTTCGTTCCCTTGTGCCGATTCGAGCGGGACGAGCTTACGAAACGTCCCTTGTTCTTTCATCTCATTGATTGCTTCTGTAATATGTTCAAATGCCATGTTGTTTCCCCCTTTATGGTAGTAAGACGACCTTTCCACATTTCCCTGCCCGCATGAGTTCGAATCCTTTTTCAAACTCTTCAAGCTTGAAGACGTGTGTGATGATTGGTTCGACATTCAATTGACCCGTCGCGAGCATCGTCGAGACTTGGCCCCACGTCTCGTACATCTTACGTCCCGTGATACCTTGTACACGGACGCCTTTAAAGACGACATCCCGTGTGAGGTCGATGGCGACCGGACGAGCTGGAAGTGACAAGACGTTAACGTCCCCACCTGCCGTGACCATTTTGAACGCTTGGTCGATGGCGATTGGGTGTCCGCTCATCTCACAGACGACGTCGATTCCATCTCCATCTGTTTCGCGTTCGATCAATTCGAGCGGATTCTCTTCTAAGCTGTTGATGACGACATCCGCTCCCATCTCTTCAGCAAGTTTCAAACGATACGGGTTGACATCAATCGCATAAACGCGACTCGCGCCAGCTGCTTTGGCAACGCCGACTGCCATGAGACCGATTGGTCCACATCCGACGATGGCGACCGATTTGGCGGATACGTCACTCGCTAGCACAGTATGCACCGCGTTTCCGAGCGGTTCTTGAATGGATGCGAGTTTTGCCGGCATCGTTTCCGGGTTCACCCAAAGGTTCTCTTCAGGCATGACGACATATTCTGCGAAACAGCCTTGCGTATCCACACCAATGATTTTTGTGTTTTTACAGATGTGATATTGTCCACGTAAGCATTGTTTACATTGATGACAGACGATATGCGTCTCAGCGGACACTGTCTGTCCGACTTTGATGCGCTTCGTCCCTTCCCCGAGTGCCACGACTTCTCCCGAAAACTCATGACCGAATACGTACGGTGGTTTAACGCGGCTCTGTGACCACTCATCCCACTCATAGATGTGGACATCGGTCCCGCAAATCGATGTCGCTTTGACTTGAATGAGTACCTCTCCAGGTCCCGGTGTCGGAACGGGTACTTCGACTAGCTTTGCCCCAAACCCGGCCGTGTGTTTTTGAATCGCTTTCATTACTGGTGTCGTTGTTTCCGTCTCTGTGGTTGACACGAGTTGTTCCATTGAAAACGTCCCCCTCTTGTCTCTTATGATCGAACGATACGTTCTTTATCATCTTGTCATAAAATGACGAAACTGAGAAGATGCATCATGATTTTTTTATGACATTCTTCTGATGTCTAGTCTTAATATGTTCCACTCAGTTGATGGGAGGTGTCTCCAATCAGCATTTCTTTAAATCCTTGCGTTGAAAACTCAATAATCGATAAGCTCGTTCCTTCGATTTCGTCATCGAACCACAATTCGGACAGATTGACTTGTCGCACTTCCCTCAATATTGCCTGAATCACCATTCCGTGTGTCACAATCAGAACATTGCCGTGTTCGTTCGACTGAATGATTTGATGAATCACTTTCGAAATACGACTCGTAAAAGCTATCAGTTCTTCCCCTTGATTCGATTGAGGATCATATTGACTTGGATTTGACCAAAAAGTTTCGAATACATCCATTCGTTCGATTTCATGCTCAGCCTTCCCTTCCCAATCACCAAATGAGATTTCATTCAAGTCATCTAAGATATGTACAGGTGTATCTAAAGATACGTTCATCGCTTCTAACGTTTGAACGGCTCGACCACTTGGGCTCACATAAACAGACTCGAATTTAATCGTTCGAAGTCGGTTACCTAACTTTTCCGCATTCAGTACCCCCTCACTCGTTAACTGCGAATTCTGTCGCCCTTGTAGACGTCCTTCTTTATTCCACTCTGTCTGCCCATGTCTGACAATATATAACTGCAACACCTTAATCACTCCTTTGACTTCGTCATAAAAAGAGGAGCCATCCGCGCCGATGGCTCCTCTTCACAAGAATAGGACCTATGTCCCGACCGCTCACCGTGGCTCGATGATGAGCTTGATGGCAGTGCGTTCCTCTCCGTCAATCATAATATCGGTAAAGGCTGGAATGCAAATCAAATCGAGACCGCTTGGCGCGACGAAGCCTCTGGCAATCGCGACGGCTTTGATGGACTGATTCAGTGCACCTGCCCCAATCGCCTGTATCTCACACGTTCCTTTTTCACGTAGCACACCCGCTAAAGCACCCGCAACGGAGTTAGGGTTCGATTTTGCCGAAACTTTGAGTACGTCCATTCTTGTTTCCCCCTCGGGTAGGTTGTTCAATCAAACCAGACGGTCTGATCATCTAGGTGTATTCGTTCGATTTTTGTCGCTCGTTTCGTCTGATCATCGATTGTAATGAAAACTCCATTAAGTTGTTCCCGTCCCTCGGCAACTTCAAACCGAACTGGGAGTTGTGTCATAAATTTTTTTAAAACGACCGACGCATCCATTCCGAGCACCCCGTCAAGCGGGCCGGTCATCCCAACGTCTGTAATATAGGCCGTTCCGTTCGGCAGAACACGCTCATCTGCCGTCTGTACGTGTGTGTGCGTCCCGACGACGACTTGGGCACGCCCGTCAAGATGATAACCCATCGCAATCTTCTCACTTGTCGCCTCAGCGTGAACATCAACGAAGATCGCATCGACCTCGTCTCGCACTTCTTCGATGAGACGATCGACAGTACGGAACGGGCAGTCGAGAGATGGTAAGAACACATTACCCATGACGTTGATCACGGCAAGTTTCTTCCCATTCTGCTTCAATTTCATCACTCCGACTCCAGGAGTTCCGTCAGGATAGTTGGCCGGGCGGACGATTCGGTCGGCATCGTCAATCCAATCAAAGATGTCGCGATTATCCCACGTATGGTTCCCCATCGTCACTCCATGAAAGCCGAGCTCTAAAAACTGTTGATAAATCTTTTTCGTGATGCCGCGCCCATTGGCCGCGTTCTCCCCGTTCACGAGCATGAACGTCGGATTGTATTTGTCTTTCAATCGTCCAATCTGATTGCTTAAAATATCTCGACCTGGTTTACCGACCACATCACCGATAAATAAAATTTTCATATAAAATCCTCCCTCAAACAGAAAAAGCGGAGAAATTCTCCGCTTTGTTTACTTCGCATAATCGACGGAACGTGTTTCACGAATGACCGTCACTTTAATTTGTCCAGGATAGTCAAGCTCATCCTCGATTCGTTTACAAATATCGCGTGCCATCTTACCAGCGACGACATCGTCGACGACATCTGGGCGAACGATAATACGGACTTCGCGTCCTGCTTGAATCGCATACGATTTCTCGACACCTTCAAACGACTCACAAATCGACTCGAGTCGCTCGAGACGGCGAATGTAGCTTTCAAGTGTCTCTTGACGGGCCCCTGGGCGAGCCGCTGACAATGCGTCAGCCGCTGCAACAAGTACCGCAATCGTTGATGTCGCTTCGACGTCCCCGTGATGGGAAGCAATCGAATTGATGACGACCGGATGCTCTTTGTACTTCGTCGCGAGCTCTACACCGATCTCGACGTGACTGCCTTCGACTTCGTGGTCAATCGCTTTCCCGATATCGTGTAAGAGTCCAGCCCGCTTCGCGAGCGTGACGTCCTCACCGAGTTCCGCTGCCATCATCCCGGCAAGGTGTGCCACCTCGACCGAGTGAGACAAGACGTTCTGACCGTAACTCGTACGATAGCGCATGCGACCGAGCGTCTTGACGAGGTCTGGATGAAGTCCGTGAATACCGGCTTCGAAAGTAGCCTCTTCCCCGTATTCACGAATGCGTTCGTCCACTTCACGACGAGACTTCTCAACCATCTCTTCAATTCGAGCCGGGTGAATCCGACCGTCTTGAACGAGTTTTTCAAGCGTCATTTTGGCGATTTCACGGCGAACCGGGTCGAAACCTGACAAAATGACAGCTTCTGGCGTGTCATCAATGATGAGGTCAATCCCAGTCAACGTCTCAAGCGTACGGATGTTACGTCCTTCACGCCCGATGATGCGACCTTTCATCTCATCACTCGGTAAGTTGACAACGGATACCGTCGTCTCCGCGACATGTTCAGCAGCGTATCGTTGCATCGTGAGAGATAAGAGGTGTTTCGCTTTTTTATCCGCTTCTTGTTTTGCTTTTTGCTCGATTTCTTTTTGAAGGAGAGCAGCATCGTGAAGCGCTTCCTGCTTCGCTTCGTCCATGATGATGGTACGTGCTTCATCTTTCGAGAGGGATGCCACGCGTACAAGTTCTTGGCGTGCCTCTTCGTATAGTTCCTCCACTTTGCTTTCGAGCATTTCTGCTTCACGCTTGCGTTTTTCGAGCCCGCGCTCCTGTTCATCCAGCGAATCTTCTTTCCGCTCGAGCATGTCTGCTTTGCGGTCGAGAAGCTCTTCTTTTTGAACGAGGCGATTCTCTTTCACTTTCTGGTCTTCGCGACGTTCACGTAATTCTTGTTCCGTCTCATTACGAAGTTGAATCATCTCTTCTTTTACTTCAAGCCGTGCTTCTTTTTGCATCGCTTCCGATTGTTGTTTTGCTTGCTCTACAATCTTGGTCGCTTCCGTCTCGGCACCTTGAATCTTCGCTTCGGCGATCGATTTACGCACAAAAAAACCTGCAACAAAAGCTATCGGCAAAAGGAGGATCAGAATAAGCATATATTGCCATTCCATCATGTTCACCTCCCTTTCGCAAGGTTATTTTATTTTTTTAATAAGTGAGTAACGCAGGCAAGCCCGCGCATAACTTTATTGTACTTATTTAAGCAGGAGAATGCAATGCACGGACAGGATAGAACTACCAATTGCCTAAAAAATTATACTAAAAAAATCTCACTCGAATGATTTCGAGTGAGACCGTGTACTTATTCGTCATCAAGAAGCGAGAGAACTTCGTCGTCTTCCCCTTCAACTGTGACCGTTTTTTCGCCGTTCAAGCCGTAGTGGTCACGAATTTGTCGTTCCACCTCAGCAGCGATTGCTGGATTTTCTTTCATGTATTGCTTCGCGTTTTCACGACCTTGACCGAGACGTTCCTCATTGAACGAGTACCAAGCACCGCTCTTTTGCACGATATCGAGGTCTGCACCGATGTCGATGAGCTCCCCTTCACGTGAGATCCCTTCACCGTACATGATGTCGACTTCCGCCGTCTTGAACGGTGGTGCGATCTTGTTTTTTACAATCTTGATCTTCGTACGGTTCCCGACCATGTCTTGACCTTGCTTGAGTGTCTCCGCACGACGTACTTCGAGACGTACTGAAGAGTAGAACTTCAAGGCACGACCACCAGGTGTTGTTTCTGGGTTACCGAACATAATCCCAATTTTCTCACGGATTTGGTTGATGAAGATGACAATCGTTTTCGACTTGTTCGTTGCACCAGACAATTTACGAAGAGCCTGTGACATCAAACGAGCTTGAAGACCGACGTGCGAGTCTCCCATTTCCCCTTCGATTTCGGCTTTCGGTACGAGTGCCGCAACCGAGTCGACAACGAGGATATCAACTGCTCCCGAACGAACGAGCGCTTCAGCGATCTCTAGCGCTTGTTCCCCTGTATCTGGTTGAGAGAGTAACAACTCATCAATGTTGACGCCAAGATTTTTCGCATACTTTGGATCGAGTGCGTGCTCAGCATCGACGAATGCAGCTTGACCACCACGCTTTTGAACTTCTGCAATCGCATGAAGGGCAACAGTCGTCTTACCTGAAGATTCTGGTCCGTACACTTCAATGACACGACCGCGTGGATATCCGCCTGCTCCAAGTGCGACGTCGAGGGCAATAGACCCAGAAGGGATGACCGATACTTGCTGGTCTGTATTTTCACCAAGGCGCATAATCGAGCCTTTACCGAATTGTTTCTCAATTTGGCGTAATGCCATTTCTAACGCTTGTTTACGATCACTCATAGATAAATGAGCCTCCTTTAATTGATACTTTCATTATACGTGAACAAATAGCGATACACAAGTTTTTTACGAACATTTATTCGCCTTTTTTCATTCGTTGAATCAGTGCCCATAACCCATCTTTCGCAGCTCGCATACGGATGACGTTACGTTCTTGATGCGGATACATCCGTTCGATGACCTCGATTCCTCTCGGCGTCTTCACGCCGATATATACCGTACCGACAGGACGTCCCGAGCTCGAGGTTGGTCCGGCTTCACCTGTAAAGGAGAGTGCGTAGTCCGCATTTGTTTGATCGGCTAATCCATCTACCATCTCATAAGCAACTTCTTTTGAGACGACTGAGTGCTGTTCAATTGTATCAAGAGCAACCCCCAAATACCTATTTTTTAGCTCATCTGAATAGGTAACGACACCACCTAAAAAGACAGCCGATGCTCCCGGGGTCGATGTAATCATCGACTGAACTTCTCCACCGGTCAACGATTCGGCGATTGCGAGTGTTTGATGATGACGTGTCAATGATTGCACGAGGTATGAGGCAATCGTCTCATCATCCGATCCGAAATAATAAGAACCGACGCGACTTAAAATTTCAGCTTTCATTTCCTGGATCATCGCTCTTGCAACCGTCTCATTAATCGCACGAGCACTGATTCGCAGTCTCGCCTCTCCCGTTTCGGCATATGGTGCAACGGTCGGATTCGATCCGTTCAATAAGTCTTTGACGGCATCATCGAGTGCAGATTCTCCAATCTCATAAAATCGTAGCGATTCCGAGACGAGCGTCGCGCCTGAAAACTTTTTTGGAAACGTCACATCGACGAGCGCTCGCATTTCACGAGGCACACCTGGTAGGAGCATCCACGTCGTCTCCCCTTCAATCCACATCCCAGGAGCGAGACCGACCGGATTTTGTAAAACATCAGCACCAGCCAAGACATCCGCCTGACGAGCGTCCCCTTCATTCATCTCACGGTTACGTGAACGAAGGAATTGTTGAATCGTATGAAATGCTTCTTCATCTCGTACAATCGGGCGCTCAAGCAAATCTGAAAGGACCGTCTTCGTGACATCATCTGCCGTCGGCCCGAGCCCACCTGTGACGATTACGAGGTCTGAACGACGACGCGCCATCTCAAACGTCTCACGCATCCGTTCCGCGTTATCGCCGACAACTTGATGATACAGGACGGAGACACCGTATTTCGATAGTTGTTCCGATATGTAACTCGCATTTGTATTGACGATTTCCCCTAAGAGCAACTCGCTTCCTACCGCAATGATTTCGGCTCGTTTCATCTTATTTCCTCCTCGACTTCAAAAAAAAGACGAGCTAGATCAACCAACTCGTCTCTGTCGACTTACATCGACTTCACAATAATCTTGTAGTTTTGTGCGAAATACTCGGCTCCGGAGTAAATCGTTAGTGCGAGTGCCAACCACATCGCCCATTCCCCGAACGGGATACCGACATAGCTGAAAATCGGATTACCGAATAGTAAGAAAATGATGGCGAACAATTGCACCCATGTTTTTGCTTTACCCGACTTACCTGCCGCAACGACAATCCCTTCGTCGGCAGCGACTAGTCGTAGACCTGTGACCGCAAACTCACGAGAAAGAATCACGACAACCACCCATGCGGCAACGAGGTCCATCTCGACGAGCAACACGAGTGCCGCTGTAACGAGTAACTTGTCCGCAAGCGGGTCCATAAATTTCCCGAAGTTCGTGACCAAATTGTGTTTTCGCGCCAAGTGACCGTCCAACCAGTCTGTAATGGCCGCGATGGTAAAGATGACACCAGCGATAAATTGGTGAAGTGGGATATCAGCACCTAAAAAGGCGATGTTTCCCCAATCAAAATCAACAGCGAGTAAGACGACGAATACGGGGATCAAGACCACGCGTAGCATCGTCAATCGGTTAGGTAGGTTCATGTAGAACGCCTCCTCTTAGAAGGAGAGTCGACTTATTCTGCGTCGACTCTCTTTACGAAAATATTTTGTGTGACCGGAGACTCTTGAAGCTCGAGCTCGCGACCGTTGACGACGATTTTCTCAACACCTGCGATCAGTCCGATTCGGATACGTAGCGTATCCGTTTCAGCGTCTTCAATGACAATCGGGTTCTGTTTCGATTGGTTCGGATACTCAGGAGCAAGGAACGGACCTTCTAGTGAAGTATCACGAACACCGACATATGAGGCTGGTGATTCTTTCACATAAATCTCGGTCGACAGCTTATCACTCGTCGCTATCTCATAAGTGATGTCCGCACCGTTCGATTCTGTTACCGCAATCGGACCAGACTCTACTGGCGGTTCTTCTTCAGCCGGCTCTTCTGAAGCCGGTTCCTCCTCGGCTGGTTCATCCGCCGGGACGTCTTCATTCTGGTCGACTGTGACACCAGAACTCGGCGGCTCGGCCGGACTCGCTTCTTGTCCGCCGAAGTCGATACTTCTCACCGCAAAATAAACTGCTGTAATGAGCAAGAATACCGTGAGGGCAAGCAGTACTTTCGGAACCCATCTCGACACCCGACTTGTCGACTCTGACGCTTTTGAATACGTCTTTTTCCGAGAAAGTTGAACGGAGGGTTGTGCTTCGATTTTTGGTAGGTCTTTAGCGTATGTCTCATATAGTTCATCCACATCGAGACCGAGTGACTCCGCATACGTTTTAATGAACGCCCGTGCATAGAAAGAGCCAGGGAGATTTTTGTAATCACCTTCCTCGATCGCGATGATATAGCGCTTTTGAATCTTCGTCGTCTGCTGGATTTGGTCGAGCGTTAATCCGCTCTCCTCACGCTTTTGTTTCAAAAAAGTCCCTAGTTCTGTCACAGGGGTCCACACCTTCCATTCACATAATTATTCAAACCATTCTGACTCACGATGTGTTTCTTGTGGGATGATGATTGTCTCATCCGGATTGTTTCTCAATTCAATAATATAATCAAAGTCTTCGTACACGCAATCGGTGTTTCGGACGTAAAGGTCTGGGTGTTCAATGACTTTTACGGCAGGCAACCGCATGACCTCACGGATCAGTTGACGATGTCGCTCATCCATCGTACGCGTAGAGACAGCTCCATCGATTATGTATACATGATCGCCTTCACGCTCTTCTTCAAATAAAGAGGTCCGGACGGTCTGTTTCATCAGTGTCGATGACAAGAATAGCCACCGTTTGTTCGCACACACACTTGCTGCGACAATTGACTCTGTCTTGCCGACACGCGGGTTTCCCCGTACGCCAATCAACAGATGACGCTCTTCTTTCATCAGCTCTGCGACAAAATCTACGAGAATCCCTAAGTCTTCTCGGACGAAACGGAACGTTTTCTTATCATCACTGTCATGGTCGATGTATCTCCCGTGTCGAATCGCAATTCGGTCCCGTAACTTCGGGCGACGCAACTTGATCACGGCGATGGCTTCCATTCGTTTTAAAATATGCTCGAGTCGATGGACGTGATCAGCTGCAGGAGCTTTGAGCAACATGCCTCGACGCTGGAGGTCGACGCCGTTAATGGTGACGATGGAGATTTGAAGCATCCCCATGAGAGATGCGATGTCTCCAAGGATACCCGGTCGATTTTGACACAATTCATACTCGAGATACCACTCTTCGAATTTATGTTCCATCCCCAACCATCCTTTCGAGCGAGTTTGCTACCTAGCCTATTTTAAATTATTTTAGAAGAATTGAAAAGAACTGGTTTCTGCATCATGCCGAGATCATTGCCAACCGCCATCAATGCGCAACACGGTGCCAGTCATATATGAAGCATCCGATGAACATAAAAAACGAATCGTCTTCGCCACGTCCTCAGTGGAACCGAGACGTCCAAGAGGAATGTCGTCCATCACGGTTTGTTTCGACTCTTCTACCGTATCATTCATTGGCGTATCAATCCACCCTGGCGTCACGGCATTGATCCGAACATGGAACGGTCCCGCTTCACGCGCGAACGCTTTAACGAACCCGATTTGAGCCGCCTTGACCGTAGAGTAAAATACTTCAGCCGCTGCTCCGACTTCGCCCCAAACACTCGAGACAATGACGATATCGAGTGGATGGTCATACGGTTTACAGGCTACGGTGGCTTGAATCAATCGAACCATGGCGCGTACATGCACCTCATAGAGATGGTCCAGCTCATCAATCGATTGGTCGACGACGAGACCATGTACCGCGTGGCCTGCTACATAAATGATTCGATCAACGGTATCAATCGACTTTATCCATTTCTCTACTGCTTCACGGTCGGATAAGTCACAAGTGACGAGTTCCGCCTGTAACCTTTCCGACTCAATCATGCGACTGATCGTTACATGACCTTGATTCGCATGCAGGAGAAGATGGTCTTCACGAAAAGCGAGCGAGACGGCACGTCCAATGGCACCGCTCGCTCCAACAATCAACGTCTTCATGGCTTTTTGACGACACATACCGTACGTTGTTCGCGGCGGAACAAACTCTCGTATGATTCGTAAAGTTCATCTAATGTAATCGCATCAATCAAATTCGGAATATCGAACAAGTTTCCATCATTGAGGGCATAGCGTGAGAACTGGTTCGCAATAAACTCTGGTGAATTCAACGCTTTTAAAAATTGCCCTTGCATCATCCGCTTCTTACGATCGAGCGTTTCTTGATTGAGCTCGAGTGGACGTTCTAATGCACTCGTGACACGCTCGACAAAAGCATCGACTTGAGACGTTTCCATCGACAAGGCGGCAAAAGCGAATGATTCTTCTGACGTATAGTCAAATGAGAACGCATCATCAATCAAACCTTCCGCATACAGTTCCGTGTAGAGCGGGGCTGTCGTGTCGAAGAGTGCATGCATGAGGAGTTCCACCGTCAACTCTTGTTTGAGGCCGGCTTCCCCTGCTTGCGGGACATCTTTATAGCCAATCATCACTTTCGGGACCGAGACGTCCATCTCAATGACGCGCTCTGATAGACGAACCGTGACCGGTTCATCTATCGTCTCACGAGCACTCAACGGTGGTGCGTCAAATGATTTTGCGGCCTGATTGCTTTGAATCAGCTCGAGCATCTCATCTGGCTCGATGTTCCCGACTACGAACAACGCCATGTTGCTCGGGTGATAGAACGCCCGATGACACGTATACAAATCTTCTGCGGTGATTTTTGAAATCGATTCGATTGTACCGGCGATATCGATTTTGACTGGATGTGTCACATACATCGCTTCAATCAATCCGAAATAAAGACGCCATCCCGGATTGTCTTGATACATTTGAATCTCCTGACCGATAATGCCTTTCTCTTTCTCGACCGATTCTTTCGTGAAGTATGGTTCCTGAACGAAATTGAGTAGTGTTTGAACATTCTCCGGGACGTTCGATGTCGCGCCGAACAAGTAGGCCGTCCTCGTGAATGAGGTGAAGGCGTTCGCCGATGCTCCTTGGCGGCCGAACTGCTGGAAGACGTCGCCATCTTCTTTCTCGAACATTTTATGCTCTAAGAAGTGAGCAATGCCGTCTGGTACCTCTATCCAATCCTCTAATTTGAAGCGACGATCAATTGAACCGTATTTCGTCGTGAACGTCGCGAACGTTTTTTCATATCCAGTCTTCTTCAATAAATATACGGAGAGGCCGTTATCAAGAACGTAGTGATGTAATGTCTCTCCAACGTTTGGGAAATCTAGTTTCATGCTTCTCCTCCTTTCAAGCAATAGACAGCTTCGAGCGTGATCTCATTCGCAAGCGCGATGACGTGGTCGCGTGTCGTATTTTCGATGATCGCAACCTCTTCGTCGAGCGAAAACGGCCGTATGTCTGCGCCACTCATCCACCCGATCAACTGGCGTGGACTATCTCCGAGCTGACGACGTTGGTGGAATAACAGTTCTTTCGTCTGTTGCAACGTCTCGTCCTCAAACTCACCCGCCTGAAGAGCTTTCAATTGTTCTTCGATGATTTGCTCGGTCTTCTGCTGATTCGATGCATCGATTCCTGCATAGACGAATAACTTTCGACTGAGTGAGCTATACTGCGAAGCAGCATAATACGCCAAACTCTCTTTTTCACGGACGTTCATGAACAGCTTCGAATGCGGGAAGCCACCGAACAATCCATTCACGACTTGCATACGAATCGCATCTTCTGTGCGAGGGCCGACATCAAGCGCATAGGCGAGATGAAGTTTACTTTGTTTGATGTTTTGATGTTCTTCTAAACGCTTGAATTCTCCCCGACTTGGTTCAGGTAAACGTCGCGGTTGACGCGTCCCGAGCGATTCGAGCGGGTTGAATGCCTGTTCGACCTGTGCACGGTCGACATCGCCAACGACATAAATGTCGACACGGTCGTTTTGAATCATCGATTGATAGGCATCGAAAAGCGATTTCGGTGTTACGTGGTCGAGCTGTTCGAGCGTTCCGAGTGAAGGGATGGCGAGTTCGCCTCCGAGCATCTCTTGAAGACGTTGCTGGGCGAAGCGCATCTTGTCATCATAGACAGATTCGATTCGCTGGCGCTGCAATCGACGTTCTTGCTCCACAATGAGCGGTTGGAACGCGCCGTCATAGACGTTCGGACGCAACAGTACTTCTTCGAGCAATTGAATCGCCTGACTAAGAACGTCTTCTCCAACGAGATGGTCATTGACGACTTCGAGCTGGAATTGAATGACATGCTCTTTGCCAATTTTTGATGCACCTGCGTAAAGGTTTGTATCGTACAAGTCTTCTAGCGGTGTGTGAAATAATTCAATGGATGGATATGCTTCCGTCGATTTTTCCATGATGAATGGAAGTAGTGCTCGGTCTGCCACCGTGTCTTCAGACAGCGGAGCCGCAAACGAGACGAGGCACGTCGTCGTTTTAAATTTTTTGGTCGGATAGACCGAATAGTGCAATTGATGTTGGAACTGTTCGATTCCTTTCATCAGCCGATCACTCCTTTTTTCGTTTTGGTTGAAACACGGCAGCGCCGCGTGCATATTCTTGGTCTGGTACGCCAGCGACAACATTCGCATAACGTGCGACCGTAAACAAATAGTCACTCAATCGGTTGAAATATGGGAGCTGTCGGTCAGCGACACCGAGTGCTGTCAAATCCCGTTCGACACGACGGCAAACGGAACGTGCCATATGTAAGCTCGCCGACTCCACGCTTCCTCCTGGTAAGATGAACCGAACGAGTTCCGGACAAGACTTCTCCCAATCGTCCATCCATCGCTCAAGTTCCGTCACAATCGACAAGTCGACTGTTTTTGGAGGCGAATCCGTATACATCAGCTCTGACCCGAGGTCGAACAGGTCGTGTTGAATCTTCGTCAACTGTTCGCGGAGCGACGTGTCGGTCTGATGCGCAATCGCCAATCCGATGTGACTGTTCAATTCATCGAGAAGTCCCATCGCTTCGATTTGAGGATGATGTTTGTCGACACGGCTCCCAATCAAAGACGTTTCACCCGTGTCACCCGTGCGTGTATATCGTTTCATTCGGCTCCCCCTCAAAATGCCACAAATGGTGACTCAGACGAGTCACCATTATGTATTGTGTGGTTGTTCAAATGGTAAGTAAATCTCAAACGTCGTTCCGACACCAAGTGTACTCGATACGCTGACCGTCCCATGATGGGCATCGACCACGTTCTTCACGATGGCGAGACCAATCCCCGTACCCGTCTTCGACCCACTCGTTCGCGCCTTGTCGGCTTTATAAAATCGCTCGAACACGAACGGTAAGTCTTCTTTCGGGATACCGTGACCCGTGTCGGTCAATCGAATCTGTAATCCGTCAGTTCCTTCAGTCGCCTTGATTCGAATTTCTCCGGAATCGGTATGGGCAATCGCGTTACCGATCAAGTTCGTGAACACTTGCTCGAGTCGGTCTCCGTCTGCCTCAATCAGTCGATGTGGTACATCCGTCTGTAATCGAATCTCTTTCTCAGCTGCCATTTGATTGAATTTCCGCATGACACGTGGAAGGAAGTCACCGATATCGAACGAAGTGAAGTGCATCGTTTCTTTACCCGATTCAATGCGAGCTAAATCAAGCAAGTCGTTGACGAGACGGGCAAGTCGAAGTGATTCATCATAAATGATCGATGCAAACTCTTTCGTCGCCTCGTCACTCTCTGTCATCCCATCGATAATCGCCTCTGAATAACCTTGTAGCGTCACGAGCGGTGTCCGAAGTTCATGACTAATATTTGCAACGAAGTCGGTCCGCATCTTATCGAGACGATGACTTTCAGATGTGTCACGAATGACAACGACGGCTCCCTCAAAATCGTCTTCTCCGATGAGCGGCGTGACCGTCAACGTATAATAACGGTCATCTTGTTTCACTTCAATCGTCTTCTCTGCCGTCCCTTCCATCACTTCTTCATAGAGTGACAGAACAACTTCATGTGGCTGGCCGTCTTGAAGTAATGGACTAGCCTGCGGATTCGTGACGATCACGTTGGCATGACGATCGAGCGTGATGACGCCGTCCGCCATCGATCGAAGGATGGAGGCAAGTTGCAGCCGTTCTCGGTCTAACGCATCGACATATTTCGCCAGTTGACTACTCATTGCGTTGAAGGAAGCGGCGAGTTCTCCGATTTCGTCTCGTGTCTTCGTCTCAAGACGCAAGTCAAATTGACCTTCCCCCGTCTTATTGACCGCATCTCGCATCGCTCGAAGCGGTGCCGTGATTCGTGTCGATAAGAAGAAGGCAAATACAGTCGTCACGATGATGGCCGAAGCGACCGTCCAAAGAATGATTGTTCGAGCACCGGCATTCGCACTCGAGATCGCATCGAGCGGTTCGAATAAGTAGAGCGTATATTGACCGGTCGATAATGAGAACGTCGTCCGGTAAGCAAGTGCGGCTTGATCATCAAATGAAGAGAAATTGCCAATGGCCGTCTCACCGACCGCCTGATAGGATTCCCAATCTTGACGTTCCAATTCGACCATCAGCCCGTCCACTTCATTTCCAAAGTTCGATCGTACAGTACCGTTTTCTAATATATAGTTCGCACCATATACTTCGATGATTTGATCGATCGTCTGGGACGTATCACCTTCATTCAACAATACCGACTGAACCTGTCCCCCCAGTTTTGCGAGATGACCACGCTCTTGGTCGATGTGAAAAGAATTGAAAAATTCAAGCATCAATACCGAGACGATGAATAAGATGACACTGACCAAAACGAGAATCGTCAGCCACAGTTTCGTGACGATGCTGTTTCGACGAATCATCATTCACTCGCAGCTTCGAACTTGTACCCGACACCCCATACGGTCGTGATCATATGAGCCGCATCCGGTGAGACACGGTTCAATTTCTCACGAAGACGTTTCACATGCGTATCGACGGTCCGAAGGTCTCCGAAAAATTCATAGTTCCATACTTCTTTCAACAACTGTTCACGTGAAAAGACTTTATCAACTTGCTTCGCAAGGAAGAACAGTAGTTCATATTCTTTCGGTGTGAGAGCAATCTCTTCCCCATCGACCGTGACACGGTGAGCATCATTGTCGATCGTCAAATGTGGGAATACGATCAAATCTTTCGATTTCTCACTCGTCTGCATGAACTTAGTCGAGCCAGAACGACGAAGGAGCGCCTTGACGCGAAGGACGACTTCACGAGGACTGAACGGTTTGACGATATAATCGTCTGCTCCGACTTCAAATCCTTGGACACGATCAATTTCTTCACCTTTCGCCGTGAGCATGATGACCGGTGTCGCTTTCGTTTTCCGAAGTTCTGTACACACTTCGACACCATCCATCTTCGGCATCATCAAATCGAGCAGGATGACGTCATATTCATTCTCAAGAGCAAGGGCAAGCGCCTCTTCTCCATTGACTGCTTCTTCAATCACATATTGTTCGCGTTCTAAGTACATTTTCAAAAGTCGGCGAATTCTCTCTTCATCGTCGACTACTAAAATCTTCGTTTTCTCAGCCATACTTGAAACCCTCCTAAGACCCATTACGAGTTGTAGCGAATGTTGCACAATTGTGAACATTCCACTCCCTGCCATAACTATACCACTCTATTATTTCGCTTCACAACGATGATTTGATGGACCAAATGAAAAAGAAGTCACAATTGTGACTTCTTTCGCTTTATGCATATGAATGAAGACCGGCGATGACCAAGTTTACAAAGACGAGGTTAAACATGATAATCCCAAATCCTCCGACACAAAGCCAAGCTGCTTTCGTTCCGGTCCAGCCACGCTGAATCCGCATATGCAAGTAGTAAATATACGTGAGCATCGTAATCAATGCCCATACTTCTTTCGGATCCCAACCCCAGAAACGGTTCCAGGCAATCTGAGCCCAGATCATCGCAAAAATCAAACCACCAAGGATGAAGACCGGTAATCCGATCGCGATCGAGCGATAGCTGATCTCGTCAGCAAGGTCAAGGTCGACTTTTTTCGCAAGTGGTTGAAGCGCTTCAGCGACACGTTTACGCAAAATGACGAAGCGGAGCAACACATAAATCACAATTCCGCCAATGACGGACCAAATGAGCGTGTTCAACTTGAGCGTATTGATCCAGTTCGGAAGTTCAAGTGATAAGCCGCTTGCGCCCGACAACAGTTGCGCCCCTTCTGGTACGAATAGGATTGGCATGAAGTATTCATACGTCTCGGCCTGGCCACGGTCATTCGTAAATTCGACGACACCACCAGCACCGATTCCTTTAAAGAGCATCGACACGATGATAAACCCGAGCGTACACATAAGTACGAACATCGTCACTTCAAGCCAAGTCCGTGATTTAGACTGTTCTTTCATCGAGGTCTCATTCAATAAGAAAATGAGACCTGACGCAAAGCTGATTGCCAAAATTCCTTGTCCGAGCGCTGCCGTCGTAACGTGAATTTTTAACCATACACTGTTAAGTGCAGGAATGAGCGGTGCGACTTCACTCGAGAACATCGAGGCGAATGCGATGACGAGTAACGCCACCGGCATCGCGAACAATCCGAGTACATCATTTTTATAAATCCCGTATACGACAAGAAACCCGAGCACCATCATCATGCCGAAGAACGTCGTATATTCATATAAGTTTGATACCGGCGCATAGCCGACACCTGCCCAACGCATAAAGAAATATGTCATTTGGGCGACAAATCCGATAATCGCCAAGATGAAGGCATACTTCCCATAGGCGACACGGTTAACGTTCCGATCCTTACGCATACCACTAACGGCAATTGTAAAGAGAACCGTCGAGATTGCGTATAGGAAGAACGCGATAAACAGCATACGGCTGCTCCATTCAATCCATTCCATCAAGATTCCCCTCTTTCATCTGTTGACTCGTTTTCCGGCTTCGAAGTGAATCTCGCCTGGTCTTCCCACATCGGTAAACCGGTCTGTTCTAGTAACGGCGAAACCTCTCGTCGGAGCGAGGACGGGTTTTTATTCGTAAATCCTGCGACGAGCACCTCATCTTCGTGACGACGAATCCAGACGCGTCGATGCGGCCAATACATCCCCATCACAATACCAATCATGAAGATTGTCGCACCGACAATCAGAATCGGATACGTGGAGTCACTCTTCACACGTAGACCGCTCGTACTTGCCATCTCTGTACCAGCGAATTGCACCTCATAGCGGTTCTCCTCATCGGCGACGTTGAGACGAATACCGATCAAGTTTGACTCTGTTTCACCTTCTGGTGATTCGACATTGAAGAAGAAGGCAGGATTCAGGGCACGTGGTGATTTCGTGTTCGGTTGTCCGTCCTTCACTTCGAAATCAGGATACAAGTCTTTCAAAGTGACTGTGACGCCATTCAAGTCATACGATTTTTCTGGATTCTCGAGGTCGACCTTGAACGGTCCATACTCGTCACCTGTCTGTTTATCGGCGAGCATGAACGACATCGACAAGAACTCCGGACGACTTGAGTATTGCTCTTGATACACTTCATATTTTTCGAACTTAAACGGGTGGTTGACTTTCGTCGAACCGACATCGACTTGTTCGAGTTGCGGCGATCCGTCCTCGTTCGTTCCCGTTTTCTTAAATAATGTCAGTTCCGTCTCATAATTTTTCGGTACGGCTCCTGCTTTTTCAATGGCAGCTGCGAATTTCGCATCTTCCTCGTTATTTTCCGGGTCATACATCTCCAGAATAAACTGGTCATTCCGTAAGTAGTACTCTCCATCAGTCGCCTCTAACGAAACGGTATCTCCTTCTCGCACCCATTCAAGCGTATCCGTATGGAATGCCGGGAATACACGGAGCATCGCCCCGAGGAAAAAGATGACGAGACCAACGTGGTTCACGTATGGACCCCAACGACCGAAACGGTGTTTTTCCGCCAATAAGGCATCTCCATCCCGTTTGACATTGTAGCGTTTTTTCTTGAGCGAAGCTTCCATCTCATCAATTTGTGCTTCCGTCCCTTCGCCTTGTCCGAAGAGTCGTTGTCCTTTCATAAAGCGTTCTGTCCGTCTAACCGGTTGATTCTTGAGCGCTTTATAGAGAGGAACTCCACGGTCAATCGATACGACGATGAGTGAGAGTGTCAACATGACGATGAGACCGATATACCACCACGATGTGTATAGGTTATGGAATCCAAGTGCATAATAAATTGAACCTGGCGTCCCGTACTCCTCCAAATAATATTGTTCTGGAGGCAACTGTTGTGGGATATACATTTCTTGCGGGAAGATCGTCCCGATTGCTGAACCGACAATAATCAGCGCAATCAACCACAATCCCACTTTGACCGATGCGAAGAAGTTCCACACCCGGTCAATGACCGATTTTGGACGACGCTTCGACCGTAAATCAGCGCCTTCATATTTCATATCTAGCATCTGTGCGTCCCCCGTTCGCTTACAATGACTTCTCGGCTAGCTCCATCAATTTCTCTTTCGTGAGTTCACCTTCATACTTTTCAATTACATTCCCTTCACCATCGATGACGAATGTGACAGGTAAATTATAAATGCCATAGGCTTTCTCGACTTCGCTCTTCGTGTCCATCAAGATTGGATAGTCAAGACCGACACCTAGGTCGTTAATAAAGTTATCGACACGTAGCGGCGTTTCACCGACGTTCACCGCCCAAAAATCGACGCCCATATCTTGAAGTGTTGCGTAATTTTCTTGAACGACTGGCATCTCTTTCTTACACGGTTCACAGAACGTACCCCAGAAGTTCAAGAGCATCCCTTTCCCTTCGTAGTTGTCTCGCTCATAAAGAGTCGAGCCGTCGAGTGTAACGAGTTTGAAATTCGGTGCCTCGTCCCCTGCCTCGATCCGTCCGTCATTACCGGCTTGGTCGAACAATTGCATGACGGTGATGGCTCCCGCAAAGAGAACGACCGTCATAATCATCAAGCGCCAAAATGACCTCTTTTTCTTTTTCGCGACCGCTTGTTCCATCCGGTCGTCTTTGTTTTGATCTTTTGTCATCGTTTTCACACCATCCTTCAGTTGCTATTGTACTGAAAAAACATTAAAAACGCACATTAACAGACTTTTTTCATTTTTTTGTCACACAATCTACACAATCAAAAAAATCATCCCATTTCAGGACGATTTTTTGTTGTTATTTTTTCTTCTTTTTGCCTCGTGGTTTCGGTGGAACAGTCGGGTTCGCAAGTTCACGAAGTTTACTGATTTCCTTATGCGAGAGTTCACGCCAATCGCCTGTGTTGAGACCGTCGAGCGTCAAGAAACCGAATTGTTCACGCTTCAATTTGATGACCTCCGAACCGATTGCCTCGACCATGCGACGGATTTGACGATTATGTCCTTCCGAGATGACGATTTCAAGAATTGCCGTGTTCTTTTTCTGGTCCACAGACTTCATTTTCACTTTCGCGCTACCCGTTTTAAATCCGTCATCGAGCTGAACGCCTGACTCAAGTTGTTTGATCGCCAAATAAGATGGGATATTCTTCACTTTTGCCACATAGCGCTTTTGGATTTTATATTTCGGGTGGGTCATCATGTTCGAGAACTCTCCATCGTTCGTCAAGATGATGAGTCCTGTCGTGTTATAGTCAAGACGTCCGACCGGGAAAACACGCGCGCCTGGTGGTACGAGGTCTGTGATCACTTTACGTCCTTTATCATCATCTACCGTCGACACATAGCCACTCGGTTTGTAGAGTAAGTAGTAGACATGCTCTTCTTGTTCGATTTTGACGCCGTCAACCTCGATCTCTGACTTCGGTCCGACCTTCGTCCCGAGTTCACGTACTACTTTTCCATTGACGCGAACGCGACCATCCAAAATCATTTCTTCTGCTTTTCGACGCGAGGCGACCCCCGCTTGTGCGATTACTTTTTGCAAACGTTCCATATGATTAATCCTTCTCCAATCTCTCTTCTTGCTTCGGTGATTCCTGACCGAAGAACAAATCGCCTTCGTCTGTCAGTTCATCCTCAAATGTTAATGGTGGTAGTTCCTCGAGCGAATTAAATCCGAAATGGTCGAGGAAATGCTCTGTCGTGCGATACAACTTCGCACGACCAATCGTTTTGGCACGGCCTGCCGATTCAATCAACCCTTTTGACAATAGCGTATGAATGACTCGCTCTACTTTGACGCCACGAATCTCCTCGATATCCGCTCGCGTGACCGGTTGCTTATAGGCGATGATGACGAGCGTCTCCATCGCCGCGCGTGAAAGTGCCTGCTCGGCCATCGTCCCAACATATTTTTGAATGTATGGGGACACTTCCGGAACGGTCACGAGTTTGTACACGCCTGCCGACTCCATCAGTTGGAACGGGCGGTTCGAAGTTTTGAAAGAAGCTTCTAATTTACTGAGTTGTTCTCTCGCAGCAGCCTCTGAAATATCGAGCGTCTCCGCGAGCGCACGGACTTCCATTCCTTCGTCGCCGACGACAAACAATAATCCTTCAATAATCGTTTCATAAGACAGCAACCGCTTCATCCCCTTTCTTTGATGATTCGATGAACGAGATTTGAATGTCTTGGTCAAGTTGTTTCGTTTCGACGACCCGTAGCTTGATCAGCTCAAGAAGCGCCATAAACGTTACCACGAGATCCGAGACGTTCGGTCGTTCTACAAAAAAGGCGAAAAACGAGGTTTGTCGTGTTGAGGACACATGTTCATGAAGTCTTGTCATCTGTTCTTCAAGAGTCCGCTCTTCACGTTTGATCGTCTTTTTGCGCCGCTCTTTCCAACGCTTTCGCTCAATCATTTTGGAATAGGCGTGGAGAAGATCCGAGAAGTTGAGTGGTCCGTCATATTTCGACACCTCTTCTGACATGTAGTTCGTCAAGTCTTCACCCGGTCGCGTATACAGTTCAAGACGATGTTCTTCCTGCTCACGCATGAAAACGACTGCTTCTTTATATGCTTTGTATTCAATCAATTGACGAATGAGTCCCTCACGCGTCGGTTCTTCGCTGAAGTCTGGGACATCTTCATCCTCGACCTGAACAGGCGGTAGTAACTGCTTACTCTTTAACTGGAGCAACGTCGCCGCCATGACCAAATATTCACTGGCCACGTCGAGTTCAAATTTTTGCATCGTGCGAATATAGCCGACATACTGGTCAGTGACTTCTGCCACGGAAATGTCGACGATATCAATCTCCATTTTTCCGATCAAATGGAGCAACAAGTCGAGTGGACCTTCGAACGTATCGATTTTAACGTTATAGGCTTCCATAGAGACACCTGCCATTTTACATTTTTGCGCTTTAGTATAACATGTTTTATAACACCGTGGACACGAAAGGAGAAAATTGATTCATGACCCCTTTTATTCATTATACGTTGCTTTTTGAATGTCATGCCGATTATTTCGAATGTCATGAGGTATTAGAAGAGGCGTGGCAGGCAGACGGGCGTCGTCATCACGGCTATGCGGCACTCATCCAATACGCTGTCATTCACTATCATCTTCGGCGAGACAATCTCATCGGTGCGAAAAAAAGCTTGCGACTCTTACGTCGAAAGATCGACGTCGCTGCCCCTTTTTTAAGTGAGCTTGGTCTTGATGTCGATTCGTTCATCTCCCAACTTGATGAATGGCCACTACAGACGACGCTTCCCTTAACACAAAACGTTCGTGAGACGGTCGAATCATTGAAACCGACGTTCCCGACGACGGACCTGTCTTTCGAGGAATTGGTTCATAAGCATTTGCATCGCGACCGCAGTGAAGTCATCACAGAACGGGAGTTGGCACTTTTAGAACGTCAAAGAGCGAGGAGTTAAAGTGAAACTGCTGACGAGCATTCTGTTCATCCAGCGTGACTCGATTCATGAATTCACCTCATTTACCGTGTTGTCGTGATCGCACTCTGCAACATGTAAAACCCCCGCAGTCACGCTTTGTGATTGCGGGGGTTTTTATCGTCAGACGACTAATTGATTCCATTTATCCAATAAATCGCCCGTCTTGCCTGTACCGGTTAACGTCAAATCAAGTGGAAGTACGTTTCTCACCTCGTCTAGGAGCTCGTAAGAACGTTTCTCGCCACGGAATGATGGCGACAAGGCGATATGGTCGATGACCATCGTCGTTCCTTGCTGCTCCATTCCAATGATGCCAACGAAGTCTTCATCGACTTTCCACAAATAGAGGAACTTCGACTCCTCCTCGTCGTACAATCGGACGAGTTCAAGCAAGCTAAGCGGAGATTTGTCACTGCATGAAAATGCGAGTAGACCCATCGCCGTCTTTTCATAAGAACGTTTATATTTGACCAGCATCGCTGGGTTCACCACCTTTAGTCATTCAAGTTTCACGGTGTGAAGACGTGAGAGACATGGTTCATTGTGCCATAACCTTCAGGCAAAAATCAATTCTCGTCCCAAACCTTCACTTCTGCCATCTTCGTTCCTTGACGAAGTTTGACGGCGTGCTCAAGACCAGATGTCACTTTACCGAACACTGTGTGGACACCGTCCAAGTGTGGTTGTGGCTCATGGACGATGAAGAACTGTGAAGATCCTGTGTTACGTCCAGCGTGTGCCATCGAGAGTGATCCCGCTTCGTGTTTGTGTGGGAAAGATGTCGACGTCTCACACGGAATCGTGTAACCTGCGCCACCCATTCCTGTTCCTTGTGGGCAACCGCCTTGGCTGACGAAACCAGGAATGACACGGTGGAACGTCAATCCGTTATAAAATCCGCTGTTTGCAAGCTTTTCGAAGTTTTCGACTGTAATCGGCGCCTCGTTGTGGAATAAATCAAATTCAATCATTTCGCCGTTTTCAAGTTTCATAGAACCTTTTTTCATGTTTCAAGCAACCCCTTTATCAAAATATGTATCCTACTGTTTTACACTCACATTACCCATCTTATCAAAAAAACACGTCTGTCTCCACTTTTTTTGTGGAAACAGACGTTCTGCCTTATTGAATGACAGCGTGAACGAGCGGACGTGCTTCTGGTTTTGTCGCACCAATCGTGTACGCGTGATCTAAACGTTCGACTGCTGAAGACATGTCTTCGATGTTCGAGCGGAGTACAGCAATTACATCGCCCGCCTCGACACGGTCGCCGACTTTCTTCTCGAGCGTGATACCTGCCGCGAAATCGATTTTATCTTCCTTCGTCGCCCGACCAGCTCCGAGGAGCATCGCTGCGACACCGACTTCGTCAGCAATGATCGATTCGACGTAACCCGCTTCTTTTGCGACGAACGTCGTCTCAAATGATGCTTGTGGTAATTTTGACACGTCATCGACGAGTGACGAATCTCCACCTTGTGCTTCGACGAACTTACGGAACACCTCGAGGGCATGCCCGTCAGCAATCCGTTTTTCGAGGTCTGCATACGCTTCTTCGAACGTCGGATAGAACTCACCAAGTACGGCCATGTGTCCCGCGATTGTGAGTGCGATTGTTTTCAAGTCTTCTACTTCTTTGCCCGAGAGGACTTCAATCGCTTCCTTCACTTCGTTTGCATTCCCGATTTCAAAACCGAGTGGTTGGTCCATGTCTGTGATGACAGCGACTGTCTTCCGACCGACATTCTTCCCGATTGCGACCATCTCTTCTGCAAGAGCTTTCGCATCATCGAACGACTTCATGAACGCACCAGAACCCGTCTTGACGTCGAGGACAATACTGTCAGCTCCAGCCGCAATCTTTTTCGACATGATCGAGCTAGCGATGAGCGGAATCGACTCAACCGTCGCCGTTACATCACGGAGTGCATAGAGACGTTTGTCCGCAGGCGTCAAGTTCCCTGTTTGACCGATAATCGACATCTTAATGTCGTTTACTTGTTTTGTGAATTGTTCTTCTGTCAATTCTACGTTAAAGCCTGGGAATGATTCGAGTTTATCGATCGTACCACCTGTATGACCGAGACCACGACCACTCATTTTGGCAACTGGAATTCCGATTGACGCAACGAGTGGTGCGACGATCAAGCTGATCTTGTCACCGACTCCGCCCGTTGAGTGTTTATCGACTTTCTTCCCTTCGATGTTCGAAAGATCGATCGTATCGCCTGACTTCACCATTTCCATCGTCAAGGCTGCCGTCTCGTTTTCAGTCATCCCATTGAAGTAGATGGCCATCGACAATGCCGACATCTGATAGTCAGGAATCGTTTCGTTCGTAAACCCTTCCACGACGAAGCGAATCTCCTCTTCGTTCAATTCTCCACCGTTACGTTTTTTCAAAATCAAATCGACCATACGCATAGCTGTCGTCCTCCTAGAAATAAGTTACTTACATACTTTTAATCGTGCCGCGAACGAGTGAAAGGAAGTCTTGACGAACACGTTCTGTCGTTTCAATGACTTCTTCATGGTTAAGTGGTTGATCTAAAATACCAGCTGCCATGTTCGATACACACGAAATCCCGAGGACGCGCATATCCGAGTGACGTGCAACGATGACTTCTGGGACCGTCGACATTCCGACGACATCTCCACCGAGAAGACGTGCCATTTTTACTTCGGCTGGCGTCTCGTAAGTCGGACCCGTGTTCCCGAAGTAAACCCCTTTTTGTACGGAGAGACCGAGGTCTGAAGCGACGCGCTCTGTCAATTTCACGAGTTCTTTATCATACGCTTCCGACATATCTGGGAAGCGCGTTCCGAATTCGCTCGCATTTTTCCCGATGAGTGGGCTCGTTCCGAAGAAGTTGATGTGATCTGTGATAATCATCAAATCTCCAGGATTGAACGACTCGTTACAAGCGCCCGCAGCGTTCGTGACGATGAGTGTCTCGACACCGATCAATTTGAGGACACGAACCGGGAACGTGACTTGTTCCATCGAGTATCCTTCATAGAAGTGGAACCGTCCTTGCATCGCGACGACGCGCTTTCCTTCAAGTTCCCCGAACACGAGTTGTCCTGCATGTCCTTCGACGGTTGATACCGGGAAGTGCGGAATCTCCTCGTAAGGGATTGCAACCGGGTTCTCAATTTCGTCCGCAAGGACCCCAAGACCTGACCCGAGAATAAGTCCGATTTCTGGTGTATCACCCATACGCTCCTGCAAAAACGCTTTTGTTTCGTTCCAATTTACCATGAATGTTGCCTCCTCAAATTTCGTTTAAGAAACTCTTTCCGTTTGATGGTGCTTCAACGTCAAAGTTGTCAGCCACTGTCGCACCGATATCTGCGAACGTACCACGAATGCCTAAATCAACTGCTTTCGCTCCATTGTGATGAACGATGAGCGGGACGTATTCACGTGTGTGATCAGTTCCAGCGTGTACTGGATCGTTCCCATGGTCCGCAGTGATGATGAGTAAATCGTCTTCACGAAGACGTTCCATTACTTCTGGTAGACGAGCATCGTATTCTTCAAGGGCAATCGCATAGCCTTCAGGATCACGACGATGACCGAACAAAGCGTCAAAGTCTACCAAGTTCAAGAAGCAAAGTCCTTCGAAGTCTTCCTCGAGGGAATCGACCAACTTGTCCATCCCGTCCATGTTCGATTTCGTACGGATTGCTTTCGTCACGCCTTCGCCATCGTAGATATCACTGATTTTGCCGAGGGCGATCACATCTTTCCCTGCTTCTTCAAGCGTGTTCATGACTGTCTTACCAAAAGGTTTGAGTGCGTAGTCATGACGATTTGCCGTACGTACCCAAGCACCTGGCGTGCCGATGAACGGACGAGCGATAATGCGGCCGAGCATATATGGATCTTCACGTGTGATTTCACGCGCGTATTCACAAATTCGGTACAACTCGTCGATCGGCACAATTTCTTCATGTGCAGCGATTTGTAGAACCGAGTCTGCAGATGTATAAACGATGAGCGCACCTGTCTCGACATGTTCTTCGCCGAGCTCGTCTAAGATAGCTGTCCCCGATGCCGGTTTGTTCCCGATCACTTTACGGCCACTGAACTCTTCAAGACGATGAATCAAATCATCCGGAAACTCTTCAAAGACACGGAACGGTGTCTCGATATGAAGGCCCATGATTTCCCAGTGACCTGTCATCGTATCTTTACCAGCCGAGATTTCTTCCATACGACCATATGCACTCGGTGTCTCCGATGCGTCGATCCCTTGAATCGGCTTAATGTTCGCGAGTCCGAGTTTTCCCATGTTCGGCATGTTCAACCCGTTATGCTCACGAGCGATATGTCCGAGCGTGTCCGCCCCTTTGTCACCGAATTGTTCGGCATCTGGTGCTTCACCGATCCCAACCGAGTCCATGACGACTAAGAATATACGTTTAAACTTCTTCACAAAAAATTCCTCCTTTTCGGTGTCTAAGCACGAGGGTGATGCTTGCGATACACATCATGTAACCGCGATTTATTGACGTGTGTGTACACTTGCGTCGTCGCTAAATCCGCATGACCGAGCATCTGTTGAATGGCACGTAAGTCCGCACCGTTCTCGAGTAAGTGTGTCGCAAAGGAATGACGGAGTACGTGAGGTGTGATCTCCTTGTCGATTCCAGCAAGCTTGGCACGTCGTTTGATCATCTTCCAAAATCCTTGACGACTGAGCCGTCCTCCTCTGCCATTTAAAAAGAGCGCTTCGGTTTCTCTGCCGCCAAGACCGTTACGAGCTTGTTGAATATATCGCTCGACAAACCCTTGCGCGACGGACGAGACCGGAATGATTCGAGCGCGCTCGCCTTTCCCTTCACATTGTAGATACCCCAATTCGAACTGCAAATCATCCAAATCAAGACCTAAAAGTTCACTGACCCGCATTCCTGTACCATAAAGTAGCTCGAGCATCGCCCGGTCTCGAAGCGAGAGCGGATCGGATGTCGGTACACTATCCAAGAGACGTTCTACTTCCCCTTGCGACCAAGTATCGGGAAGGTGTTTCTCTGCTTTTGGCGACTCTAGATAAAGAGATGGATCGGTCGTTGTGACCCCAGTCATTTTTAGATGATGATGGAACATCCGGATTGAACTGACGGCCCGTCTTAACGACGACGAGGCACGACCAGCCTGTGACAGTTCTTCGATATGTTTGACGATATGGGAACGCGTCACATCGTTCCAATCTTCCACCCCCAACTGGGTCAAGGTCGATGCGTACTGCGTCAAATCGCTCGCATACGCCTGTCTCGTGTTTGCGGACATCCGCTTTTCAACCGTCATGTACTGAAGAAATGACTCGATATGCGAACGCATCATACCCTCCTCCTTCCTCGTTTCACCTGAATACGCTTACAGCATATCACTTATGTAAACTGTTGTGAAGATGTCTGACCTCATTTTTTAATCACTTTTTTGTGACAAAATAACAGTGACTATTTTTTCTTATGAGTACAACAAAAAACCATCCTCATTCAAGGATGGTTTGCATGTAAGATTAACCGTTGATGACTGCTTTATGACCTTCAAGCGTGACGCCTTTTGCTTGGCATACTTTACAGATGCCATGAAACGTCAAGCGATGGTCTTTAATGAGAAATTCGTATTTGCTCTCGACTTTTTTCTCGACATCGACGAGCAAGTCTTCCATGATTTCCTCGACCGATCCGCATTCGACACAGACGAGATGGTGGTGCGAATGATTCGCGCCTTCCGGACGCAAGTCAAAGCGTGCGACCCCGTCGCCGAAATTGACTTTATCCACGACACCAAGCTCGGTCAGTAACTCGAGTGTTCGATATACTGTGGCGAGTCCGATTTCTGGTGCGATGCTCTTGACGAGCATAAAGACGTTCTCCGCACTCAAATGGTCACTCTCATTCTCAAGTAAGATGCGAACCGTCGATTCACGTTGTGGTGTCAATTTATATCCTTTGGCGCTCAATTGCTGTTTAATTCGTTCAATTCGCGTTTCCATAAGGCGCCCCCTCTTTACATAGTTCACTACACAAAGCATACCGAAGTTTTAATCAATTTTCAATTTAAAATCATTACTATGTAAGTTTACCATATAAAAATTTAGATTAGAATTATTTTAATCTGGACAATTGCCACCATTGAATCGCCATGATTGTCTTCGCATCAGTGATGATCCCTCTGTCTAGCAAATCGACGACCTCATCAAAGCTATAACGTTTCACATTTAAAAATTCATCTTCATCTAAATTCATCTCGCCAGCTGATAATCCCTTTGCGACAAAGACATCGACGCGTTCACTGCAAAAACCTGGTGCCCCATAGAAAGAAAAGATTTTTTCAAGCGACTCTGCCGAATATCCGGTCTCTTCTGCTAATTCACGTTCGGCACTCGCCACCGGATCTTCTCCCTTTTCGAGTTTTCCGGCAGGGATTTCAAGTGACATCGACTCGAACGCCTTACGATACTGCTCCACCATGACGATGTTGTCCGATTCATCGATGACGAGCACGGCGACGGCCCCATTGTGATAGACGAGTTCACGCACAGACGTGTTTCCATTCGGAAGGGAGACGACGTGCTTTTCCACATCGAAAATCTTACCTTGATAGATGACTTCCCGCTCAATCGTTTTTTCTTCCATATGATTACTCCTCACTTTTCGATATACTCTGATTATGAGTCAAACCAACATTTCGAACAAGGAGGAATCCATATGAGTGAACTCGGACTCGGAACGATGACGATTTTGAAGCATGGAGAGACTGAGGCGAAGAAAATTCTGGAGACTGCGATTCAGTCCGGCATTCGCCATATCGATACAGCAGATGTCTATGCACGACAAGCTGTCGAGCGCGTGATCGGGGAAACATTAGGTCAGGAACGAAAACACCTTTTTTTAGCGAGTAAAGGCGGAAACGAACTGACCGAGGACGGCATGCGCTGGAATCCTAATCCATCCTACTTAGAGGAAGCGTTACACGGATCGCTCGAACGATTGCAAACAGATTACCTCGATTTATACTATATTCACGGCGGTACGCTTGAGGATGACCTCGACGCAACGATTGAATGGGCACAAAAACAAAAGCACGATGGTCTCATCCGACAAATCGGACTCTCATCGATTCGACCGAATGTCATCAACTATTGGGTCGAGTCCGGTGCTCTCGATGTGCTCATGACGCCATATTCAGTTCTTGACCGACGACCAGAAACGCTTGAGACGTCGATTCCTATCGTTGGACGTGGTGTTCTTGCCAAAGGACTCTTGACAGATGAATGGGAGACACGTCTAGGCGATAAAGGATTCGAGGCGTGGCGAAAAGAGGAACTTGCAAGTGAATTGGCGATGATGCCTAAACCGATTCAGGCGTATGCACTCGCAGCCGCGAAACGCTTCTGTGACGTCGTCTTGCCCGGTGCCTCTTCAGTCAAGCAGTTGAAGGAGACGATTCGTGCATTCGAGACTGAAGTCGATGAAGAAGTGCTAGACCGACTACTCGCCCGTCTACCGATTCATCCTTATACAAAACACGTGACCTGATCTGTTCAGGTCACGTGTTTTTCATTACGCGCTTTAATCTGTTCAATCGCCCAGTCTGCCCATCCGGCATAGTTTTCCATCATCCGAATCGCATATTCACTCGTTAACAAATAGCCGAGCGTATCTTCATCGGATTGATGTTCTTCCTGAAACATCCGAATTTGTTGAGCGACTTGTTCGTGATGGGCTTTTGTCTCTTCGATATATCGAACCGCTTCTTCGACCGGTAACAATTGAAGCAAACTGACTCGCAACAGATTCTCATCTTTCATTTTTGGTTGAAACGATGTCGGTTGCCGAAGCCAATTGATCAACTCTTCACGTCCTTGATCCGTGATCGAATATATTTTCTTATCTGGCAACTCCTGTTGCGAAATATGCTCCGCTGAGACAAGTGCATCTTCTTCCATCTTTAACAGTTCCCGATAAATCTGTGTATGATGTGCGTTCCAAAAATGAATCATCTGCGCCTTGAACGTCGCGTTCAGGGCGTACCCGGTCGCAGGCTGATGGGTCAATAACCCGAGCAATGCGTGACGTAACGCCATATCCATCACCTTTTCCTTATCATGCTATTTTTATAAGTGTATCACATTCTTCTATGGATTCGAGAATGCCAATCTGTTGACGACTCGTTTAAAACCCGACAAAATAGATAGAAGAAAGGAGAGTTGTCTATGCAACCGATTCATTCATCACAACAATTTGACGAAGCTACTAAAAATCATGGAATGGTGGTCTTCACCACATCATGGTGCCCGGACTGCAAACGTCTGGACATGTATGTCGACGAGCTCGTCAAAGACTATCCACAGTTTAACTGGCATGTCGTCGACCGCGACGAACTCCCAGAATTATCTGATGCACAAGAAGTTCGCGGCATCCCTTCACTTCTTTATTATAAAGACGGGGTAAAACAAGAACACCTCCACTCGGCGAACGCCAAGACGGAGATGCAAATCCGTTCATTCCTCGATACGATTCAAGCATGACCTGATTCCTGCAGACCATTCGGCTGCAGGATTTTTTGTACACGCATCTGTCATTTTCGATTATACTGTAAGAAATATCCAAACGAGAGTGGTGAATGAATATGACAAGTACTCGCTTTTTCACAGGGTTATGTTTGACCATTTTGATGTTAACCGGTTGTATGCACCCATCGACTTCGTCATCTACATATTCTGATGATGAAGCGGACGCCATCAAAAGTGCCGTTTTATTTTTGGAGCAGATGGACTGGCTGCCGGGAAATGAAGATTCGAAACAAGCCACGATTCAATCGATCAAGGTCGATGATCGTTATGAGCTACTCGACTCACAATTTAAAGAAACACACGCTTGGCTCATCACATTTCCAACTGATTCGCAGCGCACGATTGAAATTCCACACGTGCTCGTCGATCCTGAATCAAACGAAGTGATCGGTTATTTGCCGAGTGAATGAAACATCTCACCATCCACTAATTATAATGACGTACATATCGCGAGTCGATGAATCGCTTCAAATAATATGGAAGTCGTCCATGCCACGTGAATCGTCCGAATGTCAACAATGCATGTCCTGATGTCGTCAATAAAATATTCATCGATTGACGCTTCCGAAAAGGTCGGGTCGTTTCACCGAGTAACCGCTTGGCGACATAACGCCCCGACCTGACAGCATCGACACCCCCATTCAAATCAGATGCCATGTCTCCGGTCACATAAATCGTTCTGAACTGGTCATGGCGCAAATATGCATCCGTCTCGATGAACCTGTCTGGTTTAGCGAGTCCGGACTCAGCCCACCATTCAACGGGAACAACGCCAGTCGCATCTAGTAATAGTCCTTCTGATTCGTCACTTTGAATCTGTTGTTTCACGACCATGATGCCTGACTTCACTAAAAGACGTTCGATTTGTTTTCTAGTGTGAGCCGGCGCCTCTGGCAAGATCCGTTTTGCATATAGCGTCACGTTCTTCGTCCGAGCGCAAGTGAACGCCAATTCCACCCCAGCCTTCCCCCCACCGACGATTATCACTTCCTGACTCAAATCGATCTGTTCGAGTAGAGCTTGTGTCATCGGTTTAAGTGGTGTCCCAATTCCCCTGCTTTTTGCACCCGTCGCGAGCACGAGTTGATCGTAGAGAATCGACCCCTTTTCCGTTTGTACGGTCTGCTCGTGAGGATCAATCGAGATGACCCGTTTTGCGACCGGTTCAAGTTGAGGTGGCCTCACAGTGGCGGTCGGCATCAGTTTCGCAATGACTTGTGGAAACGCACCAGTATACACCGTCTGTCTTCCTCCGATGAATCGAACTTCGTAGTGCTCTTGAATCTCATCTAAACGATCAAGAATCTCAAGTTGACCGTGACCAAGTCCTGCCAACACTAATGTTGGTTTCATCGCAAAATCCTCCGCGCCTCAATGAAACGTTGTGTAATCGTCATCACTTCAAGCAACAAAAAGATGAGTGCGATTCCACCAACCCAGTTCGGGAAGAGAATCATCAATGTGAATAAGATGAAACATTCTGTTCGTTCGATGATTCCTGGTTGATAATAAAATGTCTTTTCCGATTTCCTTGAACTACTTGCCCCGACAGCTAAAAATAGTGTCATCGCAATGACGAACGAGGCAATCAAGATTAGAAAGATTGGCATATATTCCGGGTAACGAAGTGCGAGGGCAATCACGACCGATAGTTCGACAAACCGGTCTAACACGAGGTCGAGTACCGTTCCAAAACCACTCGTTTTAGATTTTCGGGCCATCGTCCCGTCTAATACATCAAACAAACCAGAGAGCCACAATAAGATGACGGCAGTCCAGTGCATGTCATTATAAATAAAGATTCCTGTTGAGACTCCTATTATTCCACCAAGGATCGTCACTTCATTCGGTGTGAAGTTCCACTTGAGCAGTCGATCCGCGCCTCGTTCTATGACAGGTTGTACGTAACGACTTCCGTACGTATCGAGCATATTATCCCTCCTTTCGTTTGATTCGATACATCATTCCGATTTGGAACGATTCTTCCGTCGATAACATGACCGACCGTCCATCCTCAAAATGATATTCGCCGAAGCACTGACCGAACCGATAAATTTTTTTCATCAGTTGCACCGGTTCACCGGCCGTTTCAGATACTTCGACTTCAGCCAACGGACGCAGTTCGCCCTCAAGCATCACAAAATCTCCGAAGCCAGGTGCGGTGTCGTATAATTGCTCGACTGTTCCTGTCCTCGTCACTTCGCCTGATTCGAGTAACGTCACTCGGTCTGCCATGAGCATCGCCTCTTCCCGGTCATGGGTGACAAGAATCGCTGTGAGTTTGAGTTCTTTCACTAAATCACGAATAAAGCGCTGCAGGTCGACTTTTAATTTTGGGTCTAAGTTTGTGAACGGTTCATCCAGTAAAAGAAGTTCTGGTTCTGCCGCTAGCGCTCGCGCGAGACTGACGCGTTGCTGCTCGCCACCAGACAGTTCGTGTATCTCGGCATCGTAACGGTCACCAAGGCGAACGACTTGTAACCACTCTTCCGCTTGTTTACGTGAACGGCTACGTGTCGCGAGCGTGACATTTTCTCCTACCGTCAGATGAGGAAACAACAAAGCAGACTGCGATAGCATCGTCACGCGTCGCTTGTGTGCCGGGATATTAAGCAAAGATTTATTATTCCACAATACGTCTCCCCCATCAGTCGTCTCTAACCCTGCGATAATTCGTAAAATCGTCGACTTGCCTGAGCCACTCACCCCGACAATCGCATGAATATCATGAGGCTGAACCTCAAAATCGACACTATTTAGTATTTGTCTTGTTCCAAATTGTTTCCGTATCGCTTTTACATTCAAACTCATTGCAGACGTCCTTTCAACATGCGCACCATCCACCGACTCCATCCTGAGAGCAGGAAGTAGATCAAGACGGGGAAAAAGATGAGCATCCATGTGTTCGAGAGCGCGAGGCTCAGATTGTTTCCGGCATAAGATTGATATAGTTCTGTCGTCACCGTCGGAATCAACCCAGCGCCAATCAGCTGGATGAGCGCAAATTGGCTTAGCAAAATGACGGTCGTGAACAGGGCGATTGTTCTCATTGTTCGAGAGAAGAGCGGAAACAACACGTAAACGAAGCGTCGTCTCATCGGCAATAATCGTGCCTGTTCTAAGAGTGGACGACCGATGACGGCCATTCCGTTATAGGCAAGACGAATCGAATAAGGTAACGTCACGACGAGCAAGCCGAGCGAGACGCCGATATACGTTCCAATCAGCCCAGCTTCTGCCAAGATGAGATATAGACCAAATAATGTAGCGAGCATCGGAATGAACAACGGTAAAAATACAAGCCATTCCAAAATGTACCGCCATTTCGATTCTGTCCATAAGAGCCACCAGGCAAATGCCGTCGCGAGCCACACGTTGATCGCGGATAATAGGACGATTAGTCCAATCGAATGAAAAATAGCTTCTCTGTTTTCAAATTCGATCGCCGGAATCGCTAAAAACAGACTGACGAATGGGATTAAGACCAGTGAGATGATGAGCACTTGACGAATCATCGTCTCACCCCCCGTTCAATCCGTCTCCGAACGGATGCGGTGAAGAAGTAAGTCGTGAATACGCCAATTCCGACTAGACATGTCCACACGAGCGCTACCGCGTATGGCTCTGTCGCCTCCAAATATAGTCCTGTAGACAGTCGTTCGTATGCGAGCACGCCAAGTAGTTTCGGATAGGTCACACCAAGTAATGCCGGCACCTCGTATGCGAACGAGATAAAGGCGACTAGAATCCATGTCGAATCGAGTAACGGTTTAATCAAAAACGGGAGCTCTCCATGCTTAAACTGGTCAAGCGGTGAGAGTTGGAGTGTCTTCGCCGTCTCTACATAACTCCGATTCAACTGTTCATACGTTCCGAGCATCATTAGAAAAACAAACGGTGTCTCCTTCCATATGTATGTGAGGATGACCGTCGCATAATTCCGCTCGTTCGCTTCAATCCACCCGATACCGCCCGACCCGCTAAACAATAGCCAAAACAAATAGGCAGCGGCGATATGTGGGACGAACATCGGGATTTTCAGTATGGTCGATGTGAGGTGCCATCCTTTTTTAACGACCGTTCGCGCGAACCACGTTCCGAGGATGAGCGATAGGACTGTCGACACACTGACGACATAAAATGTCGTGAATAAGCTATCTCGCCACGTCTCATCCGACAACAGCACCCGCCAATCCGTCCCGATTGATTCGACCCCTAAAAAGACGAGGGCGGCGAGTGGCAAAAGGGATACGAGAATTGTTAATGCGACACTACTTCGCAACACGTGGCCATTCCTCGCGGACGGTATCAATCACGTCTGGTCCGTAATCTGGAATCGAACGTTCGAGTAACTGTTCAGGGTCCGGATACGTCACGCCATCTCCAAGTTCTTCGAACGCTTGCTGGTCTCGCTCGTCAAGCTTCGTCAAATCGAGCGATGTCCCATCTCCCCAATAGTCAGGTCCTTGTTTGACGAGCTGTGCTTCAGGCGACAATAATTCTTGAATGAGGACGAGTGCCCCATCCGGATTAGGAGCATTGAACGGGATTGCCAAAAAGTGCGTCGAGGCAATCGAGTGATCTAAGACGAGGGCACGTGTCTCTTTCGGGAAGATGCCTTCCTTCACTTCCGCTTCGGCTCGGCGCTCATTGAATCCCATCGTCATCCAAACATCTCCGGATGCATATAACTGATCGAGTTGCTCGAGCGTCTTCGGATACGTCTGTCCTTCTTTCCATAAGTTCGGTGACCAAACTTTCAAGTCATCCCAGAACGACTCCTCAATGGTTGCATTTTTGTCTAACTCATCTCCATAACGTTCATATAAAAGATGGCGAACGAATGCATTGCCGGTGAAATCGGTGACTTCAGGATACGTGAAACGACCTGGGTTGTCTTCGGTCCAGCGACGTAATTCTTCAAACGATTCCGGAGGATCATCGACTTTCGCTGCGTCATAATGCAAGATAAACTGTACATTTCCCCATGCGAGTTCCAAATCATCCGTCGGCGTGCCGGCATCTGATTGTTGAGCCGTCTCATTCAACAATTTGGCGTTTGGGATACGTTCCATCAATCCGTCACGCAAAAGTTTAGCTTCTTTCGCATTTCGGAAATTATCGCCATTAATCCAGACGACATCGATCGTCCCGACCTCTCGATCCGCTTTTTGATCGAGTGAGAGCTGTCGAATGAATTCGGCCGTATCCATCGCGACACGATTCAATTCGACCTCATAAGATTCCTCAAGGCGAGGGGCGACGTAGTCATCAATGTAGCTGTTAATCCCCTCGTCTCCACCCCACATATATAGATTGACGGTCGACCCTTTTGCTGACTCAGTCGCCGCTTCAAATGAGTCCGAGAACTCGACCTGCTCTTCATTCCCACATGCTGCAACAAACGCGAGCATACACGTTGCGAGCAAGATTCTCCATTTCTTCATCGTTCTCCCCCTTTTTACTTTTTCTCAAATCCCCGTTTTGCGAGCATTTCGAACATGTTTGGGCAGATTGCGTACACATTCGCCCCAACATTCATCCACCAAGGGGCATTGATTTCGCGTTTACGCTTGCGAACCCCTTTGACAATCGCGTCTGCCAATCGCTTTGGATCGAGCATAATTCCTTGAACACTATCGGCATATGTACCACTCTTATCGGCTCGATCGAAGAACGGCGTGGCAATCGGTCCCGGGTTGACGGTCATGACATGGATTCCACGTGGCTTCAATTCTAATCGCAATGCATTCGAGAATTGCAAGAGTGCTGCCTTTGAACCGGCGTAGACGGCGGACTTCGGTGTCGGCACTTTCCCTGCTTGCGAACAAATATTTACGATGACGCCTCCACGCTCTATCACATTGGCAGCATCTCTCGACAATAGCATCGGGGCGACCGCATTCACACGCATCGTCTCTTCCATCACATCGGTTGATTGATCCGTTACGAAATCAAATTCGGCCATCCCTGCATTGTTGACCCATACATCAAACTTTCCGAATCGTTCGATTACCTCATTAACGAGAGCTTCCGATTTCGTGACATCTGCGCATACCCAGTCTCCCTCGCACGTCGTCGCGATCGTTTTTAATCGATCTTCATTTCTTCCAATCAACAATACGTTATATCCTTGTTCATAAAAAGAATGCGCCAATGCGGCACCGAGCCCGCTTGACGCACCTGTAATGACTACCCGTTTCATGACATCGCTTCTTTCTTTGTATAAATCCATTTTTGGTTATCTCGACGCCTTTCGATGTCGCCACGTTCCTCAAGTAAACTGAGTCTTGCGAACACTTCGCTAAAGACAAGCGGCAAACCGCTTCGCATCTTTCTTCCATATAATTTCATCGACCAGTCAAACACACTGAGACCATCTTCCCAATCGGCAAGCAATTGTTCACTTCGCTCATACCGCTGACGAATTCGACTCTCAATCAAATCGTTCGGATGATGAATTGGTTCACCGTGCCCACTGACGACAAGTTTTAAATCGATTCCGCGCAATTTTTTGAGCGAATCGATATAGAGGATGACCGGTGAGGCAAATCCTTCATCATCATACGGCTGTTCGATGAGGGGATTCGGTTCGACTTTATCAATCAAGTGATCTCCCGCGATTAAGACTCCGCCAGGACCAATCAGCCCGAGCTGGTCGCTCGCATGTCCCGGCAAATGGATTGTCTGCCACGCCCCGTCCGATGTCACGGCTTGTCCGTCACTGAATGTCATCGTGACGGTCGTCGGTCCGATCCAACGTAACGCTTCCCGATAATCTGGCAATTTTTCCACGAGTTGCTCTGGTGCGCCGAACGAGAGAACTAGTTCATGTAAAAAGTGGTTGCCCCGCTTTAAAAAATTTGGGGTCTGTTCTAAGTATCGAACGAGCTTCTCGTGCCCGTACACGGGAATTGATGCATCGCGAAGTCGCCACGCCTGCCCTGCATGATCGGCATGATGATGCGTCAAAAATAAAAAGTCGATGTCAGACAACGATAGTTCAAGCTCTTCAAGTTGCTGATTCAATGATGTCCACGCTTCTTCCGTATCTGGTCCACAGTCGACCATAAAAAAGCGGTTCATATGTTCAACGATATATACGTTTACGTTTCCAACTTCGAACGGTGTCGGAATATCGAGTCTTGCCAGTTGGCTTGAAATCCAGTCCGCCACGTCATCACCACCCCTTCTTCCTGTCTTTCTCCATTATACCCGTCTGAAAGATGCGTTTTCAATCAAACAAAAAAGAGGGGGATGTCTCCCCCTCACGAAATTTGATTCTTATAAGTTGATGACCGTCACTTTGTCACGCGTCATCGTCTCGAGGCTTCGTCCAATCCCTTGAACGCCGAGTCCCGATTGTTTCACACCGATGAACGGGAAGTGGTCTGGGCCACGTTCTGTACGCCCGTTCACTTGGACCGTACCGACTTCTAACTTGTCAGCAACAGTGAAGGCGCTGTTCACGTTTTGTGTGAAGACACTCGCTTGAAGACCGAACTCAGATTCGTTCGTCAATTCAATCATCTCGTCGAGTGATTTCACTCGGATGACAGGAAGGACTGGTCCGAACGGTTCTTCCCAGGCGACACGCATGTCTGTCGTCACGTGATCGAGCAATGTCGGATAAATAAGGTTTCCTTCACGTTCGTTCCCGTGAACGACCGTCGCCTTTTTATTGACCGCATCGTCAATCAAACCTTGAACGTAATCCGTCGTCTTCGCATCGACTAAAGGAACGATGAAACTGTTCTCTTCAGGAGATCCGACTGAAAGTTTCGCGACGCGTTCTTTCAACATGCCGACAAGTTCATCTGCTTGTTCTTCAAGAACGAAGACACGCTTGATCGCTGTACAACGTTGACCTGAATATGAGAACGCACCACTGACGATTTGATCTGCCGCGAGTGTCAAATCTGCATCTTCAAGGACGAGTGCAGGGTCTTTTCCACCGAGTTCGAGCACGACCGGTACCATAGATGCTTGTTGCGACAAGTGTTGACCTGTACCTGTTCCACCTGTGAATGTGATCATGTCAATCCCTGGGTGAGACGTCAAATAATCTCCGATGACCGAACCGCGTCCTGTCACGAGATTTAAGAGACCTTTTGGAAGACCTGCATCATGAAGGGCTTCGACCATCTTGATTCCACTGATTGCACCTTGAGTTGCCGGTTTGAAGACGACCGCATTACCCGTGACGAGAGCCGGCGCAATTTTCGCCGCTGCCAAGTTGACCGGGTAGTTGAACGGTGAAATCGCGAGAACGACACCAAGTGCTTCTTTCTTGATGATGGCCATCTTGTTTTTCGAACCACCTGGGAACGAATCTCCTTGCATGAATCCACCGTTGAAACGAATACCTTCTTCCGCAGTGTAGCGGATGATTTCAGCTGTACGAACGACTTCTTTTTTCGCGTCGTTCAAGTTTTTCCCGACTTCCTGCATGATGATTTGACCGATCTCATCAACGCGTTCTTCGAGTTTTTCTGCCCAGGCATACAACAATTCAGCGCGCTTGTTGACCGGAAGCGCCGCCCATTCTTGTTGTGCACGTTTTGCGCCATGAATGGCTTCGTCGACTTCGTCGCGTGACATCGCCTGAACGCGACCTACGACTTCGTCTTTATATGGTGAAACGAGTTCAATCGTCTCCTGACTTGAAGATTCCTGCCATTGACCATTCAATAAATATGGATATGTGTTTATACTCATCATCTCTATCTGCCTCCTGAGTAAGGTGTAATATCTCGTTGCCAACCTCATTGTATGCAGATTTTTTTGCATTGGACAACTATAACGATTCAGTTTATAAGATGTAAACGGTTACTATGAAACTTTTTGTGAATTCTGACGAGAGTTCGACAACTTTTCACTATAGATTTGATGATTCGAGACCGATAGTAAAGAAGAGAGTACGTGAAATAGGAGGGACAACCATTGAGCACTGATCATAATATTTTACTTGAAGCTGGGACGAACGAACTTGAAATCGTCATCTTCCAAGCCGGACCGTTCTTATTCGGCATCAACGTCATGAAAGTACGTGAAATCATCACGATGCTTCCGTTGACACCTCTTCCAGGTACACCAGAGGCAATCATGGGACTCATCGAATTACGTGGCGAGGTCATGACCGTCATCGATCTTCCGATGGTCATCAATCACCCACGTGAGGTCGGTAGTGACGATCGCTTGATCGTCTGTGAATTCAACGGCGAAAAATCAGTACTTCGTGTCGACCAGGTGACTGAGATTAAACGCATCTCGTGGGAGCAAATTGACACGCCTTCTGATCTTGCACGCGGCGTTCAAGGGATCACGAACGGTGTCGTCAAAACAGGTGACCAAATGATCATCTTACTCGATTATGAACGAATCGCACTCGAGCTTTCTCGTAAAGACATCATGGCCCGCGAATCCGTCAAACGCCTCGGTGCTCGTGAGCGATCGAACAAAAGCATTTGGCTTGCTGAAGACTCCGAGATGCTCCGCTCCCTCATCCTCGATACGTTGGATGATGCGGGCTACTTCAACACGACCGTCTTCAATAACGGGAAGGAAGCGCTTGATGCGTTCGAACAAGATGGGGCGGAATGCGACCTTCTCATCACGGACATCGAGATGCCACAGATGGACGGACTCCATTTAACAAAACGCCTTCGGGAGATGGATCGTTATGCTTCCCTTCCGATTATCATCTTCTCTTCTCTCATCTCAGATGACTTGAAGCATAAGGGGGAGGCCGTTGGTGCCAACGCCCAAATCACGAAACCCGAAATCGGGATCTTGATTGCGACGCTCGACGAATTTGTAGGGTAACAAAAAAAGTTTGCGACTCCTCGGTCGCAAACTTTTTTTACGTCAACTGTTCAAAATGATTGTTCCATTCAATTAAAAACCGCTTACTGTGTGACTCGATTGTCGCAAGGGTTTCATTTGCTCCATGAAGATGTGCATTCTCGCCCGCAACTTCAAGGTCATGAAAAAGAAGCGCTGTCTGTTCCAAGCCGACTGAATAAGACGCTCCTTTTAGTAAATGAGCGAGTTGTTCGACTTGTGAATAATCATTCGATTCAACAGCTGCTTGTAGTTCAGGATATTTCGCCTCGAACTGCTTAATATATGTGGTTGCAATTTTATTTAAAAATTCCATGTTTCCATTTGCGATTTGGTGGAGCTCCGCTAATTTATCTTCATTGAACAGAGCATCTTCGGGCATTCTTGTCAATGTAACCCCTCCTCAATAAACGATATCCAATCGTTCCCTTTCACTGTAACACGTTTTCGGGAGAAAACAAAAAAACTCCTGCTTTGGATTGCACTCTTCTTTTTGGCTACCTATAATAAGATTGAGTTAAGGTAGGAGGAAGATGCATGCTGACGATTTACCGTACTGACGCATCAGGCCATGTGGATGAAATCGAAGACTTTGATAAAGGAAGCTGGATTCAACTCGTGAATCCGACAAAAGATGAGGCCGATCAAGTCATCGAGGCGTCCGGCATTCCAGAAGACTTTGTATATGACCCACTTGATATTGAAGAAAAACCGCGTTTTGAAAAAGATGATGAAGGACTTCTGATGATCATTGACGTCCCGTATGTGGAGGAAGATGATACAGGTCGAGCCTACAATACGATCCCGCTCGGTATCATCGTGACCGGACGACATTTCATCACCGTCTGCTCTCGCGAATTAGACGTCCTGAACTTGTTCGCAAACGGCAAAGCACGACTGTTCCGGACGAACTATCGAAGTCGTTTCGTCTTTCAGATTTTACATCGGGTAAGTATGACGTACTTACGCTTTTTGCGACAAATCGACCGAAGAATGGACGAACTTGAACAGGAACTACAACGTTCAATGCGAAACCAAGAAATCTTTCAATTGATGAATCTTCAGAAATCCCTCGTCTACTTCATGACATCTTTGAAAGCAAACGATAGCGTCTTAGACCGAATCGTCAAGACACCAAGTTTGGAGAAACATGAAGAAGATGAAGAACTGTTAGAAGACGTCTTCGTCGAACACCGCCAGGCTATGGAAATGGCGTCGATCTATAACGACATCATTAGCATTAAGATGGAAGCATTCGGGTCAATTATCTCGAACAACGTCAACTTCGTCATGAAGTTCTTGGCGTCAATCACCATCGTCCTAAGTATTCCGACGATGATTTCTGGAATCTTCGGAATGAACGTGCAAGTCCCGTGGGAAGGACAGCCGTTCGGTTTCATCATGGCGATTGCAATGATGATCGGATTTTCTGGCCTCGCCTTTTACATCCTATGGCGAAAGCGATATTTCTAACGAACAAGAGCCTGACGCATCATCATACGTCAGGCTCTTTCTTATGTGATTTTGACCGTGACGAGACAAAGGTCATCCTCAATTTCAATTTTCGGTACGAGTTGCTCTGCGACGTGACGGCTATAGTCGAGACCGTACGTGCCAACATCCTTCTCAAGCCATCGAATCCCATCATCGATATCTTTGCTGTAACATTCCATCAGCCCGTCCGTGTACATGTGAAGTGTCATATCCGTCGTAATATCAATCTCTTTCGACTCATAGTTCGGTTCTTCAAACATGCCGACTGGTACGCCGGTCGTCTCAAGACGACAGTTTCCTTCTTTTGACGACACAATGACTGGCGGATGGCCCGCATTCACATATTCGATTCGACGCTTCGTTGTATCGATATAGCAATACACCGCTGTAAAATAACTATGCATATCATCACCTGAGAACAAGAACGTCATCTGACGATTTAACTCCGTCATGACGTCCACCGGATATTGCACATTTCCGACAAGTCCCGGTAAGATCGAACGAATTCCCATCGTGATGAGTGCAGAAGAGACCCCATGTCCCATGACATCAAAGATGATGACGCCATATCGGTCCGGTGCGACCTGGAACCATGCATACATATCCCCTGCCAATTTTTTTGATGGCAAATAGAGGGCACGCACGTCAATTTCTTCATTACTGATCGGTGGTGTAAGTGCACTTTGTTGAATTTTTTGCGCAAGATCCAAATCGTATTGAAGACGGGCTTCATAAATTTTCCGCTCATCGACGGCCGCTTTATAGCGGAGAGCAGAGCGGATTCGCGCGAGTAGCTCCGTCACTTTGATTGGTTTCGTCGTATAATCTGACGCTCCTGCATCTAGTCCTTCTGCAATCTGCTTTTCATCTGTACGACCCGAAACCATGATGACTGGCATTTCTTCATAATCAGCCATCTGACGAATTCGTTTACATGTCTCAATCCCAGAAATTCCAGGCATCTCGACATCCAACAGGACGAGATCATACAGCGATGCGGCTTGTGGGGCCATCAATAAGTCGAGTGCCTCTTCCCCGCTCGAGACCGAGACCGTCTCATAGTCGTGTTGGTGAAGCAATTGCTCGAGAACGAGTGTATTGACCGGTTCGTCATCCACAATCAAAATCGCCATGTCTATCCCTTCCTTCTCTACATAATGTTCTACATCGTATTGTACCATATCTTTTCATTTATCAGACGAAATTGCCGTTTGTTCATTCTAGTTGAAGAACTGGCTTACTATTTGGCATACTGAAGAGAGAAAGTGAGGGGTTCTTATGGCCTGGATATTTGCCGTCAGCGGCTTGATTATTTTACTCGTCCTCATCGCGTCCATCGTCGTCATCCAAAAAGGATATGCCTATAAAGATAACAAAGACGATATCGTTCTCGACTATGACGAAATCAATCGTCGCATCGAGGACGACCAGAAAAAAGAAACGACTGACAAAACAGAAGGGCCGCTCTAATTCGCGACCCTTCTTTTATTTGAACTCGAATCGTAACGTACCTTTTTCAAGATATAGAGAAGCATTGAACGTCTTCTCGCCTTTTTTAAACGTATGCACGTTCGATTGACCGCCATTGATCATTTGCTTCAACTCATCTTTGACGAGGCCTACGCCGAGCACCTGTTTCGAGACCGTGAAACGACAGCCTTCCCGGTAACCGCTGCAGCCGATGAACTTCGGATGTTCAACAAGGCCTTTACCACAATTCGGACAAACCCCGAACGACGCCTTCGGTCGAGTCGTCCCCTTCTTGCCGTAACGCTTCGCCTCAATCGTATAGCCTTCTGGGTTTGCCGCTTCGACCCGTGACTTTGCTTCTTCGACCAAATGAATCGACATCTTCTTGGCCTGTTCAATAAATTCAGCAGCAGATGCAGATGCCTGTCCGATTTCGTGAAGTCGTTTCTCCCATTTCGCTGTCATAACGGGCGATGCTAAAATACTGTCCCCAAGCACGTCAATCAGTAGACGACCTTTGTCTGTTGGGACGAGCTCTTTTTTCTGAAGTTGGACATAGCCCCGTTTCTTCAATCCATCGATAATGTTAGCACGTGTCGCCTCAGTGCCTAGACCTTCTACTTCTTTCATGATATGAATCAACTCTTCATCATCGAGCTGTTTTCCGGCGACCTTCATCGCCATAATGAGCGCCCCTTCGGTATACCGTTTCGGTGGCTCTGTCTGTTTCGACAACACTTCGATTTTCTTTTCTTTTACCTCTTCACCGAGGGTCAACGCAGGAAGTTCGACATCTTTTGATTTCATCTCAACGACTTGACGATAGCCGGGACTCACGACGACCGTCCCTTTTGCCCGATACATGTCGTTCCCATCAATCAAATCAACTGTCGTCTTCTCAAGCATTGCCGCAGGTGCAAATGCGGCAAGGAAACGTCGGTTGATCAAATCGTACAGTTTTGCCTCGTCTCCACCGAGTCGGGCGACGTCACCACATGCTTCAGTCGGAATGATGGCGTAGTGGTCACTGACCTTTTTCGCATTGACGTACCGACGATTCTTAGACGGGTCTTCGGTTAAGACATCGCGAAGTCCAGCATAGGCAGCAGACTTCAGTAGTCTCGCCTTCGTCTGAGGGAATAGAGTCGCTTCATCTGGAGTGACGAAACCTGAATCCGTCCGCGGGTAGCTGATCCAACCTTTCGTATAGAGCTTTTGAGCGATATCAAGCGTCTTTTTCGCCCCGAAACCGAAACGTTTCCCCGCTTCGGCTTGAAGCCCGGATAAACTGAACCAAAATGGGGGTTGCTCCACTTTTTCTTCTTTATCAATCGTTTTCACGATTGCGTTTCCAGAAGCGCGTTTGACGACCGCATCTGCTTCCTCACGTGTTTTTAACTTCGTCGTCTTTCCGACTGTATATTTCGCTTTGAATGTGCCTCGACCTTTTACGAGAGTCGCCTCGACTTCAAAGTACGGTTCTGGTACGAACTGTTTGATCTCGCGTTCGCGATTGACGATCAAGGCGAGTGTCGGAGTCTGAACACGACCAAGCGAGAACACGTCCTCAATCCCAATCGTTTTCAACAAGGTCGTGTACGCACGCGAGGCGTTCATTCCGACGAGCCAGTCGGCACATGCTCTGCTCATCGCTTCATGATAGTAAGGGACGGTTTGCTCACCCGGCAACAGTTGAGAGAATCCACGATCGACCGCTTGCTCCGTCAGACTCGAGATCCATAGCCGTGCTAACGGTTTTTTGTTGCCTGCGAGTCGAAGAATTAAGCGAACAATCGCTTCTCCTTCCCTTTCAGCATCCGAAGCGATAATCACGTCTGTGATGGAACGGTCGTGTAACCATTTTTTTATGGCATAAAACGGTTTTGATTTTCCTTTTGAGATTCGATAATCAAAACGCTCCGGAACAATCGGAAGTGCCTCATATTTCCATGACTTCCATTCTGGACGATAGTGTGAAGGTTCCTGTAGTTCGCACAGGTGGCCGACCGCCCAGACGACAATCGCCCCTTCTGGGAAACGTGAGCAAGGTGAGATTTCAATCTCATCTTTTCTTTTTTTAGATGGGTAGGGAGCCGCCAACTTCTGAGCTTGTGATGGCTTCTCCGCGATGATTAGTCTCATAAGAACTCCTTACTTCGCCTTAAGTTTTATGGCAAGACGTACGTGGTTAGATTGCTTCTTCTTATGTATTTTACTATACCAAGTCGAGGATGGACACCGCGAAAGGGGAGCATTTGTTTGTGATTCATGAATCATGTCTTGCCTCACAGCTGTTTTCCGATATGATTAACAGAGAATATACATATGTGAAGGAGTGTCGTCATGTCTTATCTCATTTTATTCGCCGCTGTCTTTTTCTTGTCGACGAGCGTTTTGTTCGTCAAATGGACGTCCGCTCCAGCCGAGACGGCTGCGTTTTACCGCATGCTGATCACGTGTCTTATGCTACTCCCGTTCGTCGATTTCAAATCACTTATCACCACTCGACTCATGACACGATATGCCTTGTTACTGAGTGGAACATTGCTCGCGTTTCACTTTTGGCTTTGGTTTTTATCTCTCGATTATACGACGGTCGCCAGTTCAACACTCTTCGTCACCTCAAGTCCGATTTTCGTCTTGATTGGAAATGCGTTGATCTTTAAAAAGAACCCGACTCGAAAAGGATTGGCATACGCGCTCGTTGCCGTCCTCGGTGGTATGCTTGTCGCTGCTGGTGATATTCAACTTGGACGGGAAGCACTGTTCGGAGATCTGCTCGCGCTGATCGCCGCACTCCTGATCGCGGGATACTGGCTTGTCGGCCAACATGTGCGGACATCGATGAATACGAATACATATTCCTTTAGCGTCTATCTCGTCGCGACGGTCGTCCTTTGCTTCATGCTCCTCGTTCGCGGGACGACATTCACCGACTTTGAAACGGTCAACTGGTGGTATTTCCTTGCCCTCGCCTTCTTCCCGACGATTTTGGGGCACAATCTATTCAATTACGCTTTAGCCCGAGTCAGTGCCACTGTCGTCAGTATCACGATTCTCGGGGAGGCATTGTGGGGAATGCTATTCGGGTACGTCTTCTTTGGTGAGCGTCTCGGTCCATTTCAATGGCTTGGGGCCATCGTCTTACTTGGAGGGATTTATTTGTTCCTAAAAGAAGACGCCCGCTCGACACGAGCGGACGTTTGATGATTTGATTATAGGTTTGTCGCTTTCGGATTAGCTTCATGCGCCTCCGCATCCTCTTCTGAAGGACGGAACAACAATTTACGATCCCAGAACGCCAACGCGACCGCTGTCAAAAACGTCATCGCATCAGCAATCGGAAACGCCAGCCATACCCCAAATACCCCGAAGAACGATGGGAGAATGAAGACGAGCGGAATCGTATAGAGCGTCTGACGCGAAAGGGACAAGAACATGGCGACCCGTGCTTTCCCAAGAGATTGATATATCCCGTTGACGAGCATTTGAACACTCGGTAAAAACGAGACCGCGAACAAAATGTGAATCGCCGTTACACCTCCTGCGATTAATGCCTCATCTGTCGAGAACCACCCCATCAACGTATTCGGGAACAACTGCAAGATGAGCCAAATGATCACAGCAATCGCAATTCCTGCTCGCATCGCCGTCCAAATGGTTTCACGCATGCGGTCAAATCGCTCGGCACCATAGTTATATCCAACAATCGGTTGCATCCCTTGGACAATCCCCATGATTGGCATACCGACGAGCGCCATAAATTTATTGATGATGGCGAAAATCGCCAGCTCCTCCGTCCCACCGTACGTTCCGAGCATCACGTTGACGCCGACGAATAAAATCGATTGAGACACCATCATGATGAACGAAGAGGAGCCGATTGCCATGATCTCTTTCATCTCATCAAATCGTATCCGGAACTGTCGCCATTTGAAGCGCAGTTCCGTTTTTGGTTTTCGTGCGAAGAAGAATCGAAGCATCAATACGGAACCGACGACTTGGGCGAGTGCCGTCGAAGTAGCTGCCCCGTACATTCCCCAGTCGAACGTAAAAATGAACAGGGGCGTCGTCACGAGATTGACGAGGACGGTCGTCAACATGACCTTCATTTGATAAGGCGCCTGTCCTTCAGCACGAACCATCGCACTTGAAGCAAGTGTGAACATAAAGAACGGTGAACTAATCAATACAACCGATAAGTACTGTCGACTGAGCTCCATAATCTCGGACGTCGCTCCGAACACCATTAAAATCTCATCTAGCATAAAGAAGGCGGAACTGACCGCGAGCGCCGCGAACAGACCGACGAGGACGAGCACATTCAAAAACGTGACAGCCGCCCCGGCATCGTCTCCTCTTCCTAACTTTCTAGAACTGATGGAGGCGCCACCGAGACCGACGGCACTCGACACGGCCATTAAGATCATCTGTATAGGAAACGCAATCCCGATTGCCGCGACGGCCGAAGCGCCAATGCCTCGGGCGACAAAAATCGTATCAATGATGTTGTAGAGCGCCGTCACGAGCATCCCGATCATCGCAGGTAGCGATAATTTGAATAGGAGTCGGCCGATGGGCTCTGTCCGCAATTGCTCCGTATTTTGGTTCATCCTTCCATCCCTCCGTCTCTACCTTCTAGGGTAGCAGGATTGAATGGTTCGGGCGACTATGTTGGCTCGATGGATGTGTCAGACGAGAATGCGTGCCGGGACGCCTTTTCGCTTGCGCATGATGAAATCGGTCGCGACGGGCTCGTCCACTTTAACTCGAATGGTCATCATCGCTTGGTTGGCAGACTGAAGCGGCTGACCGTCTACATCTTCAATCGTCTCGATGACTTGGGAGAAACGGACGAATCCTGGTCCAAAAAATTCAACTTCTTCGCCGATGGAGAAGAGGTTACGTTGCTCGAGTGTCGCCATCCCGCTCGCCTCATCGTATGAGATCACACGAGCTGCAAAAGCGTATTGAGGAATCGAACGGGGTTTTCCGAACAATTGCTCCTTTTCGGTCGGGATCCCGTAATAGAAGCCACTCGCCAGTTCTCGCTGTGCCGCTTTCCAAATCTCTTCTTCCCACGCCGGGTCAAACTCGAAGTTCTCAGGGTCTTCACAATATGCGTCAATCACCTGACGATAGACGTTACAGACGGTTGCGACGTAATGGATCGATTTCATCCGTCCCTCGACTTTCAAGCTGTCGACTCCCGCGTCGACCAAGTCAGGAATATGTCGGACCATCGATAAATCGACAGAACTCATGGAGAACGGTTCTTCATCCCGAGCCTCCATCTCTTCCGTCAAGAGATCTCCCTCTTCGAAGAAACCATATTTCCAACGGCACGACTGGGCACACCCACCTCGATTGGCATCACGCAACGTCATATGATTCGACAGCGTACAACGTCCTGAGTATGAGATACACATTGCCCCATGGACAAACGTCTCGATCTCGACATCGACTTCTTGTTTCATCTGCACAATTTCATCCATCGATACTTCACGGGCCAACACAACTCGTTCGAGCCCTTCTTCTTTCCAAAAGCGAAGCGTCTCATAGTTCGTCGCGGAAGCTTGTGTCGATAGGTGAACCGGCAACCCTTCCGCCTCAGATAGACATGTCTCAATCATTGCAGGGTCAGAGACGATGACCGCATCAATCCCGATGTCACGGAGCGTGCGGAAGAAATCACCCGCTCCCTCGATATCCCCTTCATGCGTCACCATGTTTGCGGCGACATATACTTTTGCACTGCGAGCATGTGCAAAAGCCACACCTTCACGCATCTCGTCATAACTAAAGTTACCGGCACGCGAACGTAACCCGAACTGTTGCCCGCCGATATAAACCGCATCGGCACCATAATGGATTGCCATCTTCAATTTCTCTAAGTTTCCTGCTGGCGCTAATAATTCTGGACGTTGTTTCATCTTGATCCCTCACTTGATCTCTTCTGGTTTGCGTAACAATAATCCCGTACCGAGTCGAAACGCTTCCGGTTGTAATTCTCTAAGGCGATGCTCCATCTCGATTCGATCGAATTGACCGTTCAACAGATTCGCCCGTGCGATGGTAAACAACTGCACAATCTCAACGAACTGTTCTCCCGCGTGCCACCCGTCGAGTTTCCATGTGTGAAGGCCATGTTTGACTAATGTCGGCAGCTGCGCCATGAGCGTCAAATCTTCTGAGAAAATATGTGTACCATTCTCGTCCTCATAGATGGGATAACGACTCGACGCATCTGCCGGTTCACTCATATAAAACTCACGTTGTTTTGCCTCTTCAGAGGGACGCCCGAGCTCATTGAAATAGTTCGTCACGAGCGGTCGCTTCGAATGATGGATACATGTCGGACCGTATACTTGTACTTCTACCGGGAGTCCGATTTGTTGTTGAATCAAAACCAACTCCTCAAGCGTGACTTCTCGCGCGACAACCGCCCCGATTGCCTCACGCTTTGCCCAGAACTGAATCTGTTTGGATGACGTGACGAGTGTTTGAGCATCGTACCAGTATGGGATTTTCGCTTGACGAATCAGACGGATAGCCCCGGGATCTCCAGCTGTCACATCATCGACTCCAATCGCTTTCAACGCTTGTAAATAGTCAGGCAATTCCTGAATGTGTTCGTTATGCATCAAGTTGTTGACGGCCACCGTCACTTCTTTTCCATACCGATGGGCAAGTTGTGTGACTTCTCTCACAGCATCAATCGTCCAGTCTCCTTTTTGACGTAATCCGAACCGTGAACTCCCAATATATAATCGGTCCGTACCCGCTTTAATTAACGCTTCTGCTTGTTCGACGCTTTGCGCCGTAGTGACGAGCTGAATCATCATCATTATTCTTCTCCCTACTTTGTGAGTCTAATCACATTTTCTTGCTATACTTTAGCATAGGATTGAATGTGCAAACGGAGCAGGATTTTAACAACTCGTGAAGAATTCAGTAACAATGTATGACTTTTCTTAAAAGGAGTGGATCACGTTGTCAAAGACAGCTTTAATCACCGGTGCCTCGATGGGAATCGGTTTAGACTTGGCCGTACTCGCCGCTCGAGACGGATACGACTGTATTCTCGTATCGCGAAACGAGCCACGCTTACACGAACTAAAAAAAGTACTTGAAACGAGATATCGAATCAACGTCCACGTCTTCGCGCTTGATTTGGCAAAGCATGACGCAGCATCCCGCTTGACCAAAATGATTGATGAGGCTGGACTGACCGTCGACTTTTTGATCAACAATGCAGGGTTCGGCACGGCAGGAGCATTTGCCGACCTTGATGCTGAGACAGAGGCGGACGAGGTCCGATTGAACGTCAATACGTTGACCGAACTGACGAAAGCCTATCTTCCCGGTATGCTTGAACGAGACCATGGTTATGTATTGAATGTCGCATCCGTCGCCGCATTCCAACCTGGTCCGTATATGGCTGTATACTATGCGACGAAGGCTTATGTACTCTCACTTACCGAGGCGTTACATGCAGAAGTGAAAGGAAGCGGTGTCCACGTCAGTGTCCTTTGCCCTGGGCCGACAGATACGAACTTCTTTGATCGTGCTGGGAGTGAATTATCCTTCTCGAAAATGCCTTCACACCTCGTCGCCTTCTTTGGCTATAAAGGGGTCATGAATAATAAGCGCGTCATCGTACCAGGTCTCTCGAACCAGTTATTAGTCGGGTTCGCCAAGCTGATGCCACGCGCTCTCAGTCTTGAAGTCTTGCGCCGCGTTCAAAAACCAACAGACGGCAATGCCGCTGAATCAACGACATAAAAAAAGGAGCGCCCGGCGACGGTCGCTCCTTTTAATGTTCAGAATGTAATCGTGAAATGGTCACGAGCCGATATAAAAAGACACCTGCCGGAATGATCGTCATGAGCGTTGTCGAGAGGACGACTCCCCACGCGAGGGCAGCATCTAGCGTCCATTCACCAGAGGTCAATTGATCGATCACACTCAATTGCTCTACGGATAGAACAATCATCAATGCCGGCCAAACGCTCGCCGCAAGGATGCTCAGCATCGCAAAACGGGCTCTCGTATAACGCTTTACTAACAAAACAAGGTTTAACAGGATAAACAACAACCCTACGAGTAGAAACATACCGACTTCAGTGATATTGACATAGGCACTCATCCGTCGTTCACCTCACTCAACATGATAGGAATATTGTATATTTACCCGAGTTGATGAAGGAATATGCGCTCAAATAATGGACGAATCATGATTAAAAAGACGACGTTAGAAATCCCATGAGCAAAATCAAATGGAAAGCTTAGCAACAACAACTTCACGACATCCATGCCGACCACTTCAATGAATGCCAAATTTGTGGTCCATCCATACAGGAATCCAGATAGCAAACCGAGGATCAAGAAGAGGACTGTTGACTTCAATAGAAGCGGACGAAATAAACGAACGAGAACTACGACGAGAAGCCATCCTAAAAATTGATAGAACACGAACGGACCAATCCCGAGCAAAAGTCCTGACAGAATCGGGACAAAGAGCGAAAGGATGGCTGCCCCGTTCAAGCCGATCAGTAAAGCGGTCAACATGATGATGGACGTCGTCGGCTGGACATTTGGAATCGTCATGAAGAGCCAGCGACCGATGACCGCAAGTGCTAATAGTTGAACGAGCGGTTGAATCGGGGTGGAAGATTTTTCGAACCGATACAGAACGACGATTGCAATCAGGATGGCGAGGACGTATGTGACCATAGCGTGCTCCGATCTTGGAAAAGGATCCGATCTCCTTGAAAGACGATTTGACCGTTCGCTAGATAAATCACATCTGTCGCAGTCTGAATCAGCTCCATATCATGTGTCGCACAGACCACAAGGGCTGACTTCGCCTTCTGTTGCAATGCTTCGAGAAACGCGTCACGCTCTCCACTTGTCAAATCGACAGTAGGTTCATCGAGTAGAAGAACGCCCGATGGATCGTGTAGGACAGATTGAAGTTGAGCGCCCCGTCGCTTCTCTGCTTTCGGGAACGGTCCAACTTCTGGGTCGGCAGGAAGGTAGACCGCCCGCTCCCCGCGCTTGATCCGTCCTTGGAGCGGTCGTCTGCTTCTGGCCAACAGTTCGAGCAATGTCGACTTTCCACTCCCGTTCGTCCCGACAATGACCGTGAGTCCAGGCTCATTCATCTGGACCGTCACATGATCAATCGCATACGTCGCTTGAAGAGGATGTCGATAAGACACGTCGGTTGCATCGATGGAAGGTAGCGTCGTCGATTCATTGAAGGTGAACGTCATCTCGCCCGAAGATTCTTTTGCCCGCTCGGTAAAACCGATTTGTACACCGATTCCGGAGATCCGACGGAGCAACATCTCTAAATGTTCTCTTCGAAATGAATCTAAATGTCGAAACGGTTCGATGAGGACGATTGAATCTGGTCGATCTAACAAGGCATAGGCGACCCGCACAATTTGCTGTTCCCCGCTTGAACACGCATCAAATCGCTTCGGATAAAGCGCATCGATTTGTAAAAGCGTCGCAATTTCCGCCCCACGAAATGGATCAACACTTGATAATAAGTGTCCAACCTTTCCTGAGAAAGATTGATTCATCTCGATCACGCGGGGGCGATATCGTTCTACGAATCGTTCGAACGAACCGTCAACGTAAGATAACCATTGCATCACGCACCCCTCCTTTCGTGAGATATGGATAGATGAGCCAAAGTCCGATAAACAGATGAAGGGAAAGCGAACAAATGGCTCCAATGAGCACGATTTGGAAAAAATCCTCTATACGAAAGCGTCGCATTGGTTCGACCGCGAACTTCGGCTCATCTTGCTGTCGCTCAATACCGATTTGGACCGCGTCTCGCCAAGACGCTTTCGGATGACTTCTGATTGCCTGACGTACCGCCTGCTCCAATGCCGGGATGAGTGCCCATGCACCGTATAAGAGTGAGGACGAGCGGGGGAAGTTCGATAAGAGTGGGAGCAATCGTTCGAGACGAATGATTCGAGAAATCCATAACATGCCGAGTAGAAAAGCGGCTAATTTTAAAATCTGACGCCATATGTACGTAAAAGAAATCTCCCAACCAATGAGTATGGGTAAAATCGAAATGATTCCGAAAGCAACAAGTACAGATAACATCGGCCAAGGGAAACGACGCTCGATGAGGAGCAGAAGAAAAAGCCCTATCACGAAAAACGTGGTTGTTTCAACATTCATCAGCACATATAAATGACAGAGTAGATAGAAAAGGAGCGTGACAGGATGTCTCCGCTCCCAATCTGCCTCATTCGAAGAAAGCCACTGCATCTTCTTCGAACCGCCATTGAATGACATCCGTCGACTCTACTTCTTTAGCGCCCGCTCCCTCATCTCCCGGAGCACCGTTAAAAGCAAATACCCATCCTGACGATTGTCCTTCTGATTTTTCTTCAATTCCTTCAATTGCCGTTACGTAAGACATGTCACCATTCCCTGTCACTTCAAGGTCGAGTCCTGTCGCTTTCAACGCATCGAGCACGGTCGCATCTTCTTCTAAGCAAACACTTTTCTCTTGATAAAGTGTTTCTTCGGTCGCTGCGTTATAGACCGAGATGGTCGGACTTACACCACACGATTCTTGCTGCGCTTCTTCCCCGCCACATCCGGCAAGTAACGCCGTAGCTAATAGAGTAATGGTTACATACGGTTTCATTGATCTGTCAAATCCTCTCGTTGGTGTATCGAATAATTATATAGAATCGCATAGCGCTCACCTGTACTACGGCCCTCCTGCGTCAGTCCGACGAGCTGGATACTGTTAGCAAGGACCGGTTCTCGCTGCAGCCAAAACTTAACGAGTTCATCGTCTCGGTTGATCATAAGCATCGACTCGTTTTCGAACGTATACATGTCGTAAAGCCCATCATAAGAGAGTTGTAAAATCGGCGCGGCGACGACATCTGTGTACTCTTCCCATGACGGTCCTCTCAATGTCGATAACATATGATCGAATTCGACGAGCTTTTCAAAAAACGCCTGTCCCGATTCTATTCGTAGTTCATCGACTTGTTCATAGGAAAGTTGTCCCTCTCCATATGTCACGCGAATTTGCTGGAACGATTCGGCTCGCTCGACCATCAGTAAATACTCAATCGTTTGGACGTTCCCTTCCCGATCAATTTGAAGCTTACCTCGGTCTAGCTTGATTGAATCACTATTGATTCGTTGCAATACCTTCTCCGTCATCTCATCGAATGACTCATCCGTGACGGAAACAGCACCGATTTGCTGGGATTCTGTACGAAATCCAGATTGGTCAAATAACGGTACGAATAATAAGACGATAAAGAAGAAGAATCCTAAAAGTGCTCCATACCATTTATAGCGACTATTCTGTTTCGGGAAGAATAAAAAAGACAATAAAAACCCAATTGGGATATGAAAACCGCCGATTGGAAACGAAACGATCCCAAGCAGTGAATAGAATAAGAACTTCGGAAAGAAATTGGCTTCCGGCTCTTTTAACTGGTTCAATCGAACACCTAACAAGATGCTGATTACTAAGAACGCTGCCCACACATAGAGTTGAATGGTCACATCAATCCCCCACTGTATATTCTAAAAAGTCGGTCGCAACTATACTCGACGGAAAGTCCGATACGACCTCTTGCTCAAACTCTTCCTCTCGCCCGACATAACGAGCTGAAATATGTGTGACAATCAATTGATTGACAGCAGACGCCTTCGCAAGCGTTGTCGCCTCACGCGTCGTCGAGTGACCATATTTCCGCGCGAGCGGCTGTTCACTTTCCATAAATGTTGCTTCATGAATGAGAAGGTCCGCACCTTCTGCCAAAATCCGAGCGTTTTCACAAGGGGTCGTATCTCCGAGAATGGCGACGACTTTACCCGGAGTCGGTTCAGTGACGTATTCTTTAGAGTCATACCATTTTCCTTCATATTCAAACCGTTCTTCTTCTTTGATTGTTTTATAGATCGGTCCACTCGGAATCCCGAGCGCTCTCACTCGATCAACGCAAAGAGTCCCTGGCTTTTCAGGTCCTTGAATTCGAAAACCGTAAGATGGGAAACGGTGCTCTAATTTTCGCACAGTGATGATGTGACCGTCTTGTTCAAATGTGTCTCCATCCGTGAACTCGATGACATTCAGCTCATAACCGAGATGAGAACCCGTGACACGAAGCGTCGCTTCAAGCCACTTTTTCAATCCTTTCGGTCCATAAACCGTGAGGGGTTCCGTTCCATCCAGTGCTGAACGTGTCGATAAAAATCCAGGTAATCCGAAAACATGGTCGCCGTGCAAATGCGTCACCCATACCGCCGTCACTTTTCGTGGTTTGACTTTCGTGTAGAGCATCTGATGTTGCGTCCCTTCTCCACAGTCAATCAACCAGGTGACTTTAGGTAAGACGAGTGCGAGACCTGACACGTTTCGCTGCTTTGATGGCATACCTGATCCAGTTCCTAAAAACTGTAACTTCATAAATAATTTAGTCCTTTCTTCAAGTCCGTTCCATGCTATACTTGTGGTAATCGCTGAAAAGGATGTGATTTGTGATGACCAAGGCAGAACAACCCGAATCAATTTACGAGACGATTCGAGATCGCGCAGCTTTGATGAATCGCTTGCACCAACAGGAACAAGGCACCTCTATCCGCATTCACGACATAGCGATCGAACTTCATTGCACAGACGAGTTGATTTTAGAGTCTCTGGAGTTCGCAGCATAACGAGTACGAACACATACGAAGAGCCGACGAATGGTCGGCTCTTTTTTTATTTCTTAGGTGATGCAACTTCTTCAACGATTGTGACGACATACTCGACGAGTTTGTATAACTCTTCAAGAGGCATGCGTTCGTTCGTCGTGTGAATTTCTTCATAACCAACCGCCAAGTTGACCGTCGGGATCCCACCACCGGCGATCACGTTCGCATCCGAACCGCCGCCTGAGTGTAAGATTCGTGTCGGACGTCCGATTGTCGCCGCCGCACGTTTCGCGACCTCGACGACTTCGTCACCTTCTTCAAACTTGAATCCTGGATACATGATGTCGATGTCGACTTCAGCACGACCACCAAACGACTCCGCCACTTCGATATAGGCTTGTTTCATCGTTTCCGCCTGCTTTTCCATCTTCTCGTGAATGAGCGAACGGGCCTCAGCGAGTACTTCGACGTAGTCACACACGATGTTTGTGGCACGTCCCCCTTCGAAGCGACCGATATTTGCCGTTGTCTCTTCATCGATTCGACCGAGTGGCATCTTCGCGATGGCTTTCGCTGCGATTTGAATCGCTGAAATACCCTTCTCTGGAGCGACACCTGCATGGGCCGTCTTCCCGTAAATTTTCGCATTTACTTTTGCTTGTGTCGGTGCTGCGACGATGATGTCACCGACCGGGCCGTCCGAGTCAAGTGCAAAACCAAACTTCGCATCGATTTTTGATAAATCCAAGACTTTCGCCCCGACGAGTCCTGATTCTTCCCCTACCGTGATGACGAATTGGATTTGTCCGTGTGGAATCTGTTTTTCGTTCAACACGCGAACGAGTTCGATCATCGCCGTGAGGCCAGTCTTGTCATCCGCTCCGAGAATTGTCGTCCCGTCTGTCACGACGTATCCGTCTTTGATGCTCGTTTTGATTCCCTTACCAGGAGTCACCGTGTCCATGTGAGCCGTGAAGTAAATCGGATCGACATTCTCTTTCGTTGCAGGCAACGTGATGATCAAGTTATTACCAGAGTGCGCTGTCTTTGTTGATGCATCGTCCTCATAGACGTCGCAACCAAGCTCTGTGAACACGGCTTTCAAATGTTCACAGATGACAGCCTCTTCTTTCGTTTCTGAATCGATGCCGACCAATCCTAAAAATGTGTCGAGCACTCGTGTCTCGTTTACCATAAACAACATCCCTCCATCCAAACATTTCTTGACCATTATAACAAACTCCCTTAGATTGCACGAATCTTTTCCATTCTGTACAATGATGGCAAACACGTACATGGAGGCAAGTTATGAAGAAAAAGCAAAAAAGACGACAACGCATCATTCAAATCGGCGTCATCGTCATCGTCTCAATCTTTTTGATCAGCACGTTTCTCTCGAGCATGACCATGTTCTTTTAAGAGCAAAATATAACGCTCTTTCAAGATCAAATAACTTTTCACATCCGACAAAATATTCAACAAGGATGAGCGTACCTCAAATTCTTCACGTGTCGTGGGGAGAGGTACGTTTTTTCGATAGTGCTCAATCATCTCTTCAAGTTCTTGCAGAAAGACCGAAGCATCCGCTTGTTCATTCACATGGTCCCCGACGCGACGCAAAAATGTGGCAACAGGCTTTGCTTCATTGACGACCATCGTAATCTCTTTGGCGTTGTCAGCGACGCGTTTCAAAATATCGTATTGTCGCTCTCGCATTCGGAAGTAGAGATAGTCCATATCTTCATTCCGTTTTCCGATCGAGTTACCCATACGCCGAAGGGCCAAATCTTTCCCTTCTTTCAAATAGTCCCTCGTCTTGATCAGCATCATCGAATGGTTATTATACACACCTGTCTCTACACATGCTGCCACATCGTAAAAGAGTACGGCGAGCGAACGGTCGATATTGTCTTTGATTCGTTCGATTTCACGGTCGAGCGTCGGCATATACATGTTGACGACAAGTCCGACACCGACACCGATAGCGATGAGTAATAACTCATTGATGAACAATTCGAGCGAAAATTGCGCCTCAGTATAAAGGTGCGTCAAGATGACGACACTTGTAATGAGCCCATCTTGCAGTTTCAATTGTTGTACGAGTGGAATGAAGATGACAAAATAAAGTGTGAGCGTCACCGGTGAATAACCGAGTAACGTAAACATCGCGGCACCCATCCCAATGGCGAGAAGACTCGCCATGACACGCTCATACGAAGCGCGAATGGATTTTTTCCGAGTCTCTTGAATACTCAAAATAGCGATAATGGCTGCAAATACAAAATAATCAAGATGAATCGTCTCGGAAATGAGCATTGCGATACCCGCTGCGACCGCGGTCTTTAACGTCCGCGTTCCAATTTTCATACTGATTTCCCCCTTCTCCATCAAATTGTTGACTAAATCAACTCGTTTGGCAATTCAAAAGTTTGGAAGTGATCTGATTGAAACGAAAGAAAAAACGTACACTTTGGCCGATGGTCGCGACACTCAGTATTGCCATCGCCGCATTTTTATGGATCCAGTCCGAACGTCCTGACTCGTACACCGTCGAAACCGTCACGAACGGAGACCGTGTCACGAGATCGTTCGAATCCCTTACTGAAGCAAAACGATACATGGCGGCTGGAAACAACCGCACCTTATTCTCTCCTTCAGGAGAAGTCCTCGACTTCACAGGAACTGGTGTAGTCGTGACACCGAGCGATGCGATCACGAACCTATATGAAGATCAATCGTTCAAAAAACGTCAGTCCTATGTCGCTGGCGGTACGAGACTACAACTGCTCGAGCGAGGCGATGACCACTTGAAAGTACGCATCTCAGGCGCAGACGTCTATGTAAAGCCAGATCAGATGGCATTGTTCCCAGAAGCTGTCGTAGAGAGACGCGGCTATTATGAGATTCGGGATGGGGATGTGTATCACTCGGTCGAGGCGAATGCAAATCTCGCCGGCACGTTCCTCGTTGGACCGACAGAGAAGCGTTCAGAAGAGCGTTTCTACACGGAACGCGTCCGGGACGTCTTCGACTCTCCCTATCAATTCGCTTCGATTCAATCAACAACACCGTATTCCGCCAAAGCATTTGATCAGTATTTACAATCCATCGACTCCCCACTCGCCGGAGAGGGGGATGCTTTCAAACAGGCAGAAGAAACGTATGGCATCAATGCGTTATTCTTACTCGCCGTAGCCGGTCATGAGTCGAAATTTGGAACGTCCGACATTGCTCGAGAAAAACGTAACTTATTTGGATTTCGAGCGACCGATGACGACCCGAGCGGAAACGCAACATCGTTTGAAACGATTGAAGCGAGCGTTGATGCGGCTGCCGAATTGTTCGCCACGAAATATGTAAAAGGTCCATACGCACGCGGAGACTACCCTGGGAACAAGCAAGAAGGGATCAATATCTTTTACGCGTCAGACCCATACTGGGGCGAGAAAGTCGCCGGTACGATGTATTCAATCGATCGTGAACTCGGCTTGAAACAGTTAAAACAAATCCAATGAACAGTAGCCCGGCTCAAATGAGTCGGGCTGATTCACGTATTATTTATTTATAGAGTGCCCTTGACTTCATCCTCGTAAAGCTCGATGAGTCGATTGTTGTCGAGCACTTGCTCACTTGACTCTCCATACCGTTCCGTGATGATTGGAATCAATTTTTCCCATACGACCCATTTCATGTATTGATCGCGATCATAACCATGATTCAGCTCATACACACTCATTTCTTTTGCCTCGGCATACCGTCTCTGTAACTCGACTGTCTCCGCATCCGGTCCATTTTCAATCCAAACATCGACTTCTTCATCTGTTACTACGATTCCATACCGATCTTGCGCATACGCCAACCAAGCACGCTCGAAATCCGCTTGCTCTGCAGCGCGTGTTATCAATTTGTTCACATCAATACTTTCATCAAACATTTTCATCTCCACGTACAAACGTTCTGCCAATTTCCGTTCGAAATCGTTATTAATTTGGGGGGGCCACATCTCGTTGGAAATCAGATAAGATATCTTTCAAATCTCCCACAGTCATTTCAGGAACGGTCTTAGTTTCGACTTGAGAATTCGTCACCTTTTCAAACGGTGCGGACGAATCATCAGCATCTTTCATATTCGTAAAGATAAGCGCCATCACAATTATAAGACTGAAAATAGTTATCCCTAACATTCGCTTCATGTCTCATCTACACCTTCCATTGGATTGACGTCATCTCACTCACTTCAATCGTATCATATTCTATATACGCTTCTTGTCGAAGAAATGATTCAACATCAAACGATATCTCATTGAAGGAATTTTAAATTAGAAGACGAATAAGTAAATGAACGACTATTCATTTTTGAGGGGGAATCAATATGAAAACGATTTGGATTACCGGAGGATCGTCTGGTATGGGGAAAGCGATGGCCTTAAAATTTAAGCAAGAAGGATGGAATGTGGCCATCAGTGGTCGAAACGAGGAACGACTACTAGAAGCGATGAACGAACTGAACGCAATCGAAGCAGGTCAGGCGATGAGTGTGCAACATGATGTTCGTGACTATGAAGGATGCGCTCAAGCACTCGCTGACATCGTATCCGCTTACGGTCCAGTCCACGCGCTCGTTAATAACGCGGCAGGTAACTTCGTCTGTCCGACACTCGATTTGTCACCGAACGGTTGGTCAAGTGTCATTGACATCGTCTTGAACGGAACATTCAACTGCACCCATGTACTCGGGAAACATTGGGAGGCAGAAGAACTACGTGGCGGCTCAATCATTAATATGGTCGCCTCGTATGCATGGCAGGCAGGACCTGGTGTCGCACCAAGTGCGGCAGCGAAAGCAGGCGTCCTCAATTTAACGAGAACGCTCGCTGTTGAATGGGGCTATCAATTTGGGGCTCGAGTCAACGCCATCAGTCCAGGACCGATTGAACGGACAGGCGGTGCGGAAAAACTCGTGTCTCACGTGAAAGAAGTAGAGCGGATTCGTCGGAACGTTCCACTCGGACGCTTCGGGACACCGGAAGAAATCGCTGACTTGGCTTACTGGATTGCTTCTGACGAGATGCGCTATTTAAATGGAGATTGTATCTCTCTTGATGGCGGTCATTGGCTGAATAAACATCCATTCTAATCAAAAGGACGACCGAGACATGTATCTCGGTCGTCCTTTCAATTATCCCCGCCATCCCACTCTTCGTGAAACTGCATCAAAAAACGTTCCATGAACGCATGACGTGACATCGCTAACTGTTTCGCTTTTGCAGTATGCATCATCGACGCCAACTTCAACAATTTATCATGAAAATGTTGAATGGCACTCTCTTCCGACAAATCGAGCGGTGTTCCGCGAGAACCGGCGAATTGGAACGTGCGAGCAATACCGATTGCTCCGATTGCGTCTAATCGGTCGGCATCTTGTAAAATTTCACTTTCGCGGGTCGTAGGCTCTCTTCCTTTTGAGAAAGAGACTTCATCGATTAAGGTCAGCACCAAGTTTGCTTGCTCATCAGTGATGTCGATAGCATTCAGATGTTGTTTGACGAGCCCTTTCGGTCGACCAAGCTTATGGTCTTCCACGTCATGTAGATACGCAGCAAGGATGAGCACTGTCTTGTCGACAGGCTCATCCTCCATCAAGCGCTCCACCAGTCGAACGACACGCTCAATATGAGCGCTGTCATGCCCTGAATGGTCGTTTTCATGAATCTGTTCGACGAACTGCTTCGTCGTCTGAATCATCTCCATATTTAAATCTCGATTGTCGTGTTCGGTTCAATTAGAAGACCGCGACGATGTAACTGGTCACAAAACGCCTGAGCATCCTGCTTAATCGGCGGGAACGTATCGAAGTGGATTGGGACGACTCGTTTTGCTTGTAGCCACTGGGCCGCATCTAACGCGTCTGCAGGTCCCATCGTGAAGTTATCACCGATTGGAAGGAAGGCGACATCGATTTCAAAACGTTCTCCGTACATCTTCATATCGGAGAAAAGACTCGTGTCTCCTGCGTGATAGAGCGTCAACTCATTCGTCTCGATGATGAATCCGGCCGGCATTCCCATATAGATCGGTGTGTCCCCCATGTCAAAACTCGAACTATGGAAGGCTTGCGTCATCGTGACGCGCCCGAATGGGAAGGCGTGTCCACCACCGATATTCATTCCATGTACAGAAAAGCCTTTCTTCTCATAATAGGTCGCGAGCTCATGCGTCGCCACAATCGTTGCCCCTGTCTCTTTCGCAATCAACTCGACATCTTCGATATGATCAAAATGAGCGTGGGTGAGCAACAAATAGTCTGGTCGCAGTGTAGAAGGGTCTACTTCCGTATGAGGGTTACTCGTCAAAAATGGATCGATCAACACGTTTACGCCATCAATCTCAAATCCAACAGTCGCATGTCCATAATAGGTGATTTTCACGTGTATTCATCCTTCCTTCGTAAGTTCAGATTACAACACTTTTTCTAAGAAACGTTTCGCACGATCGGTCTGGGGATTTAACAACAAATCGGCCGGTTTTCCTTCTTCCATCAAAATTCCTTCATCAAGGAAGAGAACGCGGTCTGCCACTTCACGAGCAAACCCCATTTCGTGTGTGACGACAACCATCGTCATTCCGGTCTCAGCCAACCCTTTCATGACATCAAGTACTTCGTTGACCATCTCTGGGTCAAGTGCCGAAGTCGGCTCATCGAACAACATGACGTTCGGTTCCATCGCTAACGCACGCGCGATGGCGACACGTTGTTTTTGTCCACCCGAGAGTTGGCTCGGATAGGCGTCGATTTTCTCAGAGAGCCCAACACGTTCGAGCAATTTTTTTGCGCGCTCGAGTGCTTCAGTCTTGCTTACTTTCAAAACGTTGACTGGTGCGTACGTCAAATTGTCCAATACGCTCATGTGCGGGAACAGATTAAACTGTTGGAATACCATCCCGATATTTTGGCGCGCCTTCGCAACGTTCGCCCCTTTTTTCGTGAGTTCGAACCCATCCACACTGACCGTCCCGCTTGTCGGGATTTCTAGCATGTTCAAGCAACGCAGAAATGTCGATTTACCAGACCCAGACGGTCCGATGACGGCGACCACTTCACCACGTTCAATCGTCGTCGTGATCCCCTTCAATACTTCTAAGTCACCAAATTGTTTGTGTAGGTCTTTTACTTCGATCATCTTCCATCACTCTTTCTTAACCGTTTTTCTAGACGTTGTCCAAGATACGTCAAGATCATCACTATCGTAAAGTATATCACACCGGCGAATAGAAGCGGTTCGAAGTAGATCGCCTTCTGCCCACCGACAATCTGTGCACGGCGCATGATGTCGAGTACCCCGACCGTCGAAACGAGGGCCGACTCTTTCGTCAATGTAATCATCTCGTTGACGAGGGCAGGCAAGATATTCTTGAACGCCTGTGGCAAGATGATTGAACGTAATTGTTTTACATATGGAACACCTAAAGCATCAGAGGCTTCCCATTGCCCTTTATCGACCGCTTGAATACCGGCCCGGATAATCTCAGAAATATACGCTCCTGAGTTTAATGAGAAAGCGATGACCGCTGATTGATACGGTGTCGTGATATAGCCGGTCAATTGCGGTAATCCGAAGTGAATAATGGCGAGTTGTAAGATGAGCGGTGTCCCACGGAACACTGCCGTATACGCATGCCCAATAAAGTTGATGAAACGATTTGGGACAATCTTTAGTGTTGCCACGACAATCCCAAGTGAGATCCCGATCAATGCCGAGACGATGACCACTTGGAACATGACTGGAATCCCTTCAAGTATGTAAGGGATAGAATCATAAATCCGGCTAAAATCCATTGTAAGTTCCTCCTAAAAAAGGGCTGACCGATTCATCTTCAGTCAGCCTCGTACGATTCATTATTCGGCTGGTGCAGCCTCTTCTTCAAACCATTTTTGTGCTAACTCTTCGATTTCTCCACTGTCGATCATCTTTTTCAACTCTTCGTTGAATTGATCACGGAGCTCATCGTCTTTACGGAAGGCAGCAGCAGATCCTGCTTCTTCTTCGTCTACGATTTCGAACGTTGTCAATTCGCTGTCTTGCTCGAGGTATTTCTTCGCGACCGTATCTTCGATGACCATTGCGTCAATACGTCCCGTCTTGATTTCTTGGATGATCTCAGGAATCTTGTTCAATGAGACGATTTCAGCGTCAGTGATTTGGTCCTGTGCGATTCCTTCTTGGATTGAACCGAGCTGAACACCAATCTTTTTGCCTTTCAAGTCTTCAAGTGATTGGAGAGAATCATCTTTCGACAAGATCAAGTTCACCGCTGTGAAATAGATATCCGAGAAATCGGCATTCTCTTTACGCTCTTCCGTCGGTGTCATACCAGCCATGACGAAGTCGACACGACCCGCGTTGAGTGCTCCGAGCAAGCTTCCGAAGTCCATATCTTCAATTTTCAATTCATATCCCATGTTTTCCGCCACTTTTTTGGCGATGTCGATATCAAATCCGACGATTTCGTCGCCGTTCGCTGTGTCGACGAATTCATACGGGAAGTAATCGGCACTCGTACCCATGACGATGACTTTGTCATCCTCACCATCGGTCGATGTCGATCCTCCTTCGTTCACGTCTGCCCCACATGCGACTGAGAACGCGGCAAGTCCTGCTAAACATAATGCTAGAAAACCTTTTTTCATCTTCATCTCCCTTTCGTAGTTGAATGATAATTATCAGAACTTTAACAAAATTATGACATATGTGTGAACGTAGCTCAACTGTTCTATGACACATCAGTTGTCCGACTTGTGTCTTCAACCACTATATACACATAATTATTACTTGTAAAGTATATTCATGCAATTTATTCAAAAAAAGAAGGTCACATTCGCTCGAAAGCGAAATATGTGACCGTTCCGTTGTCGCGAGACCCGTAAGGTTGGACCTGTTTGACAGAAGACATCGGGATGGCGCTATACACATGCGGATAACGTTCCCCGTCCTCATCTAACTCATAATGTAACAACTGTCCTAGTCGATTGACGTGAAGGGAGACGAGGACGACCGACTCACCTGGATAGGACGATTTGACGACCTTACCGATTTGCTGCGGTGTGCAACATTTGATTGTCCCTTCCGATTGAAGTGACGGCTCATTGATTTCACCGCGTGACAGGGCAATCATATACTCTGCCTCCGTCATAATTTTGATGACTGGTTCCATATACACTGCCCCTTTTCACAAAAGCGCAAAGGCAGTGCCTTTGCGCCGATGCTTGATTATGCGAAATAAATATCGAACAATGTTTGCAATTGGTCGACGAGTTCTTCAGCCGTTGAGGACTCGATTTCACTGCGCTCTACCATCGTCACGATGTTTCCATCCTCGAGGAGGGCAATCGAAGGTGAAGAAGGTGCGTATCCTTCGAAATATTCGCGTGCACGATCTGTCGCTTCACGGTCTTGACCTGCAAACACGGTTACGAAATGATCAGGCTTGGTGCCTTCCATCTTGTTTACGTAAGCAGCTGCCGGACGAGCGATTCCGCCTGCACAACCACATACCGAGTTAACGAGTACAAGTGTCTTTCCTTCTTTTTTCAGTGCTCCGTCTACTTCTTCCGGTGTCGTGAGCTCTGTGTATCCTGCAGCACGTACTTCGTTACGCGCTTGTTCGACTACATCTTGAAAATATAATTGAAAATCCATGTTGTTTCCCCTTTCGACATTTCGTCTGTACTCTCTTATTTTACGTCTTGTTCTACCCCGAGGACAAGTCTATCGCTCAATTCCCGTTCTAAGAATGGATCTGCCTGTAACATTTGTTTAAAGGCGAGGTAACGTGCTTTCGTCTCGACACTCGCCTTACGATTCGTCAAATATGCACGAATCATAATATTCTTTGGCGTATGCTCAAGATCGATGAATTCGAGCAGCTGGGCATCATACCCGACAAGTCCGAGGAGTTCAGCCCGAATCGAATCGGTCGCGAGCGAAGCGAACCGCTCTTTGATCAACCCATGTTGAAGCATCACGTCTAAATTAGGTGCTTGCAGTTGGCGATTCAATTCCTTTTGACAGCAAGGGACGCTCAAAATGACTTTCGCCCCCCAGCGGACGGCACGTGCTAACGCCATGTCTGTCGCCACATCACAAGCATGAAGGGTCACGACCATATCGACAGCCGTCTCTCCTTCATACTCATTGATGTCCCCGACTAAAAACTCAAGCCGTTCATATCCCAAATCTTTTGCGATTGACGCGCACTCTTCGATAACTTCTTTCTTCAAATCGAGTCCAGTGATATGCACGTCATACCCTTTCATCTCATGAAGGAAGTGATAGAGCGCAAACGTCAGGTACGACTTCCCTGAACCGAAGTCCAAAATTCTAACGGTCCGGTCTGTCGGTAAATGTTTGAGCGAATCCTCAATGAATTCAAGGAAACGATTAATTTGTTTGAATTTGTCGTACTTTTGTCGCTTCACTTTGCCGTCACTCGATTGGATGCCAAGTCGAATCAAGAACGGGACCGGCTCATCGAGCGGGAGTACATATTGCTTCTCCCGATTATGGCTCAACTGGATTTCTTTTTGTGCCGTCTGCTTTTCTTTCAATGTCACTTTGAACTTTTTCGATAACTGGAATTGGAGGTCAGATTCCTTTAGTTGGAACTGTCCTTGTCTAAACGTTTCGAGAAGTTTGAACAATTCTGTCACGGCTTCATGCGGTGTCAGATTTTTATGATTCATGACCCGTTCATACTGGTACTCGAACTGGATATGATACGCATTCCGAAGCATGACCGGTTTCAATTTGACCCGTTTGAGATCACTTGATTTTTGACGGGGTTGACTGATTGTCGCCGACACGAGATGATTTGATTGGATCACGTCTTCTAGACGCTCTTGTAACGCTTTATATTCCAATGGATTCAATCCTTTTTTAGAAATTTTGAAACATATTGTTTCACCTGTCCGTACATACTATTACACGAAGACGACGTTACGTCAAAGGAGGATACACATATGTTTAAAAAGATTTTATCATCAATCGGAATTGGTGCCGCAAAAGTGGATACACGCCTGAATGAGAGCCACTGTACGCCTGGTGGAGAACTCAATGGGGTCGTCCATATCGAAGGTGGTTCGGTCGAACAATCAGTCGACAGCATCTATCTTTTCTTCAACACGCTGTATAAACACGAAGTCAACGACAAGTCGACATACTCGACGTTCACGATTGAAAAAATCTTGTTGAATGAAGCACCGTTCATGATTGGTCCCGGAGAAGTGAAAGAAATCCCATTCACAGTCAACGTTCCATTCAATACGCCACTCTCTGTGAGCCAATCGAAATCATGGATTGAGACAGGACTCGATATCGCCCAAGCCGTAGATCCGAAAGATGAAGATGCGATTACCGTTCAACCGAACGCGGCACAACAAGTCATTTTAGATGCGATGGACGAGCTCGGTTTCCGTCTGAAGAAGGCTGATACAGAGATGCTCCCGGCACGTCATCGTTCAGGTCGTCTTCCGATTGCACAAGAACTCGAGTATTCTGCGAACGGTTCGCGTTTCGGTCGTCAGTTAGATGAGGTCGAAGTCGTCATCTTACAAGACGAGGACGCGATCGAATTGCTCATCCAAGTCGATCGCAGCGTCCATAATCTCGGTAGTCTGTTTGCGGACTTGACGGGGACGGACGAATCGACACATCGTGTACGCTATGATGCTGCGCGCTTGTCGGCAGCTGAAGTTCGTCGAGACATCGAATCGATGATTGAACAATCGATTTAAGGAACTTACTGACACGTCATTCATCGAAATGGCGTGTTTTTTTAGACGTTGAACTCTTAAATCCAATATCTTACAATTATTATAGGGAGTCAAAAACTTTCGGGAGGTGACGTCATTTTATTCGTCTGTATCTTAATCGGGAGTATCGGTCTTACGATGTTTGCTTTGCCCATTTTAGAGACTAGCACGTCTGATTCGCTCGCTTTCTTCACGCTTGGTGGCATCGGATTTTTCATCGGTATGATTGCGATCTTCATCATACGCAATCCGTCTGCGAATGCCCGATCATTCATAAAGTTCGTTCCATATTTTGTTTTACTGTTTCATTTTCCAGCCTCACTCGTTCTTCTCTGGATTTCTTCGGTCAGACATGATGGGGTTCCCGAATTTGCCTTAGACTATACCTTCGTATACTGGATGTTCCTTCTCGTGTTTGTTGTGACCATCAAATCGATGGATCGCGTCCATCAACGACAATTCGAGAAGGTGCAAGATTAGAAAGGACGACTTACCATTGGATATACTTCACCTTCTTTACGACCGAGCAATCCCGCTCACGCTATTCACGACGCTCGGCATATTCAGTCTCATGTTTGCGTATGCGCTCTACAAAACCAAACAACGATTCTCCAAAGGACTCGTCATCATGGGCATGTCCATGTCGTTCCTTCTCTTACTTATCTCAGCTGCAAGTTTCTTCTTCACGCTATTCATTGGATATAACTCATGAAAAATGGAGGCGCCCCGCTAGGAGCGTCTCCATTTTTTATACATCAATAGACTGTATACGTGTTCGGGTCGATTGACTCGAGTGACTGCTTGATCGCTTGCAAGAACTGACCTGCGACGAGACCGTCGAGGACACGATGGTCGACCGACATACAAAGGTTGACCATGTCGCGTGCCGCAAACATGCCATTCATCCAGACCGGACGTTTCACGATTGATTCGACCGATAAGATTGCCGCTTGCGGGTAGTTCAAGATCGGTGCCGATTGGATTGAACCGAACGCACCCGTGTTGTTGATGGTGAACGTCCCGCCACGCATCTCTTCAGCCTTCAAACGGTTCTCACGCGCACGTGACGCCACATCTTGAAGGGCCACGGCAAGGCCTTTGATGTTCTTCTCATCCGCTTGACGAATGACCGGTACATAGAGTGCATCGTTTGCCGCGACAGCCACAGAAAGGTGAATGTCTTGGTGCACTTTAATGTGATCGCCTGCCCATTCCGAGTTCATCATCGGATACTTCTTCAATGCCTCGATGGCCGCTTTCATGAAGAACGGCATGAACGTCAACTTGACACCTTCCCGTTTCATGAACTCATCTTTCAGTTTCGCACGGGCCTCGACGAGGTTCGTCACATCCACCTCAATCATGAGCCATGCGTGTGGCGCCTCATGCTTCGAGCGAACCATATTGTTCGCAATCGCTTGACGCACACCAGCTGTCGGAATTGTTTCGTATCGACCTGTAGAAGTCGAAGCAACTGGTTGTGAAGGCTCGACGGCAGGACGTGGCGCTTCAGTCGGAATGTCCATTTTCGTTTGTACCATCGTCTCCTGGACAGGTGCTTGTGTCGCTTGCTCAGGAGTCGATGCCGGGCGTCCTTCTGATAAGTAACGAAGAATATCTTTCCGCGTGATGCGTCCGCCTAGACCGCTACCGTTCAGTTCATTCAAATCGATATTGTTTTCATTGGCGAGTCGGATAACGGCAGGCGAGTAACGACCGTTTCCATTCTGTTTTTTCGGAACGGTCGCGACAGCTTGCTTCGCTGCGACCGGCTCTGGTGGTGCAGTTTCGGCGACCGGCTCCGTCTTCGTCTCAGCCGCAGCTTCCTCTGCGCTCTCGACTTCCATCGTCAGTACAGGCGTCCCGACACTGACCGTCTCACCTTCTGGAATGAGGAATTCTTTCACGACACCAGCGCTCGTTGCTGGAATTTCTGCAGTGACTTTGTCCGTCATGACTTCGGCGAGTGGTTCATATTCTTCCACACGGTCGCCCGGCTTGACGAGATAGGTCGTAATCGTGCCTTCCGTTACACTCTCACCGAGTTGGGGCATTGTAATCGTTTGTTCCATGGAGACGCCTCCTTAAAACGCGGCGAGCTGACGGGCCCGCTCGGCAATTTTTTCTGGGGATACGATAAAGAATTTTTCCATCGGTGGTGCATAAGGCATAGCCGGCACATCAGGACCTGCTAAGCGTTCAATCGGTGCATCGAGCTCAAAGAGCGCTTTCTCTGCAATAATCGCCGCAACTTCTCCGATGATACTTCCTTCTTTGTTGTCCTCTGTCACGAGTAACACCTTACCTGTTTTCTTGACCGACTCGATGATTGCGTCCTGATCAAGCGGATAAACTGTACGAAGGTCAAGGATGTGCGTGCTGATTCCTTCTTCTTCAAGTGTTTTCGCGGCTTCTTGAGCCATATGGACGCAAAGACCGTATGTGATGATTGTGATATCGTCACCTTCACGTTTGACAGCTGCTTTGCCGATTTCAACCGTGTATTCGTCCGTCGGCAAGTCTGCTTTTAAAAGACGATAGGCGCGCTTATGTTCAAAGAAGAGGACAGGGTCGTTCGAACGGATTGCTGCCTTCAACAAACCTTTTGCATCAACTGGGTCTGATGGAATGACGACTTTAAGACCAGGCGTCGAACTGAACATCGCCTCGACAGACTGTGAGTGATAGAGTGCACCGTGAATACCACCACCGAAAGGCGCACGGATGACCATCGGACAAGTCCAGTCGTTGTTGGAACGATATCGAATTTTAGCAGCTTCTGATACGATTTGGTTCACTGCCGGCATGATAAAGTCTGCGAATTGCATTTCTGCAATCGGTCGCATCCCGTACATAGCAGCCCCGACCCCAACACCTGCGATTGCGCTCTCAGCGAGCGGTGCGTCGATGACACGGTCTTCTCCATACTTTTCAATCAGTCCTTGTGTGGCACGGAATACACCACCACGTACGCCGACGTCTTCTCCGACGACGAAGACGTTCTCGTCGCGCTCCATTTCTTCATGAATCGCTTCATTGATCGCTTCGATAAACGTTTTCATCATTTTTCCTCCTCGTAGACGTAATCCAATGCAGATTCAGGCGATGCGTATGGTGCTTTGTCCGCATAAGTCGTCGCTTCATTTACTTCAAGATCGATTTTCGCATCGATTTCAGAGAGAATATCCGCTGTTGCGATTCCATCATTCACAAGTCGTTGACGGAACATTTGAATGCCGTCCCGTTCTTTTAATCCTGCCAATTCTTCGGCTGAACGGTATGCTTTATCGTCATCATCTGATGAGTGAGGCACGAGACGTTCGACTTCTGCTTCAATCAGTGTCGGTCCTTCTCCACGAAGGGCACGTTCACGCGCTTCCTTCACGACCGCGTATACGGCAATCGGATCTGTCCCGTCGACTGTCACGCCTGGCATCCCGTAACCTTTTGCACGGTCTGATACGCGTTCACACGCCAACTGTTTTGAAAGTGGAACGGAGATCGCATATTTGTTGTTCTCACAGAACAAGATGACCGGCAACTTATGGACACCTGCAAAGTTTGCGCCTTCATGGAAATCACCTTGGTTAGAAGAACCTTCCCCGAACGAAACAAACGTGACGAGTTCTTCCTTTTTCATCTTCGCAGCAAGTGCGATTCCAACCGCATGAGGGACTTGGGTCGTGACCGGAGATGAACCTGTCACGATCCGATGCTCTTTCGAGCCGAAGTGACCCGGCATCTGACGACCGCCTGAGTTTGGGTCTTCCGCTTTCGCAAATGCCGACAGCATCAAGTCTCTTGATGTTTGGCCGAAGTGAAGGACGACCGCCACGTCACGATAATAAGGCAAGACGTAGTCAATTCCTTTCTCTAAGGCGAACGCTGCACCGACCTGCGCTGCCTCTTGTCCTTGACACGAGACGACGAACGGGATTTTCCCGGCACGATTCAACTTCCACATGCGTTCATCGATTTTACGCGCACGCACCATCGTTTCGTACATCGCCAATAAATCTTGTTTAGTTAATCCAAGCTCTTCATATGAGTTTACAGTCATCTGTTCCATCCTTGTTCCTCCTTAGGCGTGAATCGGTAATCCATCCACAGCGAGTGCTGCTTCCTGGAAGGCTTCGCTCAATGCAGGGTGTGGGTGTACAAGTTGCCCCATCTCCCAAGCAGTCGCATTCAAGACGAGTGCCAGTCCACCTTCAGTGATCAGTTCAGTCGCTTTTGGACCGACGATATGAACACCGAGAAGGTCGTCTGTTTCTTTATCCGAAACAAGTTTGACGAACCCGTCGGCTTGTCCTTCAATTCGTGCTTTCCCGAGACCGTTGAAACGATAAGTCCCTGTCTTCACATCATGTCCGGCATCTTTTGCCGCTTCCTCTGTCAAGCCAACCGATGCAACTTCTGGGACGCTATATACGCAACGCGGGATGAGCATGTAATCGAGTGGTGTCGGCTCAAGCCCAAGAATCGTCTCAACCGCCTTCACTCCTTCGGCAGACGCGACGTGGGCAAGTTGTAACTTCCCGATGCAGTCCCCGATCGCGAAAATATGACGTTCTTTCGTACGATACTGGCTATCGACTTGAATAATTCCGTTTTCCACGACGATGGACGTGTTTTGAAGTCCTAAGTCTTCCGTATTCGCGACTCGGCCAACCGAAACGAGGACACAGTCTACCTTCAACGTTTCTTCACCTACAGCAAGCTCCACTGCATCTTCATGAACTAACGTTCGTTCGGCATCGACTGTCACGCTTTTCTTCACACGGACGCCGCGCTTCTTCAATAAGCGTTCCACTTCTCGAGAGACCGCCTTGTCCTCAAGTGGGAGTAAACGATCTCCTACCTCGATCAACGTTACATTCACATCTAAATCGACGAGCATGGACGCCCATTCGACTCCGATGACACCGCCGCCGACAATCGCAATCGATTCAGGAAGCGTTTCAAAATTGAGGAGATCGTCCGAGTTCAAAATCCGCTCATGATCGAATGGCAACCCAGGAAGTTCACGTGGAATCGAACCTGTTGCGATAATCAATTGGTTCGGCAAGATAAGTTCTGACTCTCCGTTTTCGTCTTCAACAGAAACGGTCCCTGGTTGTGGCGAGAAGATACTTGGTCCGAGAATCGAAGCTTTCCCGCGAAACACTTCAATCTTTCCTTGTTTCATCAAATGCTCAATTCCTTTTTCAAGGCCGGCCACGAGATCGCGCTTATACGTTTGTGCCCGTTCCATGTTGAACGTCACATCTCCCGTTTCTACGCCGTACGTTGCACCTTGTTTCGCCGTTTGATAGACATGGGCAGCTTTTAAAAGAGCTTTCGTCGGGATGCATCCTCTATGTAAGCAGGTGCCGCCTAATTTTCTCGCCTCAACGATTGCGACAGTTTTACCAGCCTGCGCCGCTTTGATTGCAGCCACATATCCTCCTGGTCCTCCGCCGATGACGACAACATCAAATTCTCGTGCCATGTGTATCCCCCTCATATTCTTTTGCGGCCTCTTCCTTCTCGATGACGCGAAGCGCACCTTCTGCCAAGGCTTTCAATTCATCTTCGCCCGGATAGACGTGAACCGGCGCAAGGTAAGAGACACGCTCTTTAATCTTGTCTGTTAGCCATTCTGAATAGGCAATTCCACCTGTCAATAAAATGGCATCCACCTGACCACTGAGTGTCGCACCATGTTTTGAAATCTCTTGTGCGACACGATAAGCCATCGTTTCATAAAGGAGTCTCGCCTCATCGTCTCCTGATTCCATCCGTTGCTCAATCTCAATCGCATCAAACGTACCAAGATGCGCGAACAAACCACCTTGACCGACAATTTTCTTTTTCATTTCCGATTCTTTATACCTGGTACTATAACATAGTTCTACTACCTGTCCAACAGGAATTGAGCCCGCTCGTTCTGGCGCAAGCGGTCCGTCACCATCAAGTCCGTTATTTACATCAATGACGCGACCAAGTGAATGGGCGCCGACTGTGATCCCGCCGCCGAGGTGAGCGACAATCAAATTCAGCTCATTGTAATCGCTTCCATTTTCGGCCGCAAAACGTTTAGCGACTGCTTTTTGATTTAAGGCATGGAAAATACTACGGCGATTGATCTCAGCCATCCCAGTTTTCCTTGCCAATTCATGCATCTCATCGACGACGACCGGGTCAACGATAAAGCTCGGGATTCCTTCGTTCTCACCAATTTTTGATGCAATCAATCCCCCGAGGTTCGAAGCATGCATTCCGAAGCGACCGCTCGTCAAGTCTTCTTGCATCAGCTCGTTAACGGTATATGTCCCTGACGTCATCGGTGCGAGCAATCCACCACGACCGACGATCGCGGTCAAGTCATTGACCGCGATGCCAGTCTCTTCTAACAAGGCACGTACTTCTTGCTCACGATGAGGTAACTGCTCAGGAAGGCTGAGACCGGTCACGTCCATCTCGTGACGGACCGTACGTGTCAGCACTTCTTCCTTCCCATCAAACAATCCAACTTTCGTCGAGGTCGACCCTGGGTTGATCGCAAGAATTAGCCGTTTTGTCATCTTAGCGTCTCCCTAGAATGCTTTTTTCGACTTTGAGGAACTGACTACGTGAACGAGACATCATATGAATACGTTCTTCTGCCATCTTGTCAGCCGCCACATGCGTCGGTACGCCGTCACGCTCTGCGATTTCAAAGACACGCATCATGTTGTCATAGATGAGTTCGACCTTTTTCATTGCGCGTTCGCGATTGTATCCTTCGAGTTCGTCCGCGACGTTGATGACACCACCAGCGTTGATGACGAAATCTGGTGCGTAGAGGATGCCGTTCTCGTCAAGCACATCCCCGTGACGATCTTCAGCCAATTGGTTATTCGCGGCACCAGCGACGATTTGCGCTTTCAACTGTGGAATCGTTTTGTCATTGATGACTGCACCGAGTGCACATGGAGCGAAAATGTCACACTCGACCCCATAAATCTCATCTGGTTTAACAACCGTCGCACCAAAATCTGCTTCTGCACGTTTGAGCGCTTCTTCGTTGATGTCCGTCACGATCAAATGTGCACCCTCTTCATGAAGGTGGCGGCATAAGTTGTAGGCTACGTTTCCGACACCTTGCACTGCAACCGTCTTCCCAGCGAGAGAGTCTGTCCCAAACTTCCATTTCGCAGCAGCCTTCATACCGCGATAGACACCATAAGCTGTCACCGGTGAAGGGTTCCCGCTTGAACCGAACGCTGGGCTCACACCCGTTACATAGTCTGTCTCCATATGGATGAAGTCCATATCAGCGACCGTCGTGTTCACATCTTCAGCTGTAATGTAACGTCCGCTGAGTGATTGTACGTATCGACCGAATGCACGGAAGAGGGCTTCCGATTTATCCGTCTTGGCATTTCCGATGATGACAGCCTTCCCACCACCGAGGTTGAGACCGGCGGCCGCATTTTTATACGTCATTCCTTTAGCGAGACGTAAGACATCTGTGAGTGCCTCTTGCTCTGACTCATAGTTCCACATGCGAAGCCCACCGAGTGCAGGACCAAGAGTTGTATCGTGAATCGCAATGATTGCTTTTAGTCCAGACGCTTGGTCTTGGCAAAATACGATTTGTTCGTAATCCTCAGATTGTAAGACGTCAAAAATACGGAAGCGTGGTTCTGTGTTTGTTTCCATCATGATCAGTTCCTCCTGTTAAGTACGATTAGTTTTTAGCATGTAACAATGCGAATGCGAGAGAATAAAGTTTCGCCTCCGCTGTATCGGCACGACTCGTCAATACGACAGGGGCAGACGCGCCAACGACAATCGCCGCTACGCTCGCCTCTGCGAAATACATGATTGATTTATAAAGGACGTTACCGACCTCTATGTATGGCACGACTAATAAATCAGCTTGCCCTGCTACTTCACTATTGATTCCTTTTTGTTTCGCTGCGACCATGTCGACTGCATTATCAAGGGCGAGCGGTCCATCTACGATACAGCCTTTGATTTGTCCTCTACGATTCATTTGACTGAGCAATGCGGCATCGAGCGTCGCATTCATCTGTGGATTGACAACTTCAACAGCTCCGATTGCTGCGACTTTGGGCGATACGTAACCGATGTCATGCATCGCTTCTACCGCATTATGAATGATTTCTACTTTTTCTTCGAGCGTCGGCGCGATATGGATTGCGGCGTCGGTCACACCGATTAATTTTTCCCGATTCGGAATTTGAAATAGCGCGATATGACTGAGCGTTCGTTTCGTACGAAGTCCTGCCTCCCGATTAAGGACGGCTTTCATGAATGTCGATGTCGACACCATCCCCTTCATGAGCACATCTGCCTCTTTGTTTTTCACGGCTAGTGTGGCACGTCTCGCAATCTCAACGTCACCTTTTGCATGTAAAATATCGACGGCTGCCTCGTCGATTCCATACTGTTCACATAACTTTCGGATTTCCCGAGCTTCACCAAATAAAATGAATCGTGACAATCCATGATCCGTAGCGAGTTTTACGGCTCGAATGACCTCTTCGTCCGCTGCCCCCGCAATGGATACTGTACAACCCTCAAGTTGTTTTGCGTTTGTCAGCATCCGTTCAAAATTCATCGTTGTCCCCCCTTGCACTCTACACTATACCATAAGCAAGTTTGTTTCCTAAATTGTAAGCGCTTTATAAAGCAGGAAGCCATGCACATAATTGCTTAGTGTGCATATAATTGCATGCACTTTATTGCATGGTGTCTAATTTATTATATAAAGTCCGGATTGAAATTTTTAACCGCCGGGCAGCTTCTGACTTATTCCCACCGGCTTCTTCAATCGTCCGTTCAATCAAATCACGTTCATATTTCGCCACGGCTTCATGAAGTGTTCCAGACTCGACGACTTTCTGGCTCGGCGTACGAGGTGATAATTGTAAGTGATGTGGAGCAATCTGTTGTTCCGTGTTCGCCATATAAATCATTGCGCGACCAATCACATTTTCAAGTTCGCGGACATTCCCCTTCCAATGCTGACTTTTCAACAGAGTCAACGCATCTTCATCTACCCCTTGTACACTTCGGCCATACTCTTGATTCAACTTTCGAACGATGCGGTCACAGAGTGCTTCGAGTTCATTCAACCGTTCTCGAAGTGGCGGGATATGGATGGGCATCCGGTTGATTCGATAGTATAAATCTTCACGAAATGTTCCGTCCGCCACTTTTTGTTCAAGATCCGCATTCGTTGCGGCTATGATGCGGACATCAATTGGAATCGCCGTCGTCCCCCCGACTCGCACAATCTCATTTTCTTGAAGGACACGAAGGAGTTTTACTTGGACATCGAGTGGCAATTCTCCGATTTCGTCCAAAAAGAGCGATCCACCATCCGCCTCCTCGAAGTAACCTGTCTTCCCACCACGCTTTGCACCACTAAATGCACCATCTTCATAACCGAACAATTCACTTTCGAGAAGCGTAGGCGAGATGGCCGCACAATTTACTCGGATGAACTTTTTAAATTTTCGTGGAGATTCTCCGTGGATAGCGTGGGCAAACAGTTCTTTTCCTGTTCCCGATTCTCCACGAATCAATACCGTAACTGGTGTCACCGCTGCCAATTTTGCTTGATCGATGACAAATCGCATCGTATCACTCGTTGCGATAATATCAGCAAATTGATATTTAGCTTCTAAATTTCGAATACGTGTTTTCGCTTCTTGCAATTCATCACGAAGTGCACGGATTTGAGACACATCACGGATGACGCCGACCGAACCTCTCAATTTCCCCTCTACGATGATCGGTTCTGCATTCACAAGTATGTCACGTCGCGTCGCCCCGATTTGCATCCGAATATCTCGGACACCTTGACCCGTCGATAGAACTTTCAGATGCACACTCTCCTGCATACCGATATCGGCCGTGGCAGGCTTATCAACGACGTCCTCTTTTTTAAATCCCGTCAACCGGGTATATGACGGATTGATCAATATCGTATTGCCGTGATGATCGGCTACCGAGATCGCCTCACTCGTACATTCGATGATTGCTTCAAGCATCTGTTGATTTTGTTTCAATCGCTCGACAACGATTCGAATAAATTCTCCCGGCAACACAACCGCATCTTTGTAATGATCTTTCAACTCTTCGAACGTTTGATGCTGCCCTGTCGTCTCAATAACAAAGTCTAATGCTACCTCTGCATATTTCGTCCAATCGTCCGTCACGGCGATGCCATAACTTTTGGCGAGGGCAATCCCTTCAGCCGATGCATCGGAGTCGACGACCGCAACGATCGTCGCGAGCGGGGAGTCCATCAACATGTTCAAGACTTCCGTCCCTCCTTTGCCCGCACCGACAATCATCAATCGTTTATTCATACGAATTCCCCCATCTTTCACTCTTCTCTTCTTCATGCTACTGAATCCCACCATGATGCGCAAGCCGCCTAAAAATAGACAGTGTGGAATGAACAGATTTCTGTTAAAATAATGTATGGTAAAGGAGGAGATTGCATGCGTTTCATCGCGCTTCTAATCTTAATCGTCCCTGGTTTATTAGGTGTTTACGGAATCAAATTGCTTCGCGACAGCTTCTTTTTGAAGACGAGCGCACCGTTCACATGGATCGATTCACTCGCTGCCGCCTCCATGTTGCAGGGGACTTTCGGACTTCTGCTCGCCATGGGCGGGATCGGATTTGTAGCTGGCTATATATTTAACCGCGACAAAAAAACAGGAAAAGTTCAACGACTCGACTCATAAGCACACAAAAAAAAGGTTCCCTAACTTGACTTCATTTCAAGTGCGGAACCTTTTATTCGTATTGAATTGTGATCACTACGGATGATCTCCTTTCCAACTGCTTTACTTCCTTTGACACGATATCCAATGTCTTCTTAATGAAGAAGTATGAAAGAACTTTAGTAACTGCCGTCTTGCGTGAACGGAACATTTCCATTCGAGTTACTAACATTTTTTATTATCGGATCATGTCCAACCATCCATCGTGAAGTCGAACGCTTGCCATAAACTGTTCAACGGTTGACAACACTCCTTTTGGTTAACTGAACGATTTGTTTTTCCTATATCAACCCCTAGCTTCGAGTTGATGATAGAATCGTCTCGCAAATGAGCGACTGTCGCGACCTCACGTCGGGACATTGACGACTTGAGATGTCGTTCCCACCTCTGAGCTATTGTCGGATAGCGAACCGAGATGATTTTGTTTCTTCAAACATTGCTCCGGAACAAGTTTGAAAAGCGTTCATCTGACGCTTGTCCAAGTAACTTGGTACACCTTTATTATAACAAAGTACGACGGTTTTGCAAGCGCTTTCTTTCATAAAGTAAATAAAATTTTTTATTGATTATTTTAAAAAAAGGACTAAGTCATTTGATGACTTAGTCCACCTTTAAAGATTCAATTACTTTTAAACGACAAGTACGTGACGAAATATGAAATGAACTCCGAGTTCTTTGGACTACGTTCACGCTCAGGTCGCCCTTCAAACATCTCATGGTCGCGCATTCCATTCTCCCATGCTGTCTTGATCGCGTGACGCATCGCCCGTTCCACACGTGATGAAGTCGTATCATGCTCTTTTGCCACCATCGGATATAATTCCTTGGTGATCAATCCAAGCAAATCTTGACGCTCGCGCACATAGATGACGGCTTGGCGGATATATTTGAATCCTTTGATTCGAGGAGAGATCCCAAGTTGTTGGAGCAAGAGCGAAATTTCAATTTCATCTGGAGACATTCCTTCAAACTCGCGATTAGCACCGTCCGACAGTTCACGAATTTTCGTTAACAATTGTTGAATATTGAATGGTTTGACGAGAAAGTAAGAGGCACCTAATTGAACCGCTTGTTTCGTCACTTCATCTTTTCCAAATGCACTCAACATGATCACTTCCGGCTTATCATCACCGAGTTCTTCATGTAGACGTTGCAAGACTCCGATTCCATCCAAATGAGGCATGATTATGTCGAGTAAGAGTACATCCGGTTGGTGTGCCTTGACGACATCCAAGCATGCTTCACCATCGTGCGCTGTTCCAACGACACGGAGATCAGGCTCAGATTCTAGTTGTCGGCTCAACAAATCGACGATTTCTCGATTGTCGTCCGCAATACATAATGTAATCACTTATGACACTCCTTTGATGAACTTCTGTTTTACTTGCTGTGACATTTCGAGCAACTCTTCCACATGTTGCTTCGTCAAGTCGGTCATTTGTATACCTGCGATCATTCGGCCGAGCTCGTCAATTCGGCTCTCTCGGTCGAGAGTGGCAACATTCGTCTTCGTCCGATCATTCGTCTCCGTCTTGGTGATGTAAAGATGTTGATCCGCCATCGCAGCGACTTGTGCCAAATGCGTGATACACAGTACTTGTGAACCGACAGACAAACGGAAGATTTTTTCTCCCATCGCTTGGGCGACGCGTCCAGATACTCCTGTATCAACCTCATCAAAGATAATCGATGCGACACCAACCGTTCGGGAAAAAATTGACTTAAGGGCTAACATGACCCGGGAAAGTTCTCCACCTGAAGCCACTTTCGCCAGTGGTTTGAAAGGTTCTCCGACGTTCGTCATCATATAAAATTCGACGTCGTCAAGACCGTCTTGTTTTAGTGTCGTCGTTCGGAATCGAACTTCAAACGCCGTTTTTTCCATATACAGTTCTTTTAGCTCTCGGTGGATGGCATGTTGAAGAGACTCGGCCGCCTCTTTACGAGCCGCGGACAGTCTTGTACCCGCCTCTTTTGCAACTTTTTCTAATCGGACGAGATCCTCTGACAAAGTTTGAAGAAGTTCCTCTCGATTCGTCATCGACTTCAACTCGTCAGATACTTGCTCTCCATAAGCGATGACTTCTTCAATTGTCGTTCCATATTTTCGTTTTAACTGTTGGAACAATGCCAGACGCGACTCGATTTCATCTAAACGAATTGGATCGAACTCGAGTGAGTCTAGTTGATCACGCAACTGAAACTTCGCATCTTCGAGTAAATAATAAGCATTTGAAATCGTTTCTGATACAGATGCGAGGGATGAGGATAATTGAGATGCTTCTTCCATTTCACGCATCGCGACCCCGATATGGTCAAGCCCATTCGACTCTTCCGCGACTGCCTCATAAGACAGACGAATATGTTGATGAATCCGTTCGAAGTTAGCCAGTTCATCACGTTCTTCTGTCAGCGCCTGTTCTTCCCCTGCTTTTAACTCAGCCGCCTCAATTTCTTTCGTTTGGAACGATAACAAATCCATTCGTTGCGCGAGCTCTTGTTCACTTTGACTGAGTCGTTTCAGTTCATCTGCGACTTGTTTCCAGGCTGCATAAGCTGTCTGATACTCCTCTAATAGTGGCCCGACTTCTTTTTCGGCAAAATGGTCGAGAATGCCTAAGTGAAATTCTGAGTCCATCAAGTGTTGGTGTTCATGCTGTCCATGAATATCCACGAGAAGTCGTCCGAATTCTCTCAACGTCGAGAGTGGCATCATCTTCCCATTCACACGACAGACACTTTTCCCGCTACTATGTAAGTCTCGGCGCAAAATGACTGTCCCATCTTCGATTTCGATGCCGTATTGTTCAGCCGCCTCAATCACCGGATGATCCGATTCCACCATGAACATCCCTTCGATTTCGGCCTTATCCTGACCATAACGAACGAACTCACTCGACCCACGTCCTCCAACAAGCAACCCAATCGCATCTAACAAAATCGATTTACCTGCACCCGTCTCACCTGTAAGAACGGTCATGCCCCGATTAAACGGAATGTTTAATTCGTCGATAATCGCAAACTGTTTGATTGATAGTTCTGCTAACATACGTACTTTCACCTCATAACATTCCGAGTAGTCGATCAATGATCTGCTTCGCTTTGTCCTCATCGCGAGCAATCATGAGAATCGTGTCATCTCCACAAACCGTTCCAATCAATTCATCCCATGATAGATGATCAATCAAGACACCAATCGCATCCGCATTACCAGGTAACACTTTCATGACGACCAAGTTTTGAGCTGAATCGACTGAGACGAAACTGTCACTGAGGATGCGCTTCATTTTACCGTATGGGTTAAAGCGCTGATCCGCAGGCAAGCTGTATTTGTATCGCCCATCGTTCAAAGGTACTTTGACCAAATGTAACTCTTTAATATCCCGAGATACAGTAGCCTGTGTGACGGGATACCCTAAACGACGAAGCTCGTCTACTAGTTCATCTTGCGTTTCGATTTCACGATTCGTCACGATGTCTCGAATTTTAATCAATCGCTGTCCTTTATTCATAAGCGCTGACACCTCATTCTTCGTTTCACATACACATTATCATTCTAAAGTATTGTCGAAAAAAGGTCTAGCATTCCAGAGGTGATTTCCACCATTCTCCATCTCTTCTTCTACAATCATAAAAAGCTACAGACAAATCTGTCTGTAGCCATCGCTTACCCTTTTAATTTGGTGTGGGCCGCATCCACAACATCTTCGACTCGGAGTGATGGCGTGACGCCCCCTACTCCCGTATAACGGGCGAATAACAGGAACTCAATGTTTCCATCTCCACCCGTAATCGGGGAGTAATCCAGTCCTTCGACAAAGAACCCTTCCGATGCGAAATAGCGAACCATATCGCTCGCCACCCGCTCATGAACATCACGATCTCGCACAATCCCCTTTTTCCCAACGTCGGCTTTACCGGCTTCGAATTGAGGTTTTACGAGGGCCATGACGACACCGTCCTGCTTTAGAATTTCTTTAAGAGGTGGCAACATGAGACGAAGTGAGATGAAAGAAACATCAATCGTCGCAAAATCTGGCTTGGTTGGGAATTGATCGGCTGTCGCATGACGGAAGTTCATCCGCTCCATGACAACGACTCGATCATCGCTCCGAAGCTTCCAGGCTAGCTGATTGTATCCGACATCGACCGCATACATTTGCGTCGCACCGTTTTGAAGTGCACAGTCTGTAAATCCTCCGGTAGAGGAGCCGATATCAATCCCAACACGTCCTTCGACGTCGAGCGGGAACACTTGTAGTGCTTTCTCGAGTTTCAGCCCTCCTCGTCCGACATACGGAAGCACTTGACCTTTCACTTCAAGAGGGATATCGTCAAACACTTTATCGCCCGCCTTGTCTAGGCGCTCGGTCCCACTGTAGACGAGACCGGCCATGACAGAACGTTTCGCCTTCTCTCGTGTTTCAGCGAGTCCGCGTTCGACGAGTAGTACATCTAATCTTGTTTTCGTTCTTTTTTCCATAATCCCTCACACATTCTGTCGATTTGTCTCCATGACGAACCGTTCAATCGATTCTGCCATTTGGTTTGGTCGGAGACCAATCTCTTCTAAGAGTTGATTGACACCACCGTGCTCGATATACCGGTCCGGAATCCCGAGACGTTGAATCCGCGGGAACGCTCCTGCTTCATTCGCATGTTCGAGCACACTGCTCCCAAAACCACCTGCGAGCGCCGCTTCCTCAAGCGTCACGAGCGGAATACCTTCTGCATATAAAGAGGCGAGCATTGCATCATCGAGCGGCTTAATCGTGCGACAATTGATGACGCGTACACTGAGCTTGCCTTCTAACAATGAACGTACTTCCAAAGCGTCTTGAACTTGTGGTCCGAACGTCAGGATCGCGACATCTGTCCCTTCTGCCTCGACTTCCCAATCATCAAGAGAGATTTCTTGGAGCGTATCACTCATTGGTACGCCAATCCCTTCCCCACGCGGGAAACGGATTGCAATCGGTCCACCATCATAGCGAAGCGCTGAATAAACGAGTTGTTGCAACTCTTCTTCATCTTTCGCCATCAAGATTCGAATGTTCGGTACGTGACGCATGAAAGCGATATCGAATACACCTTGGTGTGTCTCTCCGTCTGCTCCAACAAGTCCTGAACGGTCGATTGTGAACACGACGTTTAGATTTTGACGACAAATGTCATGGACGAGTTGGTCATACGCGCGTTGGAAGAACGTCGAATAGATCGAGACGACCGGTTTTAGTCCTTGTGTCGCCTGACCACCTGCAAGTGTTACCGCATGTTGTTCGGCAATCCCGACGTCAAACATGCGTTCCGGGAATTTTTTCGTGAAGCAGTCGAGTTTTGACCCGACACTCATTGCCGGCGTGATCAATGTGACGCGCTCATCCGTTTCTGCCACTTTCGTGATTGTCTCTGCAACGACTTTCGAGTAGCTCGGGCCTTTCGGTTTCCCTTTAATCACTTCACCTGACTCGATTTTATAAGGTCCTAATCCGTGCCATGTTCCGACACCGTCTAACTCAGCGGGACGATAACCCTTCCCTTTTTTCGTGATGACGTGAACGAGAACAGGTCCATCGATTTTTTTCGCATACTCAAGTGTTTCAAGTAAGTCTTTCAAATCGTGGCCGTCAGTCGGTCCGAAATAAGTGAAGCCGAGTTCTTCAAAGAACGTGCCCGGAATGAGTGCGGATTTTAATAAATCTTTCACTCGCTCCCCACTCCGTTCGAGTGAGTTGCCGACGAGTGGAATGTGTTTAATAATGGATTCCATCTCTTCACGCGCGTGTTTCAATTTACGCGAAGCACGGATTCGGCCGAGCATATTATGCATCGCCCCGACATTCGGTGCAATCGACATCTCATTATCGTTCAAGATGACAATGACATTTTGCTTCTCGGCACCGATATGGTTCAATGCCTCGAGCGCCATTCCTCCAGTCAATGCCCCATCGCCAATGATTGCGATGGCACGGTCGTTCGCACGGCCTTTTAATTCATTCGCGATCGCAATCCCCATAGCTGCTGAAAGCGAAGTCGAACTATGCCCGGTTTCCCACACATCATGTTCACTCTCACAACGTTTTGGGAAGCCACATAACCCATTGTATTGTCGAAGGGTATCAAACTGGCTCGTACGTCCTGTCAAAATTTTATGAACATACGCCTGATGACCGACGTCCCATACAAGTTGGTCTTTCGGACTGTCAAATACACGGTGCAAGGCTAGCGTCAACTCCACAACTCCTAAGTTTGGCGCCAAATGCCCTCCCGTCACTGCCAATTTTTCAATCAAGAATCGTCTAATGTCTGAGCCGAGTGATTCGAGTTCGGTTACAGACATCCTTTTCAGGAATGACGGGTCTTGAATGGATGTCAAGTCCATAATGACCATCCTTTCTCCTCACATTTTACTGATTCGTACCTTACATTTTACAAGAATGTGACGGTAGATGCCACACATTCCCCAAAACAAAGGTGACACGATGTGCTCATCGTGTCACCAGAGGTCAATGATTTCGTTTCACTACAAACGCCAACAAGTCCAATAACAGGGGAGCTGGAGTTGAGAGCGACTCGATTGCAAAGGTCGCCGCCTCAACTTCTGCATCGAGCGCACGCTTCGCTCCGTCCAATCCGAGTAATTTCGGATATGTCGTTTTTTCATTCTCTTCATCCGAACCGACACGTTTCCCGATTGTCTGTTCATCTCCGACGACATCCAAAATATCGTCTTGAATCTGAAACGCAATGCCGAGGTGACGACCGAACTGTTTTAATTGGGACCGATCTTCTTCCGATACGCCGGCAAGGATCCCACCCGCTTCAAGTGCATAGACAAGAAGGGCTCCGGTCTTCCGCTCATGAATGGATTGAAGTTCCTGTAACGTGACGTCATTCCGCTTTTCAGCGAGCATATCGTCCAGCTGACCGCCGACCATACCTGAGCTACCGGCTGCTAGACCGAAAGCCTCGATGATTTTAACTTTTTCTACGGCAGGGAGCGACATGTGTGCGAGAATACGAAACGCATCTGTCAGAAGCGCGTCACCCGCTAAAATTGCAGTCGCCTCATCAAACTGTCGGTGATTCGTCGGACGACCTCGACGAAGGTCATCATCATCCATCGCCGGTAAATCGTCATGAATCAGCGAATATGTATGGACCATTTCGAGCGCCGCCGCAACCTCATTCCCTCGTTCGAGTGGTACACCGTATGTTTCAAGAACAGCATAGACGAGTGCAGGACGAATTCGTTTCCCGCCCGCTTCTAAGGAATATGACATCGCATCGCGAAGCCGCGTTGGCATATCACTCGCCTCAATGAGCAAACGCATCGATTCTTCGACAGTTCTCTTCCACTTGTTCAAGTCATCCGTTCGGTTCATGAGGACCCTCCTTTTTCACGCAGGGTGCCATCTAGCTCTAGAATTTCGTCCATCTTCTTTTCAGCGGCCGAGAGTTTTGTCTGGCACAAAGCAGATAACCGGACACCTTCTTCATATAAAGTCATCGCTTCTTCTAGCGGCACATCACCGGTTTCGAGTTGCGCGACAATCTGTTCAAGTCGTTCAAGCGCTGCTTCAAACGTCTGTTCTTGTTTCGTCACCAACAATCCTCTCCTTCACTTCAGCGACAGCATGACCGTCCCGAAAACGAATCGAGATGTTCCCATCGCGTAATTCTTTCACATTTTGCACGTATGCCCCGTCTTGTTCGATAAACGTATAACCTCGTGATAAGACGACGAGCGGGCTGACCGCATGCAATCTTCCAACCTGTTGTGCAAATTGTTGCTTTGACTGTTCTATCGGTTTTGTCCGACGGAGTCGATCGACCATTTGATTGACCTGCTCACCTTGCTTAGACAATTCTTTTGAGAACCGCTTCACATCAAGCTGTTGTGACAACTGACGGAGTTGATGCGTGGCTTCGGTGAGGTGTCGTTTCATTCCTTGCTCGAGCCGTATTTCTGACTGGGCAAACCGCTCTCGTTTCTGAGAAATCGTATATCGTGGTGATTTCAGCCCATAACTGTTAATCATACGTTCTACACGAGTCCGTGAATCATCGAGTTGAATTCTGACGGCTTTGTGCAGATGATTATCCAAACGTTCTACATCTTTCCGCTGTGCGTCGATCATCGCTGTAGCGAGTTCTGCCGCCGCTGTTGGGGTAGCAGCCCGAACATCTGCGACAAAATCAGAAAGTGTATAGTCTGTCTCGTGCCCGACAGCAGAAATGATTGGAATCGTCGATGTATAGATGGCATCTATCACGACATCTTCATTAAACGCCCACAATTCTTCAATCGAGCCACCACCGCGACCGACGATCAGCACATCACAGTCGGTCCGTTCATTCATCCAGCGAATGGCAGAAGCCACTTGCGGGGCAGCCATCTCACCTTGTACAGCTACAGGGGCAAATGTGATGGCAACATGGGGCGCCCGACGCCGAAGCGTGGTCGCGATATCATGTAGCGCTGCACCTTTTGGAGATGTGACAATTCCAATGCGCTCCGGAAACGTCGGAAGGGGTTGTTTCTGTTCTGCATCAAACCAACCTTTTTCCTCAAGTTCACGTTTTCTAGCTTCATACCGTTCATATAACAAGCCGATGCCATCTTGGCGCATCAGTTCAACGTACAGTTGTACATCCCCGGTCGCTTCATACATCGTCACTCTCGAGACAGCGATGACCTTCATCCCGTCTTTCGGTTCGAACTGAAGTTGTTTCGCATCTCGAGAAAACATCACGGCTTTCATCCGAGACACATCATCTTTCAAGGTGAAATAACAGTGTCCGGAGGAATAGCGTTTGAAATTTGAAATCTCACCGATGACCGCGACTTGTCGAAGCAATACATCATCATCGAGTTGCCGTTTCACATATCGGACAACTTCGGAGACCGGAAGTGGATTAGCCACGTGACGCTACCTCGACCGTGTTATGCATGAGCATCGTGATGGTCATCGGACCGACACCGCCAGGAACCGGCGTAATCGCACTCGCCTTTTCTTTTACAGCCTCATAATCGACGTCACCAACGAGACGCCCTTCGACACGATTGACGCCGACGTCGATGACGAGCGCTCCAGGTTTGACCATGTCCGCTGTTACAAGCCCTGCACGTCCAACCGCGACAATTAAAATGTCAGCTTGTCGAGTCATGGCTCCTAGGTCATCTGTTTTCGAGTGACAATACGTGACCGTAGCGGATTCATTCAAGAACAGCATGCCAACTGGTTTTCCTACGATTTGACTGCGCCCGACAACGACAACATGCTTCCCAGCGATCTCAGTTTGTGTCTTTGCGAGATGCAAGATGCCGTGAGGTGTACATGGCAGCAATGTGTCCAGACCGAGCATCATCTTCCCGACGTTCTCCGGGTGGAACCCGTCTACATCCTTTTCAGGAGAGATGCGCATGATGACTCGTGATTCGTCGATCTGTTTTGGTAGTGGGAGTTGCACGAGAATCCCGTGAACTTCCTCATCCTCATTCATCAAGTCAATCAAGTCGAGTAATTCTTTCTCGCTAATCGTTTCATCAAAACGGAGCACTTGTGAATCAATCCCGATTTCCTGTGCCGCCCGTTCTTTCCCGCGTACATAGCTATGACTTGCAGGGTCATCCCCAATCAATACTACTTTCAATTTCGGTACGATGCCGCGTGCGCGAAGTTCTGTCACACGCTCTTTTAACGTTTCTCGATATGATGCTGCCACTTGTTTCCCGTCGATCACTACTGCCATCTCTCTCATCCCCCGTTGTCTTTAGGTTTTTCTGTAGTTGGTCTGGTGTCTTATCTCTATTTTTTAGTCTTCTTTAATGATGTTGCCGAGTACGCCATTCACGAGCTTACCGGCTTCTTCGTCTCCGAACGCTTTCGCGAGTTCGACTGCCTCGTTGATGGTAACGTTCTCCGGAATCGTTTCGACATACAACAATTCGAACGTCGCCATTCGTAAAATCGTGCGTTCCACATTTCCTAGACGATCCAAGCGCCAGTTTTTCAAGTTCTCGACGAGTAAGGCGTCGATATCCTCTTGATGCTCTAGCGTTCCTGTGACGAGTTGTTCGTAAAACGGATCCGACTCTTCACCGTCCAACGCAAACTCGATTGCTTCGTCTACCTCTAATTTAGATACTTCGATTTGAAAAAGCGTTTGAATCGCTTTCTCTCGTGCTTCATGACGTTTCATTCAGTTACTCTCCTTTTACATGCTTTCATTGTGATAGTTTAGCATAAAGCAGTCATAAATTCAGTACAAAAAACCAGGAAGCCGAAATAATGTTCGGGCTTCCTGGTTGTTGTTATTTCGCCAATGACATTTCTTTTTCGACAAATTTCGTGTCGAATTTGCCGATTCGGAACTGCTCGTGTGCCATGACTTGCTGATGGAACGGAATCGTCGTTTTGATTCCTGAAACCGTAAACTCGTCCAAAGCGCGCAACATCTTCAAAATCGCCTCGTCACGCGTCGGTGCGTGCACAATCAACTTGGCGACCATCGAGTCATAAAACGGAGGAATCATCGCTCCTGCATAGAGACCGCTATCCACCCGAACACCCATACCGCCGGGAACGATATACTGATCGATTTTCCCCGCCATCGGACGGAAATCCATGAATGGATCTTCGGCGTTAATTCGGCATTCAATCGAATGCCCGGAGAAGGTGATGTCTTCTTGTGAGATGGCGAGCGGATGTCCGAGCGCCACCTCGAGTTGTGCTTGCACGAGATCAAAGCCGGTGATCATCTCCGTGACAGGGTGCTCGACTTGAATCCGCGTGTTCATTTCCATGAAATAAAATTCATTCGATTCCGGAACGTAGATGAACTCGATTGTCCCTGCTCCAGAATATTGAATCGCTTTCGCTGCCTTGACGGCCGCATCTCCCATCAATCGACGAGTAGTTTCGTCAATTGCAGGTGACGGCGCCTCTTCAACGAGTTTTTGCATACGTCGTTGAATTGTGCAGTCACGTTCCCCTAGATGAATCACGTTCCCGAATTGGTCAGCGAGGACCTGTACTTCAACGTGACGGAACGACTCGATAAATTTCTCAAGATAGACATCTCCGTTACCGAACGCCTGCTTCGCCTCTTTGCGCGTCGCAATCAAACCTTGAATAAGTTCATCTTCGTCGCGGGCGACACGAATACCACGTCCACCGCCACCTGCCGTCGCCTTAATGATGACCGGATAGCCCATCTCGCGTGCGAGTTCGACTGCCTCTTCATCTGTGACGACACCGCTAGAACCTGGGACGACCGGGACACCTGACTCAATCATCGTTCGTTTCGCCTCGTCTTTGATTCCCATTTTACGAATGGCATAGCTACTTGGACCGACGAATTGGATGCCACACGCCTCACACATCTCGGCAAATTCTGCGTTTTCAGCTAAAAAGCCATATCCCGGATGCACCATCGTCGCGTCTACGGCGCAGGCGACCGATAAGATGTTTGGAATATTCAAATACGAGTCTTTTGATGGGTTTGGTCCGATACAGTACGCCTCATCAGCCAAATGGACATGTAACGCTTCACGATCTGCTTCCGAAAAGACGGCGACCGTCGGAATATTCAATTCTTTTGCTGCACGTATGATTCGAACCGCGATTTCTCCGCGGTTAGCGATTAATAATTTCATAACGACCTCACTTCACGCTGAAGAGCGGTTGACCGAATTCGACGAGATCGCCATCGGCGACGAGCACTTCGACGATTTCGCCACTGATTTCCGCTTCCACATCGTTAAACAGTTTCATCGCCTCTAAAATACAGACGATTTGCCCCGACTCCACTCGATCACCTACGTTGACGAAGGCTTCCTTATCCGGAGCTGGACGTGAGTAAAATGTTCCGACCATCGGAGACGTGATTGTACGATAAGACGCTTTTTCTGGCGCCGATTGTTCTGTGTTTTCTTCTACTTGAGGAGCAGGCGCAGGTGGTGCGATTGCTTGTGTCTGCATCACTGGCGCGCTCATGACCGCTTGCGCTTCTTTCTTTAATGACAGTTTGAAATCAGATGTTTCAAGCTCCATTTCATGGACCGAAGACTGGTCCAACAGTTGAATGAGCTCTTTAATTTGATCGATTTGCATCTTTCTTACCCCCTGTTTATACCTGGTACTAATCTCCTCTTCACTATAACTGGTCAGACCAATGAATGCAACGAGAAAAAAAGAGCGCTCATTCATTCGAATGAACACTCTGCCTGATTAACCGTTGTAACGACCCATGAATTCTCCAGTACGTGTATCGACTGTCACTTTTTCACCTGGCTCGATGAAAAGTGGTACTTGAATGACATGTCCTGTTTCGACTGTCGCGTTTTTCTTCACGTTCGATGCTGTGTCCCCTTTGACGCCCGGGTCTGCTTCGATAATTGTTAACACGACGCTTGTCGGAAGCTCGATTCCAAGAATCTCGCCATTGTAGTCTGCGATGCTAACTTCCATGTTTTCGAGCAAGTAAGGAAGCGCTGCTTTCACTTGTTCGCTCGTCAACTCAAGTTGCTCGTACGATTCATTATCCATGAAGACATATGTGTCACCCATTGGATAGAGGTATTGCATACGCTTACGTTCGATATGCGCACGTTCGATTTTCTCTCCACCACGGAACGTCGTCTCTTGAATCGCTCCGTTGCGCAAGTTACGCATTTTCGTACGTACGAATGCCGCACCTTTACCTGGTTTTACGTGTTGGAACTCGATGACTTGCCAAATCGAACCGTCAGACGTTTTGACTGTCAATCCTGTTTTTAAATCGTTAACTGATACCATGTTGATTTCCTCCTAAATTCAGACGAGACTCAAGCCTCGATCGTAATTAATTCTTTTGGCGACTGCGTCAGACGGTAGCATCCGTCTTCCGTAATGACGACATCGTCCTCAATTCGGCAACCGCCGACACCGTTGATGTAAATACCCGGCTCAATCGTGACGACCATTCCAGGTTCGAGTACCGTTTCCGAGCGGAAAGATAAACCTGGCGCCTCATGCACTTCCATACCGAGACCATGACCCGTCGAGTGACCGAAGTATTCGCCATATCCCGCTTCTTTGATGATGTCTCGCGTCAATGCATCAGCTTCAATCCCTGTAATGCCAGCGCGTGTCCCTTCGACACCAGCAAGTTGGGCACGAAGGACTGTATCATAAATTTGACGCAACTCGTCCGAAATCGGACCGACTGCGAGAGTACGCGTAATATCTGAGCAGTACCCTTTGTAGTATGCACCAAAATCGAGTGTGACAAGTTCACCTGATTCGATGACTTTATCACTCGCAACTCCGTGCGGAAGTGCCGAGCGAAGACCAGAGGCGACAATCATATCGAACGATGATGAATCAGCACCTTTAGAGCGCATGAACATTTCAAGTTCGTTCGCGACTTCTCTTTCAGTGCGACCAGGACGGATGAACGTCTGGATATGTGCGTATGCCGCATCAGCGATTGCCGCAGCTTCCTTCATAATCTTAATCTCTGATTCATCCTTAATCAAGCGCAGTTTTTCCACGATTCCAGATGTCTCGACAAGATTTGCATCCACTTCTTTTTCATACGTGCGATATTGACCGACAGTCATCGCGTCCTGTTCGATCCCAAGTCGTGTGATTGACTCACGCGTCACGACATCTGCCACCGATTTAATGAGTGATGTATCGAGTTCGATGATGTCGAATCCGTTTACTTGATCGTTCGCTTGTTCCGTGTAACGGAAATCTGTGATGAAGCTTGCCGATTTCGCCGTGATGACGATGACACCGCTTGATCCGGTGAAACCAGATAAATAACGAATATTCTCACGTTTTGTAACGAGCAATGCGTCAATCTCGTTTGCCTCTAACTGTGCTTGCAGTTTGTTTACGCGTTCAATCATGTCGATTCCTCCAATGTTCGATTAGTGCATGCAGTGCCAACGTGTAGCTGGTGAGCCCAAACCCAGTAATGACACCTAAACATACGCCTGCGAGTTTCGACTCGTGGCGAAACGTCTCTCGGGCATGCACGTTCGAGATATGTACTTCAACGACCGGGGCAGCGATGGCGGATATGGCATCTCGAATCGCGATCGATGTGTGCGTATAAGCACCCGCATTTAAAATGACACCTTCATACTCATAGGCATCATGTAACGCGTCAATCAATTCTCCCTCGTGATTCGATTGTTTGAACGTAAGTTCGACTTCTTCCGGTGCAGCGAGCATCAATTCGGCAGCTAAGCCTTTTAACGACACGTCCCCATACACGTCCGGCTCACGGCGACCGAGTAAATTTAAATTCGGTCCATTCAATACTAAAATCCGCAATCTTCTTCCCCCTCGTTCGTCAAGTCTTATCTATTGTAACAAATTTCTCGAAAGAACGTGAATCGAGCCTTCCGCACTTTCGTTTTTTTGATAAAACACGGTATAATTCAAGTACAACTCTGTAAGAATCGAGGAAAGTGAATGAATTCTAAACCAACCATTCCTGTCGGAGGACAGGCACTCGTGGAAGGCGTCATGTTCCAAGGCCGCTCCGAGAGCGCATCCGCCATTCGGCGAAAAGACGGTTCCATCGAAACGTTCGAACAAGCGCGAATCCTCGTCCCATGGGTCCAATCATTAAAAAAAGTACCGTTTCTCAGAGGGATTGTCGCGCTTTATGAATCACTGAAGAACGGATCGGCGCATATGAACTTTGCAAGCGACCGATATGATGTCGACCCGAGTGAAGATGTCAGCACAAACGAGGAACAGAAGCAGAGCATCTGGATGATCGCCTTCATTGCAATCATCGGTGTGATCTCTTACGTCTTCGGCAAGTTGATTTTCAACGTGACTCCAGCACTTCTTGCCGCAATGTTTCAAGATGTGCCGTTATTTTCTGGACACGTGGTTCAAAACCTCCTTGAAGGGGGAATAAAATTAGTATTGTTGCTCAGTTACCTCTATTTGATTTCGTTGACGCCACTCATCAAGCGCGTCTTCCAATATCACGGAGCTGAACACAAGGTCATCAACTGTTATGAGTCCGGACGTCCGATCACGGTCGAACAAGTTCGTCAAAGCTCACGTCTTCATTACCGTTGCGGGTCGAGCTTTATTTTGTTCACCGTCTTTGTCGGGATTGGCGTGTATATGATCGTCCCAATCGATCCACTTTGGCTACGACTCGTCAGCCGAATCGCGCTCTTACCTGTCGTCATCGGAATCTCATTTGAAGTCCTTCAATTCACCAATCGTTTCCGTGAACATCGCTTTCTGTCTTTCCTAGGCAAGCCAGGTCTGTCTCTCCAGTTATTGACAACTCGGGAACCAAGCGATGAACAGATCCAAGTCGCAATCGAAGCATTTGAGACATGGGAACGTAAAGAGTTAGGAGAATCGGTCATTCATAGAGAGGGATAAGAGGAGGAAGCACCATGATCAGACAAAGAGTAGGTTCGATCGCTGCAACAATCGTGTTTATCCTAGGCTTCATCGGGGTCGGGCATATGCTTGCCACCGATCCTGGTCGCTTATTTAGACAATTATTGTTCATCGGGATATTCGGGTTAGTCTTTTATGTGATCTATCGCGTTTTCATCGGGCGTCGTATGTCCCCAGAGGACATGCGCTATCGTAAAACCGCACAAGCCTCTAAAAAACGGATGCAAGGGAACCGTGGTCCTCAAGTTAAACCATCCGCGGCCACAAAGAATAAGAAGAGTAGAAAACCGGGTTCGAACGTCACGAAGTTGTCGAAACGCTCGAACGTACATCGGAGCAATCCCCCACACCTTACGGTAATCGAGGGGAAAAAAGGGAAGAAGAAAAAGAAAGCAAACATGTAAAAGGAGCGCCGCGGCGCTCCTTTTATGTTGTCTCCACATACCCGATGTATGGTAAGTTACGATACTGTTCCGCATAGTCGATCCCATACCCGATAACAAACTCATCAGGGATTTCAAAGCCGACATAATCTGCGTCCAATTGTACGAGACGGCGTGCCGGTTTATCGAGGAGTGTACAGATTTTTAGTTGTTTCGGTTGATGAAGCTCCATATGCTTGCATAAAAACTTCAACGTCTGCCCTGTATCGATGATGTCTTCGATGATGACAACATATTTCCCTTCCACATCCAAGTCAAGGTCTTTGCGAAGTTGTACACTGCCACTCGAAACAGTCTTTTTCCCATATGAAGACGTCGCGACCGTGTCGAGCTGCACACTTCCTTTCATATAACGCATTAAATCAGCAGCAAACACCATTGACCCTTTTAAAACTGCAACGATGACAATAGGAGTCCCATTTGCATCTTTCTCAATTTCTTCTGCTAATTCTTGTACCCGATCTCGAATTTGCTGTTCATCAAACAGCTTACCTTTAATTTGAATATCCATCAGTTCGGCGAATGTTCGCCGTCACCCCCTATTTCCTGAATCCACGATTTATCTTATCATATTTTCTTTAAAAAGTTATACATTAGACAATAAAATGTTATTTTCGTTCGTATTTAAGGTGGATATACCCTGTAAAAAAACGTCAATCGTTTACATTGACGTTTTTTTAGTATGTTATTCTTCCGCAGCTCGCTCTTGTTCACGAAATTCTCTGAATTGATCCATCAGTTCTGGCTTGTCTTCAAAAAATTCCACAAACTGCGTCATACAATCGAGCGTGTTTGAACTGAGATGATGCTCGATCCCTTCGACATCTTCGTATACATCTGCTTCGTCGACTCCAATCAGACGTAAAAAAGACTCGAGCATCGCATGGCGCTCGACTAATCGTTTTCCTACTTTTTGACCTTTTTTCGTAAGCATGAGACCTCGATATTTTTCATACACGAGATATTCTTCACGGTCCAATTTTTGAACCATTTTGGTGACTGAGGAGGGATGAACCCCTAAATGTTCAGCGATGTCAGAAACACGTGCGTATCCTTTTTCTGACATGAGTAAATAAATGCGTTCTAAATAATCTTCCATACTCGGTGTCGGCATGGGCACGACCTCCCCTAATGTTCCGGTTTCCACTTTATATTTTATCCTAACTAACCTGAAATCGAAAGAGATAGCTCCGATTCAGTCAGTCAATCATTGTCTCGTGACCTTAAATTCATTATAATGAGATATGGTAACTTTGAAAGAGAAGGGAAGAACATCTATGGGAATTGAAACAATCCTCGTCATCCTCCTATGGGTTGCCTTGATCGCCTACATCGTATGGCGCTTCATGCCAGCTCGCGGGTTGAAAAAAATGAAACAAGAAGAATTCCGCGCTTCACTCCGCAAAGGACAATTGATTGACGTACGTGAACCGAATGAATATAAGGGTGGTCACATCGTCGGTGCACGAAACATCCCGGTCGGTCAATTGAAGATGCGCATGAAAGAATTACGTAAAGACCAACCAATCTTGATCTACTGCCAAGGAAGTTCACGCTCTAACCAGGCTGCAAAACTTCTCATGAAGAACGGATACAATAATATCTATATGCTTGATGGCGGATTCAAGAACTGGAAAGGCAAGATTAAAAAAGCATAAAAAATGGCGGGTCGATTCAAATCGACCCGCTCTTTTTATTTCACTGATGACGCCTCACGACGTTCATATTTTAAGACTGGTTTACGAGCAGCAAGCGTCTCATCCATGCGTTTAACGACCGTCGTATGTGGAGCCGTCTGTACGATTTCTGGATTTTCTTCCGCTTCTTTCGCAATCTGAAGCATCGCATCACAGAACGCATCAAGCGTTTCTTTCGATTCGGTTTCAGTCGGTTCAACCATGATACATTCTTCCACATTCAACGGGAAGTAAATTGTTGGTGGGTGGTAACCAAAGTCGAGCAAGCGCTTCGCGATATCAAGCGTACGAACACCAAGTGCCTTTTGTCGTTTGCCGGACAAGACAAATTCATGTTTGCAATACGTATCGTATGGCACATCGAAAGCATCTTTCAATCGGGCAAACATATAGTTCGCATTAAGCACGGCTTCACGAGATACGCGTGTCAAACCTTCTGCGCCCATCGTCTTAATGTAGCTGTATGCTCGAACATTGATCCCAAAGTTTCCATAGAACGGCTTAATTCGACCAATCGAGAGTGGTCGATCGTAGTCCAAGCCAAATCCTTCATCAGTCTTCGTGACGATTGGTGTCGGCAAGAACGGAATCAAATCACGTTTCACCCCTACCGGACCTGAACCCGGACCACCGCCACCGTGAGGACCCGTGAACGTCTTATGCAGGTTCAAGTGAACGACGTCAAAGCCCATGTCTCCAGGACGTGCAATACCAAGAATCGCGTTTGAGTTCGCGCCGTCATAATAGAGCTTTCCGCCAGCTTCGTGAACCACTTTAGAAATCTCAAGGATATCCGCCTCGAACAAACCGAGTGTGTTCGGGTTCGTCAGCATGAGGGCAGCCGTATCCGCGCCAACTTTCGTTTTCAAATCATCCAAGTCAACAAGACCACGCTCATCTGACTTGACTGTTACCGTCTCAAATCCAGCGACAACGGCAGAAGCCGGATTCGTTCCGTGTGCCGAGTCTGGAACGAGTACTTTCGTACGAGCCGTATCGCCATTCCGTTCGTGGAATGCTTTGATCAACATGAGGCCCGTCCATTCCCCATGTGCTCCTGCCGCAGGTTGCAATGTCACTTCGTCCATGCCCGTGATTTCGGCAAGTTGTTCTTGTAAGTCGACCATCAATTCAAGTGCACCTTGAATCGTCTCGACCGGTTGCAGTGGATGAATATGCGCAAATCCCGGAAGACGCGCCATATCCTCGTTCACTTTCGGGTTATATTTCATCGTACAAGAACCGAGTGGATAAAACCCTGAATCTACCCCATGGTTTCGAGTAGAGAGCGCCGTGTAATGGCGAACGACATCGAGCTCAGACACTTCAGGAAGTTCAGCCACTTCTTTCCGAATCATCGTCGCTGGTAGTAATGACTCGAGGTCTACTTCCGGAACGGTTGGCGTCGGTAAGTTATATCCTGTTCGTCCTTCACGTGATACTTCAAAAATAAGTGTTTGTTCGTGTTGCATCATTTCATCCCCCCGACCACTTCAACAAACTGATCAATCTCTTCTTTTGTACGCAACTCCGTCGCACATACTAGCATCTGTGACTGACGCTCCGCTTCATATGCCCCAAGCGGAAGGCCACCAATCATTCCATGTTCAAGCAAGTGACGTGATACTTCTTCTGCATCGCGAGCAAAATCGACAACGAATTCATTAAACATCGGACCTTCATCAACGATTTTGAATCCTGCCGTCTTTAAGGCCTCTTTCATATAATGGGCAGTTTGAATATTTCGAACGGCCATATCACGAATTCCATATTTCCCTAAAGCAGACATCGTGATGGAAGCCGCCAGCGCGTTAAGTGCTTGGTTCGAACAGATGTTTGATGTCGCTTTATCACGACGGATATGTTGTTCACGTGCTTGAAGCGTTAAAACGAACCCACGTTTCCCATCCTCATCGACTGTCTGTCCAACAAGTCGACCAGGTAGTTTACGCATCAACGACTTTTTCACTGCGAAATATCCACAAGACGGTCCACCAAAACTTTGTGGAATCCCGAACGGTTGAGCATCTCCAACCGTAATGTCCGCTCCAAGGGCACCCGGCGATTCCAAAATGCCTAGCGCAAGCGGGTTACTTGAGACAACGAAGAGCGCACCTGCATCATGTGCTTGCTTCGCCAATTGCTCCAAGTCTTCAATGCGACCATAAAAGTTCGGATATTGTACGACGAGACACGATGCATCTGTCAAATCGAGGTCCGACACATCCGTTACCCCGTCTGTTACATTTGTATACTCGACATAAAGTCCAGGTCCATCCGCATACGTGCGAATGACATCTTTCGCTTCAGGATGCACCGCCCCGGAAACGACAACACGTTTTTTCTTCGTCTGTGCACTCGCTAAATAAGTTGCTTCAGCAAGAGCCGTGATTCCGTCATACATCGACGAGTTTGCGACGTCCATTCCAGTCAACTCACAAATCATCGTTTGGAACTCGAACATCGCCTGAAGCTCACCTTGTGAGATTTCAGGTTGATATGGCGTATAAGCCGTATAGAATTCAGAACGTAAAAGCATATGGTTCATCACGGTCGGTGAGAGATGATCATACATCCCTGCTCCAAGGAAACTTGGGTAAGATTTCGTGTGCTTGTTTTTGTCCGCTAATTTCGTCATATGACGAACGAGATCGACTTCCGGAAGTGGCGAGCCGATTGCTGCAAGTGACGCTTTTTCACGAAGCGACTCTGGGATATCCGCAAGCAAACCTTCGATAGAATCGACCCCAATCGTTTGTAGCATGTCTCGCTCATCTTGTTCGGTCATCGGTAAATAACGAAATTCCATTCTGTTCATTCTGAATCCCCCTGTTTCATTTCGATCGTTTATAGAAAGGTGTCGGTACGCGCTCGGCTTCAATCTTTTTGCCCCGGATGTCGATGACAAATTGCTCTTCATCTTTGTAGCGTCCATCAACACGCGCCCATGCAATCGACTCGTTCACCGTCGGAGGCATCGTACCAGTAGTAACGACACCAACTACATTCCCATCAATTTCAACTTGTGCTCCTTGGCGTGCAATTCCACGACCAAGTAATTTCAAGCCCACCATCCGGTTCGGGATATTTTCTTTTTGTTGGGCGAGCGCTTCTTTTCCAATAAAGTCAGTGTCTAATTTAACCGCAAAATTAAGGTTCGCTTCGAATGGAGTGACTGTTTCATCTAGTTCATGTCCATAAAGCGGGAGGCAAGCTTCAAATCGAAGCGTATCTCGTGAACCTAATCCACAAGGTGTGACACCTTTTGCTTCAAGCGCTTCCCAGATTGCCGAGATGCCTTCTGCCCGCGCATAGATTTCAAATCCGTCTTCTCCTGTATAACCGCTACGCGAGATGATTGAAGCTACGCCCGCCACATCTCCGTTCATGAATTTAAAGAAGCCGATTTCGTCAAGCGCCACATTCGTAATGGATTGTAGAACAGTTTCCGCATTTGGACCTTGAATGGCAATTTGACCGTATTCGTCAGATTCATTCGTCACGGTGACGTCACCAGAGACAAATTTACGGATGTGCGCCTCATCTTTTTCGATATTCGAGGCATTGACGACGAGCCAATAAGCATCTTCATCTAACCGATAGACGAGTAGGTCATCCACTACGCCACCATTTTCAAGACAGAGAAGATTGTACTGAGCTTGACCAACTTTAATCTTTGATACGTCATTCGTCACAAGATTCTGCACTTGTTCTAAAGCATTCGGGCCTTCAATCCGAATTTCTCCCATGTGAGATACATCAAACATCCCCACGTTTTGACGTACAGCCTGATGTTCTTCTTTAATCGAAGAGAACATAATCGGCATTTCGAATCCCGCAAAATCAACCATCTTCGCCTTCGGTTCAATCAAATCGAACAAAGGCGTACGTTTCAAAGTAACCTTTTCCATAATATCCCCCAATCCCGAACATAAAATGCTTTTGTTTTTGAAATCTTTCGTTTTCCATTCCACTTTAACAAGTTTTATTCTTTCTGCATAGTGAAAAAAGCGAAAAAGAAAAAGGATGAAAAACGAAAACGTTTTCATCCTCATTATTTCATATTTTTGTCTCTGTGGAAACGTCAGAGCGTTCGATTCCCGCTGTCCGTTTAATTTCATGTGTCAGCCCAACTGCAGCCTGTTTCAACTCAATTGATTCATCTTTCGCCTTGATGCCGAAATCTTTGATTTGAGTGATTGATCGATTGACCGCATCCACATGCTCTTTGATTTCAGTGACTTGTCGGTTGATAACGTCGGCACGAATCTTGAATCGTTCCGTTAATCGATTCAATCTCCCAAACGTCGGCTTCAGCTGTTTTTTGAATAACAAATAGCCATATACGCCAAGTCCGATAATGGACAGTACAAGAATTGCAAGGTTGATCCAAATCATACTTTCCCCTCCTTCATCCGGATAATCTGTTCTGCAATACAACGAGGTGCTTGGGACGCATCAATCTTCTCATCCGCTTCTTGATAAAGCGTGACCCGTCGATTGTATAGCGCTCGAACTTCCGACTCCCCTTTTCTAACAAGCGGTCGATTAGAATCTTTAATCCGTGCCCAACATTCCTCAAATGGTAAATCTAAATGAATGATTTTGCCATGTTCGCGCATCCAACGTATGTTTTCAGAGCGCTCGACAATACCACCACCCGTAAGAACAAAGTCAACATCTATCCCCTGAAGCACTTTTGTTTCCGCATCACGGAACGCCGACTCCCCATATCGGTCAAAATATGTAGCGATATCGGTTCCAACTATGGTTTCGATTTCCCGATCAAGGTCCACGACTTCACCAAATTCTCTAATAAAAGTGAACAAGGTAGACTTACCTGTACCCATAAATCCCACGATATAAAACGGTTTCTTATTCATAAGCAATCACCTCTCTATGACGTTCACCAGATTTTAACACCATCTCCACTTCCGCTCGATTTGGTGCAATCGGACGACACGTCACAGTGCCCGTCGGTTTGTTAAGTGTTACTGGTTGATTGCCACAGCGTTCTTTCGCCAATAACAAATGGGATTCAAAACGTATGGCTAGAATTTCATCCGAGATTCGTCTCGTCGTTCGTTCTACATCAGTATACCAAAATAGTGCGGCACCAAGTAACCATACGACGATTGTCAAAGTGGTGATTAGAAAGAATCCTCGTTCATACACATGACGTACCGTTCCCTCTCGAAAGACGAATCGGTCCAAGAGATACGAAACCCTATACCGACCGTTTCGACGCGATACTGATTGATTCCTCTTAAAAATAACAAGTTCCCTCCTTCGTCTCCAACCATGACTAGGTTTCCATTCAATTGTTTAATCGTCCATGACCATATTTCTTCATCAGTTTTAAGAAAATCACCTCTCAATCGTCCTGCATCGACGCGACAATTTTTGCTGTTCTGCAAACGACGCACAATGAGTTGAGGGGTCGTATGGTGATCCCATTTCGGTTGTTCGTAAAGGTGTTGACCGAGCGCAAGCAGTTCGACTAACAATAATAAAAAAATGGGGAGAATCAATAACACTACAGTCATTTCTATCATAGTAAACCCCGAATCAAAGCGTCGGTAAGCAAAAACCCTTTTCACACACTTCTTCACGCCCAGTTGGTTCAGTGGCTTCAAGCAGCACCTCTCCTTGTAATCGTTCATAGATAAACAAGGTATCACGCAACCTTGCGACTTGATTATTCCCTTCTGTGACAAACGATGTCAGAATGAATACCCAGCCCATCACGACCGCTAGGCTCACACTCACCTCCCATAATGAAAATCCTGTCTCATCCACCTTCATGGATGATCACCTCCGGTTCATATGTTCCGAGCCGAAATTTTAAAAGTACGGATGTTTTTCCACTTACAAATTTCCACTGCCCTGCATAGGAAGCCGTGGCCTGAGAGAAGGTGATTGTATTATTAGTCGGAAGATATACATCGATTCCTTTCGGTACGTCCACCCTCCGCACTAAAGTCATTCCACACATGATCAAGTATCTTTGTTGTTTCGACACCCAAATTAATTTCGGCACACAACTTCCATTTTCCGATACATATGGATATTGCCCCGCTTCTTGAATATTTGTCACTAACGTATCCGTAAAATCATATAGTTCTAGTCGCTCAAAAGGCTTTACAACAGGACTACTGATCAGTAGTAAGAACGAGATGATCACAAGGACCCACGCCATCTCAACTAACGTATAACCTTTCATTGTTTTTTAAGTGAACCATCGAGTGGAGAATACAGGTAGGCTGACGATTGGCAACTATAAACGAGCGGATCTGATGAAGAGGCACGCTCAATCACTTCTAATGTGGCGGGATACGATTTATGTTCGGCATAGTGTAAATTGATTTCTGACTCCACGATGCGTACACTCCCCTCACAACTCACCTGGTCTGCACGTGACTTTCCTTCTGTCAGCGTTGGGACGAGCAATAATAGTAAAATCGAGATAATGAGTAAGACTGCAGCCATCTCAACGAGAGTGAATCCTTGTTCTTCCTTCATATAAATGTCCCCTTTCATAATTGAGCCATAATGAGTTTTACCGGTAAGTAGAGCGTATAGAATAAAGTGGCGACCATCACACTGAGCACCCCATATAGTGCCGGTTCTACCTTTTCAATCAATCGGCGACTATACTGCTCCATCTCTTCAAATACGAGCTCTCGATGGAGCGACATCAATTCACCAAGTTCCCCGCTCATCGATCCCACCCCTAACAAACTGACCACTTCATGGTCGATAAACCGTTCACTTTTGACCGCCATTTCAATCCCTTCCCCGTCAGATAAGCGATTGTGAATCCGATTTGCCATTTCAGCCATCTCCCCTCTCTCATTGGCGAGCCGACTGATGATTTGCCTAATGTTCGTCTCAGTTTGTTGGAGCAACGACAACTCACTGACAAATACATACGTTAAATAGAGTGTCTTACCACGGTTCCATATGTAAAACGGTAGCTCAACACCTTGTCGATATAACACGTAAACGATGATACCTAGGATCACGAAAATAGAGAATAGCGCTGGAAAGAACCACTTCGATAGTAAAAGCGAACCTGCTCCATCATACGTGGAAACATCGACCATACCCATCAGTTTCGGAAAAATATACAACGCATAAACCATTCCAAGACCGAGGAGGATAAAGAAAATGATCAAAGGATATCGAATGAGTCGCTTCAATTCCTCCTTCAATCGCATTCGCATTTCCAAAACTAAAACGACTTGAGATAACCCATCCATAAATCGGCCATTCCGTTCGGCTGTCATCAATATTTCTTGCATTTGTCGATTCGTGATGATTTGCGAGAATACGTCTGCTAAACTTGTGCCCGTTTCAAGACGTGCCCTCATCTGTTGCACATCGACTTTCCTACTTCCTTTTTCATGATATTCGAGCGTTTCCATAGTGGCTTTTAACGAAACACCTCGAGACTGGAGACGTAGAAAACGGTGAATCAATTGAATTGGTGGATTTACTGAAGCGTTGCCCATTCACAAGTCACCTCCTGATCACGCGTAAGTACACACCAATGCCTTTTCACAGATGTTTTCCCAAGCAATTGTTCGATCCGCTTCTCCCCATCTTGAATTGTCGCAGTGTGAAACGTAGTGATCGTCAAGTGCCCACTGAGAGCAGCATCATAGGCGACAATCAACTCTTCTTCCGTCCGCACTTCCCCGATTACAATGATGTCAGGGTCGGCACGTAACGTTTCTTTCAGCAACTGTCGATGGTTCAACCCTGCTTTTGCATTCACTTCAAGTTGGATCACTCCATCAATTTTTTGTTCTGGAGGATTTTCAATCGTGACGATCCGCTCCCGCTTTAAATAATTCAATAAGGCGTACAACATCGTCGTCTTGCCCGCCCCAGTAGCCCCGCCGATCAACAACAAGCCGGTGCGCGATGCAGTCATTTCTTGGAACCGCTCAACATCTCGAGGTCGTAATAACCGCTGAAGCTCAAACGCTTGATTCGGAATCCTCCAAGACATCAATGTCTGTTCGAATGAAGGGAGAAATGTAACTCGGATGACTTCCTGATCGAGTTCGTACACGCCTGACTGCGGCACACGTTGGTTCGTGTCCGGCAATGAACACCAATATCGCATGTGAAGCGTGAGACGATCGTATTGCTCTACATCCATCGACTGCAGTTCAAGCAGCTTCATATCTGACCGGATCTGGATCTTCACTCCATCGGCGCTCGGTATAAAATGGAGATCGCTCGCTCCTGCATCTCGAGCCACAATCATCAGTTGTTCAATGAGTTGTTTCATCTCGTTCACCTCGAGAAAAGCATAAAAAAAAAGCCCACCTTGTTTAAAGTGGACTTGTTTTATGAAACTTGTGTCGAAACGACATGATGACGACGGGCATATGTTTCAATTGAAACTTTGTCATATCCGACAATCACTTCTTTTCCATCCGTTAAGATCGGACGTTTTAACAACTTCGGATTTTCGCTCATTAGTTTGAGTAGCTCACTCAACTTCAAATCTTCCACATCAACGTCGAGTTGTTTGAAAGCTTGGCTTCTCGTAGCAAGTAAAGAATCTACACCTTCTTCACTAATCGCAAGGAGTTTTAATAATTCGTCAACAGTTGGTGCATCTCTGAAAATGTGACGTTCACTCACCTGAAGCTCTTGTTCCTGTAAAAACGCTTTCGTCTTCCGGCAAGAAGTACAGCTCGGGTACGTGTAAAACATTAATTCTGATGCCATTTTATGTTCCTCCTCATTTCAACTTTTCAAGTCGCTCATTTTGTATAAGTTGATTATACATCTCTTATACCCCGTTTGTACATATTTTGTACAACTTTTTTATAAATTTTGTACAACTTTATTTTCCATATTGATTTCACATATTTTTCACGATTATTTTGCTCAATTCTCACGTTTCCATAGCATTTTTTCGAATGTGTTGGTAAAATAGTGAATGAGAATGGAATAATGCACGTATGGGGGGATTAACATGGCAAGAATGTTTCGTGTCCTAGGCTTCTGGACTGGGCTAGTGGCGGCACTTGCTTTCGTAGGCGCACTAGGCGGCGACCAAAGTAGTAGTGAACATACTGGTGACTTTATCGTTATGGGACTTGTCTTCTTAGCACAAACGATTTTCTTCGTTGCACTTGGCTACTTAAAGCTTACTGAAAAAACATATGTATACGTCTTCGGCGCGTATTTGACAATTTTCTTCGTTGTCTTTACGTATTGGAGCAACTTCCAAATGTAAAAAAGATTGTCTCGTCGGAGACAATCTTTTTTATTGCTTGAAGAATGGATTTGTTTGCTTTTCTTCCTCAAGCGTCGTCTTTGGCCCGTGACCTGGGTAAAGGACCGTCGCACCCGGCATCACGTGCTTCATTCGTTCAATGGATCCCATTAACGTCGCCTGATCGCCTCCGAATAAATCGGTACGACCGACTGATTGTTTAAATATCAAGTCCCCACAAAACGCAATACCTTCATCCGCCAGATATAATACGACACTACCAGGAGAATGACCTGGAGTGTGATATAGATGGAATGTGAAATCGCCGATGACCAACAGATCACCTTCGTATACTTTCTCTGCCCGTTTCATCGCAGGTACAGCAAGATTGAAGGCTGTTGCACCGTTCTTTTCTCCATCAATCAACCAATCGCTTTCAAGACGATGCACGTACACAGGGATTTGATAGCGTTCACGGAGTGAATCAATCCCCCCGATGTGATCGAAATGCGCGTGGGTCAACAGAATCGCCGCAGGTGTTCCAAGGCGATCGATTGTCTCGAAAAATCTTGGGTCATCCGTCCCTGGATCGATGATGATGACAGTTCCTTCTTTTTCAAGAACATATCCGTTCTCTTGCGCTAAGCCAGACGTAATCTTCTTTACTTGCATGTGATGGTCCCCCTCTCTCATTCAAAACAATATTGTGGCAAAATTGTATCGATGTCAACCTTTGCTCGACAGCGCCTCAATAATCGGATAAAATAATAATGATATTTCAGTGAAATTTTTATGAATTTCATGACGTATAATTAAAGGGGGAACTCGTCATGCATTTGTATGAACCGTTCGGATGGATTTCTGTCATCGTCGCGATTGTGGCTGTATGGGGAATGATTCGTTCATTCAAAAAACGCCAATTCTTTCCGCTCGCAGTTGCAGGTTTAACTGTACTCGTATTCGGATTCTTTGGTGTTGCCACGTTGATCTACGGTGGTATTCCAGGTTAATGGATTCGCATCAAGCAATCATCAAGCGACTTCGGTCGCTTTTTTTGTGCTTAAAAACGAATCAACATTTATATGAAAATGTGCTAAAGGATTAACATTCTACGTTGTTAAAGAAAAAACCAAAAAACGAACCAAATCACATTGTGGTTTGGTTCGTCATTACGTTATTCATTCGTTTGTTCTTTAAAACGGAGCAAGTCAGAGTAAATCAAATCATCATTCATTTGTAAGATTTTTTCCGCTTCTTCCGTCATTGGACCACAAAGTGTCGTGTCTTCCACTACTTCTCCAGATGTAGCATTGTAACACGTCGATTGTGTCCACACATATTCATCGGTCACGACCGTACCATCTCGGAAGATTGCACGGCTGTTTCGGTTTTCAGAGAATAAGTCATTCCCGAATCCAATTGTGTCCGACGTGTCAATTCCAAGTAAATGCAGGATTGTCGGTTTCATGTCGACATGACTTCCGATCGTTTCATGCACTTCACCTTTGTCTTGACCTGGCAAGTGAACAGCGAACGGGACTTGTTGCAATTTCGCCACATCATATGGCGTCAACTCTTCCTTCCCGAGCAACTCTGCCATCGCATTGTTGTGGTTCGTCGAGATACCATAATGGTCACCGTATACGACGAAAATCGTATCATCCCACATTCCGTTCTCTTTCAATTGATCGATGAAGAGACCGAGTGCATAGTCTTGATAAGCAAGCGCCTGTGGGAAGTTGTTTAACGTTGTTGAACTTGTCTCGAACTTCGGTACGAGTTCATAGTCTTCGCTTGGCATCGTATATGGGAAGTGGTTCGTCAATGTGATGAACTTCGCATAATACGGCTCAGGCAATTCTTGAAGCATCGGAATCGATTGTTCGAAGAAACTATCATCTAAGAGACCCCATTCTGTCATGTCTTCTGGATTTCCAAGATCGTAGCTCTTCTCATCGAAGAATTGGTCGACACCAATATTTTTATACATTTGGTCACGGTTCCAGAACGATTTATTGTTCGCATGGAATACGGCCGAATAATAGTTATCTTCTTTAATCAACTCTGGAAGTGCTTGATATTCGTTATCCGCGTTCGTAAAGTACACAGCACCACGCGGTAAGCCGTATAGTGAGTTATCGAGCGCAAACTCCGCATCCGATGTCTTCCCTTGACCTACTGTATGGTAGTAGTTTGGCCAATAGTGAGACTCTTCAATCAGCTTGTTCAAGTTTGGCGTGATATATTCACCGTTCGGCGCTTTCATGTTATGTGTGAAATTCTGTGCTGATTCAAACGAAACAACAATTACGTTCTTCCCTTTATACTTACCAAACAAATCTGGGTTCGGTGCAGCATAGTTTTGACGGGTGAACTGTTCGATTGTTGCGAGCTCAGATTCATCAGCCATCGCTTTTTGAGCAGATGTTTTCGTTTGAAGCATCGCATCATATACATGGAAGTTAAATGTTCCGATGTTTTTCACTAATAATTCACGGTCGAATGAACGAGTCAACAATTCAGGTCGTTCTGTTTCAGCCAATGAAAGGTTGAACAAGAATACCGATACAGCGGCAACGAACGTGACGAGTGCGCGTCTATGTGAAGCGGCATTCTCTTTCATGTTCATACGCCACAAGATAAATGGTAAGACGAATACATCGCCAAGGATGATTAAGTCTTTCCATTCAAGAAGTGATGTGAACGATGTCGACAGCGTCTCCATGTTCGATGGTTGCATAATGACTGGCATTGTTAAATAGTCCGTGAATTCACGATAGTACACGGCATCCGCAAATAAGATGAATGAGGCGAGCGCATAAAGTGTGTAGAGCACCCATTTTTGTTTGTTTCCTTTAAAGAAGAAATGGAAAGCAAACAGGAATATTGTCGAGCTGATCGGGCTGATCAGCAAGATAAAGGCTTGTGCGGTGTTTTCAATCGGAATGTTAAAGAAAAATTGATAGACGATATACGTCTTCGTCCAAAGCAATAACGTAAAAATCCAAAATAGACGATATTCTTGAAACGAAGCGCGGACCGTATCGTTCAGTCTCGTCGATAGCTTCGAGAAGCGTTGAGATGAATTCATCTGACGGTCTCCTCCTCTTTTCAGTTTTCGGCATGTTTTTATTAGCCATTATTTTTTATATTTGTTCAATCTTTGTACAATTCAATATGAATAGTACACGTCCAGTATCAAGTCCAAATCTTACCCCTTTTTTAATAAAAAATCAACTGTGACGTTACAAATTTTACAATATCCCATACCCTTTCCCATAAGAAAACACGCCTGCAGTGTGCAGACGTGTCCGTTTTATACGCGAGTCGGAAGGAAGTGTTTACGTGCGAGCCAAGCACATCCAATCACACCGGCATCATTTTCGAGTTCAGCAATTTTAAACGTCGTCGACTCATATACACGTTCGAGCGCAAAGCGCTTGAATTGAGCATCAAGCGGTTCAAGCAATGCTGAACCCGCTTTCGAGACGCCACCACCGATGACGATCATTTTCGGGTTGAGCGTGTTTGCGATATTTGAAATCGTCAATCCGAGGTATTCTGTCATCTCATCGATAACTTCTGTCGCAATCGCGTCTCCGGCTTTATATGCTTCAAATACGTCACGTGCCGTTACTTCTTTCAATTCGTTCAATGTAGTATGTTGATTTTTTCGTTTTTGGAGGGCTAAACGAGAAATACCTGTCGCAGAGGCAATCGTTTCGATACACCCTAGACGACCACAACCACATTTTACTGCTTTCGCCTCATCTCGCTCGACGGTAATATGACCGATTTCTCCGGCCATTCCAGCCGTACCATGAACGATGTTCCCGTTCGTAATGACGCCTCCACCGACGCCTGTTCCGAGCGTGATGGCGAGTAGTTCTGATGCACCTTCTCCGGCACCCTTCCACATTTCACCGAGGGCAGCAGCATTCGCATCGTTTTCGAGAACTGCCGGAAGACCGACCGCCTTTTCGAATTCACTCACGAGTGCGAAGTCTTTCCAACCGATGTTCGGTGAATATTCGACAACACCCTCTGTGAAACTAATAAATCCGGGTGCCCCGATTCCTGCACCTGCGAAATCTTCTTTTTTCTTCCCTGATGTCTCTAAATACGTTTCAAATGAGGCTGCGATGTCTTTTGGAATATGTACACCGTTTTCTCGAATATCCGTTTTAACTTCCCACTTATCAGAAATGATGCCATTCATGTCTAAAACAGCCATCTTCACCGTTGTACCACCGATGTCGATTCCTAATAACCATTTCATACCGTTCACTCCTCATCTCAACTAAATCGCTTTCATTGAATAGTGTACACTATTATCCCCTTAGTGCAACCCTTTGCACTAAGGGGATTTCTGTCAATCTGTTGAATTTTTTAATTCGTGGGTCAAAATGATTTTCGCTGTATCATAAACACGCTGTTCGATGATGCCCCCTTCATACAACTCGTCGAGTTCCATCATCATCAGTGAGATTTCTGCATCCCGTTCCCCGATATAAATAATGGTTCCGAACGACTTTAAAAACTGTTGGACATCATAAAAGTTTTTCATGCTTCTTCCTCCATCGTGGACTGGACATAACGATTTAACAATTCCCTTGTCGCTTCCATAGATGACACATGTGTCCGTTCATAGCTATGACTCGACTCAATCCCTGGACCAATCAAAGCATGCTTTACATCGTAGCCTGCACGAATGGCAGCCGATGCATCCGATCCATAATAAGGATAGATATCTACCTTATATGCAATGTCATGCTCCTTACATAATGAGGTAAACTTTCTGCGAAGATTGATGTCATATGGTCCAGATGAATCTTTGGCACAAATTGAGACTGTATATTCATCTGAATGTTGACCATCTCCGAGCGCTCCCATGTCGACGGCAATGTATTCCACAACCTCTTCCGGAATGCCTGCATTGCCCCCGAATCCAACTTCTTCATAATTCGAAATCAAGAAGTGAACCGTGTGAGGCAAGTCGTAGCTAACCAAATCTTTAGCCAAGTCTAATAAAATAACTACGGATGCTTTATCATCCAAATGACGTGATTTCACGTATCCGGAAGTCGTCACCTTGAATCGTGGATCAAATGATACGAAGTCCCCGATTTCGATTCCAAGTGCCGTCACATCTTCACGAGAATGAACTTTCTCATCCAACCGAACTTCAATGTTTGATGGAGAGCGCTCTGCAGAATTCGTGTCTTTATAGACATGCACACTCGATTGATGGATGAGGATGGTCCCTTCGATTGCCTCGCCTTCCTCACGATGAACGAGACAGTTCTCACCTTCAATTGCCGTCCAAGCGTACCCTCCAACTTGAGTGAGTCGTAAGCGTCCACTTGGCAAAATGTCCTTGACCATCGCTCCAAGTGTATCGACATGCGCCGTCAATAGACGCGCCTCCTTCGAGCGACCCGGGAATGTGGCCAGTAATGCCCCTTTATGTAGCCGAGACGTTTTAACACCGATTGACTGAAGCTCTTTTTCTGCAAAACGAATCGCCTCCTCCGTCATACCAGACGGACTTGGAATTTCAACTAATGTTTTCAGTGTATCAATCATCATATTCTCTCCTTACCAAGAACCGTACCCATATAGTAGACCAAATAACACGGTCGCGAGCACAGAAAATAAGATACGTTGCTTGCGATTTTTTTCATCGGGCAATCCGACGACCCCAGAGACGACGAATCCACCAAGTAACCCACCCGCATGCGCGAAGTGGTCCAAACTCGCGCCTAGTACAAACGCAAGTCCCACATTTAATCCTAACATAATAAACAGCGGAGGTCCGAGCGTCTTCATAAAGAGGGAGCGATCACGAAGTCCAAAATAGAGAAGCGCGCCGACCAGACCAAATAATGCTCCTGATGCCCCGGCTGAAATCGATTCACTGAACGCATATGATGCCGTCGTCGCTAGAATGCCACCAACCACGTATATGATAAAAAACCGGATCGACCCATACATCCGTTCAACGAGCGGACCAAGTGACCAGAGCGCAAACATATTGATGGCAAAGTGAAACCATCCGATATGCAAAAACATCGGCGTAATCAACCGCCACCACTCTCCCTCGTCGATGAGTGGGTTCACTTTCGCACCGAATGCAATCAACGTGTTCGGATCGAGCGTCGAACCGACGGATTCAGCCAGCCACATGACTAAAAACGTAATGAACATCAACCCGTACACTACTTGTGGTTTGCCGAACGAGAATCGTTTCTTTAACTCCGCTTTCTTCTTTCGATCCATTGCGACCGCGAGCATTCGAAAACGATCGTCTTCCATCGTAGGGCTACAAATCGAGCGAGATAACGTCACTCTCGGTGGAATCGGGAAAGTCATGCTCTCGATCCGCTCTTCATCGACAAGACGTTCACCATATATATGAAGCGTCAATCGCTTTCGCCCGATTCGAGATAGACGAAATGCGCTCAGGATGGCGTTCACATCGGTACTGACATGATTCGCCCACGCTTTTTCAGTTTGAACGTATAGGTCATAGCGGTCACCTGCTTTTGTATCAAACAAGATGACCGCACGGGACGGCTCTAAGATCCCTTCGATTCGGCCACCGTCCTCGACCGCCTGATAAATATCTTCCCAAAAGCATGTCGCCACCAATACCCCTCCTCTCTTATTCTATTGTAAATCACGTGACATCTCACCACAAAGTCGTGACTTGTTTCAAACGTACAAAAAACCCGCAACCTCTACGGCTACGGGTAAATCAGTATTTAGATTACAAGACAGGCTCCATCGTTTTCATGAGGACATTCGCAGAATGTTGCATTTTTTGATGCTCTTCTTCTGACAATTCAATCTCAACGACTTCACGCACACCTTGACGGTTGATGATGGCCGGTACCCCGATATGAATATCGTGTAATCCGTATTCCCCATCGAGGTGAGCACCGACTGTCAACAACGTGTTTTCGTTACGAAGAACCGCTTTGACAAGGCGAAGTAATCCGAGTCCGATAGCATAGTATGTCGCACCTTTACGTTCGATGATGTGATAAGCCGCATCACGTACGTTCACATAAATGTCCTCAAGGTCTTGCCAGTTATATTCATCATGCTCTTCAAGCAACTGTTCAACAGACTTCCCGTAAATTCGGGCATTGCTCCATGCAGCGAACTCGGTGTCACCATGTTCACCCATGATGTAGGCATGACAGTTGCGTGGGTCGACGTTGAAATAATCGCCGAGCATGTAACGTAAACGAGACGTATCGAGCACTGTACCGGATCCGAAGACGCGATGCTTCGGAAGTCCAGAATATTTCCATGCCAAATGTGTCATAATGTCGACTGGGTTTGAGGCAATAATGATGATACCATCAAAGCCAGAATCCATAATGTCTGAAATCATCGATTTCATGATCTTCGCATTTTTTTCAACGAGGTCAAGACGAGTCTCCCCTGGACGTTGTGGTGCACCTGCAGTAATGACGACGATATCTGCTACACCACAGTCTGCGTAGTCTCCTGCCCAAACACGCATTGGTGAAGATGCGAACGAGACACCGTGGTTCAAGTCCATCGCTTCCCCTTCTGCTTTTGCCTTGTTGATGTCAATGATGACAAGCTCTTCACAAAGACTTGCTGTCGTTAACTGGTATGCGAAGCTCGCTCCAACTGCCCCTGCCCCTACGAGTGCAACGCGCGTTACTTTAGCATGATTTAATGTTTCCATATTGTTTCTCCACCCTTCGAACAATCTGTTTCATGTATTTGTTATCTCTGTTACAACAAGATTGTAACATCATTCACAAACCCTAACTACAGCGGAAACCGTTTTCACTTTGGCAATATTGTGACAACTTTCACATTCATTTGAAACATCTTCATTTCCTGTACTATTTTCATCCGAACACGAAAAAACAAATCATCGCCGCTCCAAATACGGACAAAAAATTGACTGCATCGTTTCCAAAAACTCGCCATCCCGACACATATGTTGTCGGAACTTGATGATGAATGTTCTTCTCGGTCAACTTCCCACACACCGTACAGCGAAACTTTCGTTGTACTGTTGCACCGAGCAATGTGTCGATGACGCTTCCACTTAGTCCGATTCCCCAAAGTGCCAATAGTAATGCCAAGTCTAATTCGACAAACAAAAGAGATGAGCAGACAATCATAAATGCGCCTAATACCGACATGACCGTTCCAAATGTTGAGACAGCGCCACTCGTTCCCGGCTCAACTTCCCTGAACGAGAACATGAACCGAGGTTTACGTTTTGCGAGGACACCGAATTCAGATCCCCACGTGTCACTCGTCGCTGCTGCAATGGACACGATGTACATGTATAGATAGACAACATCGTCCGTCAGCAAATAACCGAGGGCACAAAGTATCCCTACCCCTCCATTGGCTAACACTTGGATGGCGTCTCGAGCCCCCGTTTTCTCGACGATTTCATCCACACTTACTTTATCGCGAGATCGATATTTTGATGCGAGAGAAGACGTCGAGAAGAAGACGCCGAGTAAATAAAGTCCGAACCACCCAAACGACAGTCCAATCAATACCCCTGTTATCACCGTCAAGATTGCTCCTGAGAGCGTTAAGGAGCGCAACCGATATCCGAGAAAGGCGACGATACAAGTTACAACAAATATGGCGAACATTGAATCATCTCCTTTTCTGTCACAATCCACTGCACAGGAAGATCGTGTGGTTCTGTCGGCACTTGATCGACAAGTTGAACGGAATACGCTAACGAAACCGTTACCCCTTCATATGTACGTAAAAAGCGGTCATAATATCCTCCACCCCAACCAATACGGTATCCCGATCGGTCAAATACCCTTCCCGGTACAAGACATAAGTCGATTGCTTGAGTCGTCGGTGGAGTGGTCGGCTCCAAAATATTCATGACACCTGTCTCGAGATCATTCACAGAATGAATGATATGAAACGTCAACCCTTGCCCCGTTACTTTCGGGACGCACACCGTTTTTCCTGCTTCAAACGCCTCATGAATGATTGGGGACGTATCAATTTCGAGCGGAAGTGAAGAGGTCAACGCAATTGTCTGGCTTTCCTTCCATATATCTGTCGAGAACAACCGTTGATGGATGGATTGATCGACATGTGGTCGATTATTGATTTGTTTAATGGATTGATGGACGGTCTGTCTTAACGCTGCTTTTTCTTCCACAACGCATTCCTCCTTACAAAAAAAGCCGCCACATATGTGACGGCCGGTCCCTTATTACTTCACTTCGCGGTAAAGCGTGTGACGACGGAGACGTGGGTTGTATTTGCGCAACTCAAGGCGCTCAGGGTTGTTACGTTTGTTTTTCTTCGTGATGTACGTGCGATCGCCTGTTTCTGTGCAAGCTAATGTAATTTTAACGCGCATTTCTTTCACTCCCATCTTAATGATGTTGTATCAAGTGCTTTTGCTTTACAGTCTAAGCATACTCAATTATCCTACCAAGTTTCTTGTGAAAAAGCAAGATTATTTCACGTTCTTTTTCATTGATTCCTGTCCATATGGAGAAGTTTCAAGGGGTAGGCATGTGTTGACATTCTCGCTTACCTTATACCATTGTTCTAGGTCATGCATCGAGAGCTCTTCGCCGACATATACGCACTCCGCTGCAGAGAACACACTGTTTTCAATTCGATGGATCGCATCGAACAAACCACCATGACCGTGCGGGTTACGTGTCGCTTCAAAGGACAACATAGTTGAGTATAACGGAAGCGCAAGGGATTGCGCAAGTTCTCTTGCAGCAGGAATCGTCATCCAATCAAAATGATGAATCACTTTGAACGATACTCGTTTTGAAAGTTCATGAACGAGTTTTACATACGCAATATTTTGTGTGGCGACCTGATTCATGACGTGCTCTAAAAATGGGCTAGTCGGACGGACCCGATATACATGAACGTTTCCATGTCGTTCGTATTCCGGCAACTCATCGTGATACGGTGTCAACACATAGACGGTTTCTCCCTCATTCGCTCTCGCCTCTACTTCCTCGACGACACGATGCCCAAGTCCACCGACGATATGACCGTGATATTCCGGTGTGATCATGAGAATTGCCGGATCTTCTACATCCCGCTCAGTCGTCACATAATAATCGTGAGGAGACAGGAATGAATCGACATCAAGGTCTTCGTCTTGTAGGAATGGGTACGCCGCATAATGATCATCGAGCAGTTCACTTGATACCCCACCTTGATAAAGCACCGTCTCAAGTTCGGCAAAGAGGCGTGTATGCTCACGGAAGCGCTCAGCCGCATATTGTGCCGTCGTTTGACCATCTAAGATAAACGCCCAGTCACTTGATACAGCTAACACATAATGGCGAATCAATTGCTTTAAGGCACGATTCGTCAAATCAGACTGATCACGATAATCGGCTACGTCTTTGACAAGCTGCATTTCCATCATATGAAGATGACGGAGCATCCATTCATTCCGTTCATTGATCCACACTTCACCGTAGCCTTTTCGTCCCCATGTGTTCATGGAAACATGGACGGTTTGTAAATCTTTGAAGTGACGCTCTAGGAAGATCGCCGGCGTGATCGTTTCGATTCCAAATTCCTCGAGTCGCTCTGCGACCTTCCCGAGAAATTCAGGACCTTCAAACCACCAATGACCAAACAATTCTGCATCAAACGGTGCCGTCACCAAGAACGGCGGGAACGTTTGACCTCCATGGGCCTCGAGATGGCCCTCTAACGTTTGTGCGAAGTCTGTCGCATGATTCTCAATTTGATGTTCAGCCCACTCACGTACATAGAAGTCTTTTTGATCGGTGTCACCTGTGATGCGGTGCATTTTTAATCCTGTGTCGAATCGAATGCCTTCCGGATGCATGAACGATTGGATATAATCCCAATCTCGGTCGTAGGCCAAATCTCGATAGAATTCACGATAATCAGGGTGACCCGGATATCCAATCATCGAACTCCAAATTTTACCCGAAATGATTTGATCTCTCGGGAACAATGCGACTCCGTGTGGAGAATAGACGGGAGCTCCAATGCCCTTCTCTGGAGTTGGATCCGCATCGAGCAATGCATGTTCGTCGACAAATGTGTATCGAATCCCTTCTTCATACAGGATTCTGTCTACACCTGGCGTGTAGGCACACTCAGGCAACCAAATGCCGGTCGGACGGAACCCATAGTGACGTTCGAAGCAGTTAAGACCTGTCCGAATTTCAGCACGAGCTGCCTGTTCCGTAAAGAGGTGGGGGTTGAAACCATGGGTCGCTGTACAAGTCACCATGTCAATATAACCCGCTTCTCGATATGTACGGAACGCTACATTCAAGTTTTTATTCCAATGAAGGAACGTATTTTTCAAATCACGATAACGTTGCTCATAGAAATGTAACGTTGATATCTCTTCATCCGTTCTCCCTTCAGAGAGCTCTAACGCGATCAACTCAAGCATCTCATCTAAGTGTTCGACGTATCGATCTTGGATGAGCGGGTCCGCGAGCATTTCTACAACAGGTGGTGAAATACTAACTGTCCAATGCAACGGACGCTTCAAGCGATCAACTTGCCAAAGGATTGGAATATATGTTTCTGAGATGGCTTCGTACACCCATCTTTCTTCTAAACGATGCTTCTCTTCATGCCTAACGTACGGTAAATGAGCATGAAGGACGAGTGAAAAGTATCCTGGTTTCATGTAGAAAGTCCTCCTTAACGTACGTGACGGTATGCCGCATATTTTGGTAATGTATCTAACAACTCTGGAGATTCAACTTCTCCGTACTGCCAACGTCTCACTGGCTCCGCGAAGCGTCCGATACCAACTGGTTCTGCACGTGGTGTATCAAGTGGTGCCGATGCCACAATTGGTAAAAATTCTCCCTCCATCGTGCGAATCCCGAACTCAAACACGTAGGTCGTATTCGGATCGAGAGGTCGAACGAACCAACTGTTCGTCATTTCAGGGAGATCGAACGTATACGAACGATTCGCGTGACCACTCGCGTAATCGAGCAAGGTCACATCTAAGATACGGAACGCTTTCGGTAGCTCTTCCCATCGTCTCATAAACTGGAGCTCTAACGTTTCTTTCACTAAGTCAGACACTTCCCAGCACACATATACTGAGTTCGGTGATTGAACGACCGCATGCAAGAAGTCTACGTTATATCGTTCTGGCAATTGCCAATAACCTTCAGGACTCTTTTCAAGGAGTGGAGAACGTTTCACATCAACCGTCTCTTTTGCTGATGCGACTTGTTTACGCGAAGTTGATCCCGACGCTTTAGCTTTAGCTTTCTTATTACTCTTTTGTTTCACAGGGACAACTTCCTCCAACTCTTGTTGCTGATTTCTCCATTTTCGCCATGCGTATTGGACTTTGCCAATCGGGACGTCTAGTTCTGCCGCAATCTGTTTCAACGTAAGTCCTTGTTGCTTCAAGGATACGATTTTCTCTTCCATCTCTGTATGGCTCCCTTCATGTAAAAAATCCATGTAGACTAGTATTCGCTCATTCTTTATGAATTCCTGCCCAAAAAAATAAAGAACAACAGCACTGTTGTTCTTTACCACTAATCTTATTGATTCAAATCATAATGTTTCCCTTTTTCAAGGAAAATTAAATGTTCTCCGAAGTTTGTCACGTGATCGCCCATCCGCTCAAGATAACGAGCGATGTTTGAGAACTCGTACACATCGTTCGTTCCGACTGTCATCGCCGGAAGAGAACCGATGTATTGTTTAATCACCGTTAGATTGATTTCATCAATTACACGGTCCATCTCATTGAGTTCACGGACACGACTCACTTCTCCTTTACGATACGCACGCGTTGCCAACTCGAGCATGTCAATCAACTGTTCAGCCATCTGTTTAAGTGGTTGAATGTCATGTAAATAAGGAACATGTTCAATTCGCGTCACAGCTTTAGCGATGTTCGTCGCGTAATCCGCAATGCGTTCTAAGTCCGTCGCCGATTTCATCGTTACAATCAGACGACGTAAGTCGGTCGCAACCGGTTGCTGCTTGGCAATTAATAAAATTGCTTCATCGTTAATTGTTAATTCCAAATCATCTAGTTCGTTGTCATTATCGATTACCGTTTGCGCTAACTCTAAATCATGCTTTTCTAACACTTCGATTGCGGTTGCCGTCTGACGCATCGTCAAATTTGCCAAACGGACCACTTTATCTTCTAATTCAGTTAATTTCGTATCAAAAAATGTGCGATTTTGTGCCATCAATCTAGTCTCCTCCTTAACCGAAACGGCCAGAAATATAGTCTTCCGTCCGTTTGTCAGATGGATTCGAGAAAATCTTATCTGTTACATCGAACTCGACAACTTCTCCATTCAAGAAGAAGGCCGTTTTATCCGAAACACGGGCAGCTTGTTGCATGTTATGCGTCACGATAATGATCGAGTATTGCTCTTTCAACTCTTGAACGAGTTCTTCCACTTTCAACGTAGAGATTGGGTCAAGGGCAGAAGTCGGCTCATCCATCAAGATGACGTCCGGTTCGATCGCTAGCGTTCTAGCGATACATAGACGTTGTTGTTGTCCACCAGAAAGTCCATATGCGTTCTCGTTCAAGCGATCTTTCACTTCATCCCAGATGGCAGCGCCACGAAGCGAACGTTCAACGATCTCATCGAGTACTTTCTTATTTTTAATGCCATGCGTACGAGGTCCGTAAGCTACATTGTCGTACACCGATTTCGGGAATGGGTTTGGTTGCTGGAATACCATCCCAACGGATGTACGTAAATCTTCTACTTTATATCCACGATCGAAGATGTTACGTCCATGGTACAAGATTTCACCATTTGTACGAACAGATGGGACGAGTTCGACCATGCGGTTCAACGTTTTAATGAATGTCGATTTTCCACATCCAGAAGGTCCGATGATTGCCGTGACTTCATTCTTTTTGATGTCGAGGTTGACGTCAATCAACGCTTGGTCTTCTCCGTACCATAAGTTCAAGTTATTGACGACATAAGCGCTATCTTTTTTCATCTCAGTAATTGTCGGTTCCGTCGTTGTTGTGTTCACGTTTTGATCTCCTTTATTGAGCTCTTGTTGTTTCATCATCTCGAGCTTCCTCCTCATTCATCTGCAAAAACGACTTAATGTCGGTTCGTATATTTGTTTCGGATATAAATCGCTACAGAGTTCATCGCAATGAGCATCGTCATGAGTACGATGATTCCTGCTGCAGCCAAGTTTTGGAATTCTGCTTGCGGTCGGCTCGTCCAGTTATAAATTTGAATCGGCAGTGCCGTAAAGTCAGAGAAAATCCCACTTGGTGTCGTTGAAATAAACGTTGCTGCACCGACCATGATTAGTGGTGCTGTTTCACCGATTGCACGGGAGACGGCTAAGATAATCCCTGTAATAATCCCAGGAATCGCTGATGGCAAGACGACATTAAATGTGGTTTGCCATTTTGAAGCACCAAGTGCTAAAGAAGCGTGACGTAACTCCATTTTGACTGCCCGCAATGCTTCTTGTGAAGCTACGATGACAATCGGTAAACTCATGAGACCGAGTGTTAACGCACCGGCCATAACCGAGTTTCCTAACTCCATCACTCGGACGAATATCGTCAAACCGAGTAATCCAAAAACGATTGAAGGGACACCAGCCAAGTTCGAAATGTTGACCTCGATAAATGAAGTCATTCGATTTTTCGGTGCATACTCTTCTAGATAGATGGCTGCACCGACACCGATGACGAACACCATTGGCACGATGAGTAACATCAACCATAGCGATCCAATCAATGCAGGATATAACCCCGCATCTTCAGGACGACGTGACGGGAAGTTACGCAAGAAATCAAGGTCGACCCATCCTGCCCCTTTTGAAACGATGTCATAAATCAACGTCGACAAGACGACTAACGCAAAGACGAGCCCTGCCAAAAAGATATACTTAAAAATTTCATTCAGTTGTAAACGGCGCTTGATACGTTCAGACACCGTCTCACGATCCATCAGGTTCTTCGTATTCTTGAACTCACTGTTCGGTAAAGCCATATTAGTACTCCTCTCTGAAGCGGCGCGTCACCCAGTTGGCGAACAAGTTCATCAAGAGGGTAAAGACGAACAATAACGCACCGACCGCATAGATACTGTAGTATTCGATTGTGCCGTAACCTGCATCACCTTTTGCGATTTGAACGATATAAGCTGTCATCGTTTGAATCGCATTGAGCGGATTGAACTCAAAGTTTGGTTGCGATCCACCAGCGATCGTCACAATCATCGTTTCACCAATCGCACGGCTCATTCCGAGAACGATTGAGGCAATGATCCCAGAAGTCGCTGCAGGCATGACGACTTTCGTCGCCACTTCAAGACGTGTTGCCCCAAGACCGAGGGCACCGTCGCGAATTTTCTTCGGTACCGCACTCATCGCATCCTCAGAAATCGAAGCAATCATCGGAATAATCATAATCCCGACGACAATCCCCGGACTAAGCGCATTGTAAATTTGGAGTCCTGGAATCAAAGCTTGTAAAATCGGCGTAATGAATGACAATGCGAAGAAACCAAAGACGATGGTCGGTACACCTGCCAACACTTCTAAGATTGGCTTTAACACACGGCGAGCTCGATCAGAGGCGTACTCACTCAAATAAATCGCAGACGCCAAACCAAGCGGGACGGCTACAATCATAGCAATCACAGTAATTTGGAGCGTCCCCATCACAAGCGCCCATACCCCGAAGCGCTGATCTGCACTAAGCGGGTACCATTCTGTCGATCCTAAAAATTCAGCGACTGGCACTCGTTCAAAGAACTTAAATAGCTCAAAGCCAAGTGTGAACGCAATACCAATTGTCGTTACGACTGATACAAATGCGCTCAAGAATAATAAGAACGGCATGATTTTATCAAACACGTTCGTCGTACTATATTTCTTTTGTTTATTTTGTTGAATCATCTCTCGAATCGAGAGCTTTTTGTTTGGTTCATTCATCTCGTGTATCGCTCCCTACCTCTTCATACTAGAAAGCATGGCGAGAAGGTGAGAGCTAGTCTCACCTTCTGCCACGTATCATTTTATTCTCCAGCGATTTCGTCGATCATCTTCATGTTTTCGTCGTAACGCGCTTGCTCCATTTTCACGTAACCAACCTCTTCTGAAAGGTCAGCTGCATTTTCATTCATGAAGCGTGCGAAGTCAGCCACTTGCTCTTTGTCTTTCAACGAAGCGTTGTTGACGTACGTGTAAATTTCACGTGAGAGTGGGTAAGACAAGTCGTTGATTGTGTCATGTGTTGGCTCTACTCCTTCAACATTCAAGGCACGAAGTGTGTCTTGGTTCTCGAGGTAGTAAGCGAATCCGAAGAATCCGATTGCACCCTCTGTCCCAGCTACACCTGTTACGAGTACGTTGTCATCTTCAGACAATTGTGCGTCTTGACGAATATCTGTCTCATCAAGAACTTTCTCGTCGAAGAAATCGTACGTACCTGAATCTTTACCTGGTGCGAAGAATGAGATCTCTTCATCTGGCCAGTCAGAGCGAACATCTTTCCACGTTTTCACGCTTGTGTCAGTCCACATTTTATTCAATTCTTCAATCGTGATATCTTGTGCCCAATCGTTCGCCGGGTTGACAACGAGTGAAAGACCATCAAGTGCGACTGAGAGTTGTGTAAATTCCACACCATTTTTCTCAGCTTCGGCTGCTTCTTCTTCTTTGATTTCACGTGATGCGTTCGAGAAGTCTGTCTCTCCCGTCACGAAGCGTTTGAAGCCACCACCCGTACCAGAGACACCGACTGTCACTTCAACTTCCGGTTGCTCAGCTGAATATTCTTCTGCGACTGCTTCCATGATTGGGAATACAGTTGATGATCCGTCCATGACGACTTTTCCTGAGAGCCCTTCGCCTTCAGCAGCGCCACCTTCTTCATTGTTCCCACAGGCTGCACCTACGAGTGCGACCGAAGTGATTGAAGCGAGTAAAGCTGATTTTTTCATCCAAGACATTTGTGACGTCCTCCTTGAGTTTGCTTTGATTTTTGTTGTGGATCTGTTGTTCTGTCCTACAATTAATATCCTAATGAACTTCTATTAACGAGAAATAAACGGAACGTAAAAGAATTGTAAAGACAAAAAAGAAGTCACCGAAGTGACTCCTTTCATTGAAGCATTGCATTCACGTCTTCTAAATTAAAGTAAGCTTTCATAATATCGTGCGCGACCCGAGTGTTGATTCCTTCCGCCTCAAGTCCAGGCATGATAATCGCCCATGCGATTTCAGGATCATCAAACGGTGCCCAACCGACGTGGTTCGAGTTAAGCGTCTTGATTGGTTCCCCTTTTGCGTTCCGTTTCGCCTGACCGTCTGCACCTTCAGCAATGGCCTGCGCTGTTCCGGTCTTACCGGCCGCAGTCATCCCTGTCTGTTGCAAGATTCGAGATGATCCAGACGAAGATTCAACCCCTTGACGATACCCTTCACGAACCCGCTCAATATACTCGTCTTGAATATCCACTTTATTCAACGCGTTTGGTTGGAACGTGCTGACGACTTGCTTCTTGTTTTCATCGAGCGAACCCGGCTCAATGATTTCTTTTAGTAAGTGTGGCTGAATGCGATAACCGCCATTCGCTAACGTAGACGTATATTGTGCCAATTGGATCGGCGTATACGAGATATACTGTCCGATCGACATATCCATGAGGAGCGTGACACGGTCGGGAACGCTACGGAATCCGATCGACTCGAACGGTAAATCAATCCCAGTCTCGATTCCGAGACCAAACTGTTTATAGTAATGTTCCATCGTTTCAAATGCTTGTGTGACATTATCCCCGACGATTTGTCCGGTAGAATAATAGTCAGCTAAACGTAACGCGATTTGGAACATATAAATGTTTGACGACATAGCGAGTGCATCTAAATCGTTAATGTTCCCCATATTGCGGTAAGAGGCTTTGGTAGATGATCCAATTTTAATCGGCGCATCATAAATATACTCTCCTGGCTCGACGACGCCTTCTTCAAATCCATAGGCGACGGTCGCCCCTTTGATGGTTGACCCAATTTGGCTGGCACGAAGCACAGTCCCTGTTGAGACGTCATTGAACTCATTCGTCTCTAAATCAAGCTCCTGTCCTGACAAGGCGAGTAGTTCACCTGTCTGCGGGTTCATGACGACAGCGAACGCGCGATCGAAATGAGGACTTCCAGAGCGTCCGGCACGAATCGCTTTTTTCAAAATCTCGTCGACTTCTTTCTGGAATTCAATGTCAGTCGACAACACGATATCTTTCCCCGGGTTCCCACTCACGCGTGTCGGCTCCCCGACCGGTTCACCTTTATATGTCGTGAACACATCGTAGGCAGGCGTCCCGCGAAGGACATCTTCATATTGTTGCTCCAAGTAGGACGTCCCGACCCGGTCATTCAATCCGTACCCTTTCGCCTGATAAGAAGCTCGTTGTTCGGCTGGGATTTGACGATAGCTTCCTAAAAAGCTCTTGAACGTCTCATCGAACGGATAGTCCCGTTGGTAGTATGGTTCGACACTCACGCCTGGCAACATTTCTAAGTTCTCTTCAATGACTGCCATCTCTTTCGGGCTGGCGCCGATTTTGATGACTTGTGGATCGAGCGCATAGCCGCTCTCCATATTATGTTTAATCGCGATGATTTCTTCGGTCGCATCATCGAACGTGATTTCTTCTTCTGTGATAGAGTCGAGCAAGAGTCGATCCACGTCCTGGTTGGACAACGCAGCTCGCTCATCTTCTGGTAACTCTTCCAACAATGCCTGCGTGCGTTCTTGTGCCAATTCAGGATTCGTCGCAATCCAGTAGTCTTTGCGGTCACGTTCCGTCATTTTGCGATCCTTTTCTGGAATATCGACGATTTCTGACAACTTTTTGGCGACATCTAAACGTTCATCCGCTTTCGTCACTTGCGAACGTCGATACATGATCGAGTAGTTCGAAATCGTATCCGCGAGCACTTGACCGTTACGGTCATAAATTTTCCCTCGTGGTACCTCGTATTTAATCTTACTTGACTCCGTTTTTTGTACTTCACGCGCAATCAATTCTCCATTCACGATTTGAACGACACCTAATCGAAAAATCAAGGTCGCAAATAGAACGAAGACGATGAAAAATAACAAATTCAAACGTAACGGTAAGTGGTTTCGCCGTTTTTTCGGCACTTTCACACGATTTTTAGCCAAGTCCGTTATCTCCTTCCACAATCGATTCCTTCTATAATATAGAGTACATGGTCATCTATTATTTTGTCCGTTTTTCACTATATCATAATTTGTTTACAAATTAATGAAAGACACAAAAAAACCCGAGACTCTATGAAGAATCTCAGGGTTTGTCGGCTTATTTTGCGTCAGCGTACAATTTCGCAACATAATCCCAGTCGATGACGTGGAAGAATGCATTGATATAGTCAGGACGACGGTTTTGGTAGTTCAAGTAGTAAGCGTGCTCCCAAACGTCAAGTCCGAGGATTGGCGAAACGCCTTCCATAATCGGTGAATCTTGGTTTGGTGTAGACGTCACTTCAAGTTTACCGTTCTTCACGACGAGCCATGCCCATCCTGATCCGAAACGAGTTGTTGCAGCTTTTGTGAATTCGTCTTTGAATGCATCGAAGCTACCGAACGACTCATCGATTGCAGCAGCGAGTTCGCCAGACGGTGTGCCATTCTCGTTTTTCTTCAAGAGTTTCCAGAAGAACGAGTGGTTCCAGTGACCGCCACCATTGTTACGGACAGCAGTTTGAATGTCAGCAGGAAGTGAATCGATTTTTTGGAGCAAGTCTTCGAGTGAAGAGTACTCCACGTCTTTTCCTTCGAGTGCATTGTTTACGTTTGTGACGTAAGTGTTGTGGTGTTTCGTGTGGTGGATTTCCATCGTGCGTGCGTCAATGTGTGGTTCGAGTGCATCATATGCGTAATCAAGTTGTGGTAATTCAAATTTAGCCATTACTAAAATCCCCCTTAAAATTGTTTTGAACATCGTTCGTTATAAATGTAACAGATTTGTGACGGTCGACTCAATTGTAATGCCTCACTCTACATCTTCTTCTGGTAATGCCCAGACCGAAATTGATCCCGCCGCCACTTTAAATACCCCAAATCCTTCATCATCAATCTCAATTTTATCTTCACGCGTATTCGTCAAGTCGACCCATGTTTCACCAGCTCGCTCTTCCCCGACGAACATACGCTTTTCAGCCTCGTCCGAAGTTGAGATGAGAACGGCACATCCTGAACGTTCAATTTCTTCCACACCCTTACGCACCCATCCGATGACGTTTGAATCATCGAAATAGTCGTCCTGTTCCCCGTAAGCTTTTTCTCGACGAGCATAAAGAAGTGTATCGATGGCTAGCTTCATTCCGTCGGTTGGGTGAGGGCCATCTATGCCATAATAATCTCCATAGAACACACATGGATAGCCATCTTTACGAAGTAAAACGAGACCGTATGCGATTTGCTTGAACCAATCTTTCACCCATGACTCAAGCGCCTCTTCAGGCTGTGAATCGTGATTGTCCACGAACGTTACCGCGTGAAGCGGGTGTGACTGGACGAGCGTGTCATCAAAAATGGTTCGCATATCGAACGAGGCACCTTCCTCCGAGGCTTGATGCAGTTTATAGTGGAGAGGAACATCGAACAAATCGACGTGGTAATCGATGTTATCGAGAAATTCGCGGCAAGCATCGAGATCTGATTTCCAAAACTCTCCGACGAAATAGAATTGGTCGCCTTTCTCTTCTCGCATCGTTTGACTGAACTCTTTGACGAAATCGTAGTTGATATGTTTGATTGCATCCAATCGGAATCCGTCACACTTCGTTTCCTCAATGAACCATTTACCCCAATTCAGCACTTCTTCCCTGACTTCAGGATGATGATAATCGATGTTCGCGAACATCAAATAATCATACACACCGAATTCATCATCGACATTATCATTCCATCTCTTGTTTTCTCCAACAATGAAGAAAATCCCGGAACGGTCTGTCGCCGCATCGTAATCGGTCCCATTAAAATGAGTGAAGTCCCATTTGAACGAAGAGTATTTCCCATCCCGGGCTTCATAATCAAACTTTGTCCATCCCTCGATTTCAAAAGGCTCATCTGAAAGGACTTTTGTGCGGTCATCCGGGTCCACTTCTAGCACTTCAAACTTCTCGGTCGCATCCGCACCTGCTTTATGATTCATAACGACGTCCATATAAATTTGCATCCCTAGTTCTTGCTGACAGAACGATGTCGCTTCAAGAAGTTCTTTCTTCGTGCCATATTTTGTGGCAATCGATCCTTTTTGATCGAACTCTCCTAAATCATATAAGTCATAAATGCCATAACCCGTGTCCTTATCACTCTGTCCTTTTGTGACAGGAGGTAACCAGAGCGCTGTAATTCCGGCTTTATTTAAATCTTCTGCTCTCTCTTTTAACCGCTTCCAATGTTTTTGATCCGCTTCGACATGCCATTCAAAAAACTGCATCATGGTGTGGTTTCGTTCCATTTTGTCCGCCTCATTTCATATTTTTCAAAAAACAAAATGCTAACGAGTATTTACCCATGAAATTTAGATTGAAAACAAAAAAACAACTTTCACAAAATGAAAGTTGTTTTGGAATGGACCCTGTAGGACTTGAACCTACGACCGGACGGTTATGAGCCGTCTGCTCTAACCAGCTGAGCTAAGGGTCCTTATAAATAGCGGCGGAGGGAGTCGAACCCACGACCTCACGGGTATGAACCGTACGCTCTAGCCATCTGAGCTACACCGCCATGTTGTTATACAGTAATAATATACTGAATATGTTATACAGTGTCAAGGAAAATTCCTTGCTAAGTACAGAAAAACACTCCGACTATTTAGCCGGAGTGCTCCATCTTTATACAGTTACTTCGTTCGCATCTTCAAGTGTGATTTCTGTGATGTTCATGGCATGGTCACCGATCCGCTCAAGGTTTGAGAGCATGTCGACAAAGAACATACCTGCTTGTCCATCACAAGCACCCGTGTTCAAGCGAACAACATGGTTTTTACGGAATTGACGCTCGAGCATATCGAGTTTCGCTTCCATTTCGATGACTTTACGTGCTTCGACCATGTCACCGCTCGCTAACGTCTGAAGGGATTTCTCTAACGTTTCGCGTGTGAGGTCATACATTTCAGTCAATTCTTTTTGAGCATCTGCTGAAAGTGTCACTTTCGTAGCAGTCTTATAGTCAATCAACTCAATGATGTTTTCAACGTGGTCACCGATTCGTTCGATATCGTTGATCGCATGCATGAGCGTCTTGTGTTCTTGTGATTCTTGCTCGGTCAAATCGACAGCTGCCAATTTTACGAGGTAATCTGTAATTTTAGCATTCAACGAGTTCAATGCTTCTTCGATATGCGCTGACTTTTCAGCATGTTTCTTGTCGCCTGTTGTCAAATAGTTACGCGCTTCGTCAAGACCAAGTTTTGCGAAATCTCCCATGCGGATGACTTCGTATTTCGCTTGTTCCACTGCGATCGATGGCGACTGTTGAATGAAGATTGGATCCAAATGCTGTGCTTTCGTATCGACGATTGAATCTTCACCAGGCACCAATTTCGTCACGATCCACGCAATCGACCCGATGAACCAGAACTGGACGAAAGTGTTGACGACGTTAAACGTACCGTGTGCGAATGCAATTTGCATCTTGTCTTCAATTGCCAAGAAGTCTGTAATCCAATAAATATAGTTTGTGAACGGAATTAACAAGATCATGAAGATCGTTGTTCCGATTAAGTTAAAGATAACATGCGCTGCAGCTGCGCGACGTGCGGCAACTGATGCACCGATTGATGCCAAAATGGCTGTGATTGTCGTACCAATGTTGTCACCAAACAATACCGGAAGAGCGGCATCCAAATCGATTGAACCACCCGCATAGAGCTCTTGCAAAATTCCGATTGTTGCAGAAGATGACTGGACGATGACTGTAAATACCGTACCGACGATGACACCGAGGAACGGATTGTCACTCATTGATTGCGTCAAGTCGATGAAATACTCACTTGAGCGGAGCGGACGCATTCCGTCGCCCATCAACTCAAGACCATAGAACAATGCCCCGAGGCCAAAGATAACTTGTCCAAGGTGCTGGTAACGCTCTTTCTTAAAGAAGAAGAGTAAGACTGCACCGATTGCAATCATCGGGAGTGAATACTCACCGACATCGAATCCGATGATAAATGCTGTCACCGTTGTACCGATGTTTGCCCCCATGATGACTCCGATTGCTTGACGGAGTGTCATGAAGCCGGCGCTAACAAGTCCGACCGTAATAACGGTTGTACCTGAAGAAGATTGAATCAATACAGTAACGATGATCCCGGCGAGTACACCAAGGAATGGATTCGTTGTATACTTATCTAGGATGTCACGCAGGCGATTCCCTGCAGACTTTTGGAGTCCGTCTCCCATCGATTTGATCCCGAAGAGGAAGATCCCTAGACCTCCAAAAAACATGAATAACATTTCTTGCAAATTGTATTCCACGATTTTTGTACTCCTTTTAATTAAGAATTGGTTGGATTTGCTTGGTTTTTAATGCCCTACTCATTATGCCTTCATCGGCGTCTTCATGTAAACACGTTTTATGTAAAAGTTTTATTAAAACACTGTACTATTTTAACCATTTTTCTATTAGTTGTAATATAACAGATTGGAGTTTTTAGCATGTTGTCCACCATCTTTACGTTCCTTCGAACAAGTTTAGTGCCATCAAAGCGAACACTACGCCTTCGACTCGCTCCGCTTCATGCCTATATGGGAGCCACTCTCGTGTTGACGCTCCTGATCACCGTCTTGGACTTTGTTGTGATTCGTCCTGACTTTTTCATTCCGATGTGGCTATTCTTACATGGATTCGCCATCTTCTTTTTCTATTTACTTTGGGTCGCCATCATGGCTTTATACGTTCAGTTGTTTACAAAAGTCTACTCGAAAAACATGTGGGCCTACCGTCAAGCTTGGCCATATACCGTGTCGATGACATTCGTTCCGACTATTTTATTAGTGACGTTATACCATATGAACCCTTCCCTTATATCGATTGGTTTCATCATTGGACTCGGATATATCACCTACCCTTTAACGAAAGTGCCACAAAAAAAACAACGACAAGCGTCTTCGTAAACGCTCGTCGTTGTTTTTATTTTGGTGATAATTCCTCTAACGTCCGATTCAACGCATCACTTTGGTCGCCCAAATCCGTACCTGCAGATTGTAAAGCGGACTGAACATGTGACCACCGATCGACACCATCGTTCAGCTCAAATAACTTTCGTTCGAGTAACGAACTGATTTCTCGCAACCGCTCATTTGATTCAATTAATTGCAAGAGCTGTCTTCCTGTATGTGAGGTTTGATCCGTGATGGACTGAAACTCATCTAACTGAACCTTGATTTCACGGTCAATGACCTCAATCCCACCTTCCACTCGAAAAACGGCATCTTTTAATACCTGTACTTCTTTAATAAAATCATTGACTTCTAATAGTAAGTCTTTTCGTTCTTCGTTCAGTGCTTCAATGGCATGGACTGCGAGTAACGTTGCTTCACTCGTCATTTTTGCAAGATTTCCGACCTCGCTAGCGACAACGGCAAACCCCTTACCGTGCTCACCAGCTCGAGCCGCCTCAATCGACGCGTTAAGCGACAACATCTTCGTGGCTGCCGACACCGAAAGGATGCTCTTTAGTGCCTCATCCGCTTTTGAGGAGTTCGACTCACTTTCCACAAGTTTTTGTTGAATGCTCTCCACTTGTTGCTCGACATAATCACTCGCCTCTTTCACGGAAGAGAACGTTTCAAGCTCTTCATGTAAAATTGATTTCAGTCGATTACCACGGTCGTCCACACTCGAAATTTGATGTTCCAGCGTTTCGATTTGTTGTGTGACTTCTCTCATTTTAAATGTAGAATCGCTCGTCACTGACTGATACGAATGACTCGTATGTTCAACTGTTGCCGCAACTTCACGGAATTGTTCAACTTGGTGATGGCTGTTCATCAGTTCTTTTTTAAAAACCGGAAGACTTTGATGAAATGCGCTCGCTGTCTTGCCCATCATGTCCATGGACTGATTCCATAAATGAATGAATGTGTTGAACTCGGTTTCGAGTATATGTATTTCTTTTGATTTTGCTCCGAGTGCCACATCATCGAATCGACGCGTTTCAACGGCGTGGCGCAATGAATGGGCCAATATACTCAACGGTTTGACTTCGCGATGAATGAATCGTGTGAAGAGGATGGCCATCCCAATCATCGCAATCAATAAGATGAAAATGATATATTGTCGCAATTCAGCCATTGGACCGAGCGCAGATTCTTTCGTGACGACGAGAACGTAATCTGCTTTTAGTTCTGGTATCGTAACTGAAGCCATTAACCATTCTTCTGTCTCTTCCACTTCCGTATTCGTCGTTTGTGAAATTTTCTCCATAATCTGCTCTGTCTTCATTCCTTTTGATCCACTCAATTGATCAACAGAATCTCCACGTACTAAAAATTGTGCGGCTTCGAATTCATCTCCTGATAGAATAGAAGCTTGTTGCATATACGTGGACTTCAATGAACGATTTAGTTGCTTCTCGTTTGCGACATACGCGTTGTAGGAGGTTTTCACCGATTCTCGCATGACTGTGACTTCCCGCATGAGGCGTTGCTCGATTTCTGCGGACAACAGTTGTTCCGACTTTATGGCGAACCAACTAAATGTAATGGTAAAGACAAGTAAAATAATCGGCATGAGTGTCCATTGGAGACGGTGCGCCATTTTGAACTGTCGATTCGATCGATTGTGTAGTTTCGCCTTCTCACTTAAATTCCGTTTAAAGACCCACTTCATGTGATGTCACCTCTTTTTCTATTCTCGCCTTTATATCGGTCTTGAGACGGTGGAAAATTATGAAGTAGATGTTAAGATAGCGTTAGAGTTTGTAAAGAGCACACATCCATTACGCATCCTAGATGCTTTTTCACATTCTTTTCGTTATGATAATGAAGAAACCTTATTTTCTTAAATCGATTGGAATCTTTCCAAAAGAAGGAGATTACGTATATGTCAGAAATTTTGCATCGTTCATTAACTCGTCCGATTCGTGTCGGTAACTTGATTATCGGAGGATCGAACGAAGTCGTCATTCAATCTATGACCACAACAAAAACTCACGACGTCGAGGCGACAGTCGCCGAAATTAAACGTCTAGAAGAGGCTGGGTGTCAAGTTGTTCGCGTGGCATGTCCAGACGAACGTGCAGCTGACGCACTCGCTGAAATCAAGAGCCGCATCAACATCCCGCTCGTCGTCGATATTCACTTCGACTATAAGCTTGCTTTAAAAGCCATCGAAAGTGGCGTCGATAAAATCCGCATCAACCCGGGTAACATCGGTCGCCGTGAAAAAGTCGAGGCTGTCGTAAACGCTGCGAAAGCAAAAGGTATCCCGATTCGAATCGGTGTCAACGCTGGATCACTCGAAAAACAATTCCTTGAAAAGTATGGCTATCCGACTGCACAAGGAATGGTCGAGAGCGCAATGCATCACGTGAAGATTCTCGAAGATCTCGGATTCTATAACACAATTATCTCGCTCAAAGCCTCTGACGTGAACTTGGCACTTGAAGCGTATACGCTCGCTGCGAAAACGTTTGATTACCCACTTCACGTCGGGATCACGGAATCAGGACCACTCTTCTCTGGCTCACTTAAATCAGCAGCTGGACTTGGTGCAATCCTCTCACTCGGAATCGGTTCAACGGTTCGTGTCTCGCTTTCAGATGACCCGGTAGAAGAAGTGAAAGTTGCGAAAGAAGTGCTTAAGTCATTCGGTCTTGCAGCGAACGCTGCAACATTGATTTCTTGTCCGACATGTGGTCGTATCGAAATCGATTTGATTTCGATTGCAAAAGAAGTCGAGGAATATATCCAAAATATTAACGTCAACATTAAAGTTGCCGTTCTAGGATGCGCAGTAAACGGTCCTGGTGAAGCCCGTGAGGCTGATATCGGTATCGCCGGTGCCCGGAATGAAGGTCTTCTTTTCCGCCACGGTAAGATCATCCGTAAAGTTCCTGAAGCTACGATGGTCGAGGAATTGAAAAAAGAAATCGATGCAATCGCTGCTGAGAAAATGGCTGAGCGTGAGCGCGAAGAACAAGAGCTTGCCAATCAATCCAATTAATGATTAACCATTCCCGCACGGTTGCAACCGTGCGGGTTTTTGATAGAATAGAGGGCATGTGAGGAGGAGTGATGAGATGCGAATCGGCATTGATTTAGATGGAACCGTTACGGACCCGAGAAGTTGTTTTATATATATGAATGAATCACTCGGTTACTCCATTGATTATCATCGTGCGACAGAGTATGAGTTGCATACGTATACCACGATGGAACAGCACGAGTTTTGGAAATTTATGATTGAAGAAGGGCATGAAGAAGCGATTTATCGTCGTTCCCTTCCCCACTCTGATGTTTTAGAAGTACTGTGGAAGTTGAAGGACGAACATCATCTTCATTACGTGACTGCAAGAAGCGAGGCGGTTCGACCAGTCACGGAAGAATGGATCACGAGTCACCGTCTTCCACTCGATTCACTGGTGATGACCGGATCACACGATAAAATCAATGTCGTCAAAGACTTGTCACTCGAACTATTCATGGAGGACCGTTATGAAAATGCAATTTCCATCCATGAAGAGACATCCATTCCCGTACTATTGTTCGATGCCCCCTATAATCGTAAAACGCTGCCCGAAGGCGTGACACGTATTTCAACGTGGCGCGAAGCCCATCATCAGATTGCCCACATCGAAAAACAAATGATTCTCAATCAACGCTAAAAGGCATTCCCGTCCAGTAAACGGGAATGCCTTCTTTTTATATACGACTAAGTTCTTCAATCACATCGCTTGCGAGTACGCTTGCTGGATGAATCGTCTGACTGATCGATTTAGCCGCGAGCGCATGCCATAGCACGGCTTGTTCATTCGGTGACCATGTTCCCCCTTCACGTGCCCATAGTGCAAGTAAAATCCCGGTCAATACGTCCCCACTTCCTCCTTTGGCAAGAGCAGAGGCTTCAACTGTATTGACGGCACCTGTTCCGTCTGGGGCGACGATGAGTGTAAACGTTCCTTTTAAAATCAAATGGACTCGATACTCTTTCGCAAATTCGGAGGCAATCGTGAAACGGTCACTTTCAATCTCTTCGACCGACTTACCTGTCAGTTTAGAAAATTCACCAGGGTGTGGAGTAAGGATGAGCGGTCCCCGGGTCTCAAGTCGCCTCTTCGATAATGCTCCCGCGTCTACAATGACGGGACAAGACTGTCGAGTTACTTGTTGCCAAATATGATCCACCCCTTCCCCCTCTACCATTCCAGGACCGATTGCAATCGCATCATATGTTTTTTCCAATTGATCTGAATGTTGATTGTACATCGCTTCAGGTAACGTCGATATGAGGGGGCTTGCCTCTCTCGGAATCGAAAGGTTTAACAGGCCGATGCCAGAACGTAGTGCCGCACGGCCCGCCATAAACGGCGCCCCGAGAAGATGACGACTCCCTCCAATCAGCATGCCATGCCCATAATCCGTTTTATGGCTGTAACGATCTCGCATTAGAAGTGATCGTTCAAAATCCGATTCGGTCAACATACGCCAGTCCGCTGTATGTGGGAGCCCGATGTCAATTCGTTCAAGTTGTCCATAATACGGCGCAGTACGGTTTAAAAACGCTGTCCGTTTATAACCGTGTAAGGAATAAGTATGGTTCGCCTGAACAGCAAAGCCGTCAAACTCACGGGCGTGGTCACTCGGCATACCTGAAGGGACATCGATCGACAACACCTTCGCCGATTGTTGGTTCACCCATTCGATGACGTCTCTTGCTTTTCCTGTAACTGCTCCCGATAACCCGACACCGAACAAGGCATCGATGATGACGTCCGTAGAGATCGGTTGCTCTATAACTTGAACAAACGATGACGCATAGGCGGCATGCGCCGATGCGGCCTCAGACTTACTCTCCCCAAGTGGTGACCACACGCTCACTTCATGACCTTTCATCGCAAGCTCTCTAGCGACGACCCATCCGTCTCCTCCGTTGTTTCCTTTCCCACAAATCACTAGAACGGTTGAAGACGAATCGATTTGAATCTTCGGTACAATTGCCGAGGCTGCTCGCTCCATCAGTACCGTATCGGGCATTCCGCTTTGGTTGGCGGTTTGATCAATCTGTTTGATTTCTGCAGCTGTGTAAATCATCTGACCTCCCCTTTCGATACAAAAAAGGGATTGAATCAATTCAATCCCTTTTGCTTACATTCCTTACAATACCCATATATCTCGAATTTATGATCGACCACTTCGAATTCAGGATCGACCGTTTCCACAAATCGCATCGGACACAAATCGAGGAGCTTTGTCTTTCCACAACTTCGACAAATTAAATGGTGATGATGATGTGACGTGCCACATGTGACACGAAACGATTTTTCTCCTTCAAGCTCCGTCGCCTCAAGAAGCCCCTCCTCAGCAAATGACTTGAGGTTTCGATATACCGTATCAAAACTCATCGTCGGATGCTTATCTCGCATATATTCCAGCACTTCTTTAGCGCTGATATAGCGATCTTCCTCAGAGAGAAAGGCGTACATTTCAAGACGTTTCGGCGTGACTTTCAAAGAAGACGCACGAAGACGATTCAATTGTTCAGTCTCATTCATGTTGTGCCTCCTTTTTCCTGAAACTCATCACGTTCTCAAGAACCATGACCCCAGCTAAGATGCCGACCGCGATCAAGACGATGACTCCACCTGGCGCAACATCAAGGTCATAAGCGAGGACGAGTCCGCCGATTGTCGCAACTTCACCGAAGATGATCGACCAAAGGATGGTCTGTTTGAAGCTTGAGGTGAATCGTAACGCCGCTGCAACCGGTAACGTAATCAAACTAGATACGAGGAGTGTACCGACGATTCGCATACTGACAGCGATCACAAGTGCCACAATGAACATGAACAATAGATGGAGCATCGTACTTGGTAGTCCTGACACTTTCGCTTGCTCTTCATCAAATGACAAGAAAAGTAACTGTTTATAGAAGATAAAAATCACGAGGACCGTTAAAACCGCTACACTGACAATCAACGTGATGTCTGATTGACTCACTGCAGAGATCGATCCGAACAGAAGCGTCGACAAATCCACGGAGAACCCTCTCGATAGAGAGATAAAGATTGCACTCAATCCCATCCCAGCTGACATCATGATTGGAATCGATAGTTCCTGGAAGTGTACATATTTACTTCGTAACCAGTTGAGTCCAAGTGCCGCCAATACTGAGATTAACGTTCCCATATAGAGCGGGTTGAGGTCCGCGAACAGGGCGATGTATTGCCCGAGAAACAAACTGAATGAAATACCGGCAAGTGTCATATGGGACAGCGCGTCGGCAATCAAGCTCATTCGTCTTACGACGATGAATGAACCGATGAGCGGCGCCGTAAAACCGATGACAAGCGCTGCAATGAACGCATAGCGTAGAAAACTGTATGTCCAAAGGTCTGCAATCATGTTGTACCCTCATGAACAAGCACTTTCACCGGATATGGCTTGATAGACGTTGCCAATTCACCGAGCTCACTATACTCTCGGAGACCACAATTACATGCTAAGCGCCCACGGTCGAGATGGACGACTTTCGTAACGAGGTCTGTTACAACGTTTAAGTCGTGAGTGACGAGAACAAACGTACACGTCGTGTGTTCTCTGAGCATATGCAACACTTCATAAAAATCCTGTAAATGTTTCTGGTCAACGCCAACCGTCGGCTCGTCTAAAATCAAAAGGTCAGGTTGGTTTACCATCGCCCGTGCGATAAAGACGCGTTGTTGTTGTCCTCCTGACAAGTCTCCAATTTTACGATGGCGGAACTGCCACATGTTGACCGTTTCTAATGCATTTTGAATCGCTGCCTGGTCCTCCATTTTGAGACGCTTGAATAAACCGAGGCGGCCATATCTTCCCATCGCCACAACTTCTTCAACGGTAACCGGGAATCCCGAGTTAAATGAAGCCGCTTTTTGGGAAACGTAACTGATACGAGACTTGTCTTTAAACTGCGAAATCGGCTTGCCGAACAGTTCGACGGATCCTTGTTGTGGATGGAGTAAACCAAGAATCGTTCGAATCAATGTCGACTTCCCAGAACCGTTTTCTCCAACGATTGCGACGAAGTCCCCTTGTCGAATATCAATCGAAACTTGTTGTAAGGCCGGTGTCCCATCATAGTAGTAGGACACATCGTTTAATTTGACGACGGATGCTGTCATCTAATCCCTTCTCTCATTTGATAAATCGTAATCATTTCTACTTTCTAGGCGTTTGTATTATACAGAATATCTGGCATGCCTTCAAGCCAGACCGTTTCTCCTATGCTAAATGTTAAAATTCACGTAAATCATATGTTCGTCCAAAACCTTGTCGATTACACTAAGAATATGAAGGGGATGTTTTTATGGAAAAGAAACTTGCAGTCATTGACATCGGGTCCAACTCGATCCGGAATGTCATCTTTGAAGTCAATGAGGAAGGTCAATATTTCGAGCGCTTAAACGTGAAAGAAGTTGCTCGTTTATCTAGTCATATAAGTGATTCGAATGAAATGACAGATGACGGAATCGCTGCTTTGATCGATACGCTACGTCATTTTAAAGAATTGAATGATTATCATACTGTTACCGATGTACTTCCTGTCGCGACAGCCGCCATCCGTAATGCGAACAATTCGGATGACATCTTACAGCAGGTGAAAAACGCCACTGGTATGACGATTCGCTTACTAAGTGATTATGAAGAAGCATTCTATGGGTACTCTGCGATTGTCAATTCGACGTATGTTGAAGATGGTTACTCCGTCGATATCGGTGGAGGATCAATGGAGGTCACCTATTTCCAGAACCGTGAACTCGTCTTTTATCATAGCTTCCCGTTTGGAGCCGTCACCTTGACGAAAGAGTTCATGAAAGACGATACAATGACGAAAGACGAACGTAAAGCTTTGACCTCATACTTAAAGAAAGCTTTTAAAGAAATCGAGTGGCTAGAACCACATGGTGTCCCACTTGTCGGCGTCGGAGGGACGGCCCGTAACTTAGTTCGTGTCGAACAGACCATGTCGAACTTTCCACTTGAAGGAATCCATCAGTATACAATCTCATCCGATCAACTCGAGGAAGTCATTGACGAACTTGTAAGCATGTCGAGCAAACAACTCGGACGACTCGATGGACTTTCAAAAGATCGCGTGGATATCATCTCCCCAGCTGTCACAGCGATTGGTGAACTTGCGAAATATTTGAAGGTGCCCGAATTCACGATGAGTAACAATGGACTTCGTGAAGGGTTGTTCTATGAGAACTATTTACACGAGCACGATAAAGTCCGGTTTGCCGATGTAAAAGAAGAAAGTTTTCGTCATTTTGAAAAACAATACGATGTAAATCCGACCCGCCATCAACATTTGATTCGATTGGCTCGTCAGCTATATACCGGACTTATCGAAGAGAAGGCCATCAAGCCGAAACCGTTCGAACCTGGTCTCCTTGAAGGTGCTTGCCGACTTGCCTATATTGGCGAATATATCGACCATAATAATAAGAGCGACCACACATTCCATTTGATCACGACGAATGATTTCAAAGGATTGAATAATGAAGACCGGCTCGCACTAGCGCTCGTCACGTCATTTAAATCAAAACGCGTGTTAGAACAACATATCGAGGCATTCCCTAAGTGGTTTGACCAAAAATTATTAAAGAGTCTTGAGCTGCTCGGTTCGATTGTCAAACTTGTCGATGCCCTCGATTTGACAGAGCGACAAATCGTCTCCGATGTTCATGTGTCTAGCTCGAAGGATGGTCTCACAATCTCGCTTGATACGAACGGGTCTGCTCGATTTGAGTTACAGCGCAGCACACGACACAAAAAACATTTAGAGCGCGCCATTGATCAATCGATTGAAATCGTCATGAACGAGGAGGAGTAAGCATGTCCGAATATACGTATGAACATTTCAATAATCGTGAACTTAGCTGGCTCGACTTCAACGAGCGTGTCCTCGAGGAAGCGATGGATGAGCGAAACCCTTTGATGGAACGACTGAAGTTTCTAGCAATCTTCAGTTCCAACCTCGACGAATTTTATATGGTTCGTGTCGGAGGACTAAAAGATGAGGTGCTCGCAGGGTTTAACCGTCCGGAAGACAAGACAGGACTCACTCCGAAGCAACAGATTAAAGCCATCTCGATGCGTGCTCAAGAACTTGTTGAGACACAATACGCGACTTACAAGAAAATCACGAAGCAGTTATCAAATCAAAACGTACGATTTTTACGTCCAAAACATTTGAATAAGGCGCAACAAGAATTCGTCAAAGAATATTTTCGGACACACGTCTTCCCGGTTTTAACACCGATTGCGGTCGATGCCTATCGTCCCTTCCCGATGCTTTTATCAAAATCGCTGAATATTGCCGTTGAAATCGCTTCGAATGGCGAAGGAAAGAAACGACTCGCCCTAGTTCAAGTTCCCTCTGTCCTTCCTCGTTATCTTGAACTACCTACCGATGACGAGGAGCACACCGATTTGATTTTGCTCGAAGATATCATTATTCAATTTATCGATTCCCTATTTAAAGGGTTTGTCGTCGAATCGACGATGCCGTTCCGAATCACCCGAAATGCTGATATGCCTTTTCATGAGGAGGGCAGTCGGGATGTCTTGAAGCAAATCGAAAAAGAATTGAAAAAACGACGCTATGGGGTCGCCATCCGACTCGAAGTGCAACAGCGTTCGTTACGAAAAGAGCTGTTATTCATGCTTCAGGACGTTCTTGATTTGCATGACCGTGACATTTTTATTGTCGATGGTCCGATTGACCTGACCTTCCTGTTTAGCATATATAGTCAAATCGGGATGGAATATGACGACATGATCAATGAGACGTTGATTCCGTTCATCCCGGAAGGTCTCGAATCCGGAAAAGATTTATTCCAAAGCATTGCCAAACAAGACTATTTGCTTCATCATCCTTATCACTCGTTCGATCCGATTGTACGCTTCATCGTCCAAGCCGCGAAAGATCCAAACGTATTGGCGATTAAACAGACGCTTTACCGAGTTTCTGGAGACTCTCCGATTATCAAGGCATTGACCGATGCGGCCGAAAGCGGCAAACAGGTCACCGTCCTCGTTGAGCTGAAAGCACGATTTGACGAAGAAAAAAATATTCAATGGGCTAAACAACTTGAAAAAGCAGGTGCCCACGTCATATACGGTTACAAAGAACTAAAAACACATTCGAAGATCACACTCGTCGTTCGCATCTTAGAAGGTGGCGTCTTGCAGCGGTTCATTCATCTTGGTACGGGCAACTATAATGACTCTACGGCTAAACTGTATACAGATATCGGGCTCCTGACTACAAATGAGGAGCTTGCCGAGGATGCCACAAACTTTTTCAACTGGCTATCCGGTTATGGAGAACGACCTTCCTGGCACCAATTCGAGACATCTCCTGACGATATGAAAGACTTCTTCCTCAACAAAATCGAAGAGGAAATCAAACTACACGAGAAATATGGGAACGGTAGAATTGTTGCGAAGATGAACTCGATTACAGATCGGGCCATCATCACAAAATTGTATGACGCTTCGTCCGCAGGTGTGAAAATCGACTTGATCATCCGAGGAATCTGTTGCTTACGACCGGGTATCAAAGGTGTTTCTGAAAATATTCGGGTCATCTCGATTATCGATCGGTATCTCGAACATTCCCGCATCTTTTATTTCTATCAAAATGGCAAAGAAGACTTATATTGTTCTTCTGCAGACTGGATGACGCGTAACATGAAGAAGCGAATCGAGATTCTCTTCCCAATCCTCAATGCATCACATAAAACGTACATCAAAGATATGATGGCACTGCAACTTGTCGATAACGTGAAGGCAAGGAGACAGCGTTCCGACGGTCGTTATGTATACGTGAAACGGGAGAACAATGAAGAAGAGATTCAATCTCAAATCATCATTCATCAATATACGGGAGGACGCTGGAACAACATTCCTAGCGTATTCGAACGTGAACCTTCAAATTGGGCTGAGCGCGAAGTTTTACGACTCCGAGCCGAAAATGAGAAAATGACAGATGACTGATGTTAGACTTCTCAAAAAGAGAAAGTCATTGTATAATAAATGCGGTTCAGTCATTATAAAGCGCTTTCATTAGAAGATACGGAGGAATAATACATGCAAGAGATTCTATTATCATTACTCGCCGGCCTAATTTGTGGTGCCATCTTCACTGCACTCAAGTTGCCACTACCGGCCCCACCGGTATTACCAGGTGTCGTCGGAATCTTCGGGGTTTTCCTCGGGATGAAAGTATATCAATTTGCCGTGGCGAACTGGCCATTCTAAAAAAACGATGCCGAGAGGCATCGTTTTTTTAGTCTAACGTATGAATCGCTTTATGACAGGTTGGACAAACCCAAATCCCGTGGTCATCTTGCAGATGATACTCCATCAGTTTCGAAGCATCGTTTCCATATCGTTCGAAAAGATTGATCTCACAAACCGAGCATGTTGTCACCGGAGCATAAGGGGCCACGAGCTTCTCCCGAAACAGATGCGCCTCATACGTCTCTTTTGTCCATTTCGATGCGGGCACGTGATTCCCGTCTACCCATTTCTGATGAATCGACTCGTACGGTTCATCTGCCTCATACATGCCTATTTTTAAAAGAGGATGGTGAAAATGAAGTTGGATTAAGTCGACTAAGCTATACGTCGCCAACCCTTCCTCCTCAACGCCGAGCCAATACGGATCGTCAGGTTGCTCAATCATCTCCTCTAACAATACTTCTGCCTCTGCCACGATCCCATGCCCCATCACTTCGATGAATGCTGTCGGTGTCGTCACCGTCCCTTTCACATAGACTGGACTTTGTTCTAAGAAATAAGTCGGGAATGCACTCCAGACATCATATCGATTCGGGTCAATCTGCAGGATCGTCATTGCTTATTGATATGAAAGCGTGAAGCGTTCACGCCACTCTGCATCAAATTGATTCGCACGGAACATTTCGATTTCTTGTTTGTATGGTGCCACTTTCGTTTTTTCATTCACAGGAATATATGGCGTCTCTAAAATTTTAGGAAGATGCGCAAACGCCTCATGGTGAATGATTCGATTTAGCGTATCGAATCCAATTTCTCCGTACCCGATATTTTCATGTCGGTCTTTTCTCGCACCACGTACATTTTTTGAATCATTCACATGAATGACACCTAGACGATCGAGTCCGACGATCCGATCAAATTCTTCGATGACACCGTCCAAATCACCGACCAAGTCATATCCTGCGTCATGTACGTGACACGTATCGAAACAGACAGAGAGTCGGTCATTGTGTGTCACACCGTCAATGATTGTCGCAAGTTCTTCAAACGTCTTTCCGAGTTCGCTTCCTTTCCCAGCCATCGTCTCAAGGGCAATCTTAACTTGTTCATCACCCGTCAACACTTCATTGAGTCCTTCAATGATGCGAGCGAGACCAATCTCTTCCCCCGCACCGACATGTGCGCCTGGATGAAGGACGACATGACGCGCCACTTGGAGCGCCTCAGCACGCTTCAATTCTTGTGTCAAAAAGGAAACGGCTAATTCGAACGTTTCAGGCTTTGTCGTATTTCCGAGGTTAATGATATAAGGTGCATGAACGACGATCTCTTCGATGTCATGAGCAGCCATATGGGTAAGTGCGGCCTCGATATTCAAGTCCTCAATTGGCTTTCGACGCGTGTTTTGAGGCGCTCCCGTGTATACCATCATCGTGTTCGCTCCATATGAAACGGCCTCTTCGCTACCTGCAAGTAGCATCTTCTTACCTGATACCGAAACGTGTGAACCTATTTTTAACATCATCATCTTCCCTTCATAAGCTTCTGTCTTTAGTTTACACAAAAAGAAGAACCGACTCCAAGAAGTCGATTCTTCAAACGATTAACGCTTGTTTTTCTTACGAGCGGCACGACGATCCGAGCGTTGCTGTTGCATATGCTCGCGTGAAGCCGTCTCTTTTAACTTATACTTAAATTTCTTCTTATAGCCAGGTTTCACTTTTTTCTTCGCCTTCTTGATTTCACCGGCCATACGACTATGTGCCGTATGCGAGACTTTCATCTTCCGGTCTGTCTGGCGACGACGACGTGTTTTGATTGGTTGAATCGAACCGTTCCGAACATCGACGTGTGTGAATTCAAAGCCACGCTCTTCGAGTCGGTTGATTGGTCCATTCTCATGGTCCTCATATAACGTGTAAGCTTCACCTGACGCACCTGCACGACCGGTACGACCGACACGGTGCGTGTAGAAGTCAAGGTCTTTCGGGATCCCGTGGTTGATGACGTGAGAAACTCCTGAAATGTCGATGCCACGAGCTGCCAAGTCCGTCGCGATGACGTATTGATACTTCGCATCGTTAATATCTTTGATTGCCTGTTTACGGCGACGTGCTTGCATGTCCCCGTGTAACGTACCGACATTCAGACCTGCTTCACGGAATGATGTCTCCAATTCATCCGCTTCTTGTTTCGTATTCGTGAATACGAGACAAACGAATGGGTTGATGGCTTTCGCAATTTCGACGGTCAATTCCTTGCGGTCACGGTGACGTACCGGAATGACATGGTGTTTGATTTTTGGTGCGACACGATGCTCAACACTAGCTTCTGCAAAACGTGGATCGTGCAAGTATTTCTTCAAGAACGGCTCGAGTTTCTCAGGAATTGTCGCTGAGAAGACCATCGTTTGAAGTTTTTCTGGAAGTGATTGCGCAATGCGGTCAACTTCCGGCAAGAATCCCATATCGAGCATTTGGTCGGCTTCATCGACAACGAAATGCGTCACTTTATGTGGGAACAACGCTTGTGCTTTCATCAAGTCAAGGATTCGTCCCGGTGTTCCGATGATGAGTTGTGGTGGATTTTTCATCTTATCGATTTGACGTTCGCGGTCTGTTCCTCCGACAATCAAACTTGATTTGATATAATCCGGATTCTTAATGAGGATTGATTTTAATTCTTCGTGAATCTGCCATGCAAGTTCACGTGTCGGTGCGACAACGATGGCTTGGACAGATGCTTCTTCTGGGTTGATTGCTTCTACAATCGGTAATAGGAACGCAAGTGTTTTCCCTGTTCCAGTTTGTGATTTCCCAATAATATCTCGACCATTTTGTGCAGCCGGAATAATCCGTGCTTGTATATCGGTCGGTTTCGTGATGCGTTTTTCTGTTAACGCATCGACTATAAACGGTAGCAATTTGAACTGTTGGAAGCTGTTCAATCGATACACCTCCTGTTTCTTTCCACTTTTCCTAGCATAGCGGAATCAAATCATTTGTCAATCAATCTTTTGCCACGCCTTCATATAAATAACTCGATGAATAATAGTGCTTGGCAATTTTCTTTCCATTTAAATGTTGTTCGAGCGCTTTGAAGCCCACTTCCATCATCTCGTTCGGTGACTGCACGACAGTCGCGTTGACTTTCCCATTCTGAATCAGTGGATAAATATCAGAAATGCCATCCACCGATACGATTGTCTTGTCTGTTAAGTCATGACTTTCTAAAGCACGAACGACACCGAACGTATTATCGTCATTGTGCGAAAAGACGGCGTCAAACGGGATGTCTTCTTCTAACCAACGTGACATCTCAATCTCTGCCTGAAACGTATCATAGTTTCCGGTGATGGAGGCGATAATTTGGAATTGATCAGCATTCGCTTTTTCGTACTCTCGAATTCCAAGACTCCGATCCATCGTAGATCGAACTTTCGGTGTTCCCCTGACTTCTACTACACGAATCGGTCGATCGAGGTCACTATATTTCGCGGCAATTTGTTCCGCTGCCATCCGACCAATATCGACATTGTCAGAGACAACCGAAGTTAACACACTCGGATGATCAATCATCCGGTCAATCGCAATGATCGGGATGTTTTCTCGCTTCGCACGTTCTAACGACGGTTGGATGAACGTGTCATCGAGCGTTGTCAAGAAGATGGCCTCGACGCCCCGATCAATCAAAGAGTCCAATTTTTCTTTTTCTAACACGCGAGAGTCTTCACTCGTCGTTGGAATCGGGATAAATCCCTTTTGGTTGGCCGTATGAACGAATGAATCCAACAACTTGTTCGCGTGCTCATGTTTATCGCTGACAAACACGAACCCGACCTCTTTTTCATCTGTCTTTTGCTCGGGTAATTGAATGGATGTGATCAGAAGGATTATCATGGCCCAAACGATTGGTAACCAAATCCAATAATGTTTGAGTTTTTTCATGATGGATCTCTCCTTGGAATTTTAATCAACATCGCCGTCCCTTTGTTGACGACGCTATCGACCTCCATCGATCCGTTTACACTCTTCAAATACTCTTTGATCATATAGATCCCTAGACCGTTGCCGTTATCTTTCGTCGTATTGAATGCAGATCCAATCGTCTTGAGTTGTTCTTCTGTCATCCCGATTCCGTTATCTTCAATCAAGAACCGATATTCCTGCTCCGTAAAGAGGACGGTCACGACAACACTTCCCTCTGCGCCCTTCGACTCGACTGCCTCGACCGCATTTTTGAACAGGTTATAGATGATTTGAACGAGCATATCAAAAGAAGCATAGAATGGAGGCATATCATTCGGAACGAGTAATTCCCATTTGGTCGCTCGCTTATAGCATTCGGCGTCCATTAAGAATTCGAGTCGTTTCGCAAAGTCTAACATATCAATCCATTCTTCGTCTTTTCCTGCCTGATCCGGCTTGGCGAGCGTCAGCATCGTCGAGATTAAATCGTTTGCCCGCTCCAACTCTTTAATGGCGACATCCACCATGTCTTTATTGCTTTGCCCTTCTCGCGCCATCTGTAAAGTGATGTGCACCGGTGTGAGGGGATTTCGAATCTCATGGGCAATCCCTGCCGCCAATTGACCGAGTGATGCTAGTTTCTCCTGATGCAAGATCAACTGTTGCTGGCTCAACTGCTCACGCCTTGATGTTTCCATTCGCTGTGCATAGTCGTTATACGTATCGAGTAACGTCTCTACTTCTTTTGAACCGGTTCGCTCTAGCGAGATGGTTCCGAGTGATTGTTGCTTCTTAATATGATTGACAAGTTCCACGAGCGGATTTGTCAATGTTCGCGAGAGCAACAATCCGACAAGGATGCTCAAGAAGAAAGTGACAAGCGCAATCATCAAGTATTGCCAGCGGGTATCGTAGACCGTCTCATACACGGAATCGTTCTGATGTTTCGCAAGCATGCTCCACCCACTGACTCGGGCATCTGGCTCATACATTAACGTATCTTCTTCCGTGCTTAAAATCGTACGTGTACTCCGCCCTAACACATCGTCAATGACTTCACGTGACACTCGGCGTTCTGCATCTGTGACCAAATTGAACGAAGTCGTCAACACTTCTCCTTGTTGGTCCAACAAATAAAGAATCATGTCATCATTCGCGGATTCGAGCGATCGACGGTATAAGTCAGAGTTGAGCACACTGATACTTCCACCAAAAATACCGACCGGTCGGTTATCTTCAATGACAGGAACGTATAAGAACGTCCCCATGTCGCCGCTAATCATGATCGGGTCACTCATATATAGCTCTTTCCCACTCGCCGTCAACACTTCTTTGAACTTTGAATCACGTTTAATGACAGATGAAGAGACTTGACGCTCGGAATACCATTTAAACGAGTTCTTGCTGACGTCATAATAGAAAATCGAAGTAAAACTTGTCCGTTGATTCAAATAGCCTGTTCGAATCCGTTCCTCAATCCACGGCTCGTTTCCGACGTAAGCTCCTAGGTAAACCAAATCTTCATACAGTTTTCCAAGTCGGGACTCGACATTTTCAATGCTATCGTCAATCGCGTAGTCAAACTGCTCTTTTGCGAGCTCTTCTGCACGAGACACCGTGACGCGATCAGCAGAAAAGGCAAGTGACGAGATGACAAGTGCTAGAATAATGATGATGATGAAAGTGATTTGGAAAAAATATGATTTTCTAAGTTCACGCAACTGTTTCATTCGATTCACGATGTCCCTCCTTTCTAACCTAAAAATTATAGCATGAATACACGCAAATCTTTTCGTATTTTCGAAACAATGTTAGACTAATACGTATGAAAGCACTTCGAAAGGAGCCTTCGTCTTCATATGAAAGTTAAAAAAATTAGTCCACGCGGATATTGCTATGGTGTCGTTGATGCCATGAAACTCGCAAATGAGGCGGTTGCAAATCCCGATTTGCCACGCCCGATTCATATACTTGGAATGATCGTTCATAACCGTCACGTCACACAGGCGTTCGAAGATCTCGGTGTCAAAACGGTTGACGGCGAGGACCGGATGCAGGCGCTTGAAACCATCGATCGCGGAACGGTCGTTTTCACAGCGCATGGGATTTCCCCACTCGTCCGCAAACGTGCCATTGAAAAAGGATTGACGATTGTCGATGCCTCTTGTCCTGACGTACTCGTCACACACGACTTGATTCGTGAAAAGACGGCAGAAGGATATGATGTCATCTATATTGGAAAACACGGGCATCCAGAACCAGAGGGTGCAATCGGTGTCGCACCCGACCATGTTCATTTGATTCAATATGAATATGAAATCGATCAGTTACCGAGTCGTTTATTCGACCGGAAAATTCTTGTGACAAACCAGACGACGATGAGTCAATGGGACGTCTCCACACTGATCGAGACAATCCAAGCCCGCTATCCGCATGTTGAAGTGCATAACGAAATTTGTAATGCGACTCAAGTCCGCCAAGAAGCCGTCGCCGAACAAGCGGGTGACTGTGAATTGTTGATCGTCGTCGGAGATCCAAAATCAAATAACTCGAATCGCTTGGCACAAGTCTCAAAAGAGATTGCCGGCACAAATGCATATCGTATCGGCGATTTGAGCGAGCTTGATTTGAACTGGCTAGAGGGCGTTGAGACCGTCGCTGTGACATCTGGTGCCTCTACACCGACACCAATCACGAAGAAGGTCATCGACTTCTTGTCACAGTACGACCCAGACGATTTGAGCACACATGATAAAACACCATATCTCGAACTTCGCAGTATCTTACCGAAAGTAAAAGCATTGCGTAAGTGAAGGAATCCCCCATTCTCTCAGAGGATGGGGGATTTATCGTTTTATTTAAATTGGAACGGGTTCGTGTTCGCTTCGGAAATGATCAAATCGACATCGATTTTCGCTTTCTGAAACTTCTCTGCGAGCACATCGACAACGCCTTGCTTCATCACGCTCTCAACGTGATGGCCCGGGTCTACGACCGCGAGTCCTAACGCCATCGCATCATGAGCTACATGGAAGTATAAATCACCTGTCACGTAGGCATCTGCACCTTTGAAGTGCGCAGCGGAAACATATTTGTTTCCGTCCCCTCCAAGGACGGCCACTTTTTCAATCAAGCGCTTCGAATCTCCGACGAAACGCACACCTTCCACGCCAAAGCTCGTCTTCACATGTTCGGCAAACTCTTCAAGTGTCAAAGCCTGTCCAAGTTTACCAATGCGTCCTAGACCGTAGACATGCCCTTCAATCTCATCTCGAATCAAGTCGTAAGCCACTTCTTCGTACGGGTGAGCATCTTTCATCGCTCTTAAGACTCGTTTCTTCTGACTTTCGCGAACGACCGTCTCAATCCTCACCTCGTTCACTTGTTCCGTCTCATTTGGTGTGCCTATGAACGGTGTCGTCCCTTCGAGCGGCGTGAACTGCCCCGTACCAGCCACACGGAACTGACAATCCGCATAGTCTCCAATATGTCCGGCACCTGCTTTGCCTAATGCACGGGAAACGTCTTCTGCGTGTGTTTCCGGAACGAATACGGTTAGTTTATAAACCGGTTCCTCATACGTCGGCACGAGTACTTTCGTATCGTGTAATCCGATTGCCTCGCTCATCCAATCGTTCACACCGCCCACACAGACATCTAAATTCGTGTGTGCTACAAAGACCGCAATGTCATGCTGAATACATTTCATCGTGATTTTCCCTGCCGTGGAGCGATCGTTGACTTGAGATAACGGGCTAAAGATAGGCGGATGATGTGCAATGATCAAGTCCACTTCTTTCTCGATCGCTTCGTCTACGACCGATTCAAGCACATCGAGCGTCACCATGACCCGTTTGACCTCTTTGTTCAGCGATCCGATTTGCAAGCCGATTTTATCACCTTCGACAGCTAAGTGTTTTGGCGCAAACTCTTCAAACAACTGAATCACTTGATTGCCGTTCGCCATTACTGACTCACCTCTCTCATTTTGTCACGCATCCGTTTGAATTCGATCTGTTTTTGAACTAACGCCTCTGATTGAATGCCATCTGCCATTTGACCGAGTACGTATTCGAGCTTATCCGCTTCACGACTCCATTTCAGTTTGAACGGTTCAGGGCGTTCCTGAATCAAATATGGGCCGAACAACAGTTGCCAAGTCCGCTCATTTAGATCGTCACTGTAAATCGTCTCAGTCCCTTTTTCGCCGACGAGAATCTCATATACCTTATCATTTTCTTCGACAATCGCTTCTTCGACGAGAACGTAACCATTCTCAAGCAACCAGCTCCGAACGTGTTGTCCATCGACATTCGGTTGAAGAATAAGACGCTCGACTGCACCGAGCTTCTCTTTTCCAGACTCCAGGATCGAACGAATCAAACTACCTCCCATCCCACAAATCGAGATACAAGTCGCTTCGTCTTCTTGAAGCACGGCGAGACCATCGCCTAGTCGCACATCGATGACTTCTCGTGCTCCAATCAAGTCTACTTGCGCTTTTGCGGCCTCCATTGGACCTACATTTACTTCACCTGCAATCCCCTTTGAAATGATTCCTTGTTGAAGGGCATAACATGGTACATATGCGTGATCTGATCCGATATCGGCGAGCACACTTCCTTTAGGAATATAATCGACAACCTGCTTCAAGCGGCGGTCTAAGATGACACGTTCTTGCATGTAAGACAACTCCTTTGTTCTACTTCTTCCTTAGCGTATCGAATTCTCTAGACTTCGACAACAAAAAACGCACCCCGTTACGGAGTGCGCCATCTCTTATTGTTCGATCAACCAGTTTGCAAGAACTTCTGCTTCTTCAGCTGAAGCAAGACCTGCAGGCATCGCACCTTGTCCGTTGACAATGATGTTTGCGATTTCTTCTGGTGAAAGACGATCGCCAACACCAGTAAGTGCTGGACCAACGCCACCTTCAAGGTTTCCGCCGTGGCAACCTGTGCAACCCTTCGCTGCATATAATTCTTCTGGGTTCATTTCAGTGACTGCTGGACCTTCAGCCGCTTGTTGCGCCTGATTCACACCAAAATACGATAATGATACCATGGCAATAATTGCGACGATTGCGATTGCCGCAAACGGTAACAATGGATTACGCATTGTAGTTCCCCCTCATGTTCATTCCAAATTTCTATCCAACACTATTTTACTCAAAAAATAATAAAGAAGGAAGGAAAATCACTCATTTTCCTTCCTTTCTTCTAAAACTTCACACTTTATTCAAATATGAAATCAATCGAGGAAGTCTTTCAAGCGTTTGGAACGACTCGGGTGACGTAATTTACGAAGCGCTTTCGCCTCGATTTGACGAATCCGCTCACGCGTGACGCCGAACACTTTACCGACTTCTTCAAGTGTACGGGTACGACCATCGTCTAAACCGAAACGAAGACGAAGAACGTTCTCTTCACGGTCCGTCAACGTATCGAGAACGTCTTCTAACTGTTCTTTCAACAACTCATAGGCTGCCGCATCTTGTGGGGCCATCGCATCTTGGTCTTCAATGAAGTCACCGAGATGTGAATCGTCTTCTTCCCCAATCGGTGTCTCGAGCGATACCGGTTCTTGCGCGATTTTTAGAATCTCACGTACTTTTTCAGGTGTGAGTTCCATCTCTTTCGCAATTTCTTCTGGAGACGGTTCGCGACCGAGATCTTGGAGCAATTGACGTTGGACACGAATCAATTTGTTGATTGTTTCAACCATGTGGACAGGGATCCGGATGGTACGGGCTTGGTCAGCAATCGCGCGTGTGATTGCTTGACGAATCCACCATGTCGCATAAGTCGAGAATTTGAACCCTTTCATATAGTCGAATTTCTCGACCGCTTTAATGAGGCCCATGTTCCCTTCTTGAATCAAATCAAGGAAGAGCATTCCACGACCGACGTAACGTTTCGCAATCGAAACGACGAGACGTAAGTTCGCTTCTGCAAGACGTTTTTTCGCCTCTTCGTCTCCTTGCTCGATTCGTTTCGCAAGCTCCGTCTCATCTTTTGCACTGAGAAGGTCGACACGTCCGATTTCTTTTAAATACATTCGAACCGGGTCGTTAATTTTAATGCCAGGAGGTACCGATAAGTCGTTTAAGTCGACTTCTTCATCTTCTTTTTTCGCAGGTGTTTCCTCTGCGTCAGCTGCGTCCTCTGTGACACGAATATCTTTTGCTTCTAAATCCTCGATGAAGTTATCAATGAAATCCGAGTCCACCTCAAAATGACTGAGGCGATCTTGAATCGCTTGCATTGAGACGACGCCTTTTTTCTTCCCTAACTTTTCAAGCTCTTCTATGGCGTTAAATAAATCCTCTTTCTTCTTCTCTGCCATCTAGCAGTTCAACTCCTTCCAAACTTCATCCACGTTCATCGTTCTCGTAGACGACGACTACGGGCAATCAATTCTTGTAGCTTGGACGCCTGGTCAACAATACTTTCGGCGTCTTGTGCGATTTCCCTTTTTGCACGCTCGATTTGACGTTGCTCCTCATAACTGTTTATGACCCGAATATATTCGTCTAAAACATCTTCAGACAGTTCATCCGGTCCAGCCATCAGTCGAATCTCCGCAAAGCGCATCGCATAATCGGGACGCTGGTCGCAGTAACGCTCCATAAATGGCGGCGTCACTTGGTCAAACTCGTCTTGTGTCATCGTCTCAGAGACGATTTCATACAATGCCGAGCCTAACATACGATGTATTTCATCTTGATAACGAAGCCCTAGACGGTCACGCACGAATCGAACTTGTTCCGGTCCAGTCAACATGGCACGCAACAAATATTTCTCTGCTTTCATCCAGCGCGGTTCACCTGTTTTACTCGAACGCTTTCGTACGGGTTCAGCAGGTTCCATCGTACGGACTGGTGTTGATTCGCTTGACGTCGGACGAGGGATTCTCGAACGAAGGGTCTCAAGCGGAATCTCAAATTCATCCGACAATTTTTTCACGTATAAATCTCTTCGAATCGAATCATTCGTCTTACCGATCTCTTCAAGCATAGATTCAATAAAACGAATCCGTTCTCCTTCTCGATTCAAGTTTTTTCCTCGTCTGAGCATACGATTCATGAAATCAAGAACACTCAACTGCTCAGTCTCGACAAACTGTTGCCAGTGCGTTCCCCCATGTTGACGAATATAATCATCTGGGTCCGTCTTCTCCGGTAATGGCAAAATTTGTACATCAAGAGGTGATGACTCTAATAAGCGAATGACTTTTTGAGTCGCCTCTTGTCCTGCATGGTCTCCGTCATAACAGATGATGACTTCTTCCACGATGCGAGACAATGCTCTTGCATGTTGTGGAGAGAACGCGGTACCAAGTGATGCCACGACTTCTTGTATACCCGCTTGTGCGACTTGTAAGACATCTACGTTACCTTCTACGAGGAAGACTCGCTTTTTCTTTCGCATCGTTGCACGGGCTTGTGAGAAGCCAAATAGCAATTCGCTCTTGTTGAATAACGGTGTTTCCGCCGTATTCACGTATTTTGGTTGTCGGTCATCAATCGCACGTCCGCTGAAGCCAACAATGGTGCCGTCTCGATCCGCAATCGGAAAGACGACCCGACCTTCAAATCGGTCAAAATATTCACCGGATTTTGACTTTGAAATCAAACCTGCCTCAACCATCACTTCTAAATCAAACCCACGCCGCTCCAACAACTCGACAGTAAAGCGCCGTTGGTCTGGGGCAAATCCAATCCGATATTGCGCAATCGTCTCTTCCGTTAAATCACGATTTCGCAAATACGTTAATCCCACTTCGCCAGCTTCTGTCTTCATCAAGACTTCATGGTACAAGTCAGCGACAAGTCGGTGCGCATCCCGCATCTGTTTGCGCCATACTTGTTCACGCGTTAGTTCTTCGTCCCCTTGTATGCCGTCTACTGAAATGTTCGCACGCGTTGCTAAGCGTTCGACTGTCTCAGGAAAAGACAACCCTTCGGTCTCCATCACGAACGTAAACACGTTCCCTCCGGCTCCGCAGCCGAAGCAGTGATACATCCCTTTTTCAGGTGAGACGGAAAAAGACGGTGAATTTTCGGAATGGAAAGGACATAACCCGACAAGCCGATGTCCTTGTTTCTTTAATTCGACACGCTCGCCAATCAATTCTACGATATCGGTCGCTTGCTTCACTTCTGCGATGACTTCATCTGGTATCCGTGGCATCTTGACCACTCCCTGTTTCCAATCTCGCAACGAAACGGAACGCTGATCACGTTCCGTTTCACTGTACTGTCAATACTCTATTATACCCTCTCAAAGCAATGATTACTAATTGAAACACTTATTCAAATTAGTCGTCTTTTGATTGCTCGAGATGACGCAAAATAATACCCGCCGTCTCTTCGACCGCCTTATTCGTCACGTCGATGACTTCACAACCGATTCGCTCATAAATACCACGAGCATATTCGAGCTCTCGATTGATTCGTTCGAGTTGAGCATAGTCCGCTTCTGGCTTCAAACCGAGTGACTTGAGTCGCTCCATCCGAATCGAAATCAACTTCTCTGGTGAGATGATCAATCCGACACATCGTTCTGCCGGCAAGTCAAACAACTCCTCAGGCGGTCGTGATTCTGGAACGAGTGGAACGTTGGCAACCTTGTATCGTTTTAATGCTAAATATTGGGATAATGGCGTCTTAGACGTTCGCGAGACACCGACAAGTACGATGTCGGCTTTTTTAAGCCCACGCGGGTCCCGACCGTCATCATACTTGACCGCAAATTCCATGGCCTCGATTTTGCGGAAGTAATCATCATCTAATCGATAGATGAGTCCCGGTTTTTCACGCGGGGCCTCTTTCAATTGTCCCGATAACACATCAAGTAAATCACCGAGCAGGTCGACCGTCTTGACTTGGTGTTCTTCCCCGAGTCTCATGAGAAGAGCCCGATGCTCTTCGTTGACGAGCGTGAATGCAATGAGCGCCTGTTGCGCTTTCGCTTGTGTGACAACATCGATAATCGTCTGCTCATCCTCAACGAATGGGATGCGGAGCGTTTCGATTGCATTCTCATGGAATTGGATACTCGCTGCACGGACGACAAGTTCACACGTCTCCCCGACCGAATCACTTACAACAAATACGAGTTGTTTCGTAGTCAAATCGGTTTCCTCCTCAAATCGACTCATCGTTCGCTAACGCAATGAGCACCTTTGTCATGTTGGTCTTCGTCATCCGACCGAGAACAATTAGTTTCCCGTCCTTCTCTTCAACGACCGGCATGGCATCGATTTGCTTTTCAATCAATTTCATGCCCGCACGGATTAATGTCTCGGTTTTCTCGCATACTGTGATGTTCGGCATACGTGTCATGATGACATTGACAGGTAATTGATCCAAGTCTTGGTTCCCGATTGCAGCACGGAGTAAGTCTTTACGAGACAATACTCCCACTAGTTCCCGGTCACGTCCGACAACGAACAGTGAGCCCACATCTTCTAAAAATAACGTGACAATCGCATCATATACCGTCATCTCATCTCGTACGACTTTTGCAGAGGACATGAAGTCCCCTACAGTCAACGAGTCTAACTTTTCACGGAGCATCGACGAATTCCGTTTGCCAACGAACGTGTAGCCGACGCGAGGTCTAGCTTCAAGTATTCCTGTCATCGTCAAAATTGCAAGGTCTGGACGCAAGGTCGCACGGGTGAGCGATAATTCCTGGGCGATTTGTTCCCCTGTAATCGGTCCATTCTCTTTTACAATCTCGACGATTTTTTGTTGGCGTTCATTCAGTTGCATAGCCAACCCCCTCTAGTTTGTTCAGAGTACGAGCGCGTTGAAGTCTGCGACACTCTTAATCGTCGTAGCAAGTCGGTTCATTTCGTGGAGTCGGTTTTGGCGTACCGCCTCGTCATCACTCATGACCATCGTATGTTCAAAATACTGCATAATTGGTGATTCGAGTGTTTGAAGAAGTTGAAGCGCTTTGTTATAGTCTCCCGCTTGAACGGCCTTCGTCGCTTCAGGAGCTGTCTGTTCAATCGCTTCATGTAACGCAACCTCTTGGTCATTTTCAAACAATGAAGGATCAACGTCTCCCTGCTCACCTTTTTTCGAGATATTGACGACGCGCGAGAGTTGTTCAATCAACGATTTAGCGTCCGTAGAGACGAACTGTTGAATCGCCTGTGCACGAGCATCGAGACGGTCGACCGTAAGCGTTGTCGTCAACACTGCATCGATCACATCATAACGTACCTGCTGTTCTTGCAGGCGATATTTCAAGCGAAGTTTAAAGAACTCGACGAGCTGTGCCTTGACTTGTTCTTTATCGGCTTCATAGAGTCCTGCTTCCAGTTGTAATTCGACAACTTTCGAGAGAAGTTTGTCGATTGAGAGATCAATCTTCCAATCGCCAAGGATTTGGACGACGCCTTGAGCTTGACGACGAAGTGCGAACGGGTCCTGTGAACCGCTCGGAATCATTCCGATGCCAAAGAACGCAGCAATCGAATCGAGTTTGTCTGCGAGAGCAAGCACCGCACCTGTCGCTGTTTCAGGAGATGCATCTCCTGCGAAACGTGGCATATAGTGCTCACGAATCGCAGCAGCCACTTCTTTGTCCTCCCCTTGTTGAAGCGCGTACTTCTCTCCCATGATTCCTTGGAGTTCAGTAAACTCGTAAACCATCTGGCTGACGAGGTCAAACTTGTGGATTGCACCAGCACGATTCACTTTTTCAAGATCCGCATCAAAGAGTGGTGCAAGAGTTTGTGCGATTTCTGTCACGCGACGTGCTTTCGCTCCAGTCGTTCCCAATTTTTCATGGAAGACGATTCGGTCGAGACGAGCAAGCTGGTCATCGATTTTCGTATTCTTATCCTCTTCATAGAAGAAGACGGCATCCGCAAGACGCGCACGAATGACTTTTTCGTTTCCGCGTGCGACGTTTTCAAGATGATCGGCATTTCCGTTTCGAACGGTGACGAAATAATTTTTCAACGTTCCATCGACATATACCGGGAAATAACGTTGGTGCTCTTTCATCGTCGTGATGAGTACTTCTTCTGGTAAGTCAAGATACGTCTCATCAAACTCACCAAAGAGAGCAGTCGGCCATTCGACTAAGTTTGTGACTTCTTCTAATAAGGCAGCATCAAGTGGGATCGTCCATCCTTGGTTTGTCGCAAGCGCTTGGATTTGACGTTCAATTTCTGCTTTACGCGCTTCGTAACTTGCCATGACAAAGGCAGCATCTAGCGCTTCCACATATTCAGCTGGTGAATGGACGACGACGTCTCCTTTACTGAGGAAGCGATGTCCTCTCGTCACGTTCCCTGTCTTCACGCCTTCAATCGTAAAGTCGATGACATCCTGACCGAAGAGGGCAATCAACCAACGAATCGGACGCATGTAGCGTAAACTGCTCGTTCCCCACTTCATGTTTTTCGGGAACGTCAAGCTTCGAACAACGTCTTCAAGACCACTTAACAAAGAACCTGTTGCTTGTCCCTTTTCATGACGCTCCGCGAAGACATACTCGACTCCCTTTTCTTCCGCAAAGTATAGGTCTTCCACTGACAATCCACGACCACGGGCAAATCCTTCTGCCGCTTTCGACCAGTTCCCTTCTGCGTCTTGAGCAATCTTCTTCGCAGGTCCGCGAAGTGTTTCCGTCAAATCTTGTTGTGTTTCCGCCACATCACGAACGATTACAGCTAAACGACGAGGTGTCGAATATACTTCGATTGATCCAAACTCAACTCGCGCTTCTTTCAAGAACGAGTCGATTCGTTCTCCTAACTGTTTTTCTGAACGCAAGACGTATTGAGCCGGAAGCTCTTCCAATCCAATCTCTAGTAAAAGGTCACGCATTCAAGTCACCTGCTTTCTCTTGTTTCAAAAGTGGGAAACCGAGACGCTCCCGTTCTTCAATAAATTTAGAAGCACATGCACGTGACATATTACGGACGCGTTGAATAAATCCAGTCCGCTCTGTCACAGAAATCGCGCCTTTTGCGTCTAACAAGTTGAACGTATGTGAACATTTCAAAATGTAGTCGTACGCAGGGAAGACAAGATTTTCTTCAAGAGCACGTTTTGCTTCCTTCTCATATGTGTCAAATAGAGTAAAGAGCATATCGACATCTGATAACTCGAACGTATATTTTGAGTGTTCGAACTCAGGCTGATAGAAGATATCTCCATACTTGAATCCGTCTGTCCAAACGAGGTCGAAAACGCTCTCGACTTCTTGAATGTACGAAGCGAGACGTTCGAGACCGTATGTGATTTCAACGGCAATCGGATCACACTCGATGCCACCGACTTGTTGGAAATACGTGAATTGCGTGATTTCCATCCCGTTTAACCATACTTCCCAACCGAGACCGGCTGCTCCGAATGTCGGGTTCTCCCAGTTATCCTCAACGAAGCGGATATCATGTTCGAGCGGGTTAATTCCGATCAACTCGAGACTTTCTAAGTACAACTCTTGGATGTTGCTCGGAGAAGGCTTCATGATGACTTGGAACTGATGATGTTGATACAGGCGGTTCGGGTTCTCCCCGTAACGTCCGTCAGCCGGGCGGCGCGACGGTTCTGTGTAACAGACATTCCAAGGTTCTGGTCCTAGCGTTCTTAATGTAGTCATTGGGTTTAACGTACCTGCCCCTTTTTCCACATCATACGCTTGCATCGTCAAACAACCTTTCGATGCCCAAAAGTTTTGTAGCGTGAGAATGATTTCTTGCATAGTCATATGCTTCATAGATGACACCTCCAATAGTATTGAAACGACAAAAAACGCCCCTATGTGCCTAGCACATAGGGACGGGATTGATTCCCGCGGTTCCACCCTACTTGCCCCAATCATTGGGACCACTCTTAACAAGATGTGGGCGCTCTGGAATCGCCATTCACTCTTCTCATGACGCTCGGCTCACACCACCCCGAACTCGCTTCATTCATGACATGAAGAGTTACTTATTTCCTTCATCGCGCACGCTATTTCATTGTCTAATCGTAACTCATCGTATCGAATTCACTTTAAAAAGTCAATCCTCATTCAGATGAAGTCGAATCATTTGATCGAGCACTCGCTTCGTCTTCAGTCGCAATCCGCTATACGATTCCATGTACGCATCGAACAGTTGACGCAATAGGAGTCTCGACTCGTTTGACAACGGCACGTTCCGAAATTCCGACAGTTCGTGCTTGCTCATCAAATAGAGTAGTTTGGCTAGGCGCTCTGACAATTGAATCGATCCTTCTTCTCGATGGCGACCACATAAAAATCCTCCGGATGCGACCGAGAAATACATCGGGTCCGTCACGTCCCCGCAGCGGACACATCCGGTCAGCACAGGAGAAACACCCAGAAGATGTAGCATGCGCAGTTCCATGTGATGCGTGATCACATCTGGGTCCATTCCTGCATTCAATGCTTGAAGCGCGTCCTGTAAAATCCGGAATAACGGACGATTTTGTACGCGATCCTCGACAGATCGGTCGACGAGCTCTAACCAATACATCGCGTACGCCATCCGATCGACATCTTTGCGAACCTCTGGATAGGACGTCATGACATCAGATGATTTTAACTGAGCGAGTCCTCGGCTAGACGGGAAAATATAAACACCTTCTACAAACGGTTGACTCGAGGCATGGAACCGACTTCCCGGTTTCTTCGCACCTCTTGCCATAATCGCAACTTTGCCAAGCTCTTCCGTAAACAATGTCACGACTTTATTCGATTCACCATAATTGACGGTACGAATGACGATTCCCGTGACTTTTTGTAACATGGCTTAGTACTCGTCGTCGCGGAAACCGAGGTCACGAAGCTGACCCATCTTGTTACGCCAGTCTTTTTGAACTTTGACCCAAAGGTTCAAATACACTTTCGTACCGAGAAGCGCCTCGATATCTTGTCGGGCATCTGTTCCGATTTCACGAAGCATCGTCCCTTTTTTGCCGATGATGATCCCTTTTTGCGAATCACGCTCTACCATGATTACCGCTTCGACATCAATCATCTCGGAGTTTTCACGTTTCTTGATTGATTCGATTGCAACAGCAATTGAGTGCGGGACTTCGTCACGTGTCTTATGCAACACTTTTTCGCGAATCATCTCAGAGATGATAAAACGCTCCGGGTGGTCTGTCACTTGATCGGCCGGATAATACATCGGTCCTTCAGGTAACAGTTTCTTGATTTCTCCTAGGAGCGGTTCGACGTTATTGCCTTGCAGTGCTGAAATCGGTACATACGCTGCAAAGTCCAACTCATTCGTGTATTGCTCAATCACTTTTGGAAGTTCATCCGGATGAATCAAATCGATTTTGTTCATCACCAAAATGATTGGTGTGTCGAGTCCTTTCAGTTTTTCGATGATGAAGTCATCACCTGCACCGCGAGGTTCCGTCACATTCACCATAAAAAGAATCGCATCGACTTCGCGAAGGGCGTTTGTCGCCACTTTCATCATGAAGTCTCCGAGGCGATGTTTCGGTTTATGGATTCCCGGTGTGTCGATGAAAATGATTTGGGAATCATCCGTCGTATACACACCTTGTACTTTGTTTCGTGTCGTTTGTGGTTTATCCGACATGATGGCAATCTTTTGTCCGATCACGCGGTTAAGGAATGTCGATTTACCGACATTTGGTCGACCGATGATCGACACGAAACCAGATTTAAAATCTTCTTGATACATAATGCACCTGCTTTCTCAATTTCAGAACTCTTAGTATAGCACGTTCCATAGTCTTGGACCGAATATAATGAGTGCTGTTACAGCGGCTCCTATAGAAGCGACGAGTACGGCACCTGCAGCCACATCTTTTGCCTGTTTCGCGAGCGGATGGACCTCTTGTGTGACTAAATTGACCGCCCGCTCGATGGCAGTATTCATCAATTCTAGGCTGATGACCAACGTCACCCAGGCGAGAAGAACTAGATTTTCTAGTTTCGTCGTTTGTAACCATATCGCCACAGCGAAGACGAGTAAGGCCGCGATGAGGTGGATACGCATATTCCGCTCTGTACGAATGGCATGGAGGATTCCCTCGCATGCCACACGGAACGGTCTCACACGTTGCCTCGCTTCAACTCGAAGTGAGTAAGGACTTCTTCTTGTCTTGCGGTCATTTCCGCTTCTTCCTCTGGCGTCATATGATCGTATCCTAACAGATGAAGGAATCCGTGGATGGCCAAGAAACCGAGCTCCCGCTCGAACGAATGACCGTAGTCCGCCGCTTGTTCTCGGCAACGTTCCACTGAAATGACCAAGTCTCCGAGGAGATGTGGTTCATCCTCATCAAGCGTGAAATCCATCTCGTCTTCACCCATTTCATCAAAGGCAAAACTAATTACATCGGTCGGGGCATCTTTGCCCCTCCATTCCCGATTCACTTCATGGATCTCTTCATTCGTTAAATACGTGACGGATAATTCACTCGGTTCTTCCACGTCTTCTAATTGTGCGGCATGTTGTAAAATCGACTCGACAAGTTCGATTTGAGACACCGTTAACAATTCATGTTCATCGTTCGAGATGATTTGCATGCAATTCTCCCTCTTTCTTTAGCTCTGGATATTCAATTCGTTCATGGAACAAGCCCGTTAACGTCTCGCACGCACTCTCACCAACGCGCCAAATTTCTTTTGTCGTCAATTCACAGTCCTCAAACTGCCCATCTGCCAGCTTGTCTCGGATAATGGCACGAACGAGCATCCGAATTTTCTCAGGCGTCGGCTGTTTTTGCGAACGAACGGCTGCCTCGATCGAATCGACAATCATGACGACCGCCGCTTCTCGCGTTTGAGGTTTCGGACCAGGGTAACGGAATCGAGATTCCACAACGTCTTTCTCATGATCTTCTTTCGCTTTGACATAAAAATATTTCAATAAGGAAGTCCCATGATGCTGTTCAGCAATATCAATGATTTCCTTTGGTAATTTATAGCGTCGTAACAGATCGGCCCCGTCATAAGGATGAGCCATGATGATATCCGCGGACTCTTCTGGCGTCAGTCGATCGTGCGGATTCCCTCCACCTTGTTGGTTTTCAATAAAGTGAAGAGGACGTTCCGTCTTTCCGAGGTCATGGTAATAACTCGCTACCCTTGCGAGCAAGCCGTCTGCACCAATCGCTTCACATGCCGATTCCGCCAAGTTTGCTACCATCATACTATGATGATATGTGCCCGGTGCTTCCATCAAAAGTTTGCGTAACAACGGATGTGTCGGACTCATCAACTCGACAAGTCGACCAGACGATAAGACGCCAAACCACGGTTCTAGGAAAGGTAAGAATCCAAACGTCAACACGATGGACAACAAGGCGCTAATGACGGCGAATCCAGAAAGATACATCGCCATTTCCCAAGTGATCTGAACGTTTCGTAATAGAAGTAACGCGATGACCATAATAATGTTCACGACACCGAGCAAGATCCCCGACAAGAACAAGCGCTTCCGCTGAATTTTCGGCTCGACTAAAAAGACAGCTAAAAAACTCCCGGTTGCGACGTACACTAACGTCATGAAATTCGTACTTTGTCCGAACGTGACGACGATACTACCCGCAATCATCGTAATGAAGGCAGATGCGAGCGCGACCCGTTCGTCAATCAAGATTCGGAGTAACAAAACGACGAAAGCGGTCGGCGCCAAGAGATAAGCATACGTCGTATAGTCGACACCGATATATCCGACGCCGAAGAAGATACCAAGTTGTAAAAGAAGCAACCCATAGACAGTCACCAATATTTTTGGGCTCAATAATAAATCTTTAATCTTTGAACGGATGAGCATGAATAAGAAACCACCCGTCAACAATCCGCTCAACAAGAACGAGCCAAACAGTGGCGCGAGTGAACGGTTCGGATCGATTGCTCCAGTTAATTCTAGCTTCCGATAAATCTCACGTGTGACGACTTCTCCTTGACTAACAAGGAGTTGTCCCTCTTGAATGATGACAGGGTCGACCGCATCAACAGCCTCCTGCTCTTTTTGACGCGTCGCCTCAGAATCGAACACATAGTTCGGAACGATGAGTTCATCACTGAGCGTCTTCGCGATTGCACGGAATTCGAACGAGAGCGGTGATTGATCGACGATTGCAGCCGCACGATCTCGAGCAGCTGCGACTGCTTCATTACTCGTCTCGATCCGGTCGTCCATCACTTGTTGCAACGCCGTCACCGTCACGTCTTCGACGGTTTGCCGAGTGTCTTCCGTCGCCTCAAGAAGTGAGTTTAGTTCTTCGTCTGCGAGAATCCCGTTCGCCTCCGTCGAATTCAAACGGCTCTTAATATCCGCAAGTTCCGTCTCGTCGTCCGTCTGATCGAACGCTGCAAACAATTGCTCGACTTTCGCAATCTGTTGGTCAGCAAATTCTCTTCGGAGCGAGAACTGACTACCGACGCCGTTCGTCACTTCTTGTTTCAACCGTTCAGTCGCCACTCGGTCCTCGACTGTGATCGGAGACCGGATGTCTTGTTCAGCAATCCCTAGTGGTTCCACACTGATGATGGACGGGCGCACGGTGAAGTAAAGAATTGCACCTAATAAGAGAAAGAAAATCAGCGAAATCGTCGCGACTGTCCAATGTTTAGCTTGCTGCATTCGTGCCCCCCCTTTCACGATCAATGACCTCTTTCACTTCCTTACTTGAGGTCTGTACTATAGGCGTTAATGATTTTCTTGACGAGTGGATGGCGGACGACATCAGATGCGCTAAAGTGTTCAAAATGAATCCCGTCCACGCCCTCTAATAAGTGCAACGCCTCTTGTAAACCTGACGCCTTCCCTTTCGGTAAATCGACCTGTGTCAAATCCCCTGTGACCACCATCTTCGATCCGAATCCGAGTCGCGTCAAAAACATCTTCATTTGTTCTTTCGTCGTATTCTGTGCCTCGTCTAAAATGACAAATGCATCTTCTAGCGTACGTCCACGCATATAGGCGAGAGGCGCCACTTCGATTGTCCCTCGTTCTAACAATCGATTCGTCTGCTCCACACCATAAACGTCGAATAAGGCATCATATAACGGTCGAAGATATGGATCTACCTTCTCTTTTAAGTCACCTGGTAAAAATCCGAGGTTCTCGCCGGCTTCAACGGCAGGTCGCGTCAAGATAATTCGTTTCACTTGACCTTCTTTTAGCGCACGTGCTGCTAGAACGACTGCCAAATACGTTTTACCCGTTCCGGCCGGTCCAATTCCGAAGACAAGATCTCGTCGTTCAATCGCGCGAACATAACGACTCTGGCCAACCGTTTTGGCGCGAATCGGTTTCCCCTTGTTCGTCGTAAAGACGACACGCTCGTAATGCTCGAGCAATTCGTCTCCCTTTCCGACTTGAATATGTTGGATGACACTGATTGCGTCACTTTCATTGAGACGCGCACCTTTTTTCACCAATGTCTGTAACGTGATGATGACTTGCTTCGTCAATTCTAATGCCTCTCCTGTGTCAGCTTGGATAATCAATTCCTCGCCTCTCGGGATAAGCGCCACTTTCAATTCTGTCTCAATCGCTTGGAACACTTCATCTTTCGGTCCGAGTAAAGCTTGTGCTTCATTCGCATGTTCCATGACGAATGGTATTTTATCAGTCATAATCAATGGATACGTTGCCCCCTCTAAATATCGGTTATTCCTCTTTTACTTTAGCACTAACACGCCTATCGTGAAAGAAAGACCGCGTAATTTCCCCATGCAAAAGGCAGTAACACGAGGTTACTGCCTTTGCCTTACTTCTTTCGTTTCGAGACCGGAGGTTGTAACACCTCACTCCAAATGACCGCTTCCTGCATTCGCTTTTTCGAAACTTTCAGTTGTTTCGGTTTGGTCTTCTCCTGAATCGGAGGGATTTTTACTGCTTGCTCGAACTGCGCACTCACTTTCGGTCTCTCGACTTGACGTTCTTGAGGAACCGGTCGCTCTTCAGCTCGAGCGACTCGCCGTCTCACCTTTTGCGGCGTGGGCTTTTGCTCCGAATCATCAAACGCCGTTTCAATCTCTTTCATCACGTCTCCAACCGAATCCAAATAACGCTTAAGCTCACTGCTTTGAGGACGATCGCCAGAGGACGATGACTTTTCAAGACGCTTCATCACAGCCGAGGCGATCCCGAAAGCGGCTAACAAGAGTACCCAAAGTCCTTCCATATCAATCACTCACTATCTGATTCAGAATCGACAGGTGCCCCAATCGCTTTTCGCATTTCCGTATCTGCTTGTACGTTCAGGTAATTCACATAATCCATCACGCCAAGTTTACCATTACGCAACGCTTCTGCCATCGCGAGTGGAACTTCCGCTTCGGCCCCGACGACTTTCGCACGCATTTCTTCAACAGAAGACTTCATTTCCTGTTCGCGGGCAATCGCCATCGCACGGCGTTCTTCCGCCTTCGCTTGCGCAATCTTTTTGTCTGCTTCGGCTTGGTCAGTCTGCAAGACCGCACCGATGTTTTTACCGATATCGATGTCTGCAATATCAATCGATAGAATTTCAAACGCCGTTCCCGAATCTAACCCTTTCGTGAGTACGGTACGTGAAATCATATCCGGATTTTCTAATACATGTTTATGGTTGTTTTGCGAACCGATCGTTGATACGACCCCTTCGCCGACACGTGCGATAATCGTTTCTTCCCCCGCACCACCAACGAGACGGTCGATATTGGCACGTACCGTAATACGCGCTTTCGCTTTTACTTCAATCCCATCCATTGCCACACCGGCGATGAAAGGTGTTTCAATGACTTTCGGGTTAACGGACATTTGTACAGCCTCGAGCACGTTACGACCTGCCAAGTCAATGGCAGCAGCACGCTCAAATGATAATTCGATATTTGCTCGATGTGCCGCAATCAATGCGTTCACGACACGGTCTACGTTACCACCCGCTAAGAAATGACTCTCTAGCTGGTTCGTATTTAATTCGATGCCTGCTTTGACCGCTTTAATCAACGGGTTCACAATTTTTGATGGAATTACGCGGCGAAGACGCATTCCAATTAATGTGAAGATGGAGACATGGACCCCTGCTGCAAACGAACTGATCCATAGTCCGACCGGTACGAACGTGAAGAACACGGCAAGCGCAATCAATCCTCCACCTGTGATGAGTAACGTCGTCAATAGTTCTGGTGTCATTCTGTTACATCCTCCTTCGGTTCTATAAAGGTCCGAACGACAATCCGCCCTGAATCCACTTTATATACCTGAATTTTTGTCTGCTGATCGAGATAGCCACCCTCTGTCACGACGTCGATACGCTCTCCGTCGATTTCGGCAGTACCGGCCGGGCGAAGTGGTGTTAACGTCACACCTACTTTCCCAAGAAGTTGTTTACGGTCATCATGGGACAAGTAACCTTTTTCGGTCGATGTCGAATCTGTCAAAATCAACCCTTTATAAATGAGCGGTCGATTCGTACTTAATCGGCGATATGCCCAGAAACCGAGTCCAGTGAGCACCGCTGCCGCCAAACCGATTGAGAGCCATAGCTGACCGATCGTCGCACCCGCCATAATCAAGCTGGCAACGACCGCTCCGATCCCAAGCAAACCGAACAATCCAAACCCTGCAACGAACACTTCAATTCCAAGAAGGACGACTCCGACAAAAAAGACTGTCAGAATCACTCCGAGACCAAATGTCATCGTCTTGCTACCCCCTTCCAAATTCAAAGCTATCTCCTATCTCTAGTGTATACGAAACAAGATTGAATGTGGTTTCAGAATACGCAAAAAAAAGCAGAAACTTTCGGTTTCCCGAAAAGTTCTGCTTTTTCATCAATTCGTCAATTGTTGTTTGACGATTCGGTTCACAAGACCACCGTCTGCCTTGCCTTTGACTTGCGGCATGACGACGCCCATCACCTTACCCATATCAGATGGAGCGGATGCGTTCGTTTGAGCAATTGCTGCTTGAACGATCGCAGTCACTTCATCTTCTGAAAGTTGTTCAGGCATATAGGCTTCTAGGACGACAATCTCTTCTGCTACTTTGGAAGCAAGGTCTTCACGACCAGCGCTTTCGAATTCTCGGAGGGAGTCTCTGCGCTGTTTCATCTCTCGGTTGAGCACCGTGAGTTCCTCTTCCTCGGTAAGATCTTGACGACCTAGTTTGATAGCCTCATTTTGGAGCGACGCTTTTACCATCCGGATCGTCGTGAGACGATCTTTCTGTTTAGCGCGCATGGCTTGCTTCATGTCGTCCGTCAAGCGTTCTTGAAGACTCATGAGCCAACACCCTCTCTACACAATGAAACTGGAATCAGAATTTCTTACGCTTACGCGCAGCTTCTGATTTCAATTTACGTTTTACGCTTGGCTTTTCGTAGTGACGACGTTTACGAACTTCGGCAAGTGTGCCATCTTTCGAAACACCGCGTTTGAAACGACGAAGAGCGTCTTCAAGCGATTCGTTTTTACGGACACGAGTTTCCACTAGTTTTCCCTCCCTCCGAATTACACGACTAAGGAAACGTGTTTCACACGTCATATCATATTATAGTGAAATTAAGTCGTGTGGTCAACCACTTATTAATAGTCGCTGTCTGAACGTCCACCAGTGACGATTGCGATACCAGCTGAAGCACCGATACGTGTCGCACCAGCATCAATCATCGCTTTCGCGCCTTCGAAGTCACGAACACCACCTGAGGCTTTTACGCCGAGGTCTGGTCCGACTGTTTCACGCATGAGACGAATGTCTTCGACCGTTGCGCCACCAGTTGAGAAACCAGTTGATGTTTTGACGAAATCTGCTCCAGCTTTTACTGAAAGTTCAGCAGCTTTCTTGATTTCTTCTTTTGTAAGCATGCACGTCTCAAAGATGACTTTGACGAGTGTACCGTTTGCCGCTTCGACAACCGCACGAATGTCACGCTCTACGAGATCGTAGTCGCCGTCTTTGAGCGCTGCGATGTTGATGACCATATCTACTTCATCCGCACCGTTTGCAATCGCGTCTTTTGTTTCGAATGCCTTCACTTCAGGAGTGTTCGCTCCGAGTGGGAACCCGATGACTGTACATACTTTGACGTCGTCATCTGATTGAAGTTGCTCTGCTGCATATTTGACCCATGTCGGGTTGACACAGACACTTGCGAACTTATATTCGAGTGCCTCTGCACAAAGTTTTGTAACTTGATCTTTTGTAGTTTCAGCTTTTAAAGCTGTGTGGTCGATATAACGGGCTAATTCCATTATTCATTTCCTCCTCTGACAAATAAGTCTGACATCTAACATATTACCACGTTTTTTCGAGATGTAACAGCTTTCAAACTCAAATGAGTTGACGACGTTTGCGAGCGACGACCCAGCTATTCCAACTGAAGAAGAAGATGGCTAGCCAAATACAAGTGAATGCGAAGACGTGATATGCCGTGAACGGTTCATGATACATGACGACCCCGATTATCAGACTGATGGTCGGTGCGATAAATTGAAGAAAACCGACGAGCGTAAACGGGATATGTTGTGCCCCGTATCCAAACAAAAGAAGCGGGAGCGCCGTCACAACACCCGTTCCTAGCAATGCGACCCAAATCATCGGTGACATGTCAAAGGCAATTTGGTCTGTGACGACCTGATTGCTGAGAAAGATGAGCGCGACAGGAACGACAGCTAACGTCTCAATCCCGAGACTCACGGTTGAAGCGAGAGGTCGACGTTTCTTCACCATCCCATAAAAACCGAACGTACTCGCTAATACGAACGAGATCCACGGAAATGAACCATACCCAAGCGTCAAGACGAGGACGCCGATCGACGCGATCCCAACCGCCATCCATTGGACTCGATTTAATGATTCCCGAAAGACGAGCACCCCTAACACCATACTGACAAGCGGGTTAATGTAATATCCGAGGGATGCCTCGATAATATAACCGTGATTGACAGCCCATATGTACACAAACCAGTTTGCACTGACGATGAATCCGTTCAACATGAATGCGTTTCGTGTGGCAGGGTGGCGAAGAGCGTAACCGAACTCTTTCCACTGATTCGTCCATCTTAAGACGAGTAAAATAAATAAAAAGGACCAAACGATACGATGTGCCAAAATTTGTCCACTCGGCACTTCCTGCAAAAACTTCCAATAGATTGGGAGGACGCCCCACATGACGTAGGCCCCGATTGTCGTCCAAACTCCCTTATTCACACGTTCACCCGCTCTCTTTCAAGTTAAAAACAGTTTAGTCGATGAACGACTTCCGATACAAGGCTTTTGTCTCATGAAAAAAGGACGCGAAAATCGCGTCCTTACTCATTATTGTTTGACTTGTTCAATGGCGGATAAAGCTTGTGCCAAATCCTCGATTAAATCATCGATATCCTCTAATCCGACTGAGATTCGAACGAGCCCGTCCGTGATCCCAAGTTCTGCACGGCGTTCGGCTGGAATCGACGCATGTGTCATACGAGCCGGAACACTGATTAGGCTTTCTACTGCACCTAAGCTTTCTGCGAGTGTGAAGTACTTCGTCTTCGCGACCATCATTTCCGCCGCCTCGGCCGAACCGACATCGAACGCAATCATCCCACCGAATCCACGCGCTTGAGACAAGTGGACTCGTTTTGCCTCTTCACTTGAGACACTCGGGTGTAGGACGCGTGACACGTTCTCATTCGATTGTAGGAAGTCGACCAACGCTCGTGCGTTCGATTCGATTTCTTCCATCCGAACGGCAAGCGTCTTAATCCCACGAACGACGAGGAAGCTGTCTTGAGGTCCGAGTACTGCCCCGATCGAATTTTGTAGGAACGCCAACGCTTCTCCTTGTTCTTCCGTTCGAGCGACGACGAGTCCCGCCACGACGTCACTATGACCACCTAAGTATTTTGTGGCACTGTGTAAGACATAGTCGGCACCAAGGTCGATTGGATTTTGGAAGTAAGGGGTCATGAACGTGTTGTCCACTACGAGTAAGACGTCTGCCTCATCCGCAATCGTGCGCATTGCACGGATATCTGTCACATTCAAAAGTGGGTTCGTCGGCGTCTCCACATAGATCATTTTCGTGTTCGCTTGTAGCGCATCACGAACCGCCGCTTCATCGGATGTGTCGACAAAAGTTGCCTCCAAGCCTCGTGACTGAAATACTCGATTGAATACACGGTACGTTCCTCCATATACATCAGACCCGACGATGACGTGGTCTCCAGATTTCAACAACATGAGTACGGTCGAGATGGCCGCCATCCCAGAACCGAATGCGAAACCTTGCACGCCGCCCTCGATATCCGCAATCAGCGTCTCAAGCGCAGTTCGTGTCGGGTTGGCAGACCGAGAATACTCGTAACCTTCCCGCAAGTTTCCGATCCCGTCTTGCTTGTATGTGCTCGTTTGATAAATCGGCGGTGTGACTGCCCCTGTTAATGGGTCCGTCGTCTTACCGCCGTGAATGAGTGCTGTCTTTGTACGCATATTCTGCCTCCTTGACAATTCCTTGACTTAAATATCGCTCTGCACTGTCTGGCAAGATTGTCACAATCGTGCCTTCCGACATTTGATTTGCTTCCTTTACACATGCTGCAATGGCAGCCCCAGAAGAACTCCCGATAAGCAATCCTTCTTGTTTCGCGAGATGCGCCACATAGTAAAACGCTTCCTCGTCTGTGATCGTATGAATCGCATCGACATAAGACCGCTCCAAGAAGGGAGGCCATTTTTCGACGCCGATTCCTTCAGTTTTATGTGGCCCCGGCTCACCGCCGTTCAAAATCGAACCGACCGGCTCGACGACGACGGTTTTCGTCCCTTGCGGCTTTAATGATTTAGCGACACCGGTGAATGTACCACCCGATCCCGCTCCCGCTACAAACACATCAATCTGCGGCACGTCTTTCAATAGTTCTTGTGAAAGAATGTCCACATAGGCTTCAGGGTTATCCGGGTTTGAAAACTGTTCCGGCACGTACGCATCATATTCTTCCGCCAACTCGAGCGCGTGACTGATTGCGCCTTTCATCCCTAGCTCGGTCGGTGTATTGACGACGGTCGCCCCAAGGAGACGCATCAATGCTTGTTTCTCTTGACTAAACTTTTCAGGGGTCACGGTAATGAGGCGAATGTCGTACCGCTGACAAGCGAGTGCGAGGCCAATTCCTGTATTCCCAGCTGTCGGCTCAATGACCGTACCACCTGGTGCTACGTCTCCACGCTTCATCGCCCGCTCAATCAAATTCATGCCGAGTCGGTCTTTGACACTCCCTCCCGGATTCATCATCTCCATCTTCCCATATACTTTTACCGTAGATGGTACAGGTAATGAACGGAGCTCGATGAGCGGCGTGTCCCCGATGAGTTCATAGACGTCACGGACAATCATCTTATGCTTCGTCCTTGAAGATGATATGCCACTCGTCACGTTTCGCAAGCATGTCAGCCGCTAATTTTTTAGCTCCCTCAAAATCATGATGGTTCGCATTCCCACATTGAACCGGATTTTGCGCTGGTAATTCTTCCGCGTTCATCGCATCGCGTAACGTTGCTTCGACGAGGTCGAGCATTCGTTCATAATTCCCATCATTTAGCATCGTCCAATAGAAACCTGTTTGGCATCCCATCGGAGAAATATCAACGATGTCTTCTGAATGGTTGCGGCTGTTTTCAGCGATCAAATGTTCGAGAGAGTGAACTGCACGCATCGGCATGAGTCCTTCGTTCGGTTGAATGAAGCGAATGTCATACTTGTAAATGGTATCCGCCGTTCCTTCTTTCACACCAGCTAAACGAACAAATGGAGCCTGTACTTTCGTATGATCCAGGTTAAAACTTTCGACGTTATATGTTTTCATGAGTGATTCCTCCTAATTATTTTGTAGCGACGACAAGCCAAACGAATTTATTTTTCTGCGTCATCGTGACGTTGTATCCGTTCGCCTCTAACATTGTACGAATGGTTGTTGTGTATGGATAATATTCACGGTTTAGGTCTTCGACCAAGTCTGAATACCCTTGTGCCGTTGCCCAGTCAATGATGTCCTGTCGAGCTTCTGGAGATTCGAACATCGTATCGAGCAATACAAATTTCGGATGTCCCCATTCCCGAACGTATTGATCAATTGCTGATTCTTTTTCAGAATCCGTCAAGTGATGGAAAGCGTACGAAGATACGACGGTATCGACTTGTGAGAAAGATGGATAACGAAGAAAATCACCGTTTTCTACCGAAATACCTAATTTATCAATCGCAATCTGCCTCATCTCCGGAGAAGGTTCGATTGCAATTAAAGGATGTCCTTTTAAAATACGGGCACTCAAGTTACCTGTGCCGACGCCAAATTCCAAGACTGTTCCTTCAACGTATAACGCAACATCATCAAGCATTTGATCATATCCGATAAATACTTCATGATATTGCTCGTCATGCCCCCCGACTGCCGTATCGTAATCTTTCGCCCAATCTTTAAAGATATCCATGAATGGTAAATTCATAGCGCCACCTCATTCTTAATTCTGACTAAATTGATATGTTTTATTGGTATTTAACATTAACGTTACATTAACAGGTTTTTTTGCACTTTTCAAGTCATTCGCGCAAATCATCTGATCCAAAAAAATCGGATATAGGTCTTATGTTTTAGGTCTATAGTAATTGTCTGAACATTAAAATTTGTGCAAAAACACTCCCCTATTTTACAAAAAAATCCACTCTTTTTCGTTTGAACAACGATATGATAATTCACAATGTAAGTAAAATCTTTATTTTTTTACAGGTAATAACAAATATTAGGGGGTATCTATATTGTCACGAAGAAACATTTATTTAAATGCATCACTTGCTACGTGTATCGCTTTAACACCTGCCTTCATTCAAGCAGGTACAACATCCGTTTCGGCAGAAGCTTCGATCAAACCAAAACTCGTTCTTGAAAAGAAACAGAAAAAAGTTCGGGTCGTCGTCGAACTCGTCGGTGCACCTGCGATTGCAGAAGCAGCACAAAAGGGGAAAAAGTTTAACGAGTTGACAAAATCAGAACAAAACAAAGCGCAACAATCTGTTCAGTCTGAACAAAAACGTGCAAAATCCGCTTTGAAGAAACAAGGAGTGACCGCTACGCCGATTGAAGAGTTCACGACCGTCTTTAACGGCTTCTCTACTTTCCTCACTACAAGTGAAATCGCGAAAGTCGAAGCCCTTCCAGAAGTGGCGACTGTCTACGTCGTCAATGAATATGAACGTCCTGAAGTGAAACCAGATATGGTCACAAGTAACGGAATGGTACAAGCCGAACAAACGTGGGGCGATTATGGATTCGCTGGGGAAGGCACCGTCGTCGCTGTCATCGACTCAGGAATTGATGCCGACCACCGAGATTACCGAATCACGGATGCGAAAACAGCAGAATTGACGAAATCAGAAGTCGATCAGGCCATCACTTCTTTTGGTCTTCCTGGTGAATATGTGAATGAAAAAGTTCCATACGCGTATAACTACTACGACGAGAACGATGATATTAAAGATGATTCTCCGGGTGCTTCCATGCACGGTCAGCACGTTTCAGGAACGGTTGCCGCAAACGGTGATTTAGAAAACGGCGGGATTAAAGGTGTCGCACCTGAAGCTCAAATCCTAGGTCTTAAAGTATTTAGTAACGATCCGAACTATGCGTCTACATACGGAGATATCTATATTAAAGCGATTGACGATGCGATCAAACTTGGAGCAGACGTCATCAATATGAGCCTTGGATCTACAGCAGGTTTTGTCGATGCTGACTCACCTGAACAGCAAGCCGTTCAACGTGCTGTTGATAACGGCGTCTTTATGTCGATCTCTGCCGGAAACTCGGCATACTTCGGCCATGGTTTCGACTTACCGACAGCTTCAAATCCTGATACAGGTGTCGTCGGGGCACCAAGCGTCAGCCAAGCCTCTACATCGGTCGCCTCACTTGAAAACGATCAAATCCAATTGGATGCTTTCCGCGTTGGTGAAGAGAAGATTGGATGGAAAAAGCAAGATGGGCCAGCATTCTCAGAAGGCACATACGACATTGTCTATGTCGGGGACGGACAACCAGAAAATTATGCTGGTAAAGATGTAAAAGGAAAACTCGTCCTCGCCGTTCGCGACGGTGGATATTTCTATTCGAAGATTCAAAAAACGGCTGAAGCACAAGGCGCAGCTGGTGTCATCGTGAGAGGTGCCGTTTCTCACGGAGACTACGTATCGATGGCTCTTGACCAACCACTTATCCCGATGGCATCACTTAGCATCCAAGACGGGAACGAGTTAAAAGAGAAATTAGAGTATGGACCACTCCAACTCACGTTTGCAGGTGACCGCATTAGCGTAAACAACCGAGCAGCAGGTGCGATGTCTGATTTCACTTCTTGGGGCGTCACACCGAACCTTGACTTCAAGCCAGAGCTTTCAGCTCCAGGCGGTCAAATCTTCTCAACGTTTAACGACAACCAATACGGTTTGATGAGCGGAACATCGATGGCTGCACCACACGTGGCAGGCGGAGCAGCACTTGTCCTTGAACGAGTCGATCGTGATTTCGACTTGAGTGGAAAGTCACGCGTCACGATGGCCAAGAATTTACTACTCAATACATCGAAACCTGTCACAGACATCGGACCGTATAACCAGGAACTAAAACAGTCTCTTCCATATTCACCACGTCGTGCGGGAGCGGGTCTCATGCAACTCCATGCTGCTGTCACTTCTCCGGCGGTCGCATATGAGAAGAAAACGAAAGAAGCAAAAGTCGCATTAAAAGAATTATCGAAAAGTAAGGCGAAATTCACCATTGTCGTCGAAAATATGTCTGACGAATCTCTCACATATGATGTAGCGGCTTCCCTACAGACAGATCTCGCCGTCACGAACAAGGACGGGGTCATTCAAAACGCAATGGAAGCTCAGGCACTTCAACAGGCCATCATTAAAATCAACGGCAAAAACACGAGTAAAGTCACGTTGAAAGCAAACCAAAAGAAAGAAATCACGGTCTCGATTGACGTCTCAAAGGCAAAAGTTTTAAATCCCGAGACGCTAGAAGGAACGGTAGACGCAAAATCAGTCTTTGAAAACGGGTATTTCGTCGATGGATTCCTCCGTTTGACAGATCCACGTGGTACTGACGGTCACCCGTCACTCGTCGTACCGTTCGTTGGATTCGAAGGAGATTGGGGTAAAGCACCAATCTTTGATGAGACTATTTATGAAGAAGGCTCATTCTATGGAATCTCTGGATTGGTTGATGCGGCTGGGAACTATTTAGGAGAGAAACTTGATGAGTCCGTGGCTGAAGAGGCGGTAGCGATTTCGCCAGACGGAGACGGTTCAAAAGACACAGCAACTCCTGTCTTCTCACTTTTACGTAATGCGAAAGACATGAAGTACCGGATTGTCGATGAGCAAGGAAACGTCCTTCGTACCCTCAAGATGGATGACGAATTGAGAAAGAACTATTTCGATGGTGGAAGTGGCGACCCTTATTACTACACGTCTGATAACGCTTGGGATGGAAAGCTAAATGGAGAGATGGCGCCAAAAGGAACGTACTACTACGAGATTGAAGCAAGCATCGACTATATGAAAAAACAAGCCCAGACGCTACGTATCCCAGTCAAAGTGGATTACACAGACCCCCGTTTCACGATTCGATGGAATGATGGCGTCGCAAGCGTCAAAGCATCAGATGATTTCGCCGGCATTAATGGAATCGAGTTCCTTCTCAACGGTAAGGTCGTAGCGAAAGAAGCAAAAGATACAGCTAACTTCACTCTCGATGCGCCACTTGAATCAACAGATCAGCTCTCCGTACGTGTCTCTGACAATGCGGGTAACGTGATCACACGGGACGTATCTACAGAAAATGATGCGGATAAACCAGGTGTCTTCGTCGATGCACCACTCGCCCTATCTCCATACGGTTCATCGATTGTACCAATCATCGGTCAAATTAAAGACGCCTCTGACGTTGTATCGTTCACTGTCGATGATGTGGACGTACCACTCACATATGACGCAACTTTAAAACAATACACGTTCAATACGACACGTGCGTATGAAGATGGATTCCACAAAATTCGCTTCATCGCTGAAGACACGTCTGGTAACGTGACGAACTTCGTCCGTCCAATCTTTGTCGACTCAACGGAAGCGACGCTATCGATCAGCAATGTGCCGAAAAACGTTTCGGCGAAGCAAAACACCGTGAATGTGAAAGTACGGGTGTCGGACAACTTTGACGATATCAAACTTCGTGTCAACGGAGATTTAAAATGGAGCCACACGTTGAAGGAGCCATACGCGATGCGAGCATTCTCGCGTACCGAAACTATCTCACTCCCTGTGACGAAAGGACAGAACACCTTTACATTTGAAGTAACTGACCTTGGTGGGAACGTGACGCAAAAAGTAATCACAATCAATAAAAAATAATGGATTTCATGAAAAAACGGCTGCCCCCGAGGGACAGCCGTTTTTCTATTCTTTCGCCAATTCGAGCGCGTACGAGATGGCAGACAGTGCATATAATGGAGCCGTTTCCGAGCGGAGAATGCGTGGTCCAAAGGCACAAGCCGTTGCTCCTGCCTCCACCCATTGCGTGACTTCTCCTGAATCGAACCCGCCTTCAGGGCCTGTGATGACGAGGAGGCGTTGTTTCGGATTGAGTCGATTCAATATTTTGGCAAGCGCCGACTGTTCGCCTTCTTTTGCGGATTCTTCATATGCGATGATGACTTCATCGTACTGCTCAAACTGCTGTGACAGTTGTTTCGAAGTGAGGAACGTACATGTTGGGACGACGGCTCTGTAAGATTGCTCGGCCGCCTCTTGCATGATTTTTTCGATACGTTCTACCTTTTTCGGCACTTTTTTCGCGTCCCATTTGGCGACTGATCGCGAGGATTCAAACAATAGAAGATGATGAATCCCGAGTTCGGTCGCTTTTTGAGCGACAAGTTCGACCTTGTCCCCTTTCGGTAACGCGTAAGCGAGCGTCACGTCAATCGGCAATTCAGTCTCAGAACGACGAGATGACAGTACTTTCGCCACTCCACTCTTCTTCTCAAGTGACGTCACGACACATGCATACTCATTCCCCGCACCGTCAAGAAGTACCATTTCGTAACCTGCCCCTTGTCGTAGGACCGTTCCGATATGATGAACGATATCTGAAGGAAGTGCCACAGCATCACCTGTGAAAGCTTCTGGTGTCAAAAAATAACGTTGCATAGCTTACCCCTTCTTGGCGATGATCGCGACCCAGTCTTCCATGACGCGTGTCTCTTCAATCTCGAAACCTGCAGCCATCAGAGCGCTCGTGACTTCCGCCCGTTTCTCTCCGATAATACCAGACGTGATGAAGCGACCGCCCGTTTTGGTGCGTGCATACGCATCTTCGATGAAAAGAAGAATGACATCAGCAAGGATGTTCGCCACGACCAAGTCATATTCTCCGTCTACACCTTTTAATAAATCTCCAGTGTCTACTTGAACGAGTGATTCGACACCGTTCGTCTCGACGTTTTGACGAGCTGATTCAACGGCAACCGAATCCAAATCTAGCGCCTTTACGCTCGTGGCTCCGAGTTTCGCTGCGGCAATCGACAATACGCCTGAGCCTGTGCCGACATCAATGACGCGGTCGCCTTCCTCGATATAGTTCTCAATCGCTTGAATGCATAACATCGTTGTCGGGTGAGTCCCTGTACCGAACGCCATACCTGGGTCGAGCAAGATGACATTCTCTTCCGGTTGTGGTGTGTACTCTTCCCAAAGTGGCACAATCGTCAGATGTTGTGAGATTTTGACCGGCTTGTAGTACTGTTTCCATGAGTGTGCCCAATCTTCTTCATCAATCTCTGCGACCGTGACTTCGCCTGATCCGATATCGAGCATGCTCCGGAGGCGCTCGATTTCTTTTCTTAAGTTTGCGAGCACATCTTGGAAATCACCTGAAGCCGGCACGTACGCTTTGACGTGTACACCAGAAGTCGGATACGTTTCACGGTCCGAGACATCCCAAATCTCTCCGAAATGGTCTTCCGCCATCATTCGGTCGAAGTCTTCGACGTCCTCGATGACGACACCTTGTGCCCCCACTTCGTGTAATAAATTCGATACGGCTTCCACCGCAAGCTGTGTCGTGTGGACACAAATTTCAGACCATTTCATCGTTTGTACACGCTCCTTTTAGTGACTAAAGAATTTCTTCATTTTTTGGAACATACCATGTTCCTCTTCGACACCCGATTCGCCACTGATTTCTTCGAATTCACGAAGCAATTCTTTTTGGCGATCTGTCATATTTTTCGGTGTCATGACGACGACGCTGACATACTGGTCGCCATTGGCGCCACCACGTACACTCGGCATTCCTTTGCCGCGCAAACGGAACTTCGAGCCGGTTTGCGTCCCGGCCGGCACTTTCAAACTCACGTTCCCGTGAACTGTCGGCACTTCGATTTCTGCACCGAGTGCTGCTTGTGCGAATGTGACCGGCATTTCCATCGCGATGTGTTGGTCGACACGTTCAAAAATTTCGTGGGCTTTCACTCGTACGACGACATATAAGTCGCCCGCTGGTCCACCATTTACTCCAGGACCACCTTTTCCAGATAGACGGATCTGTTGCCCGTTATCGATACCGGCTGGAATTTTCACTTCGACGGTCTGTTTCTTCTTCACATGACCTGAACCATGACAAGTCGGGCATTTTTCTTTAATCGTCTTACCGCTACCATGACACTTGCTACAAGGACGCTGGTTGACCATACGACCGAGAATTGTGTTTTGCTCAACCGTTTCAACGCCACTGCCGCCACATTGGTTACACGTTTCTGGTTTCGTTCCAGGTTTCGCACCGTTCCCCATACATGTGTCACACTCGACTTCGATTTCAAGCTCGATTGTTTCCGTCTTTCCTGTCACGCTTTCCATGAAGTCGAGGTCGACTACGTATTGATAATCTTCCCCGCGACGCGGTGCGTTCGGGTCTTGACGACGTCCGCCACCACCGAAGAACATGTCAAAGATATCGCCGAATCCACCTTGGAAATCGCCTCCGCCTCCGAACTGGTTTGCCCCTTCAAAACCGAATCGGTCGTATTGGGCACGTTTTTGTTCGTCAGAAAGCACTTCATAGGCTTCACCGATTTCTTTGAACTTATCCGCCGCATCTGCCTCTTGGTTGATGTCCGGGTGATATTGACGGGCCAGTTTTCGGTATGCCCGTTTAATTTCTTGCGCCGAGGCCGACTTGTCGAGCCCGAGCACTTCATAATAATCTCGTTTCGCCACTATTCTCGCTCCTATCCTTACGATCTACGTATCGATTTTACCGATTCTACCTTAACATGGAAAGAGCCAAAGCAGAAACCTGCTTTGGCGCTCTCCTTTACAACGGCTGTTTATTTACGGTCGTCGAGATCCTCAAACTCTGCGTCCACGACATCATCGTCCTGTTTCGCTTCCGTTTGTGGTTCTGCGCCTTCAGCACCTTGCTGTTCAGCCATTTTAGCATATACTTTTTGCGTCAACTCTTGAACGACAGCTGACAATTCGTCTTTGGCTGTACGGATCGCCTCAAGGTCTGAACCTTCGAGAGCAGTTTTCGCTTTTTCTTTCGCAGCTTCTGCTTTTTCTTTGTCCGCCTCTTCCACTTGCTCACCAAGGTCTTTGATCGCCTTGTCTGTTGCGAAGACGAGTTGGTCCGTTTCGTTGCGGAGTTCTGCTTCTTCTTTACGTTGGTTATCTGCTTCGGCGTTCGCTTCAGCTTCTTTCACCATACGCTCGATTTCTGCCTCATCGATACCTGAAGAAGATTGAATTGTGATTGATTGTTCTTTGTTCGTACCGAGATCTTTCGCCGATACGTGAACGATTCCGTTTGCATCGATATCGAATTTAACTTCGATTTGTGGCACACCACGTGGTGCTGGTGGAATGTCAGTCAATTGGAAGCGACCAAGTGTCTTGTTGTCTGGTGCCATCGGACGTTCCCCTTGAAGGACATGGATGTCAACAGCAGGTTGGTTATCTGCCGCAGTCGAGAACACTTGTGATTTCGATGTCGGGATCGTCGTGTTGCGATCGATCAATTTCGTCATCACGCCACCCATTGTCTCGATACCGAGTGAGAGCGGAGTCACGTCGAGAAGAACGACATCTTTCACGTCTCCAGCAAGAACCCCACCTTGGATTGCCGCACCGAGTGCAACAACTTCATCCGGGTTTACCCCTTTGAATGGTTCTTTCTTCGTGAAGTCGTGGATCGCTTTTTGAACGGCAGGGATACGTGTCGAACCACCGACGAGGATGATCTTGTCGAGATCAGATGGCGTGAGTCCTGCATCTTTCAAGGCACGACGAGTCGGTTCCATTGTGCGTTCGACGAGATCAGCCGTCAACTCTTCAAATTTCGCACGTGTGAGTGTCATTTCCAAGTGGAGTGGACCTGCTTCACCTGCTGTGATGAACGGAAGGCTGATGTGTGCACTTGTGACACCTGAAAGGTCTTTCTTCGCTTTTTCAGCTGCATCTTTCAAACGTTGAAGTGCCATCTTGTCTTTTCCAAGATCGATGCCGTTCTCTTTTTTGAATTCTGCAACGAGATAGTCGATGACTTTTTGGTCGAAGTCATCTCCACCGAGACGGTTGTCACCAGCTGTTGCGACAACTTCGAATACACCATCACCGAGTTCAAGAATCGAAACGTCGAACGTACCACCACCGAGGTCATAAATCAAAATCGTATGGTCTTCACCTTTATCTAAACCGTAAGCGAGTGCAGCGGCCGTTGGCTCGTTGATGATTCGTTTTACATCAAGACCAGCAATTTTACCAGCATCCTTTGTCGCTTGACGCTCAGCATCGTTGAAGTATGCAGGAACTGTGATGACTGCTTCTGTAACTGTTTCACCGAGGTAGTCTTCAGCATCTTTCTTCAACTTCTGCAAAATGATTGCCGAGATTTCTTGTGGTGTGAATTTCTTGCCGTCGACGTCAACTGTATGTGAAGTACCCATGTGACGTTTGATTGATTGGATTGTGTTCGGGTTCGTGATCGCCTGACGTTTTGCGACCTCACCGACTTGGCGCTCTTCTCCTTTGAATGCGACTACCGAAGGAGTCGTACGGTTACCTTCTGCGTTTGAGATGACGACCGCTTCGCCACCTTCCATTACTGCCACACATGAGTTTGTAGTCCCTAAGTCAATACCGATAATTTTACCCATCGTTAATTCCTCCGTCTCGTTAAGTAGTGTTATTCTGCAACTTTTACCATGCTCGGGCGAATGACTCGACCGTGCATCGTATATCCTTTTTGAAGCTCCATCGTCACGATGCCAGACTCGAACTCATCACTCGGCTCTTGCATGACTGCTTGATGGAAATTCGGGTCGAACGGTTGTCCGACTGCCTCAATTACTTCGACTTGCTCAGCATTCAATACATCGAGAAGCTGACGATGAATCATGTCAACGCCTGATTGAATTTGCTTCGCATCCTCCGAAGTTGCTTGTACTTGAAGTGCACGCTCAAAGTTATCAATGAGCGGAATCAATTTTTCAATGACAGACTGTGAAGCAAACTTGACGCGTTTTGCGTTCTCTTCATTCGTCCGACGACGGAAGTTGTCAAAGTCGGCACGAATACGGAGTTCGCTCGCTTTCAACGCTTCGATTTCTTTTTGTAAGTCCGTCCCCTCAGAACTTTCTTCCACAATCTCAGCATTTAAAACCTCATCTTCATTTGATTCAGTTGACTCGTTGTCTTCTGTCTGTGCCGAGTCTACAGATTTTTCTTCAAGCACTTCTTCTTGCTCATGCCCGTTTTGATGATCTGCTGTCATAGTAAAACTCCTTTCCGTCACTCATCTAGTTTCGTTCGTCGCAACGCTTCGATAATTTGTCCCATCATTTGCACACCGTGACGGTAATTCATCCGAGTCGGACCAATCATGGCAATTGTTCCGAATGTTTTCCCGTCTAGTGTATAATCCGAAGTGATGACACTACAATTCTGAAGGGCGACAATTCCATTCTCGCTCCCAATGCTCACATAAATCTCGCGATTTGGCAACGATTCGAGCCAATGCGTCAAACGTTCTTGCTCATCAATCCATTCTAGGAACGGCCGGAGCGTGTCCAGCGTCTGAAACTCGGGTTGGTTAAAGATATTTTTCTTACCTCCGAGATAGAGCGAAGACGGCGTTTGAATCCCAACCGTTGATTGAATCAGTTGCATCATATTTTCGTATTGCTGTCGCTGTGCGAGTTGCAATTTTGCAACCTCTTCCCCGATTCGGACTTTGAGTTGCCCGATCGATGTCCCAACGAGACGATCGTTTAACAATCGAATCGTTTCCTCGATGACGTCAGGAGCTACACGTGATTCAAACATGACGGTACGATGCTCGACATGACCTTGATCCGTGACGATGAGGACGACACCCCGTCGCTCATCTAATGGCATAAAGTCCACACGTGCCAATGTTTCAGACTGACTGTTTGGACCGAGGGCGACCGTCGTATAATTGGTCAAATCAGAAAGGAGATCTGCAGCTTGGCGAATCAGGATCTCAGACTCTTTCGAAGATTGTTTTAAACGCTCTTCTAAACGACCCGTTTCACGCTCGTCGATAATTTGTTTCTCGACGAGGTGGTCCACGTAATATCGGTATCCGACTTCTGACGGAATTCGACCCGCGGAAGTATGTGGTTTTTCAATTAACCCCATGTCTTCCAAATCGGCCATATCGTTCCGAATCGTTGCCGAACTAAACGTCAAATCGTCTCGTTTCGATAACGTACGCGAACCGACCGGTTGAGCCGTCTGAATATAATCATCAATGATGGCTCGAAGAATGAGCAACTGTCGATTTGTCAGCACAACATCACTCCTCTCTGAAAATGTTACCTCGCTTTATTAGCACTCATATTTAACGAGTGCTAATCACACTTCAAATATTATCACGTTCTCACTATTTGTCAATTCATACACTCCGATTTTTTCACCTTTTTTACAGACAGCAAACCTGAAAAAGAAGCAGTGTTTCGTTATGATAGAACGTGAGGTGATGAAATGTTTACAACGAAACAATTTAACGTATTCAAACAGGACGGACTCGACGAAAGAATGTCTGGTATCCGTTCGGATATCCAACCGCTCTTTCATCGGATTTATGACGAGGTCGGTCCACAACTCGAGGCAGATGTCGGAATCCCACTCTACCTACATGTGGCAAAACATGCACGCCGAACAGTGAACCCTCCGAAAGATACGTGGATGGCCATTTGTCATGATAAGCGAGGATATAAAAAGCATCCACACTTACAAGTCGGGCTTTTTGACGACCGTGTATTCATCTGGCTCGCGTTCATTTATGAGATGCCGAACAAAGACGCAATTGCGAAGCATCTGCAACAATTGGATTTTAAATCAACGTTCAACGATTTCCATATCGCTGGCGACCATATGAAAAAAGATGCGTTTCTTGTCGAAGAGACATCGAACGAAGACATCCAATCGTTACTCGAGCGATTTGGTACTGTCAAAAAAGCCGATTTCTTAATCGGGCGACAACTTCCTGCCGACGCATCGATTCTTCAAAACGAAAACGCCTTCCTCGCACTAGTCGAAGATACGTTCGCGCGACTCACACCGCTTTATCGTGACCTCGTCTTATAACCCTACAAAAATGGACAAATCCCTCACAAGGGATTTGTCCATTTTTCATGACTCGGCATGCTCGAGTTTCGCTTCTCCAATAAACGCTGCGAAAGCTTCATTCGCAAGTGGTAAACCGGACGCCGTCAGACGGATATGTGTGTCCGTCCGTTCAATCAGTGACTTCTTCACCAATTCATCGATGACGTGACCGAACACATCATCAAGCGACACGCCATACTTCTGTTTAAACGTCTGAAGGGAGACCCCGGAACGCATCCGTAGACCCAGGAATAACTCTTCCTCCATTTTTTCCACTTCTTCAAGCTCGGTCACCCGTTTCACCGGGATGCCTTCCGCTTTAATATAGTGAGGAATCGGTGCGATGTTGGCACGACGCGTACCGTTCAAATAACTGTGCGCACCTGCCCCGAATCCATAATACTCTTCATTTCGCCAGTACACTTGATTGTGACGACTTTCTCGCCCCGGCAATCCATAGTTTGAGATTTCATATTGCTTCAGTCCGTGTCGTTCAAGTGTCTCCATCACTTTCAGGTACATCTCGACCTCGACATCTTCACCCGGTAAACGGAGTTTCCCTTTTCGGTCCTGTATCGCAAACACGGTATGCGGTTCAAGGATCAAGGAATAAGATGAGACGTGCTGAATCGGAAGTTGTAGCGCGAGTTCTAAGTCTCGCTCAATTTGCTCGAGCGTCTGTTCTGGTAATCCGAACATGAGATCGATTGAAATATTATCAAAACGTTTCGCCGCTTCGTTCACGGTTTCAAACACATCATCTGCCCGATGCGTTCTCCCAATGCGCTCAAGTCCACCATCATCGAACGTCTGGACACCGAAACTGAGTCGATTGACGCCACCGGCTTTCATCGTGTCGAGTTTTTCCGTGCTCACGAAGTTCGGATTCGCTTCAACAGAATACTCTAGATCTTCTGAAGCAAACGGGAGGAGATGTTGACGGACCATGTCCATCAAGCGAGCCATCTGCACTTCATTGAGCGCGGTCGGTGTGCCCCCTCCGATAAAGATCGTCTCGATCTGCTCTGTCGGGAACGCTTCGAGTGTCAACTTCATCTCTCGTTCTAATGCATCTAAATATTCATCAACAGGTTGGTTTTTCAAAAACACCTTGTTGAAATCACAGTAATAACAAATATGTTCACAAAATGGAATGTGAAGATATACGGCTTTAGCCAATTTCGGCCACCCCTTTCTTCTCATTCCATTTATAACGCTTTTCGTCCGTTCTTTCCAGCCTGCGCCATCAATCGAACCGATGAATAAAGAGTCCGCTCTTTAATTTCGGTTCGAACCATGTCGATTTTGGTGGCATTTGGCCACCACTATCGGCCACTCGCATCAGCTGAGGCATCGTCGTTTCATGGCATGTAAATAATAATTGGTCCGGTACTTGCGCGAGTTGTTGCAATTCTTCGATTGACCTGTTCCCTCCCACAAAATCGACTCTAGCATCCGTACGAATATCTTCAACGTTGAAGTAAGGAGCAAGGAGATCACGTTGTAAGATGGTGACATCGAGATCGGTTTCATTTTTTCGTTTGGATAACCTGTAATAATTTCCTCGATACGCAGCGCCGAACACGCCATGATTTTCAGGCAAGACGAGTTCATCTACTTCTGTCACTTCATATGAGAACGAAAGTCCTTCCAACATATGTTCCACTTCTTCAGGTACGATTTTTGTAAGCAGACGGTGATATGGTAAAATCGTCAACTCGTCACTTGGGAAGAGAACGCCTAAAAAGTGGGTGCGCTCGTTCTTTTGAGAATGACCTCCGCCCATCCCGGAAACGACCGCTGCCGCTTTCGCACGATGATGCCCATCTGCGATATAAATGGATGGGATGGTGGCGCCAATCATCATGACACGAGCGAGTTCTCGGCTCGGGATCATGAACCCTTCGTGCAACACCCCACGCTCATCCATAAACGAGAACAACGGCTCTTCTTCCGTGGCACTATTTAAAATCTGTTTGAGACTCGCATGAGGCGGATGGCTGAGTAAAATCGGACCGGTGTGCGCTCCTGTCGCCTGAACATGTTCGACTCGTTCTCGCTCTTTTTTTTCACGGGTATGTTCGTGAATTTTGATTCGACCGGTTTCATAATCTGCGACTGAAAACGTGGAAACCAACCCGGTTTGTTGACGTTCGTTCCGCGTCAAGCGATAGACGTAGAAACCACTTGGGCGGACCGTCAACTCGTCTGCATACAAACGCTCTAACTCCTGACGTGCCCGTTGTCCCCAGTCTTCAAGTGAGAGTTCCGCTTGGAGCGCTTCTGGTTTATCCACTCTTAAAAATGAGTTCGGTTGCTTCGCGATGATCTCTTTCGCTTCTTCTACGGACACGACGTCATATGGATCTGCGGCAACGTTTTCCGCGTGTATCGGCATATACGGGCTAAACGGTTTAAATACGACCATAATATCCTCCTTAAAATTCTCGGACGCGAATGACGCCTTTGATGTCATACAGTGCATGAATCGATAACGGTTCATGTTCGTTGTTGTCTAAGTCGATCAACGTATACGCCATCTCACCACGACTACGGTTGATCATATTATCGATATTCAACCCATGAGAGGCGAGCTCTCCTGTAATTTGTCCGACCATGTTCGGTACATTTTGATGTAAAATCGCGAGGCGACGTTTTCCGGTATACGGAAGCTCCGCATTCGGGAAATTAGCGGACGAACGAATGTTGCCGGTCTCAAGATATAATTTAAGCGTGTCGACGGCTTGAATCGCACAATTGACTTCTGATTCTCTCGTCGAAGCACCGAGATGTGGCAACGCCATCACTTGAGGATGACCGATGAGCGTATGACGAGGGAAATCGGTAATGTAGAGTCCGACATGATGATGGAATGCCTCTACTAAATCGTCATCTTTCACGAGTTCCCCTCGTGCGAAATTTAAAACGGTCATGCCGGGCTTCATCCGCTCGAACCAACTACGGTCGATGCTGAAACGCGTCTCTTTCGTAAGTGGCATATGAATCGACAAAAGGTCAACCGCTCCTAAAACCTCACTTAAATGTTTGGCGCGTGTGACGTGTTTCGAAATGTTCCAAGCGGCATCGACCGAGAGATGAGGATCATATCCGATAACATCGACCCCGAGTTGAAGGAGATCATTGGCAAGTGAAGCCCCGATGGCACCAAGCCCAATGATTCCTACTTTCTTCCCCCGTAACTCGGCCCCGAGGAACTGCCGTTTCTGTTGTTCCATCGCTTTTTCTAACTGAGATTGCGACTCGGTCGTCTGTTCATTTACCCAGTTGAAACCTTTGACAATCGGTCTTACTGAGAGAATCATGCTCGCGAGGACAAGTTCTTTTACGGCATTCGCATTTGCACCCGGAGTATGGAACGCCACAACGCCTTGTTTCGCGAGTTGATCGAGCGGTAGATTGTTGACACCAGCCCCGGCTCTGGCGATGGCAAGCAGGTGCGGCGGAATCTCTTCATCGTGCACATTATGACTTCTCAGTACCCAGGCGTCGGCTTGGTCTGATGCATTGATGACATACTCGTTCTGCTCAAATCGTTTCAGGCCGGCAGCAGCGATTTGGTTAAATGTTTTGATGTGATACATCGTTCTCCTCCTCAAATGCTCTCATGACGTCGACAAGGCGTTCAGCACCTTCACGTGGCATCGCGTTGTATAAACTTGCTCGAAGCCCACCGACGGAACGGTGCCCACCTAGTTCAAGCAATCCTCTCTCGATGGCAAATTGTTGAAAACTTAAGTCTCGACCATGATCCCCTGTCGTGAACGGGATGTTCGTCAATGATCGACGTTCACCTGAAACGAGAGGAGAAAATACATTCGACTGTTCAAGGAATGAATAAACCGCCTCACTTTTTTCACGATTTAGTCGCTCCATCGCCTCAACGCCTCCTTGGTCTTCCACCCACTTCAGGACACGTTCGGCTGCATACATACTGAGCGTCGATGGTGTGTTGAATAACGTATCGACATGAGACGCATAATCAAGGTAGCTCGGCAACTCCTTCGACTGAATCAAGTCGCGACGTATGATAATGACCGTAAGTCCTGCAGGTCCGATATTCTTCTGGGCACCAGCATAGATTACCCCGAAACGCTCCACGTCGATGTGCTCCGCCAAAATGTTCGATGAGGCATCCGCAATAATCGGCACAGTCGTTTCTGGTAAATTTGTAAATCGGGTTCCTTCAATCGTGTTGTTCAGCGTCACATGGAGATAGTCGACATCTTGGACAAGACTCGGCTCGAATGACATCCCACCCGCCTCATCTATGAGTGGATGGATGACGTCGACCTGTCCAAAGTGTTTGGCATCTTCCATCGCTTTTTTAGACCACACCCCAGTATCGACATAGGCGAATCGATTTTGATTCCGCAAGTTCATCGGAATCATTGAAAATTGAAGCGTCGCCCCACCTTGTAGCCAAAGAACCGCATAGTTCTCAGGGATATGCATGAGTCTCCTCAGCCTCGCCTCAAGAGAGTCGACTACATGTTGGAAAGACTCCGAGCGATGACTCGTTTCGATAATTGAAATCCCATCGTATTCAAACGTCAGGAGATGTTGTTGAATCTCTTGCATCACTTCTTTTGGTAGCATGCCGGGACCCGCAGAATATGTATACGTCGACACGGTGTTTCCTCCTCTATAGTCTGTCTAAGGGTGTACTCTTCCTTACACGAAGTCCCATTTCCTGCCTAAACAAAAAAATCACCCTGATTCGAAAATCAGGATGATTCGATCCAATTACTCTTCGTCCATAGAAAGTACAGACATGAACGCTTCTTGCGGGACTTCGACAGACCCGACCATCTTCATGCGCTTCTTACCTTCTTTTTGTTTCTCAAGGAGTTTCCGCTTACGCGAGATATCTCCTCCATAACATTTAGCAAGAACGTTTTTACGAAGTGCTTTGATTGTCGAGCGGGCGACGATTTTTGTTCCGACAGCAGCTTGTACCGGGACTTCGAACTGCATCCGCGGGATGAGCGCCTTCAACTTCTCGACGATGACTTTTCCACGTTCATATGCAAAGTCACGGTGTACGATGAAGCTGAGGGCATCGACTACTTCGTTGTTGAGCAAGATATCCATCTTCACAAGACGCGATTGGCGATAGCCGATCAACTCATAATCGAGAGACGCATAGCCTTTCGTGCTCGATTTCAATTGGTCGAAGAAGTCGTAGACGATTTCACTAAGCGGAATTTCATACGTGATTTTGACTCGTGTCGTATCGATATATTGCATATCGATGAACGTCCCACGTTTCTTCTGACAAAGCTCCATGATGGCACCGACATAATCGTTTGGTGTCATGACAGCCGCTTTGACGTATGGTTCTTCAATCGACTCTACCTTTTGTTGTTCAGGCATCTTCGATGGGTTATCGACGTGAACGACTTCTCCTGAAGTCGTCGTCACGTGATAGATAACCGATGGTGCTGTCGTGATCAAGTCGATTCCAAATTCACGTTCAATCCGTTCTTGGATGATTTCCATGTGAAGCATTCCGAGGAACCCACAGCGGAAACCGAATCCGAGCGCTTGTGACGTCTCCGGTTCAAACTCGAGCGCAGCATCGGAAAGTTGAAGCTTTTCGAGTGCCTCACGGAGGTCATTGTAGTTGGCTGCATCAATCGGATACAATCCGCAGTACACCATTGGGTTCATCTTACGGTAACCAGGAAGCTGACTCGTTGCCGGGTTTTTCGCGAGTGTGATTGTATCCCCGACACGAACATCTCCAACTGTTTTAATTGACGCAGAAAGCGTACCTACGTCACCGACGTTCAATTCTTTGACCGAGACCGGCTTCGGTGTCGATACACCGAGGTCTGTCACTTCGAACGTCTTGCCAGTTGCCATCATTTGAACTTTATCTCCTACTTTGACCGAACCGTTGACGATACGAATCGATGCGACGACACCACGGTAAGCATCATAATACGAGTCGAAAATCAAAGCTTGCAACGGTTCTGAAGGGTCACCCGTCGGAGGTGGGACGAGTTCCACGATTTGCTCGAGAATCTCTTCAATTCCGATACCTGCCTTCGCAGATGTCGGAACCGCATCGCTCGCGTCGAGTCCGATGACGTCTTCAATTTCTTGACGAACACGATCGACATCCGCTGACGGCAAGTCGATTTTATTGATGACCGGAATGATTTCGAGGTCGTTATCGAGAGCTAAGTAAACGTTCGCAAGAGTTTGCGCTTCAATTCCTTGAGCCGCATCGACGACGAGAATCGCACCTTCACATGCTGCAAGCGAACGCGACACTTCATACGTGAAGTCGACGTGTCCTGGCGTGTCGATCAAGTGAAGAATATACTCTTCTCCGTCTTTTGCCGTATAATTCAACTTAACGGCGTTCAGTTTGATTGTAATTCCGCGCTCGCGCTCTAAATCCATCGCGTCGAGCGTCTGCTCTTTCATCTCACGAGCCGTGAGTGCACCAGTTTTTTCAAGAATCCGGTCAGCGAGTGTCGATTTTCCATGATCGATGTGAGCGATGATCGAAAAGTTACGAATCTTCTTCTGACGATTCTCTAATTCTTGTTTGTTCATATATGGGTTCACCTATCCTTCTCATGCATACCGTGTCATTATATCAAAATCCTAAAGTAATGTGTACGACCTACTACAACAATACCACATATAGTTTTCAGAATAATCATCAAGTGGTTGCTTTTCATATAACCGTTTGCTACAATTGTGCTTGTTCTGTTGAATGATTACTTGAAGTAATAAGAACATACACTTTCTTGTTTCAGGAGGTGACAAACAATGGCAAACATCAAATCAGCAATCAAACGTGCAAAAACTTCTGAAAAACGTCGTGTTGCGAACTCTCAAGAGAAAGCGGCAATGCGTACAGCAGTAAAACGTGTTGATGCTCTCGTACTCGAAGGAAACAAAGAAGCTGCTCAAGAAGCTTTCGTCCTCGCTACGAAGAAGCTCGACAAGGCTGCATCAAAAGGCCTTATCCACAAAAACAAAGCAGGTCGTGATAAATCACGCCTCGCAGCTCGTATCGCTGCTCTCTAATTAGAGACCAAACGAAACAGCCGCCTCCTACTCGGAGCCGGCTGTTTTTTTGTATACCATGACATAATGAGGACCAATACCAGGAATGTCGAACGGTTTACCGATTCGCACGAGACCGTTCCGTTCGTAGAAACGAACGGCCACTTCTCTGGCGTTGCACCACCATGACCCATCTATTTCTTCATGCAACGCCTGTAAGAAGCACGATCCGATTCCTTGTCCGGCCAGATTCGGGTCCGTCGCCATTCCACGCAGTTGGTACGGTACCGATTCCCCATTGATTAGTCTCGAGGACAACATGACAGTCGCGACCGATTGTACGCGATCTTCTTCGACCCAGGCAAAGTGACGTGTCGTTGACGCTTCATCCCCTTCAAAATAACAGGTCTCAATCCCTCTACCTGGTCTAAGAACAATATGCCGAAGTGGAATCACATCTTGTAATGTCACTTGTTTCAACCCCATCTTCTCACCTCACAAAAGGGCCAGTTGGCAAACGAGTGTATCAAAGATAATTTGTTTGTCGCCACGACCTGTTTTCATTGCTTCATCTGCATCTGCAATCAATGTCAATGCTTGCGCGAGTTGGGCTTCCGAGAAGTTACGGCTCGCTTGTGTCGCTAGTTTGACGGTGTAAGGATGGGCCCCAATTTTTGATGCGATTTGTTTTTCCCCATACCCTGACTCTGTCAATTGTTTCGATAAATACATGTTTCGATATTGTCTTGCTAACAAACCGAGAAGTCCAATCAATTCTTGCCCTTGCTTCTCTAAGTCACGTACTAACCGAAGCGCTGCATCCGCTCGCCGTTTGACGAGTAGTTCGGATAATTGAAACACGTTATCTTCTAACGTACGTGGTACCAAATCATTCACGATGTCAATCGGGATCGTTGCACCTGTTCCGGCATAAAGTTGCAGTTTCTCTAATTCTCGGACTAATTTTCCCCAATCATCCTGGCATAAAAATAAAAGTCGCTCCATAGTCGCACGTTCCATTTTTTGTTGATCTTGACTGAGCGTATCGTTCACATATCGCATCAATTCTGCTTGGCTCGGCTTCTTGGCTTCGAGTACGATGGCTCGCTCTTTTAGACGTTTCACAATCTTTTTACGTTCATCGAGTTTTTCTGACTCGACAATTAAGACGAGAACAGAATAAGTCGCCGGCTGAACAACATATTCGGCGAGTCGGTCCACGTTATGCTTTTGTTTTTCTTTTGCCCCCGTCAAAAATTGCGCATTCTTGACGATAACCGTCCGAAATTCACTGAAGAAAGGGACGGTCTCTGCTTCATCAAGCGCAGTATCTAATGACGTCTCTTGCAGGTCGAGTTGCATGACATCAAATTGATCACCGGATGGATTGGCCGCCTTCACGATTCCGCGTTCCCAGTTCTCTAATAAATATTTTTCAGTTCCATAGAGAACATAGACGCTCGCTAGTTTACCATTATGTAACCACGGTTCATTCAAAACACACACCACTTTCACAATTTATTCTCATCTAAACATAGATTATCTTCGCATGATTCGCTATACTTATAAAGGAAGTATGATAAGGAGGGACCTAATATGCAAATCAACTCTGTACGTCCACCGAGTGAAAACCCGTTTGAAAATGACGTTCAATGTAAACGTAATGACGCCATCGACTCTGCGATTGGCTTCATCGTCCCATTTGGCTTTTTCTTCACGATTTTCTTCATCGGTGTCGTCATCAAATTCTTGAGCTTATAAGTTTTCAAACGATTGCCCCGGGGGAGCAATCGTTTTTTAGTGTATCATATTTGTTCATGTGCTAGTCGATGATCCCCCGACACATTCTTTTTTCGCAAACGATCATCCCGTCGAGGTCGGTCCGTAACAAACGGCGCCCTACAATCCGGTCTAACGTTTCCTGATGCGGGTGACCATAACGATTGTTCGCCCCGACGCTTGCAATCACCCACTCCGGATTGATTCGCTCGAGCAACGCTTCTCCTGAAGACGTATTCGAGCCATGATGCCCTAATTTAAACACGTCGACATCAAGTGTCGGAAGCCCCAATTCTTCTTCAATCGGCAAATCTCCTGTTAATAAATACCGCATGCCACCTACATTCATGTAGAGACTGATTGAATGATCATTTTCATCCTCATGTGCTTTGTTCGGTGCAACGACCCACATCCAAGGCATCGGACGATCTCCTGCCTCGAGATAGCGGATGGACGCCCCGTACTTTACGGCTAGCCGCAGAATCTCCTCACGTTTCTCAACATTCGCCACTTCTTTCGATAACCAGATTTCTTTTACATGCACGAACTTCAACAACCCTTCTAAACCACCGATGTGGTCGTGGTCCGCATGCGTTAGAAGGACAAAATCGACTGCGCGTTCTCCTCGCTTCCATATGTAAGGTGCCACAACGTCCGCACCGGGGTCATATATAGTCCGCTTTTGTTCCTTTGGATCCTGAAACACGCCGCCGACATCAATCAAACCAATCGTTTCTCCCGACTCGACGACGATCGCATCACCTTGACCGACATCTAAAAATGTCACCCGTGGAGACTCTGACCACTCCGACCATCCAGCAACGAGAATACACGTGACAAGGGCCATACACCATCCCAGCCTTCGTTTATATTGAAGAAGAAGCAGACTGCTCCATATTCCAACCCATAAACTGACTTGTTGCGGAAACAGCAATTCATGCAACGGCATCCAAGGGCGATATGCATCATGCATGGAGAAGATCCCGTTGATGGCGTCTAGGATCATCATGAATACAGGTTCGGTTTCAGGAATGACCCAGACGATGAAAGCGAGCGGCATCATCACCCATGATATGCAAAAGGCCATCACGATATTGAAAAGTGGAGCGGTGACGGATAGAATCGGTTGAACTTGCCAGAGGATAAGTAATCCAAATAATTGGGCGAACACGGACAAACCCAACAATCCAGTCCACATTTGTCTTGTGACCAACAAGAAAAACGTCATCCCAACCGTTAACTGAAACCCTAAATTCGAAAGAAGGTATGGCTGGAAGGCGAGCATTGCGGCCGCGCACCAACTAAGCAGACGAATCGGGTCTCTGACCGATATACTAAACAAAGAAAGGATGAGCAAGACATCCGCCACAAGGACAGCTCGCGCGACCGGTGGCGAAAAACCTGTCAACCATCCGAACGCTGTGATCGTCAAAAGGATCAATATCGTCTTTGTCTCTCGTCGAATCGGGATTGGTCGAAACAGTGCTCGCAAGGCAACAATCAAAAGAGCGATATGTGAACCTGAGATGACGAGGAGATGTAAGAGTCCTGTGACCCGATATGAAAAGGAGGTCTCATCATCAAGCATCCGGCTTTCTCCGAACAGTAATGCTTCTATATAAAGTGCGACATCGGCGCGATACCGTTGTTCGATTTGTTGGAGATGTCTTTCTTTCCACCTTAACATCCAACCGTTCATTCCAGGTGTCGGACGGCACTCATCGATTCGTTTGATCTTTCCTTTAAAAGATAAGTTCGAACTCGTCGCCCACTCCCTTTCATCAAATCCCCCAATATTACGCAATGGCTGAAACGTTTCGTGTTCCATTTCTACGAGACACGTCTCACCTGGTCTTCCAATAGAAAGTTCTCTCCCCCGCAACACTCCTTCATGCGTCTCGACGTTTCCATATAACCGAACCGAATTTCCGTTCTCTTTACGACTCTCAATCGAAAACGCCACTGTGTCTGTCGGTGTCCATTCTGCTGTATCAGCGTGTAGCCATGCAATCAAGACGAGGAGAATAACACCGACTTTCGCATACAGGTTTTGTCCATCTCGTGACGCCACGTATAACACACCAGAAACGAGTGTGACGAGGTAGACTCCTTCAGTCAATCCGCTCACCATCAATACCGCAAATAGTGGAAATAACGGCATCTCATGGTACCAATAAGTAAGGCTTCATACTTTCTAATGTTTTCTCTCCGAATCCTTTCACATCACCTAAGTCTTCGTATGTTTTAAATGGACCATTCTCTTTTAGATGGTTTAGAATCGCGTCTGCTTTTGCAGGACCAATACCAGGGACCGACATTAATTCTTCTTTCGTGGCACTATTCACATGTACCCCATTTGATTCTAGCTCTGTGCTTGGTACCTCTTGCGCGATCGGTGCTTCTCCTTTTTTCGGCACGATGATTTTCACCCCGTCCACGAGCAGTTGTGCCAAATTTAACTGTTCCGGGTCGGCTTCATCTGTTAATACTGCCAATGAGAGAACATCCCCGACTCGCGCGCCTTCTGGAACGGTATAGACGTTCGGAGACTCGACCGCGCCTGTGACATAGACCACGATTTCTAATCGCTCTACTGTCTCAGGTGGAGCCACTTCTTCTGATTCTACGACGAATTCATCGACGACACGTTCTTCTGGTTCTTTATTATAAAATAAATAACCAACCCCTAAAAACAGGACGACGACAACACCGATGATGACCTGCTTCCACTTTTCCAAGGCGATTCTCTCCTCTGATTAGACTGTTGACTCTAGTATGGCGAATCACGAATGACCACACTTGTGATGTTGACGGTGTCTACCCATTCAGAACGAAATCGTTTCACTGTGTGCTCTGTAACCGATTTTCATATTTTATGAAAGACAATCACTAATTTTATATCGCCCCAATTGTTTCGGATCCTAAAACACTAAAACAGCAAAAAAACCGAAAACCAATAGTTGGTCTTCGGTCATTCTGCATAAGGATGCTTACTCTTCTTCGAAATGCTGGACTTGGTCGGCGAGTGCCGCTGCCTGCCCTTCTAGTTCTTGCATCAATGTAAAGATTTGATCAAAGCTAGCCTGTTGTTCTTTCATCGAGGCCGCCACTTCCTCGTTTCCAGCCGCCAATTCTTCCGTTACGCCCGATACTTCCTCGACTCGTCGCAACACGTTATTCACTTCAGTACTTGATGTCCGCATCTCTTGTTCAATCGTACGGACGAATGAAGCGACATGGTCTGTACGCTCATGGATTCGGTTAAAGGCTTCCTTCGTCAATCCAAACGCTTCAAGCTGCGCTTCTTGTTCACGTTTCGATTCATTAACCGTTTCCGTCAAACGTACAACTTCTTGTTGAATCGTCTCAACGACATGGAAAATCGAACGGGTCGCCTTATTGCTCTCTTCCGCCAACTTTTTCACTTCGCTCGCTACGACTGCGAACCCACGCCCTGCTTCTCCTGCGCGTGCCGCTTCAATCGCTGCGTTTAAGGCAAGCAAGTTCGTCTGGGCCGCAACATCTTCCACGAGCTTCGCCATCGATTCAATCTCGGCCGTCTGTTTAGCAAAGTGATCCATTCTCGTGACAAGTACTTCATTTCGTTCACTCGAGCGATCAAGGATATGTTCCTGATCAGTTAACGTCTCAATCCCGGCTGCCACTTCACGAGTCATCTCCGACGTCTCTTCTGTCGTCTGTTTCGTTTGATTCAAGCTCGTCTCGAACGACGTTGCCATCGTATGGACCGAACTTAGCGTTTCTTGCAATTCATTGGCAATCGACTGCGCACCATGTGCCATTTCATCCACGGCATTCGTGATATTTGACGTCGTGCTGACGACCGCTTCATTTTCAGCTGCTGCCGTTTCAGTCATCCCATTCACTTTCATCGATGTCACGCGAATCGAACCGATGACCGTTTGTAACGATGCCGTCATCTCACGCATGGCGCGTTCGAGTCGTCCGATTTCATCATTTCGATTCGACTCCGGCAATGTGACGAGGCGTCCAGAAGCAATAGCTTCTGCCACCTTCACATTTCGCTCGAGCGGGCGAGTGATGGAACGTGCAAAGAAGAAGTTGTAAATTCCAAGCGCTATGACGACAAGAACCGTTAACAAAATCGAGATGAACAATAGACGCTCTGTCTCATTCGCTGCTTCTACTTGTAACGCTTCATAGAACGAACCGTTCTTTGCAATCAACGTATTGATATCATTTAACAAGCCTTCGAGTTTGGCAGCTTGAATTCGAGCACCAATCCCGCCTTCTAATGCAGATTCGACATCTTCATTCACTTGTTCATACTTCATCGTGGCACGATCTAGGTGATTCGAAAATTCTGGAATCAAGTATGATTGTTTTAATTCATCAAACGTTTCCGCATTTAATTCACGGACTCGTTCAAGCTGAACAAGTGTGGACTGATTCGACTGCTCTCCGAGTGATGTCCAGAGCGACTGTTCTTGCAAGAGTGACGTCTCGAGCTGAGACAATTCAATCATTTGACTACCGTACTGTTCATTGTATGTCTGCAAGCGATTTAAGGTCGATAACACATAGCTCATCATGAGGACAATTAAGACGACGGTGAACACCGTTGAGAAGATAAAACGTTTACGCAAACTCATTGTAGTGTCCCCTCCTTCAGTTGACGCTCGACCGATTCATACTGGGTCATCTCTTGTTCATCCCACTGAATACGACGAAGCGGCGCTAGGCCGACACCACCTTCTTCAATACCTAGAATGACATGATCGTTGAATGGTTGTTTTGTCACACGACCAGCGATTTCAACGATTGCCAAATCGACTTGTTTCAACATTGAAGTCACGACCGCATCAGGTGCAATCATCGATTGATCGCTATCGACTCCGATTGCTTTTATTCCATATTTTTCAGCAGTCTCGAGTACCCCGACTCCAGTGAGGCCCGCCGCTGCATAGAGAACGTCCGCCCCTTCTTTGATTTGTTTCTCCGCTAACTCGCGTCCAAGCTCTGGTGAGGCGAAGTCGTTGGAGAAGTCGACGAGCATCTCGACATCCTCGTTTACAGATTTTGCTCCTCGTTCAAATCCAGACTCGAACTTCTGGATAAGTTCAATATCCATTCCACCGATAAAACCGATTGTATCGGACTCTGTCTCGAGACCTGCAACCGCTCCCGCGAGCGCACTGCCTTCTCCTTCTTCAAACGTTACATTTAAGACGTTCGGCAGTTCTGACACGCCATCAATAAGGGCAAATTGTTGATTCGGATGCGCTGTCGCTACCGTCTCGAGATCTTCCTGACAAGCAAAACCAAGACCGACGATTACATCATGGCCCTCTTTGACCAACTCTTCAAACCCTGCTTGATACGTCTCGGTCTCAGATAATTCACGATAGTCAACGAACCATTCGCCCGTCTCGCGTAACTCCCCCATACCACGCATCGCCGCATCACTGAACGATTGGTCCCCGAGACCAACATCCGATAGGACGACACCCATCGTCTGACGTTCTTCAACAGCGGCAGTTGGGTCATCGATGACCGACTGGCAACCAGATAGCCACAACGAACAGGCTGTGAATGTACTGATTATTATGCTTTTCTTCATGTATTCCATACTCCCTCTCTCTATTGGTCTGACAACTCTTTTATCGACAGAGAGGAAGCGGTTCTCCATAATTTTTTTTAAAAGTTGTGGGAATGAAATGTCGGGGATATCTGACAATGTGAGATGTTTCAAAAGGGGATTTTTCCCAATTGTTGAATTTATAAGATGAATGACGATGATGACAAATCCGAAGGGAGGATTGAGGGAATGATTGAAAAGATGATTCGACATAGTTGGAACGTCATATCTGGATTGTTTGTACTCGGATTATCACTTTGGTTGAGTGGTCCTGGTATAGCAGAATCAGACATCCCACAATATCGTTGGTATTTCATGCTATGGTTCGCACTATGGACGATCGGCTTTATCTTACAGTTCAGACCGCGGATGAAATGGATCGGCCTATTCATCACATTCATACCAACATTGTATTACTTGATTGATGTTCTAAAAGCGACAGAAGTCATCTCGTACTAGTCAATCATGCGTAACATCGTGCCACACAAAAAACAGAGCCATAGACATCGTCTATGGCTCGTGTCGTTTATTCTTTTGAAGCAGCGACTGTCGTATCTGCTAACTCTCGCTCCGGTGCAGGAGCTTTTGCGACATTCCCTTTACCTGCAAAGTTTTCAAGCAAATCTTTCATATCGATGCCTGATGATGCTTTCAACGTTTGTTGCAATGAAGCCATGAGGTCCGTTGCATATCCCGTCACTTTCCCTGCTCCACCGTTTTGACCACCGCCAGTATCGACGACCGTGATTTGATCGATATTGCCAAGTGGTGCAGCAATCTCCTTCGCATAATCTGGAAGCATTTTGACGACCATATCGAGAATCGCAGCCTGTCCATATTGAGCGAACGCCTCGGCGATTTTCTCTTTCGCTTCCGCTTCTGCAAGACCCGTCAAGCGAATGATTTCAGCTTCCGCCTCACCCTTCGCACGTTCAGAATCGGCTTCAGCAAGACCAGCCAATCGAACACGTTCCGCATCCGCTTTCGCTTGTGCTTCGATACGATATTTTTCCGCATCTGCGCTTGCGATTTGACGTGCTTTATCCGCAGCAGCCGACTGTTCGATCGAGTAACGGTCCGCATCGGCTTTTTTCTTCACTTCAGAATCATATTGCTTCTCACGACGCATGATTTCTTTCTCTTCGAGCTCGATTTGCTTTTGACGCTCGATGATTTGAACTTGCATCTGTTGTTCTGTAACTTCTTGCTTCGCACGTGCTTCCTCGAGTTCATACGCTTGGTCAGCCCGAGCTTTCGCGACGTCTTGCTCGCGACGGTATGCCGCAATCCGAAGTTGATTCTCTTTTTCGGCTTCGGCAATTTCAGATGCTCGTTCTAGTTCTGCTTTTTTCGCATCTTTCATTGCTTCCGCCTGTTTGATGCGCGTCTCTTTGTCTGCTTCCGCAGTCGCGATATCGGCATCACGCTTCACCTGAGCGATACGAGGTTTACCGAGTGATTCTAAATAACCGTTTTTATCTCGAACATCTTTAATGGTGAACGAAACAATCACGAGCCCCATTTTCGCCAAGTCTTGAGAAGCGACACGTTGCACTTCTTGAGAAAACTTGTCTCGGTTTTTGTAAATTTCTTCGACTGTCATCGACCCAAGAATAGATCGCAAATGACCCTCTAACACTTCTTTTGCTTCATTCTCTCGTTCTACTTTCGGTTTTCCGAGGAACTGTTCAGCAGCTGTCGCAATTTCACTGATTGACCCGCCGATTTTAATGATGGCTGTTCCATCCGCCATGACCGGTACACCTTGTTCGGTATATACTTCAGGCGTCGTTACTTCTAATTTGCTTGAAAGTAAACTAAGTGGTTCTGCTTGTTGGAACACTGGTAAGACGAACGTCCCCCCACCACGAATAATTTTGACGCGGTTGCCGGAAGTATCACTATGTACATTTTTCTTGCCTAAATAACTACCCGTAACAATCAATGCTTCGTCAGGTCCGACTGTGCGATATTTCAACACGAATACAAACACGAGTGCAAGGATGATGACCCCGGCGATGATGCTGACTAAAATAGCCGTATTCATAAGTTATTTCTCCTCTCGAATCGTAGGTTCGTCATATGTCATGACGATGGCAATATTACTCTTCACTTCAATAATAATGACTCGGTGGTCAGCTGAAATCGATGTCCCGTCCATACTTTGAGCCGTCTTCAAGAGAGACCCTGTTACTGTCTCGATCATCACTTCGCCATATCCACCTTCTGGTATCGGTACCGTCAACCGTCCAACTCGACCGACCAGTGCTTCATCCGTCAACCCGATTGATTCTTCAGCGTTTGATAATGGTAACAACACGAACAAATAGAGAAGTGTTGTTAGAGCGAGTGACCCGACCAATGCGACAGCCAGTCCAATCACCGGTGAAACATGCGCCAACGCGTTTAAAATGAGTCCGATCCCGGCACCTAATGCTAAAAATGATAAAATGACAGCAGGGTTGAACCAGCCTTCAAACATGTCAAACGCATCAGAGAACATCATATAAATAAAGGTTCCAAAACCAGCGATGATCAACACCCACCAGTACAGTTGATCGATTGCCTCCATTACCACCCCTCCTCCTGTCGACGTTTCTGTTCCATCAGTAACATACGCCGAAGTTGCTCGACTTCAAGGGCGAGCTGATCCTCAATCGCATCCCACTCGGAAAGTGACGACGTAGATAAATCGTTCGCTTCCCGAACTCGTCCAATCGATTGTTCAATGCGTTTTCGATTGTATACATCGACGAGCTCTTGACGTTCGAGTCGCATCCTGTTTAAAAAATATTCGACTTCTTTTTGAACTTGAACCACTTGGTCCGTCACGTCCTCAGAAGAATCTTGCATCAGCAGCCGACGCACTCTCACTTGATGAGCCACTAACTTGGCAATTCTCGCTTCTAGCTCGAGAATGTGCTTGTACAATTCCTCTACCTCATCTTGATGCGTGTCATCGCGCCACCACACGTCCACTTCACCTCACTTTGTTCTAATCACTTTCATATACGATAAAACCTCATCATCGGTTTCAAAAAATCATAAAAAAATGTAAAATGAATTTGCCAGACAGAAAGGAAGTGCTCATTTTGGGCAACCAAGTCATCAAGCTATCAACTGCTGACCAAGAAAAACTAAAAAATATGTATAAGAAGTACGCGGTCACACCTCCACCTTACGCAACTTTCAGCGCAAAGACACCTGGATTTGTCGTCACGATTTATCAATCAGGAAAAGTGATGTTTCAAGGAAAAGATGCAGATACCGAGGCAGTGAAATGGGGAACTCCTGCCGGGAAGAAACAAGCGTTTCCACCGAATACGACATTACCTAAAGGCTTTTCAGATTGGTCCGTCGTCGGTAGCGACGAAGTCGGAAAAGGTGATTATTTTGGCCCACTCGTCGTCGTTTCTGCTTTCGTATCACGGGACCAAATCGCACTCGTTAAAGAGCTCGGTGTCAAAGATTCAAAGCAATTGTCTGATCCCGAGATTATCCGAATTGCTAGAGATTTACACGCCACAATTCCTTATCAAAAAGCGACACTGCACAACCCAACGTATAACAAGATGCAACGTACGATGACACAAGGTAAAATGACTGCCATCGCGCACAACGCAGCGCTGCATGCGTTGCTCGACAAACTTGAACAGAAACCAGATGCCATCCTGATTGATCAATTTGCCGAAAAATCGGTCTATTATCAGCACTTACGGTCAGAACGCGATGTCGTCCGCGACGATGTTTATTTTTCAACAAAAGCAGAAGGACTGCATGTCGCAGTCGCAGCCGCATCCATCTTAGCCCGCGCCTTTTTCTTAAAAGAAATGGACAAACTAAGTGAACAAGCAGGATTGACGCTCCCGAAAGGGGCAGGAGCAAAAGTTGACCAAGTGGCCGCTCAGATCATCCGTCGACATGGGCAGGATTATTTACAAAAAATCGCCAAAGTCCATTTTGCCAATACCAAAAAAGCAATAACCTTGAACGAACGTCGTCTGTAGAGGTTCGTTATCAAGTATGATATACTCGTTTTATGGTTAAGTGAACTTAAAATTTTTGGAGGATAGCGTTCATGTTGCATTACAAAACCTACACGATCAGCGATGACCATCCTTGGGTCGTCTTTATTCACGGAGCCGGTGGAAGTTTGTCTCATTGGTATCGTCAACTTCGCCCATTCCGTAAGAAATATAATGTGTTACTCGTCGATTTGCGTGGACACGGTGGTTCATACGATGCCGAACAATCGCTTAAACAACCGTTGAACGCCTATACATTTGATGTCGTCGCCAAAGATGTCATCGAGGTGATGGATCACTTAGGTATTGAGAAAGGTCATATGGTCGGTCTCTCTTTAGGGACGATTGTCATCCAGGCGATGTTTGAGCACTATCCGGACCGGATTGCTTCGGTTGTTCTCGGAGGTGCCATCGTCAAGTTCAACGTTCGTTCAACGCTTCTCATTCGTCTCGGTAGCCTCGTTCAAAATTTCGTTCCCTATATGTGGTTATACAAATTGTTCGCATGGATTTTACTACCGAAAAAACGTCATAAAAAATCGCGGATGATGTTTGTCCGAGACGCTGCAAATTTGTGTCAGCGTGAATTTATTCGCTGGTTCAAGATGACGGAGAACATCAATCCATTACTAAATCAAATTACTTCGATTCAAACGAACGTCCCCATTCTATATATTATGGGCGATGAAGATTACATGTTCCTTGAAGCTGTGGAACGGACCGCAAAACATCAACCGACTGCCAATGTTGAAATCGTTGCAGACTCTGGTCACGTCGTGAATGTGGATCAACCCGAGCAATTCAATTCATTGTCGATGAAATTCATCGATGATCAAATTCAAGCACTTGCACTCAAAATGAGCTGATTCAGGATGCCACCATACATCCTGAATTTTTTTCAGTTTATTTTCAGAAAATATTGATTATTGCAAAAATAGATGGTATTCTTTAGCAAATCCAACAAAGAGGAGATGCTTGAGATGTTCAAACCCGTACATATGAACAGCCTGCTGATTATTATTCGACTGAGGGACTGAAATCGTTTTGTTCTTGAAAACGACTTTTCAGGCCCTTGTTCCCGTGGTAATCGGACAGGCGCCTGTAGATGTAACCCGCGCCTATCCGAATCGGATAGGTTTTTTATTGCTCTATAGACAAAGAGGAGATGATGGAAGTGAAGCAGTATATGATGGATCGAATGGTAAAAATTTCAGCAGGAATGGCAAACGCCGTACTCGTCACGCTCGGTGTTGGTCTATTGATTGAGACGATTGGTAATTTGACTGGGATTGCGATGCTCGTTCAAATCGGGCAAGTCGCTAAATCATTGTTGGCTCCAGCTTTAGGAGCCGGCGTCGCCTTTCAACTCGGAGGCAATACGCTTATCTTGTTTAGTGCAATGATTGCCGCAACGATTGGCGGTGCCGCACTTAAAGCGACCGAAAGCGGTCTCGTCCTCGTACCTGGTCAACCGATTAGTGCGTTGATCGCAGCAGCTGCCGCTGTATGGCTCGGTAAACGTGTCCTCGGAAAAACAAAGTTCGATATGATGGTCGTACCCGTAACAGCGGTTCTCGGAGGCGGCATCGTCGGTGTGGCGGCCGCAGCTGTCACGACCCCACTGATCAATTCAATCAGTCAAGGAATCACAGCATCTGTTGAAACATCACCCATTGCGACATCTCTCGTCATCGCCCTTGTCTTCAGTGTCATGCTCATGTCGCCGGCTTCGTCGGCCGCACTTGCCATCGCACTTCAGTTAGATCCGGTTGCCAGCGCTGCCGCATTGATTGGTTGTTCTGCTCAGTTTGTCGGATTTACATTGATGGCGTACCGTCAAACCGATCCAGGTGGATTGGTTGCCTCATTCTTCGTCACGCCGAAAGTTCAGTTCCCGAATATCATCAAAAACCCGAGAATCGTCGTTCCACCATTCATTGCTGCGATGATTTCTGCTCCGATTGCCACATTGATGTTCTCGCTTCAAGTTCCTTATGAAATTGCCGGTCTCGGACTTAATTCCCTCATTGCCCCGCTTCAGATTTTAGCGGTTCAAGGGATGGATGCGTTTCTCATTTTTACGGTAACCGGTGTCGTTCTTCCCGCACTCATTACTTGGGCACTTTATCGTGTCACAAGTCTTGTCGGTTGGACGAAGTTTGGTGACCTCGCACTTGAGATTCAATGAAAGAAAGGAGCGTTGTCCACATCGGACAACGCTCCTTATTTTTACGCTCGTACTTCAGCGCCGTGTGCTACACGGACCGCTTCAACGATTGTCTCATATGCTGCTGTTACTTCTTCATCTTGCAACGTCCGTGTCGGGTCTTGGAACTTGAGTGAGAAGGCGATCGACTTCTCTTCTGGTCCGACATTCTCCCCTGTATACACGTCAAACAAGACGAGGTCAATCAAGAGTGGACCAGCCGCTTGGCGGATTGTTTGTTCCACTGCCCCAGCCGGAATCGAATGCGACAAGACGAGTGCCAAGTCTCGTGAAATCGATGGATAACGTGGCACGTCTTGATAAAGAAGGGTCTCTTCTCCACTAAGCGCCAATAGGTCGAGTTCAAATACATACACTTCTTTCATACCGTAAACGTCTTTTGACGTCCCTGGATGTACTTGTCCAACATATCCGATCACGTCACCGTTCATCAAGATGCTCGCCGTACGACCTGGGTGCATATCTGGCATCGATACCGCTTCATACGTGACATCGAGACGAAGTGTTTGAACTAACGTGTCGACAATCCCTTTCGCGACGAAGTAATCGACTGGGATTCGTGTACCTTGTGAACGATGATCCATCCAAAGGCCTGTGACGACACCTGCCACTCGTTCTTTTTCGCGTGGTAACGTATCACCATGCTCTGTATAGACACGTCCCGTTTCGTATAGTGCAACGTTCGCTTGTTGGCGCGCTGTATTGTAACGTGCTGCCTCCAACAATCCAGGAATGAGCGATGTACGAAGAACAGAACGCTCTTCACTCATCGGCATTGCCAGACGAACGAGTTGATCGGCTTGACCACCGAATCGCGTCGCATGTGCCTCACTCGTTAACGAGTAGGTGATTGCTTGTGATAAGCCGACACCTTGCAACAAGCGGCGTGTATTTCTGCGCAACACGTTGATTGCCGGCAAATATCCTTTCGAATGAGATGCAGGTAACGTCGACGGGAGGCTATCGTAACCGTATAGACGTGCCACTTCTTCCGTAATGTCAGCCGGAAGCTCTAAGTCAGGTCGACGGGAAGGGATATGAACGCTCAATACGTCATCGCCTTCTGTAGCAAGACCGAGACGCTCTAGAATGCGTTCGATCGTTTGACGTTCGAGCGTCATCCCTAAACGATTATTGATATAATCGACCGAGACCTCGATTTGACGAGCACGTGATTCTTTTTCACCAGACACAGTCGCTTCTCGAATGTCACCTCCACCAAGCTCCACAATTAATTGAGCGGCACGATCAAGCGCGAGCATGACACGCTCTGGGTCCACACCTTTCTCAAAACGAGCGCTTGAGTCGGAACGAAGACCGAGCGTTCGGCTCGTCTTACGTACCGAGGCAGGATCAAAGTAAGCGGACTCTAAGACAATATCTGTCGTTGAGGCATCTACTTCTGTGTTTGCGCCACCCATGACACCTGCGATTGCGACCGGCGCCTGACCATCTGTGATGACCATCATCGAAGCGTCGAGCGTACGTGTTACATCGTCTAGGGTAATCATCTCTTCTCCGTTTTCAGCCTGACGGACCACAATCGATTGACCGAGTTTTTTCGCATCGAACGCATGAAGAGGTTGACCGATTTCTAGCATCACATAGTTCGTCACATCAACAATGTTATTGATTGGACGAACGCCCTCGGCAATCAAAATATTTTTAAGCCATTGTGGAGATTCTGTGATTGTAACCCCTCGCACTTCACGCGCTGCATAATACGGGCAGTTCGGTGTAGCGAGCTCAATGGACACTTCAGATGCAGAAGAAGACGTGACGTCGGCCGTCGGTAACGTGTACGGACGCTCTAAGATGGCCGCTACTTCGTGGATGATGCCATATAGGCTCAAGCAGTCCGAACGGTTCGGAGTCAAACCGAGTTCGATGACCTCATCATTCAAGTCGAGTAAATCGAGCACATCTGCCCCGACTTGAACATCTTCACGGAACGTATGAATCCCGTCTTGCTCATCTTCCCGAATTTGCTTCTTCTCGAATCCGAGTTCCTCAAGCGAACAAATCATCCCTTGAGATTCGACACCGCGAAGTTTCGCTTTTTTGATTTTTAATCCTGGTAAGCGTGCGCCAACTTTCGCTACGATGACGTATTGACCTTCACGTACGTTCGGTGCGCCACAGACGATTTGAACGGGATCACATTCCCCGATGTCTACTTTTGTCACGTTCAATTTATCCGCTTCCGGATGCTTCTCACATGAGAGGACATGCCCGACGACGATACCAGAAAGTCCTTCTCCACGGTTTGTGACACTTTCGACTTCAATCCCATTTTTTGTGATCAAGTCGCCAAGTGCTTCTCCACTCAAATCTGACACATCAATATATTGATTCAACCATTTTTTTGATAGTAACATCTGTCTTCCTCCTTAGAATTGCTCGATGAAGCGTAAGTCATTTGTGTAGAAGTGGCGGATGTCATCGACACCGTGTTTGAGCATCGCCATACGCTCAACTCCGATTCCGAATGCGAACCCTGATACTTTTGACGAGTCATAGCCTGCCATCTCTAACACATGTGGATGTACCATCCCGCCTCCGAGAATTTCAATCCATCCAGTTCCTTTACAGACGTTACAACCTTTGCCTCCACACTTGAAGCATGAAATATCGACTTCAACTGATGGCTCCGTGAATGGGAAAAAGCTTGGACGAAGACGAATTTCGCGTGTTTCCCCGAACAATTGTTTCACGAACACCTCAAGCGTGCCTTTTAAATCTGCCATTGAAATCGACTCATCGACGACGAGCCCTTCGATTTGCATGAATTGATGTGAGTGCGTCGCATCATCTTCATCACGACGATATACTTTCCCTGGGCAAATGATGCGAATCGGTTTCCCATTCGCCTCTAACATCGTGCGTGCCTGTACAGGTGACGTATGTGTACGTAGCAAAGTTTCCTCGGTAATGTAGAACGAGTCTTGCATATCGCGTGCCGGATGGTCTTTTGGTAAGTTGAGCATTTCAAAGTTATATAGATCTGTTTCGACTTCAGGACCTTCTGCAATCGTATATCCGAGTCCAACGAATAAATCTTCCATCTCGTCGATGATTTGTTGCAACAGGTGACGGTGTCCAGGAGCCGATGTACGTCCCGGAAGCGTCACATCGAGCGTTTCCGCTTTTAACTTCTCTTCCAGTTCAATCGCCTTCACTTCTTCGATTCGAGCGTCAAGCGTACTTTGAATCGAAGTACGAACCGTGTTCGCCAATTCACCAATGACTGGACGTTCCTCAGCGGATAGCTTGCCCATCCCACGAAGTACCTCGGTCATCGGTCCTTTCTTACCTAAATATTTGATGCGAACGTCATTTAATGATTTTTGTGTGGATGCCTGCTTGATTTCTTCAAGTGCTTCCATTTGTAACTGTTCTAATTGCTCTTTCATGTGTTCACTTCCTCCTCTACATAAAAAAGTCCCTTCAGTCGTTGACTGAAGGGACGAATCATCGCGGTACCACCCTACTTGGCCAATCATTGGCCCACTTGAGAGCATCGTTATCGAGATGCCAAACCGGTGTTGTCTCCAACACGACTCCAGAGTGAATTCAGCGACGATTCCAGCTTAGGCTTTCAGTCACGGCCTATGCTCCCTGAACGGAATCGGTCATTCGCTTACTATGTTCTTTCAACGTCATAATCTATTCATCGATGTGTTTAACCTATCACGTTTTTCACGTGCTGACAAGATTATTGTAAAGCGATGCGATACATTAAAATACCAGCAGCGACCGCTGCATTGAGCGATTCCGCCTCACCGAGTACCGGAATATGGACTCGGGTATCACAAAGAGCCAATACATCGGCATGTACCCCTTGTGCTTCATTTCCGATGACTAAGGCAATCTTATCCTCAAATGCTACCTGCTCATATGATGTCGCTTTCGAGAGGGCTGTCCCGTACACATGGAACCCTTCTTCTTTCAGTTCAGGTAGTTTATCAAGCAAATCAACCGAAGTCACATTCACGTGAAACAGGGAACCTTGTGTCGCACGAACGACTTTCGCATTGAACGGATCAACCGTTCCTTTCCCAAGGAGTACCGTATCAAATCCGGCCGCATCTGCAGTCCGAATCATCGTACCAAGGTTACCTGGGTCTTGCACTCGGTCTAACACGAGAACTTTCTTCATCTTGCGCTCGACCGGTGTCATCTTCACGACCGCAAACACACCTTGTGTCTTTTCTGTTTCCGACAAAAGATCAGCGACGTGATCAGATAATTCGAGAACCGGCATGTCCTCGATGCGCCACGTCTTTTTCGGTACGTATGATTCAGCCATGATGAGTTGTACAAGTCGACCTGCTCGAATCGCCTCATCGACCAGATGTTCTCCTTCTACGAGGAATTGACCGGTTTCTTGGCGTCCTTTTTTCGTCATCAATCGTTTTAATCGTTTAATCGTCTCGCTCTTCGTAGACGTAATCTTCGTCATATTATCCCTCTTTCAACCATTGGACCGTCTCGTGGTCTAAGCGTTTCGTCAATGCGACAACAAGTTCAATCGCTGCCTCGTAGTCATCTTTATGAATGATTGACACATTCGTGTGTAAATAACGTACAGGTACCGTCAACGCGATCGCCGGCATTCCAATCCCAGACAAATGGAATCGTCCTGCATCCGTTCCGCCTCCTGGTGTCAAATCGAGTTGGTATTTGATGTCGTTTTCTTTCGCTACATCGACAATGAGGTCGACGAGACGTGGATTCGTCACCGTCGTTGCATCAAAGAAGATGACCTGAACGCCATCGCCGAGCTTCGATAATCCTTCTGCAGGCGTCATTCCAGGTGTGTCACTTGGAATTCCTGTATCGACCGCAATCGCCACATCCGGTTGAATCAAGTTGGCCGCCGTGACAGCTCCACGTAATCCAACTTCTTCTTGAACCGTCGCTCCTGTAAAGACGACACCTGGGAACGATTCTTCTTTCAGACGTTTTGCAGCTTCAATTGCAATTGCACAGCCAATACGGTTATCCCAAGCTTTCGCCATCAAGAAATTCTCATTTTTCATGACCGTGAATTCGCAATGCGGGACGACCGTATCCCCCGGACGAATTCCCCATTCAGCCACTTCGTCTTTTGATGTCGCTCCGATATCTAAAAACATGTCTTTGATTTCAACTGGTTTTTTACGTGCTTCAAGTGGAAGGACGTGTGGTGGTTTCGCACCGATTACTCCTGGAATTTTCTCGCCAGAACGCGTCACCACATCCATTCGTTGTGCCAATAAGACTTGGTTCCACCATCCACCAAGCGCCTGGAAGCGTAGGAAGCCGCCTTCCTCTATACGTGTGACCATAAAGCCGACTTCATCCATATGACCTGCAATCATCACACGGGGACCTTCTGTGTCTCCTGTCACTTGACCGAACAAACTTCCAAGACCGTCCTGTTCAAACGACTCGACATGTGGTTCAAGATATTCACGCATCAATTGACGGACTTCACCCTCATTTCCCGGGACGCCAGTCGCGTCTGTCAGGCGTTTTAACATATGTAATGATTCATTCATCCCAATCCGCTCCTTTTCATTAATAGCCTAATCGCTGTCGCTCATGGTTCACTTCATTTTTATTCATATATGCCATGAGGATCAGCTGCTCGTTGAAGCCAAGCGTATATCCTAGTTCAAGATACGCTGCCATCAGCGTCTCGTACATCGCTTCTGTTTTCGAAAGACCAAAGTTCGTCACTTTTCGATAAATATCTAAAAAAGCATCAGTCGCATCAAGATATGAGCTTCCCGCAGGAAATGCGTCTCGTTCATACCCAAGCGCAAGGCCGAGTGACAGTAAAAAATGAATGCCGTCTACATATTCTTCTAAGATCACATCTTGAGGCGACGGTCCTTTCTTCGACCAAAACTTAAAGCTACGTGTTTCGTTAGCCAGTTCACCGAGCTCGACAAGCAGCGCCAGTAACCGTTCATCAAATTGATTGCCGGATAATCCATGTTGTTCTTTGATCCGCTCGTCTAATTCGCGCTGCCGATCAAACAATGTTGTCCAGTTCACCGGATGTTCCTCCTCTATCTCCACTTATAGCAGTACTAAAATCATTAAAGACCAGCCTACCGCTAAAATCAATACTTGTAATTGAAGCAATTTTGGGGCATGAACGGTCTTTTTGCGTGTCAAATGGAGACCGAACAAGGCACCAATGGCTCCTCCCGCATAAGCGTATAGCACGTTGAAATCACCATCGCCGTGCGTATAACGCTTTGCCTGAATATAGGTATAAACGTTCAAGACAATCAGAGCAAGGGCAACGATTGCGACAACCGATTGGTTCATACGATTTCCTCCTTCTCTTAATTTTAAGAAATTCTGAAGAAAAAAGAAAGCGCCGAGAGAATGTCTCGGCGCTTTCGATTGAACGATTACGCGTTCAATTTTGATTTAGCTGTTTCAGCGAGTGACGCGAATGCCTGTGCATCTGTCACAGCAAGCTCAGCAAGCATCTTACGGTTGATGTCGATTCCTGCAAGCTTGAGGCCGTGCATCATACGGCTGTATGAGAGACCGTTTGTGCGTGCTGCCGCATTGATACGTGTGATCCAAAGACGACGGAAATCACGTTTCTTCTGACGACGGTCACGGTAAGCGTACATGAGTGACTTCATGACCTGTTGTTTTGCTACTTTAAATAGAATGTGTTTCGAACCAAAGTATCCTTTGGCAAGTTTAATTTGCTTTTTACGACGTTGACGAGTCGTATAACCGCCTTTTACGCGTGGCATATGGATTCCCTCCTAAATTGTTTCTGTATTACTTCGCGATCATGTTGCGAATGCGTTTGAAGTCTCCAGCTGATACGATAGCGCCTTTACGGAGCTTACGTTTCGCTTTAGTCGATTTGTTTGCGAACAAGTGACTTGTGTAAGCGTGTGAACGCTTGAGTTTACCTGATGCTGTACGTTTGAAACGTTTTGAAGCACCGCGGTGCGATTTCATTTTCGGCATGAGTATTTCCTCCCCACTGAGAATCGATGATTAATCTTCTTTGTTCGGAGCCAGCACTAAGAACATGCTGCGTCCTTCCATCTTCGGCTTTTGTTCAACTGTTGCCAAATCGGCACATTCCGCTGCCATTTTGTCCAAAACACGTTTCCCGATTTCCGAGTGTGTGATGGCACGTCCGCGGAAACGAATCGAAGCCTTCACCTTGTTACCTTTTTCAAGGAACTTGCGTGCGTTACGCAATTTTGTTTGGAAATCGTTGTCCTCGATTGTTGGACTGAGACGTACTTCTTTCATTTGGATGACTTTTTGGTTTTTACGCGCTTCTTTCTCCTTTTTCTGGAGTTCGAAACGGTACTTCCCATAATCCATAATTTTAGCGACCGGTGGATTCGCCTTATCCGCGACTAAGACTAAGTCTAGTTCCGCTTCTTCAGCTAAACGTAACGCATCGTTACGCGATTTCACACCGAGTTGTGCGCCGTCTGCGCCAATGAGACGTACTTCACGGGCACGAATGTTTTCGTTGATAAAGAGCTCTTTGCTAATGGTTAGCACCTCCATCGTGCAATTGCACGAGATTTAGATTGACAAGACAACATGGCAATAAAAAAAGCGTCGGCAGTTTCCCACCCACACATCAGTTGAGGTCATAAAACGGCAGACGATGCCGATTGAACCAAGAACTTGATGGACCTGCCTGATGATTTTCAGACGAGGTGAAAAGCGGGTGCTTCTGCTTTGTTGTTTTTAATCACTATGTCATCTTAGCACTAGCAGGAAAAGATGTCAAGATATCGCGCATGAATAATTGGTAGCTCACACTTTTATGATGATACCAGTCATTCTCTCGTTTCGCAATACCTTTTCAAAGGGAATAATGAATTAACAAAGGAGGGATTTACATGAACTGGCGAAAAGACGTCTCGCGCGAACATGACTATCACGACCAAGTTCAGCAGATTGTCAGCAAGACCATGCAAGCACACGGCTTAGAGGATGAGAAGTTACAGGCCGTGTTAACGGACTTATTGGAAGAGATGAATCGTATCACATTGAAAATCGTCGATGATCACGAGTCGGCTCAAAATTATATCCATAAAAGATGGTACTAAGCGAATCCAGTTGTACAATCTGATCGCTCTTTCATCATGCGTATATAAATATTAAACGTCCGCTCCACAATCAAGGAAACGGACGTTTTTTGTATTTACTGTGCATATACCATTTGACCACCGAGGTGACCGGCGTAAGCAAGGAGTCCTGCTCCAATGAGTGCGATCACGAAACTAAGTGTGGTCCACAGCTTCCCTTTCGCACGATATCCGACAGCAAGCAAAACAATCGTGATGCCAAACGCAATCAAACTATACAAGGCAAAATGTTCATGGTTTTCAATCATCGCTTCTGTGACCGAAGGAAGATTTGCTTCTGCATACTCCTCGGCACTATCACCGGATAGAAAGGCGACCCCACCTGAAAGTAATCCCGCAACGAGTGTGACGAGTGCAAACAGTCGAAAACTTGTCCATTTGAAACTGAGTAAAATTAAGAACGTCCCAAACAATAGTAGACCAATCGGAGCGTGCACGAGCAATGGATGTAGCGGGACCCCACCGAGCATAACGATTCCTCCTTAATAATTGGATAATAGATGAGAGTTATTTACCCAGTTCAATGATGTTTATATCCACTTTTCTATTTTTCCACAATGACACACAATCAATTCGTGAGCGATTTAAAGAAGTTGCTGATTGCTTCGAACAATCTCGCGAAAAATCCTTGCACTTCCTCTTGCTCAAGGAAAGCTTGTACGTCTTGACCCGCATCTTTTAATCCGTTACTGATTGCAGACCAGTCAAGATTTGCTTGTTGCATGTTCTCAAACAGCGTCGTCAATTGGTCGAGTTGTGCTTCGGATAATTGAACGTTATTTTGGTTCAGTACTTGAATGACGATGTCACGAATCTCAATGTTCGTCTCCGGCATCTGATTCGCAATCTCGGCTTTAATCTCGTTCATGAGACCTGCTACGTCCTCTTGACCAACCGTCTTTCCGATTTCAGACGTGACCGCCAACTCTTCTTGCGCAAGTTCTTTGCGCTCTTCAGACAATTCGATTCCCGTTTCGGCTGCTGTTTGATCATACGCCTTCATGATGCCTGTCAGAGCGGATGTCCCCGTCACGTTAATCGGTGACGTGATATAGATGTCGGCATCCGTCACACCTGCCGTGACAAGCGCGTTCGCATACATATCCTTCGTGACCCATGTCACATTTTCAGTTTGAATATCAAGACCGGTACCGTCCGTCAATTTGATTCGTGCAGATGAATACATCCCGCCTCCACGTTGCGCTTGTGGGACAGAATCTCCCAAATATTTTTCTTCATCCGCGGCCGTTGTGATAATCGGTTCGATTCCTTCCGGCGCGTCCATACGCTCGAGTACCCATTTTTGTTGCTCCGAAGATAGCGACTCCCCGAGTGTGACGATCGTGTCGTTGACGATTGCCTCCGCCCCGACTTTCGGAAGTGCTCCTGTAAATGCGACTGCTCCAATAGTAAGTGCCAATACTGGCTTCATATAATTCATTCATTATCACTCCTTATGTTTACGATACGTGTAGACGCTTAAATACACATCCGTCTATAGACCGAAAAAAGGCCACCTTTCCAGATGGAAAGGTGGCCTTTCACTTAGCGTGAACGGTTCGCGATCTCTTCTGTGAGCGATGCGATGAATTCGTCAAGTGATGCTGAAACTTGTTCTTGTTGACCGTAACGGCGAATGTTGACTGCGCGCTCGTCACGTTCTTTGTCTCCAAGAACGAGCGTCATCGGAATCTTCTTCATTTGTGCTTCGCGAATCTTGTAGCCAAGTTTTTCATCACGAAGGTCCGTTTCCACCCGGACACCACGTTTGACGAGTTCCGCTTTCACTTCAGCAACGTACTCATCATGGACGTGTGATACTGGAATCAATTTGACTTGTACCGGTGCGAGCCATGTTGGGAACGCTCCTTTGTACTCCTCAATCAAATACGCAACAAATCGTTCCATTGTCGAGACGACACCACGGTGCAAGACGATTGGACGATGGTCTTTCCCGTCTGGTCCAGTGTATGTCAAATCGAAACGTTCCGGAAGCAAGAAATCAAGCTGAACTGTCGAAAGCGTCTCTTCTTTCCCGAGCGCCGTGCGTACTTGCACGTCGAGTTTCGGTCCGTAGAATGCCGCTTCCCCTTCCGCTTCGAAGTACGGAAGTTCGAGCTCGTCCATTGTTTCTTTCAACTGGCTCTGTGCCATTTCCCAAATCGCATCGTTATCGAAGTACTTCTCTTTATCGGCAGGATCGCGATACGAGAGACGGAAACGGTAATCTTTAATGCCAAAATCAGCGTACACTTCTTGAATCAAGTGAACGATGTCTTTGAACTCTTGTTTCATTTGTTCTGGTGTGACGAACGTATGCCCATCATTCAACACCATGTAACGGACACGTTGAAGTCCTGTGAGTGCACCTGACATCTCGTAGCGGTGCATCCCACCAAGCTCAGCAATCCGGAGCGGAAGCTCACGGTATGAGCGTGGCTCATGTTTGTAGATTGTCATGTGGTGCGGACAGTTCATCGGACGAAGGACGAGTTCCTCATTGTCCATTTCCATTTTCGGGAACATATCATCTTGGTAATGATCCCAGTGCCCAGATGTCTTGTACAAATCGACCGATCCAAGCACAGGTGTGTACACGTGCTGATATCCGAGCTCGAGCTCTTTATCAACGATGTAGCGCTCGACCGTACGACGAATCGACGCACCTTTTGGAAGCCACATCGGAAGACCTTGACCGACTTCTTGCGAAACGAAGAAGAGATCGAGTTCTTTTCCGAGTTTACGATGATCGCGCTCTTTTGCTTCTTCAAGAAGACGCAAATGCTCAGCGAGTTGTTCTTTCGTCGCCCAAGCCGTCCCGTAAATACGTTGTAACATCTTATTGTCAGAGTCACCACGCCAGTATGCCCCAGCCACGCTCATCAATTTAAAGATTTTCAACTTTGAAGTCGATGGAACGTGTGGTCCGCGGCAAAGGTCGAAGAATTCACCTTGATGATAGATTGTAAGTGTCTGATCGGCAGGAATATCCTCAATCAACTCGATTTTCAGCGGGTCTCCCAACTCTTTATAACGAGCGAGTGCTTCGTCACGTGAAACGACTTCACGAGTGATTTCTAAGTTTTCATCGACGATGCGTTTCATCATCTTCTCAATCTCGGGAAGATCTTCCTCATTGATTCGGCGGTCCATTTCAATATCGTAATAGAATCCGTTCTCAATCGTCGGTCCAATCCCGAGATAAATGTTATTCTCTTCGCCATACAGACGTTTGATTGCTTGTGCCATCAAGTGTGCCGACGAGTGACGCATCAAATCGAGACCGTCCTCTGAATCTGGCATGACGAGTTCGATTTTGCCATCTTGTTCAATCGGACGACGGTAGTCGATGAGTTCTCCGTCTAATTTTGCTGCGATTGCCTTTTTGCGAAGTCCCGGGCTAATTGAGCCTGCGACGTCTTCTGCTGTTACGCCAGCATCAAATTCTTTTACCGCGCCATCTGGAAATGTCAATTGAATCATGTACATCTGTCCCCTCTCAAAAATGAATATAAAAAAAGCCCATCCCTCAAAAAGGGACGAGCTTTGATTCTCGTGGTACCACCCTCGTTCCCAAGCAAAGCGCTTGGCTCGAACACACGATAACGAGTGTGAATCGCCGCACGATTGACCCGTACGGTGCTCTGAGGGAGTAAATGCATCGTCGTCGTTAGGAAGCTTCCACCGCCCTTCCCTCGCTAAAACTCGTCTCGATGATCCATATCCTCTTCTATGCATCACTTATATGGTTATTAGTATAGTCAACTCATCCAAGAAAAACAATCCTTTACCGACGGCGATTTTCACCCTTTAGTTCGATTTGGGTCGTCGTCGTTGAAATGCGCTGCATGAGACGCTGCGCTTTCATTTTATTTTGTGCGGATCCATCGATTGAAAAGTGCGTCTCGAGTTCTTCTCCACTAAAGTTTGAACTATATAACGTCGGGAGTCGGTGCATCATCCGATATTGAAGAATGATGCCGAACAACTCGTCACGCACCCACGGACTGATCGCCTCCGCTCCGATATCATCAATCAATAAAACCGGCACGTGTTGAAACGACGTTAAAAACGAATCGAATGAGTCGGTACGGATTTTTCGTTTGGCCTCTGATACAAACCCAGGGGCATGAACCAAAATCGTCTCGATATCCGCCACTTTCAATTCATTGGCAATGGCGGCGAGTAAATACGTCTTCCCGACACCGAAGCTACCGTGCAAATAGAGTCCGTTCACTTTTTGTTTGGACTTCATCCCCGTCACGAAACGCATCGCTTCTCGAAGCGCAATCTTACGTGCATCATCTGCCCAGTCGAACGACTCGAAGCTCGCCTCACGAACTTCTTCCGGTAAGAACAGGCTCTTAAACTTTCGATCCATCTCTTTTTGTCGTCGTCCTTGTCGGTGAGCGACCGTCTCTTCATAACGAATCGCAATCTGACCAAGATCGACATAGAGCACCGGTTGATGCCCCGGGATGACGGCCTGTTCCTCGATGAACGTCTTCCCGTCCATCTGTTCGGCATACTCACTCAGTTTCGTGAATCCAATCTCAATCGCTTTCTCATCTAGTTCAGGATGAGCGTTTAAAAAGGCGATCACGCCCGGATGGTTGAGCGTTCGTCTGCGAATCGACTCATACGCTTCACGGACTTCTTTTCGATTCATCAACTGCGATAATGACTGGTTGATACGTTCCATCCCCTCACCCCTTCTCTTTCAATTCATTTAATAGTTTCACGAGCTCCGCGTCATCAGGTACGGAAGATTCCAATTCTTTCTTCCGTGCCTGATCGTAAGACCGCTGTTGTTTCGCTTCATCTTCAAGCCATTTCGGCATCTCACCTTGTTGGTTTTTCCGACGTGACCCGACAGTCGTCCGCTGCACATTTTCACGTTTTTGCTGTTTCTTCTCAATCAATGCATCTTGTGTTTCTTCGCGTTCTAATGCTTCTTTTGCGTTCGTATAGCCCGCCGTCTTCCAACTCGTGGCGATGCGGAGGACATAGTTCTCGCTCAGACGCGTCTGCTTTTTCACTTCGATACAATAATAGAAGAGTGCATTGATCACACCTGGAGCGAGTCCGAGCGTGTCGACAAGTTCGATGACTAATTGTTCGTCACTCTTCGATAACTGAGGTGTCTTCCGTAGTGTCGATACATATTGATGAGGATGAGCCGCTTCCATCACCTCAGGGTCATGAAGATCTCCTAGTTTTGTCTGTTCGAGCTCCACCGTTTTCTCTTTCCGATGACGCGTCTGTTTCTTCTTCAACTGCAGTACCATCTGACGACATCCGTCCCGTTTCTCTTGCTCACTGAGCGGAAGATACGCTTCGTGGACGAAATATTCTTTTAACATTTCTGCCATCGTCTCTTCATCGAGTTGAGACACGTAAGCGAGTTTTGTGATGGTTTCGTCTAATTTTTTTGTGAAGAATCCGACCGGGAAATTCGTCAGTTTCTTCACAATGTCCATATCGAACGAATAGTTGATTTCAATCTTCGCACGGTCTGGTTTTTCGTAATTCTTTTGTGTGAACGCTCGATGATTGACACCTTTCACGTCAAATACTTCATTAAAGTCTTTTGTCACCTCGACGATTCCTGCCGGTAAAGGGTCGATGGTAAAGCGTCCTTGCAATTGTTTAAATCGCACTTCCCCAACTTTATAGAAGAGGAAGCTAGACAGTAGCCCATCATTTAAAAAAGTATGCGGTGCGAGCGGGACACGCAACTGATAAACGTATTGTGTCAAGCGAGCATCTTTCGTTTTATACGTTCTGACCAACCCGATTGCCTCTAATCGAAAGAGACTATCCGTCAATTCATTGATCGAGTAATCCAACATTTCACACAAGGCACTATGTGACATATAGTTCGACTTCATCTTCCCAGGTTTCAATTCGCTCCACAGCGTCTGATAAAGTGCGAGTGCCTTCACACCAATGACAGGTTGATATAAATGATAGAGGGACTGATACGATTCACGGTCGACAAGACCCGTACTCATGATTAACAGTTCGTCCGTCCCAAAGATTGTACGTTCTTTCTCCATAGCTCTCTCCCCTGAAAAAGGGCGACCAGCAGGCCGCCCTTTAGTTGGTCGAATTTTCTTGCTTCATTAAATCTTCAAGTTCTTTAAAGAATACCGTGATGTCTTTGAATTGGCGATAAACCGAAGCAAAACGAACGTATGCGACTTCGTCGACACGTGCGAGTTCATTCATCACCAACTCACCCACTTGTTCACTCGGGATTTCCGACTGTGCGAGGGCACGGAGTTGCTGTTCGACTTTTGTCACGACTCCTTCAAGCTGTTCGAGGGTGACCGGTCGCTTTTCACACGCACGAATGATTCCGCGCAGCACTTTTTCACGGCTGAACTCTTCTCGATTTCCATCTTTCTTCACGATAATGAGCGGAGTCTGTTCCACCGTCTCAAAGGTTGTGAATCGATACCCGCATTTTTCACATTCACGACGACGTCGAATCGAATAATGGTCTTGCACCGGTCGGGAATCGAGCACTCTCGTTCCATTGTGATCACATTTCGGACAACGCATGCTCAAGCCTCCTTATCGTTCGACAGATTTATTTCCAATAGCACGAAGCGGGAATTGTTGTGTGAGCGCCTCATAATAGTGCGTGATGATTTGTGCAAGGTCTGCACCAAGTCGCTGTTCACGATTTAACGTGAAGTCGACCGCTGTACGACCACCGTCTACTTGCACGATTGTAATGAGCCCGTCCCATCCTTCACCAATAAATGAGAGTTCGCCTCGATTTGAATCAATCCGGCGTACCGTTTGACCATTCGATTGAACCTGACTTTCTAACCATTGTAAGATTGCGTTCGGAGATGCTGCGTAGTAACGCGTCCGAAGCGTTTCATTTTTATGTGTGTCTTTTGTTTCGATATGTGTTTGTAACTTATCTAACAGTCCCATAATCCACCTCAACGCCTGAGTTATATACGTTAAGCATATCAAAATTAAGGCGACAACAAAACAATTAAAAGGGCTGACCGTTAAACGGCCAGCCTCAAAAGGTTCTTCAGAATTATTTAGTTAGTGCAACTTGTGCTTCTGGAACACGAATCGGTCCCATCCCACGCTCAAGTTTCACATCTTCACGTACTTTTGCATCCAAACCTTCGGCGATGTATTGCGATGCCGTAGCTGGATCGATTCGATCTCCACATGTGAACACGTCAACTGACGCGTAGCCATGCTCTGGGAAACTGTGAATCGTTAAGTGTGATTCTGAAATGATGACGACTCCACTCACACCGTGCGGCGCAAATTTGTGGAAAGCGACTTCGCGGACTTCAGCGCCCGAACGAAGAGCAGCATCGACGAACAAACGCTCGATGTAGTCGATATCATTCAATTTGTCGGGATTGCACTCCCAAAGTTCTGTAATAATGTGACGTCCCATAGTATCCATATTAGTGGATCCCCCTTTACATCAATGGTCTCAAAGTAGTTGATGATCACTCACTTTGTGCCTGAATCGCCCACAACCACGGGGGCAAGTTAGTCCTAAGAGGTCCTAACCCTTTAAGCTGCGTTTGTCAGACCAATTGAAGTTCACGAAACTGAGTGTAACGTGTTTGGGACGTCGTTACAAGACATTTGTTTAAAAAAATCAGAAATATTTTTTAGAACGTAATATTTTTTAGGCGTGTGTTTCTTGTTGTCCGATTTGAAGGTAGCTCGCCACCATATCTAACAAGTCGACGACACGGCACGAATAGCCCCACTCATTGTCATACCACGCGAGCACTTTTACATGATTTCCGCCGAGTACCATCGTCGAATCCATATCGATAATTGACGAGCGATCGTCTCCATTGAAATCAATCGATACGAGTGGTTCATGAGAAACACCTAACACGCCCGTCATTTCTCCAAACGCTGCACGTTCAAACGCTTCATTCACCTCATCGACTGTGACGTCACGGTGAAGTTCGACGACTAAGTCGACAAGTGAAACGTTCGGTGTCGGGACGCGAAGTGCCATTCCGTTCAATTTGCCTTGAAGTTCCGGCATGACGAGCCCGATTGCTTTAGCCGCCCCGGTTGATGTCGGGATAATTGAACTGCCACAAGCACGCGCTCGACGTAAGTCTTTATGCGGGTTATCAATATTATTTTGGTCGTTCGTGTACGCATGAACAGTCGTCACTAAACCTGTTTCAATCCCGAACGTTGAATGCAATACCTTCACGACTGGACCTAGACAGTTTGTCGTACACGATGCATTTGAAATGATATGGTCTTCTTCTGGGCGATAATCCCGATCGTTGACCCCCATCACGATCGTACGTAAATCCCCTTTACCTGGTGCAGTCAAAATCACTTTTTTTGCACCTGCATCTAGATGTAGCTTCGCTCCGATATCAGAGTTGAATTTCCCCGTCGCCTCGACAACGATATCGATACCAAGTTCTTCCCACGGTAAACGTGATGGATCACGTTCTGAGATCAGTTCAATTCGTTTCCCATCAACTTCAAGCGCGTCCCCTTGCGCTCGAACTGTTAATCCGAATGGTCCGTGAATCGAATCGTGTTTGATGAGATGAGCGAGCGTTTCCGCAGGATAGCTCGCGTTGATTGCCACAACTTCATGACGTCCTTCAAGCATCAATTTTCGGAATACCATTCTCCCAATTCGACCGAATCCGTTAATCGCAACTTTTGTCCCCATGCTAAATCCCCCTTTTTCTACATTACGGTTTCATTATAACGGATTGCTGTAAGCGTTTTCACTATGAATCGTCACATTTTTTTCGTTTTTCTTTGTTTATTTTTTGAAAATGAGGGAAATTTCTTGTCGTGAAGCACATTAGAAAGGAGGCGTCATCATGTTTGATTGGGGAGATATCGATAAATTCTTCATTTCATTCTTTATCATCTTACCGATTGTGACGTTGATTCATGAGTTCGGTCACTTCTTTTTCGCAAAATTGTTCGGTGGCTCACTCGACATGCAAATCGGAACAGGTAAGAAAATGTTTAAAGTAGGGCGTCTTCAAGTAAACCGCGTCTATTTTTATGATGCGTGGTGTCAGTTTACAGATTTAAAATGGAGCAATAAGCTAACTCGCTCTCTTGTATATGGCGGTGGCGCCATCTTTAATTTAGCGAGCATCTTGATTGTGAATGCGTTTATTTTAAGACGAGATATTGAACCGACCCTATATACGTATCAGTTCGCTTATTTCTCGTTTTATTATATTTTCTTTTCACTGTATCCTATCTATTATTCAAACGGTCATCCGAGTGATGGACGGGCAATTTATGACACATGGAAGAAGGGGTCACCCGACTCCGATCCATTGAACTAAAAAAGAAGGCGATTATTATTTAACGGGTTCGGTTTTGGAGTACAAAATGTCAAATAACAGCATTATTCACTACTCGATTCGCTATATAAATCCCACTAAATTAACACTAAAAAACGCACAGTGATTGGTTATCTGTGCGTTTTTAATTCATAATAGAGGATTTTCCAAAGGTTTTATGGGATTTTATGTTAATATGTAGACAAAGGGATTATTCAATTAAAGGGCAGGTTTACTGAATATGAAACTACCACTGTAAGAGATACCTCACCATCAAAACTGAAGCAGGTGTATTAATTTATGGCAAGAAAAAAGAAAGTAAAAGTCAAGATAGGAGATATTTTTTCAATTAAACTAAACGAGAATCTATTTTCCTACGGGCAAGTTCTCTCCATAGGACCAATTTGTGATTTCTTGATTATCTTTGATTTAGTGAGTGATGAGCATCCATTAGTCAAAGGAATTCCTAAGGAGCAAATTATTTTTCTTGTTCCGACAATTATATCAAGAATAGAGGATGGTTTATGGGAAGTGTTAGGAAATGAATCGATTCCAGAAATTCATTTCCCTAATTATAAAGAAGAAACCCAAGAAGGATACCAGTTAATAGATTATTTAGGAAACGTAAAAAGTGAGGGGAAAAAGCTAATTGAACTAGACAAGTTAAAGGAATTAGAGTCTTGGTCTCCATCTTCTGTTGAAAATGCAACAAGAGCTAGATTTTTAGGAACTGAATGGAACAGTTATTACGACGATCTCATATACGATTCCTAGGCTTTCTTCCATTAAAGGGGGCTTTAATTGAATAAGGCAATATAGATATAGAAACGAAAAGACCGATTAAGCAATCGGTCTTTTTTCTTCGTTTTACTGCTTATAAATCATTTCGTTGATTGCATATAGCTTTTTAACGAGAATCTGAGCAGGCGTTTTGGAATCCTTTCTCACAGAAGTATTGGTATACGTTTTAACACACCAATTCGCAGGAGTATGTTAGCCATCAGACTGTTGCGAATTAGGGTGCGAATTACCTTGTGAATTAGGGTGTTAAATTACCATAAACCCTTTAATAACAGCAAAAACAAGAGGTCCAATTCATATGCGAATTGGACCTCTATTTAAATTACTTTTTTAATGTTTGTACTCCAAAACCGAACCCGTTAATTATTATTCGCCTTCTTTTTCTATGGCTTTAAATTGTTCGACTAAGCGGTCGATTTGCGGGGGTAAATCCCCGAGTGAACCGTTGTTATTGACGAGAAAATCGGCCTGATGCTTTTTCTCCTCAATCGGGATTTGAGAATGGATGCGTGCGAGCGCCTCTTCTTTCGTCAATCCATTCCGTTCCATGAGACGCATCAATTGAATCTCTTCGCGGCAATAGACGACGACAGAATAATTGACGAGATCGAGCATTGTCCCTTCAAATAAGAGCGGAATATCAAAAATGACGACAGACTCCCCGGCCGCTTCATGTGAACGCATCTGCTCCTTCATCTCTTCACGTATCGCTGGATGCATCAACTGGTTTAACTGTTGTCGCTTCGTCTCATCATGAAAGATTTCGCGCCCTAATGCGGGACGGTTTAAGACATCGCCGTTAAAACATTTTGGAAATGCCGTTTTTACACCCTCTATCGCCTTTCCACCGGGTTCGACAACCTTCCTCGCAATCAAATCGGCATCGATAATCGGGATCCCTCTTTCCCGAAATAGTCGAGACACCGTGGACTTCCCGGTTGCAATCCCACCCGTCAATCCAATCTTCAACATAACGCCCACTCCTTAACGTTGTTGACAGCGTGGACAATAATGCGTGCCACGCCCGCCTAGTTTCATCTTTTCGATTTCCTGTCCGCAGCGACGGCACGGCTCACCCGCTTGTCCGTATACATAAAGCGTCTCTTGAAACGTTCCCGTAGCCCCGTCTGGGTTTGTATAACTACGAATTGTACTTCCCCCACGTTCAATCGCCTCACTCAGTACAGCGACCGCTTCCACGCGTACACGTTCTACTTCCTCACGTGTCAAACTAGCCGCTGGTCGTGTCGGATGCACGCCGGCGCGAAACAGTGTTTCATCCACATAAATATTCCCTAATCCGACGAAGATCGATTGATCGAGTAGTGCCGTCTTGATGGCACGCGTCTTCATCCGTTCTAAACGTCGATGCAACGCTTCCGCTGTCACACGTTCGTCAAACGGTTCGAACGCAAGTAGCGAAAGGGGAGGTGTCGTGTGAACCGTTTCATTCGTCCGTAATTCCATCGTACCAAATTTACGCACGTCGTTATAATGTAACGTCGATTGATCTGTGAAGTTGATGACGACATGTGTATGTTTGGCCGGTTCTGTAATTGTCTCATAAGGGAAGAATTTCCCTTCCATGCGGAGATGGGAGACAAGGTACCCGTTTGTTAATTTGAATAAGATAAATTTCCCACGACGTTCCACATCCGTGATGGTCTCTCCAATCAAGTGGTGTACCCATTCATCAGGCACATGTCCCCGAATGATTTTAGGGTCGAGCACATCGACGGACTGAATCGTCTTTCCGGAAACGGCAGGTCGCAATCTACGACAAACCGTTTCGACTTCTGGTAATTCTGGCATACTGACTTCCTTTCTATCCTCTTATTTCGTATCGAACCATGTTGTTCCCACGGCTCCGTCCGCGCGTAACGGTACATCGAGTGTCACCGTATGTTCCATCGCATCTGTCACCAATTTTTCTAATGCTTCCATCTCTTCTGCCGGCCCTTCAAAAATCAGTTCATCATGAACTTGTAGCAACAGTTTGGATTGAAGATGTGACGATTGAAGAGCGTGATCGACGTCAATCATCGCTTTTTTGATGATATCAGCTGCCGTTCCTTGAATCGGAGTATTGATGGCTGTACGCTCGGCAAATCCTCGCAAGTTAAAATTACGAGAATGGATATCCGGGATGTTCCGCCGGCGTTTTAACATCGTCTCGACGAAACCATGTTCACGAGCCCGTTCAATCGCGGCATCCATGAACGTCTTCACTCCTGGGAACTGCTCAAAGTACGTATCGATGAAGGTTTGCGCTTCTTTTCGCGTGATTCCTAGATTTTGCGACAGGCCGTAATCACTGATTCCATAAATGATTCCAAAGTTGACCGCTTTCGCCTGGCGCCGCATGAGGGAAGTGACTTCTTCATTTGCGACTTTGAAGACGTTCGCCGCCGTCGAGGTATGGATATCCTCATCGTGTAAGAAAGCAGCCATCATTTTCTCATCTTGTGACATATGCGCCATAATCCGGAGTTCAATCTGCGAGTAATCGACCGCATAAAGGACCCAGCCAGGTTCGCTCGCGGTGAACGCCTTACGGATACGACGTCCTTCCTCTAATCGAATCGGGATGTTTTGTAAGTTCGGATTGACTGACGAGAGTCGCCCGGTTTGCGTCAACGTCTGCGTGTATCGAGTGTGAATCTTGCCGTCTTCTTTCACAACTTTCTGTAACCCTTCTACATAGGTCGACTGCAATTTACCAAGTTCGCGATAGTGCATGATTTTCTCGATGATTGGATGAAGCGGTGCCAACTTTTCAAGTACATCCGCTGCGGTCGAGTATCCCGTCTTTGTCTTTTTCACAGGAGGTAGCGCTAATTTTTCAAATAGGACAACCCCAAGCTGTTTTGGCGAATTGATGTTGAACGGTTCCCCGGCCAATTCATGAATCGTCACCTCAAGTGCGGTTAGACGCTCTCGAAGATCTGTCTCCATATGCTGAAGTGTCTCAACATTTACATGAATACCTGCCCACTCCATCTCAGCCAACACCGAGACGAGCGGTTTTTCGAGCGCTTCATACAGTTCCGTCTGCTCGTTTTCTTTCAGTTCTGAAACGACCCGTTCAAATAACGTCAAAATCGCATGTGCTTTTTCAGCGAGATGCGTATGGAACACATTCTCTTCCGGCACTTTGATTTTTGCACCTTTCCCATATACCGTTTCATCTTCTTCAAGAGGGTATGCGAAATGAGAAGCAATCGAGCTGAGTGACGTTCCACCAGATAAGTTCAATAAGTAGCCGGCAACGAGTAAATCCTCATAACCACGAAGGGATAGCTGTTGGCGTTTCAACTGAATGATTGTCTGTTTGGCATCGAGACAAATGGTCGTCCTGGATTCATCTTCAATCCATTCTTTGACTCGCTCATCTTGTAGCAGCGTCACATCGCCAATCGTCACTCCACGATCTGATGCGATCGCAACCCCGACGATAGTCTCTTCAAAATAATCATCGTGCAACTGCTCAAGAAACAGAACGGCCCGCGACAAATCTTGATCAGAAAGGTCGATCGTCGGTCGTACTTCTTTTTCAACCGTTTCTTCTGTAGAGCTGTCCGACAGTTTGCCAATCAAGGATTTGAATTGAAGTTCCATGAACAGGGGCTTCACGGCGGAAGCGTCATACGGCTTGAACACCAGGTCGTCGACGGTTACATCAAGCGGGACGTCCGTATAAATGGTCGCCAATTGTTTTGACATTTTCGCTTCCCGCTCATTCGCCTCTACCTTTTCTTTTTGTTTCCCTTTTAGTTCATCTGTATGTTCGTATAGGGCCTCGACGGTACCATATGTTGAAATCAACTTGAGTGCCGTCTTTTCACCCACCCCTGGTATTCCAGGGATGTTATCCGATTTATCCCCCATCAGTCCTTTTAAATCGATCATCTGAATCGGCTGTAGTCCTTCATAACGTTCTTGGAATGCCGTCTCGTTCATTTTTTCGACATCGGTGATGCCTCGCTTCGTCAAATAGACGGTCACGCGATTGTTGATGAGTTGCAATAAATCTTTATCTCCCGTCACAATCGTCACTTGATCAAACGATTCATCTTTTGAGAGCGTACCAATGATATCATCTGCCTCATATTGATCGAGCTCTAAGACAGAGATGCCAAAGGCCCGACAGACGTCGCGCACGAGGGGAAATTGTTCCCGTAATTCCCCAGGCGTTTTCTGGCGCCCTCCTTTGTACTCGGCAAACGTATCATGACGGAACGTCTTCTTTGATGCATCGAACGCAACAGCGAAATGCGTCGGTTGCTCGTCCTCCATCAATTTCAACAACATCATCGTAAAACCATACACCGCGTTCGTATTTCGACCTGACGCGTCCGACATCGGAGGCAGTGCAAAAAACGCACGATATGTTAAGGAATTCCCATCTAGGACTAGTAGTTTATTCATTCAATCGACCTCCATTCTTCTCTTCATCCATCATACCATACGGGTACATGCGTTCGAAAAAAAAGACCCTTTTCTACGAATAGAAAAGGGTCAAATTCTCGACCGTGTGGAGATGAGCACCGATCGATTCACGAGATGATGAAGAGGTCTCATCCATAGAATAGCAAGGTTTTGTAAAGCAAATATGAATGAAATAGCAAGGTTTTGTAAAGTGAATGTAACCTGGAAAATTAATCCCTCGGGAACGTGATTGTGAACGTCGTTCCTTTCCCTTCGACACTATCGACATCGATTGATGCATGATGCAAATCAATGATGTGTTTCACGATGGCAAGACCAAGACCTGTCCCCCCTGAGTTTCGACTTCTCGCTTTGTCGACACGATAAAATCGTTCAAAGATGCGACTCACTTCTTTTTCAGCGATCCCGATTCCATTGTCTTTCACTCGTAACTTGTATGCGTCCCCCTCCGCTTCGACAGAAATCTCAACGCGACTTCCTTCAGGAGAATAATTAATGGCGTTTGCGACAAGGTTCATGATGACTTGCTTCATACGGTTCAAGTCAGCTTGCAAGACAGCAGTCCCATGATGCTTGGCCTCTAGCTGAATTGACTTCTTTCTCGCTTTCTGACTGAGCAGGAGACATACTTCATCGACGAGCTGGTTCAAATCGACAAAGACCAGTTCCATCTGGAAATCATCACGTTCTAATCTCGACAGCTCAAGCAAATCTTCAACAAGCACCTGCATCCGCGTCGCCTCTTTTTGAATGATGTCTAAAAACTGGTCTCGGAGTTCAGGCACTTCTTTTGCACCGTCGAGAAGTGTCTCACTAAATCCACGAATGGACGTGAGTGGGGTCTTCAGTTCATGACTGACGTTCGCGACAAAGTCTTTCCGCATCTTCTCGAGTCGCTTCAACTCCGTGATATCGTTGAATAAAAGCGTGGTACCACGAAGCATTCCGGTATCACTGAAAATCGGCGCAGCAGATACCATATACGTTTTCTGATTGAAGCCGGTTCGAATCGACAGTTGACGGCGATGGACTTCTTCCGTCAAATAAACATCCTCAATCAGGGACTCGACGTCAGGACTCGGTAGAATCCCATGATAAAATTGTCCAATCGACAAGTCATCATATTGGAACATCTCCCGATACGATCGGTTGACTAACGTGACGATGCCTCGCTCGTCCACGAGAAGAAGACCAGCCCCCATATATTCAATCAGCGATTCGAGTCTCGCCCGCTGAACCGATTCTCCAAGTGAAATTGACTCCAGGTTTCTGGCGAGGACATTAATCGATCCCGCCAGACTGCCGGTCTCTTCATCGTTTCTCAGTTCATAAACACGAGCTCGGTAATTCCCATCCGCCAGCTCCCGTAAGACGATCGTCGCCTCATCGATCGGTCGGATGAATTGGTTCGTCAAATGTTGAAGGACGAACAAAATGATGAAAAATGAAAAGAATAGCGCCAGTGCAATCGTCAGCCAGATTCGATCATACACCCCTTCAAGGTCGGACACGTAACGAATGAACGTCAAGTAGACTGTTTCGCCTGTTGCTAGTTCGATTGGTTTTGTGAACTGGATCAGTTCGTCCTCATCCGCTGCACCGAACGTCCCTTCATCGGGTACTAGACTCGGTTCAATTTTATAATCGATTGATCCGACACGAAATGGCGTCCCGGCGATGACTTCCATCCTGCTGTTGAGTAGTAAAATATCAAAGCTACTCCCGTCATCGATTTGACCGACATACTCGCGAATCTCGTCTAGCTCTCCTCCTTCAAGATACAAGGCGGCCAATTGAGCATCCTCTTTTAAGCGGTCTCGCTCAGAATCTAAATAAAAATCTTTGAATAGCTGACCGAGTACGATGCCAAGTGTCAGGAGGACGCCCGTGACGAGTAGGATGAGCGTCGTCATGAATCTAGAGCGATACGTCTTCATTCCGAAGTCGGCTCCTCCATTTTATAGCCGAGTCCACGAATCGTCTTGATATACGTCGGTTTCTTCGTGACAGGCTCGATTTTTTCACGAAGGTGACTGATATGGACATCGACGATTCGCGTATCACCGACAAAATCATAATTCCAAATAGCCGATAGCAATTGATCTCGAGTGAGCACCCGCCCTTTGTTTTTTGCCAAGTAGGCTAACAATTCGAATTCTTTCGGTGTCAATTCGAGGCGTTCACCTTGCTTGAACACTTCGTAGTTAGAGGCGACAATTTTTACGTTACCGATTTGAATGACATCTTCTTCGACCGCAGTCTCTTGTGGGGCAGAGCGTCTTAAAATCGCTTTGACACGTGCCACGACTTCGCGTGGACTGAACGGCTTCGTCAAATAATCGTCTGCACCGAGTTCAAGACCGAGGACTTTATCAAACTCATCGTCTTTTGCTGTCAGCATCAAAATCGGCGTATTGACTTTTTGTTGACGCAGTCGTTTACACACTTCAAGTCCATCCATTTCCGGAAGCATCAAGTCGAGCACGATTAAGACGGCATCTTTCTTTTCAGCCAATTCCAATCCGGTTTTTCCATCATGCGCAGTTTCCACCTCGAAACCAGCTTGTTCTAAATTAAATTTTAATAACGTCGCAATCGATACTTCATCATCGACAACAATTACTTTATCAGCCACACTACTTCCTCCTCTTGATCCATCAAATGTCACTCTCTATTTTACAAATCAAAGCTTGAAACGACCAACCTCAAAGCAAATCTTTACAAAAACAAAACAAATCCACTTTTAGTGTAGCACGCCCCACAAGATGGAAACCGCAAAAAAAGTGCTTCCCACAAGATTGCAGGAAGCACTTTTACTTATAAGACGCCCAATACGGAGCGAACAGAGTCTGCAGATCGCGAAAGCGCCGCTTTCTCTTCATCCGTCAAATCGAGCTCGAGTACTTGCTCAATGCCATGTTTTCCAAGAATGGTCGGAACGCCTAGATACAAATCGTTAAATCCATACTCGCCTTCTAAGTAAGCAATAGCAGGTAAGATTCGACGTTGATCCTTTAAAATCGCCTCAGCCATTTCTACGATTGCAGCAGCTGGCGCATAATACGCTGATCCATCACCTAAAAGTTGGACGATTTCACCGCCACCTTTTCGTGTCCGCTCGACGATTTGCTCGATTCGCTCATGTGGTATGAGTTTCTCAAGCGGGATGCCACCGGCGTATGAATAACGCACGAGAGGCACCATATCGTCGCCATGTCCACCAAGAACGAATCCAGATACATCTTTGACGGAAACGTTTAATTCTTGTGCGACAAACGTCCGGAAACGAGCCGTATCCAGTACACCAGATTGCCCGATGACGCGTTCTTTCGGGAAACCCGATTCTTTGAACGCCGCATAGGTCATCGCATCTACCGGGTTCGTCAAGACAATCAAAATCGCTTCCGGCGAATAGCGAGCGATTTCTTTGACGACGGAACGCATCACGTTCGCGTTCGTCGCAACAAGATCATCTCGACTCATTCCAGGCTTACGCGCGATTCCCGCAGTGATGACGACGATATCCGAATCAGCCGTATCTGCGTAATCTGATGTTCCGGTAATCCAAGCGTCAAACCCTTGGATTGGTGCTGCTTCTTGCATGTCGAGCGCTTTCCCTTTCGTCGGTCCAACTTTTTCTTCCATATCGAGTAGGACGACATCCCCTAGCTCACGTTGAGCCAGATACAGTGCAGTAGTTGCACCGGTGAAGCCACTTCCAATTACAGAAATTTTGTTACGACGAATCATGAGCTCTCCCCCTCAATTGGCGACTTATTCGTATGACTTACATATTTTTGATCAATTCATCCGCAAATTCAGAGCACTTCACTTCTGTTGCGCCGTCCATGAGACGTGCGAAGTCATAAGTGACAACTTTCGAAGCGATTGACTTCTCCATCGAGTTGATAATGAGGTCAGCCGCTTCGTTCCAGTTCATGTGACGAAGCATCATCTCACCTGAAAGGATGACTGAAGATGGGTTTACTTTATCAAGACCAGCATATTTCGGAGCTGTACCGTGTGTCGCTTCGAAGATTGCATGTCCTGTGATGTAGTTGATGTTCGCACCAGGTGCAATGCCGATTCCACCTACTTGTGCAGCAAGTGCGTCTGAGATGTAGTCACCGTTCAAGTTCATTGTCGCAACGACATCGAACTCACGTGGACGAGTCAAGATTTGCTGGAGGAAGATATCAGCGATTGAATCTTTGACGATGATTTTGCCTTCAGCTTCAGCTTTCGACTGAGCTTCGTTCGCAGCTGCTTCACCAGACTCATCTTTGATGCGATCGTATTGTGCCCATGTGAACACTTTGTCGCCGTATTCCGCTTCAGCAAGTGCATAACCCCAGTTTTTGAATGCACCTTCTGTGTATTTCATGATATTCCCTTTGTGTACGAGCGTGACCGATTTACGGTTGTTATCAATTGCGTACTCAATTGCAGCACGGACAAGACGCTCAGTTCCTTCAGAAGAAACTGGCTTGATGCCGATTCCTGAAGTCTCTGGGAAACGAATCTTGTTCACGTTCATCTCATCTTGCAAGAATTTGATGAGTTTTTTCACTTCGTCGCTTCCTGAAGCGTACTCAATTCCTGCATAGATATCTTCTGTATTCTCACGGAAGATGACCATGTCTGTGTCTTCAGGACGTTTTACTGGTGATGGAACACCTGTGAAGTAACGAACTGGGCGAAGGCATGTGTATAAGTCGAGCTCTTGACGAAGTGCAACGTTCAATGAACGGATTCCACCACCGACCGGTGTCGTAAGCGGTCCTTTGATGGCAATCAAGTACTCACGAATTTGATCGAGTGTTTCTGCCGGGAGCCACTCACCTTTTTCGTTATAAGCTTTCTCACCAGCGTATACTTCCATCCATTCGATTTTCTTTTCGCCGCCGTATGCTTTTTCAACCGCAGCGTCAAATACACGAACAGCCGCATTCCAAATATCAGGTCCTGTGCCGTCACCGATAATAAATGGCACCGTCGGAACGTTTGGTACGTTCAATACACCGTTTTCAACTGTAATTTTTTGTCCTTGTGTCAACATAATGAATCCCCCTAAGTACATTACTGTAGGTCGACGCGTACGCCGACCTACGTCACTTGTTAGTTTACCAAACTTTTGTCTAAAATGTGTCTCGAATTAACGTTCGCTCACAGGAACATATTTACGGCTTGTTTCACCGACATATTCCGCGCGTGGACGAATCAAACGGTTGTCCGCATATTGCTCGAGAATGTGCGCGATCCAGCCAGACATCCGTGATACGGCGAAAATTGGTGTGAAGAGGTCTTCTTCAAGACCGAGCGCATAGTATGTTGATGCCGAGTAAAAGTCGACATTTGGTTTCAATCCTTTTTCCGTCTCGACGAGATGATCGATTTTCTCTGACATCTCATACCATTTCGGCTCGCCGATTTGAGCAGTCAACTGACGACTCATTTCTTTCAAGTGTTTCGCACGTGGGTCGCCGTCCTTATAGACGCGGTGACCAAAGCCCATGATTTTCTCTTTGCGTTCGAATTTGCCACGTACATATTCTTCGACGCGGTCGACCGTGTCGATTTCATGGAGCATTTTCATAACTGCTTCGTTCGCACCACCGTGAAGTGGCCCTTTGAGTGCTCCCATCGCTGCCGTCACACCAGAATACATATCAGAGAGCGTCGCCACACAGACACGCGCTGTGAACGTCGAAGCGTTCAACTCATGGTCTGCATGGAGGATGAGCGCCTTATCGATTGTCTTTTCTGCGACTTCGCTTGGTTCCTCACCATTCAACATGTATAAGAAGTTTGCTGCATAAGAGAGACCTGGCTTCGGCGCAACAGGTTGCTCTCCTTTACGAAGACGCGCGAATGCCGTCACGATTGTAGCAACTTGAGCTTGAAGACGGATTGCTTTACGCATGTTTGCCTCGTCACTCATATCTTCAGATTCTTCATCATAGAGAGCAAGCTGCGAGAGCGCCGTGCGAATCGTCGCCATTGCATTGGCTGATTTTGGTGCACGTGCTAACGTATCAATCACTTCTTCTGGCAACGTCGCTTCTTTAACGAGTGCCTCCGAAAGCGATTTCAATTCTTCTGCATTTGGTAAGCGGTCATTCCACAATAAAAATACAACTTCTTCAAATGTGGCATGGTCCGCTAAATCATCAATGGTGTATCCTCCATAAGTCAATTGTCCGTCAATAATTGAGCTGACTTTTGAGGCTGCTGCCACAATACCTTCTAACCCTTTTGTCGTTGACATTCATAACTCCCCCTCAGTCTTGTTTGAAAGTGGTCGACCGTAAAAACAGTCTATGTGTAGGGAATAAGGATACGGGACGGGCTTTTCCCCTGCATTCACCCAGTCTCCGTTTACCCTGTCCTTTATATAGTATAAACAATTTATTGCAAAAAAGAAATGTAAGCGGCTTCAGTTGTCAGAAAATATCAAAACCATTTTTCAACGACTTGATATCCACCTAAAATCAAGGCTGCAATTCCAGCACCGATTAACGGACCCACAGGTACACCTTTCATGAATCCGACCGCTAGAATCGTACCTGCGAGTAGCGCCGTCGTGACGACCGGGTCCACGCGCATCAACTGAACTCCTTGTGCTGCAGCTAAAGCTACAAAGATTCCTGAACCAAATGCGACTATGCCAACAGGACCACGAATACTATTCCACAATTCTTTAAATCCGATATCACCAGTCGCAATCGGAACGAGGACGGCGATTGTAATAATCGTCACACCCCAGCTGATTCCTTTTGCTGCGAGTGTCGGAAATAACTGATCGCCAAATCCAAGCGCTTTTATAATGAGTAGCGCACTACTGGCAATAATAATTGACTGGTTTTGTGCAATCACGCCAATTAGTACTAATAAGATTAAAAATAAATAGGCACTCATACGTGTTCCTTTCTTCGAACGGAAAAAGAACCGACCTTTGAAGAAGGCCGGTTCGATTGTCGTTCAATTATGCGTTGTAGATTTTACCTGTGAGCGGGTCGATTGAAATCATCTGACCGTCACGAAGTGAAGTTGTAGCTGCATCCACACCTACGATGACTGGCTTACGAAGTGATGGTCCAACGATTCCAGCATGGCTCGTTAATCCACCGTCTTCAGTGATGATTCCAGCCGCTTTTTCGATAGCAGGCATCATTTCTTTATCTGTGAATGGTGCCACGAGAATCATGCCGTCTTTCGCTTTTGCGTTTGCTTCTTCCGCATTTTTCGCGACAACGACTTCTCCGACGACACCGCGCTCGCCGATTCCACGTCCGTCCGCGAGAGCGTGACCGACGATATGAACTTTCATCATGTTCGTCGTACCAGCTGTCGCTGCAGGAATACCAGCCGAGATGACAACGAGGTCACCGTCAGTGACGAATCCAGCATGACGAGCTGCTTCAGATGCTTGAACCAACATTTCATCCGTGTTGTTCGGCATCGTCTCAGCAACGATCGGGTATACACCCCAAACGAGGTTCAATTGACGTGCAACGCGCTCAGATTCAGTGACCGCGATGATGTTCGCTTCCGGACGGTATTTTGCAGTACGAGCCGCTGTGTATCCTGATTGTGTTGGTGTCAAGATCGCTTTGGCGTTCAAGTTGATTGCTGTGTGGGCAACCGCTTGTGAGATTGCATCCGTTACCGTATGCTCACTGCGCTTCTGACGATCTTTCAACAAGTTCTTATAGTCGAGCATGCGCTCTGTACGCTCTGCGATAGCAGCTTGCATTTGAACTGACTCGATTGGGTAGTCCCCTGCTGCTGTCTCACCAGAAAGCATGACTGCATCTGTTCCGTCCAAGATAGCGTTCGCTACGTCAGATGCTTCCGCACGTGTCGGACGTGGGTTACGTTGCATCGAATCGAGCATTTGGGTTGCAGTGATGACTGGCTTACCGAGGTCATTACACTTCTTGATGAGTTCTTTTTGAACAGGTGTGACTTCTTCTGTCGGGATCTCGATACCGAGGTCACCACGGGCAACCATCAAGCCGTCAGAAATCGCCAAGATTTCTTCGATGTTATCCACACCTTCTTGGTTCTCGATTTTCGGATAGATTTTGATGTGTGACGCGTTGTGCTTTTCAAGCAATTGACGAATTTCTACCACGTCAGACGCACGACGTACGAATGATGCTGCGATGACGTCGATGTCTTGCGAGATACCGAACTCGATGTCTGCGATATCTTTGTCTGTGAGGGCAGGAAGGTTTACCTTGACGTTTGGCAAGTTAACACCTTTCTTCGTCTTGATGATTCCTTCGTTTTCAATCACACAACGGAGGTCGCGGTTCGGAAGTTTCTCCACGACACGGAGTCCGATGAGACCGTCGTCGAGCATGATGTGTGAACCGACTTCTACATCTTCGTAAAGACCTTCATACGTCACAGAGAAACGATCTTTCGTTCCAACGATTTCTTCGCTTGAAACGATTGTAACTTCTTTCCCTTTTTCAAGAAGAGCTTTTCCATCTTCAAACGTATGTGTACGGATTTCTGGACCTTTCGTGTCAAGAAGTACTGTGACTACTTTTCCAGCTGCTTTCGCCGCTTCACGGATGTCACGGATACGTGCGCCATGCTCTTCATAGTCACCGTGTGAGAAGTTGAGACGGGCAACGTTCATTCCAGCTTCAATCATTTCAGGAAGACGCTTCTCAGAAGCCGGTCCAATCGTACATACAATTTTCGTTCTACGCATAATATAAAAACCTCCTAGGGGATATAGTGCAACTTACATGCAGAAAACGGGGGGCCGTAGACCTGATCCCGTCTCTGCAAACTTACTTCGTTTAAATCGACAATTGGTTGACGAGGTCAATCAATTGCATATCGATCGTGTGCTTGTTGTTGTCGAGCGCCTCATCGATATCAAGATCCATCATCTGGTTATTACGGATACCGACAACGCGGCCCGCTTTTCCTTCGAGAAGAATCTCAACAGCATAAGCACCCATACGACTTGCAAGTACACGGTCTGCAGCAGTTGGGGAACCACCACGTTGAATGTGTCCGAGAATTGTAACACGTGTCTCCGAGTTCGTCTTCTCAGCAATCAATTTACCGATTTCTTCGGCACTTCCAGCACCTTCAGCAACGATGACGATTGAGTGCTTCTTACCGCGCGCAATCCCGTGGTTGATTCGTTCCACGATCGCGTTCAACTCTTCTGGACGTTCTGGGACAAGAATCGACTCCGCGCCACCAGCGAGACCAGAATAAAGTGCGATATCACCAGCATCGCGACCCATTACTTCAATCACATATGTGCGTTCATGAGATGAAGCTGTGTCGCGAATTTTGTCGATTGCGTCAAGCGCCGTGTTGAGCGCTGTATCGAAACCGATTGTCGCGTCCGTTCCCGGAATATCGTTATCAATCGTACCAGGAAGGCCGATTGTTGGGAATCCGAGTTCCGTCAATTTTTGAGCTCCGCGATAAGAGCCGTCTCCACCGATGACCACAAGGGCATCGATATTGAACTTCTTCAACTGTTCTACTGCTTTCGCGCGTCCTTCTTCTGTTCTGAATTCAGGACAGCGTGCAGAGCGAAGGAACGTACCTCCACGTTGAATGATGTCGCCGACTGATCCAAGGTTTAATTCGACTAAATCACCTTCGATTAATCCTTGGTAGCCGTTATACACACCGTACACTTCAAGACCTTCGAAAATCGCTTTTCGGGTCACGGCACGGACAGCAGCGTTCATTCCAGGAGCGTCTCCTCCGCTTGTTAATACCGCAATACGTTTTAAATTCACGTCACTCACCTCTTATGTGTTTTAACGAAATCTGAAAATAAAATACCATGTCTGACCTTTGTTTTACAACACAAGTATGTGAAAAAAATGCATAGGGTATCTCATAAAGCAGTCACTTGATGAATGAATAATGCTATATTCAAAGCCATTGTTACCGTTTTCACTCACTAATTGTGCCAATTTGATGATATTTGGTCGCACGTCCTTGAATGAGCTGAGAAGTCGACAGATCGAGCAACTCGTTCATATGCTGTAGTAATACAGGTTTCAAGAGTGATGACTGTAATGAGACATCAACGTGAGCACCGCCATATACTTCCCCTACAACTTCATCCACAATCCCTAGGTTGAACAAATCTTGTGCCGTAATTTTCATCGTTTCTGCTGCGCGTTCTGCTTGTTTGGCGTCCTTCCACAAAAGTGCCGCTGCACCTTCTGGAGAGATGACCGAGTACGTACTATTCTCAAGCATCAATAATCGGTCGCAAACACCAATTCCTAGCGCGCCACCAGAACCGCCTTCTCCGATGACGACAGATACAATCGGTACTTTTAATGTCGCCATCTCAAACAAGTTTCGAGCAATCGCTTCACTTTGACCTCTCTCCTCAGCGGCTTTCCCTGGATAAGCCCCTTTCGTGTCAATGAATGTCAAAATTGGACGGTTAAACTTCTCAGCCTGCTTCATGAAACGCAATGCTTTTCGGTATCCCTCCGGGTGTGGCATCCCAAAATTTCGCTTCATGTTCTCTTTCGTATTTCGACCACGCTGATGTCCGATGATGGTCACCGGAACCCCTTCAAATGTCGCAAGTCCCGATACAATCGCCGCATCATCATATCCGTGTCGATCGCCATGGAGTTCCATGAAATCTGGGAACATATGATGAATGTAATCGAGTGTTGTCGGGCGTTTCGGGTTTCGCGCCAATTGTACGCGGTCCCACGGTTTCATATTCCCATAAATATCTTTTTCTAATCGGTCGAGCTTCAACTCAAGGTGACGGATCTCACGTGATAGATCAATCCCTTTTGTTTCGGCTGTTTCACGCAATTTATTTAATTGTTCGGTCACTTCTTTGATTGGGTCAAACATGATGAACACCCCCATCGTGTAATCCGATCATTTTCTTCAAGAACGAACGCATCTGTTCACGATGGATGACCGCATCCAATTGGCCAGACTCGAGTAAGAACTCTGCTGTCTGGAAGTTTTCCGGAAGTTTTTCTCGAATCGTCTGTTCAATGATTCGTCTTCCGGCAAATCCAATTAGCGCACCCGGTTCCGCGACGTTTAAGTCACCGAGCATCGCAAAACTTGCTGAAACTCCACCTGTCGTCGGATGCGTCAAGTAGGCGATATAGAGAAGCCCAGCTTCATCGTGTTCTTTTAATGCGATCGACGTGTTCGCCATCTGCATTAAGCTGACCATCCCTTCTTGCATCCGTGCGCCACCTGATGCGGTGAATAAGACGACCGGTAGACGAAGTGACGTCGCTCGGCGGACAGCAGAAGCAATCGCTTCTCCTACGTAAGCGCCCATCGATCCCATTCGGAATCGAGCATCCATCACACAAACGACGAGTGGTAGTCCATCGATAGTCGCCTTTCCACAAACGACCGCCTCTTCAATTCCTGTTCGCTCGCGGTCTTTACTCAACTTTTCTTCATAGTCAGGGAAGTCGAGCGGATTCGCTTTGACGGAAGGTCCGGCAAAACGTTCAAATGACCCTTCATCGACAAGCATGTCAATACGCTCCTGAGCATGAAGTGGAAAATGGTAGCCACAGTCACACACTTTATGGTTTTCGTTCAACTGTTTTGTATAATGCATATATTTACAAGATGGACATTTCGTCATTAATCCCTGTGGTGCGTCAATTTTTGGCTCTCTTTGACGCAATGGCATATATCGTTTTGGTTTCTTGAAAAAAGCAGTCATCGCTTCCCCCTCGTTCATTCCGGCATCCCCATTCCACGCCACGTCTCGACAAAACGCTTCCGTTCATCGAGCGTATATAAATCCCCAACATCCAGCCCTTCAAAAAATCGGTTCACTTCGCTCCAAATCCGAATGAACAAGTCATTCTCCAATTGAAAAATGAGTCGCTGTCGAAACGTTCGATCATCTTCAATCACTGCCTCTAATTGAGTCAATCGCTCATCTGTCGGTTTGATTTCTGAAAACGCCATACGCTCTAACAATTTGAGCATCTCGACGATATCGGTCGCTTTCGTCTGTTTCGTCACAATAAACTCCGACAGGATTTCGATGTAGCGATGTCGGTCTTGTTCACATAAGAAGGTGCCGCCACCGCGCCTTGTCTCGACAATCCCTAAGAAGCTCAACGCGCGTAACGCCTCCCGGACAGAAGCACGACTAATCGATAGTGTTTCAGCAAGTTCACGTTCGGATGGAAGGCGATCTCCTGGAACCAATGAAGATTGGACAATTAATTTTCGTATCTTTGAAATATTTTCGTGAAATGAGGATGCGTGTTTTTCATGCATCTGACCGTTCAACTCCCTTTTTTGGATCACTTATCATACTTAAGTGGTCAGACCAATTAGTGCGATTATATCACTTTTTAGGACTTGGTACTAGTTTCTGGACCAACCATTTTCATATCGATTCGTTTTAAGATGACATTTTCTTCCCCAAATCGTTTCTTCGCTACTGCCACATATTCCTCGCTCGGATTGATTGAAAAAGCAGATGCCAATTGTTTCACTTCTTTCGAGTCTGTGAATCGACAGATGACCGGAACGTCTCCTTGAGCGCGCTGAATCCATTCTTCGAGTTCAGGGAAACGATCTAACGTGAGCCTCACAAACAAGGCCTGTCCATGCAACGGACGAACCCGTTCGACAATCAATTGTTTCCGTCCATCTCGTTCGTTCGAATGAACCTCAAGCAATAGAATGTTACCGACGTAAAGGGATCGTCCAAATTGAGCGAACGTTCGCGGAAAGACGACGACTTCTTCTTGCGTCACGCCATCGTCCACCATCATGACACCCATCCGTTCTTGTTTCTTCGTCATAAACGTACGCACGTCATCCACATAAACGACTAAATATCCGTCAGTCCCGTTCATGACGTCTTCAATCGTGGAAGGCTCAATCCCTACGTCAGGAATCGTCGTCAATGGAGAATGGACGACCCATGTCCCGAGCGCTTCCCGTTCTTCTTCGGACCAGTTCGGTTCTTTCGCTTTTTTCTGTTTGAGCCCGAGTGACGACAGTTCATCAGGCAAGAAGTGTGTGCCAGCCTCTTCCCGTAAACGTTCGACTGCTTCAAAAGCACTCGTTCGGTCGCCATGATACATCCGGTCGAGTGCCCCGGCACCAAGTAAACGTCTCAACTTCAGTTGATCTTTATTCTTCCATTCCATCGCTTCTTGAAGAGTTCTGACGTCTTTCAGTTGTCCATTTAGCTCAACAAGTCTTTCGACGTCTCGTTTCGTCAGTCCTTGGATTGCTTTTAGACCGAGTCGTACACCCGGTCCTTCTAATGTCGCTTCGGTATGACCGTGCAACACGTCTGGCGGATACACGGGGATTTTATCTTTCCGCAACAGTCTTACGAGTTGACTCGTCTTTTCTGACGTCACCACATGAAAGACACGTGGATAATGTGCTTTGACATACGCCAGTCGATAACTAATTAAACTATAAGCGACCGCATGGGAACGGTTGAATCCATACCCTGCGAACTTTTCAATCCAAGAGAATATTTGCGATAGGACATCGCGATCATTCCCTTCGGATTGACGCAAAAATCGTTCTCGTTCCCGTTCAATCGTACTGGTGTCTTTTTTTGCAATCGCCCGTCTGATCAAATCCGCCTCGGCATATGAATATCCACCGAGTTTCCGTAGAAGACGCATGACCTGCTCCTGATAGACGAGTACTCCATACGTCGACTTCATAATTTCTTCAACGTCCGGATGGATTGGTTGATAAGGCATCCCATGTTTTCGCTTCGCATACGTTTCGATAAACTGCATCGGTCCTGGTCGATAGAGCGACATCGTCACGACGATGTCTTCAAACTCCGTCGGCTTGACTTGACGCAGCGCCTGTTTCATACCTGACGACTCAAACTGAAAGATTCCGTCCGTATCCCCTCTCGCTAATAGTCGATATGTTCGAGCGTCATGTAATGGAATGGTCTTCAATGAGAACATCGCATCGGTTTCACGGACCAACTCCTCCATTTGACGAAGGCGACTCAAGTTCCGTAAACCAAGCAAATCGATTTTGAGTAGCCCGATTTCTTCCAAATCCTTCATATTATATTGTGTCACATGCTCATCAAGTTCTGGCTGGAGCGGGGTCACTTCTTCAATCGGTTGACGACTGAGTACGATCCCTGCAGCGTGAACGGACGATTGACGCGGCAATCCTTCTAACTGTTTCGCAATCCGAATCAACTGTTGACGCTTTTGGCTACCGGCGAACCATTTCATCTGCTTCGGATTTGCCATCAATTCGTCTAAGCCACCAGACTTCACTTGTTTGCTTGCGGCTTGCCCTTCTTCTAACGTCATCCCGAGCGCTCTAGCGACGTCACGAATCGCTGCCTTTGCCCCGAAAGTTGCGAGTGTCCCGATTTGTGCCGCATGAGCTTCCCCGTATTTTGATAAGACGTACGAAACGACTTCTTCCCGGCGCTCATCTTCGAAGTCCAAATCAATATCCGGCATCGAGACACGTTCGGGATTCAGAAACCGTTCGAACAGTAGTCCATAACGAACCGGGTCAACTTCTGTAATGTGAAGCGCAAAACTGACGAGGGAACCTGCCGCTGAACCCCGACCCGGACCAACTTCAATCCCAGACTCACGGGCGAATCGGATGATGTCTTCGACAATCAAGAAATACGATGAAAATCCAGTCTTGGCGATGACATCTAGCTCGAACTTCGCTCGGTCGATATACGGTTCTTTCATGAGTTCCATCATCTTCAACCGCTCGCCGACGAGCCGCTTTAATTTTTGATCTGCGTCTGGTAACTCTGGAATCGCACCTTCCGCTTGCGGAAGATGGTCGAGCTGAATCATTGTCTCGAATCGTTCAAGTTCGGCTAGTTCTTCGGCTGTGAACCAGTCGTTCATCTCGCTCGGAAGGCGGACATGCAACCCTTTTTGACGAACATCCTCTTCTGACATCACATCCCCTTCTCGAATGGCGGAGATCGCACGGAATCCTTCTACATCTTCTGGGCGCATATACCTCGTTTCAGGTACCGGAATCAACTGGACATCGAGTTCCTCCTTCATCAGGCGGAGTTGCTTCAACAATTGTACTTGTTCTGTCGTCTGAGGTGCCGGGAGGCCAAGCCATAGCCTGTCCTCATCAACAAATGACAGTAGTTGATGATACAGACGACGTCGGTGGACCGGGTCGCTCGCTTTCCAGTTTTCAGGTAGGACAATGAGAGGCATCGTCGTGCGTCCGTCAATCCCCCCTGTCTTGATGATTCGGTATTGCTCTTTTAGTTCCGTCTCGTTCGATGCATAAGCAAGCACCGATACGTCGAGACCATCTAGTCGAAGGACGGTTCGCAGCCCAATGAGCGGTTTTACCTCATATCGCTTGCAGTATGTCAGAAACGACGGGACACCATAAAACGCATCGTCCGCAATCGCGACCGCGCGGCTCCCCCGCTCCGTCATCTGCATTACATATTGTTCTAGTCGAATCGTGCTTTGTAGTAAACTATAAGCAGTCCTGACATTAAGATGAATCATCTTAGACCTCCTCTCTATATTACTGGAATTGTCAAACTCAATTCCCCACTTCTCTGATACAATAATTATAGACAAAACTCACGATAAAAGGGGGCAAAAGCGTATGATTATCAATCGGGGACAAATTGCGCGCGATAAGTTGGAAAAATTACAGAACGGTCAAACCGTATTTGCGGACAGTCCAGAAATCATTGACCGACTTCGAAAGTACATTGCAGAATACCAACTAGATGTCGTCGAGGACGTGACCGACCGTGGCACGTGGTTTATTCCAAAAGAAAACGGAGACAAATGAAGAGAGCTGACCGCGGTCAGCTCTCTTCATTTTCTTCAAACGTGAATTCCCCTGCCACTTCATTTAAAGCAGCAATCACGTCATCCATTTCTTCCCACGTATCAATCGTAGCGCCTGATGCCATCGGATGGCCGCCTCCACGGTAGCGCTTCGCCACTTCATTGATTACAGGGCCTTTCGACCGAATCCGGACACGAATTTCTTCTTTGTTTTCGACGAACATGACCCAACATTTTAATCCTTCTAGCCCAGAGAAGCTGTTGACGAGTTGCGATGCCGCTTCCGGGGATGCATGGAACGTTCGTAGCACATCTTTATCAATCTTTACGTAGCCGACGCCTTCTTCCGTAACGTTAACGTGTTGTAATACATATCCCTGTAACTGAAGCGTTGCCAAATTGGTTTTATACATGTGTCGGTACAGCTTGTTCGTATCGATGCCTTTGTCAATCAATCTCGAAGCAATCTCAAACGTGCGAGCCGTGGCATTACGGAACTGGAAGCGCCCCGTGTCACCGACGATACCGGCATATAATAAGAAGGCCGCTTCTTGATCAATCGGATAATCCCAAATGTTCGCTAATTCCACAATCATCTCGGACGTCGAACTGACCGTGGTGTCCACGATTTGTGTCATCGCATACGGGTCTTCATCAGGGTGATGGTCGATTTTAATGATTGTTTTTCCTTTTAGCGCATACGGTCCATCGATTCGTTCCTGATTCGCTGTATCTAGAATCAAAACGAGTGCATCCTTATACATTTCTTCCTCGACGTGTTCCATCTTCCCTAAAAATTCAAGGTCGGGTACCATACCGCCGACTACATAGATCTTTTTATCTGGATGAACCGACTTTAAAATACGTTGGAGCCCGAGCTGACTCCCCAATGCATCAGGGTCTGGTCTGACATGTCGGTGAATAAAAATGGTGTCAGCCGCCTCGATTTCTGTTTTGATTGAATCCGCTTTCTGCCATGCCCACATGATGATTCCTCACTTTCTTACACACTATTATGGTATGATGATAACAGATTACGAGAAAGAAAGGGGTTCCTTCACTTGCAACTTGTCATGATTGGACTCATTTTGTTCGCGCTCGGAGCGTACCTTGTCTTCAAGCGTCGTGCTTTTTTGACAAAGACGCCAAACCGTAAAGCTTTGTTCAATACACAAGCTTTAATCTGGTTAAGTTTATTCCTCGCGCTGTTTGCCGCGAACCAAATGGTTGGTGGATTCGGGCTGAATTCATCGGTCGGTTGGATTGTCAGCATCGTCATGTTGGTCGTCGGCTTAGGTAACGCGGTCGTTGGATTTATCCGTTATCGGAAAATCTATCCGCTCGCCGCAGAAGAACCGACGAATACACCTTCATAAACAAGAGCACCCGCTACTCATGTAGCCGGTGCTCTTTTCGTTACCGATCAATCAACTGTGCTGTGACGAGCGCCTTAGCGACAAGTTGTGTGCCTTGTGTCATTTCCACATCAACTTTCCCGAACTTTCGTCCGAGGTCAAAGACGTTCGCCGACACTCGAATCTGACTCTCGATTTGAATCGGTTTCATGAAATAAACAGTGATGTTCTCGACCACTAAATCCCCTTTTTTCATATGACGCAGACTTCGCGTCGCTCCTTCGACTAATAGAGTAGTCAATACACCGGATGACGCAGTTCCCATATGGCTCGTCATTTGCGGTGCGACCTCGACAGTAAACGCGGTACCGTTCGATGCAGGATCTTCTTTTAATTGGTTCGTGATCATATTGTCGAACGTTTCACCGACTTGAGGCTGACGATTCGCGAGTTGTAGCGCCTTCAATACATCCTGACGACTGATGATTCCGAGCAAACGCCCATAATTATCGACGACTGGGAGCATCTCGATGCCCTCCCACACCATTTGGTGCGCAGCGTTCGTTACGCTCGTCTGAACCCCGACCGTGATTGGACTTTTTGTCATAACTTTTTCGATATCGTAGTCATGAGATTTATCGATGACGTCCTTCGCCGTGATTACCCCGACTACTTTCATCTGTTCATCGATGACCGGATAACGATTGTGTTTCGTACGTTCATTCAATTCGTGCCAACGTTTTACAGTGTCATCCGATTTCAAATAAAACGTGTCGTGAAGCGGGATGACGATGTCCGAAACGAGAAGAATTTCTTTTTTGATGAGACGGTCATAGATTGCTCGGTTAATCATCGTTGCGACGGTAAAGCTATCATAAGAAGTGGAAATGACAGGCATATCGTACTTATCCGCCATTCGTTTCACTTCATCCGTCGTATCAAATCCACCAGTGATCAAAACGGCCCCCCCGGATTGCAAGACGAGTTCATGCGCCTTTTCGCGGTTACCGATGATGACGAGCGAGTCGACATCGATATAACGCATCATCGCTTCCAGTTTCATGGCTCCAATGACAAATTTAGATAACGTCTTGTGCAAGCCGTTCCGTCCGCCCAACACTTGCCCATCAACAATATTGACGACTTCGGCAAATGTCAGTTTCTCAATATTCTCTTTTTGTTTACGCTTGATTCGAATCGTCCCTACACGTTCGATGGTAGAGACAAAGCCCAGGTTCTCAGCTTCCTTGATGGCCCGATAAGCCGTACCTTCTGATACAGCCAACTCTTTGGCGATTTGGCGGACCGAAATTTTTGACCCAACATCGAGTGACTCGATATGTGCTATGATCTGTTCATGTTTTGTGGTCATACGCGGAGTCCCTTCTCTCAATACATTTTCTACTCTTTTTAGTATACTGTATCAGTCAAACTTGTTCAAACTGTACTAATCAAATTGCAACATTTCCTTTCTGTTTTCGAAACAGCTATAATAGACGAGTAGTCAACGTAAGAGTGAGAAGGGAAGGGATTCATCTTGAATCAACGCACCAATCAAATTGCACAATCTCTAGCGACGAAAGGATTAGACGCGGCATTTGTCACGTCAAAGGCATCTGTATTTTACTTCTCGGGAGTATACGCAGAAGCACATGAACGACTAATCGCCATTCTAGTCCTAAAGAACGGGACAACTGCCATTATTTGTCCTGCCCTAGAAAAGGGAATTGTCGAATCAAGTGAGTGGACAGGTGAAATCGTGACATACATGGACCACGAGAATCCATGGGATAAAATCGTTAAGTTGTTCCTCGATAATCAAATCGTTCCTGAGCGCATCGGCATCGAAGGTGAGCATTTGACATTCAATCGTGTCGAACAGCTCCGCGCCGGTTTTGCCGGATTGACGATTATCGATTTGACAGACGAACTTCAAACATTACGCATGATCAAATCACCAGATGAAGTTCGTACGATGAAACGTGCCGCTGAACTCGCAGACATGGCAATCGAAGCCGGTATTCGTTCACTCCGCGAAGGCGTGACCGAACTCGAGGTCATCGCGGATATCGAATATGCGATGAAGCAACAAGGCGTTCGGGAAATGTCATTTGATACACTCGTATTGTTCGGTGAAAACAGCGCCGACCCACATGGTGTACCAGGCAACAATCGTTTGAAGAAAGGTGATTTCGCCCTGTTCGACCTTGGTGTCGTCTGGCAAGGATATTGCTCGGACATTACTCGAACGGTCGTCTTCGGTGAGGCGAGTACGAAACAACGCGAAATTTACGAAACGGTGCTACAGGCAGAAGAAGCAGCCATTGAGATGGCAAACGTCGGTACGACGCTTGGAGCGATTGATATCGCAGCCCGTCAAGTCATCACGTCTGCTGGATACGGCGAGTACTTCACGCACCGTATCGGTCATGGAATCGGAATCGAAGTTCATGAACATCCATCCATGGCGGCGAACAATGACATGACAGCTCAAGTCGGGATGACGTTTACGGTCGAACCAGGTATTTATCTACCGGGTGTCGGTGGTGTCCGTATCGAAGATGACCTCGTCATGACAGAGAGCGGTCCGATCACGTTGACGAGCTATCCGAAAACACTTCAAGAGATTCAATAAGAAAAAGGTGGGGTCCAATTTAGGATCCCACCTTTACCTATATATTCATCAATAGAACAATCGGAACATGACATCGCGTTGCGGCACTTCGAATCGCTCCATTTTTTCTAAAAAGGTTCGCTTGTCATATGGAACTGCCCTCATGTCAACCCGCATCCCTCGCTCACCTTCAGTTAAAATAGCAAAGCGCGCAAGTTCATCTCGGGCGACACCGAGCGCACCTGGATTGACGTAGCGCTTCTTCTCGTCTTGGAATAGGTGAACCGGGTGGTGATGACCAAATAAGATGACATCCCCATCGTACTCTCCATACAACCGTTGCATGTTTTCAAGTGTCGGTTCGAGAATTTCATGAAATGGCTCTTCGACAATCGTCGCTTGCCGCTTTTCGCTCGGGATATGGTAATGGATACCGAACGCCTTCTGACCAGCAACCTCACCTGTCATCGTTCGCGGAAGCGACTCAAGAACATCCACATATTTAGCATCAAGATGACGTGCGACCCATTCGTGATGCGGTCGTGTGTGCGCATAGCTTTCCGGGTGACCTTGTCCGGCTATGAGCGAGACGACCGCCTCGTCATGATTGCCGGAAATCATGTGTGCCCCGCGATCAATCAATCGCTCCATGACCGCGTTCGAGTCCGGTCCCATCGCAATCATGTCACCGAGCGACCAAATCACGTCGACCCGTTCTATATCCAACGCGCGAAGGACCGCCTCTAGCGCCTCTAGATTCCCATGGACGTCTGTCACAACCCCAATCCTCATCGACCTTCCCCTCACTTTCGATATTGATGGACAACATTGACTCCGCCAGTCACATCAATGACGGCGCCTGTGATCATATCGGATTCCTCATGTAATAAGAAGGAAATAAGGCGGGCGATGTCTTCTCCAGTCCCATGTCGACCAACTGGTGTCCCTTCATCCACTTCCGCTTCCTCGATGCGCATTTCCTTTTGAGATCCGACGATGTTCCCGGGATTGACCATATTCGCCGTAATCCCAAAAGGTGCTTCCTCGAGAGCAACCGATTTCGTCAAACTGACGAGCGCTGTTTTCGCTGCCGCAAACGCTGAACGGTGAATCCACCCAGGAGCCGATGCACTTTCCGGAAACCCATATGAAATAATGCGCCCGAAACGTTTGGAGCGCATGGAAGGGATTGCCCGACGCATCAGCCAAAACGAGGCGGACAAGTTGCCGGTCACCACTTCACCCCACTCTTCATCCGTCAATTCGACGAGTGGTTTCCGTTCAAAAATATAAGGACCTGCGTTTAAAATCAATGCGTCCGGTTCACCAAACCGCTCGACTGCTTCCTCATAGGCGGAGAGCAGTTGTTCACGATCCGTCAACCCTGCTTCGATCATATGTATCCGCTCATGTTCCCAATCAATCGGATTCCGTTGCAATATACTGACGTGCCATCCTTCTTGTAACAGACGTTCCGTCACGACACGCCCAATTCCTTTCGCACCAGATGTAATCATTACATGTTTCATCGTCCAACCTCCTCCGCCTTATTTTACCCGTTCTGTCACGCGAATTCCAAACTTGGACATGTCGTGAACAACTTCATGAAAAAATTCACTCATTTTCATGACGAAAAAGCGTGAAAACCGAGAGAAGTGGTATACTATATATGTAAGCCGAACGTATATTTCGAGCGAAAGGTTGGGATTTACATGGCAATTGTATACAAACACATTCTATCTGCCGTCGACGGCTCTAAAGAGGCGGAACGTGCATTTGAGACCGCAATCGATGTTGCGATTCGTAACGAAGGAAAACTGTATGTAGGTCACGTGATTGATACGCGTACATTTGCGACCGTTGAAGCATATGATCGCACGATTACCGAGCGCGCTGAAACGTATGCCAAAGAGTTACTCGAAGACTATGTGAACCGTGCGAAAGAACGCGGCGTGAAAGAAGTCGAGACCGTCATTGAATACGGTTCTCCGAAAGTGACAATCGCTAAAAAGATTGCACCTAACCATGATATTGATCTTATTATTTGTGGCGCGACTGGGTTGAACGCTGTCGAACGCTTCTTTATCGGAAGCGTTTCAGAAAGCATTGTTCGCTACGCGAAGTGCGACGTTCTCATCGTCCGTCAATAACTGTCCATTCTCGAAAAAAGGGTCTTGCGCAATCGCAAGACCCTTTTCCTATTATCACAACACCTTGACCGTAACCGTTTTACGACCGAATTGAATCGCCGCACTATGCGAATACATTAAGACATCGATTTTATTTCCTTTGATTGCGCCGCCTGTATCTGCAGCCGTATACGTGCCCAGCAACTTGCTCCCTACATATACTTGAACTTTCGTTCCAAGTGGGATGACACGCGGATCGACCGCGATTACATTACGTTTTTGTGTACGAACATTCCAGCCGAGCGCCGTCTTACCAGAACAGCCTTTGCAATAGGGTGTATACGCCGATGCTTTCATCGTATACGTTTTGCCGACAGACTGTTTCTTAGCTCCCGTTGTCGTGACATAGCTTGTCGCAACCCATGCTTTTTTCTTTTTATAATAAACTTGTGTCCAGGCCCCTTTCGAACCTAAACGTTGTAACTTTTGACCTTTGTTTAACTTACCTAAAATTTTAGTACCCATTCGTGCATCCGAACGGATATTTAAATCGTTCACTTTACTGACGACGTAAACTTTATTAGAAGAGGCAGCTTGCACTTGCGATTGTGGCAGGAAAAGCGTTGAAACTAAAATCGTAATTAGCATCATCCATCCTAACTTTTTAAGCATGCACTGTATCCTCCCTTAGTTCAGATCGTATCATCGATGAACTGTACATCGAATGTTTCGTCCAGATAACTATATGACGAAACATGAGTCAGTGCCGTTACACTTACGGTTCATTTGAATGTCATGAACGTTACAAATTGATGTCAAAAAGGTCGTTTCCTCACTTTAAATTGCAATTTTGAAACGAAGTAGAGATTTTTATATAAATTAAAATCCAATATATGGTTAATTCATGACTTAGATGTTACAAAACGATGCAAATAATCTGCCTTATGTTACAAACAGAAAATCATTTGTCCCATTCAATCTCTACACCACTAGGAAAAAAGGCTCAAAAAAAACCCACGTTACGCGAAGTAACGTGGGTTTGAGTGATCTTATGCGTGCTCTTCAACGAGGTTTGCAATGCGAACTGTGTCGCGCGCGATGACCAACTCTTCGTTCGTTGGGATGATGATGACTTTAACTGGTGAGTGCGGGTAGTTGATGAACAACTCTTTGCCACGTGCACCGTTGTTAAGTGAAGGATCCCAGTAAACGCCCATGAATTCAAGACCGCGAAGGATACGCTCACGGATGACGTCCGAGTTTTCACCGACACCTGCTGTGAAGATGATGGCGTCGACACCATTCATCTCAGCGGCATATTGACCGATGTAACCGTGAATACGGTTTGAGAAGATTTTTAACGATACTTCTGCACGGTGGTTTCCTTCTGCAGCAGCTTGCTCGATATCACGCAAGTCACTCGAAATACCAGAGAGACCATAGACACCAGACTCTTTGTTCATGACGTTCAAGACGTCTTCTGCAGACTTCCCTGTTTTTTGCATCAAGAATGGGATAAGGGCTGGGTCAAGTGAACCTGAGCGAGTTCCCATCGTGATTCCTTCAAGTGGTGTGAAGCCCATTGTCGTATCGATTGAGCGACCGCCTGCAACGGCTGCGATTGATGCACCGCTACCGAGGTGACATGAAATTAGACGCAAGTCTTCGAGCGGACGACCGAGAAGTTCTGCCGCACGTTGTGTAACGTACTTGTGGCTAGTTCCGTGGAAACCATATTTACGAACGCCGTGCTCTGTATAGTATTCATACGGAAGACTGTACAAGAAGTTCTCTTCTGGCATCGATTGGTGGAATGCCGTATCGAATACCGCTACTTGTGGGACGTTTGGCAAGATTGCTTGGAAAGCACGAATCCCTGTCAAGTTCGGTGGGATGTGAAGTGGCCCGAGTTCTGTGAAAGACTCGATATTCTTCATGACTTCGTCGTCGATCACGACCGAATCCGCATACAACTCTTTCCCGTGTAATACACGGTGACCTACGCCAGAAATCTCGTCGAACGATTGAATGATATCGAGTTCGATCAATTTCTCTAACGTCAACTCAACCGCTTCTTTGTGCGTGTGAAGTGGTGTGACCACGTTGAACTTCTGTCCTTCACCGTACTTGATTGTAAAAATTGCATCTTCTTTCCCTACACGCTCAACCAATCCGACTGCGAGCAACTCTTCCGTTGGCATCTCGAGTAACTGGAACTTGAGCGATGAACTACCAGCATTGACTGCCATAATTTTCGTCATGTCATACACCTCTTACCTTTCGTTTTAAACGCGTTTCTTTATCTGTTCAATTTAAAACTGATAACTGTATCATAATGAAGATACTTGATTTTGAATACCTTTTTCAAGTATTTTGTCTATTATTTTTGCGTTGTTTTGAACCAATCATCAATCTGTTTCACTACATTGGCAACCGCTCGGACATCCGTGAATGACGGAAGCTCAACGAATAAGGCTTGTTTCGGACGTGTGACGCCCTCCCCTACTTTTTGAAGGAGCAACAAACTTTTCGCATAGCGCTCGTCTTTGAACATCGTCGTCGGAAGTTGGATTACACCTTTGACAACCGCTTCACGGTCCATCCACTGTTTTAATTTCCCTTCGTCATCCTGTTCAAACAAATTGTTCGGAATGACGAACAATCCGTGTCCACCCGGTTTCGTATGACGAATCGCCTGCTCCATCATCAAGAAATGAGAATAGGCATGTCCTTCGTCACGTTTCATATCGTACTCGGCTGCGACTTCATCGTTCGGATAGTAACCGATTGGTAAATCGGCAAGTGACAAATCGCTCGGTTCGACGAATAGCGGGGCGAGCGCGTCTTGATGGAAGTATGAAACCGGCTCTCCTAATAAGTTACTAATCGAATAGGAGAGACGAAGTAACAATTCATCGACTTCGACCGCTTGTGCAGTCGCTTCTTTCAATTGCGAGAGGACCGCATACGTCAACGTGCCCGTTCCGCTCCCAAGATCAAGAATCGTCGCGCCATCCTTGAGTAACTTCGTTGCCAAATAGCCCATGAACAAGCTGACCGCATCCGGTGTCGGTTGGTTGTTCGGTGGGAGTTGCGTCGTTTCTTCGAGCACGAGTAGACTGACGGCTTTTCGCACGTCATCCATCTTCTCATTTTCGATGTCGACATGGTCAAACACTTGCACGAGTGCCTCAATCGGTAATACATCAAGGTCGTTGACAAGTTTTTTCGCTTCTTTCTTCCAATCACGATACAGTTGTTCAAAACGTTCCATTTTCGTTCATCCTTTCCATACAAAACCGGCCCCCATAAGAGGACCGGTCGGTTCACGTACTAGTGTAAGCTATTTTAATCAATTTCGCCAAACGAATCAATTCGCTTGTTCGAACGCCTTGAGTGCTGCTTCGAAATCGACTTCATCCGTCATTTCATCCATATATTGAACGTACTGGACGACGCCGTTTGAGTCGACGACGAACACCGAACGAGCGAGAAGACGCATTTCTTCAATTAATACGCCGTACGCTTTCGCAAATGATAAATCACGGTGGTCAGAGAGTGTGACCACGTTGTCTAGACCTGAGGCTGAGCACCAGCGACGCTGTGCGAATGGCAGGTCGTTTGATACAGTCAAGACTGTTCCACCAAGTGATGATGCTTTCTCGTTGAACTCACGCGTTTGTGCGTCACATACGCCTGTATCAATAGAAGGAATGACACTGATCAATTTTTTCCCCGGATAGCTTGCTAATGTCACTTCTTCTAGAGCTGTCGTCAAAGCGCGGAAGTCAGGAGCCTGGTCCCCCACTTTTACCGGATTTCCTTGTAAAGTCACGTTGTTCCCTTTAAATGTTGGCATGAACTCATCCCCTTTGTTGTAGTTACCTTCTCATCATATCGATGAAATTGAGCCTTTGACAAACTTCCTGCTTTTGGCTCTGTTTCAGTTTTCCCTATATTGGTTGAAGGAAACACGTTATAATAAGAGGGACACCATTGACAAAGGGGATGACTCAGATGAGAAATAACGTCTATTTGTACCATCGTAACGTCAACGAATTCACTAAAGAAGTGAAGAAACTAAAAGAAATCGGGGAAAAACACGGGTTTAACATCGTCAATCAACCGGAAGATGCGAATATCATCGCTGCGGTCGGTGGAGACGGCGCCTTTTTACAGGCCGTTCGCTATACTGGTTTTCGTCAAGATGCCATTTATGTCGGATTTGGACGCGGATTGAACGAGTTTTATTGTGACTTTGACATACATAAACTCGATGAAGTCGACCGCCTCTTCTCGGACAACTCGACGCGAATCGAAGAAGGTCTAGAAGTACGCAAGTATCCACTACTCTCTGCATCGATTAACGAATCAACACCGCTTCTTTGTTTAAATGAAGCTTCCATTAAATCGAGTATCATTAAATCACTCGCCATCGAAGTCTATATTGATGACTTGCACTTCGAGACATTCCGTGGGGACGGAATGGTTGTGTCGACTCCGACCGGTTCAACTGCGTATAACAAATCGTTGAGTGGCGCGGTCGTTGACCCGCTCATTCCATGTATGCAAGTCAGTGAAATCGCTTCGGTCAACAATAACCGTTACCGTACACTCGGCTCTTCCTTTATCGTCCACGAATCGCGGAAGTTATCGCTTCGCATCGTTGAAGACGGAAACGATTACCCGATCATCGGTATGGATAACGAAGCGCTCAGTTTGAAGTACACGGACCGAATCGACATCGAACTCTCTGACAAAGTCATTAAGACTGTCAAGCTACGCACGAACTCGTTCTGGCATAAAGTACAACGTTCATTCTTCTAATACACAAGAGGAGCCGGTTGACCCTAGTTGGATCAATCGGCTCCTCTTTAGTTTACGATGTGACGACTTCTGCCTCATATACCGGCTTTCCTTCGACGACCGTCATGGCTAGACGATTATGAAGGATGTCTTCTCCCTGTAATGTGAAGAAATCTTCGTCCCACACCGTGAAGTTCGCGTTGTAACTTTGAATCAATAACCCGTTTCTCCCGTGAGTGCCCGTCGCGACATGTGGCGAATACGTAAAGCTCCGAAGCGCCTCATACATGGACAGGCGTTCGCTTGGGTTTAACGTGCTCGATCCTTTAAATGACTGTCTTGCCACTGCACCGAACAATCCTTTTCGAACATCGACGGATGAAATCGGAGCATCACTTCCTCCTAATAGGAGTGCCCCCGTATCGAGGAGTGATTTGAACCGATACACGTCGTGAACGCGCTCATTCCCTAGTCGTTCAAACAACATGTCCAAGTCGTCTGAAAGGAAGACCGGTTGCGCGTCAATCAGGACAGGCAATGACTTGATGCGTTTGATCAACGAATCGTTCAACAAGGAAGCGTGAATAATTCGGTCGCGTGTCCCTTTTTTAGCAGGGTACTTCTCGAGTAGGCTGACAAACTGTTCAACGGCTGCATCCCCAATGACGTGGGCGGCGACATTCATCCCGTATGTTCGCGCCTTTTTCACGAGCGCCTCTAGATGATCCGGTCGGTGGACTTCGATTCCACGCTGTCCCCGGTCGTCTGCGTATGGAGCGGACAAGAGGGCGGTGCGACCACCAAATGAACCATCCACGAACAACTTCATCGCCCCAAAATCAAACCGTTTTCGCTTTGTCATCGCGTCATGTTGAATCACACGGTCTACGACTTGCTCATGAACGAGAAGGTGCGCTTGGAATGGCATTTCCCCCAGCACGTCCTCATACGCTTGAATCGTTTCAAGTGGGTCTCCATGATAGAACAAGTCTTCGGTATGGGCTCCGACGATACCGTGCGCGAACAACGAGTCGATCGCCCGTCGCAGCGAGGCCGCATTTTTCTTTCGGTTTCCACTCAACTCTTTATATAAGAGGTCGAGCGCAGCATCATATAAGACACCATTCAACTTCCCTTCGTCGTCCCGACCGAGCTTCCCACCTTCGATGACCGTGTGATGGATCAAGCCAAGTCGCTCAAGACCTTTCGAGTTTACCACTGCCACATGTCGGCACACACGCTTCAATACGACAGGACGATCCGAAATGACTTCGTCAATCATGTCACGCGTCGGCATTTCACCAAGTAACCGATCATCAAAGCCTTCTGCCACCACCCAGTCGTCATCCGACCCTTGTTGTTTCATCGTCTCAAGTAATTCTCGAAGGTTGGTCGCCTCGCTTGCATCGACACGATCTAACGCTTCTCCGTAACCGACGAGGTGAATGTGTGAGTCTGTGAAGGCAGGATAGACACTCTTTCCTTCTAAGTTCACAATCTCCTCAATTCGACCGGCGTATGTACGACGGAGATGTCCTTCTTCCCCCATTTTTAATATACGACCATGTTCTACAAACATGGCACGCATCATCTCACCCGGTTTATTCAACGTATAGATGTTTCCATTAACCCATAACGTACCCATCTGACGATTCCTCCTTGATTGAAAAAAGATTGACGTCTACGTTTTTCCCGTTTCCGTCAATCTTCATGCATTGTTTATTTTTTTAGCAACTCTTGCTGTTCCAATCCTTGATCGACACGGCGACGAATCTCGTGCGCACCTTCCTCTTCGAATCGACCAAGCACACGCTCACCGATTTCAACGGCAGTTCCGTACTCACCATGCAAAAACTTGTTTTCTGCAAGTGTCAAAGCGATGTGTACTTCGTTGTCACGACGACGGAATCGGTTGGCGTATTGTAACAACTGTTCAGCATACGTCACTTGACGAATGAGCGCATGGACACGGTCGCGGAAATGATCCATCATTTCTTCCACATCATGACTGAGCCCTACGATATACGTCATATTGAATGGCGCTTTATCGAACTGTTCATCTAACGACTGGACACCTTTTTGAAGTTGGCGTAAGTCGTTGGATAAGTCATTCGGGACGACAGGCATCGCACTTTTCGCCAAGAGGCGTCGATGCGCTGACAATTCTTTCTTCCATGTTTCGAGCTTATGTCGTACTTCGAGTTCTTCTTTTCGTAACGAATTCGTATCCTCGATGAATCGTTCGTGCATGGCATTGAATTGATCGAGCGAACGTTTCGCTTCTTGGACTTTCGATTTAATCATGCTGAACGGTAACATTTGGGCGACGAGCGCTTGTTCGATATCAAGTACGTTCGCAGTGAGTGTCGTCCGCTCGCGCTCGAGCTGTTCAAACTCTTCACCGACGCGAGCGTTAATCTCATAGTTACTGACGAGTCGAGACATTTCCGATTGCAGGCTGTTCATGACTTCAGCAGACTGACGCTCACGCTCCTGAATCGTTGCAAATTCTTTTTTCACGTATTGGCGCGCATCGACTTCCGTTCGGAACGCTTCAAACAGCTGGTCGATATCGGAACTCAACTGTTGCATATCCTCTTCAAAGTGATCAAATTCCAATCGTTCGATTCGAGCCATCAGTTCCTCACGACGCTCTTCCGCTTGATCGATTTCATCCATCAACCCGAGCGGTTCGAGCGCGTACCCGTCCATTTGCATTTCCTTATGTCCAGACCGTAACTGTTGAAGTTGTTGTTTTAACTCCACTTGTACCGTACGTACGAATTGTGGAATGATTCGAATCAATTCACGAATGTGACCGACTTGATCTGACAAGGATTGTCCAGTCTCAAACGCTTCAGATACTTGACCGATTTGTTTCAAGTTGATCATTTCACTGCGTTTCGCCTCGGCGGCGGCAATTTCTTGTTCAACAAGCGTATATGTCGGTCCGAACGCATGATTTTGTGAATTCAATGTCTTGCGGAACTGATACAATTCCTTTTCGTCTTGCTTCACAATGTCCATAAGCGAAGTGTGGTGTGTCGTGAATTCATCCATCTCATCGAGCATGGCGTGTACCATCGTCTCGAGTTCTTCGATGAGTTGCTCTGTCGCATTCAAGTCTGCCTTCACTTTCATAAAGCGATATTTATCCAAGTCTTCCTCGGCCCGGTATAACGCTTCATCGATTTGACCTGCATGCACACTGACCAATTCATCCCAAGATTGATGCCAACGATCAAACTTTTCTTTCGTTTCCCCTTCCATTGGCCACTGCTTGAACTTTTGAAGTTCAACCGGTATGCTCGCGCTGAGCACACTTTGTTTCCTCATATCCAAGTCATCGATTTTTTGGTAAAAATTCCTTCGAATGAGCATACTCCCCAACATACCGCCTAATACGACGACGATGATTCCAATGATTAATCCATAAATTCCGTAATCCATCTTTGTCACAACCTCCAAGCCGCTTTCGTGGACTTATGTACCTTTTATGTACCTTATATAAAAAAGAAGTATTTTATAAGAATAGATATACCTAATCATATTATAGAACCAGTGATTTGCATAGGTTTTCCAATGGTTTCAGTGGAGATTGTTCATTTTTTCGGAACTTTCAGGCAAGACAAATCCGAAATTTGCGTGTACCATAATGCTAAATTCAAAAAACAAGAAAGATGGAGGGGATTCAGCATGTTCCAAACGACATCCTATTCTGGCGATTTAGCGGCCGGTTATGAACTCTTAAATAAACAACTCGCTGCCTTATTAGAAGGCGAAACAAATACGGTTGCCAACCTTGCCAACGCTAGTGCTTTATTGAATCAATTTTTAGACCAAATCAACTGGGTCGGCTTTTATGTAACAAACTCTGAGGATAGCTTGATTCTCGGTCCTTTCCAAGGTCTTCCAGCTTGTGTGCATATCGCATTCGGAAAAGGCGTGTGCGGAACAGCCGCGGCTACACAAGAAACGCAACTCGTCGCTGACGTCCATCAATTCCCGGGACACATCGCTTGTGATGCGGCTTCGAACTCTGAAATTGTAGTCCCGCTTGTACGCGATGGGAAAACAATCGGCGTCCTCGATATCGACAGTCCAGAATTTGATCGTTTCTCTGAAATCGACCGTGAAGGCCTCGAGCGTTTTTGTGAGACGTTACTTCGCTTTATTTGATTGACAAGCGATTACTTTCATCGTATACTCATCTTTGTGCATGAAATGACGATAGCAGTCATTGACAAACGTATCCACCTTTCGGGCCTCGACTTTTGTCGGAGGGGCATCTCGTAGCTTCGCTATCAAGTGAAGGTGCTTGCACCTTGAAAGGGGCGTTACTCGTCTTTGACACCGTTGTTCTTTTGTGCAAAATACATGAACAACAAGGAGGAGTCCAATCATGGCTCGTTACACAGGTCCAGCTTGGAAACTCTCGCGTCGCTTAGGCATCTCGCTTAGCGAAACGGGTAAAGAATTAGTAAAACGTCCTTACGCACCAGGTCAACATGGAAATGGTCGTAAGAAAATCTCAGAATACGGTCTTCAGCTTCAAGCGAAGCAAGCACTTCGTCACATGTACGGAGTGAACGAGAAGCAATTCCGCCGCATCTTCAACGATGCTGGTAAAATGCCAGGCATCCACGGTGAGAACTTCATGTTCTTGCTCGAATCACGCCTTGACAACCTCGTTTACCGTTTCGGTCTCGCTCGCACACGTCGTGGAGCACGCCAACTCGTCAACCACGGTCACATCACAGTTGACGGATCACGCGTAGACATCGCGTCTTACCGCGTAAAACCAGGTCAAGTTATCGCAGTTCGCGAAAAGTCGAAAAACGTTAAAGCAATCGCTGAAGCTCTTGAAGTAGCACCAGCTACAAAAGACTTCGTATCGTTTGACGCTGAGAAACTCGAAGGTACATTCGTACGTCTCCCAGAACGCGCTGAACTCAACGACCAAATCAAAGAGCAATTGATCGTCGAGTACTACTCACGTTAATGCTTTTAATCCCCTTCTTCCGAAGGGGATTTTTTTATTTCTTTAATATCTCATGTCGAATGCGTCCCATCTGTGTATCGAGGGCATCTGCCATAAGTGCTGCCTCTATTAACTCTTCTTTAGATGATTCCGGTACGTCATGCTGGTATTTATATTGAAGCTTATGTTCCGTCGCTGCCCAAAAATCCATGGCGAGCGTGCGTATTTGAATCTCAGCTGGTACCCAGATGATTCGTTCCGCCAAATAGACTTTCGTCTTCACAATCAGATGTAAACTCCGATACCCGCTCGGCTTCGGATGTTCGATATAATCTTTGACTTCGATGATGTCTAAATCATCTCGCGCCTCTAAATGTCTCAAAATCTCATAAATATCATCACGGAAGCTCGTGACAATTCGGATTCCTGCCACATCGTGTACATGTTCCCAAAGTGCAGAAACCTCTAAAGGTAAATCTTTTCGCTTCATTTTGCGCACGATGGACGGTAACGTCTTCATTCTCGTCTTCACGTGTTCAATCGGTGAATAACCGAGCCTCGTCTGCCAATCCAAGTCGATGATTCCAAGGTCGCTCTCGAGCTCCGTGATTGCCATTTCGTAATAGCGGAAGTGCTCGCGCCATTGCTGGAATTGATCGCCGAAAAATTCTTCGATTTCCATCTTTAGCCCTCCTCTTTCTCCATTTTATCAAATTCAGCCTGCTCGGCATGCATCAAAAAACGTCCATTCCTCAACAAATGAGGAACGGACGTAGTCATCATACGTGACGAATCACAAAGTATTTCTTCTTACCGCGACGAATGATTGTAAATTCACCGAGCGTGTCTTCGCGTGTCACGACTTTATCGAGCGCTTGTTCACGTTCACCGTTCAAGTAAATCGCTCCGTTCGTCACGTCTTCACGTGCTTGACGTTTCGATGGTGAGATTTTCGCTTCGACGAGGAGGTCGACAATATTGCGCTCTCCGTCGAGTTCGAATTGTGGCATTCCTTTAAATGCGTCTTCCATGTCTTCTGGTTTAAGCGAAGTCAAATCTCCGCTAAAGAACGCTTTCGTGATGCGTTCCGCTTGCTCAAGTCCCGCTTCTCCGTGGACGAGTTTCGTCATTTCTTCTGCAAGACGGCGCTGTGCCACGCGTTTCTCAGGCGCTTCTGCCACTTCAGCCGCTAGCGCTTCAATCTCTTCATGCGACATGAACGTGAAGTATTTGATGAACTTGATGACATCCGCATCGTCGACGTTGATCCAAAACTGGTAGAACTCGTATGGTGACGTCTTGTCAGCGTCTAACCAAACCGCACCGCCAGCCGTCTTCCCGAACTTTTGTCCGTCCGACTTTGTGACAAGCGGAACCGTAAGACCGAACGCTTTTTCTGAATGACCAAAACGACGAATCAATTCAAGACCTGCCGTAATGTTCCCCCATTGGTCACTTCCGCCGACTTGAAGACGGCATTTCTCTGTCTCGTATAATTTCAGGAAGTCGTAAGATTGAAGCAACATGTATGAGAATTCTGTGTAAGAAATCCCGTTCTCCATACGCGAGTCGACCGAATCTTTCGCAAGCATGTAACTGATCGGGAAGTGCTTTCCGATATCGCGGAGGAAGTCGATGATTGACATCTCTTCTGTCCATTCGTAGTTGTTGCGAATCGTGATTGGGTTTTCCCCTTCAAGTGGAAGGAATCGGCTCAACTGATCCTTGATGCGATCTGAGAAAAGTTTGACCGTATCCAATGTGTTCAATGAACGTTCATCCGAACGACCAGACGGGTCTCCAATCATACCCGTCGCCCCTCCGACGAGCGCGATGACCTGATGGCCTGCTTGCTGGAAACGTTTTAGCGTCAAAATCGGGAGCAAGTGCCCGATATGAAGCGAGTCTGCCGTTGGGTCAAAACCCGTGTACAACGTCGTTGGTTGTTTCAGTTGTTCTTTTAAACCTTCTTCATCTGTCATTTGGTTGACAAGCCCTCGAAACTCTAAATCTTTTAATAGTTCCATCTGTTCCACTCCTTCAATTGACATAAAAAAACGTCCCTTCTCATATGAGAAGGGACGGAGATTCCGCGGTACCACCCTACTTGTCGCAATTTGCGACCGCTTGAGCGAGAGATAACGGTCTCGAACCGGCCCGGAGGCACGCTCTGAAAGTGTAATTCATCGTTTGGCATTGGCTAGTTCTCAGCAACCACTAGCTTTCTGGACAAGAGGCCCACCGACTACTTCGCTTTCTTCACTGCGTCATGTTATCGTTGACTATGCTATTCATTTTATAAGCATCGTTTTCAACTTGTCAACTCCCATATCGAAACTTGCACGATACATCCCTTTCACGATAAGGTGTAGATTGAAATTGTGCTATAATCGAATATATTACTGTCTAAAATAGTTTTACACCATATTAAGGAGGCTGTCATGCTGCAGAAGATTCAAGACTTATGGAATAATCCGACGTCCATGAAAACACGTCGTTATGCCAATGTGATTTATGATGTGTCGTGGAACGTCTTACTCCTCACCATCATTTCTGTTGTACTAATCGGATTTTTAGGTGCCGGAATCGGTGTCGGATATTTCGCATCCCTTGTTAAAGATATGCCGACCCCTGCCTATAAAACGATGACGTCACAAATTAATACGTATACGTCGACGTCGAATATATATTTTGGGAGCGGAGAACGAATCGGGAACTACACGACCGATGAAGTCCGAGTTCCAATCCCAATGGAAAAAGTATCACCGTTCGTTGTCGACGCACTTCTCGCGACAGAGGATGTCGAGTTCTATGAACACGACGGAGTCGTGCCAAAAGCAACACTACGCGCGATCTTACAAGAAGCGACAGGGTCAGAGGATCGTACTGGTGGTTCGACCTTGACGCAACAATTGATCAAAAACCAAATGCTGACGAACGAGGTATCGTTCGAACGGAAAGCAAAAGAAATTTTACTTGCCCTCCGCCTTGAAAAAGCGATGGATAAAGATGAAATTTTAAATGCCTACTTGAACGTCGTCTCATTCGGTCGTAACTCGATGGGACGCAACATTTCAGGAATCGAAGCCGCTGCGAACGGTGTCTTCAACACTTCTGCTGAGAAATTGACGCTTCCACAAGCAGCATTTTTAGCAGGTATTCCAAAAAACCCGTTCTTCTATACGCCTTACTATCAAGGTGGAGTCATTAAAGAAGATGTGTCAGGTGCGGTCAACCGAATGAAGACCGTCTTGAACCGGATGTACGTCGCTGGGAAAATTACGCAAGAAGAGTATGACGCAGCGTATAACTACGACATTACGCAAGACTTCATGAAGACGCAGTCGAAGCCACGGGATAAGTATCCGTATGTCGTGCAGTGGGCGGAAGAAGAATCTCTTTCTATTGTAAGGGACTATTTATTGGAACAAGATAAAGTCGACATTAATGAATTAAGTACGGATGATCGGAATGAAGTACTTAGTACGTATGCTCGTCGTGCGCACAACGCCCTACGTCAAGGCGGCTACAACATCAATTTGACGCTAGATAAAGGTATTTATGAAGCTATGCAAAAACCCGCTAAAAATGATGGGAACTTTGGTCCAAACAATGTGAAGGACCCTGAAAAAGGACCCGAACAAACAGCTGCTATTATGCTCGAAAACAAAACTGGTAAAATCCTCGGTTTTGTCGGTGGCCGTTATGTAAATGGAAAAGCAGATGACTTCAACCGCGCGTATAAGATGGAGCGACAGATCGGGTCGACTGCTAAATCCATTTTGGTATATCCGAATGCCATTGAAAAAGGTCTTGTAACTCCTGAGACTGTCGTTATTGATGAAGAATATAAATATAAAAATGGTGCGAATCCTAATACAAAAGTTATTCAGAACTATTATGACAATCCACCGTATCGCGGTCCAATGACTGTAAGGGAAGCTCTAAAAATATCGAGTAACGTTCCAGCTGTTAAGATCTACGAAGAAGATGGATCATTTATCCGAAACACCGAAAAACTCATTCAAATGGGAATTGATGTTCCAGACGAAGTCAGAAGCGCCCCATCTATGGCATTAGGCGTCAACTCTGTAAAACTTCGCGATCTTGCATCCGCTTATGCCATGCTTGCAAACATGGGTGAACATGTTGACCCTTACATTGTTGATAGCATCGAATATAACGGAGAAGTCATTTACAAACACAAAGCGAAGAAGACACGTATTTATGAAGAACGCACAGCATATCTCGTTGTAGATATGCTCCGTGATGTGTATACATCCGGTACTGCAACATATGCAAAATCGTTCCTAAAAGCCCCTGGCGACTGGATAGGGAAAACTGGTACCACTCAAAAGTTTAGGGACTCGTATCTTGTTGGTTCAACCCCAGGTGTTACGTTAGCCGTTTGGACAGGGTATGACGTTGAGCATGAATTATTCGTTGGTGGTGGATATGGAAGTTACTATCAACGGACTCAGGGTATGTGGGCACAACTAGCTAACAATGCATATAGCTCGAACCCAGATGTATTTAAATCAAGCACTCGCTTCAAACAACCTTCAAGCGTTACAGCGAAAGACTTCAAAGACTCAGGTTCATTCTCTGAGAAGAAGAAAGTAGAAGAGAAAGAAAAAGAAGAGGAAGAGAAGAAGAAGGAAGAAGAAGAGAAGAAACGAGAGGCGGAGGAAGCGAAGGAAGAGGCTGAAGAGAAGAAACAAGAAGCCGCTGCCGATGCTGCCGCTAAGAAAAAGGCTGAGGAAGAGGCGAAGAAGAAAGCTGAAGCCGAAACTGCCGCTAAGAAAAAGGCCGAGGAAGAAGCGAAGAAGAAAGCTGAAGCCGAAGCTGCCGCTAAGAAAAAGGCCGAGGAAGAAGCGAAGAAGAAAGCTGAAGAAGAAGCTCAACAAGAAGCCGATCAACCAGCTGAAGATAACGCCGATTCGGACGGTGCATAAACAAAAGGTCGACACATCGCGTGTCGACCTTTTTCATATCTCAATCTTCCATCGTCGAGAGGTCACCTGTCTCGAGGTTCAACTCCCAAGCTTTCAAGACACGACGCATGATCTTACCACTTCGTGTTTTTGGAAGCTTGTCTTTGAATTCGATTTCACGTGGTGCCGCATGCGCAGCTAATCCTTCTTTGACGAATTGCTGAATTTCTTGTTTCAATTCATCCGATGGCTCATAGCCTTTCCGAAGCGCGATGAACGCTTTGATGATTTCGCCTCGGATCGGATCCGGTTTCCCGATAACACCCGCCTCAGCGACAGCCGGATGTTCCACGAGTCGACTTTCTACTTCAAATGGTCCGACGCGTTCTCCAGCCGTCATGATGACGTCATCCACGCGTCCTTGGAACCAGAAGTATCCGTCTTCATCCATGTAAGCCGAGTCGCCAGATACGTACCAATCTCCCCAGAAATAGCTCTCATACTTCGCATCATTCTTCCAAATCTTCCGCATCATCGATGGCCAAGGCGTTTTGAGTGCCAAGTTCCCCATTCGGTGCGGTGGAAGTGGTTGACCACGGTCGTCTAAAATGGCAGCTTCGCATCCTGGGATCGGTTTCCCCATTGAACCAGGTTTGATGTCCATCGTCGGGTAGTTACAAATCATCATCGCACCCGTTTCTGTCATCCACCAAGTATCATGGATTCGGAGGTCGAACGCCTCGTTTCCCCAACGAATGACTTCAGGATTCAACGGCTCTCCGACCGATAAAATATGACGCAATGACGACAAGTCATACTTTTCAAACGCCTCATCTCCCGCACCCATAAGCATGCGGAACGCCGTCGGTGCACTATACCAGACCGTCACACCGAATCGTTCAATGACTGAATACCAAAATTCTGGATTGAATCGTCCCCCGACGATAACGTTCGTCGCCCCGTTCAAGAACGGTGCAAAAATACCATAGCTTGTCCCTGTCACCCATCCTGGGTCAGCGGTGCACCAGTAAATATCGTCTGGCTGAAGGTCAAGCACCCATTTACCAGTCATCATATGTTGAATCATGGCGTTATGAACGTGAAGAACCCCTTTTGGCTTCCCTGTCGAACCTGATGTATAGTGTAAAATCAAACCGTCTTCTCGTTCGACCCATGTCAATTCAAGATCTGTCGTCGCATCGTTCGCCAGTTTGCGATAGTCGAGCACTTTCCCCGACTCTTCGACATCATCACCGACGAGTAAAATCGTCTCAAGGTGTGGCAACTGGTCGACCGGTACACGTGGCAACAGTTCTTTCGTCGTCACGATCACTTTTGCTTCAGAGTCGAGCAAGCGATCATGTACCGCCTGTTCCATGAACGCCTCGAACAACGGCCCTACGATCGCACCGAGCTTGATGGCCCCAAGTAAAATAAAATAAAGTTCTGGCTGACGTGGCATAAAGATAAAGACGCGGTCGCCTTTATCCACACCAATCGACTTCAGAACATTACCAGAACGATTACTCTCTTGCTTCATATCTGCATACGTGTAGCGCTCTTCCCGCTCCCCATCGAAATAGAGCAATGCCACTTTTGTCGCCAATTCACTTTCAGCATGGCGATCGATTGCTTCGTACGCCAAATTGACTTTCCCCGTCAAGTTCCAAGAAAATAAAGCTTCTGCTTGTGTCCATTCAAACGACTGACAAGCCTCTTCATACGACGCTAATTGATGTTCCCCTGTTAACGCTTTCAATTTTTCCATCGCTAAAGATTCGCCTCCCCTGTAAAGATTGGTATAACCACTTTCAGTATAGTGTTAAAATTATGACAAATCAATGAATTTCCAATTTCATCAAAACAGGATGATTCCTACTTGATGAAAGCGCTATAATAAGAGGTGGAAAAGGTGGTGACCCTATGGAAAAACAATATCATTCAAAAGTGTGGCAGACCTCACAAGGTGACGTCACGATTGACGGTCCGGTGGCACCTGACGTGTTGCGGACGTATCGTCTCGATGAAGGATTGACAGCTTTTCGTGAACCGGAAGATCAGCACGAGGCACTCGTCGATATTGCTGGGTTAAAAGAAGGAAGAATCATCGTCGCCAGGCAAGACGACCTCGTGATTGGATACGTGACGTTCCTCTACCCCGACCCTTATGAGCGTTGGAGTGAAGGAAACGACCCATACATCATTGAACTCGGGGCAATCGAGGTGAGTCCTCGCTTCCGTGGTCAACGAATCGGGAAACAATTACTCGAAGTATCGATGATGGACCCACATATGGATGACTTTTTAATTTTGACGACCGAATATTATTGGCACTGGGACTTGAAGGGTAGCGGACTCTCGATTTGGGATTATCGCAAAGTCATGGAGAAGATGATGAATCACGGTGGACTTGTTTTCTTCCCGACAGACGATCCTGAAATTGCCTCTCATCCTGCCAACTGTTTAATGGCTCGCATCGGAAAAAACGTGCGCCAAGAATCAATCGACCATTTTGATTCACTTCGTCTTCGCCGACGATTTATGTACGACTAAGGAGGGGATTTCATGTTAATCGAACAGATGATGAATCGACATGTCGTGACGATTCAACCGACCAATACGATTGCCCATGCCGCAAAATTGATGCGTGAACATCGTGTCCGACATTTGATTGTGACAAATCCTGCTCGACAAGTCGTTGGGATTGTCGGGCAATTCGAGATGAGTGGCGCGACGAGCGTCTTTCATCCAGAAAGTGAAAATGCGGACTTTCAAAATCCTGTATCGAGTATCATGCGGTCCGAGGTACCGACCGCGCATCCTTTTGATTTCTTTGAAGATGCAGCTGCGTTATTTTATGAAAACCGACTAACCTGTCTCCCAATCGTCGAACAAGGGAAACTCGTCGGTGTGTTGACGGAGACCGATTTATTGCGTTATTTCGTACAATTGACCGGAGCACTCGAACCGAGTTCGCAAATCGAGATTCTCGTCGAAAATACGACCGGCACACTCGAAAAAGTGACCCGACTCCTCGCCAAAACGAACGTCAATATCATCAACGTCTTCGTTCATCCGACGAGCGATCCGTATAAACGTATCATCTCATTCCGTGTCCAGACGATGAACCCACTCCGAATCATCGAACGCTTGAAACGTGAAGGTTATGATGTACTCGGTCCGGAGATGTCGCGATGAGACCGATTTACATATTTGGCGAAGACGAGACGTCTTATCGCTTTCATGAGGATCATCCGTTCAATCCGTTACGACTGGAATTGACGACATCCCTTCTGATTGCAGCCGGAAAACTTTCCAAATCGGAATGCGTGCCCCCTCCACTCGCTTCGGTGGATGAGTTGGCACTCGTTCATGACCTTGACTACATCGAAGCGGTCCAAGCTGCGGCAGCAGGAGAACTCTCTACATTGAAAGCAAATAAGTTTGGTCTTGGCACGGAAGACACACCCATCTTCCCGAGCATTCATGAGGGAGCGGCTCGTCTTGTCGGCGGGACGATTCATGCGCTCGACCTCGTGGCGAGCGGGAAAGCGGAGCGTGCCTTTCACGTGGGAGGCGGGTTACATCATGGTATGCGACGCAAAGCATCAGGATTTTGTGTATACAACGACGCAGCTGTCGCAATTGCCCATGTCAGGAAACAATACGGGTCTCGCGTCCTTTATGTCGATACCGATGCGCATCATGGAGACGGCGTCCAGTGGCTCTTTTATGACGATGATGACGTGATGACACTATCGATTCACGAGACGGGACGTTACCTGTTCCCCGGTACCGGAATGGTGACAGAACGGGGGAACGGCAAAGGATATGGCTACAGTTGGAACGTACCGGTCGATGCGTTCACCCAAGATGATTCGTTCTTGAAATGCTATGAAACGGTTTTACGAGAGGCGTGCGAATGGTTCAAACCCGATATCATTCTGACCCAAAATGGTGCCGATGCCCATGTCTTTGATCCGCTCACCCATTTGGCGTCGTCGATTCGGACATTCGAACAAATTCCGCAGATTGCCTCACGCCTAGCCGATGAATATACAGAAGGTCGCCTCGTCGCGCTCGGTGGTGGCGGCTATGATTGGTACCGTGCCGTACCGCGCGCATGGGCACAAGTATGGGCCGGTCTGACGAGAGAGGCACCCTATGCTGGAGAAATCCCGACCAAGTGGATTGATCAATGGTCAAGTGTCGCTGGTCAACCGTTACCCACACGTTGGGACGATTCCCTTTACGCATTCGACCATATCCCAAGGCGTCAGCAAATCGAAGAGAAGAACTGGGAAGTTACGAAGCGTGCCTTCTGGCCGTTTATCTCAAATGACCGAAAATCAATTTACCTATAAAAATAAGCCTCCCCTTCCACACATGTTGTGACGGATGGGGAGGCTTTTGATTAGTCTTGGCGAAGGGAGTCACGACGTTCGATTCGGTGAGGAAGAACGACGTTTTTCTCTTCAATTTCTTCTGCGTTCAAGATTTTCGTCAAGAGACGCATCGCAACGGCTCCGATGTCGTACATCGGTTGAACGACTGTCGTCAATTTCGGACGAATCATCGTCGCGAGACGCGTATTATCGTGACCGACGACTTCAAAGTCGTTCGGAACTGAATAGCCAGCATCTTGAATCGCGTGGATGACACCGAGGGCCATCTCATCTGTCCCAGCAAAGATGGCTTTCGGGCAATCATCTCGTTGCAACATTTTTTGCATCGCTTCGAGACCTGATGCGTACGTGTAATTCCCAAGAATCATATCGTTGTCGTGGAATGGAAGACCTGCATCTTCAAGGGCACGACGATATCCCGCGAATTTCTTCTCGCCATTGATCTGTTGCTCGAGTGGTCCCGTGATAAATCCAACACGGTCATGTCCGTGGTTGATCAACATCTGTGTCGCGTCATAAGCCGCTTGTTCATAATCGATGTTGACGGCCGGGAGATCATATCCTTGGTTCAACGTCGCTGCGAGAACGATTGGAACCGGCGATTTTTTAAACTCTTCGACGAGATCCTCATGCAAACGTCCACCCATAAAGATGATGCCGTCCACTTGTTTTCCTAACAGCGTATTCAGTAAATGCACTTCTTTGTCACGACTTGAATCCGAGTTTCCAAGGATGATGTTGTATTTGTACATCGTCGCTACATCTTCAATCCCTCGCGCTAAGTCAGCGAAGAAAATGTTCGAGATATCCGGTACGATGACACCGACCGTTGTCGTTTTCTTGCTTGCTAGTCCACGCGCGACGGCGTTCGGACGATAACCGAGGCGGTCAATCGCATCTTGTACTTTCTTACGTGTCGTCGGTTTGACGTTTGGGTTTCCGTTGACGACACGAGACACGGTCGCCATTGACACCCCGGCTTCTCGTGCGACATCGTAAATCGTTACGTTATTACTATTCATAAACTACTCCTCCTACAAGTCCTGATTTTCAAAAAGTTTTCATAAAACGTCTTAAAAAAGGAAGACAGGTATCTGTCATCCATTTACCCTGTCTTCATGCGATATAAAACGTTTCCATTTGGAAAGCTTACTTTTTCACCAAATCAAGTTGGGGAAACTGGACCGTTAGTCCTTCCACAAATTGATCGAATTGATCGAAGTCCAATTGTTGTTGCGCATCCGATAATGCGATGGCAGGATTCGGATGCACCTCGACCATTACACCGTCCGCCCCGATGGCAAGCGCTGCTTTCGCAGCCGGCAACAACAAGTCACGACGACCTGTCGAATGGGTGACGTCTACCATAACAGGTAAATGCGTCTCTTGCTTCAAAATCGGCACCGCCGTGATATCTAACGTATTGCGTGTCGCACGTTCATAAGTTCGAATTCCACGTTCGCACAAGATGACTTGGCTGTTCCCACTCGCCATGATGTACTCTGCCGCATAAATGAACTCTTCGATTGTAGCGGATAATCCACGCTTCAACAAGACCGGCTTGTCTGTCTTACCGACTTCTTTCAACAAATCAAAGTTTTGCATATTCCGGGCACCGACTTGAATGATATCGACATATGGCAATGCCGACTCGACTGCACCTGGCGTCATAATTTCCGTGATGACGCGTAAATCATGACGGTCCGCTGCTGCCTTCAGCATTTTCAACCCTTCAAAACCTAACCCTTGGAAGTCATACGGAGACGTACGCGGTTTGTATGCCCCGCCTCGCATCACTTTCACACCCGACAAGGCGAGTTTCTCTGCGACCGCATTCACTTGTTCGAACGATTCGACGGCACATGGACCCGCAATAAGCTGCGGACGTCCATTCCCAATCGTCACGCCCTTCACATGGACCAACGTATCTTCCGGTTGACGTTTACGTGAAACGAGTAACGTCTTATCCCGGTCTTCGCCTTGTAGTTCAGCAGACGCTTTGAATACTTCTTTAAAAATATGTTGAAGACGTGACGTTTCGAACGGTCCTTGATTCGAAGCTGCGATGAAATCGAGCATCTCTCGTTCCCGGACCGGGTCGTATCGTTCGACGCCTTGAAGACGTTTGATTTTTCCAATTTCGACGGCAAGTGCACCACGTCGACTCAGCAAGTCGAGCATTTCATGGTTCAATTCATCCATTTCTCGACGTAATCGATTCAATTGATCTTGTGGACTCATTCGTTTCCCTCACATTCTTAAGCCGTTCTTTCCAGAAACCTAATTATATCGAACTTTGTGCACTTTGTCATAAGGAAACCTTCTACGTCACAAAATCACCAAAAAAAGGACCGAACGTATTCGGTCCTTCTGTATTACTCTTCTTTCTTAAGGTCTTTCTTCAACTCATCGAGTTCTTCTTTCGATTCATCATCGAGCATCTCATTGACAGGTGCTTCGAGTGAATCGTCTGACTCAGACTCAAGCGATGAGTCCATCGTCTCTTCTTCAGCCGCACGGTCCATCTGTTCTTTCACTTCAGATTCCGCTTCCGCGACGAGTTGATCGGCTTTCTCCATCGCCTCTTCAATCGAGAGGTCATCCTCGTCCATCTGTTGTTTCAATTCGGCCGCTTCACGCGCCTTATCTTTTACGATATTGAGGACCGGTGCCGCTTTATCGCTCGCCACTTTAATCCATTCACCGACGACTGGTTCTGCCTTCTCACGCATTTCTTTCGATTTGACAGTCAATCGTTCACGCGATGTAGATGTCTTTTCGTCTAGGTACGTTCGCACTTCACGTCCGCTTTTCGGTGATGTCAACAATGCGACAGCCGCTCCGACAATCCCTCCGAGAATGACACCCGTCAAAAATCCACTGCTTGATTGATTCTGTTCTGTTGGTTGCTTTTGGTCTGTCATGTGTTAGTTCCTCCCCAATGTATCGTTATTTGATTGTATCGTCCGTGTTAATCATGTCGGGCGATACAGGTGTTTCCTCTTTCTTTTCACGTCGTGTACGACGACGTGGACGTTCTTTCGTAGTTGATGATTCTGGTTTGTTTTTCTTGAACAATTCTACCGCGACCGATCCCCATCGAACCGCTTGAGCAATCTGTTCTTTGTTTTCATCAGCTGCCGAGTGGACAGAAGTTGAAACGGTACGGACCGATTCGGTTACCTCGTTCAGTGAAGTTCCTAGTTCATCGAGTGCATGGGCAACAGGTGCGAGCAACTCTGTCTTTTCTTCCACGTTGTCGACGAGACGGTTCGTCTTATGTAAGAGCGCCGTCACTTCCAATGTGATTCCGTCGAGCTGGCGTTCTAAGTTTTCTGTCGTATTGGCGACGCTACCGAGTGTACGGTTTACATTCGATAAGACACGTGCCAAGAAGATGACGAGTACGACAAACGCGAGGGCCGCAATCAGGCCGGCGATGCCTCCTAATGTGATCTCCATTCAATCCATTCCTCCTATTCAATCGTTTCTTGTTTCATTATAGCACCATTATGACTGAAAAGATTTGCTACAACCGTTTTCGCCATTCGGTCTGATTATTCCTTTACCCGTTTTTATGTTTTCGATTACACTAAAATAGAAATTCATAAAAATAATTAGGGGTGGTCGTGTGAGAGATCCAAGAATTACACAATTAGCAGACGGTTTAATCAATTATTCCGTCAAGTTACAACCGGGGGAAAACGTACTGATCGAGAATTTTGGTGTAGAGGAATCGCTCGTCGAGGCACTCGTCGAAAAAGCATATGAGGCAGGTGGTCATCCGTTCGTCTTACTAAAAGAAAGCCGGATTTTACGAAAATTGTACACAGGCGCAAGCCGTGAACAACTCGAACTCATGGCCGACATCGAACGGAAACAGATGCAGGCAATGGATGCGTACATCGGGTTACGTGCCGGTGATAACATCAACGAACTCTCTGACGTCCCGAGTGAGCAACAAAAACTCGTCGGAGCCACACTCGGCAAAATGCATACAGAAGACCGTGTCAAAGGGACGAAATGGGTCGTACTTCGTTACCCTTCTCCATCGATGGCACAACTCGCAGGTAAATCGACAGAAGCGTTCGAAGACTTCTACTTCAACGTATGTACACTCGACTACGGCAAAATGGACCGTGCGATGGACGCATTGGTCGAACTGATGAACAAGACGGACCGTGTCACATTGAAAGGTCCAGGCACGGACCTCTCGTTCTCAATTAAAGATATTCCGGCAATCAAGTGCTCTGGTCAAATGAACATCCCAGACGGTGAAGTGTTCACGGCACCGGTAAAAGATTCGGTCAATGGCGTGATCACGTATAACACACCATCTCCATACCAAGGGTTCACGTTCGAAAATGTGAAGTTGACGTTCAAAGACGGTAAGATCGTGGACGCGACGGCTAATGATACAGAGCGGATCAATGAAGTGTTCAACACAGATGAAGGGGCTCGTTATGTCGGTGAGTTCGCAATCGGTGTGAACCCATACATCCAGCATCCGATGAAAGATATCCTCTTCGATGAGAAAATTGACGGTAGCTTCCACTTCACGCCAGGTCAAGCGTATGATGATGCTTATAATGGCAACAACTCATCTGTCCATTGGGACCTCGTCAACATCCAACGCCCGGATTACGGCGGTGGTGAGATCTGGTTTGACGATCAACTCATCCGAAAAGACGGACGTTTCGTCATCGATTCATTGCAACCACTTAATCCAGAAAACTTGAAATAACATACAAATGGTGTGCCTTCATCAGGCGCACCATTTGTATGTTTATAATTTTGTTTTTTTGCCGAGTGCGGCAGACATCATCCAAATCTCTTTCTCGAGTCGCTCGATATGAGAGACGAACGTATCTTCAATTGCCTCATCCCCGTCTTCGAAGTTTTCCATCGCATCTTGCATTTCTTGGCGAATTTGTTTGAAGTCGTTGATGATATCTTTAATCATTTGATCCGTTTCCGCATGACGATCGCCTTCATTTAGCGTCGAGTGTTCCAAGTACTCTTTCATCGTCGCAAACGGTTCCCCGTCGTTCATGAGAAGTCTCTCTGCCACGTCATCGTAGAGTTCCGCCACTAAGTTATAGAGCTCTTCGAGTTTCTCATGATACGTAAAGAAGTGAGGACCACTAATATACCAGTGGTAATTATGAAGTTTCACAAACAATAGACCATAGTTTGCGACTTCCTTATTTAACGTATTGAGTGCACCTTGACTAGCCATTCCAAACATCTCCTTTGTCTTATTCATCGATACTACTATTACCGAGATTTTGGATCGCTAAACATAAAAAAGGAGAGACATTCGTCCCTCCCCTGTCTTATGCTTCAAGTTTTACGATTTCTTCATATTCACGTTGATACGTTTGGATATCACCCGCACCCATGAACAAAAGTACTGCCTTGTCATGGTTACGTAAGACACTTGTGCCACCACGTTTCAAAATATGTGCACCGTCGATTCGTGACTGAAGGTCCTCGATTGTGACAGTCCCTTCTTGTTCACGTGCTGAACCGAAAATATCACAAAGATAGACCGTGTCTGCTTCAGCCAATGCCGTTGCAAAGTCATCCATGAATGATTTTAGACGTGTGTACGTATGCGGTTGGAAAATCGCAACAACTTCCCGCTCTCCATACTTCTTCCGAGCCGCTTCGACCGTTGCACTAATCTCACGTGGATGGTGTGCATAATCGTCAACGAGTACTTGATTGTTAAGCGTTGATTCACTAAAACGACGCTTCACCCCGTTGAATGATGCAAGACGTTCTTTTACCAACTCTTTTGGTAAGTTCTCATAATCACACGTAGCGATTACAGCAAGAGCGTTCAACACGCTATGGTCGCCGTATCCAGGAATGCGGAATGTTCCATAGAAATCGTCACGTAAGAAGACGTCAAACGTCGTTCCGTTTTCTGTCGACGTAACGTTTTCCGCACGAAAATCGTTATGCGTTCCGAATCCATAATAGACGAGTGGAACGTTCGCTTGAATGTGCTGAAGGTTTTCATCATCGCCACAGGCAATGATACCTTTCTTCACTTGCTTCGCCATCTCCTGGAACGCATCAATGACATCGTCTAGACCAGAGAAATAGTCTGAATGGTCGAAGTCGATATTCGTCATGATGGCATAGTCTGGACTGTAATATAAGAAGTGACGCTTATATTCGCAAGCCTCGAAGACAAAGTTCTTCGAATCAGCGACACCTTCACCTGTCCCATCACCGATCAAGAATGATGTCGGCTCGATTCCACGCATGACGTGTGCAAGCAACCCAGTTGTCGATGTTTTACCGTGTGACCCCGTAATGGCGACACTTGTGTAATGGTTTGCGAGCTCACCTAAAAACTCGTAGTACTTATAAATCGTTAATCCAAGTTCACGCGCGCGTACGATTTCTGGATGATCGTCGCTGAACGCGTTTCCTTGTACGACGATTTGATCTTCAGAAATATTTTCAGGGTCGAATGGCAAAATTTCAATCCCTTTGCGTTTCAATGCTTCTTCTGTAAAAAATGCTTTTTCAACGTCCGATCCACGGACCTCATTATTCATATCAAATAAAATTTGAGCTAAAGGACTCATGCCCGTTCCTTTAATTCCGACGAAGTGATAACGGTTCATCTGTAAATAGCCCCCCTAATTCATTGCGGCTCGTCAAAATGCGACAAACCTTTGTCATTATAGCAAAACTCACTGAGTCGTGCTATTACAGATTATTGTTTTTTTGTGCAAGTCGTCGGCTACGGTACATCGCCATGCGATCTTTTGGCGTCATCATCACGTTTACAGGCGGTTGATCGGCTTTAAACGAAACGTGAACAGCCGGTGTCAAATCGGTGTCAACCGGTAATTCTTGTTGTTCAGATGGCGTTTGTAATTTTTCTGCAATCTGCTCAATCGATTCCCCGATTTGTTCTACAGACCCGTCGATGTCTAAATCTTCACCTGGCGCTGCATGTTGATGAACTTCCACGACTTCTTCTTTTTTCGATCCGGAGAGATCCGTCGATTGCATAAAGACGGACGAAAAACCGTTATCTAGAATCGAAACCTGACCGAGAATTGATTTTTCTTCTTCGATTGTTTCCTCGGAAATTTCTTCGACATGTTCGTCCTCTACTCCAGGAATAGGGCTCGATTCGTTCTCATCCTCTTGAAGTGACTCTTCTGTCAAGACCACTTCAGGCTCTGTGCTCATTTCGAACGGTTCTCTCGTTTCAGGAGAATGCTCGACCGGTAGTACAATCTTCGGTTTTGGACGAGCATATCCGTAAATCGGTGAAGGGACATCAGTCGGGATGAATTCATCTGTGATATCTACCTTCGGGGGTGGTGAGACCGTCTGTCCTTCTCTTGAAAGCTCTCGTTTGATTCGATCTGCTTGTTGTTTCAGTGAACGTTCATATGCATCCATACTTGATTCCTCGCTTTTTCACTCAATCCATATTTAACAAAAAATCGGTCGAGTTTAGCGACCGATTTCAAATGCTGTACCTACTTCATATTCGTTATCTAATACTAAAATTCCTTTTTCTTGCGGGGCATTCGGAAGATTTAATTCACTCGCCGAACAAATCATGCCATGCGAGCTCTCCCCACGAAGTGCGGACGGACGAATAATCAAACCGGTCGGCATAACCGCTCCTGGTTTTGCTACGACTACCTTTTGTCCCGTCGCCACGTTTGGTGCTCCACACACGATTTGAACTGTGCCTTGGTCGATTTGAACTTGGCAAACCGACAACTTGTCAGCATCCGGATGTTTTTCCGCACTTTCGACATACCCAACGACAAACTTCGGTGTCACATCTACCCATGAGAAGTCTTCTTCAATTCCATGTTTTTTCAAAACAGTTCGAATCTGTTCAACCAATTCTGTTGTCAAATCAACTGGTCCGTTCCAACCTGTGACGTCAAAGTGCTCACTTGCTTGGAACAAGTTGTATCCGTTGACGCTTCCGTCTTCAGACTTGACGATGGCCACGTCACCTGTCCGCTCTACAGATTGATGGTGACGTTCTCCCTCTTTTAATAACACCATGAGTACATCGCCGATTCCTTCTTGGTTATAAAACACATTCATTTGCATACGTTCCTACGTCCCTTCTTTCAAACTCATCTCACTTATTTTATCAGATTATGTGTTCGATGGCGGGGTCTTTTTTCCGACAATAAAAATCGGTTCAAGTTGCCCTGCCTCATAATGAAAGGCGAGTGCAGTCACCGGGACACGACCATTCGTAAAGAAATCAAACATCAATTGTTGCATCGCATCATAGCCTTGGTCGTTTCGGATATCAGCGATAATCATGACATCCTGATGCGGAACACCGACGAGCATGTCCCCTTCGACTCGACGCTCCATCATTCGAAGAAAGTCATCATTTAAGATACGCGACGCCTCATAGCCGTCTCGCGTCGACAAAAAGTAAAACGGGTTTCCGGCAACCTCATCTTGCTTCATCTCGGTCGGGAGTTTTTTGACATTCTCACGAGCGATGCGCTCAATCGTCTCAAGGTTCAGCTCACCTGATACATGTTTTTCCTCGATTAAACGATAACCATTTCCACGATCTAATGCATAAAAGATGGCCGTTTCCGCCGTATGAGGAGTAAAAATAAGCGGTTCACCGCTTTTCGTCGTTTTAGCAAACGAGTTCGAACGAATGACTGGATAGATCGCATCTAACTTTCCGGCGAGTGAAATATCATCATCTGCCTTCATTGCCGACTCGATGTACTCGATTACTTCATCGACAGCCACTTTGCCTCGCGTTTTCGCTTTTGCGACAATCGGCGCGAGACGAATATTCACACCGAAACGGTCTGATTTTCGTTCGACGCGCAACACCTCATTCTCACGGTCGTATGATGTGCGATAATCCTCTTTAAAATTCGCCTCTAAATAGCGTCTCAATTCATTCCGTTCCATAAAGGTCACCCTAATCCGTTCAAAAAGGCTTCGACCTGTTCTGGTGTTTTGCGTTCACGACCGACGTACCGATCAATTTCTTTACCGTTTTCAAATGCGACAAAGCTTGGGATTCCGAAAATATCAAGATCTTGCGCGAGTTCCATAAACTCGTCACGATCGACGTAATAAAACGTCCAGTCTTCAAATTTCTGTTCGATTTCTGGCATGAACGGGTCGAGGAAACGGCAATCCCCACACCATGTTGCCGAGAACATGAAAATACTTTTCGCTTCTTTCGCTTCCATATATTCTGTCGTTGTTGATAGTTGTTTCATGATTGACCACTCCTGTTCGTTTTTTCCTCACTTATAATAGCATAAGTCTAGTCACACATTCTGCTCTGCTGTTTGTTATAATCAAAGCCGAAACTAGTTGAAACAGGTGAAACCAAATGAAATTGACACGAGAAAAATTAAACCCTGAAATGAAACATCCGCTCGAACAGATGGTAGGCGTTTTCGGTATGCTCGCCATTTTGCGCTATGGATATTTGTTTATTGATACGGATAAGACGAGACTTGAAATTTTGATTTGGCTTGTTGTCGGCTTTGCCGTCATTTATGTTCTCGAGAAGTGGCTCAAGCAACTAGCTCGACACTTACCGATTGTACGAAAACGATATTTAATCCCAATCTACGTGATTGTTCTCTTACTGTTCCTCATTAGCTTCCGTGTGCCCCGCGAAACGGTAGATTCCGTCAAAGTATTTTTCGGAATCGGATGACAACGAAAGAGCGCCGTTTTCTACAAACGGCGCTCTTTTTAATAGTCAATTTTCATGTCATTCGGCTGAATTCGCCCAGTCCTTGTCAATACAGCATAGACCGCATAACTTAACAAAGCAGGTCCGATGATCAAGAACCCGAGGACAACCATGAGTGTATACCAACTAAAGCCCATCGTTTCAAGCATCACAATCGGACCGACAAGTCCGCTCGTTCCCATCCCTGCACCAGCTGCCACACTTTCTAGGTTAAACAATAAAATGGCAATAGGTGCTAAAACCGCTCCAGCCAGCGTTGGCGGTAAAAGAATCCACGGATTTTTCACGATATTCCCGACTTGAAGCATCGATGTGCCAATACCTTGGGCAATCGCCCCACCGACTCCGTTATCACGATAACTCGTAATCGCAAATCCAATCATCTGAGCCGCACATCCGACCGTCGCGGCACCAGCCGCAATACCGTTCAATCCAAGCATTAAAGCGATGGCAGCACTTGAAATCGGTGCGGTCAATGCCAACCCCATGAGTGTCGCCACGACGACTCCCATGAACAACGGTTGTTGCTCAGTCCCCCATTCAATCCAACTGCCGAGCTGCGTCATGAACAACCCGACATATTTTCCGATATATGTGGCGGTAAAGAAACCGACTGCGATTGTCGTAAATGGCGTCACCAAGATATCAAGCTTCGTCGATTTCGACACAAGTTTTGATACCTCCACTGCTAAAAGTGTGGCAACGTAACTTCCAGCAGGTCCAAACTCATATCCAAACGTGCCGACAACGAGTGCAGAAAACAAAATAAGAGGCGGTGCCTCAAGAGCGTACGCAATCGCAATCCCGATGGCAGGACCCGTCAGGCTCATCGCGACTTCTCCAATTTGAATGAGCGTGCCGCTTACTCCGGCGAGCGCCGTCCTGTCAAGTTGTCCACCAATCGTTTTCATAATCAGACCAATAATCAACGTGCTGAACAATCCTAGCGCCATATAACTAAGAGCCGTCACGAAATAAACAGACGGGCTAAGTGAGATTCCTTTTTTCTTAAACATGTCATATCCTCCCTACATTGATACAGGTGTCTTGTCATCAGTAAATAACGTGTATAAACACCTCTATCAGTATAAGGCGTTTTCTTGAAATAGCAAGAACAACTACACAAAAAACCGTCCACTCATGACCATGAGTGAACGGCACGTTCAAATTATCGGGAAGGACGAAGCGTTTCGAGCGTCGAACGGTCAAGTCGTTTGACCAACGCTTTGAGTAACGCTTTCGCCGCATCGTAATCGTCTGTATGAAGAATGGAAGCATGTGTATGAATGTAACGTGATGCGACACCGATGACGGCAGTCGGAACACCTTCACCGCTCATATGCACACGCCCTGCATCCGTACCACCTGGCGAGACGAAGTATTGAGTTTTAATATTTTCGTCAGAAGCCGTGTCGAGCAAGAAGTCACGCATCTCAGGCGACATGACCATGACCCGATCTAAAATTCGAATCAATGCACCCTCACCGAGCTGTCCAAATTCCGTCTTGCTTCCTGAAGCGTCGTTCGCTGGTGAAGCATCGAGAACGAGTGCAACATCTGGTTGAATCAATTCAGATGCCGTCTGCGCTCCACGCAATCCGACTTCTTCTTGTACTGTGGCGCCCGAGAATAAAATGTTCGGATGGTCCGCTTTAGTCGTCTCTTCTAACAATTCGACAGCAAGACCGACCCCGTAACGGTTGTCCCATGCTTTCGCCATAATCTTTTTCGGGTGGTGAAGTGGTGTGAATGCGCTCGATGGTACCGCAGGAACTCCTGGACGCACTCCCCATGATTCCGCCTCTTCTTTTGAATCGGCTCCGATATCGATGAACATTTGTTTGATGTCCATCGGTTTACTCATCGCATCTGATCCGAGTAAGTGAGGCGGTGTCGAAGCGACGACGCCTGGAATTTTCCCGTTCGATGTGATGATGTCAAAGCGTTGTGCCATGAGCACTTGGCTCCACCAGCCGCCGAGCGGTTGTATGTATAGCATTCCGTTTTCCGTGATACGCGTCACCATGAAGGCAACCTCATCCATGTGACCAGCTACCATTACTTTAGGTCCCGCTTCGTCCCCGACACGTTTCCCAAAAATTGATCCGATGCCATCCGTGACGATTTCATCTGAATGTGGTTCGATTCGTCCACGAACGAACTGACGAACTTCTGACTCGAACCCAGGAGCTCCTGGTAGTTCTGTTAACGTCTTGAATAAATCTCTCGTCTTTTGATCCATCTTTTATCATCCCTTCTTAACCGTTCTTGTCTCATTATATACAAAAGTTTTGACAGGATGCGAATGCTTTTCATTCCATTCGGGTACAGGTTTTGGTACGATGTACATGATAGCCATAGTTCAAGGGGAGGTAGTCATATGAAAAAAAGGTATTGGTTTATTGGAATCGGGGTTGCCGTCATTGCCGCACTTATGACGAAAAAGGCTTTAGATGAACGTAGCTTATCTGCAGAAAACGCGTTGGAATATACAAAACGTGCTTTCTCAGCGAAAGGTCATGTCCAAGGGGCATGGATTTCGGCATCACCTGAGATTTACACGTACGACGGTCGTGAATACGATGTCTACAAAGGTGGAATCTCAGTTCTTGAGAACGATGAAGAGAAAACGTATGAGTTCACAGTCGACTCTGAGACTGGCGCTTTACTCGAATATGCATGACACGAAACCGACGAATGATTCGTCGGTTTTTTTGTTTAGTTACCGCGAAAGAGTGGAAAATTGAAATTGGTAGTTTTCAATTTAAAAAAGGAGTGATCTCGCGTGAAAAAGCTAATCGGTGAGGCAAGTGAACTCGTATCGCAAATGGTAGAAGGAATGGTCCATGCCCATCCTGAACTGTATGGTCGTGTTGAAGGTGTCAATGTCATCTGTCGGGCAAACGGAGCGAAATCTGGTAAGGTCGGCCTCGTCTCAGGTGGCGGTAGCGGACACGAACCCGCACACGCTGGCTATGTCGGAGACGGCATGCTCGATGCGGCAGTTTGCGGAGAAGTCTTTACATCCCCTACTCCAGATATGGTGCTTGAAGGAATCAAAGCAGCTGACGGTGGCAACGGGGTCTTGTTGATCGTGAAAAATTACTCGGGGGATGTTATGAACTTCGAACTCGCCGCTGAGCTGGCTGAAGGAGATGGAATCAAAGTCGACCATGTCGTCGTCGCTGATGATGTCGCGATTTCAAATAAGGAAGACCGTCGTGGTGTTGCCGGTACCGTCTTTGTTCATAAAATCGCAGGTGCCGCCGCCGCTAGCGGTAAATCACTCGAGGAAGTTAAATCGATTGCTGAAAAGGTCGCTTCACATGTCCGCTCGATGGGGATGGCGGTAGAGCCTTGCTATATGCCAGTGAGTGGAAAGCCTGGTTTCGACTTGAACGAGGAAGAGATGGAAATCGGGATCGGGATTCATGGGGAGCGCGGTGTCGAACGTAAACCGACGAGCGATGTCGACCAAATCGTCGATGATCTTCTCAGCCATTTGAAAAAAGAAGTTGAGCCTGGTGAAGTAGCCGTCATGGTAAATGGAATGGGCGGAACCCCACTATCTGAACTATACGTGACATACCATTTCGTCGCTCAAAAACTTGAAGCTGCAGGATATACGCTGAAACGGAAATATGTCGGTAACTATATGACATCACTCGAGATGCACGGATTCTCGATTACTCTATTACCGCTTGATGATGAGATGACCAGTTACCTAGATGCGCCATCGGAAGCACTTGGATTTAAACTTTGATGAATGAGGTGTTTGGTTTATGTTGACGATTGATCGGATGAAGCAAGCGTTACGCGACACGCAAGTTGGGATTGAAGACCAGAAAGACACGCTGACAGATTTAGACCGGGCCATCGGGGATGGAGATCACGGTATTAATATGTCGCGTGGTTTCGACGCGGTCTCTTCCATTTTAGATGAGGAGTATGACTCCCTTGGTGCCCTCAGTAAAAAAGTTGGTATGACACTTATGTCAAAAGTCGGCGGTGCGGCTGGTCCATTATATGGTTCTGCTTTCGTCAAGATGGCGACCAAGTTCGGGGATGCGACCGAAGCTGACTTTGACCTTCTCAAAGAAGCACTCCAAGAAGGTTCCAATTCGATTAAAGCGCGAGGAAAGTCAGAAGTCGGTCAAAAAACGATGGTCGATGTCTGGGACCCGTTCCTTGAACATGTAAAACAAGGGGACGACTACAAACAACAGTTAGACGAACTCGTTCAAAAAACGGAAGATATGGTGGCAACGAAAGGTCGGGCTTCTTATTTCGGTGAGAATTCGCGTGGAACGGTCGACCCGGGCGCACTATCCAGTTCGATTCTGTTAGCCGCGATTATGAAGGAGGTCGATTGACATCGTTGAATTGATTATCGTCTCGCATAGTGCAAAAATTGCGGAAGGTATCCAAGACCTCATGAAGGAGATGGCGCCATCCGTCCCCATTCATTTAGCTGGCGGTCTCGAAGACGGTTCGATTGGAACAGACGTCACCCGCATCTTAGCGGCACTCGACCAAGTCGAAGGGGAAGCGCTTCTTCTCAGCGATATCGGTTCGGCGACGATGAATGCCGAACTCGCCATCGATATGTACGAAGGAAGTAAAGAGGTCGCATTTTTCGACGGTCCGATTGTCGAAAGTGCCTTCATCGCTTCGGTCTCCTCAGGAAATGACATGTCTCTCACAGACATCGTCGAACAGTTGAAGCAACAGTGAAAAAGCACCCCGTTCAGGAGAACGGGGTGCTTTTATGTCTTAACGTGGGTTGTCATTCTTTTCATATACAGCGTTCATATATGAGCTTGTTGAATAGAAACGTGGTACGACCAAGAACAAAATGAGTGCTGGAATCGCAATCAATAGAAGCAATACCAATACCGGCAACCAGTAGACAATTTCATGACCGAGCATATCGATGTTCGCATCTGCGAATTCGGCTGCTCCTTCAACTTCTACGAGGTCTGCTGATGAGAGGATCTTGTTGTCTGTCGCATCAAAGTAATGGTACTCGGTTTTACGTGTGATGAAGATCCCATCACGAATCGTATCGAGTTCTACGACAGCCGCAATCACTTCGTTGCCATTTGAATGGCGAAGCGTCTCTTCTTTGATGATTTCAGCTGTTCCTTCTTTATAATCGTAATGCGTCGCTTTCAAATCCTCTTCGAGTGCGTCTAAGAACGCTTCGTTCGCTGAGGTATTCATTGGTGCGATTGTTAGAATGAAGATTACTGCAAGCAGGCTTGCCCATGCTTTTTTCAACATCCCCATGTTCCCCCTTCTCTTATTCCAGTTTAGCGTCATTCCTATTGTACCAAGAAGAAAGAAAAAAGTGTGAAGAAAATACTATTAAAATAAGAAAAAAGCGTGTCAATTTTTCGGACGGAATACAGCTTCCATTCGATAGATTGGCTGACCGAGTGCGCTAAAGCGCTCTTCATACTCTGTTCGAATATTATCTTCTGGTTCATTTTTATGCAAATCAAGTGAAATTTCTGTGAAGAACATCCCGTATTGGCTCATGCTTTGAAGAGAATATTCAAAGAGTCCGCGGTTGTCCGTCTTGAAATGAATCTCCCCTGCTTTCGGAAGAATCGCCTCATATGTCGCTAAAAATGTCTTATACGTCAAGCGACGTTTCGCATGGCGTGTCTTCGGCCATGGGTCTGAGAAGTTTAAGTATACGCGGTCGACTTCTCCTGCTTCGAAATAATCGACAAGTCGTTTCGCATCAACCGTCAACACTCTCACGTTCGGCATCGGTGTTTCGACGAGCTTTTGAACGATTGAGACGGCTACGCTTTCAAATAGTTCGATTGCGATAAAGTTCACGTCCGGATGTTGTTTCGCCATTCCTAAAATGAATTGGCCTTTCCCTGAACCGACTTCGATAAAGAGTGGGTGATCATTGCCAAACTCTTCGCCCCACTTCCCTTTCAGTTGTTCAGGATGTTGAATAAATACGTGTTCTTGGGCTTCCATATATTCTTTTGCCCAAGGCTTATGTCGTAAACGCATGAAAATCCTACCTTTCGTTCATCAAATGTTCAAGTTTAATGGGAATATGCACGTTACGTACGAGCAGTCCTCTTGCGATTATACACGAAATCATAGTTTAATGAACGTGAATCATCCTTCACAAGGAGGTTATATACGATGAGTACATTAGATCAATTCCTTATTTTTTATGCGGCTCCACTTACGTTTTTCGCAGGCGTCATCGCAACGTTCGTTTGGGCTTACTTCATGAATCCAGACGACATTTAAACACATTCAAAAAGGGGTGGCGCACAGCCATCCCTTTTAATTGATTCGTTCATACGCCTCGTCGATCAATTCGCGTAATACATGAAAACCTTCTGTTCGCGCTGCATCGTTCTGCTCCCCATAGATTGTTAAAATCGTCTGGGCAATCGCATACCAATGCATTCGATTATGAAGCTCACTCGAAACCTCAACTCCATAATGCGTGAACCAACGCTCCCATTCCGCTTCTTCGACATAGCTATAGACTACCATCGCCAAATCAAACGCACGGTCCGCGATGATGGCATCATCCCAATCCGTCAAATAGAGAAGACCGTTTTCATCTTCAATCCAATTGTTATGATTTAAATCAGAGTGACATACGACAAATTCCTGCTCGTCGACTTTCGGTAAATGGTGTTTTAACCATTGAATCGCTTCACCAATCGTCGGGTCCGTCTCATCTTGTTCATATGCCTCACACTGACGGAGCAATAGATGCGGCGTCATCGGTGTGTGATTTAATTGTTGTAACATGAATAATAGCTCTTTCGAATCATGAATCTTTCCGAGTTGTGCCGCGACATCTGGTCGCTTCATATCTTCTGGTGAAAGTTCGCGGCTCTCTATGAATTGTTGGGCACTTAATACGTCCCCGTTAAACATCCGCTTTGTCCAAAGAAGTTTCGGAACAATTCCTTCTGCTGAAAGAATCGCCAAGAATGGAGAAGAGTTCCGTTTCACAAAAATCTTCTGTTGGCGCGTCGTCGCTACATACGCTTCGCCCGTAATACCTCCGGCAGAAGCGACTGTCCACTCTTTACCGAGCGCACCGACTATATCTGAATACATATTCATCACGCTCAAATCTTACTTGAAATTAAAGAGATACAATCAACATCTTAACACGCGAGAATCGTCATTGACAACGACTCGGCTTGAATGTGTGACGGGTTTCTTTCGAGTGGAACGAGGCTGGCCGTTTTCCCTTGCACGTAAACGTTCCATTTCGCATCGCTCTCAAAGGATAGATTTTCAAACGTTCCATTCACATATACACGTACTCGCTGCCATGCATCATACGAGTGACTTGCCGTCAGTTCGTAAATAATGACGCCAGGCGGCGACGGTAGGAATGTGAAATGGTCGATGACCTCTTGACGAGAATCGTAGCGGAAACATGTATGCAGTCGTCGCAGTTTCAAAAGCGTCTTCACATACTCGATCTCATTCATTCGCGCATCGCGTAAATCCCAATCAAAGTGATTGATATGGTCTGGTGAGTTATAGCTATTCTCAACACCATGCTTTGTTCGACCGAACTCTTGACCCGCATGGATAAACGGGATTCCTTGGGACGTGATGACGACCGCATTGGCTAGTCGTTGCATCGCGAGGCGCGTTTCTTCATCAATTCCTTCGCAAGACAACTGTAATTTATCATAAATCGTGTAATTGTCATGTGCTTCGGCATAGTTGATGGAATAGGTCGGGCTCGGGAACCGTCCGACCGTCACGTTCGGGATATGGACGGCTCCGGTGAGGCACTCACGTAGTTCCCATTCTCGCCACTCATTTCCTGATATGAATCCGCGTTCCCGGTCATTGAAGGTCGAGCCTTTCAGGGCATCTCGAATCATATCGTTAAAGTGCCCGATTCGAGGCATTCGGGCAGCATTTTGTGAAGTCGCCTTTAACGACTGACCGAGCGGTGTCGCCAAGTCCCACCCTTCTCCATACACAAGGATAGAAGGGTCAACTTTATCGAGAGCGGCTCGTACTTGATTCATCGTCTCGACGTCATGGATGCCCATCAAGTCGAAACGGAATCCGTCCACTCGGTAAGTCGTCGCAAAATACGAAACGAAGTCGACAATCATCCGTCGCATCATATAACGTTCCGATGCCGTATCGTTCCCGACACCGGTCCCGTTCGCAACCGTCCCGTCATGCTCATAACGAAAATAATAATAAGGGACGAGCGCTTCGAGCGGTGAATGTTCGCGGATATAGATGTGATTCATCACGACGTCTGTTACGACGCGAAGACCTGCCTGATGAAGATCTGCGACAAGTGACGCGTATTCGAACACCCGACTCATCGGCACATCTGGACTCGAGGCGTAACTGCCTTCAAGACTGAACCAATGAATGGGATCGTACCCCCAGTTATATGGCATTCGTGTCGCTTCATCGACACTTCCAAAATCATGGACCGGCAATAACTGGACATGCGTCACACCGAGTTCTTTCAAATAATCAAGTCCGGCACTATGACCTTCCTTCGTCTGAACGCCTTTTTCCGTCACCCCTCCGTACAGACCTTTCAGTCTACTCTTCGACGAAGGATGGCTCGTAAAGTCCCGAATGTGCAGTTCATAGATGACGGCATCGGTCGCTTTCCAGAGAGCGGGACGCGGAGCCTGTTCGACTTGTTCATTCACAAATCGTTCCACGTCCATCAACACCCCGTACTCTCCGTTCAAGCTAACCGCTCTTGCATAAGGGTCAACGACTTGTCTCGTATCGACGGGCGTCTTGACTTCCAAACGATAAAGCATTCCTTCGAACGCTTTCGGTACTTCCCCATTCCACTCCCCACGAGAACCTCGATGCATATGGAATCGTTCAAGTTCACGATGGTTCGTGTCGTCATGGACGGTAATCCACATCGAGAGTGCGACTGGTGACCAGACCGTCACTTCCATCCCGTGCGGCGTAAAAGATACACCGAGTGGTCCGTCATAAGAGAACCGACGCTCGAACTCTTCGGAGCGCACAATCTCTCGTGGAACGATCACCGTCGTCTTTTGTCCTGGGTGGAACACCGTATACATCGTCTCTAGAGATATTGGTTCATATAATCGTAGAATTTGTTCGATCATCCCTGATTCAGTCACATGTTGTTGTTCGACCATGTAGTCGATCGGGCGTCCATTCTGTTCGATTTGTACTGGAACGGATTCATATTCGCGCACAATCTCAAGTTGTATAGTCTCAAATGATACGAAAGACGCGCTCTCAATGGTTATATGCGAGGCGGTCTTTTGATCTGGTGTGTGATGCATATGCGTCCCTTCCTCTCAATCATTGGTCCATAAATTGACGAAACGGCATCTTGGCAGTCACTTCTAATAATGTAGCGACATCGCGGATTTGCTGCGCTTTAACAATCGGCGCTCGTCCATTCACTTGTTTCATCCACTCTATATACTCATTTCGTCCCACATAATGCGTCGTTCGAACGCTCGGGACGTTATCAAAGTAACCATCTGCTGCAATGACGACCTTTTGGAGTACACCCGCATAGTTCGGTACAATTTGACGAACGAGTTCTTCAGTTCGTGTCAACGCGATGAGCGGGTTCACTACACGAGTATTTTCCCCTTTCAGCGGTTGATGAACCCACGTCTTCTCTTTCGATATGTGATAGATGCTTCGATCCCCCTCAAGCCACTCCACGATATAGAGATGCGTCGGACCGACGAGGACATGACTTAATTCAACGGTCGCACCGTTCCACTCAATGACAGGACGATAAAAGAAGAAGTGTCGTTCATTCCATTCGGAACGCATCACGCGATATGCAAAATCGCGAGTGAACGCCAAATGCGGTAAATCTGCCTCAAGCACCCCTTCGCAAGCAAACTGAAGCTTTTGAATGTGTCGGCGCTCTCGAAGTAGCTTTTGATATTGTGACTCGGCGAGCGGTTTCGGTTCTAGTTCAATCCGTTCCGACTTCGCCCAAAATTTCCACCACGGGCGGTCGATTTCAAGCACTTCGACCGGACTCAGTCGATTGTTTTCATGAAGACGCTGCAGACGAGCCGTATCGGATTCTACATATTCTAAATAACGATTATATTGGTCTAATACATCACGTTCATATTTTGAAATTACGTCAAAAATTTTAACCGGGATTGCCATATGTCCTCCTCTGGCCGTCTTAACGGAAATACTTCAACCGCCCGATAGGACGGTGTATGATTCGGCTGCACTTCATACAGAACGACCTCTTCTACCGATTCGGTTATGTTGAACTCGGGTGGAACGTAACCGATCCGTTCCCCTGTGTCCCACTTTTTAGCGAGTGTCACATGAGGGACAAACGCTTTTCGGTCCAGCCTTGGAATCAATTCGACGAGCTCTTGACGGAGCGCCACCGCCAATCGTTGAAGAGAATCTGACGCATCAGGTACAATCGTCAAGACACGTGGACGGTCCGCTCTTCCGAAATTGTCGATTGTGCGAAAGGTCAAGGTGAACGGCGGGATGTCCTGACAGATTCTTCGTGTGATTTCTTTCACTTCATCGAGTTCTTCTCCATCGATATCTCCTAAAAATTGAATCGTCAAATGGAACTCGTCGGGTCGATAAATCCGCCGATACGAGTAATACGGTAGGATGGCTTGTTGCACAGCGACGAGTTCAGTCGCCTCGATCGGAATCGCAATAAAATAATGCGTGCTCATCTCATTCATCCTTTCATAGCGCGACGTGACATACTAACCCAAATAAACGCCCCGATTGCGGTGACGACCGTATACATCCAAAATACACCTAAGATGTCATCAATCTCGATGATTTTACCACTCAACATGTTGAATCCTGCTGTCGCAAGTCCTGAAGTCAATGCCATATAGACGCCGATTGCCGTTGAAGAAACTTGGCGATCGACGAGTGTCCGGACGAATTGAAGCGCGACCGGGATTAAGAGTCCGACGACAAGTCCTTGTGCGATGGCGAGAAGCCAAACGACCCAAATCGGTGGTTCTAAAGCTAAGATTCCATTTCGCACGGCTGAGATGACTGCCGCCCCGACGAGTACAGGAACACTACCGAAGCGCTCTACAAGTTGTGACGCCACTTTCATAAATGGGATTTCAAACAATACCGCGACAAGAAATAATGTTCCGACCAATGTCGTCGAGCCCCCACTATTTGTCACGTACAGCCCAAAATAATAATTGTTCGCATAAATTGGTCCGAAGACGAGCATGCCCCCGAGCAGAAAGAATAAGAACGACCTGTTCCATACAGCCGTCCATGAGAGTGGGGCTAACGTGACGTCACGAATCGAGCTCTTTTCCGGAATCATTCGAACGAACACACTTCCGATGATCAGGAGAACCGCACTCAACACGAACGTACTGGCTAATCCCCACGTCGTGTCGGAAATCCGTCCCATCGCGAATACCGCAATGGCGAAACCTGCCGATCCGTATAGACGAATCGCACCGTAGTCAACTTTCGAACGTGCCGTAAAGTCAAGTGTCATCATATCGACGAGAGGAATGTGCGCGCATTGGAACACAGACCAAATCACCATGAGCACCACAATCCAAATATATGAGGTTGCCACTAAAAAGGTAAACGAAATGAGAGCGGCGCTTAACATCGCTAAAATGAGCCATGCCCGAACCCGCCCGGTCCGATCAGTCAACATTCCCCAAAGTGGTTGCACCCCAATCGATAGAATCGGAAGGATGGCTACAATAATCCCCACCTGACTCGGAGTGAGTCCAAATTGATCTTGCGAAAAATATAAAGTCATATAAGGGATCAATGCCCCTTGTGCGAAGAAAATGGTGACGTACACAGATTGAAACAATCTTTTTTGCGAATCCAATGATAACTTCCTTCCTAAAGGACAGAGAGCCGACTACATCAGTCAGCTCTCCTCATTTCTTATTTAGCGAGCTCGTAAATCGCTTCAGCATAAATGGCTGCCGCGCGTAATAAATCTTCTATCTCCATATATTCATCGACCTGATGCGCCACATCTTTAGCGCCTGGGAACAATGCACCAAACGCGACACCGGCTTCGAGCGAACGGGCATATGTCCCGCCACCGATTGCCATCAAGTTCGCATGTTCCCCCGTTTGACGTTCATACACACTAGCAAGCGTCTTCACGAGTGGATGATCTTCAGCCACGTGATGTGGTGGCATATGTTGACGCGTCTTCAATTCAAATCCGAACGACAATGCGATTTCACGTAAGTTTTGCAACCGTTCTTCGAACTTCGCCGTATACGGATAGCGAATGTTAACCGTAGCCGTGCGCTCGTCGTCATTGTAACGGAACACACCACCATTGATCGTCAAATCACCCGTCTCGTCACTCGCCTCAATCCCGAGCGAAATCCCACGAGAATCGGCAAATACGTGACGAACGAATTCAATATAGCGCTCCCCTTGAATATCAAGAGGAAGGTGCAACAAGAATCCAGCGAGGACATAGGCCGCATTGATCCCGTTGTCCGGTTCCATCGCGTGCGCCGCTTTCCCTTTCATGGTAAACGTATACGTTCCGCGGTCATATACACACGTCCCGTCCGCTTCATACTTTGCTAGATATGCCTCAAACTTCTCTTCAAGCACTTCGTCTGTCTTCAGTTCGGCTTTCGCAAAGTCAGGCACCATGTTCGGACGCTCCCCGCTCGTGAATGAGAGGAGATGATAAGCAGACTCTGGCGCACGTTGAATCGGTAGTTGCGTCAACACGCCGTCATATAGCCCTTTCTCCGCGTTAATGATTGGGAAGTCAGCGTCAGGTGCGAAGCCATATGTCGGCATCTGTTCTTGTTTAAAGTATTCGCGGACACAGCGCCATTCGCTCTCTTCGTCGCAACCCGCAATCAGGCGGACACGTTTCGAGAGCGGTAACCCGAGTTCTTTGACGATGCGTAAACCATAGTAAGCAGCCATCGATGGTCCTTTATCATCATTGCTTCCGCGAGCGACGATTTTTCCGTCTGTCGTAATCGTCGGATTGAACGCACCATACGTCCACCCTTCGCCTGCAGGAACGACGTCCAGGTGACATAAGATCCCGACGATTTCCTCACCATCCCCATATTCGAGGTGTCCTGCATATCCACCGACGTCTTTCGTTTTAAAGCCATCTCGCTCGCCAAGTTCAAACATGTAGTCGAGCGCTTTTCGGACCTCTGGCCCGAACGGCATGTTTGGTGCGGCATTTGATTCATCGAGCACGCTAGGGATTTGTAATAATCCTTTTAAATCCTCTAAAAATGCATCTTTACGATTGTCGACTTCCTGTCTCCAATTCATGTTCATCTCCCCTTTTGCGAATGTTCTCTCCCTTACTAGTATATCCAAATGAATGAAAGACGAACATTCATTTAGAAAAGTTTTTTTCGTTCGTGTTTGAGTCTGATTTAAATCAAAAAAAACATTCTTCATTCGATATTTACGTTCATAATCAAATCTTTACAAACAGATTGTTCGTGCTTTCTACTTGCATTTTTGTTCAGGAGCGGTATACTAAAGGTGTAATTTTAGAAAATAACAATTTTATATTTCATTTTGTCGTCTGTAGGTATGGTTTGTCATTATTCTACGCATTGGGAGGTTATCCAATGAAAGGCTCAACAGATCGGATGTTAACGCGCATCAAGTCCATTTATTTGTTCATCAATGAAAGGGAGACAGTTACCACTTCAGAACTAGTAGAAGAGTTCGGCATCACGTCGCGTACCGTGCAACGTGATTTGAACGTACTTGAGTACAATAATCTTGTGGAGAGCCCTAGCCGTGGCACATGGACTTCATCAAAACGTTCACTCAAGACGGCAAATTGAAACGTATATGTATATCCAAGAGACCTGGCGTTCAGGTCTCTTTTTTCTTACTAAACAAAAAAGAATCCGCCCCATCGGACAGATTCTCTCATCTTACTCATGATTGAACAAACAGTTGAACTTCTTCCTCGGTCAATTCACGATATGCACCGAGTTCAAGCGTCTCATCGAGTTCAAGTTCCCCGATTTGCACACGCTCTAATCGCTCGACGTGTTTGCCTACCGCCGCGACCATTCGCTTCACTTGATGATATTTCCCCTCAGACAACGTCAGCCGGATGACAGACCGACGCCCGCTCCGACTCAAAATCTCGAGTTGGGCCGGCTTCGTCGTATATCCATCCTCTAATTCGACTCCGTTCGCGAACGTTTTGATGTCCTCAGCCGTCATCTCCCCATCGACTTCGGCGATATAAACCTTGTCGACATGTTTACGAGGTGACATGAGCGCATGATTGAACGCGCCGTCGTTCGTGATGAGGAGAAGTCCCGTCGTATCTTTGTCGAGACGTCCGACCGGAAAGAGGTCATAATGGGCGTACTCCGGATCAATCAATTCGATGACTGTCGTCTCGACTTGGTCTTCCGTCGCACTGACGACCCCTTCCGGCTTGTTCATCATGAAATAGATGTATGGACGATATTCAACGACTTCCCCGAACACGGTCACCCGCTCGGATTCTGGATCGACGTGACGTTTCGCATCTTTTACAGGAGCATCATCGATTCGTACTGCACCTTGTTTTAATAGGATTTTCACATCTTTTCGTGAACCATAGCCCATGTTCGATAACAATTTATCAATTCGCATTACACGTTCCTCCGATATTCAAAGCGTTTCCCTAATAATTTTCCTGCGAGATGACTCCGCCAGCCGAGATATCCGTACACGAGCATCCCTACAATGACACCAACGATCGTCGCGAAGATGTCATTCCCCCAACTCGCTTCTTCTTGTAACGTAACGAGAAGAGAAAGGTAAACAGCCGCAAACATCGCCGCCCCCATCAAGAACATCAAGATGGTCCGACGAAGCAATTGCTTGTATGGGAAATGAAGAGACCGCTGAATCATCCATACCATGAGAACAATGGCCACGATATATCCAGCAATCGTCGCATAACCTGCACCAATGCCACCGAGCCAATACACGAACGGCACGTTCAAGGCAAGTTTCGCCAAGAGCCCCATCGATGTGGCAAAGATCGTGAAGTACTGACGGTTAATCCCTTGGAGAATGGCAGCCGCGACCGAGTAATACGCCAAGAAGAAAGCACTCGGTGCATAGTGTAGTAAATATACCCATCCTTCACGGTCGCCCGGGAACAACGTCCCAAATAGCGGTTCCGCGAGAGCGACGAGTCCAATGACGGCAGGAATCGTCACGAAGAACGAGACTTGGAAAATATGATTGACTTGATTCCGTACCTTCTGCATGTCTCCCGTCGTAAATGAACGGGTCACGAGTGGGATGGTCGCCATCGAGACACTCGCTGCAATCGAAACCGGGATCAATACAATTTTATGGGCGTTTCCGGTCAAGAATCCATAAGCTGAAGTCGCTTCGGACACGGTTGCACCAGAGCTGAGTAACGTGTTGACCATCGTCAACTGATCAATCAACTGATAGAGAGGGGTCGATACCCCGACCATCACGATTGGGATCGAGTAACTGAGCAATTCAAGTAACAGCGATTTCATCGAACGGACAGGTGTGCCCGCCGGATTATCGGTCTGACGATGAATGTCTTTTCGACGTTTCCAGTACATCATAAGAACCACGAAACTACCGATTGCCCCGACGAATGCACTGAACGTCGCAATCGTGACTGCGATGACTTTCAATCCATTCAATTCAGTCGTCTCGACAGATTGTGTTCCTCCGAGAGCGTTTGCGATTGGTCGAATGAAGTCAGAGTCCGCAAAGACGAACAAGACGAGCATCGTCCCGCTGAGAAGGAATAGAATACGTACGATTTGTTCGACGACTTGTGAGATTGCCGTCGGAGCCATGTCTTGATGTCCTTGGAAATAACCACGAACCATACTCATCGCAGGGATGAGCAGTAACGCAAAACTGACACTTCTCGTCACGAGTGTGAGCGAGTCAATGTATTGCTGATTGTTCTCCGAATTTCGGACCATCAGCTCGGATAGCCATGGTGCCGCAAAAAAGAGTAATAAAAAAGCGACGACACCGGTCGCAAGCATCAGCTTCATTCCTTGTCGGAACAATCGTTGACTCGTTCCATACTCCCCTAGCGCATTATATTTGGCGATAAATTTCGAGACGGCAACAGGAATCCCTGCCGTCGATATGGAGATCATGATTGCGTAATACGTATATGCGGCTTGATACAACGTCACTCCGGCAATCCCGACCATCGCTTGGAACGGGAATGTGTACAACAGCCCTAACATTCGAGAAATCAAGTTTCCCGCCGATAAAAGAAGCGTTCCTTTGACGAAGGAGGCTCTTCCAGAATCTTGTTTGGCGCTTGATGACATGAGGCACCTCCATCTATAAATCAACTATTCAAATAAATTCGGTTTTACAAAACAACCGCTTCTCATTATACTCTTACTGTTACGGATAATAAAGTTACGATAATTTTACTAATGATATAGATGAAGAAATGAGGAGATTTTACATGAAAGATGTCATCGTCATCGGCGGAGGTCCAAGCGGACTTATGGCAACGTATGCAGCTGCAAAGAGTGGCGCATCGACCTTGTTGATCGATAAAGGATCCAAACTCGGTCGGAAATTAGCGATTTCAGGTGGTGGACGGTGTAACGTCACGAACCGAAAACCAATCGATGAATTGATTCAGTTCATCCCCGGGAATGGTCGCTTTTTATATAGCGCCCTCGCCCAGTTCGATAACCAATCCATCATCGACCTCTTTACAGGATTCGGTATCCCGCTAAAAGAAGAAGATAACGGTCGTATGTTCCCAGTGACGGATAAGGCACAGGACGTGGTCAACACGTTGCTTCGTGCAATCGAAGACCTCGGTGTCGAGATTCGAAAAAAGGCAGAAGTTAAAACGCTACATTTTAATGAAGAAAACGAGTTTCACGCTGTTGAGTTGATGGACGGCGAAATGCTTGAAGCCAAAGCATGTGTAGTCGCGGTCGGTGGACAATCTGTCCCTCATACAGGTTCAACAGGTGACGGCTATGCATGGGCACAAAAAGCGGGACACACGATCACGGAACTATTCCCGACAGAGGTACCGATCAGGTTGAATGATGCATTCATCGGAACGAAACAACTTCAAGGGCTATCGTTACGTGATGTCGCATTGACAGTCCACGGTAAAAAAGGGAAGGCGATCAAGACGCACCAAGGGGACATGATCTTTACCCATTTCGGGATTTCGGGTCCGATTGCACTCCGTTGCAGTCAGTACACGATCAAAGAGCGGAAGCGCAGCAAAGAACAAGTCGTCCTCATGTCACTCGACTTCTTCCCGGACACGTCACGAGACGCGCTCGTTCAGGAACTGTGGAACCAAGTCCAGAGCCAACCGAAGCGTGCCGTCAAAAACGTATGGAAAGGCTATATCCCCGAGCGACTTCTTGACTTGTTGCTCGAAGAACTCGCATTTGGAGAAGAAGACGCGAGTCAATTGAAAAGACAATCCGTCATTGACTTCGCAACACGTTTAAAAATGTTCGAGATGCACGCCGTCGGGACGCTCGACTTTGACAAGGCGTTCGTCACGGGAGGCGGCGTTTCCGTGAAAGAAGTCGCGCCACAGACGATGATGTCAAAGAAAGCACCAGGTCTCTTCTTCGCAGGTGAAGTGCTCGACATCCACGGATATACGGGTGGCTACAATATCACGGCCGCCTTCACGACAGGACATTGCGCCGGATCACACGCAGCCGAACTGGCCATAGAACGTTAAAAAGCATGGTCGCAACGGCGACCATGCTTTATTTTTATTTCCCTGCAATTTGACGACGCACTTCTTTTTCGAGCTCCGGTTCGGGTGGCATCCAACCTTCAGGCTTCATGACTTTATTGTCCGACTCGCGTAAGATTGGCTTCCCGTCTGGTCCGAGTTTCGCCATATTGGCGCGTTGAACGATTTCAAACAATGGGACCGGATCGAGTCCAAGTTCGACGAAACTGCCCATCACGAAGTATAAAGCATCCGTCAACGCATCCCCTTGTCCGACGAGTCGCTCTACTTCATTTGTAGGTGGTGCGTCTTGTAACGATTTTTGAACGGCTTTCTGGAATCCCTGTTGGAATTGCTCGATTGCCTGTAAAAACTCGTCTTCTGATTGAGACGATTGGTGTAAAAATTCGACGACCGCTTCTTCCGCCGTCCAAACCGACCGCTTCGTCGCGCGATCAAGCGTTAACGGTTGCGGCGTTGCCGCTCCCGGATGTCCAAATGTTTCATGAAACTGTTTCACTTCTTCAAAAAAGTAACGTTTACTCATCTGTCTTTCCCCCATTGTCAGTCCACAGAAACGAACGCATCCAAATCGAATACTTCCGGGTGGACGATTGCAAAGATTTCATTGTCTTGTAAAAACATACCGGTCGAGTCATACACACGCGGCGTCACCATTTGACCGTTAATCGTTCCTTCTTCCGGGTTGACCGTATAAAGGACGAGTTCTTCTGAGTCGAGTACATAGATGCGTCCCTGTCGCTCGACAAGACCGACACCCTCGAACCGTTCAAATTTTTGTTGGATCGAGGCGCTCATCCCGTCAGCAGACAACGCTTGACGTGAATCAAGCATCCACTCGGTTTCAGGCTCTTTTTCTTCGACTTCCTCTTCTGGCACGTCCTGCTCATTCTCAGGTGTCTCTTCTTCCGCAACGGCCGTTTCACTAGAGGTATCATCACTCGTCGATACATTTTCTGTCGTTGTTTCTTCTGTTGCTTCTTCCGTACCTTCCAAATTTTCTTCCGGTTCAGTTGCTTCTTCTGACTCGTTATCTGCAGGCTCTTCCGGCTCGATTTCGCGCTCCTCGATATAGAGGAGCTCAAGGTCCGGTGTGTCTGCCAATCGGTTCATCATGAAGAGACGATTCGATTCACGGTCATATCCGAGGCCAAAGATTCGGTCTTCCGACACGAGACCTTTGATTTGTTTACGCGGTCGTTCGACCCATCGTCCTTCTTCCCGCTCGATGGTGATGAGCGTCCCGCTCACCGTCACCGCATACACCAAGTCTTCTTCGACCATTCGTAAGCCGATAAAATCATCGAGTCGTGCTTGTCCCGTATTCTCGAGTTGGAGCACCGAGTTGACGCGCGTCCCGTTCCCACTCACTTCGAAAAATTCAGCTTGCTCGGTCAACACGAGATAGGCTCCGATTGTGTCGCTGTAGTACACTTCATCAATCTGGTTAATCTGTTCGAGCGCATCAGTCGTATCAATATCTTCGTCATCTTGCGCTGCCTCCACAGGTGGGAGGGATGTCGTTTGATGACTCGTTTGAATGTCGATTTTTTCAAATGTCGAGGCGACTTGTCGCTGAATCTCTTCGTCAGAAAAGACGAAGACATAGCAAAGAATCACACCGACCACGACTGCACAAAGTGTCGTGTATAGCACATATGATCGTTTCATGGACATGTCGTCCCCTTCTACTTCAGTATCGCCCTTTAGTGTATCAAAACCGACCGTAAAAGAAAATGACCTCACCAAAAAGAAAAGAATGTGCGACAATGTCACACATTCTTTCGATTACCCAACTACAATATTGACGAGTTTTCCAGGAACGACAATGACTTTACGAACCGTCTTGCCTTCTGTGAACTCTTGTACGCGCTCATTGCCGAGTGCTTCCGCTTCAAGTGCTTCTTTTGATGCGTCACGCGAAACGTGCATTTTCGCACGGAGTTTCCCGTTCACTTGGATGACGACTTCAATCGTGTCACTCACAAGTTTTGACTCATCGTAAGTTGGCCAAGTGGCATACGTCAACTCTTCTGTCATACCCATCTTCTCCCACAACTCTTCAGACAAGTGTGGAGCGACTGGTGAGAGCATCTTGATGAAGTCGACCATTTGCGATTTTGGCAACGTCTCTTGTTTGTTCGCTTCATTGACGAAGACCATCAATTGCGAAATCGCCGTGTTGAAGCGAAGTGCTTCATAGTCTTCCGTGACCTTTTTCACCGTCTGATGATACGTGCGTTCAAAGTCAGCAGTCGGCGCCACATCCGCGAAGTTCGTTTGGTCGAACAAGCGCCATACGCGGTCGAGGAAACGACGAGCCCCGTCAAGTCCGTTTGTTGACCACGCGATTGCAGCATCAAGCGGCCCCATGAACATTTCGTAGAGGCGGAGTGTATCTGCCCCGTGCGACTTCACGATATCATCTGGGTTGACGACGTTTCCACGAGATTTCGACATCTTCTCATTGTTCTCGCCGAGGATCATCCCTTGGTTGTAGAGCTTTTGGAACGGCTCGTTCGTTGGGACAACTCCGATATCGAAGAGGACTTTATGCCAGAAACGTGCATAGAGCAAGTGAAGAACGGCATGCTCTGTTCCACCGATATATAAGTCGACAGGAAGCCAACGCTTAAGTTTTTCAGGGTCCGCAATCATTTCTTCGTTATCCGGATCGATGTAACGGATGTAATACCAGCAGCTACCTGCCCATTGTGGCATCGTGTTCGTCTCGCGGCGACCTTTTTCACCCGTGACAGGGTCCGTGTACGTCAACCATTCTTCTGCGTTCGCGAGCGGCGACTCACCCGTACCAGATGGTTTGATTTCATCGATGATCGGAAGTTCGAGCGGAAGCTCTTCGACCGGTACTGTCTTCATCGTTCCGTCTTCCATATGGACGACCGGAATCGGCTCTCCCCAGTAACGTTGACGACTGAACAACCAGTCACGAAGACGGTATGTCGTCTTCGCACGACCTGTGCCAGCAGCTTCAAGCTCTTCAATAATCGTCTTGATCGCATCTGCCTTATTGAGTCCGTTCAAGCTACCTGAGTTGACGTGTTCCCCGTCTTCGATGTAAGCCGCTTCTTCCACGTTTCCACCTTTGACGACTTCACGAATCGGAAGATCGAACGTCTTCGCGAACTCGTAATCGCGCTCATCGTGTCCAGGAACAGCCATGACCGCGCCTGTACCGTATGTCGAGAGGACATAGTCTGCTGTCCAAATCGGAAGCTTCTCGCCGTTTACCGGGTTGATCGCATAAGCGCCTGTGAAGACACCCGTCTTCTCTTTCGCGAGGTCCGTACGCTCAAGGTCCGTCTTCTTCGACACTTCCTCGATGTAGGCTTCGACCGCTGTCGATTGCTCAGGTGTTGTGATCACTTTTGTGAACGGATGCTCCGGTGCAAGTGTCACATATGTCGCTCCGTGAAGCGTGTCCGGGCGTGTCGTGAAGACCGTGACGATCTTATCGTGACCGTCGACTTTGAAATCGACCTCGGCACCGACCGATTTACCGATCCAGTTGCGTTGCATCTCTTTTACGCTCTCCGGCCAGTCAAGACCTTCCAAGTCTTCAAGCAAACGCTCTGCGTATTCTGTGATGCGGAGCACCCACTGTTTCATCGGCACACGGTATACCGGGTGGTTCCCACGCTCTGACAAGCCGTCGATTACTTCTTCGTTCGCAAGAACCGTACCGAGTGCCGGGCACCAGTTGACGGCAACTTCATCGACGTAAGCGAGTCCACGCTCGAAGAGTTGCGTGAAGATCCATTGTGTCCATTTATAGTATTTCGGGTCTGTCGTGCTGATTTCACGAGCCCAGTCATACGAGAAACCAAGTTCCTTTAACTGACGGCGGAACGTCTCGATGTTACGTGCTGTGAATTCGCGCGGGTCATTTCCCGTATCGAGTGCGTACTGCTCGGCAGGAAGACCGAACGCATCCCAACCGATTGGGTGAAGCACGTTATATCCTTGCATCCGTTTCATACGGGCGATAATGTCCGTCGCCGTATATCCTTCCGGGTGACCGACGTGAAGGCCTGCACCTGATGGGTACGGGAACATATCAAGGACGTAGAAACAATCCTTCTCCGGGTCTTCTGTCGTTTTGAATGCGTCTTTCTCTTCCCAACGCTTTTGCCATTTCGGCTCGATTTCTTGATGTTTAAAATAGCTCAACATTCTTCCTCCTCTGCATAATAAAAAGCCTTCCGTCCCCGAAAATGGGACGAAAGGCTTGAAAGCTCTCCGCGGTACCACCCATGTTGCATTACTGCCACTTGAGACGCCGATAACGAGGCGTAACCCCGGTTTTCCCTACTCGATTCAGGAAAACAGCTCCAAGGCGAGTTCACGACCTCCATTTATCGATTCACACCAACCATCGACTCTCTTTGAAACGGAACGTTCGCTACTAATCCTCATCATCGCTTGCTATTCATCGTAGTCTATTTTAGCCCATTCTGAAATTCAACGTCAACTTGATTTTTCAGCGACACGAATGTCTTTCATGATGACAAATAGAGTAAGGGCAAACGTAGCGAGTAGAAGAAGCATGCCGAATACCGCTGTAATACCAAACATGTCATAGACAAATCCAGACAATGTCGGTCCAATCATTCGACCGACAGATGCTGCGATATTGACAAGCCCCTGATATTGTCCCGCCTTACCAGGAGGGGCAAGTTTCGCTGCAATTGTTGGGACTGCTGGCCAGACGAACATTTCCCCGATTGTCATGACGACCATGGCAACCATGAACATGCCGAATCCACCAGCGAACGGCACAATCAAGAAGGCACCGAGGAAAATCGACGCGCCGATAATCAATTGACGTTTTAAATCGTCCTCAAACTGTCGCAAGACGCGGTTGAGGAGTGGTTGTGCAAATACGATCATCGCCCCGTTCACCGTCCAAAGTAGTGAATATTGACTGATTGTGACACCGAGGTCTTTTGAATGGACCGCAATTGTCCCTTGCCACTGAACATAGACGAACCAAAGCACGGCATAACCGACTGCGACATACCACATCGACTTCATCGTCGCGCTCGAGAGCGTCGTGGCTGCTGCCTCTAGTTGCGACTGAACGACCGGACGTGCCGGATTTTTCAAATAACGAAGTCCAAACAATAGGACCACGACAAATAAGACCGACAAGAAGAAGTTCGCATAAAAGATCCACTCGATGTTCAAGCGCGCGATTTGACCACTCATCGCCGTACCGAGGGCGACGCCTACGTTTTGCGCGACGTAAATCGCATTGAACGAACGACGTCCCCCTTCTGGCCAAATCAGTCCCGCAAATGCATAGACGGTCGGAAAGACGAGTCCACCTGAGAATCCGATTAGACCAAGCCACACCAAATAACCGAAGAACGTGGCGTGGAACAGTAAAAACCCGAGTGAGCTCGCAAGCAACAACCCGACAGAAATCATGAGTGTCATCTTTCCACCGATTCGGTCGAATAATGTCCCTCCGATGTAGTTTCCGACAATCGCGAGTGCAGAGTTCACAAGTAGTGCCACCCCAGCAAGTGTCATCGACTCACCTAAGAAATCATGAATATACAGTGTGTTAAATGGCCATAAAAAAGACGCCGCCGTTGTATTGAGCGCCATCGCAATGACTAGAATCCATACCGAGATTGGCATTTTATTGTTCACACCAAGTCCTCCTTTCATTCCTCTTTCTCACCAAAAAAATCGGCACGAATGGCCGAATCGACAAGATTTCCTTATCAAACCTAAACGAATGCCAAAGAAGTGTCAAGAAAAATTACTTATTATGAAGTTTTGACATTTTTCATTTGTGATAGCATGAGCAAGGAAGGAGAGATGCTGAATGAATCCATTTGGTCAAAACCGATATCATACGTTGAATGAAGCGTATCGCCGAGAATATGGAGGAAAGGTTTTCAAGGTCCCGCTTGATGGCGGCTTCACCTGTCCGAATCGTGACGGTCGTGTTTCAAAAGGAGGATGTACGTTCTGTTCAGACGACGGGAGTGGTGATTTCGCAGGAAATGCTTGTGATCCGATTCCCGTCCAGTTTGCCGAAGTGAAGGCCCGTCTTCACCGAAAATGGAAGAACGCCAACTACATCGCCTATTTTCAAGCATTCAGTAACACGTACGCGCCGGTCGAACGGTTACGTGAGTTGTATGAACCGGCACTTCAAGAAGATGGTGTCGTCGGTCTCTCGATTGCGACACGACCGGACTGTCTGCCAGATGACGTCGTCGCCTATTTGGCGGAGTTGAATGAACGGACTTCACTCTGGGTCGAACTTGGCCTTCAGACCATTCACGACACGACGGCGAAAAAGATCAATCGAGGGCATGATTACGAGACGTTTTTGACCGGACTTGCGAAGCTCCGACGTCATAACATCCGCGTCTGTGTCCATATTATCAACGGCTTGCCCGGGGAGACATGTGAGATGATGCTCGACACAGCCCGTGAAGTTGCTAAAATGGACATACAAGGAATCAAGATCCACTTACTCCACGTCTTGAAACACACTCCGCTCGCCCGTCAATATGAGAAAGGGTTACTCGAGTTGATGGAGGAAGACGCCTATGTCTCTCTCGTCTGCGATCAACTCGAATGTATTCCTCCCGACGTTATCGTCCATCGCTTGACAGGAGACGGTCCACCCGACTTATTGATCGGCCCGTTATGGAGTCGTCACAAGATGCAGGTGTTAAACAAGATCCGTGCAGAATTGGAACGACGGGATTCTTTCCAAGGAAAAAAGAAGGATGAGATATATGGGATTAATGAGAGTACTACCGTTTGCAAAACAATTACTACATGACCACCTCGAGGAAGGTCATGTCGCCATCGACATGACCGCCGGGAACGGTCATGATACGCTATTCTTAGCGAATGCAGTTGGAGAGACAGGTCACGTGTACGCTTTCGATATCCAATCAGAAGCGGTCGCATCGACCCGCGCACGCATCGAGGAAGCCGGTGTCGTTGAACGGGTGACCGTCATTCATGATAGTCACGATACGGTGCAAGCGGTTGTCGCAAACGAGACACGCCCTATCACCGCTGCCGTCTTCAATTTAGGTTATTTACCGGGGAGCGACAAATCCATCACGACGCATGGGAATACAACGATTGCCGCATTGTCTCAATTGTTAGAGGTCATGACCATCGGTGGCGTCATCGTCATTGTCATCTATCACGGACATGAGAGCGGAAAAGTCGAACGAGATGAGGTGCTCCATTATGTGGAGTCGCTTGATCAAAAACAGGCAGGCGTCCTCCGTTACGGTTTTATCAACCAAATCAACCATCCCCCATTCATCGTGGCGATCGAGAAACGGGCATAAGCAAAAGGCGGCTCTTTTAAGAGTCGCCTTTTTGTCACTCCTGAATCAATTCATAAAACGTCATCAACGTTTCCGCAAATTTAGTGTTTAAGCGTTCATATCCAAAATGCGGGAAACCTTCCAATCGACGGATATACACTTGGTCCCCACCAATCTTCCGACAGACGTTCAACGTCAACTTCACGTCCGCGAATTGATCGTCCGGAGCGTAGAAACAAGCGAGCGGAAGTCGTGGTAGGTGCTTCTTCTCCTCTTGATGCTCTACAATCTCTTCTTCAATCTCGCGATATTGCGCATACGTGATTTCACCGAAGCGGGACGATTCCTCGCCGCCACCGGTGAATGTCATCATCCCGAGCGGTAAGTCTGGGCGAAAACGGTCGACAGCACTCGCGACGACTTGTTTCAACCCGCCGATTTGGCGAGTGGCATGCCAATCAAATAAAGGAGAGATATACGTCAAACTCCCGAGTGGCACATCATACTCTTGCAATAGCCGGTTCGTGAAAAGTGCTCCGAGACTAAATGCCACCACGTGAATCGGTAGCTTATACTCCCCTGCCTCACGTAATGCTCGCTTGATGAGCTGTTTATGGTCATCTGCCGTCAATCCGACCGACTGGTCCCGAACGACAAGGACTTCATACTCCTCTTGGAGACGTCGAATAAAGTTTTCGCTAATCCGAGACGTGAACTGTAGCGGATACACGATGACGATGACCCCTTTTCGTGCTTCTTCATATGTCATGCTGCCGTCACCTCATTTATCAAAAATAATCGTGAATACTCCCACTTCTAAACGTTCAGGGCAAAGCCCTAGTGAAAGTGGGAGATGAATCGCCTTCGGGCAAGGTGTGTCTTGAGACACATCAATTGCCCGACGATCTTGGCTTAAAAGTACTCGGAATCGGGAATAAAAATATGTCATGTTCTTTGAAAACTGAAGATATAGGGTTGTGACAGGAAGTTCGTCTGTCACGTAAAATCTTCAACGTTCACCTTGCGGATGACCGAAGTAGCGAAAACCAAGCAGAGTAGGCATCCGCAGAAAAAACTGACAAGATTAACTTTCAACCGTCGGGACGACGGGGTTAGCCTGATCAGGTTTCGACTGTCAGGTCGGATAACTCAGGAATCCTCCATCTCTAAGCAAAGCGTAGGTCTCTAAGCAAAGCGTAGGTGGAGGTAGTTCAAAGACTATGTGTATTGTATCAAAAAAACATCAGCCGCAACTGATGTTTGAAGAAAATCCGTCTGGAGGCTTAGCTAGGAACATATCGTAAATGAATGAGTTCCATCGGTCGGTCGTATACCTCTTCCTGGATACGATTTACTTCTGTAAACGATTGATGCAAGAGGAACGCGACGGCCTGATCATTCGAGTTTTCAACGTACACTTCCATCGGTTGTGATTTTTGTGACTGAAGATAGTTCAAAAAGGCTGCGCCATACCCGTTTCGATGATAATCGGGGTGAAGATAAAGACGAAGCATCTCCCACATGTCACCGCGATCGATGGCATGACAAAATCCGATGACATTTCCTTCGAACTCACCCACGATAAAATATTGCTCTCGTGCTTCTTCACTTGAACTGATTGCTCGTACAATTTCTTCTTGTCGATAGGCACGCTCCATCGCTTTCAACCGATTGAAATCATCCTCTGAAATCGTTGCAAGTGCAATTGTCCGAATCAATGCTGCATCTTCTGGAACTGCTTCCCTCATGTTCATGACAGCTTCCCCCTTTTAGCCAATCTATTTGTATCATTCCCTATCACAGCGTTTTTATCCTGCTCCTTCATTTCTTTTTCATGACGATTCATAAGAAAACGTTATGTCCGGATTCGACTAGGGTATAACACTATCAATGCCAATCACATGAAGGAGTGGAACAACATGGAACCAAAATTAGAGCATGACCCGAAAGTTGAACAAACAGAGAATCCAAATCGTCAATTCGACCAAATGGATGCAGGGGGTCCAAAAATCAGCGCTGTGACCGGAATGTTACTCGGTGCGCTCGTCGGTGGTCTCCTCGCCTTACTTAGCTCCTCGAATCGGGAGCAGACGAAACAATCTCTTACAAATGCAAAATCTTCGGTCGGCGGCATCGTCAATGAAGTCAAACAAGATCCAGCCGGAAAAGCATCTCAAGTGATTGAACAGGTGAAGACCGCTTCCGGCAAGATTCAGGAAGTCTCTACAGACGTTCAAAACGTATATGAAAAAGTTGTCGGAGAAGTCGATACGGTCAAAGAGGACGTCAATAAAATCGTCGAGACGGCCCAAGAAGCAAAATCTGATTTACAAGACATCGGTGAAAAAGTCGTCGATGCGAAAGATACCGCACTTGGACAAGAAACGAATTCCACTGATTCGACTTCGAATGACAATAAACAGACGCCACCAACGACGTAACCTAAAAAAACCGACCTTTCCGTGGAAAGGTCGGTTTTTTGATTACGCGAAACGCTTCGCGCCTTCTTCAAGAACTGCTGCTTTATCTGTTTGCTCCCATGGGAGTTCGATATCTGTACGACCGAAGTGACCGTAAGCTGCTGTTTGCTTGTAGATTGGACGGCGAAGGTCAAGCATCTTGATGATGCCTGCTGGACGGAGGTCAAAGTTCTCACGAACGAGTTCAACGAGCTCTGTTTCGCTCAATTTACCAGTGCCGAACGTATCGACAGCGATTGATACTGGATGTGCTACCCCAATCGCGTAAGCGAGTTGAACTTCTGCTTTATCCGCAAGTCCTGCTGCAACGATGTTTTTCGCTACATAACGAGCTGCGTACGCCGCTGAACGGTCAACTTTTGTAGGATCTTTACCAGAGAACGCGCCACCGCCGTGACGAGCGTAACCACCGTACGTATCGACGATGATTTTACGTCCTGTAAGACCTGCATCCCCTTGTGGTCCACCGATTACGAAGCGACCAGTCGGGTTGATGAAGTATTTCGTTTCAGCATCGATGAGTTCAGCCGGGATGACTGCTTCGATGACATGTTTTTTCAAGTCTTCTTGAATTTGCTCAAGTGTGATTTCTTCAGCGTGTTGTGTCGAGATGACGATTGTATCGATACGAACAGGGTTGTTGTCCTCATCGTACTCGACCGTCACTTGCGTCTTACCATCCGGACGGAGGTATTCAAGCGTACCGTTCTTACGAACTTCAGCAAGGCGACGTGACAACTTGTGCGCCAATGAGATTGGGAGCGGCATGAGCTCAGGTGTCTCGTTTGTCGCATATCCGAACATGAGACCTTGGTCACCTGCACCGATCGCATCAAGTTCCTCTTCAGTCATCTGACCTTCACGTGCTTCAAGAGCCTGGTCAACACCTTGCGCGATGTCTACTGACTGCTCGTCAATCGACGTCAAGACCGCACATGTTTCTGCGTCGAAACCATATTTCGCACGTGTGTATCCGATTTCACGGATTGTTTCACGGACAACTTTCGGGATATCCACGTAAGTTGACGTTGTGATTTCACCAGCTACGAGTACAAGACCTGTTGTGACAGACGTTTCTGCCGCAACACGGGCATTCGGGTCTTCCGCTAAAATGGCATCCAAAATCGAGTCAGAAATCTGATCACAAATTTTATCTGGATGTCCTTCAGTAACCGACTCTGAAGTAAAAAGTCGACGGTTCAATTTTGACATTCAAAAAACCTCCTATAATAAGGGTGATATGTGGACGGTACTCGTTCCCCTTACGCGTTGCTTTGGGACGGTAATGAAAAAAACCTCCCCCGATGACATACATGGGGAAAGGTTGAATCGTTCTTCCTTACCCTCTTATCGTTCGAAGCTAATGGCTTCGCTTCAGGATAGCACCTTTTCCGCACAAGACTTCATGTCGGACGGTTGCTGGGCTTCGTAGGGCCTTGTTCCCTCCACCGCTCAGAATAAGAGTATCCGTTACGAAAACCATCATATAAATGACGCTCGATTATGTCAAGGGAATCAGACGAATTCGTAAAACTTTTCACTGACTTGCAAAACATTTCTGTTTGTGAATCGTCAAACATTTATTTTAATTCGTTTCTGTTTTTTAACACCTTGTGATAAGAGAATGTGATAAACTGTCTTTGTAAGAAAGCGCTTACTTAGAGAGAAGAAACGCTTGTGTTTAATTAGTGTGTCACATATAATTAAAAATGTCATACTGATTAATCGTAATCGCGGAAGTATGCGGATTTCATCCACATCTATTTAGGGGAAAGGTGGGATTCAGGATGGCGACAACGCTCCTGAAAATCGAAGAATTAATTAATGGTGCCGACATGAAACGGAACTTGACGGTTCCAGAACTGGTGGAAGAAGCCATTCAAAACGGTGAAGGTGTACTGACAAAAGACGGGGCTTTATCTGTCAGCACCGGTGCTTTTACCGGACGGTCACCGAAAGACAAATTCGTCGTACAAGATGAAGTCAGCAACAACCTTGTTGATTGGGGAAAAGTGAACCAACCAATCGCAGAAGAGAAGTTTTCAGCACTTCTCGACAAAGTACTCGATCATTTAGAAAAGAAAGATAAGCTTTATTACCTCGAAGCGTCTGCAGGTGCCGATGAGCACTATACGCTACCGGTTCGTGCGATCACAGAATATGCATGGCACAGCCTGTTCGCGAAGCAATTATTCTTACGTGAATGGCCGACGAAAGGTGCGTTCGATCCGTTCACGGTCATCTATGCACCGAGTTATAAAGCAGACCCTGCAGTCGATGGTACGAACTCAGAGACGTTCATTCTCGTTTCATTCGCCAAGCGCACGATTCTGATCGGGGGAACAGAATACGGTGGCGAAATTAAAAAGTCAATTTTCTCCGTCATGAACTTCTTGTTGCCTGAGCAAAACGTATTATCGATGCACTGCTCGGCAAACGTCAATGATGCAAACGAAACGGCCCTCTTCTTTGGATTGTCGGGAACTGGAAAGACGACACTCTCGGCAGATCCGGAGCGCCATTTGATTGGAGACGACGAGCATGGATGGTCACCGGATGGGATCTTCAACATCGAGGGTGGTTGCTACGCGAAGACAATCAACCTGTCACGTGAGAACGAACCACAAATCTATGATGCGATCCGATTCGGTTCATTGATCGAAAACGTCGTATTAAACGAAGATCGTACGCCTGACTATAAGAACATTTCCTTGACGGAAAATACGCGTGCGGCGTATCCGATTGAGTTCATCGACAACGCCTTACTTCCATCACGTGCCGGTCATCCGAATACAATCGTCTTCTTGACGGCAGATGCGTACGGTGTCTTACCTCCAATCAGCAAATTAACGAAAGAACAGGCGATGTATCATTTCTTGTCTGGTTATACGTCTAAACTTGCTGGTACGGAGCGTGGGGTCACAGAACCTCAAGCGACATTCTCGACTTGCTTCGGTTCACCGTTCCTCCCGCTCGCTCCTGAGCGTTATGCGGATATGCTCGGTCAGTTAATTGAAGAACACGATGTGGATGTCTACCTTGTCAACACAGGTTGGACAGGTGGTGCATACGGCGAAGGTTCGCGTATGAAACTCGCCTATACACGTGCAATGGTCAATGCCGCGGTCAATGGTCAACTCCGCGACGTCGAGACGATGAAGCATGACATTTTTAATGTCGAGATTCCTGTAGCCATCGATGGCGTACCGAGTGACGTACTCAACCCACGAGATACGTGGAGCGACCCAGCCCGTTACGACGTAGAGGCAAAAGCACTCGCCATGAAATTTAAAGAGAACTTCAATCGATTCACGAAAGCGAGTGAGTCGATCATCGCAGCCGGACCACTCGTCATCTGACACAAAAAGCACTGACTCGATTTTTAACGAGTCAGTGCTTTTTCTTGTCGTAACATCCAATCCATCGCCTGTTCAGTCGTCTCCCATTTATCCCAAAACGGAAGCTGGTGACCGAACGGAAGCACCCAAAACTCCGCTTGCTCTCCTAGTTTTTCAGCGACGGCTGTCGCATGACGCAAGCGAACTTGTTCATCGTCCGTACCGTGGATGAGAAGCGTCGGGGCCACCCACTCCTTATAGAGTGGAGAACGGTCGACATACGCAGATTCTGCCGATTCCGGGTCGCCACCCGTCATGCGCCGTAACATCTTCCGCATCGAGCGTTGCTCCTCATATGTCCATTCGAGATTTGTCACGCCAGCCCAGGAAGTAACCGTTGTGACCGGTCGTTCGGAAGCGAGCGAGAGGGCCATCATACCCCCTCTCGAAAAGCCGAGCACATGGATCGGTCGTCCGCTCATGTGGACACGGTCGAATAGCGAAAGCACGTCCTCTAAGTCTTCTCCACCGAAATCCTCTTTTCCAGTCCCACCATGGTTGCCACGATAGACCGGTGCCACGACATGAAAGCCGCGCGAAGCAAACTGCATGAGACGTGGCAAACGAACATCCCCTATCCGTGCTGTTCCGCCTCGTAAGTACATCAACACTTGGCCGTTTGAACGTTTCGGTTCAATCGAATACGCCACGACCTCTTCCCCATCTGTCGTCGTGTACCACCCCCGTGTCACGCGATAACCCGCATATGGTGGGAGGACATCGATTCGATCAAACCAATTTCTGATCATATAGAACCCTCATCGTTTCTGGTAGGACACGATCTTTCATCATGAAGCTATAGCGTGGATTGCGCAATAAATTGTCCGGCAAGGCATCGATCAAGACAGCCCCATCTGTCTCATCAATGGCAGGATGATCCTCGAATCGCTCAATCTCCGCAAAGTAAATGTTTTTGATGACCGTGTCACCACGACCTAGCACACGATACTGACCTAGATACCGTAACGTTTTGACGATTCCACCGGTCTCTTCATAGACTTCCCGAATGGCGGCATCATCCTCGTGTTCTCCCGGTTCGACTTTCCCACCTGGAAACTCGAGTCCCCGTTGTTTATGCTTCGTCAATACCCATTTGTCTTCAAAGCGGGCGACGACCCAGACGTGGAGCGGTGTGTCTGAGAACGGATAATGGGTGAAGCTTAACTCGACTTGATTATGATAGTAGTCCTTGAATGTCTTCATAGTCCATCCCTTTCTTTCCCATGTCTACTCTCACTTTACCTTGTCTTCACCCAGTTTCAAACAAAAAAATCGGTCCGACGCGCGGACCGATTCGTTTTCTTATTGATTCAAGCGTTTTTCAAGCTCTGCTTTTTGTTCTTCATAACCCGGTTTACCGAGTAACGCGAACATGTTCGCTTTGTAAGCTTCGACGCCTGGCTGGTTGAACGGGTTCACTCCGAGAATGTATCCGCTCATCGCACATGCTTTTTCGAAGAAGTAGAACAAGTAGCCGAGGTGATACGGTGTCATTTCCGGCAATTCGACGACCAAGTTCGGTACATCGCCGTCAGTATGCGCGAGAAGCGTTCCTTCTGTCGCCTTGTCGTTCACGAACTGAATCGTTTCGCCTGCGAGGAAGTTCAAACCGTCTAAATCTTGAGCGTCTTCTGGAACGTTCATCGAATGACGGACTTCTTTCACACGGATGACCGTCTCGAACAAGTCACGACGACCTTCTTGGATATATTGTCCCATCGAGTGGAGGTCTGTCGAGAAGTCGACAGCCGCGGGGAAAATCCCTTTGTTGTCTTTCCCTTCTGATTCACCGTAAAGCTGTTTCCACCACTCTGACACATAATGAAGAGCTGGCTCGTAGTTGACGAGCATCTCGATCGATTTGCCTTTTGCGTAAAGGGCGTTACGGACGACCGCATATTGATATGCTTCGTTCTCAGCCAACTCTGGTGAGCTGTAAGCATTTTGCGCGTCGCGTGCACCTTCCATCAAAGCATCGATATCGATCCCTGCAGCTGCAATCGGAAGAAGTCCGACTGGAGTGAGGACAGAGAAACGTCCACCGACATCATCTGGGATAACGAATGTCTCGTATCCTTCTGCGTCCGCGAGCGTCTTGAGTGCACCACGGGCACGGTCTGTCGTCGCGTAGATACGCTCACGTGCTCCATCTTGACCGTACTTGTCTTCCATGAACTGCTTGAGGACACGGAATGCAATCGCAGGTTCAGTCGTCGTTCCTGATTTCGAGATGACGTTGATTGAGACTTCTTTTCCTTCAAGCACTTGAAGCAACTCTCTCATATACGTTGAAGAGATATTGTGGCCCGCATAGAATACTTGTGGTGCCTTACGCTCTTCTTTTGACAATACGTTGAAGAACGAATGTTGAAGCATTTCGATCGCTGCACGGGCACCGAGGTATGATCCTCCGATTCCGACGACGACGAGAACGTCTGAATTCTCGCGAATTCGTTCCGCCGCAGCTTTGATTCGTGCGAACTCATCTTGATCGTATTCGGTCGGAAGGTCGACCCACCCAAGAAAATCACTTCCGGCTCCGCTCCGCTCATGAATCACCGAGTGGAGAGTTTTTACCGTTTCTTGCATTTGGTCGATTTCGTGCTTCCCTACGAATGAGAGCGCGTTTGAATAATCGAAACGTACAGTTGACATGTCATTTCCTCCTTTAAATCGCTCGTAAAAGAGCCATACATGACCCATCATAAACGGAAACGCTAGATTCGTTCAATCATTATTGCAAAATAGGCAAGAATTCGCCTTATTTACTCAATTCAAGAATGTGAGCGACATCTTCCCGTTCGAGTGTACGGAAACGGCCGAACGCGCCTCGTTTCATCGCTGAATCAAGAATCGCGTCGAACGTCGATTCATCAATATCGTAGTCGCGTAGTGAGTTTGGTGCGCCGAGTTGGTCGAAGAATGCACGAATCGCTTCGATTGTACGCTTCCCAGTCTCCAAGTCGTTTTCGCCTGGCTCCACATCGAATACTTCTGTACCGAGTCGAGCGAAACGTGCGGCATTGTCTTCGTCCAATACGTGCTCCATCCAACGTGGGAAGAGGATTGCGAGACCTCCTGCGTGCGGGATGTCATGGACAGCAGACACTGCGTGTTCAATGTTATGCGATGCCCAGTCACCAGCAGCACCCATCTGAAGGACACCATTCAATGCCATCGTACCCGAGAATAAGATGATGGCGCGAAGGTCTACGTTTTCCAAATCGTTCACGAGTTTCGGTGCCGATTCAACGACCGCTTTTAACACACCTTCTGTCATGCGCTCTTGTACCGGTGCATGGTTCGGGTGGAAGTATTGTTCGAAACAGTGGCTCATCATATCGACAATCCCGTAAATTGTCTGGTCTTTTGGAACCGAGACTGTATAACGTGGATCAAGGATTGAGAATGTTGGGAAGACGAGTGGGTGACCCCAACCGAACTTTTCTTGTGTCTCCCAGTTCGTGATGACAGACCCTGAGTTCATTTCTGAACCAGTTGCCGCGAGTGTGAGGACCGTCCCGAATGGTACTGCCTCTGTCGGGATGTGTTCACGGAGAACGATGTCCCAAGCATCCCCATCATACGGAATAGCCGCTGAAATCAGTTTCGTACAGTCGATGACTGACCCTCCACCGACCGCAAGCAACGCATCGACGTTTTCTTCGCGTGCAAATTTGACTGCACGACGTACCGTCTCGATGCGTGGGTTCGGTTCAACGCCTGAAAAATCAACGTATGAGATGCCAGCCTTGTCTAGCTCAGCCACGACTTCGTCGTACGTCCCATTCTTTTTGATGCTTCCGCCACCATAGACGAGCATCACTTTCTTCGCGTCGAGCGCATCGAGTTCCCCAGCTAATTTATCAACCTGATGTGTACCAAAAATCAGTTTTGTCGGGTTTTTGTATTCAAAGTTGTGCATGATTCATCCTCCTCATAGAAATATGTAACACCTACACTATATACCCTGTTTTCAAAGAATGAAAAGTATCGTGCTTACGCGTATATCCGATCGATGATGCGATGAAGAATGACCGCTTCCTCTGCTTGGCGGTACTTCGGTTTCTCTCGGCATGCTTCGAGAAACAGCTGAATTTTACGTTCGTATGGATTATGCTCCGTCAAATAAGCAGGCCGCTCGTCAAACAGCGCCCCATATTTTTCGGTATGAAGGGTGAGTGGAAACAGACTTGCCCCAGCGTTCGTCCCACGGCACTCGACCCGCATCGTGTCTTCCGCCTCTACATTGGCCATGTAGCTGACATCGAGCACCAAGGACGCTCCCGTCTCGAACGTGATCATCGCCCTTGCCGTATCTTCGACCGATAACGATTCATGGTCCCATTCGCCCATCAAACCAACACCCGGACGGTTCCCTAAATATTGTCCGACATGACCGACGACCGCTTCTGGTTCAGGATAATCCATCAAGTAGAGTGCAAGGTCTAACATATGAACACCGATATCGAGTAGCGCCCCTCCGCCCTGAAGCTCCTTGTTCGTGAACACACCCCATCCTGGAATGCCGCGACGACGTAGCGCAAGTGCCGTGGCCGCATAGATGTCCCCAAGTTCTCCCGCATCAATCATTCGCTTTAAGAGAACCGTATCGGCGCGGTGACGATAATGGAATCCATAGTGGAGCGTTTTTTCGGCTCGTTTCGCAGCTTCTAACATCTCGATTGCTTCGCTCTCTGAGATGCCTGGTGGTTTCTCACAGAGGACGTGACATCCTGCTTCAAGTGCTAGAATCACCTGTTCTTTATGTAAGGCGTTCGGTGTACAGATGCTGACGGCATCGAGCTGTTCCTTTGAAAGCATCTCCTCGACCGTCTCATAGACGTTCGGGATCCCAAACTCCCGTGCGACACGTTCCCCGTTCGACCGTGTCCGGTTCATGACCGCTACCACATCCATTCCTGCTTTTACATAATTCGGAATGTGCGCACTCGTCGCAATCCCGCCCGTCCCGATGATGCCAATCTTCATATGATCTCCTCCTGTTCGGTTTACAGTTTCGTCATACGGTCCGCCGATTCCTGTAAAATACAAAAAAGGTGACCCGTTTAGAACGGGTCACCTTCGAACACTTACTTCTTGAAGTTTGTGTTTTTGATCCAGTCTTCAAGTTTGTCTTTGAGGACTGTGAATCCTGGAGCTTCTTCTTGCTTGAAGTTTGAAGATGCTTCGTTGCGGCGTGGCGCACGACGAGCTGGCTTCGCAGACTTCTCGCGTTTTGGAGCTTCTTGAGTCGCTTTCATTGAAAGCTTGATCTTTTTAGAAGCTTCGTCCACTTCAAGGATTTTCACTTCAACTTCTTGACCAACTTGAACGTAATCGTTTACGTCTTTTACGTAGTCGTGTGAGATTTCTGAAATGTGTACAAGACCTTGAGTCTCGTCATCGAGTGCTACGAAAGCACCGAAAGGTTGAATTCCTGTTACTTTACCTGTTAATACTTGATCTTTTTCGTATTTTGCCATTACAAACAACTCCTATGCTAAATTCATCAACTTACTATAACATACTTTTTTCGATAAAGTGTACAAATTAGTAAAAAAGATTATTTTAGACGTGTTGTCATGTTTTAAAGTCGAAGTGCGGGGTAAATACAAATCAAGCAAGACTTCAAGTATTCCCCCCTGATTCCGCTAGGCGACTCGCCTAGCCCTTTTTTTGTTCAAAATGTCGTGAACGGCTTTTGATGGCGAATCGGATAGACCGTTTCCCCGGCCATCTCGTTCAACATCACCGCATTTCGGTATACGGCCATCCCTAGATTCGTCGCAGCGGGTCCATGGGAATGTTCCAAATTCGTATGCGTGAACAATTTTCCCTTCAACGACTCGCTCATGACCACCTCGTACGTATCATGAACAGCCCACTCGCCATCTGCTTCCCATACAATCGGGAGCTTCTCGACCCAAGTCGGAATCACTGGACGGTATCCCGTTGCCACGACAACAAGGTCATACTCCTTCTCAACCACTTCTCCTGTATATCGTTGTGTCCCCTTCAAGTGATGCTTCAACCAATCATAGGAAATGGATTCTACTTCGACTTGCGTTAGCATCTCTGCTCGCTTCGGTTCACCTTCTGCGGTTCGATGATAGAGCGCCTCATAAATCGCCGTCATCGTTTCCGGGTTGACACCGTGGCGGAAACGTTCAAATGTCTGAAGTAATTCCTGACGCGATGCGTACGACAGACCATGAAAATATTCGACATAGTCCACACTAAAAATCTCGTCCCCGAGCTTCCCTGCCTCAAGTGACTCGAAATGATCAGAACGCGTGATCCAATCAACGCGTTGTTCATCCGTCGCTTCACGGAATAGATCAAGGAATACCTCTGCCGCACTTTGCCCACTGCCGACAACCGCAACACGATATCGGTCTCGAAGCACGTCTCGATATGTCAAATAATCGCTCGTATGGATGACTTGTTCAAAACCGTCTGGTACGAACGGTGCGGCCCCTGTACCAAGAACGATGTGCGTCGCGCGTACGTGAGTCGTTTCACCATTCGATTCGATCGTCACGAGAAATCCATCTGGTTCGACTTTCACATCCGTTACTTCGTGATCGAAGTGGATGGTCGATAAGCGTTCGGTCACCCATCGCAAGTAGCGATTGTACTCTGTACGAGGAATCTTATCTTGTTCTTGCGTGATGAACGTCTGAATACGCCCCGTCTCATTCAAGTAATTCAGAAAACTCGATGGATTTGTCGGATCCGCGAGCGTGACGAGATCTTGCAAGTAATGTGTCTGCATCGTCATCCCTTCGATGAGCATTCCTTCATGCCACATCATTTCTTCTCGCTTTTCAAAGCAAATCCCACGTAACGTCGTCTTTTCGGCAAGGGCCATTAAACCAAGATTATAAGGCCCACATCCGATTGCAACAAAGTCAACTTGTTTCATCTTCTTCACCTCGCCCGTCTTTTCCCCTTCATTATATCGCTAAAACGCCAAAAGACTCTCACGAATGAGAGTCCTTGACCGCTGCGACTTCGAATTGTTGCATAAATCGATGAATACGACGAATCGCTTCTTGCAACTGCTCGAGCGATGTCGCATAGCTCGCCCGAACGAATCCTTCACCGCTTTCACCAAAGGCGTTCCCTGGAACGACGGCGACGCGCTCTTCAAGCAAGAGACGTTCCGCAAATTCCTCACTCGTCAATCCAGTATGGCGAATCGACGGGAACGCGTAGAAGGCACCACCCGGCACGTGTGTCGGAAGACCGGCCTCATTCAGCGCCTGGATGAAATAGTTCCGTCGTTGACGATAGCTCTTCACCATGTTCGGCACATGTTGATGACGCGAACGAAGTGCCTCGAGTCCACCGAATTGAACGAGCGTCGGTGCACACATCATCCCATATTGATGAACCTTCAACATTTCCCGCGTCACGACTTCAGGCGCACAGGTGAAACCGAGGCGCCATCCGGTCATCGCGAACGCTTTCGAGAATCCGTTGATGACGATTGTCCGGTCCCGCATATCGTGAAGTGTCGCAAAGCTTGTAAATGCTTCGTCATAGCAGAGTTCCGCATAAATCTCGTCACTGACGACCCAAAGGTCATATTTGGTCGCGAGCTCTGCGATTTGAGCGAGCTCATCGCCGTTCATCGTCGCCCCCGTCGGATTCGATGGGAAGCAGAGAAGAATTGCCTTTGTCCGTTCGGTGATGACACGTTCAACGTCATCCCGGTCGAGACGAAAACCATTTTCTGGGCGACAAGCGACAGGAACGACTTTCCCGCCTGCCATCTCGATGAGCGGACCGTATGATACGAAGGCCGGTTCGACGACGATGACCTCATCCCCTGGGTTCAAGAGGGAACGGAATGCGATATCGAGCGCTTGTGAAGCACCTGTCGTCACAATCAATTCCGTCGTCGGATCGTATTCGACTGAGAACCGTTCTTTCATATAAATCGCAATTTCTTCTCGCAATTCGATGAGTCCCGCATTGGCGCTGTATGCTGTATACCCTTGTTCAAGGGCGGCATAGCTTGCTTCTCGAACGTTCCATGGCGTGATGAAATCCGGTTCTCCCACCCCGAGAGAGACCACGTTTTCCATCGTCTGTGCCAAATCAAAGAAACGACGAATGCCTGATGGTTTCATCGAGACGACTTGATTCGATAATGACTTCATGGTGTGATGTTCAACCGTTTGTCTTCAGTTTGTGGGGTGAACAAAATCCCGTCGTGCTTGTACGTCTTCAACTTAAAGTGTGTCGTCGTCGATAAGACCGAGTCAAGCGGTGACAACTTGTCAGAGACGAACGAAGCCACGTCTTGGAGCGAGTTCGCCTGGATGACGACTTGGAGATCGTAAGCACCTGACATCAAATAAAGGGCCGTCACTTCCGGGAAGCGATAAATACGCTCGGCCACGTCGTCGAATCCACGCCCCCGTTTCGGCGCAACTTTGACGTCAATAAATGCCGTGACATCGTGCCGATTGATTTTTTGCCAATTGACCATCGCTCGGAATCCAAGTAAGATCCCGTCTTGTTTGAACTTCTCGAGCATCGACTCAATCGTCTCTTCATCGAGCGCCAACAAATCAGCCAACAGTTTCGTCTCTAGGTAGCCCTTCTCTTCCAACAGCTCTAATAGTTCTAGTTCTTTTGATGAATACATACTTAATCTCCTTCCGTCCGACCAGGTAACTCGCCTGTGAACGTTCTCTCTGTTTGTCTCACATATGGACGCCGCTCTTCTTGGACCATATGGAAATTCTTCATTCCCATGTCTGTCAGTCGATGCTTCTGACAAAAACGGTCAAAGTAACGACGTCTCGTCTCATCTTGTTTTGCCGATAGGTTGTCTGTCCCATTGAATGCATAGAGAACCGTCGCGCGAGCGGGATGGGACACGGTGAACTTCTCCATGACCCTCAAGAAAAAATCCCAGTCCCAATAATTGTAGACATCCTCATCAAAGAGACCGATTGTCTCGTGGATTGATTTTCGATACATCGTGCCGGACGGAATGAACGTCGAGTCTTTTCGCATCCGCACACGATCGAAGTCATATGCGAATGGTTCCCAGTCAGTCACGGTCCGTCGACCCTCTTTCCATTCAAAACGGAACAACTCAGCATCTGTATAGACGAAATCTGCTTCTTGAAGGTCACGCAAACCATCTTCGATATGCGTTGGCATCAATAAATCATCGTCATCTAGCAATAGGATGACGTCGCCTTTCGCTTCAAGAACGCCACGATTTCGCGCATGGACATGGTGGTTCTCACCGACCTCAACTACACGCACATCCAATTGATTCAAAAAAGGCGCCAAAATATGCTGTTTTGGCGGCCCTTCATTATTCATGACCAAGACTTCGAACTGCTGAAACGTTTGGACCGTTAAGCTTTCGAGCAGCTCCGTCAATTCCGTCTCACGTTTGTAAGCCGGGATGACGATCGTGACAATCGGGTTCATCCGCGATATGCCGTCTCGACCTGTGGAAGAATTGCTTCCCAGCTCACACCGTTCTCTTTGGAAACAGTCACGAAATCGCCGTATGCGAATACGCTCTCGACGCCTTCAATCTCGACAAGTTTCGCAAGTAGCGGCTGATCTGTCGCTTCTCCCGCTTTCACACTTTGGCTCTTTGCGCCGAATACGTTTTCTGGAAGTGTAACTTTCATCGCATTTGGGTTTGGTGTTGGATCAATTCGTAACATCATTATTCCTCCTTATAGTTGGCAAGATGACGACGCAAGTAGTCGCTGCGCCATCTTGAAGATCTCTTGTTCAGGTGGACACTCATCGAACGCCTCAAGAAACGTACGGTGAATCACCTCGGTCAATTGTTCCGCGGATTCGACATAGGTTAATGCCATCATCACCTCATCGAACTCTGGTCCGTATGAACCTGGTCCATAACCGAGCGGGTCCCATGATAATAATATGTTTTCTGTACGCACTTGTTAAACCCTTCTTTTCGTTGAAATCCATGTCCTACTCCATCAATCTACCTTACTTTTTGTTCGGATACCAGCCTTGACAAATCGATTCACGCATCACGATTTCGTGAAACACTATATCTAGTATTGATTGATTCATGCAGGTATTTCGTTAATCGACGTCAAATACAATACATTTGTGCTTAAATCGAGGTCCAAACAAACCTTTTCCGATGATGAAATCGAATTCATCTTGTTGTGAAAGAACGAGCAAATAGCGTCACTAAATATTTTTCATCTCAGATCTCTGTCTCAAATTGGGTCATGAAGCCCTTTTTGAACAAAAGCAAAAGAACGTCTCGCACATTCGAGAATGTCAAGGATTGAAAAACTAAATATAGGTGTTTTATGATTAAAAAGATAAAAATGTGTCAATATATAGTTAACAGCTATTTTGAGCGTTGATACATTATTGTGACAGGTTAGGAAGTTCTTATTATACTTTCATAACGTCTACATCTATTAAAGGAGTGATCGATTTTGACATCCCCTATCCATCACGAGACGATGCTACCAGCGGCACCAACGCTTGCTGACGTCGCTTCTCTTATTCAATCTATCCAAACACGGTATCCTCATTTAAGTGTACAGCGTTACGAGGAACGCGCGATTCGGGCGCTCGAGACGAAGACGCTAACACAAGATGTAGTATATGACTTATTGACGATGCATGCGCTCGATATGTTGAAAGCCGAAGAACCGGACTGGACGTTCGTGGCGACCGAGATGTATTTGAACCGTCTCTATCTCGAGGCGGCACGCAATCGTGGCTATGATGCGTCGATGCGCTACGGCAACTTCTATCATTTGATTGAGACGTTGACGTCAAAACGCATCTTCACTTCAGCACTGCTCGATACGTATTCAAAAGAAGATATGGACCACCTCGAGACATTGATCGATCCGTCTCGCGACCGTCTCTTCACGTATATCGGACTTCGCACACTATCAGACCGTTATCTCGGTCGCGATCATGTAAAGAACTTGTACGAGCTCCCACAAGAGCGGTTCATGGTCATCGCGATGACCCTCATGCAAAAAGAGGATGAAAAGACTCGCCTCAAACTCGTGGAAGAAGCGTACTGGGCGCTCTCAAATCTTTACATGACCGTCGCAACGCCGACGTTATCAAATGCTGGTAAATCATACGGTCAGCTCAGTTCTTGCTTTATCGATACAGTCGATGACTCGCTTCGCGGAATTTACGATTCCAACACGGACGTGGCGACACTTTCAAAAGGTGGCGGCGGAATCGGTGTCTATCTCGGTAAAATCCGCTCACGTGGAAGTGACATCAAAGGATTTAAAGGCGTCTCAAGCGGAGCCCTCCCTTGGATGAAACAACTGAACAATACGGCCGTCTCCGTTGACCAGCTCGGTATGCGCCAAGGTTCGATTGCTGTATATCTAGACATTTGGCACAAAGATATCTTTGAATTCCTAGATGCGAAGTTAAATAACGGCGATGAGCGTCTTCGGACACACGACTTGTTCACGGGTGTCTGCTTACCGGACCTCTTCATGCGGACGGTCGAAGCGCGCGGTGAATGGCACTTGTTCGACCCACATGAGATTCGCACGGTAATGGGCTACAGCCTCGAAGACTACTTTGACGAAACGGAGAACGGGGGCAGCTTCACTGAGAAGTATATGGAGTGTGTCAACACGCCAGAATTGTCTCGCGTAACGGTCCCTGCCATCGACCTCGTGAAACGTTACATGCGTTCGCAGCTTGAGACGGGAACACCGTATATGTTCTTCCGTGACGCCGTGAACCGTGCCAACCCGAACAAACACGCAGGTATGATTTATAGTTCGAACCTCTGCTCAGAGATCGCACAAAACATGTCAGCAACGACAATTGAAGAAGAGTACACACAAGACGGGAAAATCGTCATCACAAAAACTCCAGGTGATTTCGTCGTCTGTAACTTGAGTTCAATCGCACTCGCCCGTGCGGTGAAAGCAGACGTGCTCGAACGCCTCATCCCGGTTCAAATGCGTATGCTCGACAATGTCATCGACTTAAATACCATTGAAGTGCCACAAGCGATGATCACAAACCAAAAATATCGTGCGGTCGGTCTTGGTACATTCGGATGGCATCATTTGCTCGCTCTCGAAGGAATCCGCTGGGAGTCGGTCGACGCCGTACAGTATGCGGAAAAACTCTACGAAAAGATTGCTTATCTCACGATTCAAGCATCGATGGAACTCGCTAAGGAAAAAGGTGCATTCGGTGTCTTCGAAGGATCGGAATGGCACACAGGTGAGTACTTCAAACGCCGTAACTATCGTTCGCACGACGACTTGGATTGGGACGGCCTCGCTGAAGCCGTTCATCAAAACGGTGTCCGTAACGCCTATATGATGGCTGTCGCGCCGAACTCTTCGACTGCAATCATCGCCGGTAGTACTGCTTCGATTGACCCGGTTTACAAGAAAGTCTATTCGGAAGAGAAGAAGAACTATAAAATCCCGGTCACAGTGCCTGATTTGACACCTGAGACGAACTGGTTCTATAAATCTGCTTTCGAAGTCGATCAATTGTGGAGCATCCGTCAGAACGCATCGCGTCAACGTCACATCGACCAAGCGATCAGCTTTAACTTGTACGTCAAGAACGATGTGAAAGCGACAGAGCTTCTTGCGATGCACCTAGAAGCTTGGTCTCTCGGCATGAAATCGATTTACTACACACGTTCAACGACCGTTGAAGTGGATGAATGTGAGTCTTGTGCCTCATAAACAGATTAGATAACAAATTTGTCCGTTTTTAAGAAAGGTGGTTTACGACATGAACATTGCAATCATTTGTCATTCGATGAGCGGAAACACGGAAGAAGTGGCAACGCTCATCGAGTCGACCCACCATCATCGCGGCGACCACGTCGTCCGCTACGATGCCGATCGGGTCGGGTATCGGGAAGCTCGATCTCTCGCTTCGTGCGACCTCGTCTATTTCGGGTCCTACACATGGGCAGACGGTATCCTACCGGACGAAATGAAAGACACATTCCGCCTCGTCCTGAAGGAATTGAATGTACCGATTCGTCAGGCAGCGGTATTTGGGACAGGTGACAAAATGTTTGTTCACTTCTGTCGAGCCGTCGATGAAATGGCGTATCACCTTTCAAAATACGGAATCCCGCTCGCCGGTGAATTGCTCAAAATCGAGCAGTCACCTCGTAACCAACCGTTCAACGTCCAGCACTGGGCAGAACGGATGGCTCAGAATGTAGAAGAAGGAGTCATGCACCATGTCGATTCAGAAAATCAAATTATTGTCGCCCAAACATCCTAACCGGGCAACGGCCATCATCGGTGGCGAAACAAGTTCAATCGTGAACTGGAACGATATCGCGTACCCTCAGTTCTATACGATTTACAAACAATTGCTTTCAAACTTTTGGATTCCAGATGAGATCTCGATGTCTAAAGATATGCAACAGTGGCCGCAGCTGACGGAACGTGAACAAGACGCGTTCAAACGGATCATCGGTCTCTTATCGATTCTCGATTCTGTCCAGACACGATACATTCTCGAATCGTCGATGTTCTCATCAGATTCATCCGTGCACGCGGTACTCGCCGTCATCGCACAACAGGAAGTCGTACACAACCAATCGTACAGTTACGTTTTATCAAGCCTTGTCCCACTCGCCGAACAAAATCGCATCTTTGACATTGCGAAAGATGACGAGATGGTCATGAAACGTAACCAATTCATCCTAGACTTATATGAAGAGTTCCGCGACACGCCAAATGCGGAGAATTTCGCTAAATCACTCGTTGCCTCAGTTATTTTAGAAGGCATCAACTTCTATTCCGGATTTGCCTACTTCTATAACCTTGCCCGTCATCAAAAGATGGTCGGTACGTCAACGATGATCAGTTACATTCAGCGTGACGAGATGCAGCACTCATACTTCATCAGCCAGTTGCTCCGTGCCGTGTTGACGGAAAATCCAAAGATCGATGCAGACGGGCAGTTCAGCCAGTTCGTATACGATACGATGGCAGAGGCCGTCGACCTCGAGATCGAATGGTGCGAGTACGTACTTCGCGACCTCGACGGACTCGACGTCAGTGAGATGCGTGATTACGTTAAATACTTGGCAAACAAACGCTTACGCGTAATCGGTCTGAATGACTTGTATGAAGGATACGATGAAGATGTCATGCCATGGATTCGTGCGTATTCAGACGACTCCCTCAACGCAACGAAATCTGATTTCTTTGAACAGAAATCGCGTTCGTATGCGAAAGTGACAGACGCGAACGGTTTCGACGACTTGTAAGATCATCTGTAAACCGAACCTTTACGAGGTTCGGTTTTTTTGATGCAACAAAAAACCTTAGACAGGATTGTCTAAGGTTTTCGAATCAATGATAGGTTTGTACGTATTTAGCGATTCCTTCCGCAACACCTTCTGCCATACGCTGGCGAGATGCGTCACTGCGAAGATAAGTCAAATCCGTCGGAGAAGAAATGAATCCAAGTTCAACGAGCGCAGATGGCATCGTATTATAGGTGATGACATGATAGTTTGCCGTCTTCACGCCCCGATTCGACATCCCGCTCATCTTACTAGCTAGATTGCTTTGAATGTTTGTAGCCAGCACACGACTACGTGCACTGTGGGCTGAACGTGTTGAATAATATGTTTCTATCCCTCTTGCTGCTGATGAACCTGCTGCGTTGACGTGCATGCTCACGAACAAATTGCCACGTAGCGACTTGGCCGCAGCTACACGTTGTTCAAGAGTCAAATAGACATCTGTCGAACGTGTCAGGCGAACTGTATAGTTATACTTCGAACGGAGGTACGCTTCCGTACGTTTTGTTACGTCCAGTACAATCGTTTTTTCATATAGAGACCCATTAACAGCCCCGGGATCTTTACCACCATGTCCAGGATCGAGAATGATAACTGCACTTGATAAATCAGCTGGTTTTGTCGTCTTGACGAATCCTGAAGAAATATATGCAAATTGTCCGTTAAATTTAATTTTATGGAATCCGTTCTCAGTAGCATAATATTCAACTTCAGTTGCATGTTTCAATGCTCCTAACTGTTTCGAGCTCACCGAAGCAGATTCACGAACATTGAGTACGTCTCCCGGGACGTTCACATAAACAACGCCAAGTGAATCGATACCCGGTTTTCCAAGAGCAACTTTTTTTGCTTCAGCATAATATACGATCGATCCAATATAAACTTTTACCCACTTCTCATCCACTTTACTGTACGTTAAAGTCTCATGTCTTTGGAGCTCTTTTGTAATAGATGCACTTTCTGACCCACTATCATACAGAGCGAGTGTTTGGATGGCGTAGCCTTGATATTTTTCCTCAAGCGGTTTTTCTGCCGGAACTTTTCCAGCCGTGATCCATTTGGTAAGAGTGTAATATGTTTTTGTACCTATATAGACAATCGACCAATCTGAATTATGCTTACTATAAGTAAAAGCTTCCTTGCCTGGCAACGTTTTGATGACCGTTGAATTTTGGTCTACTTTGCTGTAAAGCTTCAAAGGCTCTTTCGCATAACCGGTTACTTTTGTAACTTTCGCTTCTGTCGTGACAGGTTTGATGTATGTTTTAGACGCATAATATGTTTTCTTGCTAATAATCACTTTAACCCATGATGAGTTATGCGGTGCGTAATCGACCTTCGTGTTCTTCTTCAATGTCTTATACACTTTCCCACTCAAACTAGGGGACGTCCGTATGTTTAAGTTACTTGTTAATATTCCTTTTGACACTTTTGGAGCGGAAGGTGTCGATGGCGTTGTCGCTGTCACTGGTTTCACATAGTTTTTAGAAGCGTAATATGTTTTTTTATTGATGATGACTTTTACCCACGAAGAATTGTGTGACACGTAATCGACTTTCGTGTTCTTCTTCAGAGTCTTGTACACTTTTCCATTTAAACTAGGGGACATGCGGATATTTAAATTAGTCGTCAAAATGCCCTTCAACACTTTTGGAGTAGATGTTACTGATGAAGAAGGTGTAGTACTTACTGACTTTACATATTTCTTCGAGGCATAATATGTCTTTCCGCTGATTACGACTTTGACCCACGATGAGTTATGGGACGCGTAATCGACTTTCGTATTCTTCTTCAATGTTTTATATACTTTTCCACTCAAACTTGGGGACGTGCGTATATTTAAGTTTGTTGTCGTGACACCTTTAGTCGTTTTGACAGTTGACGTTGCCTTCTTTTGAATGGTTTTGGTCGGAACGACATAACGTTTTGAGGCATAATACGTTTTTCCTTTTAAATAGATCTTTACCCACGAACTGTTGTAGTTTGAGTAATTCACCGTACTGTTTTTCTTCAAAGTCGTGTACACCTTTCCGCTCAAGGCGGGTTTTGTACGAACATTCAAGTTAACAGATGTTTTTCCATTGTACGTGGCCGCTTCAACTTGGTTCATTCCTAAGCTTGCAAAGACAATAAATATCGACAAAACAAATGTGAAAATTTTCTTTTTCATCTTCTTTTTCCTTTCATTGAAAGCAATTGACAATGGTTGTTAGAGATATAGTAACAAATATATAAATGGTCGATACTTCCTTTTTAGAAAAAGAGATAAATGATTTATCACTTTTGTGAATTTATTGAGATAATGGACGAATGACAATATATTTTTGACAACCAAACGACTCGATTTCCACTTCAAAGTGACTAGGAAGTTGTAAGTCGTTTTGTAGGTTTTTAAAAATCATTCCATTTCGGTCCAATTTAATAACAAAGCCGTCTAAGCCCTCAAACGGAGCGATTTTTAAGAAACGCAGCAAATGACTTTCACGTCTAATATATCGGCCAATCGCCTCAAAAGGTTTAGGCTCAATTCCGCCCCAATATCTTCCCGATTGATATTTTAGATAACTTCGAACAGAATCTTCCGTAATCGGATCTGGCGTGTGATCGAATCGCCCGAAGTCACGTGTCGACTTTTCATCAATCAACGCATATAACGAGTCAAACAATTCAAAGTTACATTGCTCCCCTAAAGAAATCACGGCACGTTGTAATTGTTCGATATGCAGTTGCAATGACTCGCCTTGACGATTCGGCTTTAGCTTTTTATCCCCTTCGTACGCATTCAATATCCGTGCCACTTCGCCCGCCTCTTCTACGATTTGGAAATATAGCTGTTCTTTCGTCACTTCCCCTCCATTCACTTCTGGTTGTTGGAGTGAGATGGCATACTGGTTTGCGAGACACGTGGAAATGACAAGCACATCGAGCAACTCTTCTTTTAGCTCATCCGCTGTTCCTTTCCGCAACGCGCCCCCAACTTCTCCGACTTCTTCTAACAATCGCGCGAGACCCGATAACGGTCTCCAGTAGCCACCCAAATGAAGGATCATCGCATCAATCTTTTGTTGAATCTCTCTCATGTTCATTCACCTATCTTTCTGCTTTATTTACCGTCTACATGATATACTATGCTCAATCTAACTGTCCGGAAAGGGTGGGTTTTTCATGTCTTCGGTAAGACTTTGGCAACTGCTTCGGTTCGTGCTCGTCGTAATCGGCTTATTTTTGGTTACGTGGGTATTGAACATCCTCTTCGAATATACGTACCCGTTCGTCTTTGCCTTACTCTTATCTCTCTTGACGGTCCCACTCGTCAATTTTTTTGAACGAAAAACCAATATGCCGCGAGCACTCGGAACACTTATTTCCTTATTGTTCGTCCTTAGCATCGTCATCGGCATCATCACCATCGTCATCATCCAATTGATCCACTATGCGACAGTCGCAGCGGAAAGACTTCCTAAACAAATCCAAACGTTCACCGAATACGTCCAACGGCTATTCAATGAAAAAATTGCACCACTCATCAATGACGCGTACGAGAGCTATCAACAGTTGAATCCTGGACAGACGACTTCATTAGAAGGCGGCATTACAGAACTCGGCGTTCAACTCGCAGCAGCAATCGGTGTGTTATCTCGCAGTGTTGCTAGTGTGCTACAAAACATGTTGGCGGCACTCCCTCTTGTCCTGCTGCTCGTTGTCGTCATTGTGCTCGCCTGGTTCTTTATCACAAAAGACTGGCCGTCCTACGTGACCTCACTCAATCGACTCAATAAACGTAAAGGCTTTAAAGAGTTCGAGGAAGTGATGATTAACTTGAAGTCCGCACTATTCGGTTACGTCCGAGCACAACTTACACTCATCTCCATCACGTTCGGAATCGTGTTGGTCGGTATGTTCATTCTCCGAGTCGACAACCCGCTTTCATTTGCCTTACTTGCGGGATTCTTCGACCTATTGCCATATTTGGGCGTCGGAACGCTACTCATTCCATGGGCCGCCTATGCCGCAATATCAGGTGACTGGTTCGTCGCCATTGGGTTGGTTGTGCTATATATCATCGTCATCGTTCAGCGAAACCTGGCCGAACCAAAGATTGTCGGTTCCCATATCGGGTTGAACCCGCTTGCCGCACTCATCTCGATTTTTGTCGGCCTAAAACTATTCGGTGTATTTGGCTTTATCTTAGGCCCAGTGCTCGCCGTACTGTTAAAGGCTGTATACAACGCCAAAGTTTTTCACTATATTTGGCGGTTCATCGTCGGACCGTCTGCCACGACAGCAAAAGAGCGATGAAATCAACATTTCATCGCTCTTCTTTCATTTGAGGTACAGCTACTATCCGTTCGTTCGCTTCAGCCGGGTGTAACGAAAGACCACTTGTTCCCGCTTCATAGGCGGCTACTGCCAAAATACAAGCATCGATTATATCGTCTACTTGGACGTTCGACATCTTCCATTTCCATGGAGAACTTTTCGAGTACTTTCGAAGTAACTCGATTCGCTCATCCTGACCTTCGGCTGTCTTTTTCGAATGACTTGCCTCATGCCCCATCATGACCGAGAAACAGACCTCCGGATGAGACTCATAAACGTTCTCAACCTCCACTTGTTGGAACTCACGGATACGCGGGACTAAATTCCACGCCTGTTTGCTGATCCCTTTACTGATTAGCGTCCGACTTTTTTCATTCGCTTCCTCGTATGTCGATTCATGAAGCACTTCTTGAATCGGCGGGGTAAAGACGGAAGACTTCCGCTCTACAAGTTGACTCCGCATCCAAGCGTCGCATGCTCGACTCGGTTGGTCGACCGTCCCTAAATCTTTTGGCATATCCACAAAATGCATGGCACCGTCAATAAACAACTCTTCTAGCGTTTCTGAAATCGTCAAGCATAAAGAAATGCTATCGTATGTGATGCGTACCCAGCCCCCACGTGCGCCATCAATTCCTACTCCTACCATGTCGTACCTCCTGTAACATCATCAACACGCCGAACACGGCGAAAAATACTGTACATCCTAACCAAATTCGGTTCGGCCAAACTGTGTAGGCAAAGCCACACAGAATCGCCAAACCGATTAAGAGGAGCGCTCTTAACGCTCCCACGTTTCAATCATCCGGGCAAGCGTTCGGACCATTACGCCAGTCGGGCCTTTCGGACCGAGGTCGTTCGCGGCCGCGCGCTCGCTCGTTCCCGCGATATCAAGATGAAGCCATGGTGTGTCGCCGACAAATTCACCGACAAACGCTCCACCAAAAATCATGTGTCCGAATCGACCTGGCGAGTTGTTCAAGTCAGCCACTTCTGACTTTCTAACTTTGTCGATGAAGACATCAAAGTAAGGCATTTGCCAAACGAGTTCATTCGTCTCGCGGCTCGCTTCTTCAAGTGCCCGATAGAGTGTATCATCGTTCGTCAGACAGCCTGTGACGTCCGTACCGAGCGCGACGAGTACCCCACCTGTAAGCGTAGCTACGTCGATGATGGCTTTCGGTTCATACGTTTTCGCAAACGTGACGGCATCTGCTAGGACAAGTCGTCCTTCTGCGTCCGTATTCAACACTTCAATCGTTTTTCCGTTCATTGCCGTGATGACATCATCCGGTTTGAAAGCGTCGCCTGAGATCATGTTGTCGGTCGCCCCGATGATCCCGATGACGTTTTTATTCGGGCGTGTACGTCCGAGTGTCTCGAATAAACCGAGGACGGTAGCCGCACCACCCATATCCCCTTTCATCCCAACGATGCCATCTTTCGGTTTAATCGAATAGCCACCTGTATCGAATGTGACACCTTTCCCGACAACCGCAATCGGAGCTTCTTCATCTGCGCCACGATATTCTAACACGATCAACTTTGGCGGGATTGTCGAGCCTTGGTTCACAGCGAGCAACGCCCCCATTCCGAGGCCTTCCATTTCTTCTTTTTCTAAAACTCGGTATTTGAAATCATGACGTTTCGCTAACTCCACTGCATAATCCGCCAAACTTTCTGCTGTTAAGATGTTGGCCGGCATCATTGTCAACGTTCGTGCGACGTTGACCCCTTTCCCATAAGCAACACCTGCGTCGATATCCTCTTGCAACACATCGCCAAGGAGCGTGATTGTCGGTTCTTCGATTGTTTGTTTCGGCTCTGACTTGTATGTAGGATGGGCATACGTCGCCATTTCAAATGCTTCTGTGAACGTGCGAGCCGCGTCGTTCGTGAACGTGTCGAGTGCGACCGCAACGTCCTTCAGACCACGTGCGTGGACGAGTTTCGACACTTTCCCAAACCAGTTCCGAACATTCTCCGTCGTAATATCGTTGCGTTGACCGAGCCCGACAAATAAGACACGTGCCGTTTCCCCAGCGAACGTTGGCAATAATGTCACTTCTCCTGTTTTCGTAGAGAGGTCTCCTGATTGAATGAGTGCTTTCACACGTCCACCGAACAATGTGTCGAGCCCTTCATCGATTGAATCAGCCGCTCCGATCCCGACGACCATCGTGTCATATGAATCTGTCCAATTTAATTGAGCAATTTGATACATGTTGCCACTTCCCTTCTTTATATATGGTAAGCATAGCGAACTTCTCCAAAATAATGAAATAGTATGCGTAAGAGTCAAGAAATCTTCGAATTCATGGGCTATCTCCTCGTTGTGACGTTGTTTTATTTTATGATAGGATAAGAAAGTACGCAATCGGGCTTCTCTTCATCGTGAAGTGAGGCCAATTTGACTGGTCGAGGCTTCCCCTAGTCGTAGACCGTTGCTACTTTAACTTTCTCCGTTCTCGTTAATTCTTTTTTCTTTTCGGGTATGAAGTAACGAGGCAGGAAAGTACACTATTTCTTTGAAAAGAGGGACTACGCTTATGTCACACATTAAAGGTATTGGTGCATCTGCAGGAATCGCAGTTGCAAAAGCATTCGTCATGGAGACACCTTCATTCGATATCCCATCACACAAGGTTGAAGATGTCGCTGCAGAAAAGGCACGTTTCCAAGATGCAATCGCACAATCTAAAACGGAGCTTGAAGAAATCCGCGAACACACGCTTCGTGAACTTGGTCCAGACAAAGCCGAGATTTTCTCAGCTCACCTTTTAATCGTTGAGGACCCAGAAATCGTTTCGCAAGTGAACGATAAAATTGAAAGCGAAAACATGAACGCTGCGAAAGCACTTGATGAAGTCGCACAAACAATGATCATGATTTTCGAATCGATGGACAACGAGTACATGCGCGAGCGTGCAGCTGACGTTCGTGACGTGACAAAACGTGTTTTGGCTCATATTCTCGGGGTGACATTCGTGACACCTGCATCGATCTCTGAAGAAGTCATCATCATCGCCGAAGACTTGACACCTTCAGACACGGCGCAACTCAACCGTAAATACGTCAAAGGGTTCGCGACAAACATCGGTGGACGTACATCACACTCTGCCATCATGTCACGTTCACTTGAAATTCCAGCGGTCGTTGGAACGAAAGTGGCCCTTGAAGAAATCAAAAATGGTGACCTCGTCATCATCGACGGTACGGAAGGTGACGTTTTCGTCAACCCTTCAGAAGACCTCGTCAAAGAGTACGAAGGCAAACGTGCTGATTTCGAAGCTTACAAAGAAGAGTTGAAGCAACTCGTCAATGAAGAGTCTGTCACAGCAGACGGTCATAAAGTGAAGCTCGCAGCGAACATCGGTACGCCAAACGACTTAGAAGGCGTCTTGAAAAACGGTTCAGACGCAATCGGTCTTTATCGTACAGAGTTCTTATACATGGACTCTGAAACATTCCCAACAGAAGAAGAGCAGTACACAGCATACAAAACGGTTCTTGAAGGTATGGAAGGCAAGCAAGTCGTCATCCGTACACTCGACATCGGTGGCGACAAAGAATTGTCTTACCTCGACCTCCCGAAAGAGATGAACCCGTTCCTCGGCTATCGTGCGATTCGCCTTTGCCTCGAGGAAACTGATTTGTTCCGCACACAACTTCGTGCCCTTCTCCGCGCGTCAGCTCACGGTAACCTCGCGATCATGTTCCCAATGATTGCGACACTTGAAGAGTTCCGCGCAGCGAAAGCCCTTCTCCTTGAAGAAGAAGCGAAGTTGAAAGAAGAAGGAATCGAAGTCGGTCAATATGAAACAGGGATGATGGTCGAGATTCCATCAACGGCTGTCATGGCGAAACAATTCGCAAAAGAAGTCGACTTCTTCTCAGTCGGTACAAACGACTTGATTCAATACACGATGGCGGCTGACCGCATGAACGAAAAAGTATCTTACTTGTACCAACCGTTCAATCCTGCCATCTTGAACCTTCTCCACAATGTCATCACAGAAGCACACAAAGCTGGCAAATGGGTCGGTATGTGTGGAGAGATGGCCGGAGAAGAACTCGCGATTCCAATCCTTCTCGGTCTCGGACTCGATGAGTTCTCAATGTCTGCTTCAAGCGTCCTTCGTGCACGTAGCCTCGTGAAACGCTTGACGAAGACAGAGACAGAATCAATCGTCAACGAAGTCCTCAACATGGACACAGCTGAAGAAGTCGTGAACTTCCTTAGCGAAAAGTTCGACATTAAAAAATAACGTCAAAAATCCTTCTCTCGCCCGAGAGAAGGATTTTTTTACATACCTATTCAGAAATCGAAATCGTCTGGGTCCGGACCGACACGTTTATGCTGATCGAGTGCATCGATTCGATTCATTTGCTCATCGCTCAACTCAAAGTCATATAAGTTGAAGTTTTCTTCGATACGATGTGATTTGACGGATTTCGGAATGATGACCCACCCTGTCTGAAGATGCCAGCGTAAGATCACTTGCGCGACAGAACGCTCCACTTCTTTCGCAATCTCTACTAACGTCGGTTCTTCAAACAACCCACCTTGCATGAGCGGTGCCCAAGCGACCGGTACGATTCCATGCTCGCTCATATACGAGGACAAATCGGTTTGACGAAGCAGTGGATGCCGCTCGACTTGGTTCACTGCTGGAACAAGTTCACTGTTCGCAGCCAACGTCTCAAGGTGATGTGCCTGGAAGTTACTCACTCCGACCGCTCCGACACGTCCGTCTCGATACAATTGTTCAAGCGCGCGCCAAGAGTCAACGATTTTGTCTTCCACCGGCCAATGAATCAAATACAAATCCAATTGTTCTAGGCCGAGGCGTTCGAGTGAAGCTTCATACGCAGCGATGGCAGCATCATATCCTTGGTCTGCATTCCATAGCTTCGACGTGATGAACAAATCATCCCGGGAAATATTCGCAATCTCCATCCCTTTCCGAATGCCGATTCCGACACCTTCCTCGTTCTCGTAGACGGCTGCCGTATCGATATGACGGTAGCCTTGACGAATCGCTTCCACGACGGCATCGATGACCGTATCCCCGTCTTCTACTTTGAAGACACCAAGTCCAATGGCAGGAATGGCTTTCTGACCGTGATTTAATTTTATCGATTGTTTCATTTGTACCCCTTCTTTCGTGAGAATTCTCCTTCACTATAAATGGGATTCTCACTTTCTGGAATAAGGCACATTGAGGTAACTACAAAAAAGAGCCGCCCCATTGCTGGAGCGGCGTGTAACACATGTTTATTCTGGACCTCTGTCATCGGCTCTAAAATCGAGCGCTTCACCTGCGACGACTGTCTCACCAAACGGTACGACGACAACTTTTCCGTCTCCGTTTGTCCAAATGATTGGTGTGATGAGTGATGGTACTTTATCGCGAATTGCGCTGAGATCGACTTCAAGAAGTACGTCTCCTGCTTCGACCCGTGCGCCCTCCTCTACTTTCGCAGTGAATCCTTCCCCTTTCAGGTTGACCGTATCGAGACCGACGTGAATCAACAGTTCGCGTCCATCGTCAGCCAAGATACCGATCGCGTGTTTCGTCGGGAAGAATGTCGTGATTTGACCGGTCACCGGTGAAACGACCTGACCTGAGCTTGGTTCAATCGCAAATCCTTCTCCCATCATGCGTCCCGAGAAGACTTGGTCCGGTACATCATCGAGCGAGAGCAATACACCTGACATTGGAGCGAGGAAGCGATGATCAGCTTGTTCAGCCGCTTCCGGTGTGATCACGGCTTTCTCAACTTTTTCTTTCGGTTTATACTCGCCACCTTCGATGATGGTTGCGATTTGTGATTTGAGCGTATCCGATTTCGGTCCAAAGATGGCCTGAATGTTATCCCCTACCTCAAGGACACCGGCAGCACCGAGTGTTTTCAGTAGGTCTTTGTCAACTTGCTTCACGTCATTTACGGTGACACGAAGTCGCGTGATACAGGCATCCAAATGTTTGATGTTTTCAGGTCCACCAAGTCCGACGAGCACTTCATATGGCAAGTCGTCCCCAATGCCTGCTTTGTCCCCTTTCGTGCCGGTCTGAACGTCACGTCCAGGGATTTTCAGATCGAATTTCGTAATGGCGAATCGGAATCCAAAGTAATAGATGACCGCAAAGACGAGCCCGACCGGAATGACGAGCCACCAGGCCGTCCGGTTCGGCAAGACACCGAAGAGAAGATAGTCAATGAGACCGCCCGAGAAGGTCATCCCAATCTTGACGTTCAGTAAATGCATCGTCATGAAGGAGAGCCCAGCAAAGACGGCGTGAATTCCGAAGAGAAGTGGTGCTACGAAAACAAATGAGAATTCGACTGGTTCTGTGATCCCAGTCAAGAATGATGTGAGGGCAGCTGAGAAATAGAGACCTTCGACATCTTTCCGACGTTCTTTCGGAACCGTATGGAACATGGCGAGACAGGCAGCTGGCAATCCGAACATCATGAACGGGAATTTCCCGGTCATGTACGTACCGGCAGTGAACTCGACGCCGTCACGTAGTTGTGCAAAGAAGATCCGCTGGTCCCCTTGTACGAGATCACCCGCTTGGTTCGTGTATTCACCGAACTGGAACCAGAACGGAGAATACCAAATATGATGAAGACCGAACGGAATCAAGGAACGTTCTACCAATCCAAAGATAAATGCTGATAAGGCAACGTTTGCCTCAATGACCGTACTTGAGAACGTATTGATCGCATTCCCGATCGGTGGCCATATATAAGCGAGCGCAATCCCGATAATCAAACTGAATGCGGCCGTCGCAATTGGGACGAACCGCTTCCCGGCAAAGAATCCTAAGAAATCTGGCAACTTGATATTGAAATACTTGTTGTACGCATATGCTGCAACAAGACCTGCGATAATACCCCCGAATACCCCCATTTGGAGTGTCGGAATCCCGAGAACGGTTGCATACTGCGGGTCGCCCTGAGCGATTTCCGCGGTAATCCCGTTCCACGTGCTAATAACTTTGTTCATGATCAAATAACCGACAATGGCTGCTAGACCAGCAACCCCATCACCATTCGCAAGGCCGATTGCGACCCCGACGGCAAACAGTAACCCTAAGTTTGCGAAGACGATGTCCCCGGCATCTGTCATGACTTGCCAAATCAGGACAAGTGAGTCATTCGCCAGAAACGGGAGCAATTCAACGAGGTCCGGGTTTTGGAATGCGGTACCAAACGCCAAGAGAAGACCGGCTGCCGGTAAGATCGCAACCGGAAGCATGAGTGCTTTCCCGACCCGTTGTAAAACGCCAAACACTTTCTTCCACATCATGGTTCCCTCCTTTGTCAGAATACTTACTTTTTCCCTCTAACGTTTGGATGAAACCGTTTCACAAAGAAAAAGACCAACCCCGAAGGATTGGTCTCAATGATCATTAGTTTGCTTTCTTTTCGTTACCTGAAGCGATGACCGCTTGGATTTCTGATTTCAAAGCATCCGAACGTGGTCCGAAGATTGCTTGAATGTTGTTACCAACTTCAAGGACACCAGACGCGCCAAGACGTTTCAACTCATCTTTGTTGACTTGGTTCTTATCTTTTACTTCGACACGAAGGCGTGTGATACATGCATCGAGGTGCTTGATGTTTTGTGAGCCACCAAGACCAACGAGGATATCTTGTGCAAGTTCCGAACCAGTAGCTGTTGATTGTTCAACAACCTCATCTTCACGACCTGGTGTTTTAAGGTTGAACTTGCGGATAACGAAACGGAATCCGAAGTAGTAAACAACCGCGAACACGAGACCAACTGGAATGACGAGCCACCAAGCCGTACGACCTGGAAGAACACCAAAGAGCAAGAAGTCGATCAAACCACCTGAGAACGTCATCCCGATCTTAACGTTCAAGAGGTGCATCGTCATGAACGAAAGACCTGCGAATACTGCGTGTACTGCGAAGAGAAGTGGTGCAACGAACAAGAATGAGAACTCGATTGGTTCTGTGATACCAGTCAAGAACGATGTAAGGGCAGCAGAAGCCAAGAGACCACCGACAACCGCTTTACGCTCAGGACGTGCTTCGTGGTACATTGCGAGTGCTGCTGCAGGAAGACCGAACATCATGAACGGGAATTTACCAGTCATGAACGTACCTGCTGTCAACTCTGCGCCGTCACGAATTTGTGCGAAGAAGATTGCTTGGTCACCACGAACGACGTTACCCGCTGCATCTGTGTATGAACCGAATTCAAACCAGAACGGTGAGTAGAAGATGTGGTGAAGACCGAATGGAATCAATGAACGTTCAATCAAACCGAAGATGAACGCTGCAAATGTACGGTTCTCCGTTAACATGAAGTTCGAGAATGTGTTCAATCCGTTTTGTACTGGTGGCCAAACGAGAAGCATGACGAAACCAGCAACGACGGCTGCAACTGCCGTTACGATTGGAACGAAACGTTTACCAGCGAAGAAACCAAGGAACTGCGGCAATTCAATATTGAAGTACTTGTTATAGGCCCATGCGGCGATGAGACCCATGATGATCCCTCCAAATACCCCAGTTTGGAGCGTCGGGATACCGAGTACGTTCGCGTACGACGGATCACCTTGTGCTAATACTTCAGGTGTGAGTTCGAGCCAAACACCCATTACTTTGTTCATGATCAAGAATCCAACGATTGCTGCAAGTCCGGCAACCCCGTCACCGGCTAAACCGATGGCGACACCGACTGCGAACAAGAGCGCCAAGTTCGAGAAGATGATTCCACCTGCTTGCTCCATCAATTGAGCGAATTTCACGATGCCTTCGTTTGTTAACCAACCAGCGCGTGATGTAAGTTGTGGGTTTTGCATTGCGTTACCGAATGCAAGAAGAAGACCGGCTGCCGGCAAGATCGCAACAGGAAGCATAAGTGCTTTACCGACTTTTTGAAGAACACCAAAGATCTGCTTAAACATCAACATTTCCTCCTTTTTTTAAGTACGTATAAACAATATGATAGCGGTGTAGATGTCAGACAACCGACGTATCTAAACGTTTTCATAAATCACGTTTATAAAAACAGAAAAGGCATGAATAAGGATAGAACGTAGACCTCTCCCAATGGAGAAATCACATAACGTTCCACTCCTTACTCATGCCTGATCGAATCAGTAACACGTAAGACACGTGGTATCATTTATCTACTTGTTAGGCGCTGGAGATGCATCGTCAAATATGTCGCTTCACCTCGTGGGACGGGACGCTTTAATTCACGTTCCATGATGCCCATCAGCTCCCAAGCAGTACTATAGCATAGCGGATATTCGTCGCGCAACACCTTTTCAATTTTTTGTGGGGCCTCGACCATCTCACCCGTCGCAACCCGCTCAACGGCGTACCTTAAGTGCCGAAGTAAGCGCTTATAATCGAGTGAAGTCCGGTCCATTTTTACGTTCAAACGACTCTCAATCGTCTGGACGATTTGGCCGATGATTTGGTTATGACGATTCACTTCAAGGACATTTTTAAACGTCGTCGCCGAGTGGATGTGGAGGGCGATGAATCCAGTCTCCGCATCCGGTAGGAGTACGTTCAATCGCTCATGAAACATATCGACAATCCGTTCCGCGAGCGCAAACTCGTTTGGATAAAGCGATTCTGTTTCAAGTAAAAACGGATTCGTCACTTCCATCCCCTGCTCGATTCGTTTCATCGTAAAGAACAAGTGGTCGGTCAAACCGATATGAATATGTTCATCGACTTTCTTACCCGTACTCGTTTCGATGAAGCCGACAATTTCTTGCATGAACGCAATAAAATCCTCATCGACATGTTTGACGAGTTCTTGGTATTGCGACTGTTCTTCTTTATCTGTCAGTTGATACACTTTCTCCGGGACGCTAGCCGGGTCGACGAGGTCGCCTGGTTTTTTACCAAAGCCAATTCCCTTCCCGAGTAGAATGACTTCCGGATCCGTATCATGTTGACAAATGACAACGCTATTATTCAACACTTTTTTGATCGTATACATCGGTAATGTCATTCGCATCGCATCCCTTACTAAAATCGTTTCGCTATCTAGTATATCGGTTCATGCCCTAAAAAAGTAGGGACAAAACAAAAATGGCGAACATTTCTGTCGCCATTTAAAACATTGAATAACCGCTCTTCCGTAAGAAACGAATCGTCACGCCAGCTAAGATTGCACCGAGCAATCCGAAACCGAGCATGAACAAATCGAGAAGCTGCAATCCGACGAGTCCTTCATAGATCCCCGTGAGTGCAGTTGACGTCTCGGTCACGTAACTCGAAAGTTTGACATTATCAATCATCATGATGACAAAAATTGGATAAATGAACACAAGTGTCCATGTCTTTTTAAGTAACATATTCAAAATGAAGCCGATACTGAAAAAAATCGTCATATATAAGACGGCCCCAATGACTGCTTGGATAATATGCATGTGATGTCCCCCTTGTCCGCTCTCCATTATACAAAATTTCTACCAAAGTGGTCAAAGAACTTCCTATGACAATTTCTAAAGAAAACAGCTCGTTCTGAATGAGAACGAGCCGTACGTGAATCGCGAATTAGAACTTCCCTTTTTTGAGGACGAGTCCGTATTTTTTCAATTCGATGAAGTGTTTGTTGTCGATGACTTTCTTCATGAATGAAGCGTTGCGACCGAAGATTTTTTTACCCATGACGATTCCGATTCCATCGTTATGACCGAGCGAAGCGACTGTTCCTTTGCTCTCGTAAGTGAACTTCGAAGTCGATTTGCCGTTGATAAGCGCCGCGATGTTTTTCGCAACGTTGTGCGCTTGTTGTGTCGCGATTTGTGCCGTCGGTGGGTACGGACGGTTTGATGCAGGGTCCATGACTGCTGAGCAGTCACCGATGATGAAGACGTTGTCGTGACCTGGTGCACGGTTGTCCGCTTCCACCATGACACGGTTACGAACCGCTTCAAATCCTGATTTTTCGATGATTGGGCTACCACTTACGCCACCTGTCCAGATGATTGTGTTGGCACGGATTGTCTCCGTTGTGTCACCTTGGAGTGGACCGAATGTGACGACACCTGGTTCGACGCCTTTGATTCCGTTACCGAGTTTCATCTCGACACCGTTACGCTCCAACCATTTCTGTGCGTATGTTGTGAGTTCCGGATCGAATCCTGGAAGAACTGTTGGCGCCGCTTCAATGTTGACGATGCGAACCGCTTCGCGTGGAACGTCATACTGTTTGCAAAGCTCAGGGATTCGGTTGACGATTTCACCGAGGAATTCGATTCCTGTGAATCCAGCACCACCGACAACAATCGTGACGAACGAGTTGTCAGAAGAACCGTTTGTTTTATATTGAGCGAATGAGTACTCGATGTGCTCTTTGATTTTACGAACACTGTTCAACGAGCTGATTGTCATCGCGTTTTCTTTCAAGCCTGGGATACCGAATGTTTCAGGAACACCACCGAGACCGATGACAACGTAGTCGTATTCGACGACAGAACCATCTTCGAGCGTGACTTGTTTCGCAGCAGTATCGACGCGATCGACGATCCCTTTGACAAGTTTCACACGTGACGGGTTCACAATGTCGTTAATGTAAATGCGTGCTTGGTCTGGGTTCATCGTTCCAGCAGCTGGTTCGTGAAGCCATGTCGTTTGGTAGTGATAATCATGCTTGTTGATGAGCGTGATGTTCGCATCACCTGCAGCGAGTGTCTTTTGAAGGTTGACAGCTGTAATAAGTCCGCCAAAGCCCGCGCCAAGAATAACAATGTTAGGTCGTTTCATGTTCATTTCCACCTTGTTTAAAGTTTTGTTTTTTTGAACAACTATGTTGTGTGTTTCTTCACATAGATGTTCACAATAAAGCCCATTCTTGTTCAACATCTGTTCACAATTGCTTCTGCTTTATTGTACGCTCTTTAAATTGAATTCTCAATGGAAAAGCTTATCTTCTTGAATTTTTTTTGAAAGTGTTGCATGTTTGTACTGAATGGATTTAATTCAATAAACTCTCTATAATAGATGTATACGCTTTGAGGAGGAATTCGATGAAGACGACGAAAGATGTAATCATCATCGGTGGCGGCCCGGTCGGACTGTTCACCGCATTTTACGCAGGCATGCGCCAACTCGATACGACGTTGATTGAAAGCTTACCGCAACTCGGCGGTCAGTTGTCAACGCTCTATCCTGAAAAATATATTTATGATATCGCTGGTTTCCCGAAAGTGAAAGCACAGGACTTGATCGATCAATTGAAAGCGCAAGCTGATCAATTCGAGCAAGACTACCGCCTCGGCGAAACGGTTGAAACGGTGGAACGTCTTGAGGACGGCACATTCGTTTTGACGACAAATAAAGAAGAATATCATACGAAAGCCATCATCATCACTGCAGGAAACGGTGCCTTCTCGGCTCGTCCACTCGGTCTTGACGGCTGTGAAGATTACGCAAACCTTCATTACTTCGTCGACAACATGGAGAAATTCCGTGATCGCCGTGTCATGATTGCAGGTGGCGGAGATTCAGCCGTCGACTGGGCGCTCATGCTTGAAGGGATTGCGAAAGAAGTACACATCGTCCACCGTCGCGACCGCTTCCGTGCTCACGAACATACGGTCGAGCAGATGAGAGCATCGACGATTAACGTCCTTACCCCATACAACATCGAGTCACTTTCAGGTGAGACACATATCGAATCTGTCGAACTGACAGATAAAGACGGTGAGTCGAAAATCGTTGAAATTGATGATTTGATTTGTAACTACGGATTCGTTTCATCTCTTGGTCCAATCAAGAACTGGGGAATGGAATTTGAGAAGAACACAATCCGCGTCGACTCACGTATGGAAACGACAGTCGCCGGCATCTTCGCTTGTGGTGATATCGCCACATACGAAGGAAAAGTGAAGTTGATCGCAACAGGTTTCGGTGAAGCCCCAATCGCCATCAACCAAGTAAAACAACTTGTGGACCCGACTGCTCGTCACCCACAACACTCGACATCTGTATTTGCCGGGAAATAATCATCAATCCTCTGTGGACCGTATCCACAGAGGATTTTTTCATTTCCTCATCGTCTGAATGATGACCCGGTCAATCCAGTCATCCAACTGCGTGAAGACGTAGCCCGCTTTTTTCGCTTCAGCGATTGACATGTAATAGTCGACATCCGAATCATATGGGGACGACTCCCCGTCTTTTATAATATGGACCGGTTTTCCGACGTGATGACCGATCCGTTCCATCAGAGCACCCATGGAGATCAGACCGTCACTTGCCGCGTTGAATGGACCCGTCACGTTCGCGCGTCCTACCCATTCTAAAAATGCCGCTGCTTCCGCACTTGAGATGAAACCCATCTTCGCTTCCGGATGATGCAAGACAACCGGTTCCTCGTTACGAATCGCATCCACATAAAATTTGAGTCGATCTGTATAATCGTCCGGTCCTAGGACAATTGGCAGGCGAACGGTCGCGACCGGGAACGAGGCCCGGTGGAAGAAGAACGATTCGGCCTCTCGCTTTCCTTGTCCGTAATCATGCTCGGCTTCTAAGTGGTATTCATAATGGAGCGGATTGAAGTCACTCTCTTTTAAGTCAGGACCCGGAGCATACACCGACATCGTAGACGTCAGTACATATTTCCCCACTTTGTCCATGAACGCGTCCGACGCAATCTTTGCCTGATACGGCGTAAAACAAATATTGTCGTAGACGAGGTCGTACCGTTCGCGTGCCAAGTCTTTCATCGTTGCGACCGATTGCCGATCTCCTTTGATCGAACGTATCCCTTCGGCTTCTGGCACTTGCAGTTGCCCTCTCGTCACAATCGTCACATCGTCCCCCGCCTCCGCGAGTCGCAAGGCAAGTCGTTTCCCGAAATAGCGTGATCCTCCAAAAATCAATACTTTCCTCATCACCCTAGCCCCCTTTAATACGATTCTCTTCCTACATTCCCTTTCCCCGACGTTCCATAACTGGTCGAATCGCACAAAAAAAAGACTATGGCGCGCCATAGTCTAACGTGATTAACATTCTCCAGGTGTACCGGCGTTCGTTGCCGTACGGAAACTTGAGCCGCAGCCGCACGTGGCGATCGCATTCGGGTTTTTAATCGTAAAGCCTCCGCCGAGCATCGACTGCTTATAGTCGATCTCAAGTCCATCGACGACCCCATGATCCACTTCAGCGACGATGACGCGGACACCATGATGATCAAATTGAACATCTTTGTCCGTTTTCTCTTCATCAAAGCCCATTCCATATGAAAGTCCTGTACATCCGCCACCTTGGACCTTTACTCGCAAATATTGTGCATCCGGGCGTTCGGTCTGTTTCATCATCTCTTGTACTTGAAGTGCTGCTGATTCTGTCAAATGAATCATCTGAACTCCTCCTCATTTTATCTTCATTTCAAGTCAATTGACTTGTAGTTTTGTGCATTATCTTGTATAACTAAACTGTAACAAAAAAAATTAAATCGTTCCATCTTCGGGGCAGGGTGAAATTCCCGACCGGCGGTATTGAAGAATTTATTCTTCTCAGCCCGTGAGCGAGCAAGGCGTTGCTTGCTGATTTCGTGAGATTCGAAAGCCGACAGTATAGTCTGGATGGGAGAAGATGGCGGCATCCGACCGATATCCGGATGTTTTCTTTGATGTGGACTCTTTCACCTCGGAAAACATCTATTTCGTATGCGCGTAAACTCTCCCGATTGTCTTCATTGCAATCGGGTTTTTATATGCGACGGGTGCCATTCATCGAGGAGCGACCTAAAGGAGAGATTCTGATGAAAACTACGCGCAACAAACGACTGACAACAATGGTGACTTTGGCGATGCTCGGGACGATTTCGTTCGTACTCATGCTATTCAACTTCCCGCTCCCATTTTTACCGCCATTCCTCAAAGTGGACTTTAGTGACATTCCTGCACTCATTGCCGGGATCGTCTTTTCACCACTCGCAGGTGTCGTGGTCGTCGGATTGAAAAACGTCTTGTATTATGTCTTTAACGGTGGCGGTGTCCCGGTCGGAGAAGTCGCAAACTTCTTCGCAGGTGTCGCATTCATGTACCCGGTCGCATGGTTCTATCACAAACGGAAGACGAACAAAGCACTCGCTTCTGGACTACTCGCCGGTACAATCACAATGGCACTCAGCCTCGCCATCTTAAACTATCTCGTCATCTTGCCAGCCTATGCTTTCTTCTTCGGAATGGCAGACATGGCCGATCCGGCCGTGAAGACGGACCTCGTCCTTTACGGGATTTTACCGTTCAACTTGATTAAAGCCATCTTAATCAGCGCACTCTTCGTTCCACTCTTCTTGAAATTGAAGCCGTGGATCGAACGTCAACGTTTACAGCTTCAAGCGTAATCGATATACAAGCATCTAGGCATTGCCTAGATGCTTTTTTTCATCATATGATTTGGAGGATATTGATTGATGGAACATGAACAGGACTTGATTCATTTCTTACAGCAAGATGCAGAACTCATGAAGCACCTCCGCACCGTCGCTACTCTTCATCTACCAGACTGGTGGATTTGCGCGGGCTATATCCGCGCAAAAATATGGGATCATCTCCACGGATACGAGACCCCGACCCAGACGGACGACGTGGATGTTATTTCAAACATCAAAACGAATCGAGAAGTAATTAGAGCAGACGTTGTATCAACGAGATCCAGACGTACCTTGGTCTGGTGAACTACTCGCCACTTATTTGCTTCGCACATTGAAGTGGGAGCTTCTTGGGAAGACCGTACTTTTATTAGCCACGATTATTTACCAAGCTCGTCGGGTGGTTCCCACCCTGAAGGAATTCGTTTTAGTTTGCCAACATCAACAGGTTGATGCTTGCGTTGATGTCACGGTCATGATGAACACCACAATGAGTACACGTCCATTCACGGACATCCATCGCCTTCTTCTCGCCTTTCACGCCGCAAGTGGAACAGATTTGAGTGGATGCGAACCATTGATCCGCCTTGATGAGCGTCCGTCCGTAGAAGTTTGATTTGTATTCGAGTTGACGGACGAACTCGTACCAACTGACATCCCCGACGGACTTCGCCACCTTGTGATCCTTCATCATGTCCTTCGACTTCAATGTCTCCACGACGATGACTTGGTTCTCGTCAACGATCCGTCTCGACAGCTTGTGAAGGAAGTCCTTGCGTTGGTTCGCGATCTTCTCATGTCTCTTGGCGAGGATCAGCCTGGCTTTCTCCCGGTTCCGGCTCCCGATCTTCTTGCGTGACAGCGCGCGCTGCGCCTTCTTGACCTTCGCTTCCGACTTCCGGAGGAGTCGGGGGTTGTCGATCTTCTCCGAGACCATTTCGTCATTCGTCATGATGGCGAAGTGCTCCAAACCGAGATCGATCCCGACCTTGTTCTTGACTGGTATCCATGGTTCATCGTCCTGTTTGACGAGGATGGAGATGAAGAACTTGCCCGTCTTGGTCATCGACACCGTCGCCGACCGGATGACGCCCTCGAACGGGCGATGTTGTGTGAACTTCACGAACCCGACCTTCGGCAGCCGGACCTTGCCCGCCTCGATGCGGATCGTGCCGTGCTGGTTATTCGTCGTGTAGGAGGCGCGCGACCGTCGTCTCGACTTGAACACCGGGAAGTCGGCCGTCCCGGCGAAGAACTTCGCGAACGCCGTGTCGAGGTTCAGCTTCGCGTTCGCGAGCGCGAGGCTGTCCGCCTCGGCGAGGAACGGGAACAGGGGCTTGTAGGAGGCGGGGGTCGCCGGTTTCCGTCTCGGCCCGGTCCCCGCCTTCGCCTCCTCGCGGATGGCGATACGGTCCTCGAGCAGCTTGTTGTAGATGAACCGTGCGCAGCCGATCGTCCGGACCAAGAAATCGGCCTGCGCCGGCGTCGGGTGGAGCCTGTATGTGTAGCCTTTCAGCATGTCCGTCCCCTCTCCCTCCAGAAGATCGTGATGTGTCCTCCTCATCCGATACCCATGGAGGGGGAGGGAGAATCTGACGGAATCACGAACTTTTGTTCGATATATCTGTCACAGGGAAAAAGAGTTTTGGACCGGGCGATTCATCACCTACCTATGCCGGGATACAACCCGAGACGCTGAGAGGAGGGAGAATTCTCGCCTGATTTAGTTAAAAACCAAGCAAGAATGCATCATGTGAACCATCTCCCACCGTACACCTCATCTACGGATGCACTAGCCCATTTCCCTGAGACGGTGACAGCAATCGGGGTACGTCTCAATTTAGACGGTGAGCTCATTCTCTCAGCACCCTATGGAGTTCAAGACCTTCTCACACTACAAGTTAGACCTACACCGTATTTTGAAACAAGCACCTCAAAACATCCAATCTACTTGAAACGAATGGCTCAAAAAAATTGGCCAGCTCAATGGCCGAACGTCAAATTGTATACATAATCCCACACTAAAAAAACGCGACCACCGAAGTGATCGCGTTTTCTTATACTAATTAGAGAAGAAGTCCAGCCAATGTAGCTGACATCAAGTTTGCAAGCGTACCTGCGAGAATCGCGAGAACACCCATACGTGCGATGTCACCACGACGGTTTGGCGCCATACCACCAAGACCACCGAGAAGGATCGCGAGTGACGAGATGTTTGCGAAACCACAAAGTGCGAATGCAATCATCGCTTCTGTACGAGCTGACAAATCACCAGAACCGATGATCGGTGCGAACTCAGAGAATGCAACGAATTCGTTCAAGACTAGTTTTTGACCGAGGAAGCTACCGAATTGTACTGCATCTGCCCACGGCACACCAATGACAAATGCGAGTGGCGCGAACACATAACCAAGAATCAATTCGAGTGACAAGCTATCGAATCCGAAAAGACCACCAATTGATCCAAGGATCAAGTTAAGAAGCGCAATCAATGAAACGAACGCGAGAAGCATTGCACCGACGTTCAAGGCAAGGAAGAGACCGTCAGAAGCACCACGTGCCGCTGCATCGACGAAGTTCGCCGCTCTGTCTTCTTCTTCCTCTGCAATCTCGATGTCATCATCGTACTCTTCTGTTTCTGGCACGATGATTTTAGCAAATAAGAGACCAGCTGGTGCTGCCATGAAACTTGCTGCGAGCAAGTATTCGAGCGGTACACCAAGCGCTGCGTATCCAGCAAGTACAGAACCGGCAACCGATGCGAGACCACCGACCATGACTGCGAAGAGCTCAGATTGTGTCATCGTAGGAAGGTAAGGCTTGATGACAAGCGGTGCTTCCGTTTGACCAACGAAGATGTTTGCTGTTGCTGAAAGTGACTCTTTACGTGACGTTCCTAATGCTTTTGCAAGTGCCGTACCGAGGATACGGATGACCCACTGCATGACGCCAAGATAGTAAAGTAACGCGATTAATGATGACATGAAAACGATAATCGGAAGTACTTGGAATGCGAAGACGAAGTTGTCGCCGCCGACTGCTGTTCCGAATACGAACGCAATCCCGTCACCCGCCGTGTTCAAGATGGCTTGAACGCCGCTCGAGATCCATTCAAGTGCCGCACGTCCCCAAGACGTATACAACACGAGGAAAGCAAACGCGAATTGAACAGCGAACGCTGCCAAGACCGTGCGCCATTTGATGGCTTTACGGTTGGTAGAGAAGATGTAAGCGATTGCAATTAGTGCCAAAATACCAACCACACTCATGATTTTCATTGATGTTGTGCTCCTTTCATATTAAACAAAGCTATTATATGTGTCATACCCGAAAAGAGATGTGCCCTACCGTTTGAAACGCTTTCTTTTTCTCGTTGTTAAACGTCAGACAACCTACATTCGAACCTCTTAGAATATAACATCCCTCTTTTTAAAATGCAACGGGTGAAATAAAAAAGTTTGAGGTCATCCCCCAAACTTTTTACCATGCCATCTCTTCTATTTTTTCATACACCTTCGTCACTAATTCATCCGGTGTTTCACCGGTCACAACTTCCCCATCGACAAGGCAGAACAAATCGAGGGAACAGACGCCACAGTAGCCCGTACAGCCGTATTCGACTACATCGAGGTCCGGGTCGGACTCCAATTTTGCTCGGGCAACCTGTGAGCCCATCGCTAAATTCGAGGCACAAAATTCGATGATTGGATTCATCATATATGTCACCGTCTTTCTTTACGTGAATTATCGGAAAATGGTTCTTCTACGGCAGATTATAACATGATACAGTTGAAGAGTAACAAAGGGGGATTATTATGCGCAAATTAGTCGTCTTAGGGGGCGGTTATGGGGGAATGCGTGTCATCGAAAGAGTTCTTGGACACCAGTTGAAGGACGTCTCGGTCACGCTCGTCGATCGCTTACCTTATCATGGATTAAAAACAGAGTATTATGCGCTCGCTGCAGGAACGGTCTCGGACCGCGATATTCGCATCGACTTTCCGGAAGAAATTGACTACATATACGGACAAGTCACGGATATCGATACGGAAGACAAGATGGTTCTTCTCGCGAGTGGAGAAAAAGTACCGTATGATGACCTCGTCATCGGATTAGGCTGTGAGGACAAGTATCATAACGTCCAAGGGGCAGCGGAATTCACGTACAGCATCCAAACACTTGAAGAATCACGTAAAACGCAGCAAGCGATCAACGGGTTACGACCTGACTCGGTCGTTTCAGTCGTTGGAGCGGGATTATCTGGCGTTGAACTCGCAAGCGAACTACGCGAGAGTCGTCCTGATTTGACGGTTCGCTTGTTTGACCGTGGCCCTTCGGTGTTATCATTCTTATCCAATCGTGTCTCGATGTATGTTCAATCTTGGTTCGAAGAGCATGGGGTCGAAGTCATCAACAACGCCAACATTACGCGCGTCGATGCCGATGGTTTATGGAACCATGAAGATTTGTTCCCTTCTGACTTGACCGTATGGACAGCCGGGATTCAACCGGTCGCTGTCGTACGCAACCAAGGATGGGAGCTCGATGGAGGCGGACGTGTCAAACTGACGGAACATCATTTCGTACCAGGCTTACCGGACGTATTCGTCGTCGGAGACAACGCGAGCTTGCCGTACGCACCGTCTGGACAACTCGCCGAAGCTCAGGCGGAACAAATCGTTCAAGTGCTCCTCTGTAAGTGGAAGGGGCTCGCCTATCCAGAGTTACCTGACATCAAATTGAAAGGGACGCTCGGTTCCCTCGGGAAGAAAGCAGGCTTTGGGGTGTTTATGGGGAAACAATCGCTCACCGGAAAAGTCGCTCGCCTATTGAAGTCCGGTATTCTTTGGAAACATAAAGTCATCAAATAACCGATTGCGAATTGACCTGACTGGTCGATTCGCTTTTTTTATAAATCCGATCATCGATTATTCATTTAACCACCGTCTTATTGAGTCAAAAGTCTTGTATCTTAATCCCCTCTATCCTTATCTAAATATTCAGATTTTTAATGCCTACGACATATTCTATACGTTGGAAAAACTTGTTACTCTATGAACACGGCAGCCCGACATCCTGTCATCTTGCCTACTACCCTAAAGGAGGAAACAAGTTGAAAAAAATCTGTAGCACCGTCCTCGCATCATTGCTCGTCTTATCAACCGTACCTGGAGGCGCAGAAGCTGCCCCGAACAAGGAGAAAGAACGCGTCCTCGTCGTCTTCAAAGAATCGGCAAAGAAAATCCCACTCTCGATTGAAGGCATGGAAGTTAAACAACAGTATTCGAATATTCCAGCAGCGGCACTCGAAGTTCCGAAGTCTGCCCTGAACGGACTGAAGAATAACCCGCATGTCGCACATGTGGAAGTGGATCAAACGGTACATATCGAGAACCAAAGCCAAGATTGGGGAATTCCTAAATTACAAGCTCCTTCCGCTTGGCAGAGCGGATTCACTGGTAAAGGTGTCAAAGTATCCGTCGTCGATACCGGGATCTCCGCTCACCCGGACTTAACGATTGCCGGTGGTGCCTCATTTAGTACGGTGACGAGTTCTTATGCCGATGACAACGGTCACGGGACGCACGTCGCTGGGATTATCGGAGCCCGTAACAATAGTATCGGGACGGTCGGAATCGCACACGAGGCAAGTATTTATGCCGTCAAAGCACTTGAGGCAAACGGAAGTGGTAGTCTATCGAGTATCATTGCCGGGATTGACTGGTCGATTACGAACGACATGGACATCATCAACTTGAGCCTTGGAACGACAAGTCCTTCGACGACACTCCAACAAGTCGTGGATCGTGCGAATAACGCAGGGATTCTCGTCGTTGCAGCAGCCGGTAACAATGGACGTACCGATGGATCAGGAGACCTCGTCAACTACCCGGCTCGTTACAACTCGGCAATCGCCGTCGCTGCGACAGATATCAATAACAACCGCGCCTCATTCTCAGCAACAGGTAGCACAGTCGAAGTAGCGGCTCCTGGAGTCAGCATCAATTCAACACTCTCTAATGGCGGCTACGGTCAAATGAGTGGGACATCGATGGCGACACCTTACGTCGCAGGTAACCTTGCGCTCATGAAGCAAGCCTTCCCGACGTTATCGAGCACGCAACTCCGTACGAAATTATCGCAAGATTCGATTGACCTCGGTACGGCAGGTCGTGACACTTGGTTCGGAAATGGACTCGTCCAAGCCCCTACTTCTGGTGGTACGACACAACCAGTACAATCACTTACGACGACGGTATCGACATCGAAGTCATACTACTACGCGGGTGAAGTCGTCTCAATCTCTTCGACGGTGCGCAATTCGAATGGACAAGTAGTCGCAAACGCTGATGTCCGTGTGACGGTCACACAACCGAACGGTGCGACACTCGTCGGCACAGGGAAGACGAATGCTTCAGGTGCGATCACATTCACGCTCTCTACAAATTCTTGGTCACAACGTGGTACGTATCAAGTGAAGTCAGACGCGACACTAACTGGTTACACAGCTGGTTCGGCGACATCTTCGTTCCAACTTCTCTAACCGAAAAAGGTCGAGCGAATCAAGTCGTTCGAAGCGACTCGGTTCGTTTTTTACGTTGATTTCATACTTCTATAAACGTTGCGCCGTATCCATCAGCTGTGTCGAAGACGTCGCAATCTGCGTCGTCGCCCGCTTTAGCTCGGCAATCGACTCGACAATCTCATCGATATCCCCGGCGAGGCTACCCATCTGTCCGTCCGCATGTTCAGAGTCCCCTGAGATTTGCAGGAAGGCGTCCGTCACTTGATTGATTCGCCTCATCGTCTGCTTCATCTCTTGCTCGGTTGAGAGGACACGGGTCGACGTTTCTTCCATTTGATTCGTGAGTCGCTTCACCAAGTCCTCGACTTCTTCCGCCGCTTGTTTGGACTGACTCGCAAGCGTCCGAACCTCGGAAGCGACGACTTGGAACCCTTTCCCTTGTTCCCCTGCTCGTGCAGCTTCGATGGCAGCGTTCAAACTGAGCAAGTTCGTCTGATTGGCGATTTGTTTCACTGAGTCCGCAATCGTCATAATTTCATTCATCAACTTTTCAAGTGCTTTGATTTCTTGAGCCGAATCGGACAAGTCTCGTGCGATTTCGTCGAGGCGTCCCGTCTCTGACAATATCGTATCCTTCCCACTCACCGAAGAGTGAAGTACCGTCCTCAGCTTTGTCTGTGTGAGTGAGCTTGAATGCTTCATATCATCTGCCCGCTCATTCATCGACTGAAAACTCGCCATGACTTCTTGTGAGAGGGCGGCTAAATCTTCGCTCGCCTGCTGAATCGTTTGGCTGATTTCATCTTTCACATGTTGCATCTGGTCACGAACGACGTCCGCTTCATCATCAAACATCTCAAGCACGATTTGTTGCTCGAAGTTAAAGATTTTCGAAACAGCCATCATCAACTTCATTTTCGATCCTTCATCAAGCTGTTCGTGTTGAATCGACAAGACGAGCGTTTCAAATATCTTTTGAAAAGCCGCCATATACCACTTCCCTTTCAAGCCAATCAAATAGTGGCGTTTGGCAATGGCAAGACGTCTGTTAATGTACGCTTCATCAAGTTTCCCCTCAAACATCTCCATAATATGGTTCGATAAGGTCAGTTTCAGTTTGTCCGATGACGAATGTTGCCGAATCAATTCTCTCATCTCGTCGATCTTCTCAAGCTCTTCATAAAACACATCGACTAACTGTGGGGTCAATTGACGTAGTTCCTGTTGATACGCACGTAAATATGCGAGATCTTCAAGTTCGAGGCGAATCAACTGCCGTTGTCGTTCCAACTCTTCTGGAAGTGCGATCAGCAAGTGCTCCATTTGGGACGAAGTGTCTAAATGAATTGGCATATTTCGTTTTCGAGCAAACATTGAACAGTCCTCCTTCAATGAATGGATTCATTTAATTTTCAAAATATTATAAAAATTATGCAGGTTATGTTCAGTTTATCCCGATAGACAAAAGTTGTAAAATCTTTTTCCAAATAACAAGTCAGTAAAAAACTGACCTTTGACAAAGGTCAGTTCAAAGTCTCTCTGTAGAGACCAATAATTCTTCAGACGAGGTCGCGATCTGACTCGTTGCTTTTTGTAATTCAATAATTGCATTCGTCACATCTTGAATCTCCTCGAACAGATGATTCATCCTCCCATCCGTTGCAGTCGTGTCGGTTGCGATTTTGACGAACAGTTCCGTCACTTGGTGCATCCGAACCATCGCATCTCTCATCTCTCGCTCCGTCGTCGTCACACATGCTGTCGTTTCCTGAATTTGTCGATTTAAACGTTTTGTCAGTGCCTCGACTTGTTCAGCTGACGTTTTGGATTGGTTGGCTAGCTGCCTTACTTCCGTGGCCACAACTTGAAATCCTTTGCCCTGCTCCCCAGCACGTGCCGCTTCGATTGCGGCATTCAAGCTGAGCATATTCGTTTGCTCGGCAATCCGTTTTACGCTGCTTGTGATCGAAGAAATTTCAGACATCAATTGATTGAGCTCTCCCATTTGATTTGCAGAATCGGACAAATTTTCAGATATAGTTGTCAGGTGTGTCGTCTCATTCACTAATGACTCTTTCCCTGACTGTGAGGAAGCACGCATATTTCCGAGCGTGACTTTCGTGCCCTCACTCATCGATCGCATCGCCCCGATCTTATCATTCATCAGACTAAAATTAGCCGTCATTTCCTGGGTCATCGAAACAAGTCCTTCGGTTGTCGCTTGGACGGTTCGACTCATTTGTTCACGGTAATCCATTTGCTGCTGCATGTTGGACGCTTCTTCATCAAACATTTCTAGCACAATTTGTTGCTCAAAGTTGAAAATTTTCGTCACCGCTGAGAGAAGTCTCATCTTCGAAAACGGGTCGAACGGTTCTGCTTCGATGTTCTCTAACACATGATCAAAGATTTGTTGGAAGGCCGCCATATACCATTTCCCTTTGAGACCAATCATATGATGACGTTTCGCAATTCGGTAACGTTTTTCAATATACGCTGAGTCAATGACCCCCTCAAACATCTCACCGATATGCGTTGTTAAGGTCACTTTGAGCCGGTCCGAAGATGAATGTTGATTGATCATCTGCTTTAATTCTTCGATTTCTTCTAAGTGACGATAAAACAAATGAACGAGTTGTGGAAGTGCTTCTTGAATGTAAGATCGATAACTTCTCAAATATGCTAGATCTTCTAGCGTCAGTTGAATCAACTGTCGTTGTTGATTTAGTTCTGATGAAAGATCGATTTTGACTCGATCCATTTCAATCACTTGATCCAATCTTTTTTGTACGTCTATCTTTTTTCGAAACATCGCCGTCGCCTCCTACAATAAATAGGATACAAAAAGACGAACTTATTTCCTTCATTCAAAAATAAGAAGTTTTTGTAGACGAAAAAGACGACTTCATCACACATGAAATCGCCTCATTTGTCCTATTTCATTTTTGCTTTGCTTCAATCGCCGCATACACTTTTCGTAATTGAACGACCCCTTCATCAATCACTTCTCCATCGAGCAATACGAGCGGATAGAACCATTCGTCTTCTTTGAGCGCCTGGGCGAACTCATCTTCGCTCTGTTCGAAATCGATATATTCGAACGAAAAAGAATGCTCCGGATACTTCCTTCCGAGCGCACTTTGCAACCACTCATACGTTTCGGTCGAACTCGGTGCACCGACACAACTTGCACATTGAACTTCTGCCCCATATACCGTAATTTTCATCTTTATTCCCCCTCAAATCTATTATACAAAAATTCTTCGATTTCCCGATGATGAAACGCTCAGTGTAAATGATTGAGAAACACTCTCAAACTTGCTAGAATAAAGTAGAACGAGAAAGGGGTAGATACCATGGAAATGTTTGATCAAGTCCAAGAAGTGCTCGATAAATTGCGTCCGTTCTTGCTTCGTGACGGCGGAGACGTCGAACTCGTTGATGTCGAAGAAGGCATCGTCAAGCTCCGTTTGATGGGTGCTTGCGGCAGCTGCCCGTCTTCAACAATCACGTTAAAAGCCGGTATTGAGCGTGCGCTCATCGAAGAAGTACCAGGCATCGTCGAAGTAGAACAAGTATTCTAAGCAAAAAGGGAGACATTCGTCATCCCTTTTTTTCGTGCTTCCATTCATCTAAACTCTCGACCATATAGGTTGGGAGTTTTTCTTGTTCTTGGATAAACGCCGGTCCATGCACACCTGAGTTGACATGGAGCGTACGAATGCCACCATTAATTCCAAACAAAATATCCGTATGGTAGTTATCCCCGACCATGACGACATCCTCTTTATTTAGTCCAATCATGTCGAGTGCGATGTCGATCATGACCGGTTCCGGTTTTCCGATGAAGAAAGGATCCTTCTCCGTCGTCACGGTCAATACAGACGTGAGCGACCCGTTCCCCGGTAGAAATCCACGTTCAGTCGGAATCGCGATATCCCCATTTGTCGAGATAAATCGAGCTCCCGAACGGATGGCAATCGCGCCACGTGCCAACTTCTCATATGTGATGTGTCGGTCAAGGCCGATGACTACATAGTCCGCTTTCGGTTCGTCCGTGACATGAAAACCACGAGATTCTAACGCAAGACGAAGTCCATCTTCCCCAATCATATAGACAGTTGCTCCTGGAGACATCTTTTCAATATAAAAAGCCGTTGCCATCGCGCTCGTCAAAACGTTCTCCGCTTTCACGTTCGCCCCCATCGCAATCAACTTATCAGCAATCTGTTGTTGCGTCATCGATGCGTTGTTTGTGACGAACAAATATGGGACGCCTGTCGCTTCTAGTTCGTTGACGAAATCGACAGCTGCCTGTACGGGTTCCGTACCGGCATACATCGTACCGTCTAAATCAAACAAATATCCTTTAATCGGTTCCATCCAATCACTCGCTTTCTGGTAAGAATGCGGACACTGGTCCAAGTTCGACTTCTAAGTAGTGACGAACTTGTGCGGAGAATGCCGTGAAGTCTTGTTTCGACGTCTTCACCCATTCGTCAAACTTTGATGCATCGGCGTGCACAAACTCACGAACGTAGTAGGCACGTAATCCGACGAGTGCTTTTGTCGCTTTCGCCGTCGTCTCATCGAGCACGCGCTCATCGAGTAAGATGTCGACAATGTCTTCATAACTTCCAGGGTCTCGCATGATGAACCCGTCAATCATCGAGTTCCCAACATCGATGACCCCTTCCATAAGAAGGACGGCCATTCGCTGTTTCGCAAGATCTACCGTGAACGCATCCCCATTCAATTGATCGGTATGCGCTAACATCGTCTCCATTTGTTCCAGTGTCTGATTAATCTTCTCTCTATTCACAAAATACATGATGATCCCCCCTGCTGTTAATACTAATGCTTTTTCGGTCAGGAGAAAAGAATCTGTCCTATTTACATCATTTATAACATTGTGATACACTAATCAACGGATTTAAGCCGTAAAAAGTATAACACATTGAATAGAGATAACGTGGAGGGTACAACACTATGGAACGTGAATTAGCATTAGAAATCGTACGGGCAACAGAGGCAGCAGCACTCGCATCATCGAAATGGATCGGACGCGGCCAAAAGAACGAGGCCGATGATGCAGCTACGTCAGCGATGCGAGAAGTTCTCGGAACGGTCAATATGGACGCGACCGTTGTCATCGGAGAAGGTGAACTCGATGAGGCACCGATGCTCTACATCGGGGAAAAACTCGGAACGACATTCGGTCCGAAAGTTGACATCGCTGTCGATCCACTCGAAGGAACATCCATTGTCGCAAAAGGCCTTGGAGATGCGATGGTCGTCATCGCCGTTGCGGATGAAGGTGCCCTCCTCCACGCACCAGATATGTACATGGACAAGCTTGTCGTCGGTCCAAACTTAAAAGGGAAAGTCTCACTCGACGAACCGCTCGAGTCAATCATTGAAAAAGCTGCGAAATATAATAACAAGCGCATCGAGGAAGTGACGGTCATCATGCAAGACCGTGACCGTCACGAACACCTTCGTCAAGCCGTCATGAATGTCGGCGCGCGCGTCAAGCTATTCGAGGATGGCGACGTATCCGCCGGAATCGCCGCTGCCGTCAAATCGAACCCGATTGATATTTTCATCAGTACAGGTGGAGCTCCTGAAGGAGTCATCACAGCTGCCGCTGTCAAAGCGCTTGGCGGAGACATGCAGGCTCGTCTACATCCGATGAACGAAGAGGAATCAGCTCGCGTCATCTCAATGGGAATTGAAGATCCACTCCAACTCCTCACGCTCGACGACCTCGTCAAGAGCGATGACTGCATCTTCGCCGCGACGGGTGTCACGTCTGGTGAGTTGCTCGATGGCGTCAAGTTTTTGACGGATGATATCGTCGAGACGACGTCACTCGTCATGCGCTCGAAGACACGCACAATTCGTAAAGTCGTGGCTGAACATCACTTATCATTGAAGCCATACTTACAAAAAACTGAAGTCAACGCCTAAAAAAACGCCTTGCTCAATAAAATGAGCGAGGCGTTTTGTTGATTAGAATCCTTGTTCCGTTCCGTGCACTGGCTCGTCCGAACCAACTTGTTTGTCGCGAATCGAGTCATAGAACGTCGCATACGTTGTTGAGAAGTAAGGTCCGATGAAGAAGAATCCAATTCCGAGCGTCAAAATCCCGACGAGGAACCATCCGAAGAAGGATAAGAAGAGCATGAATGCTTCCATCTTGTGCCCGTCCATGAGACGACGCGATTCCGTAATCGATTCAAGTGCCGAAAGCTCAGGCTGATCGCGTAAGATATACGGCGTAAGCGAGTACGAGAATCCTTTGATGATTCCAGGTACGATGAGCAATAACGTCCACAATACGAGGAACACACCCATCACGAAAGACGTGATGACATGTTTCACATAACGTTTTTGGAACGGTTTGAACAATGTCGAGAGTGATGCGCCATTTCCGCGTGATACGTTAAGCGCGAGCCATGACCAGCCGATGGCAAGTGGAGCAATCAAGACTTGAAGAACGGTCGACACGAAACTTAACGTGGCGTCTGTCGATGTGAACGCTTCCGGTGAATTGGGATCCATTTCAGGAGCGAACCATTGTGGAATCCCGTTGACGATAACGAACAAAAGCGCCAACCCGGCCATGAGCCACCATTTTCCTTTCAACGCTTGCCGTGCATGTTGTTTCCATTCAGATCTCATTGTAACCCATCCTTTTCTATAGTCTTCACTTCAGTGTACGTGAAAAGTCTGTAACACGTTTCAAAAAAACATAAAAAAAGGGAAAGGATTTTTTCCTTTCCGCTTACCGAATCATGACATTGCCTAAAAAGAACTGAGACATGGATAAGATCAATAAGAGCACTCCGAGCGAAAACGCAAGGTGAGATGTAACTTTGAACATGCGGCTCCGTAAAAAAGAGTGGCTATATTCAAAGCGACGGACGATCAACACATGAATAAGTTCAAAAAGAATGACTGCCGCCGTAAAATAGAAGGTCATCATAATATGGAAGCCAAAAAAGAACATGGTCAGTATCCCTAGTCCAAGATTATGAATTCGATTATGGACGTCATCCCGATCCCCGACGGTCGTTTGTACATGTTGCATCCAATCACCTCACTCTAAAAACCAAAACTACGTAACTATCCTTAATGACAATTTATCACATTTTTCCAACCCTTAAACTCGAAGTCATGACTTTTTACCTAAACGAAATATTTGGAAATTAACTGTAATAAAAAAGTGCTGATTGCTCAGCACTTTACGCATTCGTCTCTTCAGTCTTGTTGAACTTACGCTTCAACTTCAGTTTCTGCTTTGTTCCACCAAAGACAGGGCCACTCTCTTCTTCGTTAATATCCGTCTCTTTTTTCAGAACGAAATAAGGACATCCGAAATTGCAATATTCGTATACATAGTCCATCACGTGATCAATCCGGTTCTCATACGTCGCTAATTTCGATTGCGGTTCATAGAACCCTTTCAAACGTAGCTGTCCGTGTCCCCAGTCGCCGACAATATAGTCATATTTATCAAGCACGTCACTATACCGGGCGATAAACGCTTCTTCATCAAAGCCGTCGCGCTTCTCTTCTAAGACGGTATATCCGTGGTGATTCACTCGAATCATCGCTCCCACCTCCACTCTTGTATCATAGCATGTCCCGCTATGACGGCTCTATCCTTTTCGAATGACCTCATGACGAGCAACGATTGTCTCTCGCAGCACATCCCTTAATAATTCGGGCATGAAATATCGTTTCGGCTGGTCTGCTAAGTATGGAAGGAGCGGACCAAACGTCAACATATCGACCGTTGCGACACGATACGTCCGGTTCGGTTCAAGCTTTTCTCCCATGACATAGTATTGACCGTCCCGCTGTTCGATTTGATTCAAACTTGGTTCACCAAGCACAGTGCCTCTGAAACCGAGACCTCTGACGTGCATATTCGTGAACGTTTCCTCGTTTACGTCATGTAAGAAGCGTTCGAGCGTGTTACCGTCAAGTGTCAGGACACATGGATTGATTGGATGTGGACAAATCCGATGAAGCATATTCAACGTGACATTTCCTGGAGCGAGACCGTCTAAGACTACACCTGACGGGATGATCCCGACATCTGCCGCACACCACTCGACCATTCCTTCCACAAGCAATTCACCGAGCGGGGAATGCCCGAACCAATCCGATGCATACCCTTCCGTCTCTGCAATGGTGATATCGAGGAGACGTTCGGCTTCAGCCCCTTCTGAGCGCAGCAACGCCAGCGTATCTGTACTTTCGGCTTGATGGGACAATTCATGAAGTCGTGCTTCCTTCTCGACAACCTCGGCGCCGTCAAGTATCAGCGTCACTTCCCCGACATACTGTCCGTATTTCCCGGCTTGTGCGATCAGTACCCCGTTCGTCATGACGCCTTCATCTAAAACGTGATGCGTGTGGGCACCAAGGATGACGTCAATTTCAGGATACATGTCCGCCAATCGCTCATCCCCGAAGAAACCGAGGTGACTGAGTGCGATGATGACATCACAATGTGCCAACTGCTTCAACGCACGCTTTGTCGCTTCGTAAGGCGATTCGATTTGCCAACCAAGTTCCGGATACAACTCTTCATAAGGGGCTGTGACACCAAATAAGCCGATTTTCAAACCATCTCGCTCGAGGACAAGCGTCTCCTCTACCCAATCTGGTCGTGAACCGTCCGCTTCATACACATTCCCAAGTAAAATCGGAAACGTCGCCTCCTCATATAATTCGGCTAACCAGTCGTGCGGGAACGTAATCCCTTCATTGTTCCCGATGGTAACAGCCGTCGGTTGGAGTCGCTCGAGTAATCGAACGTTCAACTTTCCGCGTGTCACTTCTGTCGCGGGATGTGTACGATCCGCATGATCACCTAAGTCAAAATAAAGCGTATTGTCCGTACGATGTTCCTCTAAAAATGAAACAAGTTTCGGCCATTGGTCGAACTTTGAGTGAAGATCATTGTAGTGAAAAATAGTAAGTTTCGTCACGGCCATCCCTTCCTTCTAAAACAGACTGATTTGTCTAGGTGCAAGCTCGTATTCGAGCCCAAGAATGTCAATCAAACGTTTTGCGTTCGGAGCCGCATCTCCGTCCGAGTTGTTGTTAAAGTATACATACACGTCTTTCGCTTCACGGTCAATCTCCCGGAGCGAGGTAGCGAGTTCTTGAAGTTCTTCCTCGCTATAGCGATACAGACAACGGACATGCCGCCATTCCTGACTCGTCATACCGGGCTTTTTGAGCCATCCTGACGTATTCCGTCCATGCAATCGAACGACGGCTACTTCGGGGTGCGTCACGACCGGCACGAACGGGATGCTACTCTCTTTCGTCTGCGGCTCATCACAAATCGTGTTGATGAATCGTTGCTCCTTTAAAAATTGAAGCGTACGGTCTCGGAACGCTTCAGAGAACCAAGTCGGGTTACGAAACTCGATGGCAATCTCATAATCAGAGAGTTCGGCTCGAAGCGTTCGCAAATAGTCGAGATGCGGTTTTGATACATCGAACCAGGGCGGAAGCTGGACGAGCACGGCACGTAACTTCCCAGCCTGCTTTAATGGCTCGACAGAAACGCGATAACGCTCAAACAACTCAATAAGTGGTGTTTTCGGTTCACGATCATGTCCGCTCATTTCCCGGGAAACTTTGACGACAAATTGGAAATGGTCGGGCGTCTCAGCATCCCATTTTTCAAAGTTCTTCACGGGCTGTATCGCATAAAATGTTGAGTCGACTTCGACGGTCGGGAAATGTCCCGCGTATGTCGATAGTTTATGTTTTCTTTCCTCTGGGGTCGTATATAACAGATCGTGGTCACCCCATCCAGTCACACCAACGTAGATCATAACGTCCTCCTTTTATGACTCTGAAATGACGGTCGCTTTCCGTTTCGACCAGTTCCATGTGCCTGTATACGTAATGAGTAGTAAAACTAGACCCATGATGAACGGATAGCGCATATCGATATCAAACGCGATGCCAGCGAGTGTCGGTCCCAAAATATTCCCGATGCTCATATAGGCGTTGTTCATCCCCATCGCGAGTCCCTGCTCGTTCCCAGCTAATTTTGAGACAAGCGTGTTCAACACCGGACGCAAAATAGACGTCGACAAGAAAATGACAAGTGTCACCGCAAAGAACAACATATACGTTCCTGCAAACAGTGATAATAAGAAACCAAACGCCGCGAGCGCGATGAAGGCGAGGACGACTTTGACCTCTCCCATCAGCTCAACGAGACGGTCTACCGCGAACAATTGGACGATGACGCTGACGACACCCGTCCCTGTCACCATGATGGCAATCTCTTGTGGTGTCGCGCTGAACATTTCACTGACATATAGTCCGAGCACCGACTCATATGCCATGAGCCCGAATGCCATAACCAAGTTGATCAATAACACGAAGAAGTATGGTTTCCGTGTCGACATGACCAATTGAGTCGGTAATGATTCTTTTATTTTCGGTGCCACGTAAGGAGCACGGTCTGGCTCTTTTAACAGAAGCACTGAGGAAATAACGGCGATGAAGGAGACGATTGCTGAGACGAGTAACGGTGTCTTTAAACCAAACTCGGCAAAGAATCCTCCGATCCCTGGTCCAACGACAATTCCTAGCGACATTGCCGCGGAAATATAACTATTCCCTCGCGCTCGCTGTTCGAGTGTCGTGATATCCGCGACATAGGCGAAGATGGCCGGAATCAATAATGCAGCCCCGACTCCCCCGATCGCACGCGAGACGAGCAGGATCGTCAAGTTATCCGATAGATAGAAGACGCCCATCGAAATGGTAAATCCGATGAGGCCCAGAATGATCATCAATCGACGACCATACACGTCTGCCCATTTCCCGGCAATCGGTGACATGACAAGCTGAGCCCCCGCAAATACGGAAATCATCAGTCCTGCGGCGGTTCCCCCTTCGCCAATCATCTTTAAGTAATCCGGAATAATCGGGATGATAATCCCGAAGCCTGCGACGGCAATAAACATATTCAACATGAGAATCGCCAATTGATTTTTTTGTTTTGTTGTCAACGCATGTCACTTCCTTTTCATCCTTCCATTTTACTGTTTGAGCTCACATATGGGCAAACAATAAGACAGAAAAATGCCCATCCTTGACCAAAGGATGGGCTCGACTTATGAGATGCGTGATTGAGCAAGTGATTCTTGTGACGTGCCCTTCGGAAGAAGGAGCGTGATCACATAGACGATCATCGTTGGAACTGCCCAAGCAAGACCAATTTCCGCCATCGGCAAGTTCGAGATCCAAGAAGTGACCGTTGACGGCTGGATGCCGTTCCACGTTTCAAACAACGAGAGAACGAGCGCCGTGTAGATGGTAGCCTTCATCGCCACACCAGGGTTGCGCTGAAGACGCTCTGTCACCGACACGAGCACGAGCGCAATCATGACCGGATAGAGAAGTGTGAGAAGTGGAACCGCAATCTGAATCAACGTTCCCAATCCGACGAGTGAGATCAAATAGCCGAACAATGTAGTCGCGATGACGACATGATGGTATTTGAGTGATTCAAACTGATTGCTGATGAAGCGTGAGAACTCTGAGATGAGTCCGACCGCTGTCGTCAAACAAGCGAGGAAGACCGCTAACCCGAGAGCGAGCATTCCGACTTGTCCGTAAGACGTACCAGCGAACGCTTGAAGAAGGCTTGCACCACTCGTTGTTCCTTCTGAGACCGTCATGTTCGCACCGATTGACCCGAGCGAGATGTAGACGAGCATCAAACAGGTAACCGCGAGCATCCCTGCAGAACGAAGGAGTGAAGACGCTTCTTTTTGGTCACTCAATCCATTGGCTTTCAACGTGACGAGGACGATTGCCCCAAAGACGAGGGCCCCGAATACATCCATCGTCAAATAACCTTGTTGGAAACCTTGTCCGAGTGCGCCGACCCAAGTCTCAAATCCTTCAGCTGGAGCTCCAGGCTCTCCGAGAGGAGCGACAAGGTTCGTGATTCCAATCGCTGCGAGCAAGAACAAGAGAATTGGTGTGATGATTCGTCCGATGACTTCAATCAACTTTTGAGCACGGAGCGTCAAGAAGAACGTCAACCCGAAAAAGACGGTCGAACTCATCGCAAGTGTCAAAGTAGAAGGTGCATCGAGAAACGGGACAAGCCCCATCTCATAAGTGACAGCGGCCGTACGTGGGATTCCGAAGAATGGCCCGATGGCTACATACATCAATCCCGTCAAGACGAGCGCGAGACGTTTTGGAATATAACGAGCAATTTGATCTGTCCCGCCGCCTACCCGAGCGACTGCGAACAAAGCAAGAAGCGGTAAACCGACACCCGTAATGACGAACCCGATCATCGCCGGTACGAGGTTTTCCCCCGCCAAGGCGCCGAGCTCTGGTGGGAACAGCAAGTTCCCGGCCCCAAAGAATAAAGCAAAAATCGTAAACGCTAACGGGAACAATGTCGATTTTTTCATACAACTACCTCCATACACTTGATATTCCGAACGAATTAACAAAAAAATAATAACTAAATTTTCTGACAATATATCGCTTGGTCTATTTCATTATACACACTTCTAATCTTTTGACCACCCCATCTCAAAAATTTGAGGTTTAATTTTTAGAAATGTAGATTTCACAAAAAACCCCTCTTCGATATGAAGGGGGATGTAAGCGTTTAATAACGAATGTCGAACGATCGAAAAGCTTGATCCTCCGCTTCTGTCTCTTCAATTCGTTCAACGCCGACAAAGCGATTGCCATCTTTCAACGCCTGCTTGAAAGCATCAAACTCCTTATCGGTTCCTTCTGCATGCAGCTCGACTGTCCCGTCATTCAAGTTTCGTACCCATCCTTTGATTCCGTATTGTCGAGCGGTCTCTTGAGAAAAATAACGAAATCCAACGCCTTGGACGCGTCCAGATACAATCAAATGTTTAGCGACTTTCATTCTATCTTCCTCCTTTATTTTGCCAAAGATGTTTAGAGGTCCTTACTTTAGGAAACAGTATTTAAGTAAAATAATGGAATTGGAGTGGTTATATGAATGCAATTATCGATATCGTCACGAGTTTTTCGAATTGGCTTTGGGGCGTGCCGATCATCTCGTTACTCGTCTTGTCCGGTGTGTTTCTCACCATTAAACTTGGTTTCTTTCAGTTTCGCTATCCAATCTACATATTCAAGCAAACATTCGGCAGTATCTTTAAAAAGCCAAAAGGCGAAGGCGACATAAGCCCGAGACAAGCGTTAACATCAGCCCTCTCTTCAACAGTCGGGGCCGCGAACATCATCGGTGTACCTGCAGCGATCATGTTCGGGGGACCGGGTGCCATCTTCTGGATGTGGGTCATCGCCATCATCGGCATGGCCATCAAGTTCTCAGAGAGCGTGCTAGCCGTTCACTATCGTGAAAAGAATGACGCCGGCGAATTCGTCGGGGGACCCGTCTATTACATATCAAAAGGACTTCGTTGGAAATGGCTCGCGACTTGGTTCGCTTTCGCGCTCATGATCGAGCTCATTCCGAGTATCATGGTGCAGGGGAACGCTGTCAGCTCCGCAGTCCGTGAAACGTTCAACGGAAACACGCTCATCACCGGCATTCTCGTCGCCGGACTTGTCGGGATCATCGTTTTCGGTGGTCTGAAACGAATCGCGAAAGTGACGGAGATTGTCGTTCCAGGTATGGCGCTCGTCTACGTTGGAGCCGGACTCGTCATCGTGTTGATGAACTTGTCTGAAATTCCAAACGTGCTCAGTCTCATCTTCTCTTACGCGTTCGAGCCGATGGCCGCGTTCGGTGGTTTCGCCGGAGCTGCAGTCGCTGAGACGATTCGTTGGGGGTTTGCCCGCGGACTATACTCGAATGAAGCGGGTCTCGGGACGGCACCAATCGCTCACGCCGCTGCACAGACGGATCATCCGGTGCGCCAAGGGTTCTGGGCGGTCATCGGAATTGTCATCGATACGTTGATCATTTGTAGCACGACCGCATTCGTCGTCTTGTCTTCCGGTGTATGGACGGCTGACGGGGCAATGGAAGACCCTGCGGCGTTGACGACGATCGCCTTCCGTGAATACTTTGGATATACGGGAAGCTTACTCGTCACCATCTCACTCATTTTCTTCGTACTCTCGACAATCATCGTCATCATCTTTTACGGCTCACGTCAGGCCGAGTACTTGTTCGGTTTGACGGCAGGGAAGATCATGAAGGCCGTTTATATCGTCTCGATTGTCATCGGTTCGATTGGAGGCGCCCAAATGATCTGGAACTTCCTCGACTTGATGCTCGCGATGATTCTCATCCCGAACATGATTGCCGTCTTACTACTCAGCGGTGAAGTGAAACGATTGACGACTGAGTTCTTCACCTCAGAGAAGTACTATAAGAAAGATATCGCCGAAGAAGAGGCGTCTTAATCAACAATCCGACTGCTTGCGCAGTCGGATCTTTTTTTTAGGATGCAGGTTCAACCTTCTCGATTCCCGCCTTGATGGCTTGTACCGAAGCATCAAATCTTTGTTGTTCTTCGTTCGTCAATTCGATCTCGATGATTTTGCGAATGCCGCTCCGGTCAATCAAGGCCGGTACGCCAATATGCACGTCACTTGCCCCGTACTCGCCGTCTAAATGAGCGCCAATCGTGACGACCGAGTTTTCATTTCGAACAATCGCTCGAATAATGCGAAGCAAGCCGACCCCAATCGCATAATAGGCGGCGTTCTTGTGCTCGATGATTTGGTAAGCGGCGTCACGCACATCAGCATAAATCGCTTCCAAGTCTTCGAACTGATATTTCTCATTCTCCGCCAATAGTTCATCGATACTCTTCCCGTAGATGCGGGCGTTGTTCCATGCGACAAATCCCGTATCGCCATGTTCCCCCATATAATAAGCATGGCAGTTCCGCGGTGATAGTTCAAAATAGTCTCCGAGCTTGTAACGGAGTCGCGCCGTATCGAGGACAGTCCCTGAACCGATGACGCGTTCTTTCGGTAAGCCCGATGCCTTCCAAGCGACGTGTGCCATGACATCGACCGGGTTCGTCGCGACGACTAAGATGCCGTCAAACCCACTCTTCATCAAATCTTGTGTCACGGTGCGGACGACTTTCGCGTTTTGCTCGACGAGGTCCATCCGTGTCTGACCGAGTTTTTGCGCCGCACCTGCCGTGATGACGACGATGTCTGCATCTTTACAATCCGTGTAATCGCCTGCCCAAATCCGGACCGGTGTCGGGGCGAAGGAGATGCCGTGATTCAGGTCCATCGCCTCTCCTTCTGCCTTGGCGTGATTTGAGTCGATTAAGACGAGCTCTTCACAGAGAGCCGCCGTCGATAATTGATAGGCAAAGCTAACCCCAACCCAACCGGCACCGATGACGGCGATGCGGGTGATGTCTTTGGGATCAATATCATCTTTATGCGGAATACGTGTCATATAAATCCTTCCTTTCTATGAATCATTCTCTTTTTAGCATACCCTACATACGGCATGGACATAACAAAAAAACGGACCCCTTTTTACAGGGAGTCCGTCATTCAGACAATTATCCAATCGAACCTTCCATCTCAAACTTATTTAATCGCACTATATATAGAAGGAAATAGGTTTGTTTCATCGTTTGTTTTATGGGTTTTCGTCATTTCTTTATGTATTGATGTGTATAGTTTGTTTCAATTTTGAGGGCTGAACTGAGGGCTGAGAGGGCTGACTCGTTTCGCTGTTTTATACTGCGGGTATAGGAGCAACAACACGTCACCTGTTTGCGGCACGGGGAGGCAATGAAATGCAACTAGCAATCATCGGGTCGAAGGAAGAGATCATGGAAGTGATGCGATATATCGAGGGGATGCGGGTGATCCAGAAGGGCGAGCAAGTGGTCCGGGCGGAGATGGTCACGCGCACGGAGGAACGAACGCAAATGAGATTCGAGGACATCGCGCCGAATACGACGAAGATCGGTTGAGCTCTCGATAGAGGGCTTTTATTTTGCCCTTGTTTGGTCACACTCATCTTTCACAATTCGGACGATTGCCGGACAGTCAGGGCAGGGCGTATGCTCGATATGAGGTGAAAACATGGCAGCGACAAAACGACCGTTCCTGTTATATGAAGACACGTATGAACTTATTTTTTCTAGATTAGTGATGGCGAATCTCGACCCTCTCATCACGTTTCGCGTCATCGAGGTCCATCCGCTCAAGATGCGATACCTCTGCGAAGTGAAGAGCCGTGATGAAACGTGGTGGCAATGGGTCTATCTACATCGCGGGCACAGCCGTAAGATGTATGTGAAGCCGACAGTCAAACGAAAAAAGGACCCCACTCTCGTTTGAGGTGGGGTTTCGTGCGTCAGACGCCTTTCGCGTTGACAATTTTGCCGTCGAGGTCGACGGTCGTTTTATCGTCCGATTTTATCCAAGATCCTGATGACTTTGCATGCGAGAAACTCTGCTTGTAACCTCGTTGTCCTTTGACATCTACTTTAAAGACATCCATTGGGTTGATGGTCGTGTCCGTGCCCGCCTCCCAGATGTTTGACGACCCCGAGAGCGTTGGACTATATCGCGGGTACTCCACGTCTGTATCGATTTCGATGTGTAAGTGCGAACCTATAGGATACTTTCCTGTGTTCCCATAGTCAGCAATCTTACTATCTTCCGGTGCAACAATTTCACCGACTTTTACATACATTTTATCAAGGTGCGCCATACGAACCGTAAGGTGATGCGCACCTTTTTCTGGACCGTAGTGTACGTCGATTGGGTTGACGCTGGTCGCGATAATAGAGCCGCCCATTACATTGTCGTAACCAACTGCTACAATTTTCATTTTGAAGGGTGCATACACCGCAAAATCTTTTCGTTTTAAATCAGCCATGTCAGTTCCAAAGTGCTCGAATCCCATTCGTTTAAAGTAGGATTCATTCTTAAATCCCGCTGTTATTCTGGCATTATTGAGTGGTAAGATTGCTTTTTCAATCATTTCTCTTCCTCCTTCGTAACAGTCGCTTCCTTCTCGGCTAACTCTGCGTCTACTGGCACCTCTCGACTAATTGGTTCCACTTTTTCTTGTTCCGAAGCAACGTCTTGTGCGATACGATCAATCGTAGGTTCTTCCTTATCTCCTTGAAGCTGGGCAAGTACACTGACAAACTGTGGTGGGAGTGGGACGCCTAGAATTGCACAGTTCTCGGTGACGGATAAGGCTTCGCGCGCAATGTAGTAATAGATGACGAGCGTTCGCAAGATTGGACTTGAGTTATTGAGCATCTCATCAGCGAGCACTGCAACGACGATGACCAAGAAAATGACACCCTTACGAATCCCTCCCCAAAACATGACATCTGAATTGATTTTCTTATGTTTACCTGCAGCTAAAAAGCCCGTGACATAATCGATTATGATAAGTGCGGCCAATAATTTAACCGCCACGTCCCAACCCCCTAATAATCCTGTGACCAATGTGGCTAGCGCGGCAATACCGCCCTCGATGATGTGTAATGTACGCATGATGATCCTCCTTGTTTTGTGGGGTCACTGGCTGTGTCGTGTACATGAGTGTGACCCTCCTTTGACAACGTTTGGGCAAAACAAAAGCGCCCCCCAAGGAGGCGCTTGTTCAAGTGTATTAATTGCCTTTTCGATTTACGAAGGCATCGTTGATAGTATTTGTGATTTTTCGTTCGATTGCTTTGTTACTTTTCATTTCATAATACACTTCTGGATTGATTATATTCGCAGTTGAAATGTCCAACTCTAATACAAAAGGTACACTGATTAATCTGTTTTCACCGGAGCGCTTAAAGAAATCGCCCTCCATAACGGGGAGATTCTTATAAAGTATAACGACGAACACCGAGGGTTCATCACTCACTTCGTGCAATTCCTTGTAAATCGCCTCTACTTCCACGTCTTGCAACTGTAACATATCGATTCCTCCCGAAAAAATAGAATGTCCTGCATATACATGACACACTGTTACTTTGGGATTTGTCAACTTCCTGCACGATATGCACCGATGGCGAAATACAATCCTCAGTTTAAATAAGGTTCTAAATTTTCTTTCCAAACTGAGTAACCTTCACCGGTGAGGTGTATGCCATCCTCGGATAGCTCACGAGAGAGTTCACCATTGTTTTCAAAACTTGCGAAAGAATCTATAAAATTGTAGCCCTTCTTTGAAACAACCTTCTCTATTTCAATGTTTAATGCTTGAATATCGTTGTTGGATATGTTTCCAACGAACAGGCTAGAGTTAATTGGCAAAACTCCCAACGCAAGAACATCAATATTCGCATTACTATCTTTAATTTTTGTAAGGATCTTCGAATAGTTATTAACAGTTTGGGTTGTGTCTACACCAGAAACTAAATCGTTTATTCCGATTTCTAGTACTATCTTTTGCGGTTTTGCATCAATGATGGAATCAATCCGACTTAAAACCCCATAGGTTGTATCACCACTGATTCCACGATTATAAACATTCTCTTCAGGAAACATTTCTGACCACTCATTGTATTGGATGAGGCTATCTCCCAAAAAAACAACACTACCTTCCTCGATGTCTAACGACTCAAATAAACTCTGGCGCTGTTTGAATATTTTCTCCTCAGAAGTCACAATCTCCTTACCGAACAACTCGGAAATCTGGGCTTTCGCAATTGCTATCCCCCCCACCTTATAAAAACCAATCATTAAAAATGCAAGTAATAATAAATTTAAAGAAATTGAACCGATAAACATTTTTTTACTTTTACTCAACTCAAAACCCACCTTTTGCATGTTTATAAACTAACAATACAATAATAGGTCATCAATATACAATATCAACCATTTGAAATCAGTTTCTTAATCTCTTCTGAAATAGCTGTATATCCAGCGATATTCGGGTGTACCGTATCCGCCATTTTTGCGTCGTCAGCCACGTTTGTAATTACTCCTTCAATGGCGTCCCAGAGGTCGGCATACGCCTGACTTGAATAAGCGACCTGTTCGATTTCGTGAAGATTGATAGAAAATTGATGACTCGATAATGGGGCTGAAGTCTTTGTTGGAATGACGCCGATCATGAGCACTTCAATGTCTGCTGCCTGCGCTGACGACGCCATGTCCAATTTGTTTTGGACGGTCGTCGCCGGGTTGCCGTGCGTCCCGTGGTCATTGATGCCGCCGTGAATCATCACGTACTTGCAGCCTTTGTTAATGACATCCGCCGTAAATCTCGATTTCATTTGGTCGGTGGTCTCGCCGTTGACCCCTTTGTTGACAAGGAAATAATTTCTGATTCCATTTGTCTGCAAGTGGTCGCTAATCATCTTAGGATAGTTGCTCGAATAGTTATCGATACCTGCGTAATGGTCTGGATTCGGAGCGTGTAGCACCGCACCTGCTGTGATGCTGTCACCAATTGCGACGATTAACGGTGATGCCATGTACCAGTAATCGAGAGTGACCAGCGTGGTTGTGCTTCCTGCCTTACCATAAATCCGATTGACTCCCACGACGTTAGCACCCCCGGCTGTCGGCTTCCATGAACCAATCAATACTTTATCGACATACACATTGAGGTAACCCCACTTGTGGTCATACCAAACGACAATTTCATGCGATGCGCTATATAAGTTTGTACTTCCTAAAACGGTATTTGTCGAGTTGATATAATCTCGAATCGAAATAGTAGATCCGTCCTTGACAGAAGTGGACCAGTTATATCCGAACGAGATGTAGAATTGTTGCGTGGAACCAATGTTAAAAATTAGATTGAAAAAGTCATCATTGTCCGCGAGTTTCAACTTCGTGTAGAAAATTAAATCTTTGGTCATGTCTGGACTATTCTCATAAGCCGTTTCAGCATTGGCTACCAATGTCTGTTGTACGAATTGGGCGCTTGCGGGATAAATGTTTGCATCTTGTACTTCCAAGACGTCAACAGGTGCGCCATCAAGATATTGCCAAGACTGACCGTTAAACTCGATTCGACGTTTCTTGTCCGTCAAAAAAAAGAGAGAGGCGGTTTCAGGTGTTGCAGGACGTTCTGATTTCGTACCATAACCGACCGTCTTTTCTTCAAGTGCCGTCAATTGGGTAAGCGCATCATCCAATTCTGTTTGCGGCGCTTTTTCCGCCAATTGCGACGTAAGTCGAGTGTCGGTTTCGTTGATTTGACTCGTGAGTCGATCATCGACTTCGTAAATTTTCGTCGCGTCGGAATCCTTAATTAATTGCTCGAGTAAAGTAAATGCGTTATCACTGACGAGCGTTGTGTCGTCAAACGGATTCGCTTCGACAGTGACTGTAAAATTCATGGAGTTGGTCACGGTTCCGTTCTCGCTCACCCGAATCGCACACAACACACGTCCTGGATTAAGCAATTCAGTTGGATAGGCGACTTTGAACAACCCTTGTGTCACGTCCAATTCCGAGAAAGGTTCCAATCCCGCGTTTTGTATCGATTCGTGTTTCCACCCTAGTTCAAGACTGACTCCGGTCATGTCTTTGACCGCTCCACCGTCCGTGATTTGCACAATCAACTCACGTCCGTTGTAATCCCCTTGTTTAACGTATTGAGGCGTGATATAGCTTTGACTTGCCTTGTCCAGTTTGATGTAGGATCGTCTAAATTCATTTAAATTCACATAAGCCACTCCTTTTTATAGATGTCCACCTGTCGCGGTGACCGAACCGCTTGTCGTGATGTTTCCTTGATCATCGATTGTCACGACGGCTACACCGTTCATTTTGACGACGACCGCATTGGACTCGATAACAAGTCTCAAGGGATTATTCATATGCCCGAGCTCAATATTTCCGTTCACAAAAGCGATATGATCGTCTACTTCTTGCAACTCATCGTTCACTTGAGTAAGCGAGGCCGCGACCTCCGTTTTATACGTCTCGAGTTCTGCCTTTGTTGAGTAGGTATCATCAACATTCGTTTCAAGCGTCGATACCTCATTTTTTGTAGCATAAGTGCCCGCTGCTGTTGTACTAAAAGATTCCAACTCATCTTTTGTCGCATAAGTCGCTGCTACACTCGTCTCGATTTCTTGCGTGACTTGTGTGACATTCAGACTTACTTCATCTACAGATTTACTGACTTCGTTCAGCTTTGTATTGGTCGCATAATCTGACTTGATTGACTTTACTGCCGAATCGGTCGAAATCTTTTGACCGACAAATGTCCGGTATGACGAACCAATCGTGATTGAGTTATTTTCGGGTTTGTCCAGATCAAGTGTCATCTGTTTGACGAGATATGATGCGTTGATATCGTGAGGCAGGCTAGTTACCGTCACGTATTCAAAAAGCTTGAACTCATCGATAGATACGTCTTCCATACTTAAATCAACCGCTTTTAACTCCAGATTGACACTCGTCTGTGTCGCTTCTGCTAGCGCCTCTTGTCCCTTCGTCAATAAGTTCTCAGGTAGTGTGACGTCATTGTATTCGACCGTTTTAAAGATCCAACCATATTCATTTACAGCGTCCTGGTCGTGTACATAATCCAAACCGTTGTTCACACTCTTGATATCGAGTCGCTGTTCATTCCCATCGACGTCCGATAATTTGGCCCCAATCGGGATGATGGCTGTTGCAATATCTTCCCCTTTTTGTTCACGCATGAAGTCGAGCAGGTTCGTGCCTAACTCAATCGTCTGCAGCGTCGTATATGGAGAATCCGCGAGATAATCAAGATAATTGATTCCACTCTCGCGCCTGACGATTAAATAACCGCCGAGCAACTCTAAAAGTTTGCTGTTTAAGACCTCCCAAGTGTTCGGATAAGTCGAATCAGCACGTACGATATAATCATTTCCATCCATCACGGTGACATTACCGAGCACGAACCGTTTGTTCGGTTCGACCTGTGCGTTATGCGCAGCCAGTAGCATCGATAGATAATCTGCGACACTACCTGCATGTTCGTAGGGTCGTTGAATCGAGTCGTTAAAATAAGCAAGGTCACCTTCACAGATGACCTTCTTTTCTTTATATAATCCGATCTCATCGTTTAACACACGGCCGCGAAACACGAGACGTGTACGTTGGTACACTTCGATGACCGATTTCAAACGTTTAATCGAGGTATATAACGGATGCGTCGGATAGATGACAAAATCAAATGCCCCGGTCTTATTGACCTCGAGCGCAATCTTTGGGTCTTCGAGGGTGAGCTCTTCGACGCGTGGGTCATAAAGCAATTGATCATCACAATAGACGGTATACATCAGAGCGCCCCCTCTCGATACTCGATCTTGATGCTCGTTCCTTCCGCTGCCGTCAACACGATGACGTTATCCCCTTCGTTCAGGATAAGGTTCGTCAATCGGTGTACGCCGCTCCCAATCAAAAACGATACCGGTCCGAACTGGACGTTCGTCGTGTCGGTCGTGTTGATGATCGGGATGACACGTTGCCGTGAGTTTGCACACGTGATGGTTTTCGTACCAGTCTCGTCAATCGTGACGTTGTAGACCGTCTGCCATTTTTTATACAGGTATGGTTCACAGGTTGCCGATACGGCCATGCGCAAAATAGAGCCGTCTTGTTCAAAAGACGTACGACAGCGACCTACCAGGTAATGTTCCGGTATTTCGGTCGCTTCAATTTTTCGTCGTTTTCCATGTAGATACATTCGAATCTTACGTTTCAAGGGTTCCCACTCGTTTCGCGGACCCTTAAAAGCAAATGTCGCTTCAAGCGTGCGGTTCTTGTATGACACTTCTCCGGTCACCGCCTCAGTCAAGTCGATTGATCCGTCTCCAAAAGGGATATCGACGTAGCTTTCTTTCGGTTCTGGGTCATCAACGAAGAGTGAGGTACAGATCATGCCCCACTCAGAAAAGGACGCGACCTCGTCAAAAATCACCTGATTCATGAGCGTCCACGTCCTTTCAAATCAGCCTCGTATCCGAGCTGACGATCTATTTCTTTCCGAAGCGCCCCAACGAGCGCCCCGTTTTGCATGACAATCTGATAATCTTGATTGCGCAACAGTTCTGCGATGGTATCAAGCTTATTGATCATGTTTTGCATATTCATATTTCGGGCGATGCCGTCCCCGATACCGCCTAAAGTTGACTTGTTGAGAGGCAAGATAGCCTCGGGTCCGGCTTCGCCAACTCCATGCAACCCGCCAGGCGTGTTAAAGAGTGTCGGACGGTCAAAGATACCGCCTTTCGCGTGCCAGGCGACACTAAATTTCGGGTAAGGGATGGAGATTCCACCGACCTTTTTAGACCCCATCGATACACTGATGTTCGGCAGTTTCGGTTTAGGGATGGAGATGCGCATATTGCTGAAGGCACCTTTGATGGCACCGATGACTCCAAGCACGGTTGACTTGGCCGACTGAATCGGGTTAACGATTGCCGAACGCAAGGAGCTAAAGATTCGAGTCGCAACAGAAAGGATTCCGCTTATCGCACTAGACACCCCAGAACGTAAGGAATTGAAAATCGAGAGTGCTCCAGATAGTAAGCCGCGAAGCACGTTCATCACGCTCGAACGAATGGATGACCAAATTTTTGTGAATATAGAGCGAATTCCATTTAGAGAAGTCGATACAATATTTTTATATGAAGATAGCATCCCACGTATTGTACTACCTATAATTTTTAGTGTATTAGAGAGGAATGACTTAATAATTTGCCAAATATTTTTATAGGTAGAAAGTATATTATTCCATGCTCCACGCCAATCCCCGCGGAAAATTGCAAGGAAAGTTTTAACGACTCCAAGAATTAAAGCTGTTCCAATTTTTATAACGGTAGTCAAAATGTTCCACGCAATTTTCACCGCATTAACTATAATCAAAAATTGTCCTTTGAATACAGAAACCAAAATTCTTAGCGCCACACGCACAATCGTTTGAATGATGCTCCATGTCGCGCGAACGATTCCCATAATCTGTGCACCATTTTGCTTCCAGAAGGCAGATAAGACTGCGAGTTGTTGCCTTACGAAACTGACGACAGTGCCTACTGCAGACAAAACGAACGATTTAATAAAACCAAAGACCTGATTCGTTTTTTCTCGGAATCCGTCCATGTTCATATAAAGCGCTACGCCGATTGCGATAAGTGCCGCAATGGCAGCGATGACCAAACCAATCGGGTTCGCCAGGAGTGCCGCATTCAAGCCGCTCTGTGCGAGTGTCGTCGCAAACGTCGTTGTTTTCCACGCCGTCATGAGCAATTTCATTTTCGAAATCGCACTCGCAATCCCCGTAATATTTTTAAAGGCAGTGAGTGCTCCGACAAGACCTGCGAGGACAGGAATTAATACGTTCGCTCGTTCTTGTAAGTACTGTATAGCTGTCTTCATTTTGTCGATTGCCGACTTCGCGCCATCAACCGCCGCTTTGGTCTGTTCCTTGATCAATGGCATGTTTGCGATGATCCAGTCCAAAAATTGTTGTAATTTCGGAATGACGGCTGCGCCGATTCTTGTGACGAATCCACCGAGCGTCCGCTTGAGCGTGTCCATCGTGTCAGTAAATTTGACACCTGCATTGACCGAGTCATCACTAAGGACCATACCCATCTCATGCGCTTTCTTCTTCGCGTCTTCGAGCGAGAGTGACCCTTCTTGCAAGGTCGGCAACAAGTCACGTCCGAGTTTCGTACCAAACAACTCACTGGCGAGCGCCGCTTTTTCTTGCTCATTCTCCATTTCAGATAGTGATTTAATGGACTGTGCGAACGCATCTTCGGTCGAGAGGGTGCCGTTTTTGACGTCTTCCATATTGATTCCAAGCGCTTCAAGTGCCCCTGCGTATTTTTCATTTCCTCCTGCAGCAAGACCCATCCGCTGTTGGAGACGACCTACACCCTTTTCAAGTTGGTCTTGCGCCAATCCGTTCTGACTCGCCCAATACTCGAGTTCCTGGTAGCCTTTCATACTGACGCCCATCCGTTGCGATCCTTTATGGATAGCGTCTGCAGTCGCTGCTGACTTTTGCGCCATGCCGACGAGCGCCGTTGCTCCGGCTGCCACGCCAACTGCGACGACTTTACCGACTTTTTTCGCTGTCTCTCCCATTTTAGAGAACATGCGAGATGATTCACGTGCGCGTTTGTCTGATTCTTTTAGTTTATTGATGGCGTCTTGATTGTCGATCATGACGGAACCAAATAGACGAAACAGTTCCATTGTTTACCCCCTCTCCTCGAAGTCTTGTCCGAGCAATTCAGCCATGATTTCATCTTTCGGACGATGATCAAGGTTGATTGTCTTCGGTTGTACCTTTCCATAAAACTCGTCAAAGGACTCATAGTCCTCTTTCGTGTACATCGGGTAGCGAGCGAGCCACCATTGGTAGTACTGAGCGCGTTTTTCTTCCTCTAACCCGTGCGCAATGAGTTTCATTGCACGTGAGAGGGGCATTTTCAGCACATATTCGATGTTTCCGTAACGTTTAAGTAGAAAATCCTCTATTCTTTCCCGATGGAGATTCCGGCATCCGCTAAAAAATCAGCAAATCCTTCGCGCTCCACAAGCTCTTTAAAGAAGTCCTTCAATTCTTTCGGACGTAGTTTTCCGACTTCGGATTCTTTCATGCCTGTCATGTTTGCGACGAACTGCTTCACTTCTCTTCGTGCCTTGTGCAGACGACGAACAACTTTCGCCCCGAGATCCGGGAACACTTTCATCATCAATTCACGACCGACCTGCTCTTCTGTCTTCCCTTCAAAGTTGGTCATATCGAGCGCGTTCTCGACGTCCAGCCGCAAGTCCATCTTGTCGATGATCTCGCTCATCAAAAACACGTCATCTAAATCAAAGTCTTTTGTAATCATGTACAATCCCTCCTGATTTTATAAATTAAAAAGAGAGCTGTTATTTCAGCTCTCTTACAGTCCAAATGCGACGTTCCACGGTGGTGTGTCGCGTGTCGTTTCATCGTAGTGTGCGGTAAATCCAATAGATGGTACCACTTCATTCTTGTCTTCGAGTTTCCACTCGAGATTATCCAAGTTCATCGCATTTTCGACGGTGATGACGACAGGTTTCCCGTCTTTCGTTTTTCCAGTCCACGTCACTTCGTTATAGTCACCTTCAACGATCGATAACGTACCAGTCATCACATCATCTGTTCCTGACGTAATCGAGATGCCTGGGTAGTACTTGCTCATGTCTGCTGCACTAAATGGCTCGAGCGCATTGACCGTCAGTTTTGCAACCTCTGTGTCGATGACCTGACGCCCTTTGACTGGTCCTCGATCTCCATCTGCCTCGATGCTTCGAATCTCGCGTTCGACGTCAAATTGCGAACCGCCACGCGTGAGGCCGATTGGTGTTCCCGCGATGGCCACGATGCCATACCCAAGCAAAATCTTTTCTGTTGCCATGTATTAAAACCTCCCTAGTTAAAGTAAACGCGCACGTCATAACGTAAGTTGACCGCTTGCACTCCGTCGATTTCTAGACTCGGGATGTGCTGCCGTTGCTCACGCTTGAAATGCGCGTTTAATCCGTTCGCTCTTAAAATTAATTGATTCAGACCCGTCGGTTCCAAACCATCTCCATTCCCGTCAATCAAATCAGCGAGGCTCTCAAGTGCTCGCACACTCACGTTTTCGTCTTCATATATGTCGACGTGCACATATAAGTCTTCGCTCGGACTCATATCCATCGCGCTCTCGACACGGTAGATGACAAATGGATATGTCGGAGACTGAGGTGCTTTATTACGATAGACACGAGTATGTTTTAATCGCAAGACGTCATATAGCATGTCCGCAAAAGCATTCATGTTCATCTCGCGTCACTCCTTCCGGATCTCGTCTAATGCAGCACCAATCAGTTGTTGAATGGCATTCGCGTTTTTGATGACGACGGGTTTGATCGGGTCAGCCTCTTGTCCGGTCATCATCGGTCCGACAATGCCTGGAATCGACATCTTGAATCCAATCTGTAAATCTTTCTCTTGTTTCCGCGCCCAGTAGCCGAGTGATTTTTTTAAAATCCCACGTCGTTGATGAAACTGACTATTGAGCGTCGTACTTTTGATTTCGCGCGTCAAATTTCGTCCAATTTCATTCATCACTTTTTGCGGTTTTTCTTCGACGCGTTGAATGACCTTGTCTAAATTTGATTCGAGCGTGAAGGCTTTTTTAGCCATTCGCAGCACCTACTTTCGCGGTACAGACGAGCTCACGTAACTCCCCACGTTTCGCCGCACGAATAATCGTATACTCATTTCCTTCATGACGTACGTATTCCTCGTCAGCATATTCAAAGTCATGGATGGCGAATGTGATTTCAGGTCGTAGTCCGGCACGTGAGGCTTGATAGAATTCTGAACGAGAATCATCAAGACGTTGTGCGAGCCGGCGGGTCCACATCATTGACTTCACCACTTCCCCGTACTCGACTACCTCGACCAAATCACCTAGCTCAATCTCTTCCTCAAACACTCGCCCCACCACCTTTTAACATCAAGTTGTGAAGACGCCACTGGAGATGACGTGGGAGCGTTGGGTTATCACGATTGTTATAACGGTACTCTGCGTAATCGACGACAAACATAAGATGCGCCGTATTCGTTTCGTCGAGTGCAATACCTTGAATACTCGTCAACTCTTCTTCAATACCTTGCAAGATGGCGAGTAGATATTCGTCACGTACGGTCGAAGTGATGCCGAGTTTGGATTTAAAGATGGGTAACGCTTGTGTGAACATCACGTATCACCTGTCTTTTTGATGAGCGCCTTTCGCTGACGGTTATTGCTCGTGCTCAACTCCTCGAGACGCTCGTCCGAGATTTTCTTTTTCGTTGCCGGATACTCGTCCCCGGGAGCGTATAAACGCCCCTCGGGAAACGATTTACCCTTGTCCTCCAAGTCTCGGAACGGATGAATCACGATGTAACTCATACTTCATCCCTCCTTCTTACGCACCTACGTCAGCTGTATACGTCACGTAGAATCCTGCAGCTGTATCTGTTGCTTCTGCATCGAAACGCACGAAACCGGCAAGCAATTGACCATACACGTCGTTATCGACCCACTTGACTGTAGCTCGCTTACGGTCGAAGAGCGTCATGAACGCTTTCGCGTCTCCGATGAAACCGACGAGGTCGCCTGCTGTTGTCCCAATCATCTCGTCGTCCAGCACGATGACTTCTTTACCGAAGAGTTTCTTGCCCGATTCGACCGTGATGTCATCTTGTAAGAGGTAACGCCCGTTTGCATCTTTCGTCGTATCGAGCTCGTTGAAGAGTGACGCCGAGAGAATTGCTTTTGGCATGTAGACTTTTTTCAAGTCGACGTTGAACACTTTCTTGAGACCATCGACGCCTGTGACCGCTTTTGCAGGTGCCGTTTTGAGGACGGCCGCAATGGCAGCGTTTTTCGTGTTCAATTCTTGGCTTTGGATTTCTTTCGCGATTAAATCAAGCACATCGTAATCCGCATCGTCGATGACTTCTTGCGACACCGGAATGTATCCACGGTACGTGTCGATGTCGTACGCAACTTCATCGATTGATGGTTTTGCTAACTCCGGGTTGGCCGCGAGTTCGGCGACCGAGACCATCTTGTTGCCTGATTTCTTGATAACTGGGTACTTCCCGGATCCGCTGTTCACCTTCGCGATATTGACATACTTCGAAAGATCAACTTCTTCCTCAGGCACTTCTTGTGGCTTGAGCAACTCTTCTGGAATCAAAGCGCCACCTTCGACCGACGTAAATCCGGCACGCTCCTGTCCTTTTGATCGTACGTATGCGACGATACCGTCACGAGCTTCTGTTTGTTGTGGGTTCATACCGCGTCCCGCTCCTTTTTGTTGCGCGCCCTGTGGCGCTTTATCGTTGAGTGCTTCAAGTTCCGCTTCAAGCGCGGCAATCTCTTCTTCAAGTTGTGTCTTCTCATTGTTCTTCGATTCGAGCTCTGCCTGAATGGCTTCGACTTCTTGTTCAACTGGAGCAAGGTCTTCCTCATTCTCCACATCATCAATTGCTTTCAACACTTCGTCTTCACGCAACTTGATCTTGCTTAATTCCGATTTGATACCTTCAAGCGCACGTCGCTTGAGTTTAAGTTTCGAGCCGATAATGATTGCTTTAGCCATGCTGTAATCGCTCCTTTAGTTGACGCTTTCGCGTCTGTAGTTTTTCACGTTTGAACGCTTCTAAATCTTGCTGTCGTGCCGAAATTTCTGTTTGTGGATATGCCGGGAACACGCAAGGACTCACTTCGAACAAGTCAATCTCGCGCAAAATGAATTTGTCACCACCCGCCGCTCTTGATTCATGCTCTTCTTTGATTGGGTAGAATCCGAAAGAGCAACCCGTCACATCTCCGCGTTGAATCCGGTGATACGCATCCATCGCCTGTTGGTCCTTCTGATTGATCTCGACGCGGCCCCAAAGACCGACGTCATCCGCTCGAAGCTCGAGCGTCTTGTTGCCACTCCGACCGAGCACTAAATTCGTGTCATGGTTGAATAGGCTGCGCACGTCGTTGTCTTTCAAACTCTTCGTGATCGCTTCAGGCGCCACTTCCTCGTACATGCCCGGGAACAATTCGGTCTCTGAATTGAATTTGATGAAGTACCCCTCGATATAGAGTTTGTCGTCTTCCTGTTCCGCCCGAAATTCGGTTGTCAGGTAAGAGGCTCGTTTATGCATTCGTATCACCTCCTTTCAAGTCACCTGAGTCGTTCGAGAGCTTATTCTGCTTATCCACGTCTTCTTGTTTGATAAAGTTCTCGAGCACGAGTAATTCTTCCATCTCTGGGTCTGGGTCAAGTCCGACCCAGTTGCGCAACTCGTTACGTCGCATCGCATTGATCTTAGCCATGTTGCTCCCTGCGTTGACAAGTTCGGTCAGGTTGTAGCTATACAGGCTACGCGGATTGAGTTTGAAGTACCATTGTTCCTTGTAGACAAGGTCCTTCGTGAGCGTTTGCGCGATGATGGTACCGATGCTCATGACGGTCGTATTGATAAAGTTGTTGTACTCGTCTTTGTTAAACGTGCCGACGCCCAACAAAAAAGCAGGTACTCCGAGGAGTCCTGCAACGGTTTTCTTATCGATTTCTACCGATTCGTTGATGGCGATATCATTCAGCGACAGAGGTTTGACTTGCTGCACGTCGATGAGTTCAGCCGGGATGACCCAAGGCTTCCCTGCGCTCGAATCGGTGATGTACTTGCTCAAAATCTTGTCACGACCTTCTTCGGTCGTAAATTCTTCGGTGAGTCCGTCCGCTTTGATGATCAGGTTCGGCATGTACTTGCCCGACATAAACGTACTCTTCGTTTGTGTGGCCTGCTGTAAGTTTTTGACGATATCCTTCAAGACAAGCCGGTAGCCCGTACCGATATACGGCACGTTCGGGTTCGGGTTGCGGACAAAGTGAACGAGTTCATCCGGGTCATACACCTTATCGTGATAGAGCACATTGTATCCTTCTTTTGCATCACTAAAACTGACGAGTGACATATCAAACGGTGTCAAATTATCGATGAGCCCCGTTTTGCGGTCAACCGAGATATGACAGATTGAGTTGCCATCACCGTATAGCAATAAATCAGACACAATCTTATAGACCCATGCTTTACGTGTCATATGGCGGTGCGGCTCAATATCGATTTTACGAGACAGTCCGTTTTTAACACGTTCGTCACCCATCTCCGTATTTTGCATGAGCTGTATCGTCATGTTACTGACAAGGTCGGCAACTCGATCAACCGCAATTCGTACATCCGGATTATCGGACAGCTTCGTGTAACTCCCGTCGAGCATCATTTCAAAATACTCACCAGGTGAGGCGACGAGTTGTAATGTCCGTTTCTTCGGTCTCCAAAAATTCCAAAATCCCATTCGTTCACCTCCTTCAAATCTAGCTGTTTAGCCACTGACTCGCAGTGGATTGACGACTCATATCTTCCAACATCTGTACCGCACCAAAAACAGCAGCGTCGAACAAGTCGATGCGAGAAGTTCCTCCATCACCATCTACTTTCTCGTACTGGATCATGTCGTCGGTCTTTTCGATAGCTCGCACGTTTTGAACACAATATTCAAACGCTTGGTTGCCAACATAGTAGAGCTCCTGATTTTTAACCTTGACCTCGATGCGCCGGAATCCTTCTGACTTTTTATAAAAATACTGTGGTTGATCCACGATTTTGAACCCGGCTTTTTTCATCCCAAGGAAAAATTCGCGACCGAACTTTTTATCGAATCCGACCATCTTAATTTTGAACCCTTTATCCCGCATCGATTTAAACCAATTGATGACGTCATCATAACTGACGGTTGGTGTGTTGCTCATCGTGAGCACGCCGTCATCTTGCCATCCGAATAGAGGGATATTGTCATCTTCCGCTTTTTGGTGCGCGACCGTGATCGGGAAAAACGCATGTGTGAGCGTGATATCAATCTCTCGACCTTTATATGTGTATCGACCATACAACGCGGCGGCGGTTAAATCATGAAGTTTGGATAAATCCGCTCCACCATACCACTGAATTTTGAGTTTTGCCAAATCTTCGAGCGTCCAATCAAACTGTCGGTTACTCACTCTAAATTCTTCGATGTTAAAGTAAGCGCGCATTGCACTTGTATAGATGTTGAGCGATTTTGCGAAAAAGTCTTTGCGTTGTTGCGGATCGTTCTGCGCTTGGAGCGCATCGTTCATGATGTCGTCCGGCCGAATGGTGATGCCGTAGTTTGGGTTTGCCTTTTCGTGTTGCTCTGCGCTCGTATAATCGACATTCCCATTCTCGTCCTCATCCGCTTTCGCGATAAACACGAAGTACGCTTCATCGGTCACCGTCTTGTCTAAAATCTTTTGACAGTATTTCAAACGGTTGTAGCAAAACGAGTTCATATTGTCGCCGGCCGTCGTGATGCCGATCATGAGTTTGTTGGTGTACGCCTTCATCGCTTCTTTGATGATGTTGTACTGCTTCGCTGTCCGATAGGCATGCAACTCGTCGGCGATGGCGATGTTACAGTTCAGGGAATCTTGCTTGTCTGGATTGGCAGCGAGTGCTTCGATGTGTAGAAATCCGTCTCCCAAGTCACCCGAGATCGAGTGTTCGGCGTTGTTGTCCAACACTTTGAAATTATCAGCTTCGCCCATCTCGCGAAGATTGAAGTTAATAAAATCAAATGACTGAACTGCCTGTCTTAAAGCTGCAGCTACTATATACACCGACGATCCACTACGTCGTTCGAGTAAAGCGAGGGCCCAAGATAAAGCTGCGGCGAAACGTGTTTTCCCATTTTTCCTACACAAAAATATGAACGCTTCTTTATAGCGACGTATCTTTGTTCCCTTTAAAAAGAACGCGAGCAAGTTGTAGATGATGAATTTCTGCCACGGTTCCAACAAAAAAGGCGCACCACGCAATGGTGTGCCGTCTAAGCGCTCGCCTTTATCATGAACAAACGTCTTCTCGATGATCTTGATGACAAATTCAGCGTCTTTCGGATTGAAGTCATACTCTTCACGTTCTAAATCTTCTTTGAATCGTTTGCATGCCTGTATGATTTCTTTCGATGCGATTTTCTCGCCGCTGATGATTGAGTCAGCATAATCAAGGACGACCTGGAAATTATCGTACTTCGTACTCATGTTAGATCACGGAGCGCCGCTGCCAATCCTGAACTTTTCTTTTTCTCAGCCGTGACATTCTCGAGCGCTTTCGGGTTGGGGCATAGACGGTCAGAATAGGCGAGGATATCTTTCCGAAGATTTTCGAGAGTGGCGACGATTGCCGACTTCTTCGAACCGCCGGCCGCCGTTTCAGTTTCATACTGTCGTCCGGAGGCGTCGAAATCCTGCAGCGCTTCGTTATATTGATGGACCAAGTCCGCATAGATGGTAACCAGTCGATTGTACTCCGGTTTATGAATCCTGAGCGCCTTCATATCAGCGATTGTCGCCCGTTTGATGGTTTCCCTGCTTGGTAACTTCGGCATGTCTTCACCCCCTCAAAAAAAGTTTTTGGAAACTCGCGCAGTTGGAAGAAGTTCCCCCCGCCGGTCCTAATTATTAATAAAATCCGTTCAATCAGAGGGGGGGAGCTTCGCATAGAATCTTTCGAATTCTTTCCTTCGCTTTTCTTGCCATTCCAATCCTCTTCCAATCACAGCATCATTGTTGCGGTCATGAAACGTATTGTGTACTTTGTTGGTAAGTGGTATCAAGTTCCAATCCTCATAGGCAAGCTCCGGGTACTGTTCAAGTGGGTAGATGTGATGTACCATTTCTGCACCTTCCGTCTTGCCATACCGTTTACTTTCGACACAAAGATAATCATGTTTTTTTAATATTCGACCTCTTATATTTTTCCAACGATTCGTTTTATACATAGAAACTGACAAAACCATCATCACCTCTCCGTACAAAACATTATCAATTTAATACATTTACCATTTGTGTTAATCTCAACATTTTTTCGATTAAATATATGGTACTCTTTTCCTTAGATAAATATGTTAGGAGAATTCCATGACTAGTTTGACTAAATCATTTTTAAAACGAACAGTGCTCTATCCAGTTCTTATAGGATCACTGGCTTATTACTTTATAACAAACTACTTTATTTTAAGTTCATCTGATATAGACCCACTAGCTTTCCCAAAAATGCTTACAGATTTTTTTGAAGAAATTCTATACATTGATATCTCTGAAAAAGTTGGTACGATAATATACTTTTACTTCTTTGGTTATTTATACGGATTAATAAGTATGGTCTTTTCTTTAAGAAAGTTGTCGTTAAAGGGATTCAGGTTTGGTGTTATACCTGGAGTGTTTTGGTTTATTACTTCTTGCACTATTAAAATCGGCTCTATAATCCTAAATATAATGTTTGTTCCTGCAATCCTATTGATCGATATAATTGTTAGTACAATAAGGGTTAAACTTATTAAGAAGAGAAAGAGTAAACTTATTGCACGCGACTCATTTTCATTCGAAAATAATTTGTACTATGAAGATGGCCACCGATAATTGGTGGCTTTTTTAATGTCTGTAGTTTGAATTAATTTTGTATTGGTCTTACTTATAATACTAATCACCACTTAAATTATAACGGTAAAAAAGACGCCCTGAGGCGTCATCATCAAAACAGGTTATCCATCATCTCGTCAGAGCATCCGTTGTCCCAGTACTCGCGTTCGCTGATTTCCTGTCCCGTGTATGGATCATAGTAAGTCCGTTCCTCATCTTCGCTGAACCATTCGTAATCATTCCCGCGTTCCATTCGACCACGCTCCCAGTTATGAGTACAATCACCAATCGATTGCCCACACTGTATAACCGTCTCGTCTGTCGAATTCGCAGGTTTCTCAAAATGTTTTTTGTTCATTTCGCTCCACGCCCTTTACATGAGTTGTGTCATTCTAGTGATGACACTGTATATAGGGGCGTTTTCGAAAAAATATCCACTTTTCACGAAAATAAATTAAAAAGACGCCCGAGAAGGGCGCCTGTCGTACTGGTATGGTTTTCAAGGTGCGATTCGAGGAAGAACCTCACTCGAGGCACTCGGAGCGTTCATAGCGTCAAATGAGCTTCGGTGGATGGGAACGTCTCCGAGTCCTCTACTATCAGAGAATATCACGTGTTTTTAACAAAAGTGTTCCAAATCTGTTCCCATTTCGTCCTAGCCTAACTTCACTTCACCGAAAAGAATCGCATAGATGAATAGCACTAGGCAGAAGTACCCCCAGATGAGTTCTATTTACGTATGGCCAATGTCCACTTGTGTAAATTCATCGGTCTCCCTTTTGAGATTGGCCGCTCTATCTTTTCTTTCCAAAGAGCGTAATAAATACGTGATGGCATCAAGTCATGACTGGGTAATTTCCTAACTTTTTTCTTGGTCACGTGCTAACCTCCTAAAATAACCGCATCTGTCCGTCTTCCCGCTCCAATGGTTCAACCCTCGCCACAGGTGTCGGCTTCGTCTCACGCTTCACTGGCGCCTCTTGCTTCGGTTCTTCCTTGATGCCGAGCATCTCGTTCATCTCCGCAATCTTTTCCTTCCAACGCGTGTCTGGATCGCTGTAACTAAAATTCGGTAACCGCGTCAGGTGGTAGAGTGTCGCTTGCGTCAGCACTTCTTTGTGCATCGTCGTATGGTCATCGGCTCGAAAGTAGAACATGTGCCCGTGGTGCAGGAAGAAGACCATAATCTCGCTGTCTCCTCGCTGCCACCAACAGGCGACATGCCACGAACCTTGCATCAAGTCGTCCATGTCGCCGCCTCCTTTTATTGGTTTGTTCCGCTCAATTCATAATTTTATTGGTCTGTCGGTTTCTTCCTGCAAACATTTTTCGTGCCATTCGTTTCCCATGTAATCATGAGCAATCTGTTCGTTTTCTTCGTCAATAAATTCTCCGCATCCCATACACTCCATCTCATCCACTCCTATTCATTTTGTCGTAGTGCACTGATCGCCATCGCAAAGAATATCGCAATGAGGAATAGCGTCATGCCTGTGTCCGTCCATTCAATCACGTTTGCCTAACTCCTCTCGCACGATACTCAACCAATCGAGCGCGACTGCACTCTGCCTTTTGACCACCTTGCAGTTTTCCAGGAACCACTTGTATGGAATGCTCTTCCGTCCGTTTTTTTCGTTCTGTTGTTCCCACCAACGCCGAGCTTGTTCAGCGTTTAAAAAGTACGTCTCCCCGAAATAATTGAATCGGACCAAGAAGAAGGCAATCCCGTTTTGCTTCTCGGTGTTGATCAGCGTGCCATACTGATGGTCTTTGATATTCTCGAGCGGAAAACTCGTCTTAGATCCAGTTTCTTTGGTGTCGAACGTGATGTACTTGCCGTCATAGACGCCATAAAAGTCTAAACCTGCCTTACTGTTGTAAAATGGCTTGAGTCCTTTAATGGTCTTCACTTCGGGATGCGCTTGGTGAATGACCGCTTCTTGTCTCAAGAGGTACACGCGATTCGACTGAATCACTAGCCGCTCCAAATACTTACCTAGGTTTGCTTTACGTGCTGCCATCAATCGCTTACCTCCATTTCCTTCTCAATCTCGACGATGCAAGCCATGAGTCGTTGATTCTCGGATCTTAATGATTCGATTTCGTCGTCCTTCTCGTGAACCCGCGCCCACGCCTTGTCACGACTGTCGTTCACAGCGTCCAATGCATTGCCGATGTAGTCTATTAAGAAATCCTTGTTCTTCACTTCGCTTTGGAGTCGCCGGGTTGATATGCGTTTTCCTACCCACAAACCTAGTCCGTACAGTGCCCAGCCTCCTACGATGAGTGTGAGTGTCGTCATTGCCCCACCTCTACATCAAGCGTGAAACTAATGATCGTCCGCTCGATGACCTTTCCATCTTCATGCACTGTCTTCGTGTGGTGCGTGACATCCTGGATATCGCCTCTTCGTTCCGTCAGATATTCTCCCCAAACCAACTTGTCACGATTTAACACTTTTTGTAGGATCCGTTCATCACGTTCTTGTTTCGTTTCGACCAATCCGATGAGTTCCGGTTGTTCCTCAGGCTTGATGACATCTGATAGGTGAGTTTTCATAGTCTCTCGCTCCAATCTGCAAGGCGGTTATATTGTTTCCCAGTGTCTTTGAACTCCTCATGCATTTGTTTCCGTTCATTCAGCGCGATACGTGCAATTCCGTGTCTTTCGAAGTTCTTCATCAAAGTTGAGTATCCGCAGCCAAAATGGCGTTGTAGCGCTCGGAGTGAATAACATTTGTCGAAATAAAGGTCGTAGAGTTCAGAGAATGAGATGACGCGCTCCCGCTCCTTGTTCAGCAATTGATTCGCCTTTTGAAGGTCTCGTGTTTTACCGACTGTACAGATGTGGTTTCGGATGACCTTTGGTGATACGTCGTGCTCTCGACCAATCTCATTCGCGGACTTCAATGCCACGAAATAGTCATGCTCAATCTTCGCCTTTTGTGAGTCTGTGAATGTAAAGGGTTGTGGTCCGTTCTTCGATGCGATCCCCATCCGATGCGCTTGCTTCCATACACTCTGTCGTGAGCGGTTCAAACGTGCTGCAATCGCATCGGCTTCCATGTTATTCGAATAGCAGTCAATTAGAAACTGCTTCTCATCGTTCGTCCAGATCTTACCTCCGGCCATCAGGCTTCACCCTGTTCTCTCTTGCCCCATTGCAATGCTTTCATGTACGTGTCGTGCGCCATGCCCAGCCGCTGCATGATCTGCTGACAGTTCAATCCCTGTTTGTCTAACATGATGACGTGTCGGTAACGTTTGTCTCTCAGTTCACGCCGTGTGAGGATCAAATGGTCAAGTCTATGCTTTTTAAGTACGATTTTTGCAGCGTCTTTCGATACTCCCAACTGAGCGGCGATCGGTGTCAACATGTGGTGCGTCTCGACGATTTCCCGAAGCTGTTCTCTCGAATAGCCCTCTAACTTTTTCAGGTGTTTCAGTTGCCCCTTTTTCCCTACTCCGACTCTCCGGTCCTCGACCTTTCGCGATTTTTGTACGATTCCGTCCACGACTGGACGCAAGACTGATTTGTCGACTTCGTAGAGTCTGGCCAACTCGTCCAACTGCATCCCGTTCTTGTATTGCTTCTGCACAATGTCGATTCGAATGGCTTCTTTCGGTGAGGTTACTTCGCTCGTCATGGTTCGTCTCCTTTCAGCGTTTTCTGATTCTCATTCATGTGAAACATCTTCCCAGAGTCCGAAGACGTCTGCGACATGTCCTAATAGTTGAGCGACGAGACGGTAATATGTCTTCCGCTCCATGTTGAGTTGCAGGATGGTCTGCTGATTGTTGTACTGATACCTCGGGTTGTATCGCATCTCCCAAATATCGACTAGATCATCGTGTATGGTGGTTCTCAGTCGCTCCAAGAGTTTAAGCTCTGTTTCTTTCAAACGGATTTCATTCCGCTTCATCGTCACCTCTTCGACCGGAGAGGAAGGAGCGGCATGACTCTGCCCTTCCCTCACAGCATATGATGCGGTCGTTGCGACCTCCGCGCTCGTCTTCATACGCTCGATGGTGAGCGGTAATGTGTAGTAGGAGCGTAGGAGTTTCTCGCATTGTTTCTGCCTTGGTTTCAACGTCGTGTCGTTCACTTCAAATCCCCTTTCTTACGATTGCGATAAAGATATCGCCGCCGTAGTCGAAGTCCGAGCTTATGTTGCCGATCTGTTCAAAGCCGCGTTCGAGATGTTCAACGATGATTCGTTCTAACTCGTGACGATTTCGGCTTTTAAGTAGTTTCTGTCCGTTTTTCGCAAACCCACAGGCAATCTGATGAAATTCACGTTGCGTTTCGGTAGGATTGTGAGTCCTGATACTGTGCTTTTGCCGCTGCCGCTTGCTCTCTTCAATGTTGATGAACCGTTTGGGCATGTCGGACTGGACCATCGGTTTCTGAGGGATACGACGCGTCGGGTCTGCCGCGCCCATCTCCCTAAGTACGTCCTCAATCGTCATTGTGGTGAGAATGTAGTCCTTACGTTCCTTGCGATTGTCTGCATCGATCTTCTTGGCGATGTCGCTCGCCGAGTGCCCATTCGCGTGTAGATTCAGAATTACTCGTTTCATTTTTCTGTCCACGGGTGTACCTCCCAACCTTCTTTCAGCAACAGTTGCAGCTCGCATTGACTAAACGCATCATATAGCGTGGCACGTGTAGATCCTTCCGTCCGGACGAGGTACATCCAACGTGTACCTCGAAACCGAACGAAGGTTTGTGGCTTCTTTTTGCGTCGATTCATAACGCGACCCACTTTTTCGTAATCAGAAGAACCATGACGTGCTCGAGTTCCAATGTTTTGACCTGTTTCATTCGACCGTCTCTCTGGACATGCAATTCCGCTCGATGCGGAAACAGTAGATAGCGCGTGTCCCCTTCGATACATTCGAGTGTCATATAAACCTCCTATCCTTGTTTCAGCGACTGCAGCAACTCAATCAGCTCATTCTCTTTCGGAACATCCTTATTTAATTCTTCTCGCTTACGTCTATCGTGCTCGTGTTGTTTCTTCGCCTCTTCTTCGACCCAAGCAGGTGCTTGTTTCATAGCAGACTCTTGAGAGCCATAACCTCGCTTCGGTTGAGTCCGTTTCGCTTCAAATGCCTCGATTGCTTCTCGAGTGAGCAAGTTCTTCTCACGTTTGTCTTTTATGATCTTTTTAGCGTAGTTCCAGTTTCGAGCTCCGTTCGCAACGCTTTGTTCTAAGGCGTAACGAACGACTTCGTAAGAGGAATCTTCAAGTTCGTATCGCATTTCATCGATGATGAATGTTGTCGCATTACCGAATCCTTCGGTTTGGAAGAAAGAAATCAGATTGGACAATTCATTCAGGGGTGATGACGATTCGTCCTTTGCATCTTCTGTTTCTTCTTCTGTTTTTGTTTCTGTTTCTTCTTTTGTTTCTTCTTTTGTTTGCCCCCGAATCGTGGTACGATTCGTTGACGATTCGTACCACGATTCGTAAATTTTCCGTATCGATTCGACGGGAACGTGTGGAGCAACGAGTTGAATGAATGGTCGGTACTTGACGTTGCGAAGCTCTTTCGTCACTAAATCAGCAATCGGTTTTCCTGCTCTCTTGAAGTTGTACTTGCCCCAGTTGAGGATGACTATCTCTCGCGTTTCTGCATTATATTCAATGAGTTTGTGTTGCTTGATGAAACGTTCCATCAACACGTTAATACTCTCGATGGAATAACCGAGTTCAAAGGCCATCGTTTTCTTCGTAATCTGATAAATTCCAATCTGCGTTGTGCTCGGATTAGTCAGAAGGTATAAATAAAACAGTTTGTCTTCTGGTGTAAATTCCTCGACTACTTTTGGATCTGTCCAAAACTCAGTTTGTACGGGTCTATATACGCTCATTAGATTCCACTCCGTTCTTCATAGCGTTACATCACATCAAAAAGGCAAATCGTCCGTCAAATCGATTTTGCTCCCCGCGTTAAACGGATCTGTCTCGTGCATCGGTTCTTGGGTTGCCGTTGATTGCTTCTCTGCAGAGGTATTGCCGCTAGATTTAGGCTCGAGGAATCGGACACTTTCTGCGAGCACTTCTGCTCGATATCGTTTCGAACCGTCTTGCGCTTCATAACTGCTGATCTGTAAGCGTCCATCTACACCAGTCATGCTGCCCTTTTTCAAATTGTTTGCGACATTCTCAGCTTGCTTGCGCCAGACGACGCAATCGATGAAGTCCGCATCCCGTTTTCCGTCCTGTCCGCTGAATGGTCGGTCACAGGCGAGCGTGAAACGGGTCACAGCGATTCCTGACTGCGTATATCGCATCTCAGGGTCGCGTGTCAGTCTACCCACTAATACGACTCGGTTGATCATTGACTCCCTACTTTCTTTCCAGCGGTGTCCGCCTCGTATTGTTCGTCCCCTTCTCGGGAGAAGGTCTCGTGCTTCGGCACGACCCAGACCCAGTTGTGGGTCGGGTTGAAGCCTTTCGGGTTCACCAACAGCTCATATTCGACACTGTTTTCGAGCTCATATTCACGGATGCGTTCTTTCACCCGTTTTACGTTCCCATCCGACCTTTTCAGATAGATCCAGACGATGCCGTCATCACGGCGCATGGTGTGGCTACCATCCATGCCTGAGGCGTGGAGCTGTTCGACGAGCTTGTTGTTGTGGATCCGCAGGCGATGCCGGCTCATCCGGGGCATGTTCTGGTGCTTATGTCGTAGGTTGAGCGAGTTCATTCGTTCCACCCTCCATCTCATTGATTTCGCGTTGGATGCCATTGACCAACTTGTCCACCTGCTTTTGTGCGAAGGTGAGTGAGTAATAGCCACTTCGCTTCCCATGCTCTCGTGACATGGTCTTCAGTTCCTGCTGGATGTCGTCCAGGTCTGCCGCTAGTTCGACGAGACGGTTCACATCCTTGTAGAGGTCGTCGAGTCGTTCGGTCGGTGTGCTCATTTGGTGTTCACCTCCCTCGAAGGACTGACGTAGTTCAACGGGATGCAATCATTTAGATCCTCGGCACGCACATCGCCATAACGTTTCAGATAGGTTCCGATGCCGACTGCCGTGTCAGAAGATAGACGAGCCCTCACGACCCGCATCGATTCAGTGTCGAACCTCACCACATACCAGCCGCCATGCCGTTTGAATTTCCCGACCCATTCGTTCGGGCGTCTCACCAGTTGTTCACGAACATTGAATGCCCGTCTGATATACCATGTGCCACCGAGTACGACAGAGACTGGAAGTTGTCCAAAGTCTGCGTACGGCTTTCCGACCTTCTGTTCCGAGAAGATTCCATTCTCATCGAAGAAATAACGTGTCCCACGTGCACTGAAAAATTCCAACCCGTCAGCGATACGTCTCAGCACCTCTCGTCCGTCAATCGGTTCGTATAGCGTCGGGTCCAAGTGCGGTTCCTGTCTCTCCATCACTCGCTCGCCCCTTCCTCGATATCCTCATCGATCATGTGTAGCGCCCCGTAGAACACGGCACTCATGACGAACGCGACGGCAGGGATGACCCAATATTCGAAGCGTGCGTTCATCGTGAGCAGTAGCCAGACCCCCGACCCGAGCGCCGTCAACAGAAGCCCGTAACGGACGGTATCCAGTTTTTGTTGCAGATGCATGTTTCCTTTTCCTTTTCAACTCGCTCCGCCCATGCTACACTTGAACTGTTCAGGTTTATGTGTAGCCGTGTTGTCCGTTTGGGCGACGCGGTTTTTTATTTGTTCAGATTCTTGTCCTGGCGTCTGAGCCAGTCCTTCAAAAACGCCCTCACCTCCTCTCCCACCATGAGCCATTTGGTACCGGCCCGGTATTTCGGGAAGTCATCCTCATAGAAAAACGATTTCAAGATGAAGGACTTGCTGAGGTTCGTTTGTCGGCACAGCTCCTCCATGTCCCAGAGGAACACGTCGGCGTGCGTCTGTTCGATGTGCTGTCGGATCTGCGCCTTGGCGATGTCGAGAATCTCGTTCTCGTCGATATGGATCTGTAGCATGTCGACCCTCCTTTCTAATCGCGGACCATTCAAACATCCGGTAAGTCGTAACGGCTAATGTCGAGTTTGTATTTCACCGCCATCTCCTTGATGACAGTCACATATACGCTGATGAGCTTCTTGTCTTCTGCGATGACGTCCAGTTTCGACATCTTATTGATAGCGGTCTTGGACATGCCACGAAGTGCCGCCTTCGATTTCCGGTTGTTCAGACGGATGTTCAAGTCACAACCTGCTTTGTATTGAAGGAGGTTGTAGCTTTCGTTCCGTACCTCCTGGTAGTACGCTTGGCCACCTAGTTGATGCGCGATCCCGTTGAGCAACTTGTTGATACCGTTGCGCCAGTCCTTCACATCGAGTGACAAGATGTCTCGCATGTTGTCGACGTCCTCTTTGACCGCAGCCACTTCCTGTTGCATCTTCTTCTGTTCGAGCTCCATGTTGATGAGTAGCTGCAATTGCGGGCTCAACCCTTCGTTCGGGATTGAATAGCCTCCGGTCTTGCGAATCGATGGCAGGACCTCCGAGGTGACCCATTTACGGAATCGCTTCGCCTGCGGTTTGCGACTATCGAGGATGACGTCGTACAGTCCGTCCTCGTTGATGACCGTGACTTGTTGTGGACCACCGGTTGTCTGAAGGGTGTCGATACTAACGACATCCTCTTCAAGGCGTCGTTTCACATCTCGTGAGTTTCCAATTTCTAAAACTCTGCATACATCGGATAGAACGAATAAAGGATTTTGCTCATTGCCGACGATACGAACATTTTGACCTTCAAAGGTTTTAGTTAATTGATTCACTATGTCGCCTCCTGTATGAGTTGTTGAAAAAACGGGTATTATATAGTTGAGATTTTCTATTTTAGCAACTCGTATTCACAAGAATTCCGTGACGTCACATCCGTAAAGCGCCGCTAATTTAAATAGCTCATCTCCACGGAACTGATACAATCCATTCTCCCTTTTAGAAAGAGGAGAAGCCGTCTGAAATCCCAAATGTTTAGCTGCCGTTTCCAGCGTTATTCTTTTCTCTCGACGCTTTTGTTTGACCTTCGATAAATCTACTGAAGGTTCAGTACACCGTAACATATCAAGCACCTCCTTGTTGCTGTTTTAGCAACATTTGTACCTTTATATTATTTTCTATAACAGAAAAAGTCAACACCTATTTTCATTTTTAGAGAAACTGTTTTTCCGTTTCGGAAAAAAGTATATGATTGAAGGGAGAATACTAATTATGGAGCTGGTAATGGATATGTATAAGGGGTTTCGAGGAGACCGCTTGAAATCAATGCGGTTGAAAAAAGATTTGAGTTTAGACAAGTGTGCCGAACTACTCGGAACGAATAAAAGCACGTTGTCACGTATTGAAAATAATAAAAAGCCCGTAGATTCAGAGATGTTTTCGTCGATATTAGAATTGCTAGGTGGAACTGCTGATTATTATATGGGGCGAGTAGAAGATCCATATATCACCCATTCGGAATATATCGATGAAATAAAAAAATATCACCTCATTGGAGGCGACATGTTCGCTCCTGACAAACTGGAAGAGTTATCTCAAGAACGATTTGAAGCGTTATTAAAATTTGCTCGTGATCAATACCGATTAAACGAATTAGAAAAAGAACTAAAAGAAAATAAGGAGCGTTAAAAAAAGAGCCTCACATCGACATGGAAGGCTCTTTCTTTGTATTGATATTAACGGGTTCCTCTTTGGTGTAAATGAACATTACTTGATGTTGATCATCCCAAAACCAACCAGATACTTCTTTAATAGCTTTTCCGGACACTACAGCGATTTTGTCTGGCATTTTAATTTCCTTCAAAGAAACCCCTCCGTTTACGAACGCCAGTTCATGTTTTTATTTCACAAGCTAAAGATACCATTACCAAAAATATCCGTCAATAAATTTTTGACGTAAAATAATAAAGCAAAAGTATTGCACAGTCAATCATTTTTTACACTATAGTCAATCATTTTTTACTTTTTTATTTAAAAGTAAACATGTTCGATGAATTATAAGAACATTTGTTCTGTTTTCTTGTTCTCAGTATGAACCTAACACAAAATATTTTCAACCATTTTTCCTATCGGGACAAGTTGAGATGTTCGACAAAGTCCCAGAATTGGCATTGTTTTGTCGAACGATTCTCATTTGCAAACAAGGGGTTCCATATTCTTACATGTTACAATTTAATAGTGATTTTATAAGTTTGTCGACCGAACGAGGCTGAACTTCATTCCTCGTTCCTTTTCTATGTAATAACACATACGTATTTTTCAAAGGAGATGAATGATATGGGTTGGTGGCAGGATATCATGAACGCGCGACAGAATCGGGAAGAAGTCGAGCGCTTGACGAAAGAAATCGAACGGATCGAGTTGACGAAGGAAGAGGTTCGATATATCGACCTCAAAAAGGAAATCGAAAACATCGAGAAACACAACGAGGCCAAACAAGAACAGTTGCGTGCCGAACTGGACAAGTTCAAGAAAGGCATCGAGAAGGAACGCTCTTCGCTTGAAAAAGAAGTCGAGACTCTCAAGCGTACACGCGACCAGCTGGGATTGAGTATCAATGAATACGAAGGACGGTTGTCAGCAATCGAGCATGGTCTATACTCCCCTCCTCGCTATTTGAAGGACGAAGATTCATCCGATATGTTGAAATCGAAACTCGAAAGTGTGCGTATGAAGCAGAAAGCGATGATCAAAGACAAGAGCGCAACAACCCACCCTGGTTCTTACACAGTCGATGGTGACAAAAAGAAAGGCAAAGAATTCGTCAATGACACAATCAAGTTGATTCTACGTGCTTTCAACAATGAATGTGATGTCATCATCGGAAATGTAAAGCACACGAATCACGATCGATCGATTGATAAAATCGTAAAGAGCTTCAAACAATTGAATTCACTCACTGACATGCAATCTGTCTTTATGACCGATGCTTATCTAAAGTTGAAGCTTGAAGAGTTGAAGTTCATGTATATGTATCGCGTAAAGAAACAGGAAGAAAAAGAAGAACAGCAGGCCATTAAAGAGCAGATGCGTGAAGAGGCACGTGTTTTGAAGGAGATTGAGGAAGCCCGCAAGAAAGTCGAAAAAGAAGAGACTCATTTCAAGGCAGCTCTACTTGCTGCACGCTCCAAAATCAAGAACGCAAGCGAATCGGAACGCACGGCACTCGAGGCAAAAATTGCGGAGCTCGAGGCGAAACTTCAAGAAGTCGAGGAAATCAAAGGTGACATCGAGAACCGTGAGCGTAACACACGTGCCGGTTATGTCTATGTCATCTCGAACATCGGTTCATTCGGGGAACATGTCTATAAAATCGGGATGACGCGTCGTCTTGAACCACTCGACCGGATTCGCGAGCTCGGTAGCGCGTCGGTTCCGTTCACGTTCGACATACATGCCATGATTTTCTCAGAGGATGCACCGAATCTCGAGAACAAGCTACACAAACGTTTCGCCGACCGTCGTGTGAACCAGGTCAACTTCCGTAAGGAGTTCTTCAAGGTGAACATAGATGAGGTCGCCGACGTCATCAAGCAAGAGTTTGATCAGACGCTAGAGATTACTAAGTTGGCTCAAGCTGAAGAGTACAATCGCACACAACAAATTTTATCTGAACAAGAGCCATTAACCGTATAATAAAAACGCTTCTAACTGAACCAGTAGGTGGTTAGAAGCGTTTTTCATTCTGGATTCCCCGGCTATTCTCTAAAAATCAATGGGCCTACTTTTTCTTTACATGGTTCACATACACTATCATAAAGAGAAAGCAGTTCATCATCTGGAATCGAATGAATCGAAGTTATCGCAGACTCTTCAATAAATTCATCTGAAACTTCGGTTTGTCGCCTTGGACAAAAACGATAGCTATCATAATCCTCAGCATTGTATTTTTCATCAGGAGATACAAGGTGATGATAGTCAGCAAAGAACGGAAATATTACGTTCGACGTACTAACACCACATACAATTCTAATCCCATGAGTGAAGCCAAATTGCCAAATGTTATTATAAAATTCTGAAGTTTTATCAATAGGAGCCTTCTTACCATAAATCTCTTGGATCAGTTCTGTGGCTCGAGTCAAGGCGATGCCATCTAACTTATGACAATGTTTATACCTTCCTGTACGTTCAACATAGATAGATCGCCACTCCTTCAAAAGCGTTGGAATCAATGCGGTAAAAACCACTGAGACCTTTTCGCCATATTGAGAGGAGTCTTTTAGATACGTAGTGACCCCACCTTTAACCTTGGCACCACTTAACCACTCCGAATTCGCAAAATAAAATTTAGGCGAACTGTCACCCTCTGGAACAAACGTGGATTTTACCTTTTGAGCATTGACAGGCGTAGTATTGTTGACCAGTTTATTTTTTTGACGTTTCCCCATTCAGAAAGCCTCTTACAATCTTGAACCGTAGGTCTCAAAAATGGTTTCATCATTGATTTCAGTTTGGCATAATTCGATCGGAGAACAACCACCTCTAGCCTCAAGCCATGGTTTTTCTTGATGCGAGATGGACTCAAGTTCATTACCGTTGTACCCTCCGTAGATTTCCCAAACTTGATTTAATACATCTTTGGTTTCATCCGTGAAGTTTGCACTCTCAAGGTTAAAATCTTCGACTCGCGGTATTGGTGAGCCACCGTATTCTTTATACTGATGATAAATTGCAGGTACTACCGGACCGTGTACCCAAGCTTGAAACCGCTCAGAGAAAAGGCGCTCCGATAGTTCATCAGACGATTCATTTTCGAACACTAGATGCCATGAGTACGCATAGTAAAGTAATTTTTGTAGTTTTTTTGGTGTCATTTCTTCTTTGCTTAAGAAATAATCAATGATAGATTGAATGTTGTACATGATAATCCCCCCTACAACAGATACATTGTTCCATAATAACATTTTATCAATTTATACACAAAAAAGTTCAAATTGTTTATAAAAAATTTGAACGATTCACCGTAATTCTTTGTTTTGATAAATTCCCTTGTTTCCCACACTCAAAACTTCCAGCATTGTGTGTTTGAAAAACACACAAGTTTATTATCATTATTCTTTCGGAATATTTCATTCGGATTATACGTATATCAAAAGGAGTGAATGGCATGGCAATTTTTCGAAAACGGAACGGAAAATGGCAATACCGCATCTATTTTTATGATGAGGTCGGACGACGGCGGGAGCGATCCCGCAGCAACTTCGGCTCGAAGCGCGAGGCGCAGATGGCCGCGGCCAAGGAAGAGGCGAAACTGCTGAACAACACGTTCGTGATGGATCAGAACGTACGCTTCGACACGTTCGCCCTGGAATGGCTAGAGACGTTCAAACGACCACACGTCAAAGAGTCGACCTACGACCGCATCAGCCGGACCGTCAGGAACCACCTCATCCCTCAGTTCGGGCAATGCCGGCTAATCGACATTAACCGGGTCATGTATCAAAAGTGGATCAACGAGAAGGTCGAGGTCTATAGCCTCGGTACCGTCCGTTCTTTCCATTCGACGTTCTCGAGCATCCTCGATCATGCTCTTTTGGATATGAACCTCATTGAAAAGAACCCGGCACATCGGATCCAGATATCGAAACGGGACGATACGCCCGATGAGGACGACGGCATACTTGAATTTCTAGAGATGGACGAGCTCAACCGCCTGCTCGGCTATCTGGAACAAACGCCACACGGGAAGTACAAGCGCTCCATCCAATATCTTGCCCTCTTCACATTGATCGCACGGACCGGCCTACGCGTCGGAGAGGCGCTGGCTCTCGAATGGGAGGACATCGACCTGGATGCCGGCACCGTTCGTGTGAACAAGACCCTCTCATTCGGTTCGAAACTGGAGCTCAAGGTGACGAAACCGAAGACGAAGAAGGCGAACCGAACGCTGCGGATCGATGCCCAAACGAACGAGCTCATGCGACGGCACCGGACCAGTCAAAAGGAAGTGTATCTCGCCTATCCGAATTACAAGAAGCCTGAACTCCCACTCGTGTTCCATAGCCCGAATGGGACGTGGCTCCGCACGAGCATTGTGAGGGACTACCTGCGGGATGCCTGTAAGAAGAGTGGTGTACAGCATATCAGCCCACACGTCCTCCGTCACACCCATGCGGTCCACTTACTGGAGGCGGGTGCCGATGTAAAATACGTGGCGGATCGTCTTGGCCATGCCGACACGAAGATCACGATGAACATCTATCTCCACGTCTCGAAGAAAATTGAACACGATGCGATGGATCTTTATGAAGAGCGCTTAAAAAGTTCTAAAATGTATAAAAAAATAGCCGATTGACCTCATAGGTCTGTCGGCTATTTTACGTGTGATTTCTATGAAACTCGAACATTTTTGATGGGCTCTGACTTTTTATAAATTACCTTACTGAAAATATGTTCTCCAATTCCTCGGAAAACCCATATTCTCAAGGATATCATTAAAGCTGACAGAGACAAATTTTCCTTGATAATCGTTAATCAACTTGTTTAACTCTATTACCAACTGTTTGTGTTCGTTTTTAGGGAGAACAATTTTTAGAAATGACACTAAGGTAAATAGTTTCCCATCCCTCAGATGCTCTGCAGGAATATTGAGTACAGAACTGAATTGCCTATTCTTCGGAGGGTTTTGAACCTTATAACTATATAATCGTTCTTCATGAGCACAAACATTACGGAAAAAGTTAGAAATTTTCAACACATTCATTATCATTTCTGGAGTTATGTGTTCTGTTGATTGATAATCTCGATTGTAGTTTATCGCAAAGTCTTGCGCTATTGTGTTTTGAAGTGAGTTTGTTAGACACTTATAAAAGTAATTCATGTTACCGATAGTTAGATAATTAACCAATACCCACAAAGGAACTCCATCATGATTGTCGAGATAATGCTTAACAGGATTATTTTTAGAGTTTCCTTTTTTAGAGATAGTGCTAGATATTGTAGAGATTAACGAAAGAACATCTTTAAGATGGGCGGGGTCTCTGCTATAGTTTTTCATAACTAAATAAGCATGAGGCTCTTTGTACTTTTCGGAAAAACGATAGGAAACTTTTGCTTTAATACTACTTTCGAAAATCAAGATATACTCTAGAATTAAGTTTCTTACACTTCTATCAAAAGAGTACAGCTGACATATTTCATCAAACGTCGATCCCACTTTGTATTGATCAGGTATTAACGGTTTATCGTTTGAATCTAATTCAAGAAACAAATCCTTATATCCGTTTATCAAAGCATAATAGCCTTCTCTTTCTAACACCCTCATTGCTTTTGAACCATCCGGAATCAAAAGCCCACGGTCTCGAAGAATTTTGAGTTGTTGACGAAATGTTTTAAAAGGCTTCATAGTATTTCCCCATTTCCATCACTCCATAAAAATAGCTCAGTCCTCGTAAGGAGCTGAGCTTGATCGATAATTTAATGGTATCGTAAATCGTCTCGAACGTCAACCAACAACTGAACTTGAATTTTTAAAAAACTCAAAGACTAAAAATAAATTTTTATAAAAAACAGTTTCATCCCATGGAAATTGAGGGCTAATTGAGGGCTGGGGTGAACCCGAGCCTCAAAATAACCCTAAAAACACTGATGTTAAGCCATTACCCAATCGAACCTTCCATCTCAAACTTGATGAGACGGTTCATCTCGACCGCATATTCCATTGGCAATTCTTTTGTGAATGGCTCGATGAAGCCCATTACGATCATTTCTGTTGCTTCTTCTTCCGAGATTCCACGGCTCATGAGGTAGAAGAGTTGCTCTTCTGACACTTTTGAGACTTTCGCTTCGTGCTCGAGCGACACTTGGTCGTTCAAGATTTCGTTGTACGGGATTGTATCTGACGTCGACTCGTTGTCCATGATGAGCGTGTCACACTCGATGTTCGAGCGTGCGCCCTTCGCCTTACGGCCGAAGTGGACAATTCCGCGGTATGATACTTTTCCGCCTTGTTTCGAAATCGATTTCGAGACGATTGACGACGACGTGTTCGGTGCGAGGTGAATCATTTTCGCTCCAGCGTCTTGGTGCTGTCCTTTACCAGCGAGGGCGATAGAGAGTGTCATCCCACGTGCGCCTTCCCCTTTCAAGATGACAGCCGGGTATTTCATCGTGAGTTTCGATCCGATGTTTCCATCGATCCACTCCATCGATCCACCCGCTTCACAGACTGCACGTTTCGTTACCAAGTTGTAGACGTTGTTCGCCCAGTTTTGGATTGTCGTGTAACGGCAGTATGCATCTTTGTTGACGAAAATCTCAACGACCGCTGAGTGAAGCGAGTTCGTTGTGTAAACCGGTGCTGTACATCCTTCAACGTAATGAACCGATGCGCCTTCGTCGACGATGATGAGCGTACGCTCGAACTGACCCATGTTTTCCGAGTTGATGCGGAAGTAGGCTTGAAGCGGTTGCTCGAGTTTTACGCCTTTTGGTACGTAGATGAACGAGCCACCCGACCAAACTGCTGAGTTGAGGGCTGCGAACTTGTTGTCCGTCGGCGGAATCAACTTCCCGAAGTACTCTTTGAAGATTTCTTCGTCTTCTTTAAGTGCAGTGTCTGTATCTTTGAAGATGACACCTTTTTCTTCGAAGTCTTCTTGCATGCTGTGGTAGACAACCTCAGACTCATACTGAGCCGAGACACCTGCCAAGTATTTTTGCTCTGCTTCTGGGATACCGAGCTTGTCAAACGTACGTTTGATTTCTTCTGGTACCTCGTCCCATGAGCGTTCTGTCTTCTCAGATGGTTTGACATAGTAAGTGATTTCATCGAAATCAAGTGCCGAGAGGTCTCCGCCCCATGTCGGCATCGCCATCTTGTTAAAGTGATCCAACGACTTCAAACGGAAGTCGAGCATCCATTGTGGCTCTTCTTTCATGCGCGAGATCGTCTCTACGATTTCTGTCGTCAAGCCGCGGCCTGAACGGAAAATCGAAACGTCCCGATCATGGAAGCCGTATTTATAATCGCCAATTTCCGGCATGTTCTTTGCCATATCGGTCTCCTCCTTCTCCTTACGCGTCCTCGTCTACTCCTTTTTCAAGCGCCTTCCACGCGAGCGTGGCACACTTGATTCGAGCCGGGAATTTCGATACGCCTGAGAGCGCCTCGATATCACCGAGGTCAAACGTATCCGTGTCGTACTCTTTGCCTTGAACCATTTCAGAGAAGATGTTAGCGAGTTGAAGCGCCTCTTCCACTGTTTTCCCTTTAACGATTTGGGTCATCATCGATGCCGAGGCGAGACTGATTGAGCAGCCTTCCCCTTCAAACTTCGCATCTTTGACGATGTCGTCTTCGACTTGTAGTTGAAGACGAAGTGAGTCCCCACACGTCGGGTTGTTCAAGTCCACCGTCACGCCATCTTCGATGACGCCACGGTTTCTTGGGTTTTTATAGTGATCCATGATGACCTGGCGGTACAACATGTCAAGATTATTAAAACTCATAATTGAAATACTCCTTCGTTTGACGTAATCCCTCGATGAAACGGTCGACCTCTTCTTTTGTGTTGTACAAATAGAAGCTCGCCCGTGCCGTCGATGATTGCTTCAAAAGACGCATGAGTGGTTGTGCACAGTGGTGACCGGCACGAACCGCGATGCCTTGCATATCGAGAACGGTCGCAAGGTCGTGCGCGTGCACGTCCTTCAAGTTGAACGTGACGAGACCGACGCGATCTTCAGGACCGTAAATCTCGATCCCTTCAATCGTTTTCATCTGCTCGATCGCGTAAGACGCGAGTTCACGTTCGTGTGCTTCAACGTTCTCCAGACCGATTTCTTCTAAGAAATCGATGGCTGCCGCAAGACCGACTGCTCCAGCGATAATCGGTGTACCCGCTTCGAAACGATACGGGATGTCTTTCCACGTCGATTCATACAAATCGACATAATCAATCATCTCGCCACCGAACTCGATCGGCTCCATGTTTTTGAGGAGTTGTTTCTTCCCGTATAAGACACCGATTCCAGTCGGTCCGAGCATCTTATGTCCAGAAAAGGCAAGGAAGTCACAGTCGAGCGCTTGGACGTCCAATTTTCGATGCGGTGCACTTTGTGCGGCATCGACGACCATGACGGCACCCAACTCATGCGCGAGTCGAGCGACTTCGGCAATCGGGTTAATCGTACCGAGCACGTTTGAGACGTGACTCATCGCGACGATTTTCGTACGGTCCGATAACACCGCTTGAACCGCATCGAGTGTGACACGTCCGTCCGGCGTGAGCTCGACGTATCGAAGCGTCGCGCCTTTTCGCTTGGCGAGTTGTTGCCATGGGATTAAGTTCGCATGGTGTTCCATCGGAGTGAGGACGATTTCGTCGCCTTCACCGACATTCGCATCTCCGTAGCTCGACGCGACCAAGTTGATGGCCGTCGTCGTTCCACGTGTGAAAATGATTTCTTCAGGAACCGCCGCATGGATGAAAGAGCGGACGCGTTCGCGTGCTCCCTCATACGCATCCGTCGCTTGCGTCCCGAGCGTATGGACGCCACGATGCACGTTCGAATGGTTGCGACGATAATAGTCCTCGATCGCCTCGATGACAGCGAGCGGCTTTTGTGAGCTCGCTGCGCTATCAAGATAAACGAGCGGGTGTCCATTGATTTCCTGATCTAAAATCGGAAATTGTTCACGAATCGAGGCGTTCAACATCTTAACGTACTTTCCCTTCGATGACTTCGCGGAGACGGTCTTTGACCGAATCGATTGCGAGTTCTTCGACGACAGGCGTCAAGAATCCGTGGATGATTAAACGCTCTGCCTCTTGGCGAGACAAACCACGGCTCATCAAGTAGTACAATTGAACATCATCGACACGACCGACCGATGCCGCGTGACCTGCCATAACGTCATCTTCATCGATAAGAAGAATCGGATTGGCGTCCCCACGTGCTTTTTCAGAGAGCATCAAGACGCGCTCTGTCTGAACACCGTTCGATTTTGACGCACCGTGGTGAATCATCGATGTCCCGCTGAAGATCGCAGTAGCTGCGTCTTTTTGGACACCGTGAATCAAGATGAACCCTTCAGATGCTTTTCCGAAGTGGTCGGTACGAATGTTGAAGTTTTGTTTTTGTGCACCGCGACCGATTGTCACAGCTTTTGTATCCGAATACGTGTTGTCTCCGACGAGGTGGGTCTTCGTCTCAACGACCGAGTTCCCGTCGTTCATGTGACCGAGCGCCCAATCAAGGCGACCGTTCGCATAGACGACACCGCGACGGTTCATGAACGTGAGTGCTGATTCAGCGAGCTGATCGACACCACCGAAGACGACTTTCGCGTTTTCTCCAGCGAATACTTCCGTCACGACGTTGACCGTGTGCGGTTCGTTCGTGCCAGAAAGGAAGTTTTCGATGTATGTCACTTCACTACCTTCGTCTGCGACGAGGATCGTGTGGTGATAGAGGGCGCCGTTCGCCTGTTCCATCGTGAAGATTGCTTGAAGCGGATCTTTCAATTGCGTGTTTTTCGGTACATAGATGAACGCACCACCGTTTGTGAGGGCAGCATTCAACGCCGAAAGACGCTCTTCATCGACGCGTACGCCTTCCGTCATGAAGTATTTCTCAACGAGCTCAGGATGTTGCTCCATCGCTTCTTTGATTCCCATGAACAAGACGCCTTCTGGCATCGACAATTCGTTATAGACGACATGACCGTTGCGTTCAACGAGCACGTTTGTCCGGTGGTCTCCGAGAAGTGATTCAATGTCAGCCGTCAAACCATCTTTTGGTTCAAGATTGACATCACCCGCTGCGAAGTCCCATTTATCAATCTTAATCTTTTCAACTTTTGGCAAAGCAAGTGTCGGCGCAAGTTCTGCTGCCTCTTTACGACGGTTGACCATCCATGCTGGTCCGCCGAGCGCTTCTGCACGTGCCGACAACGCTTGTGCATCCAATTCAAATTGTACGGTCATCGTACAGCCTCCTTACGCTTCTGTGTCTACTGTCATTCCGAGTTCTTGCTTCACCCAGTCGTAACCTTCTGCTTCGAGTCGCTGTGCGAGCTCTTTGCCACCAGACATGACGATTTTACCGTCCATCATGATGTGTACGAAGTCTGGTTCGATATAGTTGAGGAGACGTTGGTAGTGCGTGATGATCAAGCAGCCAAACTCTTCTGAACGCATTTCGTTGACACCTTTTGCGACAACTTTGAGTGCATCGATATCAAGACCTGAGTCGATTTCATCCAAGATGGCGATGTTCGGTTGGATCATCATCATTTGAAGAATTTCGTTACGTTTCTTCTCACCACCTGAGAATCCTTCGTTTAAGTAACGGTGTGCCATTTCTGAAGGGATTTCGAGAAGTTCCATCTTCGCATCGAGTTCACGGATGAACTTCATGAGCGAGATTTCTTGACCTTCTTCACGACGTGAGTTGATTGCTGAACGCAAGAAGTCTGCGTTTGTAACACCGCTGATTTCAGCCGGGTACTGCATCGCAAGGAACATCCCTGCTTGTGCACGCTCGTCGACTTCCATCTCGAGGACATCTTCGCCGTTTAATTCGACGCTTCCCCCAGTGACCTCATAAAGTGGATGACCCATGAGTGCTGATGCGAGTGTTGATTTACCAGTCCCGTTTGGACCCATGATGGCATGAATTTCGCCACCTTTAATTTCTAGGTTAAGACCTTTGACAATCTCTTTTCCTTCGATTGAGACGCGGAGGTCATCAATTTTCATTTGTGGTACGTTAGACATTCGGATACCCCTTCCGTATTTTCTCGCCATAGTGAATGGCGTAGATTAGATATATTCTAATCTTAGACTAGTAATTTTTTTATTTCAAGCGACTCACCTTAGAATTCATTCTCAATAGAATGATAAAAGTTGAGAATGCTAATAGTAGGAAATCAAGACATTATCCGGCATTCTCCTCGACGAGTGCGAGAACGGCTTTCCGCTCTCGTACGGCGGCAGCGAAGAAGAAGGCACCACACCCCGTCAACACCGCCAAGCTTCCGAATACCGGAAGTGATGATTGGCCGAACGTATCCAGTAAAACGCCTCCGATAATCGGCCCAATCGTCTGACCGAGTGATGTCAATCCCATCGCCCCAAAATAAGTTCCCCGCAGATGTTCTGGCGCCAGTTCGTCCGTCAACACGTCCGTCATCGTGAACATCAACACCTCGCCGACCGTGAAAATGGCCATCGCGACAAAGAGAACCCACTCCACCGTCGCAAATCCGATGAGCAGAAGTCCGAACGATAATGTCGAGATTCCAAAAAAGAGTGACTTGATGGGAGAGACACGAATCCCGAAACGCATAATCGGATACTGGACGATGAGCACCGTGATGGCGTTTGTCGTCAATAAGTAAGCGAACAATCTTGAACCGTCTTCTAATCCGTCGCTTAGCGCGATAAATTGAGGAAGCGTCGAATTGAACTGACTGTAACCGATAATCGCAAAGATCATCCCGATGATGACCGCACGAAACGTCCGATCGTCCCGTAAAACGCGAAACGTCTCCGTCAAGCGCGGGCGTGCTTTGACCCCGTCCCCTTCTTCAAACGGATATTTGTAAAACAAGATCGAGATGATGATTCCATACACGATGTAGACAGCCGTCACAACGAAGAACGCGGTCTTCACACCGGTGAGTGATAAGACAACCGCTAAGAGTGGTCCGATGGCCGCGGCGATGTTGATCATGAAGTAACGGACGTTATAGACGATGACCCGCTGATCTGCCTGCGTCGTGTCACTAATGAGAGCACGTGAAGCCGGTTCTAAGAAAGATCGCGACATCCCCATCAACATGGATAGCATGTAAAACCAAAACAGTTCGTTCGCAAGCGCGAGGCCAGCGAACGTAACGGCATTGAGCACGATCCCGATTAGCATGAGCTGTTTTCGCCCATATCGGTCAGAAAGTGTTCCCCCAAAGAAGCTCATGAACAGACCCGAAAGCGCCGTCACGGCAAAAATCGTTCCAATCACACTCGCTGAAAACCCGAGTGTGGCCAAATAGATCGCAAAAAATGGCATGACAAAAAACGTTGCCAGTCGTGCAAAAAACGTCCCGAACAGGACGCCCCACGTCAGCGGATGAATCTGTGTGAGCTTCATCCAAATCCCCCCTTTTCTTTCATATATAGTGTACTTCTCTTCATGAAAGAACACTAGACAAAAAAAGACTCAGGAGAGTGTCCCCTGAGTCGAGATTGCTTATTGTTGTACCGGTACGACCGCACCTTTGTATTCGTCCAAGATCCACTGTTGTGTCTCTTCAGAAGTCAATACTTCGAGAAGTGCCTTGACGCGCTCATCTTCTTCGTCTCCTTCACGTGTGACGATCAAGTTGACGTATGGTGAGTCTTCGCCTTCGAGTGCGATGGCATCTTCAAGTGGGTTGAGGCCTGCATCGATTGCGTAGTTCGTGTTGATGAGTACCGCATCGCCTTCTCCGTTGTTGTAAGCTGTCGGAAGAAGTGCTGCTTCAACGTCCGTCTTAAATTTCAAGTTTTTCGGGTTGTCGACGATGTCAGAGACTGTCGCATCGACTGTCTTGCCTTCAGCAAGCGTGATGAGACCTTCTGATTGGAGCATCGTGAGGATACGTCCGTGGTCAGCGACCGATGAACTCATGATGATTTCCGCACCTTCAGGAAGTTCGTCGAGCGATTTGTAGTCTTGTGAGTAGACACCGATTGGCTCGATGTGAACACCACCCGCAGATGCGAATTTGTAGTCTTTGTTTTCAGCCATTTGTGACTCGAGGTATGGCTCGTGTTGGAAGTAGTTCGCATCGAGTTCCCCGCTTGCGAGCGTCTTGTTTGGAAGCACGTAGTCTTGGAACTTCTTGATTTCGAGTTTGTAACCTTTTGCTTCATATTCTTCTTGTACGTGCTCTAAAATCTCAGCGTGTGGTACGTTCGATGCACCGACGATCAATGTCTTTTCATCGCCAGACCCTGTGTCTGCCTCTTCCCCGCCGCAAGCCGCGAGAACTGTGAATGCTGATAATGCTGTCAATCCGAGTACTGTTTTCCAAGTTTTCATAATGAATCCCTCCAAATGGTATATGTGTGATTAAGCTGAACGTTTATCAATTTTTGTGACGAGTCGGTCACCGATGAATTGGATGACGAACACGATGATCAAGATGAGCACCGTCGCCACGAACGTGACGTCGTTTTGTGAGCGCTGGAACCCTTCCAAGAAGGCCAAGTTCCCGAGTCCGCCGCCCCCGACGACCCCTGCCATCGCCGTATAACCGACGATGGCAACGATGGTCACCGTGAGTCCTGATACGATTGCCGGAAGAGCTTCCGGAATCAAGACTTTATAAATGATTTGCCATTTCGTTGCTCCCATCGATTCGGCCGCCTCGATGACACCACGGTCGACTTCACGAAGCGCAAGTTCGACCATTCGGGCGTAGAATGGTGCCGCTCCGATGATGAGCGCCGGAAGCGCCGCCGTCGAACCGAGCATCGTACCGAGCAGGAACAACGTGAACGGGATGAGTAAGATGATCAAGATGATGAACGGGATCGAACGAAACACGTTGACGATCGCGCTGACAAAGACGTAAATCGGACGATTCTTCAATAATAGCGATTCGTTTGTAATATAGAGAATCAAACCTAAAGCGAGTCCGATCACAAACGTCGCGACACCTGCGACGAGCGTCATGTATAACGTCTCCCAAGTCTGTTCCATCATGATTTGCCAGTCTACGTTAGGAAACATCGCTTTCCACCTCCACTTCTACAGATTGCGAACGAATCGACGCGATGGCGCGGTCGATTTCTCTTGCTTCCCCAATCAATTGGATGAATAGCGTGCCGAGCGCACCGACTTGTGACTGGGTCACATTCCCGCCGATGATGTTGAATCCGATATCGTGTGTTTTAAGGACGTCAGACAAAATCGGTTGTTCCGCCGTCTCATTCAAGAATTTCAATTTGACGATTTGACCACTTGGGTATCGTGCTTTCAAGTGTTCGAACGTGAGCGACAGATCGTCGACCGCTCCGATTTGCTTCACGAATTCTTTCGTGATCGGTTGTTCCGGATGTTGGAACACGTCAGAGACTTGACCCGTCTCGACGACTTTCCCCGCTTCCATCACGGCGACACGATGACAAATCTTTTGAATGACGTGCATCTCATGCGTGATGAGGACGATCGTCAAGCCGAGTTTCTTATTGATGCTGACGAGCAGTTCGAGAATCGAATCCGTCGTCTTCGGGTCGAGCGCACTCGTCGCTTCGTCACAGAGGAGCACCTCTGGATTCGTAGCGAGCGCGCGGGCAATCCCGACTCGCTGTTTTTGACCGCCCGATAATTGTGATGGGTAGCTGTCTTCACGACCAGCCAATCCAACGAGCTCAACGAGTTCTTGGACCCGACGTTTCCGCTCACTTGCTGGAACCCCAATCAATTCGAGTGGGAAGCTGATGTTTTCTGCGACCGTGCGCGACCACAGAAGGTTAAAGTGCTGGAAGACCATCGAGACGTTTTTGCGAACCCCTCGTAATTCTTTCGGGCTGAGCTTCGTGAGCTCACTCCCGGCGACCTCGATTTCACCGCTAGACGGTGACTCGAGACGGTTGAGTAATCGGATGAGCGTCGACTTCCCCGCCCCCGAATATCCGATTATTCCAAAAATTTCACCGCGATCAATCGTTAGTGACACATCATCGACCGCCTGGACACGACCATTCTTCGTATCGAACCATTTGGCGACGTTTCGTAATTGAATCAATTCTTTTCCCTCCTGACAACAAAAAAAGCGCGCACGTTTGAGCAAACGTGCGCACTTTATCGTACGGACAACGATTGCTCTCATCTCTCAAGGTTTCTCACCTTGCTGGAATTAGCACCATTTCGGATTGCTCCGCGGTTGCTGGGCGTCATAGGGCCAGTCCCTCAGCCTCTCTTGATAAGAGTGTTGTGTATTCGATTAGCTTTATCATAGCGACAGCTTTTTCTGCTGTCAAATCCTTTTTTCAAAAAAATTAAAAAAAGGTGCCGTCCGAGGACGACACAGAACGTAGCACCTTGAGTCACGGAAGGACAGCCCATAGATGAAAATCTTTTGCCCGTTCAAGATTTCCACCCTTATATGGGGGAGATTCACCAATCATCACTCGATCTTGACTTGGACCGTGCGATTATACGGAACGTCTTTCTTCGCTTGATTTTTTTGGGGGACAATCGAAGGGAAGACTGACGTGTATTCGTATAAAGTGTAGCAGCGGCTTCATCAAAACGTCTTGATGTCGGGAATATCGCGTCCTATTTTGTGTTCAAGTAAGATGTTGTAATGAATATACCATTCGTGAACTTTCTGTGTCAACTGATTATTTAAAATTTTCAGATTATTCTAATGTTCCTCTCTCACTTCACGAAAGAGAGGACATGCTGGACGTTTTGAAAAGCATAGAGACGATCCCGAACCTCGCCATTTTCAAGCTTTAATAGGGCCGGGACACTCATCACTTGATAGGCCTCAAGCTCTTTTGGAATATAGTTCGCGTCTCGCTTTTCAATCTGAATTTCAGGGTCAACCGCCTCGACGACCGTTAACATTTTCTCCGCGACAGCGCATGTACCACACATTGGCGCGTATATATATAAGAATCCGTCTGTAATCATTATTCTCACCTCTCTTGCCATTATAATGGTCGATTGATTCTCGTTCAAAAATCGTGCTCTCGTGAAATTTCAGAATTTTTCAATGATTCTCTTGACTCTTCTGTCGGATAGGAATAATATGGGTTCTAACTTTATCGCTTTTGTACATAACAGCAAAAAAGAAGGACAGGTGAATGAATGATGACGGAACAGGCAACAAGTACGACAAAGCAATTCACGATGAACGTCTTAAACGGTCTCAGCATGGCGATTCTCATCGCCCTCATCCCGAGCGCGCTGCTCGGTGAACTCACGAAAGCCATACTCCCTTATTTTCCGTCTCTTCAATTCATATTGGATGCGACGACGATTGCGATGCGGCTTCTCCCAGCCATTATCGGTCTGGCCGTTGCGATGCAGTTCGGACGATCGATTCTAGAGGCAGGAACGATTGCAATCGCGACGTATGTCGGCAGTGGTGCCGTTCGAATTAACGAGGGTGCGTTTGTGATGGCAGGCATCGGTGACGTGATCACAGCCGGTGTGACCGCTGCGATTGCCACCCTTCTCGTCATGAAGCTCGCCCCACATTTGAAGACGTATACCGTCATCGTCATGCCGATGACCGTCATTGTCGTCGCTGGTGGAATCGGTTCCTTCTTATTGACGTACATCTCACAGATCACGACATACATCGGATACCTCATCATGACGATGACGGATCTTCAACCGGTCCTCATGGGTATCTTGATTGCGATGGCGTTCTCGCTCATCATCGTCTCGCCGATTTCGACCGTTGGCATTGCGACCGCCATTAGCCTATCCGGCGTTGCAGCCGGTGCGGCAAACCTCGGCGTCGTTGCCGCCGGATTCGGTCTCGCCATCGCGGGTTGGCAGGCGAACGCGACCGGTACATCGATTGCACACTTCCTTGGGTCACCGAAAATTCAAATGGCAAACTTCGTCCGACGTCCCATTATGATGCTTCCGATTTTGGCGAATGCGGCCATTCTCGGCGCCCTCGCCGGTATATTAAGAATCGAAGGGACTCCGATCAGCGCCGGATTCGGTGTATCTGGACTCATCGGGCCGGTGAACGCGCTACACCTCATGCCGGGCGGATTCGCCTTGTTCAACGTGCTTCTCGTCATCGTCTTGTTCGGTCTCATCCCGGTCGGACTCGGGATTTTCTTCTACCGTGTGTTCGAACGGGCGACACTCGTCAAATCCGATCATTACCGTCTCGATTTCGAGTAAGACGTAAAAAAGCCGGCTTCTCCAATTCGGAGAGGCCGGTTTTACTTATCCTTGAATCATCGCTTCGTATTCTTCAGCTGTCATGAGCTTGTCGAGGTCCGACTCTTCCGTCAACTCGACTTCGACCATCCATGCGTTTTCAAACGGTGACTCGTTGACGAGTTCTGGAGAATCCGCGAGGTCCTCGTTCACTGCTGTGATGCGTCCTGATACCGGCGCATACAACTCAGAGACCGTCTTCACTGATTCGACTGAACCGAATGGCTCGTCGAGCAAAATCGTACCGTCGACTTCTGGGAGTTCCACAAACACGATATCCCCTAGTTCGCTCTGTGCGAAATCCGTGATGCCGATGCGGGCTTTCGTTCCGTTTACTTCCACCCATTCATGTTCTTTTGAATAACGTAAATTTGCTGGTACTTTGCTCATCCTAACTTCCCCCTCAAATAAATTAGACTCACATCTGTATTATAGCACTTAGCCCCAAACGTCCGTAAAGGACTTTTCTGAAAATCCGACCGTCGTTTTTTCACCATTTGTGACGATTGGTCGCTTCAAAAGCATACCATTACTCGCCAACAGCTCGAGTTGTTCGTCTTCTGATAAATTTGGAAGCTGATCTTTGATGCCTTCATTCCGATACACTTGCCCGCTCGTATTGAAGAACTTTTTAAGTGGTAAATCCGATTTTTTCCACAACTCGGCGAGCTGTTCTTTCGTCGGTGTCGATTCGACGATATGGACGTATGTATAATCGACGCCTTGCGCTTTCAACCATTTTTCTGCTTTTTTACACGTACTGCATGGTGGATAGCCATATAGTGTCACCATCTGTTCATCACCTCTCTCATCAATGTAGCATATTCTGAGAAATCAATTCACGTTTCAAGCAACCGTTCGATTTCTCGTTTCATCGTCGTGTTGACCACATGTCGCTCTTCGATAAAACGTAAGATGATCGCCGCCGCGACACCTGACTTGCCATATCCTAATACCCCGCCCATCAAGAAAGAAATCATTTGTGGATGTCTCGACTCGACCCGACGTGTCGGGTTGAACGGGTCCCCTTGTCCTCCGAGCGCCTTCAGAACGTTCTGAACGGCTGCGACTTGAACGAGTTCGAATCCGGCGAGCGTCTCTCCTCGGCGTTCACGTAGCAACCCTACATATAGGTTCGTCAACGCTTCTTCATAGTAATAAGCCGTCGCTTCACGCGCGATTTCGAGATGCGGTGTCGCGAATACATCGAGTGCTTCGTCCCGTCGCCAGACGATCCGTCCTGGCGTGTAGGCGATCGTTGCGAGTTCATGTACTTCGAAGACGGCGAACTCACCGTAAATGCCATCGTGATACATAATCTTATGCCCGTCTTTCGTGTTTTGGAACTGATAATGAAGCGGCTCGACTTCGAGCCAGTCGAGTCGGTCGATAAAGCGTGCCTTATGCCCGTCCTCGACAATCAAAAAGAAATCGAGGTCCGAGTAATCATCCAACCGCTCCGTCTCTTGTCCGATCGAACCTAATGCCAGCAGCATAAGCGTTCCTTCGTGTGCAGCGACCGATTCCCCGATTCGTTCCATCCGTTCAAGCAAGATCTCTCGTTTTTTCATCGTCTCTCCCCCTCGTTTCTATTGTACGTGGCGGAGAGACCAAAAAGAAAGGGTCGACCGCGTCCGGTCCACCCTTTCTGTCGATTGGATTAAACGATAAACTTGTTCGCTTTGATGAGGCTCGCAGCGACTTCGCGCTTCGTCCCGATCACATTGATCGGCTGGTAGCGGCTGAACTTCTTCATTGCCGAGAGAAGCATACGTTGCTCGTCACCAGACGCCGCTGCGTATAACACTTCTTTCGCCATGAGTTCGACTTGTTTGAATACTTGTTCCGCAAAGATTTCCGTGTAACGGACTTTGAGCGTGTTCTTCTCTTCGCCTGTGCGTGCAATTGCTTTGTCCGTACGAGCGATCGCTGCTTCAAGCGCATAGATGGCACTGATCATGTCTGCGATCTTCGCCAAGATTTCTTGTTCATTTTGAAGGTTTTGTTGATACTTCTGAACCGCTGTACCTGCGACCATCAAGTTGATTTTCTTCATGTTTGAAAGGAGCATCTTCTCGCGTGCGAGCGGTGAGCCGTCCAATTCTTGTGGCATGTAGCTCATAAGCTCTTTTTGAAGTTTTTGTGCTTCTGCGAGGAGCGGTAATTCCCCTTTCATCGCTTTCTTGAGAAGCGTTCCCGGAACGATCAAACGGTTGATTTCGTTCGTTCCTTCGAAGATGCGGTTGATGCGTGAGTCACGGTAGAGGTTTTCGACTTCATACTCTGCCATGAATCCGTATCCACCATGAATTTGAACGGCTTCGTCGACGACGTAGTCGAACGTTTCAGATGCGAATACTTTGTTGAGTGAGCATTCGATCGCATATTCCGCGATGGCTTGCGCAACTTTCGATCCGTCGCGCATGTTCTCGTCACCAAGTGCGTCAAGGCTATCCTGGAACAAGCCGCCCGTACGATACACTGAGCTTTCCATCGCATAGATGTTTGCTGCCATCGTCGCCAATTTCTCTTGGATGAGTGGGAATTGGCTGATTGGTGTCTTGAACTGTTTGCGCTCGTTCGCATATTGAACCGAGAGGTCGAACGCGCGTTTTGATGAACCGACCGCTCCGACTGCAAGTTTGTAACGACCGACGTTCAAGATGTTGAAGGCGATGACGTGACCTTTTCCGACTTCACCGAGGAGGTTGTCGACCGGTACTTCAACGTCCTCAAGGATGAGCGTACGTGTCGACGATCCCTTGATTCCCATCTTCTGCTCTTCTGCGCCTGTTGAGACTCCTTTGAAGTCACGCTCGACGATGAAGGCACTGAACTTGTCGCCATCGATTTTTGCGTAGACGACGAAGACGTTCGCAAAACCAGCGTTTGTGATCCATTGCTTCTCACCGTTCAAGACGTAGTGTGTTCCTGCTTCGTTCAAGACAGCCGTCGTTTTCGCACCGAGAGCGTCAGACCCTGAGCCTGGCTCCGTGAGCGCGTAAGCTGCGATCCATTCCCCTGTCGCGAGTTTCGGCAAGTACTTGTGTTTTTGCTCTTCTGATCCGAAGAAGACGATCGGGAGTGTCCCGATTCCAACGTGTGCGCCGTAGCTGAGTGCGAACGAACGAGCTTTTGCGAAGCGCTCCGTGATGATCGAAGATGAGATTTTATCGAGTTGGTAACCACCGTACTCTTCTGGAACGTCTGCTCCGAGGAGGCCGAGTTCGCCTGCTTCTTTCAACAATTCGACTGAAAGGTCGAACTCGTGCTTCTCGATACGCTCGAGGACTGGCATGACGCGATCATCGACGAATCCTGCTGTCGTGTCACCAATCATTTTATGCTCATCTGAGAAATCCTCTGGTGTGAAGAGACGCGATGCGTCGAGTTCGTCAATAACAAAGCTACCGCCTTTAATCAATTCATGTTCTGTACGTTCCATATCCGATTCCCCCTTAAAGTAATTCGAAGACACCAGCCGCGCCCATTCCGCCGCCGATACACATCGTGACAACCCCATACTTCTCATTGCGTCGTTTCATCTCATGCAAGATGGAGACAGAAAGTTTGGCTCCTGTACATCCAAGCGGGTGACCGAGGGCGATGGCGCCGCCGTTCACGTTCACTTTCGAAGGATCGATTCCGAGTTCACGGATGACACCGAGTGATTGGCTTGCGAACGCTTCGTTCAATTCGAACAATCCGACGTCTTCTAATTTTACGCCAGCCATTTCGAGTGCTTTCGGAATCGCGACGACTGGACCGATTCCCATCACTTCTGGACGGACACCGCCGACAGCGAACGAGAGGAACTTGGCCATCGGTTGTAACCCTTGACGTTCTGCTTCTTCACGGTCCATGACGAGAACAGCTGCTGCCCCATCTGACACTTGTGAAGCGTTACCCGCTGTGACCGAACCTTTGATTTTGAAAGCCGGGCGAAGTTTACCGAGCGCTTCGATTGTCGAATCGGCACGGACACCTTCATCATGCTTCACGACTTTCTCCACTTCAGCGACTTTTCCGTCTTCACCGAGTACGTGCTCGATGACCGTGACAGGTACGATTTCTTCCTGGAAATTGCCACCTGCGATGGCTGCCGCTGCTTTTTGATGACTGTTGATGGCGAACGCATCTTGGTCTTCACGTGAGATGTTATATTCGGCTGCGACACGCTCTGCCGTATGACCCATGCTCATGTAGTACTCTGGTGCCGTCTCCATGATGTGTGGGTTTGGACGGATGACGTGACCACCCATCGGTACTTGGCTCATCGACTCCATACCGCCGGCGATGATTGCCGTCGCTTGACCGATCATGATTTTTGCCGCCGCATCCGCAATGGCTTGAAGGCCTGACGAGCAGTAGCGGTTGATCGTAATCGCTGGAACTTCGTGCGACAGTCCCCCCCGGACCGCCGCATAGCGAGCGATGTTCATCCCTTGTTCCGCTTCTGGCATCGCACAACCCATGATGACGTCATCAATCGGGCCTTTATATCCTGAACGCTCAAGCGTTGCCTTGATGGCATATCCCGCGAGCTCGTCCGAACGAACGTTACGGAACGATCCGCGTTTTGCTTTTCCGACCGGCGTCCGTGCGCCGGCTACGATGACTGCTTCCCTCATCTGTTATGTCCCCCTTTATCAGTTCCGTAGTGGTTTGCCTTTCACGAGCATATGTTGCATCCGTTGTTGTGACTTCGGCTCCCCGATGAGGCTCAAGAAGGCTTCACGCTCGATGTCGAGGAGGTACTGTTCGTCGACGAGCGTACCGTATGCCAAGTCGCCACCACTGATGACATGTGCGAGTTTCTTCGCAATCTTCAAATCATGCTCTGAAATATAACCGCCGTAGAACATTTCATATGCCGCGAGTTCGAGCGTCGCTTTACCCGTTTGACCAACGACCGGTAACTTCTCACGAACCGGTGCCGTGTAACCATCAGCAAGTTCGAGTACCGTTTGTTTCGCATCGAACGTCAAGTGATCACGGTTCATCGAGATGCCGTCGACCGCACGATGGTAACCGAGCGCCTTCGCATCAAATGCCGACTTCGATACTTTCGCCATTGCGATGTTCTCAAACGTCTGTTGCGCAGCCTTCTCGATGTTTTGCATCGATTTCGGCGTCTGTTCGAGGAGACGACGATACGTGTTGACGTTTCCGCCCCCACCTGGGATGAGACCGACACCGACTTCGACGAGACCCATATATGTCTCAAGCGCAGCTTGCATACGTGCTGCCGGTAAGCTGATTTCCGTTCCGCCACCGAGTGTCATACCGTATGGTGCGGCAACGACCGGACGACCCGAATAACGAATCTTTTGAACGACTTGTTGGAACTTGTTGATGATCCAATCGAGTTCGTACCAGTTCTCGTCTTCTGCTTCCATGAGCATCATCGCAAGGTTCGCGCCGACACAGAAGTTCTTCCCATCGTTCGCGAGGACCATTCCTTTGAAGTCTTGCTCGACACGGTCGATCGACTGTTCAATCATCTGCATGATGTCGACACCGATTGCGTTGTTTGGTGACGTGAATTCGAGTGCGACGACGTCATCGCCGATATCGACGAGGCGTGCGCCACCGTTCTCTAAGATAATGCCGTTAGATTTTGCGAGCGGTTTGAGTTTCAATTCTTTCGGGTTGACGGTCTTCTCGACATACGCCTTCGACGCTTTATCGTAATACTGGTCTCCCTTGTAGAATGACGTGTTGCCTGCAGCAAGCATCTCATCGATCCATGCCGGGACTTCGTAACCTTCTGCTTTCATACGTTCGACTGATTTTTCAACACCGAGGGCATCCCACATCTCGAACGGTCCGAATTTCCAACCGAAGCCCCACTTCATCGCATCGTCAATCGCAACGATCGTGTCTGCGATTTCACCCGTGAGACGCGCCGAGTAAGCGAGCGTCTTCGCCGTAATCGGCCAGAGCAATTGTCCGATGCGACCTTTGTTCAAGATGGCACCTTTCAACTTCGCCTTCGAACCAGGAAGTGACTTGATTTGATCGAGTTCAGGACCTGTAATCGCTTTCAATTGTTCGTATTCGAACGTTTGAAGATTCAATTCCTGAATGACCTTTCCTTCTTTCTTATAGAAGCCTTGACCGGCCTTCTGCCCGATCCAGCCTTTTTCGACGAGTTGCTTCATTTCTGAAGGGACGTCGAACGTGTCCTTTTCTTCCCCTGCTTCGAGCGTCTCGTAGACGTTACCCGCCACGTGAACGAATGTGTCGATTCCGACGACATCGAGTGTGCGGAACGTCGCTGATTTTGGACGACCGATGAGCGGACCTGTAATCGAATCCATCTCTCCGATTGACGCGTTTTGTTTGAGCATCTCTTCGAACGTGACGAGGAGCCCGTATGTCCCGATACGGTTACCGATGAAGTTTGGCGTATCTTTGGCTTCGACGACACCTTTGCCGAGGCGGTCTTCCGCGAAGCGTGACATGAAGTCGATGACCGGACGAGCCGTCTTCTCCGTCGGAATGAGTTCGAGCAACTTCAAGTAGCGCGGTGGGTTGAAGAAGTGCGTCCCGAGGAAGCGTGATTTCAAGCCTTCCGGAAGGGCACTTGCCATCGCTTCGATCGAGATCCCTGACGTGTTCGAGCTGAGAATCGCATCTTCACGAATGTAAGGTGCGATCTTCTCGAAGAGCTGTTGTTTCACGTCGAGACGTTCGACAACGACTTCAATCACCCAGTCTGCTTCTTTCAAACGCTCCAAATCATCTTCTAAATTTCCGACTTCGATGAAGTTGAGATGGTCTGCTGTCGCGAGTGGTGCTGGATTTTGTTTCAATAACTTTTGACGGTTTTCTGAGGCGATGCGATTACGTACTTCAGGTGACTCGAGCGTCAACCCTTTCGCTTCCTCTTTTGCTGTCAATTCACGTGGTACGATGTCGAGCATGAGCGAACGAATCCCCGCGTTCGCCAAGTGAGCCGCAATCCCCGCCCCCATTACTCCTGAACCGATGACGACCGCAAAACGAATTGAGTTCGTCAAACGGAGGTCGGTTGATTGTTCGATGTGACTCGTCATAGTGTTCCCCCCTAAAATGAGAATGAATAGTGATTCATTTCACGCGTAAAAAAAATCGCAATCACCATCGTGTTTACTCTTCTATCATAAATGAATGAACATTCATTCGCAAGCGTTCATTTTTCAATTTCATTCCATTTTTTAATTGAACGATTAGTTTTTAATCGGTGTGGTATAGACAAAAAGAGTCAAATTTAGAAAGGGGAATATATACATGCGAGATAATCGTTTAAACACTGCCGGCAGCCGAGAGGATTTTGAATCGTTCAAAAAGAACGCCCAAGAACAGGCCCATCAACCGGGAATCGATTCGAAGATGGAGCCTTTCCCAATCTATGAACGAGAGGACTATAAAGGAAGTGAAAAGTTAAAAGACAAGGTCGCAATCATCACCGGTGGGGATTCCGGGATTGGAAAATCGGTCGCCATCTTCTTCGCCCACGAAGGCGCGAACTCGGTCATCGTCTATAAAGACCAAAACGAGCTCGAAGACGCGGAAGCGACGAAAGAACGGATTGAAGACTTGGGTCAAGCCTGCCTCTTGCTTCAAGGAGACCTCGGGGAATCTTCTTTCTGCCAACGAGTCGTCGAAGAGACGCTCGAGACGTTCGGTCATATCGACATCCTCGTCAACAATGCCGCCGAACAGCATCCGCAAGAATCGCTCTTAGACATCTCGGACGAGCAACTCGAAAAGACGTTCCGCACGAATATCTTCAGTATGTTCTACTTAACGAAAGCCGCGCTCCCGTATTTAAAAGAAGGAGCCAGCATCATCAATACGACTTCGATCACGGCATATGAAGGAAACGATCAACTCATTGACTATGCGTCGACGAAAGGCGCGATCACTGCGTTCACCCGCTCGCTCGCCAAAAACTTGGCCGACAAAAAGATTCGCGTCAACGGGGTCGCACCAGGACCGATTTGGACGCCGCTCATCCCGTCGACGTTCGACGCAGAGAAAGTGAAATCATTCGGTGACTCTTCCGGTATGAAGCGTCCGGGGCAACCGGCCGAACTCGCACCGGCCTACGTCTATCTCGCGAGCGATGATTCAACGTACGTAAGCGGCCAAGTCATTCATGTCAACGGCGGTACGGTGATTAATGGATAATGCGTGAGACTCAGCGATTGCTGGGTCTTTTTTATTCGTTCCTTTTGTTTCCCTTCTCCATCTTTTCTATGTTTTAATAAGGAAGAGATTACCACTTTATATAGAATGGAGGAAACGTATTGACCACTCACTATTACTTAACGGAACACGATTTTTTCGCTCTCCAGAAAAATTCTGTTTCCCATTTAGAAATTCATAAAAAAAAGCGCATTGCCTTTACTGTTGTCGTAGAAATACTCGCCATTTTTTATGGGATTTTATTATTGGTTAATGTATTTCCTCAACAGAATGCTTTATACCCACTAGTCGGAAGCTTGATCATCGGGTTGTTGCTTTTACCATTCATCGCGAAACTCTACCAAAAAATCGTTCTTCGACAAACTCGGTCAATTATAAAAACGAATACGAAATGGCCAAGAAAAGTCACCTTACACTTAAGTGAAAGCGGTATTGAATTTCATTCAATTCACCATAACGTAACCAAACACATACACGTGGCATGGGAAGCGATTCAAAATATGAGTGAAGATGAAACAAACCGCTATTTATATTTCCAGACAAATGAAGTGTTTATCATCCCAAAGCGGAATCACGGAATCAGTGAAATCGACCAAACTGAAATCAATCGATGGTTACAAGACCGTCTACATATCAAAAAGTAATCAGATTAATATGCTGATTGACAAAGAAGTTTGAAAGGAGTGAACGACTTGACGTTCACGTATCAAATGACAGTAGAAGATGCCGTATCTTTTCAAAAAGAATTGATCCATCACACTGAAGAACATGAACGAAGACGCAAGGTATGGATGAAATATATGCGCGCCATTCTGATTGGCATCGGGTATGTAGGGACACTCTTTTTCCCGTATCGACCTGAGTCGACCGCATTACATATATTGACTGCCGTCACCGTCGGATTTTTGTTCGCACTCTTGCTGACGCCACTTTTAAATGATTTGTACGCACCATATATGTTGCGACTAAATCGTCGTTTCTTGCAAAAGAGTCAGACTTGGCCAAAAGAGACCACTCTTCAATTTTATGAGACTCACGTCGAAGTCCATTCTGTTAGTACAAACATTCATCGAACGACTCAAGTTCCATGGGCATCCATCAAAAAAGTGAACGAAGACGAGACATATCGCTTCTTGTATTATGAAGAAGATGAGGCACTGATCATCCCAAAAGCAAGACAAGGAATCAGTGAAGCTGAACAGCTTGAAATCGATCAGACACTGGAAAAATATTTGTCTACCTCACCAAATGTATGACTTCGGTTAAGGAGGAACATTCATTCATGAACCACGATATGATTTTCTTCAAAGAACGAATCAGTTTGCTCCTTGTAGTCCCACTCTGTTTCGGTTTAATCGCAGGCTGTTCTTCCATTCAAGACAAAGATTATAGCGAGGTCGATCTTCAAGGGAAGATTGTAGAAGTGAATGTTGAGAAGAGGATGATGTTAGTTGATGATCAATCCGATGGACAAGTTTGGGTAGATATGTCCGATTTGAATGACGAGATGGAGCGATTGCACAGTCCACTCGAGGTCAACATTTGGTTAAACGAATCCACAACTGACAATACCTCCGCTATAGGGAAGGCCGAACGAATCGATGTCATCAAATAATAGAGAACACATTAAAAAAGCACGAACATCCTTTGACGGACGTTCGTGCTTTTCTCATTTCTTGACCATTCCTTTTAACACGAACGCCACGTTCGCCGGGCGCTCCGCGAGGCGGCGCATGAAGTAACCGTACCAGTCACGGCCGTATGGCACGTAGACGCGGACTTTGTATCCTTGGCGCACGAGCTCGAGTTGACGCTCGACGCGGATACCGTATAGCATCTGGAACTCGAACTGGTCGAGTGGAATGTTGTTTTCTTTGACGTGCTCGATGACGGCGTCAATCATATGATCATCGTGTGTCGCGATGGATGCGTAGTTTCCGTTCGCAAGATGGAGCTTGACGAGCTTCACATAGTTATGGTCGACGTCTTCTTTTTCAGGGAACGCGACCGTCGCCGGCTCTTTGTATGCCCCTTTGACGATTCGGAGGTTCGGCTTAAGCGGCGCGAGGTGATTGATGTCATCTTCCGAGCGATACAAGTATGACTGAATGACCGTCCCGAGACCGTCAAATTCAGCCTTCAGCTTCTTGAACAATTCGAGCGTCTTCTCACAACGCTGCTCGTCTTCCATATCGATGGCCACAAAGACCCCGACTCTTTGTGCGACCGTCAAAATTTGACGCATGTTGTCTTCAATCAACTCGTCCGAGATGTCGAAGCCAAGTGACGTCAATTTAAGGGACATGTAGGCATCTAATTGCTCTTCTGCCATAATTTCAATCGCACGAATAATTTCGTCTCGATTCGTATTCGCTTCCTCGACCGTTTTAATAAATTCCCCGAGGTGATCGACCGTGACCGACAACCCTTTCGCGTTCAACTCGCGAATTGTCGAAACGGAAGCCTTAAAGTCTTCCCCTGCTACAAAGCGTGATGCACCAAATCGTAGGCCATATTTTTTTGCCAAACTGTTGAGTGTTTTGTTTTGTGACATGTAGATAAATCCATCGCGCAACACTTTTTCCATCTGATTTTCCCCCTTACTTTTACACCCATCTATCTCTATGATGATGTCTGCAATTATTATGACACACAAACGTCAATTCGTCTGTATTTTTGTAACCGTTTTCAGCACTTTCTTCCCAACTTTTCAAAAAAGACAGACGCCCCGTAGGACGGCTGTCTTATAGGCTTGTCGAAGGTGCGACATAGAGCAGAATACTGAGGAAGATGAACACACTTCCCGCTAAGACGAACAAGTGCCAAATCGCATGATTGAACGGCAGTTTTTGCCACACATAAAACACAATGCCGACCGAATAAGCAATCCCTCCGGCGAGGAGAAGCATGAACCCTTGATGCCCGAGTGATTCATAGAGCGGACGGATGGCAATGATGCAGATCCAGCCGAGTGCGAGGTATGTCACGTTTGACACCCACATGTACTTCCCGGTCGAAAATAGTTTCCAGATGATTCCGAGAATCGCCACTCCCCACACGATCCCGAACAACGTCCAGCCGAGCGTCCCGTGAAGCGTCACGAGGGCGAACGGTGTATAACTTCCGGCGATGAGTAAGTAAATGCCCGCATGGTCGAACACTTGCAGCACCCGCTTCGCCCGTGGATGCGGAATGGCGTGCATGAGTGTCGAGAAGAGGTAAAGTAAGATCATCGATACCCCGAACACGCTGACCGCCGTGACGTTCCACGTGCTCCCACTTTCCGTCGCACTCATGACGAGCAAGACGAGGGCGACGATACTGAAGATGACTCCTAAGCCGTGCGTGATCGCGCTCGCAATCTCTTCCCCGAGCGTGTCGGCATGGAGCATCTCTTTGAGTTGTTCTTGTTTCATATGCTCCCACCTTCCATAACTGTTCCCTCTAGTATGGACATTTCCCTATTTGAACGCAATCAAAAACACGGGCTACCGATTAGCCCGTGTCGAGATTATGCGACTTCTTTCACCGGAATGTCACATTCCATTTGTGCAGCCCGCATCGCGCGTGCCCGTTTGTGGAACAAGACGAGAAGCGTCAATGTACCGAGTGTTGAAATGACATACGGAAGGACTCCGTCAAGCTTGAAGCCGATCGGTGCCGTCAAAATGTAGAACCAGACCGCATACAACATGAACGTCCCCGGAAGGAGCGCGATGTAATGGTTCTTCCCTTTAATGTAGAGATACATCGCCCCGACGAACAGTGCGATGACTGCCGTCGTCTGGTTCGCCCAGTTGAAGTATTGCCAAAGCATCTGGAAGTCCATATTCGTGAGCACGTATGAGATCGCGAAGAGCGGAAGTGCGATCCAGAGGCGTGACGAGAATTTCTTCTGCGCAATCGACAAGTAGTCCGCGATAATCATACGGGCACTACGGAATGCCGTATCACCTGACGTGATTGGCAAGACGATAACCCCGAGAATCGCAAGCGTCCCACCGATGCTACCAAGCATGAGTGTCGCCACTTCTTGGACGACGAGTGCCGGCGTCCCTGAGTTGATGAGTCCAAGCAATTCACCTGGCTCAAAGATCGCCATCGCAGCCCCGGCCCAAATCATCGCGATGACGGCTTCGGCGATCATCATACCGTAGAAAATAGAACGGCCGTTGCTCTCTTTCATCGTCGTCCGCGAGATGATCGGCGACTGTGTCGCGTGGAAGCCAGAGAGCGCCCCACATGAGATCGTGAAGAAGAGGAGCGGCCAAATCGGTAAGCCGTCCGGGTGCATGTTCGTCAATGTCATTTCTGGGATTTGGTAACCTTGTGCGAACAAGCTGACCGCGATCCCGATCGCACTGACGACAAGAAGCGCCCCGAAGAACGGGTAGATGCGCCCGATGATCTTATCGACCGGGAGGAGTGTCGCCAAGATATAGTAGGCGAACACAGCGAAAATGACGAACATGAGCGTCGATGCATTTCCATCAAACAAGTTGTTGATCATGTTACTCGGAGACGTGACGAACACCGTTCCGACGAGTAAAAGAAGTAAAAGTGCGAATCCGTTGACGATATGGCGGAGCGAGCGTCCGAGGAACTTCTCCGCTAGTTGTGGTAAGTGTGCCCCGTTATTCCGAAGGGAAATCATTCCTGTCAAATAGTCGTGTACCGCCCCGGCAAAGATTGACCCGAAGACGATCCAGAGAAATGCGACCGGTCCGTAGAGCGCCCCCATGATCGGTCCAAAAATCGGTCCGACACCGGCGATGTTCAATAATTGAATCATCGAGTTCCGTTTTTTACCCATCGGCACGTAATCGATGCCGTCCTGGGAAGCGTAAGCGGGCGTCGTCCGCTCTTCCTTGATGCCGAACGTCTTCTCGACGTAACGACCATATACCAAATACCCGACCAAAAGTAGTGCGAGTGCGACAAAGAATGTAATCATCTGTCAGTCCCCTTTTCCGTCCATATGTAGCTGATCCCCGTCAGCTCTTCGGTTTACACGTGTCATGTAACCGATTACATGATTGATTATACAAGAAGATTTTATATATTGTAAGGGTTTTCATTCACATTTTTGCCACAAAAAATGAGCCCCCATTCAGGAAGCTCATTTCCAATTAACGAAGTGCAGGTTCACCGACGTGACCGGCACCAACGACTTTCATTTCTGACTTCGTCTGACCTTCTTTTTCACTGACGACTTCCACCGTTTGGCGAAGTTTGAGCGGTTTGACAGACAGTACGTATTCTCCGTTCTCATTCGCGACCGTCTCAGCCAAGACGCGATTGCCATCGCGAAGCGTCACGTCTGCTCCAGGGGCTGTCATTCCCGTCACGCGTTTCGCACCCGGTTTGATCGTATCCACTGTGAGATTTAACACGAACTCTGGTGCTGTCGGCTCGAGACCGAGCGTATACGTCCGGAAGAGACGCCCGGCTGCGTCCGCACGTGTCACGTCTGTCGCTTCGATACCTTCGTAAAGGTTCAAGTACTGCTTGCCGGCATCTGCTGTCTCAAATGTCACAGAACGTTTCGCGTCCGCGACAATCTTCCAGTTGTTGTCGGCTTTATAGTCCAAGTTGCTGCCGCTCGACACGATATAGTCCGAGATGACGTTACGTGTCTCATACGCTGAACGATAGACGATGTTCTTCCCGCCACCGAGACCTGGGAATGAAGACGACCCTGCACGATAGTTGTTCGTCGCGACTAAGAACTCTTGGTCCATCGTGATCGGTTGCCCGTTATATTCAACGTTCTTCACACGGTTGGCGTTCTCGTTGACGAGCTTCCCGCCGACATCGAACTTCGCTGGTCCTGTAACGTCGATTTCATACGTCAAGCCGTCGAGGACGTCGAAGTTATAGCTACGGAACTGGAGGTTGAGGAGGTTTTCCCCATCCGCCTCGATTTGGTCATATGCCCCCGCTGACATCTCGAGCCAGTCCATGACGTCTTTCCCTGTCACTTTGACGACTTCGAGCGTGTTCGGATAGACATATAGGTCCGCCACGTTCTTCAAGGCGATTTGACCTTTCGGGATGTTCGTGTAATAGCTCGCGTCCGTCAACTCACGACCGCCCGCTTTGAACGGTGCCCCTGCCGACAAGAGTGGCAGACCTTTATACGGTGAAAGTTCCGGGTTCGTCTCGAGTTCTTTCTCGACGTACCATTTCTGTGCGTTCGTCACGAACTGGACCGATGCATCATCACGAACGAGCGCGAAGTAGCTTTGAATATCGTCTTGAATCTGTCCGACCGGCTGGTTGATGTAGTCGATTGTCGCCAAGTGGTCGTCTTCAATCAACGCTTGGATCGTCGGGTCGACCGCTGTATCAGCCGTCACCGTGTCGAGTGCGGCCGATGCGTCAAGAATCTGCCATTTGCCGTCGACGAGCTCGAGTTCGAAATCGATGACACCGAGGTCTTTCCCTTGGTTGTTCGCCATGACGACCGGTTTCCCGTTGATCGTCCCTTTTGTCATATCGACGTTCGGGAACGAGGCGAACATACCTTTCGCATCCGGGAAGCGACCGTGCTGGTGTCCCGTCATGACCATGTCGAGCCCGTCAATCTTCGTGAGCGCATACCCGACGTTCTCTTCGCTGTCGAGTTGTTCGTCCGCAAGTGCTGCACTTTCGCCAATGCCTGAGTGCGCGAGTGCGACGACGACGTCTGCTCCCTGGTCTTTCAATTTTTGAACCGATTCACGCGCCGATGGGATGATGTCCTCCGCCGTCACACGACCTTGTAGGTTCCCTGAATCCCATGACATGATTTTCGGCGGAACGACACCGAACACACCGACTTTGATTGTATGTGTTTCCCCGTCCAAGTCTGTGACCGTCCGTTCGATGATCTGGACCTCTTGTCCATCCACGTTGAACTTCGAGACGATCGGGTTGCCCTCTAAATCTTTGACGTTCGAGTTGACGAAACGGAGCTTCCCTTTCGATCCTTCCATCGCGTTGTACAAGAATTCGAGACCGAAGTTGAACTCGTGGTTCCCGAGCGTGACGGCGTCATAGTTGAGTGCTGCCATCGCCTTATACATCGGATGCTCGAACGCTTCATTTTTCCCAGCTTGAAGCTCACGGACGTAGTCGCCAAACGGTGTCCCTTGAATCGTATCGCCGTTATCGAACAAGAACGTGTTCGATTCCCCAGCGGCTGTACGATGTTCATTGATGAGTGTCGCGACTTTCGTCAACCCGATCGTATTGTCGACCTTGTCTTGGAAGTAGTCATAGTTCGTGATGTTCGTATGTAAGTCTGTCGTCTCTAAGAAACGGAGCTTGACGATATCCTCGTCGACTTCTGCCAAAACGTTTGGTGCCTGTAGCGGTAAAACGGTTGGTAATACGAGCGCGGTCGCGATCGACCATTTCATTGCACTTTTCATGTGATTGTCCCCTTTGTCTGGTTGATAAGTGTCTAACCATACTCAATATAACACCAGCCTCGTTGACCTTCTATTAAAATTTTGTATAAAAAAGACCTAATTTCCTTTACAGAAATTAGGTCTATCTTCCTGTTCAGGTTGTGTACGAACAGTGAATAATCCATATCTATAGATCTTCGAAGAGTTTCTCTATAAAAGACGAAAGCTCACTTCTACGCTTGGAGAAGTTGCGCCTCCATTATAATTTATCTCCATTTTCAAAAAGTCTTTGTAAAAATATTTTCAATTCACTATTTGAGACGGCGTGAGACCGTGTTACGATGAGAAAAACAGAACATTTGTTCGTAAAAAAGGAGTGGTGACGATGCGCAGACGAATCTTTTGTATCGACAGCGTCTCGTTCTATGCCAGTTGCGAGTGTGCCGCGCGCAACAAAAATCCTTACCATACGAAGCTCGTCGTCCTCTCGAATCTACAGGACAGCGGGGCACTCGTCCTTGCGGCGACCCCGAAGATGAAACAGCTCGGCATCAAGACCGGGTCGCGTCGTTTCCATATCGACCGCCTTCCGTGGCACGAACGTCGGGACGTTTTGTATGCCGAGGCGCGGATGAGTCATTATTTGAACGTCTCGATCCAAATTATCCACATCCTCCATCAGTTCGCCCCACCCGAAGCGATTCGCGTCTATTCGATTGACGAGACGCTCGTCGACATGACCGGGACGGAGCGGCTGTTCGGAAGTGACGAGCACGTCGCCCACCTCATGCGTGCGACGATTTTTCGCTATACGGGTATCCCCGTGACGATCGGCATCGGACCGAACAACGTCCTCGCCAAGCTCGTGCTCGACTTGCATGCGAAAAAGAAAGGGGTCGCCACCTGTCTCCTCCACGACGTCGAGCGACTGATTCATCCGGCTCCGATTGAAAAGATGTGGGGCGTCGGGACGAAGATGGCGTTCCACCTGCAGCGGCTCGGCATCTTCACGATCGGTGACCTCTCCCGTTATCCGCTCGACGTGTTGCATGAAAAATTTGGCGTCATCGGCGCCGAACTCTGGCATCACGCCTGGGGCATCGACGAGTCCCCCACCATCTTGCCGGCGAGTTCGTTGTTCGGGGCAAAACGGACGCGACCGAAGTCGATCGGACACGGAATCACCCTCATGAAAGATTACGCGACGTATTCCTCAATCCGGCTCGTCTTACAGGCGATTGCGGTCGAAGTCGGGATGCGGACCCGGCAAGCGGGACTCGTCGGCGGGACGATCCATCTCGGGGTGCGCTATACGCGGACAAGCGACCGGGGTGGGTTCAGTAAACAAAAGAAGCTCCCCCGCTTCACAGCGGACGAGCAAGAGTTTCTCCCAATCTTGTTGCAGCTATTTTTAGACGGCTGGGAAGAGACAGAGGCCGTCCGCTACGTCTCGGTCGCCCTCGGCAAACTCGAGCCACGGAGCGATCATGTCCAATTGTCATTCTTCGAAGACGAATGGGCGAAGGCGAAACGGCTCGACTTCCTCGATTTGATTGATGGTTTGAACGTCCGGTTCGGTCGCGGTACAATCCGACCGGCGTCGAGCCTACTAAAAGACAGTCCGCTCCGGACGCGCCAACGTTTAATTGGCGGACATAAACAAGGAGGCGATTCCTCATGAGCAAGACCCGCTATCGTGACCGGGGTGAGTTGAAATGGATCCCATTTCTCATGCCCGAGCACGTTGCCCTACTGAAACGTTATTATGCCCAAATTCAAAAGATCGAGTTGCCCGACTTGGACGAACAGCTCCTCTATCTTTGGCAGACCGAGCTCGAACGGGCCATCCGTGAAGGCGACCAGGTCGAGGTGACCTTGTTTGTGGACGGCCTGACAAAAAGCATGCGCGGCTATGTCCACGCCATCTATTATGCCGAGCGCGAAGTCGAACTGTTCGACGGTGAGGTACGACGCGTCCCGTTTGGCGATATCTTGTCCGTCCGTTAAGACGCCTCGATTGCCTCTTGGGTCGTCTCAAACGTCTCAATCCCGTCGAGTAGCCCATAGTGAGCAAGCGTCGCGCGGACCGATGGCGACAGATGCGCGAAGATGACATGCCGGTCGGCCGCTTTCAGTTCAGTGACAACACGCCGCAACTCCTCGACCGCGGTCACGTCGATGACCGGGCAGCGGTGGAAGTTGAAGATGAACACGTTCGGCTCCCGATGGATGTGATGGAGGACGTGCTCGAACAGCTCGACCGCACCGAAAAAGAGTGGTCCTTCGACACTGAAGACGATTTGGCCGTCTCGCGTGACGTACCGTTCTGTCCGTTCACGTACATCAATCGTATCGGCCATCCGCTTCGCAAAGAGCGCGAGCGCACAGATGACACCGACCTCGACGGCGACGACTAAATCGACGAATACCGTCAATAATAGCGTCACGAGGAGGACGAGCGACTCGGATGAACGATGACGCAACAACGCCATCACGTGATGGCGTTCGGACATGTTCCAGGCGACCCTCATCAAGATCGGGGCGAGTGCGGCGAGCGGCACATAACTCGCAAACGGGGCAAGAACGAGTACCGCAACGAGTACCGTAATGCCGTGGATAACACCGGCACGTCGGCTGACCGCACCCGCCTGAATGTTCGTCGCTGTCCGAGCGATGGCACCCGTCGACGGGATTCCACCGAAGAACGGCGTGATCACGTTCGCAAGACCCTGTCCGAACAGTTCCTTGTCCGGCTTCATCTTCGTCCCTGCCATCCCGTCGGCGACCGTTCCTGAAAGAAGTGACTCGAGCGCACCGAGGAAGGCGATGGCGAACGCAGATGGAAGGAGCATCGTGATTAGGTCTAGGTCGATCGCGAGCCAGTGGAATGTTGGCAGTCCACTCGGGATACCGCCGTAGGCACTTCCGATGGTCGCGACCTCACCCGGGATGAGGAGGCTGACGAACGTCGGGACGAGCATCGCCATGAGTAAGAGCGGTAAACGGAACGGCAGCTTCGGGACGAGCCAAAGCGTCAAGAAGCCAATCCCGGCAATGACAATCGGCCACATCGATGCGTCGGGCAACGCCTGACCGAGACGAAGCAGATTCTCGTGAAAGTGCGGTGCCTTCTCGAAGGTGACCCCGAACAACTCATCGAGTTGGTCGACGAAGATGACGACGGCGATTCCCGCTGTGAAGCCGATGGTGACGGCACGGGGCATGAAACGGATGAGCCGTCCGACTCGGAGCACGCTCATGAGGAGCAGTAACACACCGGCGAGGACGGTCGTGACGAGTAACCCTTCATACCCGTATGCGAGAACGACACCCGAGACGATCGGGATGAACGCCCCCGTCGGTCCGGCGATTTGGAACGTCGAACCCCCGAACAGGCTGACGAGTATCCCAGCGAAGATGGAGGTATAGAGCCCATATACCGGTGGGACCCCAGAGGCGATGGCGAATGCCATGGCGAGCGGGATGGCGACGACGCCGACCGTAATCCCGGCCGAGATGTCCTTTTGCCACATCTCACGTGTGGAGAGTGAGTCTTGCATCATACATTCCTTCTTTCCAATCAGTTCAAAAGCGAGTTTAGTGTACGCCTGGAAAGAGGGTTTGTAAACGGGTTGAGAAAAACGTTAACAGAATGTACAAAAGAAAAAGACGCACCTTTCGATGCGTCTCCCTTCAATTCGTCGGAGCCTCTACGACTTGATCGCCATCTTCCGCGTCTTTCGCCAACAACTTCACGTGACGACCGAACAGCCACATGACGACGAGATGGGCTTTCGCCTGTGTCTTCGTATAGAACCACCATGGGAGAGCCGGCACGAACTCATGGATGGCAACGAGTCCTTCATCCGATTCTGGTAAGCGTCTGAACTCGAGACGACCTGTCTTGTCCTCTTCACTCAATTTGACGAACTTGCCCCCATCAATCGCAAAAGATGCCATATCGTCTGTCGCTTCCTGTTCAAGCGATAGATGAAGCGCGACGAATGACGGATCGAGAAGCGCGATCTCCCAATCATCGTCTTCTTTTGTCGTCTGGATAAGCGGATACATGAAACGACCGAGCCATTCAAAGTACGTGTCCGCCATCCAAAGCGCCGACTTTTCTTCCGGCAGACCGAACCGCTGAATCGAGCGGACAGTATACGACTTCGGCTGCTTTTTCTTCTTATCGCCCGAGGATTGTTTTTCCTCTTCTTCAAGTGCATGTTCGACCGCCTGTTTGAACGGAATCTCACCTTGTCCGATGCCTTCAACCGTATCTTCTGCCACCATCGCATGACCCATGCTCTCAACGAGCGGATAGACGGTCGCCTTCGGTTCACCCGTGACCGCCATGACCCACAACCGCGACAGTTTGATTGTCGGGAATGGGAAGTCGATCAAGACGCGACGTTTGTCCATGACCTCCGCCGTCTGCTCGATCATCTTCCGATACGTCATCACTTCGGGACCCCCGATGTCGATATGCCGGTCGTAGAGCGACTCCGCACCAACGACCGAAATGAGCGCCTGAACGGCTTCACGGATATCAATCGGATGCGTCTCCGTCTTCGTCCACCTTGGCAAGATCATCGACGGCAACCGCTTGACGAGTTTCGCTAAAATCGGGAACGACGAACCTTCCGGACCGATAATGAGCCCCGCCCGAATCGTTGTCACCGGCACTCCTTGTCCGCCGAGAATACGTTCGACCTCGAGTCGACTCTTCAAGTGACGCGACAATGTCTTCTCTTGTTTTGGAATGATGCCGCTCAAATAGACGATTTGCTCGATATCGTTCGCCTTCGTCGCTCGGGCAAAGTTATCGGCGATGAGCGCATCCATGTCCTCGAACGTCGCCTGGGTCAATCCGCCGTCCGGAATCATCGAGTGGACCAAGAACATGGCGTAGTCCGCTCCCTCACATGCTTCTTTTGTTGCCTCATATGAAAATAAATCACAGGCACGCCACGTGATATGGGCCTCATCTTCTTTATTCTTCGTCGATCGCGACAACGCGATGATATCGTATTCTTCTTTTAGTTGCTCCATCACGTTCGAGCCGATATAGCCACTCGCCCCCGCAATAACAATCGTTTTCCGCATAATGGTCACTCCCCTAATTATTCGCATAGAGGTAATGTACCCTTCTTTTTAAAAAGATAAATCAGTCTAAGTATGTAAAGCCTGTCCGTTCGATTCGTAATAAAATGAGAATAATTAGAAAAAGGAGGGATATTCATGGGTTTCTGGTATTTTCTTTTGCTTGGATTGGGAATAATCCTCATCGTGCGAGGGATTGCAAGTAGCGCAAAACAAGGTGGACTGATTTTAGTCGGGCTTGTGATGGTCGGGGTATCCATATTTATGTTCCAAGATGGCAGCGCGGACTTGGTCGCGAATTGGTTGAATCAAATCACCGATCGATAGGTCACACTCTAGAGTAATAACGAGATCCATTTACACCTTTTTAACGTCTTCAATCTTGAATTGATATGGAAGGAGCTCGACAATGAAACAGTTCAAACGAGTAAGTGCCATGGCGTTATTCGCCTTGATTGGATTTGCTCTTTTCCATTATGCGACCGAGTCGAAGACGAGGTCCGCTGCATGGACGACAGAAGCTGCGACACACCACTTCAAAAATATCTTAGAAGCGCAGCGAGAAGCGATTGAAGCGCATACTCCTCTTGAAAATATCGAGCGAACGAAACTGTCACACGAAGATGACGTCGTCCGGCTCCTCCTCGGTCAACGAGATTGGGTCGAGCAATTCCACTATACGATTCAGGAGGTACAAGTGGATGAAAAAGGTGGTTTCTTATACGCAAACGCGTATGTGACAAGAAATCTTCAATTTGAGAGCGGTGTCACGACCGGGCTTGGTGACGAGATGACGATTCAATTGACGTCTCCGAATGAGACGATCGAAGAGGTGGAGCTCGACAATCATAGCGTGACACAATCAGGCCAACCCTTTTTCAAACGCTGGATCAGTCGAGTGTTTGACTGAACAAATCCCACTTTCCGATTGGAGAGTGGGATTACTGATAAAATGATAAATCTAAACCAGTACCGTCATCTAGAAGTTCTCTGTTATTAGCGGTATAGTCGACACGAATCTCAGCCTGACCTGATGTTCTTTGAATATAATGTTACTCATAGATACATTCCCCCTATGAATGAATGGATTCATTATATCTATTCGATTGCATACAAAAAAACCTGAATGCGCACTTTTTATCAAGTGTTTATCATTCAGGGTTCAGTTCATCGTTGGTTAAACTCATTTTATTTATTTTGGTGAATTTATTAGGAATGGCATCATATAAAAATAAATCACATCAGTGTTCCTCATTTTTCGTTGAGCGAGATAAAGCGATGAAGTCATATTCTTCATTTAAATGATTCTTGACGTTTAATCGAAATAGCTTCTCTCGTCTACGATCACGATGATTGATTTATAAAAATGAACAAAACTAAATAGCAACTGTCCTCCCCTAAATCAATTCGTCTAGTAACAAAAGTTCATAAGTATCTAGGGTTTTTGAAAGTTTCTCAAGATTCTTTGTTTTATTCAAACTGAATTCACCAATTTCAAGATTCATTATTTCTTGAAAGCTTCTTTCTAATTCTTTAATTGTTTCTATAGGGTAGCCTTTTTCAAATAGATATGTACCCATTTCAGAAAATATACCAGTCTCAAAAAAAGTTATAATATAATCAAAATTCAACTCCACTGCTTTTACTTTTTCTACATAAACATATTTAAATACTTCAAAATAAACGTTTAATAATTTTGGTATTCTATACTCAATTATTTTTTTTAATTTATCAAATGCTTTTTTATAACACTTATTATAATCTATCCATTCTAAAGCCGATTTTCCATCTTTCATTTTTTTTATTTCATAGCTTAATAAGCCTTTGAAACCTTTCATGGAATACGTTCCTGCTATTGCTGGATATAGATTTTTTTCATGTTCTTGTATAATTCCTACGTTATACATTTTTTCGAATATATCGTACAAAATACCATTCTCCAGAATTTTTTTTATTGAGCTATATCTTTCTTTCATAGCATTAATTTCAGAACTATCTAATTTCATCAGAGAGTCTGCCAGTTGTGCTTGACTCAATTTATCAATTAATCTGTTTTTCACAAAAATCTCTTCACTAAAATTAAAATTTAATAATTCAATTTCTCTATTAATCTTTCTATCGTAGTTATTACCCATCAAATCTTCTTTATCAGTATTATCAATATCTACACTATTCATTTCTCTTTCAGTAAACGTTACATAATCTAAAGTATCATGCGCATTACTTTGTAATCTATCATATGTATTTTTTTCCATAAAAAAAGTACGTCCAACAAAATGATGGTAATATCTCCCTGCTCTGCCTATTATATTTTTTATATCAAAAAACTTAAAAGGTTTCCCACCTTTGCTGTTCCCAAAAAAAATAATATTTTTTGCATTAGTGTTAACACCTTCTGTTATAGATGTAGTAGAAATAATTGTATCTATTATTCCCTTATTAAAAAAATTTAGAATTTCCGTTTGTATATATCTAGGTATAGATCCGTGGTGAACACCAACCCCTCTTTGGAGCATATCCGGGATAGACCATCTTACTTCAACATCATTATCGTAAAACCCATATCTGTAATTTAAGTGTTCTATGAAACTGTTATATCTGTTAGTCGTTCCAGACATTATAGTATTACTATAAATTGAATTAGCGATTTCAAGTATTTGATTTTGATTAGCACAAAAAACTATCGTCTGTCCTAGCTCGTGCTTATTAATATAATTTAAAAGTGTTACAGTTTTCTCAACTTTATTACCCTCTAATTGCAATTTATTCTTGTTTATATAAATATTTTTTTTCCACGTCTCATAGTATTCTTTTTTTACTAATTCATTGTGTACTTGAAATAATTCAATTTCATTTGTACGAACAAATTTTTTAAATCCTTCCCCTAAATTTTCTAAATCTATATATGGTCCAGCCAAATAATAAGATTCAACTTTTTTTGATAATAAATATAAAGCAATTCTAAATACTTTATCTCTATCCCTGTCCAATGATTGTGATTCATTTAAAGAATCATCTAATTTATATATCTCATCCATAAAGAAAAAATCTATTTCTATTTTAGGATATTCAGCCAATAGATTAAGAACTCTTTCTGGAGTTAGTATAAATATATTCCCTTTATCTCTAATAATCTGAGATTTACTATTAACTATTTTATAGTCAAGAGTATTCTCGAGACAGAAGGTCTCTATTTCATTAATATTTTCAATCAAAAGCGAAATCGTTGGAAAAATTAAGATCACATTATTGTATTTATATTTTAATATTAGTTCTTTTAATAGAAATGTTTTTCCAAAAGATGTTGGGGCACTTAAAAAAATTTTTTTACTATTCAAACTATCGAATTTATCCAAAAATGCTTTTTGATAATAATCTAGTAAAGAATTGCTTCCTGAAGTGTAATAAGATCGAATAAGTTCATTAGATAAATAGAACTCTTCAGAAATTCCTTCTTCTATTTTATTATTCTCATTTAAAAATTTTAACTCCCGAGCATCTAAATTATTCATTCTGTTATATCCAAAAATCCTCATTTTATTGGCTGCAATATATAATAAATCTCTTAAAAATTTATCATTACTTAACTTTTCATTTTCTGAGATTTCACATATAATATTTTTTAATTCTTCAAATTTTTCAAATGATTCTTCTTCATAGTTATTGATAGCTCTTATCAATTCTAGCTTAGCACTCACTATCCATACCCTCCCTCAAATTTTGAATGTTACTAATCGGGAAAATAATAAAAGAAATATTAAAATTAATTCCATCGTGCGAATAATCTTTAGAGTTTAAAATTTCAATGACAGATTTTATTTCTTCCTCTATTTTGTTTATCTCATTAGACGTATATGAAACATCAGAATCATATGCAATTAAACATGGTATTGATAAAATTATATTGTTGGCAGTTAAATATGCATTTAAATTATCTTTTTTTATCTGTGGATCGTTTCCTTCCATTTCAAAAAATAAATTATTCAATCCTTCTAACAATTCTTTTACAGAATCCTCTAATGAATCAACTTTATCAGCTATAAAACATAGCTCGTCATATGTATATAAAAATCCGACTTTTTCTAAGTCCTTTTTTATACTGTCTACACAATATCTTTTTTGCCCTAGTTTAGCTTGACCTAACAACATATAAGATTTACCATACTCATCAATAAGAACATGTACGGAATCAAAACCTTTTATCTCATTGTTATCAGATCTTTGCCTATGTATAGTTCTTATACATCCTTTATAAATATTTGGATACAATAAGTTTAAAATTAAATCTAATAAAACTTCACTATATAACCCATTTTGAGCTCCACTTCTATCAGGAAGTCTATTTTTTTTTGTCCACTGAACCAATTTTTCTAAATTTTGCATCTGCCCTAAATTATATTTTTTTATAATTTCTCTCTCAGAGTAACTTGAAAATATTATATGTTTTCTTAAAATAACCCCTATCTCAAATGGTGTTTCATCCTCAAAGCTATGATAATGCGGATGAATTTCATATTTTTCTTCACTTGAATGACTATAAGAAAAAATCAATACATCTTTAACTAAATTTCCTATCATATCGTTAAATAAAGAAGAAAATGTAATAATTTCATTCACCTACTCTCAATTGGCTTTTAACTCCCTTAATTTTAACATATATAGAATTAAATTAATTTAATGATGCTATTTTTAACAAATTTTATCATTGTAAATTATACTATTAATTTTTCGACAGACTAATTAAATTCATTATTTTAAAATTTTTATGTTGTGATAGAATTCACAATTATAAATGCAAATTAATCGATATAAGCATGAATCAAACTAAATACGTTTGTTAAAAGAAGAAATAAAAAATCACCTATGCATTAAAATATGCACGGTGACCCTATTTTGAGTTCAATTTATTCAACACTATATTTGAAAGCCATTAAAACTCATTATCCTTCGTCAGATCACTTCTTCTCTTGTCGCTTCTGCAAATACGCTTCACGAAGCTGGTTCAATCGTTCCTTCTTGTTCGAGACAGTCGGCTTTTTCCCGTCTTGGTACTTCGCCGCAGCTACTTTGCTTCTCGTGTCTAATTGATATTTCCCCATGCGTTTCACCTTCCTTTCTTCATGGCTGATCCTCAATCAAAAGCAAAGACCCTCTAATCTCAATGAAATTAGAAGGTCTTCATGAAAATCATTGATCGCAGTCGTTACAGACTGCTTCAAAATGGAGACGGCGGGAGTCGAACCCGCGTCCGAAGGCATCGTAACGTATGCTTCTACGTGTGTAGTTTATCTATTGAATCTCGATGTGACACTGCCGATAAACAGGCGTTGTCGCATCCAGTCTGTTTCATCTCTTCTTCGCGCCCTCAGACGGCGAGGTTGAAGCGTAGCTTGCTTAGTTTGAGACCCTGAAAGTCATCCACACAAGCGATGGATGTCAGGATCCGCAGGGCACTTAGGCTGCTGCGAGTTGTGTGTTAGTTTTGCCAGTTATAGGCGTTTGCGTTTTAACGAGGCCGACCCCTCGACACGCCACATACGACCGACCTACCCCCGTCGAATCCATAACGTCCCCGGGGTGGTAATTGGTACTCTATTTAATATACCACAATTAGGATTCGTTGTCAGTATTTTTGCCGATCGCGCATCGCACGGTCGACGTCACGCTTCGCGTCTTTCTTCTTCAAGTCCTCACGTTTGTCGTACTTCTTCTTCCCTTTTCCGACACCGAGCAGGCACTTGGCAAACCCGTTCTTGATATACACTTTGAGCGGGATGATCGTGTAGCCGTCACGCCCTGACGCCCCGATGAGCTGATTGATTTGCTTCTTATGCAACAATAGCTTTCGGACGCGGAGTGGTTCATGGTTGAAGCGGTTCCCCTGGTCGAACGGGCTGATATGACAGTTGTGAAGCGTCGCCTCGCCCCCGTCGAATCGGACGTACGCATCCGCGATGTTAATCTTCGATTGACGGACCGACTTGATCTCCGTCCCTGTGAGCACCATGCCCGCCTCAATCGTATCCTCGATCGCGTAATCGAAGGACGCCTTGCGGTTTTGGGCGAGTGCGTTCGAATCTTTCTTCTTGGCCATACACATTCAGTCCTTTATCTACAAGATACGGAGGAAGGGACGAGCCCTTCCCCGTCAGCGACGTTTCTTCGCTCCTCGTTTGGCGTCGCCTTTTCGTTTGTGCTTGTCTTTCTTCTTCAGGTCGAGTGCCGAACGTCCTTGGGAAGACTTCTCCCCTTCTCGTTTCGGTTTCTCGCCTGGTTTACCCGGTTTCCCAGGTCTTCCTGGTTTGCCGCGCTTCTTCTTGTCGTCCCGACCGCGACCGCCACGACGGTCTTTCTCGTCCTTCTTCGGACGACCGCCTTTCGCTTTGATCGTTGTCGGTTGGCGACGTGTCGATGGTTCCCGTTTCGGCATGCCGACGACCGTGAAGTCGATTGTCCGCTCGTCTAGGTTGACGGCGTCGACTTTGACACGGACGGCGTCTCCGATACGGAACTGACGTTTCGTCCGCTCCCCGAGTAACATGAGTTGTGATTCGTCGAAATGGTAGTAGTCATCCATCGACTGGAGACGAACGAGCCCTTCAATCGTATTCGGGAGCTCGATGAACATCCCGAAGTTCGTGACGCCGGCGACGACACCATCGAACTCTTCACCGAGATGGGCTTCCATATATTCGGCTTTCTTGAGCGCCTGTGTCTCACGCTCTGCGTCGACCGAGCGACGTTCCCGTTTCGATGCCTGTTCGGCGATCGCCCCGAGACGGTCCTCGTACTTCGCAATCGTCTGCTCCGACAAGTCGTTGTTGAAGACGTACGTCCGCATGAGACGGTGGACGATCAAGTCCGGGTAACGACGGATCGGTGACGTGAAGTGCGTATAGAAGTCCGTTGCGAGTCCGAAGTGACCGAGCGAGACGTCGTCATACTTCGCCTGTTGCATCGAACGAAGCATGATCGTGCTGATGACCGGCTCTTCTGGTTCCCCGTCAATCGCCTTCAAGATCTTTTGAAGCGTCTTCGGTTCGACCGTCTGTCCTTTGATGCGTTCGATATGAACGCCAAAGTTTGCGACGAAGTCGAAGAAGAAGTCGAGCTTGTCCGGTTTCGGATTGTCGTGGACACGATAGATGAACGGGACGTCCATTTTGTGGAAATGTTCCGCGACCGTCTCGTTGGCCGCGAGCATGAACTCCTCGATCAACTTCTCGGCGACCGAACGTGGACGAAGCACGATATCCGCCGGCTTCCCTTCCTCGTTGACGACGACTTTCGCCTCAGCGAAATCGAAGTTAATCGCACCGCGCGAGTTACGGCGTTTCCGAAGCACTTCCGCGAGCTCGGCCATGAGGTCGAACTCACCGATGAACGGCTCGTACTTTTTCAACGTCTCTTCGTCATCGCGCTCGATGATTTCACGGACGTTCGTATACGTCATTCGTTCCGTCGTCTTGATGACACTCGGGAACAGGTCGTGGCTGACGACCTTCCCGTTTTGCGGGGAAATCTCCATGACACAGCTGAGCGTCAAGCGGTTGACGTGCGGATTGAGGGAACAAATTCCGTTCGAGAGTCGGTGCGGCAGCATCGGAATGACGCGGTCGACGAGATATACACTCGTCCCACGCTCGAGCGCCTCGACGTCGAGCGGCGAGCCCTCTTTCACGTAATGCGAGACGTCGGCGATATGGACACCGAGCTCGTAGTTCCCGTTATCGAGTTTTTTGACGTGGACGGCATCATCCAAGTCTTTCGCATCTTCGCCGTCGATCGTGAAGATCGTCTCGTCACGAAGGTCGACACGACCGATGAAGTCTTTCTCATCCGCCTCGTCCGGTACGGCGTTCGCCTGAGCAATCACGTCTTCCGGGAACTCCGTCGGAATACCGTGCTTATAGACGATCGATAAGATGTCGACGCCTGGGTCATTCTTATGCCCGATGATGCGGACGACGTCACAGGCACCAGCGAAGCGTCCGTCCGGATACTTCGTGATGCGCACGACGACTTTATGTCCGTCGACGGCACCGAGTGATTTGTCCGGGTTGACGACCGGCCAGAAGTTGATGCGTTTGTCATCCGGCTCGATGAAGGCGAACTGGTCGAGTCGACCGCTCGGGAGCGTATATGTCCCGACGAACTCCGAGAGTCCGCGCTTCAATACTTTCAATAGGATTCCTTCTGTCTTGCCACGGTTGTCCTCACGTTTTTTGACGAGGATTGTATCGCCATGGTAGACGTCCTTCAGTTGGTCGGGCGGCAAGAACACGTCTTCCGCTTCCCCTTCGACCGACAAGAAGCCGAACCCGCGCTGGTGAATCGAGATGATCCCCGCGACTTGGCCGAGCGAGGCGAGCGTCCCGTAACGGTTCGTCCGCGTCCGGCCGATGGCACCCTCTTCTTCGAGGGCATTCAATGTGCGGATGAGTTCTTTGAAGTCATCCGTCGACGCGAGCTGTAGTCGCTCGGTCAGTTGATCGACAGAGAGCGGTTTCTCGCTCGCCTGTAAGATCTCTAGTAATTGGTCACGTAAATTCAACGTGACACCTCCTTCTTAGACTGACCAGTCTAACGTTTCGAGAAAATCGAGCACGTCCTGGTGCAGTTTCTCTTTTTCTTTGTCGAGCGTGATCACATGTCCCGAGTTCTCATACATGAGCAACTCTTTTTGGAACGTGTTGACCGCCTCGTAAATCTGATTCGCCGATTCCGGGTCGATCATGTTGTCTTTGGCGCCTTGGACGACGAGTGTCGGGACGAAGATGTCCTCGAGCTTCGACGCCGTGTCGCGGACGAAGGCACGGAGGTCTTTTAGCGTTGGCATCGGTTTGAACTCTGCCATCTCCTGCTCGATCTGTTCCGGCGACTTTTCTTCTCTACCCTTATATTCTCGGGCATATGCCTGGACTCCTTTGTACAAGCGGTCCTCGGCATCGATTCCAGTCGGCGCGCACATCGGGATGACCGCCTTGACGTCTTTCTCCTCGGCGAGACGGAGCGACATCACGCCACCTAGCGATAGTCCGCAGACGACGATCTCCTCATGGCCTTTGTCGACGAGTGTCTGGTAGGCGTTCAAGACGTCTTCCCACCAGTCTTCTGGTCCATATTGGAGTAACTCTTCCGGTGGGACGGCATGACCACGATAGATCGGTCCCATACATGTGTATCCTTCTTTTTGAAGGAAGCGACCGAGCATGCGGACATCCGCGCTCGATCCAGTGAAGCCATGTAACATCAACACGGCACGTTTTCCGCCCTCGAAGAAGAACGGTTTTGGTGCTGTCACTTTCATTTTATCTGTCATCTCCTCGTATCTACATTATTCCCAAAAAATAAATCGAAAAAACAAAAGCTGACCGCCTCACGTGAAAATCGAGAACGATCAGCCTTATCATCATAATGATGCGACTAGTAATCCTAAAATGAAAAACAAAGTGCCTAGTACAGCTGCAGTTCGGTTCAAAACAGCATCGAAGCCGCGCGCTTTCTGGCGTCCGAACAACTGCTCCGCGCCACCTGCAATCGCTCCAAGACCTTGCGACCGACCTGACATGAGCAGTACGACGACAATCAATAAGACAGCCACGACAAGTAGGCTGATTGTAGCGATCGTTTGCATAGTAGTCAGTTCCTCCTTCTATTTACACGCCTTTTATTATATAGAAGTTATCGTCAAAACACCAGCATTCAAATTATCGGGACGGGTAGCTGAACCCTTCCCCGATGACTTCCTTCACTTGGTGGATGACGACGAAGGCACGGTCGTCCGTCACTTGGACGATTTTTTTGAGTGGCGCGATCTGACGTTTGTCGACGATCATATACAACATGTTCTTATCTTGCTTCGTATAGTAGCCATGTCCATGGATGATCGTTGCCGAGCGGCCGAGCGTTTCTGTCAAGACGACGGCGAGCTCTTCTTGCTTGTCGCTGATGATCGTGACGGCCTTGCGGATATTGAGTCCTTCCGCTACGAGGTCGATGACCCACGAACCGATGATGATGGCGATGAGCGTATAGAGGACGACCTGCTCCCCTAAGAAGAAGCCAGATGTCGCGACGACGATCGCATCGATGATGAACATCGAGACGGCGACGCTCAAATGGAGATAGCGCTCCATGAGCCGGGCGATGATGACGCCCCCACCGGTCGTCCCACCGACACGGAGCACCATGCCGATCCCGACCCCGATCATAATCCCGGCGTAGACGGCCGCGAGAAGTTTGTCCTCGGCAGGGCTGCCCCAGTCGTGCGTCAGACTAAGGAAGAATGACGTTGCGACCACGGCGATGACCGAATAGACCATTGTCCGACGGTCGAGCAGTTTATAGCCGACGATAAAGAGAATCCCGTTACCGATGATCGACGTGAGCCCGAGGTCCCAGCCGAACACGTAGTACAGGATGATCGTGACCCCGAGCAGGCCACCTTCCGAGAAATCGTTCGGTACGGTGAAGTAGTTGACCCCGAACGAGAGAATGAACGAGCCCGCGATGATCCAGGCGATGTCCTTCACCGAGATGGTTTGTAGCTTGCGCCATACTTGTTGGCGTAAGAGATGTTGCTGTTGACGTTTCATAAATGTCCTCCCTCCATATAAAAAAGACCGCGGCCAAAGCCGCAGTCTTAAGATTGTACTGGCTTTGGCGCACCGTCTTTCATAATCGGCAACTTGCGCTCCGCAGCATTCGCGTAGACGTTCAAGAGTGCCTCTTTTTCCAAATCCCAGTTATATTTCTCACGCGCGGTCTTCATGTTCGCTTAGAGACGCGCATTGTATTTGGTCTGCCGGAACAGACGTCATTTGTTTTTATTCATCGTATAGTAAGGTAACGCTTCGAGAGGTACTTTGTCAATCATTTTGATGCGGTCATACGTATCGTCTGTGCCCAGCACCTCGACCGCCTCATCGTTTTACTGCTCATCAAACTCGTTCACGAGACGTCTCAACAAGGCACGGACGTCATCTTTTAAGTCCGGGTCGCTGAGCGCGTGACAGATGGTCGTCTCGACGAATCCGATTGGTTCTCCTACGTCATAACGGCGACCCTCAAACTCGTAAGCATAAACAGTCTGCTCATCATTCAAGCGAGCAATCGCATCCGTTAATTGAATTTCTCCTCCGGCACCGGCTTCCTGGTCGGACAACGCTTCAAAGACATCCGGTGTCAAAATATAGCGTCCGAGGATGGCAAAGTTCGACGGGGCCTCCCCGACCGGCGGTTTTTCGACAAACGTTCGCACCGGAATGAGCTTCCCTTCGACAGCGAGCGGGTCGATGATCCCATATCGGTTCGTCATCTCATGCGGAACACGTTGCACCCCAATGATGGAACGCTCGTGCGCCTCGTATTGGTCGATTAGCTGCTTCGTCGTCGGGACATCCGATTCGATGATATCGTCTCCGAGTAAGACAGCGAACGGTTCGTCCCCGATGAATTTCCGAGCACACCAAATCGCATGACCGAGGCCTTTTGGCTCTTGTTGGCGTATGTAGTGAATGTTCGCCAAGTTCGAGGAGTGACGGACAGATTCGAGCAAGCGCGTCTTCCCTTTTGACTCCAGATTCTGTTCCAACTCGAGGGCACGGTCGAAATGATCTTCAATGGCCCGCTTATTTTTACCGGTGACGATGATGATGTCCTCGATGCCCGAGGCAACGGCCTCCTCGACGATGAATTGAATCGTCGGCTTGTTGACGATCGGCAACATCTCTTTCGGCATGGCTTTTGTGGCGGGCAGGAAGCGGGTGCCGAGACCGGCGGCTGGAATGATGGCTTTACGTACTCGTGTCATAAGCGTTGGCTCCTTTACTCGTTATGTAGAGAGTATACCCAAAATTTGTGTGTTTTGACACAAAATAGAGACCATGACAATATCGTCATGACCAATCGTCGTCGCGCTTCGATTTTAAATAATACCATACCCCAAATGCAATCAGACCGATGACGAGAAGAACCCCTAGCATCATCATGAGAAACTCCTCCCCATTCATGCTTCACTAATTCTATTCCCTGCATACACCGTTTCAGAACCACTTCTGTCCATGCTGAAGTCGAGGGTAATTTCATTGAATGTGAGGGGCGACTACTTGGACGTTGGGAGAGTGATGCAAGGATGACGCTGTAAAGCGTTCACGCCCGTCGATTGAATGGATATTCCACAAAAAAACAGGCCCGCCATTCGGCGAGCCTGAAAACAATCAATTATTTTTTAAGGTTGTAGAACGACTTGATGCCGTCGTATTTCGCTACATCGCCGAGCATGTCTTCGATGCGGAGAAGTTGGTTGTATTTCGCGATACGGTCTGTACGTGAAAGTGAACCAGTTTTGATTTGTCCAGCGTTTGTCGCAACAGCGATGTCCGCGATTGTCGCGTCTTCTGTTTCACCAGAACGGTGTGAGACAACTGCTGTGTAACCAGCTTTTTTAGCCATTTCGATCGCGTCGAATGTTTCTGTGAGCGTACCGATTTGGTTAACTTTGATGAGGATCGAGTTCGCAATTCCTTTTTCGATACCTTCAGCAAGTTTAGATGTGTTCGTTACGAAGAGGTCATCCCCAACGAGTTGAACTTTGTGTCCGATTTTGTCTGTGAGAAGCTTGTGGCCATCCCAGTCGTTTTCGTCACAACCATCTTCGATTGAGAGGATTGGGTACTTGTCAACGAGCTCAGCGTAGAAGTCTACAAGCTCAGCAGTTGTGAGTGACTTACCTTCGCCAGCGAGTTCGTATTTACCAGTTGATTTGTCGTAGAACTCAGAAGATGCAACGTCCATTGCGAGGTAGACGTCTTCACCTGGTTTGTAACCAGCTTTTTCGATCGCTTCAAGGATAACTGTGATCGCTTCTTCGTTAGACTTCAAGTTTGGTGCGAAACCACCTTCGTCACCGACTGCTGTGTTAAGACCCATACCAGAAAGAACTGATTTGAGGGCGTGGAATACTTCAGCACCCATACGGAGCGCTTCACGGAATGTTGGCGCGCCAACAGGCATGATCATGAACTCTTGGAAGTCCACGTTGTTGTCCGCGTGCGAACCACCGTTGATGATGTTCATCATTGGTGTTGGAAGTGTCTTCGCGTTGAATCCACCGAGGTATGTGTAAAGTGGGAGACCGAGCTCATCTGCTGCTGCGTGAGCGGCTGCCATTGACACACCGAGGATTGCGTTAGCACCAAGTTTAGCTTTGTTTGGCGTACCGTCGAGTTCGATCATTTTCGCATCAATTGCGTTTTGGTCGAAGACATCGTAGCCGATGAGTTCTGGTGCGATTGTGTCGTTCACGTTCGCAACTGCTTTCAAGACACCTTTACCGAGGTAACGTGACTTGTCGCCATCGCGAAGCTCAACTGCTTCGTGCTCACCTGTTGATGCGCCTGATGGGACGAGGGCACGGCCGAAACCGCCGTCTTCTGTGAAGACTTCTACTTCTACTGATGGGTTACCGCGTGAATCTAAAATCTCGCGTGCGTAAATTTCTGTAATCATTGACATGAAAAATCGCTCCTTTTCGTTTGAAAAATAGTTGTATTATTTTGTAACGATTGATGAACCAGTCATTTCAGCTGGCTGCTCTCCACCGAGAAGGTCGAGAAGTGTTGGGGCGAGGTCGCAAAGTGCGCCTTCGAGAACTGGTTTCAGTTCGACTCCCTCTTTTGTGATGATACACGGAACAGGTTCCGTCGTGTGCGCCGTCATCGGCGAGCCGTCCGGGTTCGTGACGATGTCTGCGTTCCCGTGGTCTGCTGTGATGATGGCCGCGCCGCCTTTAGCAAGTAATGCGTCCACTACTTTACCGAGGCACTCATCGACTGCTTCGATCGCTTTCTTCGTCGGCTCAAGCTTACCTGAGTGACCAACCATATCCGGGTTCGCGAAGTTGATGATGTATGCATCATACTCATCCGACTCGATACGCTCGAGCAAGCCGTCTGTGAGTTCGTACGCACTCATTTCTGGTTGCAAGTCGTATGTCGCGACTTTCGGTGAAGGTACGAGGAGACGATCCTCGCCTTCGAATGGCTTTTCTTTTTGTCCGTTCAAGAAGAACGTGACGTGTGGGTACTTCTCTGTTTCTGCGGCACGGAGCTGTTTGTATCCTTGCGCAGAGAGTGTTTCCCCGAGTGTGTTTTTCAAATCTTCCGGTGGGAAGACGATGTCCGTGTCGATATCATCCGAGTACTTCGTCATCGAAACGAGAAGAAGGTTCTCAGGATGGTTTTCAGAGAGTTTGAAGCCTTCGAATCCAGCTTTCTCTTTGAATACTTTCGACAACTGGATCGCCCGGTCCGGACGGAAGTTGAAGAACATGATCGCATCGTTGTCTTGAATTGTTGCGATCGGCTTGCCATCTTTTTCGATGACTGTCGGTAAGACGAACTCATCCGTCAAATCGTTCTCATACGACTTCTTGAGAACCTCGACTGGGTCCGTACCGACTTCGCCTTTTCCGTTTACGAGGACGTCGTATACTTTCTCGACGCGCTCCCAACGGTTGTCGCGGTCCATGGCATAGTAGCGACCAGACACGCTAGCGACTTGACCGACACCGAGTTCAGCGAGCTTTTCTTCTGTTTCCTTGAGGAAACCAGCACCTGACTTCGGATCACAGTCACGGCCGTCCGTGAACGCGTGAATGTACACTTTTTCAATACCGTGGAGTTTTGCGAACTCAACGATGGCATACATGTGTTTGATGTGCGAGTGAATCCCACCATCTGACACGAGGCCCATGATGTGGAGGCTCGAGTCATGTTTCTTCACATGTCCTGCCAAATGGTTCATCGCCTGACGGTCGAAGAACGAACGATCTTGGATTGCGTTGTTGACGCGTGAGAGTGACTGATAGACAACTCGACCGGCACCGATATTTAAGTGACCGACTTCCGAGTTCCCCATCTGCCCTTCTGGAAGACCGACGTACTCGCCTTTTGCGTTTAAGAGCGTATGTGGATACTGCTCCCAGTAGCGATCGAAGTTCGGCTTGTCCGCAGCCATGACTGCGTTACCGAACGATTCATCACGCATCCCGAAACCATCTAAGATGATGAGTGCGACTGGTCTAGCCATTTAAATCGCCTCCAACAATTTGAGGAACGAAGCGGCTTCAAGTGAAGCACCGCCGACGAGTGCGCCGTCGATATCTTCTTGTGCCATGTACTCTTTGATGTTCTCAGGTTTTACAGATCCACCGTATTGGATGCGTACTGCAGCCGCTACGTCTTCGCCGTAAAGACCTTTCACCACGTCGCGAACATACTTACAAGAGCTTTGTGCGTCAGCTTCGTCTGCTGATTTACCTGTACCGATTGCCCAAACTGGCTCATACGCGATGACGAGTTGTTTGACTTGGTCAGCAGAGAGGTCAGCGAGACCGCCTTCGACTTGTGTTTTGATGACTTCTTCGAACTTGTCGCCTTCGCGCTCCTCGAGTGTTTCACCGACACAAACGATTGGCGTAAGACCGTGTTCGAACGCTTTTTTCGTTTTGCTGTTGATGAACGCATCTGATTCTCCGAAGTACTCGCGACGTTCTGAGTGACCGAGGATGACGTAAGTCACGCCGAGGTCAGCGACCATAGCTGGGCTGATTTCGCCAGTGTAGGCACCGCTATCTTTGTCGTACATGTTTTGTGCACCGAGCTTCAAGTTTGACCCTTTAGCTGCTTCTACCATCGGTGCGAGGAAAAGTGCCGGAGCACCAATCGCTGCATCTACTTTGTCAGTAGACGGGATGTTGTTTTTAACTTCCTCTACGAAAGCGACTGCTTCCGAGAGTGTTTTGTTCATTTTCCAGTTACCTGCAATAATCGGTTTACGCATCGATAACCCTCCTCTAAATTACTTGTCGTTAAGCGCCTCGACACCTGGAAGTTTTTTGCCTTCCATGAATTCGAGTGACGCGCCACCACCAGTTGAAATGTGACTCATCTTGTCAGCAAGACCAAACTTGGCTGCCGCAGCGGCTGAGTCGCCACCACCGATGATTGAATATGCATCGCTGTCTGCAAGTGCTTGAGCGACACCTTTCGTTCCGTTTGCGTATTTATCAAGTTCGAATACGCCCATCGGTCCGTTCCATACGACAAGTTTCGATTCGCGAATCGCGTCCGCGTAAAGTTCGACTGTCTTCGGTCCGATATCAAGACCCATGTGATCCGCTGGGATCGAGTCGATATCGACTGGGCCGACATACGTTTCTTCGCCGAATTCTTTCGTGATGACACAGTCGACAGGCATCAAGAATTTCACGCCTTTGTCTTCTGCTTTCTTCATGAATTGACGAGCGAGGTCAAGCTTATCCTCTTCAAGGAGCGACGTCCCGACTTCGTGCCCGAGTGCTTTCGAGAACGTGTACGAGAGTCCGCCACCGATGATGAGTGTGTCAACGATGTCAAGAAGATGGTCGATGACCCCAATCTTGTCAGCTACTTTCGACCCGCCGATAATCGCCGTGAACGGACGGTCTGGGTTAGAAAGAGCTTTACCGAGAACTTCAAGTTCTTTTTCCATCAAGAGACCAGCAACGGCTGTGTCCACGTGGTGTGCAATTCCTTCAGTTGAAGCGTGTGCACGGTGAGCCGCGCCGAACGCGTCGTTGACGTATACGTCAGCAAGTGCTGCGAATCCTTTTGCAAGTTCAGCGTCGTTTTTCGTTTCACCTGGGTAGAAACGAACGTTCTCTAAAACGACGACATCGCCTTCAGAGAGTTTAGCGACCGCTTCTTCTGCGACCGGACCGTATGCTTCTTCGACGAGCGGTACATCTTTTCCGAGGAGCTCAGCGAGACGCTTCGCTACTGGAGCAAGTGAGAACTCAGGGTTCTTCTCGCCTTTCGGACGGCCGAGGTGGCTCGCAAGGACGAGTTTCGCACCACCGTCAAGCAAATGCTTGATCGTTGGAAGTGCGGCTTGGATCCGAGTTTCGTCTTGGATGACGCCATCTTTGAGTGGAACGTTGAAGTCAACGCGGCAAAAGACGCGTTTCCCTTTTACATCGATGTCACGAATAGACTGTTTGTTCATAACTTTCGCCTCCATATGTCGTGCATGTCATTTCATAAATAGAGCGGAGAACAATCACTTGTTTCCGCTCCTATTTGATTCTATTTAGTTCACGAACTTACTTCGCGATGTTAGCGAAGTGCTTGAGTGTGCGAACCAATTGTGCAGTGTAAGACATTTCGTTGTCGTACCAAGAAACTGTCTTAACGAGTTGCTTGTCGCCAACTGTCATTACTTTCGTTTGAGTCGCGTCGAAGAGTGAACCGTATGTGATTCCAACGATGTCAGAAGAAACGATTTCGTCTTCAGTGTAACCGAATGACTCGTTTGCTGCTGCTTTCATTGCTGCGTTTACTTCGTCAACAGATACTTGCTTGTCGAGTACAGTTACGAGTTCAGTGAGTGAACCTGTAGCAACTGGTACACGTTGTGCAGCACCGTCAAGTTTTCCTTGAAGTTCAGGAATTACGAGACCGATTGCTTTAGCAGCACCTGTTGTGTTAGGTACGATGTTCGCTGCAGCTGCACGTGCACGACGGAAGTCACCTTTCGGGTGTGGAGCGTCAAGTGTGTTTTGGTCGCCAGTGTAAGCGTGGATCGTAGTCATGAGACCTTCAACGATTCCAAACTGGTCTTGAAGTACTTTAGCCATTGGTGCCAAGCAGTTTGTTGTACAAGAAGCACCTGAGATGACTGTTTCAGTACCATCGAGGATGTCGTGGTTTGTGTTGTAAACAACAGTCTTCATGTCACCTGTAGCAGGAGCCGAGATAACAACTTTCTTCGCGCCAGCTTTCAAGTGAAGCTCAGCTTTTTCTTTAGAAGTGAAGAATCCAGTACATTCGAGAACGATGTCTACACCGAGGTCTCCCCATGGAAGTTCTTCAGGGTTACGGTTAGCAAGCGTGATAACTTTCTCTCCGTTTACGAGGAAGTGATCGTCATGTACTTCAACTTCTCCGTCGAAACGACCTTGAGTCGTGTCATACTTGAGAAGGTGCGCAAGCATCTTCGTGTCTGTCAAGTCGTTGATTGCAACAACTTCGATCCCTTCGTTTTTGATGATCTCGCGGAATGCCAAACGACCGATACGTCCAAATCCGTTAATACCAACTTTTACTGCCATGTTAATTTCCTCCTTAGGGTAGAAGCTATTTATTGAAGAGCCAACGGGGGGTCAACTCTTTAATAACAAGTTAATAATTCTTTCGCCGCACCTTCGTCTGTGACGAGGATGATGTTCGACGTGTGTTTCGCATAAGCGGCGATCGCCTGTGCCTTCGATTTTCCTCCGGCAACCGCGATGACGGTATCCATGTCATCCAGCTCTTCGAGTTGGATTCCGACTGTCTTAACGCGATGAACGATCTCACCTTCCGCATTGAAATAATATCCGAATGCTTCGGCGACGGCGTCATGCCGTTCAATCATCCGCAAATGCTCCGGTGATGCATGACGGCGTTTTGCCATCGTTTCTGCCTCACCAATTCCATGTACCACAATTCGCGCCGCTCTAATCATTTCCAGTACATTTTTAATACTAGGTTCCTCCACCATCCGGTCGAATGTTTCTTGTGACACTTCATCCGGAATATGTAGAAGATGATAGTCTGCGTGGGCCCGGTCCGCCATGCGTGAACAGACGGTATTCGCTTGAAGTTCAAGCGTTTCACCAAGACCTCCGCGTGCGGGCACAAAATGCATCGGGCGTTCTTTTTTATCGGGCGACATCATCGCCGCAACCGATGCCATTGTCGTTCCACCCGTTACCGCAATCACGTTATCATCCGGTGCAAGCCGCGCTTTTAACTGCGTGACCGCTGCCCGTCCGATATCGCGTTGGACCCAGAACGTCTCATCTGAATCACCTGGTACGATGACGACTTGGCGAACCCCTAATTTCTCTTCGAGCTCTCTTGCCACTTCTGAGATTCCGAGAAGTTCTCCCATGATCTCGTGCAAGTCTCGTAAGACGTTTCGTCCCGTCTCACTAAGGGAAATTCCTTGAGTAGCGACGTAAAGAAGACCTTGGTCTTTCAAAAAGTCGACTTCTCGTCTGAGCACCCGTTCGGTCAGTCCCAAACTCGTTGCGAGTGTCCTGCGGCCAATCGGCTGCATCAAGCGGACATAATGTAAGATATCGTAACGATGTCGGAGCGTATCGAGCAGGTCAGGGACAATTTGCTTCTGAACGTGAATCAGTTGCTGGATCATGCTCTTCCCCCCTCGACTTTCAGCGTGGACAAATTTTGTCCCACTTTTTTATTTGCGTCCCACCGCTACGAGTTCATCTTATCAATCACTTTTCCGTCTGGCAACCCCTTCAAACGTTTTTTTTCGATGTAAGCGTATACTTAACAAAATCTTCAACTTTGTTGTCATCATATCGCCCTTGACTGATGACTTGCCCTTCGTGTATAAGAACGGGGATTTCGAAGAGGTACTTCGCCTCGAGTACCTCGTCTCCCGTGATGTCGACTTGTTCGAGCTCAATCGGATAATCTTCCTGCAACCATTCGAGCATGACGATCGCCTCGTCACAGAGTGAACAGTTGTCACGTTTATATAATGTAAATTTCATTTTCGTCATCCTTTCCATAACTGTCGCTCACGCTCACGCGAATTGCCGAATCCGAGTTCTTCCCGATAGTTCGTCACGGTCCGTCGCGTCACGAGATATCCGTATCGGGCGAGCTCTTTAGCGAGGGCTTGATCACTTTGCGGCGCCTTCTCTCGTTGGATGAGTTCCGCGAGCGTCCGTTTGATCATGAACGGCGAATGCCCATGACTCGTCGACCGGACGAAAAAGTGTCGCCATTCCATGATTCCGCCCTCGGTCTTCGCGAACTTCCCTTGTATGGCACGCCCGACCGTTGATTCGTGCTTTCCGATTTGTTGCGCGACGGTACGACGTGTCAACGGATGGAGGACAAGTTCTCCTTTGAGCCACTCGGTCTGACGCGACTCGATGACCGCCCAAATGTCTCGAAGCGTCTCGTTTCGCATCGCAAGGGATGTCATCCACCACTTCGCCTCGCGGTCATTCCCGACACATGTCTCGTCAAGTTCCGGACTGAGCCACGTCGTGACAAGTTCCCCGTCCTCCACACACACTTCGACTTCCGGATAGACGTGCCCCGTTTCTTCATATAATAAAGGACGCTTCGGAAGTGTCGCGACAATCCGTTCTAGACGGGCTAGTTCTTCTTCCGAAATCGCGAGCGCGCTTGCCATCTGTTGATGGCTCACTCCACTCTCAATCGCATCGAATACATCGACGACGCGCGGGTCCTCATGCTCGATCGCATGCCGATACTGACACTCCCGTTCCGTTCTTGCCCCGATCCCCGTCGGTTCAAGAAATAGGAGTGCCTGTCTCGCCTGTTCGATTTGAGAGACGTCGATACCGAACCGCTCCGCCAATCCCTCATTCGTGTCCGGCAACAACCCTCGATGATCGAGCAAGAGGACGAGTTGTCGTCTCAGCTCCTTCTCCGTCTCGCTACCGCTTCCTTCCCGAATCTGCGTGAACAACTTCTCCTCGAACGCACTCGCCGCATCTGCAATCCATCCGAGATCCCCGCTCCCGACATGAATGTTTGGATTATGTCGCGCGAGACGTGCGAGACGAAACGTGAGCGCGAGACGATCCGCCTCGAGTACCGGCAGCCGTTGCACAAGGTCTTGTGTCATCTGTTGCTGTTGCACCTGTTTTTGTTCTTGCCGTTGCATCGTTCTCCCCCCCTCTCTTCTATTGTAACGAACCCGCTCCACTCGCGCTCAAAAAAGCGTAATGAACAGGATTGCTTTTTCAATAAAACAAATGTATAATAAATTCGTGTCACACACATGCACCCGTAGCTCAGGGGATAGAGCACTGGTTTCCGGTGCCAGGTGTCGGGAGTTCGAATCTCTCCGGGTGTATTACATATAGAGATCAGGCAGATTGCCTGGTCTCTTTTTCGTTTCATAACGAGAAAATCGTGGAATAGTTGAAAAACGATGACTATCGTTTGACCAACATTGACTATACAGGTATGATGAACTTACAACCTACATAAAGGAGGCAGATTCAATGTTAATTCCAACAGTTATCGAACAGACAGGCCGTGGGGAGCGCGCGTATGACATCTACTCACGCTTGCTCAAAGACCGTATCATCCTTCTCGGAAGTGCGATTGACGACAACGTCGCGAACTCAATCGTCGCACAGCTCCTCTTCCTCGCAGCTGAGGATCCAGAAAAGGACATCTCGCTCTACATCAACAGCCCAGGTGGTTCGATTACAGCAGGTATGGCGATTTATGACACGATGAACTTCATCAAGCCAAACGTGTCGACGATTTGTATCGGAATGGCTGCATCGATGGGTGCCTTCTTGCTCCAAGCCGGTGAAAAAGGAAAACGCTTCGCACTTCCGAACGCAGAAATCATGATTCACCAACCGCTCGGCGGCACACAGGGCCAAGCGTCAGACATTAAGATTCACGCAGAGCGCATCATCAAAATGCGTGAGAAATTGAACCAAATCATGGCTGAGAACACAGGACAGCCACTTGAAGTAATCGAGCGCGACACAGAGCGTGACTACTTCATGGCAGCTGACCAAGCGAAAGACTACGGTCTCATCGACAAAGTCATGACACGCTAATCATACAAAAGACGTTTCCCGATTAATCGGGAAACGTCTTTTTCTATTTTTCAGGTACCCTGACACCGAACACGTATCGGCTGTCGCCTTGTGTCCATTCCCCACCAATCTCATATACATAAATACCTGGTTCGTCTGGCACGACCGGTTCAGCCGGGACGAGTTCTCCGTCCTCGACTCGATAAAAAGTCGATTCCATCGGGTCGGCATGATAGACGACGTCAATCGCATCACCCGGTTTGACCGTGATCAGTTGCAGGTCCTCGGCTTCCGGCAAGCCGTAGTCGGCGCACGTTGCACGATTTCCGGCTTCCCAACAATAGGTCGATTGCTCCACTTCCGCTGTCACCGAGCCGACACGAACCGTCGGTAGCGGTGGCTTTACGGGATCGTTCCCATCACCGAACCAAGACACGGCGACATAAATCCCCCACACACCGACAAGTAACCCAATCAATACGATCCAAAAACGCCGATTGCTCTTCACGGTCTCATCTCCTTTCCTCACTAGTTCCATATTGTGCGGTAAAATCCCTACTCCAACAAAAAAAGACCCACTTCCGTGAGTCTTGTGCGTCATTTCGGACGACGCAGTCCTTTCATCATATAGCCGCCTTTGAAGTCGATTGGGTCGAATGCGACGAGAAACGCCTTCGGCTCATGCTTCTCGACGAGATCACGCAATTCTTTCATCCGTGTCCGGGCTGCCAAGACGTCCAGACGATAACGGACACCGTCTCGACCTTGTCCTTGGTAATGCGTCACCCCGTAACCATTGTCACGCATCTGTTGGATGAGCTCTGCCGGATACTCTTTCGTGTGGACTTGAATCATGTTGTAGCCGATGGCGAGTTTACGTTCAACGTAGCCACCGAGTAAAATCCCGAGTCCGAACCCGACCGCGTATACGATCATACCGAGCGTCGTCAAATCTTGGAATACGATTCCGAGTGCGAAAATATAGATGAGCGTTTCAAGCGTTCCGAACAGACCCGCGATGACCGTCTTCCCTTTCACGAGCATGATCGTTCGGAGCGTGAGCACCGGGACGTAGATAAGTTGCAGCAATAGGATGAGTAAGATTTGACCCATTCGATCGACCTCCGTTCAAATTCATTACCACCACTATTCCAAATTTCCGGGAGAGATGCAACTAAAAAAGGCTGACCGAAGTCAACCTTATTATTTCGTATCTAGATTTTTCACGCTTGTAAGCAACTCATAATCTTTACGAATCACTTCGTAGATTGAGTTTTTGTCGCCGTTCAACAACTCTTCTGCGCGAAGTTGGTTCAAGAAGAGGCTCGTCGCAAACGTGACGAGGGCACTTTTCGGGATCCCGATTTCTTTTGCGCGCTCTGTGATGACCTGATCGAGCTTAGCGTCAATCGTGAGTGATAATCTTTTCTTTTCATTCGACATAGTGATGAAGCTCCTTTAATTCCTATTCAGTAAACCTATTCCAGTTGCTTATTATATAGGAAGAATGGTTTTGACGCAACCGCGTCACGAAGAAGCGATCTCATCGCCGCTCCGTACACGCTCGGCAATTTGGTCAATTTTTCGAAGTCGATGATTGATTCCAGACTTCGAAATTGGACCAGACTCGAGCATTTCCCCAAGTTCTTGTAACGAGACATCTTGATGCGTGACGCGCAGTTCAGCGATTTCTCGAAGTTTTTTCGGCAAGACATCGAGGCCGACCGTCCGTTCCAAGAACTTGATGTTCTCGACTTGGCGTAACGCCGCCCCGACCGTCTTGTTCAAGTTGGCCGTCTCACAGTTGACGAGGCGGTTGACGGAGTTGCGCATGTCTTTGATGATACGTGCATCCTCAAATTCGAGCATTCCTCGTGTCGCACCGATCAACTTGAGGAAGTCGGAGATTTTCTCGCTCTCTTTCATATAGAGGATGTGCCCTTTTTTCCGTTCGAGCGTCTTTGCGTTCAAATCGAACCGATTCGCCAGATCGCGTAGCGCTTGGTTATGGTTTTCATACAAGCTGTAGACTTCGAGATGATACGACGACGTCTTCGGATGGTTGATCGATCCTCCGGCGAGGAAGGCCCCACGTAAGTAGGCGCGTGCCAAATTCTCATCACGTGTCATATCTGAGTTCAGCGTCCGAATCATCTCATAGTGCTCCCCGAGAATCTCAAGGTCACGAAGCATCGTCTCCGCATGCTGTGACACACGGACGATATAGACGTTATTCTTTTTCAGACGCATTTTCTTCCGTACGAATAAGTCTAGCGGATGGTCATAGAGGCGTTTCATCAACGAATACATCCGACGGGCGATCGAGGCGTTTTCGGTCGAGACGTCGAGCGTCATGCCTCGTCCTAGGGCGAGTGAGATGACGCCGTTCATCCGAACGAGTGCCGACAATTCTGCTTTCGCCTCGGCGTCGTTCACTTCGAGTTGTGTCAATTCTTTCTTCACATCTGATGCAAAGCTCATCGAGTCCCCCTCCTTTCTATCTTTCAAACAATTCTTATTTCAATTCAAGCTGCTGAAACGAACGTGGTTTCTTGATCCGGAGCACCCGCTGCATGACAAGTCCAGCGATGGCGTCGGAGTCATGACGGATGTAATCTCGATTGTAATCGACGATATCTCCCGCCAGGACATTCGTTCCATAGTTCCGAAGCTTCTTCCGGTCAAAACGGACTTCTTCCGATCCGTCTCCACGATATCGTTCTAAATATTCCTCATCAATCGGCTCATTGTTCACGACAATCGTATCGATTGATGATTTGCCCAAATACGATTCGACGACTTTGAGATGTTTCATCGCATCGTATCCTTTCGTCTCTCCCGGTTGTGTCATGACGTTACAAATATAGACGACAGGAACTTCCGAACGAATAATTGCTTCTCTGACTTCAGAAATCAACAAGTTTGGCACGATACTCGTATAAAGACTTCCAGGACCAAGAACGATGACATCTGCTCCTTCAATCGCCTCAACAACACCTGGAGCTGCTTTGATACCGTCCTCAAGCAAGAACAGGCGCTTGATCGGTTGTTTATGAAGTGGAATTTTCGATTCTCCCTTCACGATCGTGCCGTCTTCAAATTCTGCCGCAAGTGTCATAAGCGTCTCGGTCACTGGCAATACTTTTCCTTGTGCGTTCAACAGTTGCGACAAGACGTCAATCGCTTTGACGAACGACCCTTCACAAATGTGGGTCGCCGCCGTCAACATTAAATTTCCGAGGGAATGACCTTCTAGGCCATACCCGGTGTCGAAACGATACTGTAAAATTTTATCCATCAACGGCTCGACTTCCGATAAGGCCAAGATGACGTTACGGATGTCTCCAGGTGGTAGCATATGAAATTCGTCACGCAATCGCCCTGAGCTACCGCCATCATCCCCCACCGTGACAATGGCCGTAATATCGAGAGGATAGTGCTTCAAACCACGTACGAGTGTAGAAAGACCTGTTCCGCCACCAATCGCGACTACTTTACGCTCTCGTTTCATGTCATTTCTCCTTCGTCGCATGAACGAGGTCGCGATGCACCATTTTAACATTGTAACGCTCAGCAAAGTGCTCGGATACTTTTTCAGTGAACGTAACAGATCGATGCTTTCCACCCGTGCAACCGAATGCGACGACAATCTGGGTTTTCCCTTCCCGCTTATATTGCGGAAGCAGAAACTCGAGCATGTCGATTAACTTCTTATAAAACACCCTCGCCTCTGGATGCGACATGACATACTCCTGAACCTCTTCCATTTGACCCGTTAGCGGGCGAAGTTCAGGAATATAGAATGGATTCGTAATGAAGCGGACATCGAACAACAAGTCAATATCGAGCGGTACACCATGTTTAAATCCGAACGACATAAAGTTGACCGTGAACGGGATTCGCTCTTCGTTAAATTGTTGCAAGATGCGGTCCTTCAACATCTGCGGTTTTAACTCACTCGTGTCATACAACGTGTGCGCCCGATCGCGGAACCCTTCTAACAACTCCCGCTCCATCTTGATCCCGACGAGCGGCGCATCTTCAGGTGCGAGCGGATGTGACCGTCTCGTCTCTTTGTAGCGACGAACGAGCACGTCATCCCGTGTGTCTAAATACAACAAATGTGGATGAATATTTTTTTGTTCAAGATCATCAATGACCATGAATAGACTATCAATAAAATCTCTCGTACGCGTATCAATCGCGACCGCAATCTTCGGTCGGACCGAGCTGATGACATCAATGAGTTGTGGTAAAAGGACCGGCGGCAAATTGTCGACACAGAAATAGCCAAGATCTTCGAAACTATTCATCGCGACAGACTTACCAGCCCCGCTCATTCCACTGATGATGATCAATTCTTCTAATCCCTTAACATCTTTCATCTCACTGACGCCCCCTTAAAATTGACAACCGAGCCGTGTGTGTAGCTCTCTTCATCTAGTATAACGAACGTCCGAAAAAAAGAGAAGGACTGCGGTTTCCCGCAGTCCTCCCTTATTGAATCATGCGTTTTGTTCTTGCAACGATTCGAGGAGCCCCTCGATGAAGTGTTGAGCGTTCTGAGCGGCAATCGATCCGTCGTTCGTCGCCGTGACGACTTGACGAAGCGTTTTCTCACGAACATCACCGGCAGCGAAGATTCCTGGGATATTCGTTTCCATCGCCTCGTTCGTGACGATGTAGCCTTGCTCGTTCGTGATTCCGAGGTCTTGGACGAATCCAGTGATCGGGTTCATGCCGATATAGATGAAGACGCCGTCGATGTCATGGTCTGTCTCAGTACCGTCAACCGTGCTGACGAGACGAGCCCCACCGACTTTTCCGTCTTTCTCTGTAATTTCTTTCAATGTGTGGTTCCAAATGAAATCGATTTTCTCATTGTCGAACGCACGTTTTTGAAGAATTTTTTGAGCACGGAGCTCATCGCGACGGTGAACGATCGTCACCTTGTTCGCGAAACGTGTCAAGAAGACACCTTCTTCAACAGCTGAGTCGCCACCACCGATGACGAACAAATCTTTCCCTTTGAAGAACGCTCCGTCACATACCGCACAGTACGATACGCCACGGCCACCGAGTTCTTCTTCACCCGGTACACCGATTTTCTTATACTGAGCACCAGAGGCGAGGATGATCGCACGCGCTTTGTAGTCGCGGTTGTGCGCATGGACGATTTTATATTCTGTTTCATCCGAGATGCTTTGCACGTCCCCATATGCATACTCCGCACCGAATGCTTTCGAATGGTCGAACATCTTCTGAGACAAGTCAGGACCGAGAATGCTGTCGTATCCTGGGTAGTTCTCGATGTCTTCCGTGTTGGCCATCTGGCCACCTGGAATTCCGCGTTCGATCATAAGTGTTGAAAGGTTTGCACGTGAAGCGTATAGCGCAGCGGTCATTCCGGCAGGACCGGCACCGATGATAATGACGTCATAAATTTTTTCTTCTGTCATGTTGATTCCACCTCTGCAAGAAATTGATTGCCTTTAGTATAAGAAACCTGTATGGGTATCGTCTATCTTTATGCTTGTTCGAGTGTCCGTTTGAACGAACGAACCGTCTCTGTCAACGTGTCGACCGGGAGATGGAAGGCGTTCGCACACTCCTCAAGAATCAAGGCGTCACGTTTCGTATAAAACATCCAGACGAGCGCAGCGGCCGATGCCGTTACGTCCATAAATGTTTCATCAGACAACAATAGCGTCGCAAATCGTTCATAGAAGTCGCCTTCTAGACTCATCCGTTCCGCTTCCGAAACATGCGCTTCGGCAAGGACGAGGGCGTCAAACGCGCGCTTGACGCGAACGTCTCCGTGGAACGGTTGTTGACAGAGGTCGGCACGACACATCTCTGCGAAGGCACGAACCGTCTCATTCTCTGTCACGGCGTTCGTCAGCGCAAGCGCCTCAAACGCCTCATCATCTTTTAAATTAGAAATGATTCGAATGATTTCGACTCGCGCTAGGTCGGTCTCTTGACGAAGACCTTGTACGAGCGCCGAACGAAACTCGAGGTTTTCGCGAATGTCGAAACTTTGCTTCTCTTCGAAACGTTTCATCTCTTCATTGTTCAAGTAGGTGGCTGCCTCTTCTAATCGTCCTGTCTTATAGGCAGACACGCTGAGCCAATGCCCAAACAATGGGTCACCGCGAAAACCGCGGTCTTTCAACAGACGTAATTCTTCATACGCACGGTCATAATGTCCGACGAGGGCAAGTGTCGTCGCCAATTTATAACGTAGGTCAAACTGGAGTGGACGGACACGTGTGAGTGGCGTCGATAACTGCGTCGCCGCTTCGGATTGTCCCGCCTCATGCAGCAATAGGATCGTGTTCAAAATCGCATGCAAGTTGCCCGGGTTCTGGTCGAGCACATATTCGAGCGTCCGAAACGCCGCTTGGTCATCGCCGAGGTAAAAACTGACGACGGATAGGTTGTTATAGGCTGGCCAAAACGATGGGTACTGCCCAATCAAACGCTCGAGCGTCGCCTTCGCCGCAAAAAGTCGGCCTTTGTCGATTTGACGCTGTGCTTCTGTATGCCATGTGATCAATTCGTCCTCTTCCTCGTCCTCAAGCTCTTGTTCGAGTTCGATCAGTTCGAGAAGGGATTGCACGGCTTCCGTATAGTGACCTTTCGTGTCACGGGCGAGATATTCAGAAGCGTAGTTCGCCGCTTCTTCATATTGAGAGACATAGGCACAGTTGCTCGCTAAGTGATAGAGCGCCTCTGTCGCGGTCTCGTCGAGCTCTAATACTCGTTTCCACACGTCATTGGCGTGGTAGACCTCCCCTACTTCAAATAACAGTTCTGCGTACTGTTTATGATAGTCGACGCGATGCGTGGCTGCTGCTGTCGCTTCAGCCATGAAAAAAGTCGCTTCATCTAGGCGACCTTCCCGTAACGCACGACGACCTCTATAGTAGTGGAGCTCCGCAGCGAGCGGAGATTCTGGTTCGGGTAGCGTCATTACTGCTTCATAGTTCGCTTCCATATTCTAAATCCTCCACATCATCTCTAAATCTTTTTTTAGTTGCAGGGATAAGAATACCGCACTCGAACAACGAGGGCAACTGAAAAAGTTAAAAAAAATTGCGACTATATTCCCTCTATAATGAATATTTTTTACTAGGTCCAAAAATTGTTTTTGAACGAAAATATGATTCCGTCAATTCGCTTCATTTTCCCATTAAAAAGCGGCATCTCTTTTAAAAAAAGTGATACCGCTCAAGTATTCTTTCACGCCTCGATACAAAAAAGGCATAAAAACATTTTGCGAAAAATTGTGTCAAATATGTGTCAGCGACTGGAGCTTTGAACCGACGACCCGCTCACCCGGTAAGACGTCGCGGTGCACGACTGCACCCGCACCGACGACCGCACCGTCGCCGATCGTCACACCTGGTAAGATGGTCACGTTCGCCCCGATTAAGACTTCATTTCCGATAACGACGTCCCCGATTCGATACTCGTCGACGAGATACTCATGACAGAGAATCGTCGAATTGAATCCGATGACGGTGTTACGACCAATCGTGATCCGTTCCGGGAACATGACGTCCGGCGTGACCATGAGGGCGAGGGCACTATACTCGCCGATCTTCATACCGAGAAATGTCCGGTACAGCCAACGCTTCGCCTTCACCGAAGGGAAGTAACGACCGATGAGCACGACCGACGTGTTTTTGAAGACACGCAGGAAGCGAATCGTCCGATACATCTGCCAAAGCGGATTCGGTCCGTCGATGCGAAACCGTTTTGTCTTACGCATGAACGCTGACCTCGTCAAGCCATGCCTCGAAATGTTCCATCGAGTCGATGATAACATCCGGCTCGAGTGACTCAAGGAACGGGCGGCCTTTTAATGCCCAGCCGACAGCGGCCGTCTTCGTCCCTGCATTTTTCCCGCTGAAGATGTCTGTGTCGTTATCCCCAACCATGACCGCTCGCTCCGGTGACGAATCAAGCGCTTGGAGCGCACGTTCGACCGGTTCGGCGTGTGGTTTTTCATTCTCGACATCGTCCGCCGTCACGACGACGTCAAACAAATGGTCGATGTTGAACAACCGAAGGCCGCGTTCGACGACCGGACGACCTTTCGACGTGACGACCCCCATCTTGTATCCTTTCGCATGAAGGCGATATAGGCCTTCGATGACACCCGGATACTCTGCGACGAGTTGGTCGTGCATGGCGATATTGAAACTCCGATAGAACGCTTGCATCTCTTTCCATTCCGCTTCGTTCAATTCACGGAACGACTTCTCGAGCGTCGGTCCGATGAAACGATAGATGTCCTCATCCCGATACGTATGTTCCGGGAAATAATACTCGAACGTATGGCGGAAACTAGCGATGATGAGCGGGTTCGTATCGAGTAACGTACCGTCTAAGTCAAATAAGAGCGTATCCATTAATCAAACAATCCTTTCTCTGATGGGTCATTGTATCGTTTCGCATTGCGGCGAAGGATCATCATGACGATACCGAAGAGAATCAGCGCGATTGACACCATTTGGGCTGCACGCAAATCGCCTGACATGAGACTATCTGTCCGGAGTCCTTCAATATAGAAGCGACCGATCGAATACCAGACGAGGTAAGACAAGAAGATATATCCACGACGTGGGTTCCCAATCATACGCCAAGCGACGAGAAGGATGACCCCGATGATGTTCCAAACACTTTCATAGAGGAACGTCGGGATATAATATGCGCCATCGATATACATCTGATTGACGATCCAATCCGGTAACATGAGCGTATCTTGCAAGAAGCTACGCGTCGTCTCGCCACCATGGGCCTCTTGGTTCATGAAGTTCCCCCAGCGCCCGATTGCTTGTCCGAGGAGAAGTGATGGCGCCAAGATGTCCGTCACTTTCCAGAACGACATCGATTTTCGCATACAATAGACGATGACGACAAGGAGTGCCCCGAAGATGGCACCGTGAATGGCAATCCCGCCTTGACGGATATCGATGATCTGCCCGAGGTTCTCTGAGTAGTAATCCCATTGAAACGTCACATAGTAAATACGCGCGAAGATGATACTGATCGGAATCGACCAGATGACGACGTCGACGAGTCGTTCCGAATCATAGTTGATCCGTTTCGCCTCATATAGGGCAAGGACGAGTCCAAGCATTGCTCCGAAGGCGATAATCATGCCATACCAATATATCGGAAGAGAGCCAATTTCAAACGCTACACGATCAAATGTCGGTTCTACCATGATCACAAGTCTCCTTCAGTGTCCTGAATCGCGTTCGCAAGACGTTCCGCAAACTCTTCAGCCGTATTGATCCCCATGTTTTGCAGACGATAGTTCATCGCTGCGACCTCGATGATGACCGCCAAGTTTCGACCTGGACGGACCGGGATCGTGAGGAGCGGGACTTCACTGTCGATGATTTTCATCGTGTTGTGATCGAGCCCGACACGGTCGTACACTTTTCCAGCGTCCCAGTTCTCTAAGTTGACGATGAGACTGATCTTTTTATGAGACCGGACCGCACCTGCACCGAACAAAGTCATGACGTCGATGATGCCGATTCCACGAATCTCAAGCAAATGACGAATCAGCTTTGGTGCTGAACCGACGAGGAGCTGGTCCCCCGTTTGACGAATCTCGACCGAGTCATCGGCGACGAGACGGTGTCCGCGTTTGACGAGCTCGAGTGCCGTCTCCGATTTCCCGACACCGCTTTGTCCTTTGATGAGGACGCCGACGCCATAAATATCGACGAGAACCCCGTGCATCGCCGTCATTGGCGCGAGTTCCATCTCAAGGAAGTTCGTGATTTGCGATTCGATCGAAGTCGTCACCGCATTCGTCCGCATGAGTGGGACGTTTGCCGCTTCCGCTTCTTCTTCGATTTCTTTCGGAATGTCAAATCCACGTGTGATTAAAATCCCAGGTGTCGATTCCGTACATAAGATTCGAGCACGCTCGCGACGCTTTTCTTCCGATAAGCTCGCATAGAAAGTTAACTCTGTCTTCCCTAGCACTTGAAGACGATTTTTCGCATAGTGCGTGTAATAACCGGCGAGGACGAGTCCAGGACGACTTAGGTCGGGTGTAGCGACCGGACGATGAAGCCCCTCTTCTCCCGCAATGACTTGAAGTTTAAAACGCTCAACGACTTGAGCTGTACGTACGATATTTTGCATCAGTATCTGCCCCTTTCACGCTCATTATTGTATCATAGCTCTTTCTATGCAGGGTTAGAGAAGTGATGAAGAACGTGTCAAAAAATTGTTGAAACTTTCATACATAGCGTTCGTAGGAAGGGTATAGGCAAATAGAGGAGGTGAAAATATGGATGCTTTGTTTTGGATTGTCGTAATCATCGCGCTCGTCATCGGAATCGGGACCCTCATCTACATCATCAAGTCGCTGATTGATATGTGGAAAGAATACGCAACGACGAAAAACGAGACGGTTTTGCTCTTGTTCATCTTGAATATCATCGGATTCTTCTTGTCGGGTGCGCTCATCTCGATGATTGTCGCCATCATCTTCTACTGGAATCGTTCGAAATCGATGCGTCTTCTCGGCATCATCTTGCTCATTGCCGGACCGGTCCTCTTTATCGTCTTCGCGGTCAGTGCATTCACGCTGTTTGATACACAGATGATGGATTGGCAACAGATGGAATATGAAATGAATCTTTAATCAAAAAAATCCCGAAGGCTAAGCCTTCGGGATTTGCTTATTGTTGATGGAACGGATTGTTCAAATCAGCTGGGTCGACGGGATCGACCGGATCCGATGGCTCCGTCTGTTCTTCCTCAAGGAATGTCGACGGTGTGTATACCGATCCGTGTTCCAAGTCGATTGTACCGGTACGCGTACCCGCTTCGACTTCGATGCGAGGCGTTTGACCACGACCGGACAAGAATTCAAGCCGACGCTGAGCGACGTCTTTTCGGTCACGGATGATTTCAAGTTCGTCGAGCAAGCAGTGGAGTCCACCGAAGTTCGTCTCAAGTTCCCCTTCGACTTCGACACCGTGTGGTAACACGAGTCGAACGTTTCCGGCGAGCGAGGCGAGTTCGAACTTGGCCGGACGAGCAGTCGCAAGCTCCGCGCGAATGTTCCCATTACCCGTCTTGAGGGATGCTTTGTCATACTTCCCTCCGACGATGACGGCCCCATTTCCGGTGCGGACATGGACGAGCTCTGCTTCGACACCTTCGACCTCAACTGTCCCGTTTCCGGTGTTAAGGAGGAGTTCCGACGCATGCACGTCATGTAAGACGACGCGACCGTTCGCCGTTTGAACCCGGACGTTCTCGACGTCAAGACCATCGGCACGGACTTCCCCGTTCAACGTCTGAATATGAAGATGGTTGAAATGGTGATGCGGGACATACAGTTCCACATGAGCCCGGACGAGTTTGTCACGCAAGGAGACGACGAGACGGTCTCCGATGACAGAATGTTTGACCGCCGACTGCAACTGTTCGAGCGCTTTGTCCGCGTCTTGTTGACGAAGCGGACGACCGGTCACGATGAGCTCACAATCTTCTGCATCTGATGAGACGATCGTCGCCGATGCGTTGAAGAGATCGAGTGAGATGTCGGTGCCTGTGAATGGGAATGATTTCGAATACGTCACTTCTGGCCCGAAATTCGAGCTGAAGGAGAAGTCGCTGTCACGAAGCTTCGTGACGAGCCCCTCTACCGCAGACGTCAGTTTCGTCGTGAGCGATTCGACCGAATAGGCATCGACCTTTTCCGTATCTTGTCGCTCTTCTAACGCCTTGACTTGTTCTGGTTCGAGACGTTCGAGACGCTCGAGTTGCGTCATCGCCTCCTCGATTGTCATCTTGCCTTCCTTCACTTGCTGGAGAATCAGTTCACGCATTTCTTGTTTCACGTTCGTTTTCCCCCTTCAATTTGGTTGCACGTCAATTACCTTCCCGTTTCTTACCATTTCTATACTTATTTCTTTTTTCCTGCTTTTGGTTTCACACGAGCCGCATCTCGTTCGAGTACCGGCTTCAAGTACTTGCCTGTATATGAGCCAGACACTTCCGCGACTTCTTCCGGCGTTCCCGTCGCGACAATGAGTCCGCCGCCGTCTCCGCCCTCTGGTCCGAGGTCGATCAAATAATCAGCCGACTTGATGACGTCGAGGTTATGTTCGATGACGAGTACCGTATCCCCGTTCTCGACGAGGCGCTGCAACACTTTCAACAAGCGCGCGATGTCGTCGACGTGGAGACCTGTCGTCGGTTCATCCAAAATATAAATCGTCTTCCCAGTCGAGCGTTTATGGAGCTCCGAGGCGAGTTTCACACGCTGCGCTTCACCACCTGAGAGTTCCGTCGCCGGTTGACCGAGTTTCATATAGCCGAGACCGACGTCATAAATCGTCTGGATTTTCCGCTTGATTTTCGGAATCTTGTCAAAGAAGTCGAGCCCTTCCTCGATTGTCATATCGAGGACGTCGGCAATCGTCTTCCCTTTATATTTCACTTCGAGCGTCTCACGGTTATATCGTTTCCCGTGACAGACCTCACACGGTACGTACACGTCCGGTAAGAAGTGCATCTCGATTTTGATGATCCCGTCCCCACGGCACGCTTCGCAGCGTCCGCCTTTGACGTTGAAACTGAAACGCCCTTTCTTATACCCTCGCATCTTCGCTTCGTTCGTCGAGGCAAAGACGTCGCGGATGTCGTCGAAGACGCCCGTATACGTCGCCGGGTTCGAACGCGGTGTACGTCCGATCGGGGATTGGTCGATATCGATGACTTTGTCGATATGCTCGAGACCTTCAATCTTCTTATGCTTCCCTGGTTTCGCTTTGGCACGGTTCATGTTGTGCGCGAGCGATTTATAAAGAATCTCGTTGATGAGTGTCGACTTCCCAGAACCCGATACGCCCGTCACGGCGACGAACATCCCGAGCGGAATCGAGACGTCGACATCTTTCAAGTTGTTCTCTTCCGCCTTGATGATTTTCAAGAAACGCTCGTCCGGCATCTTCCGTTCAACTGGGAGTGGAATGAACTTCTTCCCGGCGAGATATTGCCCCGTGAGCGAGTTCTTGTTTTTCATGAGTTGCTTCGGTGTCCCGGCGGCGATGACTTGTCCACCGTGCTCCCCGGCACCCGGTCCGATATCAATCAAATAGTCGGCTTCCATCATCGTGTCCTCATCATGCTCGACGACGATGAGCGTGTTGCCGATGTCCCGCATCTGTTTGAGCGTCGCGATCAAGCGGTCGTTATCTCGTTGATGAAGACCGATCGATGGTTCATCGAGGACGTACAAGACACCTGTGAGGCGTGAACCGATTTGCGTCGCGAGGCGAATTCGCTGCGCTTCCCCACCTGAGAGTGTTCCTGCAGCACGAGACAGCGTCAAATAGTCGAGACCGACGTTATTCAAGAAGCTGAGTCGTTCCCGAATCTCCTGCAAAATGAGACGGGCGATGGCGATATCCTTTTCACTGAGCTGTTCATTGAGCCCTTCGAAGAACGCGAGGGCGTTCACGACCGACTTCTCCGTCACTTGTCCGACGTGCTGCCCGGTGATCTTGACGGCGAGCGACTCTTCTTTCAAGCGATAGCCGTGACATGTCGGGCAGGCGTGGGTTGCCATATACATCTCCATCTGTTCACGGATATAGTCGGACGTCGTCTCGCGGTAACGGCGCTCGATGTTACGGAGCACCCCTTCAAAGAAGATTGTGTTCGTCCGGACTTGACCGAAGTCGTTCTCGTAGCGGAACAGGAATGACTCTTCCGAAGAACCGTTCAAGACGAGCTCTTGGTCACGCTTCGACAGGCGCTCGAACGGCACGTCCATATCGATGTTAAAATGCTGACACATCGCCGCTAACAGTTGCGGATAGTACTGGGAACTCGTCGGCTGCCACGCAGCGATGGCCCCTTCTTTTAACGTTTTCGATGGGTCTGGAATGACGAGTTCCGGGTCGACATCTAATTTCGTCCCGAGTCCGTCACATGTCGGGCAAGCCCCGAACGGTGAGTTGAAGGAGAACATGCGTGGCTCGAGCTCTCCGATCGAGAATCCACAAATCGGGCAGGCGTGGTGTTCGCTGAAAAGAAGCTCAGTACCGTCCATCTTGTCGATGATGACACGTCCGTCGGCGAGACGTAATGCCGTCTCGAGAGAGTCGGCGAGGCGTCCTTCGACATCAGGTCGGACGACGAGACGGTCGACGACGACTTCGATGGAATGCTTTTTGTTTTTGTCGAGCTCGATTTCATCCGTCAGCTCGATCGTCTCTCCGTTCACACGGACACGGACGAACCCCTCTTTTTTCAACGAGTCGAACACTTTGACGTGCGTCCCTTTACGACCTGACACGATCGGTGCCAAAATCTGTAGTCGCGTTCGTTCCGGCAACTCCATCACTTGGTCGACCATCTGAGAGATGGTCTGACTCGAAATCTCGATTCCGTGGTTCGGACAAACCGGTTTCCCGATACGTGCGAACAGGAGTCGGAGATAGTCATAAATCTCGGTCACCGTCCCGACAGTCGAACGTGGGTTTCGGCTCGTCGTCTTCTGGTCGATTGAGATGGCAGGACTTAATCCTTCAATCGTATCGACGTCCGGTTTGTCCATCTGTCCGAGGAACTGACGGGCATACGCAGACAAACTCTCGACGTAGCGTCGCTGTCCTTCCGCATAAATCGTGTCGAACGCGAGCGACGATTTCCCGGAGCCGGACAAGCCCGTCAAGACGACGAGCTGGTCACGTGGGATATCAATATCGATATTTTTTAAGTTATTGACGCGTGCCCCTTTGATGACAATCGCATTTTTCTTTTCAGCCATTTAATTCCCTACCTTCAACTCCAAGATTAAGTCACGCAATTCGGCCGCTCGTTCGAACTGAAGATCGCGCGCCGCTTGCTTCATTTCCTCTTCTAATTTGGCAATCGCCGCCTCGCGTTCGGCCGGCTTCATCGTACTGAGCGATTCGAGCGCCTCTTCCTCGGCCTCGACCGTCGCTCGGATGACACCACGAACGTCTTTACGAATCGTCTGTGGTGTGATGCCATGTTCTTCATTATAAGCCTGTTGAATCGTACGACGACGATCCGTCTCTTCGATGGCTCTTGCCATCGAGTCGGTCATCTTGTCCGCAAACAGGATGACGTGTCCGTTCGCATTACGGGCTGCCCGTCCAATCGTCTGAATGAGCGAACGGTCAGAACGAAGGAACCCTTCCTTATCGGCATCGAGAATCGTGACGAGACTGACTTCAGGAATGTCGAGTCCTTCCCGCAACAAGTTGATTCCGACGAGCACGTCGTATTTCCCGAGACGAAGATCTCGGATGATTTCAATCCGTTCGAGCGTCTTGATCTCGGAGTGCATATAGTTGACCTTGATTCCCGCTTCACGCAAGTAGTCGGATAAGTCCTCTGCCATCTTCTTCGTGAGCGTCGTCACGAGGACACGCTCGTCTCGCTTGATGCGTTCGCGAATCTGGTCCATCAAGTAGTCGATTTGACCTTTGATCGGATGAATCTCGATCGTCGGGTCGAGTAGTCCCGTCGGACGAATGATCTGTTCGATCATGTGCGGTGTATGTTCGAGCTCATACGGACCTGGTGTCGCCGAGATGAAGATCGCTTGTGAGACTTTCTTCTCGAACTCATCGAACTTGAGCGGACGGTTGTCCTTCGCAGACGGGAGACGGAACCCGTGGTCGACGAGCACTTGTTTCCGCGCCTGGTCCCCGTTATACATCCCGCGTACTTGCGGCAGCGTCACGTGCGACTCATCGGCAACGAGCAGGAAGTCTTCTGGGAAGTAATCGATCAATGTATACGGGGTCGAGCCTTCTGGCATTAAGTTCAAGTGTCGCGAATAGTTCTCGATGCCTGAACAATACCCCATTTCACGCATCATCTCCAAATCGTAATGCGTTCTCTGTTCGAGACGTTGCGCTTCAAGCAACTTCCCTTCTTCACGGAACTTCTCGAGTTGCTCTTCGAGTTCCGCTTCAATATTAACGATTGCCTTTTGAAGTTTTTCGTCACGGGTGACGAAGTGGGATGCAGGGAAGATGGCGACGTGATCTCGGTCTGCGATGATTTCTCCCGTCAACGGGTCCATCTCACGGATTCGATCAATCTCATCACCGAAAAATTCGATTCGCATACAGTGTTCGTCACGCGAAGCTGGGAAGATCTCGACGACGTCCCCACGGACACGGAACCGTCCGCGCTGAAAATCGATATCGTTTCGTTCATATTGAATGTCGATGAGCTTACGTAGCATCTCGTCACGCCCCATCTCTTTTCCGACCCGAAGGCTGAGGACGAGACTGCGGTATTCTTCTGGGTTACCGAGACCATATATACAAGAGACCGATGCGACGATGATGACGTCATCCCGCTCAAAGAGAGCCGACGTCGCCGAGTGACGTAGCTTATCGATTTCATCGTTAATGGAAGCATCCTTCTCGATGAACGTATCGGTCGAAGGAACGTACGCTTCCGGCTGATAATAGTCGTAATAACTGACAAAGTATTCGACCGCGTTGTTCGGGAAGAACTCTTTGAACTCGGAATAGAGTTGACCCGCGAGTGTCTTGTTGTGGGCAAGGACGAGTGTCGGTTTCTTCACTTCTTGAATGACGTTCGAGACAGTGAACGTCTTCCCTGTTCCAGTTGCCCCGAGGAGCGTCTGATAACGGTCTCCCCGATTCACGCCTTCGACAAGTTGCCGAATCGCTTCAGGCTGGTCACCTCCTGGTTGAAATTCAGATTGTAATGCAAACGGGATCGATTCCATAAGATACTCCTCACCTTCTCATTTCATAAGTGCCTTAATTATATCATAGACACGAACAAATATTCGCTTATTAGCTTGTAGATGGATATATTCCATTTCTCTTTCATATCATCTTTTCTTTTTCCGTTACCATCTCAAAAGAAACATTCAATCTCACGCCAATTATCACCTGAGAGATTGATCGTAATCGCTTTTGTGACATAGGACACGAAAAGTCGAATCCTGGACCTTGTTCCTATTCGATTGAAATTCCCACGATTTTAAAAATGGAAGCCAAATTGGTGAATATTTCGCTCCCTGTCTGCTCCTTTATGTGAAGTTTACAGGTGTAAATGTGAACATTTGTAGGAAAAAAGTAGGATTTTTGAAAAACACTGTTTTAAAACGCTTACATTTTGGGCATATAATGAAGTGGTAAGTCAAATTGCATAGGGAGAAAGGGGAGTATCACATGTCAGCATTTGTAAGTGAAATTATCGGTACGATGCTATTGATTCTGCTCGGTAACGGTGTCGTCGCCGGCGTCGTCCTCCGCCATTCCAAAGCGGAAAACTCTGGCTGGATTGTTATCACAATGGGTTGGGGTCTCGCGGTTATGGTCGGGGTCTACGCAGCCGGTATTTACGGAGGCGCACACATCAACCCTGCCGTCACGATTGGTCTCGCGACAGCAGGAGAATTCCCATGGGCCGATGTCCCACTCTACATCCTTGCTCAGTTTATCGGAGCGTTCATTGGGGCATGTTTGGTGTATGTCCACTACAAGCCGCATTACGATGCGACGGAGGATCCAGGTTTGAAACTCGCAACGTTCTCTACTGCACCAGGTATTCGCAACACACCATCTAACTTGATTGGTGAGATTATCGGAACATTCGTCCTTGTCTTTGCATTGTTGTCATTCGGGGCAAACACATTCGCAGATGGACTTAACCCGCTCATCGTCGGTTTCTTGATTGTCTCAATCGGTCTCTCACTAGGTGGTACGACGGGATATGCGATCAACCCAGCGCGTGACCTTGGGCCACGTATCGCCCACGCTGTCCTTCCGATTAAAGGAAAAGGTTCTTCTGACTGGGGCTATTCATGGATTCCAGTCGTTGGTCCGATTATCGGCGCTATCATTGCCGCTCTCGTGTATGGCATTCTCGTCCCTTAACACATAATTTTGAAGGAGGAAATCACATATGGCGAAAGAAAAACGTTATATTCTAGCATTGGACCAAGGAACGACAAGTTCACGGGCAATCATTTTTGATCATGATGGAAAGATTGTCACAGTCGCACAACGCGAATTCAAACAGTACTTCCCAAAACCAGGCTGGGTCGAGCATAACGCCAATGAAATTTGGGGTTCTGTCCTTGCGGTCATGGCGGAAGCGTTCGGTTCGGCGGATATCGATCCGAATGAAATCGCAGGGATCGGGATCACGAACCAACGTGAGACAGCGGTCGTTTGGGAAAAAGAAACAGGACGTCCTGTATACAACGCGGTCGTTTGGCAATCACGTCAAACTGCTGATATCTGTGAAGAACTAAAAGCAGCAGGTCACTCGGATATGGTCCGTGACAAAACAGGTCTCCTCATCGATGCCTACTTCTCAGGTACGAAAGTGAAATGGATTTTGGATAACGTCGAGGGCGCTCGTGAGAAAGCCGAAAACGGTGAACTCCTCTTCGGAACAATCGACACATGGCTCATCTGGAAACTCTCAGGTGGTAAAGCCCACGTAACAGATTATTCGAACGCATCACGTACACTCATGTATAACATTTACGAACAGAAGTGGGATGACGAGTTACTCGAAATCTTGACGGTACCGAAATCAATGCTTCCTGAAGTCAAGCCGTCGAGTGAAGTATATGCAAACACGATCCCATATCACTTCTTCGGATTCGAAGTACCAATCGCCGGCGCGGCTGGTGACCAACAGGCTGCCTTGTTCGGTCAAACATGCTTCGAAAAAGGTGAAGGAAAGAACACGTACGGTACAGGTTGCTTCATGCTCATGAACACGGGTGAAGAAGCCGTCAAATCGGATCACGGTCTTTTGACGACAATCGCATGGGGCTATAACGGAAAAGTTGAGTATGCGCTCGAAGGTTCAATCTTCGTGGCCGGTTCGGCAATCCAATGGCTCCGTGACGGATTACGGATGTTGAAATCAGCGAAAGACTCAGAACAATATGCGACGCGTATCGAATCGACAGAAGGCGTATACGTCGTACCAGCCTTCGTTGGTCTCGGTGCACCCTACTGGAACTCTGACGTTCGTGGTGCCATCTTCGGCCTCACACGCGGAACAGAGAAAGAACAGTTGGTCCGTGCGACGATCGAATCACTCGCTTATCAGACGCGTGACGTCCTCACATCGATGGAGAACGACTCAGGTATCAACTTGAAGACACTCCGCGTCGATGGTGGAGCCGTCAGCAACAACTTCCTCATGCAGTTCCAATCGGACATCCTCGACGTTCCGGTTGAACGTCCGGAAGTGAGTGAAACGACTGCACTCGGTGCCGCTTACTTGGCAGGTCTCGCAGTTGGTTTCTGGAAAGACCAAGCAGAGATCAAAGACCAGTGGAAACTCGATAAGAAGTTCGAGCCAAACATGGACGAGTCTCATCGCGAAGCACTCTACAAAGGTTGGCAACACGCCGTCGAAGCAACGATGGCATTCAAACCATCAAAACTTGACGTATAAGATGAAAGGGCATCCTCACGGGTGCCCTTTTCGTATGCAAAAAAAGAGTACCCGTTAGGATACTCTTACAATTTACGGAGGCGGACACGTGGACTCGTCGGCTCCCCGACGAACAAGATACCGAGTTCGTGTGGATCGGTCTCATACATCGCACGCTGAACGAAACGGATGTCCCCGTTCAGATTCAGCACTTCGAGCTTGATGTACGGTTTATGTTGCTGGAGCGCCTCGTAAAAGCTATGCCCTCCCGTGATGATCGTTCCATTGACTTTATAAATCGATTCACCTGGGATGAGTTGCATCGCCTCTCCCGGTGAATTCGGAAGCGTGTCGACGATGACCGCCCCGCGATTTCCATTGATAAAGACAGGTGTCGTGCCACGATTTTCTCGTTTGATCCACTGAAGCCCAAGCTCATATAGCACGAACAAAGCAAACACGGCATAGTCGACATACGGAATCTCCCATACATACGAGAGACCAAATAGACCGAGAGCAATCAATGCGAGCACTGCGCGATAATTGCTCAATCGTGCAAGTAGCGTTCCCGGCAATGCGCCGGTCGACAACAAGCTGACCCCGATTGGAATCGGAAGAATGATGGGAACCATCGGCCAGTCGAGACCGAACGTCGGTGGCAAGAAGACGACAAGCGGGAAAAACCAAATCCGTTTGACGACATGCCCCCCGATGAACTGACCACGTTTCGATAAGATCAGTGTCGGGGAAGTCTCTTTTGGTCCATTCCAGCGTAAAAGGATCGCTTCCGCGAGCGTGACGAGCCCGAACGTGAGGGCATATACCGTCCAATCGACTCGAGCGAGTTCTCTCACCCAATCACTGAGCGCCCCATAAGAGACGACATCGCGCAACATGACGACCCCGAACAAGACGAGAAGCGGAAGCACCGGATTGAAGAATCGCGGATGCATCGTCAACACTACGAGCGTATAGAGCACTGTGAACGAGACGGCCCACTCAAACGTAATGGTCGTCTCAAGTACGATCGTCGCGGCTGATGCGAGGACCGCTAGAAGAAGACTTGGCCAGATGAAATGCTTCCATTCCGACTTCGGCGAGCGTCGTCTCGAACGAAACATGGCTCGTTCTCGTTTGACTCGTGTCATCGATATGTATGTAAGGGCGACGAGCGTCACCCAAAACAGCGGACTACTTAACAACGTCAATAAAGCCGTAACACTCATTCGTACAACTTCCACGCGGTCCAATCCTTTCTTTCATTCAACGTTATTTTGCAGCTTCTTCGAGCGCTCGGTTCAATTGGGCATCGTTCGCCTCATCTTGAATCGCCTCGAGCAACTTCGACTCGAGCGCCGAAGCGGTCTCCTCATCGACAGTCCCTGAAGCCTCGAGACCATTGTCTGTCTGGAATGCTTTCACGGCATCTGCCATCGTGTCCCCGAAGTAACCCGGTTGACCACCTGGCTCGTAGCCGATTCCCGTCAAAATTTTATGCAAGTTCGAGACGGCATCGCCGTAATCACCGATTTTTAGTGACTCTTCCTCTGTCAAGACACGGGTCACATTAAAGTAATCTGGTTGAGCCACTTCAATATCCGGCTCGATTCCTTTTTTATTGATCCAGTTCCCGTCTGGCGTGAGCCATTTGCTCGTCGTCAACTTCAGGTTGCTACCGTCCTCTAAATCGAACGCCGTCTGGACGACGCCTTTCCCGAACGTTTTCGTTCCGATGATCGTTGCGCCTGCCCCTTCTTTCATCGCACCCGTCAAAATCTCAGATGCCGAGGCAGAGCCCTCATCCGTCAAGACGAAAAGATTGTACGGTTTTGCTTCACGGGCGCGACCATTTTGAGCGTCACGGTCCCCGTCCGCATTCTCGATTTGAACGACCGGTTTTGATGTCGGGACGAACCCTTCAGACATCTCGATGACAGCAGGCAAGAGCCCACCTGGGTTCCCACGCACATCAATGATCAAGCTATCGATATCCTCTGACTCGAGCTGTTCGAGCTGTTCGAGGAACTCATCGGCCGTCGGTTCTGAGAACTGTGTCACTTGCAGATAGCCGATCTTTTTACCGTCTTGCTCCTTCACTTCTGAGAACACCGTCTCGATTGGGATCGTGTCACGCGTGATCTCATAGTCCGCCGTCTGACTGCCACGGCGAATCGTCAATGTGACGGTCGTCCCTTTTTCCCCTCGGATGAGTTGGACGGCTTCCTGTACATCCATTCCTTCGATCGACTCCCCGTCGACCGCTGTGATGATGTCACCGGGGCGAAGACCCGCCTCCTCGGCTGGAGCGCCTTTGATCGGAGCGACGATTAAGATGTCTTCTCCTTTCTTCTCCAAAGTTGCGCCGATTCCTTCAAAACTCGATTCAATCGAGTCGGTAAATTGCGATGTTTCTTCCGCGTCCAAGAAATCCGAGTATGGGTCATCAAGTGCTGCGGTCATGCCGTCGAGCGCTCCTGTCAATAAATCCTCTTCCGAGATGTCTTGTAACGAATGTTGCTCAATCAAATCACGCACTTGGTCGACTTTATCCCAGCCTTCCGCATTCGTTTGAATCGGAAGTGATGTGTCTGTAAACGCCATCGTCGCAAGGCCTGCACCGGCCCCAGCCACGAACGTTGTGCCAGCGAGTAGTCCTGCGGTTGAATTTTTCACGGGTTGGTCCCTCATTTCTCTTTGTAAGTCTTTTCATTAGTATAGCAAAAACGAGAGGAAAAGCGGACGCGTTCCACATATTTGGGACGCGTCCGCTTTAGTCAGTATCCAATATACGGGGCTGGGTCAATCGCATTCGGTTGTCCCGGTGCCCATTTTCCTCGATGTAACTCAAAGTGGAGGTGCGGTCCAGTCGACCAGCCGGTGTTGCCGAGCGTCCCGACTGTCTGTCCTGCCGCGACTTGTTGACCGGCGCCGACCGTGATGGCGTTCAGATGGGCGTAGACGGTCGTCCAAATCTCCCCGTTCATGACGTGAGAGACGAAAACGACGTTCCCATATCCGGTCGCCGGTGCCGCCTTGATGACCACACCTGGTGCGCTCGCGACAATCGGTGTCCCTTGGGCGTTGACGAGGTCGATCCCCTTATGAATCTCAGGGACACCTGTCAATGGATTGTTCCGAGGTCCGAACGGGCTCGAGACGTAACCGGACACGGGGCGGACAAATCCAGTCGACGTGGACACATTCGTCGGCGTTTCAGCCGGCTGTGCTGGCGGTGGAGCCACTTCTGGTACCGTGACCTCTGTCTCCGCTTCCCGTTTCTCTGCTTCAGCGCGTGCCTGTTCTTCCGCAGCGCGCGCCCGTTCTTCCGCAGCACGTGCCTCAGCTTCCCGTTTCGCGCGTTCTGCAGCCTCGGCGGCTTCGCGTTCTGCCGTTGCGATTGCCTCGAGCTGTTCGCTGATGATCCGGTTCTGTTCGGCCATGACCGCCTGCTCTTCACTGCGCGTCATTTTCTCGAGTTCGAGTTGCTCGACTTGTTCGTTCAGTTCGACCAACAAATCGCGCTTCTTCTCAGCCGTCCGATCAAGGTCTTGTTTCGTAATGACGAGCTCTCGCTCTTTTTGTTTGATGAAGGAGAGCTGTGTGCGCTGGGTTGACTCGAGCGACTCCAAGCGTTCCATCTCACTCATATAGTTATGTATGAGCTCCCGGTCCTGCTCGGCAATCGTGCGGGCCGTCATGACCCGTGTCACGAAATCACCGAAGGAACGGGACTCAAAAATGACTTGTAGATAGGAAGTATCTTCATGCACTTGCAAAACGCGAAGGCGTTCGTTCAACAGTTCCTTCTGGCTTTCCAAGTACTCTTCCTGAACGGAAAGTTGTTGGCGGGTCGCCTCGAGCTCTTCACGAGCCGTATCGACCTCGTGTTGTTGAATTGCGATTTGTTCACTCAAATCATTCAACCGGTCATCGACGACGTGAATCTCCGTCTGCACGGCATCACGCTCTGCCTCGGTGACCTCTAGCTCGGCGTCCGTCTCGGCCTGCGCTTTTTTCGACTCCTCCAATTCATTGGACAATCGATCTTGTCGAGCTTTTAACGTGTCTTTCTCTGTCGCCATGACTGGCATGGCAAGTAACGATACACACAACCCTAGCGCAAGCGAACGTTTCATCCGCCAACTCCTCCTTATTTAAGTTAGATTTTCAAGAAGCGACCGAGCGATGTCGTCGATCCCCAGATTCCGATGAACGCACCGAGCGCAAGTAAGACGAGTGATACTTGTACCGTGAGCGTCGACGGATCAATCAACTTAAATATATCACTATTCAATTGATCAAGCGATGGTTGTAAAGCACTATATGCGACGTCATATCCGAAATAAATGACGAGAATCGGGACGAGAGCCCCAAGCATACCGAGAAGCAATCCTTCGATGAAGAATGGCCAACGGATAAAGCTGTTCTTCGCACCAACGAGTCGCATGATTTCAATCTCACGGCGACGTGAGAAAATCGTCATTTTAATTGTATTGGAAATCAGGAACATCGCCATTAACGTCAAACCGACGATCAACGCGAGTCCACCGATGCGAATCCCGTTGAAGAAGGCGAACATTTTGTCGATGTAGTCTTTTCCGTATTTCACATCGTCAACATTATCGAGTGAACCGACCGATTTGGCCACTTCCTCTAGTTCTGTCGGGTCTTGTGCTTTGACGATATAACGGGCGTGGAGCGGGTTGTCTTTTTCAACCGTACCGTACGCAGCCGCATCGTCACCGAGTTGGTCTTGGAACTTTTGCAACTCATCTTCTTTCGAGCTAAATGTGACCGTTGATACACCCGGAACCTCTTCTATATTCTGTCCGAGTTGTTCAACAGAATTTTCATCAGCCGTACGGGTGATGAACACTTGAATCTCAACGTCGTTCTCGACATTATCTGAAATTTCGTTGATGTTGAACATGACGAGTGCAAATACACCGACAAGCAACAACGTAATCGTCACGGCACTGATTGCCGCAAATGACATCCATCCATTACGAAGTGTTCCTTTGAACCCTTCACGCAAATGGCGCAATCCAGTCTTAAACATCATAGCCATATGCTCCTTTCTCTTCATCGCGAACTACTTTCCCGTTCTCAATCGCGATGACGCGGTGACGAATCTTATCGACGATGTCACGGTTGTGTGTGGCCATGACAATTGTCGCTCCGCGGCGGTGAATCTCTTCAAACACTTCCATAATGCCCCATGCAGTCTCAGGGTCTAAGTTCCCTGTCGGCTCATCGGCAATGATCAGCTTCGGCTTGTTCACGATTGCTCGAGCGATCGAGACACGTTGCTGTTCCCCACCTGAAAGTTCATCTGGATAGTTGCGAGCCTTGTTTTTCAATCCGACAAGATTTAACACATCCATGACTTGTTTACGAATCGACGACGTGTCTGCTCCCACGACTTCTAATGCGAACGCAACATTCTCATACACTGTGAGCGACGGAAGTAATTTAAAATCCTGGAAGATGACGCCGAGTTGGCGACGTAACTTCGGCACATGCCGGTCTTTTAATTTCCCAACATCGAGCCCATCAATCAATAATTGACCAGCTGTCGGTTTCTCCTCACGATAAATCATCTTCATGAATGTCGACTTTCCGGCACCGGATGGTCCGACTACATAAAGGAACTCGCCATCGCGAATCTCTAGATCGAGGTCATCCATGGCAACGACGCCGTTTGGATATACTTTACTGACTTTTTGCATCGAGATCATAACTTATTCCCTACCCTTTTTAAAATATTTTCATGCATCTATGACGAATTCATTCATTTGTTTTAGTTACTGTATATTTCGCCTAGAGTCTTTTTTACAGGAAACAACTCCCTCTGTCAAGGTATCGTTTTTCATGTTCGCCTGGTCAAAAATTCATCTAGGGCATAGGTGAAGCGACTACAATTATATCAATCCACCTTTTAAAACACCATTACAGGATTGTTTCAGTTCGATTGAGTTCGATGTGAAAATGTCGTGATGAACCTGGCTTTCACTTTATTTATAGGAATGCTGAAACCACACTACAAAAAGGGCGCTCCCGTAGGAACACCCTTCACAAAACTGTCATTTTTTTAGTCGTGCGGCTTTTCTTTCAGCGCATCGAACGGTGATTTTTTACGCTTCCGATACTTGATATGGATCGTCGGCGATTCATAATCATCGGAGGCACGAATGTCCCGACTCGACACCCGGACGAACGACCACGCCAGGAGGAACATGATAAAGATCAATGGGAACCCACCGACGATACTTGCCGTCTGTAACGTATCGAGCCCACCGAGGAACATGAGCGTGAGCGGCATGATGGCGAGTGCGAATGCCCAGAAGAGACGGTTCCAGACGATTGGCTCGTCCTCGACATGCTTCTGTGTGACTGACGCCAAGATGTAAGACGATGAGTCGAACGTCGTCGCCAAAAAGATGATGGCGAGAAGTGTGAATACGCCGACAACGACCTTCCCGAACGGCAATTGACTGATGATGGCGATAATCGTCGGAGCCGGACCGTTCGCTGCCATATAACCGACGACATCGAACGTGCCGCTCAAGTGGAGGTAGAGACCATAGTTCCCGAGAATCCCGAAGAACAGGATACAACCGAGCGTCCCGTACACCATCGTCCCAAAGATCATATTCCGAATCGTCCGGCCGCGAGAGATACGAGCGACGAACAATCCGACGAACGGTGCATATACGAGCCACCATGCCCAGTAGAAGACGGTCCATGATTCAGGGAACCCGGTCGTCGCGAAGCCACCGAAGTCACCGAACGGCTCCATCCATGTCGCCATGCGGAAGAAGTTGTCCATGACGATCCCGACTCCATTAAACGTCGTCTCCAAAATGAAACGCGTCGGGCCAAAGATGAAGACGAACGTCAAAATCCCGAGCGCGAGCCAAATATTCAAGTCACTGAGCACTTTGATCCCGCCTTTCAGCCCGATATATGAGCTGACGGCGAAGATGACGGTACAAATCAACATGATGACGGCCTGCATACCGAGCGTGACCGGAATACCTGTCAGTTCGTTGACCCCTTCGGCAATCATCGGTGTCCCGAGAGCGAGCGTCGTCCCGGCACCACCTAATAATCCAAAAATAAATAAGATATCAATCAATTTACCGATTGGGCCGTCCGCCCATTTCCCGATCACCGGACGTACCGCTTCACTTACTTTCAATACCGACTTTTTGCGTACATAGAAGAAATAAGCGATTGGCAATGCCGGTAACGTATAGATTGCCCAGGCAATCGGTCCCCAGTGGAACATGCCGTAAGCCGTCGACCACTGGATGGCTTCAGGTGACTCGGGTGTCAGCCCGAACGGCGGTCCCTCATAGTAATAGACCCATTCAATGACCGACCAATAAAGGATACTGGATCCGATTCCGGCAGCAAACAACATCGCCGCCCACGAGAACGTACTGAATTCGGGTTCTTCATCTTCACGACCTAATTTGATGTGACCATTCTTACTAAAGGCAATAAAGATCAAAAATCCGAACGCACCTAACCCCATCGCTAAGTACAATACCCCAAAGTTAGAGGTCATGTATTCGTTCGCCGCTCCAACCCATGCCTTCCCCGTCTCCGGGAAGAAGATGAGCGGTAACGTCACCCCTAACAGTAGTACAAACGAGCCAATAAAAGTCGGCCAGTCAATCAACTTCGTCTTCAATTGTCATCACTCCATTTCCATAACATCTACTATTACCCTAACAATAATTCCCCAAGAAATAACACCCCAAACAAAAAAGCACGAGGTGAATGTTCACTCCGCGCTTCCCTATCTTATTTTTTCTCAGCGAGCCAAGCGGCGACTGCCGTGATCTCTTCATCGTCTTCGAGGACGTTCGCAGGCATCGCGCCTTGACCGTTACGGATGACGTTTTCAATTTCTTCTGCCGACAAACGAGCACCGACTTGCTCGAGTGACGGACCACTCATTCCCTCAAGGTTCGCACCGTGACATGCCGCACAGTTTTGTGCGTATACCGCTTCCGCGTCAACCGATGCCGTGTTCGAGCCCGAATCCCCGTTGCTCGACGTGTCCTCTTCTTCACCGCCGCCACATGCGCCGAGTGTCAGCATGGCGCCGAGGCCGATGGCCATCATCCATTTTTTCATAACCACGTTCCCCTCCTAAGTTGTAGAAATGACCTACATTTACCATTATAGCCGTTCACGTGTGCTTTCTAACCTAATCTCACGAAAAGTACACAAAGATTCCACAACTTACGGCACGTTGATATAACGTTTGTCCGACGTGAACCCTTGTCCGAGCACCTCGTGCGCCTCGCTGAAGACGAGGAACGCCTCGGGGTCGATCCGACGAATGATTTCTTTCAGTCGGCTCACCTCGCTCTGACGGACGACAATCATGAGCATCGGACGGTCGAGACGAGAATATGCCCCGATCGCCTGAATCTCTGTCGCGCCACGGTCGAGCTCTTCAAACACGGCACGGACGATGAAGTCCCGTTTTTCCGAAATGATATACGCCATCTTGTCCTGCGTGAACCCGAGCTGGACGAAGTCGATCATCTTGACCGTGATGAATAACGCGATAAGTGCATAGAGCCCGGTCGAGAACGAGAACGTGACAGCGGCCGTCAAGACGACCATGCCGTCAAGGATGGCGATACAAAGATAAAGCGGGATGTGCGTGAACTTATGTAAGATCTGCGCGATCAAGTCCATCCCCCCTGTCGAGGCACGTCCCCGGAAGATGAGTCCGAGTCCGACACCGACACCGACTCCACCAAAGATGGCGGCGAGTAACGTGTCGTTCACGGCAGCCCCAGCATCGATTGCCTCATAGAATAGGATGACACCTGGTAAAAAGATCGAGCCGACGAGTGACTTCACACCGAATCCGAGACCAAGGATGGCCCACCCGATGATGAGCAGCAACACGTTCGCCACGAGTTGGAACGCCCCCGGCGAGATGCCGAACAGCTCATACGTGATGACCGAGATCCCGCTCACCCCGCCCGACGCAAGGTTGTTCGGCAATAGGAATAAGCTGAAGGCCGAGGCGACGAACACCGAACCGGACAACAAATACAGATAGTCTTTGACGATTTGCTTCATTAAAGAAATTCTCCTTTACAGACAACGTGGCCCAAAGACGGGAGTCTTTGAGCCACATGCATCACATATTTGTTTTACGAAGATACGCATCGATGAACGGCATGACATCGCCATCCATGACACCACTTGTGTTTCCGACCTCATGGTTTGTACGGTGGTCTTTGACCATCGAATAAGGGTGGAAGACGTATGAACGGATTTGGCTACCCCAACCGATGTCCGTCTTCTCTCCACGAATCTCGTCGAGCTTACGTTGCTGCTCGTCGAGTTCGCGTTGGTACAATTTCGCTTTCAACATCTTCATCGCAGACTCACGGTTCTTGATCTGTGAACGTTCCGTCTGACATGAGACGACGACACCTGTCGGCACGTGCGTGATCCGAACGGCAGAGTCCGTCGTGTTGATGTGCTGTCCGCCAGCACCTGACGCGCGGTACGTGTCGATGCGGAGGTCTTCTGTGCGCACTTCGATTTCGATGTCGTCATCGAATTCTGGCATGACGTCACATGACACGAACGACGTGTGACGACGGCCTGACGAGTCGAACGGCGAGATGCGGACCAATCGGTGAATCCCTTTCTCTGCCTTCAAGTAGCCGTATGCGTTATGACCGACGATGCGGAGCGTGACCGATTTGACGCCCGCTTCTTCACCAGGAAGGTAATCGACCGTCTCGACTTTCCAGCCTTGTTTGTCTGCGAAACGCTGATACATCCGAAGGAGCATCGATGCCCAGTCTTGTGACTCAGTACCGCCCGCACCCGGGTGTAATTCCAAGATTGCGTTGTTCGCATCGTACGGTCCGTTCAAGAGGATTTCAAGCTCAAAGTCATCGAACTCTTTCTTGAGCGATTGAATCGTCTCCGCGAGCTCTTCTTGCATCTCTACATCCGGCTCTTCCTTGATGAGTTCAAGCGTCACTTCGCCGTCCTCATGCTGTGTCGCGAGGTCTTGGTACTTGTCGACCATCGCTTTGAGACCGTTCGACTCATCGATGACTTTCTGTGCCTTCTCTTGGTTGTCCCAAAAGTCAGGGTATGTCATCTCGTTCTCGAGTTCGGCGATGCGTGCTTCTTTCTCCGTTAAGTTGAGCGAAGCTCTGTAATTCTCGAGGCGCTTCGCCATTGCCTCAAGTTCGTTCCGAATATCTGAAATTTCCATAGTGTTGATTCACCTTTCCGTAGGAAAGAGGCGAGCGGACCCGCCTCTTCAATAATTAAGCCTGTTGTCTACCGTGACAGTTCTTGAACTTCTTACCAGAGCCACACCAGCACGGATCGTTCCGGCCGATGCTGTCTTCTTTCGAACGACGGACCGGTTTCTTCTTAACCGGTGCATCTTCCTTGCCTGAGACGGCGACTTCCTCTTCGACGACTTTCTCGCGTCGGAGGTTGTCCCCGACTTCGGCACGGAGCACGAAGCCTGTCACTTCTTCTGAGATGGCTGCGTTCATCGCATCGAACATGTTAATCCCTTCCGCCTGGTACTCGCGGAGCGGGTCGTTTTGTCCGTATGCACGGAGATGAATCCCTTGACGCAACTGATCCATATGGTCGATGTGAGACATCCAGTGCGAGTCGACGGCACGGAGCACGATGATCTTCTCGAACTCGTTGAAGCGCTCAGGCGGTGCGAGTTGACGTTTCGCCTCGTACTGTTCGTTCACGCGCTCCATGAGGAGTTCGATAATCTCTTCGCGTTCTTTGCCGAAGAAATCTTTGCCTTCGACCGCTCGCTCGAGCGCGAGCGTCTGGTTCGCCCAGTGCGCGAGCTCGTCGATGTTCCACTCTTCTGGTACGAGTTCGATCGGCGTATATTGACCGACGCCGAGTTCGACCGTCTGTGCCATCATCGAACGGACGATATCCGTGACCGACTCGTTCTCGAGGATGCTCGAGCGGTCTTTATACATGACCTTCCGTTGGTCGGCCATGACGTTATCGTAACCAAGAAGCTGTTTACGCGCGTCATAGTTGTTACCTTCGACGCGTTTTTGAGCCGATTCGACCGCTTTCGATACCATGCGGCTCTCAATCGGTTGCGTGTCATCCATCCCGAGACGCTCCATCATGTTCTGGAGGCTATCCGTTCCGAAGCGACGCATGAGTTCATCTTCGAGTGACAAGTAGAACTGGGATTTACCCGGGTCCCCTTGACGACCTGAACGACCACGGAGCTGGTTATCGATCCGACGTGACTCGTGACGCTCTGTCCCGATGATATAGAGACCACCGAGGTCGATGACACCTTCACCAAGCTTGATGTCGGTACCACGACCAGCCATGTTCGTCGCGATCGTGACCGAACCTTTTTGACCGGCATTCTCAATGATTTCCGCCTCACGTGCGTGGTTCTTCGCGTTCAAGACGTCGTGACGAATCTTCTTCTTCGTCAAGAGCTTGCTCAAATATTCAGACGTTTCGACAGCGACCGTACCGACGAGGATCGGCTGACCTGTCGCGTGAACCGATGCGATTTCCTCGACGACGGCTTTGAACTTCCCTTCCATCGATTTGAAGATGAGGTCCGAACGGTCCTCACGAAGGATCGGTTTGTTTGTCGGAATCGTCACGACTTGCATGTTGTAGATGTTACGGAACTCTTCTTCCTCTGTCTTCGCCGTACCGGTCATCCCGGCAAGCTTCTCGTACATACGGAAGTAGTTCTGATACGTGATTGTCGCGAGCGTCATCGATTCGCGTTGAATCTCGACGCCTTCTTTCGCCTCGATCGCTTGGTGAAGACCTTCCGAGTAGCGACGTCCGTCCATGACACGACCGGTAAACTGGTCGATGATCATGACTTGTCCGTCACGTACCATATAGTCGATGTCGTGATGCATGACCGCGTTCGCACGAAGGGCGAGCCCGACGTGGTGGTTGACCGCGACGTGCTCGATGGCGAACAAGTTGTCGATGCCGAAGAACTTCTCGGCGAGGTCGACCCCTTGGTCCGTCAAGAGGACCGATTTCGTCTTGATATCGACCGTGTAATCTTCTTCCTCTTTTAACGTACGGACGAATGCATCCGCACGTGTGTAAAGCTCTGTCGATTTTTGAGCCGATCCCGAGATGATGAGCGGGGTACGCGCCTCATCGACGAGAATCGAGTCGACTTCATCGACGATCGTATAGTAGAGCTCACGCTGAACACGGTCTTCCTTATAAAGGACCATGTTGTCACGGAGGTAGTCGAAACCGAGCTCGTTGTTCGTCGAGTACGTGATATCACAATTGTAGGCCGCCTGTTTCTCGACACGGTCCATGTTCGACACGTTGAGTCCGACCGAGAGACCGAGTGCGAAATAGAGCGGCTCCATGAGTTCTTTATCTCGCTTCGCCAAGTATTCGTTGACCGTTACGACGTGTACGCCACGGCTCGTGAGCGCGTTCAAGTAGACCGGAAGTGTCGCGACGAGCGTCTTCCCTTCACCGGTTTTCATTTCGGCGATGTCACCGTTATGGAGCACGTAGCCCCCGATGAGCTGGACACGATAGTGACGCATGCCGAGCACACGTTCAGATGCCTCGCGACAGACCGCGAACGCTTCTGGCAAGATATCGTCGAGCGTCTCACCTTTGTCTAAGCGTGCACGAAACTCTTCTGTCTTCGCTTGAAGCTGTTCGTCTGACAATGCTTTGATTGGTTCGGCGAACGACTCGATCAAGTCGGCCGCTTTCTCTGCTTTTTTCAATACTCGTTTCTGTGGAGCAAATAACTCTTTCAAAAAGTTCGCCATACTCATATCTCCTCTGCACTCACTAAAAAATGCATGTTTTTTCCCTAATGTACAGTTTAACCGAAGTGGTGCCACCTTTCAAGGAAAGGCAAAACGAAACGACCCTCCGAAGCCGGAGGGTCGTGTAAGGTCAAGTATATTATTCTGGTTCGATCAAGCCATACTTCCCATCTTTACGACGGTAGACGACGTTCGTGTTGCCCGTTTCCGCGTCAGAGAAGACGAAGAAGCTGTGACCGAGCATGTCCATTTGAAGAATTGCCTCTTCCGTGTCCATCGGTTTCAATGTGAAGCGTTTCGTCCGTACGAGTTCGAGTTCTGCCTCGTCCTCATCGTAGACGGCCGGTGCATCATCAGGTCCTTCAAGGGACTTGAAGTACTCGCCGACGCCACCTTCTTTCCCGCGTCCTTTACGGTTGAGCTTCGTTTTGTGTTTACGGATTTGACGTTCCAATTTATCGACGACGAGGTCGATTGCCGCGTACATGTCGAGGTTGATGTCCTCGGCACGGAGCAACAAGTTCGGCATCGGGATCGTCACTTCCACTTTTTGTTTCTCGTTATACACTTTTAAGTTGACGTAAGCCGTCTGTGCATCCGTAGGAGTTGTGAAATACCGAGTCAACTTCTCCAGCTTTTTCTCGACATAGTCTTTGATTGCTGGTGTGACCTCAATGTTTTCGCCGCGAATGTTATAAATCATCTGAACTCCTCCTTAAAATAACCGCTTGAACCAATGATTCGTCGAACGAGACAGAATCTCCTGCTTCATTTCTTAAAAAGAAAGTGGAACCAGGTGGCTCACTAATATTATACCCCGAAATCGCCATGTTTGAAAACGTTATCATCAGAAAATAATGACAATTTTGTTCCGAATTCAACATCTCCTACAACGAGCGAAAGGTATAGAAAGAAAATACCCATTCCACCCATTTTTAAACGCGTTTTTTCATTATGTAAGAAAAATAAAAAGCCGACTCCCGAGGGAGCCGGCTTCACGGTTTGAAATTATAATTTTACAACGTTAGCCGCTTGTGGGCCACGCTCGCCATCAACGATTTCAAACTCTACGTCTTGACCTTCGTCAAGTGATTTGTAGCCTTCAGATTGGATTGCTGAGAAGTGTACGAACACGTCTTTGCCGCCTTCTACTTCGATGAATCCAAAACCTTTTTCTGAGTTAAACCATTTTACTTTACCTACCATGTGTAAATCCATTCCTTTCACCATTGGAGAATACAGAGGATTGTCCTCTACGGCTAATCTTACCACCTTCTTGTAAGCGTGACAAATACTTTCTCAAATATTTGTAAACGTTTCGTCATTTGGCTTTCATTGGAATTCTATTCCCCTACTTTTCATATCGACTTGTTGAATTTACATTTTTTGTGATATATCATTTAGAAGATGATTTAGGTTTGTCTTTTAGCCGATCCTGAAAATCTAATACGAGGAGGATGGTGCAGCGTATGCGCTCCTACTATTCCGAGGAAAAATACCGCATCACAAAGCGAACCGTGGCAATTCTCCCTTGCTTTGATATCATGAAGCAGTCACGGATCATTCTCGAGGATGGCACCGAGATTTCGACCCCGCTCCGACCGTACCAGTTGCTGCAACTTTCTTGCCGACAGTACAACAGTTCAATCGAGGAAAGAATCTTCATCGCCAAACGCGTCGCCGGCATAAAAGGAAAAGTCCCTGTCGTGATTGAGCCGACAAGCGGACTCGTCTTTTTCCCGACGAAGTCTCCGAAGCGAGACGATTGTGAATGGTATGCCTGGTCCCATATTCGAGACATACTGAACATCGAGGAGGAGCCGAACGGCCTCGTCCTCACAAAAGATGGACATCAAATCCAGACGAACGCGACATCGTACGTCCTTCGGAACCAACTGAAAGCGACAGGTGAACTCGTCGCCCGGTTTCAACAATTGAACGCGAGCCCTGTGCTTGAATCATGACATGCCTTCCGTCGAAAAGACGGAAGGTTTTTTCGTTTGTTTCGCTTCATTTTTTGAAAAAGAGGTCGATATTATGGTCGAGGTGACAAACATGCAAATTCAAGCCCAAGCGACCGCCGTCAGTTCGGTCTTACCAGGCATCCAGACGAACCGGACCTATAAGGCCGAGCTCGTCAAACAGACAGGCCCCGACTCCGCAATCGTCAAGATCAACGGTGAAGAAGTCGAGGTCACATTCAAAGACGGACTCCCGAAGACGAACCCGTTCCAAGTGACGCTTGCCGAACAGGACGGCGTCTTGCTCGCGACCGTTGTTCCACAAAAGGAAGAGACGCTTGAACCCGCACCACCTGCATCGTCAAAGCTTGACGCGAAGATCCAGACGCTCCTCGCCGCCCTTCCACCTGAAGTGCGAAGCGCGGTCAGCCGACTGCTTCAATCCGGGCGCTTGCCGATGAACGAGGACACGGTGCGCTTGCTCGAGACGGCCTTTAAAGGAGACATGCGCGACGTCATCCTTCATCTGAAGACGCTCGACACGCCGACCGTTCCCCGAGAGGTCGCACGAGAAATCGCCGTCCTCTCCTTACATGAAGCGAGACAGCTCCTCACACCGCCGGCGCCAGACGCGCCGTATCCAAAAAAAGAGCGATACGTCGAACTCGTCAACTTGTCACGTCCCGTGAGCGAACGGGTGACGCCGACGCCGGAGACGATCGATCGAGTGATTCGTGACTTGCCTATCCCACCGAAGATGGAGCGCACCGAACCGTTGCCGCTTCCATCGGTCAATGGACGCCAAGTCATGGTCAAGGAAGTGACGAGTCATCTCGCGAACGTAACAAACACATTCAGAAACGAACAAGCGACGGTGACGAAACAGCTTGGACAAGTCGCCGCATTGATTGAGACAAACCCACATTCGGCACGACCTGCTCTCGAGACCGTTTCTACCCGTTTGACACAACTCGTTCAAAAAACGGATGCACTGCTTCATACCGACGTGACCCAAGAAAAGCAGCTCGTCGCCATGACGGCCAAACTCGATGTCGCGCTGTCGCTCCTTTCGACAAAACCGCAAGAGAGCGCGGCACTCGTCAAAGAAGTTCGGGCGACCTTAAACGATTTCCGCTACGCGCCGAACCAGGCACGCATCGAATATATCCCGCACGGGGCGACACGTGCCGGAGAAATCCCCAGCATTGCGCCACTCAAGCTCGATTCGACGTTATCAGGCCGCCATGTGCAGGAAGTGACACAACGTGTACAGGCTCAAGCGCAAGCCGTTCAAGCGACATCGAATACGCCAACATCCGCATTGTCGGTACGAGGGGATACGACGAATCCCGAGGCCCAACGACTCGCTTCGTTCCTCCAGGTTCAACAGACGCTTAATCGACTCGATGGCGGGCAGCTCCTCCAGCTCCTGTTCGCCCTTCCGGCGAAAGTGCAGGAGATCGACACCGGGATTCACGTCCATATCCAAAACCGGGAGGCCGGTGACGTCGTCGACTGGGAGAACAGCGTCCTCTATATCCGTTTAGAGACACCTCGCCTCGGCGAGATCGGCGTCAAACTCGAGGCGAAAGACCGAAACCTCCGCCTCACGCTCGAACATGACGATACGACGGTCGAACGACTCGCACGCCCGCTCCTCGGCAAGATCGAACAGACGCTCGAGACAATCGGTTATAAGAGTGTGACGACCCAATTCAAACCACTCACGAAAGCCGAACGTGTCGCCGATGAGCCTAAGATCGCACCGACGACCGGCTATGACTTCAGAATTTAGGAGGCCCCGATGTACCAACGCATGGATTTGACGAAACGAAAGACGGCCGCGGTCGTCCGCTATGACGAATCGACGGACAAGGCGCCCGTCATCGTCGCGCGCGGTACAGGCGCGGTCGCCGAAAAGATTTTACAAGAAGCCCGCGCTCGTGGGGTCGCCGTTGAAAACGATCACTCGTTGCTCGGTCATCTGCTCGATCTCGACTTAGGGGACGCCATTCCCCCGCAGCTCTATGACGTGATGGCGGAAGTGTTGCTTTTGATTGAAGAACTCGATTCCATTAAAGGAGAACAAGGATGAATTCAACCCAACTATATGAGATGAGGCCAGAAGAACTGACGCAGGCGATGTTACACGCACTCACGTATCATTATGAACGCGCTCAAGATTCGACCATCGCCGAACGCAATCGTCACTTACGTCAAGCACGCGAGCTGTTGGTGAAGCTCCATCAAGGACTACACGATGGTGGTGGCATCATCGCTGCACAACTCGATGAAATTTATTTATACATGGCGAATGCCAGTGTTGAAGCGATCATCGATCAAGACAAGAAAAAAATCGCAGAATTACATACGCTCGCAAGCGACCTGGATCAAACATGGAGCGAAGCGATGGAACGTGCGAAACTACATCCCGTCCCGACTGGAGGAAACCGTTATGAAAATTACGAATAACGTCCAAGCGTTAAAAGCCTATACATCCCTCTCCTTAAACCAAGCGTCGATGAAGAAGACGATGGACCGACTCTCAAGCGGGGTTCGCATCAACAAAGCGTCCGACGACGCGGCAGGTCTTGCGATCTCGGAGAAGATGCGAATGCGTCTCGACTCGCTCTCGATGGCCGAACGCAACACGTTGGACGGCATTTCGCTCACGCAATCGCTAGAAGGTGGGATGAACGAGACACATTCCCTTCTCCAACGCATGCGCGAATTGTCGGTTCAGGCAGCGAACGGAACGCTTAGCGGAGATGATGCGAAAGCCGTCCAAGAAGAAATTAACGCCTTGACGGAAGAAGTGACACGAATCGCGGAAACGACAGAGTTCAACTCAAAGAAAGTCATGAACGGGGAATATATGAAGGGTGAAAACACCCTCTTCTTCCAGATCGGTGCCGGAAGCAACGAAGCTGTCATCTTAAACGTGGAAGACATGCGGGCACATGCTTTAAAGATTACGACAACAACGCCCGGGGGTGGAAAATTGCCTGCCGTCGATCACGATAACGATTTAAAGACGCCGAATAAAGTGTATTATGCGTTGAGCGTCTTGACGCCAGCCAAGGCTGAGGAAGCCATTTCGAAATTCGACGCGGCTATCAACCGCGTATCGCTCGAGCGTTCGAAACTCGGAGCGATTCAAAACCGACTTGAAGCGAACGTTAGTGTCGTTGCTATCGGCTCCGAAAACTTGACGGCGTCGGAGTCACGTATCCGTGACGCTGATATGGCTCGTGAAATGATGGACTTCGCCCGTTTAAACATCTTGAATCAGTCCGGCATGGCGATGATTGCACAATCGAACGCACTGCCACAAGGCGTGTTACAATTATTGAACTAACCTAAAGAAAGGACGGTTGCCCATATGGACATTCGTCGCATCATGGAGACGCAATCGCTCCTCGGCTCAAGTAAGACGAAACGCCCCGAAGTCGAACCCGGCGTCTCCTTCCAAAATGTGATTGGACAAAAACGTGAAGACCGCGAGCATGAACGCTTCCATCGTCAAATCGCTGCAATTCACGAACAAGGGGAACTGCTCGCCGAGAGCCAGACTGTCGAGGCGCTCGCCGAATACAAACAAATGATTAAAGACTTTATGAAAGAGGCCGTTGACGCGGCACTCCGTCTCGAGGACAAGCGCGGTTTCAATCGTAGGGGTCGTGCAAAAATCTATAAGGTCGTCGAACAAGTCGACCAAAAGCTCCTCGCTTTGACGGACCAGGTCATCTCAGGAGAAGCCTCTCGCCTTTCTCTCCTGGACCAGGTCGGTGAGATTCGCGGATTGCTCGTCAACGTCTATGTGTGAGGTGTCGAAATGGCTGAACATTTGTTTTTAAAGAAAGTCAAATGTCCGTATTGTTTACAAGAAAGCAAGTCCCAACGTGTCTTGTCGCGTCACATCCGACCGCTCGAGGTCGCGAAGGACGGCTATACGACGTATGACGGTCCGAATCCGTATTTATACGAACCGACTGTATGCGACCATTGCCATCTCGTCTTTCATGACTCGTTTGACAAGGTGCGAAAACATAATCGCGAAGCGCTCGAAACGCATTATTTCAATCAAGTGAACCCGAACATACTGAAAGGAAAACGCTCCCACGAACACGTCATCCTTCTTTATAAATTTGCGGTCATGACGGCGCAGTTAAGCGGACAAAAACCTTCGGTCGTTGCCATGCTCGGAATGCGTCTCGTCTGGATGTATCGTTTGATTGGCGATCATACATCAGAGCGGGAATGGATGCAGCGAACACTCGATAAATACAACGAGGTGCAAGAGGCGTATACGGACCCGATTCGTACGGGTCTGCCGTACGATCAGCTTATGTTACGAATCGCCGACCTCTCCGCTGCGCTCGATTATTATGAGGACGCACGTCGCTGGTACGGGATTCTTCTCAACAGCAAGGAAGTATCAGAGCGGATTCGCAATCAGGCGCGAACGCACTGGGAGGATTTCCGTTTGGAACATGCATAATCGAAAGCGTAGGATATTTTTTCCTACGTTTTTTATGATGTCCTCATTGAGGGATTCGATGATTGGGTATAGATAAAGAGTCTACATATCAAAGGAGGACCCTCTCTATGTTTGAAACACACTATCTCGATACGGTACGCGCCACGTTCAATAGCCAAAAACAACTTGCCGAACGTGCGCTCGTCCAAGTAAGTGACGAAGATTTGCACAAAACGCTCGCACCAGACACCCTCTCCCTCGCCCTCATCATCCAGCATGTGGCAAACAACATGAAGTCACGTTGGACCGACTTTTTGACGACAGACGGCGAAAAACCCGATCGCAATCGTGATGCCGAGTTTGAAGACCAACAATTATCCCGTGAAGAGCTCATGCAGGTATGGGACGAGCGTTGGCAACTATTAGACGATGTATTGGCTGACCTGAAACCAGAAGACTTAGGAAAAGAAGTGATGATTCGGGGGGAAGCGCACTCTGTCATCGATGCGATTGAGCGACAAGTGTCGCATTACGGCTATCACGTAGGACAGATTATCTATCTTGCCAAACTGTTCGCGGGAAGCGACTGGGACGTCTTGTCGATTCCACTACCACATCAGCGGAAGTGAGGTTTTCCAGTTCGGAGAGTTCGATGAGACGTCTTTCCAAGGATCCATCAAAGGGAAATTGCTGTAGTCGAATTCGTTGTTTCACCTCATCAACGGTTTGCCATACTTCCGAAATGACCGACTCAGGATAATCGTATCGCACTCGATTAATGTCGAACTCTTCTTCATCGACGAGCTGCCATTCACCCGGCTGTCGCGCAACAAAGTCGATATCCAAGTCAACGAAATGAATCTCCTCAGCTGTAATGGTCGGTGGAAGACCAATATTGGAGTACCACCGCAACGTTCCATCTTGCTCTAAATCGAGTTGTAGCGTGAATCCTTTATGCCTCATGAAACACTCCAACGAGTGAGAATCATACGTATAACTGGCGCTTTGCGTATGATGCCGAAGCGTCCGTCCTGGTCTCGCATACAACAACACATAGTCTTCCATTTCTTCAATGACCCGACTCGACCATTCATAATGGAGCTGTCGGTCATATTTGAGCAGATAAACGTTCTTCATCGTGAACCTCCTAGGAGATAGAATAGTTTCATGATCTCCCTCTTATCGGGTTTAGACCATACAAAAGGCGTGCCGGTATTCGTTCGGCACGCCACCTTTTATTTTGTCACGTTGATCGTATATTCATAGCGCTCCTCTGCCACTTTGTCGAAGTTCTCATCAAAAGGTCCGTCGATGACAACTTTAAGGTCAGTCAGTTCTTCCGGCTTTGCTTTCACGAAGAAGAGGACGTTCCCTTCTTTCTCTACTTTCCCCATAAATTCGCCACCGACGTCATCTGAGAACCAAATGTCAGAAGACACTTGCTCCCCCGTGTTCGTCACGAGCGTCGCCTGGTTCGGATGGAAGCTCATCGTCTCGTCGACCGTGTTTTCAGCAAGCATATTCATCGCAACGACCGTCACCTCATCCTGCCCGTCAAATGAATCTTTGTACGCTTCTGCAACTGTGAGACGTGATGTCTGCACTTTGTCGATTGCGAACTGAATCGGCCCCATCGTTTCCGTGATCGTGAGTGCCTTGTTCTTCATATAGATTTTGTTCGTTCCGAGTTCACTCTCTTGGACGTCCGTCTCTTCAGCAGCCGTCTCTTCCGGCGCACTTGTCTCCGCCTCTGTCACTTCTTCCGTATCCGTTGCCGTCGTCTTCAGTTCATCTGCTTCCCCGCATCCGACGAGTAGTGCGAGCGGTACTGCCATCAGTAAGCCAAATCGTTTCATGTTCATCTTCATCTCTCCCTTTTCATAATCTAAGTGATGTGGTTAAGACGAATATAACGAATTGGCAAACCTTACGGTGGCAAGAAAACATTCCAGGTAAAATAAAAGTCAAGGTCCACAATCGGACCTTGACACATACACTTATCCTCTTGATTTCAGTTCTTCTTCCTCGTATGGATCGGGACGATCCTCAAGCGGCGTCTCGTCCTCGACATATGCCTCGAGTTTCGGGTCCCGTTCCACGTACTCATCATATGCTCCCTCTGGACCATAGACGAAATAACGACGTTTCCGTGATGATACCGGCTTAGATTCTTTCTCACGCATCTCGTTTCCCTCCTCTTTCCAGAAAAGAAGCAACGGCTACATTGATGTTTACCCGATTATAGCGGAAAACAGACGTTATTTCATCCTTGCTTTCTATCTGAAACTTTTTTTTCGTTGCGCGCGTATGTATACTCAACGATTCAATGAAGGGATGATTCATATGCCATTGCTAAAGAAAGGGTTCGTGAGGAGTCTCTTATGGTCGCTCCCGTTTGTGATAATCGCACTCTATCAAGGATTGTTTGAAAATACAAACACCGCACATACAATGCTCATCTACACCGGGGTCGCTTTCTTTCTCGGACTCACGAGTGTTATTTACGAAGTCAGACAGTGGTCGTTCAAAAAACAGATTTTCATTCATTGGAGTATCATGCATATGACGATATTGCCTCTTCTTTGGTTCGGCAGTACTACACCAGTTGTATCGCTTCACGATGCTGTGAGGCTCTATTTAAACTTTTCTGTAAGCGGTCTGATTTTATTTACCATTTCCTATTTCATCATTCGCATGCGTCGCCAAATCAAAACTTCTTAATACATAAAAAGCTCGAAGGCATGCGCCTCCGAGCTTTATTACGTCTGTTGGTCAAATAAACCGGAAAAGTTTGAATCCACGTCCTCATATGGGTCGACATACGACTTGACTGTTTTCCGTTCCATTCGGGCCGTCCCGAGCGACATGCCAAGACGTTGGTGTTCAGCTTCAATCAGACGTGCAATCTTTTGACTGTCATCGACGAGCTGTCGAATGACTGTCTGATCGGCTTTCTGTAAATCAGGTCCGTGTGCCGCAAGCAATTGTTCCCGGTCGTCCAGGAGCTCATGGATTTGTTCCATCCACGTGTCGTACGTCGGCTCTTCCGGAACTTTTGCCAGCAACTCTTTCAGATGCTGAGTTTTTAAAATGATTTCATCAATCGGTCTCATGACTGCTTCGCGAGTTTCATCGCTTCCTTCCACGTGTCACGGAGTTCGGTTGTAAAAGCGATCACCTCATCGAGAATCGTCGTGTCGTTCTTGACGTTTGCATCAACGAGACGGCGCAACATATATTCATAGAGCGAGTCTAAGTTCTCCGAGAGGGCGATATCTTTATTGAGTGTCAGACGAAGTTCTTGGAAGATGGCTTGCGTCTTTTGAATGTTAGTATTTTTTAAATCAGGATGGCCCTGATCGATGGCTATCTTGGCGAGGCGCATGAACTTGAGTGCCCCATCATAAAGCATAAGCGTCAGTTCCTGTGGGTTTGCGGTCGTGACCGCATTGTTTTGATAAGCTGCGTATGGATTGGCTACCACTTAAATTCCTCCTCTTACATGCCTCCGCCTAAATACTGTTGAAGATATCCTGCCTGTGAGTTTGCCTGATTCATCGCTTTTTCCATGGCTGTAAAGCGTCGATAGTAGGCGTTTTCTTTGTCAAACAACTGACGGTTTAAAGAATCAATTCTTTTATCGATTGTCACTAATTCTCTGCCTAAGCTAAATGAATTTGAAACGCCACCATCAGCACCAGCCTCTCTGGTAATTCCAGTTCGAACGTCTCTTGTGATGTCGCGTACTTTGGTCAGTAACCCGTTTGTTGAATCTGAAAACAACTTGTATACCGACTCCGGGTCTGTTTCAATCGCTTCTTTTAACTTCACTTCATCGATTTCAATCTTTCCACCCGCTCTAAAATCTTTACCGGTAGACAAACCAATTTGATAAAGTTGATTCGGGCCTGAAGTCGTAACATCAGTGGATGACCATGCACTTCTTAAACTATCTAACCCGGAACGTAACTTTGAATCACTTCGTAAGAGTCCACTCATCGCTTTTTCTTCCCATTTCTTGATTTCCTCTTCACTCAACTCTTCCTTTTGTTCTGTTGTTAGAGGGGGGAAGTCACGGTACTGACGCTCAGAATACTTATTACTCATTAGTTCAATCGTTTCATTGTATTTATCGACAAATGATTTAATTTTATCGAATACAGCTTGCGTATCTGGTTTTGTATTCAGCGATACAGGCGAACTGCTCGCATTGAATGTTTGATTTAACGTAAGGGTTACATTATCAATCGTGACAGTATTGCTTGCACGAGAGATAGCCATTCCATTGACAGTAAATTCCGCATTCGAGCCATTTACTCCGTTCGTTAAATAAAAAGCATCTGTAATAGTCGTATCATTGAATTCAATTGTCGCATCAGTACCCGTTTGTCTCGATGTGATTGACAATTTCCCTGTCGCATCATCAAAAAATGCAGAAACCCCACTATCCTTGGCATTCAGTTTATTTAATAAATCGCCTACTGTAGAAGTGTCTGTTAAATTTAACGACACCAACGTACCGCTCTCGCTTGATTTGAAAGACAGTGTAGAAGGACTCACTCCGTTCAAATCTACTAACTTAGTGTCCTTTGTCACTTTGACATTGTTCTGATCAACCACTTCTGTTACACCGTTTGGCATGACACTGTAAGTTGATGCACTTTTCGCCAAAGCAGTAACCTCCGTAATTTGAATGGAAGTATTCCCTGCAGAAGGAGTCGCACTTACCGACACTCTCGATTCATCAGATGAAGTTGCAATTCTCGCATAAAAATTCTTACTTAATGTTAAATCGACTGCATTATTTCGAAGTGCCAAAAGCGAACGGTTGACCTCCCGAAAAGCGTCCACCTTCCAAGTTGTCAGTTGTTTTTTTTGTTCCAGTCGATCAACCGGAATTCTCTCTACTGTCATTAATTGTTTTATAATCGAGTCTGTATCGATTCCACTTGCCAAGCCACCGAATCGAATTGGGGTAGTCATCAAATCACTCCTTTATACTCGTTCATCGAAGAGATGGTTAAATTCCATAAACGCCGCAAAAAAGTCCAATGACTTTTTACTCGGAATTTCACGAATGACATCGTTATTGGAATCTACGATTTGAATGTAATAATCATTCAACTTTTCATGCTTCATGAATTTTAATCCTGTCCGTTGTTGTTCTAACATCTGATTCGCCTTCTCGACGGCCGCCTCTAACTTTGTAACGTGCTGAGGCGTCGGAAGAATGACGATACCTTCGTCAGCAAGCTTTGCTTGATTCGCTTCGACGAACACGTTTTTTGTTTGTTCATATGGCAAGACGGAAGACGGTAGGTGCAACCGGACTTCTGATATGGTCGGGTTCATATTCGTCTACTCCCTTTATAAATGTTCTCATGGACATTATCGGTACGAACGAAGTAAATTTATAGCGATTTGATAAATTGAATTGTTTATGTAAAAAACCCTTAAAGGATTTATTGTATTTATTTGTTTGAATTTTTGTTGTAAAAAATTTTACTTTCTTTGACGCAATTAAAGAATCAAAGTACTAAATAATTTCAAAACATACTTCACTTTAAGTCATGTTCGTCCGAAAGCTATTTAATATTAAAAACTAATCTTCAAATCACCATCTACTACACTAATCGATAGAGAGTGACAAAACACGAAAAAGGCTGTGAAGCATATGCTTCACAGCCTTTCATTAGAATGCTATAAACGGATGACCTCTGAATTAACGGAGCAATTGAAGAACAGCTTGTGGTTGTTGGTTTGCTTGCGCTAGCATTGCTTGCGAAGCTTGGTTCAAGATGTTGTTCTTCGTGAAATTCATCATCTCTTTCGCCATGTCAACGTCACGGATACGTGATTCTGCAGCTGTGAGGTTTTCTGATGCGTTTTCGAGGTTTTTGATTGTGTGCTCGAGTCGGTTTTGGTTCGCACCCAAACTAGAACGTTGATCAGACACTGATTGAATCGCTTCATCAATCCCAGTCAATTGATCATCGAAAGTATTAGTCGTAAAATCTGTTACATCAAGATCTGAAACTGCAACTGTTGTTCCCAAATCAGCTGCTTTCATGCTGTCGATATTCAAAGTTAATTTTTGACCGTTGTTTGCACCAATTTGGAAAACAAGATCCCCTGTACCAGAGGCTTGTGAACCATCCAATAAAGTCTTACCGTTAAATTGTGTTCGATCACCAATTCCATCAATTTCAGCAATAAGTTGGTCCATTTCAGACTTGATTGCATCAAGATCTTCTGGTGCGTTAGTTCCTTCGTTTCCAGCCTGTACTGTCAATTCACGCATGCGCTGAAGAATGTCATGTGTTTCGTTCAATGCACCTTCAGCCGTTTGGATCAATGAGATTCCGTCTTGCGCATTCTTAGAAGCCATATCAAGACCGCGAATCTGTCCGCGCATCTTCTCAGAGATTGAAAGTCCAGCTGCGTCGTCGCCTGCACGGTTGATGCGAAGACCTGAAGACAATTTCTCCATCGCTTTCCCGGCGTTGCCCGTGTTGATCGACATGTTGCGGTGTGCGTTCATTGCGTTAAGGTTGTGGTTGATAATCATTATAAGTTCCCTCCATAGGTTTGAGTTTTTCCGCTCTTCCAAGTCCGTTTGTCCGAGCATGCAAGGTTTAGGCCGGCCCCTCGCCTTACATTATTTGGAACGATTTCAACGTTTCCATACTCTATATCGGATAAAGAATCAAAGTGTTTAGCTTTTTACAAATCTTCAAACCAATTGATTAGACCATATTTTTGACAATATAGATTTTTAAAAGAAAACAAGGAGTGACAAATAAAGAGATTGCCCAATGTTTAAATCGAACTTGTTGGTCATTCGTCTTCAAATGGCAAGACATAAAAAAACCGTGAAGCATAAGCTCCACGGTTTAATAAAACGATTAAATACTTAATTGCTAGATTAACGGAGCAATTGAAGTACAGCTTGTGGCTGTTGGTTTGCTTGCAGATATCCATATTTTTCAATATGGTCCAGACTATATCTTCACCCTTTTACATGTTTTAAAAAAATCACATTGTAAAATCGGGGCTGGGCACTTCCCTCGCCGTCTACGAGGTACGGATCTCATAACCATAGATAGTAGAGTCAGTAGGTCGTCCATCCTAGTCGTTGAACCTTCATCACAGTTTCCTGACAGATGCTTGGCTGCTGATTGTCCAATCCCTTCCTTTTTTCAAAACGTTCACGCTCACCGTTTCCAGTCACGTTGTCGTAAGGATGGCTCTAAGGAGTTCCAGCAATTCACCCAGTTATACTCTTATCCGTTACCAGACAAGACGCCCGTCAATTCTTACCTAAGGAGTTGAAGTACTGCCTGCGGTGCAGAGTTGGCTTGAGCTAGCATTGCTTGCGAAGCTTGGTTCAAGATGTTGTTCTTCGTAAAATTCATCATCTCTTTCGCCATGTCAACGTCACGGATACGTGATTCTGCAGCTGTGAGGTTTTCTGATGCGTTTTCGAGGTTTTTGATCGTGTGCTCGAGTCGGTTTTGGTTCGCACCCAAACTTGAACGTGATGCCGATACTTTCTTAATTGCAGCATCTACTAATGTAAGGTCAGCGTCCGCGCTTGTACCACTAGCAGCAATAGCACTTACTCCTAAGTCAGTAGCATCAAATCCTGCTCCTGATCCATCTGAATCAATTGTCAAAGTTAATTGTTGTGTATTGTTTGCACCAATTTGTAAATCAGCACTATAAGAACCATTTAACAATTTTTTACCGTTAAATTCTGTACGAGTTGCAATCCCAGTTAACTCTGAATTTAATTCTGTAATTTCATCTTGAATAGCAGACAAATCATCAGCAGCTAAAGTACCTTCGTTACCAGCTTGAACAACGAGTTCTCGCTGACGTTGTAAAATTGCATGCGTTTCGTTCAATGCACCTTCAGCCGTTTGGATCAATGAGATTCCGTCTTGCGCATTCTTAGAAGCCATATCAAGACCGCGAATCTGTCCGCGCATCTTCTCAGAGATTGAAAGTCCAGCTGCGTCGTCGCCTGCACGGTTGATGCGAAGACCTGAAGACAATTTCTCCATCGCTTTCCCGGCGTTGCCCGTGTTGATCGACATGTTGCGGTGTGCGTTCATTGCGTTAAGGTTGTGGTTGATGATCATTGTAAGTTCCCTCCATAGGTTTGAGTTTTTCCGCTCTTCCAAGTCCGTTTGTCCGAGCATGTAAGGTTTAGGCCGGCCCCTCACCTTACATTATTTGGAACGATTTTGACGTTTCCATACTCTATATCGGAACTCTATTCAGATTGTTTAACAGTTTTTATCATTCTTTCTTATTTCTTTTTCATCTACACTTCGCTTGATTCCGTCATTTCTCAGTCTTTCCGTCTATTCCTCCTATACATCCTATCAACAATAGGATAAATTATCTAATTTTCCTCTTTGTTTGAAACGTTTACCCCTTTTTGAAATATTTCCTTTCAATCACTTCCCTACTTTCTCTATACTTGTGTCGAGTCATCTTTATATTGAATTAGGAATCAAGGAGGGAAACCATTGAACAAACAAACTAAGCGGTTGAGTACAGCCATTTTCTTAAGTGGCGCATTGTTCGCTACACTTTACACTCAACACGCAGACGCCGCATCGAAAACTGCAACCGTCGACACAGCCGTATTAAATGTCCGACAATCTTCCTCTACATCTTCCCCGATCGTTGGGAAGCTCACAAAAGGGACAAAAATCTCTGTATTGAGCACAAAAGGAACATGGGCAAAAATCGAATACAAAGGGAAACAACGTTACGTTTCTTCTACTTATCTCAAAATGACTTCGACTTCATCGACAAGCGCGCAAAAAGTCGAAAAAGTATATAGCGTTACGGAGAATCTTAACTTACGTTCGTCTGCGAGCTTAAAGGCGAAAGTCTTATTGACGATCCCGAAAAACAAAGAGATTCAATACATCTCAAAATCAGGTAGCTGGTATCTCGTCAAATACGGTTCAAAGACCGGTTATGTCTCATCAAAATATGTAAAATCTGAGAACAAAGTTATTAAAGAAGCGACGTCAACAGTTTCGAAGACATCGACTTCATCATCTTCTAGTTCAACGAAGAAGGTTTATACTACGACGGTCAACTTGAATATGCGCACAAAAGCGTCGACTTCTGGATCGCGTATCCTCACGATTCCAAAAGGGAAAGAGATTCAATATCTCTCGAAGTCAGGTAGCTGGTATCGCGTCAAATACGGCTCGAAGACCGGTTACGTTTCGTCTAAATATGTGAAATCAACGACAAAAGTTGTAAAAGATGACTCTACTTCGACATCGAAGCCACCATCAACATCAACTAGCTCAAACAAAACGACAACGAAATACACGACTACCGTCAATTTGAACATGCGGACAAAAGCTTCAACTTCTGGATCTCGCATCCTCACGATTCCAAAAGGTAAAGAAGTGAAGTATGTCTCGAAATCAGGTAGTTGGTATCGCGTCAAATATGGTTCGAAGACTGGTTATGTCTCGTCTAAATACATAAAGGCGACAAAAACATCCACACCGGCGGCTAAGCCACCAGCGACAAAACCACCAACAACCAATGCTACGTCGAAAGCTTATAAAACGACAGAGAATTTGAACTTGCGTAGTTCGGCATCTACGTCAGGCAAGATTCTCGTGACGATCCCGAAAAACAAGACAGTCAAATACATCTCAAAATCGGGTAGTTGGTATCGCGTTCAATACGGTAGCAAAACAGGTTATGTGTCTAGTAAATATTTGTCAGAAGTCAAAACGACTCCTTCAAAACCGGAAACTCCAGTCGTGAAGAAATATTATTACACGACCGTCAATTTGAACTTACGTGACAAGGCATCAACTAGCGGCAGCCTTCTTATGACCATTTTGCCGAATGAGAAAGTCGAGTACGTCTCATCACATGGTGATTGGTATAAAGTGAAATATGACGGGAAGACCGGTTACGTCGCGAAGAAATACTTGACTGACAAAGCACCAGCCAAGCCGAGTGAACCAGCGGAAGATACCGATTATGAAATCAAGTATGAAGCCGTTGTCACAGTAGATGGATTAAACGTGCGAAGCACTCCAGGCGTCACGTCTACGAATAAAATCGGTCAATTAGAGAAGAATCAAATCATCGGTGTCATTAAAGATGTGAATAGTGATTGGTCTCAAATCGAATATGTCGTCAACGACAAATTCGTTACAGCGTACGTCAGTCGCGATTACATCAAACCTTATACAGGTCCAACAGTTCCTGAGACAATTCCTGGCTCAAAAAATGTTGTCTTGAATTACACTGACTACGCATACAAATTGACAGACATGGTTGATATCCAAAAAGGAGTCAATGCTCAAACCGATAAGTATAGAGGGACAGCTGCCTATGTTTCACAAGAATACGTTGAACTGATTGAAGGCACGAATACTGGCAGAATTACCGTATCAGGTCTCCGCGTTCGAGCAGATTCAAATACGAACTCTCATATTTACGGAATCTTAAATGTGAACAGTATCGTCAACGTGTTAGGTGAGAAGGACAACTTCTACATCATTAGCTACAAACGCAAAGCAGGAGAATCAGAACGCGTCTTTGATAACACGTGGCGCTTGGCTACTGAAGAAGACATCTTAAATCGTGTTGACCCACGTTTGGTCGAATTTGAAAAAGCACTTGAATCACCTTACGAATCGTTCCAGTTCTTAGACCTTTCGAAACCAACGAATGCATCTGCAACTGTTTTGAACAAAGCATTGGTCGGCAAGGGTATTCTTGATGGACAAGCACAAGCTTTCATTGACTCAGGTAAAGCATTTAACATCAATGAAGTGTACTTGATGTCGCATGCATTCCTGGAAACTGGTAACGGTACATCAACTCTTGCAAAAGGTGTTTGGGTAGATGAAAATGGTAACTTGAGTACCACTGATGAGACGAAGAAACATCTCGTCTACAACATGTTCGGAATCGGCGCGACGGATTCGAATCCATTAGCAGGTGGAGCGAAGTACGCGTTCGATAATGGATGGGTCACTCCGGCGAAAGCCATCTATGGAGGCGGACAATGGATCAGTGCAAGATACATCAATAACTCACGTCAACAGAACACACTTTATAAGATGCGCTTCAACCCAGCAAAACCTGGAACGTATCAATACGCAACCGATATTGGTTGGGCATTTAAACAGACGTATAAGATTCACGAGATTTACAAATTACTTGATTCTTATACAGCCGAATTCGATATTCCACGTTTCATTTATTAATCTACAAGAAGAGACATTATATCCCTTCTCAAACAAAAGACGAACCTGGTCGCATAACGTGATCAGATTCGTCTTTTGTGTTCTAACCGAAAAGAAGTGCAATCGAAACTGTATATACAATCTGCCTAATCAAAAAATACCTCCATAGAAATCGGCTTCTCATCGCCGATATCCGTGGAGGTATGTCTATATGTTATGCTTCGACTTTCATCTGTTCCGTCTCATTCTGTAAACTCTCTGCAACACGAACCAACTCTGTCATCGCCCCGTTCACTTCCCCAAGGCTTGCCGCTTGCTGGCTCGCCGCTGACGTCACTTCATTCGCATAACGCGATGCTTCTTCGACCATACCGACGATGCCCGCCGAGTTCGTCACGACCGAATCGATCTGACCACGTGACTCATCAAGGAGTGAATCGACCGAATGCACGTGGCTGTACACTTCATTTGCCGAGTTATGAATCGATGCGAACGCACCACCTGCTTTTTCAACCAAGCCGACGCCTGTCTCGACTTCTGCTTTCACGTTCGCCATTGAAGACGACGTATCGCCAACGAGACGCTTCACGTCGACGATGAGATCCGTGATTTCTTGTGTCGAGTTCGCCGTTTGTTCCGCGAGCTTTTTCACTTCTGCCGCAACGACGGCGAATCCACGACCATGCTCCCCGGCACGTGCCGCTTCAATCGACGCGTTTAAGGCAAGCAAGTTCGTCTGTGCCGAGATGTCACTGATGACATCCGTGATACGTGAAATTTCACCTGTCATTTCCGTCAACTGGCTGTTGAGTGTCGATGACTGTTCCACTTTCCCAGCAATTGCATGCATCGCATGAACCGAAGAGGAAGCGAGACCTTTCCCACTCTCTGCTTCCTGTTGCATCTCGCTCGCTGAATCAAGCGCCGATGACATTTCTTGACGGATACTCTCCATCGTCCGCGCGACCGCTCCAAGCAAGTCCATCGAGCTGTACGTCGCACTGACGTTGTCTTCTAACATCTTGTTGAGGGAATCCATCGCGACGCGAATATTCTCGCCCGCCACGTTTCCTTCTTGGACCGCTGCCGCAATTTCTTGCGCCGAACCTGTCAACTGGTCCGCCGTATAACGCATGTTCGTCCCTTGCTCCCGAAGGTGCTCGACCATGTTGTCCATCGACAAGAGCAAACGTCCCATCTCTGAACGGTCTGATGTCTTCTCGTCCGCGAAGTGGACCGTCAAATCACCGTTCCCGACTTCGACAGCTTTTTCTGAAGCCATCTCGACCGCTTTCAGTGGACGACGGGCGATCAAGTAAATGACGATGCCGCCGAGTGACGAGATAAGTAACGCGACGACCGTACCGACGAGCATGACCTGACCTTGTTCCATCTCGAGTTCTGTCAAAAGCAATAGCGTGATGTAGCCGACCGCGCCACCCGTGATAAAGGACGTGACCAAAATCCACGCAAGCAGTTGTGTCGTAAAGTTTTTAAATACTTTCACTGTGTTGTTCCTCCTCATTGTGTTCATCACTCCCTATATCGTCCGATTTCCAATGAATGTATAGCGTTTTCAGTTGAACGTTTGGTCAATGAAAAAACGCACCCCAGAAAGGAGTACGTTAAAATGCTTCATCGTCACGTTCGACGCGCGTCACTCGTCGTGGTGTCGTCGCTGCGTCAATCGCGAGCGTAATCGCTGCCGCCCAGTGGAGCATCATCCCGACAATCGGGATGAACCCAAGGACCGATGCCGTGATCCCGACGGCCGCGCCGTACGAGAATCGATTCAGTCGGCTGAACGAAAGAATCAACACGATGACGTGATAGACGAACATGAATCCGAGGGGCGAATAGCCCATCCCGATGATGAAAAGGCCACCGAGAATCGGGATCCCAAGAAAGGCTTCAAACGCCGCACCGAGCCATTTCAGATTTTTCACCATGCGGTTCACCTCATAATTCAATCATGTAAAATTCATAGCCGCCGTTCTCTGCAAATCCTGCGCGCTTATAGATTTCGAGCGCCGCCTTGTTTTCCGTCTCGACATCGAGCTCGACTTTCGTCCGGCCCATGCGGAACAATTGTTGCACCATCTGCTTCAACATCTTCCTGCCGTAGCCTTTGCCTTGCTCTCCTGCTTTGACGCCGAACGCGTGGATGCTTGCCGCGTCGTCACCGACGAGAAGGGCACGGATGACGCCGACCGGTTTGCCGTCGACTTCGCCGATATACGTCACACGGTCTGGTGTGTCGATTTGCTGATAGATGTTTTCCGTTACATCGACCGAGTCACCGAACGCCTCGCTGAGCGTCGCGATGATGAGTGGACGGTCGTCCGCCGTCGCCTCACGGAGCGATACCTCGTCCGGTTTCAAGAACAGTTCCGCCTTCTTCAAGACGAGATTGTATTCCGAGAACTGGTACGCCGCTTGAAGGTGCTCGAGCACCGCTTTCCCAGATGCTGAGTTTCGGTCGATGACGAACGTGAACGCCTCACAGCCGTTCAGTTTCGCATCCTGTCTCGCCGTCTCGAGCAATGCCGTGAACACACCTTGTTTCCGGTATTCCGGATGGACGAGTGCGTTCACCTCATACTCGTTCGGGAGATACGGGAAGAGCATGAGATACCCGACGAGCGTCTCCCCGTCATATACCGCATAGTCGTTCTGTCCGACCGATTCATGACCGACTTTGACGTCGATCTTGTCGTTCGCATTGACCGCCTGTTCTAACATTTTCACATCATCCGCTTGTTTGACTTCTTCTACTGTCCAATTCATGTACATCACCTCATCTGTATTGTAGCACAAAGGAAAAAGCCCGCCGTAGCGAGCCCACTTACGAGATTATAACGTCCGGAACTCTAACTCAGGGAGCGTCTCGATCAATTCAGCGATCTCATCCGTATGCGCCTCGGCACCCGGGACGGCCTCTGTCGGTTCGACCCAGAAGAACGTCTTGTCGTTCGTACCGAGATAGTTGCCGTAACCGACCTCTGTCGCGAACGCCTCTTCCGTCAATTCACGGTCGACCAAGTCCAAGTGGAACAAGAGCTGGTCGTCTCCGTCCTCGACGTTATAGTACAAATCGAACGTGCTGTAGCTCTTCGTGTCCCCGATGTCGACGACGTCCTGTGCCTTCTCGATATAGACGTCACCGCGCTCGATCGCCGCAACGATCTTTGAAGGCAAGATGATCTCATAACCGAGCTCTCGGTCACGGATCGTCTGCGTCGTATCCTCTGTCCGTCCCCGGGACGACACGACACCGACCGTTGCCACCAATGCACCTGTCACACCGAGCGCGAGCGCCCATTTCATCGATTTGTTCACAAGAACCACTCCCTAGTTGTTGATGTCTTCACTTGATTATCCCACAAGTTGATGACTTTTCATCAAATATTCTGAAAAAATGTTTTCCCTTACATTGACGACCGTCCGCCAATCCCATACGATGGTAGTAACGTACTAGAGAAAAGAGGAACTGACATGTCTAACGAAACTACTTTGTCGCGCGCACAGCTCGACGCGCTCCTAAAAAACGTCTTCGCCCTTCAAATCCCGGTCATCGAGAAGTTCATGACGGATTTGTTTAAACAATACGTCTCGACGGCTTCTACGTTCAAGCAAGATATGGACACGATGAAAGCGACAGATTGGCACAAGCACTTCTTCGGTCAAAAGGTCATGCCGCACCTCTTCATCGAGAACCTCGGCTTCGGCGCATCGTTCCGCCACCAAGGTCAAGAGAAGGTCGTCAGCATCCCGGAGAACATGACGGTCGTCAAACCGGACTCGGACGCTCAGATCAAAGAGATTTTAGAGAACCTCGACAAGACGCTCGCGTCGATGGAGGGGATTAAAAACAAAGGACTCGTCAAAAAGTTCTATAAAGAAACGCTCGAACTCATTTGCCAGCTCGGTAGCCGTACTGGTATGATGGATGACTTCTATGACAAAGTCAAAGGCAGTTTGACGACAAGTTCATGACAATACCTCGCTCGAAGGAGCGAGGTATTTTTTTATGCCTCTTTTTGCAACGCCGTTGGAAGCTCGATGAATTGGCTGCGGCTATGGAAGACGACTCCAACCATGACGAGCGTGATCCCGGTCAAGGCGATCGGTGACGGCATGACCGCATGGAGGAAGAGGAGCTCTCCGATGAGGGCGAACAATACCTCGAGCGCCTGCGTCGCCTCGACGGACGCCAGTTTTCCCATATCGTGCTTGACGAGATCCGTCGCCTTGAAAAATAGGACGGTCGCGACAATCCCTGACAACAGGGCGACGAGGAACGTCTGCCCGAGCTGGCTCGATGAGGGGCGACCCGTCGTCAAGCCGTACCCGAACAATAAGAACCAGACCGGGAGCGACCCGAGGCACATCCCGAGAATGCGTTCGAACACGTCGAGGTCCGTATGTTGCATCATCTTTCGGTTACCGAGCGGATAGGCGAAGGCCGCGATGACGACCGGGACGATGCCGAGCCAGAGGAAACGAGGCTCGAACGATTCGAAGAACTCGACTTGCATCAAGACGACCCCAATCAAGATCAGGCTCGAGAATCGTAGTCCACGCCACGGGATCTGTTCGCGTGACCCGTCCGCCTTCTTGAAAAGTGGCGACAAGAGCGCGCCGGCGACGATCGTCACTTGCCATGTGCCCGCGATGAGCCACGGGGGTGCGACCTCGGCGGCGAGACAGATTGGGATGTAAAAGAAACCGAACCCGACCGTCCCCCAGACGAACCACGGACGCGGATTGTCCGTCAGTGCCGTGACGACCCGTTTAAGCCCGCCCCGTAAGGCGACGACAATCATCAACAACGGGATCATCCATAAAAAGCGAAGTGAGGCACTGTAGGCGAAGCTGCCTCCCCCGACTTGCATCACTTCATTCAACACGAACGTGCTCGCAAAAAACAAGGCTGCGAAGACACCGAGTATGAGTGGACGCATACGTTCCCTCCTTTCCGAATCCTGTCTTGTTCTCGCTACCGAAGTATTTCTCCTGCAAAAAAGACGCATGACGCGTGGTCATCCGTCTCTTCATTCAATCCGTCACGTCCGCAGTTCGAGCGTGGCGATCCGCTCCATCTGCTCAAGGATAGGCTTCGCCTGATCGATATACGCCCTCACTTCAGCAAGCGACAACGACGCCGCATGCGCATCCTCACTCCGCCACACTTCATAGACGAACACCGTGTCCGCCTCGTCGAGCGACACGTGGACCCGATACGATTCACAGTCTGGCGTCGCCTCCATCTCCCGTGCCGCTTCCGATAAAATCGCCACGAGCCGGTCGCGTTGTCCCGCTTTCGTGACGAGCTTGCCGATCAGTGCATACATGCTCCATCCTCCCCTTTCCCTTGCCTCGTCTCATTCCACTTCCCATGTCCGTTTTCCTGCATGGACGCTTCGCACATGCGGAATGTTTTCGAGGCACACGTTTCCCGGTCACACAAAAAACGGACAGCACGTGGCCATCCGTTAGTGAATATCGCGTTTTTGGAAATTCCCGCCTTTGACTTCCGTCACTTCGTACACGACGACGAACGCTTTCGGGTCGATCCCATCGATGATGTCTTTGATTTTCCGTTCTTCGAGCCGGTTGATGACACACGTGATTTCGTAATAGCTTTCTTTTGAATACGCACCTTGGATCTGATTCAACGTGGCGCTCCGTCCAAGACGGTCTCGAATCGTTTCAACCATCTCCTGCGGTTCACTCGTGATGATTTTGAACGTTTTCGCCCCGCTTAATCCCTCTTCGACGATATGAATCACTTTCGAGGCAATGAAGTATGCGATTGCGGACAATACGGCTCCCTGAAGACCAAATACGGTCGAGACGACAATAAAGACGAATGTATTCAAAAACAGAATCAAATCACTGGTACCGAAAGGCAGTTTCCGTGATAACAGGACGGCCAACATGTCGATGCCGTCAAGCGCTCCCCCGTTGCGAAGAGAAATCCCCATCCCGAACCCGAGGATGATCCCTCCGACCACGGTGATGAGGAGCGCATCCCCCTCGATGATGGTCGGAACATGGTGCATGATCACCGTACCGACAGACAAGGATGAAATCCCGGTTACCGAAAGAATGGCAAAGCTCTTCCCGATTTGTTTATAGCCAAGATAAACAAACGGAATATTTAACACTCCGATGAAAATACCAAGCGGCAACTCTGTCAGCTGCGATCCGACAATACTGATGCCCGTGACGCCTCCGTCCGATACGTGATTCGGAATGAGGACGGACTCCAGTCCATACGCCGCGATGAGTCCCCCGATGATGTTCATGACCATTTGAAACGCCATCAACCCCGTTTTGTTTTCTCGTTTCATCCTGTATAAACCTCCATCCATTGTTCAACAACTTTCTTAGCCTAACATAAAACAATAGCGAAATAATTTATGGAGAATCATCATTCTATTCTGAATATTCATGTCAGATTCTCTGTCCTAAATGATTTTGGGTTCGCATCATTTGTTATAATTAAGAAAATGGAAAGGGGGCACCATGTATGCAGCGTACACCCATGCCTTCCCCGACACCGGAGGAAGTGCAACGCTTAAGGCGCGAACATAATCCGATCAAGGCGTCCGAACTGTTTGCGAAAGTCGTCCTCTTGCTTCTCGGATCACTTGTCTTCGCAGTCGGCTTGGAGGCGTTCCTCGTTCCAAACCAAATCATTGACGGCGGAATCGTCGGCGTCTCGATTATCGTGTCATATTTGACAGAGACGAAACTCGCCATCTGGCTCGTCTTGTTCAATTTGCCGTTCATCTATTTCGGATATCGACAAATCGGAAAGACGTTCGCTGTCGTCACGTTGACAGCGATTCTGCTCATGTCAGGCTTTACAATCGTTCTTCACAACATCAAACCGTTCACGGACGACCTCCTTCTGTCGACCGTCTTCGGCGGTTTCTTACTTGGCGCCGGCATCGGACTCGTCATTCGGGCCGGGGGGTCACTCGACGGAACCGAAATTCTTGCTGTCGCTTTCACGAACCGCTTACCATTTTCCGTCGGCGAGATCGTCATGTTCTTCAATATCTTCATTCTCGGGACAGCCGGTTTCGTCTTTAGTTGGGACCGGGCGATGTATTCCCTCCTCACGTACTTCATTGCGTTCAAGACGATTGATGTCGTCTTAGAGGGGATTGACCAATCGAAGGCGGCGTGGATCATCACGTCCGCACCAGACGATATCGGACAAGCCATCATGGACCGACTCGGTCGGGGCGTGACGTACCTACATGGTGAAGGTGCCTACACCGGAGATGGGAAGAAAGTTGTCTTCACGGTCATCAGTCGACTTGAAGAGACGAAGTTGAAAGATATTCTCGACGATTATGACGAGAAGGCGTTCCTCGCCATCGGCAATATTCACGACGTCAGGGGCGGACAATTCAAAAAGAAAAACATCCACTAAACGTGAAATCCCCTATAACCGCTGGACAGACATCGCCAACGGTTATAGGGGGTTTTTTATGCGAATCGGACTTGATCTCGTCCATTTCGTTTTGCTGCATACAAAGCTTCGTCCGCCCGTTCGAACACGGCCATACTCGGTTCTAGCTCTGCTATCGCAGCTCCGATGGAGACGGTCATCGGGATTACCTCACCTTGGCATTCGAACGTAGTAAGTCGCACGGTTTCAACGATTTTCTCTGCCACTTCCTCTACGCCCGTACTGCCTTCTAGAACAAGCAAGAATTCTTCCCCTCCGTAACGCCCAACGAACCCTTCCGGAGGCGATATGCGTTCCAACGTCTGTCCAATATGACGGAGTGCCGCGTCTCCAACTAAATGTCCATATGTATCATTCAACTGTTTGAAATGATCGACATCAATGACAAGTAACGTCCATGGCTTACCAGACATCTCTAAATCGTTCATCTGTTCGAGCGTTCGGTATCGGTTCGGAAGCCCTGTCAGTTCATCGATGGTCGCCCGGTGGGTGTGAAGGAGAAACATCCATAAATGTGTCTCTAGCTTCTTTGCGGCCCAATAACAGAGCCACGCTCCAAGTGATAACATGAGAAAATACGGAACGAAAACATTCATAAATACGCGAGCATCCACGTTTCCAGTCACACGGATTAAGACGAGCAGTGCGCCAAACCCGATATAGATGGCATATCCTCGTGCTCGATGCATCGAAATACGTGAGAGGAGGAGCGAAAACAAGTAGAACACAATAAACATGAGGATGGCATCAATGAAAGGAGCACTCATTCCATGTAAGGTCATGCGTCCAATAAAGATGAGTCCAAGGGTGACAATTGCCCCAAATGGTCCGGCATAAGTTGCCGACAAGGCGATGGGGATGAGACGAAGATCAATCAACGCATCACCAAGCTCGATTGCATTGATCGTCAATAGAATGGCTGTCAGTCCATTTGACACACCGAACCAAAAGCGTACAAAGCGCGGAGAAGTCGGCTGAATCGGCAAGACCGTCCGCATCACATAAAACGTGAGCGACATGAATAAAAAAATGAGACTGATGTTGATCACAAAACTATTGATGACGGTTCCCAACGATTCCCCTCCTCCCTTTCCGTTTCCATCCTATCCCAAATTAGTGAGCTATGTCACCCTTGGGTTCCACATTTATGAAAAAAGTCGAAAGCTCACGCTTCCGACTTCTTTTGAATCATCTGTTTCATCAAGTTGGCACTGTCTCGTGCCGACTCATTCTCTTCCTGCATTTGAATGTATACTTCATGACGATGAATGTCGATATGGCGTGGGGCATCGATGCCAAGCTTCACTTGGTCACCTTCGATGGCAAGCACGGTGAGCGTCACGTCATCTCCGATATGAATCGCCTCACCTTGTTTTCGTTTCAATACGAGCATCAGCGCACCTCCGCTTTCGTTCCGCCAAGAGGATAACGTGCCGGATAAACATCATCTAAAATTACCTGTTTCCCTCGTCGTTCCTTTGTCTCGATGACAATCGGTGCTTTTAAATTAAGCGTTGATGATTCAAACGGTTCGCGGAGCGTGACAATGGAGTAAACCGATACATGTTCCGCCTCCTCGATTCCAAGTTGATCTTTCGCACCGTCCGACAATTCGAACGCATAGTCCGACTTGTGCCAAAATGGATTGGTCACGACAAATGCACATGCCTGTTCCTCAATCGACTGGAGCGACCAGAACGGCAACTCTTCCCCATAAGGGATCAAGACGAACGTCTTCGAATCCGGGAACCCTGGAATCTCGCTGACGAACGTGATTGTCTCGGCTTCATTTATTTCAATCTTTCCAAAGTAGTCTGTTTCAATGAACATGGATTGTCCTCACTTTCAACGCGTTTCATCATACATCCCACCGACCGGCCACATCTCGAGCGATGCCTGTTGACGGAGTGAAATGTCCGTCGTCCATGGCGTGAACGAAATGTCTGCCGGAGTGAGCGATACATCAATTTGGGGTGGTGTGATATTCCATTCGATTTTCACATCTGCCGGCGTGTACGTCAACTTGACACGATCAATCGATTTCGGCATATAGCCCATCTCGACGATGGGATAAGGGTCGTTCACTTTCTCTGCCGCTATCGAGGGAATCGGGTTGCCGTTCTCGATGCGCATCATACGGTCCCCGTCCCGTGCGATGTTTGCCATCGCCTCACGGGCGCCTTGTTCACCCATCTGTCCGAAAGATCGTCCAAGCTCGAGTGCGCCCTTTAGGTTGCTCTCACTTCTCGCCACAGAGGAATCAACCTGTAGTTCCCCGGGCGTCGTCTGTTGCATCATCTCAGCTTTTCCTTGTTGAATCGACATGTCCGCCCGACCTTGACGCATCTCAAGCACCGGTCGGTTCGACGTCATCTGGATTGCGGCATACGTCTGCCGCATCTCAAGTCTCGCGAGATTCATAATCGATTACCGAAGGAAGTCAAGAAGTGTCGGCTGGATGATACGGGCGCCGGCTGAGAGTGCCGCCCGGTGTACTGTCTCATGTGACTTCAATTCCATAATGACTTTCTCAACGTCGATGTCTTCGTTATCGGACATGATTGTCTTCGCAATGATTTCGTGATCTTGTAGTCGGTTATCGACAAGTTCAAGGCGGTTCGCACGAGCACCGAGTTCGGAGCGTTCCGTAATCAAGTTCTGACCAATTGTATCTAGTGTCTCAAGATGAGCTGACAAGTCAGAGCCACCTGTAGTTGTACTCGCAAGCAAGCCACTTAATTGTTTCAACCCTTCGAAGAGTTCCTTCCCAAAGACGGTTTCCGGTTGCATGTTCACTTGCATCGTAATCCCTTTAGACACCTCGAACTGAATCTGTCCTGATGGATTTGGGTCACCCGGAACATTTCCAGATTGGAAAATGTCATCAATCGCAACCGGATTAGCTGGATCATTTTCTAAGTAACCTTTCAACTTGTCCATATCAATCAAAGGTTTATCCGTTTTCGTACCATTGTAGATATATTTTTCGCCAGATTTCGAGTTCGCGAGTGAACCGATGTGCTCGATCAACTGGTCAACCTCGCTCTTGATGATTGCGCGTTGTGATGATTCATACGTATCGTTCGCAGCTTGCGTCGTCAATTCGCGAATTCGTTTGACAGCTTCTGTGACCTCGTTCAATGTCGAGTCCGTCATATCCATCCAGCTCGTCGCCTCGCTGACGTTGCGACGGAATTGATCGACTTCACGCACCTCGGTTCGATAACGAATACCTTGCATCGCAACGACCGGGTCCTCTGATGCTTTTTGGATTCGTTTTCCGCTAATCAGTTGTTCCTGAACGCGAGCAAGCGTGTTATAGCTGCTCGATAAATGTTTTAAGTTCGTCTGTGTGAGCATCGTCTGTGTGACACGCATCAGTCATTACCTCCCTACGACACCCATGCCGTTAATGATTTTGTCTAACATTTCATCAACCGTTGTGATGTTTCGTGCCGCTGCGTTATAAGCGTGCTGATATTGAATCATCATCGTCATTTCTTCATCAAGTGACACCGCGCTGACCGATTGGCGTCGTTGGTCAGAACTGCTCATGAGGGCAAATGTACTTTTCGCCAAATTCGCATTTTGACTCGCCTCGACGGCCATGTTTCCGATGACATTTTGATAGTAACGACCGATTGAAGTTGTAGCGGTGGACGAACCATCTGTAAACGTGAGGAGCTTATTTTTTAAGTTGGCTAATTCGAGTGCACCGCTACCGTCACCTATGTTTTGATCTTTCGAGATGGCAATTAAGTTTAAGTTGTCTATGATGACTGAATTGACTTTCAACGTTTTTGCATCACCGACCACAAAAAAGTCAGCCCCTTTTTTTCGGGGGTTATCATTTACATTCCCATCATAGAAGGTGTTGTGCAACGCGTTGAATTCGGTTGAGAATTCTTGTGCCATCACATCCAAGTCTTTGAGCATTTTTGTGAAGGCACCGTCATGTGCCTCAGCCCCTGTAGACGAGCCGTACATATCCACAAGTGCTTTCAGCTTTCCATTCGGCAAATCATTAAATGTAAGCTTCGACGTTCCACCAGCCGCGTTCGTCATCGTCATATCATCCATTTTACCGACTCCACCCGTGAGACCATCCACGAGCTTCACCTCTTTCCCACCGACGACGACTCGAATATCAACGCGTCCTTCGGCGACACGTTGCGAATTCCCGCGCGTCTCACCATTTACATAATCGACTGGCACGCGCTCGAACTCGATATATTGTGAGAGTTCGTCCATATAACGGTCGCGTTCGTCATATAGTTCATTCGGCAAGACTCCGAGTGGTTCCGCATCTCCGATTTGGCGGTTCACGTTATTGATTTTCGTCAACAGGTCATTGATCTTTTTCGACACGACGCCCGCTTCTGCTTTCAAATCATCTTGCACTTTCGTCAGCGACGAAGACATGTAGTTGAACGTCTCGGCGAGCGTCATTGCCCGCTGGCGAACGACGCTTCGTGCACCTGTATCGTCCGGGTTGACCGACAAGTCTTGGAGCGATGCCCAGAACAAGTCGAGCGATTTGGCGAGACCGTTCTCAGACGGTTCGTTGATGATGTCCTCCATCCGACCGAACGCCGCCTCTTTCGTCGCATAGAACGCGTTCTTCACCGATTCGTCGCGATACTGTTGGTCGATCATGAGATCGCGAATCCGAGCGAGCGTTTCCCCACGCACTCCGGTCCCGAATTGTCCGGCTTTCGTGCCACCGAAGTTGACCGAGAGTTGTTCGGTCATCCCGAGGGTGAGACGTTGGCGTGAATAGCCAGGGTTTGAGGCGTTCGCCACGTTGTTCCCCGTTGCCTGGAGCGCCCACTGGTGTGTCGTCAAACTGCGACGCGCCGTCTCTAATCCCATAAATGTTGAACCCATTCTGTACTTCCTCCTTAAACGTCACGGCTGAACGAGCGTGTTTCAAACGCCTGTTGTCCGTATGTGAAATCATCTGCTTCTGGCAAGAGCATGTCCAAGTGCCAGGTAATATAACGAAGGGACTGTTCGAGAAGTGACGCGTTCAATTCGTTCTGACGCTTCAACTCGAACAAGACCGGTCTCAGTTCCTCTATCTCTTCATCGTCCAATTCATACGTCCCTTGAAGTCGTTCTGCTTCTTTTTGTGAGATTTGTCGGACGAGTTTCGCCTCTTCTTTAACGAGCGCGCTAAAAGCGGCCATGTCATTTTGAACGAGCAGCTGTTCTTTCGTATAGGCCAATTCGAGTAAACGTTTATGTAATGTGAGCATGAGTCTCTCCTTTTCTCAAAAAAAGAGCCGACTAAAGAAAGGGGTGCCCCTTATTTAGTCAGCTTCCGTGCCGTGTTATTCAGTGCGAAGGCCTCAAACGGACCTCGCTTCCATTCATCCTTGTAGAAAGCGTTTGGCGATTTCACGCGCGTCCCGTGAATACGTGCCCGCATCAATCTCTGCTTTCAAAGCGTCGATTTTTGCGAGACGGTCCGGATGTTTCACCGGTTCTTCAAACCGGGCGCGGGCTTCCGCCGAGATTGACAATTGGTCCGTTTGGCGTGATAGCGCGGGCTTCGGCTCGACTTGCGTTTTCTTTTCATAAGTGTTCGGTAAGTGTACCCACTTGGCTGAATCGATGCGCATGCGTCTTCCCCCTCTTCATGATGTTAATCCAAACGATAAGCGCGAGCAGATGACGATTTCGTCAAGCTCTCTTGTAGACTAGACAGTTCCTTCTGCATATCTCTCTGGCAGTTCGAACACACTTTCCCTTCGTTCGTCGGTTGACCGCAACGTACGCAGCCGATCAAGAGTTCCGGGTTGTCCTTGATGATCAGGCGTCCTTCATGGATATATCGCGTGATATCAAGTTCTGACACACCCGTCGCTTCGACGAGGATGCCGATGTTCGTTGATTTGTTTTCTGGTTCACGAATGAAGTCACGGACTTTCAAAAAGTTTTGATAGTCGACTTCACTACATGATGGGCAATAAGGCGAGCGACCTTGTTTCATAAACAAGCGTCCGCACATTTGGCAAGATGCTGCATTCATTGGTTTCACCTCTGCTCTTTATATCGGACGCGTTTTTGATTTGTTTAGCGCCCGAAATAAGCAAATCGCAGAAACTTCTGTCGCACCCGCCTGCCGTAACGAAAATGCTGCCTGATGGAGCGTCGTCCCCGTCGTATAGACGTCGTCTACAAGAATGATTTTCCCATATTTCACTGAAGTTGGTACAGTGAAAGGATTCGTTCGGTGTCGTCTTTCTTCTTTCCCGAGTTCGCGTTGACTTGAAACCTCGTTCTTTTCGATCAGTTGTCGGGTCGGACCGATCTTTCGCGCGAGCAGTTCTGCTTGATTGAAGCGACGCAATCGGAGTCGTTCATCACTGAGCGGGACGGGTACATACGTCACGCCCGGTTCTCTTAGCTTTCGAAGCACTGGTGCGACCGACGCGGCGATGGCGACGTCCCCACTGAACTTGAAGCGATGTAGCCATTCAACACCCGCCTCGTCATACGCGTATAGACAATGAACGGTCAAATCCAACCCGAGTGCGAGCCAGCGGATACAGTCCGGGCACGTCTCACCGGTTTCGTTCGGTTGACCGCAACGCGGACAGCCTCCATGGAGCGGTGTCAGTCGGTCCTCACACGATGGGCACACCCAGTCGCGTCTCCATAACGTGGCTGGTGTCCACGGGACGGTCATCGGTTGGTGACAAAGGAGACAGTTCATCGTCTGTTCGCCTTCTGAATCGCGCGAATGGCGAGGTCTTGTCGGAACGTCCGCTCCCCGTAAAAGAAACAGACCTCCCCTGTCGGCGCATCCGGTTTTCGCCCGGCCCGGCCCGCCATTTGGATGAGCCCGCGTGTCGAGAAGAGCCGATGCTCACTTTCGACCACCCCGACCTGCACGTCTCGAACTGTCATCCCCCGCTCCCAGATTGATGTCGCGAGGACAATCCCCTTCGTCTCTTGAAGCCAGTGAAGCGCGTCGGTCCGTTCCTCTGTCTCGGCAGACACCATCCGACACGTAAATCCTGCGTCTTCTAAAGTCTTTTGATACCGTTCCAGATCAGGCTTCGTCGGCACGAACAAGAGACGCGGTTTCGATGCATGACGTCGACAAAAGTCGAAGAGTCGCTCATCGGTCTGTTTGACGAGTGTCGGCACGGGTAAATCGAACCCGTGATAACGGCGAGACAGATGAACTGTCGAAACCATCTGTTGCCATACGGTCGGGGTCGCCGTGATGAAGACAAACACCCCTTTCCCGACCCGAAGGATGGTGCGCCATAACGTGACGTCAAAGGCGAACGGGAAGGCATCGGACTCATCGACGAGCACATAATCGAACACATGACGTAGATTGAGTAGTAACGGCGCGGTCGCGACGGTGATCATCCCGATGGAAGCTTTTTCCCCACCCCCGTATCGTCTCGTGACGGGTACGGTGAATGCTCGTTCGAGCCGTTCCACCCATTCGAGGGCGACGTCTTTCCGTGGGGATACAATCAACACCCGCTTCCCTTCATTGACGACCCGCTCGATCACCGGGAACGTCATCTCGGTCTTCCCGGCCCCACACACCGCGTGGACGAGCCCCGTCTTGCGGTCGTCCCACCAAGCGAGCAACTGATTCGCGACCCGCGTTTGGGCAAGTGCGAGTTCGAACGGCATCGTCAATTCGGTCGTCTCGGGTGGAGTCGTGATGTCCCTCTCTTCTAAAAAGTCACAGCGACAGACGCGTCCGAGATACAGACAGTTCCGGCAGTAGGCACACGAACCGTGATGACAGGTGAAGGTCCGGACGTTCGTGCTGAGGCAGCGTTGGCAGATGCCGAAGCGGATGGCGCGCGTCCCGTTTGATGCGACGATGAGTTCTCCCATATTTCCTTGCTCCTTTTTCCTTTCACGCTAGCAAATTGGAGACGCGACTGCGACTCAACTTATGAAGGACAAGCAATCGATTAAACACAAATAGGACCCGACGAAAAAGTCGGGTCCCACTTGCTTATTTCTGTTTGTAGAACATGATCGCCTCGTACGGACGAAGGGACAACGTCGTCCCGTCGAGCTCAGGCACGTCGTAGTTGTGGCTGACGACGCTCACCCGCTCGAAATCTTCCGGAATCGTGTACGTCGTTTCGGTTCCATAGAAGTTGGCGACGACGAGGAGTTCCTCGCGGTCGGTCTTCCGTGTATATGCCCAAACGTCTAACGAATCAGGCGTGAGGAGCGTGTAGTCCCCGTCCGTCAAGACGTCAAGTTCTTTTCGTAACGCAATCAAGTTCTTGTAGTGGTAGAACACCGAATTCGGGTCATCGAGCGCCGCTTCGACGTTCACGTCTTGATAGTTCGGTGCCACGTTAATCCACGGTGTGCCATCCGTGAAACCGGCATGTATCGTCGCATCCCACTGCATCGGCGTCCGCGAGTTGTCGCGTGACTTTTGTTTGATGGCCGCCATCATGTCTTCATGCGACACGCCTTCTTCGCGTTTCAACTTATAGTTGTTGAGCGTCTCGATGTCTCGATACTCATTTAAGTCGTCAAAACCAGGATTCGTCATCCCGATTTCTTCTCCTTGATAGATGTAAGGTGTCCCTTGGAGCCCGTGGAGCACGGTCGCGAGCATCTTCGCGCTCTCGACGCGATGGTTCGTGTCGTTCCCGAAACGGCTGACGACACGCGGTTGGTCGTGGTTGCACCAGAAGATGGCGTTCCATCCCTTCCCATGCATCCCTTGTTGCCACGTCGACATGATGTCTTTCAATTGGATGAAGTCAAATGGTGCCGCGACGAATTTCTCGCCGTTCGGATAGTCGACTTTCAAGTGGTGGAAGCTGAACGTCATGCTGAGTTCGTTCTCGTCCGGGTTCGAATAACGCACACAGTGGTCAAGCGTCGTCGACGACATCTCACCGACCGTGATGACATCATGACCGTCAAATACTTCGCGGTTCATCTCTTTCAAATATTCGTGGATGCGTGGACCGTCCGTATAGAATTTCCGACCGTCCGACTCGTCCTCTGGGAAGTCTTGTTCTTTTGAGATCAAGTTGATGACGTCGAGACGGAACCCTTTGATCCCTTTCTCGCGCCAGAAACGCATCATCTCATAGACGTCCTCGCGCATCTGCTCGTTCTCCCAGTTCAAGTCGGCCTGGGTCACGTCGAACAGATGGAGATAGTATTGTCTGCTCTTCTCATCATATTCCCACGCGTTCCCACCGAACTTCGATTCCCAGTTCGTCGGTTCGTCACGCCAGATGTAGTAGTCACGGTATCGTTCGTCTCCCGATAGCGACTTTTGGAACCATTCGTGGTCGGTCGACGAGTGGTTGACGACGATGTCCATCATAAGGCCGATGCCCCGCGCCTCTGCCTCACGGATCAATTCGTCGAGGTCTTCCATCGTACCGTATGAAGGGTCGATGGCATAGTAATCACTCACGTCATAGCCGTTATCGTGTTGAGGTGACTGATAGACAGGCGTCATCCAAATGTATTCGATGCCGAGTTCTGCCAAGTAATCTAGCTTCGCCGTCACCCCTTTGATTGATCCGGTCGCGTTCCCTTCCGGACTGTAAAAACTTTTCGGGTAAATTTGATAGACGACTGATTTGCGCCAATTTTTCTGTGTCATCAACGACATCTCCTTTTTGTAAGAGTTTTCATTTCAATAAGAAAGAGGGAAGAACTGCCGTCCCTCCCTCCCGAGTCAATGCTTATGCGACTTTGTTTTCTTCGATTTCACCTTTCTTCATGTAACGCTTCGACAAGATGAATGTGAGCGCGAACGGGACGATGATCGCAATGATCATGCCGACGATGAAGAGAAGGATTTTATCTGTGAAGATTGAGAGGAATCCAGGGAGTCCTCCGACACCGATTGCGATTGCTTGAACATCGTTCAATGTGATGAAGATTGCTGCAATTGCCGACCCGATCATCGCAGAGTAGAACGGGAATTTATTCGGCAAGTTGACCCCGAACATCGCCGGCTCCGTGATGCCGAAGTAGGCAGAGATCGCTGAAGTCGATGCCATGCTCTTTTGCTTCGCGTTGTGCTTGTAGACGAAGAACATCGCAAATGCGGCAGAACCTTGGGCAATATTTGAGAGTGCGATCATCGGCCAGATGAACGTACCGCCTGTATCGGCAATCAACTGAAGGTCGATGGCGATGAACAAGTGGTGCATCCCTGTGACGACGAGTGGTGCATAGAACAATCCGAAGAGGAGTGCCCCGACAACTGGTACCGCTTCAAACGTGTTGACGAGTCCTGTCGCAATCAAGTTCCCGATTCCGCGTGTGACCGGTCCAACGATTGCGAGTGCGAGGAATCCAGTGACGACGATTGTCGTGATTGGAACGACCAAGAGTTGAATCGCGTTCGGTACACGTTTTTTCAAGAACATCTCAATTTGGCTCAAAATATAAGCCGCGGCGAGGACCGGCAAGATTTGACCTTGGTATCCAACTTTCTCGATCTCGAAGAGTCCGAGGATATCGAATGTCGGTACTTCGCCTTCAAGTGCTGCCGTACCGTAGCCCCATGCGTTCAAGAGGTCCGGGTGGACAAGCAAGAGACCCATGACGATCCCGAGTACTTCGCTTCCGCCGAAACGTTTCGTCGCCGACCATCCGACGAGTGCCGGTAAGAAGACGAATGACGTGTTCGCCATCATGTTGATCAGGTCCCAAAGTCCTTGTAGGTTCGGATAAGCCTCGATGAGCGTCTGCCCTTCGATGAAGAGACCTTCTGAAGCAAGTAAGTTGTTGATCCCCATGAGGAGACCGGCCACGATGATGGCTGGAATGATTGGCATAAAGACGTCAGAGAAGACTTTGACGAGTTTTTGAAGCGGATTCATTTTTTTGCCGCCTGCGGATTTGACCTCGGCAACCGTTGCCGCCTCTAGTCCCGCGAGTTTGATGAACTCGGCATAGACGCGATCGACATCGCCGGCTCCGATAACGATTTGATACACGCCTGAGTTCTCGAACGCTCCTTTGACGAGATCGACTTCCTTCACACGTGCCTCATCGACTTTTGACTGATCTTTGAGCGAGAGGCGGAGACGCGTCACACAGTGTGCGGCCTTATCCACGTTCTCTTTGCCGCCGATCGCTTCTAAAATATCTGCGGCAATTTGACGATAATCTGCCTTCATGTTTAATGTCCTCCTTTGTTTGAAAACGATTAATGAAAACGGTTACTTATGAGTACAAACAAAGTATAACTTATCTATATAAGTTACGTCAACAACTTATATATACAAGTTACCAAGAAACATTCTAGTGATTATTCATGTAAAAAATTTCCTTATCCGTTCTCCGTCAAACAAAAACCTCTTCCTGTTCGAAAGAGGTCTAGCGCCGAGCAACGTCACTGAACTGAAACTTGTCCAGGCGGTGACGTGACTCCGTATATTCAAATTGCTGTCCTTCATATAAAAACGTATCGTTCGTGATGACGATGACATACTCATAGTCATGCAAATCGAGACGCATCCGGTCGAGTTCGGTCACGTCTTCCGCCGCGATCTTCCGTTTGGCGTAGCTAATCTGTAAGCCGAGTTCACCTTCAATATATCCATAGATGGAACGAGCGGCAATCTCTTCTGTTAATCCAGGAACGAGGTCTTTGACGAAATAGTTGATGTCTAAGATGACGTTTTCCCCGTCAAAGTTCCGGACCCGCTCGATGCGAAACACATGTGTCCCCGCCTTCAAGTTCATCCGTTCGACGAGCCAAGGTGGGGCCTCCATCTCTTCGAACGCCGCAACGTGCGTCTGAATGGAACGGCCGAGCATGCTGGCGTACACTTCCGAGAAACTGACGATGCCGTTGAATTGAAACTCGATCTGGTCACGTTTCAACACGAAGACGCCTTTCCCGTGATGCTTCCGGACATAACCGTTCTCTTGCAACAGATCGAGCGCCTTGCGGACCGTTCCCCGACTTGCCTCGAACTGATGCATCAATTCCGTCTCAGACGGAAGTTTCGAATCTGCAGGTCTCGTGCCGTTGCGCATCTCTTCTGCCAAGCGCTCAAATATTTGGCGATATTTCGCCATCGCATTCCCTCCTCCATTGAAAAAGACGACCGGAAACGGTCGTCTTTTGGTTTACCATTCGCGACGATACCAAGTGATGCCGATTGCACCAGGTCCGAGATGCGTTCCGATGACCGGACCGAAATGGCTTCCCGAGATGTGTGCTTTCGGGAATTTCTGTTTCATCGAAGCGATTTCTTCCGCCTGACGCTCCGGGCAGTTAGCGTGAATGATTCCGATACAGTATCCCTCACCGTCTCCAGTAATCGACTCGTCCATCATTTCTTCGATTCGACGCACAGCCTTCTTATACGTACGAATCTTCTCAAATGGGACGATCAATTTGTCTTGGAAGTGTAGGACCGGCTTGATTTGTAAGAACGAGCCGACGAGCGCTTGCGCGGCGCTCAATCGTCCACCACGTTGTAGATGGTCGAGGTCATCGACGACGAAGTAGGCGCGAATCGAATCACGGACCGTCTCGAGTCGAGCGATGATCTCTTCCGGTGTCGCTCCTTTGTCACGAAGGTTTAACGCCTCTTCCACAAGAAATGCTTGCGGCATACAAGAAATTTCTGAGTCAAACGCATGAACGGTCACATCGACCATATCATTTATCGCGACCATCGATTGGTACGTTCCGCTGATGCCACTTGATAGCGTGATGGCGATCACATCCGTCACATCGTCTGGCAAGTTTTCAATCAACTCGACCGTCTCACCGATGACCGGCTGCGACGTCGTCGGTAGTTTTCCTGCCTCGATTCGCTCATAAAACGCCTCTGTCGACATATCGATCGACTCGCGGTACGACGCGCCATCGAAGATGACACTGAGTGGTGCGACATGGACGTCATGTCGTGCCAAAAAATCATCCGACAGATAGGCGGTACTGTCGGTTAAAATCGCAATGTTTCCCATACTATATCCTCACTTTACGTCGTTTCATTTTCCAATTATGTTAGGATTCCATTCCATATTGTAACACAAAAACGAGGTAAAGCATCGGTGACGCTCAAATCTCGACCCAACCTCGGCGAATCGCATCAACGACCGCTTGCGTCCGGTCATTCACATCCATTTTACGGAGGACAGAGGACACATGGTTTTTAACCGTTTTCTCACTGATGAACAACATGTCACTGATATCTCGGTTCGACCGACCGTCCGCGAGAAGGTGCAACACCTCTACCTCGCGACGTGACAACAATTGGTACACCGGGTCATCCGTGCGACTCTCGACGCCACGACCCGCTTGTTCCCCTTTGAATTGTAAGAGACGACGGTACTCTTTCAAGACGTTCGTCGTTACTTTCGGATGAAGGTAAGCCCCGTCCCGAGCGACGGCGCGGACCGCCGAAATCAATTCGGTCGACGCCACTTCTTTTAATAGAAAACCAGACGCGCCCGCTTCGAGCGCATGCGTGATATACGATTCATCATCATGGATCGAGAGGATGAGGACGCGTGTCTCCGGTGAAAGGAGAGACAGTTGTTTCGTCGCCTCAATTCCGTTCATGTCCGGCATGTTGATGTCTAAGATCATAATCTCCGGTTTTTGTTCGCCAGCGATGCGAATGGCCTCGCGACCCGTACGCCCTTCTGCGACGACCGTAAATTCATCTTCTAAATCAAAAATCCGCTTCAATCCTTCGCGGAACAGTTCGTGATCATCCACGATTGCAATGCGTGTCTGTGTCATTTCCATGTATGTCTTCCCCCTTGTTCTCTCACGGAATCGGAATCGACATCCGGACGACCGTCCCCTTGCCGACTTCCGAGTCAATGGTGATACTTCCGCTCACCAACTCAATTCGTTCACGCATCCCGACGATTCCAAATGATTCTTCACCAATCGTACTCGGTTCGAAACCGATGCCATAGTCGCGGATGTGAAGGTGAATCACATCGCTCGCCTGTTCGACATTGACGATAATCTCTGGCGTCTTGGCATGCTTGATCGCATTTTGCACCGCTTCTTGTACGAGACGGAACACGTTGATTTCTAACTTCTCTGGCAGACGGGCGCGTGACCCTCGATAGTTAAGGCGTGTCTTGATGGTCGTATACTCCTCCGTTTGGTGGAGATAGCGCTCAAGCGTCGGTAAAAAGCCTAAATCGTCAAGTGACATCGGACGTAAGTCGTAAATCAAGCGCCGTACGTCTACGAGTGCTCCCCGAATCAACTTTTTCAATTCATGCAGTTCGGCAAACGCCTCGTCTTTCCCTCGTTTATCGAACGTCTTTTCAATCAGATCGGCACGTATCAAAATATGGGCAAGCGATTGCGCCGGTCCGTCGTGCATCTCACGGGCTAGATGGCGCCGTTCGCGCTCGGCCGCTTCGAATACACCGATGGCCATCTCCTGCTTTTTCATCATGTCCGAATATTCTTGTTGCAGGTCGTCTCGTAAGAAGTTCAAGACGACGCTGACGCGACCAATCAATTTTTCGGCCCGTTCAATCGTGTCCTCTAAAATAAGAAGACGCCGCTCTAAATCATTTCGCCGTTGCTGTGCCGCCATCTCTTCTTTTTGAACGAGAAAACGTTCCAGTTGCATCTGGTTCGCCCGTTCGTAGGCTTCACGAATTTCTTGCTCACTATGTATATGAAACTTTTTACTGACTTGAACGAGCTTGGCTTTTGCGGCTTTCACAAGTCGGTCGAGTCGATCGGACTCCTCGATGTAGAACTCGATTTTATCCGTCAATTCTTTTAACTCGTTTTGAATTGCTGAATATTCAGTTGCTGAACTTTCGGTTATACGGACAATCTCCTCTTTACTTTCCGTCACCGTTTCAATCATATTTGTTATGATATGTTCTAAAGCTGTCCGATCGGTAATATGATTCACGATGCCATCCCCTAATAGTTCGGTAGTTAATCCTCATCTATCCTTATATATCGTCCACTCTAAAACAGGTTTACAGTGAACATGAGAGATTTTCTATAATTGCATTCGCTAAGTGAAGCGTATGTGCCTACTTGAATTTTAAAAAAAATATTCAAAAATAGAAAGGAGAATTTTCAGAAATGTCTATTGAGTCAAATTATACTATAAAACAAAGTGGAACATACGAAGTCGTTATACAAAAATCAAAATTTATCGCTCACTTCAAACGTGTCGAAACCGAGGAAGAGGCGCAGACGTTCATCCAAAGCATCAAAAAAGAGCATTGGAACGCGAACCACAACTGTTCCGCCTACATCATCGGGGAACGAAATGAACATCAAAAAGCGAACGATGACGGGGAACCGAGCGGCACCGCGGGCATGCCGATGCTCGAAGTTTTACGGAAGCGTCATCTCAAAGACACCGTCGTCGTCGTGACACGTTATTTTGGGGGAATCAAATTAGGGGGCGGCGGGCTCATCCGGGCATATGGTGGGACCGTCAGCGAGGGACTCGACGCGATCGGGATTGTCGAACGTTTGCAAATGCAGCAATTAACGCTTACCGTCGACTACACATGGATCGGCAAAGTCGAGAACGAATTGAGACAGTCCGCCTACTTGCTCGACGACATCTCTTACGCCGACCTCGTCACGTTCCACGTGTCGGTCCCAGTTGAAGAAACCGATACCGCACTCGCTTGGTTGACAGACATGACGAACGGTCAAGGTACACTACAAACTCACGATATCCGCATCATCGAACGTGATTTCAAACGCTGAAACGCCTATACTAAAAGAAACAACTGAAATGAGGAATCCATATGGAAACACCCCCACGCAAGAAAAAGTCACCTTGGAAAATCGTCCTCATCGTGCTGGGTGTCGTCTTGCTGATCGGCGGTTCCGCTTTCGGCTATTTTGTCTTCAAAGCGAACGATACAGCCGAAAATGCAAATAAAGAGTTGGAACGTGGCGACAAGTCGGAACGTCGTGACGAAATTATCGACTTGACGAAAGATCACTTCTCCGTCTTGTTAGCAGGTGTCGACGGCGGCGCCTCACTCGAAGAAGGTCGAAGTGACTCGTTGATGGTAGCGACGTTCAACAAGGAATCGCGACAAGTGACACTCGTCAGCATTCCACGCGACTCGTATGTCGACATTATCCTCGATGAAAGCGACCCATTCAAAGACAAGATTAACCATGCTTATTCGTACGGAGGCATCGATGCAACGATCGCGACCGTCGAGAACTTGCTCGACATTCCAATCGACTACTATGCGACCATTAACTTTGACGGAATCGAAGACCTCGTCGATGCGGTCGGAGGTGTCGAAATCGATGTCCTCATCCCGATTTCCGGAAAAGCGACCGGGAACGTCGAGTTAGAGCCTGGCGTGCAAGTGTTGAACGGGAAAGAAGCGCTCGCGTACGCCCGTATGCGAAAAGAAGACCCAGCCGGTGACGTCGGTCGGGCAGGTCGACAGCAACAAGTGATCGAGGCCATCATCAACGAGGCGACCACAATCAACTCTTTCACCAAGTTGAACCGAATCATGAATGCGGTCGGCGAGAACATTCGAACAAATATGTCCTTGTCGGAAGCCTCACAGCTTCAACCGTATACGAAATCCCTCAAGACGTTCAATCGTGAAACACTTGAAGGAACCGATTTGACGTTGAACGGTGTCTATTATTACGAACTTGACCCCGCTGACCTCCGCGACGCGCAAGCCCTTCTCCAAACAGAGCTTGGGATGCCCGTCACGGCAGACGAACCTTCAACGGATGAGACAGATGACTCAATGACCGAGACGACGATTTACTAAAGAAAACGGCCGATATCGCTTGGCGATACCGGCCGTTTGTTTATGTCCTCGGACGACCCAAAAGTCGCCGGGACGTACGGATGATTGGTTTATAGTTCGGATGAATAAGTTCGGTCGATTCGACAATCAGTTCAATGACGATGAGGACCACGACGAACGTGATGACTGCCCCGACCATCGTCGTCTTCGCAAACAAGATCGAAGAGATCCCAAAGAAAAGGGTCATCCCATACATGAGTAGGACAGCCTGGCGTGTCGTGAACCCCATGTCGATCAACTGATGGTGCATGTGCGATTTATCGGGTGACATCGGTGGTCGACCTTGGACGAGCCGGCGTACAATCGCGAAAATCGTATCTGAAATCGGCAAACCGAGCAACAAGACCGGAACGACGAGTGAAAACAATGTCACATTCTTAAAGCCTAACAAAGAAAACACAGCTAACATATAACCCAAAAATAACGAACCTGTATCTCCCATAAAGATTTTAGCGGGATAAAAATTATGCACGAGAAACCCTAATGTACTAGCGAGTAACAACAAGACCATCATAGTCAAAAATACATTCCCTTGAATGATGGCCAATACCGCGATTGTGGCCAACGCAATACTCGAGACACCAGCTGCAAGGCCATCCAATCCATCAATTAAATTAATGGAATTCATGATTCCAATCAACCAGATAAACGTCAACGGGACACTCCACCATCCGAGGTATAATTGTTGATCAAACGGTAAATTGATTAACTCGATTCGCATCCCTGAGTTGAGGATGACGACGGTCACAATGATTTGACCCATCAATTTTACACGCGCCGATAATTGAAATCGATCATCAATCAACCCGGTTAAAATAATTACGACGGCTCCAATCAGGATCGCGTCATTATACCGACTCGTCGGAAGTAACAGTGCATAGCCAATGAAAAACGAAATAAAAATCGCAAGACCACCGATTCGTGGCATCGTTCGTAAATGTACTTTTCGTGCATTCGGATGATCCACAGCACCGATGAAAAATGCAAATCGTCGAACGAGCGGTGTAATCAAGATGGCCATTACAAAACTAACCAACATGGCAATCCATAACATGGGCCGACAGTTCCTCTCTCAAAAAAATAGACTCTGACGATTATATCATATTTTAAACCATTCAGTTTATGTCAGTCCGTTTACAACAAAGAGCCGACGGAGCGCTCCCCATCGACTCATGATTATGTATGTGTCACTGTCTCTTCTTCTGTTACCGGCTCGTATGTATATAAACCGCGGCCAACCTTTTTGATTTCTGGATTTACCCCTTCAATTTTCACCATCAACTGATAAATGTTACTAATATGATGACGATAACGAAGTTCCAGTTCCATCTGAATGTCACGCACACTCATGGTTTGCCGTTCTTTTAATAAGTCGGTTACTTGATGAACATACACATCAAGTGGATAACGTTGGTTGACGCGTCGAGGACGTAAGCGTTTGGTCATCTCCGAGAGCGCAGTTTCTTGATCTTGATTTCGATTTAATTCAGAAATCAAATATTCAGCACGTTGTTGGAGTTGTCGATATGACTCTTCAATTTCCAACAATTCTCGATAAATATGTTCATTCTTATTAGTGAATTCCATACACAAATCCCCTTCTATATACAATTAAAATACACGATTCTATTTATATAAATTATTTACAAAAATATCTCTTTAGAATTGTAACGGATTTGTAATGTCTTTGTCATCTTTTTTTGGGCATTATTGTCTGTTCGGGACTTTTGGACCAATAACAAAAAGACGGCGACTGTTCGGGGCAGTCGCCGTCTCACGGAAGATGATTGTAGTCCATTACACGCGAGCGCGTTCGAGGATGCGTTCGAGTGAAAGTTCGTCAGTAGAAGCGACGATAAGGTCTGCATGACCGAGCATCGATTCTTCTCCGACGGCGACAGCAAACATGTTTGCCGCTTTGATTGCAGTTACGCCGGCAGCCGCGTCTTCAATACCGATGGCGAGTTCGGGTTTCACGCCAAGGGCAGAAGCGGCTTTCAAAAACACTTCGGGGTGCGGTTTTGACTGGGCGACAGTTGCTGCATCGACAATATGGTCGAAGTAATGACGGACACCTAGTGCGTCAACGACCGCAAACGCGTTCTTTGAAGCAGACGCCATTCCGATTTTGAGTCCCGCCTCTTTGATTTCATCAAGGAATGAAACGATGCCAGGAAGAAGATCGTCAGATGAGATATGTTGAATGAGTTCAACGTAATGCTCGTTTTTCTTTTGAGCGAGTTCTTCTTTCTCTTTCGGCGTGAAATCGTTCTGTTTTCCGCCGAGCGTAAGGATCCGCTCGAGCGATTCAGTCCGACTCACCCCTTTGAGTGTTTCGTTGAATTCGCGGTCAAATGAAATTCCGAGCTCTTCACCGAGCTGCTTCCAAGCGAGGTAATGGTACTCTGCCGTGTCAGTGATGACACCGTCCAAATCGAAAATCACTGCTTCAATCGTTGACATACATGCTTTCCGCCTTTCCTTCAAATGCTTGTGTCGTCAGACTACACTTAGGGAACTTGACAAGTACCCGTCGCACGTTTGGTCAATGATGCAAACGGTTGCACTTGTTCGATTTCTATTATAAATGAAAACGTTATCTTGATGCAACCGTTTTCGCAAAAATCAAAAAAAGAGAAGAGCTTCCGCTCTCCCCTCCCCATTACAGTTGAATACCGACGACTTTTACGTTCACAGAACGCGGTGTCATCGCGAGCATTGTATCCATATCTTGCGTGATTCGCTCTTGAACAGCCGTCACTGTCTTGATGATCGACTGACCATATGCGATGTAAAGCGACAAGTTGATCGTGATGCCTTCTTCTGACTCATCTACTTTCACATGTTTCATGAGCGCACGTTCTGACAATTTCGTGTCTTCTTGTGTGAACGATACGTGTTTCGTTTCTTTAACCGCGACTGCGGCGATCATTTCCACGACGTGACGAGAGACGTTCACGTCGCCTTCTGTGCTGTGCATTCCATTTTCGTATGGCATAGGGTCACTTCCTTAACTCTAGTTTCGTTTCCTCTTTATAAAGTGTAGCGGAAATGAAGCGTTTAGAAAAGACTTTACCCTTTCACACCTTTCGTATTTTGTACGCGCCTCACATCAATCTCGACGAGCGGACGCAACAGACGGACCATCGGTGGACTGATAATCACGAGCACCATCACGAATGCGACGCCGAACAAGACGAGCAGTTGCATCCAAGACGTCGGCATGAATCCAGCTGGCACGAACGCCTTCCATGCGACGACGAAGAACACGTGAACGAGATACACGTATAAACTATATCGCCCTGCCCGAGAGAAAATAGGCAGCTTTCGTCCCGGAATGATGAGTGCGAAGCTGATCGACATGAGGAGAGACACCGTATAGACGATCAAGAAGGCGAATGGCCCGCTCCATATCGCTTCAGGAACCGCCGTATCATAAGCGAAACGGAACTTAAATAAATTTCCGACATGATAGAACGTATCAGCTGGTTGGACACGCATGGAAATCAATAGACCAATCGTCAACGTGATAAAGACAATCGCCCCACCAATCCGATATCGGTTCCGCTTCTCGGCTCGTTTCGGTAATGCAAAGAAGTTGAGCGTATTTCGTTCAGACATCCAGTTCCCAATCAGGAAGAACGGATAGAACATGATGACTTTTCGTAATGCGAAGTACCCGGTCGCCTCGGCCTGGAACCCGAATAAGAGCGCAAATAGGAGCGCATAGAGAACATATCCTTTCAATTGTGTCACGTATGGGGTGATGATGTACCAGAAAATGATCGCCATCAAATACCAAAGTGCCCAGTACGGCTTCAAAAGATTCAGTCCCGGATTCTCAAGTGAGAAGATCGGGATTCCTTCTGTAAAGGCGAACCATGAACCGAGAATGACTTGCCAGATGACGTAGACGACGAACAACTGAATCACACGTAAATATCGGTTCTCTCGATAAAAATAACCGCTGAGCATAATGAATAACGGCATGTGAAAGGTGTACAGGAACAAATACACCCACTTCGGAAGAATATCGTCGTATGCGCCACGTACGTCCGTCAACAGGTGACCGAACACGACGAGCAAGACGAGCACTCCCTTAATATTGTCGTACCAATAATTTCTCATAACATTCCCTCTAGTTCTTTATGATGATTACGATGAAGCTGACCTTCATGTTTTCACGTGCTCTTTACATACGGAATTCTTGAAAGGTCATGTGGAAAAATCCCTCACCTATCATAATCGATTCCCACGCCAAGTGAAATTACGTTTCAACAAAATTTTCATGTCTTCATTGTCATCATTCCCATAATTCGCCGATTGCAAGCCGAAACATCAAAAAATCCTCACGATTCAGCACGTTGTGTGCGTATTCAAATAGACGGGATTGGGTACAGTATAGTATAGTAGTGTTACTAAATATTCAGAATATTCTAATAAAGGAGGTGGAAAGAATGGCTTCGATCATCCGGAATCGACATCATATGGTTCATGACCCAAAACGTTCATTCTCTAACTTCGGATTTTGGTGGTTCATCAGCAGCTTTTCCGTCGGGCTACTTATGATCGCCTTTGAATCGGTCCGCAACGGCTTCTCTGCCATTCATCCTCTGTTGTCTAGCATGGCCTTCCTCGGTCTCACGTTCGTGCTCGGTGTCTGTGCCAAACTGGTCCGTGACGTCTGGTGGCTCAACTATTTGCTCGAGCGTACGCAAAATCGCTACTTATATATCGGTGGCGACACACTCCAAACCTGGCAGTATACGCTCGATTCGATTTGGTTGCTCACGCGAACCTCACAAAAAAAGCTCGGCCGATTGTATATCCAAATCGACCGAACTGTGCGTGCTGAGGAAGCAAAACGTTTATTCGCCGCCTATTTGATTGACCGAGGTGTCCTCGTCGTCTATTCTCGTCCGAACAAACCGAAAAAAATGGCTTGAACGAATTAGTCGAGGTGAGCGGCAATCCATGTCCGTGCCGCCTCGACTTCTTCCATGCGCACTTCATGCCCACCCGTATGATAGAAGAGCTCGACGTCCGCTCCGGCATTCCGGAGTGTCGATGTCAGCTCTTCTGTTTCTGCTTTCGGGCAAATCGGGTCGCGCTCTCCTGCCGAAATGAACACATTCGTCCCTGACAAATCCGGTAAAGTGAGCGAGCGGTCCGGGACCATCGGATGGAACAAGAGTGAAGCCCCGAATGCCGGTTGGCGGTACAGCGCAGAACCGATCAAGTTTGCCCCGTTCGAATAACCGATTGGGATCATCTTGTCTCGTTTGATACCATATTCCGCTGCAGCATCATCTAAAAACTGAAGGAAGCGTTCCGTCTGCTTCTTTAAATCTTCAAGATCAAGCACGCCTTCCGCGTGACGACGGAAAAATCGGGTCATCCCGTTCTCAAGCACATCCCCTCGTAGCGTCAGGACGTTTGACTCCGGTGACAGCTCTTTCGCGAGCGGGATCAAGTCTTGCTCGCTCCCCCCTGTTCCGTGTAATAAGACGAGCGTCGTTTCTTTCGTTCCTTGAATGAATTGATGAATCATATGCGTTCTCCTTTCGGGATTGTAATGGTTGGTAACGTACGGACAATCTTGTCGCGGTCCGCTTCAAGCCATGGCGGTAAACGTAACGTCTCACCGAGTGTGTCAACCGATTCGTCCACGGTGAATCCCGGTACGTCTGTCGCCAGTTCGTGCAGGATACGTCCGGCATCATGGAAATAAACCGAGCGGAAATAGTTCCGTTCTTTCACTTCGGTCGGTCTCAGTCCGAGATCAAAGATGGCATCTTGCCAGGTTGAATAACGTTCACCGTCCGCAACCCGCCAAGCGATATGGTGGACCGTCCCCGTTCCCGGCACACCGTTCGGAAGAATCGTCTTTTTGACGTCAATCACGTCCCCGTAGTCAGCCGTCCCTTTCAGACGAATCCATTCCTCATCTTCTTCGATCCGTTCAAATCCGAAAAGTTCCACCAACAAACGCACGGTCTCTTCCGGTGATTTTGATAAAAGCGTAGCGCCGGCAAATCCGACAATCGCCTCATTCTTCGTGACGCCCGGGATGACCCAGTGCGTCTGTTTCGTTGTAGCCCGTGCGACGAGTTCGACGACGAGTCCGTCCGGATCTTCAAAAAGAAGCGACGGCTCATCGAACCGTTCCGTGGCAACGGTCGCGATTCTATGCTGTTGTAGTCTTTCTTCCCAGAACGGTAAACTTCCTGCCGGCACGAGATATGTCGTCACACCGACCTGGCCACTTCCGACCTGACCCTTCCCTAACCCTGGAATCGGGAAGAACGTGATCACGGTCCCCGGTGTGCCGACTTCATCCCCGAAATAGAGATGATATGTGCCCGGGTCATCAAAATTAACGGTCTGTTTCACGAAACGGAGACCAAGCACTTGTCCATAAAAATCAAGCGTACGTTGCGGATCTTGAACCATCGATGAGATGTGATGGATGCCTGTAGACTGCGTATTCATTGTCATCCTCCTTTATTATCTTGATTTCAAGATAAATCATTTGCCAGAAAAAGTGAAACTTTTTGCTCACGGTGGCGTACGATAGGAGTAGAGACATTCTAAGGAGGTATAAGCATATGGCATTACAGATCGAACGAGTCACCAAAGAATTCGGTGACTTCACCGCTGTCGACGACCTCACTTTCCGAGTCCCACAAGGGGAAATGTTTGGACTACTCGGAGCGAATGGCGCCGGAAAGACGACGACATTCCGCATGATTCTCGACATCTTAAAACCGACCGATGGAACGATCACGTGGAACGGAAAAGCAGTCGACCATCGAATCGTCGGATACTTACCAGAGGAACGAGGCCTCTACCCGAAGTCACAAGTACGCGAACAACTAGTCTTTTTAGCCAGTTTGAAAGGCATGCGCTCAAGTGATGCCAAACGTGCGGTCAAATCATGGCTCGAGCGGCTGGAGATCCCCCAGTATGAGACGATGCGCGTCGAACAACTGTCAAAAGGGAATCAGCAGAAGATTCAACTCGTCGCCGCCCTGCTCCACAACCCTGAACTCGTCATCTTAGATGAGCCATTCAGTGGGCTGGACCCGGTCAACGTCGAGATTTTGAAACGTGAAGTGCTCGCCTTGCGCGACGCGGGGACGACCATCGTCTTCTCCAGCCACCGGATGGAGCATGTCGAAGAGCTCTGTCAACATGTCGGGATTTTAAAAGGCGGTCGTGCAGTTGTCAGTGGTGACGTACCGACGATCAAGTCGCGTTACGCCGAACCGGCTCTCTTCATTGAGACGGACCAAATCCAATTACTCGAAGCACTTCCTGTCGTCGAGACGATCGAGCCGTACAAATCCGGTCACTTAGTACGCCTGCATTCGTTCGAAGACAGTGATATCGTTCTATCGACACTCGTCCGCCATCAGGCGAACGTCAAGACGTTCATGCGTCAACCGGTATCGCTCAATGACATCTTTATCAAGGAGGTCGGACAGCATGTTTCATAACTTTGGACCGCTCTATGCATTCACACTCAAATCGAGAATCCGTTCGAAGGCGTTCGTCATCTCAACGGCGTTGACGATTCTTTTCATCTTTGGATTCACGAACATCGACCGCATCATGTCCTCGTTCGAGGATTCCGAACAGGCGAGTGCACTCGTCGTATCGGAGAATCCAGCGCTCGTTGATACGATGAAGTCGCTCGGCTATGAGGACGTCGCCGTAAGTGACATCTCCGAAGAAGAAGCGCGGGCCGGAATCAACGACGGCGAGTACGGGGTCGTCGCTTTCGTCGATGGCTACGACGCCCGTGTCATCTCAGAACGTCCGGAACAGGAATTTACGACTCTCTTGCAAACATCGCTTCAACAGTTGCGAAACGCGGAATTGATTGAATCAGCCGATGTCGACCCAGCCGTCATCACCGCTCTCAGCGAACCGATTCAGCTCGATGAGTCGTATCTCGGGCGTGGAGGTGAAAACTCGGATGAACTTCTCTCATCTTCGGCACTCGTCTACGTCATGTTGATGCTTTTGTACATCTCAATCATCACGTACGGGTCGATGATTTCAACGGAAGTGACGACCGAGAAGTCGTCGCGTGTCATGGAGCTCATCATCTCGACGACCCATCCGGTCACGCATATGCTCGCCAAAGTGACCGCGATCGGGACGCTCGCCCTCATCCAAATCGGGATTTTCCTCGGATTCGGTTATGTCAGCGCGAGCGGCAGTGAGTTAGCGACAACCGTCATCGAAAATGCGGGGAACGCACGAGCCGTCATCTATCTACTTGTGTTCTTCCTACTCGGCTACTTATTGTATGCGTCCCTCTTCGCCGTTCTCGGCTCGCTCGTCAGCCGCGTCGAAGAGTCGCAACAGATGGTCATGCCCGTCATCATGCTTCTCGTCGCAGCGTTCTTAGTGGCGATGTTCGGCTTGAACAATCCGGATGCGACCATTGTGACGATTCTATCATTCGTCCCGTTCTTTGCGCCGATGCTCATGTTCCTTCGGGTCATGCTCGTCGATGTGGCCGTGTGGGAAGTCGCGCTCTCGATTGGTTTACTCATCGGGACAATCGGCGTGACGCTATGGATCGGCTCGAAATTTTATCGTGGCGGCGTCTTGTTCTATGGGACGAACGCCATTAAACAATGGCGACAAATATTACAAAACCGTCAATAACATTTACAGAAAATTTATTTTCGTTTACTCTAAGGAATGTGCAATATGAGGAGGAAAACGAACTATGCGATCACGATTACTCGCATCCTTAATCTTTACGTTAATGACGACACTGACAACATTTGTTTGCTATACAGTATTTCTCGGTGCAGATGCCCTTTGGCAACTTTTGCTCGCTTACGCGGCGAGTACATTTGTAGGAACGCTTGTATTTTGGTATCCGGTCAGTAGACGTCCACAAACATCTCGCTTCGGTGGCGCATGGATCGGCATCATGATTACTGCAACGACACTCATTGGCTTCACCGTCATCCGCTTCACATTCCGCGGCGACGCAGCAGCTCTGCTCGACTGGCAAACGGTGCTAGCGAGTCTCGCTTACACGTTCGGTTATGTCGGATGGGTGCTTACAATCTTGAATATCGTGCTCGGCTTCTTACTTGCCGGCACACGTCCGAAAGTACGCTACGAAGCGCGTGCGATGCGCTAATCAATAGAAATGACCAGGGGAAATGATTCTCCTGGTCATTTTTTCATTCTATGTTCATTGCAATTTATATGACTTATCCACGACGCCGTACTCTGCATACTGGAAGGAGTTGTCCGCAAACTGGTCGGGGACAAGTCGTTCCACATAACGGGCGAACGGGACGATGTGCCGATTCGTGTCATGGGACCGTCCAAGGTCTAGGACCGCGTCAACGAGTGCCTCAAGCGCATGGTGTGTCGTCGGCTCTTCGTCCTCTTCGAAGATGCGCTGCAACTCCTCTTCATGCATCAAGTCAAAGATGCGCATCCGCTCCTCGAGCTGTCGCTGCATCTCTTCGACGGACTTCCCGTGCATCGCTTCTTCATAGGCGAGCTTCATCTGTTCGAGTTCGGGGACTTTCCCACGCATCAATACTTTGAGTGACTCCCCTGTCCAAATGTGGCGTGCCAAATAATTCGAATCGATGCGCAGAGCTTCTGCGAGCGCCTCTATGTAAGGCATCGTCGGATACACCTCACTCAGTTCGGTACGTCGAATAAAATATGGGGCCACGCCGATTTGATCCGCAAGTGTCTCGATTGACAATCCAGCCCGCTCTCGTAATATCCGAATTCGGTCCCCGTATCCCCGATATGGTGCATTTTTACCATCCATCTCAATTCCCCCTTTCCTCTCTTTTATTATAATTCCCGAATTCACAAAAAAATACTCGGAAGCGTGAGCTCCCGAGTTTTGATCGTTCTCTTATTTCTTCGTCAATTCAACGACTTCTGAAGATCCAGCTGTCACCGTGTCGCCTTCTGCGACAAGTTTGTTCACGCCGAAGCTATCATGGTTCGTGATGATGATCGGAGTGATTGTCGATGGAGCGTTCGCTTTGATGAAATCGAGGTCGAACGTGACGAGCGGGTCGCCTGCTTTGACAGACTGACCTTCTGTCACGTGTGTCTCGAAGCCTTCACCTTTAAGGTTTACCGTATCCAAACCGATGTGGATCAAGTACTCTGCACCGTTGTCGGCATTGATACCGATCGCATGTTTCGTCGGGAATACTGTAGCGATTGTTCCGCTAACCGGTGAGACGACTTTGCCTTCTGTCGGCTCGATCGCAATTCCGTCACCCATCATTTTTTGTGAGAATACTTGGTCCGGTACGTTCGTGATGTCGACGACCTTTCCTGTAAGCGGTGAAACCGCGTTGAGTTGTTCTTCTTTACCACCAAATAGTTTTTTAAAGAATCCCATAGCTTAATCCCTCCAACATGTTCTATTGAATCGAAGTCTTCACCTTTATACCCGAAAAGCTAAAACTTCAATCCCTACCTTATAAACGGTATAGTAGGTATAAGGTAGTGCGAAATCGTTTTACACATCGTAAGAATACGAGTGTGCAATCGCTTTTGCAAGCCCTTTTTACACTTTATAAAAATTTCACACGATGGAGGCGCTTACAATGACGACTTTCACAAAATTGTCATATGAACGGCCCGACTTGGACGCTTTGAACAGCAGATTGTCGGACTATTCTGCCGAATTACAGCAAGCGAGCACACTCGAGGAAGCGAACGAACTTATTCGCCAAATCAACAAGGAGCGTAACGACTTTGAGACACAAAGTCAGCTTGTCGCGATCCGACACTCGGTCGACACGCGCGATACTTTTTACGAGGAAGAACAATCTTTCTTTGACGATGCTCTCCCGGTCTATGAGAAAGAAATCCAAGCGTACTACCGCGTCTTGACGAACCACGAGCTTCGTTCTGAACTCGAAGCGGAATGGGGCAGCCAGCTGTTCTCCCTCGCCGAGCGTGCGCTCGAGACGTTCGAAGAGTCACTCATCCCGAAACTGCAGGAAGAGAACCGCCTCGCGACGGCTTATCAAAAAGTCATGTCAGCAGCACAAATCGAATTTGACGGCAAGACGCTCAACTTGTCACAGTTCGGTCCATACCTTCAATCACCTGACCGTGATGTCCGAAAAGCCGCATCCGTTGCCCGCTATACATATCTTTCTGACAACGGTGACGAGCTCGACCGCATTTACGGTGAACTCGTACGCGTGCGTACAGAGATCGCCCACGCGCTCGGATTCCCTTCATTCGTCGAGCTCGGCTATGCACGCATGCAACGCGTCGGGTATGACGAGTCGATGGTCGACAACTTCCGGAAACAAGTCCGTGACGTGATCGTCCCGCTCGCTTCTGCGTTGAAAGACAAGCAGGCGAAACGAATCGACGTCGATCACCTCTACTATTACGATGAGTCGTTCGTCTTCCCAGACGGTAACGCGACACCTCAAGGAGATGAATCGTTCATCATCGAAGGTGGAAACAAGATGTATCATGAGCTCTCGAACGAGACGGACAAATTCTTCCAATACATGCAAGAGCGCGGCGCTCTCGATTTGACGGCGAAGCCAGGTAAGGCTGGCGGCGGATATTGCACATACTTACCGTCTGAAGGTCTTCCGTTCATCTTCTCGAACTTTAACGGGACGGCCGGAGATATCGACGTCCTCACACACGAAGTCGGTCACGCGTTCCAAGTATATGAGAGCCGTCATTTGACGACTCCGGAATACGCCTTCCCGACGTATGAGGCGTGTGAAATCCATTCGATGTCGATGGAGTTCTTCTGTTGGCCATGGATGGAGCTCTTCTTCGGCGACCAAGTCGACAAGTACAAGTTCAACCACTTGGCTGGCAGCATGACGTTCCTTCCATACGGCGTGCTCGTCGATGAGTTCCAACACGTCGTCTACCGCAATCCAGAGATGACAGCTGCCGAGCGACGTCAGGCATGGCGCGATTTGGAGAAGGTCTATCTTCCGCATCGTGATTATGAGACGAACGACTATCTCGAATCAGGCGCATGGTGGCACCAACAAGGGCACATCTTCCAAAGTCCGTTCTACTATATCGACTATACGCTCGCGCAAGTGTGTGCGTTCCAGTTCTGGGTACGCATGCATGAAGACCGCGAAGCTGCGTGGAGCGATTACCTCACACTTTGTCAGGCAGGCGGAAGCCGCTCGTTCCTCGAACTCGTCGAACTGGCAGGTCTCAAATCGCCATTCGCGGACGGTGTTTTAAAAGAAACGATTGATCAAATCGAAGACTATCTCTTGAAACATCCACTCGCGAACTGACGAGTAAGACCATCGAAAAAAATCGATGGTCTTTTAGTTTGGGTTGACCTCGTTCTGAAGTTCGAACGGTAAGTCTTCTAAATTGATTTGACGGCTGTCAAACAGGTTGAACTGCTGGAGACGGCTCTCTAAATATTTTTGTAACAGTTCGGCCACTTTTTCGCCGGACAGTCCGTTCAAATCCGGAACCTGTGTCACCGACAATTCGATGGCATGTAGTCCGTAGTCCGGCAACCGTGATTCGATTTCCGCAAGTTCTTCCTCGGTCAATCGTTTCCCTGTCGTCGTCACGAGGAGGAGATCTTTATCCTCTTCGTAGTCTTGACTGATAATGATGGCGTCCGAAAACTCTTCTTCGATGAAGTTGTTAATCCCCGTCCGAACGATGCTGTCTTGTACGAGTGTCGCGGCCGAAAAGATACTTGGCACGACGATGAGGACAGACAACCCGATGAGGAGTCGATTGATTTTTTTATGGTTGGCGTCTTGTTTCGTCAACACTTGTGAGATGCCCATGAACTTGACCCCGATGAACGTGGCGATGGCGATGAACGCACAGTTGATGACGAACAGATAGCTCGATCCGATCAAGTAGTCAACGTTCCACGTTGCGATCGAATATCCCACAGTACAGAGCGGGGGCATCAAGGCGGTCGCGATGGCGACACCCGGGACGATGTTGTTGCTCATTTTCTTTTGTGCCCCGATGATCCCGGCTGTCCCCCCGGCGAAGGCGATGATGACATCCCAAATCGTCGGCTCCGTCCGGGCGATGATTTCATTACTCGCGTACGTGATTGGTGAGATGGCGAAATAGATCGTCGCGACGGTGAGACTGACCGCGACTTGAACGAGAAGCAGACGCACGCCCGCACGAAGTAACTTCATATCATAGAGCGACAAAGCGAGACCGATACTCAAAATCGGAGTCATGAGCGGCGAAATTAACATCGCCCCAATAATGATGGGAATCGAGTTCATATTTAATCCGATTGACGCGATAAAGATGGAGCACATGAGGATAACGGAATCACTCGGCCGTACTTTCAAATTCGAGTACATCTTCTCTTTGAACTCTTCGGCAGTATACGTCTGTTCCATTCTATTTTCAGCTCCCTTGTCGTATCAGTCTCGTCCACACAAACAAGTCCTTTCTATATTTACCCGCAACACGAACAGGACAAGCGATTTCGACAAAAGAAAAACTGGACCCATTGAATCGGTCCAGTTCCTCTCGTCAAATGACATCTAACGGTTGTTTCGTCGTCGGTGGTGGGAACGCCTCGTCGAGCGTCGCAACATCTTCCTCACTCAAATCGAGTAAGAGCGCTGCCGCATTCTCCTCGACGTGCTCGGCCTGCCCGGCTTTCGGGATGGCGATGACGTGTCCACTCCGAATCGTCCAGGCCAGTAAAATTTGCGCAACCGAGGCGCTATACGTCTCCGCGAGTCGATTGACCGTCTCGTTCTCGAAGACGTCTTTTTTCACATCACTTCCTTCAGCGAGCGGTGCGTACGCCATGACGGGAATTCCTTGTTCTTTCAAATAAGGAAGCAGATCATACTCGATTCCTCGACTGCCGAGGTGATAGAGCACTTGGTTGACCGCACAGTTGTGACCGTTCGGCAAGGCAAGAAGTTCTTTCATATCCTCGACGTCGAAGTTTGAGACGCCCCATGCCCGAATCTTGCCGTCTGATTTCAGCTGCTCCATCCCTTGAATCGTCTCCTCGAGCGGGGCATCGCCTCGCCAGTGGAGTAAGTAGAGGTCGAGATAGTCGGTCCCGAGTCGTTCGAGCGACTCATCGCATGCTTTGACGAGTTTTTCGCCGTACGCATTGTATGGATATACTTTCGAAACGAGGAACACATCTTCCCGTCGGTCTTGGATCGCTTCACCGACCAACTTCTCAGATTCCCCTTCCCCGTACATCTCTGCCGTGTCGATGACATGGAGTCCGCAGTCGAGCCCTGTCCGAAGCGCCTCCACTTCAGCGTCATGCTTCGATTTTTCCTCTCCCATACGCCACGTACCTTGCCCGAGCGCCCGCATCTCGCGTCCGTCTTTCAATTCGACGACGTTTTGTTTCAATGCCGCGAGTAATAAGGAATGTGGTAGTCGTTGATTCATAACGTTTCCTCCTTTGTCCATGCTTCATGTAACGGCCCCGTCGTCCCGAAGACGGGGTCAAACGTCGGCTTCTCGACTTGTTCAATGCGTTTTAAATTGTCTGGGCGTTCTTCCATATTCCCGGTCAACATGTCATAGTCGCGACCATCCGGGTATGCCCCGACGACTTGGAAGTCTGAACTCGCCTCGATACGACGATGTCCGGTCCCTGCCGGTAAGACGAGCACATCACCTGAACTGACGCGTACAAGATCACCGTTCGTTCCTCCTAGTTGAAGCGTCGCCTCACCATGTAATACGCCTAAAACTTCATGCGTGTTGCTGTGATAGTGATGATAGTCGAACACCCCGTTCACCCAGCTGTTCGTCCATTCGTTATGATTGAACGTCTCCTGCATCCCGCTCGGATCAGCAAAGACGCCACGATATAGGAGCACTGGATAATCCGGATGATTCGGAATGGATCCGTCATCTACAAACATATAAGTTTTCAAGTCCATTCTAACTCCTCCTTATCTTTGTCTCTGTACCCGACTTTAATGTACAAAAAACGGTCGCCCTTGATGGACGACCGTGAATGTTAGGAGATGACCTCTTCTCCGGACTGATCGATATGACACTCACCCCAAGCGCACATGGCGTCTAGGATTGGTCTGAGTGACCAGCCGTACTCTGATAACGAGTAAATGACTTTCGGTGGGACTTGCTCGTACACCGTACGTACGACGACCCCGTCTGCTTCAAGCTCACGCAATTGTTGGGTAAGCATCTTTTGAGTGATGTTCGGCATGAGCTTACGAAGTTCACTTGTCCGACGTTCCCCTTTAATCAAGTGACACATAATGACGACTTTCCACTTACCGCCGATGACGTCAAGTGTCGCTTCCACAGGAATATTATATGGCATATTTTTTCCTCCATTTCTTCCATAGGCACTTTTTGGTGCCTACCGCACTTTAAAGTACGTACTTCTCAAACTGTTTTCATGCCTTTATGATAGCAACTATAGCAAATCAATACAAGTTCATTTCGCTCGTAACACCCTCTTGAGACGGTAAGGTACTTTTTCGACCGTACTGAACAATAGAGGTAAGGGAAATGTCTTTGCTATTCGGAGACGAAGGGCCCTCGTCTTCCACACTATTCATTTATTTTAGGAGGAACTATTCATGAATCAACCGTACACGCAACCTGTCGAAGAACAGGCACCTAAAAATGGAGGGTTAGCATTACTCGCCCTCGCGATCAGCGCCTTCGGCATCGGAACGACCGAGTTCGTCCCGGTCGGTCTTCTCGCTTCAATCGCAAGTGATTTAAACATCGGCATCACACTCGCTGGTCTCATTATCTCGGGTTACGCGATTGGCGTAGCTGTCGGTGCACCAATTTTGACGGCACTCACAAACCGAATGAACCGCAAAACGTTACTCATGGCGCTCATGGTCGTCTTCATCGGCGGAAACTTGGTCTCTGCCATGTCGACCAGTTTTGAACTCTTAATTGCCGCACGATTTATCACCGCGTTCTCGCACGGTGTCTTCTTCTCAATCGGGGCAACAATCGCTGTTCAACTCGTACCACCGCATAAAAAAGCGAGTGCCATCGCACTCATGTTTACAGGTTTAACCGTCGCGACCGTCACAGGTGTCCCACTCGGTACCTTCATCGGTCAAGCGTTCGGATGGCGCGCAACCTTCTTCGCTGTCGCAGCACTTGGTGTCGTTTCAATCATTGCTAGCTTCTTCTTGATTCCGAAAGATTTGAAACAGTCACCACCAGCGAAGTTCTCAGATATGAAGAAATTGCTCACGAACGGTCGTCTCATGCTCGGATTCTTGATCACAGCACTCGGTTACGGCGGAACGTTCGTCGCCTTCACGTACTTGACACCAATCATGCAAGACGTGACAAAAATCAGTCCTAGTTTAATCAGTGTCGTCTTACTCGTTTACGGAATCGCAGTCGCCATCGGAAACGCGGTCGGCGGAAAGCTCGCAAACGAAAATCCAGCAAAAGCATTGTTCTATATGTTTATCGTTCACGCGGCAGTCATGATTATCATGTCGTTCATGATTCCGTTCAAAGTGGCAGGTCTCATCGCGATCGTCTTGATGGGTCTCCTCGCCTTCATGAACGTGCCTGGACTTCAACTGTATATCGTACAATTGGCTGAAAAATATGTACCTGCCGCTGTCGATGTCGCATCAGCGCTCAACATCGCTGCCTTCAACATCGGTATTGCCCTCGGCGCAACAATCGGTGGACTCGTCGCAGATTCAATCGGACTTGTGCATACCCCTTGGGTCGGTGGCATCATGGTCATCATCGCCGTCATCTTGACAGCCATCTCACGTCGTTTGGAAGCAAACTAAGGAGGACCTTATGTTCAACAATCACAAAAGCTACAATCGGATGTACCGGGAGGGCGAGCTCACGCTCGGCCTCCACATCCCTTTAGAAAATTTTAAAATGCGTACCCCGACCCTTGAGCGTCAAGTCGAGCTCTCTCAAAAAGCAGACGATTACGGCTTCACGGCCCTTTGGTTACGGGACGTTCTACTAAAAGACCCGAACTTTTTAGACCCAGCCGTCGGTCAAATTTACGATATGCTGATTTACGGAACACATTTACTCGGTCAAACGAAAAACATCGCACTCGGTACGTCTTCACTCGTCTTGCCACTCCGTCACCCCCTTCGTTCGGCGAAGGAAGTCGCAACAATTGAAGCGTTGTTCCCAGAACGATTGATTTTAGGGATCTCTTCAGGTGACCGTCGCGCCGATTTCAAAGGACTCGGAGTCGATCACCCGACACGTGGCGACCAATTCAAAGAATCGCTTCGTGTCATGGAGCAGGCGCTTTACAACAACTACCCAACCATTGACTCACCGTATGGGGAAGTCGAACAAGCAACACTAGTTCCACGTCCGAAAAAACGAATTCCGACGATGATCACCGGGTTCGCGCAACAAGACATGGACTGGCTTGGGGCAAATGGGGACGGATGGATGTATTATCCGCAAGCACCTTTCGCACAACAGCAAGTGCTCGACGCGTGGCGCGCGAGCGGTGAGGCGCATGGTCGCAGCTTCCGTCCTTTCTCGATGCCGATGCATCTTGATCTGACGCTTGACCCAGATGAGCCGCCGACACCGATTCGTCTCGGATTCCGACTCGGTCGCAACCATTTGATTAAATTGCTCGAAGCGTACCGTGCCATCGGAGTGAATCATCTCTTCTTTGCCCTCTTCGACGGAGAACGTCCGGCTGAAGAAGTCATCGATGAATTAGGTGAATATGTACTTCCGCATTTTCCACCCCTTGTTTAATACAGATCCTTCATTTTGCGGAATGAAGGATTTTTTTATACCGATATGGGTAAAAAATAATGACTTATAGAAAAGGAGAATCCCTATGACTACACGAAACAAAGAAGTCGATAAGATCGAACTCTTTTTTGATTTAGTATTCGTCTTTACCTTTATTCAGTTGACGTTAAAATTAGAACATCATTTAGACTTTCACACGTTTTTAGAAGTTTTTGTCCTCCTGGCCCTCATTTGGTACATTTTCGAGGGATACATTTGGTTAACGAATACAACCGAACTGACCGAACGGAACCATCGGATTTTTCTAGCTCTCGGTATGGTGGGCTTCATGTTGATTTCAGTGGCGATTCCCGAGGCATACGGTAAAAATGGCTTTATTTTCGGATTAGGTTTTTTAAGTATCGTGGCGACCCATTCCCTCTTATTTTTGCTTCATAGTAATGATGAGACGAAAAAGGCCATGTCAACGATTGTCCCATTCAATCTGATGTTCGCCATCATCATCCTCGTCTCCTCATTGTTCAGCGGTGACGTCCGTCTCATCGTTTGGGGAATCGTCGCAGCAGTAGCCGTCCTTGGACCGCTCGTTCAAAGAAACAAAGGACAATTTGCGGTTTCTCCATGGCACTTCCTTGAGCGACATTACCTCATTTTGGTCATCGCGCTCGGAGAAACGATCGCATCGACCGGTCGCGCTGCGATTGATGAGGATTTAACGACTGATGTCATTTTAACCATGATCATTGCGCTCGGTCTGACCGTGCTCTTATGGTACTCCTATGTGAAAGATGATTCAGAACGTGAAGAAAAGTTCCACAGCATGGATATCGACCGCCGCGATCAGGCCTCAAAAGCTGGATTCTATTGGTCTCACTTTGCGATGTTCCTCGGCATCATCTTACTCGCCGTCGTGAAGGTTGCAATCATACACGATCCGATGCAGACACTTGATTTGGCACATCGCATCACACTGTATGTCTCCATTGTCTTGTTTGGATATGGCGTGATTTACTTCAACCGTCTGTTCTTCAAAGTGTCGTGGAAGCGACTCGCAGTTCTCGCAGTCCTGCTCGTCATTCCATTGGTTGTACCATATTTACCGGCAATCATCTTGTCGCTCGTCATCACCTTCATTTACTACATTTCAATCATCGCCCCACTCCCGTTCTTAAAAACAAAGCAGAAAGAAACATAAAACAAGCCAGAACCGCGAGTCGGTTCTGGCTTGTTATTTATCGGACTTCATTCTCGAGTTGTTTCAACTTTGTCGAGTAATACTCGATGATGTCACGGCGTCGGATAATGCCGATGAAATATTTGCCGTCATCGACGACCGGCACGAAGTTTTGATCCGTGATTGCATCGACGAGCTCTTCGATTTGAGCCGTAATCGATACCGGCTTATAGCGAACGCGTTGCTTGATATCTTTTAGACGTGTCCGGAGCACTTTTTCATAATCTTCTTCCCCACGAAGTTGTTCTGCGAGTGCCCAGAGCAAATCCCCCTCTGTCATCGTCCCGGCGTAAAATCCGTTCTCCGAAACGAGTGGGACAGACGTGAATCGATGATGCTTCATCTTTTCAAGCGCTTGTCGTACCGTTGATTCGGGGTCCAAATATTTGACGTCTTCTTTCGGGTATAAAAAGAAAGCGATGTTCATTTAAATCTCTCCTCAATCTGTTAATCCACCCCGTTATTGTACCATGAATGGCAAGACAGGTTGAACTAAATCCATGTTCCTATCTGTAATCATCCCCTTTCTCCTAAACGACACAAAAAAACATCGTGATCCTTGTCACAGCGATGTTTCGGTGATTCAAAAGAATTGGAAGGGAACTCCAATTGATTTATACCCGTTTTAGTTGGTTCTTATCCATCCAGACATACAAAAGGGCCCCTTTAGGAGCCCATAAATTATTGAACAAACTGCAACAGTGTATCGTTAAATTTCTCTCGTTCATCGAGCACGGTGCCGTGTCCGCTCTCTTCGAAACGCTCAATCCGAGCGTTCGAAATGCCTTGCTCCATCTGTTCTGCAAACTCAAATGGACAGATTTTATCATGTACGCCGTGAATAATTAACGTCTCTACGTCAATCTTCGGCAAGGCATCGCGCAAATCTTCGTCCCGGAGTGCCTGTGCCGAGGCAATCGTTCCGTGACTCGAGGCCACGAGTGCGAGATGGTGGAACCAATTCTGCATCGGTTTCGAATGTTCTTTCTCAAAGAAGATTTCTCCGAACCCTTCGAGCATTTTCGGTCGGTCGGCTCGCGTATCTTCAATCAACGCGTCGACTTCTTCCGTTGTCATGCCGTATGGATAGTCTGAACGTTGTGTGAAAATCGGTGCTGCCGCTCCCGCTAAGACTAACTTTTTGAGTCCATCCTCTTTATAGTCGGCTGCGTAGCGGACTGCAATCGCACCACCCATTGAAAAACCAACGAGCGTGAAGTCTTTTAAGCCAAGCCCGTAAACGACCATATGCACATCAGATGCCATCGTCTCATAGTCATACCCTGTCGCCGGTGCATCAGATTTCCCGTACCCTCTGAAGTCGATTCCGATATAGCGATAGCCGGATTCGATTAACGCATTCTTCTGATATTCGAACATGTTGTTGTTCGCAGGCCAACCGTGTAAGAAGACGATCGGCTCCCCAGAACCGACATCCTCCACGTATAAATTCGTACCGTCATGTGCTGTAATATATCCCATCATCCAACCTCCATAGTTTTGATTAATCGTAAATACTCACAACCTACTTGTTCCCGTTTCCGAATCCTAAAAACCTTCTCATGTGTCACGCCAGAGCGATTCCCCTTTTAAATACCCTTCAACGGCCTTCGCTCCATCTCGTAACACGGCTTCGCGCCAACTTGGGTCGTCCGGATAGAACATTGCCATGAATTCGTTTTGAATTCCATTGCGCGCTTCGGGATCTTTTGTCCCTTCAAAATAGAGACGATTTTCTAAAATGATTGTCAAAAATTCTCGAATCGAGGCTTTCGTCGACGTGCCGAACGTCCCAAACTCGAATAAAGCGGAGACGAGTCCTTTGTCGGGATATTCCGTATCGCGTACGTAGTAAAAGTGATTCGTCGAGTCCCCGAGCACCTCGTCCGGGTCATATACGTTGACGTTGTCGAGGCCGTACGCTTGTTTCAACTCATCTTCGGTTCGACCGTCCCGTTTACTGATGACCATCGTCACCTCGTTTGTCGGACCGAGCGCCGTATGCCAGTCCATATGCACGACTCGTTCATAGCGCTCGAGTAAATCGTGTTGAATCCCTTTCAAGAAGACGGCGGATGGTTCATCCGAGTCTCCGCCATAGTACACACCTTTCGGGAATTGATACTGCCCCATCCCTTTCGCCCCACTCATTGCCTTAAATCCGTCGAGCTTAATCCCAGAACCGAGGAACGAATAAATTTGTTCACGCGCTTCATGGTAGTCGTCAATCACTCCGTCTGGAACGAACAGATGTCGCATCAATTCATACTCACGGTTGACGTTATACGGCACCGATTCACGGTCAATAACATAGTTTCGGTTCAAATCGACATTATGCTCATTGACACGTCGGAAGTGTTTCATTCCCCAAGGATTGACGGCATGAATGAGACAAATGCCTGTCGTCTCATGTCGCACATGAGGCAATTGTGTTTGCACAAATTGATGCGTCACCGCAGCACCTGCATATCCTTCGATCCCATGTTCCCCAATCGTCATGAGAAGGATGGCTTTCCGCTCTCGTTTTGGTTCCCCTAAGATGATGTCGATGCTTCCGTCCCCGATTGAGTGCGTTAACAGCTCTGCTTTAGGATAATATCGTTTCACCTCAGATAATAAATGTTTGAACTTTTCTCGCGATTCTTCATAGGATGATGAAAAATACTGGGTCATCGCACTCTCCTCCAATTCTTTTCTCTCTACACCATTCCCATCCTAGTGCAATCTAAAAACGCCTTCTGTAAAAGAAGACGTTTGCTGTCAAGGCGTTCGGATTCGTTTCGTATGTTGCCGTCGGAAGGCCATCACATAGAAAATCGGACCAATCAAGACGGCACCGAACAACCAATAGAGACCCGCGTTTGCATATAATCCTTCAAACGACCGAAACACCCAGGCGAGAACCGTGAACGCGACGATCAACTCGACGGTCCATAATAATCCTCGGCGAACCGCTAGAAGAATCGTGTTCGTTTTTTGGGAAAAGGCTGCGACGAAAGCAATTAGAAATGCAGGAAAACTCGAGAGCCACAACATGCGATTGAGCGAGGACTCGGCAAAATACGTGTTTCCGAGAGAGACAGTGATGAGGAAGTGAACCAAAATAACGAGCAAGACGACCACCCATCCGACGAAAACATCCCGTTCCATTTTTTTCATCACAACCAGCTCCCTTTCTAAAGAGTTGAATACTAATATTTACCCGCTTTTTCAGCCTTCTCGCCTGATTCAACTAAAAAAACGCACTCTGCTCGCAGAATGCGTTCCATGTATTATTTAACCAACTCCCAAGCCCATGCTTTCGCACGTTCAAGTTCGCCTGCTTTCAACATTTCCGTCTCCCCATCAACCAAAAATGATTCTTTTCGAACGTTCGTTGCGCCTTTTTCAATCATTTCCCCTTCGACGCGGTTCACCGCATGACCGAACCAGTCGATGATTTTACCGAGAATCGGATTTTGTTTTTCTTTGACGACACTTGTATCAAACGCGGCCGTCCGCTTCCCGCGAAGCGCGTTGTCTGAGATTCCGTCTAGAAACACTTTAATGTCCTCCGTCTCATACCCGCCATGCGTTGGTGAGCCGATGACGACAAGATCGACATGAGCCAAGTCGCCGAGCCCAATATTCAACACATGTTCCATACGCGCTTCATGTTCTTTCGACAGCTCTTCCTGCATCGCATGAGCAATCTTTTCTGTATGCCCATACAAGGAATCAAAGATAATCAAAATATTCATGGTGAATCCCCCTTTACCGAACTTCTCTTTATCTCCCTTCCCATTTCAGCGTTCGTTCATGCTTCTTTTTTGTACAGTGAACTTCGCTTAAAGAGCGTCCAACTCACCAGAACAATACCGAGTACGAGCAAAGCATAGCCGAAGAATTTAATAAAGTCGCTCGTGTGGTAGGGAGCCCTGAATCGGTATTCCGCCCGTTTCCATTCCGAACCGTCTTCAACCGCAATGACGTCTTCAACGGCCTCCCCATCAATTTCACGATAGGCCGTTCCAATCGGATATCCATTCGAGGCATTCCCGTAATAACGCCCTGTCTCGTCGTTGACCGTTGTTTCCACTTCACCGATCACGTCACCGAGCGAATCCTCATCGATTGTCGTATCGAGCACTTCATACACATTTCGTTCAAACACGACAAACGTATACGCCCAGGAAAGCGCAGACACAGGAAGTGCAATCGATAATGCGAAAAGAGTCAGGAAGGTCAGTCGCCTCATTTGAGGCTCCAGACGAACGTTGCCGTATCGCTCACATCGATATCATCAGGCTCGATTTCTGGCATCCGTGATTCGGAATAGACAATCTCCTGACTATAGAGGACGTTCGTAGGTGAGAAGACATGAATCTCTCCCCACGTGTAGTCAATCTGTAGCAAGTCTCCTAACGTTGCACCTGCGCCTTTCGCGAGGAGCGTTGCTCGTTTTTTCGCATTTTCTGCAGCATTGACCAATAACTGATCTTCAATCGCGTTCGGGTCTTTCATTGTAAAGCGAATCGAGAGTGTCGGATTCGCCCGAGATTGACTGATTTGTTCAATCGCGTCCGATAGTCTGGACGTGTCGAGTGGAAACTCAAGTTTCGTCTTCTGTTTACATACATAACCTACAAAGCGTGACCGATAATTATTATGTTTATCGTGATACCGTTCATACTCCGTATCGATGGAAAAGTCACTCGTTTTCAAGTCCGCCTTCTCAAATCCAGCGCGAACGATGGCCTTTTGAAGCTGCGATACTGAAGTCGCTGCCTCCGTCATCGTCTCTTCATAACGCGCCGCTCGTAAGACGAGGTCCATGTGAATCACAATCAAATCTGGTCGAGATGAGACATTCCCTGTTCCTTTTACGGTGATTGTACGTTCCATATCGTTCGCCCTCCTAATAATATGAGATGTAGATTATTCTGATGCTTTAAATCGTGAGACCATCCAACGTTCTATTTCATCTAAAGAATTCATATCTTGTAACGACGGATAGGCTTCCCTTTCAAATAGCAGTCCGCTCGGAGTATCTAAAAACAGATAACGTTCCCCGTCCGGAAAACCGTAATCCGCAATATCTTTCAGTCGAAGCGTCTCTCCGTTTTGTTCCCAGATGAATTCGTCATCATATGGAATCGGCATAAAGATGCCCTCCATCCCTTGACGTACGTGTGAGATGACGTCAATATGCTCTGCCTGTTCCGCTCTTCCGATTGCATCGGCACGAACGACCAGTTCTTGTCCAGTTTGCACATCGCCATGATACACATCTGACACTTGTATGGTGAGAAGCGACTGATATTCGAGCTCTCCGTTAAAATCAATCTCGATATGCCGGATGTTCTCGACCGTTCCTTTGACTACGACCGGATTCCACCGCGAAAAAAGTTCATCTTCTGTCATGTCCATCAAGTTTTCTTGAGAAGTACCTTGTCTTATTTCTGATTCATCGATGATGTGAACCGAGTTTGCCGTTGAATCCGTGGATAACGGAATACGCTCATTCCAAATATTCGATGTGAAGAGCATGAATCCCGCAGCGACGGCGAGTACCACTCCTGCCCCCCATTTGAGTCGTTGATAAGGTCTTCGCTCTATCACCATGGATTCCTCTATATGGTGGTCATCCACTTCACCTAGTAGTTGAAGTAATTTTTCGTGATTCATACTTGAATCCCTTCTGATTTGAGTACACGCTGTAACGAATCACGTGTTCGCTTCAGCTTCATTTTGACATGACTCTCCCCAAGTTGATGGTTTTTCGCAATTTCTTGAATGGAGTGAAGGTAAAAATAGCGTTGCATGAAAATCAACCTTGTCTGTCGAGGAAGGTCTGAAAGAAATGCATTCAACAGGTCGACGATCTCTTCGTCTTTCATCGATTCCGTGAGGACATGTTCCAATTCTTCATAGACGAGCGGCACTTCTCCACCACCCCGTTTTTTCGCATGATTCTTCTTATAACGCTGCAGTGCGAGATTTCGTACAATCTTTGTCAAATACGCCCCAAGTCGAAACGGACGCGTCGGCGGGATCGACTCCCACACTTTCATGTATAAGTCGTTCAAACACTCTTCCGTATCTTCGTGATTTTGTAGGATATTATAGGAGACACGACGACAATAGCTCCCGTATTTCTTCTTTGTGGCGACAATCGCATATTCGGATCGTTCCCAGTACCAATCGATGATGACCTGGTCATCCATCTATTTCCCCCCTTTTCTTACTCCTCACTTATATAGATCCCGATACAACGTCATTCGTCACAACAAGCTAAAAAAAACTCGTCATAGCGACGAGGTATTTAAACGATGATCTATCATTTTTTCCAAATCGATACGGCAAGCCCTCCGACGTAGCCAACCATCGCTCCGCTCGCAATACCATATGTCAGCTGTATATCGAAGAAGAACGAGAGGATTACACCGAGTGTCGTCCCCGCAATCAACCCAAAACAAATGATACAGTCCTTCCATTCTCGTGAATCCATCTGGCTCCTCCTTACCAATCCGTTCAATCTGACGACTTCATTTCCCCAATTGCTTTAAGACCTTTTAACGTTCTCATTTTCCATGTGTGATGCTGGACAGCATAGGCCAACATCGCAACAACAACAATATTTAATAGGATTGTCCATTTTGCAACCGGATTCGAGAAGTTCGCTAAGACGACCACAAAATTGGCGAGCAAAACGGTTCCGTACAGTTGTATGATTCGTGTTTCACGCTGAATCATCGAGTCAAAATCTGAATACAATTGGAACGGTCCGTCGCTCGTTCGCTTTCTTAAAAAGACCCAGCGATAGGATGTGTCAACGACCTCAATCCCAACTTCAGTCATGAAAGCCATATAAGCTTTCGAATCGGGATGAGAGGGAAGTTCTCGTAACAATTCAATTCGATATGTATACATCCCTGGTTCGACTGAACGAAAGCGATATCGCATGAAGCGAAACGACTCGAGGGCCCATCCCTTTTCCACCATCTCGTTGAGCCATTTCTCTTCCTTCTCATAATCAACAAATATACGATAGACCGTTTTCGTCTTCATGTGTCCAACTCCTTTGTCCATTCATGACCGTGTCGTACCAATTCTTCTAGTCGCCTCAATTCTGTCTTAAGTGCTTCTCGACCAGCATCGGTAATTTCGTATTCCTTTTTCCGAGCCGTTCCTTCGAGTGCCTGAATCCATCCGCGCTCTACGAGACTACTAAGGGCACCGTATAACGTACCTGGTGCGAGCCGGACTCGCCCTTGACTCAGCTCCTGGACAAATTGCATCATCCCATACCCGTGCCTCGGAACTTGCAAGGACAATAATATATAGTAAACCGCTTCGGTTAATGCACCTGTATTCGACTGTTGTGTCACGTATCCGTCTCCTCTATATCGTAGTTCGTTATATCGCCATCCGATATATCAAAAATATCCTATTTTTGGTTATGGGGCAAGAGAAAATACCAAGGAAATAATTCCTTGGTATTTCTTCATGATTCATCAAGCTCAGTCGAAACGAATTCATACTCCCGTTGACTCGGAAGCACTTCTTTCTGTTTCTTCGGAAACGTAGCGTCGAACGCCTCTACTTCCGCTTCTTCCACTTCCATGCCTTCTGTGAATACCGCGATACCCCGAACCCCCTCTAGCGCCCCTTCGTATAAAGGTAACACGAGCAATCCTTTATAGTACTGTCCGTCCGGCATTGAGATGTCATATCGCTTCCCGCCTACAAATCCATACGGCTCATAATGATACGGATAGCCGAGTGTCAGGATCGCACGATAGCCAAGCGACTTTGCATGCTCGATCGAATGCGTAATGAGATGTCTGCCAAGTCCTTGTCGGTGGTACTTCGGGTCGATGAAAACCGGACCGAATGTGATCGTATCAACCGACTCTTCTCCGTCTACGATTTTCGAATTCGAGTAAAAAATCCCGCCGGCCAGTTCTCCGTCCACCTCGATGACCCATGACAATTCGGGCAAGTAATCTTCATGTTTTCGCAGTTGATGAATCGCATAATGCTCATGACATCCCGGGAAATATAAGTTCCAAAACGCTTCCCGAGCAATCGCTTCGACGCGACGTTCATCTTCCTGTCTTTCTTTTCGTATGTTGAACATTCGCCTCACTCCTTTCCAATCATTATACAAAAAAGGTCCAGCTTTCGCTGAACCTGATTGTTTATTCGGCAGCCAGCGCCGCCTCTTCTTCATGATATTTCTCTACGAAAGCATCAAGCAACGCCCGTACCTCATCTGTCGATTTTGTTTCCATCAGATTATGACGGAGCTCGCTCGCCCCGCGGAATCCTTTGACATAAATCTTGAAGAAACGGTGCAAGTTCGAAATCGAACGTGGCACGTCCTCTTGGAATTTGTCTTGAAGGTCCAGTTGCAGACGCAATAGATCAAGATGCTCTTCCATCGAGTGCTCGCGTGGTTCTTTCTCAAACGCGAACGGATTTTTGAAGATCCCGCGACCGATCATGACACCATCGACCCCGTATTTCTCAACGAGTTCGAGGCCCATTTGACGGTCGAGGATGTCCCCATTGATCGTGATGAGCGTATCCGGTGCAATCTCGTCACGGAGTTTCACGATGTCCGGAATCATTTCCCAATGAGCGTCGACTTTACTCATCTCGTTGCGCGTGCGCAAGTGAATCGACAAGTTCGCGATATCTTGCTTCAAGAGATGCGTCAACCAGTCGCGCCACTCGTCGAGCTTCGCGAAACCGAGGCGCGTCTTGACGCTGACCGGGATGCCGCCGGCTTTCGCTGCTTGAATGAGCTCAGCCGCGACTTCCGGACGGAGAATGAGGCCACTCCCTTTCCCACGTTTTGCGACGTTCGGGACCGGGCATCCCATGTTGATATCAAGTCCTTTATAACCCATCTCGGCCATACCGATACTCATTTGACGGAAATATTCCGGATTGTCTCCCCAGATGTGGGCGACCATCGGCTGCTCATCTTCCGTGAATGTCAAACGGCCACGAAGGCTACCTTTCCCTTCAGGGTGGCAATAGCTATCCGAATTGGCGAATTCTGTGAAGAAGACGTCCGGGCGTCCCGCATGAGCGACGACGTGGCGGAAGACGACATCGGTCACATCTTCCATTGGGGCAAGTATAAAGAATGGACGCGGAAGGTCGCGCCAAAAGTTTTCTTTCATCGTAAAATCAGTTCCTTTCATCCATACAGTCCAACAAAATCACTCATCTATTCTATTATGTCTGTCGGATTGTATCAACTGTTTCACCACACCGTTCGATATAATAAAGGAACAATGACAATGAAATGAGGAGAAGGAATGATTATATGGATCAACGGCGCTTTCGGTTCAGGCAAGACGACATGTGCCAAGATACTCGAGAAACAGCTACCGAACGCGTTTCTGTACGACCCGGAACAGGCCGACTTTTTCATTCGCGGTCAATTGCCGAAGAGTCTTCAACAGCCTGATTTTCAGCACCATCCGGAATGGCAGGAGTTCAACTATCAGATGCTGTTGAAGATCGCCACGTCCTTCGATGGGGTCATTCTCGTTCCGATGACACTTGTGAACGCAACGTATGTAGACGAAATCATCGGGCGGCTTCAACGAGACGGGATTGACGTACGCCACCTCATCCTTGAAGCGAATCGACGAACGCTCGTCAGACGCTTGAATAAACGATTCGAATGGTTTAACTCTTGGGGTAAATCCCAAATCGACCGCTGCCAGTCCGCATTTCAATCTGAAATTCATGCAGAAAAAATTGCAACAGACTATCAATCAAAAGAAGATGTCGCGAGAGCAGTCGCTCAGCATGTAGGACTAACGCTTTCTTCAAAATGATTCAGATTCATACATCTCTTCCACAGGCTCGTCTTCCCATCGGATGACGAGCTCGCTTGCGTGGGACAGACTTAGTTCTACTGTTTCACACGTCGTATCGGTCAACCACATGCAGCGTAATAAGAGCTGGCGATAACCATACAACTCATCGACAATCTCGAACCTTCCACTTTTGATGAACTGGCTGAGTTGTTCGATTGGACACATCGCATAGGTCGTTTCACCAAAGCGTGTAAGTGAAGAAGAGTCCCACTCTACATTCGAAATCGTCACGGTGGCACGTCCTGTCCACACCGCTTCCTTCTTGAACAAATCTCGGATTCCATCCGCAAACACGAGACGGATGGTCGAACCGATCACGGTCGCTTCTGTGATGACAGTATCACGTAAGGAAAGCGGGACGTTACGGTTTCGAATCGTATATTGTTTCATCAAATCCCTCCTTTTTGTATCTATCTTCTTCGTGAAAATTCACTTCTTACCTTTCTCATACATCTCCCATAATCAGCAATGAATTGAAAAAAACAATAATCAATTGAAAACATACTTCATTCATTCCGTTTATCAATTTAAAAATTGGTAAAATAAATATAAATAAGTGGGTTGTTTTGGATATCGATAAGAGAAAGGAGGATATGGTATGGAAAATATTTTGTTAGTCGGGCTATTCCTAATAGTTTTACTTATTGTGACAACTTTTATTTTGAGCAATTACGTTCAGCAATCACGACTTTCCCCTCGCTTCTTCATCATTTTCGCAGTCCTCTCATCAGTTTTTCTATTAGCTTCATGTAGTTTCGAAGAGACGATTTCAATGGAACAATATGAGCAAGATTTATCGCTCATTGAGGAAAAATTGAGTTCCGCCAATTCTGAAAAAGAAAAGTTACAAGATCAACTGGATACCTATTTATCTGAAAACGAAGACTTACGGCAACAACTGTCAGACGCCAGAGAATCAACGAATCAGAGACTTGAAGAAGCCGAAACAAAATTGCGTGAAGAATTTGAAAGTGAGTTACAACGTGTGAAAAAAGAGGCTGCACAACAAGTAGAAGAGAAAATCGCATCAGTTCGAAAAGAAGAACAGGAAAAGGCTGCAGCTGCCATCGCAGAGGTGAAAAATGAACTTGAGCAACAGGCACAAGCTTCGGAATCGACCGAATCGAATACTCAAACATCGCAACCCTCTGAGAACTTCCAAAACTGTACAGACTTACGAGGAACCTATCCAGGTGGTGTTTCTTCCGACCATCCAGCGTATCAACCTAAAATGGATCGTGACAACGACGGCTGGGCATGTGAATGATCACCTTTCCTAATAAAGGAGTGAATTCGAGACGATTCACTCCTTTTTCAATCGTTTCTGAAAAACATAATTCTCCGCTCGTTTCGTACACTCGTTTCCGGGCACCAATTTTTTGTTCGTATGATTCATACACCTCTGTCACTTGTTTAAGATTCATTCGTATCCTCCTAATATAAGTATCCGAGCAAATCGAGTTTCCCTTCCGTCCATTTCTTATCCCCGACCGACCGGACCATCAGTTCGTCAAATGACGCCTCACCAATACCACGTGTCGTCTGGTTCTCGTCATCGATTTGAAGCCACGTGCACGTGTTGGATACCGTGTGAAACCCAATTCGTTCGTAAAGGTCTGGTCGGTCTGCGAACAACAGGAGAAAGTCGATGGGGTACTCTTCTCCGAGGGCAATGACTTCTTCCATTAACGCCAGTCCGACTCCACGTCCCCGAACTTCTTTTCTCACACATAAATCAATGATACCAAGCACGTGAATCGGCTCCCCGTCCACATTCATCACACGAAAGTCTAACCCAACTTGCCCGATGATTTGTTCGTCTTCATACGCAATCAGTCGGAGATGGGGCAATTGCTTGAAGTAACGGCGATTCGGATAAATGGAAGGAAACGCATGTTGTAATAGCTCAATCAGTTCCGTATTTATCGATTCTGAAATGGTCATCTCGAGGTGCTGCTCGATTCTCATAGCTCCGCTCCATCTTTTTGAATGCGTTCGTAGCGGACGATACTGACCCCGTTCGGCATCAACTGTTGCTCGATCGCATCTAGTTGAAGTGGTAAGATGTTACCGTCCGGGAAAAGACGCTTGCCGGAACCGATGATAATCGGATACATGATCAATCGGTATTCATCGATGAGGTCGTTCGCGAGTAACGTGTGCACGAGTTCACTGCTGCCCCAGACATGCAAATCTGGTCCATCTTCTTGTTTGATTTGTTTCAACGCTTCGACCGGTTCTGTCAGAAACGTCGTTGATTCCCAAAGCGAATCCCGTGATTGCCGCGTAACCACATACTTCATCGCACGGTTGGCTTCCGGCCAGACGTCATCATGGTTCGGCCAGTAACTCGCCCACTGATCATATGTCTTTCGACCGAGCAACAGATCAAACTCACTGTTCATTTGCGTCCGAATCCAAATCCCAAGCTCTTGACTCGAAAACGGTTCCGTCCATCCACCATGCATAAAATCCCCACTCATGTCCTCTTCTTTTCCACCTGGTGCTTGAATCACACCATCTAACGATAGATGCTCCAGAACAATGATTTTTCTCATCTCCGACTCCCCTTTCGTTTGCTTACAAAAATAGCCTCCGATTGATTCAATCGAAGGCATGATACATTCATCTTATTCTACTTTCTCCATCCATGCCACCGTCTCCACATGCGCCGTATGCGGGAACATGTCGACCGGCGTCACTTCCATCAAGCGATAGCCACGGTCTGCGAGGTAACGCATATCACGCGCTTGTGTGGCGACGTTACAAGATACGTACACAATCCGCTTCGGTCCCATCTCGACCATCGTCTCGAGGAACGACTCAGCACACCCTTTCCGTGGCGGGTCGACGACGATCACGTCCGGGTTCACGCCGTCTTTCTTCCATTGTGGAAGCACGTCTTCGGCTGCTCCACATACGTACGTCACATTATCCATCTCATTGACGAGCGCATTCTGTTTCGCATCCTCGATGGCTTCCGGTACGACTTCGACCCCGTATACGTGCGCTGCTTTACGTGCGAGAAAGAGACTGATTGTCCCGATACCACAATACGCATCGACCACTTGCTCCGTACCTGTCAACTGTGCGTACTCCAGTGCTTTTCCGTACAGCTTCTCCGTTTGGACCGGGTTGACTTGGAAGAACGAGTGCGGGGAAATCGTGAACGTCAGTCCTGCGATTTTATCCTCAATCGTCTCATGGCCGTACAGCAACTTGTTCGTCGCCCCGAGGATGACATTCGTCTTGTCCGGGTTGACGTTTTGCATGATCGATGTCACGTCTGGGAGACGCTCGACGATGTCGGCGACGATTTCATTCACGCCTTTTAGTTTCGTCGTCTTCGTGATGAGGACAATCATGAGTTCACCCGAATGATATCCATATCGGGCCATGACGTGACGGATGACGCCACGTCCGGTCTTCTCGTCATACGCCGGCACACCACGTGCATCTAACACGTCACGAACGACTTGAACGGCTTTGTCATTGCGCTCATCTTGAATCAAACATTCGCTCATCTCAACGATGTCATGCGAACGTGGGCGATAGAAGCCCGAGACGAGACGGTCTCCTTCTTGTTTGAACGGGACTTGTGCCTTGTTACGGTAGCGCCAAGGTTCTGGCATGCCGATTGTGTCATGGACTGGCACGTCGAACTGACCGAGGCGCTTGAGCGCATCGACGACGCGTTCCCGCTTCTGGCGAAGTTGTCCTTCATAGCTGAAGTGTTGCAACTGGCAACCGCCACATTGATAAAAGATCGGGCATGGTGGCTCGACCCGGTCCGCACTCGCTTCTTTCACGTTCAACAATCGGGCGAATCCGTACTGTTTGTTCGTCTTCGTCACGACGATTTCGACCGTCTCTCCTGGTAACGCGTTCGGAACGAACAGCGTATAGCCATCGACACGTGCCACACCCGCCCCTTCGTGGGTCAAGTCGTGGACGTGGACATCGAGACGGTCATTCTTTTTCACTGGTAGCATACGAATGCTCCTTCCATTGCAAATAGGAATGACTGATGTCGTCATTCCTATCTTTTCACTCTGCTTTATCGAGCGAAACATTGAACAATTGCTTGATCATCTGCTCGCGTTCATATTGTGCATTCAAATCTTCCATCTCACGGATTCGGGCGTTCGGTGCGAGTACCGTCAAATGACGGAACAAGTTCCGCATCTCACCGGTGCACTCACCGCCGTACTCGCCGTCGATGTTCAGACTCATCGGTTCTGTCGTCTTCATCTTGACGCGGCTCGTCTTCACATGTTCGACGAGCGAGCTTGATAAATGCTCACCACGGAGGAGGAGACGGACGACATGGATGAACTCGAACAAGTTACACTTCCGAAGGATGAACAGGTCGAACAACCCGTCATTCAATGATGCGTGTGGTGAGATTTTTTCAAATCCACCGACCGAGTTCGAGTTTGACGTGAGGAAGATCATCACTTCCCCTTGGAACGTTCCTTCGTCATGCTCGAGCTCGATGTACGTTGGTTTGATGAGCGGCAGTTTTTCCATCCCTTTTACGTAATAAGCGAGCTGCCCAAGTGCCGTCTTTAATTTCGATGGCACTTCGTACGAAAGTTCGGTCATGATGCCACCGCCGGCGATATTAATGAAATAGTGGATATCACCTTTCTCGCCTTCAATCTCTCCAAGGTCGACCGGCATCTCGAACCCGTCACAAATGACGTCGAGTGCGCCGACGACGCTGAGCGGGATTCGCATGGCCCGGGCGAAATCATTTGTGGTACCGACCGGAATGAGTCCGATCGTTGGACGATTCTCAAGCGGCGCAAGCCCTGAGATGACTTCATTGAGTGTGCCGTCTCCACCTGCGGCGATAATGAGGTCAAAGTCCGCCGCTGAGGCCCGTTTTGCTTCGAGCGTGGCATCACCAATCGCTTTCGTCGCATACGTTGACGTCTCATAACCCGCATCCTCGAGACGGTTTAAAATGTACGGGAGTTCCCGTTTGATCACTTCTTTACCTGATGTCGGGTTATAAATGACCCGCGCACGTTTACGCATAATTACCACCATCGATTCGTTCTAAAAAGTTTTACCAACACATTATTTGGATGCTTTCAGCACACGAAAGATAAATTGACCTATGTCCATCAATTTTTTCTTCCCTCGAGCATGCGTCATGATTCGAAACACCCACTCTAACTTCATGACTCGAAATACTTTAGGGGCACGCTTCACTTGACCGGAGAGTACATCAAACGTACCGCCCACACCAATATAAATGCCTTTATCAACCTGGTCGATAACAGATGCAATCCATTGTTCTTGTAACGGCATCCCTAAACCCACTAATACAAGGTCGGGGCGCTCTTTGACGCAGCGTTCCATCAATTCTTGTTTCTCGTCATCCTGAATGTAACCATGAATATGCCCTACCCATTGGATGTTTGGATATCGCTTCCGGATCACTTCATAGAACCGTTCCTGCACTTCCGGTTTTGCCCCATAACTGAGCAACCGGTATCCATGTTGATCCGCTTCTTGAAGCAATTGTTCAGTCAATTCGATTCCAGGGATCACGTGACGAATCGGTTGATGAAATCGCTTCGAGGCCCATTGGATTCCCACACCGTCCGGAACGAGATACTTTGTCTTTTGGACAATACGTTTGTATGCCGGATCACGCTCCGCCTGCATGACGATTTCAGGGTTTGCAGTAATGATGAACGCCTTTTCACCGTCATGAAGTTTACGCTTCATGACCTGCAGCCAGCTATCGAGACTTGCATCTAAAAATGTATAATCCAATACACGACTTTCATGAAAATTCATAAGACTCCTCAGCGTTTTGCAATCTCTTCGTGGAACAAGCCATCGAGGAGTGCCGGGTTCGCCATCCCTTTCGTCTGTTTCATGATTTGCCCGATGATGAAGCCTTTCGCACGGTCTTTCCCGTTCTTGAAGTCTTCGATCATTTGCGGATGTGCCTCGAACAATTCGAGAATGTAGCCGCGGAGCAAGTTCTCGTCCGAGATTTGGGCGAGACCGTTCGCTTCGACATACGCTTTCGGCTCTGCGCCCTCTTCCATCATCGCTGTGAAGACACGCTTCGCAATCTTCGATGAAATCGTGCCTTCCGCGATTAAGCGGATGAGTTCTGCGAGTGATTCCGGTGTCAACTTCATCGTCTCGACCGTTTCATCTGACTTGTTCAAGTGACCGAGCACTTCGCCCATGAGCCAGTTCGCTGCTGCCTTCGGTTCAGCTCCAGCCGCTGTCGTCGATTCAAAGAAGTCCGAGAACTCACGCGTCGACGTGAGGGCTTTCGCATCGTATGCCGAGAGACCGTATTGGCTCATGTAGCGTTCACGACGTGCTGCCGGCATCTCTGGGATTGTCGCGCGAATGCGCTCTTTCCATGCCTCATCGATTTCGAGACGGACGAGGTCCGGCTCTGGGAAGTAGCGGTAGTCCGCTGCCCCTTCTTTGACACGCATGAGAATCGTCTTTTTCGCTGCCTCATCATAGCGGAGCGTCTCTTGACGCATGACGCCACCTGAGAGAAGCAATTTACGGTGACGCGTCTCTTCAAAGTCGAGTGCCTTCAAGACGTTCGAGAACGAGTTCAAGTTCTTAAGCTCTGTCTTCGTCCCGAACTTCTCTTGCCCGTATGGACGGACCGAGATGTTACAGTCACAACGAAGCGACCCTTCTTCCATCTTGACGTCCGAGACGCCAGCGAACGAAAGGACCTCTTTCAAACGTTCGAGGTATGCGACCGCATCTTTCGGCGAACGCATATCCGCTTCACTGACAATCTCGATGAGCGGTGAGCCGGTCCGGTTGAAGTCGACGACCGAATGTTTCTCGCCCGTATGGTTCATCTTCCCAGCATCTTCTTCCAAGTGCACGCGCTCGATGCGGAATCGTTTCATCTCTCCGTCCACTTCGACGTCGACGTGACCGTTCGAGCCGATCGGCTTGTCGAACTGCGAGATTTGATACGCTTTCGGCGTGTCAGGATAGAAGTAGTTCTTGCGGTCAAATTTTGTATCTGTCGCGATCTCACAATTGAGTGCCATCGCTGCTTTAATCGCGAGGTTGACCGCTTCTTCGTTCAATTTAGGCAAGACGCCCGGGTGTCCGAGACAAATCGGACACGTCTGTGTATTCGTTTCGGCACCGTAAGTGCGTGAGCAGCCACACCAAATCTTCGACTTCGTGCTCAGCTCGGCGTGCACCTCGATCCCGATGATCGTTTCAAAGTTCATCGTACGTCCTCCTTAGAGCTGTGGCATCTTGAAACCGCCGTTTGCTTGTTCAAAAGCATGGGCCACGCGGTAAAGTGTTGATTCATCAAAGTAGTTCCCGATAATTTGAAGACCGACCGGAAGTCCTTCTGAGAGACCTGCCGGGACCGAGATCGCCGGGATACCGACCAAGTTGACCGGAATCGTCATGATATCGTTCGCATACATCGTGAGCGGATCGTCGAGTTGTTCGCCAAGTTTGAACGCTGTCGTCGGTGCCGTAGGTCCAACGATGGCATCGTACTCTTCGAACACTTTCGCGAAGTCCTGCTTCATGAGGGTACGGACTTGTTGTGCCTTCTTGTAGAACGCATCGTAATACCCAGAGCTGAGCGCATATGTCCCAAGCATGATCCGGCGTTTGACCTCATCACCGAAACCTTGTTCACGCGAATACGTGAACACTTCGTCGAGCGTGTCCGCTTCGGCGCGGCGTCCGTAACGGATGCCGTCGAAACGAGCCAAGTTTGAAGAGGCTTCTGACGATGCGAGCAAGTAGTAAGCCGAAAGTGCGTACTTCACGGACGGGATGGATACCGTCTCGATTGTCGCACCGAGAGACTTGAGTGTCTCGATTGCTTTTTCGATTTGTTCGCGGACGCCTGGTGCGACGCCTTCTGCCATAAATTCTTCTGGAAGGGCGAACTTCATCCCCGTCAAATCTTGGTTAAGTGCTGCCGTATAGTCAGGCACCTCAACCTCGGCTGACGTCGAATCCATGTCGCAATGTCCTGCAATCGTATTCAATAAGTAAGCATTGTCTTCAACGGTACGCGTGAGCGGACCGATTTGGTCGAGTGAAGACGCGAAGGCAACGAGGCCGAAGCGCGAGACGAGACCGTATGTCGGTTTCATACCGACGACACCGCAATAAGCGGCTGGTTGACGGATCGAACCACCCGTATCCGAACCGAGGCTAAAGAGGACTTGCCCAGCTGCGACCGATGCCGCTGAACCGCCTGAAGAACCTCCTGGTACACGTGTCGGGTCCCATGGGTTACGGACCGGTTTGAACGCCGAGTTCTCGTTCGATGAACCCATCGCAAACTCGTCCATGTTCAACTTCCCGATTGTGACAGCGCCGGCGTCGTGAAGACGCTCCACAACTGTCGCATCGTGTGCCGGGACGAAGTTCTCGAGGAACGTCGAGGCACATGTCGTGCGCATCCCTTTTGTGACGATGTTATCTTTTACGCCAATCGGCATACCGAAGAGCGGATCGTCTGAAGTTTTCGCGAGCTCATCCATGCGTTTCGCTTGCTCGAACGCATCTTCATTGAGCGTCAAAAACGCACCGATTTTGTCATCCGTCGCTTCGATACGATCGAATGACTCTTTGACGAGGTCCGTGACCGTGACTTCGCCTTCTTTTAATAGCGTATGCAATTTCGCTACACCGTGGTCAAATAAACTCATGAAAGGCCTCCTTACTCAAAGACCGCAGGGACACGGACTTGACCGTTCTCCCAGTCAGGTGCCATCCGTTCGACTTCCTCACGTGGAAGCGATGGACGAACCTCGTCTTTGCGTAGTACGTTTTTCAAATCTAGGGCATGGGTCGTCGGTTCGACGCCCGTTGTATCCAGCTCATCGAGTTGCTCGGCGAACTCGAGAATTTTTGTCAATTGCTCCGTGAAGTGCGTCACTTCTTCATCCGTGATCGCAAGTCGGGCAAGTCCGGCGACGTGCCGAACTTCAGCTTCTGTAATACGAGCCAAAATTCCCACCTCCAACAGTTTTCAATACATCGTTCATTATCATACCACTTTTTCATAAGACAAAAAAGGAAATCTATCTCGTTCTAAATTGTCTTATTTTTATGAAACTAGGGGAATCTACCCCGAATATTGACCCGCTTTCGAAATCAGCTATACGGTCGGCGACGGATTCTGATTATGCTTATGATAGAAACGATTCGTTAAGGAGGAATCATATGTCGATCCGAAATAAACTAATCACCGCCTTTAGCATCATGTTTGTGTTGCTTCTTGGTGTAAGCGGTTACTCTTGGTATGCCTTGAACGCCTCAAAAGCGGCTCAAGAAGATATGACCGTCTCCTGGGTACCGGGGATGGACCAGATTCATCAAGTCGATAAGCAATTGCTCGAAATTCGCCGCCACCTCATTCGCCACGCCCTCGTCGATGACGCGGTGACGAAACAAAACATCGAGCGAGACATTCAAGCGTCCGTCGCCATTTTAGAGCAACGGATGGATGGATATGAAGCGACGATCATCATGGAGGAGGACCAACAGCTCTTCGATCAAGCAAGTTCCGATTGGGCCAACTTCCAGACCGTCATGAATGAACTTATCCGTATTTCAAATGAAGAAGGTACAGAAGCTGCGGAAGCGTACATTCGTGACACGGCTACCGCTAGTGCGGACACCCTCTCGAATTCGCTTGGCCTCCTCGTCAACCTGAACCGTGAAGCGATTCAGACAGACACGGCCGCAGCAGCTGAAATGTTTGGACAGGTTCAGCTGACGCTCCTCATTGTTCTCGGGGTCGCTGCCGTCATGACCATCCTCATGATGCTCTTCATCTTCCGTTCCATCTTTGAGCCGCTCAAAGAGTTCAAGACGAAGATGCACGAACTCGCGACGAGCGAGGGAGATTTGACGACATCGATTCCTGTGAAGCGCCGCGACGAGTTCGCTGGACTTGCCCGCGACTTCAATCAGTTCATCGCCAACTTGCGTCAGTTGATCTTTCAAGTAAACGACGTCACAACGGGTGTGACGAAACAATCGACACATATGTATGAAGAGTTGAAAGAACTCGACACGTATATGACGACGACCGCCGCAACGACGGAAGACTTGACCGCCGGGATGCAACAGACCGCGGCAAGCGCGCAAGAGATGAACGCGTCTGCATCCGATATGGAACGGACGATTCACCACATCGTGACGATGGCCGATGAGCGCAAAGTCGAAGCGAAACAAATCGATGAACGCGCCCTCTCCCTCAAGTCACATGCGGTAGAGGCGAAAGAGAACGCCATTAGCGTGCTTCACTCAACGCGCACGAACTTGGAGAAAGCGATGCAAGACGCGAAAGCTGTACGGGAAATCGCGACCCTCACGAATGACATCCTTGATATCGCCGCCCAAACGAACCTTCTCTCCCTCAATGCTTCGATTGAGGCAGCACGTGCCGGTGAGGCCGGTCGTGGATTCGCCGTCGTCGCCGATGAGATTCGTAAACTCGCCGAGACGAGTCGCGCGACCGTCGAACGCATCCAAGCGATCTCGACGACCGTTCTTCATTCGGTCGACCACTTGAATGAAAGCTCCGGGCAGATGCTTCACTTCCTCGATACGAATGTCTTGAAAGACTACGACCAACTCGAGGAGGCAGCCGGACAATATAGCGAGGACGCAGGTCGCTTCGAGACGACCGCGACCGAGTTCGCCGCTGCCGCGGGTGAACTCGAGCAATTGACATCGAACATGATTGGTGTCATTCAAGACGTGGCGACGACCGTCAACAACGGAGCGCTCGGTACACAGGAAATCGCTGAAAAAGTAACGCTGTCCGTCGATCGCTTCGCTGAATTGAACCGCGCGACCGAACAGTCGCAACAGAAGATGGAAGAACTCGATTCATTGATTCGACAATTCAAGGTATGAAAATAACCCGCCGACACGTGTCGGCGGGTTTCTCGTTAGGCGGCAGATTGCACCGCTTCTTTTTTTCGTTCGAGTTCGAATCGTTTTGTCTCGGCGACGACGACACCTGATAGGAACAAGAGTCCAATCAAGTTCGGAATCGCCATGAGACCGTTGAACACATCCGAGATGGACCAAATCAAATTCAAGTTCGTCGTCATTGCACCGAGCCCTGCGACTAAAATATAGAGGACACGATACGGGACGATGACTTTTTCCCCAAGTAAATAGTACGCGGAACGTTCCCCGTAATAACACCAGCCAAGGACAGTGGAATAGGCGAAGAAGACGAGTGAGACCGTCACGATGATTTCACCGATTGGTCCTAAGAAATAAGCGAATGACGCTTGCGTCAAGGCAATTCCTTCAAGTCCTTCCGTGTATTGACCACCCATGACAATCGTGAGTCCGGTAATCGAACAGACGATGAGCGTATCGATCAAGACCTGTGTCATCGAGACGAGTGCTTGTCGTCCCGGGAAGTCGGTCTTCGCGGCCGCGGCCGCAATCGGTGCAGATCCAAGTCCTGCCTCATTAGAGAACACACCGCGTGCGACCCCGTAGCGAATCGCGGCACCTAACGCACCCCCACCGATAGCTTCGGCACTGAATGTGCTTGAGAACATCGTCGATAAGGCACCCGGTACCAATTCAAGGTTCATGATAAGAATCACGAGCCCACTTCCGACATATGCAAGAATCATGAACGGGACGAATATCCCGACGACTTTCCCAATCGATTTGACACCACCTAAAATGACAAACGCCGTCACCGCCATCATGACGATTCCTGTCACAACCATTGGGACGTTGAACGAATTGTTCAAGGCGAGACTGATCGAGTTCGTTTGTACCCCGTTCCCAATCCCAAAGGCTGCGACTGATGCGAATAAGGCAAACAACATGCCTAGCCATTTTTTCTTTAGCCCGTGTTCTAAGTAATACATCGGCCCACCGGCAATTTCGCCTCGTTCATCGACGACACGATATTTGACCGCAAGGATGGCCTCCGCATATTTCGTCGCCATTCCGACAAAACCAGATAACCACATCCAAACGACTGCACCCGGTCCCCCGAGGACGATTGCCGTCGCGACACCGACCATGTTTCCGGTACCGACCGTGGCCGCTAAAGCCGTCATCAACGCTTGGAAATGCGAGATGTCCCCACGTTGTTTCTTCTTCGGTTTCTCATTCTTTGGAATAAAGGCCTCTTTCAAGCCGACACCAAGCCTCGTCACTTGAATAAAGCCGAGACGGACGGTCAGGAAGATCCCTGTCCCGACGAGTAAGATTAATAAATGTGGCCCCCAGACGAGATTTGATAAACTCGACAGCCAACTTTCAATTTGATTCACCGTGTTGCTCTCCTCCTACGTTCTTGATTTGAGCGCTCTCCTATATTTTTCAGAACATTCACAATCGAGTCAAGGTGGACTACCTAAAGAAAACGTTTTCACAACGTTATATAATTGTAATATTTTCCCTGAACCCTTGTTCTCATACGCTTTTTAAAATTTATTTCGAAATATGATTGTAATATACCTCCGCACTAAGAAGCACCGATTTCACAATCAATATGAATCGTTAATCGATGGACTGCATCTCGATAAGAAATGGATCGGATGTAAAAGTACAAAGACCTCTCGTGTCGGATTGAGAGGAGTGACCAAGTACAGGCAGGCGAGACTCCTGAGAGAATAGCAAGCAGAGTGAGACCCAGCAGCGACTGAAGGCTCACTGCTTGCCCTAGGAAAGCGAGCCGTACCTAGATTGGTCAAAAAAAGACTGTAGACCTATGGTTTGTCTACAGTCTGAAACCGCTCAAGGTGGTCTCTTCAGTTGCTCGTTTTACGAACGAATAGCAGACACGACTTCCTCGACGTGTCCCTTCACTTTGACATTACGCCACTCTTCTTGAATGTAGCCGTCCTCGTTGATCAGGAAAGTCGAACGGACGATACCGTGGTACTCTTTCCCGTAATTTTTCTTCAATTGCCAGACACCGTACAACTCAGACACTTCGTGATCTTCATCGACGAGCAAGTCGAACGGCAACTCATTCTTGGCGATAAAATTCTGGTGCTTCTTTTGGCTGTCCGCTGAAATCCCGATGACGACCGCGCCTTCCATCTTCGGCATCGCATCGCGGAAATCACATGCCTCCGTCGTACAACCGGGTGTCGAGTCCCGCGGATAAAAATACAAGACGACTTTCTTTCCTAAATAGTCTTTTAACGATACCATCTCTCCGTTTTGGTTCGGTAATGAAAATGTTGGTGCAAGCATCTGTTTTCCTCCTTAACCGAACGACGGGTCGACGAGTTGTTCGTCAAAACCATCGATCGCTTCCTCTAGTTTTGTCTTTAACGGGTCGAGTGTTTCGATATACTCGATTGGGTCTTCGGTAGCGGCCGCTTCTCGAAGCGTCGCCTCATTGTCGGTGTACCACTTCTCGTACGCTTTAAAGTAATCGGCCATGATCGCTTGGTTCTCTTCGACCGTCAACGTCTCCGCCATCAGAAGAAAGACATTATTGTCCGCTTCTAAAGCTGTATAGTCGGTCTGGGCATTGACTCGGTCGTAAATCGGACCGGCCTCATCTTCCGGAACTTCCGCAAGACGGGCGTTCGCTTCCGCATTGACCCCATATTCGTTTGCCTGTACTCCGATGAGAAGTTCCCCGACTTCAGCGATCACGTCCTCTGGTAACGCGGTCGGCGTGATGACGAGCGACCATTCCCCATCATCTTTCACAGCAACTTTACTGAGCCGGTTCGGGAGCGGATTGCCGTCTTGGTCGACCATTTCATGAACGAGAAACGCCACGTCCTCGTCCTCGTTGACCCAACTCTCATAGATATCTCCTGGGGCAAGCTGACGCGTAACAGCGCCGGTCGCCGGGATGTCGGTCAAGCGACCCGCATAATCGATGGCCGCGAGCGCCTCGGCATCGCCCGACTCGAGCGCTGCTTGATAGTCCGCATACACTTCCATGACAGCGTCCGGCAATGCGCGTTTCGTTTCTTCTACAATCGCCTCTTCGTCGTTCCCACATGCCCCGAGCGTGAAGACGAGGAGAAGCGGAATGAGCCATTTTTTCATGTTGTTCGTCCTTTCTAAAGCCGTGTTCTCCCTCATCCTACCATGTCTCGAATTGTCGCTCCAATGGCATGTGTTTCTGGAAAATTGTTTCACTAGGATTTCTACGATAATTTCGATACAATACAGACGTAAGCGCTTTAACGCTCAACATCACTTTAAGGGGGAACGAGAATGATTCCATACAAACATGAACCATTCACAGACTTTACACAAAAAGAGAATGCCGATGCGATCCAAGCGGCAATCGAGAAAGTGAACGGTGAGCTTGGTAAAGACTATCCGCTCGTAATCGGTGGGGAAAAGGTTACGACGGAAGGAAAAATCACGTCTTACAACCCAGCGAACAAAGAAGAAGTGATTGGTCGCGTCTCGAAAGCGAACCAAGAGCTCGCAGAACGTGCGATGCAAGAAGCACTCACAGCGTTCGACTCATGGCGCCACGTCGACCCAGCCGTCCGTGCAGACGTCTTGTTCAAAGCGGCGAACATCGTCCGCAAACGTAAGCACGAATTCTCGGCTTACCTCGTCAAAGAGGCTGGTAAGCCATGGAACGAAGCGGATGCGGATACGGCAGAAGCAATCGACTTCATGGAATACTATGCACGTCAAATGCTCGAACTCAAGCCAGGTAAGAAAGTCGAGAGCCGTCCAGGCGAATATAACCGTTATGACTACATCCCACTCGGGGTTGGGATCGTCATCAGCCCATGGAACTTCCCGTTCGCAATCATGGCCGGTACAGCTGTTGCGGCAATCGTTGCCGGTAATACGATTCTCTTGAAGCCAGCTTCGACGACACCAATCGTCGCTGCGAAATTCGTCGAAGTGATGGAAGAAGCAGGTCTTCCAAAAGGCGTACTCAACTTCATCCCAGGACCTGGGGCAGAAGTCGGTGACTACCTCGTCGACCATCCGAAGACACGCTTCATCAGTTTCACTGGCTCACGTGATGTGGGCTTGCGCATCAACGAGCGTGCTTCTAAATTGAACGAAGGTCAAATCTGGCTCAAACGCGTCATCGCAGAGATGGGCGGAAAAGATACGATTGTCGTCGACGAGTCAGCGGATCTCGAACTCGCTGCACAATCGATTGTCAAATCGGCATTCGGTTTCTCAGGTCAGAAATGTTCGGCTTGTTCACGTGCCGTCATCGTCGACAGTGTGTATGACACGGTACTTGACCGCGTCGTCGAACTTACGAACGAACTCTCTGTCGGCAACACAGAGAAGAACGAACACTTCATGGGACCTGTCATCGACGCAGCGGCCTTCAAAAAAATCACATCGTATTTCGATGTCGCCAAAGAAGAAGGACGCATCGTCGCTGGCGGAAAAGCGGATGATTCAACAGGCTATTTCATCGAGCCGACAGTTGTCGCAGACGTCGATCCGAAAGCGCGTCTCATGCAAGAAGAGATCTTCGGACCTGTCGTTGCGTTCACAAAAGCGAAAGATTTCAAAGAAGCGATCGATATCGCGAACAACACAGAGTACGGCTTGACTGGTGCGGTTCTTACGCGTGACCGCTCGAACCAAGAGTTCGCTCGCCAAAACTTCCATGTCGGTAACCTTTACTTCAACCGTGGTTGCACTGGCGCAATCGTCGGTTACCAGCCATTCGGTGGATTCAACATGTCAGGAACGGATTCAAAAGCAGGTGGCCCGGATTACATCCAACTCCACATGCAAGCGAAGACGACATCTGAAACGTTCTAATCAAAATAGAGACGTTCCCTCGGGAGCGTCTCTTTTGATTTAATGCGTTTTAAATGTTTGTTCGAACATGATCGCCATCTCTTCTTGATGTAGCAAGAACAGTTCAAATAGCGTCGGATCGAACGCTCCGTTCATGTCTTTCATCGCTACAATTGAGTCTTCATGTGAGAAGGCAGGTTTATACGGGCGGACCGTACGAAGGGCGTCATAGACGTCGATGATGGTGACGATTCGTGCCGCAAGTGGGATTTCTTCCCCTTTTAAGCCTTTAATATATCCCGTCCCGTCCCAACGTTCATGATGATAGAGGGCAATCTGGTAAGCCATCTGGATAAAGTAGTTTTGAGGAAACTGTGTTTGTAAATCCTTCAACACCTCGCCCCCGACGCGCACGTGATCTTTCATGAATACCCATTCCTGATCGGATAGCTTATTCGCCTTCAATAAGATCGCATCCGGGACAGAGATCTTTCCGATATCATGAAGCGGTGCCGCGAGTCGAATCCCTTCGATGAAAAGAGGAGACACATCCGGATGATGGTGATCATATAAAATCGTCGCAAAGAGCGTCGACAAATCCTGCACCCGCTCGATATGGTTCCCCGTCTCATTGTTGCGGAGTGCTGACAGGCGTAACAATGTACGGACGAGTCCTTCTTGATAATCGATCATTTCTTTTTCCCGCTCGGCAAGGATACGCTGTGCTTCTTCGCGTCCCGCCTCGATCCGGTGTCGTTCAACCGCCCCGAGAAGTGCATTACTGAAGTCTTGCAGTGCCTGTTGTTCGTACTCCGTGTACGTCCGTTCCGAGACGACGGAATCAAACCCGACAAACCCTTGGCACGTCTTCCCTTGCATCATCGGGACTGCGAGCAGGCTTTGAATGGATTGCGGTTCGAGAATCCCGCGGACGACACTATTTTCTGGTAAATCAGCCACGCGGGGAATATACATCGTCTCACCCGCGACATGGGTGTTGACCCATTCGGGCAACACATCGATTGGCACGTCTTGAAGATTGTCCATTTCGGCGGTGATGCCTTCGGCGCACCACTCGAACGTGTTGTGACAAACCTGGTTCGTGAAATCGTAATCGAAGACATAGACGCGGTCGACCGCGAAATAATGTCCAAGTTCGGCTAGCGACTGGTCAACCCGCTTTTTGAAATCCGCAATCTCTGTTGTTAAAAAGCGATTGAGGAGTGACGAAAGCAGGTGATGGAGTCGCTCTTGTTGTTGTAACTGTAACGTCAATGATTCATGCGAAGTTGCCATGTGCCAAACCTCCCTTATTGTCTGAAATGAAATCAATCGTTCCATGAGTTTATTTTACCCAATTTTCAGTCTTTTTACCCTGCTTATCCCAATTGAAAAACCGGGTGACGATGCACCCGGTTCGACATCACACTTGCTTCAATAAGTTCGCCATTTCAATGGCTGATGTCGCCGCTTCCCAACCTTTGTTTCCCGCTTTCGTACCAGCCCGTTCAATCGCCTGTTCGATCGTTTCCGTCGTCAATACGCCAAAGATGACTGGGACCTCCGATTGATAACTCGCTTGCGCGATTCCTTTGGCCGCTTCGTTACACACATAATCAAAGTGCGGGGTTGCGCCACGGATGACGGCACCGAGCGTGATGACCGCATCGTATTTTTTGCTCATCGCCATTTTTTTCGCAACGAGCGGGAGCTCGAACGCACCCGGGACGAAAGCGAGCGAGACGTCCTCTTCTTTCACGCCGTGACGCTTCAGCGCATCCTTCGCTCCATCGAGTAGACGCATCGTAATCAAGTCGTTAAATCGTCCGACGACGATTCCAATCTTTAAGCCTTCTCCAACTAAGTTTCCTTCAAATGTATATGTCATCTCATTCATCCTCCGATATGATTCATTTTGAGTTGTTTCGTCATTCGATATGACTCGTTCGCTTCGTGCGCGCCGACATGAAGCGGGACACGTTCGACGACGGTGATGCCACATGATTCTAAGGCATCGACTTTTTCTGGGTTGTTCGTCATGAGTCGAACACGGGTCACTCCGAGGTCGCGGAGCATCGCCGCACTGACACGATAGTCACGCATGTCGGGATGGAATCCGAGCGCCTCGTTCGCCTCGACCGTGTCTAACCCTTCCTCTTGCAAGGCGTATGCTTTCAATTTGTTCACGAGTCCGATCCCTCGTCCTTCTTGGCGCATATAAAGGACGATGCCCGACTCCTGTTCGATTCGACCGATAGCAGCATCGAGTTGTGGACCGCAATCACATCGGAACGACCCGAAGACGTCTCCCGTCAAACATTCCGAATGAATTCGAACGAGCGGGACGTCCGACAGCGTCTCGGTCACGAGTGCGACGTGCTCGTGTCGGTCGAATCGGTTCGCGTATCCGATCATCCGAAACGCGCCTTTTGATGAGGGAAGTGACACGTCCGCTTCGCGCGTGACAAGGTTTGTCTCCATATATCGGACCAATGCCTCGATTGTGATGAAGGCCAATTCGTGACGTTTGGCGACTTGCACCAAGTCCGGTACGCGGGCCATCTCCCCGTCTTCACGAATGATTTCACAGATGACGGCTACTGGTTCACTGCCTGCAAGTCGTGCCAAATCGACGGACGCTTCCGTATGGCCACGGCGCACGGAGACGCCTCCTTTTTTGGCGATGAGTGGGAAAAGGTGTCCTGGGCGTTGAAAGTCAGACGGACGTGATGACGGGTTCGCCAATTCGCGAACGGTATGGGAGCGCTCGCTCGCAGAGATGCCTGTCGTCGAATCGACATGGTCAACACTGACCGTAAATGCCGTCCCATGTGGGTCCGTACTGTTCGTCACCATTGGCACAAGGTCAAGGCGTGCCGTGACTTCCTCGGCGACGGCTGCACAGACGAGTCCTTTTCCTTCCGTGATTAAAAAGTTCATCGTCTCAGGTGTCATCTTGTCACCGAGCACGACAAAGTCACCTTCATTCTCACGGTCCTCGTCATCGACAACGATGATGGGACGTCCGCGTCTTAACTCTTCAATCGCTCGATCGATCGAATCAAACATTACCATCCCGCCTTTCCATAGCCTTGTGATGCCAAAGACTCGAGTGTCATCTTCGACTGCCCGACTAATTTTTCCATATATTTTGCTAACAGATCACATTCCAAATTGACAGAGTCGCCGACATGCTTCGATCCGAGAACGGTCTCGCTATATGTGTGCGGGATCAAGGACAGGGTAAATCCACGTTCTGATACATCAAATACGGTCAGACTTGTCCCGTCCACAGAAATCGCTCCCTTCGGCACGATGTATGAAAGAAGCGAACGGTCGCATTGAATGTCGACATATACGGCATTCGCGAGTGGACGTTTCTTGGCGATGCGTCCGACGCCGTCGACGTGTCCGGACACGAAATGCCCACCGAATCGTCCGTCCGCTGGCATCGCCCGCTCCAGATTGACTCGTGTGCCCGGCTTGACCCCATCTAAACTGGAGGCTTTCAACGTCTCTGGCATCACATCAACAGCGAACGTCGACGCGTCAAACGTCGTGACCGTCAGACAAATCCCGTTCACCGCAATGCTGTCCCCGCCCTTCACGTCCTCGAGCACTTTCGTACCTGACAGGACGAGCCGTAAGGACGGTCCATTTCGCTTCACCGCTTTGACCGAACCGATTTCTTCTACGATTCCGGTAAACATCAGAGCGCCTCCTTTCGAAGGACAACTTTCAGATCGGGTCCAATCGTCTCGACCTGATGAATGCCAAAGCGAGCAATCGCATCGATCGAGCCTTCCTGCTGCGAGCGATAGATGCCGTTCTTCCCGCCGAATACGCGCGGTGATTGATAGGCGACCCATTCATCGACATAGCCCCCGTCAAGAAGCGATGTGACAAGCGTCGGTCCCGCCTCCACCAACAAGCGCCCAACCCCGTTCGCGTACAATGTCTCGAGCATGCTCCCGAGTGACGTATAATCGAATAGCTCGATGCCCATAGCACGCGCCCGTTCCCGTCTCTCTTCATCGTCTGACGAAGTGAACAGAAGGACCGGTACGTCTTCAGCCGTTCGAGCAAGCGTGCTCGCAAGTGGCAAGCGAAGATCACGGTCGAGGACGACTCGCTTCGGCTGACGTGTCTCTCGGTCCAATCGAACGGTCAGTGCCGGATCATCGGCGAGCACCGTTCCAATCCCCGTCAAAATCGCATCGACTGTCGCGCGTAGTTCATGAACGTCACGACGAGCTTCCGAACTCGTCACCCACTGGCTCTCCCCCGACTCCAAGGCAACTTTCCCGTCGATGCTCGTCGCCGTCTTTAAGATGACGTACGGTCGTTTCGTCTCGAGCGCTCGCAAGAACGCTGGATTCAATTCCCTTGCTTCATCTTCAAGCAGTCCGACTTCGACCTCGACCCCAGCCGACCGGAGACGCATGATTCCTTTTCCGGCAACGAGCGGGTTCGGGTCCTCCATGGCGATGACGACCCGTTTGATTCCGGACTCTACAATCAAGTCGGCGCACGGTGGTGTTTTCCCGTGATGCGAGCACGGCTCAAGCGTGACGAAAAGTGTTGCCCCGTACGCTGCCGCACCTGCCATCTTGATTGCATGATCCTCGGCATGCGGTTCGCCTGCCTTGAGATGGGCGCCTAGCCCGACGATGCGACCGTCTTTGACGAGAACGGCACCGACGAGCGGGTTCGCCCCAGTCTGTCCATCAGCCGATTTCGCCAATTGGATGGCCTGTTTCATGTACTGTTTCATCGTTCTCCCTCCTTTTTTCCGTACAAACAAAAGACCCTAAGGAAAAGGTCCTTAGGGTCTTGGTGGGAGGGTTTTCGTCGCTTTTGGGCAAGCCAAATAAACGTTTTCTTTACAGAAAAGCGTACGACGAAGAACAGGTCACGCGAACCTGTTTTTTTGTTCCTTCTCCCATCCAGACTATACTGTCGGCTCTAGAGTCTCACTAGATCCACCGTTCGCACACGTGCGCCCGGGTCACGGACTTAGGGCATGGCCCATCACCGCCGGTTGGGAATTTCACCCGACCCCGAAGGAATATTTGTTTGTACAGATTTACTGTATCGCAATTATTTTTATTTCGCAAAACAAAAAGCGCCACTCGTGTGAGTAGCGCCTCGATTATGCGAGAAAGAGGACGACAAGAAGCCCGACAATCCAGCAATAATATGAGAAATACTTCAGTTCACCTTTGGCCATGATGTGTTGGAACCACTTCAAAGAAATCGCGGTCAATGCATAAGAAGCGATGAACGCTAAGATGAGCGGGCCGAACAAGTCACGCGTCTCTGGGTTCGTAAACAAAGACGGACCGTCCAAAATCATCGTGCCGAGACTGATCGGGATGAACAGGAAGAATGAGAAACGAAGTGCTGATTCCTGCTTGATTCCGAGTAACATCGCCATGACGATAGTCGCCCCAGAGCGACTAATGCCTGGGATAAGTGCTACCGCTTGGGCAAGTCCAATCAAGATGGCGTCACGTAACGTGATACCGCCGTCCCCTTTATTTCCGCGCATATTTCGAATGAACCAAAGCGCGAGACCTGTGATGATGAGCGTATATCCGACCGTTGCGACGCCACCGAGTACTTCTCCGATCCAGTCACCGAAAACGACACCGAGGACACCGGCTGGAACCGTTGCGACGAGGAGCAAGCCGATAAACTTCACATCGACCATCGTTTCTTCCGTTCGGTCCTTCTTGAATAGGAACGTCCATAAACTGACGATGAGACGGATGACATCTTTACGATAGACCGTCAAAACCGCGAGGAGCGAAGCAAAATTTACGAAAACTTCAAATGACAATCCCGGCAAGTCGATGTTAAATAATTCTTGGAAGATAACAAGATGTCCACTTGATGAAATCGGAATCGGCTCCGTGAATCCTTGGATCAATCCGAGCAACGTATAAAATAACCAAACTGTCATAATGGTAATCCTCTTTTCTGTTTTTCACTCAATGCGCCTATTTTAGCAGAATTGGACTTTCGTTGACCAGCTGTTAAAAATTTTTTGATGTAATTTCAATATTCGATTGATTAGTCTGAAAATTAAATTTATTATAGAAGGGTACTCATCTGGAGCGAAGGCGATGACCCCATTTCTCCAGTTGGGTACTTTTTTATAAAAATATGACATTTTTGGTTGATTAAAACTTTTTGTTTACATTTATCTCGAAATTCGATTTAATTTGTAATAGAACTGTTACCATTTTTTGAAATCTTTTTCTGTGACTTTAGACCTATCCATTTCTTAGAATATGTTTAAAAATTTTCAAAATCACGTTAATAAATCCGAAAAACCATCCGATAGTATGATTGTAGGAGCATTTTTTTCATCTTTGTCGGTTCATATTTGAGTCCACGGAAGGAGGAACCATCATTGAGTCAAACGCTAACCACTAAATCCCATCACTTGTCCACTGAACAGCAGAGGATGATCCATTGCATCCGCCTTCTCGGGGACTTGTTGAAGGAACGTCCGCGCCGTTCTGTCTATCGTCGCTTTGCCATGGAACAGAATTGGCCATCTCCTGAATCGATCATCAGACAGTTCGGGTCATGGGCTGAGGCACTTGCCATCGCAGGCTATGAATGGCATGGAGAAGCAACTGTCGAATTGCCAGACAAAATGCCAAAGTATACACGCGAGGACATCATCGAGACACTTGCGCTTTATTCGCGAGACATGGGCTCGATTATCACCTTGAAGAAGTATCAGCAATGGCGAAAGCTCCATCCGAAGGCACCGAGCCATTATCATATCGTCAAGACATTCGGTTCATGGCATGATGCCTGTGCCGAGGCAGGACTTGAGGCGAGTGTCACCTATTCGAAAACGGAACTCTCCAACGCGCTCCGTGAAGCTATTCAGGAAATGGGCTTCTCCCTCTCATTCGAAGCATATCGGGAATGGGCGAAGCGTAACAACAAACCTTCGACAAAAGCGATCTTACATCGCTACGGCTCTTGGTCAGCCGCCGTTCATGCGGTTGAATCGGAACTTTATAATACGAACTCATAATCTTTTCATACAAAAGGAGGATCTGCCACTTGGCGGATCCTCCTTTCATCTGACTTCTGTTGATAGTCCTTGATAGTGGGCGACCCGGTCACGACCATTGAACTTGGCACCGACATACATGGCTCGGTCCGCATGCCGAAGTACCGTATCGAGGTCTTCATATTCATGAATCGTCTCGATCCCAATACTCGCCGTCACCGTAATGCGTGTCCCTTCCGTGCCAAAGTCATGTCGTTTCAGTGCGTCGCGTATCTTTTCACCGACCAGTTGGGCTGCAGCCTCATCCATCCGAGGGAAGACGAATACAAATTCTTCGCCACCATACCGTGTCACCAAATCTGTCGCCCGGACGCTACGCGTGAACAATTGTCCGGCCTCAATCAACACCTCGTCCCCGAACGCATGTCCATATGTATCGTTGATCGACTTGAAATGATCCAAATCAACTAGGAAAAGGGATAGTGGATAGGATGCGACGTCGTTCAATCGTTCTGTCGTCCAGTTACGTAACGCCCGCTGATTATGGAGACCTGTCAACGGGTCCGTCAAACTCTCATGTTGAAGGCGGTCCCGCTCATCGATTCGCTCGATTGACCACGACAACGTTTTGAGGAGCCGATTCACTTCGACGGCAATCGGCATCTCATACGCGCCGTTCGCTGTCGTCGACACCATACAGCTGACGGCCGTTTCCGCTCCCCAAACAGGCTGGATAACGAGCGCCGAATGATGAAGCTCTTGTTGCTGTTGTTGCAAGTCGGGATGCCATTCATGAAGTGAATCATAGACGAAACATGGCTCATCCTCGTCTTGATAGCGCTCGATCGTATAAGCGTCCGGCACACTCGGGATGATGCGTCCCGTCATATCATAAAACGTCCGCTCCCCTTTTCGGTTGACCTGCAGCCAACCACGTTCGACTTCAACGACGTCACGTAGTCCGTTCCAAAACTTTTCAATCAACAGCTGTTCACTATCGACACGATAGAGCTGCTCTTTCAATCGCTCGACCTGATCGACTTTTGTTTTCGTCTCTTCTGTCTCCGTCGCTTTCGACATCGTCATCTTTAAGACGGATAGAACGAAGAATGTGACAATCAGCCCGACATATCCAAACACGAGATACGATTCAATCGCAATCATCGTGAACAACAGTTCGAGTGACACGACGAGCCAATCGAATCGAATCAACCGCCACATGATCGGTAACGGGATTCGTTCTCCAACCATGAAGTACGACAGGGCAAAACTCATCGTTAGAACGAGGAAGAGCGTACCTAAGAACGCCAACATCGCCACGCCTTGTTGCATCAAATGAACCGGTTCACCGATGCGTCCACCGAGGCCGATATAGGCTAGGCCTGGCAATAGGACGAGGAGGCATTCAATTACCGTATTGAGCGGATAGAAATGTAAGAAACGACGACGCCCTACCCGACGGTTGAACGTCCTCGCCTGAAAGGTGAACAAGAGGAGCTGTCCCATCAGGAGGGCCGGGGCGAGTCCATAGAGGAAGAACGTGATAAAGACGAACATCTCATGGAACGTGAAATGGAGATGTCTACGCTTGAGCGGGTTCATGACGAACAAAGCACCTAGTGTATAGATAAACCAAAACAACGGCCAGTCGAACGATTCGAGGTGGTGCAAAGTCAAATACGTCACACCTGTGAAGACGACGGCCCATGCGAGCCAGCTCCGAACTAGATACTTCCGAAATCGCATCGTCTTCTCCCCTTTTCCCGTTCATTTTTTCTAGTATGACCCGTAATGCAAAAACATTCCAGCAATTGTTTGAAAGTTGAGACAATGAAATATTGAAATTATTCCCATTTAGATGTTTTACTTAACAACAAGTCGGCAACAGTCATGGAAAGGAGGCTAACAATGGACCTTTCCATGTTTCTCATCACATTTCTTTTGATCTATTCGCTGACGATCACGTTTCTATTTTTACGGAAGCAAAAACAACATTGAAACATACAAAAGGCGATCCTCTCACGAGCATCGCCTTCACGTCTTATTTCGCTTTCAAATATGAAATCCCGATCGACCCAGATCCCGTATGTGCCCCGAGAAGCGGTGCGAGCGTGTCGACCCGAATCGGAATCTTGTCACCGAGTCGTTCTTTCCATTCTTGCGCGAGTTCAGGGACGTTCCCGTGGAAAATCGAGACATCCTGACACTCTCCTGACTCAATCGCCGCACGCAACACTTCGAACAAATGAGCTTGTGCTTTCTTGTATGTGCGGACGGTCTGATAAGGAACGATTAATCCATCCTCAAATCGAAGTACCGGCTTCAATTGAAGCATATTCCCGATCAATGCTTTCGATTTTGAGATACGTCCGCCTTTTTGCATCTGCGTCAAATTTTGAAGCGTCAATTCAATCCGCACATCTTCGACGCGTTCCTTCATGTAGGCTTCCACGTCTTCAAGTGCATCGCCTCGTTCGACACGTTCAATCAACTCCTCAAACATGAGTCCCATCGTATAGATGCCTGCTCGTGAATCGAAAGCGAGTAACTTAAATTCAGCGATTTCGGCCCCTTGTACGGATGCCGAATACGTTCCGCTCAAGTCAGACGACAAGTGAATGGCGATTCCCATATCGTACTCGTCTTTCAATTTCTCATAGAGAGTGACAAAGTCTCCGATTGCAGGCTGGCTCGTCGACACACGCTCCCCGGCATCGATCCACTCATAGACGGTCGTCGCATCGACTTCAATCCCGTCCTTATACGGTTGGTCCCCTTTGACGACGTAGAGCGGGACGATATGAATGTCTGGATGGTTCACTAAAGCATCTGGAAGGACAATCGTGCTGTCCGTGATATAAGCAATCTTCATGGAAAGTTCTCCCTTAAAAAAGTTTTTAGTACCTGGTTATATTATTTTATCACAGGTGAAGCGGTTTCACTATTTTTTCAAAACATCCTATGTGCAGCTCGTCCAATCTGACCTCGAAACGGGTACATGATACATAACGAACAAAGGAGGCGAACGAGAGATGATTCAACTCGAGAACGTCAATAAAATTTACAAGACCGGCGACGTAGAGACCGCTGCCTTGAAAGAGATTGACCTAACCATTCGTGACGGTGCATTCGTCGTCATCCTCGGGCCAAGTGGAAGCGGGAAAAGTACATTACTCAACGTCATCAGCGGACTCGATACCGTATCAAGCGGCAAGATCACGTTCGGGGACACGGTGTTGACCGATTTATCTCCTGAACAGATGACGACATTCCGACGCGACCATCTCGGATTTATCTTTCAACAATACAATCTCCTTCAAAACTTGACTGTCTATGAGAATATTCAAATCGGATCTGATTTGACGAAAGACCCACTCCCCATCGATGAATTGCTCGATCAAGTCGGACTCGCGACAGCCCGTGACAAATATCCCTATCAATTGTCCGGCGGTGAACAGCAACGGGTCTCCGTCGCCCGTAGTCTCGCTAAAAATCCAGCCATCGTCTTCTGTGACGAACCGACGGGGTCGCTTGACGAAGAGAATTCGAAGAAGGTGCTCGAGCTATTGGAACGACTGAACGAGACGTATCAAAAAACGATCGTCGTCATCACGCATAACAATGGAATCAGCGACATGGCGGACGATGTCATCAAGATGAATTCCGGTCGAATTGTCGAAGTGATCCATAATGACACCCGCGTCGCGGCACGTGACATTCGTTGGGGATAAGGAGGTGGCGACATGCTGTACAAAAACGTGTGGAAGACGCTCAGCAAGAAATGGATGCAACTGCTCGCCATCGCCATCATCATCGTCATGAGTTCGCTCACGTACACGATGATGTTCTATGGGATCAGCGGAATCGAAGTTCCGACCGAAGAATACTTGGAGGAATCGAACCAGGAAGACTTCGCCATCGAGATGCTGAACCGGGTAACGGAAGAAGAATTACGTGATCCCGATATCGCCACACTCGCTGGGACCGGAATGTTTACTTTAGCCGACATCAAACAGACCGACGAAGACGTCTTTAATCGTTTGATCGCATCTCGCATCGATGCAGTCGAACGAGAGATGCCAGAGGCGACGATTGAGCTCCGTGACTTCAAAACGATTACGTACACGCTCGGTGATGCCGAACATCGTGGTCTCATATTGAAGGAATCTGATACAATCAACCGCTCCTATGTAGAGGCTGGATCAAGACCAAATACGAATGACGAGGTCGCCCTCAACAAAAAATATGCTGAAGAGAACGGGATTGAAATCGGGGACACGATCGATCTCGGCAGACCGTTCACCGTCAGCGGGTTCGTCCTCTTCCCTGACTACACACTCCCACTGTTCGATGACAACTTTTTCAATCTAGACCCAGGCTCTCAAACGCTCTTACTCATGACGGACGAATCGTTCGAATCCACTGTCGGACAAGAGTCGTTCCGTCTATCGGGTGTGACGGAGCAGACAGTCGTGACCGATCTCGAATTGCCATTTGTCGTGTCCGTCATGGAGACAGAAAATATCATCCGTAGCGGTGCGATTTATAGTGAAATCTCATCTGGGAAAGCGATGGCGCTCGGACTCAGTCTCTTCATCGTGTCGATTGCCGTCATCATCGTCGCCATCTTGATCTCGAACATGCTCGAGGCGGAACGTGGCCAAATCGGACTGTTGAAAGCAATCGGCTATAATCGCCGTCAAATCGCGGCGCCCTATCTCGTCCTCATCTTGATTTTCGCTTTCTTCATGCTCATCATCGGCTACTTCCTCGGTCTTTATTTTGCGGACCCGTTGAAACAGTTGTATCTCGACTTTTACCTTTTACCGTCCATCACCATCGCCCAAAGTCCGCTCGTCTTTCTCACGGCCGTGTTTGCACCATTGCTATTCTTCGCGCTCGTTGCAGGCGCAGTCATCTATAAAATCATGGGAGAAAGCGCCCTTGCCCTACTATCACCGCGAGACAACGTCTCCTTAAATCGACTGAGCCGATTCGTCAGTCGACTATTGAAGCGAGCGAGCGGCAAGACGAAGTTCAAATACTTGTATGCCGTCAAAAGTACAGGCAGTTTTCTCATTTTCTTCCTCGGTATTTTGTTCTCGACCATCCTCATCGTCTTCGCCCTGATGATGAACGGAGCCGTCGACCGAATGACCGTGGGTGGTTTGAATGAGGCCGTCTATGAATACGAAGCGTATACAGACGGTTCACCGCCAATCGAAGACGGACAAGAACCATTCCTCACTTATCCGTTCGCGTTTGTTGAAGAGAAACTGATCACCTTGAAAGGCTTAGATATCGACAATACCTTATTCCCTTTACGCAACGAAGAGGGTGACACGCTGACACTTGAACCTGACGGACTAATCGTATCGTCATCCCTTGCCTTAAAACTCGGACTCGAGGTCGGGCAGGACATCGATATCGAACTGAATGAGGAAACGCTGACTTACCCCATCACGGGTATCGCCGATGAATTCTCTGGAGACTTCGCCTATTTGCCCCGGACGACGTTAAGTGAACTTCTTTCGGATGGGATGACGGATGACTTATTCAATGGCATCTATGCGATGGAGCGCCCAGATGACTCCGACTATACGACCATCTTGTCGCGTCAAGGGTTGATTGAGCAGTCCGAATCCATCAATCAATATATGAACTTTATGATGAACGTCTTGATCGGCGGGGCATCTCTCATCGCCTTCAGCATCTTATTCGTCCTGACGGCACTGACGGTCGAGAAGAATTACTATGTCATTTCCTTGTTGAAAGTCATGGGATACCAAAAACGGGAAGTCCGCTCGATGATACTGAACAGTTACTTCATTTACGCGCTCGTCTCGGCCCTTTTGAGCATTCCAATCGCCTTGTTGACGCTTCGGGTCATTATCGTCGTGTTCGCAGAAGATTATGGGCTCGTGCTGCCGCTGGAATTCGAGTGGATTTATATCGTCTATACGCTCGGTGCGGTCGTTCTCCTCTTCTTCCTGAGCACGTTTATCAGCCGACGGAAGATTGATCAAATCCCACTTCAGGAAGTATTGAAGACATATCAAGAATAATTTGTGCCAAAATAGGGCATAATAAAAGATAGACCAGGCCTCTCCCGAGGAGGGGCCTGACTTTTGCAGAAAAGGATGATTGACATGAATCGTACACAAGTTATGCTCGCCATTCCAGGGAACTGGTCTTCCGCGGAAGGCGTGAACGAACAAATTAGTTTACATAGTGAAGGCTACACGATGGCCGGTCTGTTGTTGCTCGAAGATGAGACGGGCAAGGCGTTTACTGTAGAAGTCGTCGAACGAGACCCGGCTCTCGCCGAGGCGATGATTCACGCGAGTTCGGGTGGATTCACACCAAAAGTCGCAAAAGGAATCGCCCGTCATACGCATGTCGTCTATTTGATTGTCGATGTCAACGATTTGACAGACGTTGCCGCTGCGCGCCGTGCCGCAAATGCCGTCTTGAACGCTGGTGGGGTTGGCGTCATGGTCGAGTCGGCTGGTGTCTCTTTCTCGAAAGATGAATGGCAAGAGTCGAAAGAAGAAGACCTCGCGCTCGATTACTCGCTGTTGACGGCCATCACGGAAGAAGAGAACGCCTATATGTCATGGGGAATGAAAGCGTTCGGTCATGCAGACGTGGCTGTTCCGATGACACTTGATATCGAGGATGCCATCCATGTGATTCATTCGTTCAACTTCCATCTCATCTCAGGTGGCGCGATGTTCGGCGATGGTGACCATTTCGCGTTCGAAGACGGACGTGCCTTCACGGTCGAGATGGGTGAAGACGAACGGACGACAATCGACAACTTGTTGCATAACCCGTTCGGTTTGATTTACCTCGTCCCACAAGCAGCAGAATAACCTGAAAATGGAGCGCCATTTGGCACTCCATTTTTTTATGTCGCCAACACGTCATGGTATTCAGGATGACGATCGAACTGATTTTTTGTGAACGGACAAAGCGGGATGATTGTCTTCCCTTCTGCCCGTGCATGATCGACGACAGCGACCACAAGTTTCTCCCCGATTCCTTGGCCTCGCAGGTCATCACTGACATACGTATGATCGACAATCAGTTTGTCGGGTCCCGTCGGTACGTAGTGCAGTTCTGCCGATGGCTTCGCCTCGTCCCCGACGTAAAACGTATTTTCCTTCTGTTTGATCTCCATTCACTCAGCACGCTCCCCGTCTAATTTTAGTGGGATGAAGAAATGATCACGCGTCGTCCAGTCCATCTCCCGCATCAAGATGTCGAACGAGGTGGACAAGAAGTCCTGGACGTGACGACCCGTCACCTCATCAAGCGGCAAGAAAAACTCACTCTTCTCCGCATCATAATAAGCCGCTTCCGGCTTCAACGTCTCCGTCGGTAACGGTCTGAACAAAAACGGATACGGCAACACGAAATAACTCGGACGATCCGTCACATCATCCCCGAGCCAAAATCCGAATTCGACAAACTGTTCATCAAAGGCGACACGCTCAATCACTTTGTTCTCCGGAAACGGCTGTTCAATCGGATAAATGACGAGTGACGAGACGTCAAACGTCCCCCAAAAGAGGGCCGGTTTGATTTTTCGGCATCGCAGTTTTGATAAATATGTCAGTTGTTCGTGCGCCGCTCGCTGAAACAACCTTAACCCTTTCCGGGCATACGCCGCGTCATAGGCAAGCGGTGTCTCGTCCGTATCGAGCTGGCCTGTGAACGACATCTCTTGTGGTTTCGGATTGATGTTCACATGTATCCCGTGTTCGCGAAGACGCGCGAATAAATCATCGTGATAAGACTTGATCGTCTTCCCCGATTCAATCGGAATGGCGTCCGTCTGATCCTCGACGTGGATGACGAGACAAGACGTCAACAGGTCCACGTCGATTTGTAGCGTTCGTTCTCCTTCGAACAACAATCCTGTCGTGAATCCTTGCACCATAAGCGGCAACGAGACATGCCCCCACTGCGGTTCTGGCGGTGCCAGTTGAAGTCTGATCTTCCCGAGCAGTTGGGAAATCAAATGCAAGGTCAACTTTGTGTCGTGCCATTCTGAATGCAGTGGAATATGCATCCTCACTCATCCTCTCATCCTTTACATGCGCCACTATGGTCACAAATCGGTCGTTTCTCAGACTGCCCGCACCCACACAGTGTCGCTCGGTAAGTCGAAATGACGTCATTCCCTTGTTCAATGTGAAGGTCGCCTCGCACCTCGATTTGTTGCCAGTCGTTCAGCTTAACAGATGTCGGCACATCCGGCGTCTCCGCATCTCCTCCGTCTTTTCGGACGAATTGGAGCGCACCGCTTGGACAACGTTCAATCACCGTCGCGACATCAGGCGCCTCGGCACCGTCTGGTAAAATCCACGGTTTTCGTTTCGTATCAAACACGTCCGGTAGCCCGCGCACACATTCTGCCGCATGTACGCAAAGCGACACATCATAATACACATCAATCGATTCTCCCACATATTGTTTGCCCCGCATCGAATCACCCCTTATGTGTTTGCGGGTCTTTACCCGTTCACCTACGAAAAAAACCCATCATCCGTCAAGTGGGATGATGGGCTTCGATTAGGCTTGTCTAATTTCTTGCATGCGTTCGAGTTGATGTGTCAATTCCCCGATTGGGACGAATCGCGCCCGACGTAGCATCTCTTTTCCGTTGATGAAAAAGAGGACGACCGGTACTGTGAAAATGGAGAAGGTTCCCGCAACTTCTGGGACTTCGTCCGAATCCACTGCGACCGCCTCGATGTCAGGGAATTGATGGAGCATCTCTTCGATTTGAGGTTTCAGCGCATGACAGACACTGCATCCTGGATGCGACACGTAAACGAGCAGTTGTTCCGTGCTCGCGATCCGTTCGTTCAATCCAGTCAACGTTGTCATTGCTTCCATCTTATATTCCTCCTATTCATTAAGCGTCGAGCCACAAGACACCGACCGTCTCAAACCCGGCATGTACCGCGATGGATGGACAGAATCGTGTCCGTACCACTTCAAGACCCGGTAATTTCGACTCGATAAGTGCGACAAGGTCGTCTTGCATCTTCGGTGCGAGTGCCGTCTGGACGAACACACGATTGTCTTTTACACCGTTCTCCACGTGGCGACGTTCGAGTTCGCCGACCATCTCCGCATAGGCTTTCTTCAACGAGCGTGCTTTTTTGAACGGAATGACTTTCCCCGTCTCATCGAGCGTGATGATCGGTTTAATGTTCAAAATGTTCGCAAGGAACAGCTCACCCGAAGAAACACGGCCACCGCGGCGCATCGTTTCCATGTTTCCGATAATCATGAAGAAGTTTTTCTTATCACGCCATGCCTCGAGCAATGCGACAATCTCTTCGACGGATTTGCCTTCTTGTTCAGCAGCCTTTCCGATTCGAACGAGCTCTTGTTGCGCTTCGAGCGCAGCGTGAGAGTCGATTGTATACACTTTAAAGTCAGCCGCCTCTGCCGCTGCTTTTGAGTTTTTGGCCGTGCTGCTCAATCCGTTCGAACAGTGGACGGCGATGGCGCAGTCATATCCTTCTTCTTTCAAGCGCTCGTAGCGGCCGATGAAATCTCCGAAAATCGGTTGTGACGTCTTCGCTTCTTTCTTTTGGTCAATCATATACCGGTGCAAGTCTTCAAGCGAGAGATTTGTTTCACTATAACCGTTGCCATCAACAATCAATTGAATCGGGACGATATCCACACCGAGACGCGCCGCCTCTTCTTGTGAGAAGTTGGCCATGCTGTCGGTAATCCATGCGATTTTTGTCATAACTAAAAAGCCTCCAATGGTCGTTCATTTTTGTCCAATCCCATTATACCTTATTTTCTGCCCCTATTCCTACTCGTCCGAACGAGACACAAAAACAGAGCGACATGCGGTCGCCCTGCTTCTCTTCACTTCGTCGAAATCAATTTTGTATGGGCGAATTCGTCATGCGGCAACTCGAGGTCTTTGTTCGACTTCATCTGTTGGAGCGCTCGAATGAGCGGAATCCCGAGCGTCGCCGGATAGACGACGTCCTTATAAAGTGTCCGTTTGATGACCTGTTCAAGAGAGAGCGGGCGTCCGTCCGCACTCACGACTTTTATTCCAACGACTCGATCACCAAGTGTCTGACCGTTTTGGTACAGCATACAGTAAACCTCTCCAGCCATCGTCACAACGGTCGGTAAGTAATACCGCTTCACTTCCTTGTCTGGCCATACCTTTTTGCGGATTGCCTTCTCAATCAATTTGGCCGGCGTCTGAAAGACGACTTGGTCGATTTGACCGGCGACGGCTCGTTTCCAAAGTGGGACTGCCACAGCAATCATCCTTTCTCTCGGTTCTAGCCTTTTATTTCCTCTTTTACCGGCTGACGAAACCCCGAGAACGGACATCCGCTTCGTGCGAACAAGTTCGGCGTCTTGATGATATTGTCATAATGTTCATGGAAGACGTGCGTCGTCGCAGGCGATAGGGGTGGGATGAGCCAGCTCCACTGCCCGGTGACGTCACGCCCCGCTTCCCGTTCATTCTTTTCGAATCGTTTGAACTGTTTTGCGGCGGTATGGTGGTCAACGATGGTGACACCTGCCCGTTCGAACGACTGAAGGACAGCGATATTCAATTCAACGAGGGCACGGTCCCGCCAAAGGGAGCGTTCTTTCGACGTGTCGAGCCCGAGTGAACGGCCGACAAGTGGCAATAAGTCATAACGGTCGGTGTCTGCCAAGTTACGGGCACCGATTTCCGTCTCCATATACCAGCCGTTGAACGGCACGGATGTAAAACGGAGACCGCCGATTTCAAGCTCCATGTCGGCGATGGCCGGGACGGCGTGCCATTTGATGGTGCGCCCGTCAAACAAGTCATACTCCTCATGCACGATATCCACTTCGAGCACAGCGTCACTCGGTAATTCATAAAGACGAACATCCTGACCGTCCGTAATCATGAGCGGCAGGACGTCAAACGGCGTGCCTGCACCGACCCAACCGAGTTGTTCAGCCCGTTTCGTCATCGTCACCGACATCGGATCCCCGATGATCCCGTCTTGCGTCTCATATCCGGCATACCGAATGAGCTGCGTATTCAACAGTTTGAACTCGTTCGGAAGGACCGTCATCGTCGAGCGGATCTTCCCACCGTTCGTCGCGAAATGAAGATGATTGACAAGCCGCGCGTAGACATCATCAAATGTTGTGGCGTCTCGAGCATCGATCACATGAAGCGTCTGCCAAAACAATCGTCCGATGCAACGGTTCGAGTTCCGCCACGCCACTTTCGCACCCTCACACAACTCCTCTGTCGTCAACGTATAGGTACCGGTGCGCTCAATTTCTTGTTCGATTTGCTGCAGGCGTTCAGAAGGGACGTCTTGCCGTTGTCGCATCCACTCGCTCGCTTGTTCATACACATTCATATCTTAAGTCTCCTCATTTTTTCTCTCTTCTCCATCTTAGAGAAAAGGAGACCTTCCTTTCAACTATCCATCCTCGCCTACGACAGGTCGAACGCTCATATTCCCTCTACCTGATGTACGAGTTGCAAATAATCGGAGATGGATTCGTCTCCGGTCACTTTTGTCTCAAGAGAAGTGAGCTGCGCTTCCACCCCCGGACTCGATTCGTATTCGGCAGTGTATTGATATAGCCCATTGGTCACTTCTGTCATCCGATGTAAACGAACAGGTAAATCCGCTCCAACCGTAAAGCGAATAATAAACTCGACCTCTCCTTCTAGCGGAAGACGAAGCGCGGCATAAAAATGAAGGTGCTGGTCCGAACGTGATGTCAAGACGATTGAGGATAGTCCGACCGATACCGGTTGTTGTCGAATCGTCGTAATCGTGATTCCCGCTTGAATATAACGAGTTGTCGCCATTTCATGATTATCGAGCGGGTCGGCAATCAGTTTTCCGGTATGCATCATCTTCTCGAAAGCATCGCCGCGGACAGGAGGACTGAACAGATACCCTTGAATCGTCTTGCAACCGAGCTGACGCAACAGCAATAAATCTTCCATCTGTTCGATCCCTTCTACGACGACTGCGAGATCGAATTCTTTTGCCAAGACGACAAGGCTATGAATGATGGCGCGGGCTTGCTTGTTTTCCGATACGCCGTGACCAAATATTCGGTCGATTTTAATCGTATTCACCTGGAACTGTTGCAAATAGGCTAGTGACGAATATCCTTTTCCGAAGTCGTCGAGGGCAAGTTGAATCCCAAGCGCTTTCAACGAAGAAAAGACGTTCATGATATGGTGTGTTTCATCTAGTTTTGACGTCTCGGCCACTTCGATTTCAAGCCAATGTAACGGGACATCATGTCGCCGGCTCGCCGCTTCGAATGTATGCAACAACTGTTCGTGATACAAGTATTTCGGGGAAACGTTCAACGAGATTGGGACTTTACTCCGTAACGTCGCCAAGTACCGAAACACTTCCTCAATCAAATAGTCCGTCAATCGAATGAACAGGTTGCTCTCTTCGGCGAGTGGGATGAAGTCAAGCGGAGACACGACACCCCATGTCGGATGATCCCAACGCATCAGCGCCTCCGCTCCCGTGATCTCTCCGGTCCACGCATTCACTTTCGGTTGATATAAGAGATAAAATTCATTCCGGTCAATGGCGTTCGGCAAGTCACGTAACAATTCGAATCGCTTCAATTCATCAAGGTTCATATGCGAGGCATACAAAGAGACAGGGGCCGCTCCCGACTTCCCAGCTCGTCCCATCGCCATATAACTCCGGCGAATGAGCGTCGTTTCGTCATCCGCATCATTCGGATAACGGCTGACTCCGACTTGCATATTCGGATATACGGAATACGGTTCAAGTTGAAAACAGTAATCGGATAATGTCGTGAGTCGCTTCCCGATTTGGAACAACTGTTCATCTTCGTGATGACCAGGCATGATGACGAGATACGTATCTCCATCTAAATGACCGACGACCGCTTCGTCCGGTACACTTTCGAGCAACCGATGCGCCGTTTGAATTCGCCATTCATCGCCGTACTCATAACCGAAAGCTCGATTGATGTCACCGATTCGATTGAACGTCACCGTGAATAAGACGAATGCGAGGTCCGTCTGAATCAATCGTGTGACGGACTGGAACATCGTTTCGCGGTTCGGAAGATTCGTCATCGGGTCGAATTCGATCAATCGAAGCACCTCTGCTTCATGCTCCCTCACTTCGGTCATGTCCCGGATTAACGCCTGAAACCCTCGCACGCGCCCCGTCTCATCGTATAGATGGTGACGGAATTCTTGAATCCATTTCTGCTTCTTACCGACAAAAATCCGATATTCAAGGTGGACCGGGGTCATATGACGCGTCTGTTCATTCGCCAGATTGACCTTTTCCAAATCTTCCTGATTGATGACGACTTTCCAATAATCCGGATGGGCATTGAACTGTTTCACCGTATAACCGAAGATGGCTTGAAACTGTCCTGCCGCAAACTCTATTTGGCTCGTATCATAACTATAGTCACAAATCGCCGTGTCTGAAGCCTCACATACGCGACGCAACAGTTCTTCTTTATCGGTCAATTCATGCTCGATGCGTTGCTGGTCTTTCGTCGAAAAAATAACGTACGTGAACACGTTCCGTTCGAGAGACAACGCACCTCGTATCGTAACAGGTAACTCTTTACGTGTGACCTGATGTCGAAGGCGAATCTCTATCGCAAAGTCTGCCCCTTCCCCGGCTGTTCGCAATGTTTGAATCGCTTGTGTCAGTTCTTCCCAGTCATCAGGATGAACCGTTTCGCGAATGTCGTTCAGTGTCATGTCGTTCAATCGGCGTTTTGAAAGGCCAAGGAACGATGATACTTGGGAGGAGAATGAAAACGTGCCGTCTTTCACATGTGCTTCGATGATCATGAGACCCGGCACTTGTTCAAGCAATTCACGCCCTACTTTCATAATCGCATAGCGGTTTTGCGTCTCCCATTCCGCGCTCATGTCTTTTACAATCCCATAAACACCTTGAATGAGTTGGTCTTTATAAAGTGGGGTACACGTGACCGCGAGTTTACGTTTTTGCCCCTCATATGTTTTGACTAGTTCAAAATGAACCGTTTCTCCGACTAACGCCCTTGCGTGATAAGACGCGAACTCTTCTGACTCTGTCGGGGAAATGGTGAGATCGTCAAATAAAAGTCCCATCTTTTCGTTTGAATCAATTAAATGACCATTTGTATCGAGTACGTAGATGGCATCAGGATATTGTTCGATTAATAGGGAGTCCACATGAAATGCGGGCACTTTCCCTTTCGAAAGTATATCTTTGTCGTCTCCGTTGACGCGATGAATCCACTTCTTGAAAATTGCCATACAATCTCTCCTTTCGAAAGAGATGGAAATTCCAAACGTAAACTCTCGTGTTCATACAAAAAGACTAGTTTTTTAAACATTAATTACCAAATACCCATAATCATGCCATAAGAAAACCCCACTTGTTTGCAAGTGGGGTCAATGAATTAGTGACGTTCAAGGACAAACGTATGGTATGCAGGGACTGTGACTCTGCCAGTCATGCGCTTAATCGTCTTCGTTCCAGCGCGATCCCCATCGACAATCACGTTCCACGTTCCTTTTGGAAGTTTCACGGATACAGCGTTCGGGTTCGCGTTATGTGTGATGTACAAGTCGTTCTTTTGACCTGGTGCATCTTCATCGATCAAGTACGTGATGACGTTCGCCTCAGACTTGTAGAATTTCAAGAAGCGCTTCACGTCAGTCGCTTTCGTCATGCGGAGACCAGGGTTTGCTTTCCGCATCTCAATCAAACCTTTCATGTATTGGACGTCCGCTTTACGGTCGGCTGCCCGTTTCCAGTCAAGCTGGTTGATGGAGTCTGGCGATTTGTACGAGTTGTGATCGCCTTCTTTCGTACGCATGAATTCCTGTCCAGCGTGAAGGAATGTCGTTCCTTGGCTCGTCAAGAGAATGCTCGAAGCGAGGCGGTGCATGTCTGTACGCACTTCTTCAGAGGCGTCAGGATTCGTCAACTCCAACTTGTCCCAAAGCGTATGGTTATCGTGCGCTTCGACATACGTAATCGCTTGCGTCGGTTCTTTCGTGAAGCCTTTGATGGTGTCGTTGTACGTGATTTCACCGACGATTCCTGTCTTCACGCGATTCTCCATGCCTTCTTTTCCATTGATGAAGCCATTGTCTTCATCGTAGAAGACGCTTCCTTTCAATCCATCGCGAATGTTGTCATTGAAGTGAGCAACACCTGGCATGTTGTAGGCGTTCTTTTGGTTCGCCTTCAGTTCCGCATCAAGTGGCGTACCGAGATCCCAGCCTTCTCCGAAGACGAGAATCGATTTGTCCACTTTGTTCAGTTCCGCACGGACTTTGTTCATCGTATCGACATCATGAATCCCCATCAAGTCGAAGCGGAAGCCGTCCCAATGGTATTCTTTTGCCCAATAGACGACTGAATCGACGATGAGTTTCTGCATCATCGCGCGCTCAGAAGCCGTGTCGTTTCCGACACCCGTTCCGTTCGCGAAGTCGCCACCTGCCGTGTAACGGTAGTAGTAACCCGGTACGATTTTGTGAAGGTTTGAGGCCTGTGCATCGAACATGTGGTTGTAAACAACGTCCATGACCGCACGCAAGTTGTTGTCATGTAAACCTTGAATCATTTGTTTCATTTCTGTGATTCGTACTTTTGCATCATAAGGATTCGTCGAATACGACCCTTCTGGTGCATTGTAGTTTTTCGGGTCATAGCCCCAGTTATATGTCGCCATCGGATTCGTTTCGTCGACCGAGGCCGTGTTGAAGTCATAGACCGGGATGAACTGAACGTGTGTCACACCGAGGTCTTTGACGTGATCGAGACCGGTCTTCGTCGCCGTTTTCTTCCCATCAACGAGGAGACGCGTTCCCGGCTCGATGACACCGAGATATTTCCCTTTGTTTTGGATACCAGAGTCATATGTGTCCGTCTTCACGTCGAAGATCGAGAAATCACGAACGTGTGTCTCATAGATGATAGCGTCCGTCGAGTTTTTCAACTTCGGTTTCATCGAGTTCCAACGTTTTGGATCGGTTTCTTTTAAGTCGACGATGACCCCTTGATCACCGTTCACACCGACAGCTGTCGCATACGGATCGACTGCACGAACTTTTCCTGTCGCATGTGTCACTTGATACGTATACCCAACACCGTCGAGGTCGCCGCGTACTTCAGCCACCCACGTGCCACGCTCGCCGCGTTTCATCTGGATGACTTTTTTCAAGTCTTTGTCGTTCGCTGGTCGGTCTTTCGGCATGTTCCATAGCTCGAGCTCGACCTGTTGAGCGGTCGGTGCCCAAAGAACAAATTGTGTTTTTGATTTTTGATACGTGATGCCGAGTTTGCCGTTATAAGCATACTTCGCATCAAACTCTTTCGAACGGAGTACTTTTCCTGCTTGAAGCGTCTGTTCACCAAACTCAGGATGTGAGGCTTTGATGACCTTCGCTAAATCGATGTCTTCACTGAATTCAATCGTGACTGACTTGTCACCAGCCTTTGTGATGGCAGCGACAGTAGCACCATCTACCGTCACTTCATCGATGAACGCATCCGTAATGACGCGGTTCGTCGTGAGCGTTGCTTGACGGAACGTGTCCGCCGAGAATGAGACGAGTTTCGGTGAGCGATCGATTTCAGGCTCTGAATAGTAGATTGTCGAATCTCCTTCAACGAGCCAAATCTCGTTTGCTGTACCGAGAACGAAGCGGTCTTCCCCATCTTTCTCCGTCCATTCTCCTTTTTTCGTGATCAAGCCCATCAGTTTTTTCGACTCTGGGTTGGCGAGCTTGACGTTCGCCACGCCACCGAATGCATCAGTCTCGTCAAACGCGATGCTCTGACCGTCCCCACCGTCTGGCCAAGCCCATAGGCCCCAGTCCGTGTATGTATTGTCGTAACGGAAATAGTGGACTTTCATATCGATTTCCGTTGATGCCGTCTCTCCGTCTGGATTCGACGTATAAATCTTTGGATCACCTGATTTGATCCACACTTCTGCGACACCGTCTTGAATCATGTCACTCGTGATGAAGCGGTCATTTTCTGACCCTTTATCCTTGTCCCAGTTGTCCGTTCGGACGATGAGACCAATCTTTTCAGGTGAGTCGACCGGGAATTCGTAAGCCGCCACCTTTCCAAATGCATCTTCCCCATTGAATGTGAAGCCTTTATTCGGGAAGTAATCTGGGCCGTTCGCCCAAAGCCATAAGTTCCAATCCTTTTCGTTATCCGGCGCCTCTTGATAATGGACGACGACGAGTGTCGATTTTCCTTTATCCAAAGCGGACGTCGGCATCGGAAACATTGACAGAATCAGTGCAAACGTTAGCACAACTGCCCATACGGGTTTCCATTGTTTTTTGACCATGAGGGTCCCTCCTTGTAGCACTATTTTGAGAAAACGCTTACACAAAAATTGTAAACGGTTTCCTTTAACGAAGCAATGTTATTTTAGAAAAAGGTCAATTGGCATCATTCGCTTGCAAATTGTCTAAGGACAATGAACTAAAAAAGACGAATGCCGCTCATCATCGCGGAATCCGTCAAAGTTTATTCCATTCCTCGAGTGACTCCAAATACCACCGATAGCTCATCTTGATTTCTTCATCTGTCAAATCGGCTGGCAAAAGCGAACGTGGTACGAGACCCGTAAACTTGGCACCTCCGACATGTGCAAATATATAGGATCCGACTTGCTCAGACATATACCTCGTCAAAAAACCGGTCACGTACTTTCCATCCTTGCTCTCGAAGATGATCTCGAGTCGGCGACCTTCTTGTTCATCGATGATCAACTGATTGTAACGTCGATGTGCCTCGTCTTTGTGCTTGTATACCATCCCACGTCTCGCGTTATCGTCAATTTCCCATTGATGGTCTTTTCTCTCTTTCGCCGTGAAGATTTTCTCAAGGACACAAGGGTCATCAATCGTCAAACAACAAAAGATATGTTCATACGACAGTTGATCGTCGTTCACCAAGTCCATGATGTCCGTCTTCGGGATGACCCTCGCTTTATAGCGCACCATTACGCGCCGAACGACTTCTTCCTTATCAAAAATGAGCCACTGTTTCCGTCGCTCAAACTTTTCATGTAACATCTTATAATTCATACGACTCACCTCACGTTTCAGCATATCAAAAAACGACGTCCGCAATGGACGTCGTTTTGATTAGTTCCCGTACTTTTTAAATAACTGATAGTTTTTATTACCACCTGACAAGTTGTACACGTCGGTGAACCCGAGGTTACGAAGCACGTTCTGCGCCGCGTTCCCCGTCACCCCGCCGTTACAGTAGACGACGGTCGGCTTGTTCTTGTCCATATCTTTCGCCGCTTCGCGAAGGTTACCGAGTGGGACATTGACCGCACAATCGACGCATGCCTTCTCGAACTGCGCCGCTTTCCGTGTATCGATGATTTGCATGTCTTCCCCTGCATCGATTCGTGTCTGAAGCTCAGCCGGTGTGATGAGTCGTGCCGCCTTGTCGATACTGTTCGACAAGACCATCCCCGTATACATGACCGGGTCTTTCGTCGTCGAGAACGGCGGTGCGTATGCAAGATCGAGGTGGAACAAGTCGTCCACTTTCGCCTTCAGCGTTATGGCCGTGACGAAGACGTCGATCCGTTTGTCGACTCCTTCGAATCCGACGATTTGGACGCCGAGCAATTGACGTGTCGCACGGTCCGCGACCGCTTTGATTGTCATGTCCTTCCCACCCATGTAGGCAGGCTTGTCCGGTTTCGTATTATGAAGCACCTCGATGTCATAACCGAGTTCGCGTGCTTCCTTCTCGGAGAGACCCGTTTGCGCCACGGCAAGTCCGAACACTTTGAAGATACCCGTTCCGAGGATACCGCGATGTTCGAGATGGCCGCCCGTGATGACGTCCCCAGCGGTCCGTCCCATCTTGTTCGCTGTCGAACCGAGCGGGCGCCAAATCGGTTTTCCGGTCACAATCGAGAAGCTCTCCGCGACGTCTCCAGCCGCATAGACGTCCGGGATATTCGTCTCCATGCGTTCATTGACGGCAATCGCACCCGTCTCACCTAGTTCAACTCCCATGTTCATGGCAAGTTCGACGTTCGGACGGACCCCGACCGATAAGATGACGAGGTCGGTCTCGATTGTCTTGCCGCTCTCTGTGACGACACGTTCCACATGTCCATCACCGACAAGTTCCGTCACCGTCTCACCGAGCATGAGCTCGATCCCGTTCTTCTCGAGATGTTCTTCGACTCGGCACGCCATGTCCTTGTCGAGTGGTGGCATCACTTGCGGCACACGCTCGATGATGGTCACGTCCACACCACGTAGTTTCAACTGTTCGGCCATCTCCAGACCGATGAAGCCGGCACCGATGATTGTCGCATGTTTCGGGTTCGTCGAATCGACGAACGAACGTGTCGCTTCTGCGTGTTGAATATTTCGAATCGGGAAAACGTTATCCGACTTCACACCTGGAATCGGTGGTATGATGCTCGTCGCCCCTGTCGCGAGGACGAGGACATCATACGAGTCCGTGAACGTGTCACCCGTCTCTAAGTTTTCCACTGTCACTGTCTTCGCGTCCTTGTCTACTGACGTCACGTTATGACGTGTCATCACGTCGATGTTGTAACGCTTTTTGAAGAAGGCTGCGTCACGTGGTGTCAAATCGTCACGTGATTCTACTTCTCCACCAACGTAATACGGAATCCCGCAACCTGAATACGAGATGTCGTAGTCGCGATCGTAAATCGTGATTTGTGCCTCTTCGTTATTACGACGCGCTTTCGCCGCGACCGATGTCCCGGCAGCAACGGATCCAATGATGACTAGTTTCATATAACCCACTCCTTAATAAAGTAATAAGCTGATATAGAGGCCGAACAACGTGATGGCTAGTGTCGGAATCGTCAAGATGATCCCGACTTTGAAATATTCACCCCAGCCGATTTTTAGACCTTTCGTGCGGAGCACGTGGAGCCAAAGGAGCGTCGCAAGCGACCCGATTGGCGTAATCTTTGGTCCAAGGTCGGATCCGATAACGTTCGCATAGATTAATGCTTCCCGAATCTGACCGGTCGTATTCGTCAAGTCGATGGCGAGCGCATCTATCATGACGGTCGGCATGTTATTCATGACAGAAGATAGAATGGCTGCCAAAAAGCCCATTCCGAACGTCGCACTGAATGCGTTCACTGCGAACCAGTCAATGAAGTTGGCGAGCACTTGTGTGAGCCCCGCGTTTTGTAATCCGTACACAACGATATACATCCCGAGTGAAAAGAAGACGATTGCCCACGGTGCCCCTTTGACGACTTGAGTCGTTTTCACCGCAGATGATCGATTCGCCATCACTAAGAAAAATAAGGCGATCACCCCGGCGACGAGTGAGACCGGGATTCCGAGCAAGTCACTCGTGAAGTAACCGATGACCAACAAGGCGAGCACGACCCACGATAAGCGGAACATCGTATGGTCTTTGATGACCGATGCCGGTTCAGCCAACTGAGAGGCGTCATATTGTTTCGGGATATCTTTTTTGAAATAGAGATACAACACAAGCAAGCTGCCCGCGACCGCGAACACGTTGACGAATACCATCCGTGCCGCATATTCCGCAAACCCGATGCCAAAGAAATCGGCTGAGACGATGTTGACGAGGTTCGACACGATAAACGGAAGACTTGCCGTATCGGCGATAAAGCCGGATGCCATGACGTACGCCAACACGACCGCGTCCGGAAGCTTGAGTGCCCGTACCATCGCCAAGACGATTGGGGTCAAGATGAGCGCTGCCCCATCGTTCGCAAACAGTGCCGCGACGAGCGCGCCGAGTAGGGTGATATAGACGAACAACTTCACCCCGCCACCTTTGGCGATTCGTGCCATATGTAAGGCGGCCCATTCAAAAAATCCAATCTCATCTAAAATGAGGGAAATGATGATGACGGCGATGAACGTAAATGTCGCATTCCAGATGATGCCCCATACCGTTCCGACGTCATCCAAATTGACGACGCCCGAGATGAGCGCGATGACAGCCATCCCCATCGCCGAGTAACCGATGCCGAGGCCTTTCGGTTGCTTGATGATGAGAAAGAGCGTCACGAGAAAAATTAAACTAGCAATCCACTGCACAATGAGTTCCTCCAATAATCTCTATTTAATTATTTTTTTAGCAAGATGGTTGTAAACCGTGCAACACGAGTGTGATGCCGTCTTCTGTCGACTCGACGTCGAGCGTGACGTTTTCTGCCAATACTTCAGCTTCCTTCGCAACGGCAAACGTGAGCGCACCGAATTGCTTCACCTCGTCTGTCTCTTCTGGTGTAGCCACGGCTAGACCGAGCGTCGGTCCACAGCAGCCCGCCTCTGTGATGATGCGGACCGATTTTGTCTCTTCCTCTTCTAGCGCGGTTTGTAAAAAGTCGATTGCTTCGTTTGTGATGTTCATCTTACTTCCTCCTTTATTAATTGAGATAACGCCGAATATCCGACAGGCAGTTGTTCTTGCCATGAGAGAATCGTCGGACGCGGATTGTTGCTCACACGTTCGAGCCAGGTTGTCTCACTTGCGACTTTCGCAACCAATAGTTTGCTCGTGACATCGAGTGGCGTGAACGATTGGTTGACGACCCAGGCGAATGGTTGAATCTCTGCGCGCTGCAAGTCAGCTGTGAGTCGTTCTGCTTCATACACCGGCGTCGCTTCTGGGAGTGTCGTGATGATGACGTGCGTTTGTTTCGGGTCACGCAGTTTCGGTAGTAACGTTCGGACCGCTTCCGGGACGACGCCGGTCGACCGTTCGAGTTCGCGGTGATAGCTCTCCGTCGCATCTAATAGGAGGAGCGTATGACCTGTAGGTGCCGTATCGATGACGACGAAGCGGTCTTTCGCTTTCGCCACTTGATCGGCGAAGGCACGGAAGACAGCGATCTCTTCGGTGCACGGTGAGCGCAAGTCCTCCTCGATCATCATCCGTTGCTCCTCGTTTAGGTCCCCTGCTTCTCGGAACACATCCGTCCGATACTTCTCAATCTCGGCTTTCGGGTCGATCGCATCGACGGTGAACGTCTCTGAAACATCTGCTCCAATCGTCAGAGCAACGTGCGCGGCCGGGTCTGTGGTCGTCAAATGGACAGCATGCCCTCGTTCATGGAGTGCGACGGCAAGGAGCGAGGCGAGTGTCGTCTTCCCGACACCACCTTTCCCCATCGTCATAATCACACTCGGACCGTCCGCTTCCAGTTCGTCGACGAGTTGGTCGACGGACTCGTAACGACTCGTGTCATAACGTGCATCCGAAATGGCGACCGGCTCTCTGCTCACAAAACGCTGGAGAGCGGATATCCCGACGAGGTTTTCGTACGCATACGGGAGCGTGAACGTCTCGAGGTCGACGACACCATCCGGGAGATCGTCAAGCGCTTGCTGTTGTCGCTCGATAAATCGTTTCGTATAGCGGTCTGTCCCTTCACTTGACTCGACGACACCGTTGATGACGAGTTGCATGCGCTCGATGCCGATTGCGCGAAGCTCGGTCGCAGCACGCGCCGCTTCGACGAGTGTCGACTTCTCAGGACGCGCGACGAGCAGTAACGTCGTTTCATTGGCGTCAGTGAGCGTCTCGACGGCTTGTTTATACTGCACTTGCTTATCCGTGAGACCCGCAAGTGGACCGAGGCAAGACGCCCCGGTCGTATTCGTCTCTAAAAACTCATCCCACGCGCTCGGTAACGTCAGTAGTCGCAACGTATGCCCGGTCGGTGCCGTATCGAAGATGACATGGTCATATCGTTCCCGTGCCACTTTTGACGTCAACAGCTCTGTGAACTGATCGAATGCCGCAATCTCAACCGTACAGGCGCCAGACAATTGCTCTTCCATCGACTGGATGGCTACGTCTGGTAACACGCCACGATACGGACCGACCATACGTTCCATATACTGTTTTGCCGCCTGTTCCGGGTCAAAGTTGGCGATTTCGAGCGTCGTCCCTGTGACGAGTCGCGGTGTCTCATCAAGTTCCATCTCAAAGACGTCTTGCAAATTACTCGCCGGGTCGGTCGAGACGAGTAAAATGTGTTTCCCACGATTGGCGAGCGTCAAGGCGAGATTCGATGCCGTCGACGTCTTCCCGACCCCACCTTTCCCGGTTAAAAACACATAACGGGTCGGGTCCATCGCCTGAAAATCAAATGGTTTCACTGTGAGCAACTCCTTATTTTTTGAGTGAGATTCGAACTTTCGGTTTTTCTCCGTCTTGTTTCGCGAATGCGGCAATGGGTAATCCTGTCAACTCCGCCATCTCTTCATTCGTCAAATAAGCGCCTCGCTTCACAACCTTCCCGTTGACGAGCGTCATCGGGAGAACATCGAGCCCGTTCATGATTTCAGCTTGAACGATCGTATTCTGAACAAATCGGTTCGGTTCCGACGCAAGGTTATAGCGTGACACGTCAAACCCTCGTTGCTGTAACACGTAATGAATCGTCGCCACCCGCGTCAGTTCCGGGTCGATGGACGGTCCGCATAATCCCGTCGGACAACACATGGCTGGTTCAAATACTTCAAGTTTCATTTTAACCTCTCCTCAAATGGCACAATTCGGCTCACAATCACAATTCGGTTCAGTTGTCTCTAGCTTCGATAACAAATCGGTGACGAGCGGATAAAATGGACTCGTCTCATTTAACCGATAATGAATCCACTGCTTGTCTCGACGTTCGAGTAAGAGTCCCGCCTGGCGCAGCATCTTCAGATGGCGGCTGATGGCCGGCTGTGAGATATCGAAACAATCGACGAAACTACAGGCACACTGTTCTCCGGCTTCCATCTGTTTCAACATCGTCAGCCGGGTCGGGTCCCCGAGCACTTTGAGCACTTTGCTCAATTCTTCTACGGTATACATGTTGACTCCTCACCTCTCGTATAACATTTTCGTTATATAACCTTCACGTTATGAAATTACCATAGTTTTTCAAACGAAGCAATTGTCATTTTGTCTTGAATTCGGTATGATGAAACACGTTGAAAATGAACGGATTGTATCATTTTGATTTTCGTGAGACTCGAAGATCAAATCACTTTATTAAGGAAAGGTGTGTTCTTTTGGAAAAAATGAATACGTTGAAACACGAATGGTTCGGAAATATCCGTGCCGACATTTTGGCTGGGATCGTCGTCGCCTTGGCGCTCATCCCGGAAGCCATCGCCTTCTCCCTCATCGCGGGAGTCAACCCGATGGTCGGGCTCTATGCCTCATTCATCATCGCCATGGTCATCTCATTTGCCGGAGGTCGTCCAGCGATGATTTCCGCTGCGACCGGAGCGATGGCGCTCGTCGTCGTTTCACTCGTCGCTGACCACGGTCTTCAGTATTTACTGGCTGCCGGTATTTTAACGGGGATCATTCAAATCGTCCTCGGCTATCTCGGAATCGCCCGCTTGATGAAATTCATCCCACGCGCCGTCATGGTCGGATTCGTCAACGCGCTTGCGATTTTGATTTTCCAGGCACAGTTATCAAACTTTGAAGGTGAGAGCTGGATCATCTGGGCGATTGTCGCCGCGTCACTTGCTATCATCTTCTTATTCCCACGTGTCACAAAAGCAATTCCCGCACCGCTCGTCGCCATCGTCGTCATGACGATCCTTGCGATCACGCTCGGTCTCGACACGAAAAACATCGGGGATATGGGGACGATTTCGGCGACACTTCCGGACTTCTTGTTCCCGGATGTGCCGTTCACGCTCGATACGCTCATGATCATCTTGCCATACTCGATCTCGCTTGCCTTCGTCGGCTTGATTGAATCGCTCTTGACGGCTCAAATCGTCGACGATATGACTGGGACGGACTCAAACAAGAACCGTGAATCTCGTGGACAAGGAATCTCGAATATCATCGCTGGGTTCTTCGGTGGGATGCCAGGATGTGCGATGATCGGACAATCGGTCATCAACGTCTCATCCGGTGCACGAGGTCGTCTCTCGACGTTCACGGCCGGACTCGCTCTCTTCATCATGATCATGACGATCAGCGATGTGCTCATGCTCATCCCAGTTGGTGCACTCGTCGGGGTCATGTTCTTCGTATCGTATGCGACGTTTGACTGGGGCTCGCTCAAAGCGATGCGTACCGCTCAAAAATCAGACACAGTCGTCATGCTCGTCACGGTCATCGTCACTGTCTTCACGCATGACCTGTCACTCGGTGTGCTCGGCGGGATTTTGACGGCCGCGATTTTATTCGCTGCCAAAATTTCAAAAATCGACCTCGATCGCCAAGTCACGTCACATCGCGCGGACTATACGGTCAACGGGCAATTATTCTTCGCTTCCACATCTGAATTCGTCAACCAGTTCGACGTGACCGAAGACGTAGATACGGGTGTCCAACACGTTACCATCGACTTTGCGAATACGCATCTATGGGATGACTCGGCAATCGGCGCCATCGATAAGGTCGTCTTCAAATACCGTGAAGTCGGGATTGAACCTGAACTTCTCAACTTGAACAAAGACTCTGAAAAACTGCTCAACACGCTCGCACTTCACTTGAAGCAACAAGATGCGAACGCGGGACATTGATTCATCGTTTCCCCGCTTCACCAAATCACCTATACTAAATATAGAACGTGCGAAAGAGGAGGAGTTTTCATGGGAAAGGTATTTTTAGCGGCAGACGGTTCTGCCCACTCGAAACGTGCGCTTGAAAAGGCGATTCAACTCGCAAAGGCTTCGAATGCGTCAATTGACATCGTGCATGTCATCAGTGCGAAAGAGTCAAAAGAAGCGGCCCTCAACTCAACGGGCAAAATTGACTTGGAAACGAAACGAAAACAGATGCTGAAACCGTTGTTCGATTTGACGGAAGCAGAAGGCATCCCTTACGAGTATATCGAACTCCGTGGTGAGCCAGACGTCGAACTCGTCAAATATGCGAACCATGAGCCATACGAATATGTCGTCGTCGGGTCACGCGGATTGAACACATTTCAAGAGTTCGTTCTCGGTAGCGTGAGTCATAAACTCGCAAAACGTGCACTCGCTCCCGTCATCATCGTCAAATGATCTCCTTTCCCCGTCTCTTTGTGAGATGGGGATTTTTTGTGTCCATACAGGTGACGCCCTATTCTTGTAGAATGTGTAAGGGTAGGCTATTTTTCTAAAGGAGGTCTCACGGTGGACATCGCAAATGATCCGAATACACTTTTTCTCATCCTATTACCTCTCCTCATTTTGCAACTCATTTTACTCGTCGTCGCCTTGATCGACTTGTTCAAACGGGACATGACGAACGGACCGAAATGGGTATGGCTTCTCGTCATCGTCTTCATCAATATTCTCGGTCCTATTATCTACTTCTTATGGGGGCGGACGCCGCGATGAACGTCACACAGTTAACCAAACGATTTGGGTCCTTCACGGCACTCGACGATGTCAGCTTTGAATTGCGGCCAGGATGTACCTCGTTACTCGGAGAAAATGGAGCCGGGAAGACAACGTTGTTGAACTTGCTCGCCCGAGTCACGGAACCGACGAGCGGAAAGATGAGCGGACACGACCACATCCGAATTGGCTATTTGCCGCAACGCCCTGCCCTCTATCCGTCTCTCACTCCTGTCGAGACGATTCGATACGCCGCCGAATTGACAGGGACGAAACACATCGACCCAGTCAGTCTGCTAAAGCGTGTCGGGCTTGAACCGGTCGATCGTCCGGCCTCGAACCTATCCGGTGGAATGCGTCAGCGTCTCGGCATCGCCCAGGCGCTCGTCCATGACCCCGAATTGCTGTTACTCGACGAACCCGTCTCAGCTTTAGACCCACGTGGACGACGAGAAGTGCTCGACTTATTGAGCGACTTGAAACGAGAGCGAATGATTCTCTATTCGACACACGTCCTCCCGGATGCTGAAGAAGCGAGCGACTGGGTGCTCTTGCTTCGAAAAGGAAAATTACTGATGGAAGGAACGGTGACAGACTTGCTCGGTTCGAAATCGACGATTGAATTGCGTCTCTTCGATGATCCGACGAGCGAAGCGGATTGGAGCACGTTAGCAGGTGTACGTCGCGCGACGAGAACGGGTTCGACGTGGACGTTTGAATCGACGGACCGAGACGTCGCCGAACGGGCGATTTTACATCGTGTACTGGAACTGAACGTCACTGTTCAATCCCTACACGTCGGGCATCCGTCACTCGAGTCTTTGTTTTTGGAGGTGAATGCCTGATGCGCACGGCAATCTTCAAACAAGAATGGCGGGAGTCATGGGCGAACAAACGACTCATTTGGATTCCAATCGCCCTCATGCTTCTCGCTTCGATGCAGCCGCTCACGCTTTACTTCTTACCCGATATCCTCGCTTCTGGCGGGAACTTACCGGACGGTGCCGTCATAGATATTCCGACACCGACTCCGGAAGAAGTGTTGATTTCCGTCAGCGAACAACTTCGTCAAATCGGGCTCCTCGTCGTCTTGTTGTCGGCGATGCATACGTTTAGCCATGAACGGACGAACGGGACACTCGCCTGGCTCAAGTCGTTACAAATCCCGACGTCACGCATCGTCATCAGTAAATGGGCGCATTATGCCTTATTGACCGTCGGTGGTATTTTGCTCGCACAAACGGCAGCCGCATACTATACAATCATCTTATTTGATTCATTTGACTGGTTGGATTTTCTCATATCGACCACACTCCTCATCTGTCATTTCATTGTTCAGTTATCGATTTTCTTTTTCATCGCAGCGATTCTTGAAAGTGGTGTCGTCGCAGTCGTCTTGACGCTCGGTCTTCACTTCATCATATCGCTCGTGATTGGTTGGATCGACCTCGATTGGATGCCTTGGATGCTCGGTCCGTTATCGAGTCAGGTCCTCCTCACAGAAGTGAATCTCATTTGGCCACTCGTGACAGGACTCCTCGTCGTGATCGTCTCGCTTTTCCTCGCGTCAAAACGCCTGCGGTTCATGTCCGATTCAACGTAAATCATCTTGTAAAATGAGTCTTTCGCCACTACCTTTTATTGGATAAAAAAGGTATATTACTTTTATCCTATATACACGATTTGGAGGCTCAATCGCATGAGATGGAATACGTACACAAAAATTAGTATTGTCGTTGGCTCGTTATTGATGTTTCCCATAATCATCCACGCAGAAGGTTCATTTGAACGGACGAACGATGGAATCATCCATACTTCAAATGATGGAAAGATGTTAACGGGTTGGCAACTAATCGATGGAAACACCTACTATTTAAATGAGAACGGGATTGTCCTCACTGGTTGGCAACAGATCGAGAACGCTACATACTTTTTCGAGGCAGATGGTCGACTCGTCAGTGGAACGGCTTCAATTGAGGGAACGACATATCGCTTCGCTGAAGACGGGAAACTATTGACCGGTTGGCAAACGCTCAACGGACAAGTCTACTATTTTGATAAGACAGGTGTACCCACCCCAGGATTCCAATCGATTGATGGCAAACGCTATTATTTTTCAAATGACGGGATGCGACTATCCGGATGGCAACAAATCGGTGGAGCAACACATTATATTTTTCCCGATGGCATTGTACAGAAAGGAACGACTACTATATCAGGAAAAACGTATCACTTGCTCGACGATGGTAAGATGGCAACGGGTTGGATTACACTCGGGGAAAAGCGATATTTTTTTGGGAATGACGGCATACGTCGTCAAGGTTTAACGCGCATCGACAAAAAAGTATATGGCTTCCATCCGACGAAAGGATACCTGTTGAAAGGACTATATAAAATTGACTCCCGCTACTATTTATTTGATTCGAAAGGGAAGCAGCAATACGGGTTGCAAAAAGTGAACGGAAAGACGCTTGGATTTCATCCAACATCCGGATATCGATTAACAGGAAAATTTAAATTAGGCAAACACACCTACTTTTTTGATTCTAACGGTATCCAACAAAAAGGGTGGAGGTATTCAACGAGCTATGAATATTTTGCACCCGCATTGACTAAAAAAACCGATTGGCAGTCTATCAATGGAAAATGGTATTACTTTGATTCAAAGGGACGTATGTATCGAAATAAGCGTGTCGGAAACGCCAAATTTGATGCAAAAGGCGTCTATTCCCCTATCATGTCTGTCTATAAGATGAACGTACCGATTTATCGTCAGTTTCCAATGGGCTATCCATCCGGCTGCGAATTCTTTTCGCTCAAGATGGCTCTTGAGAAGAAAGGGCGCGTCGTCAGCGCCTCGACACTCTATCGTGAAATGCCAAAAAGTGTGTGGAATGCACGATATGAAAATCGCTCCTATCGGTGGGTCGACCCGAACGTTATGTTTACCGGAGATCCTCGCAAAAAGCTCAGCAAATATAAAAATTACGGAATCTATCCAAAAGGCATGGTTGGCTTTGCCAGCAAATATCGCCCTGTAAAAGATGTGTCTAACCAAGGAATCAGTTCAATTGAACGGGAATTGTCGATGGGCAATCCTGTCATCGTCTGGGCGAGCGTCGATTTTAAAAAGCCATATGGTTACTTCAGTTGGTACACCTCCTCGAAGAAAAAATATACGGGGTTTGCCAATTATCACGTGATGCTCGCGACCGGATACGATAAGTCAAACTTCTATATCAACGATCCATATCGCGGACGCCTCGTCGTTCCTAAAACAAAAGTAAAGGCTGTGATGGGCGCGACTGGTTGGAAAGCTCTATCTGTGAGATAGAGGTGTATGATGTTATAGAAGTATTCAAAAAAAAGATGAGTTCGCAGAAAATACGAGCTCATCTTTTTTGATGTCATGCTATACGATCAATCTTTATCATCAGACCAATCACTTTTGACTAACTGAGTATTCTGGTAATGAACTGATAGATATCATACCTCATGCTCTTTCACGAGCACACGAAAACGCGGTCGGACGGTCAATTCGATTGACGTCACGGTCCGCTTCCGGTCTTCTGCGAGGACAATCAACAACTCCGCATGATCGCGCCGGTCTTCTAAAATTTCGACTTTGCTGACGGTCCGAAGCAATTGATAATAGAGGAGTTCCCCTTCTCGGTCCTTCACATTGATTTCAAACTCGTGATAGCTCGGTGATATTTTAAAGTAGAACGTCTCTTCTTTATTCGTGAATCGAAAAATCGACTCGTCATAGTAAAACGGTAACGTCGAATCCATACGTTTTGGTTCGACTGTACAAAAAGCAGAAAGTACAATCTCGTCTGGGAATAACGCCCCCTCATGTTTGTTGAATTGCCACCCTTTCATCCCAATCCCTCATTTCGACGCAATAATTATCTGAATAATTAGATTATTGCATATTTTAGTTAATCCGGACAGGTATATTCATGACAATTCTCGAACACCTTTGTGAAGAATGATGCATTTTTCACAGAAGAAAGGAGTGCACCTATGTCGATCATCTCGCTCGACCATGTCACGAAACGGTTCGGGGACACACTCGCCTTGAACAATCTCAGTCTAAACGTCGAAGAAGGAGAGCTATTCGGACTTCTCGGTCCGAACGGGGCCGGCAAGACGACCGCCATCTCCGTCATGTTGAACTTGTATGAAGCAGATGCTGGCTCGATTCAGATTTTTGGACAATCGATGCCAAAAGACGAACTGTCCATCAAGCGACGTGTCGGGATCGTCCCGCAGCACGTCTCCGTCTATGATCAGCTGACCGTCTATGAGAACATCCAGTTTTTCGCCGAATTGTATGGATTCAGTCCAAAAGAAGCGAAACAAAAGACCGAGGCCGCGATTGCGTTCGTTGAACTCGATGCCCACCAAAAGAAACGACCACCCGAACTGTCTGGCGGTCTCCTCCGTCGCCTCAACATCGCATGCGGGATTGTCCATGAACCGGAACTCATCTTCATGGATGAACCGACCGTCGCCATCGACCCGCAGTCACGGAACACGATCTTAGAGAACATCCGTGAACTGAATCGTCGCGGGGCGACCATCATCTATACATCACACTATATGGAAGAGGTCGAGCTACTCTGTGACCGCATCGCGATCGTCGACGAAGGGAAAATCATCGCCGAAGGGACTCAAGATGAACTGAAAGACCGTGTCATGACGCTTGAGACGGCCCGTATCAAAGTCGATGCACTCACGCCCCATCTGCTTGAACGACTCGATGCACTCGACCACGTTCAAAAAGTGCAATATGAAGAACCATATATCGAGGTGTCACTCGATAAAGATACACCGCTCGCCCCGCTCCTTGACACCCTGCATCAGGAACATGTTCACTTCACATCCATCACGGTCGATCGTCCTTCCCTCAATACCGTCTTTTTGGCATTGACCGGGAAGACACTCCGGGAATAGGAGGCGATTTCATGTGGACTTTCATCAAATACGATGTGAAACAGCGACTACGAGACCGTGCCACACTCTTTTGGATGCTCCTCTTCCCGCTCATCCTCATCTTCGGTCTCGGGACGATGTTATCGGCTGTCTTTAGTGACACGTTCAAACTGCCCGTCACAAATGTCGCGTACGTCGAATCATCAACCGATCAGTATCGTGAGCCACTTGAGAACTTTTTGAATGATGAAGACATTCAGGCGTTCATCCGGCTCGTCCTTTATGAAGATATCACGTCAGCCGAGCGTGGCGTGAATGCTGGGGATGCGGACGTCATCTTACAGCTCGAAGGAAGTGACATCACGCTTTTATATGAAGAGCCGACGACCGTCGAGTTTGACGTACTCGAAGCCATTCTCGGTCAGTATACAGCGATTGCCAACCAACAGATTACGCTCGCGGAGGCCGGTGTGTCGGCCCCGTACGAGAATGATTCGTGGCTTGATACAGAGAGTGTCGACCTAGCGGGACGGACCCCGACCTCACTCGAATATTTCACCGTCACCATCTCGATCATGACCGCTTTGTTCGGGTCGTTTTATATCACCGCGATGGCACGGGAAGAACAACCGAACACGGGCAGTTATTTACGGATTCAAGCCGCTCCCGTCCGAACCATCCAGTATCGGCTCGCACGGACGTTCAGCCGCTACGTCATCATTTTACTTCAGCTCATCTTATTGTTTTGGTTCAGCCATTTCGTTTATCGAACGTTTGATTTGGCAAACGTTCAGTTCGTTTATTTAATCCTCGCTTGGCTCGCCTTGACTGCATATGGAGTCGCCATCGGGTTTGTCATCGTCAACCTTCCAAAGCTGAGTGCGACGACGAAAGATGCGATCGTCAACGGATTCGTCGCCATTATCATGATTTTATCGGGTGGCTACGTTCCCGGATTCGATCAAGTGACGCTAAACTACGCACCGTGGGCAGCTTATGTGTTCATGCCGATTTTTATGCGAGACGGGATGCTCGCCGTCATGCTTCGGGAAGGTGATGTGAGCGTCTATTGGGAAAGCCTCGGTTTACTCGGGATTCATTTGGTCGTCTTCATTGCGCTCAGCTATATTCTGTCGAAAGGGGTGAAGCGCCATGGTACTCATTAGGCACGTCGCCAAGCGGATGCTCCGAAAGAAAGGGCTTTGGGTATTCACATTCGTATCGATGTTCGGTTTCGCGCTCATCTTATCCTTCGTCGGGAGTACCTCGAGTCTCAATGCGTCGATTGGAATTGTCGATGAGGACGGAGGCATTCTTGCCGAACGTCTTATTGAAGAAGCCGAGCGATTTGGACGCGTCACCTTACTTGAGACGAGTGGTGAGGACGTCTTGTTAGAGGGAGAAGATATCGTACTCCTCATCCCAGAGAATTTTACAGAACGAGCCTTTAACGAGGACATGCCCCGTCTTTCGTTCTCAGCGATTGCGGGCAGTGATGCTGCTTTGGTCGAACAGGCACTGAACGGTCATTTGTCGCGTGAACGTCAACTTCTCGAGGCGAGCGGATTTGATGAAGAAACGTTCGAACAACTTGCGGCTGAGGAGACAGAAAACGGCTACACGCTCTCAAGCGAACCGTTCCAAGAGAGCGTCGCCACGACCGCGCGTACGCAAGCCTTTTTCGGTCTCTTGTCGTTCATCATGATGTCGACGTTTCTCCAGTTCATCCCGATGTTTGTCGCGGACGACCGAGACGAGAAGATCTACGCCCGCCTGTTCGCCTCACCGGTGACACCCCGGCGTTATTTCGCATCGCTTCTCCTCGCCTTCTATCTCGTCGGCTATGTCTATGTCATGCTGCTGATTGGTGTGAGTCTCGTCCTTTATGGTCAAGACGTGTGGACGCATCTCCCGACTGTCTTCGCTTTGTTCTCGGCCTACTTGCTCGTCTGTCTAGCGTTTGGAGGACTCATCGCCGTCTTTGCGACAAATCGGGAGAAAGCGAATATTTTTCAAATTTCGGTCACAATGGCATCCGCCATCACCGGTGGCGCATTCATCAGCCTACTGTGGTTACCGGAATCATTAAAAGTGGTTGGTCGTTTCTTACCGACCTATTGGTTGAACAACGGGGTGATCACGATGTACGAGGGACAGTTCCCATTCTTCTCCATTCTCGTCATGATTGGCATGACCGGCATCGTCTTCTTGTTGACGATTCTCGTATTGAAGAAGCGTCCGCTTACCACTTGAAAAAGCGAGTCCTCCCAAAATAAGAGAGGACTCGCTTGTTTATTGTTGTAGTGTTGGGACGACTTTTTCAAAGAAGACATCGACGAGCGTCGGGTCGAACTGTTTGCCCGCCTCTTCTTTGATAATGGCGAGCGCCTCATCAATCGACTTCGCCTGTCGATAAGGACGACCCGTCACCATGACATCGAACGTATCGGCGATCGAGATGATACGGGAAGCGAGCGGAATCTCATATTCACTGATTCCTTTCGGATATCCTTTCCCATCCCAACGTTCGTGATGCGACAAAACAATTTCAGACAAGGCGACATATTCAGGGACCGTACTTAAAATATTGTAACTAACTTCGGGATGACGCTTGATTTCGCGCCATTCGGGCTCCGTCAAAGCACCCGGCTTATCTAGAATATCGTTACTGATTGCCACTTTTCCGATGTCGTGTAAAATAGCGGCCGTTCGGATTTCATTCACCTCTGCGCTCGTGAAGCCCATCGCTTCCGCGAGTTTCCCAGATAAATTCGCAACACGCTGAGAGTGCGCCTCTTCACGCGGAATCTTTTCATACAGCGTGCGCATGATCAGTTGAATCGAATGGTGACGGCGACTCTGCTTCTCAGACACTTTATGGTGATACATCCGATCTTCCGCTAAATTGAAGACGTCCGTCAATCCGATTTCCGCATCGTGCTTGACCGCCTCACCGAACGATGCAGAAATCGGAAGTCCTTCTACCGTTTGACCGAGGAAAAGTCGGCTCAAACGGTCGGACAGTTGTTTCGCCTCGTCAAGTGTCGTATTCGGTGAAATGACGACAAACTCATCCCCACCGATGCGTGCCACTTCATCTTTCGCCCGCAGTTCATTCCGTAAAATATTCGCTGCTTCGACGAGCAAACGGTCCCCAATCAAATGACCAAATGCATCGTTCGTCAATTTCAATCCGTTAATATCAATGACGATCAGTGACAGTGGATAAAACGCATCATCGTCATAACGTTCAAGCGCTTCTTCGAAGTAGCGACGGTTTTTGGCACCCGTCAACTGGTCGTGATAACTCAAATATTCGATTTCCTTCTCATACTTTTTCTTCTCCGTCACGTCACCGATATAGCCGTGCCAGAGGACATGACCATCAGCAATCTTCTCCGGTCGGGACGACCCTAAAATCCAAATCGTTCGTCCGTCCTCGGCCAATACACGAAACTCGGCGTCCCAAATCGTCAAGTTGCGATAAGATTCATCAATCGACTGCATGACGTGAGGATAGTCATCGGGATGCATCCGACGGAAGACGAGTCCGGCATCTGACTGCACTTCCTCGGCAGTGATTCCTAGCATGTCTTCAAAGCCACGACTGAAGAATGGAAAGTTGAAGCTACCGTCAGGCAACAACTCGAACTGATAGATGGCACCGGGGATCTGATCAGAAAGTTTCGTTAACAAACGGTCCCGCTCAGCCAACTTTTCTTCTAACTGAACGCGGTCCGTCACGTCTTTCGCGACAGCGTATATATAGTTCCCCTGAAGTTTACAATGCCATTCGATCGAACGATATGTGTCATCGATCGTCCGGAAACGATTGACGAAACGGAACAACTCTCCCCGTTCCTCAAGTTCTGCAAAAGCAGCTTCCGTGATGCCATCATCGTCCGGGTGAATCAAGCTGAGAAAATCCATATTCTCCATCTCGTCAAGCGAATAGCCGAGTACCCGCTCCCACGTATCGTTCAAATGTAAGATTTGACGGGTATGAAACGCCATGATGCACTCCAAGTCGAGTGTTGCGAATCCATCGAACATCGACTTCTTCGTCTCACCGACTTGGCGATCGGCTTTGATTAGTTGCTCGAGTACATGGACGAGATACAATTCGACAAGTCCAAGTCGATTCGCCACTTTCCCTTCCTGCATCACAATCGTCAAATCTCCATATAGTATCCCATCTTTCTCGATTTTAAAGAGGACGACCTCTCCAAGCGAGAAGATGCGAAGTAAGTTCTTGACGAGCCGTTTCGGGAGGGCACCGTCAATCAACGGATCAATCCCTTCAAACACTTGTGGATTCGATCGACTGAACAGTTCACGCCGTTGGTCGGTCATCGGCCACTTCTTCCCGACCGGATGAAACCCTAACACATCAAGACTTCGTTCTAACATCTCATCCATGCCGGACAACGCAACCGTCGTGTACGATTCACCGTCGCTCTCCATCAAATTCAGCGCGACCGCTTTCGCCCCAGTAAAATCACGAATCTGATCAAGGAACTGTTGGTTCATCAACAAATCACTACCGGTAGAAACGAAACGATGCGACACGTTCACGAGCTGCTTCAAGGCATTGTTTTCTTGTACATGCCGGGTGATGTCATGAAACATGACGGAGACAAAGCCTTTTCGTTCACTAAAGACGGACATCTCGTACCATGATTTATTGCGGCGCGAGAAATGCTCAAACGTCACCGTACCGCCATCGCTGACGACCCGTGCCACTTGAATCATCCATTCACGCTCGCTATATTCAAAATCCTTCAGTGCCGCTGACACTTTCTGTCCGATAAAATGTTTTCGTTTTCCTTTCATCATCTTCTCGAAAGCGGGGTTTACTTCAAAAAATTCATAATCAATCGGCTCCGAAGCATCGTCGTAAATCACTTTAAACTCGACGTAGCCTTGGGGCATATAACGCAACAATGTATCGTATGAAGAATGAATGGGATTTGTCACGTCACTTCCTCCTCAGCAAATAAACTCAATACCTAGTTTACCTCATTTGTGATAGATTCCCTATTTTTTCCGAACTCATTCCCTTCTGCTTATTATAAAGTTTTGTAAACTGCAGACAGATAGCTTGTTTCCTTTTTACTCGTTTGTTAGACTGATTTCGAAAATCGATATCGAATTTCGATAACAAGGAGTTGACACGTATGGAAGACCGCGTCCTACGGAAGCTGTTCCTCGGATTCATCCACATTCATATTTTGCATCATGCCGCTGAACATCCGGTATACGGGGCATGGATGGTCGATGAACTTCGGGAGCACGGTTATGAGATCAGCGCTGGTACGCTCTATCCGATTTTACATGGCATGGAGAAGGATGGTCTCCTCGTCCGTGAAAATGAGACGGTCGATGGACACGTCCGAAAAAATTACGTGACGACCGAAAAAGGGCTCTCGGTTTTACAAGAAGCCCGTCAAAAAGCTTATGAGTTATTCAAAGAAATTAAGGAGTGAAGACATGACGACACAACGTGTGACGTTCAAGACGTTACTAGAGATTTTATTCGTTTCAACCCGGCTCGGCCTGACATCGTTCGGTGGACCCGTCGCCCACCTCGGCTATTTCCATGAGGAATATGTGAGACGGCGTAAATGGATGGACGAGAAGGCATACGCCGACCTCGTCGCCTTATGTCAATTCTTGCCCGGCCCCGCGAGTTCGCAAGTCGGGATCGGCATCGGCATCGTCCGTGGCGGGATACTAGGTGGGATCACCTCGTTCATTGGATTCACGACCCCGTCGGTCGTCGCGCTTATGCTATTCGCTTTGGTACTATCTGGTCTCGATGTATCCGATGCCGGGTGGTTATATGGCTTGAAAGTCGTTGCCGTCGCCATCGTAGCCCATGCGATTTTAGGCATGGCAAGTAAGCTCACACCTGATACGAAGACAAAAACGATTGCCTTCTTCGCACTCGCTGGCGTATTGCTTTGGCAGACGACATTTAGCCAAGTACTCGTCATCCTCGTCGCTGCTGTCGCTGGGTTCTTATTGTTCAAGCCAGATCGTCTCGATGCGAAATCGAGCACGTTCCCGATTTCAAAACGTCTCGGTGCCGTCTTATTGTCAGTATTCGGAGCACTTCTCGTCATCTTGCCAATTTTACGAGAAACGTTTGAAAACCAGACAATCGCTCTATTTGATAGTTTTTATCGTGCTGGTGCACTCGTCTTCGGTGGCGGACACGTCGTCTTGCCACTCCTCGAACGTGAGCTCGTTCCTGCAGGTTTCTTGAGCGAAGAAGCGTTCCTCGCAGGATACGGTGCCGCACAGGCCGTTCCGGGACCTTTGTTCACGTTCGCATCCTATCTCGGGACAGTCATCAACGGCATTCCGGGCGGGATCTTGGCGACGGTCGCTATTTTCTTGCCGGCGTTCTTGCTCATTCTCGGGGCACTCCCGTTTTGGGATGCACTTCGTCACAATCCGAAAGTCGCTGGAGCGTTAATCGGCGTGAACGCGGCGGTCGTCGGTATTTTGATTGCGGCATTCTACAGCCCAATCTTTACGAGTACCGTTAATGGCGCGGTTGATTTCGTCTTCGCCGCTTTCTTGTTCGTCATGATCGCTTACTGGAAATTACCACCTTGGGCACTCGTCATCGCTGGTGTCATCGGTGGAATGTTCATTAAGATGATGTAATCACAATGGGACCTCGCGTCCCTTTTTTTGTGGACTTTTTAATCAGAGTTGATTGTAAATCTTTTGAAACCACTCCTTTTCCCCCACTCGTTATACTGAAGAATGGATTCTAAAAAAAGGGAAATGTCCGCTTTGACTAGAAAGGAAGTGGGGGCATGCAACCACTCAAACATACAACGTATATGCCTGGCTTAGACGGCTTACGCACGTTCGCCGTGTTGGCTGTGATTTTATATCATTTAAACGTACCTTACATATCCGGGGGATTCCTCGGTGTCGATGTCTTCTTCGTCCTGTCCGGCTATTTGATTACCGGTATCCTCATTCGCGAGTGGACGAAGACGGGCACGATCGACTTGAAAAAATTCTACATCGCCCGTTTCCGTCGATTGCTACCGGCGCTCATCTTGATGTTGTCACTCGTGATGACATACGTCACGCTCTTTGACCGCTCCTTGCTCGATACGGTACGGCAAGACTCACTCGCCGCGCTCGCTTATGTGAACAACTGGTGGTACATCTTCCATGAAGTATCGTATTTCGAGAGCTTCGGGAAACCGTCACCACTTCAAAACTTATGGTCTCTCTCGATCGAGGAACAGTTTTACGCGGTCTGGCCGCTCATTCTACTCGTCGGTCTCGCCTTCCGGAAACGGTTGCTTCAATTGGTCGCTGCACTCTTACTCGTCTCGGCGACATGGATGGCGTTCCGCTATGTACCTGAAGCAGACCCGAGCCGCGTCTACTACGGAACGGATACACGCCTGTTCGGCCTACTCATGGGCGCCATGCTCGCATTCGGCTGGCGACCGGATACGTTCAAGCAAGTCATCCCCAACATCGGGCGACATATTTTGAACGTGGCCGGTGCGATTTCCCTCATCGTGATTGTCGGGGCCATCACTCGTGTGAACGCGTATGACGCATTTCTCTACTATGGCGGCTTCTTGCTCGTCGCGTTCTTATCCGCAATCTTGATTGCCGCGGTCGCCCATCCGGCGACGATTTGGTCACGTCTATTTGGAAGCGTTTGGCTTCGTGTGATTGGTACGCGGACATATGGGATTTACTTATGGCACTACCCGGTCATCATCTTGACGACACCACTCGAACGACTCGGAACATTTTCACCGCTCCTTGCGGTCGGTCAGGTCGCACTCACACTGTTGATTGCCGAGTTGTCGTATCGCTTCATCGAGACACCGATTCGTCGGAACGGATTCATCGCCTCGTTCCGTCAGCTCGTCTCGACACCGACACACCCGAGTGCACGTTTTGCGGCTACGGCTTGTGCGACCGCACTCTCGCTCGTGCTCGTCGGTAATTTGACCATCCTGGCCTTCTCTGAATCGAAACCCGTTCAAGATGAGATTCCGGTCGTGAAAGTGCCGATGCCAAAAGAAGAGACGCCTGACGTGCCGAAAGAAGCCGAAACAAATGAGTCGGAAGAAGCGGCCACAGATGTGACGCCTCCACCGACCGACAAGCCGGAGGAACAGAGTTGTCCACCGGCACTCGCGATTGGCGATTCGGTCATGCTTGGGTTGAATGAATATTTGGCAGACGCGTTTCCGAACATGGAAATTGATGCTGAAATCGGTCGCCAAGTCCGCGACGCCATTCCTGTCGCATCTCAGTATGCATCGTATAATGCGCCAGGTCATGTCGTCTTCCTTCACCTCGGTACGAACGGGGCGTTCAAGATGGAACAACTCGACACGCTCCTCAAGCAGTTCAAACGTGCGGACCATATCTATTTGATTAACACCCGCGTCCCACGACCATGGGAAAGCGAGGTCAATGAGAAGCTCGCCCGGGCAAGCGAACTTCATGAGAACGTCTCCCTCATCGATTGGCATGGACAATCGATCGGAAAAGAATCTTATTTCGAAAGCGACGGCGTCCATTTGAATGTGGAAGGTGCTGAAGCGTTCGGTGATGTCTTAAACAAAGAAATCGGCTGTCAACAAAACTAGGCTCTTGCAGACGCAAGAGCCTAGTTTTTATCTTTCTTGAACAGATAGCGCACGAGTAGCTTTACATAGGCCAACACTTCCCGAATCACGTACCGCCCTTTTGCTAGTGATGGGGTCGGTGCATACAAAGCATCACTCTCGAGTTGGAAATAAAGCTTCGCTATCAGACGGGCACGTGGGACATGAAAATCATTCGTCACAATCGTGAGCCCTGTCTCGCCCTGCCAAAACAGTCGACTATGCTGAAAGTTCTCGATTGTGGATGTAGAGGTCGCTTCGACATGGATCCGGTGTGGTTCAATGCCACGCGCAATCAGTTCCCGTTCAATCACAAGTGCCTCTGCCATACCTTCGTCTGGGCCTTGCCCCCCAGTTGCGATCAATTTTACATGGGGATGTCTTTTCGCATACTCAGTGGCTATGTCAATTCGATTTTGAAGTGATCTAGAGGGCGATGTTCCGTTCACTTTCGCTCCAAGAACGATGACCCATCGATACGTACCATCCGCCACGATTCGTTTCATGTTTAACCCACCCATAAAAGAATAAGAGAACCTGGTTTAACTACCCTCAGGTTCTCTTAGGTCTTATATTATTTTACATCAAGAATACGGCCTTCTACTGAAGGTGTAACCGTTTGAAGTTTAACCAAGTAATCACGCATGATTTCCCAGTCAATGATTCCTAGATCATTGACACGACCTTCTTCATACGCTTTTTTGAACTCAAGGTAGTTGTCTCCACCTTTAGCTGCGAAGTAGTTCGTCGCAATTTTGTACGTTTCAGTCGGCACGACATCCACATACTGCCCGTCCTTAAGAACTTGGGCTTTGACGATACGGCTGTTAGCAGGTTTCGAGCTATCGAACTCAACTTTCATACCTGACATGTGCAAGAATCCGCCACTTTCAATCGGATAAACGCTGACACTACGCTCAAGCGCTGACAATAGTTCAGAGCCATCGAGTGTCATCACAGCTAACGTGTTACCGAATGGAAGTGTCGTTAACACTTCACCAGTAGTAATCGGACCAGCATTGATAGGTGCACGGATACCGCCTGCGTTTTGAATCGCAGCAACGACTTCACCGTCCATTTGTTTCGCACGATCGAGCATACCATCTGTAATCAAGTTCCCTAAAGCTGTCTCGTTTTTACGGACGCTCGGTTTCGTGACATCACCTGCATCACGTGGGTTATCAAATGCTGCAGTTGCCTCTGCTCCGATTTCAGCATTACGGATGCTTTCGATTTCTTGTGCGAATGGAGCCAATAAACTGACTGCAGTTGGGTCAGCAGCGTACGTTTTCACATCAATCAATTTCCCTTGATGTGAAACAATCTTACCATTTTGATCAAACACAACATCTAATGTTCCTAAGAAGTCGCCGTATTGGTATGCTTGGACGATTACCGTTGGCTCGGCGCCATCAGCCACAACGACTGGTTCATTTAAACGTGAGTGCGAGTGTCCACCGATAATGACATCGATGCCCTCTACGCGTTTTGCCAATTCCAAATCATTATCAACAGCCGGGTTATCATCAAAACCTAAGTGTGATACCGCTACGATTTGATCGACACCACGTTGTTTGAATGATTTGACGGCTTTTTCTGCCTCATCGATGTAGTGCTGGAATTGAATCGGACCCGGACTCGCGATATTTGCAGTATCTTCAGTCGTCAAACCGAAGAATCCTACTTTTTTCCCGTCGATCGTCTTGATAACACCTTCATACAATTTTCCATCGACAGGTTTATGAGTCAAATCCTCAGAATAGAGCGCGTTCAAGTATTGATCACCACTGTAATCAACATTCGAACTGACAAACGGGAATTCAGCATTTTGAATGAATTCTGCGAATTCAGGGTGCCCTGCTTCTGTTCCAAGATCAAATTCATGGTTGCCGGGAACCATCAAGTCGTATTGCATATAGTTCATTAATGTGAGGTCTGCTTGTCCTTTAAACTTGTTAAAGTAGAGTGAACCCGAGAATACGTCTCCTGCGTCAATCAACAGACGATTTGCATTTTCTTCACGAAGTTGATTGACCGCAGTTGCACGTTTTGGCGCATTATCAAGTGAGGCGTGCGTGTCATTCGTGTGCATAATCGCCAACTCATAGCCTTCTACTGTGTAAGGAACATCCAACGTGACTGTTTGTCCCTTATGAGAATATGTTGCCGTAGCTGTAAATTCACCGATTGTAGACGTCGTCAGATTCGACCAACGGACTGGCTGTTTCTTGACTTTGCCATCAATTTTCACATTAAGGATACGGTCTTTCCCCTTCAACTTTTCCCCTTGTTTGAAAACGAGTGGCGAAGTTGGTGCTAAAATTTCAATCGTTTCTTGCTTCTTCGCTTGATATGTAACCTTCTCACTTTGCTTGGCTTCTACAGAAACCACCGGAGTCACTGCTGAAACGGCCAATGCCGCAGCAATCATCCCTGTAAATAAACGTTCTGATTTTGATGAAAACATTTACTTTTCCCCTTTCGAATTTCCCCTAATTCAATGACAGGACAACATGTAAGCGAGAGTATGTACTTGGAAAAAACCTCTCTTCTTTAAAATATAGGACAATGGACTGAGAAACAATCATTTTCTGTAAATGTTTTTTGGATTTAATATTAAAGTTCAAATCAAAAAAACGAACATGTTCCTATAGGTCAATGTTCGTCTTCTTCATAAAAATATTGAACAATTCGATTTGTCGCGTATCCTGGCGTTAAATCGTACCACTCGTCAGCCCATTTTTCATTACCATGCTGATTTTGGACGATACACGTGACTAACTCTTCCACCGTCCCCACAATCGGTGCATCGATTAAAGTCATGTAGTGATCGACTAGACCAGGCACCATCGCATATTCCTCTAAATCGGGAACAAACAGAGCCAATTTCGTATCAAACAGACATGACTCAAACGGAATCGAGGAATAGTCGGTAATCACCCATTCCGCTTTCATGAGATAAGGCATAATTGATTCTTTTGAATCAATGAACTGTATTCCCTCTAGTTCATTTGTCACTTCCACCGCCGGATGCAACTTCACAAGAAACTGATACCCTTGCTTCGTGAATCGTTCATGCAATTGTTTGACGTAAGGCATGACGTCATAGTCTTCGTTTTCACGATAGGTGGGGGCGAAAACGATGAGACGCTCTTTCGTTTTTGTGTAGGAACGAACCCAACTGTCTGTTCGGGGCATCCCCAATGGCAAGAATCGTTCGATCGGTAAATCATGAGCTTTTGAAAATTGTTCTGCACACTTCATTCCAGGAACGATGAAATGACCGTAGTTTTTATAAACTTTTCGGAAACGCGCGTTGGCCTTGTCGCCCCTTACCTTATTTTGAGCAGCCGTCAATCCAAAAGCTTTCATGGCACCGGCTGCGTGCCATACTTGAAATCTTTTCGTTCCATCTCGTACAGGTAGTTCAGATAGTTCAGCCACATAATTGTCTAAAATACAATGAGAAGATACAGAGACAAAGTAGGGGATGCTAAACAATTTATTGTATAACGTTAATGGTTTGTAGATGATGTATGGATGAATTGGCCGAGATGACAGTTGTGCCTTCGATGAATCATAAAAACAATAGATGCGCTGTTGTTTCTCGATGGCCAGCTGTTCAATAATCGGCCAAACGTTGTCCCCATATGTCACAATACACACCGTTTGATTCTTTATGGAACGTTGTTTGGATAATCTCCCCACCACTCCGACAATATGCAAATAAAGCGTGATGAGAAGCTCCTTTACGGTCTTCAACATAAATCAACGCATCCTCTCAGACAATGTTTGAACAATGATTTTGGAGGCTTCCCCTCGATCATATTCACAAAATCTTTTTTGGAACAGGTCATACTTTTCCTTGTATTGAAGGGTCACATCTGACAGTCGATCGATGGCGTCGAACAACTCATCTTGTGTGCGTACCAATGGACCTGGAGCTTCTTTTGTAAAGTCAAAATAAAACCCACGAATGACATCTCTGTATTCTTCCAAGTCATACGTATAAAATAACATTGGTCTTGATAGGTGTGCATAGTCAAACATGACTGATGAATAATCCGTGATCAATACATCGCTGATAGTGTAGAGTTCGGCAATATCCGGGTAACTCGACACATCAATCACATGCGGATGCACACTCTCTAGGTTTAGCTCTTCGGATACTAAATAATGAAACCGCACCAACAAGACATACTGATCGCCATAGCGTGAAGAAAACTCTTGAAAATCAAACGGGATTTGAAAACGGTACTTTCCTCGCCCTTCATTTTGCTGGTCTCGCCATGTCGGGGCATACAAGATGACTTTTTTATCTGAAGGGATGTCAAGACGATGCTTCACTTTCTGCTCCAATTGCTTCATACGTTCAGCTTGATAGAAAATATCGTTGCGTGGGTACCCGATCTCTAACATGTCTTGATGGAATGCAAATGCCCTTTGAAAAATTTCGCTAGAATATTCATTTGGAGCAATCAAGAAGTCCCATTTACTCGATTCTTTCGTAAATGATTTTTTATAAGACTCACGATCTGTTTCAGCCATGTGTACTTCTTGCATATCAAGAGCCAGTTTTTTGAGCGGTGTTCCGTGCCATGTTTGTAGATAGATTGTGTTTAAATCTTTCGGTAACCAATTCGGTAATCGACTATTACTAATCCATACTTTTGATCTTCCCATATAGTAAACCCATTTTAATGATAGTCGTTCTACATACTCGACATCCGAAGGAAGATGATGAAGGTGTTTACGGTCCATACTCCAAATCAAGCGTTCCTCTCTATTTTGGCGTTTCCATTCCTCGTAAATGGCTTTTGGACTATCGCTATATTGCTTTCCTAGAAAACTCTCAAACATGATTATATTTTGTTTTGCTAGATTCTTTTGAATGCGCTTCATCAAAAAACGGTATGCATGTTCTACAAAACGAACTACAAATCGCCTAATGTTCATTTCATCCCTACTTTCTCGTTCAACTTGAAGTTCCAATGATACGAAAATTGAATGATCATATCTATAAAAGAAATTAATCGAGTTTCCAGAATAGAATCAAAACCTCGTCTTACAAACAGACAAAAACAAACATCACCTATGGATGTTTGTTTTTGTCATACACTTCACTATTTTACGAGTTTCAACTTACGCAGTATTTTTTTCGCAAGGACTGCAGATTGTAAAATCCATTTGTGCCTAAAAATATAGCGCAGGGTTTTAACTTTTCCGAGAGATAATTTAGACTGCCATTGATACCACATATGATTGTTCCGTAGATGGCTCTTCTCGTCTAATTCTTTTACCTCTTGAATTATTCTAGCACAGTTTTGATCGTCGACGTACTTTAAAATGAGGTGACGCCGTTGTACAACGTCTTCATCTTCCTTGAAATGTTGTTGTTCGTATTTAATGATTTCATCAACCAAAGAATTCGTGTCGTGTACGATGCTACCAAGAAACGTCTCTTCTAACGGTCTTAATATTCCTTTCCTGAAGAAGCGTTTAAAATCAAAATGGAAGAAAATAACAGGTTTTTTCATAAAGGAATAGTCGAAAGAAACGCTTGAATAGTCAGTAATCAACAAATGTGTTGACATCAGGAGCTCTTGAACAGACTTCGTTCCTAACTCAATAACTTTCACTCGCGATGTTTCTTCGGCTTTAAAATAGTTTAAGAAAGGTTGCATTCTGTAATGTGGGTAAAACCATAATTCAGAGTTGGTATCCTCTAAAAATGTTTTCAAGCGGTCATTTCTTAGTAAGTCTAAATACTCTTTCAAGTATCGCGACTCTTCAAAAGCCCTTGAATCGTGTAGCCATTCTCTCCATGTAGGCATTAATAGGATGACATTTTTGTCAGATACTAAGTGTTTCTCATGGTTTTTGTAGAGAAAATCAAATCTCGATAATCCCGTCACAGCAATTTCATTCTCTTGATATTTAAAATGATCGATGAACATTTTTTTCTCTTCATCAGAGGAAGTAATCACTAAGTCAAAAGGATGAGTATAATAAAATTTATGATATTCGGCCGATTTTCTTCCCATTACTCCATGTTGAAGAAAGACTTTTTTAATTTGATTGACCCGCTTCATTTGGGACAATTTATATGGTAAAAAGTATTCCAAATCATGCGACCCAAATACATGCGTTACATGTTTTGCAATATATAGATGATCAGCAGAATTTAACGTCACAACATTACCGAGAGTTTTTACCCGATCATAGTCTTTACTAAGACCATCGATTGCATAAAAAATTTGTCTATTCGGATAGTGTTCCCGACAATACTTAAAGAAATGGTACCCTGTATCTTGTGCAGTATCTGGACGTTCTCCAATCAGCCATACCTCTTGATTTAAATCCAGTGACAATGAGGGTTCAATCAATTTAGGATGATGCAAAATTTCAAACTTCAAATTTCCTCCTGGCGTAAGCGAAAACAGTGCTTCCGATTTCACTTCCTGAGGAGTAAAGAGAGTTGATTTTTTTTGAATGATATACTCATCCTTTTTATAAACGAATTGCGAAAATCCTAACTTTCGCTCGATATAAAAATCTTTGTTCTCAAAAGCTACATAAAAATCATAAATTCCCGGCTGTTCAAAGAACCGATCAATCGTAAAAATGACATTAAAGCCACCATATTCATAATTTTTTTCATCGAATCGATATACATATGCAAACGCCGAGTCACGCATATAAGGTAGAGGAATACGGGCATCACTTTCAGTTAGTCGGTTCCGAATAATCAAAACACGATTAACGTCTGTTTCCTGTTGATTGATTGGGATGCCTCGCAGTAGCGAAGCTCCTTTTAAATGAACTTGTTGATTCAAATTGTCATTAGCATAGTAAATCGTGCGAACGATTCTACCTTTTCTTATTCTTAAAACAAGTCCTTGTCGCTTTCTTTCAAACATCCCTACTTCATAAGGTACGTGATTAAACGGGATGATGCTCTGTGTATCACGATATTTCAATTTAGGCGAATTCATCGTTAACAGAACCGGTACTCCATCCTCCATTATACCTTGTAAAATAAACGTCCCTTTCGATCGTCCCTCATCTGTAAGCGATTCAATCAATCGATCACAATCTAGTCGGGCTTGATAGTGGCTTTCCCCTTTTTCTATACATGTATAATGAAAAACGTTCCCATCCGTCGGGAAAATCACTCGAATACTTTTTAATTTTTTTGAGTTCGTGTTGATTGTAAACTCAAAGTTGAATGAATGTTCTTCTTTTTGAACAGATACTTCTTCCAATAGCATGGACTGACGTTTCAAACTGACCGTGAAGTACTTACTATTTCGTAATCGTCCCCAAAATGACGAATCTTCCGTTCCAATCAGTACGTCCTGGAACTGAATTAAGTCAGAGTGACGTTGCAACCGAGCTCTATAAATCGACTCTCCATTTGTCTCTTCTAACCAAAAGTTCAAGTTCGTATATGAGTGGAGAATCATCTTTAGTTCAGATAAATCCAAACGAGAAGACCAAGATTCACCATCCTTACGCACCGTTACCGCAGTTTTAGATAGCAACTGTTGCTCTGCAAATACAATCAATTGAAATTCTCTGTCTTCTAGTTTTTGTTCAGTAATAATTGAATTCAACTTGCCTTCTAGTGTTAACTTCTGTTCGGATAGCGAGAGCCGATCGACGTTCGCGTAAAATCTCCAAATGTGGCTTGTATGAACCTTACGACTAATAAGTAAGTGATTTAACTCGTTCAAACTCACTCGAAACAAGGAATTCTCATACTGAATCTGCTTGATATCAAAAACTTCATGATCTAACTCTACTATCTCATCGTTTCGCATGAAGTGTTTAACATCATTTACTTCAATCGTTAACAATTCAGTCACCGGCAAAGAAAGTAAGTTCCCATCAACTTCTCCATCTATATCCCCGAACGCATAGTCCCCTGCTTTTAGTGGTTGATTAAACTGAAAGTAAAACTTTTGATTTTCTATAAACACCTTTATACACATTAGTCTATTCATATACTGTCACCTACACTTCTTCCAAATTGATTATGAAATCACTCTCTTGTATCTATATATCCTAAAAGCGACTCACTCAATCAAATCTACATCAACTATAATTATCTTACTAAACAAAATTAAATACCATAACATGACGTTTACAGTTCGGTAAAAAAATAATTGCCATGGCATGTCCATCTCACTTCAAAATAAAAAGCCGGACATCGCCATTTCCATAACGTCGTCCAGCTCATTTTTTACTTACCGAAACACGGCATCAATTGCTTTTTGCGCCGCTCCTCCGTCATCTAAATGACAGAACGTTTGGTGGAACAATTCAACTCGATCTTCGTAATTGTTCTTCAATGTATCAATGTTTTGAATATATTGAACAAGTTCCTCAGTTTTCGTGTAAAGAGGACCCGGAACAATCCCTTCAAAGTTGAAATAGAATCCTCGCAAAGTAGATGCATACTTTTCTAAATCGTACGCATAGAAAATCATCGGTCTATTCAAGTGTGCAAAATCAAAGAACACTGATGAGTAATCGGTAATTAAGATATCACTGACCAAGTATAACTCCGCAATGTCTTGATATTTTGAGAAGTCGAATATAAATCCTTCGTATTGCTTCGTATCCAGATTTTCACTAATGAGATAATGCATTCTCAACAACACAATATATTCATCACCGAGTGCCTGTTGCATTAGATCCAATTCTAACTTCAAATCAAAGCGGTAATTCCCTTTTTTGATATACTCATCGTCTCTCCATGTCGGAGCATATAAGATGATTTTTTTATCTTTGGGAAGATTCATCTGCTCTTTTAAATCTTGAATTTGACTCTCTGTATTTCCGTTGTATAAAACGTCATTTCTTGGATAACCAATTTCTAATAATTGATTTGAAAATCCAAAAGCACTTCTAAAAATAGCTGAGGAATAGTGGTTTGGAGAAATTAAATAATCCCATTCTTGTGACTGTTTGTAGAAATTTCGTTTGTACTTCACCGTGTTTGTACCGGCCATATGAACTTCATCCATATCAAGACCGAGTTTTTTCAATGGGGTCCCGTGCCAAGTTTGAAGATATGTCGTATGAGATGGTTTCGGCAATGATAAAGGCTGTCTCGTATTAAATACCCAATACTCTGCACGAGCCATGTAGTAGAAGTAACGAACGGAATTTTTTAATACCCAGTTCGGACATTGTTCTGCAACCTCTGTTGAGGGTGGTGAACTGAAAATCCATACCGGCTCTAAATCAGGTCGTTGATTAATCATCACTTGATAAATCGCTTTAGGATTATCCGAATAACTTCTTCCTAAAAAGCTTTCGAACAACACAAGATTCTTTTTCACAGGAAGTCTTGTGAACAGCGGATATAATGATGCTTTTTTCGGTCTCTTCGCCAATATTTTGACGCTTCTCATTACTACGGACTTCACCTGAACTCCTCGCGTATATGCGAGGAACAGTGGATAGTTATTAAGTGCCCACACTTTTGTGTACGCTTTAGTAAGTGAGAATCGTTTTAAGTCTTTGGCAATCAGTTTAAAGAGGTCTTTTCTCTCCTGTTGACTTTCAGTAAGGATTAAATATTTACGACCACGATTCGCAATAAATGATTCGAACCAAACTGAGACATGTTTACGACTCGTCTCATCATTTGCCTCAATATATAACAAGTTGAACAAGCTCGATGCTTCACGTAATGTCGTCTCATCTCGCTTATTATAGAGGTTCGGTTGATCCATTCCACTTAAATAATCATTTTTCCCATAGACCACATAATTCACTCTCGAATACAACGATACTTGTCTCGATACATGGAACGAGATGGCGACCTCGCCAAACCATTTCGTTTCGAGGTGCGGTAAATTTTTTAAAAGCTCGGTCTTCATGCACCATCCTTTAATGGAGTTGTGCATTCTTGCAGAAAACGCCTTATTTGTTGATAAAAAATAATCTGCATGATCGATTGGCTGAGTCCAACTTTTCTTTTGGTAAATTTGACGTCGTTGTCCTACTAAAACGGGCTGTTGACTAATCTGTGCAGCTCGAAACCAAGTGAAGACAGCACGAGGAGATAAGATATCATCCGCATCCAAGTACGTCACATAATCTGTGTCCAACGTAACTGCACCAACCCGTATTGCTTCGTATACGGTCAACTTCTCATCGACAGTGATGAGTTTGACAGTAGGAAACTCATCTATAGAAAGCAGGTCTACATGTTTTTTTTGAACAATCAATAGAATTTGAACATCAAGACGACCAATTTGTTCTTGATCTAAAATAGAACGAATAGCACGTTCGTATTTAAAATGATGCGATAAGATTGGGACGATGACACCAATACTCTTCATAAAATCTCATACTCCTTGTTTAATTTATGTGGATGATAAAAAAATATTGTAAGAGATATCGAGACGATTCGATATCCCTTACACATTAATGTGTTGATTGAAACGATATGGTTATACTAACTCATTAAATGATTGACGGAATTTCGTGTGCAGCGTTGCACCCAAAATAAATAGGATTGCGGTAAAGCTCCAGAAATACAGCATATACGTTGGGTTTTCAAAAAACCATACGCCATACAAGATTGATTCGCGGTACCCATTAATGATATAGGCGATTGGATTTAATAGTAATAACCCTTGTAGTGCCTTTGGAAATGAATCTACCGTCCATAGAATAGGTGTTAGATAAAAAAGCATTCGCATTACGGATTGCATCAACGGATATACGTCTTTGACTAATGTGATTAAAGTCGAAGTCAATAAGGAAACGCTAAATACGAACATAACCATCGAGAAAAAATAGTATGGAAGTTGAAGGAGCGTGATCTGAAGGGGTACTTCGCTAAACAACAAAGTTGCCAAAATCACGATTCCTAACATCGCTAAATGTTGATACACGCGCGAGACCACTACATATGCTGGAATCACACTTAACGGAAACTTCATTTTCATCAACATGCCTAGTCTTGTATTTATCGAATTACTACCTCGTAAAATAGCATCATTTATAAAGAACCAAGCGCTCAATCCGACCATTAGCCAAAAAATAAACGGTACTCCATTTACGTCTTGATTACTCCGTAATCCAACTCCAAACACGAACCAATAGATGAAGATTTGGAGAGCAGGGTTAATCAATTCCCAGACTAAACCTAACTTTTTTTCTGCATGACTAGACTTCACTTCATATCTAGCCAGGCGTAGAATCAGTTTCCGATTCACAAATTGTTCGGAAATGATTGTCAGAAGTGTTTTATACATACTTAGTACGACCCTTTCTTAACAAACAAAGAATGACTGCAAGACATTTACGTTTTAAATTCACTTATTAAGTATAAGTAATAGATTAAGTTATTCTTCAACCTCACCATAATAGACTACTTTATCAATTAAGTGAAGATTTCATTAAAAACTTATTTTGGATTTTCTATTGTTAATGATACAGTACAAATGATTAGTTACTCATTCAAATTTTACATTGAATTTTTCATAAGGAGATTTCAAAATGGCTAAAATTCTATTTGTATTCGGCACAAGACCTGAAGCAATTAAAATGGCACCTCTTATTATTGAATTAAATAAACATGAACAATTTACGCCCGTCGTAGCTGTGACAGCACAGCATAGAGAAATGCTTGATCAAGTACTATCCATTTTCAACATTTCCCCCGACTACGATTTGAACGTGATGGCCCACAATCAGAGCATCACTCAAATCAGCACGAACGTATTGAATAAACTTGATGAAGTGATTAAGATCGAACAGCCCGACATCATTTTAGTACACGGCGATACAACTACAACCTTTTCGGCGGCACTTGCTGGTTTTTACAATAAAGTGTTAATCGGTCATGTCGAAGCAGGACTCAGAACGTATCAAAAGTACTCTCCTTTCCCGGAAGAGATGAATCGCCGCTTAACTGGCGTACTAACTGACTTTCATTTCGCTCCTACCGAAGCTGCGGCAACGAATCTTCTCAACGAAGGTTATACAAAAGATCAAATTTATATCACTGGTAACACAGCGATTGATGCATTGAAGTCTACCGTCAGTTCCGAATATGAACATCCACTTTTATCGAACATCCAGCAAGAGAACAGACGATTGATTCTTTTAACTGCTCATCGACGTGAAAATCTGGGTGAGCCACTGCATCATATTTTTAGAGCAGTTCGTAAATTAGTCGAAACATACCCAGACGTTGAAGTCGTCTATCCTGTCCACCTAAACCCGTTAGTTCAGGAAGCGGCAAACGCTGTCTTGCATGGCGTAGAACGTGTACATTTAATCGAACCACTCTCCGTCATCGATTTTCATAATTTCATGGCGCAATCGTATTTGATTTTAACGGACTCTGGCGGCATTCAAGAAGAGGCACCTTCTTTAGGTATCCCTGTTCTCGTCTTACGCGATACGACTGAACGTCCCGAAGGAGTAGCAGCTGGTACACTCAAGCTCGTTGGTACCAATGAAGAGGATATCTTCAAACAAGTCCAACTTCTACTTGAAGACGAAAGTGCCCATCAAGCGATGTCGCATGCAACGAATCCATACGGGGACGGTACTGCGTCCCAACAGATTATGAACGTTCTTGATGAATATTTCCATAAATAAAAGAGTCGTTTTCGATTGAATATTCACTCAAACCACCTCTACTCAAATGTATCGATCCATTTTACAATTCACATTGAATGAGGTATTCTTCTTCATATATAAAGATTAACTGATGTATATTCCATTTCGACAGGCTCTTATTAGACAAAGGATTGAGAAAATGATTCGTATTCAATTAACAAATGCCACAAAGCAATTTGAAATGACCTCTGGTTTTTTAAGTCATTTCAAATCAACTCAGTCGGGAAAATCAAAAGTGTTTACTGCCTTAAATGATATTAACTTGACCATCCATTCCGGAGAGGTGATTGGACTTGTCGGAGTCAATGGTTCTGGTAAATCCACGTTATCTAACATGATTTCCGAAATCATTGTACCTACCTCAGGTTCTTGCGAAGTAAATGGTGACGTCGCCATTATCGCCGTATCTCAAGGTTTGAAAAAAGTATTAACAGGTCGCGAAAATATTATGCTGAAATGTTTAATGTTAGGAATGACCGAAAAAGAAATCAAAGAAAAAATGCCGCACATCATCGAATTTGCCGACATCGGTGATTTTATCGATCAACCAATCAAAAAATATTCTAGTGGGATGAAGTCGCGTCTCGGATTTGCCATAGCGGTAAACGTGGATGCTGACATTTTGATTGTTGACGAAGCCTTGTCTGTCGGGGACAAAACATTTTACCAGAAATGTATTGATCGGATGAATGAGTTTAAAGATGAAGGGAAGACCATCATCTTTGTAAGTCATAGTCTAAATCAAATAAAATCGTTCTGTTCAAGAGTCGTCTGGCTTGAGTACGGAAAAGTTCGAGAAGATGGCGATGCTACAGAAGTTTTAAAACACTACAAAAAATTTCTTGACGACTACAAAAACATGTCCGCTACACAAAAGAAAGAATTCCGCCAATCACGATTAACGAACCAAAAGACCGCTGCAATCAAAAGCGAAAAGGAGCAAGGCACACTGTCTCTCGCTTCTATTCTCACGAATGTCGGTACATTTGCCGTCTTAATTGCGCTAGTTTTATACAGTGGCCTAGAGATTTCTCAATTCGGTGAAAATGGCATTCAATCTATTATTGATGTCATTAAAAACGGACTTTAAAGATATAAAAGAAAGAGAAGCATGCGAATATGCTTCTCTTTCTTTTATGCTTATTTGCGAAGGTTTTCTTTAATTTGCGTTGTAGAAATACCATCTGTTCTCGGAAGATAGACAACTTCACAGTGATCCTTTAAGAAGTCGAATTTCCCTTCCCAGTCATCACCCATCACGAATACATCAATATCGTGATTTTGGACGTCGCTAATCTTTTGATCCCAATCATTTTCAGGAATGACTTCATCCACGTAACGAATCGCTTCCAGGATGACTTTTCGATTTTCATACGAATGAAAAGCTTGCTTATGCTTGAGTGCATTAAATTCATCAGTAGATAAAGCGACCACGAGGTAATCCCCAAGATCTTTTGCTCTCTTCAAAATATTAATATGACCCCAATGCAGCAAGTCAAATGTTCCATAAGTAAGTACCTTTTTCATGTTTACACCTCAATATAGTTATTACGTTAACGTATCCTTAATGAATAATTAACTAAATATTAACTTTATACTACACGCAAATGCGGAGTCAGACAATTACATATTTGTTTACCATATAAAAAATACGTTTCAAATCATGTCGATTTGAAACGTATTTTACAATCATTACAGTGAACGGCTTATCCCGCCTTTTGAGTGAACAGTTCGGGTTCACGTTTCTTACGGACAGGTAAGGATTTCAGCTTACCGAATACATAGCTGCTTCCCGGGATGAAGGAAACGATTTTGATAATGACCATCGAAATCGTGAGGGACAGTAAAAACGTAACCGCTATGAATACATTAGCTGACAACTGAGTATTCTCTAAAATCAGTGGTGTCATGATTCTTTGAACTTGCCAGTGTAACAAAAAGATTCCAAATGAGTAATTGCTAATCAAATCAACTAATCGCAATTGAGGGAAAGTTGAACCTATACTTAAAATAGTCAGCGTCATAAAGAACGTAAAAGGTAACATGTCTAATCTTCTTGATGAGATATCTGCATAACCTGCACTATAAGACATATAAATCAACATTGTTGAAAACAACAGGCCGACAAACAGTAAACTTCTGTATTTAATAAGCATTGGCTTAATTTGATCGTAGTACTTCCCTACTAAAAACGCGATGACAAAGTATCCTAACCATGTAGGAAAGCTAATCATTTGCATGCTCGATGACCCTTCAAACAGATACAGTTCTTCGTGTAAGAACCAGAGAGACAATAGCATGACTGTCGTAGCGATAAAGACCATTTTTTCTGTTTTGATTTGATAACGCACAATCAAGAAATGTAAAATATAAAACTGAAAAATGACGAGTAGAAAATACCCAATATAATGCCCTTGAAGGTTACTCATAAACTTATCTAACACATAAGCTGGATTTGAACGCATGTAACTAACTACGAACGCGTCAATGAGAGCAAAAGCCGTAAAGGGCCCTAAAATCCATTTTACCCGCTTCTTAAAAAAACCATCCGGTATAGAAGTCGAGTATTTATTTGCCAAAATTATTTCAGAGAGCACAATAAACGTCGGAGTTGCATAACATAATAAAATTCTGATGAAATGGAGATAATCGATTTGATTATAGCCAATTGCTCGTCCCACACTCGTCGTACTATGCAATAGCACGATGCTCAAACAGGCGATCGCCCTTAAAAAATTCCACTCTTTAACCAAAACTAAATTCTCCTTTTACCGTTTTATTGAAATGTACCATCGTTATAATAACATTACTGTTCGTAAATATATATTAAGTTTAAATAAAGTTACTCTCACGACTAACAAAATAAAAAAATACCTAATCAATGTTCATTAATAATCAACAACGAATTAGATATTTTCATTATTCTATTTGACTGAATACTTAACCCTCATTAATCATCGTGGCCTGTCCGCCTTGCCAAAACCACGTATCATTCTCTTTTACATATAGATGAAGCGCCCAAAAGCGACCTTCATATGCATTTGTACCCAGAATGAAACGTTCCTCAAGCAAGAGTTGGACGACTGCCAAATCCCCTTTAATCGTTTCCTCAAATGTGATGGTGTCTTGTGCGATCCATTGAATCGTGGTCGGATCAACATATTGATCCAAAAATGTTTCTTTGTCGAACTGACGTCCACTTGAATCGACATAGCGGAATGAGTGATGCATCAATGACTCAATTCCTTCAATATCTCCACTTACTTGAAAAGCCGAGCGTTCATCAGAAAGTTGTTTCATGTTGAGTGTCTCCATAGTTGTCACTTCCTTTCCTCGATTATCATATCACATCTTTCATGCAACCCGAATAACCCCGGTCTCGCACATATCGTTAAACCTATTCCCCTTATGATGAAAAGTTGCAGCATATGTAAAACGGAACGCTGTATACTAAAAAATGGAATTATCATTCTGAAGATTACTATATGAACGAGGTGTACACCGTGAAACGCATGTTTAGTCTAATACTTTTTATCGTATCGTTTGCCCTCTCCCCTGTCTCTGCAGAGGAATCCAGAGTTATGATTTTATCTGGAACAGCGATTTACGAAGATATTCAGGAAACAGTCGTCCTCCAAGAGACGCAACGTGATGTCATTGCGCACGTCCAATCTACTTCAAAGACACATGTATTTGTTCAAATCGGAGACGTAGAAGGATTTGTTCGACATGATAATGTTCGAACTGCAAAGAGCATGTATGTCATACGTGAAACGACAACAACAGATGATGATGACAAACAAGTCACTTCATTGCCGTTCCATTCAATCATCCAAGTGTTTGATGTCGGGACACAGCCACGTGTTCAAACGATTGATGGGACATGGGTTGATCGTTCTGCCCTTTCGGATACCCTCGTCACTCCGACAACATACTATTTAAAGTCAAACAGTGACGTTTACCTTTTACCCGGAAAACAAGTGACCGGTTCCCTTACCTTGGGACAATCTGTTCAGGGCTATGGTGAACTCGAAGGTTACCTTCGGATTAAATTAGATGAACGATTTGTCTTTATCTCCCTACAGAATGTGAGTGAGACTCCTGTTCAAACCGGACAACAATATGTCCTTACTTCCACATCGTATTATCAAGACCTCGGCCAAACCATACTCGGCACACTTTCTCGTGGTGAGCTAGTCACGGTTTATGGGATCGAACAAGGGTATGCTCGTGTTTTAACGAACAATGGCTTCGTATTTGTGAAGCAGGCTGATTTGATTGATAAAATGCCAACGTATAGTAAAACTGGATCCCTTTACGCACAAGCTGACCTTCCTATTTATCGTGATCTCGATAAAAAAGAAACTGTCGGTACACTCAAACGGGCGAAAAAAATAGCTGTCTACGGTACGGATGGAAGCTTCACACGTGTACTTGTCAACGGACAATTTTACTTCGTCGAATCCAGCAAACTCGGAACGAAGCGTCCTCCGTACTTATCAACCGGAAAACGCTATGTACTAAAGAATACACCACTTTATTCAAGCGCAAAATCATCATCAAAAACATCGTTAGTCTTCAAACGTGGACAAAAAGTTACAATTTACGGAACATCTGGCGCCTATACTCGCGTTCAGGTAAAAGGAAAATATTACTTTGTGCCAACGAAAATGATGGGAACGAAGAAACCGCCGTTATACGACTCCACGGGGAAACGATATATTCGTTATGACCAAGTCAGTATTTATTCTGCACCATCTACATCTAAACGTGTCGCTCGCCTGAAGCGTGGGCAAATCGTTGAAACGTTCGGTACGACCGGCTACTATACACGAATTCGCGTCAATAACAGTTATCGATATATCGCAACGAACTATTTGACACTTAATAAACCGGTCGCAAAACCAAAAGCAGGAACTGTTTTCTATGTCCAATTCAACGGGACTCCTTATTTCAATACGGATGTTGCCTATACACGACCTGCAGGAACACTTAAACGTGGAACAAAACTGATTGGAATCCGCTCGATCGATGATGATTTTTGGTATGCTCGTCTATCATCCGGTAAACGCGTATACGTCACAAACCCTTACATCTCGAAAACGAAGCCAAAAGCGGTCACTCCAAAATGGGTCAATCCGGCTCGTTACTATGGAACCACAAAACGTACCGCGTTTTATGCCAATCCGTATGACAAAAAACCAATTGGTTATTTAGATGCCAATCGACGTGTCTATCCTCGTAGTAAGAACGGTGACTCGTATTTAGTACAATACAACTGGCGTCCGGTATATGTGAAGACGTCACAGATTCGCGTCAAACAGGATTCACTTGTCAAAAAACGGAGTAATTCAAAGAAAGAACGATTCATCGCCTCTGCAGTCAACTATTTGGGAACCCCGTATACATGGGGCTCACAATCGCCTCGAAATGGAGGGTTTGATTGTTCCGGATTAATTCACTACGCGTCAAACCAAGCTGGTAAAATCGGTGGTCGTTCAAACGTTTCTGGTTACTGGTACGGAAGCCACTTCAAAAACAAGCGTATGAGCCTTAACAGTGGCCGACGTGGGGATATGATTTTCTTTGCGGGTACATATCGGAATGGTCCATCACACATCGGAATCATGCTCAGCAATGAGTTCTTCATCCATGCCGGTGGTGAAACGCTTCAAATCAACTCGATTCACGATCCACAATGGCGTCCATATTTCCTCGGCTATAAATCGCTTTGATGAGGTTCATACACGATGTTTGAATATATCGATCCGTTCTTATGGCAACTCGTCATTGTTCCGTTTCTCACGATCGGTGGTGGTGTCTTGACAGCTATGCTCACGACACGGGTCTGGTTTGGTCCGCTGGTGACGTTCTTATTTAACGCTATGATCGAATTGACGTACTTTGCTGTCTATTATGACCACAGTCTATTTGATGTCAGTCATCTCAGTTCGTGGAATGTTATCTTCCCGCTGATTTCACTCTTGTGTTCGTTCATATTCGTCGGATTGTTGAAAACATCGAAATCTGCCTGATGTGTCATGTCTAATCGTTAATAGGAGGACTCTCTATGTTTCACTATATCGACCCGTTCTTATGGCAACTCGTGATAGTTCCGACTTTTACGATTGGACTAGGGGTCGCCATCGGACTGCGCCTGAGGCGTTTGTCTATCACACCATTGATCACGCTCTTGGCATATTTAGGATTGGAATGGTTCATGTATCGTGGCACTCTCTTCTTTTTTACAAAGTGGTGGCTACTTCCACTCATAGCATTAGGTATTACGTTTACCTTTATCGGAAAACGTCAAATCGATCAACCTTCGACGAAATGACGCTTGACAATATAGCTTCATCCCGTTAAAGTAACGATAACATTCATACGAACTCGCGATGAGAAAGAAGAGTAGCGCGAAGGGATGTCTCCAGAAAGCCGGTGGTCGATGCGAACCGGTGTCGTGCCTTGCGTGAATGGGCTTTTGAGCGTTCAGACCGACATGTAGGCTCTGACGGGTCCTCCCGTTATCGGGGACAGCGAATGATGGTTCGCGATGAGTGGGAAGACAAGGCGTCTTTCAACGAAGGTGGCAACACGGGGAATCTCCTCGTCCTTCATGTCCGATTGGGCATGTGGGGCGGGGAGATTTTTTTAGTTTAAGGAGGAGATTTCGATGCAACAACTGATCATCAATGGCGACGAATTGACACCGGTGGCAATCTTTCACCGTCTGCAAGGTGAACGAAAGGTATTACTCGAGAGTCGGGCGGAAGGGAAGCACGGGCGCTACTCGATCATCGCGGCGAACCCGGTCGAGACGATTCGGGTCGACGGGAACGATGTGACCGATTCAACCGGCACCATCTATGCGGACGACCCGCTCCATGCCCTATCCGAACGCATCACGCGTGAAGACATCGAGGCACCATATCCGTTCATCGGGGGCGCCGTCGGCTATATCGGGTACGATTTGCTTCGGGTATATGAACCGATTCCGAACACACCGACCGAGACGCGCGACTTACCCGACGCCCTCTTCCAACGCTATGAGACAATCGTCTTATACGACCACCTCGAAGAGCAAGTCATCTTGATCGATACGAGTGAGACGGATGCTACGATGCGACTCGAATCCATCCGTGGGCAACTGGAGACACCGGAGACGCATGCCCTTGAACCGGTCGTTCGTACGAGCGAACACATCTTGACGACAAAAGATGAATTCATCGACCGCGTGCTCCAAGCGAAAGAGGCCATCCTCGCGGGCGAGGTGTTCCAACTCGTGTTGTCGCAGCGAATCGATGCTACATTCACCGGAGACCCGTTCCACTTTTACCGGACACTCCGAAAACAAAACCCAAGCCCATACTTGTTCTACATTGACCTCGGGGAAGCGATCGTCCTCGGTGCCTCACCCGAAAGTCTCGTCCGGGTCGAAAATGGAACGGTGACGACGAACCCGATTGCCGGGACACGCCCACGTGGGAAGACGGCCGAGGAAGACATGCGTCACGCGGAGTCACTTCTCCAGGATGAGAAGGAACTGGCTGAGCACCGGATGCTTCTCGATCTCGGACGAAACGATATCGGTCGTGTCGCCAAAGTCGGTACGGTCACCATTCCGAAACACATCGAACTCGAACGGTTTAAAAATGTGATGCACCTCGTCTCAGAAGTCGAAGGTGAGCTACGTGACGACGTCACGCCGATCGATGCGCTCCGTGCCTGTCTTCCCGCTGGTACCGTCTCGGGTGCCCCAAAGATTCGGGCGATGCAGCTCATTGATGAACTAGAGACAGTGAAGCGTGAAGTGTACGCCGGGGCGATCGGTTATCTCGACGTCCGTGGTGGATTCGATTTTGCTCTCGCCATCCGGACGATGGTCATTCAAGGTGACACGGCCCACGTCCAAGCAGGTGCCGGCATCGTCTATGACTCGGACCCCGTATCAGAATATGAAGAAACGTTGCATAAAGCCAAATCCCTTTTGGAGGTGTTCGCATGATTCTCCTCATCGACAACTACGATTCATTCACGTATAACGTCTATCAGGACGTCGCCCGATTCAGTGACGTCTGTGTCATTCGCAATGATGAACATACTATAGAAGAAATCCGTCGCATGAATCCGAGTGGGATCATCCTTTCCCCGGGTCCCGGTGGTCCAAAAGATGCCGGTGTTTCGCTTGCGGTCGTCCGACAATTGTCGGGATACGTCCCGATTCTCGGTGTCTGTCTCGGGCATCAGGTCATCGCCGAGGCGTTCGGTGGTGTCGTTGGTCGAGCGAACGAGGTCATGCATGGGAAAGTGTCCCGAATCAATACGTCACCGGGCATCTTATTCGAAGGGTTGTCGATGGACGTCATGCGCTATCACTCGCTCGTCGTACAAGAGACGGACCTGATCGTCACGGCGGAGACGACAGATGGTGTCATTATGGCACTCGAACACCCGACCCATCCGACATATGGCGTCCAGTTCCATCCCGAGTCGATTGGGACACCGGACGGCCGTGGCATCTTTGAACGGTTCGTCCAGTTGTGCACGAAAAAACCGGGGAACGTTTCCCCGGTTTGAGTGTCAGCTATTCGCCAATGCCATCACTTCCATATCATCTCCGTCAGCAACAATAAAAATCTTTTGTTGTTCTATTTCTGGATTGAAATTTACATCAATCGAACGAGACATCGATAATTGATTTGCTTGAATTCGTTCGTTTGAAATGAGTTGGATTTGATGTCGTTCCCGCTTTTCTAGAGCAAAGCGTACTTTGAACTCTTTTTCATAATTTTCAAGTGTCAAATGAAAGTCCGTTCTCTTCATTTCAAATTCTTGGCTCATTTTATTTAAGTGATCCGTTGCCTGTACGATAGTATTCTCTGGATCACCTAACATGCGCATAACGTGTATTGTACCTTGTGTGTTTAAAAGAAACATGTAAATCAATTCCTCGTATTCCTGGAATTCCGTTATCACACTTTTTAAAGCATTCAATTTGTCCGCTTCTTGGAATACAAATGTACGTTTATTAAGTTCTTTCAACTTGTTTATGGGAATCTCGATATCTTTTAAAAGTGCATAAAGCGAATCGATATCGACTTTGTAATTATACTCTAGCTGTTGCACTACTTTGTGTTCGATCGATTCTTCCTTGATAAAAATATGAACACGATCAAGGTAATTAAATGAGCTCTTCACTTGTCCATGGTAATCATTCAACTTCATAGCGACAAGATTATTTAACGTTGTTTGGATTTTGTCTAAAGATTTTTTAATTTCTTTTAGGTGCTCTTGTGCAACTACAGTCGTTGCTACACTAAGTAATAACATTCGCATTTGCAAAGGGTTAATTTTCTTAAGATTTGCATGTTCCTTAATTGTTCTACCATTTTTCACAAAAGCACGATATAATCCCTCGTCTGTAGATTTACTGATTTCGTATATCCCCTTTTTTATAGCAGCCTCGGTTTCCGGTGAAAACACTAATTCAAATGCTTGTTTTCGATTGATCATTTGAACTGCAGCTGATACTCCAGCCGACTTGATGATTTCTCTTAATAAGTTTGTCCAATCTGAACCTAATTCAACTGTTTCTAGCGCTTCAATATTCTTAATTTCAACCGGTATCACATAGGCAGAATCTTCATCTTGTATTAAATGCATCATCTGGTCATTTTCATTTTGCTCCACTTCCATAAGTGAAGTCGCTACACTTACTTCGGAATACTTACGTTTATTCATCCATACAAGTCCAGTAACAGTTATCAACAGGACAACAAGCACTATATATATCATTTCCACTTTAAGTCCTCCTCTATAATCACTTGATTAAAGTATAAAGGTAAACGTAAAAAAAACCGAGGACAGATTCCTCGGTCCAAACGTTATTTTAAAAAGTCCTCACGTTGAAAATCATGCTTGTCGATCTTGATATTGTCACAGGCCACCCCGTTCGTCCGGAGCACACGGATCGTCTCGCGCAACAGTTCGTCACTCCCGACGATATAGAATAACCCGTCTTGATCGGCAGCCAACGCTTCAATTCGTTCATAGTAGTCTTTCCGACTCGGCACGAACTCTGAAGTGAAGTGCTCGTTCGATTCAAAGACGTCACCGAACAGATACGCCTTCGACGAATCGACGTTCAACGAATGGAGATGCGGCACGCCTTCCCCGTTCGCCAAATAGTCGAGGACAATCGGACGGAACGTTGCGAGACCGACACCTGCTGATAACAGGTAGATGTTTTTCCCGCTCCGCTCGAGCGGGACGTTCGAATGTGTCTTGAACAAGGCGACCTTGTCTCCCGGAACCATATCGCGAAGAATCGATTTGAATGGTGAACAGTCTGACTTGATGCGGGTCGTGATCCCGATTGCCCCTTCGTGCGGCAATGTGGAGATCGACATGTGGCGGACGAGGCTCCGGTCTGGCTTGTCTCCCGCATTGAACCCTTCAAGCGCGAGATGCGTGTGCGCCCCTTCTTGCCACGTGAACTCAGGTGGTAACGCGAGATGGAACGTGTATGTATCGGGTGCTTCGTTTACGACTTTTGTAATGGGTGTCCAATCAATTTTCATGTGAATTCTCCCTTTCGTTAATACACCGCAATCGGCCCATAAGGCCCTTCGATGATTTCGAGTTTCGTCTCAAAAATATCCGATAAAATCTTTGCGTCCATAATCTCATCGACCGTCCCGAATGCGGCAATCTGTCCATCTTTCATGGCACAGATGCGGTCCGAATACTTCGCCGCGAAGTTGATATCGTGAAGCACCGTGACGATTGTCCGCCCGAACTCGTCGGCGACGTGACGTAAGTATTCCATCATCTGGACCGAACGAGCGATATCTAGGTTATTCAGCGGCTCGTCGAGAAGGACGTATTCCGTTTCCTGACAGAGCACCATCGCCACATACGCCCGCTGTCTTTGTCCCCCTGAGAGTTCATCGAGATAACGATTCTCGAGCGCTGTTAAGTCGAGGAAGTCGATATATTTGGAGATGATGGCCTCATCTTCTTTCGTGAGCCGCCCTTTCGAGTACGGGAAACGACCGAAGCCCGCGAGTTGTCGGACTGTGAGGCGCGTCACGAAATGGTTCTCCTGACGAAGAATCGTGATAATTTTCGCCAAGTCCTTCGACTTCGTGCTCGATACGTCCATCCCAGCGACTTGAATCTGCCCCTCGTCTAAGTTGAGCAACCGTCCAATCATCATGAGCGTCGTCGACTTCCCTGCCCCGTTCGGCCCGATGAGTGAAGTGAACCCGGCTTTTGGGATGTCGAGTGTGAGCGGTCCGATGTGGACGTCGTCTGTATACGATTTTTTGACTTGTTCGATTTGAATCATAGCGACCTCTTTCGTAAAATGACGGCCAAGAAGATGAGTCCGCCGAATAGTTCGATGATGACGGAGACGACACTTGGCGTCTGGAATATGTGATACATGAAGAAATACGCGCTCGTCAGGACGAAGAATCCTAACGCGAACGCCATCGGGAAGACGTACTTATGGTCATATGTCGAAGCGACCTGATAACTGAGTGTCGCCACCAAAAAGCCGAAGAACGTGAGCGGCCCGATGAGCGCTGTCGAGACCGACATGAGGAGTGAAATCAGGACGAGCGTATAGATGACGCTTCTCCGATGATTCACCCCAAACGTCGTCGCGACGTCCTTACCGAGTGCGACAATGTTCAAGCGATTTGAGAACAGGAACAAGAGTGTCCCGGCAATGATGACAATTGGGATGACGATCGGGAAGTATGCTACGTCGGCATTCGTCACCGAACCGAACAGTCGTGCCTGCAGGATATCGAACTCGGACGGTGCGAGCATGCGGCGCATGAACGACGACACCGAGTTCAGTCCCGTCCCGATGATGATCCCAACGAGCAACATGAGCTGAAGGTTGGCGTATTTCCCCGATAAGAGCCATCCATATAAGAGAAGACTCATCGTCACCATGAGCCCGACTTGCGTCAAGAAGGCGGTCGTCCCCGAGAATCCGATTAACGCCCCCGCCCCGAAGAAAAACACCATGCTCGTCTGAATCGTCGAGTAGAGCGCATCGAACCCGAGTAACGACGGCGTGATGATGCGGTTGTTCGTCACCGAATGGAAGGCGACCGTCGCGAGACTTTGGCACAATGCCGCAATCAACATCGTCACGATGGCGATGATGCGGCGCTCGACGACCGGGACGAATGACGGAGAGTCGATCGAGACCGGATTGTTGTAAAGAAGAAGACCGAGTGCGCACAAGAGTCCTCCGAGAATAAACGCACTTAAAAAGAGCCAGTAGCGCCGTGAAGCCCGTTTTGATTGAAACGCCAAGGCATGACGCTCTTCCCTCAATTCCCCGACTTTCACTTCAACGCCATCTCGTTCAATGACCGTACTCATCGAACCCCTCCCTTTTTCCGTTGCCGCAATAAAATCATGATAAAGACGAACGCACCGACCGTCCCGAGAATAAGGGAGACCGGGAGTTCGAACGGCATGATGATCGTCCGCGAGATCAAGTCACTCACGAGAATCGCACCCATCCCGACAAGACAGACCCACGGTAGATTGCTGCGTAAATCATCCCCCCGGAACATCGAGACGAGGTTCGGGACGATGAGGCCGAGGAACGGTAAATTCCCGATGACCGTCGCCACTACGCCGACCGATAAGGCGATGAGCCCGGTCGCAATCATCATCAATTGGTTGTAATTCACGCCAAGACTCGTCGCAATGTCTTCTCCGAGCCCGGCGAGCGTCAAGCGGTTCGCCAGTAGAAAGATGAGTATCGTCACGACGATGATGACCCATAAATATTCATAGCGCCCGATCTGCACCGACGCGAATGATCCGACGAACCAGCCCTCGATTGCTTGGCTTGCGCGGAAGAACAGGCCGAGGAACGTCGAGATGGCGGAGATGACCGCACCTAACATGAGCCCGATAATCGGCACGATGAGCGAGGAGCGAAGTTTGACCGAACGTAAGAACCAGAAGAAGACCATCGTTCCGATGAACGAAAAGACGATGGCCCCGGTCATCCGCATCATGAGGCTCGGTGCTGGAACGAGCAAGTACACGGTAAGTAAGCCGAGTCCTGCCCATTCGAGCGTCCCGGTCGTCGTCGGTTCGACGAGCCGATTTTGGGTGATGAGCTGCATGACGAGACCCGCCATCGCCATCGCCGCGCCCGTCAGCATGAGCGCGACCGTACGTGGGACGCGGGTGATCCAAAACATATCGAAGCCGTCAGTCCGTGATAAGTCATATACTCCGGTAAAGAGTGACAGCACCGCCAAACCGAGGACGATGATGACAGTGACAACGAACGACTTCGTCCACAATTTAGAAAAGGAGGGCTGAGACGTCGTCTCAACCCTAGCTGTCAACGGTTTTTGCATAATAGAACCTTACTTCGTGAGCGCTTCCGTGACACTGTTGAAGAATTCAGAGTACGTTTGAATCGATTCGTTCAAGTACGTATCTTTCGGCGCGTAAACGATTTGATCTTCAGTCACAGCTGTTGTTTTTTGAAGGGCCGGAGCGTTATCGATCACGTCTTCGGCTGGTACGGCGCCTTCTGCATCACCAAGTGGTGCGTCGCGGTCTAAAACGAACAACCAGTCCGGATTGCTTTCCGCAATCGCTTCGACCGATACTTCATCCCCTTCGTGGTCACCTGTCTTCTTCTCGACTTCAAGTGCTGGTACCCATCCGAAGATGTCGTACATCGGTCCGAACACACGTCCCGTCACTGGTGCTGAGAATCCGATGTCCCCGCCCGATACGATGACTGACATGATTGTATCTTCTCCGTTATATGCTGCTTTCGCGTCTTCGATCGACTTATCGAGGTCCGCTACGCTTGTTTCGGCTTCTGTGTTTTTGTCAAAGATTTTCCCGAGCGTGAGCGTCGTGTCTGTCAATCCTTTGACTAAAATCTCACCCGGTGTACCTGAATCTTCTGGGATCTCGATGTTCAAATCGATGACCGCTGCCTCTGGTACTAATTTTTTGATGTCCTCGTAGTAATCCGCGAAACGTTGACCGACGATGACGACGTCCGGGTCCACTCCCGCAATCGCCTCTAAGTTCGGCTCAAAGTGCATGCCAACGTCTGCGATATCCTTGTCTGCTGCATATGGTGACTCAGCCGGAAGGAGTCCAATTGGTGCCGCCACCAAGTCAATATCCCATGCTGCTAATGTTTCGAACGTCCGGTTATCAAGGGCGACGACCTTCTCCGGATTGACCGGTACCTCGATTGTGCCGTGTGCGTCTGTAATCTCGACCGTCTCTGTTTTTGTTGCGCCGTCGACGTTCTCTTCTTGCTTCGTCTCGCTCGTGCCACCACATGCCGCGAGTACGAAGACGAGCAACGTCAACATGAGTGAAAGTTTAAATTTCCCCACTTCATCCATCTCCTCTGTATGTAAATTTCAATGATCCTCGCACCAAAAACGAGCTACTTTGGTTATGTATATCTTTCTATTCGCACTCATTCTCAGTGATAATGATTATCATTTTCGTTTTCATCAAGTAGCATATCAAACAAAAAAAGGATGCGCAACGCCAAATTGACAAGATTCGGATAGGAAAATTTTTCTTTCTTTGAACTCCCCCACCTACGCTTCGCTTAGAGGCGGAGGATTCCTGAGTTATCCGACCTGACAGTCGGAACCTGATCAGGCTAGCCCCGTCGTCCCGACGGTTGAAGAAGCCAACAGGCGCTCGGCTTCTTGTTTGAGGTTCTGTCCTGCGTTCACATCACGGTCGTGGTGGACCCCACAGTTCGGGCATGTCCATTCACGCAATGCGAGATGCTTCACGTCTTGGTGTCGATGGCCGCAACTCGAACACAATTGGCTCGAGGCGAAGGTCTTCCCGACCTTCACGACGGTCTTCCCGTACCAGTCGGCCTTATACTCGAGCATGCGAAAGAACGCCGCCCAGCTGACCTCGGAGATCGACTTGCTCAACTTTCGGTCCTTCCGCATGTCCTTCACCTGCAGGGTCTCGATGCCGATGACGTCGTGGTTTTTGACGATCTCGGTCGACACCTTGTGCAGGAAGTCAGTGCGTCTGTTGGCGATCTTCTCGTGGATGCGTGCGACCTTCCGCTTCTGCTTCTGATAGTTCTTCGCCTCGGAGAGTCTCACCTTCTTGTTCAGGGCGATGCGCTGACGACGGGACAACTTGCGCTGCTCTCGCGCCAGCTTCTTCTCGAGCGTATGGAAGTAACGGTCGTTTTGGTATACGGTTCCGTTTGATAGGACGGCAAAGTTCTTCAGCCCGACGTCGACGCCGACCGATGAGCCGGTCTTCGGCAGTTCACTGATTTCCCCCTCTACGAGAAGGGAGACGAAGTATTTGCCCGAAGCCGTGCGTCGGATCGTGGCGTTTAGGATGCGTCCCTCGACCTGTCTCGAATTGGCGAACCGCACCCATTTCAGCTTGGGGAGTTTGAGCTTGTTCCCGACGATTGAGACCTCGGGGAGCTGGGACTTGCCTTGGATGTTTGTCTTGTAGGATTGCACAGGGTTTCGCTTCGACTTGAAGCGTGGCCGATCATTTTGCTTTTTGAAGAAGCGGTCATAGGCATCGACCAGATGCTTCACGCTCGATTGAAGAGAATGGCTGTCAACCTCTTTCAACCACTCGAACTCCTGTTTCAACAAGGGAATTTCTTTCGAACAAGAGCCATATGATAATCCCTTCCCAGTTTCCTTGTAAGTTTCATCCCATTTCGCCAGGAAGTAGTTGAAGACGAACCTCGAACAGCCGATCGTCTTGGCGATCAGAATTTCCTGTTCATTCGTCGGATAGATCCGGAACTTGTAAGCTTTGTGCTTCAACATGATGTTCACCTCCTTGAAGGAATCATACCTGAAAGAGAGGCTGACGATTCGTCTTCCACTTTCACGAAAGCCCGGTCCTTAATGTATAGAAGTGGGAGTACTCTCGCTTGATTTAGATAGAGCATGCGCGCACAAAAAAAGAAAGTGGGGGTCCACTTTCTCAAACGAAGTAATAGATGATGCCATCCGTAAAATAATCGAGAGCCTCAAGTAACGTGAAAAAGATAGAGACGATCAAATAGTTGATTCGTTCATCTCGTTCCAAGCGTCTCCACATGAACAGCAGAATCACCAATCCAATTGGTCCAAAAATCAGACAACCAATCAGAAATGGGACTGATTGAGCCACAAAAGGTAATTTTTTCTCGTTTTCAGTCATTCCATTCATGCCTCCAAAATCCCGTTCGCCAACAGCAACAGGAAAGTTCCAATCGATAATGGGATCATCAAATCCGATTGTCGCGAAGAATGTAGCAAATCCACTTTCAAAGTTACTCATTTTCATGACGATTTCGTTTTTGATTGAGCATGACGTATGTGACAAATAAGACGAACGTATACGTCGCTGAGAAGATTACGATATTCAACAACCCGTCCGGTATGATTTTTGTAATGAAAAACAGCGAGAACACGACCGAGAAAAACAAATATGGTCCACGATTGTCAGTTGGTGTGTCTTGCCAGTAAATAATCAAGATGAGAAGCGCAAGCGGACCGCAAAGAGCATACAGGATAAAAAACGGCACACGGCGCATCAGAAATGGAGTTGTTTTAGGGTTGGTCACTTCACTCACGCCTCCGAGATCCCGTTCGCCAGTAGCAACAGATAAATCCAAATCGATAACGGAATGATCAATCCGATGTTCGCAAGAATCGTGTATATTTTGACGAATTGATCTTTCAAGAACAATCCCCAAATCAACGTGACGAACAACAAGACATCAATCGCAACATATACCCAGATGACCATCATCAACTCGAGGTTCGGAAATACCCGTCCGTTCAGGGTGAAGAAGGTGATGATCGTCAAAATCAATAGTCCGAGCGTCGCGTATAGCGGTGCGTATCGCCTCTTCATACGAGCATCGCCCGCTTCCGTTTGACCATCTCCAAGCAGCGCCGGACACACGTATCGACATAGCCATCAAACTGGTGCGGTAAAAACATCGTATACGTCCCTTCTTCTGTCATCGCTGCGTCCCGCTCGACTTTTTCGATCAGTTCATCGAAAGTCGGCTTCCTTTTCAATCGTTCGAAATCAAACTTCCCGAGTCGTTTTGACAGGCGTGCGTTATACGCATCAAAGTCCGCATAATAGGCAGCCTGTTTCTCTGGATGCTGGGTGATGACTTCCTTCAACCAACCTTTATAGAACCCTTGCAACCAGATCTCATCCGCGACAAGGTGGGCATAGTAGCCGAGTCGAAATGAGATGTCTTCTCCTTCACTATCACGCCAATATTGATTGAGATCGAGACGGCGTGATAAATCGTCGTGACGCCCCGCATAGTAATGTGAATCTCCTTTTTCGGTCGTCGCGTCCGGTGCGAGACTTCCTAGAATGAATGCTACCTCATCGAGTTCTGGTAACTCTTCTGCCATCTCATTCGCGATCACGAGATGCATCAAATGTGAGCCCATATCAGCACCCCCTTTCCCACATTATTCCACTAGTCATTTCGCTAGACAACCTGAGTCAATATTTGATAGGATAACTTTACTAAACGGTCAGTAAAGTAAAAGTGAGGTGCGAATAGATGAGTAAAAAGCAATTATTGTTACAGACGGCCGCTCAAATGATTCGAGAGGACGGCATTAGTCAGTTGTCGCTCGAGCGATTGGCGACGAAAGCGGGCATCACAAAAGCCGGTGTCCTCTATCATTTTGACAGTAAGGCCAACTTGTTGCGTCAGATGAATGAACTCGCAATTGAGACGTTCGAAACCCGAATCAAAGAACATCTGTCGGATGGTCCGTATCCGTTCACACGTGCCTACGCCCTCGCCACATTAGATGATGTCGACCATGGGGACACGGACCTCATCGCCGTCTTCATCTCGTCCCAAGAGGATGCGGCGAGCGAATCGATTTGGAGTAAGGTCTCGACTGATTGGAATGAAAAATTTGCAGTCGACGGACCAGATCAAGATGCGATTTTAAAACTAAGACTTCTTTGCGATGGGTTCTGGTTTGCCGTTTTGTACGGATATAGCGAATCGTTCAAAGATCGCGCAGCGAACCTCATCCGAGAGGCATGTGATGAGTTGATTCAAGGAGGTTCCTAACATGGGATTCATCTATTTGATCGGGGCCATCGCCTCGGAACTGTTCGGGTCGAGCATGTTGAAAGTGAACGCCACCTCGACGAGCCGGCTTCCGATTCTCGGGGTCGCGTTTGGCTACGGGACGGCGTTTTATTTGTTGTCGCTCGCTCTCTTCACCATCCCGCTCAGTTTCGCCTATGCGTTTTGGAGTGGGGTCGGGACGGCACTCACGGCGGTGATTGGGTTCGTCGTCTTCCGTGAACAAATCAGTCGTCAAAAAATTGCTGGAATCGGGCTCGTCATCATCGGGCTCGTCTTGATGAAAGTGTGAGGTGAATCGGAATGAAAGCATATCTCTTATTATTCTTTTCAATCGGATTTGAGGTGCTCGGAACATCGATGTTGAAGCTATCGGACGGGTTTACGAATCTGGTTCCAAGCGCCATTCTGTTAGTCAGTTTTGCTGCCTCGTTCACCCTTATGGGAATCGTCTTGAAGACGATTCCGCTCAGTATCGCCTATAGCATCTGGGCCGGACTCGGAACGGTAGCGACGGGTCTCATCGGGGTATTCGTGTATGGAGAAGTCCTCTCCGCATTGAACGGCATCGGTCTCTTATTGATCGTCCTCGGTGTCATCGTGATGAATCAACGAAGAGAGGAAGTCGTGACATGAACGAGTTGACAGATCATCTTCAAACACTGGAAGAAGCGTTACTCACGACGGAAGTCAGACAGTCGACGGAGCGATTGCGTGAACTGTTGACCGACGACTTCTTTGAAATTGGTAGCTCGGGACGGATCCTGTATCAAGACTGGAATCAATCGACACTCCAGCTCGACCCGATCGAGGCCGTGTTATCCGAATTCACGTTGCATTCGTTAACGGAAGGTCTCGTCTTGGTGACGTATCGTCTCGTTCAACCAGTATTGAAGCGCGAAACACGCCGTAGCTCGATTTGGGTATCCGTGGATGGACGTTGGAAGATGCGATTCCACCAAGGCACGGTCGTCCCGCCGGAGGCAACTTGATTGCCGAACATCCTCACCTTCCGCTACGCTGAAAAGGAAATCATGCGTGATGAAAGGGGAAATACAGAATGAACATTCTACTCGTTGGGGCAAGCGGTACGGTCGGTCAGGCCGTCGCGAAAGAGTTGGAGAAAACACATACGATCATCCGGGCTGGACGTAACGGGGCGGACGTTCAAGTGGACCTCACTTCTGAAGACAGCATCCGCCAGATGTATGAGACGGTTGGCCAAGTTGACGCGGTCATCAGTACAGCGGGCAGCACACATTTCGGCCCACTTTCCGAGATGACGCCTGCAGATAATCAGAAGAGTATCGATAGCAAGATCAAAGGGCAGGTCAACCTCGTCCTTCTCGGGCTCGATCATGTGAACGATGGCGGCAGTTTCACACTGACGAGCGGAATCTTGATGGACGATCCCATCAAAGAAGGTGCATCGGCGGCACTCGCGAACGGTGCCATCAAAGGATTCGTGACCGGCGCGGCGATTGAGATGCCACGGGGCATCCGTATCAACAACGTCAGTCCAAACGTCCTCGTCGAAGCCCTCGATTCATATGGACCTTATTTCCGTGGTTACGAGGCGGTACCAGGTGAGCGGGTCGCCCTCGCCTACGTGAAGAGCGTCGAAGGCGCACAAACCGGACAAACGTACGAAGTGTATTAACAGCAAAGCATCTCTTAGCGAGGTGCTTTTTTCGTACCTCGAACTTTATTTTGTCTACTTACTCATAAGAACTCCGCTATACTCGGGACATCCTATAACCGAGAAAGGTTGAATGTTCATGAATCACAAAACACTGCGCGATCTTTTCGACATTCCTCCACCATACGTCCGTCTTCCGTGTCGGTGGCTTTGGTGTGTTTGACATCAGTACCCTCACCTTTTTTGAGAAGGGCACCGTCCTTCGTCACATCGAACAATCTAATCTTTCGATATCCGAAGAATTTGGGCTGAAGTATTTCGAAGGCGAAGAAGCAGAACAAATCCGTATGACGTTTGAATCATTCGGAACGAATCGCTGGCCAGTCATGTTTGAAGAACCCGAAGGCGTCACCACTGTAGATGGCACACAGTGGAATCTCAGCGTATACGCCAACGGAAAACTGATTCACGAACATAGCGGCAGTAATGCCTACCCAGCCCAATGGAGACAATTGACTCAGCTATTCGGTATTTCTTGAAGAACGACAAAGGGAGCATCCGCGCTGGATACTCCCTTTCTTTATAACGCTTGAATCATTTCGACCCGATTACCGAACGGGTCTCGGAACTCGAATCGGTCGAACCCTGGAATCGGGATGCCTTCCGAGTAAGTAATCTCCTTCTCTCGAAGCGCTGTCTTCCAGTGACCTAAATCCGTCACAGCATACGCAATGTGTGCTTTCGTCTTCTGTCGTTCCACGTTGTCCTCTGCCCCGACATGGACGGAACGGTCGCCGACCTGAAGCCAAAATCCACCTCGTCCTTTCAGTGAGTCCGGCTTCTCGATTTCATGTAGACCAAGAAAGTCACAATAGAATGCCTTCGCCTCTTGTTCCGCTCCAGTTGGAATCGTGAGCTGGACGTGATGAATTCCTGTGATCATGCCTCATTTCCCCTTCCGATAGGTCAGTCCGATATACTGCATCTTCTCGTTGAACAGACGTGGATACGCCAAATAGCCGACGAGCGTCGCCGAAATAGAAGCGGTCGTCAAAATTAAGAACAGAATCAAAAGTTGGTATAGTACCGCTTCCATCGGGTCGGCTCCACCGATGATGAGACCGCTCATCATCCCCGGCAGTTGGACGAGTCCCATCGTCTTTTGCGCCTCGACGGTCGGAATCATGCTCGTGCGAATCGCATTCTTCAAACTGTGGTCGATGGCCACTTTCGGTGTCCCGCCGAGTGAGAGGATGAGTTCGATGACGTCATCACTCCGCTCGACCTCGTCTTTGAACTTGTTCAAGAAGAGGAGCGACAACACCATACTGTTCCCGATGACCATCCCACTGATTGGAATGACCTTTTCCGGTTCAAACGGAATGATCCCAAGCCCGAGCATGAGCCCCATCGTCAGCGCTTCGATTGTCACGAGCGTCAAGACGATGATCCACATGATACCTGGTATCCCGTCCCCTTTTCGTCGAATGTTCTGTGTCGCCGCGACAATCATCAGTAAGATCATTAGCAGCATGAAAATCGGACTATCGCTCTCAAAGACGAACGTCAGGATATAGCCGATAATCAATAACTGAATGATAGAGCGGACGGTCGCAATGATAATATCACGCTCGAGCCCAAGTCGTAGGACGAGTGTCAAGGCGAGCGGGATGACGACGAAGATGAGCGCTGTCGCGAGTTCAATGTATGACATCAATCTTCCCCCTGACGAATTGTTGGATGACAGGGTTGTCCGACTCATCGATGAACGAGGCGTCCCCGTAAGCAAGCAGTTTCCCGTCCTTCAAGAACCACATGTCGTCACTCACCCGACGCGCCTGATCTAAGTCATGGGTGATCCAGATGACGGTTACGCCGTACGATTGTTGCAGTTTTCGGATGAGTCGCTCAATCTCTTTCACCGTCCGATAATCGAGGCTCGCCGTGATCTCATCGAGCAAGAGCACGTCCGGTTTATTGACGAGCGTCCGGGCGATGGCGACCCGACTTCGTTCTCCGCCTGACAGTGATTTGACGGGTTGATTGAGGAGCGCCTCACTCAAGTCGACGCGATGGAGCAACTCGGCAGCACGGTCGCGGTCGAGCGTCTCGTCGAAGATGGCTTTTGGAAGATTCAAGTTGTCATATACCGTCCCTTGAATCATCGGTGCACTTTGGAACGCCATCCCGATTTTCTTTCGCAGTTCGAGGATGTCCATCTCCGCAATATCTTCCCCTTTGAATAAAATCGTGCCCGTATCGGGTGAAAGCAATCCGTTGATATGCTTCAGACACGTCGTTTTGCCGGCGCCACTCGGTCCGACGAACGTCGTGATTCGTCCCTCCTGAAACGTTCCGGACACATGGTGCAGGATGTCTTCATGGCTCACATCTTTAAATTCAATAATTGACATGTTTCTCTCGCCTCCTGGCTCTAGTGTACATAAAGTCAGGAATCGACTGCATCCAATATGTATGGCGAAAGTTTATACACTATAAAAACTACATCCCAATCAAGAAAAGAAACGCAAGTTGTCCTACAGCAATCGCTATTGGAACAATCGAGAATATGGATAACCACCGCTTCTTCATCACAGCACCGATTCCCAACAGCAATAGTCCGAAGACCAAGACACCTAAGATTGTAAACATCGTCATGTTACTCACTCCCACCATCCAATTTGATTGTATGTATCTTCGGTTTTCTCTTCCTCATATCCTTTTTGAATCACTTTATAAAAAAGCGCCCGACCGTTTCCATACGAAACAGTCGAGCGCTTTTGTTAATTATAATTTCGTTCGATGACGAAGCTCGTCTTATCCCCACGGAAGTAGGAGCGTGAGTATTCAATCGCCCGTCCAGATTCATCCTCTGTCACGGTCTCAATATGGAAGCATGGCGACCCAAGTGGGCAGTTGAGGAGCGTACTCACTTTCTCGTCGGCAAGGGCGATCTCCAATGCCTCGGTCGTCTTCGCGACATGAACGTCGTGCACTTCGGCGAGTGTCCGAAAGAGCGAATGCTCCGCCTGCTCCTTCGTGATCCCTGGAGCAATCTTCCACGGAATGAACGAGACCTCGTACTGTGTCGGTTCCCCGTCCGCATGACGAATCCGCTCGATTTTTTGAATCGGCGCATTGTCCTCTGCTTCAAATACCGATGCGATTTGACCGGATGCCGAGATGACGGAGATATCGATCAACGCGACTTGGCCACGCTTCCCTTGGACAGCAAGCTGGGCCGCATAGTTGTTCGGCGTATACGACAGCGTCTGCTGCACTTTCTTCCCGGCGACGAATGTCCCGCGCCCTTGTTGACGGACCAGATAGCCTTCCGTCGTCAACTGGTTGAGGGCACCGCGCACCGTCGTCCGGCTCACATCGAACTCCTCACAAAGCGCGTACTCCGTCGGAAATTTTTCCCCTTCTTTATAGTGTCCGCTTTTGATGCGGGACAACAATTCATCCTTGATTGCGGTTTGGAGCGTCGATTGCGACATACCTCCATCTCCTTTACGTTGGGTTGGTTCCTTTATTGTGATACAGCAGACATACAATTGCAAATACAAAAAACAAATTGTATTATTTGTATTTTTTATATTGCCGAAAGTTGTACTATTTGTTATATTTGTTACGACAAAAAGAAATCGCTTTCAAAAGGAGGAGTTGGCACCATGGCAGTCAAGGTCGTCATCATCGGCGGTGGATCAAGTTACACCCCAGAAATCATCGAAGGATTGATTGATCGGCAAGCATCGTTCCCTGTTCGTGAGATCGTGCTCGTCGATATCGAAGAAGGGAGGGAGAAACTAGAAATCGTCGGTCGTCTCGCCCAGCGGATGATCGAAAAGGCAAATGCCGAGATCACACTCAGTTGGACGCTCGACCGGAGAGCTGCACTCGTCGGCGCAGATTTTGTTTCGACACAGATACGGGTCGGTGGACTCAAGGCACGTGCGCTCGATGAACGTATTCCGCTCAAACATGGCTTCATCGGACAAGAGACGAATGGCGCAGGTGGATTATTCAAAGCGTTCCGCACCATCCCGGTCTTGATTGACTTGGCGAACGAAGTCGCCGAGATTTGCCCGGACGCCTGGCTCGTCAACTTCACCAATCCAGCAGGAATCGTCACCGAGGCCGTACTCAAGCACTCATCTCATAAGAAGGTCATCGGTGTCTGCAACATCCCGTTCAACATGCGAAACTCGGTCGCAGAGATTCTCGAGACGCCGGTCGAACGAGTCGCGATTGAATTTATCGGATTGAACCATTTCGTCTTCGGTCGTCACGTGTGGGTCGACGGCGTGGATCGGACGCGTGACGTTCTCGCTTCACTCAACGCAGGGAACGACTACTCGCCGGCAAATATCGTCGGTCTCGGATGGAGCGAATCGTTCCTCTCGTCACTCGGCATGTTACCGAACCCGTATCACCAGTACTATTTCCAGACGAAAGATGTGTTGAAAAAAGATCTCGAGGCGTACGAACAAAACGGCACCCGTGCCGAAGTCGTCCAACAAGTCGAGGCGCAGTTGTTCGAGAAATACAAAGATGTCGATCTCGCCGTCAAGCCGGAAGAGCTTGAAAAACGTGGGGGCGCCTACTATTCAGATGCCGCCTGTAATTTGATGGACTCGATTCACAACGACCGTGGCGACATCCAGACGGTCAACACGCTCAACAACGGTACGATTCGAGACTTGCCAGAGGACGCGGTCATCGAAGTGAACGCCGTCATCACGAAGTCGGGTCCTCGTCCGATTTCAATCGGGGCTTTACCGCTCCCGATTCGTGGACTCATCACGAACTTAAAAACGTTTGAACAGCTCGCCATCCAGGCAGCTGTATCCGGTTCTTACGAGGACGCCTACCTTGCCTGCCTCATGAACCCGCTCATCCAAGACGAGAAACGGATCGACCCGCTTCTCAAGGATCTGTTCACAGCGCACGAGGCGTACCTACCCCAATTTAAGAAGGAGGTTTATTCATGAACAAGTTTATTGAAATCGCGGGACGTATCGGGTCCCAAAGGCACTTAGTCGCCATCCGTGACGGGTTCGTCTCCGTCATGCCACTCATCATCGTCGGGTCGCTTGCGGTCCTCATCAACAACTTCCCTGCTGTCAACATCGGTAGTCTCTCACTCGACTTCGTCGGCTCAATGAACAACATGTTCGGCGAAGGAAACTGGCAAGGACTCGGCGGAAGCATCTGGAACGCTTCTTTCGCCATACTCGGTCTACTGATCGCCTTTTCGATCGGGTATAACTTGGCCCGTTCGTACGGGATTGACGGACTTGCGGCGGGGATTTTGTCGCTCGCCTCATACATCATGCTCGTACCTGTCACCGCTGACTGGGGTCTGAACTTTGCATGGCTCGGCGCCCAAGGACTCTTCGTCGCCATCATCGTCTCCATTCTCGTCACGGAGATGTTCCGCTATCTCATCAATACGAAATTGACCATCAAGATGCCAGAAGGTGTACCAGGTGGGGTCACACGTTCGTTCCAAGCGCTCATCCCATCGATGATCATCTTGACGGTCGTCGCAGGTTTCCAACTGTTCATGACGCTCGTCGTCGAACTCAGTGTCTTTGAAGTCATCTTCAAAGCGATTCAACAACCGCTTCAAGGATTCGGGGACTCGCTCCCAGCTGCCCTTGTCATCGCGTTCTTGAACCACATCCTTTGGTTCTTCGGACTCCACGGGACAAACATTATCGGCGCGGTCATCGAACCGGTTTATCTCCCACTCATCGAACAAAACTTGGCGGCTTTCCAAGCCGGAACGTCTGCATTTGATGTGCCATATACGGTCACAAAACCTTTCTTGGATGCGTTCGTCTTCATGGGTGGATCGGGTACGACGTTCGCGCTCTTACTCGCCATCTTTATCGTCGTCCGGAAGCAACGGAATCACCCGTATCACCAGGTGGCAAAACTCTCGACACCAGCGAGTCTCTTTAACATCAACGAACCGGTCATCTTCGGTCTCCCAATCGTGTTGAACCCGATCATGCTTGTACCGTTCATCTTAGTGCCTGTCACGCTCACAATTATCTCGTACGTCGCACTCTCGACAGGTATGGTTCCGAAGACGGTCGCCATCGTTCCTTGGACGACGCCACCGATCATCAGTGGATACCTCGTTACTGGTGGTAGCGTCCGTGGTGTCTTGCTTCAAATCGTCAACTTGTCGATTGCAACAGCCATGTACATCCCATTCGTCATGGCAGGAGCGAAAGCGATGACAGCCGAAATCAACAAAAACAAAGCTACAACCGAGGAAGGAGAAAAGATTTCGTGAAAACCGAAACGATTCAAGAACTCTCATTTATGATTATCCTACATGCCGGGAATGCCCGTTCTGCTGCATTTGAAGCCATCGCGGCTGCGAAACGCGGTGAAACAGATACGGCGACAGACAAATTAAAAGAAGCCGATGCGGCTTTTCTAGACGCACACAAACTACAGACTGAACTGTTACAAGAAGAGGCACGGGGGACGACGAGTGATATGAGCGTCCTCCTCGTTCACGCACAAGACCACCTCATGACAGCGATGACGGTGAAAGAACTCGCCGTCGAAATGATTGACATGATTACTCGTTTGAATCGATTGGAGGAAACAACATGAACATCTTACTCGTCTGCTCGGCAGGCATGTCGACATCAATTTTAGTGGAAAAAATGCGAAAAGAAGCTGCGACACGCGGAATCGACGCATCGATTGACGCAATTCCTGAGTCTCGTTTGAAAGAACAGACGAACGTCGATGTCATCTTGATCGGACCACAAGTCCGTTACCTCGAAGGGAAAATCAAATCGTCCGTCGACGTACCGGTCGCGGTCATCGACAACATGGCGTACGGGATGATGAAAGGCGACCTCGTCCTCGACCAGGCACTCGGGCTCGTCAATGCCTAAGACGTTTGTCCTGATCAACGCCGATGACTTCGGATTAACGACAGGTGTGAACGCCGGCACCTTGGAAAGTCATCTGAATGGAATCGTGAATTCGGCGACAATGATCATGAATGGTCACGCCGTCGAGGAAGCCGTTCAACTCGCAAAACAATATCCATCGCTCCGCGTCGGCGTCCATCTAGTCTTGTCATGGGGCAAACCGCTCGCCGACACGAGTGCGCCCCTTACAAAAGAAGACGGCACGTTCCGCTACACGAGCCGCTTCTTGACCGAGACACCACCTGACCCGGAGCTCGTCTATCTCGAGTGGAAAGCCCAGATTGAGGCGTTCCTCGCGACAGGTCTCCCGCTCGACCATCTCGACAGTCATCACCACGTTCATGGCTGGCCAGTATTACATGACGTCATCATTCGTCTCGCTGAAGAATATGACACGACGTTTCGGGCCTTAACGACGCTCGGGTCGCGCCGAGACTTGTGGGTGACCGAACGATTCAGTGATCAATTTTACGAGGACGGCGTCTCCCATGCGACGCTTGATGCGATTCAACCAGGAGTCTCCATCGAAGTGATGGTACATCCGGCCGAGCTCGACGATCATCTTCCAAGTATCACTTCTTACCTCGAACCACGCCTCCTCGAAAAACAGGTGTTGGTCGACTATAAGCGCCCAGATTGGTGGGCATGACAAAAGCGGGTTCCCTTAGTGGGTACCCGCTTTTTATAGGTCAAATGCTTGTTGAATCTGTGTTGCCGTCTCTTCCGGACTTAAATGAGTGTTGTCGATACGGAGATAATGCTCAACGTCTAATTCCTCCGGACGTGAGTTCAATCGATACATCGTCGCCGTCTGTTTCAGTTCTGCCTCGGACCAAGCGATATCTCGCTTCGACGGTTTATGCGTGAGACGATTCTCGGTCGTATTGCGCGCGAGCCGCTCCTCCATCTCCGCCTCGAGCTCGACATAGTAAATGTCCGCCCCGTGTGATACGAACAAGTCCGTCACGTTCTTCACGTAGTCCCAGTCCTCCTGCATATCAAACGCCCAGACGAATGTGAAAATCATACCAGGCAGATCACTTTTCGCGACCGATTCGAACAGTTCTTGACGGAACAGCTGGACGAGCCGTTTGCCTTCCGCCGTTCCGTAATTGAAGAACGGTCCGACGAGATCGATTGTCATATGGTTGTGGAATAACTTCAGTCCGGTCCGATTGGCGAGCGCCTGTCCGACGGTCATTTTGCCGACGGCTTGTGGACCGAATAAGATGATAAACTTCATTGAATCTCCCCCTACGCTTTTGACGATTTTACCATGAACGTTCAATCGTAGAACCCTCCTAAAATATTTGTTTACCTCTTTCCAATTGAAGGAATAAGCATAACATCGAACTTTATAGAAAGAAGGTGCCCCCGTGACTTGTCCCCACTGCGGAAAGAAGACACGATCGAAAACGGTCTGTCCGACGTGTGGCCGCCGCTCACGTCGCACGATTTGGTTACTCGTCACCCCGCTCGCCATTGCACTCATCGCTTTTGCCACCTTCATTGGAAACGCCTATTTCACTGATATGTTGCGTTCGACTAACTCGCTCGCCGACCAGGTCGACTTACCGATTGGAGAGGATACGGTTTCTGCTGACGAAGCGACGACCGTTGACTTCGATACGTTACAGGAAAGCCTCTTTACCGTCAGTTATGGGACCGGCTTTTTGGTCAGTTCCCGTGATGTCGTCACCGCGGCCTCGAACGTAGCCGGCTTAAAGAACATCATCATGTACCATGACGGACAAGCCGTCTCTGGAACAGTCGTCGGTCGTACGAATCTCATTGCCGTCATTCGTATCGAAGAAACTGACAAAACGCCGTTCTTGTTGACACAAGCCATCGCCGCAGAAGATGAAACATTACTTACACTGACAATGAAAGAACGAATCAATGGTACAGTCACGTTCGCTGAGAATGGATACATCCGAAACTTTGAGTTACCTCGTTATGCATATGGTAGTCCGCTTCTTTCCGCATCCGGTCGGGTCGTCGCCATCCACTTGCGAGGGATCGCCTTACCGACCGCTTTATTCGAACGAGATTTACGCACATTGATTGATTCAGACACACCCGCACCACCACCAGTCGAACTCGCCCCCGTCGAGCCGATTCGACCAGATTTGACAGAAGAACCGGTCGTCATCCCGGAAACTCCGAGTGTTCCGGAGACACAGCCTGAACTCCCACCGGCGACTGAACCGGAAGCACCGGCTGAGGAGAACGTCGAGGAAGAGGTTGTCGAAGAAGAGACCGAACCGGCTACTCCTGAGGTGACACCTGAAGAACCACCTACAGAGCCAGAAGAACCGGTTGATCCTCCGGACACGGAAGAGCCGATCGAAGAAGACCCTCCGGTGACAGAACCAGAAGTGCCTACTGAACCTGAGGACCCGGTCGAACCGGAAGAGCCAGCCGAGCCGGAAGAACCGACCACGCTCGAGCCGGATGGTGAAGAAGGCTCCATCGTCGAGGACGACCCAGCCACGGAGGAAGAAGTGGTGGAAGAAGAAAATGTTGAAGAAAACGACACAAGCACACCATCCGAGTGATGGTGTGCTTGTCATTTGTCTTGCGTGAATCGTCGTTGAAGATTACCGAGTACCGCCCCGAGTCCGAGTAAAAGGATCGATAGCGCCCAAAACGGAAGTGCGTCTTGCAGTAACCAGACGACGAGTGCGCTGAAGCCAATCACGGCCCCGAGCCACAAAAAGTTACGTTGTCCCATAGGGTTCACCTCGTCCTCATCATAACACATCGATGCGATGCGCCGTCGTCTGCGGCGGCAAGGAACGCGTCATTTGTTCATCGTGCTCGACTTTTACATATTGACCGACAAGAAGTGGTGTTTCTTCAAGAAACTGTTCCTCTAAATGAAACACGATGCCGTCGAACGGCTCTGCCTCTCGTGATGGAGCGACTCGAATTTTCCCTTCCAGCACTTCTGCGATATAACCCGTGAACGTCGCCATGTCCTCCCCTCCTTTTCACGCCTCACTTTCTATTTCCCGTTTTTACAAAAGATGCTACTCCCTTGTTTCAAGAACAAGTATAATGAAGCCACAACGATACTCGTGAGGAGGAGTCCATATGACACACACCATCGATTTACACACCCCAGAATTCCAACGCACGTTCCTCGAAATGATGCTCCTCGGAGAATTGACAGACGAGTATAACAAAGAAGCAATCACGGAGCTTGCAACTCGTGGCGAAACCGCATTTCCGAAAGATCCATTCTTCCCAGCGATGCGTGCCTATCCATATATCCGTGAAGGGAATACCGCACAGGCAAAGGAATGGCTCAATCGAGCAAGTGAGCTTGGTGACCATTTCATCCTGCATATGCTGAACGGCATCGTTAGCGAAGATACGGGCTTCACGTTCGAGGCGGAGCAACACTTCCTCCGAGGTGTCGAACGCTATCCTGATGTTCCGCTCATGCACCGTGCCATCGCCATCCACTATTTCGAGCGGAAGTTCTACGGAGAGGCCGGCCTTCACGTCATGCATTATGTCCGTCTCGCCGGACTCGGCCCGGACACCGTACCGATGCTTCTCGAGTTTTTCCAAGTATACGATGACATCCCGATCGAGATGGTCGATGAACTGATGAAGACCTCGAGTGGCTATTTAACGCACAATCCGCATAATCCACACGCCCACTCCTTATATGCTGCCGTCTGCAGTCAACGATTCGCTTCCCTTTCAGCCGGACTCGAAGATGAGGACCCGCTCACGGAAGAGATGATTTGGATGCTGCTCGAAGTTGAAAATCACGGAATGTGGAGCGCGACCTACGATCGTAGTGAAGACCGTGCGTTCCGGCACATGTTCGCAGATTACGTCAATAACGTCATCCTCCCGAACACGTCACAGTTTTATGTATTGCGTCTTCGGATGCGTTACTGGACACGTCGCCTGACGCACCGCTTCACGGGTGGCTACACCGTCCCGATGCCATAAAAAAATCACGCCTAGCTGGCGTGATTTTTTAGGTTACCCTGCGTACGGTTTAATCGGTCCGCGTAGGCTGAACGAATAGTCCTCTGGGTCGACAATCCCGACGACTTCGTCCCCTTCAAGCAAATCATATAAGAATTCAGCCATCTCGCGTGCCGTATGATACTTCGCCACGTTCTCACTATAGTCGAATCCTTCCGTATCACGTGCCCGGTCGGCGAAGCTCGTCTCGGTCGCTGCCGGTGCGAGCACTTTCGCCCGAAGCTTCGCGCCGCTATTCATTAATTCCTGTGCGAGACCTTCCGTATAGGCACTCACGTAAAACTTCGTCGCACAATACGTGACCGAGTTCGGCACGATGCGATATCCCCCGACGGACGATACGTTCAACAATTGTGCCCCTTCGACATCGTGGTAGTCACGGACGTATAGACTTGATAGTACCGTGAGCGCCTCAATATTCAGGCGAATCATATTCTCAATCTTGCCTAAATCGACATCTTTGATGAGATCTGCATCACCGAACCCGGCATTGTTGATCCACGTCTCGATCTCGAGGTCGGCGAGAGATTCATACAGACCGTACACGTTCTCGCTATACGAAAGGTCCGTCGATTTGATGATGACGTCACTATCTGATGAGATTGATTTGATCTCGTCACGTAACGATTCGAGCTCATCCTTTCGTCTCGCGACGAGGACGAGTGACTTTCCTTTTTCGGCGAGTAGCTTCGCCGTCTCATAACCGATTCCCGAACTAGCTCCTGTAATGACGGTATACTTCATGTGATCCACTCCTTTTTATCGTTTACCCTGTTCTCATTTCCCTACTTTCTGCTTCATGAATCGTCTCAATGTGAATGAAAAAGCCCTGATTTCAAAAGACAGGGCTTCCCACATATCATGTTGTGAATCTTCCAATCAACGTCTGTAAATCACCGGTCATACTGCCAAGTGTTTCCGCAACGCCATTCAGTTCCTGAATCATGGCGAGTTGTACGTCAGCCGTCTCTCCGACTTCACGCATCGTATTCGCCGTCTCTTCACTTCCGGATGCCATCGATGCAGTCGTTGTGGCAACTTGTCGCGTCGTCTCAGTGATTTCATTTGACGCGACACGGATGTGTGCTGCGTTCTCCGCAGATGTTTGGAGTTGGGTGACAATTTGTCGGAAGGATGACGTCGCTTCTTCTAACAAAATCGTGTTTGTCTCTACCCGCTTCGCGCTTGACGCATGTCGGTCTAAGACAGCATTCGATTGCACTTGAATCGATTCGATTAACCCAGCGATTTTCATTGCGGACTGTTTCGATTGCTCAGCGAGTTTACGCACCTCTTCCGCGACCACGGCAAATCCCTTTCCATGCTCGCCCGCTCGTGCCGCTTCGATGGCCGCATTCAATGCCAACAAGTTCGTCTGGTCCGTGATTGATTGAATGACTTCTGTGATCAAGGCAATTTCATCCGATTGCTGTTTTAGGACGGTGATGGATTCTCCCGTCGCTACGGTCTCTTTTTCTAATGCGAGTACTTCGTCTTTTGCTTGTCGGATTGATTGTTCTCCTCGTTCCGCCAGCTCGAGACTCTTTTCCACATCATCGTTGATGGTGCCAATCGAAGTGGCAATCCGCTCCACACCAAGGTTCGCCGCCGCCACTTCATGTCCGCTTTGCGTCGCCTGTCGCGCTTGTTGAATTGTCTGTTGAACGACTTGGTCGATTCGTCTCGTCGTTTCTTCTGTTTGAGAAGACATTTCTTCAGTACTCGCGTACAATTCTTCCGATTGAGCCGTAATGTCTTGTGCATTCCGACTCACTTCATCAATCAACTCACGCAAATTCGTCTTCATCTGGTTGAACCCGGTAATTAATTGGCCAATCTCATCATTCGAAAGCGCTTTCGAATTTTCGCGTGTTAAATCACCGTTTGCGACAATACCGACCTCATATGATAATTCACGTAATGGACGTGTGACGATTCTCTGCAAGATGACTCCAGCCAAGAGAGCTAAGAGGAACGTCAACAACGAGATTCCAATCATATAATAATTCGATCGCTCACTTAGCTTGGTGAGCTCAAGTTGGCTCTGTTGCATCGTCTGTTCCGCCTTCGCCTGAATCGATTCACCTTTTGTCGTAATCGCAGCCGTCATGTCTGGCATGATCTTTGTCGTCAGACGCTCAATCGTCTCCGTTTCGTTTGCATCGACGGCATCAACGAGTTGGACGGTCAAGTCATCATAACCAATCGCATAAGATAACAACGTATTCATCTCGTCGATTTCTTCCTGCGTTTCCGCAAGCGAAAGAAGTTCAATGATGGCCTCCTTCTTGCCTACTTTTCCTTGTTCGATTTGGTCTAATCGATCCGGCTGAGGTGACATGACATATCCACGTGCCCCATACGCTTGACGCATCATTTCGCGCGAAAGTTGATCGGCTGTCAACATCTTACTCACATCTTGTTTGATCACATGTTCATACTCACTCGTCAGACGTTCCATGTTGAAGATGGCATAGCCCATCCCACATGCGATGACGAGAAGAATGGCAATGATGCCCCCAAATAGTTTTTTGGTCAATGATAATTGCTTCAATTTTTTCATAAACATAGCAAGGATTTCTCCTCATTTCACCTCGATTCTGTTAGATAAAAGGATTTATACAATAGATATATCGGTTGCACAAATCAAACTTGTATCAACAAGAAGAAATTTCCTATGAAAAAATGTAAGTGCTTTCATATGATGTTCACAAAAAGGGTCATGATTTGGTTTCCATGACCCCCATTTGCTTACGTGGTGAATCTTCCAATCAACGTCTGTAAGTCGCTCGTCATATTCCCGAGTGACTCGGCGACGCCGTTCAGTTCTTGAATCATCGCCAGTTGTGAATCAGCCGTCTCTCCGACTGACCGCATCGTTTCAGCCATCTTTTCACTGTCTCGTGACATTTGAAGAGAAGATGTGGCGACTTGCTTCGTCGTCTCTGCAATCTCGTTTGACGCGATTCGGATGTGTGACGTGTTATCGACCGACGTCTCGAGTTGACGGACAATCTGTTCAAACGCACGCGTCGCTCGTTCGAGTAACTGTGAATTCGTCTCGACGCGTTTCGCACTGACGACGTGTTGGTCGAGAACGGCATTCGACTGCGCTTGAATCGACTCGATGAGCCCGGCGATTTGTGTCGCCGACTGCTTCGATTGCTCCGCGAGTTTACGTACCTCTTCTGCGACCACGGCAAAGCCTTTTCCTTGCTCTCCGGCACGTGCGGCTTCGATCGCCGCGTTCAACGCTAACAAGTTCGTCTGGTCGGTGATGGATTGGATGACCTCTGTGATGAGAGCGATCTCGTCAGACTGTTGTTTCAAGGCCGAAATCGACTCACCGGTGAGACGTGTCTCCCGCTCAAGTGCACGTACTTCGTCTTTTGCCTGAGTCATCGTCGATCCACCTTCTTCGGCGAGCTTCAAACTTTGGGACACATCATCATCAATCGAGACGATCGAGCCTGCGATTTGACCGATTCCTTCGTCGGCAGCTGCTACGGCGCGGGCCGAGCCATTCGCTTCTTTCGCTTGTGCGACCGTCTCTTCCACAACGCGGTCGATGAGACGTGTCGTCTCTTCAGTTTGCGACGCCATCTCTTCTGTACTCGCATACAGTTCTTCGGATTGAGCTGTAATTTCTTGTGCGTTTTGTGTGACGCGGTCAATGAGTTCGCGCAAGTTCCCTTTCATCCGGTTGAAGCCTGTCATCAATTGTCCGATTTCATCTTGCGTGAGTGCTTCAAGGTCGGCGCGTGTCAAATCACCTTCCGCGACCACGTCCACTTCTTTCGCTAAAAAGCGTAACGGTGCCGTCACCATCCGACTGATGGCATATCCTGCCCCGAGCATCAATACAACGCTCACGATGGCGATGACGACTGAATACAAGAATGCACGCTCGCCCGCCTGTTTAAGTTCGGTTTGCATCCCCAACATGTCCTTCTCGGTCTCGGCTTGAAGCGCCTCCCCTGTCGACGAAATCGACTTCGTGACGTCTGGCATGAGACGGAGCGTCAAGCGATCGATCGCCTCTTGATCATTTTGATCGATGGCCGTGATCGCCTGTGTCGCGAGCGCATCGTACCCCGTCGCATATTCAAGTAATGCTTCGTACTCGTTTCGTTCAGATTCATTGTCAGCCAGTTCAATCAATGATTCGATGGCTGCCTTCTTTTCTTCTCCACCTTGGATGATTTGTTGTTTGCGTTCATCATCCTGCACCAACACATACCCACGGACCCCATATGCTTGGCGAACCATTCCGAGCGCCAAGTCATCTGCTGCTTTCATTTTCATGACATCGTTTGAGATCATCTGTTCATACTGACTCGTCATGCGTTCAAGCGTCCATAAATTATATCCCATCCCGACGAACGTCAAAATGAGGAGTAATCCGATACTTCCCATAATTTTTTTGGACAACGTCCACTTGTTAAATACTGTTTTCACGACTTACGAGGAGACTTCTCCTCTTCCACCTCTTTTTCTCTCTATGTTTGGTACTGCCTATTTTATATCGGACATGACAGCCTAATTTGTACCAACAATTTGAAATTAATGAACGCATTGACCTATCTTTCGATTTTTTCAAATAAACATAAAAAAGAACCAGACGTATGCCTGGTTCCAATCACTGCTTATAGTTTGAATTGAGCGACTCGATTCGATAGTTCAGTCGCGCGTTTTTCCGTTTCACTCATCTTCGTCTGGACATCATTGAAGCGTTCGACGGAAAGTTGAACTTTCTCCGAAATCGACTGCGTTCCGTCCGCACCTTCTGTCACGGTCGTCGCCACTTCTTGGATGACACCAAGAATATTGTCCGTCATATGTCGGAGTTGAAGCGCATTCCCTTCAAACGTCTTCGCTGTCTCCCCGAACACCGTTGCGTCCTGTTCATATTGTGTCGCGGACTCTTCGAGACGATCGTAGTCGGCCATGACTTTCGTATTCAAGAACGTCAACATATCAGCCGAGCTCGTGTTGAGGCGTTCGACCGAATCGATGACCGTGTTCGATACGTCACGAATCTCGTTCACCGTCTGACGTGAGTTTTCTGCAAGTTTGCGAATCTCAGAAGCGACGACCGCGAAACCGCGACCGGCTTCACCCGCTCGTGCCGCTTCGATCGATGCGTTCAACGCGAGCAAGTTCGTCTGATCGGCGATGGCGAGAATGGCCGTCGTCAAGACGCGAATCTCTTCGACAGACTGTGCTCCCTTGATCGCTTCTGCGAGTTCAACTTGTTTCTTCTCAATAATCGTCACGGCCTCCGTCTTCGAGACGACGGCCTGTTCACGCATCTCGTGAGCTCGCATCTCGACACGCGTCGCCGTTTCGGCGCTGTCATTAGATAGGTCGACGATTGAATCAATCGAGCTACCCATCTCGGTCGTCGAGGCGCTCATCTCTTGCGAAGATGCTGCCGTTTCTTCCATGCCGGCCGTCAATTCTTCGACCGTTCCAGATGTCTCTTCCATATAGTGACTAAGACGTGTTACCTCTGCAGAAACCTCTTTTGAAGATGACAGGACGACCTTCGCCGTCTCATCGACATCAATCATGATCTCACGGAGCGTACCGAGGAACGTATTGAACGAGCGACTCACTTGTGCGATTTCATCGTTCGACGTCACCGGAATCGTCATCGTCAAATCCCCGCCTTGTGTCGCGAGCTCATCGAAGCGAGTCTGAAGCGTACGCATCGGTCGGATAATCGACCGTAGCAAGCTGAGTCCAAGGAATAACAGGATTGCCACGGCACCGACCGTCACAGCCACGAGCGCCATGAGCGACTGCATGAATTCGCGCTCCATGTCTTGCCCGACGCGCTGCGAACCTTCTGAGTTATAGTCGACAAGGTTTGCTAATTTTTGTGTGAAGTTATCATACGTTGCTTGTGACTGGGCATCATAGTACGAACGTGCCATGCCAGTATTTCCTGTCGAGCTGAACGTCAACATGTTGTCCGAGACACGTTGATACATCTCCCATTGGCGTGAGAAGTTTTCGAAAAGTTCTTTATCCGTCTCACCTGTCGCCGTTTTTGCGTACTTCGGTGCAATCGTATTGATTTCATCTCGAATCTCTTTCATCTGCGTCATCAGTTCTTCTTTTTGCGTCGCATCATCTGAAACGATGTGATCGAGTTCGAGCGTCCGATAGTTCGCTGCGAGCGTATTGAGTTCGTGGGCATAATCAAGCCCCTTATTCCAGTTGTTGACGATATCGTCCGCCTGTCGATTTGCATCATTTAATGAGAACAACGCGTACCCACCAACGCCAATGACCATGACAAGTGATATGATGACGAGTCCCCACAATTTTTGACGAATCGTCAAGTTCTTCCCAATCCCTGTCTTGAAAGATGTCGTGCGTTCACGCTTCTCTCTATGCTTTCGTTTGAGTGTCGGTTTCCACGTCCATGTCGGTTTTCGTTTGATTCGACGGAGTGTCTTAGACCAGATTGATTTCCAAGTCATCTATGTATTCCCCTCTCAATCATGCAGTGTTTCCTATACTATCGACAATTTTCTGAAAATAGTGAAGGGGATTGACCAAACTTAAAAAAGGTGACTCCGAAATGCAAGAGTCACCTTCCGTTCAATTATTTCGCACTCAATACGGTCTGTGTGCCTTCGATCATTTTGATTTCCGTCCATTCCATCACGTTTTTCGCAAGTGGGTCGTTGGCGACCATGAAGTCAGCCAAAGCTTCGATTTTTTGAGCGTCGACTGGTTGTTTCACGTTGTTCAAACGGAAGCGAACGACTTTATGGAATGCATCTAAAAATGAGATTTCAAGTTTTGTGTCAGTCATGGTTTATTTCCTCCTTAGGGTATGGGTTAGACTAAATCGTATTCGCGGATGATACCGAGGTCTGCGTCTTCTTGAATCACTAAATCGATTAAGAGACGACCGAACGTGTTCACTACGTCGGCTGTTAGATCGGCACGAACTGGACCGAACCGTTGTGCTTTTTTCGTTGGTTTTGCCGTTTCAAGATCGTGGTGTGTCGTCAAGACGAGTGTTGCTTTCTTTTCCGTTAAGACAGCCATAGGGGGATGGCTCCTTTCAATGAGGGATTAGGTTTCTGATAAGGTCGAATCATCCATTCGCTCGAGGAGCTGGATCATCCGATCGAGCTTCGTCTCAATTCGATGAAGCAAATAGAGCGAAACGACGATCGGGAACCCGAGATTCGAGATGAGTTCGGGCCAACTCATGTGACCACCCGCTCATCCTGCCGAATGTCGGTGCCGATACGAGTGAGGTTCTGCATAAGTCCTCCGTGTTAATACACGATGAATTCTTGGGCTACGACGTAATTGACGGATTCGACATCGATGAGTGCCGCCAGTAAATCTCCGAACTGCCGCATCAACGTCTCATCCATCTGACTGCCGAGCGGTCCGTATCGGACGAGCTGTTTCTTCTCTTTCCCATCCACGAGTCGGCGTGTGTCTAAATAAAACATCGTCGCCACTTCTTCATAAGTTGCCATCTGTCTCACCTCCTTCGCCCTTATTAACCGTTCATCGGATGAATATGCTCAATCTATTTTTTAGAGCACCTTAACGACAAAAGTCCCAGATTGTCTGAATTTTTAATCATTTTTCAAATTTTTACTGCTATACTTGAGTTTTGATACCAATTAGGGTATCTTAATGTTCGACAGACATCGTTCAAAATTACGACAAAAGTCCCATGAATCATTTCCCCACTTTGAAAAAACTGTAAGTTAAAATCTTGTAAATGGGGTACGATACGTAAGAAGACATTTTGAAATGACCAGTCAGTCTTGAAGAAGGAGATCCATCATATGAACAGCCTAGACCTCGCACGTACTACTTCTATTCCTTCCGCTCAACACGACTTCGACCAGGCCGACCTGACGTTTTCAGCCACCGAATGGGATACATACCGACCGGAACAAGGAAAACCAATCTCGTATAAAGAGCAACACTTGATTGTCTATCCGCTCAAAGAATTGAGCCGCGCCTTCAGTGTGGCCGGCATTCCGCGCAGCCAACAACAGTTGATCAAATGGGAGACAGATGGCGTGTTGCCACCTACCCCATTCACGTTCGGCCGGAAGCGATTCTATACGGAAAATCAGATTCGTACCATTGTCGACATCGCATTAGAATGCGGATTGCGTCCACGGACACATGTCAAAAAAACAAATTTCTCGGAATTGGCGCATCTTGAATTGACGTACATACTACAACTCGAACTGAACACTAACGAAGCTCCTGTCGTCTGAGCAGGCAAAAAACCATCCGCCATGATGCTCATGACGAATGGTTTTTTTAGGTTATTTTTGAATGACTTGGCGCGGGATGTCCTCACGGGACACCTCGTCATACGATGTGACGGTGTCCCCGTCTTTGACGTATAAGCGCAAGTACGCGCCTTCTTGAAGTTCTTTTCCTGCGGTAAACGTGACTTGCTTCGACTCACCGTCTGACGTGAATGCGGTTTGCGCGTACACGTATCGTTTCATCACCTCACCATTTTCAAGCGTCGTCTCTTCCACATCGCTCGCCTCTTGAACTTCCACAAACAAGGTGTCTTTCCCAAATCGATTCCAATCCACTTGCAGCAAACCTGCGGCGAGCAGAATGCCAAGAACTGCTATTCCAATCCATTTCTTCATATGTTTTCGCTCCTTATCGAATCGCCGTCATAAAACGACGAACCGTTACTCCGTAATAAACCGCATAGATTGCGGTATAGACACCCATCCACACGAGAACAGGCACCGTGAAATTCATATTCAACAAGTTTGAAAAGGCAATGAGTGCGACCGTCGCGTGCAAAATCCCAAGTGCGAACGGCGCAAGAAAGACGACGACAATCTGTTGACGGACTGTACGTCGCACGTCTCGATCAGATATCCCGATTTTCTGTAAAATCGCATACTTCGCCCGGTCATCCTCCGCTTCCGTCATCGTCTTGAAGTAGATGACGCTGCCTGTCGCGACAAGGAAGACGAGACCGAGGAATGTTCCTACGAAGAGGAGTGCCCCGTTCATCGCCATCGTCTCTTCATATACGTCCGGTGCACTCGAGAATGAATCGAGCCCAAGTTCTGATAGACGGTCAGACTGATCGCGCTGATCTTTGAATGATTCCGTGAGTGCGACGTGATACCTCTCGCTCGGCTCGGGCATCGTCTTGAACACATCGTCTGCGACGACAAGGAACGTTCCACCAAACGTCATGACGTTGAGTGGAGATGCTTCGACCCGGGTCGAAACATCAAACGTATCACCTGAAAGCTCGACCGATTCGATTTCTTCGGAATAACGCTCGTCATAGAACGGATCGACCGATAGCACCTCGTCCTGTGGGAACGGTTCTGGTTCTCCCTGACCGAGACCTTTGAGAAGATGACGATACGTCGATGCATCGATGACCCCGAGTTCGCGCTCCCCATATTCTGCTTCCATTCGAATCGTCTTCTGTTCAACGCTTGATTCAAATGTAGCACCCTCCACCTCGACCGCCTCATCTTTCCAGGCGTACGTATACGGTGTATACGAGGACACATTCTCTTCCGCATAATAATACACACTGAAGATGGCACCACCCGCTGTGATCGCCGTCGCACTGATGATACTAATCAACGTGAGCGTCTTGGCGTTCCCGCGGATGCGATAAAGGAGTTGCGATGTCGTCAACAGGTTGAGACGCTTCCACGACCAACGCTCATTCTTTTTCAGCCACGTCAGCGCAAAAATCAACACACTATGGAAGAGGAGCGCCGAACCGATGACGCTCAATCCGATGATGAGAAGCGGCATCGCGAGGCCGAGCGTTCTCCAAAGGGAGGACGTCATCAAATCCTGGAGCGCGAGCCAATACGCCACACCAATCGTCAGGACGCCTACGAAAGCGACCCAGCCTTTCGCCGTTGGGACACCTTCTCCGCTCTTGTCCGCATGGAACAAGTCAATCAACTTAAAGCGATAAATGACCCGGTACCCTTGAAATGAAGTAAAAAGGAAGATCACGAGAAAGACGAGGAACGTCTCGATGAATGCCGACCCTGAAAAGGCGAAGCCGATGTCTAAGTTACTGTCCATCAAACGCAGCAACAGCTGTAACAGCGCATTCGACCCGAATAGCCCCAAGATGATCCCGACGACCAAGGACACGGCTCCGATGACGATGTTCTCAAACAAGAGCAGCAGGCCGATTTGTTTCTTCCGGACCCCGAGTAGCGAGTAGAGCCCGACCTCCCGCTTACGCCCTCTCAAAAAGAAGGCATTCGAATAGGCGATGAAGAGCGCAACGAACAGCATCAGAATGAACGTCGACGTACTCATCAGTCCGCTAATCTTTTTCGATGTCTCCGCGAGCGCGCTAATCTCATGACTATGTTTGAGCGTAGCGAACGTGAAATAAATGACAATCGAGAAAATGGTCGTCCCGACGTAGAGCGCATATCGCGATAAATTACGCGCGACGTTCTTCTTCGCAAGTTCAAATAGCGTCATCGACCGCACCGCCTTTCGCCAGTTCCTCGAGAATCGATTGATAGAACGCATCCCGCGAGGCGTTGCCCCGAATGAGTTCTTTATTCAAACGTCCGTCCTGAATATAGAGGACTCGGCGACAGAAGCTTGCCGCGAAGGCGTCATGCGTCACCATCATGATCGTCGTCTCGGCCTCGTTCAACCGTGCGAGCGTATCCAACAAGTCCGTCGCTGACTTCGAGTCGAGCGCGCCGGTCGGTTCATCGGCGAAGATGAGTTTTGGGTCCGAAATCAAGGCACGACAAACAGCTGTCCGTTGTTTCTGCCCTCCTGAGATTTGGTACGGATATTGGTTAAGAATTCCTTCAAGCCCAAACCGCTTCGCCAACCGTTCGACTTTCTCCCGTGTCTCATGGACCGGTGTCTTCGAGACGGCGAGCGGGAGCAATATGTTTTCCCGTACCGTCAATGAGTCGAGCAAGTTATAGTCCTGGAAGATGAAGCCGAGATGGTCGCGACGAAAATCGGCGAGCGCCTCCTCATCCATCGACGCGATGTCGTCCTCCTCGACTAAAATCTCACCGGACGTTGGCGTATCGATTGTCGCGAGGACGTTCAGTAACGTCGACTTCCCGGCCCCGGATGGTCCCATGATTCCGACGAATTCACCGTGTTCGATTGTGAACGAGACGTCATCGAGCGCCCGAAACGTCGTATTTCCTTTTCCATATGTCTTTTGAATCGATTTCACTTGTAATAAAGTTTCCATGTTCAGCACCTCTTTCTGTCCCTTACATTACGCCCCCTGTCTTAACTTCAACTCACGCGTACCTTACAAAATCCTTACATGATATCCTTATGAGGGAGGTGATGACGATGGAACAACCACGGATTCTCATCGTGGATGATGAACAAGACTTGTGTACGTTGATTCAACGTGCACTTGAGAAAGAGGGATTTAAAGAGATTCGAACTGCCCACACGTTGAAGGAAGGGTTTGACGTGTTCGAGACGTTCCACCCACATTTGGCCATTTTGGACGTCATGCTACCGGACGGAGAAGGCTATCAACTCTGCCAACAGATGCGAGCGCACTCGAATATCCCCATTCTCTTTCTATCTGCCAAATCGGAAGAGGTCGATAAATTGCTCGGTCTTGCTATTGGCGGGGATGACTACATCACGAAGCCGTTCAGTCCAAAAGAAGTCGCTTTCCGCGTCAAAGCGCAACTTCGTCGAGTATCGATGATGGAAGCACCGATGCCCGAGACGACGACCATCGGACCGTTCCAAATGAATGAAGATGAGACAGAAGTATATGTGAACGGAGAGCGATTGGAATTGACGGCGAAGGAAGTCGGTCTCCTCGCCTGCTTTTTACGAAATCCGAATCGGATTCTCAGCAAAGAGACATTATTCACCCAAGTATGGGGCGAATCATTCTTTGGTTCGGATAACACGGTCATGGTCCATATCCGGCGTTTGCGAGAAAAAATCGAGCCGAATCCTTCTGCCCCGACCTATATCAAGACGGTCAAAGGTCTCGGTTACCGGTTGACGGTATAAGGAGCGTTTATGATGAAATGGAAACTGACCGGTCGCTATTTATTGTCGATTGTATTGATTGTCGCCATTGTCGTCTTTCTGAACATCGCCATTCTATTTGGACTTCTCATCAATGACCGAACAGGACTCGACGATGTGGAAAGCAACTCTGGGGAAACCTTTACCCGTAACTTCAGCACGTACTTATCACTTGAAGATGGAGAACCCGTCGTCTCAACAGCAGGTCAGGAGGCGCTCGAGCAGTATGGGGCGTTCATCCGCTTTTTAGATGAAATGGGCCGGGTCGTGAGTGAAGTCGATGCACCGAGCGGACTACCGGATGCCTATTCGCCGATTGAACTGATTCAAATCTATAAATATATGGATGACGAGCTTCGACTCTATTTCATTGGAGAATATGAATCCTACAGTTATCTAATCGGTGTGCCAGAGGCGAGTGAACGCCGGGTGCTCTTCATGTTAGATGAACAGGCGGTCCTTTCCTATATGTCGAAGGCGTTTCTATGGATCCTCGTCGTCGATTTGCTCGTTGCCGCATTGATCGGTCTCTTGTTCAGTTCTAGATTGACCCGCCCTGTCTATCGATTGACGGAGCGAATCCAACAATTGAAGAGACGAGATTTCTCTCGATCTGAACCGAAGCGTGTCGGCATCTATCGTCCTGTCTTCCATGACTTGAATGCGGTCTCCGAGACACTCACGACGTACGAACGACAACGCGAAGAACTCGATGATCGACGGAAAGAATGGATGAGTAACGTGTCCCATGATTTGAAGACACCGCTTGCCTCGATCCAAGGATACGCCGAGTTGTTGGATGACGATTCGTTGGACGAAGCGGATCGTAACCAATATGTACACGTGATCGAGCGCCAAGCCAAGTATATGAAAGAATTGCTCGACGATTTCAACTTGACGATGCGACTGCAGCACGGCGACTTCCCGCTTACTTTAGAAGAGACACGCCTCGAGCCATTCGTTCGAGAAGTCATCATTGACGTGTTGAACGACCCACGGTTCAGCGATCGCCACATCGAATTCGAAGCAACAGAGGCGGCGACCGTATCACTCGATCGTCACTTTATGAAACGCGCCCTGCTCAACTTCCTATATAACGCCCTCCTTCATAATGATGAATCGGTCATCGTGACGGTTCGGGTCGATGAAGACGTCGTGACCATCCAGGATGATGGGAACGGGATCGCCGAATCCGAATTGCCGTATATATTCGAACGCTATTATCGGGGAACGAACACGGATGATGCTCGTGGGAGTGGTCTCGGAATGGCGATTTCACGGGATATCATCGAAGCACATGGTGGGAAGGTCAAGGTAGAAAGTAGTCAAGGACAAGGGACGACCATCCGAATCATCTTCACACCATAACAAAAAGGGACGCGCTCAGGCATCCCTTTGCTGTGTCGTATAATGATCAATCCACGATTCGAGTTCCTCGAGCGGCAACGGTTTAGAGAAGTAATACCCTTGCATCTCGTCACAGCCGAGTTCACGTAACGCGTGCCACTGCTCGATGGTCTCGATTCCTTCACAGACGGTCTTTAAATTCAACCCTCGTGCGAGGTCGACAATCGACTCGACGATGACGTTTCCGGTCGGGTCGTTCTCGGTCACTTGGATGAACTGACGATCAATTTTAATCTCATGAATCGGATAATGTTTCAAGTAGACGAACGCCGAGAATCCAGTCCCGAAGTCATCGATTGAAATCGAAAATCCTTCTTCACGGAACGCGACGAAACGGTCGATGACATGCTGCTGATTTTCCATTCCGACACTCTCCGTGATCTCAAGCGTCAAATAGCTCGTACAGACACCTTCTTCACGGGCGATTTGGGCAAACTTCTCGACGACCCCTTCGGACAAGAAGTGACGTGCCGACAAGTTGAGGGCGAGTGAGTACCATTCTCCTCGGTCATGCCACCGTTTGAGCTGACGACATGCCGTCACGAACACCCACTCTTCTAAGTCAATGATGACCCCGGTCGATTCGGCGAGCGGGATGAAGTCGAGCGGTGGAACGAGACCTCGCTCGGGATGATTCCAGCGCATCAAGCCTTCGAACCCTCTCAACGCACCGGTCATCGCATCGATTTTCGGTTGATAATACAACATGAATTCATTTCCTGCGAGTCCACTCCGTAAATTCATCTCTAAAATCAATCGGTTCGCCGCTTTCGTCCCCATTTCTTCTTCATAGAAGACGATCGCGGCCCGTTGAAACGCCCGTTCACTTGCGGCAATTCGTGCCCGATGAACCATTTCAAGCGTCGTGATGTCCTTTTGCTCAACAGCGATAAACGCGCTCATCGTCAAAATGACTTCTAATTCATCGACAAGAAACGGATCACGCACGAGCACCTCACATAACTCATCAGCAACGGCATTCAGTTTGATTCGATCCCCATACGGTAACCAAATCGCAAATCCTGACTGCGACATGCGACTCAATTTTGACTCATCTACATAACGACGCAGGCGATTGGCGACTTCTCGGACGATTTCATCTGATTTCTCAATACCAATCGCATCTTCGACCGACCGAAAATCGTCGACTTTTAAATAGACTAAAGCGCCCAGTTGTTTCGATTGTAGCTGACGCTCTTCATCCATTTTCTCGATGAAGCCCGTATCTTTTAATAGACCCGTCAATTCATCGATATAGGCTAGACGACGAATGTGTGTATCGACCGCCTGTCGGTCGAGTCGGAAGTAGAGAATCGCGATAAAGTCTGTCAGTGTACTGACAATCAATTCTTCGAGATAGGTCCATTCCCTTGGTGAAAACGTCTCACAACAAATTACACCTTTAACACGATTGTTTGCATAGATTGGAGCATCGAGCATCGATTGGATTCGTTGTCCTTCTACGAAATAATCCGTGTACAGTTCCTTCACCCATGGATGATTCCGAACGTCCTCAAATGCGAGCACACGATCCTTCTGCAACGCATCAAAGTAGTCCGGGGCGAGTTCACGATGAACCGTCAATTTAGGATAATGTGTCCCTGATTCATGAGAATAGGCGACTTGGCATGAAATTGCTCGATATGACGCATCAAAATACCAAATCGACACCGTATCGACCGCTAGCATATCGGCGACAATCTCACACATATATCGGGTTGCCTCTTGTACTGTCTCTTCAGTCACGATTGGCATGCGTACGAGCTCGAACAGTTTCTCTTGATGTTTACGATATGTTTGGTTTGAAAAGTTCTTCTCGACCATCAGTCTTCTACCTCATCATTTTTGAATTTGACCTTATAATAGCATGAATTTTTTTATTTCACGTTTTCCAAAATTCAACAGAAAGTCAATGGTTACCTAGACATTACATTTTTTAAAAAATCAACTTGAATTAAGCATACTAAAAAAAATATTGACCCTTTTTGCGAAACGGCATTTTGAAAATATCGTCAATTTCATTGCGGCTCAAATTGCATAACAAGTACAATAGAATGGAAATGTATTGATACGCCTGTAAACCATCACCATAAGTTGTTCGAGAAAGGAAGTGGCTTCATGAATCAAAAATCTGTTCTCACCTACTCAGTCGCAGCAATTGCAGCAGTTAGTTTTCTTGCCCAAGCAGATGAGGCTTCTGCCGCAAGCACACATACGGTGCGATCCGGTGACTCATTGTGGTCCATCAGCCGTTCCTATAATCTTTCTATATCAACTCTAAAATCATTGAACAATCTGAACTCGGATGTGATTCGAGTAGGACAGACTCTCAAGCTGTCTCAAGGCTCTTCTAGTTCAACATCTGGTTCATCGTTAACACCGTCGAGCACAACGAAAATGACGACAACCGATGCATTGAATTTACGCTCGGGTGCCGGGACGTCTCATCGGATTCTGTTGACGATTCCAAAAGGAAAAGTAGTCACGCCAATCCAAACGAACGGCACGTGGACAAAAGTGAGCTACGGTGGCCAAACGGGCTGGGTGCACAACGGATATTTGAAAAAGACTTCTACCTCAACAACACCCGTACCGACGACACCGCCTAGCGTGACGCCTAGTACGTCGACCGCTAAAACAACAGTCAATTTGAATCTCCGTGCTTCAAATTCGACAAATGCGAGTATACTTCTGACCATCCCAAAAGGAAAATCAGTCACGATCTTAAAGCGGGAGGGGTCTTGGTCACAAGTTAAGTACGGGACACGAACAGGTTATGTCGCCCATACATATTTAACGACAACAGGATCAGCGACACCTTCAACACCAACCGTACCTAGTACGCCTAGTACACCAACTGAAAACTCACTTGATCAACAGTTCGTTACAACAGCAAACTTGAATATGCGTAAAGGGGCCGGGATTGGCTATGCGCTCGTCGCGACAATCCCGAACGGTACCACTGTTAACGCTACGAAAAAGTCAGGTGGCTGGTACTATGTCACGTATAACGGAAAATCTGGATATGTCAGCGCAGGTTACTTAAAGCAAACAACGACCACTCCAACCGAACCAATTGCTCCAAATGATGGAGATGCCGGAGCCGGAAACGCTGAGGTTGACTATGTCGTTAACACCCCATCATTAAACGTCCGTTCGAGCGCCACGACAAACTCATCAATAATAGGAAGTGTCAAGGCAGGTCAGACTTTGCGTGTCGTTCAAACTTCAAACGGTTGGCATCAAATTTATTACGGGAATACGACCGGGTTCGTATCTTCCTCTTATGTTAAGTCGGTCTCAAAAAATTCAACTGAATCTCCATCTTGGGTCGAAGGAACATATGATCAACATTCTTTTTATACGTATCGTCCGACCGTCATTCGCGCTCAGGCAAATGAGTCAAGTCAAGTTGTCGGTTCTACCGTCAGAGGAGAACTTTTAAATGTAATCGGTGAAACATCAACCCATTATCGGACATCAGCCGGCTACATCCACAAGTCCTATGTCACTCAAATCAACGGTCAAAGTGCCCAAGCTACACGACTTGCCACGATTGCGATTGCTCAAAAATATGTAGGATCTCCTTATGTATGGGCTTCGTCTAGTCCAGCAAACGGAGGATTTGATTGTTCTGGTCTTATTTACTATGTATTTAATCAAGCTGGTGTCTCTATTCCGAGAACAAACGTATATAATTATTGGACCGGGTCTTATTTTGGCCAACAGTTAAGTACATCATTTACTCCAAAAGCAGGTGACCTTGTGTTCTTCGAGAACACGTACACAGCTGGTCCATCTCATATGGGTATTATGATTGATGCAAATACGTTCATTCATTCCGGTTCTTCAGGACTCGGCTACAATAAAATTCAAGAACCGTATTGGCAATCACGCTTAATCGGTTATAAACGACCGTGACTTTTGTCACGCTACAAAACCCGACGAAAGTCGGGTTTTTCTTTCGTTTTGCAGGAATTTCATCTCACGACCCGAATTCGGAAGTATGATGAAGGAAAAAAGGAGGTGCAGGATGGGGCAACCCCGTTTTGCTAAAATTCCATACCGTACCTACACGATGGCACTGGCAATCGCTTGTCTCATCGGTGTCCTGTTATTCGGACTCGGGACGAGTTATTACTGGCATGAAAAACAAGAAGCGATTGACAAGACGATTACGAACTTGAATCAGGCAGCGAACCTGGCTGGTGTCGAAGCGTATGTCACCTTGTTCGAAGCGGCGACTCGATATGAGGAGCAATCGAACCAGGCGACATCATTCCTGTCCACCCCATATAAGGAACGCGTACTTCAATACAATGAACGACTACAGAAAGACTTTGAGTCCGGAGTGAACGAACGAGAACGAAAGACACTTCAAACATTCTCGAACGAATTAGAACGTATTCTCGATGCAGAAGAGTTCGAAGCAGTCCCGTCTGACGTCATCAGTTCAATCAATCGCCGCTGGCTCTATCAGGCGCTTGAACAAACTAATCAACCGAATGCGACATATGAGCTGACGGATGCAATCATGCGGATGCAGTCGTTGCTCACGCGCAGTGGTGATACATTGTTTCAAGAGCCGATTGACGAGGACCAATTGACAAGCACCGTTGATTTGATCGTCAATGAAGCGACAATCATTCAAAAAATCATCAATCAAAACGAATCACTGCAAATAAAAGCGGTCATCGATGTGGCGGAGAGCGGTCAGTCATTTGCCAATATGGCAAGTAGTGAAGCTTCTCTTGAAGCTCGTTACGTCAATTCAACGAACGTCTATGAAGATGCATACGCTGCCCTTCGCTCGATTCGTTCTACGTCTGAGACGATGTTACGAGAAGAGAGTAAACATTATCGAATCCTTGCCACGACATCATTTGTTGTGACGCTCTTCTTATCGCTCGGACTCATTTTTCTGCTCTACTATACACGAAAACGATACAATCACGACTTGGCACATCTGAAGGCACGTGCGCTCGCCATCGATCCGAGTTTAGATCCGGTCGAAGCGACGTTCCCGAAAACACACGATTTTCGTGGAATCGAGGACGAACTCCGTGAGATTGCGGCAAGTGTTCATTCCACCGTCCACGAGCTCGAAAATCGTTCCCAGGAACTCGTACGCTATCACGAACGTTGGTCTTCGCTCTTCTCTGAGACGGGACTCGCCATCGCTTTAATGGACGACTCGTATAATCTGATGGAACGAAACGAGATGTTCCGTCAATTTTTTGGAGACCGAAACTTATATGAAATCAATCAACTGTTCACCGAAACTGGACGCCGTTTGTTCGAACAAGCGCTCGAGGGTGTAGCTGATCAAGGAACGAGCGCTCAGTTCATCATTCATTTAAAGGGTGAACACACCAGATATTTGAACATCAAACTGACTCCGCTCAAGCGGGAAGAAAAACTGACGTATTATTTGATTGTCGAAGACGAGACCGATCGAGTCGAACGAGAACGAAAGGTCGACCGACTCGTCCGCTTCGATTTAGCGACCAATCTCTATAACGAGTATGGATTCATCCAGAAGTGGGAGCGACAAGAGATTGAAGGGGCGTTCATCCTCATCCGAGTGCACGACTATCATCATCTCGTCGACTGGTACGACCCTGCCTATGCGGACCTCCTCATGACTGAGTTTGCACGTGCTGTCGAAACCCGTTTATCCAAATATGCGCACCATCTCTTCGGTCGATATCGGGATGACATGTTCATGCTATACGTCAAAGGGTTCACTGCTGAGGATGAACATGAACTGATGGAACTGTTCCCAACCGAATTGATTGTCAACTACAAACGACAAAACGTGCACATCCAAATTGGTGCGACCGAGACGAAACCTGCATATAACGATTGCTTGTTCGAGGCGATGAAAGCCTTGCAACACGCGAAAGAGACACGCACGCCCTCGGTTTGGTATGACTCGGATATCTTGGCTCAGATGCAACTCGCCGCCATAATTGAACAGGCGCTTCCCGATGCGATTCGAAAAGGTGAGTTGACGGTCGCTTATCAGCCACAAGTCGAACTAAAAACAGGACGCGTTGTCGGAGCGGAAGTGCTCGCCCGATGGACTCATCCAGAAATCGGGGTCATTCCTCCGAACGAGTTCATTCGCATCGCTGAACGATCTGATCAAATCCTTTGGTTGTCACACAACATCCTCGACCTGACGATTGAACAGCTCGTCGCATGGCAAGGAACGATATTTGAAGACATCTCCTTATCGTTCAACTTGTCGGCCCACTCCGTCGATCCATCGATTGTGACAAAGCTTCGTGATTCGATTGAATCGTATCCATGGTTACCGGACCGCTTGAAAATTGAATTGACCGAGTCATCGGATATCATGTCGTATGCGAGTGAGCTAGAGCGCTTGGAAGATATCGCCGACCTCGGGTATTGCCTCTCGATTGATGACTTCGGTACGGGGTACGCCTCATTCGAAGCGATTTGGCATTTACCGATTCAGGAAGTGAAAATCGACCGTATGTACGTAAGTGGAAAAGCGAAAGAGAGCACGTCTTTCTTACGTGCCGTCTCGCGCTTTGCGAACGAGCAAGAGCTCACCGCTCTCGCTGAAGGGATCGAGACCGAGAGTGACTTATCGCGGATGATCCGTGAAGGGGTCGAACTCGGACAAGGCTATTACTTCTCACCCGCTCTTGATGCGGTTTCATTTGAATCATGGGTCAACACGAAGGGACACTCGAAATGAGTGTCCCTTTCTTCAGCGAGAACGAATGTCCTTATATAACTCCCTCGTCGCTTCTGCCGAGGACTGATTCAGATAAATCGGTTCTTCCGACCAATCGAGGCGAATGACCGGCTTGACATCACGGTCGATAAAGAGAAGCACATCCTCCCCTGCCTCCGTCCGAAAATGCCCCGTCAGACGTGAGCCTGAATCCGCCCCGTTCGTCCGCCGAGCGATGTCTGGTAACGTCGTCCACGTCACGTCCTCAAGTTCATCAAACGGGATCTCACGTCCGTAGCTCCCTTCAATGACAATGGTGGAGTCTGTCACAGTCACGTCGGTCGGTTGACTGAACCAAAACAGGAGCGCTGGCACGCCGACGAGCAAGACGACGGAGACGATGACAATCGGGATAAGACGTTTTTTCCCACCCGGTCTTAAACCTCCGGATTCGTCATAGATATTGCCGTCATAGCGTTGCATACGCCAAAGCATCACAACAATGAAGACGATGATGACCAAGAAGAACGGGGCAAGCGGGATATCCAATTCAAATCCCTCGATGAGCGCAATGATGAGAAAGATCGCACCAATCCCGTAACACATCCAAGCAACAAGACGCGCCACTTTTTTGATATTCACCCGGTCCTTCTTCTCTCTCGACATCGTATTGTATCCTGAAATCAAATCGTGCCATCCGAGCCGGTCTACTGCGAAGCCTAGCGTGATGACGATGATGGCAACCAATACAAGAATCCACATCTGCCTCCCCTCCTCATCTTCATTTACGTCAAAAGTCTCGCAAAAGATTCACCCCACACAAAAAGAGGACCGCTCATCGAAACGGTCCTCTGAAAAATCAATTGGATGTCGGCGTGTTGGACGGACGTTGCATCCGACCAATGCCTTCGTACGAAACGTCACCTGGGTCACGCGCAAATTTCCACGCATTCCGCGCATCGAGTAATCGACGTTGGCGCATACCTGAGAAGGCCTCGGGTGCCAAGTTGACGAGCTCCTCCCATTCCGTGACGAGAATCGCATAATCCGCACCCTTCAAAGCTTCTTCTACAGAAGCCGCTTGTGGGTATTCCCACGTGGCGATCGGATCATAACCGATGACCTCAACATTTCGGGCGACCATATGGTGTGCGAGTAGAATCGACGGCGCATCCCGCATATCATCCGTTCCTGGTTTGAACGCCAGACCGAGAATGGCGACACGCGTCTTAGGCTCTAGATGAAGTTTCGATAATACGTACTCTGCTTGTGTATCATTCACTTTCACTGCCGCCTTGATGACGCGAAGATTCACGTCGTTTTCTTTTGCGACATGAAGAAGCGCATCCATATCTTTCGGGAAACAAGAGCCCCCATATCCGATTCCAGCATTGAGGAACGAGCGTCCGATGCGAGGATCGAGTCCCATCCCATCTGCAATCGTCATGATGTCCGCACCTGCCTCATCGGCTAGACGAGATAAGTCGTTCATGAAGCTGATCTTTGTCGCCAAAAAGGCGTTCGAGGCGTATTTGATGAGCTCGGCATTGATCGGCGTCGTACAGATGAGCGGAACACCGAGTCGACCATAAATCCCCGCTAATTCCTCGGCGACTTCAAGATCCTCACATCCAATGACGACACGATGTGGTTTCATCACATCTGCGAGGGCGCGCCCTTCTTGTAAAAACTCAGGTACAATCGCAAACGTATGAGACGGATACATGATTTTCAACAAATCCGTCGTGCCAGGTGGGACCGAGCTACGAATGACAACTTTGTGCTTCGTCTTTAATTCTGAAAGAGCCGTTTCGATATAAAAGAGGTCACAACTTCCATCAGGCTTACTTGGAGTGCCAACTGCGAGAATTAAATAGTCGACGTGCTCCGTATTTGCGATTTCGTCGGTCAACGTGATTTGATCGGCGTGCTCTTGTAACACGTCCGCCATGCCCGGTTCGTGGAATGGAGGATGACCACTCTTCAGGAGACCTAACTTCCCTTGGTGCGTCTCGACCCCGATGACCTCATGACCCGCTTTGGCCAATCCGCATAGTGTCGCCAATCCGACATATCCTAAGCCTATAATTCCAAATTTCACATCAGTTCCTCCTTCAATCATCTTTCCTAAGCGTAACCAAACACACTCAAGAAGTGAAGCTTCTAACACTCTCTCGATGTTCTTTGCTATAATGAGTCAAAATGATGGGTGAAAGGACAAACCGCATGGGCTTAATCGCTTTCTTTTTGGTGACTTTATTAGTTTATTTTTGGCTTCCAGTCCGGGGGGGACTGAAAACCTTTCTACTTGTATTGATGATGGTGAGTGGTTGGCTTTCGATTTTTGAACTGGTTTCAATCTTAGAAGCTCAGCCATGGATATTCGCACCAATCTTGATTGTTATCATATCGGTGATTTGGAAAGTACAGCGCGATCGAAAACAGCAAATGAAGAGAAGTGTTTGACCTCGGTCGGGCGCTTCTTCTTTTTGTCCTATTCGAGAAAGCTTGTAAAATTCCTTCTCGTGATACATGAATACGCTGTGAACAACTTCTATTCCTCTATAGAACAAGATGAATTGTTCTAGTACTCAGACGCGTCATTCCTAACCTAAAATATTACCTATTTTTGAAATAGATAATCGTAAAACAAGATCAACATCTAGTATAATGTAGAAATATCCATATTATTTTATACGAATTCCCTTGTCCGCACATGTGTTATTTTTCGATAGAGAGGAGCCAGCAAATGACCTTTTATCTACTAGAATTCGCCCCTTGGATTGAACCAATGGCTCAGTTTGTTTTTTGGTACCCATTTGTAATGGCTCTATTTTGGATTTCGGGCGCTTTATTATTTAGTGTGACCCGAGAACGAGAGAAAGAATTGGATTTATTCGAACGAGAATGGCCACTGATTAGTATTCTGATTCCATGTTATAACGAAGCGGAAACGATTGAAGAAACGATTACCTATCTCAATCATCTCACATACCCCAACCTAGAAATGATTGCGGTAAATGACGGAAGTTCCGATGATACCGGGAAAATATTAATCGAATTGGCAGATAAACATGAACGTCTCCGCGTCATTGATTGTCATGAAAACCGTGGAAAAGCCAATGCGCTACATATGGCCGCGCATGCCGCTCATTCCGAATATTTGCTTTGCGTCGATTCAGATGCGTTTTTATCAGAGGAGGCGCCTTACTACCTCGTGCGTCACTTCCTTGAAAAGGGAGAGCGTGTCGGTGCAGTGACGGGTAACCCTCGTATTCGAAACCGAGACACGCTACTCAGTCGGATGCAAATCGTCGAGTATGCTTCCATTATTGGTTCAATCAAACGGACGCAACGTGTCATGGGTAAAATCATGACCGTCTCCGGGGTCATCGTGATGTTCCGGAAGAAGGCATTGCTCTCTGTCGGATTATGGGACCGCGACATGATCACTGAAGATATCGCCGTCTCTTGGAAGCTCCAACGAAAGTTTTGGGATATTCGTTACGAACCACGAGCACTTTGTTGGATGCTTGTACCTGAATCACTATCCGGCATTTGGCGACAGCGCGTTCGTTGGTCTCAAGGTGGACAAGAAGTCGTCTTACGTCACTTCGACATTTTCAAAGATTGGCGACAACGCCGAATTTGGCCGGTCTATATTGAACAAGTCATCAGTGTCATTTGGGCTTATGCTTGGCTCATCGTCACGCTCTATCTACTCATCACGGCTGATACGATCCAAGACATGCTGATTTGGTTCACATATAACTCGTTCGCTCTCGTGTTGATCAGTCATATTCAATTAATCATCTCTCTTTGGAATGATGCGAAATACGATAATGTATTCCGCTACTATGTATGGGCCGCATGGTATCCGGCTGTTTATTGGATGCTCAATACGTTTGTCGTCATCGCAGCCACACCGAAAGCGATTCGTTCAACTCTGAAAGGAGGATATGCGACATGGAACTCTCCCGATCGCGGAACGAGACGGAGCAGCTTATAGGAGAAGACGTCCTCATCAAGACGAAGCGCTCTTTCATTCGATCGTTCATTGAGATTTTGCTGACTATCGTCTTTTGGGTATATACGTTCGTAGTCACTTGGTTTTTCACAAGTGCACTTCTCAACCAAAATGACCGTTACATCGCAACACTCAAGTCTGCGCTAAACGTGACCAATACAGATATTCGGGATTTGATCAGTTTTGGCGTCCTGGTCATGATCAGCTTATCCATTTTACTTTTTGTATGGCGAACCTATAACAAGAAAAGATATGGCCCACTAAAACGTCGAAAACCTCCTGTACCGACCACCATCGAAGACTTGAATAATCTCGGTCTAATCGATGCTTCGATAATTGAAAGGCTACAACAAGACAAAGTCATCATCTTTGAAAAAAATCCTGTCAAGGAGCTCGACGAATGAAACATTGGTTCAAATGGGCAATTGTACTGGTCGTCATACTGTTCACCGTCTGGAAAGTACAGGACATCATGTCCAACGACTCAGAGGTACCCGACCCTGAGCTTCTCGCAAAGGAGGGCGTCTGCCTCGCTCTGAATTATCATCGGATCAAGACACCGAATGTATGGAATAAGGCGGTTGAAATGATTTCCAAATCTGATAACCTGACCAAATACAATGTGTATGCAGACGAATTCGAGGACCAAATCAACTGGCTCAAACAACAAGACGTTCACTTCGCAACAGCAGAAGAGTTGGCAGGATACGTTCGCGGTAACCCGATACCTGACAACTGTATATGGCTATCCTTTGATGATGTGGACCATACCGTATACGAGAATGCCTACCCGGTTTTAAAAGAAATGCAAGTCCCGTTCACATTATTTGTCATCACAGGACATGTCGGCGAACGCTTTCAAAATTTAGAACTTTCGACATGGGATGAATTGAGGGAGATGAACGAGAGCGGGTTTGCCGACTTCGGTTCTCATACACATGACTTCCATTACATCGAGGATGGGCAGGCGACATTTTTGAATCCGACTCAACACGAAGCGTTTCGGGAAGATCTCAGCAAAAGTCGTGAGACGCTTCAGGCAGAACTAGGGGTGAACGTGACCTCGATTGCATACCCATTTGGAGAGACTGATGATGCGGTGACGGCCGTCGCGCAGTCTGAAGGCTTCACCGATGCTTTCATCTTGAGCCCGAACCCGATCACGAATGAAAATTCGCCTCTCTTCATTAATCGGTACTTACTCGACAAACAACTATTCGACAAATTCGTTAAACCATACTTTACATCAAAATAAGACGCCCTCACCGACTGAGTGCGTCTTGTTTTTCATTTACGTCACTTCCCATAAAGGCTTCCATGGTTGCCGATGTATCGGAAGAAATCCCATCCCGTTTGAACACTTTATATGCTGTCTGAAAGATAATTTTCCAGTCTCCTAAAAACGTGATGTGGTCAACGTAATGAACGTCTAAATCGAAGCGATCTTCCCAAGATAGGCGGTTGCGACCGTTCACTTGAGCGAGTCCCGTCAATCCAGGCCTCACATCGTGACGACGTTTCTGTTCCACACTATATCTAGGTAGATACTCGACAAGTAGCGGCCGAGGACCAACAATTGATAGGTCACCTTTTAAAATATTGATCAGACTCGGTAACTCATCGATGCTGAGGGAACGTAACTTCTGACCGAATGGGGTCAAACGCTTGTCATCTGGTAACAGTTCCCCGTTTTCATCTCGCTCCTCTGTCATCGTTCGAAATTTGATTAAATGGAACACTACGCCATCTTTGCCTGGGCGTTCCTGCAGAAAGAAAATGGGACCTCCGAGCTTGATTCGAATCATCACACCGACAACGAATAAGATCGGGCTCAATACGAGTAGTGCGAGCGATGCTAACGTGATATCTTGAGTTCGTTTAAAATGTCGTTCATACATATTGAACCTTCCCCTTTCTATAGAGAAGCGTACATTTTTTCGTAGTAGTCGCGATAGGCTCCCGATACAACGTCCTCCACCCATTCTGAATGTGTACGATACCATTCGATTGTCTCTTCGATTCCTTGCTCAAATTGATAACGAGGCGCCCATCCGAGTTCTTCGCGCATTTTAGAAGCATCGATTGCATAGCGACGGTCATGTCCTGGTCGATCGGTCACGAATTGAATCTGGTCCTCGGATTGTTGAAACACTTGCAAAATCGTACGGACGAGTTCGAGATTCGTCAACTCATTATTCCCACCGATATTATACACCTCGCCGAAGCGTCCTTTTTCCCGAACGAGGTCGATGGCTTCACAATGATCTTGAACGTGTAGCCAGTCTCGAATGTGTCCCCCATCTCCATATACGGGAAGCAGTTTTTCGGTCATGCAATGATGCACCATGAGCGGAATCAGTTTTTCTGGGAATTGATACGGTCCATAGTTGTTGCTGCAACGTGTCGTTTTGACTGGAAAACCGTACGTTTCATGATACGAACGGACTAGTAAATCCGAGCTGGCTTTTGACGCTGAATACGGACTATTCGGTGCAATCGGTGAATCTTCCGTAAAATAACCGGTCTCGCCGAGTGATCCATATACCTCGTCTGTCGAGACGTGGACAAAACAGACACCCGCTCGGTACTCTCGGCTATATTTGTCGTCCGGGTTCAGTTTCCAATGACGCATCGCCACATCTAACAACACTTGTGTCCCGAGTACATTTGTCGATAAGAACAGCTCAGGCTCGAGGATACTGCGGTCAACATGCGATTCTGCCGCAAAGTGGACGACTTCATCCACTTTGAACAATGTGAACAGTTCGTCGATGGCGGGACGATCCCGAATATCTACTTTTCGAAATACGTAGAGCGGGTCGGTCTCAAACTCCTGGATGTTTTTAAGATTGCCTGCATATGTCAGCGCGTCGACGTTAAGAATGCGGGACGTCGGATGTTTTGCCCGATAGTGTTTTATGAAATTTGAACCGATGAACCCGGCTCCGCCAGTCACTAGGATCGTATGCATTTGTCTGTTCCCCTTCCTCTACGAGTGAGATTAAATATTGACCGTAGTCGGTCATCTTGAGCGTCAAGCCGATGTCCCGGAGCTGTTCACGTGTGATAAAACCACGTCGCCACGCAATTTCTTCAAGACACGCAATATAGTAGCCTTGTCGTTCTTGCACCGTCTGGACAAAGATGGACGCTTTGATCATCCCTTCTGGAGTTCCTGTATCGAGCCATGCCATCCCCCGACCGAACAAGACGACGTTCAGCTCGCCGCGCTCGAGATACATGTTGTTAATGGATGTGATTTCAAGTTCCCCTCGTGGTGACGGTTTGACTTGTTTCGCAAATTCGACGACTTGATTGTCATAAAAGTATAAGCCTGGCACCGCATAGTTCGATTTTGGAGCGACCGGTTTTTCTTCGATGGAGACGACTCGGTGATTTTCATCGAACTCGACAACACCGAACGCCCGCGGATCTTTCACCGGATAGCCGAACACCGTCGCGCCTTTCGTCTTCGCTTGCGCGTCTCGTAAAAATCGGGTCAAATCTGGTCCGTAGAAGACGTTGTCGCCTAAGATGAGACAAACCGAATCATCGCCGATAAACGTTTCCCCTAATATAAAGGCGTCAGCTAAGCCAACCGGTTTCGTTTGAACCTTGTACGTCACTTCAATCCCGAGTTGATGACCATCACCGAAGAGACGTTCATATCCTCCGATGTCTTGAGGAGTAGAGATGACGAGCACTTCTCGGATACCCGCGAGCATCAAGACCGACATCGGATAATAGATGAGCGGCTTGTCGTAAATTGGTAAGAGTTGTTTCGATACAGCTTTTGTCATCGGATAGAGGCGCGTACCGTTCCCGCCTGCTAATATGATCCCTTTCATCGTGTCATCATCCTTTCTCTCAAGATGTCACAAATGCGTGTGACGTCGGTCGGTGTCAAATCCGGATAAAGTGGTAACGTCAGAACGCGATCCGCAATCTGTTGAGCGACCGGTGTCCGACGGCTCGCAAATCGATTTTCCATCCAGTCATAGTCCGTGACGAGCGGATAAAAATACTTTCTCGTCAACACACCTTTTGTGGCAAGCAGCGTCTCCATCTCGTCTCGACGATTGACTGCATCCGTGAAAACGATTGGATAGTAGGAATGGTTCGGGTGGACACCTGGCTGATACTCGAGTACACGAATACCTGGTATTCCTTTCAGCGAGGCATCATATTGTTCTCTGACCCGCTTCCGTTTTGCCATCACTTCATCGATACGGCGCAGATTACATAGTCCCATCGCCGCTTGAAATTCATTCATCTTCGCATTTCCACCTGGTTCTTTGACGGTTTCAGGACCGGTGATCCCAAAGTTTTTTAGTCGTTCGAAACGTGGTTTTAGCGCTGGGTCATTGAATGTGAGTGCCCCGCCCTCAATCGTATGGAAGACTTTCGTCGCATGAAAACTGAACATCGACACATCTCCGAACGTTCCGATTCCTCGTCCATTCACCGTCACACCGAACGTGTGGGCTGCATCATAAATCACCTTCAAGTGATGTTTTTTGGCGATCGCCTCAATCGCTTCGACGTCACAAACATTTCCGTATACGTGCACGGGTAGAATGGCGGATGTTTTCGATGTGATCAATCGCTCTAGTTTTGAAGCATCGAGCGTATAGTTGTCTGCCCGAATATCCCCAAAGACCGGTGTCAATCCTTTTCGAATCAACGCGTGTGTCGTTGAGGCGAACGTAAACGGTGTCGTGATAACTTCTCCCGTCAATCCGAGCGCCTCAATCGCGGCCTCTAACGCGAGGTGACCGTTTGTGAAGAGGGCCACTTGTTCGACTTTTAGATATTCTTTCAGCGCCTGTTCAAGTTGTTGGTGCTTGGTCCCATTGTTCGTTAGCCATTTTGACTCCCACAACGATCGGATTTCCTCCACATACTCTTCGAATGGAGGGAGTGCCGATTGAATGACGGGGATGATAGGCTCGTGTGATGGTAGCGGTGGTGTGCTCGACTGAAGATCAACGATGTGCAACATATGCTCCCTCCTAAGTCGGTTGGTGATTGGCGACAAGCTCGTAACGATGAAGCATTTCATGAATATGTTGAGCAGAACAGTTCATCATGCAGTCGATGATGGACATGTATGGAAGAAATGTATCCGTCTCCTGCCGATACGTCGGCAGTTCCGATTGTAAAAAGGATAACGCCATGCCCGATTGCCGAAACGACTCCTCGTCATAAAGTGCTCTACCGTTGATTGCATTGATGTAATGGGTTGCGCCGAGTTGCCTGCAATAGTCAAGGATTCGTTCCTGCCCTCTCAACGTCGGGTCTCCATTAAGATTTGACGTATAGAGAAACGTCGTGTCGATGTGGAGATAACGAGCAACTTCTTGTAGACCTTGAGCGAGATAGGTCGCGACGTTTTGTTCGGGATTCGAAAGCGCGCGTTCGAGAATCGGCATGGCCTCTTCAAAATAAGGTGCCCGATGATACGCATGGTGCAACTGTTTGATTTGCCTCAAAACCGTTTCTTCCGCGAGCGCCCGTTCATGCTCACAAATCAACTTGTTTTGACTCATCTTCTGAATCGATAAGGTGAACGGATGGGGTTCACCGTCCAGTACAATCTGATTCCGATGAATCCACCCTTTTTTGATAAATTGGACATCGTCGAAAATGACAAATGTATCGACGGCGTGCATCAGTTGGAAGTAGCCGAGGTAAGGGAAAAAGTACGGCTGCATGATGGCGACTTTCATACGAACACTCCTTCACGAAATGATTTGCTTCTCTCGCAACGTGTCATAATACCCTTTTGCTGTCACATCATTTCGATGGAATTTCACGAGTTCCCGAGAGAGCTTTCCATGTTCGATTAAGCGCTCTGGATGTGCCAAATATTGCTCGATTCCCGCTTCGATGGACTCCACCGTGACATCACACATGTAACAGTTCTCTCCATCCACCGAATGATGCGATACGTTGTTAATCTGATTGCTGATGACGACACCCATCCCGGAAGCACGTGCCTCGATGATTGTCCCGTTCCCGTTCGAGTACGTCGCCGGGAGGATCAAGATATCCGCTTGTTCATATACGATTGGCATCTCGTCCCATGCCCGAATCTCATCTAAGAAATGGACGTTCTCGAGATGATGTTCCGCGATATATGATTTACAGGCTTCGAGTTGTTGACCCGAGTGATTCAAGTAAAGCTCCAAGTTGTATCGTTTCGATAAATTACGATACGCCTCGAGGACGAGGAGCGGTTGATAGCGTTCGACCAGTCGATTCGCGAACAACAACTTGAACGTGTCCCCTTGTTTTTTATGACGGAGTCCATGATCGAAATACGCATCGATATCTTGCGCGTACGTGGCATGTACGACCTTATCGCGGTCGAACTGTAACTCCCGTTTGAACTGGTCGACCGCGACCGTCCCCATGCCGAAGTATAAATCCGCATCTTTGAACATCCAATGTAATAACTGAGTTTTTCGAGGGTTATCAATCCGATTCATCAATCGGTCTGACGGGTCATCGTCGTTTTGAAGTGGACGAAGCGGCTCACTCATGACGACCGTTTTGATGCCTAACCGTTTCGCTACTTTCGTGATCAGTGCGTGCATCGGCATGAATCCTCCGAGCAAGATGATGTCAGGTTTGAAACGAATGAGTTCAGGAATCAACCCGAGTGAGAGATAGCTCAGTTTCGGGAACCGTTTCGAATACTTTAAAATCTTACACTTGTCTCCGAGCGGGATTTTCCACCAGTCCGGTCGGTTCGCATCCAAGTGTTCATAAAACCAAAACTCTGCATCGAAATATTCTTCTAGGGCATAACAGAGTTTCACTTGATACGGAGACGCGATATTACTAATAAAGACGAGCTTCTGTTTCATCGTTTATCCCTCCTTGACGACCTGTCTCGGGTCGACGCTACCTTTCCATACTTCACGTCGAACGTAGTCCGTGTAGGACAAGAGGATTCGCACGACCTTGTCCGAGACGTTCGGCATACTATAGTCACTGACGAGTCGTGGGCGTGGTTGTGACAAGACGACAGAAATCCCTTGAAGAATCCGTTCTTTCTCGAGACCGACCATGAGGACAGCCCCTTCCTCCATCGCTTCTGGACGTTCATGACTCTCGCGAATATTCAGACCTCGCAACCCAAGAATCGAAGACTCTTCGCTGATCGTCCCGCTGTCACTGAGGACCGACTTCGCGTGAAGTTGCAGGTGATTGTAATCGATAAAACCGAGTGGCTTGAGTAAACGGACATGTGGATGAAACGTGATGTTCAACTCTTGGATCCGCTTCATCGTGCGTGGGTGCGTGCTTACGATAACAGGAAGGTCGTACACGTCAGCTACCGTATTCAAACTGTCCACGAGCGTGATGAAATGTTTGTCTGAATTGATATTCTCTTCCCGATGAGCAGAGACGAGAAAGTATCCCTCCCGTATTAAGCCCAGTCGGTCGAGTACGTCCGACTGTTCGATGGCCTCACGTTTTGAAGCGAGCACTTCATACATCGGACTCCCCGTCTTGATCACCCGTTCTGGTGGTAACCCTTCACGAAGCAGATATTCCCGGGCAATATCGCTATACGTCAAGTTGATATCTGACGTATGGTCCACGATTTTGCGGTTCGTCTCTTCCGGTACGCGCTGGTCGAAGCAACGATTGCCCGCTTCCATATGGAAAATCGGAATCTTCCGTCGCTTGGCCGCGATGGCCGTCAAGCAAGAGTTCGTATCCCCTAGGATGAGGACCGCGTCGGGACGTTCCTGCTCTAAAATCGGGTCGATGTGGATCAAGATGTTGCCGATCGTCTCCATCGGGCTACCTGTCGCTGCATTTAAAAAGTGGTCTGGTTTTCGTAGCCCAAAGTCTTCAAAGAAGACTTCATTTAATTCGTAGTCATAGTTTTGTCCGGTGTGCACAAGGATGTGCTCGATGGCTTCAGATTGTTCAAGTTTATGAAGGACGGCCGACAGACGAATGATCTCGGGTCTCGTCCCGACGATGGTCATCACTTTGAGCTGTTTCATCTTGCACCTCCATGATATAAGTATCCGGACGATTTGGATCGAACGCTTCATTGACCCACATGACCGTCACCAAATCTACCGTCCCAACGTTTTCGATACTGTGCGTATAACCGACAGGGATGTCAATGACGCGCATCATTTCACCCGTCACATAATACGAGTGGACGATATCCTCTCCGACTTTTCGAAAGTGGATGTTCGCCTCCCCGCTGACCACCAAAAACTTTTCATTCTTCGTATGATGCCAGTGGTTCCCTTTCGTGATTCCTGGCTTGGCCACATTGACTGAGACCTGACCTCGGTCGGGTGTCCGAAGGAATTCGGTGAACGATCCTCGCGCATCCTCATGTTTCAATAGGTCATATCCGAATGCATCGACGGGCAAATAGCTGAGATACGTGCTGTATAGTTGCTTCGTGAGGCGGTCATCGAGCGCAGGGACGGCTAGACTCTTCCGACTATCGCGAAACGAAAGAAGGAGATTAGCCAGACGTTCCAACGTAACCGGTTCATGTGTTTCAACCATCTGATAGCCAACGACCGGATGTTCCAGCACATGCACGAAAGTCTCTATGACGTCATCGATATAAGCGAGGGTGACGGTTCGATTCGGATCATGGATTTCAATCGGCTCCTCTTTGGCGACTCGGTCACAAAATGTGGCGACGACGCTGTTGTAATCTGGGCGGCTCCATTTCCCGAATAAGTTCGGAAGTCGATAGATCATCACCTGACGCCCAGTCCGGGTCACTTCTTCAAGTAATAATTGCTCGGCTTGACGCTTGCTTTGTCCGTACGGGTTGTCGAGTTCGGCTTGAACGGAAGAGGCATACACGATTGCGGCTGGATTTCCGACTTGCGTCAGCACATCGAGAAGGTGTCTCGTCAAGCCGACATTTCCCTCGAAAAACTCGCGCTCCTCTTTCGGTCGATTCACGCCAGCCAGATGATAGATGAACGATGCGTCGCGACAGTAGGTCTCGAACGTCTCCTCGTCTGTCTCACGCGTTTGGGCAAACACTTCATGCCCTGCCGCTTCGAGCGTCACCCTCAAATTCTTTCCGACAAACCCGTTCGCCCCTGTGATTAAGATTTTCATGAGACTTTCACCCAGCTCTTCAACTCTTGTTGGATATAAGGAAGTTTCATGAGGAGCTGCTTCACTTGTTCGACGTTGAGTTGCTCAGTGTTCGCCGAATTGTACTCGCCTTCGACGGTCAATTTTTGACTGCCTTCGCTGAAGTATTTTTCATAGTTCAAGTCTCGTGTATCGGCAGGCACCCGGTAAAAGCCACCCATATCTTCTGCGACTACATTCTCTTCTCGCGTCAAGAGTGTCTCGTACTGTTTCTCCCCGTGACGTGTCCCGATGACTTTGATCGGATTGTCGACACCGAATAGTTCGATGAGCGCTTGTGCCAACGTCCCGATCGTGGAAGCTGGTGCTTTCTGGACCATGATGTCTCCGGCATGTGCGTTTTTGAAGGCGAAGACGACGAGTTCGACCGCGTCTTCTAAACTCATCAAGAACCGTGTCATGAATGGGTCCGTTACCGTCAACGGTTCACCTCGTTTGATCTGTTCGACGAAGAGCGGGATGACCGAACCACGCGACGCCATGACGTTTCCGTAACGTGTCCCACAAATGAGCGTTTGATCCGGACGAACCGCTTTTGCTTTCGCGACGAACACTTTTTCCATCATCGCCTTCGAGATGCCCATCGCATTGATTGGGTAAGCTGCTTTGTCTGTTGAGAGACAAATCACTTTTTTCACCTGTTGCTCGACGGCTGCCGTCAAGACGTTATCTGTACCGAGTACGTTCGTCTTGACTGCTTCGAGCGGGAAGAACTCACAAGACGGGACTTGTTTCAATGCCGCTGCGTGAAAAACATAGTCGACTCCGTACATGGCGTTACGAACACTGTTCACGTCACGGACGTCCCCGATATAAAACTTGAGTTTATCGTCCATATAGAGCTTACGCATATCGTCTTGTTTCTTCTCATCGCGCGAGAAGATACGAATCTCTTTAATGTCCGTTTTGAGGAAGCGTTGCATGACCGCGTGACCGAACGACCCAGTCCCTCCTGTGATGAGTAACGTCTTATCTTGAAACATTGCAGATCCTCTCCTTCATGATGTAAATGGCTTCTATCGGTGATTGGAAAACTATTGCAATGAGTGGATATTAACGTGATACCCTTCTCATACAAGAATCTGAAAGATATGTGTATCATTTTTTTGAAAGATGGCTTGATGGCGCGTTTCCATAATTAGAAAAAGCATCCTCGGTTAGGATGCTCAAGAAGAACGTCGTAAAAACCCGGTGATGAGTTGTTTTTCATCTTCTCGAAATGTGAAGAGCCACAATACGAGAAGATAGGCGCCCCCAAGCAACGCAGCTTTGAGTAAGAAGAGAAAGAGTGAATTGACGGGGAACGTTTGCTGAATCATCCATCCCGCCACGCCTAACATGATGAGCGTAGGCATAATCTTCATATGACACTCTTTAAAGAAGCGCCACATATTCAGATGTAGAATCCGAAGATAGACCCAGTTCATGAACAAGATCGTGCCAAATACATTCCCAATCAAAATGGCGACGGCTGCCCCGATGGCCCCGTAATGCGGCGACAAGATGGAAGATAAGATGACGCTGACGAGTGCGACAATCAAAGAGGCGAATGCTCGATATTTGATTTGATTCGTCGCAATGAGCGTCGTATAGGCAATCTCTTGCGTCAACGTGATAAAGCCCGGGGCAATCAAGAAGAGCGCCACCCAGTAAGAGGTGTGGAACGACTCACCGACCCACAATCGAATGAACTCTTGTCCCATCGTCATGAAGCCGACGATGATCAACCCGACGATATACAGTTGAATCCGCCCGACCCGGATGAGCAAGTTCTCTAAGTCGCCGTGCCGATTACTCGTCGTCATCCGTGTGACTTTCGGAAGGAAGAGCGAGCCGATGGCAGATGAGATGGTCCAAACGTATCCCTCGATGACCATCCCGATGGAGAAGAGCGCGATTGAGGCACTCCCCGCGACCGCACCTAGAATGGTCGGTGTGATATTGAGGATGAATCGCTGAGCGAGTGCGATCAACGTCGTCCAAGAAGAAAAGGAAAAGATATCCCGGTACATGGTGCGACTCGAATAGAGAAACTCGACGGCGGTGTCCGTTCGTCGCATCAAGTAAAGTCCCTTCCCGACGATGATGGAGAGCCCGACGAGCGCGTTGACGAACACGAGCGCATATAACCCGTATCCGAGAAGGAGCGCCCCAACCATCAAGACGACGGTGAGTACTTTTTCAGATAAGTTGAACCAGTTCAAGACAACAAATCGTTCATTCGCAATCAGGATGCCGTTGAACGGTTTTGTCGGGAAGAGGACGACGATATAAAAGCCGACCATGATATAGAGCGTCTTCAGTGTATCGATTTCACTAGCGGACAAGCTTGCATAAATCGTCTCGATCATGACGTATACGCCAATGAGCACGAGGCCAATTAAGATGGCGATGCCTGTGAACAGTTTGAAGGCGACACCTAAAAAGCGAGATGCCCCCTCTTCATCACCGAGGGCGTGATAATTGGACAAGAAGCGAGATACGGCTGCCTCGAGTCCAAAATCGAGGGCGAACATGCTGACGAGAGAGATGGACAACATGTAGAGTCCGTAACTGGCTTGTCCAATCTCGGCGATCATCCACGGTGTATAAATCAACCCCGCTAAAATATTGAAGCCGATGGCGGTATACGACATGAGGGCACCGATTTTGATTTGACGGGAGCTGCGTTGTTCATCGAATTCCACTTTCGTCGCCATCTTGACTTCCCTCCTTTATTTTTGTTGCCAGAAGAATAGATAAATCGGTTCGTTCCTGACGAATAGGAAGAGAAGCGCTGTGATGGCCACGTAATAGACGAGAAGTCGCTCCCTTCGGTCAAACGATCGCAAGATTTCTGGAATGAGAAGCATGATAAAGACGGAGAAATATTGGACGACGCGCATCATCGATGGATTGATGAATGTGAGCGGTAAGAAGCAGAGCGCGAGCAACAGCGCGTTGATGTAATGGACAGCGTTCGGATTGTTCGCTATCATCTCGTCCTTTCGCCAGACGGCGACGATGGTGATCAAGAGGAGAAGTAACGAAAAGTTGAGCGTCCCTGCCCCTGCATAGTAATCGTACTGGTCATACCCACTGATGAGACGGAATAGTTCGAACAGTTGTCCTCTAAAGACGAATAAAAACGGGATGAGCGCTCCCATGAAAAGGAGATAACGGCTCGTCAATTGCTTGTTTGCCAAGAAATAAAACGGTAAGAAGACGAGTGCGGATTTATGAATGGTCGCTGCGAGAAGAACGATGAGTAGGAATGGCCAAAACCGGCGCGCCTTCACGAACCCATAGCCAATCATGACGGCGATGGCCGTCGCAATCGTCTGACGGATCCCTGTAATCGCAAAAAACGCATAGAATAACGTCGAAAAGATGATGAAGCTAAGTAACGGTTCCGTCGAGTTGCGATAAATCCAAATCCCGAACGGCACGAGGAATAGTATCGCGACAATGAGCAAGTACCATTGGTAGTTTTCGGTTATAAGTTGGGTCGCTTTTTGAAGAACGAAATAGCCCGGATCTCGCTCGTCACCGCTCTCGAATAAACCGCTCATGAAGTTGTTTCCGATTTGCTCCCACGACATGACCCTCGATTGGTCATACATCCATTTGTATTGCATCGTATCTGCCCCGACACTTAGATGTCGAAATCCGGATAGGACAATCCATTGGACGGTCGCAATGATCACAAACAACAATTTTCCGTTTCGGATGCCGTCATCGCGAAGGAGCAACGCTGCCCATGCGATGAGGAGAATGAGGTTGATCAAATAGATGAGCATGTCGCCCCTCCTTTTCGTTAGCGATAACGTAAGTCCATGACACCGCGATAAACGGACAGCGCACGATGATATACATAAGACCTACCTTGCAGCCACTTCTGTTCACGACTAGACAACACCTGATGCCCATCGTAACGTGTCATCAACTCGTCACGCACATCTGGTGCGGCAGACCTATAGATGGCTCGAAAGACTGTCTTTTGTTTTGAGGGTGACTCGAGTCGCTGCAGTAGCTGTTCGAAGAACCGTCGTGACTCGATCGGGGCCACATCCGAAATCCGTTTCGTCTGCTGTTTCGGATGAACACGCGATTTGACATAAGGATTCGTTGTGACGAGAAACTCGTATCCCGCAAGCGCCATATCGACCCAAAGCACCCAATCTTGGATATAGCGATAGTTCGTCGGAAACATTCCTGCTTCCTCAAATGCCTGCTTTGGAACGAGTAGCGCACATCCACTCAGACAAGCTTCTAGCATTAAGTAATCAAACATCTGGTCACTCGTGTAAAAGCCTTTCGTACGCTTCCGAAGTCGTTGAATCGGGCGCCCTACCTCATCAATCAAGTCCGTCCCACAAGATAGAATCGTCTTCTGCTTATTGTCCATGCGGTCGAGAATTTTCATTTGATGCGCGATTTTTTCAGGAGTATATAGATCGTCATGACTGAGCCACGAGAACCATTCCCCACGCATCTTCTCAATCCCAAGATTCAAGGCGGTCGACACGCCACCGTTCTCCTTCTCAAAATAGCGGATGCGATCACCGAACTGTTTGGCGATAGCTGCCGTCGCACCACCATCCGTCGACCCATCGTTCACGACAATCACTTCAATCGGTTCGTACGTTTGAGCGAGCGCACTCTCGATTGTCTCGTTCAAATAGTCCGCTCCATTGTAGACGGGGATGACGATGGAGACGAGTGGCTGTGCCATAGTGAATCCCTTCCTTTCTGGTTCATCAATTCCTGATAGACGTTCAAGTAGTCGGCGATGCGTCGTTCCATCCGAAACGCTTGATGGGCGTGCGAGACACACGCTTCCGTATAAGACGCTTTTCCATCTCGTTTGATTCGCTCAATCGCATCAACTAGCAGCGCGGGGTGACTTCCAGATACGACAGATCCGCACGAATCCGGGACAAGCTCAGGATTCGCTGTTCCATCTAAGACGATTGCTGGCGTGCCACACGCCATCGCTTCTGCCGTCACTTTCCCGAACGACTCTTCTTCAGATAAGTTTAAAAAGACATCGGCGAGCGCATAGTATTCCGCGAGCTCTTCCGGACGATTCGTCGACGGGATGTGGATGATTGTTTTCGGCAATGCGATGTCTGGCATCGCCCCTACTAACAGAATGGTTGCGTCGGGCAGCCGTTCAGCCAAATCAATCCATTTAGACAACCCTTTCGAATCGTCCCATGAGCTGGCTACCCCTAGAAGGACAAATCGGTTCGTCAATCCGAGTCTTCGCCGTAACAACGCCGTGTCCCGCGGACGAAAGATGTCGGTGTCGATCCAATTATAGATTCGACGAATGATTGAAGCTTGTCCAAGAAATGAAAATCGTGCTTCCGTCGTGATCCAATCCGAGACCCCGATGACAGCGAGTCGCGGAATCGCTTGGAACCACATTTTCTTGTCTTGCCACATCTGTGCGGTCCGATCGAGCCCCCAACTTGGATTATCAAGGGCGAGGCGTGGACAGTTTCCGCACCCATATTGCCAGCGGTCACATCCCGAACTCGTATAATGCGTACATTTACCGGTATAGAACCAACAGTCATGTAACGTCAGGACGGTCGGTGTGTCGGTTTCAGCTAACCACGTCAACAGTGTCTCCAAATGAATATAGTTGGAATGAAGATTATGAAGATGGACAACGTCTGGTGGATTTGCTTCCAGTCGTCTGATTAGTTCTTCCGTCGCTCCTTTCGAGGCGTACCCTTGCTTGCCCGTAAGTCTCGACAAGAAAGCATGACGCTTTTGATCGAACGACGAGCCGATTCGAATGCCGGATTCACTGTCAGGTCCCGTTGCATAGGCAACGACACTCTCATGACCAGCTTGGTTGGCGACGGTCGAGAGCTCTTTACAAATTCGCCCTGTGCTCTTCTCCTCATTGATCGCGTTAATGTGTAAGATGCGCATCGCCCTTCGCCTCCTTTCCTGGCTCAATCGTATTTGTAGTGATAGTGACGTTCTTTTCCTTTATCTCGCTTATTCATCACAAGGCCGAGGATGTTCGCACCCGACAATTCAAGCTGTTCTTTCGCCTTGAGCACGTAGTCCCGGTTCGAATTATCACAGCCGATGACAAGAATCGTCCCGTCCGCCTCACTGGCAACAATCCGGCTGTCCGCGACCTGCATGATTGGTGGCGCATCTAGGATGATCATGTCATACGATTGCTTAATTTCTTCAAGTACCCGTTTCATCATCGGAGAAGCAAGCAATTCCGAAGGGTTCGGTGGAATCGGTCCGGCCGGGAGCATATACAGTTTAGGCACTTGGGTAGCTTGGATGGATCTCTCGAGCGTCGTCCGTTTGGCGAGCACTGTCGAAAGTCCGAGTTGCCCTGGAAGTTGGAAGGTGAAATGGGCTGTCGGTTTTCGCATATCGCAATCGACGAGTAAGACACGCTTTCCAAGTTGCGCATAGACAATGGCCAGATTGGAAGCCGTCGTCGATTTCCCTTCTCCTGGTGATGCGGACGTGACGACAATCGTTTGTAAGTCGGCTCCAAGTGAAGTGAATTGTAAGTTCGTCCGAATCGTCCGGTATTGTTCAGCGATGGGAGACTGCGGATTCACGAGAGTGATCAAGCTCCGTTTCGCCTCACGAACTTTGTCTTGTGTCTTTGGTAGGTGGAACATTTGGCTCGTCTCCTTTCGCCACTGGATTGACATCTTTTACAGGTTCCGGTTTCGACCGCTTCGCGGCCATGTCTCGCTTTTCAATCACAGGAATGTTTCCGATGACCGGTAGCGCCAGTAGCTTCTCTGCTTCTTTTTCATCGCGAATCCGTTTGTCGAACGTGTAACGGATGAGTGCGAGCACACTTCCGATGACAAAACCAACGATTAAGCCGATTGCTGTATACATGACCGTACTCGGTGCGACGGGATCACTCGGCACGTCAGCAACCGACAAAACGCGAACATTATCAATATTCATGAGATCCGGGATTTCAGTGGCGAATACTTCCGTGATGACGTTTGCGATATTCGCCGCGACGACCGGGTCGCTGTACTCGACGACGATGTTGATGACTTGCGATTCTTCCTCACTCTCGACCAACAACACTTCGCTAATATCATCTGGGGCGTTCGCGACTTGCTCCTGTACCTCGTTTAAGATTGCAGGGCTACGCATGATGACACGATACGTATTGATCAATGAGAGGGAAGAAGAGACTTGGGTACTGTCGACAACGTTTGAGCCGGCTTCTTGCTTCGGTACGATCAACACCTGGGTCGATGCTTCATATGTTGGCTCGACCACATATTGGCTTACATAATAGGCCGCTCCTCCAGCGATCATGACCGTCAAAAGAATCAACAGTTTACTCTTCTTGAAAACAGCGAGTAAATCCGATAGGAGCATCGTCTGACTATTCACGGGTGAACCCTCCTTCAACTATTCAGCTGCATTTCCTAGTACCTAGAATCTTTGTGTGCTTACTACTTACCCCCGCTCTTCTGACAAATCAAAAGAAATCATGACCATCTTTTTATAAACTATCAAGAAGGACGCCGATTCGTGAACGTATCGTAAATCTGCTTCATCTCTTCATGGGAGCGCTCGACATCAAACGCTTTTGCCGTTTGTGTATTATGCAACCCCATCTGATGAGATAGTTCGAAATCAAGTCGCATCGTTCGAATGGCGCGAGCGAATCCTTGAATGTCGTTCGGCGCACACTTGAAACCCGTCACTCCATCTACCGAATAATCGTTGATTCCATGCACATTCGAGGTGATGATCGGTAAACCCGCCGCCATCGCCTCAAGCGCCGCCATCCCAAGTCCTTCTCGTTTAGACGGAAAGACGAAACAGTCTGCCCCTTTCATCACTTCAAACACATCATCCCGAAATCCTAAGAGCTGTACTTGATTCGTGAGGTTCGTCTCTCGAATGACTCGTTCTAATTGAGGTCTTGCATCCCCGGTCCCGGCAATCCAGTAACGAATGCTTGCATCACCGAGTTCGGCAATCGCTCGAATGATGGTCTCGTGATTTTTGTTCTCGTTCAACTCCCCGACCGAAAGTAAGACGAAATCGGTATCGGTATTCACCCCGAGCGACTGACGTTTCAACGGACGATCGATGTGAACCTGCTCAATCCGTTTCGTATCGACCCCGATGCCCGGGATGCGGAACGTGTGCGTCGTCTTAAACGTCTGTGCTCTCGAGAAGTCTTCCTGATTAATCGTCACGATGGTGTCTGTCAATCGGGCAAGCGTCCGTTCGACCGGATAATAGAGCATCCAGTTGAGGGAAGGACTGCCTTTAAAGAAGTGGAACCCGTGAGCCGTGTACATGCATGGCGTGTCCGTTTGTCTCGCGACGAGACGCCCAATGACGCCACCGATTGGGGAGTGACAATGAATGAACGCATACGAATTCGTCGTCATGACGCGTTTCAATTGTTGGAATGCCCGGACATGTCCGTTCATTTTTTTGATGTCCCGTTCAAAGTCAACTTGAAAAAGGGTGACTCCTTCCTCTCGTAAACTCTGTTTGACGCGTTCGACTTTTTCTGCGCTGTACATGCTGCCCCATTCAAAGTTTGTGGCGACATGTACCTCGTATCCCATGTTCTGAAGGGTTCGGATGTTGTCACGATTGAAACTTTCAATCATCGATACGACGGAAGCGACCATGAGGACTCGTTTCATCTCGATTCCCCCTCACACACGTTTCCGTAAGTAGTTCACGCTACGGAGCATCAAGACGAGAGGCACGGTCCGTTCGTGCTTACACAATTGGAAGAACGTCCGCCATTTCAAATCAAAGTAACGCATATCCATCTGGGAATAGGCCTCTTTGTATTCTTTTTGTTGGAGCACTTGTCTCAACACTTCCGCTTGCGCAAACAGCGGTTTGTTGGAACTCAATTCGTTTAATCCAATGCCGATCATGCTGAGTGCAATCCGGTTGTATAGCGCACGCGTGTAATCTTCTCCGAGATCATGTTCTTCAATGTACGTCATGAGCATGTGGAAGAATTCCAATCGTGAGTTCACGAGGTTACGTTGATAAACACTCGTCTCAGACTGTCCGTTCGTCTTACGGTAGTGATAGATTGGATAATCGATGTAAATAAAACGTTGGCAATGCTCGAGCGCCTGGATTTGAAAATAAAGGTCGACAAACGAACCGTACGGGCTACGAAACGAGAGATGACGAATCAAATCGCGATGGTACAAGGTGATACAATTCGAATTCAGCGCATCGACCGTCTCCGGATGAGCGAGCTCTTCTCCGACAAGTCCGAACAGACGACGATGGACGAAACGTCTCGTCTCTTCGGCGTTATACGATAAAAAATCAGCCTCAAAGATGCGTTTTGGCAAGGACCGCTCTTCATACTCACGAACGTATGTGCCCATGACCGCATCGGCTCGTTCTGCTTCCGCATGTTTGACGAGAAGCCGAATCGCATCATGGTCCAACCAGTCATCACTATCGATGAACATCATATATTCACCGGTCGCCATTTGAAGACCACGATCGCGGCAGAAGGAACACCCACGATTCGTCTGATCGATTAAGATGACGCGCGGGTCATCATCAAATTCCAACATGATATCAAGACTTTGATCCGTACTGCCATCATTGATACAAATAATTTCAAGGTGAGGATACGTCTGATTGACGAGACTGTCTAAGCACTGGCGTAAAAACGCGCTCGTGTTGTAAACAGGCACGATGATACTAACGAGTGTTTCCGGACGTTCCATGTGCGTTCACTCCTTCTTCGGTGCAGAGTCATGGTGTAGGTGAGTTACTATAACTCGTTGTTCCCATTCGATTTTTTGAATAAATACGAATTGAAATGAGTAGCGAATAATTTTTTAGTGAATTATCATAAGGACCTCTTTTGAAGCGGCACAACAAAAAAACAGACCGAAAGTTTCGGTCTGTCCGTCGTCACGTGGTAGATGGTTGTTCATTCTGTAGATTCGCGAGCACGTTCTGGAAGAGTCGGTTGTTTACCTGATCCGATACGTAGGAATTGTGTGGCGTGAGACTCACCCACGCGAACTCATACAACGGATGACTCGGTTGAATCGGCTCCGTTTCGAATACATCGAGCGCGACGCCGAAGAATTTTCCTTCTTGGAGCGTTTCGACCAGTGCCTCTTCGTCAATGATTGCCCCGCGCGCCACGTTGATGAGGATGGCGTCCTCTTTCATCGCCGCGAGTGCATCCCGATCGATCAGATGATACGTCTCGTCCTTGAGCGGTAACGCCAAAATGACGACATCGCTCTCTTTCAACACATCATGGAGTTCGTCCAATAACACGTAGCGGTCGACAAACGGTACGTCTTTTTCACGGTGCCCGACACCAATCAGATGCATATCAAACGCACGTAACCGTTTCGCGATCGCTTCACTGACGTTGCCGACCCCAAGCAGTGTGACCGTCTTTCCCGTCAGTTCGAGTAATCGTCTTTCTTTTTCCCATTGTCGATTTTGTTGCTTCTCGCGAAACGCGGCGCCATGTTTCATAAAGTCGAGCAATTGCCAGACGACCCATTCTGCCATCGGAACGGCGTATGTATCGCCGGCGTTATAAATGCGAATGCCTTTCTCTTTTAATGCTTCAACGGGTAAGCGATCAAGGCCGGCACTCACGGCTTGAACGACCTTCAAGCGAGGAAAATCTTCAAGCGCCCGATAAGCAAACACGTTTTGGCAGACGAGCACTTCTACTTCAGATACATCTCGCTCTTGAATCTCTGACTCTTTTTGAAGAATTGTGACGTTGTGGCCTAACTGTTCAAGCTGCGCTTGTTGGTCGAGGGATAGACGCATCCCTGTCACCCATACGTTCATGACAACATTCCTTTCTCTTGGCGTATTTCTGATGTGATGGCTTGAACTTCTTCGATGAGTCGCATACGATTTTGTTCAAACCATTCAACAGGCATCGATTCGAGTTGCTGCTCATATGCCCTAATTCTCCATACCCCTTCTTGGAATGTTTGAGCCTGCTGTGAAGATACTTTTATCGCGTGACCGATATGACAGAAGCTCCGAGACAAAATGACACATGACGAACCGAGGCGGACATGTTCCGGAATGATTCGTTCGGCAGGAACCCGCCCCTCCCCAATCCGGGCAATCCCACCGAAGCCATACGGAATTCCAGTTGCTCGAATTCGCGTGACAATCGATTCGACGAGTCCCGTTGTGAGTGGTTCAAATAAAAACGTCTGACCATAACTCAAATGAAGATCGTTCAATCCGATATGAATCGAATCGATTCCGCGTAAACGCAATACGTCCGGCATGCACGTGACCGCTTCTTTCGTCTCGCAAAGGAGACATACTTTGACGCGACCATCAACCATTTCGATAAATGTTGCCACTTCATCAACCGTTTTATAATACGGCAGCATCAACATGTCCGCGCCACGAAAAATCGCTTCGTTAATTTCAAAACGTGATCCGGCATGAATCGGATTGATGCGAACGAGCAGCATGGCGTGTTTCAAGACGGAACGGATGCGACTGACATCGTGCATTGAATGTCTCGAAATGACTGTGTCGAGATGTCCCTGTCGTTCCTCTTTTCCGTTTAATTCTAAATCGACAAAGATGAGATCGACCCCATTTTGTTCAGCCAAACGTGCAACTTCCGGTTGATTCGTAATATACATGAACGCCAAAGACATCATCCTAACCCCCTTCACCAAAATCACTACGATTTGAAATTAGCCATCCCAAAAAACAATGAAACAGAAAAGAATAGCATCTTTTTGCAACGATATACGTCTTCTCAAATGGCATTCCAAAATCATGCTCGTCAATTCTTTTTGGTTTTGTTTGAATTTAAGAGAATCGGCAATAATGTGATTACAGATAACTCGACATTTTTCGGCAAAGGGGTGACTTCCAAATGGAATGGATCGTAGTTTTTGGAGCGGGTGGTCACGCGCAAGTATTGATTGATATATTGGAGCTGACAGGACTTTATCGGATTGCAGGCATATATGACGATAGCCCAAGTTTAATCGGTAAATTCATTCTCGGCTATCCGATTCTCGGAAAAATCAGTTCAAATGTGGCTATCCGAAAAGGAATTATCGGAATTGGGGACAATGATCAACGCGCAATGATTGAATATCGCATACGAGAACAAATGCCAGACTTTGAATTCATCTCTGCCATTCATCCGAGCGCCATCATCGGCAAAAATGTAACCATCGGTCCAGGTGTCGCCGTGATGGCGGGAAGCGTCGTCAATCCGAACACGCGACTCGAGGCACACAGCGTCGTCAACACGATGTCTTCTGTCGACCACGACTGTCACCTCGCCCCGTTTTCTTCTGTTGCACCAGGTGCTCATCTTGGTGGCAATGTTCGTCTCGGCGAACGAACTTTTGTCGGGATGGGCGCGACGGTCATCCATAATATTCATATCGGATCCGATACCGTCGTCGGCGCCGGTGCCACCGTCGTCTCCAATCTACCGAGCCAAGTCATCGCTTACGGTACACCTGCTAAAGTGACACGTAAGCGTGACATCCAAGAAAAATATTTATAAAAAACTATAGAATAAAATTAGAAACACCTCGTAAAATCCGGATAGAAAATCCAGATTTTACGAGGTGTTTCTATGTTCCAATTCCTATACACGTGAACTACTCACCACTTATTTGCTTCGCAAATTGAAGTGGGGGCTTCTTGGGAAGACCGTACTTTTACTAGCCACGGTTGTTTACCAAGCTCGTCGGGTGGTTCCCACCCTGAAGGAATTCGTTTTAGTTTGCCAACATCAACAGGTTGATGCTCGCGTTGATGTCACGGTCATGATGAGCGCCACAGGCACACGTCCATTCACGGACATCCATCGTCTTCTTCTCGCCTTTCTCGCCGCAAGTGGAACAGATCTGCGTCGATGCGAACCATTGATCCGCCTTGATGAGCGTCCGTCCGTAGAAGTTTGATTTGTACTCGAGTCGCCGGACGAACTCGTACCAACTGACATCTGCGATCGATTTAGCGACCTTGTGGTTCTTCATCATGTTGTTCGACTTCAATGTCTCCACGACGATGACTTGGTTCTCGTCAACGATTCGTTTCGACAATTTATGAAGAAAGTCTTTACGTTGGTTTGCAATCTTTTCGTATTTCTTGGCGAGGATCAGCTTGGCTTTCTCTCGGTTCTTGCTTCCAATCCTCTTTCGTGACAAAGCGCGCTGCGCCTTCTTGACCTTCTCTTCCGACTTGCGAAGGAAACGAGGATTGTCAATCTTGTTCGAAACCATCTCGTCATTCGTCATGATGGCGAAGTGTTCGAGGCCGAGATCGATACCGATTTTATTTTTGGCAGGAACCCACTTTTCTTCACCTTGATTGACGAGGATGGAGACGAAGAACTTGCCCGTCTTCGTCATCGAGACCGTCGCGGACTTGATGATACCCTCGAACGGACGATGTTGGTTGAACTTCACGAAGCCGATCTTAGGAAGTCTCACCTTCCCGTCCTCGATGCGGACGCTCCCGTTCTGATTGTTGGTCGTGTAGGAGGCACGGTCGCTGTGCTTCGATTTGAACTTCGGGAAACCGACAGACCTGTCCCGGAAGAAGTTGGCGTATGCCTTGTTCAGATCCATCTGGGCATTGGCAAGGGACAGACTGTCGACCTCTTTCAAGAAAGGGAATTCGGGTTTATACTTCGCCGGGGTCGGGAGCTTCTGCTTTGCGTCGGGGTTCAGCTTCGACTCTTCATACATCCGGATACGTTCTTCGAGCATCCTATTGTAGACGAAACGCACACAACCGAACGTCTTCATGAAGTATTCCTGTTGCGGTCTTGTCGGGTATAGCCGAAACTTGTACGCCTTCAGCAAAGTGATCACTCCTTCCCTTGTTTTTCGATGTATTGCCTGATGCCGTCGGTCGTCACGAGGCAGGAGCTTCGAGACCAGAACATTTCTTTCCACAGTCGTCCCTTGACGTGCGGAAAGTCTCGTTTGATCAGTCGGCTACTGGCGCTCTTGTAGGCGTTCAGGAACTTCGACATCTCTGTGTTCGGGTGGGCTTTGAACAACACATGGACATGATCGCCGTCATGGTTCCACTCGGTCAGTGTGATGTGGTATGACGCGCCGATCCGTTCGAACGTTCGTCTCGCGAACTCCGAGACGTCTTCTTCAATCACCTTGCGTCTATATTTGACCACCAAGACGAGATGGTAGTTCAGAAGAAGGACTGAATGTTTGTTCGTATCCATTTCATTGATACATCAGTCCTTTTGATTGGTTACACTGATTATATTGAGCACATACAATCTTACCAAGATGTGCGATTCATCTCCCACCTACGCTAGGCTTCGCCCCAAGACGCTTAGAGGAGGGAGAATTCTCGCCTGATTTAGTTAAAAAGTTGGTAAAAGTATTTTTTAGTGCAATATTTTCTATGTTCCGCTCAATTTATTAAAATTTAATACCGATATATATAGTAATGATTTTTTAGTCACTTCGCTTACAGAGAATCGAATGAATTATGTATTGACACTCAAGTAAAGAATAAATTCTAATCCTATACGAACTTTAGAATAGAACAGACTATTCAAAGAACAATCCACTTTTTTTTGCCTGACCTCATTACTTACAACAAGTTGATAAGGAGCTTTCCATGCGATATCTCGTTTTTGCTTCACTATCATGTATTTTTTTATTATCAGGTTGCTTCAATGATGAACCAAAGCCTTCTAAAGAGTACAAAAGTCAATTCCCAACTGAATCGTTTATCCGGAAGCATTTAATGACGGAGGAAGGTTTGATTCAAACAGACATCACCAATCGAGATCATGAATTTTTGTCTGAGTCCCTCGGGCTTTATTTACTATTTTTAGTTCAACAAAAACGTGAAGACGAGTTTGCCCATCAAGCCGATGTACTCGAACACTATTTTTTGGATGACTCCAATCTAGTCAGTTGGCGACTCGAACAAGTCGATCACACGATTACCCAAAGTCCTGCCAACGCATGGATTGATGATGCTCGAATCGTTCATGCCTTATACCAGGCAGCAGATGTATTTGACGAGATGTCATACGCCGACTTAGCCAAACGCATCGCCAAACCCCTGACGACTCATGCAGTGAAAGACGGTCTTCCCGTCGATTATATAAATCGGCCGACAAATGAAACAGGTGATATGTTGACACTAAGTTATTTAGATGAATCAGCGCTCCGTCTCATGTCGTCATCAAATAATTTATACGAAAACAGTAAGAAACTACTTGAAAAAGCTCCTTTGAGCGAGCCATTCTTTGCAAAATCCTACTCCATTTCCGAGAAAACATATCAATTCGATGATGAAATCAATATGATTGACCAACTTTATGTCGCTCTTCGATATGAACAGTTTGGATTATCGACAAATCCTTTCTATATCTTTTTTAAAGATGCCTTTGATCAAGGTCCGGTATTTGGTCGATACGATCGAGTAACGAAAGAGCCAATTGTTGATTATGAATCTCAAGCCGTCTATGCGTTAGCTGTTTTTTATTTACTCGAACGCGACGAGCATGAGTTTGCGGAGGAAGTGATGGCACGTTTGAAGTCATCGATGGTCTCCGATTCTTCATCTGAATATGTCGGAGGGTATCTTGATATCTCAACAAAAGAAACTCACTCATTTGATAACTTATTACCACTACTAGCAGAAGGGGGACTTGAAAATGGATACCTCATTCCGTAAAACGAGTCTGATCAGTTTACAAATCGGCCTGTTGCTTCTTGCCGTCGCCGTGTTGTTTATGTATGTGCCCGATTTAGGAAAAGTGCAAAACGAGGGAATGATGCTCATCGCCCTAGCCGTCTGTATTAGTTTGTTTGCAGGAATGCGAGCCGGTTTATTCACTACATTATTAATATTATTCCTTTTCGGAAGTCTTTATTTTTGGAATATGTTCTTTCGTCCGGGTGACCAGACCTTTCTTTTTTCAGAAGCCACTCTCTTCTACTATGGGCTTTGGCTCATTGGACTTGTGATTTTGAGCGGGAGCGTCTATGAGCGAATCAACCAATTAAGTCAAACTAATATCGCACTACTTGAAAAAGTCAGGCGACTCGTCGCAATCGATGATGAGACTGGACTCGACAATGCGGACCGTTTCGAACTTGAGCTTCAATTAGAGATTGATCGGACAAACCGTCATGGTGAATCGTTCACCGTCCTCCTATACAAAATTGATCATTTAGCGGATTTTAAAGGATTGTATGGTGCAGAAGAGTCAACGCGATTCTTAACGTTTTTCAGTGAGCGGTTACATCAATCCACACGAACGACAGATAAAAAATTTCGATTGTCTACCGAAGAGTTCGCTCTCATTTTACCGTATGCTTCAGAAGAAAATATGGAGATCATTTTGAACCGCTTCAGAAGAATGATTGGAGACTATCACATTTCCAATGGAAAAACGATTTCATTCACAAATCATATTGCCCACTATACCGTCACAAACAAATCCGGTATCGAATCACCAGCGGACGTATTGGGCCTCATGCGAAACGAGCTGAAAAGCTATGCGCTATAAGATATTCTTCTTTTTCGTTGCATTACTTTGTATACCACAACCGGTTCAAGCACAAGATTCTCACGTTTCAATCATTTATAGTTCTCAATCGAACGATATACCGCCAGAAGTGTACAAATTGGATGCGCTCGTTTCTCGATTTTCTAAAGAGATTGACATCATTCGCGATACAGAAGTAGTACCAAATTCACTTAGTAAGACGAGTCATCTTTTTTACTACGGTGTGAATCCTTCTCCAATCCCTAAATCAACTCGTGAACAAATCAATCAGTCAAATCTCCCACTCTATGGTATTGGATACAATGTAGATCAACTCAATGTCTTCAAGAAAATTGACACAACACGCGTTCAAGGTATCTCGAAGTTTCATCAAACACGTACAGATACAGATTTGACATTCGAGTTAGCAGACACTGTTTTTTTGGTAAATCATGATGACTCGATCGTGCACGCGAGTTTGATTGAGAAAAATGTGAAACGGCCGATGATCATCCAAACAGGTACTCATTTTTATTCGGGAGTTTATAACCTCTTGAACCGTTCTTCCTTACTCGTAGCAGATAGTTTGTATGACTTTTTTAAGGTCAAAGCAAAAGAGGAACATCTCGGTTACCTGCGATTAGAGGACATCAACCCGAGTACGGATCCGGTACTGCTTGAAAAGGTCGGTGATTACTTGTTAGACCGTGATGTCCCAATCCTGTTAGCCGTGATTGCAGTGTATGTCGATCCAGACAACGGACAAAATGTTCACTATACCGACCGTCCGAAGTTACTTCAAGTGATCAATCGGCTCGAAGAACGCGGGGCTACGGTGATTTCTCATGGATATACCCATCAATATCGCTCTTCTGAGACGGGAGAGGGTTTTGAATTTTGGGATGTCGAAAACAATCAACCTGTTCTCGTTCCTTCAAATGAAACACCGCCGATATTAAAACAACAAGAGGCGTTCAGTAACGACCGTGACTATAAACAGTACATGGAAACGGTTCTAGAAGGCGAAACCGCCTACATTCGTTCAAAATTGACCCGCTCCATTCATGAGCTCGTTTCGCTCGACCTGCATCCGTTAGGTTTTGAAGCACCTCACTATACGATGTCACACTCTGGCTATGCATTGGCATCCGAGCAATTTTCGAATATTTTCGGACAAGTACAATGGAGCAACAGCGATTGGGAAGTGATGGGAACCACCCCTTACATTTCAAAGCCTACTCTGTTACAGGGGATGACACTGTATCCGGAAACGATTGGTTACGTGCGTACCGACCTGCCTAGACCCGTCGAGGAAATGCGGCGAGCACGTGATGAGATGATGATTGTCCGAGAGTCGATGATTGGTGGATTTTACCACCCGTATATTGGAACAGAGCACCTACCCGCTCTCGTGGACATGATGGAATCGACTCCTGGTTTCCGCTGGTTCAATTTGCGTGAGCAAGATGAGCAAGTAAGTACGGTAGATGTATCCGTCACGACTGTGGATGGCGTCCTCACATTGCGGGATGACCGTTCTCAAGTCATCAATCAACTAAAACGGTATCTCCCGACATCATTTCTTGAACGTTCACTTTTGGCACTCGCCCTTGTTACGTTAGTAGCAGTCCTTACTTTTCTAATTTACACAATTTACTTACGTACGCAACGTAAAAAACGACTCTTTAAGGAGCGTGGATAATCATGGCAAACATACTCTTCTTATTTTCACTCGTCATGATTTGGGTGATGCTTTTATACCATATGTTTTTAATGCAAGGTGGGTTTTGGCACTTCATGACGTTTCGGAATCCAATCCCTGAATGGTCAAAGCACATGCAAGACTTGCCAAAAGTCTCTGTTTTAATTCCGGCTCATAACGAAGCCGTTGTGGTGGCCGCGACATTACGAGCAATGTCGCGAATCGCCTACCCGCATGACAAACTCGAAGTCCTATTAATCAATGACAACTCGTCAGATCGAACAGGCGAAATCGCTCAACAGTTCGCAGACAAGTACGCTTTCATCCATGTTGTACAAACGACACCTGCTTATGCAGGAAGAGGAAAGTCTTCTGCCCTTAACTATGGATTAACTCAGTCCACAGGAGATGTGATTGTTGTCTATGATGCTGATAACACACCTGAAAAAGACAGTGTTTATCATTTAGTCATGGGACTCTTGAATGATCCGAAAGCCGGTGCGGTCGTAGGGAAATTTCGGGTGACAAATGCGTATGAGACACTTCTCACCCGTTTAATCAACATTGAAACGATTTGTTTTCAATGGATGGCTCAAGCCGGCAGATGGAAATGGTTCAATATCGCTACCATTCCTGGAACAAACTTTGCAATCCGTCGCTCAATCATCGAAGAACTGGGTGGTTGGGATGAAGCTGCACTTGCGGAAGATACAGAACTGACCATTCGTGTTTATGAGCTCGGATGGCATATTCGCTTTTTCCCTGCTGCGATCACTTGGGAACAGGAGCCTCAGACACTTAACGTTTGGTGGAAACAACGCACAAGATGGGCTCGTGGAAATCAATATGTAGTCCTAAAATTCATGAGTCAGCTTTTTTCATTGAAGCGAAAAAAAATTGTGTTCGACATTATTTACTTCTTCTTCACCTACTTCTTGTTCTTCTTTGGAGTCATTCTCTCGAACAGTTTATTCGTTCTGAATCTATTTATCGATATTGGTCTTGAAGTCGGAAATATCACACTGATTTTATGGATTCTCGCCTTTTTACTATTTGTGACCGAGGTGTTTGTCACACTCAGTATTGAACGTTCGGAATTCAACGCACAAAACTTCTTCACCGTTATTTTGATGTACTTCACATATAGTCAACTTTGGATTTTACTTGTCATTTATTCACTCTATCTTGAAACAAAACGTATATTATTCAACCAAGAAGTCAAATGGTACAAAACAGACCGATTCGACTAAAGAGGAGCATACTATGAAATCTTACATGCCATATTTATTAAGTACGTTGTTGATTGTATCGACTACTTCTGCTCAAGCCGCCAGCAATATCCGTTCATCTCTACCAATCGAATCAAAAAGTGATGCCGGAGAACGTTTGCTGACAACAAATGATGATGTATTGCCTGGAGAAACCTCTTCCCGCACGTATACATATACGATGGTAGGTGACGAGAAAGCTGGTTCAGCAAAATACTTGTCACTAGATTGGATTCATTCTGAATTATTGATTCCGCCGTCAGCCCTTACAATCGATATTGATGGTGAACCATTAAAATCGGTGGCGTTGACGAAGAAATCTTCGCAAGGAAATGTGAAAGTATCACTTCAAAATAAGCACTTAACAAAAGGTACACATGAAGTGACGGTCCGATTCACAGGAATCATCGAAGGTCGGATGTGTGATACCGGGAATACATCTGGGAGCTGGTTGACCGTCCGACCATCTAGTTTTGTTTCAGTCGGAAATAAGGCTGAACTCTCCTTAAACGATTATCCAAACCCGTTCACACAGACGACAAACCAAAAGTTGACCGTTGTTCTTCCGAACTCACCGAAAGTAGAATCATTAGAAGCCGGTCTTCTTCTTTACAGACAGTTAAAAGGGGATGCGACCGATCCAGATCATGTGTCCCTGCAATATGAAGAACAGTTAAAATCATTAGATGGTCGTTATGTGTTCGTTGGTCAAACGGACTCCTTCACAGGTCCCGTCAAAGATTTCATTCAAGAATTAAAGACACTTCCGAAAGATGAAGAGGTTTTGTTTGAACAGGTCCGTCTTGTAAGTGATGGAAAATCCGCTGATGCGATGTTTGTACTCACCGAAGATGCTGATGCCTTCGAAGGCACTTTAGACAACTTACTTGTCGTTCAACAACGTCAGCAATTGAATGGGGAACAATTGACATTAACGAGCGCACCGTCCATTCAAAAGAGTGGAGACACGATTAATTTACGTGCGCTCGGTGCAGCAGATTTGATGTTGAGCGGGAGTCAAGCCGTTAGTCCGAACTACTTTTATCCGCTACCTGTAATCGATAAGCAATCTGTAGTGGAACTAGATGTACGTTTCAAAGCCTCAGAAAATTTAGTAGTAGAGCGAGAAGGTGCCCTCGCACCTGAATTGATCGCATGGGTAAACGGTATTCCTCACTCAATCCCTTTAACGGACATGGAGACAGAGGATGAATGGCAACATCATGTCATCCGAGTCGATGCATCGACGCTTAAAAAAGCAACATTTTTAGACGTGTCATTTGAGGCAAATGGATTGCGCTCAGAGGCACCATGCACCGCAAGTGATTTAGATCGTTGGATTTTTGTTTCGAGTGACAGTCAAATCACGTTACCCGTGAACAATGGACAAGCAAATAATGAGGTCTTCTTAAATATGGCTAGCCTCTTCACGATGGATCCTGGTATCGTGTTCGTTATTCCAGATGAAGCGGACGAGAAATCATTAAAAAACATGGCAGATGTCATGAGTGGCTTACCCATCACACCTTTGACCACGCAAGTCAAATTTGTTCGTTCAAGCGAAGTGACTGAAGAAATGGTGAGCAATCGTTCGATTTTCTTTATTGGAAATCCAGAGGAAAGCCCTTTGTTCAATGAACAAAAAGAAAATTGGATTGTCACGAAGGACAAGCAAATTGATTTGGCACAGTATGGCTTTATTCCAGAAACGTCTTCCGAATTTGCTTGGATCCAACCTTCTCCTTGGAACGAGGACAAGGCGATGATTGTCGTTTCCACCAAAGATGCAATCGACTCGAACTTGATCCAAACGCTCGCTTTTCCGAGTGAAACGTTCAGTGTAGCAGTAAAAAACCAGAATGGATCTATCTTTACGAATAGCTCAAGTGTTGCTAGTGAGAACTCGAATTCAAATGCGACATCCGATGAACAATCATCGATTTCTGTCGATTCAAAATGGTACTTCATCGGATTCATCGTGTTAATCGGATTGATTATCACCATTCTCATCTATATGCGACGCAATAAGAAAACCTCTTAATGATGAAGAAAGCACCATTTTCAAAAATTATGAATACTATATAAGAGGAATCGGTCGCCTGGTGTGAACAATTCCTGAATAGTCAAAGGACCGATTGAAACATCGGTCCTTTTTGTATGCAAAAAAGCGAAGGAGAATCTCCTTCGCTCTCACAATTGAATATTCTGCGTGGCAGTTACCGGATATTGGCCAAACGTCCACGTATGGTCCGCACGAAGTGTTGTATCCGAGACGAGAAAATAATCCGTTCGCCCGTTCCCAGGTTGGTTCGGGACGGGATCATTCCACGTCGTATCGAGATGGTACCATTCGTTGTTCACGCGGACGAGGTTCCACGCATGAAGACCGCTTGCAACTTCCCCGGAAATGTAACGTGCTTCGATCCCTGCCGTCTCTAACAACAAGAGTGTCGTCAGCGCGTAGCCTTCACACACCCCTTCCCCGTTAAATAAAATCGAGTATGGCGTATACGGGCTTGCCTGACTGTCTAGGTTGTAGGCGGTATGCGAGACGATATAGTCGTTGACGTATTTGACCTTCCCGACCTCATCTAGATCACGTGGCATGTCGCGAATCACTTCGTTCACGCGTTCCTGCACTTGTGCCGCTTCAGAAGCGGTCATGTCATAATTCAGTGTCATCTGTAAGTCGAATGTTCCGTTCTGCTCGACCCATTTTGATTCCCCACCACGCGAGAGTCGATACACATAGATATGATGTTGTTCAATCCAATCCCAAGCGGCATCCATCGTCTGTTGCATATCGTCCGTGTCTCCTGTATACGGAATCGAAAACGTCTCATCGAAGCGGGTCATGTGATAAGCGATAGCCGTCCCGAGCGTCTCGGCCGAATCAATTTCGTATGGAAGTTTGAACGTTTTACCGAGCACGTTCGTCTCACTTTCGACGTGCTCGGGTTCGAACCAACTCGTCATGTCCAGCGACTTCGCATCTTTTGCGACAACGTTCCCACTCACGCTGGCAATCACGAGAAAAATCATCGCAAGTGCCCCTCTTCCGACAAGAGCCAAGGAAGACAACCATCCGTACTTCAACACGCGATTCAACTCATCATTGACGGCTTGTTCGAGCTCTGTCCGCTTCATCAAATTCCTTCCGTTAAGCTGAAAGACGACACCCCGGTAAATGGGATCGAGTATATCAAACTGACGACCGGGATGATGCTTCGCAGCCCGTAATGCATGACGGACCGAGAACAAGCCGGCACGTAAGCGCGTGTGAATCCGAAATAATTGAAAGGCACGCTTTCCTAACAGGTAACTCAACGGTAAACAAATTAATAATACAATCGCTCCAATGATTATAGGACTCATAGATTCACCCTCACAACAGTAGTCACTTTAATTGTCATTATAAACCACTTAATCAAAAGATATGTATAATAATGGTTTTTTAATTTTGTCGAATCTCTGCCCATACACGCTACATATATTTGTTGAAAGTCACGAAAAATATATAAATGTAAGCGTTGACATTTCGATTTCACTCATGCTACATTTCAATTATCAAATAACAACTGAACGGTCTCCTGCGCAGGAATGTTACCTTTAGTGGGCATAACCTGACTCGAGTCAGATGAATGACGTGATTTCACGCTCTTCATTTGACACGGGTCAGGTTTTTTATTTGACGCAAACCAAAAATCTAATGGAAAAGGTAGGGAACGGACATGAAGTATGAACAGCTCGCACGCGACATTATCCAGCAAGTCGGCGGCAAAGAGAACGTAAACAGCGTCGTCCACTGTATCACACGTTTGCGTTTCAAATTGAAAGACGAAAGCAAGGCTAACACAGAAGCCATCAAAAATATGGACGGTGTCGTCACCGTTATGAAGAGCGGCGGTCAGTATCAGGTCGTCATCGGCAACCACGTCCCAGACGTGTATAAAGCGGTCGTCGAAGTAGGTGGATTCCAAAACCAATCACCGGTCGAAGAAGAAGGTGCACCACAAGGGTCCCTGTTCAGCAGATTCATCGATATCATCTCTAGCATTTTCACTCCTGTCCTCGGGGTCTTGGCCGCGACCGGGATGATCAAAGGATTCAACGCCCTCTTCGTCGCCGTCGGTTGGCTCGATAATACATCCGGCACGTATCAACTGTTGAATGCGATTGGGGACTCGTTGTTCTACTTCTTCCCGATCTTCCTTGGCTATACGGCCATTAAAAAATTCGGAGGCAGTCCGTTCATCGGAATGGCAATCGGGGCGTCACTTGTTTATCCGACACTCTCGACACTCACAGCCGGTGACCCGCTCTACACCGTCTTCTCCGGAACAATGTTTGAGTCTCCGGTTCACATCACGTTCCTTGGAATCCCGGTCATCTTGATGACGTACTCGACGTCCGTCATCCCGATCATCATTGCGGCATTCTTCGCAGCGAAGCTCGAGAAGTTCTTGAAGACGGTCATTCCAGACGTCATCAAAATGTTTATCGTTCCTTTATTGACGTTGCTCATCATCGTGCCGCTCACGTTCATCTTGATTGGACCGATTGCGACATGGGCAGGTATGTTGCTCGGTAGTGCAACGGTCGCCGTTTACAATTTGAGCCCGCTTATCGCCGGAATCTTCCTTGGTGGTCTCTGGCAAGTTTTCGTCATCTTCGGTCTTCACTGGGGGCTTGTTCCGGTCGCGATCAACAACTTGACGTCTCTCGGTTCGGATCCAGTGCTCGCTCTCATCTTTGCCGCTTCGTTCGCTCAAATCGGGGCTGTACTCGCTATCTTCTTGAAAATTAAAAATCAGAAAATCAAGACACTCAGTATCCCAGCTTTTATCTCAGGGATCTTCGGGGTCACGGAACCTGCCATTTACGGGGTGACGCTTCCGCTCAAGAAACCGTTCATCATGAGTTGTATCGGTGGTGCTGTCGGTGGTGGAATCATGGGAATCATGGGCACACAAGTCTATATCATCGGGGGTCTCGGTGTCTTCGGTTACCCTTCGAACATCTCACCTGAAGGAATCACGACCGGTTTCTATGGTTCACTGATTGGAACGGCCGTTGCCTTCATTGTTGGATTCGTTTTGACGTACCTCTTCGGTGGCGTCAATAAATCAGCCGCTGCGACACCACAACCAGAAGTCACTCCGGTCGCCAAAGAAGTATCCGCGACAACAGTCGGTCAAGAACAAATCGTCAGCCCGCTCAAAGGAACTGTCGTCCGTTTAAAAGATCTCTCAGACGTCGCCTTCTCGTCCGGCTCGCTCGGTCAAGGCGTCGCCATCGAACCGACGGAAGGCAAGCTCGTCGCCCCGGTTTCGGGTACGGTGTCTGCCCTATTCCCGACGCATCATGCCATCGGAATCACTACGGAATCAGGAGCTGAGATCCTTATCCATATCGGTATGGATACCGTTCAACTAGAAGGGAAGCATTTCAAAGCGCATGTCACACAAGGTGAGTTTGTCGAAAAGGGTCAACTATTGATTGAATTCGACATGGAAGCCATTAAGCATTCCGGTCGCGTGTTGACGACACCTGTGATTGTCACGAACCGAAAGGTAATTTCACCGAATCAGACATCACACGTCCAGACGGGTGATCCGATTTTCAGCATTTAATCAATCAAGCGGGAGGAATTTTTCCTCCCCTATCATAGAAGGGATGGATTTGATGAGTTTTCCAAAAGGATTTTTATGGGGCGGCGCGATTGCCGCAAACCAAGCGGAAGGTGCTTACTTAGAAGGTGGCAAAGGGCTGACGACGGTCGACTTGTTGCCAACCGGGAAGAAACGCTTTGATGTCATGTTCGGAGAGTTAACTTCTTTGGAGCCGGTGCCCGGTGAGTTCTATCCATCACACGAGGCAATCGACTTCTATCATCGTTATAAAGAGGATATCGCGCTATTTGCCGAGATGGGATTCAAGGCCCTTCGTCTCTCAATCGCGTGGTCACGTATCTTCCCGAACGGAGGTGACGCGGAACCGAACGAGGAAGGATTGCAATTCTACGATGACGTCTTTGATGAATTGTTGAAGCATGGGATTGAGCCAGTCGTGACGATTGCGCACTTCGACGTGCCCGTCAGCCTCATTAAAAACTATGGAAGTTGGCGTAATCGTCGTGTTGTCGATTTCTTCGAGACGTATGCGACCACCCTCTTCACCCGCTACAATAGCAAGGTGAAGTATTGGATGACATTCAATGAAATCAATATGCTGTTACACTTACCATTTATCGGTGCGGGAATCGTATTCGAGGATGGTGAAGACAAACAACAAGTGAAATATCAGGCGGCACACCATCAGCTCGTCGCAAGTGCAAAAGCAGTAAAAGCAGCACATGCCATCAATCCGGAGCTACAGGTCGGTTGTATGCTTGCTGCCGGTCAAACGTATGCATATTCCTGTAATCCGAATGATGTGTTGGATGCGATGGACAAGGACCGTGAATCGTTTTTCTTCATCGACGTCCAGTCACGTGGGGAGTATCCAGGGTATGCGAAACGCTATTTAGAAGAACAAGGTATCACGCTTCGCATGGAAGACGGCGACCTCGAACTGTTAAAAGAGCATACCGTCGACTATATCGGCTTTAGCTATTACGCGAGCCGAACGACGAGCACAGATCCAGAGATTAACCAGTCGACTGAAGGTAATATTTTCAGCTCGCTCGAGAACCCGTTCCTCGAGAAATCGGAATGGGGCTGGACAATTGATCCGACCGGTTTCCGAATCACGGCGAACCAATTGTACGATCGCTACCAAAAACCATTGTTCGTCGTCGAGAACGGACTTGGTGCGGTCGACACACCGGATGCGGACGGATATGTTGAAGACGATTATCGAATTGACTATATGACGAAACACATCGAACAGATGCACGAGGCCATTAAGGACGGTGTCGACATCATCGGCTACACGAGCTGGGGTCCGATTGATCTGGTGAGTGCATCGACCGGCGAGATGAAGAAACGGTATGGCTTCATCTATGTCGATAAAGATAACGAAGGCAATGGAACGCTCACTCGGTCGAAGAAAAAAAGCTTTGATTGGTACAAGCAAGTGATTGCGACGAATGGGGCAGAAGTGACATATCCTGTTAAGACTAGATAATGAGAAAACTCTAGAATTTGATAAAATATTTGTCGTAACTCTAGTATTTTGATTTTCCTCTTATCACTTGAATATCTTAATTTCTACCACAGTAAAAAAAGACACTCACTTATGCTGAATTTAAGCATAAGTGAGTGTCTTTTGAGTTCTTCACTTCACCCCAAACCGATACACTGTCCGAGAGTGATACAGCTCACCCGGTTTCAGTTCGATCGAGGTCGCGATGTCTGGATGGTTCGGGGCGTCCGGGAACGCCTGTGCCTCAAGACAAATCGCGCTATGTTTTTGTCGACCACTGAGCGTCACCGGTGTCTCTTCACTGAGGAAGTTGCCCGTATAGACGACCATGACCGGTTGATTCGTCTCGACCGTCATCGTCCGTCCGCTCACCGGGTCATGCAGCCTCGTCTCCCCGTCCTTCAAGATGAATGGGTGATCGAGTCCACCAGCCCGTTCAATCGCCTCGTCTCCCGACGCGAGCGCCTCTCTTACCGCTTTCCCGTCTCGGAAGTCAAACGGGGTCCCACTCACATCACGCAACTCCCCAGTCGGCAGCGACTCCGTATCGAGCACCCCGACCGAATCAGCTGGTAGCGTCAGCTCATGGTCGTGGATAGTCGGGCGCCCTCCGAGATTGAAGTAGTTGTGATGGTTCAGGTTGACCCACGTCAGTTGGTCCGTCTCCGCCGTCATCGTGACAATCAGTTCATTGTCATCCGTCAGTTCGTATAGCACTTTGAAGAAGACGTTCCCGGGATACCCTTCCTCCCCGTCCGGGCTCACATACGTGAACTGGATACACTGATCGTCGGCATCCATCTCCCAGTGACGGGCCGTGATGCCTTTGTCACCACCGTGGATATGATGGGGCGCCTCGCTTGGGGTCAAGGCGACGCCATCAATCTCCGCGTCACGGATTCGTCCGGCAATCCGCCCGACGACCGATCCGAGATAGACCGGGTTTTCTAAGTATTGAGAGACGTCCCCGTATTTTAAGATGACCGAGTCTAATTTGCCGTCCCGGTCCGGGGCCGTCAGTTCCGTCATCGCACAGCCGTAATCGATGGCGGATAGTTTCATGCCGTTGGTGTTTTGAATCGTCGCTTGTTTCACTCGTACAACCACCTTTAGTTCGTTTTCTCTCTCATTCCCGACCTTGGTGTTCCGTACTCCACTTTATCGACATGACCGAGGAGCGAACGGACGAACGCATCAAACTGTTCCTGCCCCGTCTCCGTCTGTTTGAAGACACCGGCGTCCTCGAGTCCTTTCACGAACTTGTCGACGACTGCCTGATCGACAATCATTTTCGGCTCGCCCGCTTTCTTCCGTAACGTATCGGCCCATTCCTGATGCATCGCTTCGACTTCGACATCCTCGCCCGCCACATAACGGACGACTTGTTCGAGTTCCGCCTTCAGGCGTGCCGGTAAGACGGCGAGCCCCATCACTTCAATCAAACCGATATTCTCACGCTTGATATGGTGAACGTCAGCATGCGGATGGAAAATCCCGTCCGGATGCGCCTCGCTCGTCCGATTGTTCCGAAGGACGAGGTCGAGCTCATACTTCCCGTCCCGTCTTCTCGCGATCGGCGTGACCGTGTTATGCGGGACGCCATCTGTATACGGGATGACCTCACTCAATTCATCCTCATAGTCGCGCCAATAGCCGAGCAACTGGTTCGCCAACATGACGAGCTGCTCTTTTTGACGGGATCGGAGACGGACGACCGAGAGCGGCCAGTAGAGCGTCTCGATGTCGACTTGGTCATAGCGCTCCGAGCGATAGGTCGAGACGACTCGCGCATCATCCATCGCAAAGCGGTAGCGGCCGGCCTGGTAATGGTCGTGCGTCAAAATCGAGCCTCCGACAATCGGCAAGTCCGCGTTCGACCCGGCGAAGTAGTGCGGGAACTGCGTGATGAAGTCGAGCAGACGCTCGAACGCGCCCCGATCGATGACCATGTCCCGCACCTCGTTCGACAGTAAAATCGAGTGCTCATTGTAGTACAGATACGGTGAATATTGGAACGACCACGGCTGTCCGCCGAGTGTGAGCGGGATGATGCGATGGTTCGCACGCGCCGGGTGCTTCAAGTGACCGCCGTATCCTTCGTTCTCAATCGCGAGCAGTCCTTTCGGATAGTTCGACGTCGGCGTCGGTTGTGTCCGGGCGAGTGCGATCTCACGTGGGTCCTTCTCCGGCTTCGACAAGTTGATTGTGATGTCGAGCGTGCCGTAGCGGGTCGGTGCCTTGTACGTGATGTTGTTCGCGATTCGCCGCGTCTGGATATAGTTTGACGCCTGGCTCATCCGATAGAAATAGTCCGTCGCCGCTGTGACGTCCGTCTCGCGGAGTTCATTGAAACGACGTGTCACTTCCGACGGCTTCGAGACGAAGATATCCATGATTTCTGCCATGAAACGGTCTTTTTCCTCAAGGATTGGCTCGATGATGTTCGTCTCCACCGCATACGCGACCAATTGCTCGAGCAACTCAGGGATCTGCATCTCCGACACAAAACGTGGGACATCAAAATCAAGCTTGTTCAGTTTTGCGAGCACACGGTTCCGCGAATAGATACGGTCCTGCTCATCAATGAGCTCTGCACGAATCGCCGCCTCAACGAGTGCCTCAATCGTCACGTCGATCATCGTCTCACCTCTTTCACCTGATAACCGAACGGATGGGTCGCATGCCAGTTCCATGCGTCCGTCAAAATCGTCTCGACGTCTGAACGGGTCGGTGTCCATCCGAGGATGCGTCTCGCCTTCTCAGACGAGGCGATCAATTTGGCCGGGTCGCCGGCACGGCGTTCCCCGAGTCGGACCGGGATGTCATGTCCCGTCACGCGGCGTGCCGCCTCAATGATTTCGAGCACCGATAGACCGTTCGCCGTCCCGAGGTTGAAGACGTCACTCGCACCGTCTTCTCGTAAATAACGGAGCGCTAATATGTGCGCGTCGACGAGGTCTTGGACGTGAATGTAGTCGCGAATACACGTCCCGTCTTCTGTCGCATAGTCGTCACCGAACACGGTGATCGCGTCACGCTGCCCGTTCGCCACTTGAAGGACTATTGGGACGAGATGCGTCTCCGGGTCATGGTCTTCACCGATCTCACCGGTCGCAATCGCGCCGGCGACGTTGAAGTAACGGAGTGCGACCGAGCGAATCCCATGCGCCTGGTCACACCAGCGAATCATCGACTCCATCGCAAGCTTCGTCGCCCCGTACGTATTCGTCGGATTCGTGAGCGCCGTCTCATCGATCGGCATGACCGTCTGGTCCCCGTACGTCGCAGCCGTCGAGGAGAAGACGATGCGCTTCACCCCGGTATCGCGCATCGTCTCGAGAAGGATCTGTGTTCCGAAAACGTTATTGTCATAGTAGGCGAGCGGGTCCGTCATCGATTCGCCGACAAGCGAATTCGCCGCGAAATGGAGGACGTCCGTGATCGTCTCTTTTACAAACACGTCTTTCACGAACGCGCGGTCACGCAAGTCGCCTACATAAAAACGGACATCGTGCGGAATCGACTCGACATGTCCTGTCTGCAGATTGTCGAGGATGACGACGTCTTCCCCTTCTTTCAACAAGGCACGAACGGCGTGCGAACCGATATATCCGGCACCGCCAACAACGAGTACACTCATTTCACTTCCTCCTCTACGAGTTCTCGGACACCGTCCCCGACCGAGGCGATGTAACACGTCGGCGCATAGCCAATTGTCGCCACATAACGGTCCGACGTCTCTTGAATCATCGCTTCCGTCTTGTCTTGACGGACGATGGCGATGGCACAGCCACCGAATCCAGCACCTGTCATGCGGGCACCGATGACACCGTCACAGCCTTGCGCGGCTGCGACGAGCGTGTCGAGTTCAAGACCAGTCACTTCGTAATCGTCCCGGAGCGAGGCGTGCGAGGCGTTCATCAACTGACCGAACGTCTCAAGGCGTCCTTCCTGCAGGGCGGTGTAAGCGAGTTTCGTCCGCTCGTTCTCCGAGACGGCATGACGTGCCCGTTTGCGAAGTGTCTCCGGCAAGTCAATCGCGACCTGTTCGAACGCATCCATCGACAACTGTCCGAGAGCGTCCACCTCGTGTTTGGGTTGAATCAACCCGAGCGCCGTGTCGCATTCGCGTCGACGTTCGTTATATTTCGAGTCGGCGAGTTCCCGACGTTTGTTCGTGTTCATGATGACGATGTCGTACCCGTCGAGCGAGATCGGCGCATAGTCATGATGGAGCGTCTCACAATCGAGGAGCATCGCCTGTTCGGCCTTGCCCATCCCGATGGCGAACTGGTCCATGATGCCACTGTTGACGCCGATGAACGTGTTCTCGACCCGTTGCCCGAGCCGGACAAGGTCAAGCCGTTCGAGACCGAGACCGTACACTTCATTTAACATATAAGCCGTCACGAGTTCGAGGGAGGCCGATGACGAGAGACCCGCCCCGTTCGGGATATTGCCCGCGAGAAGAAAGTCGAACCCATTGATGTCGTGTCCGTCTTTACGAAGAAGCGTGACGACCCCTTTCACGTAGTTCGCCCAATCGTGGCTCGCCTCATACGCATCGTCCGTCACCGGGAACGTGACGATGCCGACCTCTTCAAAGTTGAGCGAGTAGACACGAATCACGTCGTCCTCGCGTTTTTTCACGAGACCGTACGTCCCGAACGTGATTGCACACGGGAAGACGTGCCCCCCGTTATAGTCGGTGTGCTCGCCGATCAAGTTGATGCGGCCCGGCGCGAAGAACGACCGATCCGCTGGTGCGGCGAATACCTCCTCGAATTGTTGTCTCAGCTGTTCCATGTCAAATGAAAGCATGCGGCTTCATCCCTTCCATCGCTCATGCCGGGTGGATGACCAGGCAATATGCGTCATAGTCTGTTTGTTGTGTGAGGTTTATGCCTTGTTCCATCAAATAGCGTCCGCTCACGCGGCGCCCTTCTAGTTCGTACGTCCGTTCCGGGTCAAGCCCGCGAAGTTTCACGCGCAAGCGGTTCTTCCCATATTGGCGTCGGTCGGCGTTGACGAGGACGACATAGTCTTCGCCATCCGTATAGCCGACGGCGTGAAAGCCATCCCGTTTGAGCGAGGCGAGACGATGACTCGTCCCGTGTTGCACAATCGCACGGATCGTCTTATACGTCGCAATCCACTCTTTCGCTTCCGCCAGTTCTTCTTTCGTCCACTCGAGCAGGTTGCCACCGATGCCGAGCGTGCCTTGCATCGCACTGACGAACCGGTAAGCGAGCGGCAACGAACGGTTGTTCAACCAGTTCGGCGCGTCCGTCACCCAGCAGCTCATCATCTTGACGTTATAGGCGTATGAGAAACCTTCTTGAATCGTGAGGCGATCGAGTGCGTCCGTGTTGTCGCTCGTCCAGACTTGCTCGACGCGCGAGAGGACACCGAGGTCAATCCGTCCACCGCCACCGGCGCATGACTCGAACGCGACGTCCGGATGTTTCTCCCGCAACGTGTCGAGGATACGATACACAGCTTCCGCGTGACGGAGCCACAGTTCTTTTGCGTCACCTAAGTGCGGACTGTCCGGTTCTGAGAAGGCGCGGTTCATGTCCCACTTGATATAACGGATCGCGTGACGTTCGAGTAACTCGTCGAGCCATTTTGTCACATGCGCCTCGACCTCAGGCAAGGCGAGGTTCAGGACGAACTGGTTCCGCGACGTCGTCGACGGGCGTCCGTCCGTATAGTAAATCCATTCCGGATGAGCCCGATACAGGTCAGAATCCGGGTTGACCATCTCCGGTTCGACCCATAGCCCGAACTGAAGACCTTTCTCCTCGACGTAGCGGACGAGCGGGTCGAGCCCGTTCGGGAACTTCGTCGTGTTGACATGCCAATCCCCGAGTCCGGCTGCGTCCGAGTGACGTTCGCCGAACCAACCGTCATCGACGACGAACAACTCGCAGCCGATCGCAGCCGCCTCGTCGACGAGACGTTTCTGTCCGTCCTCGCTGACATCGAAATAGGTCGCCTCCCACGAGTTGTATAGGACCGGACGCAATACGTCACGTGTCGTTTCCGGCATGATGACGTCGCGCTCAAAGTCGTGAGCGTTCTGGCTCATGCCACCGAACCCACGTTGCGTATAGCCGATATAGGCCGGTGGCGTCGTGAACGATTCCCCCGCTTGAAGCGTCTTCGCAAAGTCGAACGGATTGATCCCACCCGTCACTTGTGTGAAGCCAAACTGGTCTTTCTCGAAATGGATCGCCCAGTTGCCAGAGTGACCGAGGAAGCCGTAAACGACTTCCCCATCTGTCTCCGTCGCGTCACTGTCGAGTGCGAACCACGGATTGCTTTGGTGGCTCGTCAACCCACGACGACTCTCGATCGTCTTCTTGCCTGGGAGGAGCGGACCTTGTTGGAGCTGGAACTCGCTCGTCCACGCCCCGCTGAAATGGCTGAGTCGCATGTCGCGCTCAATGAGTCCGAGACTGAACGACTGCGCGCTCTCGAGCGTCACCGTCTCGCCTGCCGTGACCGTCATCTTGCGGGCGATGATGTCGTACGCCGGATGAAGCGTGAACTGGAGCGTCACGTGAAGCGACTGGATCGAATCGACCAAATCGAGTTCGAGCGTCTCTCCATCGATTCGCGCATCACCGAGTGAAAAGGCATGCAACCGTTCCGTCGACGTATGACTCTTCAACGTCGATTCCGTATAGACGAGATCGCCGAACGAGCTGAACTCGTAAGCGGCCACCCCTTCAGGCGTCTCGAACGACGAGTGCAACACACGCGCGTCAGGCAGTTCGGTGATGTCCGATTCATGCAGACGTCCGCCAAGATACTGATGGACGAGACGACCGCGTGCATCGACATCGAACACGTATGTGAGATTCGTCCCGATGAGGGCGAACCGATTGTCGTGACGAACGATCATGCCCCCACCTCCTGTTTCAATAGGAAGACCGCGAGTGGTTCGAGTTCGAGCGTGCCAGTCATCGTCTCTCCGTCAAGCGTCTGCCACGTGCCATCGAGTTCGACGGATGACGTGACCTCCGTCGAATGGTTCATATAGAAGCGGATCAACTGCCCGTCCCCGTGACGGTCGACTTTCTCGACATCGTCCGGGAGTCGGTTCGCGTCAATCCCGGCGCGTGTGAGCGCCTCATGATAGACCGTGTCGAGCATCGCATCGTCGACCGATGAGCCGATATACGTCACGTCGCCTTTGTACGTATGGCGTGTGATCGCTGCCGTCCCTTTATAGAACGCCTGCCCGTAAGTCGCTAACACTTCGGCACCCTTTGGCGTGATCAAGTCGCACCAGATGTTCGCCTCAGACACTTGGTCCCCGAGCCGGACTTCGTTCGACTGGACGGTTTGTAAGCTCTCGTACTCGTCGATCTCAATCCCGGCGTATTCGGCGAATTTGCCAGGGAGCGTGAGGTTATGACAACGGTTAATCGGGTCCTTCACTCCTGTGCGGTAGGTGAAGATGACGTTCCCACCGTTCTCGATATAGTCGATGAGCGTCTCGTCGAACACGTCATTCCCGAGGAAATAGAGTGGGACAATGACGAGCTTATACGAGTCGAGCGCGTCCCCTGGGAAGACGATGTCCGTGTTGACACCTTGACGGACGGCCGCGCCGTAGAAGCGGACGAACTCTTGCTTGAAGTTGAACGCATCCGAATGCGGTTGGTGCGTCCACGCCCATAGGTTCTCTTGGTCGAAATAGACCGCTACGTCTGACTTGTACGTAGCCGCGTTAATCATGTCGCCATGTGCGTGAAGCTCCGACATGACGTGCTTCACTTCTTCGAATTTCCGTTTCGGCTTCCCGTCATGATCGATGATGCCGTGACAGAACTCCTCCGTCCCGAAGTCCGCGGCGCGGAATCGGAAATAGACGATCGCCTCGGCGCCACGGGCGACGGCCTGATGTGTCCAGAGACGGATATGGCCTGGTCGTGGTAAGTAACCGATGCGGCTCCATCCTTGGGCCCCGCTCAACTGTTCCATCACCCAGAATCCTTTGCCTTGTTTCGACGAACGGCACAGGTCGTGGTCGTGCGCCGTTTTCTCGAAACGGTTCGGTTCTGGCAACCCGCCCCAAACCGGATAGTTGTCGAACGAGACGTAGTCGAGGTCTTGGGCCATCTGTTGCTGATTGATCGCCATGTCGCTATAGACGAGGTTATGCGTGATGAACGCGTCCTCGTGGATGAGCGGACGGAGCGTGTCGACTTGGAGCTTGTTGAACGAGCGATACGCATCCGAACAGAAGCGGTCGAAATCGACGAGGAGTGACGGGTTATGTTCTTGGAACACGGTGCGAGGGACCGGAATCTGTGTCCATGCCGTATATGTATGGCTCCAGAAGACGGTCCCCCAAGCCGCGTTGAGCGCGTCGAGCGTCTCGTAGCGTTCTTTTAGCCATGCCTGGAACGCCACTTGGTCGACGTCGCCGTACGAGCGGTCCGACTGTTCATGTCCATACTCGTTGTCCGTCTGCCAGCCGATGACACGTGGATGACGACCGTACCGTTCCGCCATCTTGCGGGTGATGCGTTCACAGTACTCCCGATAAATCGGGCTGTTGACCGTATAGTGACGACGGGCACCGAAGCTGATGCGGACGCCATCTTTCGTCACCGGGAGGATTTCCGGACACTTCTCGATGAGCCATGCGGGCGGTGTCGCCGTCGGCGTGCCGAGGACGATGTCAAAGTGTTCACCGAACGTCTCGACGACCTCGTCCCAAAATGAGAAGTCGAACTCGCCGTCGGCAGGTTCCATCATCGTCCATGCGAATTCAGCCATACGGATGACGTTGACGCCGAGTTCTTTCATCAAGCGGACGTCCTCGTTCCAAAGCGCACGGTCCGTCTGTTCTGGATAGTAATCTACTCCTAAATACATGCTGTTCACCTCAATCGATTATTTGACCGCTCCCGAAGTCATGCCTTTTTGTAAGAAGCGTTGGAAGAAGATATAAAACACCATCGTCGGCAAGCTGATCAAGACGAGCGAGGCGTACAGTTTACCAGGGTCCCCGCCGAGCGCTTCCGTGAAGAAGGTCGGTGCCATCGTCACCGTCTGCTTGGCCGGGTCCGTCATGAACGTGAGGACCATCAAGTACTCGTTCCATGAGTTGAGGAACGCGTAGATCGTTGCTGTCGCAAGTGCCGGTTTGGCGAGCGGCATCATGACTTTATAGAAAATTTGGAACGTCGACGCCCCGTCGATATGCGCCGCTTCCATCAATTCGTTCGGCAATTCGTCGAAGTAACTCTTGATGAGCATAAGTCCGAACGGTAGGAAGAAGGCGATCTCGGCACCGATCAATCCCCAGTAGCTGTTGAGCCCGTCCAGTGTGCGCAACGTGAAGAAGAGCGGCACGATGAGCGAGGCGACCGGTAACATCAACCCTGCCAAGACGAGATTGAACAATAGGCGTTTCCCGGCGAATTGAAGCTTCGAGAAGCCGAACGCTGCGAAGGCGAGGAATGAGATGGAGATCAAAATCATGAAGAACGCGACGATGAAGCTGTTCAAGACGAACTGTGGGAAGTTCGGATTTTGAAGCGTCGCGATATAGTTTTCAAAGCCGTTGACACGTAAGCTTTCCTTGAACATGACGAAGATCGGGAACAACCAGAGGATTGCCATGAGCGACAGACCGATATTGGTGAACCATCTTCCTTTTTTCGTTTGTAGTTCCATCTGTTCTCCCCCTTAATCCATTTTCTTCTGTACACGCATTTGGAAGTACGTGATGCCGAGTGCGATTGCAAGCAAGATGACAGCGACGGCACTGGCGTAGCCGACTTCTTGATGTAACATCGATTTCCGGAACAGGTACGTCGAGATGACTTCGGTCGAGTTACCCGGTCCCCCTTGCGTCGAGATCCAGACGATATCAAACGTCTTCAGACCACCGATGACCCCGAGGATCGTCAGCGTGAACGTCGTTCCTTTCAAGTTCGGGAAGACGACGCTCCAAAGCGTGCGCCAGAACCCGGCCCCGTCGATATTGGCCGCCTCGAACACTTCCCGTTCGATCGCGAGCATCGCCATGTAATACATGATCATCGACGAGCCCGTCCATTGGAAGATGTTGATCAAGATGATCGCATAGAGCGCAACGTCTTGGTCGCCGAGCCAGTTCTGCTCAAAGGCACCGAGACCGATCATGCGAAGGAATTCGTTGATGTAGCCGAACTGGAAGTCAAAGATTTGCGTGAACGCCGCCCCGAGGACGACCGGGCTTAAGACGACCGGGAAGAAGAACACCGATTTGAAGAACGTCCGACCCACGCCTTTCGTGTGGAGCAAATAGGCCAACACGAGCCCGAGACCTGCCTGAATCGTGACCGTCAAGACGGTGAAGATGCCCGTGTTCTTGAGCGCGTTATAAAATTCTGGGTCTTTGAACATGCGTCCGAAGTTCTCAAAACCGACATACACTTTCTCAAACGAGATCCCGTCCCATGAAAAGAGCGAGTGATAGGCGTTATAGAAAATCCCGTAGTAGATGAATGCGATGACGAACAGGACGGTCGGGGCGACGAACGCCCAGCCGATCAAGTTCTGCTTCATCCGCTCTTTTTTGCGGATCGGATTCGGCGCGCTCGGTGGTACCGACGTGAGCTTCGGCTTGGACTTGGTCAAATCGGTTGCTTGCTGCATAAGGTTCCCTCACTTTCAGATTCAAAAAATCGAGCGCCAGTGAGTCTGGCTACTGGCGCTCGTTCGATTATTTACCTTGGTCTGCGATCGCTTGGATGCGTGCGAGTGCTTCTTTCGCATCTTGTCCGGCAGCGATGTTTTGAAGTTCTTTCCCGAGTGCGTCGTACACTTTCGGGTCACGGATTCCGCGTCCCGCGACAGCGTTCTTCACCGTCTCGTTCAAGATTTCATAAGACTCGCGTTCGACGTCGTTCGTGAACTTGTCTTCGTACGCCACTTCGATGTCTTTGACGGCTGGTGCCATCTCAAACTTCTCCATGTAGAGCGCTTGGCCCTCGCCTTGCGTCATGTAGGCGATGAAGGCAGCCGCGCCTTCTTGTTGTTTCGACTCTTTGTTGACACCGAGTGCCATGTCGATTGAAGCGATGACCGGTTGTTCTGTACCACCTGCGAGGTTCGGCATCGGAACGAAACCGATCTCGTCTTCGAAGTTGTTCCACTTGTCACGCTTCTCGACCGTCGTCATCGAGTGGGCTTCCCATGAACCGATGATCCACATCGCGGCTTTCTTGTCGAAGAAGTTGTTCATACCGTCCATGTATGTCGCGAGACCCAATGCCCCTTCTTGGAACACTTTGTCTTCGTAAAGTTGTTGCCAAAGTTCAGCCGTCTCAACCATCTCTTTGTCCGTCCACTTCGCGTCACCTGCGAGCACGTCCTGGATGTAGCCTGGTGCGACCTGGTGGCTCAAGACGTTGAAGACGTCGACACCGACCCATGCGTCTTTCGCGCCGAGTTGCATCGGGATGACCTTGTCGCCTGATGCGTTGATCTTGTCAATCGCCGCGACCGTCTCATCATATGTCTTCGGTGGTGTCACACCGTATTTGTCGAGGAGCGTCTTGTTGTACATGAGGTAAGCCTGTCCCGTGAAGCCGACCGGTACCGCATACTGCTCCCCGTCGACCGTCGTCTGTTCGACGCCGAGCTCGATCAATTTTTCTTTCCAACCTTCGCCGGCTGCTTTGTCCATGTAGTCTTTCGCTGGCACGAGGCGATCCTTGTATTGCGGAATCATCGGTTCCTTTAGACCGATGACGTCCGGACCGTCACCACCGAGCATCGCGACTTGGAGCTGTTGCTCGTAGTCTTCGAGACGCTTGAATTTGACGACATAGTCGTCTTGCGATTCGTTGAACGCTTTCGCCATTTCTTCCCCGACTTCAGGTTGTGGCGCCCAGCCCCACCATGTGATGACCGGTTTGCCGTCTTCCGTTGTCGCCGCCGCTTGTTCGTCATCGCCGCAGGCAGCGAGTAAAGATGAGAGCATTAAGACAGATGATGCGAGAGCAATCGTCGTTTTTTTCATGTTCATTCTCCTTTTGAATGTGTTGTCACGCCACGATCCGATGGCATAACTCCCGAATAAGATGGTCTGGCATCGGGCGATCCCCGAGCCGTGTTAACGTGTACGCGATCAGTTCCAAATCGAGCTTCGGTCCGTCTATGTATGGGCCGACGACGTAAAGGTCCGCCCCGAACGGCAATGCGTCCTGTTCTTTCAAACGCCAAAGCAAAAGCTCGAACAGGCCGTCCATGTCGTCGAACGACACGTCATGCGAGAGCGTCGATGCCCGGAACAAGCGGATGTCACGCGTCTCATCGTCATAAAGACGAAAGATGCCGTCGCGTCTTGAACGCGTGATGATCATGCTCGTCTCATCGCCTGTGAACGCTTCCATTTCGTCGAAGGCGACATCGTGTCGTGCGAACAATCGGGTCGCCCCGTAGCGACCGAAGATCGCGTGGAACTGGTCTTTCAATGGTGTCTCTTTTTGCATCGCTACCCCTCCAAACGTGTCGTTGAGAGTGTCACCCCTTACTTAGTAAATTAAATTTATTATCTAACTACACATAGACTATAGCACGCTCTTATTTATCTTGTAAACGCTTTCTTATAAAGAAATTAAAAATCGCCTTTCTCTAGGAGAAAGACGAGTCGTGATTTCATTGAATTTCACCGAACATCTCGTTCGTAATGAGCGCCGCGGCCCCGAGCGCGCCTTGGTTGGCGTTCCACGAGACGACACGGATGTCGGTCTGGCGGGCGTCGAGCGTGAGCGCCGTCTGGGCGACGCGCTCCTGGATATTCGTCACGACGTCCGGCGCATAGTTGAAGAGTGGACCCCCGAGAAGAATTCGACCCGGATTCAACAGATGGATCATATTCAATGTGGCGATTCCGATATATTCACCGGCCCGTTCATATAGCTTTTGGACGTCTTGATTCGAGCTTACAGAATCACGGAGGTCCTCGAGCGTCAAGTCATGCGCGAGTTGGCGTGCCTCGTTCAAGATGGCGCGCTCCCCCGCGACCGCCTCTAGACAACCACGGTTGCCGCATGAACAGATTGGTCCGTCGAGCATGATGCGCATATGTCCGATCTCACCGGCGATGTGATGCTCCCCATCGATCAACTCGCCCGCATGGACATACGCTCCCCCAATCCCGTACCCGGCATACACATAAAAGAACTCCTCGATGCCGATGGCTTCCCCGAAATACAGTTCACCGAGCGCGAGCGTCCGGACATCGTTCTCGACGAAGACATGCTGGCCGAGACGTGTCTCGAGTTCGCGCTTAAGCGGGATGTCATGTAAATGGAAACGTGGTGCGAACAAGACGACCCCGTCACCCGCCTCGACCATCCCGTGCACGGAGACGCCGAGTCCGATGACATCGCCTGTCGTGCGGTCGTTCAGTGTTATGTAGAGCGCGACGATGGCGTCGATGAACTCCTCGTTCGTGTCGAATCGCTCATCATGCCATGCCTCGTCGAGCAGTTCCCCGTGGATGTTCGTGACGACTCCATGAAGCTTTCGCTGCGTCGCATCGATCCCGATGACGAAACGGTCGCTCGCTGCGAGTTCGAGCATGATCGGACGTCGTCCCCCACTCGAGACGCCGAGTTCCCGTTCATTGATCAGTCCTTCTTCTTTCAGTTCGTTGACGATGTTCGAGATCGTCGGCTTCGTCAAACTCGTCTTCTTGGCGAGCTCAACGCGGGACACCGGCTGATGGAGCCGGATGAGCCGAAGGATGAGCGCCCGATTGTAGGACCTCATCCATTTGGAGTTGCGTGGTGTTGTGTTCCCCATGACTACTCCACCCATTTCTTTTCTTTTTTCTTAGTATATCATATTGATGAAAGCGCTTATTGGGTAACCATATAACTTTACTGTTTTATTTCTAATCTACTTTCCTTCGAATATAAACTCATCGATTTCGTAATAATTATCAAACACCCGTTGGGCTCCAGCGCTAATTAAATTGCCTCGGCGCTGTGAATTCAAATCTAGACCAATTGCGTCAATTCCTGCTGATCTAGAAGACTTAATGTCTTTTGCATCATCACCTAAACTAATCACCTCGGACGCTAACAATTCTAACCTTTCCAAACATTTTAACATTGGTTCTGGATGTGGTTTTCTATTTTTCACATCATGATAAGCAATTAAAACATCATATTTAATCTTATGGTATGATAGAACCTTTCTTGCATACGATTGCGGAGACATTGTTACTACCCCAATTTTAATTTGGCTATCTCCGATTTTTTTGAGTAATACATCCACATTTTCATAAAGTAATGTTTTATTGATATTTGCGTAACAAAGTGACCAATTCCGACTTTCTCTAAATCCTGCTAACATTGTGGTATCAACCAATGTTTCATCTAAATCAAAAATAATACCCTTATATTTTCTCATTTCCATCTTTCCTCCATAATTGTTTTAAGATGTCGATAGACTCATTTAAGGTAATGTTATGCTTTCGACATATTTCAATATATCGAAGAACATTTTGCGAAATATCATCGCTATTAACTGAAACTAAGAGATCAGAAAAACTATCATTTCCAAACATGTCTAATTGCGAACTATTAACTTCAATAACTGGAAGCGTATAAACTTTTTCATTCAAAAAAGATGAATCATTTTTTTGCAGCAACTCTCTCCACTTTTTTAATAGGATTTCATCAATCACTTTATAATCGTTTTTATTTTTTATTACATACACTTTTTTTTCATTGATTAATTGATGAACTCCTCTGTATACATCTATTTTTTCATGGTCTAGTTCAGAAGGAACTGGACAGAATACTATCCTGTTTTGAGTAAATGCATACTGAATAGTGTGCTGTGTTCCTCCTTTAATGTCAGTCTGTACAGGACATATACCTAAACTTAAACCGCTTTGGATTCGATCTCTTTGTACGAATGAGGACTTATTTGGGCGTGTGCCAGGTGCATATTCTGAAAGAAGCAATCCTTCTTTACTCAATATTCTTTTTGCTAAATCTATGTTTTCTTTGGGATAAATAGATGAGTCGTCTACACCGCCTGCTAGTACCGCAATTGTATATCCATTACTTTCAAGAGCTCCTAGATGAGCACCAGTATCAATTCCTGTTGCTAGTCCACTTACTATTACGTATCCTAAATCACTAAAGGAAGCCGCAATTTTTCCTGCAGCATTCATACCTTTAGCAGTGGCATTACGTGTACCTATTACTGCAATTTGTTTATTCTGTGCTAAAAGATTAATGTTTCCTTTGCAGTACAATACCGCTGGAGGGTCATCAATTACACGCAATGCAATAGGATATCGTTTATCAGAAAGAGAAATTACCTCAATTCCTTTTTCTTTATAAATTTCGATTTGAGAAGTTGCCTTTTTAAATTTTTGATTCATATAGTCAGAGTCTAGTAAAAACGATATAGAGTTTTTTCTAACCCCGATTTTTTCAAAGTTAATCTTTTTTGCCTCTTCAAAATAATTTTCTTTTGTTAGATTAGGAGAACTTAAATAAATTTTCAAAAGTGTTTTAGTACCTATTCCAGAGATACTAGAGATCGCTAACCATACATCATTGTTCAATTGATACTACCCCCTCTATCTAAATGTCAGCCCTATTACTACCTTGTGAACATTTGACGCACCGGCATTTTTTAATAAAATTTCACATGCGGTTAATGAACTTCCACTTGTACAAACATCATCTAGTAATATTACTTCTCTATCTCTAATTATTACATTGTTAGTTACTTCAATACTTCTTAAATGTGTTTCAACATCACGACTTCCTCCGTGTGCGGCCTTTAGTACACTTGTATGTCTCCGCAAGCAAGACGTACCATCAATACGTTCACCAAAGTTTGCAAATTTTTGTGCTAATTTTTTAATGCCACTATCAACTTTGCTACTATCTGATGATGGTACAACACAAATCACTACATTCCTGCTGTTTAATCCAGTGTTCATCTCCAGGAAAAAATGCTGGATATCTTTATCTTTATTATCTTTCAAATTCAAAATCCTACCACTGAAGTCGTTAAAATTAGGGTTTCTATCTCCTTGTATACGATAGGGATGATAATAGTTCAGATAATGCACATCGTTACACTTTTTAAAAATTTGTTTTGAAATCATAAACAAACTCCTTTGATTTATTTTACATATATTATACAATAAAAAACTCTAAAGAATTAAAAATGTAAAATATAAACTTATTTCCAAAATATTTGTGCGGAATCAAACTAGGAGTGGCTTTTACGAAATGTTAGTGAAATAATGCTGCCGACATTACTGAAATAAAATCAAAATGTATTGATTACTATGTACAAAGTAAATTTCCTATCTAATTGACTGCTCATCAAGAGTATTATTTCCACGATGAGATGACATGCTTTACAACATGTCTCGCGTCTCACAGTTGATGTTGTATGGATTGCGGTCAAGTCTGGTTGTTGGTCTTTGTTCATCAAGATTTCACAAACAATTTTGTTATATTAAATAACAAAATAACGAATAAATACACCTCGCTAATCTTAATTAAATCTAAAATTCGTTTTTATAGATGATGTGTGGATAATTCGGAAAGTATTATTTCTTCTCCATAATACAAATGATCAGATTGAATCATTCACCCGGTTAATACAACGCCATCAGGAAAGAAACGCTATTCTTCTCCTTTCCGTCGTTGTTACACCAATGCTTAACGCCTCTGTCACCTTAATCCTCATGTTATCGGAGATATCCCCTGAGCTTATGTGTGATAAGGGCGGTCGCTAGGCGGGGGGAATAGCGTTTATACTCGCCCTAACCTAGGAATATGAAAGAGCGCTCGGAAAAGAACCGAACATGAAAACGATTGACGAACAAATCGCAGAATGGGAGCCGATGATCCATTACGTCATCCGCCACTTGAACATCCACCCGAACGAACAAGATGACTGTGTACAAATCGCCCGCATCGCCTTATGGGAAGCCTTGAACCGAGGTTGCACGCTGTCGAAGACGTACTGCTTCCAGCGCATCCGTGGGGCCATCTTGAACCAGCAACAAAAGAACGCCCGACACTTGAAACATGAGGTCGCGGCCGAACGGCTCCCCGAGCAATGCATGACATCCGAACGCCATCTGTTCGACTGGTTAGACGAACAGCGCAAGAATTTAACCCCACGCCACTTCGAACTTCTCTGTCACCTGATTGACGGCACGGAACAGACGCTCGCCTACTCCGCAAGCCGATTGCGGGCGTATAAGGCGGACGTTCAACGTGAGTTGCGAGAAGAGTTGTATTCGAAGGAGTGAACAACAATGGAACCGATTCAAATCAAAGAAGCGATCACACGTTACCTGGAAGATGTGGAGGTGCGGCAACAACGCTCCCCTGAGACGGTGAAGACGTATCGGAACACGTTACGCCGATTTGAGAAGATGATGCAACAGTCGAATGTGGTGTTTCTGAAAGACGTGGACGAGGCACACGCGTTCTCATATCGAGACAAACATATACGTGAGGAACGAGCACACAACACGATTAAAAAATATGCGAGTGTGCTTAAAACCTTCATGGTTTATGCGGTCAATCAAGGGTGGATCACACGTAATCCATTTGTATTCGTCAATGTATCCGGTGCCGAAGCAAAACGGCAATCCGTCAGTTTAAGCCGTGAACAAGTGAATCAGCTGCTATACCATGCGCACAATGCGACGTTGTATAACATCTTTTTGATCGGTTGTGACGCCGGCTTCCGAATCAGCGAGACGTTGGATTTGAAACTCGAGGACGTGTCGTTTGAGTCGAACGACATCATCATCCGACATGGGAAAGGGAATAAAATGCGGGAAGTGCCGATGACCGAACGAATCCGAAAATCGTTGGAGCGTTATATCCAAATCGAGCGGCCAAAGTCAGACACGGACTCGCCATACTTGTTCATCATGCCGAACGGGTCAAAAGTTCGTGCGAATTATGTGAATGAGTATCTCCTGGAAGTGTCTAAAGAACAGCTCGGCTTTGGAATCACGAGCCACGTACTCCGTCACAGCTTCGCAACGGAACTTTATAACGCAGATGTCAAAATCACGAAAATCAGCCGTTTACTCGGGCATGCCTCGACCGAGACGACGGAGTTGTATCTGCACATCTTGAAAGAACAGAATCAAGAGACGATCGAAATATTGAATGCGAAGAATCGGGAGGTTAGTAAATTTGTAAAAAAACAGAAGTAAATAAGCACATCTAAATTCAAGAGGCGAATACAAAAAGCGAACATCCGAATCACTCGGATGTTCGCCCTCATCTATAAAACGTTTGGGTCACATGGAAAGATTCATGCCCTTTTTTGCCTGTAATGAATTGTTCTCCCGAAACGGTCCACGAATGAGCAATCATAGATCCATTGTCATCTCGTTTCACACCTAAATACGTACTCGAAGAAATCTGTCGCCTTCCAAGCATCCAAGCAGCAGTCAACGACTGTGCCAAGCAATTACTCGTCCACGGAGTGTGACGACTGGCTCTTGCGATCGCCAATTTGACATTTAACATACGATGCTCATTTTTCTCTCGTATCTGAATGGGGTTGTCTGTACCTAATCCATTTGAAACAAAAGGAAACGGAAGGAATAAGATGCACGCACGTGCAATCCCTAGAAGACAAAACGCCTCGAAGGCTAAAACGTATTCCTGTACACTACGCCTCGGTTTCATCGCACCAAAACGATTTCTTTCGAGGCCATTTGTTCAACAAATGCAATCACATCTCGCTTACACACATCAGCATCCACTTCATAACGCTCGCATAAACGACTCACAATCTCCTGAACGGTACGTCCTTCTCCAACCTCTTCCCAAATGGCGACCCCCGTTTTTCCAATACTATAATACTTGCCATGTTTGATACTCATCATCACGATTTCACCGTCCATCGGTGTCGTTAACATATTTGGATTTTGTTTTACTGTTGTCGATTCATTGATTGTCATCGTATCATTCACACCTTTACATGTAGTTGTTCTAACATCATGTCACAAATTTGCTGTTCTAACGGTATACCGATTGGTCTCTCGATTCGAAATACATGGATATGACTTGCGATACGCATAATCTGTTGTAAGTACGATTCATGCGGGCGAAGGTGCACAAGCAGCTTGTTTCGATAGGTATGCGTCAGCAACGTTTTAATTTTCTCGATCCCTGTAACGTGACACATCTGTACATCGGTTAAATCTTGAACCGGACTCACTTCAAAAATAAACTGAAGTGGAACCATCTCTTTTGCGAATGCTTGTTGTCGAACGACCGAGAATTTGGTACGTCCTTCGACTTGACGTGTGACTCCCCTCGTTGTTTCAATTTCCCAGCGTGTCACGACATCCTCCCATAGCTTTTGAGATGGGTACGCTAGATGCACGTATGGGACATCTTCTTTGAACGCGATAGCAGCGACATCGTCCGTCACGAAAGGATACCCTCTATCGATCATCGCATTGGCGATCGTAGATTTACCCGCCCCTGATTGACCCGTAATAAGAAGCCCGTGCCCTTCAATATCGAGTACACTCCCATGGAGCGGGACTACTTGACGTTGGTGGAGTAGACAACCTAAGCATGAGCCGAGTAGATAAAGCTTCAATTGTTCTGTCGTCGCGTCAGGATAGGGATCAACCGTAATCGTTTGCCCGTTTTCAACTTGAAATCTTCCCACTTCAGGGATATGTAAATAGAATAGTTGTTCCTCGATCGCATATACATCATTTTCAAATGTTGCTTGATTCGGACGATGGACTTCGCCTTTTCGAATCCAGACGTCCCCTCCGACACCAATGGGGACTTCATCCAATTCAATCTCCGACGATACCTGTAACCCGAACACTTCATAATGGTGCATATAAATCACCCCGCTTCACAATCTTTCCTTGTTCTAAATAAATCATTTGATCGGCTAACTGCGAAACTTCTTTTCGATGCGTGATGTAGATGATTGTCATCTCGTGTTTCAGACGATGCAACGTCTGATAAATATTCATTTCTTGAGCTTCATCGACAGCCCCTGTCGCCTCATCCAAAATCAACAGTTTTGGACGCTTGGCCAAAGCTCGTGCAAGCACAATGCGCTGACGTTCTCCACCAGACAAAGAGTGACCGAAGTCACCGATTCTCGTCTGCAAACCATTCGGTAGATTATAGACAAAGGTAGCCTCTGCCATGTCAATGACCTCGTGCAGTGCTTCATCTGTCAGATTTGGATGCCACTTTCGAAGATTCTCCTCAATGGTCCCATCAAACAAATAAGGGTGTTGAGGGATGTACGCAATCAGCTCGAACCATGCAGTTTGATCAACAGAGGATAGCACGCGGTCATCAATCAACAGACGACCACTCGTCGGTTGATGAAACCCTAGCAATAAATCAAGACAAGTACTTTTCCCTGAACCTGAGTGTCCTGTCAGTGCTACGGTCGTCCCTGCTTGAATCGTAATATCAATGTGTTGAAGCGAGAATCCACGGTGCTCCGGATACTGGAACGACACGTTTTCAAAGCGTAGTTCGCGCGCAAATGAAATCGGTTCAACTGAATGCTTCGAGTCGCTTTGTTGTAACTGAGCAAGCGCTTGATGATACGCCTCAAAGCTCGGTAACGCCGACAAAATAGATTGAAGATGTCGCTGCGCATTGGAAAATGACGGCCAAAGTCGACTAAAAATCAAGAGAATCACAAGTAAAGATGCGATATCTTGACTGAATGCCAATAGACCAAAACCGAGGAAGAGACTAATGAGAAGCGCCGCCCCGATTTTAAAGGCACTATCGACTTTCGTCTGTTGGACCGTGAATGCTGTAATGTTTTGTCGAATGTCTTCGGTCGTCTCCTGAAAGTCTGAGATATGTCTCTGTTCTGCCCCGTACGACCTGATTTCTTTCATCCCATTCAATTGATCCTGAACTGCTTGTTGCAAGTCACGATTGAGATGTTGCAATGAGATTCCAAGTTGCCTGACATGTTTCATCGATTGATAAAACCCGACGAACAATAGTGCGCCACCAATCCACACGTACATCGTGAGCATAGGAGACAAATAGAACGCAATCAACAGTTGCGGTATCGCCACAAGGATTAGTGTCATGAGTTGAATCATCCCTTGGATACCTAAACTAATTCGGTTAATTTCAACAGTAAATAGGCTGATATATCGACTTTGTGAAGTTTGCACAACATCTGAGGTTTCAGCCGAGAAAAGACTCGTGAATAAATCACCTCGTAATGTCTGGACAGCGCGTTGTAAGAGCGAGACACTTGCTAACGTCGCCTTTCGGTTCACCCAGACACTCATACAAATCAGTACAAAATATAAGACGAGGACGACCGCAAGCTGTCTAGAGAACGACCAATCGCTTGGAAAGGTCATCCATACCTTTGTTTGATTCGGAAGGGGCAGACTCGTTAAAGATAAGAGGGGCAGAATCATCAATATTCCCGCCCCAGTCAACAGCGCATTGAAGCTACTCAATACGATGACTTGCCACACATCACTTCGAAACGCTTGATACATATATTGAATGAACGTTTTCACGTCATGAATCATTTGGGATAAGTTCATGAATTGACTCGCTTTCCATTAATAAAGGAGCCTTCTCACGAATGTGGGAAGGCAACTTCTTACTGTTAAATTATGATGTTTCTGCAAACAAGTCTGAACCACCTGGGATACCACTCTCTGCCGTTTCTTTCACATCTAGTTCTTCTAGAACTGGTTCATTCCATTCTAATTTCATTAACTCTCACCTCCTTTGAATTTATGAATAATAATTCTTCGAAACATGAAGTTCATTGTCCATATGTCTTTACTCAAACTGTTCCACAACTTATCTAGAGATTCTATTGAAATCAGATTGGATTTTGTTATTTGTAAATCATTCATAATACTATTCTGACTATTGATCAAACGAAAATTCCAATCTGCGGATTGTCGACCTCTAGGACGATTCATATCTAGTACTTTAAGAGGTAAACGATTTTTCATTAATGACCGCACTAACTTTTTTGAGACTCCTTTTGAAGCAAAGTAATCAGAAGAGAGACTAGAACAAAAATCAATTAACTGAATACTGGACAATGGATCGCGTACAACACAATTAAAACGCAGAGAACACATTGTCGAAAATACACCATGAAAATGAAAATGATCTCTCTCATACGAGTCACTTAAGCGTTCTTTCACATTATGTTCATTGAGATTCAAATGCCTATATGTTATCTTGTTTCGAAGATCAATCGACAGAAATTTGCTTATATGCTTTTTTAACAATCGTTCACTTTTATGCGAAATTTTATAACTTAATATAACGGATCCAAATATTTTTTTTGAAGCAGTATAGACACTCATACCATTATTCAGCAATGCATAAAATTCTTTTATCATCTCTGAGAATTGGGCGCTTCTAAATAACTCTGAGTAATAAACTCCAATTGAACCATATGAAATCGTACAATTGCCATGTTTCCCATTCAACATGACTCGCACATCTTGATTCTTAGCAGTTTCATGGATGCTGAGTAACCATGGAGCATTTATGAAGAATCCATAAGGCATCTCCAAAATTTCTAACCAGTCATCCATCGTGTTATAAGCGTTTCGCTCTCGGTTTTCAATCCAGTTTGGTTTAATCGAAGGGTAATACTTCAACACTTCTTCGACGAGCGGCCGTTCATTTCCGAGTATCTCTGCAGAATCCTCATACTCTGAGAGAGGAACGTGCGTATACGCATGCAGAGATTTATCTTCACGTTGCAAGAGCGGTGCAGCATAAGCAGCAACTGTCGTCGAGTCGAGTCCACCACTCAACATCAAACCAACTTCTCCATCTGTTCGGGTACAAGTACGAGTTGCCTCTTCTAGAATTTTATCAAGTTCCTCATGGCACTCTTCTTCTGAACGAAAAGTTCGTTCTGGTTGTGATTGATACGCCCAATATTCTTTCAAAGTCACATTCCCCTGTTGATAATGCAAAACATGACCAGGAGGTACGTATTGAATCTTTTCCCAAGGCGCTATGTAAGGATCATGTGTCTTTAACTGCATCGGTGAAACGGCATACTGCTTTAAAAATGTTTCATTGATGTCGTAATCGTAGTAAGTGGCAATCGGTTTAGGCGTGGTACTAAACATCAGTCCATCTTCCCGATGGGTGTAACAGACTGCTCGTTCCCCTAGCCGGTCTCGAACAATCCACATCTCGTTTATCGATTCGTCATACACAGCAAACGCAAAGATACCCATCAAGTGCTCAACGCATTCGATTCCCCACTTCATGAAAGATTTCGCAACGAGTTCGGCATCCGTAGACTTCTCTTGAAATCCTACATTTAACTTTTCTTTTAAATCGTCTCGGTAGTCTAACATTCCATCAAAAACGATGATGAGCGAATCTAACCGAAAAGGTTGTGGCGAGTGTTCTTCCTCCTTATTGATCCATTGTTCGAGTGTCCCTAGTCCACATGTTTCATTGAACCAAATCGCAGATCGATCACATTCATATTTTGTGGTAAAAGATGATCGGAGAGCCCTTACTCCATTTGAGGCAGAGGTAGAACCCAACATGCCAAAGATTGCACTCATGATTGATTTCCTCTCTTAGCTACACGACGTCTCATTAGAAATGTTACAGGTCGCAACGGTATATACAAAAATTGAAGTCGGTTCGGAATGGTCAGTATATCTCGATCTTGTTGTGTAGGGATAAAGTGATGAAGTATGTAAGATACACGCTGACTGCGTGGTCGAATCAAGAAAAAGTACCGTTTCCAAAACAGATAATGCGAAAACTGTCGATTAGCCTCTTCTGGATTCATTTTCTCACCCACCATTACTAAAGCAATCTGAGCCATCTTTCGAGCTTTTTTCGAGTTCATATATCGTTTCAACGGTTCAGGTGCATCTTGTTCAAACAGAGTTTCGATGAGAATCATAGCTTGTCCCATCATGTGCTGAATTTTCCATTGATCAGTGATATAGGCAACGCGCTTCCAGTTCAAAGGTTGTTGTAAAAATTGATGAATATCAAATAACCATTTCAATCTAAACCAGCCATGTTTTGAGCCATGTACGATTAAATAAGTGAAAAGGAGTTCGTCATTTAAACAATTGATCTTTTGTTCAGCAATCTCAATCGAATCACGCGATTTCCACAGCAGTGAAAAATCAGGCTCTTCGACAATACTCGGAAAAAGTCGCCAATGGAGTTCTACGATATGATTTGACTCTTGATGAGTGAAGATATAATGATGATTTTTTTGTCGATAGTTAAAATCAGTTAAATCGTCTGTCGTGACATAACCGAGACTTTGAAGAAGATTAGCAGATTCTTCGATATGTTTCGGAGACACAAGTAAATCGAGATCACGCATAATTCTTCCAACGTTAGCATCATATGCTTTTGATAAGATGACTGGACCTTTCAGACAGATCATTGGAATGTTCTCTTGCTCAAATAGTTGAGCAATAAGACATAATTGCCGCTTCGTCTGTAGCATTTGCATGTTATTTTTAATTTGAATTTGTCTCAGATATGAAAGTTCTAACGAGCTTGGATAAATTCGATGAAACATGATGCTATCTATAAACGATTCTCCATCCGTATGATTATATGAATATGTCGATTTTGTTAAAGTAAATAAAAATTTAGATATAGTTCGCTCATGTATACTATTTTTTGAATTAATGTGAGTTGTTTTCATATTCTATATATCGGAAAATAGATTCATAGTTTAATCGTTTGTAACTAATATTTCATTTTTTAGAAGCGATAAATTATGAAATTAATTACAACACCAGAACGTGAATGTAAAAAAATATAGTGACACCCTCACGTAGAATGAAGTTACTACACAAACACTCTAACGAAAGATATCACTTTGAAATACAACCATCTTACCTACCTTGTTCGAACGTATGAAAATAGAGAGCTACTTAGAGCTTAGGATTTCCATCTTGTACATCGCAAAACCACTCGTGTGTAGTAATGAAAAGCAGAAAAACATTGTTTCGGCAGAAGCGTATAAAGGCAAAAGCCTAAAAATTGTAAAAAAACTTAATGTCTACACTGAGCCCTGTTCATTGATATTGCAAAAATGAGCGAGCAACTTTAGACAATCGCTCTTATCGCTCACCATTTTTTTGTAAGAACCACTACTATTTTGCACTATACATAATTATTAATATTTATAGTTGTCAATTCTCACAAAGTTAATTTTGTTACCCAATTTATAATTAAGTACTCCTTTGAAAAAATGAAGAGCGTATATTTTATGTAGTACAAAAAATTTCAATTTTCTGTTTTTCATATAAAATATGCTCAAAGATATTTGAATTAGTATAGCAATGAAAAACAATGAATAATTTATTACAGAAGCCAAAACCAAAGTAAGAGAAATTAAATCACCAAAAAAAGCTATGAAAAATAGATTGAATCTTTTGATGAAACTAAAAGTAGATTTGAAATAGAATGAATGTCTGAAACCCTGTCCAATCCCTTGATTTCTCTTTCCAAACAATATATTTTTCAAACTTTTTTTATCATCTTCAATACGGATGTAGTGATTAATCATTTGAAAGGGATATTCTTTAATAAACTTACCTTTTTGTATTATCCTGCTATCTAATTCAGCTTCCTCATTTGCAACTATAGAACTACCATAATTACCTATTCCAATCAAAAATTCTCTTTTTATAAAGAGGGCTCCTCCGAAATGATTACATTTTTTTTCACTGAGAGTATTATAAACATTTTGTTTTCTATATACCTCTATACCGTTATTTAAAAATATATCATTTCGAATTCCAATACCTCCTATAAAACCTGGATCCGTTTTTGAAACATCTAAAATTCGACTTATAAACAAATTGTGTAATTCCATGTCAGCATCTAAAAATAGTATATACTCACCTTTGCATAATAGAGCTCCTAAGTGTCTACCTTTTGAGGCTGTTTTAACTTCATCATCTTCAATTCTATAGACTTTAATATCATTATGATTAGATGTTATATTAAAAATCGTATTGTCTTCAGATCCACTGTCAATATACAAAATTTCGGTTTCGGATTTTTTATATTCTACTGTATTTTTAATTGAATTTATATTTCTTAAAATATTGTCTTCTTCATTTTTCCCGATTATCACAACACTAATTTTTATATTCAATATTATTCTTACCTCTTTCATTTAAATAAATTATCTTGTCTTGTACAGCCACTAAACCAATATAGATAGCTCCCAATTGGATAAAGTTGAAAGAAATTGCCGAAATCATCGAAATCATGAAAACTATATTTACACCAACCATCCCTAAAGAAAATTTAGTGTGCGCGTTTTTGATAGATTTTAAAATATTAAAAAAGAATAATAATATAAATAATGTTAACCCTATCAATCCATATCTGTATAACATTAAAACATAGTTACTATCAAATGTGTCCATGTAATACTTATATGGTCCATTTCCTATTAAAGGGCTTTGTTTCCACTTATCTAACGCCTCAAACCAAATTTCATATCTAACATATAAATTAAATTTAATATTTTCCACATCTGAAAACCTTTCGAATCTATTCAAAAAGTCTTGACTATAAAATGTAATAAAAATCATAAGTAAGAAAAATGTAATGATTGATATAAATTTGTATAGAGTTGATTTTCTATATGTTTTAAAAGTGTATACAAAATAAATCCCTAGTACAGAAATTATCGAGGCAACTAATCCTGTTCTTGAACCTGTAAAAAGTACTAAAGACAAAACAACGATAGAAAAGATTAAGTTCCATACCTTTTCCTTTATATTTTCCGAAACTAGTATTCCACTAAAAAAAAAGCTTAAGGTTATAGCAAGAAAAAATGAAAAGTAGTTTGGGTTAGTAAAAGTACTAGCAAGTCGCCAAATGGATTCGCTTGTATCAAAAGTGCGTGATTTACTAACTTCATAAAAGAAACTCATGATATTTTTTGTCCCCAAAAAATTGAACAATTGAAATACACTTATCACAAAAAAAATAAAAAGTGCTATATACACTCTACGTATACTATCTTTGTAAAATATACTGTTGTTAACTAGAGAATATACCGTGAGATAAATAAGTAAATATAACACCGGTCTAAATAACTCAAAAAGATCATCAAGTATTACAGGTAATCTTAAAGAAGAAAAAAACAGCGAGACAATCTCTACAAAAATAAAAAATACTAGAAAGATATAATTCAAATTCATAGGATTAATAATGTTTTTTATTCGTACTAGAATGCTAATAATAGTAATCAACAAAAGAATATCGCCAAATTTATAACCTAAGCTTTCACCCAATAAAATCGTGGGTGTAGGTTTCCAAATTACAAGTAACATTAAGCTAAATATTATAACATCATTAGTTTTTTTTGAACTTTCTTCAACATACATATTATTTAATCTCCTCTTTCATTCATTTCCCATAAAGAAATAATAGAAGTCAAATGTGTATTCCAAGAATGATTCTCTTCCACATATGTTCTGCAATTTTTTCTATACTCTTGGACTAAAAGAGGATTTTGAAACCAACTAATTAGTTTATTAGCTAATTCTTCGGAATTTTCACCTTTATCAATGAAACCAGTTTGATTCTGTTTAATGATTTCTTGAGTTGCTGTGATAATATTAGGAGGATTATGTTGAAGTCCTATGCAAGGAATTCCCGACGCCATAGCTTCTAAATATACATGACCAAAGCCTTCATATTTGCTTGGTAAAATAAATACATCAGCAATTCTGTAGAAATCTTCAGTATTTGACTTGAAACCAACAAAAATCACTTTGTCATCCAGTTCTTTATCAATGACATATTTTTTTAACTTCGAAGATTCTTCACCGTCTCCCACAATGACTAACTTGAAACCTTCTCCCATATGACTAATCATATCGATAGCATAAGTGACATTTTTTTCATTAGATAATCTACAAACCGTAAGAATAATTTTAAATTCCTTAAGTATTTCTAATCCCTCATTTTTTAGGATCATTTCTTTTTCATCCTGACTAACTAATGGCTTAAACTTCTCTAAGTCTACACCTGGAGGAATTACATGCACCCTATTAGAAGAAATATTGTAAAATTCCACAATCTCTTCTTTTTTTGTATCACTTAATGTCGCTATATTTTTTATTCGATTTAAGGCAAATTTTTCGATTAGATAGAGTTGAGGGATTAAAAAATAATAATATATTTTTTTGAAAGTATTTACTTGTTTAATATTCATCCTTTGCAGACGCGGAGCAATTAAAGGAATAATATAAATAAAATTATCTCTTTTTTTGAAAAGACTTAATGCCATGGCAAAATACAAATGTCTAATAATTACGTATTCGTCTTTTTCTAAATTTAATTTAAATCTGCTATATAGTTTTAAAGGAACAATAAAGGGAGTAAATAATTTTAAAATCCCTTTCATACTTAACGCTCTATGTCTGTAAACTTGAATACCGTCAATGCGTTCTAATTCAGGTAACTCTCTATTCTTCCCATCAGTAGTATGAACAACTGCGGAATGGCTTGATTTAGTTATTTCTTTAGATACATTTTGTACATAACTTACTAAGCCACCTTTATTCGGCAAATAATTAAGAGTCATAAGTGATATTTTCATTTTTTACCTCTTTTAATGCCACTTAACAGTTTAATAAATACTTTTTTTCTCTTTGAAAGCGTATGGTTCTCATACCCAATGAAATTTACTTCTGAAATTGAAGTATATCCTTTAAAAATTACTTTATATATTTCTTCATCTCTTTCAATATTTTTATAATAATGTGCTAATGAATGGAGCACCCAAGCATCAGATCTCGGATAAAAATTCTTATCAAACGCTCTAAATCTTTCATCAAGGATAGGATAGAAATATTCCCCATTCCAAGAATGATTTATTACTTTTTTGACAATTTTTTTAGAAAGGATAATATATTTTTCATCTTTTAAAATATGATTCACTTCAATAAATGCTTTAATTATTGACGTATAACCCCACATATCTATCTTTGAACTTTTTTTATTTCCGTTTTCTGTATAGGGAATAAACATATTATTATCAATTTTGGAAAATAAGTATTCACTTACAAGTTTTATTATTTCCAGGTTTTTTGCAGTTGGTACTAATTTATACGCGACACAATGATACTTTAACTGCTGTGCTATATGATAATTATCAACTTTATCATTTATCAACTCTTTTTCTTTCTCGGAGCCATTTTGATAAAAATATGGCCAATACGAGCCATTTCCAGACACAGAGCTCTCAAGTTGATCGTACATAAACTCTATCATTCCATTAAATACTTCTACTGCTCTTTCATCTTTTTTATTATCCTTAACATAGTAAGCAAGTGCACCTATAGCAAATGAAACACCATTAGTAATGTGCACTTTATCATAAGTGTGAGGGGCATATGGAATCGCATAATAATTGTCTATAGCTATAATGTTATTCAGTATCCAATTTACTCCATTTTCAATACTTGCAGAAATAAATGAAGATTTTTCAAGTCCAAAAGTCTCTGTATAGCGGTATAATGCATACACTGATAGTACTTCTGGTGTAGTTGCTTCTTTACTATAAGTTTTTTCAAGACCTTTACCGAAAAGAAAGTTATAGCCTAAATCAAATCCTCCATTCGGTAACTGAGTATTTTTAATGAGATTCGCTAATTTAAAGCTTTCGTCCTCCCAGAAAACTTTATCATTTTCATTCGTACAACTTTCATACATATCTAAGGCTGTTAATAAGGCTTCATACAAAGTTTGCGAGCTAAGTATGTCCTTTTCAGGCGCATTTATAAACTTTATAACATTATTTTTTATCAACTTTTTCATCAATTGTTTCCTCCAGATCTTATACTAGACAAAGGTATTCCACCGCCGATATGATTTTCTAATAGATTATGTTTTTTAGTAACTACAGCCCCAGCTGCTATTAAACAACCTGCAGGAAGGTTACTTCCCGGTAATACAACCGAGTGACTCCCAATCCAACAGCCATGTCCAATTTTGACTAATTCTTTTTTATGATCACCAAATCGATACGATAAAGGTTGACCTTGAGCAGTATGATTACCAGTAACAATACAAGTAAGAGGTCCCACCATTACTTCATCCTCAAGTATCATCCCTCCCTGTGCGTTAATCCATGCACCATAACCAATAAAAATATCATTTCCTACCGATATTTTTCTAGGATATAAAATATGAGTTCTTTTTGAAATTTGTAAATTCGCCCCTTTTTTCTTAAAAAAAAGACCAATCACTTTCCCTCTAATTCGATTTCCAATCTCATTATCAGGAAAAACATTAGTGAGAGAAGATAGTGACTCAAATAGCATCTGATAAAAAAACTTTGCAATTACTCTCATTTTTGAAGTACCTCGATTTTCATTTTTTTAATTAAGGTAGTTAGTTCATTAAAATACATTATTGTTATTATAAATATATAAATAAACAGAAGAATTATTTGACTTATTAAACTTGAATGTTCTATAAAACTGAATATTATTAATAGAGTGCTTATTAAATAATAAGTCATACCATTCCTGTGTACTTTATATAATTTCCTTAATTCGTAATTTGTTAATATTTGATTTAATACAACAGCTAAAAAACGAGCTAGTAATATCGACCACAAGCCTATATAACTAATTGCTAAATACATTGATAATAATTGGACAACTACAACAAAAGCACTTATCGTCAACATTTTTTTCCCGTCACCAATAATACCAATTAAATTCGTGTTCACTTGTCCTGGAGCGCCTAAAAAGAACAGACAAATAAGTCCACTTAATAGCCAACTGTACTCTGCAAATTCAATACCATACACTGATAAAATATTTTCAGAAAATATAACAACAAAACCGCTAACTAAAGATGAAAATATTAGGTTGAATTTTATGTTCTTATTGTGGTATTTTTCAATGCTAGTTTTATCGTCTGTAGATATCATTTCTGAAAAAGAGGGTAAAAGTGATTGATTCATTGTTTTCGGAATAAATTTTGCTAATAGAGAAATTTTATAGCAGGCAAAATAAATGCCTAATATCCCAATATTAAAGTTAGCCATAATAATTATTTGATCTAATTTTTCGTAAATAAAAATAACAATCCCTGATAAATATATATAAGATGAATATTTGAATATTTCTTTAAAACTATTAGATTTATATTCTTTAATTTTATTTGAAATCATCTCATCATTTTTCTTAACTTTGTATATAAAGTAAAGCGAAAGTGACAATCCAACAATAGTCATTAAATAGAATGATAAAATGACTTGGGATCTCGTAGATAAACTAAATTCAAATATTATCGAAGTGGAAAAATAAATTAACGGTATAACAATTGGCATTTTTTGTGATATTGTTGCGTATTTCAAAGAGTTCATCCCTTTTAAGTAAGCAACAGAAATTGACCATAAAAGATAAAGGTATCCTAAATAATAGAGTTTGTAGGTAAATAGCGCTTCAAAACGACTTATTTTTAATTCTTCTTCAAAATATACCCGTGTGTATTCAAAAGATAAAATTATGAAAATATAAAGTATAGATAATACAACAAGAGATGATAGATAAAAATTTATAGATGATTTTTTACTTTTAAATCTAGGAATAAATTTAATAAATGTGTACTCTCCCCCAATAAAAATAAAAATCACTATCAAGCTTAATATCAATTCAACACTAGCATATATGCCTAACGCTTCTGCTGATACTCTACCAATAACAACAGAAATTAGAAATTGTATTGGAATTGCAAAAGTTGACAATAACAACATCCATTTAAACCCATCTTTAAATTTTGACAAAATTAAATACCTCGAAAGTAATCAATAGTTTTTTCAATCCCTTGTTGAAAACTCCAATCTGGGGAATATTGAATCTCTTGTTTCGCTTTATTAATGCATGCTAAACTATGTTTCACATCACCTAAACGAGAGTTTTCAAATATAGGCTCAACATTTCTTCCTAATGAAAGCGACATTACCTTTAAAATGTCAAGTAAACTGTGTTTCTCTCCGTAAGCAACATTATAGACCGCACTCTTACCGTTTTGTGAATTTGCACATGACTTCAAATTAGCTTCTATTACATTCTCTATGTATGTAAAATCTCTACTTTGAAGTCCATCTCCATTTATTATCGGAGATATATCATTTATTAAACTACTAATAAATTTAGGTATAACAGCAGCATAATTCCCCTCAGGGTTTTGCCTTGGACCAAACACATTAAAATATCTTAGGCCATAGGTGTCTAACCCATACAATTGAGTATACAGACGAGCATATTCTTCATTAACCTTCTTAGTTAATGCGTAAGGTGATAGTACTTTACCTTCTCTTCCTTCAACTTTCGGCAATGTTGGCTCATCTCCATATACAGAAGAGCTTGACGCGTAGACAAATTTCTTTACCTCATTTTGTCTTGCAGCTTCCAACATGTTTAACGTACCTTTAATGTTAATTTCTTCGTACAATAAAGGCATTTCAATACTTCTCGGTACACTACCCCAAGCAGCTTGATGTAGTACATAATCTACCCCATCGCAAGCATCAAGGCATGTTTCTAAATCTCTTATATCACCTTCAATAAATTCATAGTTCTCATTATCTAAAAACATCTCAACATGTTTCGGGTTTCCAGTTGATAAATTATCAAGGCATCTTACACGATATCCTTTATTTAAGATTGCTTCACAAAGGTTGGAGCCGATAAATCCGGCACCACCTGTCACTAAAAACAGCGCATTCTCTTCGAACTTCACATTTTCGTATCCCATAATGATCTCCCTTAAAGTCTCCAGTATTTATATTCTTTAGTTTCATAATCTTGTCGATTGAGCACACCTTTAATATCAAGAAGTACTTTCTTTTGATTTGTAGGATTGAACCATTTCGAAATTTTTTCGTTAGATAGTTCCATGAATTCTTTATGTGCGACTGCCAAGATGACAGCATCCATATCTTGAACATCTTCCATTGAATCGAAAATGATTCCATATTCATGGTGTGCTTCTTCAGCGTCTGCTACTGGATCTGCAATTACAGGAGTAATTCCATATTCTTTTAATTCTTCTACAATGTCGATTACCCGGGTATTTCGTGTATCCGGGCAATCTTCTTTGAATGTAAATCCTAAAATCGCAACTTTTGCATCTGCAACAGGGACATTAGCTTTAATCAAGTTTTTGATCAGATTCTCAACAACGTATTTGCCCATATCATCGTTAATTCGACGACCAGACAAAATGATTTGAGAACGATATCCCAATTGCTCAGCTTTGTAAGTGAGATAATACGGATCTACACCAATACAGTGTCCACCCACGAGACCTGGAGAGAAGTTTAAGAAGTTCCATTTCGTTCCCGCTGCTTTTAAAACTGCTTTTGTATCAATATTCATCTTATTAAAAATAATCGACAATTCATTCATGAATGCGATATTGATATCACGCTGAGAGTTTTCAATGACTTTTGCTGCTTCCGCAACTTTAATCGATTCTGCTTTATATACACCTGCGTCTACAACTAATTCATAGACTTTGGCAATGATATCTAATGATTCTTCATCCATACCTGATACTACTTTAATAATTGTTTCTAGACGATGAACTGTATCCCCTGGATTGATTCGCTCAGGTGAGTAACCTACTTTAAAATCAACACCACATTTTAATCCTGATTCTTCTTCAAGAATGGGAACGCAAATATCTTCAGTGACACCTGGATAAACAGTTGACTCGTAAACTACAATCGATCCTTTAGTCAAATTCTTACCAAGTGTTCGACTTGCACCTTGAATGGGGCGGAGATCAGGAGTATGATCCGCATTCACAGGAGTAGGTACTGCGACTATGTGAAATTTTGCTTTTTGTAAGTCTTCTTCATTAGAAGTAAATTCAACAGTGGTTTGCTTGATTGCATCATTACCAACTTCTTTAGTCGGATCAATTCCGTTCTTATACAATTCTACTTTTTCACTACTAATGTCGAAACCAATCACGTTAATTTTTTTTGCAAATGCTACTGCGATTGGCATTCCTACATATCCGAGTCCAATCAATGATATATTGGCTTGCTTGGTTACAATCTGCTGGTATAAGTCTTTATGTACAACTTGTGTGTTCATTTTGAAACCTCCATTATTCTCTTGTAATATGTATCGACAATCTTTTCGCGATCAAATTCAAGCGTTACTTTATTGCGGGACGCTTGTCCCATAAGAACTTTGTGCTCATGTGGTAGTTGGAGAAATTTCTCTGTTTTCTCTACGATACTTTCAGTCGATTTGACATCAAAAACGTATCCATTTAGCTCATCATCTATAATTTCATTACACCCGGGGATGTCAGAAGCCAACAATGGTCTTCCTGTAGCAGCTGCCTCAAGCAATGCATTCGACATTCCTTCATGATATGACGGAAGAATAATGGCATGTGAAGATTCAATACTTTCCCTCACATCTTTGATTGCACCGACTAGTTTCACATTTCCGGGTACGTGTTCATCGCTCATTTGAAAACCATCATCTAAAAATCCAGCAAGCTTAAACTCAACTTGATGTCCCTTTTCCTGTAGTAATTTAGCAGCAGAGATTAACTCATATACACCTTTTTCTTTCATCACTCGTCCAATAAATAAAATTTGGATCGGTGCTTCTAGGCTCGGATAAGGTCGCATCTTAAATTCTTTTAGATTGACTCCAGAACCTGATACGAGCTGAAGCTGGCTTTCATTAAATCCGTTCTCAATTAAGAACATGAGATTACTTTTATTTTGAACAAAGATTGTTGATGCTTTTTTCAATGCAACTTTATACAAACTAATCATTAACTTTTTGGATAACGATTCTTTATGGAGTGCCGAACCTAACCCCGTAATTGTTGAAACAAAAGGAATCTTAAGTAAGGAGGCAATCATTCCACCATAAATATTAGGCTTAATCGTATATGTTAATATAACGTCGGGCTGAACTTTTAGCATTGTTCTTAGATAATCAAAGAAAAGTTTGGCATCTTTTACTGGATTGATACTACGGCGATCAATCGGTTGTTGAATAATATGACATCCCATAGATGCTAACTCTTCTAACTTTGAACCAGTAGGACATGAAATCGTGACACGATGACCTTCTTTAATTAATTTATCTACTAATTCTTTGCGGAAATTATAAATAACAACTTCATGGTTGACTAAAATTAATACATTTTTATTCATAAGTTTTTTCTACAACCTGTCTTATTGATTCTTGCGAGTCTACAATTTGGTATTCAAAAGGTAGCTTACTAAGCTTCTGGTTATAAGCAAAATCCCCAAATATTTTTTGAAGTGTTTTACTCTTTTTGATACCAAGAGTAATTAAAGGGTTTACAAAATGTACCGAAAGTGTTGGCTTGTTCTGACAATCACGAATCCATTTAATGATGTCTTTCGTATTCATGTACTGAGGGTTCTGAGGATGCACCACCCCTGAAAATTCAGTTAGAATGATTTGTGTTAGACACTCCGTTAAATTATCAATAAAAATCATACTTCGCTCATTAGAATACGAAGGGAAAAAGGGTACTTTATTTGCAAATTTCAGCAACATAGGGAAATTGCCTTTTGAATTTGGACCATAAACCATTGGCGGTCTCATGATTGCAAGGTGAAAATTTGAATCTTCTAGTTGATTCAACAATTTTTCTGCATTCAATTTACTTTCACCATAAACATCAATAGGCTTAGGTGAAGTATACTCATCAATCAATCGATTATTAATATCGCCATTTCCAAAAACAATCATGCTGCTCATAAAAATAAACTGCTTAACACCCTCCCGTTTTGCTTTTTCAGCAATATTGTAAGGGAGTTTTGTGTTCACATCTTCATAAAGAGCTTTCATATTGTCATTAGAGGGTACATGAGCTATTCCAGCGACATGTAGGACTGTATCATAAGTTGAAAACTGTATATTGTTCCAACTGTCATCACGAACAGAGATACTGTCTATTTGAATAGATGATGAATGGTGTTCATTAATCCATTGTTTGAATGAATTCCCGACGTAACTGTTTTGTCCCGTAATTAGTACTCTTTTCATTTTTCGTTCTCTTTTGTAGAAGCAATTTCTTTACTCATCATCCCTGTTCCACCCTCAACAACTCCGTGGCCTTTCAATACACTAAAGATCGTTCCAATAAAACACTGCACATCCATCCAAAACGTCATTCTTTTAATGTACTCCCCGTCGAGTTGAGCTTTATATTCAATTGGTAGTTCATCCCGCCCGTTGATTTGGGCCCACCCTGTCAAACCTGGTAATACATTGTTGGCTTGATACTTTTCTCGTTCTTCGATCAAATCATACTGATTCCACAATGCTGGACGTGGTCCAATGATTGCCATCTCACCTTTTAGAATATTGATGATTTGTGGCAACTCATCAAGGCTCGTTTTACGTAAAAACTTACCGATTTTAGTAATATATTGATCTGGATCAGCCAAGAGATGCGTCGGTGTGTCTTTCGGTGTATCAATCCGCATCGTACGGAACTTTAAAATATTGAAATGAGATTGACGAATCCCTACACGTTTCTGTTTGAAAAAGACCGGTCCTTTTGATTCGAGTTTAATAGCAATCATAATTCCTATAAATAAAGGCGATAAGACGATTAAACCAATCAACGCTAACATAAAATCAATTTTTCGTTTCTGCTCAATGTATGTCATTGTTCACTCTCCATAAGTTAAACCGTTTCTTTATAGTCTGCTGTTTGCTTGTGTTCAAATCGGTCAAGGCAATCATTCGCCCAGTTTACAAGATATAAGCTAAGCGCTTCGTCCGTCATCAACCGATTCATATCTTCAAGTTTGCCGTCTAAATCAGGCTCTTCGGTAACAATCCCTGTGAAGATTTTTGGATACACTGCTTCCGGATGGACTTCGCCCTCCTTCAACAATTCTTCGTACATCTTTTCACCAGGACGAATACCACTGAATCGAATCGCAATCTGTTCTTCTGTGAAGCCACTCAGTTGAATCATATTCCGTGCTAAGTCGACAATCTTCACCGGTTCTCCCATATCAAGGACGAATACTTCTCCACCATTTGCGAGTGTTCCCGCTTGAATGACGAGTCGACTCGCCTCTGGAATCGTCATGAAGTAACGTGTCATATCTGGATGCGTCACAGTCACTGGACCACCTTTTTCAATCTGTGACTTGAATAATGGAATGACCGAACCACGGCTTCCTAGTACATTTCCGAATCGAACAATCGCATATTTCGTTTCACTCGATTTCGCTAAATGTTGAACAACCATTTCAGCGATTCGTTTCGTCGAGCCCATGACGTTCGTCGGGTTGACGGCTTTATCCGTAGAAATCATGACGAAGCGTGAAGCCCCATATTCATCGGCCATCTCTGCAACATTTTTTGTTCCATAAATGTTGTTTTTCACCGCCTCATACGGGTTTGCTTCCATTAAAGGAACATGCTTATGCGCTGCGGCGTGGAAGACGAGATGTGGTGTATACGTCATAAACACTTCTCTTAATCGCTCCACGTCTTGAATATCTGCAATGACTGGAATCAGTTCGGCTTCAATCTTTGCTTCACGTAGCTCGCGTTCGATGAGATAAATACTATTTTCCCCATGACCAAGTAGTAACAAGCGGTCCGGGTTAAACTTTAAGATTTGGCGACAGATTTCGGATCCAATCGATCCACCAGCACCTGTCACCAAAACCGTCTTCCCTTCGACCTCTGCTTGAATACCTGTAATATCTAACTCGACCGGTTCACGACCGAGGAGGTCTTCAATTGATACTTCACGCATTTGATTGACAGAGATTCTACCCGCTGCCACTTCTTCAATCATCGGAAGCGTATGAACATTCGTACATACTTTCTTCGCACGTTGAATTAGCGCGACTCGCTCTTGGTAATTCATCGACGGAATCGAAAACACGATTTTATCGATGGCTTCACTCTCGACGACTTCTTCAAGTTGTCCAAGTGTACCAATTACTTTCACATCGTTCACCGTTAATGTTTGAAGGTGCTTGTTGTCATCTAAAAAACCAATTGGATTCATCCGGTGATTATCAGAATATTTCATTTGACGCACCAACATCCGACCAGCTTGCCCAGCTCCGATGATGAGCGTTCGCTTCTCATCTTTTCTGCGTTTCATTTTTCGTCCACGTAAAATAGACATCTGATCTTGTTTCCATGTCACATAAATTCGTGAACCGAGACGAATCCCACCTAGCATGAGTAATGAGAGACAACAGCTCAAGAACAACATGCGCTCCATCGCTTCGCCATATACAGCGAATTGTAGTATGTATAACAGGAGTGTGCTCGATGCGAGTGTCATCGCTAGACGAACTGCTTCCGTCATACTGGCGAACCGCCAAGCCACTCGATAAAGCCGACTGATACCTGCCATGATGATAAAGATGGCACTATACGAAATGGCTGTTTCGATAAAATGATTGCGATCGATATTTTGAATAAATTCTAATGGATACAGGAAAAAATAAGAGATGAACATGGCGGATAGAATGGCAAACATATCTAAACTAACCAGTACACCTGTACGTAACGACTTACGACCTAAATCAGGTAGCGACAACGATAATCCCCCCTTATGAAATTTAATGATTGTCTAATTCGGTCAATTATAGAAAAAAAGGATGATTTTAACATCCTTACTAAAATATATTTTAAGGTTAACACTTTTGACCTAATGAAAAAACCAAGGTAAGGGAATTAAAACCTATTTTCGTTCGACAAGTGTCGACAAAAATCATAAAAGTCATTAATTGTCAATTATTTATGTGGAAATAGGGAGATTACTTCTTCCATTTCCCTCGCCAATTCTTTGTCGGAAGAATCGGGGGATCGACAAAGACGAACTCGTCTTTCACTACCGCTTCTGCATTCTCCACTAATGTCTCCCAACGTCCTGCTCCTAATTCATCTGTAACGACTTGTTTCGCTTCTTCCCAGTAGAACGTTCGACGTCCTGTGCTATGCGCATCGGAAGCTACAAGTTGGCTCAAACCATTCCGTAAGAAAACAAACGCAATCTCTTTCACGTTTTGTCCGAACTCCCCTGTCAGACTACTCGTTGTCACTTGCGACAAAGCACCTGACGAGACAAAGTCCATTAATCGTTTCGGGTTTGTCGCGAGTTCTTTATTGCGTTCTGGATGGGCAATCACCGGCGTGTAGCCTTCTGCCTGTAACCGGAAGAACAATTGCTCGGCATATGCCGGGACCGTATCACTTGGAAACTCGACGAGGACGTAACGTGATCCTGCTAGCGAGAGTGCCTCTCCATCTTCTAACGCTTGTACCAAATCTCCGAACACACGAATCTCTTGACCTGGATAGATGTCGAGCTTTATGGCTTCTTGGCGTAAGACGTTTTGAAGTGTCGCTGCTGCTTCTTGAACGTTTAAGTCTTCCGTCTCAAATTGAGGGTGAAACGCGTGGGGGGTGACCACGATTGCGGTCACCCCTTCCTCAACGGCGCGCTTCGCCATCTCGATTGTTTGTTCGACCGTTCCCGGACCATCATCGACGGCCGGGAGAAGATGACAATGGATATCAATCATGGCGTGATTCTCCTTTTATTCATACGCGTAGTAATAGTAGTAATCGTCGCTACCTTGTGGTTCGCGCTTGTTAAGGACGACACCAAGGATGTGGGCGTCTGCAAGGACCAACTGTTCTTTCGCTTTGACGACCATCTGACGATCTGACTTGTCACAGCCGACGACGAGGACGACGCCGTCCACTTTACGTGCCAACAGGCGCGTGTCCGCAACTTGCATCATCGGTGGTGCATCCAAGATGATGACATCGTAATGTTCTTTCAATTCATTGAGCGTTCGGTCCATCATTTTAGACGAGAGCAACTCGGAGGGGTTCGGCGGAATCGGTCCCGCTGCCATCAATTCCAAGTTCTCGACTTGAGTCGAATGGATTGCTTTATCAAGCGTCGTCTTTTTTGCAAGGACGGTCGAGAGCCCGATCCCGTTCGAGAGACGGAACGTAAAGTGAGCCGTCGGACGACGCATGTCACAGTCCATCAATAAGACACGCTTACCTTGTTGGGCATAGACGACTGCCAAATTTGATGCTGTCGTTGACTTTCCTTCACCTGACGATGATGATGTGATGGCTACTGTCTGCAATTCGTCATCGACGGCGGTGAACTCGAGGTTCGTCCGGATCGTCCGATATTGCTCTGAGATTGGTGACTTTGGTTTATGAACCGTGATCAAGTCGCGGCCTGTCTTATCATACTGAACATGTTTTGATTTCTTCTTCCCAAACTTAAACACGGACCTCTTCCCCCTTCACATTCGCTTGACGTTGCTTTTTCATTTCGACACGGTCGATGACCGGGATTGAGCCGAGTACCGGAAGTTCGAGAATCGTCTCGACATCTTGTTCCGTCTTAATGCGACGGTCGAGAACGACTTTAAGGAAGGCGATGGCGATCCCAATCATCATCCCGAGAACTGCTGCAATTGCTGTATTCAATAGAATGTTCGGTTTGACCGGGAACATCGGCACGTTCGCGTCCGACAGTACCTTGACGTTATCGACGCTCATGAGTTCAGGTACTTCTTTTGAGAAAACACGGCTGATTTCATTCGCGATATCCGTTGCGATGACCGGGCTCGTATGTTGGACAGCGATGTTGATGACTTGTGAGTTTTGTTCACTGTTCACGGTGATCAAGTTACTGATGTTGTCAGGTGCCCCGACGACATTTTCTTGGACTTGTTCAAGGATGGCTGGACTTTGAATGATGACACGATATGTGTTGACGAGTGTGACCGACGATTGGATTTGACTGCTGTCGATCATGTTGTTCTGTGATTCTTTCGGTGCGACGAGCACTTGCGTCGACGCCTCATACGTCGGGCTGATCACAAATGAGCTCACTAAAAAGGCAATGAGTGCTGCGAGGATGGTTAAACTTGCGATGAGCCATTTGCTCCGCTTCAAGATGGAGAACAATTCTCCAAGGGAAATCGTTTCTTCGTTCATATTCTGTCCTTCTCTCCTTTGTTCCAATAAATTCACTGCTGGAAAATTCCCGCAGATAATATTTAAAATGACAATACCAGAACAGTATAGCAAAATTTTCATCGGTTGATGACCCGTTTTTAAAAAAATGGGTTTTTTGACATGTAAATCTGCTAAACTTTGAAAGGAAGAACTTAACAAAGGAGGAGACCCCTAGTGCATGTAAGTGAGCGCCTACTCCAGCTGTACGCCAAACTCGACCGACAAACGCGAGACGTCGTCCAGCAACGTATTGAGAAAAACTTAGCAGCCGGCAAATCACTTGCCGCCTCTTATCATGAACTGACCGGAGAGACAAACGATTCACTCTCCGTCGAAGAGAAGTCAGCTACAGACTTTTCAAATTGGCTGAAAGAAGGAAAGACGGATCTAGACCTTTTGACCTATTACGTCGCTTTGCTAGAGAAGAGCGAGATGCTCCAATCCGAGGTTGTCATGCCGCAAACGATTGGACCCACACCACCGCCTTTGGTCGAACCGGTCGTCCCGAAGGCAATGACCTCTGAGGAAAAGGTAGAATCGGAAGCCGAGACACCCATTGATCCGACACCGACGAAACCACGTTACGTCCCAGAGTCGACGATTCCCTCACGTACGGAACGTATGAAATCACATCGTGAGATTAAACCTGCTCGACCCCTTAAAAAGAAAAGTCGTGGCTGGTTGATTGGGTTACTTGCAATCATCCTTTTATCTGTCGGTGGGTATGTAGCCTATCCTATGATTTCAGACCTATTCGAACCGTCATCGACACCGACTGTCACGAAAGAGCCTGCCACACCAGAACCTGAACCAGTCGCCGAAACGAAGGTACTTGAAGAAGTATGGATTGGCGTCAAACATACCCCGCTCCTCAGTGAGCCGAACAGCGAAGACGTTGTGTATGTCGCCGACATCGGGGACCGTTACGATGTCCTTGAAGAACGTGACGACGCCCTCTTTCTTGATCTAGGGGTCAATAATTTGACCGGTTGGGTGTCACGAGATGAAGTCGTCACGGAATGGTCAGGACTCTCAATTAGTGACCCAGATTTATTGAAATGGCTAACGGTCGGTGTTGACCAAGTATATTTATACGAACCAGCAGAAGCTTACCTAGAGATGACGAGAGATCAGCTCGTCGAGGTCGTCGGGGAACCGTATGGCTTGGACTCAGATGACTTGAACGAATATTTGATTTATAATGGTATCTTCTTCACCATCCAAAACGGACGGGTCGAAGCGATTGACTGGCCAAGTACGATCCAAACGAAAGAAATGTTCCTCAAACTTGGAGAACCAACGTACGAGATTGAGGACGGTGTCGTCTATGAAAGTCAAAACTATTCGCTCCGCCTCTTTGTGAAAGAAAATGAGTCGACACGTGTACGTGTGACCAAACTAGACAATTAAAGGTGTTTTTGACGACTAGAGTCGAGGCGTTCAATCTCTGCTTGGCTTTGAAGCGAAGCATGACATTCGTGACATGTGCCGTGACGCTTGGAACTGGCAGTCGAAAAACCCGAACAGATATAACTAAAAAAATCAGCTGACGTTAGAACGATTGTTCTTCCGTCAGCTGATTTTTTTGATGCGTTTTTCCTTTTCGTGACATCAGCCCGAAGTCGATGCCCCCCACGAGCAAGGCGATGCCAATGAACTTCCATACATCCGCAATCATGAATTTCTCCCACACATATCCAAGTACCGTGAGACCGAGGAAGACCGAATAGAAACTAATCCGCCACCACGTCCGATACACGTTCGCACGCTCTCGGTCCAATAAGTAAAAGATGAGGTATGCGCCCCAAGACAGGAATAAAATCGCGACCATCCAGTACGTAAACGACTGCATTGTTAATCGAAACATCATAAGATAAAAAGATGAATCCAATGGAAATTTGCTCCTTTTATGACTAATTCTTGATGTGTAAAGCCTTCCTACTATTCCATTTTCCACCTATCCATCATATGAGTCAATAAACCTATTAATCGAAACCGATTTTTAATTCAAAAGTCCTATAAACGAACCCATACATATTCATATGGAGCGAGTTTTATCCCGTCAATCGGTTCTCCTGTGAATAAACTCATTCCTTGAATATCCAATCCGACTTCCTTGTCGCTCACGTTCGTATAGAGACGCACCGTCCGTCCGTCTAGTTGACGTTCGACGGCAAAGACGTGCTTGTCGACGTCCAAGATTTGCTGCGTGGCATATGGGGACAAGGGCGGTTCCGCGCGCTTCACATTCAATTGCCCCATGATCCTTGAGAAGCGATTCAATCGCGTCTCTTCTTTCTTCAATCCATGGACGAGTTCGTCATGATCGGTCGGACCGGTGACGCCAAAGAGCGTCCGATAGTCGACGGACGGAATCCCTTGTAGCGAGAACAGGATGCTGTGGGCGGCGAGGAGCATCGGTTCGTGAGACTCCAACAGATTCTTCTCGAACGGGTCGCGTTCGGCGCTCGACAAGAAATGGAAGTACGTCTTCCCTTCTGGCGGTGCCGCAATCTTCCGTGCCCACTCCGTTAAACGCGTCGCCTCTCCTTGCGCGAGTGCGAGCGTCACATGACTCGCCAAATCGAAATGACAAACCGCGTCGACCACTTCGATATAACTCTTCGCCTCATCGAGCCCGTCTTCCGCGAGAATGAGCTGACCGTTCGGCTTATAGTGATGTAAGACCGTATGCCAAAGCTGGAGCACGTCCCTCACTTGTTCTTTCGTCATCCCGCGGAACGACTGGGCATGGACGCGAATTTTCGTCGCCCCGTAAGCGAGACGCTCGATGAGTGCGTCTGTCTCGGCGAGTAGGTCGAATTGCTCCGCGTTATAGGCAACCGGGGCGAGTTCATACATGAGCTGAAAGTCGTCGCTCAATTCACCAAGGTCCTCGTACAATCGGATGCGCGGGTCGACCGCCGTGTCCGTCTGCCGTCCGATGTACGGAAATAGTGAGACGAGATGCAAGTCGCTGATCGTACCCGCCACATGCTTGGCTAGGACGTCATGAAGCGCTCCCATGTCCGGTTTTCCTTCTGTCGTGACGAGACTCGCATCGATAAGTAGGACGTTCGTCTTCTCGCTCGGTGCCTCGTGGTCATGCCACGTGTGACTCTCCCATTTATCGAACAGACGCTGCCACGCCTCTTGTGAATGCGTCGTCCATTTCATAATAATCGGTTCAATCTGTTGCCAGTCCATACGATTCCCTCCTTCTACTATCTCTCTACCTTTTTTCACTTCTCACCGATTTCAAAACAAAAAAAGCCGCCCTGATCGGACGACTCATTCCATCAAACGTTTCAATTCGGTCTGGATCCCCTCGAGTGACGCCGGGTCCGGGTTCCAATAATAGACGCCGTCCGACTCGAGTCCACCGCCGCCTTCGATGCGGAGCGTGCTCGCGTTGCGGAACGCACCCATGTAGTCCGTCGACAGTGTCACGAGCTCGTTGAACTCGATATTCGTCTTCGCCCGGTTGCCAACAACGTCTAACAGATTCGTCACCTTGTCTAGCGAGAAGTCCGAGCGTCCCTTCTCGATGATGGCCGCGACGACTTCCCGTTGCCGTTCTTGGCGGCCGAAGTCCCCATTCGGGTCATCATAGCGCATCCGTGTATAGGCGAGCGCCTTCTGTCCATCGAGCGTCACTTCACCGACAGGGAACGTATAGTTGTCTGAGCTGAACGCGAACTTGTTCATGACGGTGACCCCGCCGAGCGCGTCGACAACTTCTGTGAATGCTTCCATGTCTGCCTCGACGACATAATCAATCGGGATATCTAAAAAGTTCTCGACCGTGTCCATCGCCATCTCGGCACCGCCGAATGCATAGGCATGGTTGATCTTATCGCGGTACCCGCGACCGACAATCTCCGTCTTCGTGTCACGCGGGATGCTGAGCATCGCCCCTTCATTCGTGTCAGGGTTCAGTGTCAGGACGATGATCGAGTCGCTTCGTCCCTGTTCAGTCCCGCGTCGATCAATCCCGAGCAGAAGTACAGACACCGAACGCTTCTCTTCAATCGTCTCGACTTGTTTTCGTTCCGGGCTGATCTGTAAGTTGTCGTTCACTTTCGTCACCGTGTCATTGACCTCGTCGACCATCGACCAGACGAACAGACCGCCTGCGACAAGTATGAGTGTCAGTACGCCCGCTGTGATGCCAAGGATGAGTTTCCACCGTGATTTCTTCTGATGTTTCGCCATATCGGGCCACCTTCTTTCGTAAGTTCAGTTAGTATATCTTTTCCCAGACTCTACATTGGATTATAGCATGTCTCCAAAAAATGCTAATCATTTCTTTCCAGTTATTATGGGAAATGTGTCTTCATTTTTGTCCGATGCATATGATATGGCCAAGCAGCATTGATTTCTGCCCCGATGAGCATCGTCGCCGCCGTCAAATAAAGCCAGATTTGAAGCAAAATGACGACACCGATCGTGCCGTACGTGTCCCCAAGGATCGAGAAGCGCTCGACGTAAATGCTGTAGCCGGTCGACAACAGTTGCCAGGAGATGACGGCAAAGATGGCCCCAGGAAGTGTCTCGATAAACCGGACACGCTGCTGCGGGGCAATCTTATAGAAAAACGAGAACGCGACGATTAAGATGATTGTCGAGACGGTGTACCGTGTCACGGTCGACAATCGATCGAACTCCTCGACGGGCGGATAAAAGGCATACAACAAGTCGAGGAACTCTTGACTGAAGACGTGGAACACGATGAGGATCACAGCCCCGATACTACCGGCAAGAATCGTCATCAAGCCAATCAGCCGACGCCACACGTATCCGCGCGCCTCGGTCTCCCCGTAGGCGAAGACGGTCAGTTTGACGAGACGGGCCGTCCCGTTCGATGCGGACCAAAAGGCGATGATAGCACTGACTGACACGAGTCCGCTATTCAAGTTGCCACTGACGTCATAGACAATCGACAGCATGTCGCGCACGCTCGATCCCGGGACAAGTGTCTCGATCTGCTCGATCAAGAGTGCCTGGTCGATCTTGAACCATGACATGACGGCGAACAGGACGAAGAACGTCGGGAAGATGGCGAGAAACCAGAAGAAAGCGAGCGTGGCGCTATAGTCATTGATATGGTGGTCCTTGAAGCGATGTCTCACATCGATGGCGAGTCGGGTCAGTCGATCGAGCACGGCCGTCACTCCTTTTTCTTTTCATTATGCCACAAACGAAAGCACCCGATTCATCCGAATCGAGTGCCGCTGTCATTGTTCCATCAATTGTCCGAGGTACGACTTTACTTCGTCGAGTGATGCCTCGTCTGGGTTCCAATAGTAGATGCCGTCACTTTCTTTGCCACCGCTACCCTCAAGGCGAAGGACGCTTTGGTTTTTGAAAGCCGTCATGTAGTCGCTCGAGAGCGTCCGAATGTCTTTGAACGTCACGTTCGTCTTGGCGTTGTTGCCGAGGACGTCGAGCATGTTGTTGAAACGTGCAATCGAGAAGCTGTCCGTCCCTTTGTCGACAAGTGCCGTGATGACGTCACGTTGGCGTTCCTGGCGACCAAAGTCTCCGTTCGGGTCATCATAACGCATCCGCGTGTAAGCGAGTGCCTCTGCACCATCGAGGTTGACCGTTCCCGGTTCGAACGTATACTCACCCGACGTGAAGGCGAACTTGTTCGTCACGTCGACGCCGCCGAATAAGTTGACAGCGTCCTGGAAACCTTTCATGTCGACTTCCGCGACGTAATCGATCGGGATGCCGAGGAAGTTCTCGACCGTATCCATCGCCATCTCGGCTCCGCCGAACGCGTAGGCGTGGTTGATTTTGTCCATCGTTCCTTTGCCGACGATCTCCGTCTTCGTATCACGCGGGATGCTGAGCATCGCGCTCTCATCCGAGTTCGGATTGAGCGTCATGACGATAATCGAGTCGCTACGTCCTTGCTCGTCCGCACGACGGTCGACCCCGAGGAGTAACACCGATACCGGCTTCTTGTCTGAGATCGTCTGCTGGTTCATCCGATCGGGACTGAGACCGGCCGATTCGTTCAAACGGTCGACCGTTGTATCAACTTGATTATATAAATAGTAGGCCATCCCGGCTCCGATGAGCAGGAACACTCCGATGACAGCACCTGCGATGATGGCGATACGCTTCGCAGGCGACACTTTACGACGACGTTTCTTGACTCTCTTCTTTGGCTTTTGCTCTTCCATGACATAGCACCTTTCTATCCCCAATTGACCGTAATTGACACAGGTTTCATTTTATCACTCTGAATCGACAGACTTTTCCGCTTTTTTATAAAAGAGGTAAATACTTCTCTTGCGATGTTGATTGCTCACATCGCTAGTATCGACAAGGCTTTTTGAAAGTTTAGCAAGTTGTTGTCTATCATAACATAAGCTTTTTTAGGAAGTAGTTTTGCTTCATACAACGGTACTAAGCCATTGGTCGCGATTTCAAAAGATATCCCGATTTTTTATGCCAATATTGAAAGAATTTTGACAGTTTGTCATTTTTTATAGTTCCTTTTCCTTATTTTCAGAAAACATAATGGTACGTTTGTTTCATTTTTTGTAAAATATGTATAGAAGAGTAACTCATTTCATACATAAGGGGATTAATCGATGCAATTCATCGTGACATGCTTTTTAGAGCAAGACCAATCTTGTGAGTTTATCGTATATGGCAGTTCCGAATATAATGCACACAAAACGTTTGAACGTACACTCCAATCCTTGCATCCAATGACCGGGGAAATTACACTGTCAGACGGCGAATCGCTTCCAGTATCACAGATTCTCGCTTATCGTGTCGATCCAATCAAACCGCTCTTTTGAACCTCGATTGTTTCGGGTAACCCTATTAGGAGAACAAATCTGATGAATGGGGTGGAATAAATGGAAATCGGCATGATCGGACTTGGAAAGATGGGACTGAATCTGGCCCTCAACTTGACGGATAATGGACATCGCGTATATGGGTACGACCCAGGGAACGTCTCAACAAGTCAGTTTGAAACGAAAGCGTCACTTGAAGATGTCGTCGAGGCACTGAAGGCGCCGCGAGTCGTCTGGGTGATGGTACCGGCAGGAGAAGTGACCGAACATGTGTTGAATGACTTGTATGACGCTCTCTCACCCGGGGACATCGTCATCGACGGGGGTAACTCGAACTATAAAGAGTCGATGCGCCGAGCCGACCACTTTAAAGAAAAATTGATTTACTTCTTTGACGTCGGGACGAGTGGCGGCATGGATGGAGCCCGGAACGGGGCATGTACGATGATTGGCGGGGACATGGAAGCGTTCGGAAAGATTGAGCAGTTGTTCCAAGACATTTCGACGGATCACGGTTATTTGTATGCCGGACCGAGTGGGAGTGGTCACTTCCTGAAGATGGTCCATAACGGGATTGAATACGGCATGATGCAAGCGATTGCCGAAGGGTTTGAAGTGCTCGAGAAGAGCCTGTTCGACTATGAGTATGAGGACGTCGCCCGTGTCTGGAACCATGGCTCGGTCATCCGCTCGTGGCTCATGGAACTGACGGAGAGCGCCTTCTCGAAAGATGCGAAGCTCGATGACATCCGTGGGGTCATGCATGCGTCCGGCGAAGGGAAGTGGACGGTCGAGACGGCGCTCGAATATGATGTGCCGACACCGGTCATCGCTCTCTCGCTCATGATGCGTCAACGTTCGCTCCAAGATGACACATTCTCCGGTAAGGTCGTCGCCGCACTAAGAAATGAGTTTGGTGGACACGCAGTCGAGAAAAAATGATGAACGACATCTTAGAAAAGAGGAAGCATCATGACACCATCATGGAATGCGAACTATCACGTCAAAATAACCATCGACGAGACGAATCAGTACCGTTATTTGTTCGAATGCAATTGGAGCCCCGGCGGTCACTTCATTACGTTCATCCTGTTTCATCCGAGTATCGGTGACGTCACACAGACCGAACCGACACTCAGACGCTGCATCCACTATGCAAAACTGTGGGGGTTTGATGGATTGAAAGTCGTCAATTTGTACGCCATGATTGCCCCGGATGTGAAGTCGCTTGATCAGGTGAATGACCCAATCGGTCCAGATAACGATTCGTATATTCGTTTTGCGGCAGACCATTCCGCCGCCGTCATTTTAGCTTGGGGGGATGCCATTACTACCCCGACTGCACAGTCCCGAATGCAGGACGTCTACCAGCTCGTCCAACATCAGTCGCCTCATTGTCTTAAAGTGACCACTACCGGCAACTATCCGCGACATCCGTTGTATTTATCAAAAAGTTTGATTCCAGTGCCGTATCAGCTATGAAGAAAACCCTGCCTGGTCACAATGATGTGATTGAGCAGGGTTTGTTTGTTCATAAGCGGATTGTCGGTAGTTCATCGTTGTTTTCATTATTCGCTTTAGACTCGACCTACTCTGCATTTCATCATCCCTCTCGAAATTTTTATTCATGTGACTTCTCTCTACATTATAATTTCTTTTACTGTCCATGAAATCCAATTTTAACCAAAAGGGGAGTGGATTTTCACCATTGCGTGCCTGGCACAAAAAAAGTAGCGATCCTCATCGCTACTGTCGTCATTCCATCGTATTGCCTTCTGCCGGGATCGGATGTGCTCTCAGCATTCTCGCGAAATGGACGAGGTTATATGCCATCGTCTTTCCGTGAGACTTCGTGAACGCATTTTCGCGCCCGGCGTCGATATACGAGTCGCCTGGTCCCGCCTCTCCGACCCAATACGTATCGACGTTTGGCGGCACGGTGAAACCGATGTGGGACAAGGCATATAAAATGCCGGCACATGCATGTTTTGCCCCGTCCTCATTCCCGGTGACGACGACCCCGCCGACTTTGTTGTAGTAGATGGCTTGGCCTGACTTGTTCGTCAAGCCGCTGCCCCCGTATAACCGTTCGACCACTTGCGTCGCAACACTACTCTTCTCCCCGAGCCAGAGTGGCGTCCCGATGACGACGATGTCTGCCCCTTTCACTTTCTCGAAAATCTGTGGCCATTCATCCCCGTCCCCTTCATCTTCTGTGACCCCGAACGCGATGTTGTAGTCGACGATTCGAACAATCTCCGAATCGACCTGGAGCGCATCAAAATGCGGTAAAATATCTCGGATTAACCCTTCCGTATGCGACGTCGTGTCGCCATCCTTCAGCGTACAATTCAAAAATAGAGCTTTCATGGAACCCCTCCTTGAATAATCTTCAACAGTTACGTGTTCCCGTTCATTCCGCTTCTTAATACCATTCAAAGGATTTCGTTCATGTGAAGCAGAATTCTTTGGTCGAGGAGTTGATGTATATGCCAAACTTTCTACACATTGCCGACCTCCATCACGCTCGGCATACAGGGGATGCGATTCATGCAGAACGAAAGAGCTTTGACATTCAGCGCGAAAAACTCCAACAACTCGCCTCGGTCATTCGTGAGCACGATATTGCTGCATTTCTGATCGCCGGCGACATCGAAGTGAGTGATTCGGATGACCTTATTCCCTATTTAGAAGAATGGACGGCTCTCGGTGCGTCCGTCTATATCGTCTTCGGTGAACATGACGTCAATCGCCATCGTGACAAAGAATTATGGGAGACGATTCCTCATGTCCACTGTTTTGTAGAACCAGCGTATCGATTCGAGCCGAAACTCGGGATTGGGATTTATGGTATCAGTTGCACGTCGAACCAAATCGGTCTGACTGAAGCACTTGAACGAATCCCCCCGCTCGATGCGACACATCCGAATCTATTACTCAGTCATGGGCGTGTCGGTGCCTTTTCAACCTCACGTCTTCAACGTCATTCGTTCGCATATGTCGCACTCGGAGATCATCATCGGTACGACGTGATTGAGCGATTGAATACGACCATCGTGTATCCTGGACACTTATTTTCGGTATGGGACGGTTGCGGCAAGGCTTGGGAAACCGGGTATGTCATCGGTTCGATTGAGGGTGACACTGTCACGCACACGTTTCATGTGTTTCAAGGAGCTCAAACGAGACGCGTCTGTGTGAATCCGTTCATTCGAAACGGTGACCACATTCGACTCACGCTTGATAACATTCCCTCCATGAAGAAAGAATGGATTCCGGATGACTATGATACGATTCAAAGCCTGATTCGTCACCTGCTTCACACGTATCCTGACGACTATTTCGTCACGCCGAGTCATGCGAAGCTGCGGCCGCGCCGGATGTGTATGAGTGGTCGACGTTTATTAGAAGATTCGTCTCTATTCGAATCGTTCGTTCAACGTAGCTATAAAGCGACTGCCCGAACACAGTGACCAAATCATTCAATCGTCCTTACACGTCCGTCCGGCTCCTGATACATCACATGTTCCTCTGACAGTTCCGTCGGGGAACGGACCCCGGCCGCGGCCGTCATATTATACAGTCCTTCCCGGAGCGAGATAATATAGTTCGTCACTCGAAAGCTCTTCTCGTCGACGACGAGGGCACGTTGCAGTTTTGGGTCGGTCGTCGCGACACCGACCGGGCACCGGTTCGTGTGACACACCTGTGCCTGGATACAGCCGACGTTGAACATGAGCCCGCGGGCGATATTGACGAGATCGGCACCGAGCGCAAGTGCAATCGCGACCTTATCCGCCGTGATGAGTTTCCCTGAGACGAACAGTTTGACCTGGTCCCGAAGACCGTGCTCGATCAAGAGTCGATGCACGTATGGGAGTGCCGCCTTCAGCGGCAAGCCGACCGTATCGGCGAGCTCCTGATACGTCGCGCCCGTCCCGCCCTCGCTCCCATCAATCGTGATGAAGTCCGGTACGGTCTGAGACGTCGCCATCTCATGGACGAGTGATTCGATATCTTTCATATTGCCGACGACGAGCTTGATACCCACCGGCTTCCCGCCGATTTCACGCAATTTCTCGACGAATGCCAGCAATTCCGTATGTGTCTGAAATTCGGAGAAGCGGTTCGGACTGTCAATCGTCTCCCCGACCCGCACATGACGGATACGGGCGATCTCGTCGGTCACTTTCGACCCATCGATATGTCCCCCGCGCGTCTTCGCCCCTTGTGCGAGTTTCAATTCGAACGCCTTCACTTGCGGAAGTTCGCTCTTCTGTTTGAACGCCTCCACGGAAAATGTTCCGTCCTCATCCCGGACGCCGAAGAGCGCCGGACCGATCTGGCAGATGATATCGACATTTCCTTTCAAGTGATAGTCCGACAATCCACCTTCCCCAGTGTTCATCCATGTCCCACCTGCACGTCCGAGCCCGATCGAGAGGGCCGTGATCGCTTTGTCCCCGAGCGAGCCGAAGCTCATCGCCGACTGGCCGACGAGCCCTCGGACATGGAACGGCTCTCGACATGTCTCTTTCCCGATGACAATCGTGTCTTCCTCTGCTAACAAGTATGGAGAAATGTCACGTTCGACGAGATGCTCTTTTCGGGTGAAAAGGTTATCTTCATCGAGTTCATACACCCACGTCGATACCTTGGTTGAATTGTCGACGCGGAGTTCGTTCCGATTCGTCGGGTAGAGCGCGTTTTGAAGGTAGAATCCGCCCGCTTCAAAGTCTCGCTCTGACCCGAATCCGATGATGCGTGACTTATATTTCCCTGCAATGACGGCTGCTTCGTATTCGTTCCGCGAGAACGGCTTCGCCTCATTGTCATTCAAAAATAAGTATTGCCGGAGCTCGGGACCCATCTTTTCGAACATATAACGCAATTTCCCGAGGATTGGGAAGTTTCGAAGGACAGAATGCTCACGCTGGTTTCGGTCACGCCACCAAAAATAATAGATCAATAGCGGAGGTCCGGTCATAATCAGCAATAAGAGCACAAGCAAGATAGTCAACATCGACGTATTCAGTGACACACGCTCTCCTCCTTTTGGGTAGACGAAAAACACCCTGCCATTCTACATAACAGGGTGTCGTCAGTCGCTCGGGATCGTGACCCCGTCAAATTGTTCATTTCGGCAAAGCGTGATCGCCTGCATCGCTAATTTATAGTCCTCTTCCGGTAAGGCAATCAATTCGGTCGGAAGGACCCACTCTTTTGAGTTATACAAATGTATGACGAGTTTGGCGAGTACAAACTCTCGTTTATCGAACGAGTTGTCATCGATGATCGTAGAGGTTCGAATCTTCCCTGCCTCGAGGTCTATATAAGGAAGCAAACATTCTCGGATGTGCGGGTTGCCCGCAATGACGTACAGCGCGGCATAATATTCGCGACTGGTACTACCAGGATCCGTGAGCCGTTGTGCTAACCGTTTGAACTCGTTGTAATGGTCGGAAGATAAAAAATCAATATGGTTCATCGGTCCACCTTCTCTCTCTAAGCCTCTCGTTGTCCTCAGAGTATATAATTTCCACCTTTTTGTAGAAGTTAACCCTGTTTTCTTCAGATTCGGCGCATTGAAATCGCCTCACGCATCTGTTGGAGAGACATCCGTGCCGCTTCCCCGCGCCGCATCATGACAGCCGTAAACAGGGCATCAATCAAACTGAGCTCAGCGATTCGGGAAGCGAGCGCCTCTGAACGAAACGCCGTCTCTTGGGACACAGTATAGAGGGATACGTCCGCGATTTTCGAGAGGGGCGACTTCGCATAGTTTGTGATGGCAATCATCAGCACACCTTTTTCTTTTAGGAGTTTCGCGATATCGAGCGTTTCTTTCGAGGCACCCGAGTGCGAGATGACGACGGCGACGTCCTCTGTCGTCAATTGCGAGGCAGACATGAGCTGCATGTGCGACTCGAGAATCGCGCTCACCTGAAGCCCGCTGCGGACAAACTTATGATACGCATCGAGTGCGACGACGGCCGAGCCACCACTTCCGAAAAATTCGATGCGACGTGCCCCGAGGAACAATTCGATCGCCTTCTCAAGAGAACCCCCTTCTAAAATCTGACGCGTCGACTCAATCGTCTTCCCGTTCGTCGAAAAAATTTTCTCCGCAATTTCGAGCGCCGTGTCCGTCTCCGTGATGTCTTCATGGATGTCTTGAAGCGGGGCGACGACATCCGAGGCGAGGGCAATTTTTAGCGCCTGGTAGCCTTTGAATCCGACGCGCTGACAAAAGCGGAACACGGTTGATTCGGCGACATCGAGGTCGTCTGCCACTTGATTGATCGTATGATGAATGATTTGTTCTGGTTGTTTTAAAATATAATCGGCAATGCGTTGCTCTTTCTTACTCAGTGTCGAATAGGCGCCACGGATGCGGGCCGTCCCGTTCATCGTTTCCATCAAGAATCACCCTTTCTCTTCTTCACTTAACGATACCGTTTCGAAAAAAATTCCGCAATGTGTGATTCGCTCAAAAGATTGACCCACCTTACAAAAGGAGACAGGAAGTCGGATTGTTTGATGTGCTACTCTAATGAAGCACTTTTTCATTGCTTCACTCTTTGTACCATTTGAAATTGAAAGGACTGTTTCGAATCGAACATCACCTCAGTAGCTCGTACAACTTACCACTCGTTATTCTTTCCATTGCTGTCGCCATCTTTGCTGCCGGTGTCGCCCTCGATATTAGCAGTCGTTTAAAATATGCGAAATATGCCTCACGATTCAGTTGGATTGTAGCCGGTGCATTTAGCCTCGGCCTCGGAATTTGGGCGATGCACTTTATCGGCATGTTGGCGTTCCATCTAAACGACGACGTGACGTATCACCTCGGCATCGTCTTATTATCAATCGTGCCGGCCGTCGTCGCCTCTGGTCTTGCCTTCTGGATCATCAGTCATCCTGAGACACGACCGACACAACTCGTCTTTTGCGCCTTCTTGATCAGTATCGGGGTCGTCTCGATGCATTATATCGGCATGGAAGCGATGCAGATGAATGCGGTCCTCTCGTATGACCCGGTCATGTGGGTCGCTTCTGCCATCGTCGCGTTCGCCGCTTCGCTCGTTGGATTGTATATCCTCTTCTATATCCCGAACGTCTCACGGTTTCATTGGCGTCGTCTCGCCAGTTCGGTCTTGATTGGTGTCGCCGTTTCCGGCATGCACTACGTCGGGATGGGCGCTGCCCGTTTCACGCCGACAGAAGGAGTCGTCAAACCGATGAGTGGCTATGCGGTCGATAGCACCCTTCTCGCCTACGTCATCGCAGCGAGCGTCATGACCTTGTTCGTAATTATGTACATCTCACTCCGAACGGCATCACAGCTCGAGGCACAATCGGAAGAGCTCGAGATGAAGTTCGAATCCATCATCGAGTCAGCCTCTGATGCCATCATCGTCGCCGACCATACCCGCGTCATCCTTCAATGGAATCAAGGGGCGACCGATTTGTTCGGATATACACACGAGGAGATGATTGGTCAGTCGATTGTCACGATTATCCCGGAACGATTCCGGGACGCCCATGAACGTGGGATGCAACGTTATGAAACGACGGGTGAGAAACGCGTCATCGGTCAGACGGTGGAACTCATCGGCTTACGGAAAGACGGTGTCGAAGTCCCGATTGAAATGTCGCTCGGGACGTGGAAGACGGACAAGGGTATCTTCTTCAGCAGCATCATCCGTGACATTAGTGAACGGAAACGAATCGAGGCGCAAATCAACGACCTCGTCTATTTGGACCCATTGACGGGTCTCCCGAACCGCCGTCTGTTCAGTGACCGACTCGATGCCCTACTCGGTCAGTCCCAGCAAGACCCGTTCGCGTTGTACTATATCGACTTAGACAACTTCAAAGTGATCAACGACCGCTTCGGTCACTCGATCGGCGACCAGTTCTTGAAACAGGTGACGACCCGGATCCAATCGACGATTCAAAAGTCGGACACGCTCGCCCGTCTCGGTGGAGATGAATTCATCATCTTGTCGCCCCTTACGAAAAGTAACTTGGCGGCCCATCGCGCACAAGAACTGATCAATGTCCTCCATCCCCCGTTCGAACTCGAGAACGAGGAAGTGTTCACCGGCGCCTCGATCGGCATCAGTCTCTATCCATCCGATGGGGATACGGCAGAGGAGTTGATCAAGAACGCCGACATCGCCATGTATCGGGCGAAGGCTGACGGAAAGAACGGCTATCAGTTCTTCACGAACGAATTGAACGAATCCGTGTCTCGTCGCTCAAACTTGTCGATGGCACTCCGCAAAGGTATCGGACGTGGTGAATTCACGGTCCACTATCAACCACAGATTCAACTAGAGTCGGAAATGGTGATTGGCATGGAAGCGCTCGTGCGCTGGCAACACCCGGAACTCGGGATGGTTTCGCCTGGTGAATTCATTCCAATCGCCGAAGAAACGGGAAGCATCCACCGCCTCGGCGAGTTCGTCCTGAATGAAGCATGTCGTCAAAACAAAGCGTGGCAAGATGCCGGCATTCCCCCGTTCCGGGTCGCCGTCAACATCTCGGCCATCCAGTTCGCCCAAAAAGATTTACCGGAAGTGGTCAGTCGTGCGCTCGCTGCTTCTAGTCTCGAGGCACAGTACTTAGAACTCGAGTTGACCGAGAGCGTCATCCAGAGTGCGGACCGTGCCATCGAGACGATGCACGAGCTCGTCGCCCTCGGTGTCCACCTCTCCATCGACGACTTCGGGACCGGATATTCGTCGCTCAGCTACTTGAAGCTGTTCCCAATCGACACGTTGAAGATCGATCAGCACTTTACGAAAAATATTGAGAGCGACGAAAAAGATGCCGCCCTCGTCAAAACAATCATCCGCATGGCGCATGAGCTTGATTTGAACGTCATCGCGGAAGGTGTCGAGACGGAGAATCAAGTCGCTTTCTTAAAAGCCGAATCATGCAACCAGGCGCAAGGATATTATTACAATCGCCCATTGCCGGCGGAAGACATTGAAGTCTTCTTCCAGCAATTCAAAAAAGCATCTTCAAGTTGATGCGTTCGACCTCCACCTCGGGGGTCGATTTTTTATGCCCAAAAAAGAAAAAAATTCCGCGATTCCGCTTGTAAATCGAATTTATTTTGATAAGATAAATACAGAGACGGAAAAAAATTCTTTTTCAGGGGTGACAATATGGAAATTGGTTTGATTGGATTAGGAAAGATGGGCTACAACTTGGCGCTCAACTTGAGCGACCACGGACATACGGTCGTCGGGACGGACGTCGGGGACGTCACATCGGACGCGTTCACCATCGTACCGACACTCGAGGACGTCGTGAACAAGTTATCGACGCCACGCGTCATCTGGGCGATGGTCCCTGCCGGCGACGTCACGGAAGAAGTACTCGCTGAATTGTATGAGCGACTCGAACCGGGCGACATCGTCATCGATGGCGGCAACTCGAACTACAAGCTCTCGGTCGCACGCGCCGAGCAGTTCGCCGAGAAGGATATCAAGTTCTTCGACTGCGGGACGAGCGGCGGGACGGACGGGGCACGGAATGGCGCCTGTACAATGGTCGGGGGCGACGCAGACGCGTGGCCAACGATCGAGCCGATCTTCAAAGACTTGTCTGTCGAGAACGGTTACCTATATACGGGACCTGCCGGAAGCGGTCACTTCTTGAAGATGATCCATAACGGAATCGAGTACGGGATGATGCAGGCGATTGCGGAAGGGTTCGACATCTTAGAGAAGAGCCCGTTCGATTACGACTACGAACAAGTCGCACGCGTCTGGAACCACGGGTCGGTCGTCCGCTCTTGGCTCATGGAGCTCACGGAGAACGCCTTCAAGAAAGATGCGAAGCTTGATGAGATTCGAGGGGTCATGCACTCGTCAGGTGAAGGCAAGTGGACGATTGAGACAGCGCTCGACCTTCAGGCAGCAGCACCGGTCATCGCCTTGTCGCTCATGATGCGCTATCGCTCACTCGAGGACGATACATTCTCAGGTAAAGTCGTCGCCGCACTCCGTAACGAGTTCGGTGGTCACGCGGTCGTCAAGAAGTAAGAAATGCGGAAAAGGTCACGGGGAAATGACCTTCTCCTTTGCAAGAAACTGTAAACGGTTACATATTCGGAATTTAGGGGGAATACTCAATGTCTGGCTCAACACTTATTTTGATTGCCTTAGCCGGGATCTTCTTGCTCTTATTTTTAGTCATTCGCACAAAGCTTCACGCATTCGTTTCGTTGTTACTCGTCAGTCTCATCGTCGGGGTCGCGGCCGGCATGCCGCTCGGAGACGTCATCGCCTCCATCCAGAACGGGATGGGCGGAACGCTCGGCTTCGTCGCCGTCGTCGTCGGTCTCGGCGCGATGTTTGGGAAGATGCTTGAAGTGTCGGGTGGCGCGGAACGCCTCGCCCAGACGCTCGTCAGTAAGTTCGGGGAAGACAAGGCACAATGGGCGCTCGGTATCACCGGGTTCATCGTCGCTGTCCCGGTCTTCTTCGATGTCGGTTTCATCATTCTCGTTCCAATCGTATATGGTCTCGCTAAAAAGACGGGCCGTTCGCTTCTCTACTATGGGATTCCGCTCCTCGCGGGTCTCGCGGTCACGCACAGTTTCATCCCACCGACACCTGGTCCGATCGCCGTTGCGAACTTGATTGGTGCCGACCTCGGTTGGGTCATCTTGTTCGGTGTTCTCGCCGGGATTCCGTCGATGATTTTAGCCGGTCCTATTTTTGGGAAGTATATTGCTAAGAAGATCCATGTGACGATTCCGGACTACATGGAATTCAAAGAAATCGATACATCGAAAGAATTACCGAGCTTCAAAATGATCTTATCGCTCATCTTGATCCCGCTCGTGTTAATTTTAGCGAACACATTATCAGCGGTTCTTTTAGACGAAGGGAACGCCGTCCGTGACTTCTTGACGTTCCTTGGACATCCGTTCGTCGCCTTGACGATTGCGACGCTTCTCACGTTTGTCTTCCTCGGCACACGTCGTGGATATTCACGTGACGAAGTCCAAGAGATTGCAACGAAAGCTCTCGAGCCAGCCGGAATCATCATCCTCGTCACAGGGGCCGGTGGTGTGTTCAAACAAGTGCTCATCGACTCAGGTGTCGGTGACGTCCTCGGCGAAATGATGGCCGGTTCACCACTTCCGGCGATCGTCCTCGCCTTCTTGATTGCAACGGTCGTCCGTGTCGCCCAAGGGTCGGCAACGGTCTCGATGGTCACAGCAGCCGGACTCATCACACCACTACTTGAAATTCAAAACATCACGGGCGCGGCGCTCGGCTTGATCGTCATCGCCATCGCCTCAGGGGCGACAGTCCTCTCGCACGTCAACGATTCAGGCTTTTGGCTCGTCAACCGTTACTTCGGTCTCGACGTCAAAGATACGCTCAAGTCATGGACGATCATGGAAACGATTATCGGGCTCACCGGCTTTGCCGTCGTGTTCTTGATTAGCCTATTTATCATCTAAGTTAGGAAGTGATTGTGTGTTTACGATTGGGGTCGATATCGGGACGACGAGTACGAAAGCCGTCCTGTTCAACGGTCATCAACAACTGGCGGTACATAACGTGTTGTATCCGCTTCTCACACCCGATACGGAGACGGCCGAGCAAGACCCGGTCGTCATCTATGGGGCCGTGCTCGAAGCCGTTTCGGCGGTCCGTGCCAAAGCGGACGGTCCGATTCGCTTCGCATCGTTCAGTTCGGCGATGCACAGCTTGATCGCACTCGATGCGTCAGGACGCCCGCTCACGAACAGCATCACATGGGCAGACAGTCGGGCGAACCCGTATACGCAAGAAATCAAACGCGACTTTGACGCGAGTGCTCTTCACATGCGCACCGGCACCCCGGTTCATCCGATGGCACCGCTTTCGAAGCTACGCTGGTTGAAAGCGGAGCATCCTGACGTCTTTACGCAGGCGGACAAGTTCGTCTCCATCAAAGAATATGTCTTCTATCGGTTGACGGGACGCTTCGTCGTCGACCATTCCATCGCCTCGGCGACGGGACTGTTCAATTTGAAACAATGCGATTGGGACGCGGAATCACTTGACGTTGCCGGTGTGACGCCAGAGCGTCTGTCCGAACTCGTTCCGACGACGGAAGTCTTGCAGGTGACGCCTGACGTGACCGAGACGCTCGGCTGGGACTTCCCTCTCGTCATCGGGGCAAGCGACGGCGTGCTCTCGAACCTCGGGGTCGGTGCCTTCGAACAAGGTGTCGTCGCTGTGACAATCGGGACGAGCGGCGCCATCCGGACGGTCGTCTCGGAACCCGTCGAAGATCCGAAAGGTCGCATCTTTTGTTATGCGCTGACGGATAAGCATTGGGTGATCGGTGGACCGGTCAATAACGGCGGCATCATCCTCCGCTGGCTCCGTGACGAGTTCGCGGCGAGCGAGGTCGAGACGGCGAAACGCCTCGGCATCGACGCGTACGATGTGTTGACCCGTATCGCCGAGACGGTCAAGCCGGGTGCCGACGGGCTGTTGTTTCATCCGTATTTGATGGGTGAGCGCGCCCCACTCTGGGATTCGAACGCCCGCGGTTCGTTTTTCGGGCTCAGCATCCACCATAAACGGGAGCACTTCATCCGTGCCGTGTTGGAAGGTGTCATCTTTAACCTCTATACGGTCATGCTCGCACTCGATGAGTTGACGGGCGCACCGAACCGTATCCATGCGACCGGTGGATTCGCCCAGTCGAGCCTCTGGCGCCAGATGATGGCAGATATCTTCGACACACCGGTCGTCGTGCCGGAAAGTCACGAGAGTTCATGCCTCGGGGCCGTCATGCTCGGGGAATACGCCTTCGGGGATATCGAGGAGTTCCAAGAAGTGCCGCAAGTGACCCACGAGCATACACCGAACATGGAAGCGACGAACGTCTATCGGGAGCTCTTGCCGATCTACATCCGTCTGTCGCGTCATCTGTCGGAAGAGTATGAAGCCATTTCTGCATTTCAGCGGAAGCATGTATAAGTTCGAACAAAGACCCGTCAGTCACTCGATTGACGGGTCTTTGTATGCATCAACCCTCTACCCTATCTGCATCATCAACGGTACACTGAGAGGAAAGAATGAAACGTTACAGGAGGAACAAACGATGCAACTCATGACAACCCGCTGTCTCATCCGTCCGTTTGAACGACAGGACATCGAATCGTTCATGACCTATCGGAACGACTTAGACTGGATGAAGCATCAATCGTTCAAAGGGCTCACCCGTGAAGAATATGAGAGCGCCCTACTCGGTAAACCATCGCTACATCAAGGCGCGCAACTCGCCATCATCGACCAAACGACAGGTGAACTGATTGGGGACGTGTATATTCAGCAGGAAGAGACGACGTATTGGATTGGCTATACGATCGCGCCCACACGCGCCCGTCAAGGTTATGCGTTCGAGGTGATGTCGGGCTTGATTCATCACTTGGCCGACCAAGGAGCAGAAGCATTCAAGGCCGGTGTCCTTGAGACGAACGAGGCGTCCATTGCGCTATTGAAAAAATTGAACTTCACCTATTCCATGACAGAGATGGATGAACAAATTTACGAGCTCCCTATCTTGAAATGAACCGACTCAGATCTCCACTTCAGGGGCATTTTTTGCTTCGTCTTCAACTCCTTTTGTGATAATCTATGCTTCATACCGATACCCTGTCACTTGTTTAATCGTCTCGAGGGAGTTTTCATTCGAATGAAGAAACGCGTTCTTTTACTCATGTCTATTTTTTTATTAATCGGTTCCTTGTCACAGGCAGCAATCCCGGAGCCGAAAGCGTATAACGACCCGAGTCTCATCTATTTGACGCTCGATGACGGACCGAACTGGAAAACGGGAAAGCTGCTCGATGTCTTGAAGAAGCATCAGGTGAAAGCGACCTTTTTCATTCTCGGAAAGAATATCAAAGGGAATGAGCATCTTATTCGACGCATCGTCGCCGAAGGTCATCTCATCGCCTTACACGGGATGACACACGAACGCGAAGAGTTTTATGCGTCACCGATGACGGCCGTCCGTCAGATGAAGGACGTACAACGTCTCATTTACGAGGTAACGGGAATTCATACGAATATGGCCCGGACGATTTACGGCAGTGATGCAGGTATGACGCCTGCGCATTGGCAAGCGATGGATGAAGCCGGTTTTGCGATTTGGGACTGGAATGTTGGTAGTCTCGATCATATCTATAAGAAGGACAACGCCAGCGTGGAGCAACGCGTGTTCAATCGTCTCGAGGCGAATCGTGTGGCGAATATTGCCTCCATCATCTTGGCACACGATCATTCGATGACGCCAGAAGCACTTGATACGATCATCCGCTATGCGAAGGAGCGAGATTATGAATTTCGGACGTTAGAAGGCATCCAGACGCCGCACAACTTTTCGGATGGATGGGAGCCCTACGTCAGTGACAGCGCTACTCCGTGACTAACCAATCGTCTACCACTTTACAGAAAAGTAGCGCATCGGATGGATGACCGATGCGCTACTTTCCGTTAATGCTCTTTCTTCATCAAGATGGACGGGCCACCCGTTTCTTGTTTTCTTTCGAGTAGTTTCTCAATAACTGACTCATATCGCGTTGATTGAGCGGTTTTGAGAAGTAATAGCCTTGTCCGATATTACAGCCGATCTCTCTCAACACGTCTGCCTGGTTTTTTGACTCGATGCCTTCTGCCACAATTTCAAGGTTGAGCACTGTACATAAATGAATAATCGTCTCGATGACAGATTGACTGATTCGATGATTCAGCCGGTCGATAAACGATTTATCAATTTTCAGCGTATCGATTGGGAGTTGTTCAAGTACATTCAGTGAAGAATATCCTGTTCCGAAGTCATCGATGGAGCATTTCACACCGATTTGCTTCAATTGGCTCAACGTGATGCGATTCTCGTCTAAATTTTGCGCCACACTTTCAGTGATTTCTAATTCTACTAACTCTGGGGGGATTCCAATTTGTTGAATTGCATCCTCAATCATACCGACGAAACGTCGATCTTCCAGTTGTAAAACGGAAACGTTGACGGATACCGAAATCGGTTCATCTAGCCATTGATTCCAATTCAGACACTGCCCAACGGCCTGACGAAACACACATTCGCCAATTTCATAAATTAACCCCATCTGTTCCGCAATCGGAATGAATTCACCCGGACCGACTTTCCCGAGGTGTTCATTCTCCCATCGAACTAACGCCTCGACCCCGACCAACGAATCATCCTTCAAACAAAATTTCGGTTGATAATGGACATCGAATTCATCATTCGCCAAAGCGTGACGCAGTTCCTTTTCAATCTTCATTTTTCGAATGAGGCTTGATTGAAGGTATTCATTGAAGATGACGACCGAATGAGTTGGATATTCTTTCGCTTTTTTGAGAGCGATATCCGCCTTTTCTAGAATGCTTGTCACCGTGTCTTCTGAGTGATTGATTTCATAGACACCAATCCGGATGGACACTAACACATCACGCTGATTGATATGAACGTGCGTTGCGAACGCTTGAGACACTTGGTGCAAGTTGCTCTCCATCTCCTCTGATGTCGTCATCGTATACAGGAAGGCAAACTCCCCACCCCCGAGGACGAACAATTCATGGTCTGGATCTATATTCTCTTTGATCTTATGCACACACTCTCGGATGACCTCATTGCCGAACCGATGACCATACGTATCGTTTATTTTTTTCAGGCGGTTCACATTCAAGATGACGATCGCTTTTTTAGAGTCTTCATATGATACAAGTTCTTGATGTAACATATGAAGAAATGCATCTCGATTCCCTAGTGTTGTCACTTTATCCCGATATGCGATCTGCTCGAGATTCTCGACCAAGCGGGTATTATCACGCGACACCACGAACTGTTTTGCCATGAACAGCGGGATACAAATCAATCCGGCAAGACCAAATAAATCGACATCCCACCCCGAGCTCGCAAGGGTCAATATAAGCAACACAAAAATCGCAAAAGTCGGCAACAACAACTCGCGGACTGACCAAAAAATCATCTTTTCTCGACGCTTCGGTTTGATTCTTGTGGTATTCCGCCCTGTCAACTGATTGTGAACGGCGTTTGAGATGAGCAAAAACGAAAGAAGCCATGTCAGGTAATCCAACATAACCAACACTGGTTGTGACGTGTGATAAATCGGATACTTTACAAAATCAATGCAGACGATCAATGTCAGCCCGACTAAAACCTGTGTAGTATTTCGATTGTTCATTTCAATTTTATTAAAATAGAAGATGGTCAGGATCGTGATGAGTACGCCTGTATATAAAACTTGAACTGTACTATTTAAATATTGGTGCGCCATAAAATCGTAGTGGACCGATTGATTGAGGAACATCGATCCCTGTATCATCATCGCTGTAAGGATGGTTAAGTAAATCAGCAGATCAAATACATAGGATTTTCCTTTTCCGTGTAACCTACGCTTACTCAATTTGTATAGAAGCGCAATGAAAAGTGAGATGAAACTCATGATTTCAACGACTAGGACAACCATGTACGGCATGAACGTGTCAGATTGAATATAAAGTTCGTAAAGCGATCGATACATCCAGAAACACGTGAACGCAATACCGAATAGTAGCCAAAAGAAAGGGATATCACTTTTGTTTTTTCGCCAGATCATTAACGATTCAACAGAAATACGAAGACCTAACAACATAATGAATGTCACACTCAAATAACGTAACCCTTCTAACAATTCAATCACATTAGCGAGGATAAGAGACAGAAGAACACCACCGGTCAGGATTGACCATAAGAAAATGGGCTGTTTTGTCATCTTCATTCACCATACTTCCTTTCCATTAAAGAATTACACAACCGTTTCGTTAATGTGCGTACAGTTCCTCCCACTATTTTTCGCACGATACAAACAATCGTCTGCTAAATGAATCATGTGCTGCAGATTTTCACTCTTTCCATTGGCAATCCCAATCGATACGGAGATATGAATGACTCGTTCATCGAGCAGTTTAAATTCGTGCTTCGAGATACTTCGCCGAATCCGTTCTGCTACGTTCATAATCTCCGAATGGGAGAGCATCGGTATCAAAATCCCAAACTCTTCTCCTCCGATTCGCGCTTTAATATCGTGGTCCCTCGTTTCTCGATACAGAAGTTGCGCGAACTGTTTTAAAATCTCATCCCCATTCGAATGACCAAATCGATCATTGATTTGTTTGAAGTGGTCGATGTCGAGAATCAACACATTGCAAATCAATGCACGCTCTTTGAACTTCTTCATCTGCATCTCCCATGCCCGACGGTTCGCTAATCCTGTTAAATGATCCGTCTCGGCCGACACTTTATACTCTTTCACGCGTTGGTTAATCAAATAGACATCGATATTTAAAAAGGTGATTAAAAGGCCTACCGGGAAACTAATGCTCACGACTAATAGACCGACAGCGAATGCACTCCCTGTAAAGCCACCATTCGTATAGATGGCAAAAAAAGCGATGAGACAAGCCCATAGATTCAGCATGATTCCGAATAGAAGAAATTTCTGTTCAAGTCGAGCGATTCGATAAATCATGACAATTCCAATTGCGATAAGAAAGATGGCGATACAAGCCACGATGGATTGTAGATTCAGACCAAAACTGAATCGATAGATTGAAATGACGGTCGCTGCAATGAATAATGGAGAAACTAACCGATAGAATCCAATCAGGATGAGCGCGAGGTAACGAAAGTCAATTTTCACAACCTCTTCATACAACACCCCTTGCGTGATCAAAAAGATCCCCAGACATCCAGATAAGATTCCGATGAAGAATTTTTTTAAAAGAAGATAGTTCGTACGGTGATTCACAATCTTAGATATAAAATAAATCCCAGTAAACGCAATACACGAATTGGCGACTAGACTGATGAACATGTTCGTTTACACCTCGGTTTCGATTGTGATCTCTATATCCCTTCTATTACCAAAAATCGAATACATATTAATAATATTTTCCTATTCAAGATATTAAATTTCAATAATATTTTTATCAAAAAAGTAAATTGGTTCTTCATTATTTCATCATGATTACACATTGAAAACACTCTATTCATATAGAACAGAGTGTTTTGACATCATGATTCATTTGTATAGCTGTCGTACGTCACCATGACGAACTGCCCCGATGCACGTTGGTTCGTTAGTCGCAATTTCGTCTCTTTCGTACCTTCTGGGAAGAGCGGGACCCCTTCACCGAGGACGACCGGCGCAATCGCAATCTCGTAACGATCAACGAGATCTTGTTCCATCGCCGCTTTGATGACTTCCCCGCCACCGATGAGCCAAATGTCTTGACCGATTTCTTCTTTCAACCGATGAATCAGCTCTTCAATCGGTTCGTCCGTAAAGGTGACATGCTCGGCTTCGCGATCAGACTGATGCGTCAAAATATAGTTCGGCATGTTTGGATATGGGTACTCCTCTGACAATTGAAGGACTTCTTCATATGTTTTTCGTCCCATGATGACAGCACCAATCGTTTTGAAAAATTCGGCATAGCCGTTATCCCCGTCTCCATCTACGGCGAACAACCAATCGAGCTGGTCGTTCGACCGAGCAATCTTTCCGTCTAAACTCATCGCAATATATAACACTACATTTGGCATCGTGTCTTCCTCCTTGATTCGTGATACATTCAGCTTATCTGATAAACACGACAAAAGATGACGGGAATGATTTAAGTGAAGAAACGACATTTACAACTGATTCGATTGCTAAATCATGGACGACGCGTTACCGCTGAAGAGCTGGCGCAAGAGACAGGTGCCTCCATCCGGACAATTCAACGGGATATGCTGTCACTCGAGGAGCTTGGTTATCCGATTTGGAGCATGCCCGGGACTGGCGGTGGCTATGAGATGTTACCGAACCGCTTGTTGCCCCCGCTCCATCTCCGCGAACAGGAAGCCGTCGCCCTCTATCTCACACTCAAATGGATAGAACACATCCCAAACGTGCCATTCGGGGATATACGAAGCACACTATCCGACTGGTACGTGAACGAGTTGCCTCATGACTTGGAGGCGAAGATTCGTCGATTGGAGCGAAACATTTTGTGGCTCGGGAACAAACAGATTCCAAAAGCCCCGTTCACGAAAGACATCTATCAGGCAATCGAACATCGAAATAAGATAGAGATGACGTATCGGACGACCAAAGGACAACGCACGTTCAACGTCGCACCGGTCGGCATGGCACTCCTTGATTTGAAGTGGTACGTCTTCGGTCTCTCTGAACTTGGACTCCGTCAATATCGAATCGATCGCATCGAAACGGTTAAACTGCTTGAGGAGACGTTTGAGTCCGAGGATTTGGTGAGCTTATTACAGGCAAGTGATGAACGAAACGGTGTGACCGTTCGACTCGAACTCACCCCACTCGGTCGTCGTTTGCTTGAAGATGTATTACCCGATATCGAGGAGAAAAATGAGTGGGACGTACCCGAAGAAGAACTTCCCTTTTTGTCGAGGCAGCTGTTGAAGGCTGGGGCTGAAGTAGAGGTGAAGGCGCCGAGTGTGTTGCGGGGGATGATGAAGGAGCATGCGGAACAATTAATGCGGCACTATCAATGAAGATGTTTCAATAAAATTGAACCCGTTAAAAAAGGCAAGCTATGAATGATTGACTTCATAACTTGCCTTTTGATTATGATGCTTTTGTTTCCAACATCTCTTTCTCACGTTGTTGTTTCACGTTTCCTACGTATAGCAACCGCAAAGCGACAACCATCAAGATCAACGCAATCAACCGTTTCGTGTCGAATGGAATCACAGCTCCTTCGAACCAGCCGAAGTGATCAATCACCATTCCCATCGAGAGTTGACCGATAATCGCCGCCAAGTTAGCTGCGATGACCCCGATTTTGGGAACTGCTAGAATCGTTAAAAACAGGTAACCGACTCCGAGCCAGACGGCACTTAGTTGCCAGACCGGTGCATCTAAAATGCTTAAAATCTTCCCACTTCCAAAGAACAAAACAAGCAAGAACAGCATCATGGCTCCCGTAATGAACGTTAAGAAGGCACTTTCTAATGTACCCGCCTTTCGGCTAAATGCTCCGTTCACAGAAGACTGTGCACTGAGAAGCGCGCCTCCGATGACGGTGACGAGCAATAATAATATAGACATATGTTAAACCTCCCGATTAATAGATTAAGAACAACGATACGATCATCAGTCCGACAGCGATAATTTTCTCTTTTCTCACTGTCACTTTCGGACTTCCGAGCCAACCGTTGTGCTCAATCACCATACTCATGATCAATTGACCGACGACAACACTACTCATTGCCATCCCGACGCCAATTAGCGGGATTCCAACAACAAGAATCGTGAGATAAATTAACCCGAGCAGTCCACCTGTCAGTTGCCATTTCGGTGCTTCTTTCGTATACGACAATTTGCCTTTACCGAAGAATAATAAGGCCACTCCTAAAATAATCGTACCGACGGCAAAGTTGTATAAACTACTTTCGAGTTTTCCAATTGTTTCTCCTAAACTCGCATACATCGCTCCCTCTAGACTGAGCGCCACACCCGCTAAAAAAGCGAGGACGTAAAAAATTGATTTCATCCTGTCTTCCTCCATTTCTATCCGCTGCTTATATCTACATTTCGAGAAAAGTCGAAATTAAAAGCGTGGAAAAGAGTCAAAGCTCTTCTCCAATGTACCGAGACAGTTCTTGGAGTACTTCTTCATTTCTTCGATAGTACGTCCACTGCCCGTGTCGCTCTGACTCTAACAAGCCAACGCTTTGCATCATTTTTAAATAATGTGAGACCGTTGACGGGGATAACGTGGTCTTCTCTTGGATATCCCCAACGCATACGCCTCCTTTCTCGCTCATATTTTTCGTAAGATGCGCTGTCGGTTTATCAAAGTGACGCATCGGTTCTTTCAGCCAATGCAACATTTCGAGTCGCGTTTCATTTCCCAACACTTTAAATAGTTCCACAGCATTTTTCATACGCTTATGTTATTCGATAATTCTCGAAATGTCAAAAAAGACTCTCATCTTTGATTGATGTGAGTCTAGTTGCACATGCAAACATTATTCGCTCGTGATACTTATACAGCAGAAATCATCTATTATAGTAGTTCTCATTTTTTAGTGATCTATTCTATACTCGCAATAGAATCTAATAAATGTTCTGCATTTTTAGGGCTATCTAACAAATAAACTGTTTCCAACAAGCTTGCATATTCTCCTTCAGACAGAATAATAGCATTTTTCCTATTCTTTCTAGAAACAACGATTATCTCACCAGTTTCACATACTTGATGAAGCATATACCCAAACTCTTCTCGAGCTTTCTTGCATGGAATCGTAGACATTCAAATCACCCTTCATTTACGCCTATTGTACATCAAAACATCACTCTATTTTACGACGAAACATTTATGAATTTTTGTCCGTATATAAAACCAACACTCAACAAAGGCGGTATGCGTATGCGTCACGAGTACAAACAGTTCATCCTCTTATTCAAGTCGGGTCAATTCGATGATCTTTATCATCAGACAAGCGATTTATTCAAATCTCAATATTCCATGGATGCCTTTCATCGTCAGGCATCTTCGTTTCATCACGGAATTCGGCGCTATCGTCTGCTCAACGAGATGGTATTGAACGGGAATCGGTATGTCTTATGGTCGGATTTCCGAAAAGAAAAGTTATTGTCCGTTCAATTCAATCGCGCGAATGAGATTGAATCCATTCAGATGACTGTCACATCCTCTTCAAAAGAGACCAACCCTTTCACGAAAAACAAATACCGTCTCCCATTCAAAGAAGAGTGGTTCGTCGTCTCAGAAGGGACGAACGTCGGAATGTATCTCCATGAACCGATTCGAAAGAAACGTGTTGGCTATGATTTTTTAAAAACAAAAGATCAACAACCTTACAATCGTAGAAAAGTCGGAATTGATGGCTCGTATGCATTTGGGGAGCGAGTGATTGCTCCATTAGATGGTACGGTTTATCAGGTCGTCGATGGCTTACCAGATGAACCAAATGATGACCATCCACTCGGCAATTACATCATCATTCAACACAAACATGATGAATATAGCCTTCTCGCCCATCTAGAGAATGGTTCGATTGCCGTTCATGTCGGGGAACAACTTAAAACCAAACAGTTAATCGGACGCTGTGGACGTTCCGGAAACACACTAGAGCCACGCTTACATATGCGTGTCATGAATCACCCGGATGTGGATACCGCGACCGCTCTCCCGATTCGTTGGAAAGGGAGAATGCAACCTGTTCGTGGTCAAATTATCGTCCCACGAGCCGAAAGACTTTGGGACGGGTATGATGTCTTCGATTTGACACTTGAAATTGTTCTGGCCATCCCTCGATTACTTTTTCACTTTTTAAAGTAGACAAGAACAAACCCCTTAGACAATACATCCAAGGGGTTCGAACTCACATATCCAAATCAGTAAACGCGAGCGGGACGAGTTCCCCAAGCGTCACTTCTTTCACATCGGCGTTGCCGTTCGTGAGGAGTACTTTGAAGTCAGGATCGCCGAACTCGACCATGACTTGGCGGCAAATGCTGCACGGTGGCAAGAAGTCGTCCGTGTCCCCAGACACGGCAACCGCTTCGAAGTCACCTTTTTTATATCCTTGCGCGATTGCTGTGAAGATGGCCGTACGCTCCGCACAGTTTGTCGCTCCAAACGAGACGTTCTCGACGTTGACGCCGTCGATGACCGTGCCGTCCTTCATGAGAAGTGCCGCTCCGACGCGGAACTTCGAATATGGTGAATACGCATTGTCTTTCAATTGGCGTGCGCGCTCGACTAATTGTTGTTGGTTCATCTTAAGTCATTCCTCTCAAAAATCGAATGAACTGATGCCAGTCCCCATGCCTCTCATTTTTGGGCAGGATTTTTAGCATACACCCGCCTCAAAGAGAAGTCAACGACTTTTTTAGAACGCTTTCATCAATGCAAAAAAAAGAAGGAACATTCGCTCCTTCTCGATTTTCGTTATACCAACTCAAGCTGCGCGACAGGCGCCTCTTCCGTTTCTGTCTGTACATGGTGGCGACCGATCGGAATGACCGACGGTGAACCCGACACCGGGTCACACATGACCGAACAGCGGAGGTTGAAGACCCGATGGATCAAGTCACATGTGATGACGTCCGATGGCTTCCCTTCAGCAATCAACTTCCCTTTGTCGAGTGCGAAGATGTAGTCGGCATAACGTGCCGACAAGTTGATGTCGTGTAGCACCATGACAATCGTCGTCCCGTACTTTCGATTCAAGTCCGTCAACAAGTCGAGAATCTCGACCTGATACGTAATATCGAGATACGTCGTCGGCTCGTCTAAAAAGAGAACGTCCGTCTGTTGGGCAAGTGCCATCGCGATCCAGACGCGCTGGCGCTGTCCGCCTGACAACTCGTCGATCGGACGGTCCGCAAACTCCGTAATGTTCATCATCTCCATCGCCTCGGCGACGGCCTCATAATCGGCTTTCGTCCATCCCTTTAAGAACGATTGATGCGGATAACGACCGCGACCGACGAGATCGGCGACCGTGATTCCTTCCGGTACGACGGGGGACTGTGGCAACATCCCGAGGACACGCGCCAGCTTTTTCGGTGCCATCTTCGAGATCGGCTTATCGTAAAGCGTCACTTGACCGGCACTCGGCTTGATGAGGCGTGCCATCGTCTTCAGTAGCGTCGACTTCCCACAACCGTTCGCACCAATGATGATGCTAATCTGGTTGCTCGGAATTTCAAGGCTGATATCGTTCAAAATCATCTTGTCCTCATACCCTGAGGTGAGATGTTCCACTTTCATAATGGATGCCATTTAGAAGTCCCCTTTCTGGTTCATCCGAATCAACAAGTATAAGAGATAAGGCGCGCCGATGATCCCGGTGATGACACCGACCGGATAGCGTGCCGTGAAGGCAAATTGTCCGACGAGGTCGGACGCGAGCACTAAGATGATACCAACAAGCGCTGCCGGCAAAATTCCCGCGTGACTCGTCCCGACGAGACGTTTGGCGATCGGCCCCGCCAAAAAGGCGATGAAGGCGATCGGTCCCGTCGTCGCTGTCGCGAGGGCGAGCATGAACACCGCAGCAACGATGAGAAGCAATCGGGTTTGGTTCGTATTGATCCCTAACCCTGTCGCCGCCATTTCACCGAGCTCGAGCATCTCGAGCTGACGGGTGAGTAACAATACAATCGGTAAACAGATGAGTACCGTGATGATTAAAGGCGGCAACTCCTCTAGCTTCGCCCCATTCAGGCTTCCTGTCAACCACCGCATCGCCATGGCGACATCATTTTGTCGGCTGATGAGGAGTAAGTAATTGATGACCGCCGTAAGCATCGCCTGAATCCCGATCCCGACCAAGACGAGGCGACCAATCGAGAAGGAGGCCCCTTTGGAGAGGAAGTAGATGACGAGCACTGTCACGAGTCCCCCGATAATCGATGCAATCGAGATGATGGCCTCACTCGACTGCAGGACGACGATACAGAAGACGGCCGCCGCACTCGACCCAGTCGTGATTCCGATGACGTTCGGGTTAGCGAGCGGGTTGCGGAGCATCGTCTGAAAAATCGTTCCCGCCGCACCGAACGCTGCCCCCGCAAAGACACCGGCGAGCATACGTGGTAACCGAAGGACCTCAACGGCGAACGACGCCCCCTTCACGTCTTCCCCGAGCAAGACGCGGATGACGTCCTGGACCGGATAAATCGTATTGCCCAACATGAGCATCAACCCGCTCAACGTGATCGCAATGACAGTCAAGAGCAGTGTCATCCCGACATAGCGACGGCGACGCTTCATGCGTCCTTGTCTGATTTGTTCAATCGCTGGTTGCATCATAGTCCTCTTACTTTCACTTTCATCGTCAATAGAATCAAAATCGGTGCCCCGATGAATGCCGTCACGATTCCGACCTCAAGCTCGCCCGGACTTCCGAGCAAACGTCCGATGACGTCCGAGAAGGTCAAGATGATCGCACCCGCGAGGGCAGACATCGGCATGAGATAACGCTGGTCCGGACCGAGCACGAACCGAATCAAATGAGGAGCGAGTAGCCCGATGAAGCCAATTGGTCCAGCGAGTGCTGTCGCCGCCCCACACAGGATGACGCCCGCGAACGAGGCCGTCAGCTTCAACGTCCCAGTTCGGACACCGAGGCTCTTCGCCATCTCTTCCCCGAGCGCGAGCGCGTTCAAGGAAGGGGCGGTCACGACTGCGATCACGAGACCAATCAATAAGAACGGTAAAAACGTATAGATGGAATCAATATTCCCCGCGCCGACACTTCCGACTTGCCAGAAGCGGAACTGGTCCATGACGTTCGAACGTGGAATCATGAGCGCCATGACGAGGGACGATAATGCCGCACTCGTCGCCGCACCCGCCAAGACGAGTTTGAGCGGGGTCGCGCCACCCCGTCCGAGTGAGCCGATGCCGAACACGAAAATGGCCGTCAACAACGCCCCGACGAGCGCGAACCAGATGAACGCACTCGCCGTCGAGATGTTGAAAAATGCGATTCCGATGACGACGGCAAGCGCCGCGCCCGTGTTGACCCCGAGAATACTCGGGTCGGCGATCGGGTTACGCGTCACCGACTGCATGAGTGCCCCCGCCACACCGAGCGCTGCGCCACACATGAAACTGAAAATTGTCCGAACGACCCGCTCTCGGACGATGTCCGCTTCATACGACTGAACAGCCGGGCGGAATAAACCGTCCAGCAGTTCAGTCCACCCGACTGTTCTTGAGCCGAAGGCAAGAGATGCCACGATACATAGCACCGTCAGTACGAGCGTCCCGACCAAAAGAAGCGGGAAATACTTCGGGGTATGCATCTGTTTCACCTGATGTTGCATCATTTTACTTTCGCGAGCGCATCCGATACGCGTGAGACGTACTCATCGATCGTATATTCAATCGAGAGTGGCGTCGGCGTTCCTGCCGCTGCGAGCGGTGTGTTGTCTTCGATCAAGACGACCGATCCACGTTCAATCGCCGGCACTTTCCCGTAGAGCGGGTCTGCCTGGAGCGCCTTCAACGTGTCTTCGTTCCCGTATGTGACGAAGATGTCGACGTCGTTCAAGATGTCGGCGTTTTCCTTACTGAGCTCAAGGTAGAAGCTGTCTGCTTTTTCTGCCTCGTCCAAAATGTTTTGCGGATATTCCATCCCAAGTTCTTCGATGAAAGCACCGCGTGGGTCACCTGTCGTGTAAATATAGTATTTTGAAAGGTCTTCCGCGCTCATCGAGACGAAAGCGGCTTTCTTTCCAGCAATCTCAGGAACGGCTGTCGCTTTGTCGGTGATCAATTTCTCTGTATCTTTAATCAACTGTTCGCCTTCTTCACCAAGTCCCATTGCGAGTGAGTCATAGCGAACCATATCTTGCCATGACGTGACCCAAGGAGTTTCTTGGTATGCCACGACCGGTGCGATTTGACTGAGCGTGTCGTAGTCTTCCTGTGTGATACCTGAGTAGGCCGCCAAGATGACGTCCGGGTTTGAATCTGCGATTGCTTCAAAGTCTAATCCGTCCGTGTCTTGATAGATGTTCGGGTTCTCTTCCCCAAGTGCTTCTAACTTCTCTGCCGTCCATGGAAGCATGCCGCTGTCGTCTTGGACACCGTAGTTCGCAGCCGAGAATCCGACCGGTACGACGTCGAGTGCAAGTGCGACATCATGGTTCCCCCATGAGATCGTTGCGACACGTTCTGGCTTCTCTTCGATGACTGTTTCACCGAATGCGTGCTTGATCATGATTGGGTAACCTTCTGCCGCTTCTTCTGTCTCTTCATTTGTGGAAGCGTTCTCCGCTTCTTCTGAACCACAACCGGCTAAGATGAGTGCAAAAGCCGATGCAAAGATGAACATATGTAACCATTTCTTCAATGTGTTGTTCACGTGATTTTTCTCCTTTTCGAACTTCTCTGTATTTTGTCGATACTGATAATCATTATCAGTTATGAGTATAGACCTGCTCCTAAGTCATGTCAACCGCTATTCGGCTAACAAAAATGAAAAAAAACTGCCATTTTAGGACAGGTTAATCAAGATTTCCGATGTCGTCGCATGACGTCTGCGATCGGTTCATCTTGTTTTTCAAGCTCCGATACGATTCGTTCATGGTCCACGTCATTTCGGTTTTGGCTTAACTTGAACGTCGCCTGAATGTCTGTGATGTCGATCCGAAACCCGACGACGCCGTGCATTTGTCGCTTCACCGGTTCGGATAAATCATCCCACCGCACCGCATGTTCACGTTCTCCTTCGTGCTCGTGCAGCAAACCTGCGAGTTCTTCAATCAACTCGGTCTCATTGAGAATCGTCGCACGTCCATATACGTGTACCGCTTGGTAATTCCATGTCGATACGTCCTCATGTCCGTACCATGACGCCGACACGTACGCGTCCGGTCCTTGGAAGATGATGAGAACGTCCTGTTCTTCAATCGTTCGCCACTGCGGATTCGCTTTCGATACGTGGGTCGTCAATTGACCGTTCGCCTCATCGAATCGTAACGGGACGTGCGTCGCGATCGGCTTGTCCCCGTCATGCGTCACGACCGTACCGAACGGATGGGCATGTAAAAAAGCTATGATATCTGCCTGATCTTCTACGGAATAGCGGTTTTGGATATACATGATTGAGCCCCCTTTCCCCCATTATATTCTGAAAAGACGGGTATAACGACACAGAAGGAGGAATGTTCTTATGAAACCAACAATCAAAGCCATCGTCTTTGACGTATACGGCACCTTATTCGACGTCCATTCGGTGAAGGATGCCTGTGAAGAAGCGTTCCCTGAAAAAGGAGCAGCCATCAGCCAAGTGTGGCGGACAAAACAACTCGAGTATTTCTTTTGGCGGCACATGATGGGTCGCTACGAAGATTTTGATACGGTGACCCGGGACGCACTCCGTTACGCACTCGCCGTCCATGACGCAAAAGCGACGGAGGACATCGAACAGCGCCTGATCGCATCATATGCGCACCTCACCCCTTACGAAGAAGTCGAGTCTGTCTTGAAACAGCTACATGACTTGAAGACCGTCATCCTCTCAAACGGAACGGACGAAATGCTTGAGGCGCTACTTCAAAACGCCGGATTTACGGACTATTTCGATGACATCGTCAGCGTCGACGGCATCAAACAACCGAAACCAACTCCAGCCGCCTATATGCACTGGTTCAAGACTTCCGGTCTTCGCCGTGACGAGGTGCTCTTCTTATCGTCGAACGGTTGGGACATCGCCGGAGCGAAAAACTTCGGCTTCCATGCGGCATGGATCAACCGAAATGACCTACCGTTCGAGGAGTTCGATGTTGCGCCCGATACGATCTATGACGATTTGAATGGAATCTTAGAATGGGTCTAACCGCTTCGGTTAAGATGTGAGAAAATAGAGAAAATATGACCGAAACGAGGGAGACCTATGGCACACCGCATCTATACGACGAGCTTTGCGAGCGTCTATCCGCTCTACGTCGCTAAAGCCGAACGAAAAGGACGTACGAAAGAAGAGGTCGACACGATCATCGAGTGGTTAACCGGGTATGACGAGACCGGACTCGCGCGTCAGATTGCTGACGAGGTTGATTTTGATACGTTCTTCGCTTCAGCGCCTCATTTGAACGAAGACCGCTCCCTCATCAAAGGTGTCGTCTGTGGGGTCCGCGTCGAAAACGTCGAAGAACCACTCATGCGTGAAATCCGTTATCTCGATAAGCTTATTGATGAATTGGCGAAGGGGAAGAAAATGGAGAAAATCTTGCGAGGAGGCCAATCATGATGGACGTGACGACACTTGTGGACGAGGCACGGCTCGATTCCTTCATCCATCTGATTGAGGTCATCGATGACCATTTACCTGACGGGTTTGAAAAGACGACGGACGGACATGGTGTCCATTACGTCGTCCCGCTCGAGCGATATCCGTCGGGTTATCATGTGACGCCGGGTACACCCCTTCCTTTCATCAGCGTGATCGCACAAAAGCGCCATGTCGGGCTTTATCATATGGGGATTTACGCTGATCCCGAACTACTCGCTTGGTTCGAACAAGAGTATGCGAAACGCGTCCCGACGAAACTCGACATGGGGAAAAGCTGTATTCGCTTCAACAACGTGAAGCGGATCCCGTTTGATTTGGTCGGGGAACTCGCCGAAAAAATATCTGTCGATGAATGGATTCAACGCTATGAAGGAAACCGAGGCTAACGCTTCGGTTTTTTCGCACATTCGTTTTCTGTCATGAACGATGAATGCGGTATGCTTAGAAAAAAGGAGGGGCGCCTCATGCCACGTTGGCTTAAAATCACTTTGTTTTTACTCGTATTTGGCACGTTGTTCTACATCACCCATTTCCATTATGAGTTGCGTCCGTCTGACATACGGGATATCGTCTTGTCGTTTGGTTTTTGGGGTCCGTTATTCTTTATTTTTCTATACGCCATCGGTCCGGTCGCCTTTTTACCGACATCCGTGCTATCACTTGGAGCCGGTCTCGCGTTCGGCGTTTGGCCTGGGGTACTCTACATCATCATCGGTGCGACCGCTGCTGCGACGACCGGTTACGTCATGGGACGCTTCTTCGGACGCTCGGTCGTTAACGTCGACCGTTACCCTTGGTCGGAGAAGCTATTCACCCAGATGGAGCGCCGCGGTTTCTTATATGTGTTCGTCTTACGGCTCATCCCGCTCGTCAGTTTCGACTTACTCAGTTACGCCGGAGGCATCTCCCGCGTCCGTTTCCGAGCCTTCGTCCCAGCGACTGTTCTTGGCATGATTCCCGGGACGTTCGCTTATAGTTTTCTCGGAGCGAGCCTCGCGTCAGGTAGCGTCACCACGATCTTCATCGCCGCACTCGTCTTCGTCGGATTGATTGTCGTGACGTATATCTTCCGTGAACCGGTTAAAAAATGGCTTGGGTTAAATTAAAAATTCATGAAAGAGAGCTTCATGCTCTTTTTTTGTGCGCTCAATGTGTAATTCATATAAACATCAATGAACTTCGTCCGATATGTATAGAGCCACAACAAATGAACACGAGAATGTGAGGAAAGAAACATGAGTTTTACGAGACGAAATCAGTTGATGTTGTTGACGACGTTATTGATTGTGATGACGTCGATTGTTGTCCATTTGCTTCACCGATTCACAGAATTTGCCTATACGTATACGATTTTACGGAACGGTGCAGATGATTATGTGTATTCAACTATGACGTGGGTGTTATTCGCTCTTCCACTCGTCTTTTTCGGGATGATGTTCGTCAGCTTGAAACGAGAACAGAAGACGTTCCCGCACTGGATGATGTTGACGCTCACCTTCGCGAGCATCTCGACGATCGCCGGTGGACAAGGGCTCGTCGAATATCACTTTTCCATCTTTGTCGTCTTGGCGATCTTATCGTTCATGCGTCGCATCGATTTGATCCTCTACAGCGCCGGCATCTTCGCTGTCCAGCATTTAGCGGGATATGCTTTATTCCCTGAGATGATTTGTGGAACGAGCGATTATCCGTTCAGCTTGTTGCTTATCCATGCAGTGTACTTAATCCTGCTAAGTGCGGTACTCGTCGCCCAGATTCATTTCCGAAACAAGGAAACGGAACGTGTCGAAGCGCACGAACAAGAGACGCGACAGTTATTGCGACAAGCAATTCATGACGTCAGTTCCCTCGTTCAGTCCTTGAATAGCCACGCGGAAGAACTCGAATCGGCTGCGAACCAATCACTCGAATCAGGCGAACAGATCGCCATCACCGTCGACCCGATCGTTGCGCACGCTTCATCGCAACAAACATCGATGGTACAAGGGGCGGATGAGATCCAATCGATCCGCTCACTCACTGCACTCATCCAAGAACGAATGGCTCAGACGGCCGCTGCCTCGTCACGTATCGCGAAAGATGCCCTTTCCGGGAATACGGATATGCGTCTCATGGAAGAAAAAGTGCAAGAAATCATCACCGAGTCTGAACAACTCGAACGGATCGTCGCAACGATGTCGAATCGTTCATCTGAAATCCAAGGCATCTTGCAGCAAGTGGGCTCGATCAGTGAACAGACGAATATGCTCGCCTTGAACGCTTCGATTGAAGCAGCTCGTGCCGGAGAAGCCGGTCGTGGATTTGCTGTCGTCGCCTCAGAAGTCGGCAAACTTGCCGTCCAGTCTCGAGAATATGCGTCCGAGATGACACGTGTCCTCGGTGGATTGATGGAGGATACGACGGTTGTATCGAAATCCGCTCATTTGTTTAAAGCAGCGACGGAGAACTGTCAAACCGTCACGAACGATGTGACCGCCGTCTTCGGTCGACTCACGGAAGACGTGTCTGAAATCGATGCACAGATTGCGTCGATTCAAGAGACTCGGCAACACGTGACTACCCAGATGGAAACGCTCGAGACACGACTCGAATCAACAAAGCATGCGGCAAGCGAACTCCAGCAACAAATCCACCATGTCGCTGCCGCAACAGAAGAACAAGTCGCCATCCAAAAAGAGCTTAGCTCCATGTCAGACCGACTCGCCGTCACAGCGAACGCACTTGAAGATGTGACGACACAACTCGAAAATCACGCATCCCGCGCCTAACACAAATTCCCCCGACCGTTTGGTCGGGGGAATGTTGGTTTATTTGTCGAGCAGTTGTCGAATCCCTTCAGCGAGCGGTGTGACCGGACGTCCGAGAACCGGTTCAAAGTCACTCTCGTGAATCTCGAGCGTTCCTTGACGGATGCTTCGCTGAATGCCAGCGAGAAGTGCGACCACGTCATCAGGTAGTCCTGCCCCGCGCATCGTTTCTTCATACGCTTCGAGGTTCAACTCTTGCATCGCGACTTCGCGACCAAGCACCTCACTCAATGCATCGACGAGATCTTGCTGCGTATGGAGCGGTCCCGACAATTCATATACCGCACTCTCCTGCTGTTCTTTCAACAAAACGTTCGCCGCTGCTTCCGCATAATCTTGTTGAAGTGCCCATCCGACCTTCCCGTCCCGTGCTGCCGTGATCCATGGCGCCCCATCAAGCACTGCTTGAATACTCGACAACTCGTTCTCTAAGTACCAGTTGTTGCGCAAGAACGCATACGGAATCCCCGATTCTACAATCGCTTCCTCCGTGACGACATGTGGGGGTGCCATCAAGTTCTCACTATCTGTCGCATCGGCCAGACTCGTATAGGCGATAAATGAGACACCTGCCCGTTTCGCCGCCTCGACCGCGTTCGTATGTTGACGAATTCGTGTGTCATTGTCTCCATCTGCCGAGATGATCAAGAGACGTTCGACGCCTTTGAACGCTTCATCGAGTGTGTCCGGTTGATCGAAGTCCCCGTGGCGTACGTCGACCCCACGTTCTTTCAGTGATGCTGCTTTCTCTGGATTCCGTACGCTGACAGCAAGGTCGCTCGCATCGATTGACTTAAGTAACTCCTCTACAATTTTTGACCCTAATTTACCGGTTGCCCCGGTGATTAAATATTTCATTTTATTTTCCTCCTTCAACTTGTAATCGAATCAATTACATGTAACCATCATAATTACAGGTAACTCATTTGTCAATTACTCTTTCCCTGTTATACTAAACATGTAACAAAGTTGTTTACACGTATGAATAGAAAGGGAGAGATTTATGACAATCAGTAGTCGTTTTTCGGTGGCCATCCACATGCTGACTCTTGTCGCGCTTTCACCACCAGAAGTCATCTCATCAGATTTTTTAGCGCGGAGCGTAAATACAAACCCTGCCCTTATCCGAAAGATTATGGCTATGTTGAAAAAAGCTGAATTGATTCAGGTCAAACCCGGTGTGGCCGGCGCAACCCTAAAAAAATCACTAAACGCCATCTCACTTCTCGAAATCTATCAAGCTGTTTCTGTCGTTGAACCGAATGAATTGTTCGGGATTCATGACCAACCAAATCCCGCTTGTCCAGTCGGAAGAAATATCCAAACAACGATCGAACCCCTCTTTATAACCGCCCAATCTGCAATGGAACGTGTACTTGAACAGATTACACTCGGAGATGTCGTGAAAGACATCGAACAACTTGCAGATTGAAAGATTCACTTCATGAACCACTCTTTAGAGAGTGGTTTTTTCATTGACCTCTTGACTTTGAGTTCAAATGAACTTAAATTAATGACATAGAGGTTCATACGAACTTAAAAGGAGGAATTGTTGTTGACCCTACTCATCGGGTTTTTACTCATCGTCATCTTTATGCTCGCGCTTGACCTCGGGGTGTTCCACCGTAAGGCACACGAAGTCTCGCTCCGCGAGGCATGGACATGGACGTTTGTCTGGATCGGAATTGCAATCGTATTCGGAGGATGGTTGTTCTACACGCAAGGTAGTACGGCGGCGACAGAATATGCGAGTGTATACTTCATCGAAAAAGCACTCGCAATTGATAACGTGTTCGTCTTCTCGCTCGTCTTTGCCTACTTCGCCATCCCGCTCAAGTATCAGCACAAAGTGTTATTCTGGGGAATTCTCGGAGCCATTTTCTTCCGCGCCGTCTTCATCGTCGCTGGGGTATCGCTTTTAGAAAACTTCGGTTGGGTCTATTACGTGTTCGGAGCGTTCCTCGTCTATACAGGGTGGATGATGTATAAAAATATCGGGAAAGACGAGTCGCTCGAGGAGAACAAGACGATTCGTTGGCTCGAGCGACGCCTTCCGATCACGCAAGACATTTCATCAGGGAAGTTCACGAAGCGAATCAATGGGAAGTTGTTCTTCACGCCGCTCTTCATCGCGCTCATCTTCATCGAATTGTCGGATATCGTCTTTGCCGTCGATTCGGTCGCCGCGAGCTTCGCGTATTCGCGTGACCCGTATATCATCTTCTATGCGAACATCATGGCGATTCTTGGACTCCGTAGTCTCTACTTCGTCCTCGCCAACTTGATCGACCGTTTCTACTATTTGAAACATGGTCTCAGCTTTATGCTCGTCTTTATCGGGGCGAAGATGATCTTGGGCGATGTGTACAAGATGCCGATTTGGATGTCGCTCGGGACAATCATTCTCGTCATCTTGATTAGCGTCCTCTATAGTTTCTACAAAACGAAACCTAGTTCGTCCAAACACGTATAATGAATCAATCGATCCATTTCGTCGGTGTTCTTTCTTTGAAAATCGGGTAATCAATGAGGTGCACAACTACAGAAAAGGGGATTCACTATGTTTGATCGGATTGGCCTCATGAGTATCGGTCTCGTTTTCGGGATCATCCTCATGTTACTCTTCAACAACCTATTCGGACTGGTGTTTGGTGTCGTCCTTGGTGTCAGCCTCGTCGTCGCCAACCAAATCGGACGGAACAAACGAACGACCATCCATTAACGTAAAAGCACGCGCCCCCAAATATGAGGAGCGCGTGCTTTTACGTTAAAACATCGTATACGGATTAATGCTGTTTGCTGGCGATGAACTGCTATATACATAGCTGTTCCGATGTACTTCAAAATGGAGATGGTTTCCGAATGAGTTGCCGGTGTTGCCAACCGCTCCGATTGTCGCCCCTTTTGCGACCGTCTGTCCTTTGACGACATTGAGGCGGTCGAGGTGTGCGTATACCGTGATGTATGTTTGGCCATTTAACTGATGGGTCATCATGATGTGATTCCCATACGCCCCGTAGTTCCGGGAGACGATGACTTGTCCAGATGCGGCCGCCACGACTGGAGTCCCTCTCGGTGCCGCCAAGTCGATGCCGTTATGGAACGTGTAGCCGTATTGTCCGCTCGCTGGACCGTATTTTTGCGTTAACGTTCCTTTTGTCGGGATGATCATTTTTGCTGTCGACGTCGTCGAGAGTGTCGTCACACTATACTTCTTCACATATGTACTCGATACGTAACGGGCTGTCCCGTTAAAGTTGATTTTCGTCCATCCCCCGCTTACGCCGAGATACTTGAACGACTGGCCTAACTTCGCGCTTCCAACGATCGCATACGTCGTGCCTGGGCCCGAACGGACGTTTAAACTGTTGGTCGTGACTTTGACATAATACGTGGTCGCTGCTTCAGCAGGCGTACCGGCTGGGGTGAAGATTCCGATGGTGAGCAATGCAGCACAGAGGAGAGAAAGCATCTTTCGTTTCATAGTATGGTAAATCCTTTCAATTATGTATTTAAATTTTTATTTTTTATATTATCTTGATGAAAAAATTTTACCACCAAAACGAATCGACAAATATGTCATTTATATTTCAAATAAAGGAAAACAAATTCTAACTTACTTCCCTCATTTTTCCTAAAATCAAAAAAACATACACAGTCAATCATGACTGTGTATGCCTGTTACTCTTGATTCTCTTCTGCGTTCTCTTCTTCATCCTCTAAATCTTTAATCAGTTGCTTCATCTCTTCAATTTCACGGCGCTGCGCCTTGATGATCTCTTCAGACAGTTCTTTCACACGCGGGTCTTCGATTTCCGCACGCTCACTCGTCAAGATGGCGATGGAGTGGTGGGGAATCATTGCCTTCATCCAACTGACGTCATCGACCGTCGTCTGACTGCGTACGAGCCAGAGCGAGGCACTGAAGACGAGGACACTGACCCCTAGGATGATAAAATTAAGTGTTTTGTTCTTGTACATCCCCCACATAAAGAGAAGCATGACGAATGCCATGACCGATCCCATGATGAGTGCCATATACAACCTCGTCTGACTATAGAAGATATGATTGATTTGAAAGACGTTCAAATACATGAGCCAGTACATCAAAAATGTAGAGACCGCAATCATGATTCCAAATTTTCCGTACGATTTCATCTCGTTCACCCTTTCTCGTTATGCATGTAGAAGTACTTTTACCTACTTGTTCTGCACTCAAACCTGCATCTTTCTCAGTCATAGCGTGTTTTCCAAAGCTTTCACTTCTTTTTCACAAACGTAGGGTAGACTGATGAAATTGAGATTATGCAAGGAAGGGGAACATTGATGCAACAGGTGACACTGCGTGATGTACTGGCAACATTGGATTCTGTCTTATCGTGGTCCTATCTCGATCGTCCGGAAGAGATGGCGATTCGTGGAATCGGGACGACACCAGAAAAAATAAATAAAACTTTTTTATATGTATGTAATCGCCCCGTCAATGAACGCGGCGTCGACCTGGTGAAAGCAGCTATCCGAAACGGTGCAGTGGCTATCGTTACGGATCGACCGATTGATGCGCGCGTACCAGTTATTTACTGTCGAGACGTGACACGTGCATATGAACAACTACAGACTCTTTTCGTTCCGGAAGGAAATCACGCGAAGCACGCGGAACGATAACAGGAAGGAGGGATGCGTGATGAAAATCCTCATTGTGGACGATGAAGAAAAAATGAGACATTTGATTCGTCTGTTTCTCGAGAGCGATGGCTATTCTTGTTTAGAAGCAAGCGATGCCCGTTCAGCACTCGAACAAATTGAAGAACGCCCGGACCTTGTCCTCTTAGATATCATGATGCCGGAAGTGGATGGTATCTCCCTTTGTCGTCAACTAAAGACGATCGATCCGACATTGCCTGTCGTCTTGTTGACGGCACGTTCAGACAATGAGACGACAATTCAAGGGCTAGATGCCGGTGCGGATGATTACGTCACCAAACCATTCGATGGGAACGTGCTCCTCGCCCGGATCCGTGCCGTCTTACGGCGAAGCAAGGTTGTGAATATCCATTATGGTCCGCTCCGTTACGACGAAGAGAGCGGACGCATCCTTTATGAAGAACAAGAGGTCGTCCTCACCCCAAAAGCGACGGCCATCCTGAAGTTGTTCCTCCAGCATCCGAATCGACTTTTCAATCGCTTGGATCTCTATGACCTCGTCTGGCCCTATTCTGCCGAATCCGACCCTCGTACGGTCGATGCACATATTCGTATGATTCGAGAAAAGTTAGGGGATGCTGGATTTCCAATCGACGACTATTTGAAGACGGTTTGGGGACGTGGCTATCGTTGGACCGAGGAGCGTTCTGGATGAAGCGAAGTCGTAACAGTTTACCGTTTCGGATTAGCCTCGTCTTTCTCCTATCCACCCTCTTGATTGAAGGGGTGTTATTCCTTCTCCTCTATCACACGTTACTCGGGGAACGCGTGGTAGAAGAAATCAATCGTCTCGAATCTCGGGCCGAGAGCCATGCAAGCGTATTGGCGATGAATTTTTCGGAAGAAACGATCAGTCATGTGGCCACCATGGAAAGTGAGACCGACACGAAAGTCGCTATTACCGATACTGCTCATGATACGCTACAAACTTCGCACTCTTTTCCTCAAGTCTTAGTCGACACCGTCGATTCGAAAAAACGCACTGGTCCCTTTGATGACACGACCGTTCTAGAGGATGATTGGGAAAACGAACCGTATTTGAGTGTCCGCACACCGATTACGGACGATGCCGGCACACGATATGGATACGTCTATATGTTTTTACCGACCGAGATCATTCATGGGATCAGTCACCGCCTTCAATGGCGATTTCTATATATCACGGCCATCGCACTCGTGACGACCGTGCTGACGTTCATTCTCCTGAGCCGTCTCATTTCAAAACCGATTGAGTCGTTGAGACGAGCGACAGAGAACGTGCTCACGAACCCGGACGAGTTACAATTGCCGACGAACCGAGTCGATGAAATCGGCGAATTGGCCCGCTCAATCGAATCGATGTCTGTCGAACTATCTCGACTGCGACGAGAACGGCATCAGTTCCTTTCCGATCTTTCGCATGAAATTAAGACCCCTCTCACCTACTTGAGAGGGTATGCCGAGATCGCTTCAAAAGAGAGTACGCCTGAATCACTTCGCAAACAATCGATTCAAACCATTTTAGAAGAAAGTCGTTCGCTCACCGAACTCGTCGAAAATGCGTTTCAATTGGCACAACTCGATGAAAACACGTTCTTGTTGCATCGAGAAGAAGTGACCGTCACCACGTTTTGTGCGGACTTACGCCGAATGCTCGATACAATGTTCCGGATGACGACGATTCGCTTCGATGCTTCACCGAGCGCAGGACAACCAGATATCGCGCTTACATTAGATCGTCACCGCATGCTTCAAGTCTTCCGCTCTATCGCCCATAATGCGATTGAACATAGCGAGGCCTCGCATGTCTCGCTTTACTCACACGTCACGGACACACACCTCGTCTTGACCATCAGCGATGACGGGAAAGGCATTCCGACAGAAGATTTGCCTCATATTTTTGACCGGCTGTATCGCGTGGAAAAATCACGCTCCAGACAGACCGGTGGTAGTGGCCTCGGACTCGCCATCGCCGATCAAATCGTCACTCGCCACGGCGGGACGTTGACGGTATCCTCCGATGCATCGGGTACCTCTTTCACCGTCACGCTTCCCCTCGACAAAAAGACGCCTATCCTGTAATGGAAAGGCGTCTTTTGATCAGTTGAGCTCCCCTTTGTCGAGGCGAATCTCCCATTCCCCGTCTGTAAACTCATATACGCTATTATCCGATGCAACAAGCAACATGTGCTCCTCGTTGACTGCCAATTCGATTGGCACAGCGTTCGTTTGAAGTTCTGGAAGATTGAACGTCTCTGTCGACTCAGCGTCTAAGTTGAATCGAACACCTTCGAAAGAACCGTCTGTCTGCCGGACGTAAGCCAACTGCCCATCATCCGCTCCAACCGTGACTACCTGTTCCGCTTCAACAAGTGGCTCAAATGAATCCCCGGAATCATTTGAAACGAGGATCCCAGACGGACCGTACAAGAAGACGCGCTCCGCATCCGTCGCATCGGCGACAATCCCTGCTACTTGTCCTCCTTCGATCCCTTTCACCTGCATCGGTTCAAATGACTTCCCTCCATCTGTCGAGCGATGGAAACCTGTCTCGAGTTGGGACGTCGCCTCTTCTAAATAGACGTACAACGTTCCTGTCGCATATCCGGCGCTTATATAATGGAAATCCGCTTCTCCTTCGAGTGACCGTACTTCTAACATCGTACCGTGGTCTTTCCCGTAGATGACACCGAGCGGGTTTTTATAGTCCGTTCGGCGATCCGGGTGACCACTTGCATAAAACCCGTCTTCGACGAGTTCAAAGCCCATATAGTCGTGGCGATTCGTCGGAAGTGTATACCAGCCATCTTCTCGATACTCCATCAATCCGGCATGCGTTGCAATGACCGGACGGTTGTCGTCTTGCCAAAATCCAGCCCCATGGATGTGGGACACCATCTCATCCGCTCTCACGCGTTGCCACTCGTCTTTTTTGGTTGTCGTCATACTCTCTGATTGACTAGTGTCTGACGGTTCTTCCTCTGCACCACAAGCCGATAAAAGTAGTGGCGTCAGTAAAAGTGATAGCATCAACGTTCGTTTCATCTTGATCCCTCCATCTGTAGCATCCCATCTAGCATACGTGCTAAAGATGAAAAACTTGTTAAATCTTCAAAAGTCGGGCGTTGATGGCGACGATGACCGTGCTCAAGCTCATCAAAACAGCACCGATGGCTGGTGATAGAATGATTCCGACCGGAGCCAGCACCCCTGCAGCGAGCGGAATGGCGACGACGTTATATCCTGCGGCCCACCATAGATTTTGAATCATTTTCCGATATGTGTTTTGTGATAGCTCTAGAATGGATAGCACATCTTTTGGGTTACTGCGGACGAGGACGATGTCTGCCGTCTCGACGGCAACGTCCGTCCCACTCCCGATGGCGATGCCGACATCCGCTTGCGCTAGTGCCGGAGCATCATTAATCCCATCACCGACCATCGCCACTTTGCTACCATCTTTTTGAACATCCTTCACTTGATTCGCCTTGTCGTCCGGTAACACTTCAGCATACACATCGTCAATCCCGAGCTGACTGGCGACCCAATGCGCGACTTTTTCATTGTCCCCCGTCAACATGATGGAACGAACACCTTTTTCACGAAGCTCCTCGACGGTCTCTTTCGACTCTTCCCGTACTAAATCGGCCATCGCAATCATGCCGACCCATTCTCCGTCTTTCAAAACAAAGACAACGGTCTTCCCTTCCTCGGAGAGTCGACGGAACGTCTCCTCATCGATTTGAATATGCTGATCACGGATATGGCGTGGACTGACGACTTGAATATGCGAACCATCGACCGACCCTTCTAATCCGACACCTGTCATCGATCCGAAGTTGTCGACAGCCGACAATTTTAACTCCCGTTTTTCGGTTTCTCGCAAAATTCCTTGCGCGAGCGGGTGTTGCGACTCCCGTTCGACAGCCCCTGCTAATCGAAGTACATCTTCATCCGTGTAAGATGAGCTCGCTTGTACGTCCGTGACGCCGAAATTCCCTTTCGTCAACGTGCCGGTCTTATCAAAGATGACCGCATCGAGTCGACGTGCTTCCTCAAACTGAGTCCGATTGCGGATGAGGAGACCTTGTTTCGCCGATAACGCTGTCGAGACGGCAACGACGAGCGGTGTCGCCAGTCCGAGTGCGTGTGGACATGAGATGACCATGACCGTCACCATCCGTTCGACCGCTGTTCCAACCGAGTATCCGAGCATAAACCAGATTGTGAACGTGATGACCCCCGCCGCAATTGCGATATAGAACAAATATTTCGCTGCACGGTTCGCCAAATTTTGAGCCCGTGACTTCGATTTTTGGGCCTCGCTCACCAATTCGATCACTTTTGACAAATACGTACTTTCTCCCGTACCGATCGTTTCAATCGTCAAACTGCCCTCTTGGTTGATGGATCCCGCAATGACATCTTCGCCTTCTGTCTTTTCGACCGGGACCGATTCGCCGGTCAACATCGACTCATCGATGGTCGTCCGTCCTTTCACGATTTTCCCGTCCACGGGAACTTGCTCCCCCGGTTTGACGAGAATCCGGTCCCCTTCCTTTAATTCAGAGATGGGAACGTCTTCTATGTCTTCCCCGTTGATGCGATGCGCCTCGTTCGGCAGGAGTTGCACGAGTTGTTCCAGCGCATTCGACGCACCCATGACAGAGCGCATCTCAATCCAGTGACCGAGTAACATGATCACAATGAGTGAAGCGAGTTCCCAAAAGAAGTCATGCCCACTTCCATATCCGAAAACGACAGCCGCACTATAAAAGTAAGCGACGCTAATCGCCAAGCCAATGAGCATCATCATGCCTGGACTACGATCCCGCAGCTCTTCCACACTCCCTTTCAAGAACGGCCATCCACCGTATACGTACACAATCGTTGACAACACAAATAAGATGGTCTTTTCAAGCGGAAAGTCGAGTTCAAATCGTAACCATTCTTGAATCATGTCCGACAACAACAAAATCGGAATCATCAGACCGAGCGATACGAAAAAGCGTCGTTTGAAATCATCGATCATATGCTCATGTCCGTGTCCGCCATGATGGGAATCGTGACTTTCCTCATGGTGTTCATGTTCCATCATAATATCCTCTCCTTTACACGGTTTTTATACCCCTATGCGGTATCAGGATAAACGAATTTTGACTTTCATGTTTCTTTCACATTTAGGTGGTAAAACAGAGTAAGGACTGATCACAAAAGGAGTGTTACATTATGAAATCAAAAGGAATGTGGTTCCTCTTGATAGGGATATTGATTGGAATCATTCTCGTTCTACTGTTCGTCTTATTCAATGGAAGATGGAACATGAACAATATGAATCATATGTGGGGCGACAATTCGACGTTTGAACAGATGGATGATCACATGATGGGGAATGGTGATAGCGGACCGATGGGACACGGAACTATCCAAGAACTCGAGGCATCTGACGAATCGGAACAACCACTTCCGATTCCAACGCCATTGAAGCCAGATCGCGTCACGGAAAGTGCCATCTATTATACGGTAGTAGCGGATGAAGGAACGTCACGCTTTTTTCAAGATGGAAAATCGACAGAAACGCTCGGGTATAACGGAGACTTACTCGGACCGATGCTAGAGCTACCGAAAGGAAAGACGGTCGTGATTGATACAATCAACCGATTGGATGAACCGACAACGTTCCACTGGCACGGTCTTGTCATCCCTGCTGAAATGGACGGGGGGCCACATCAAGCTGTGCCTGCGGGTGAACGTGCGCAAGTTCGACTCGACATCGACCAAGAGCCTAGCACGCTTTGGTTTCACCCCCATCCGATGGGATCGACAGCCGAACAAGTTTACAAGGGACTCGCTGGTCTCCTCTATGTGACCGACGATGCACAGAGTGGCCTTCCAAACGAATACGGGGTCGACGATATCCCGCTCATCGTACAAGACCGATTGTTTACTAAAAACGGGGAATTGGATTACGATGCCCACATGAACGTCGACGGAACGACCGGGGATACGATTCTTGCGAACGGAGCCGTCAATACCACGTTCGATGTTCAGACCGAGACGCTCCGAGTGCGACTTGTCAACGGTTCAAACGCGCGTGATTTTGACTTTACCCTGTCGAACGGAGAGATGATGACGCAAATCGCAACAGATGGCGGTCTATTGGAGCGCCCCGTACCGATGAAGACCATCTCGTTGACGCCAGGCGAACGGGCCGAGGTGCTGATTGATTTCTCACAAGTAAAAGATAACGTTGCTTTAGAAGCGGATGGGGTACCGTTCACTACGTTTCGTATTGGCGAACTCGACAAGACGTCCATCGACATGCCGACGAGCGAAACAATCGAGCTCTCTACAGATGAGAAAATCGACCGCCAACTCACGCTGTTCGGGATGGGCAATATGGTATCCATCAACGGAAAGACATATGACCCGGACCGCATCGATATCGAAGCGAAACGCGGAGACACCGAAGTGTGGGAGATTGAAAACAAACCGGATATGATGGGTGGGATGACGCACCCCTTCCATATTCATGGTGTCCAATTCCGAATCATCAGTCGAGATGGTAACCCGCCAGCCGACCATGAGAAAGGTTGGAAAGACACGGTGGCCGTTTCTCCAGATGAACGAGTGAAGATTGAACTTACCTTCACTGAAACCGGCACGTTCATGTACCATTGTCACATCCTCGAACATGAAGAGAACGGAATGATGGGACAACTGAAAGTCACGGACTAAAGCCGACCTCTCCGCTTGCTATGCGGAGAGGTTTTTGTATCGTCTCGTCAATCCGTCCCAATTTCGGTACGTTTCTGTTAGGACTATTGCCTGTATAGGGATTCCTCCTCAAATGTCGTATACTTGTTGTGAATGAATGTACAAATGATTGCGAGGAGGTAAGTGGATGCGCCGATTTCGTAGGGTTAGGCAAAAGCGATCCGCTCGTCAAAAACAGGACCGTCATACGTTCTCCATCGCTTCCATTGTGGAAGAAGTACAGGATGCGATGTGTTATATCGATTTCTCGAAACACCGTCTCTATACGAATCATCTCCTTCGTCACTGGTGTCCATCCATGACGACTCAATCCTTCCCCACAACGGAAGCATTGACGCGTTTTCTCTATACGACGTTTGAAGCGCACGGCGCAGACATGTCGCAAGTCACCCATTTGATTCAAGAATTGCTGGAGTGCGAGACAGAGAAATGGCCAAGTATGACGTCACGTCGTCTTCAATTCGATGACCGAACGCTCCACCTCATCTTCAACTTCACTCGGACACCTCGGGGCGTCTTCATCATGTGGCGGGACCAAACGGAAGCCGTTCGGTTTGAAGAACGAAAAGATGCTTTCCTTGCTGAGCTGTCCCACGACTTCCGTACTCCTTTGACCGCCATCCATGGCTATACCGAATTACTGATGGCGCGACATGAGGGTTCTGAAAAGTCGTATCACATGCTAGAGCAAGTGATACAAGAATCGGAGCGGCTCGAGCGGCTCGTCGATAACTTCCTCGATTATCAAAAAGAGAGTTATACGGCCGAACAATTGTCCGTGACGACATTCGCACTCCGTCCGTTATTAGAAGATCTCATGTCGGGTTATCAAACGACCTCACCGCTTCATGCGGTGACGTTTCAGACGAATGACGTCTGGATTCAAGCCGACGAAGAAAAGTTGCGGCAATTGCTCCATAACTTGATTGGCAATGCCATCAAATATTCTCCAGACGGGGGCACGGTCCATACACAAGTCGAGGAATGTGGCGATACGGTCGTCTTGTCCGTATCAGACACCGGCATTGGAATTCCGGCTGATGCGCTCCCATATGTCTTTGATGAGTATTATCGTGTCGACTCCGCCGCCCACCAATCGATCAAAGGTACGGGGCTCGGTCTGCGGATCTGTAAACGAATCGCAGAAGCCCATGGTTGGGGCATCCACGCGGATTCCGTTTACGGGGAGGGCACGACTTTCACAATCGAGCTTCATACCCGAACGAGTTGTCCTTTGCCACAAACCTCCTTTCCATTGACGTCTGACTGATTCGATCAGTCGGATGTTTTTCATTTCGTGATGTAAAGCGATTCAATTTTGGGAATAGAGAAGTGATGAAGAGAGGAGGAAATGAAGATGAAACAACGTGGATACTTATCCATCCCGGTCGCCATCGTGTTCGCCGTCGTCTTTGGTCTGACCCTCGATAACTGGTGGCTCGGAATCGGTATCGGGATTGCCATGTTTTTTGCATTTCGGGGAACGAAGAAAAAAGCGTGAAGATGAGATGAATTTTTACACATCTCCGATTGACATTATTTTGAAGACTGCTACGGTTAATGTATAGTCTATCGAAAAGGTCGTGAAGGAATGACGCTCACCGTCTTGTTACTGAACGCCTGTGTTGCGTTCACCGGATTTTACATCATCTCGAAGATTTATCATTCTACGCTATTCCACTCACACTTTTTCCGTAGCTTGATCATCGGTCTGTTGGCCGGTGCGCTCGGTCTTTTTTTGATGTACAACGCCGTCGAGGCCAACGATACGGTACGTGTGGACTTACGTCATTTACCGCTCGTCCTCCTCGCATTTTACGGCGCTCGGGCACCCTTGTTCATTGCGACACTCGTCATTGCGAGTACGCGCTTTTTGTTCGGGATGACGGAACAAGCTTTTATCGCCTTCGTCGCGACATTCGTGGTCAGTATCGGGATGCTCTGGATTCATCGGTTGCTTCGGGAGCGACTGTTCTTACAAAGCATCTTTTTAAACGTCTGGGCGCTATTCGTCATCTCAATTGCCGTCTACATCAACATGGGATGGAATACGGCGTATGTGTCCCTCGTCTTGACCATTTGGATGGTCGGCATGCTCGTCGGTCTACTCTCGAGTATCCTCACCATCGATTTAGAACAGACGACCCGGCGTGCGATCGAATACAAACAGTCATCAGAGCGAGACCACTTGACCGGTCTCTATAATCGACGCGTATGGGATCGGTACACAGCTTCCATCGCACAAGAGAATCGGACGTACAATGTTCTTGCGCTCGATATCGATCACTTCAAACAGGTGAACGATACATATGGTCACGGGAACGGAGACCTCGTGTTACAACAGTTCGCTGACATTTTGAAAGTAGAGACGCGTGCACACGACACGGTCGCTCGTATCGGTGGAGAAGAGTTCGTCATTTTGATGTACGACTTGACGCCAGAAAAAGTGGATAAAGTGGCGAACCGGATTCGGGAACGGATTGCCGCTGAAACGTTCCACTTAGACGACTTCCCACCGATTCACATCACGACGTCCGTCGGGGTCGCACATGGTACCGCCCTTCCAATCAAACGGATGGTCGACCTCGCCGATTCGGCGCTCTATCAAGCCAAAAGTGAGGGGCGTAACCAAGTCGTCATCTCAACCTATGAATCACCTGAACCGATCATGACATGAAACAACCCCGTTTTCTCATATGAAAACGGGGTTGTTGTATACTTGTTTCGCGAATCGTTCGACCTCATCTGTCATGATAGCTGCCACAGGTACTTCTGGAACATCCTGCACGTTGTTAATGGTGTAGAGTCGTGTCTGCATGGTCGTTCGTCCCATCTCCTCCCACGCTGTTGAACCAACGAATGCAGCCTGAGCATGAATCGCTTCGGCTCGAATCGTTTCAGCAAATGAGACAATGTCGGAATCACCTTCCTGCGTCAAGACTGCGAGACGTGCGGTCGGAGAGATGTCCCGAATCCGAATGAGCGTTTCCCGATTGAACGAAGAGAAGACGACTCGGGCAGTCAACTGAAACTCATCGACAGCCTCCAAGGCAAGTCGCTCAATGCCTGGATACGCGTATTGATCTGTCTTCAATTCGACGTTCAGTGTAGCGTCGTTTCGCTTAATCAAGGCAAATACTTCTTCTAACGTCGGAATCCGTTCATACCCTTTAATCCTCAATTGACGTAGTTCGTGGATGGTCATATCTTTCACCCATCCTGTTCCGTTCGTTGTGCGGTCGACCGTCTCATCATGAATGACCATGAGTCGTCCGTCTTTCGACAAGTGGACGTCCAGTTCAATCCCATCCACAAAAGGAAGAGCCGATTTAAAGGCAGTCAATGTATTTTCTGGATACTTGGCGCTATAGCCGCGATGTGCAAAAATCATCATATCACTGTACCAACGTCGTGGTCGTCTCTTCTGCCGCACGCTTCAATGCGTCTTCGGCTGAAACACCTTGATACAAACTCTCGATTGCATTAGCAACACTAAGGCGAGATTGTGGGAATGTCGAGATGAGCGCTCCTTGTGTCGCCGGTGAAGGTTTCGTCTCACTCAATTGGTCGACCGTCACTTTGAGCTGTGGATATGTCACCCACATTTCTTCGACAATCGGCTCATTGTAAGCGTCAGGGTTGATGGCGAAGTAGCCTGTATCGACATGCCATTGCGCTTGCGTTTCTGTCGATGACACGTATTTCATGAACTCCCATGCGCCTTCTTTCGTCTCTTCAGCGATACCATCACCCATCCAGAGTGATGCGCCACCGATGACGACGCCTTGACGGTCTGCTTCGTTCGGTACCGGCAAGTATGAGGCACCGATCTCAAAGTCTGCATTGTCTGCGACGGTACGGATACCGGCCGACGAGTCCAGATACATCGCGACTTTTCCAGATTGGAACGCCGCATGCATGTCATCCCAGTTTTGACCGACGTTCAGGAACGTCTCCTCATCGTACATCTCTTTGATCAAGTTGAAGGCGTTCTGTCCTTCTTCTCCATCGAATACGGCTTTCGTCGGATTACCACTTCGTCCGTTGTCATTATCGACGTATAGCCCACCTTGCGCAGCGACGAGCTGTTCGAAGAACCAGCCATAGTTGAGCATCGTGAATCCGGTCTGGTCGTCCGTCGTCAATTTCTTCGCCGCCTCTTTCAACTCGTCATACGTGCGCGGTGCCTTCTCCGGGTCGAGCCCCGCTTCTTTGAACGCATCTTTGTTGTAGATGAGGACTGGTGTCGAGGAGTTGAACGGCATCGAGTATTGCTTCCCATCCACTTGGTAATAGCTCAAGATATTCTCTTCCCATACGCTCGTGTCAAAATTCTCTTTGTCGATGAACTCTTGGACCGGCGTGATTTTATTTGAGTCAATCATGTATTTCGTCCCGACCTCGAACGTCTGCATGATGGCAGGCGCGTCTTCCGAACCGGCGACCGCGTTGAACTTCGTGAGTGCTTCCTCGTACGTCCCCTGGAAAACCGGCTTCACTTCATAGTCGTCTTGCGACGCGTTGAACGCGTCGACCTGCGTGTTGAGCGCCGTTTCCAAGTCGCCGCTCATCGCGTGCCAAAAGACGACTTCTGTCTTTCCGTCTTCCGTCGTTGCCGCGACCGGTGCCGCTTCTTCACTTCCACATGCCCCGAGTAATAATACCGAACTTGCCAACCCTGCGAATAATCCAAACTTTTTCATTTGTCATGTCCCCCTATTATTTGATCGCGCCCTGCGTCAATCCTTCTTGTAGATGTTTTTGCCCTGCGAATAACAATAAAAGTGTCGGAATGATGATCAAGATGACGGCTGCCATGACGACGCCCCAGTCCGAGGCGACCTCGTTCGACTGCATCTGTTTAATCCCGATTTGGACCGTCCGCGCCTGTTCCGTATTCGTGACGAGAAGCGGCCATAAGTACATATTCCAAGTCGTCAAAAAGCTATATACCGACAACGTGACGAGCGGTGTCTTCGAGACCGGCATCACAACGTTCCAGAAGAAGCGGAACCGGCTGATCCCAGCGATTTGTGATGCCTCATACATTTCATATGGAATCGTCTTGAACTGTTGCCGGAGTAGAAACGTCCCGAACGCGAGTGCGAAGAACGGCACCGATAGTCCCCAGACGGTGTTGAGCCAGCCGAGCGACTGGATCGTCAAAAAGTTCGGCACCATCGTCGCTTCCCACGGCACCATCATCGTCGCGAGGAAAAGCATAAAGATGAGCCCTTTTCCTTTGAAGTCGATGAAGACGAACGCGAATGCCGCAAGACTCGACAAGACGACCTGCCCGACCATCACGAGGAGTGCGACAATCAAACTGTTTACTAAGTAGGTCATCATCGGAATTCGTTCGAACGCGCCCACGTAATTCTCAAAGGATGGGTCGCGTGGGAGCAAATGCCCTTGGAGTACTTCCTTCCCGTCCATCAGACTGATCGAGAACGCATACGCGATTGGAAACAGCATGACGACGGCGCTCAAGACGAGAAGCACATACACGCCTACATTCCGTAATCTCATTGGTAATGCACCTTCCTTTCGACCAGTTTGAACTGAAGCCATGTCAACAGAAGGACGGCGATGAATAAGAGCACCGCTTGTGCACTGGCACTTCCGACGTTGTAGTTGATGAACGCGTCTTTATAGATCGCATAGACGATGACGTTCGTCGCATTCGTCGGTCCGCCTTTCGTCAACAAGTCAATCTGCCCGAACGTCTGGAAGGCGTTGATGAGCGAGATGATGCCGACGAAGAAGAGCGTCGGGGACAACATCGGAATCGTGATGGCACGAAGTTGCGTCCAGTAACTCGTCCCCGCGATGTCCGCACTCTCGTATAGCGTCCGGTCGATGTTTTGCAGACCGCCGAGGAGAATCAAAAACGTGAAGCCGATATTCATCCAGACGGTCGCGAGCGACACGGAAAGGAGCGCATATTGCGGGTCGAGGAGCCACTGTACGCCGCTAGCACCAATCGCTTCGAGGAAGCGGTTGAAAATCCCGATCGACGGGTTGTAGATGAACATCCAGATGACCGATGACGCGGCGACACTCATCCCCATCGTCGCCGAGAACGCCGTACGGAAGATGCCGATGCCTTTCAATTTTTCATTGGCGAGTAATGCGAGACCGAGCGCGATGAGAATCGTGAGTGGAACGGTCAACAGGACGAACCCCACGGTCGCTTGGATGCTTTGCCAAAACGCCACGCTCGTGAACAGGTTGCTGTAATGACCGATTCCGACAAATTCAAGTGGCGTTCCTTGTGTATCCGTTCGAAAGAAGCTTAAATACATCGTCCGGAGGAGTGGATAGACGAGAAAGACACCAAACAAGATGATCGACGGGGACAAGTACAACAGTCCACTCGCCGCGTCCGACAGTCTCGCGCGGACTTTCTCCCTCGGTAAGGCGATCGTCATTGGAACACCTCCAGCGCCTCAAACAGTTTCGGGTGCTTCGGCTCGATGCGTTGCCCATCCGCATCGAATAGCGACATCTGTTTCGGTTCCACGTAGCACGCCACTTTTTCGCCGACGTTGAGTGGCCATTGTCCCGGCCACTTGGCTAGCCATTCATTCCCACCGACATCGAATGCGAGAATCGTCTCGGTCCCGAGTACTTCGATGTTCTTCAACTCCGCATAAAACGTCACGTCCTCATTTGCCGGTTTGATTTGTTCTGGACGGACGCCAAGTGTTGCCGCTGAAACGTCTGTCATCGCGTTCGGATGAAACATGCGTCCGTCCGACGCCATCCACCCTTTTTCTTGTCGTGTGACTTCGGCTAAGTTCATCGGAGGCGACCCGATGAATGAGGCGACGAACGTGTTCGCCGGCTTGTTGTACAGGTCGAGCGGTTTCCCGACTTGTTGTACTTCCCCTTCGTTGAGAAGCATGATGCGGTCCGCCATCGTCATCGCCTCGACTTGGTCATGTGTGACGTAAATCATTGTCAGCCCGAGTTTCCGCTGCAACTGACGAATCTCCGATCGCATCTTCGCCCGTAGTTTTGCGTCTAAGTTCGAGAGCGGCTCATCCATGAGGCAAATCGGTGCCTCGGTCACGATAGCGCGTGCCAAGGCGACGCGTTGTCTTTGACCACCTGAGAGTTCACGCGGCTTCCGTTTCAAATAATCGGTAAGTCCGAGCGTGTCGGCCGCCATGAGGCAACGCTCTCGCTGCTCCAATTTCGTCAGTCCTTTCGTATGTAATCCGAACGTGATATTTTTCTCGACCGTCATATGTGGATAGAGCGCATAGTTTTGGAAGACCATCGATAAGTGACGCTCGCTCGGCTTCATCCCGTTTGCCGCCACCCCGTCGATGCGAAGTGTTCCGCTCGTGATCGATTCGAGCCCGGCGATCATGCGAAGCATCGTACTCTTGCCACACCCGGACGGTCCGACGAGCGCAAAGAATTCTCCCGCTTCGATCGTCACGTCGATGCCCCGAATGACTTCCGTCTCCCCGAATGATTTCGTCAGTTGTTGTAGTTGAATCGTTTTCATGCCATTTCCTCCTTCTGACTTTGGACTTTCCAAAGTCGTTCATCCCCGGTCGATACCGCGAATGCCCCATGGTCGAGGGCGCGATGTACATCAATCGGTTGCCGAATCATGCCACCCGTCACAATCGGGAACGAGACATCCTGGGAAATCTTTTCGACGACACTTGGAATCAATCCGGGCATGAGTTCAATCGCATCCGGTTGCTGGGCCTCTGCGAGTTTGAGGCCGCTCGTGACCGCGTCTGAGTCGACGAGGAACAAGCGTTGGACCGTCAAGAGCCCTGCCCGTTTCGCGTGCTGTAGAACCGATGCCTTCGTCGTGACAATCCCGTCTGCTCCTACGCGTTTGGCGAGATAATCGATGCCATCCCGGTCGAGACTGATCCCGTTGATTCGCTCGGCGTGGAGGAAGACCGTTCGGTTCTCTCGTTTCAAATGCGCCACATAGCGGTCGAGCGTGCTGAGCGTCCCCATCATGAGGAACGTCGTCGTCACATCTGTCTGCAAAAACGCTTCGATTTGTTTTGGACTCTTGATCGAGGCAATCATCCGGTCCTGCCCGATTCGTGCAATCGCTTCATTCACTTGAATCATCCTTTCTTGAAAAAAAGGACCAACAGAAACGACACGTCATGGACGTACGGGCTTCTGTTGGTCTCTCAAAGGTTCTACCGGTAATTATTCACTTGGAAGTGAGGGGGTCTCACAGCTCCTATCGTAGCGAACGATTGTAAAGCTACGATAAAGGAATCGCTAAGTTTCATGAAGACAACGTAAAAAAACCGATTCACGGGGAATCGGTCAACGTCTGTTCGGCTTTCGCTAAAATGTCTGCTTTCACGTCATCGTCCCGTCCTTGCCAATTGCGGACCATCATCTTCATCCGTTGATTTTTCGAGAAGCGTTCCTCGTGACGATCGATGAACCGCCAGTAAAGGGCGTTGAACGGACAAGCATCCTCTTCGGTCGTGTGTTTCGGATTATATGGGCAATCTCGACAATAGTCACTCATCCGGTCGATATATTTTCCGGAGGCGACATACGGTTTCGTGGCGAGCTTCCCGCCATCTGCATGGAGTGCCATTCCGAGCACGTTCGGTAAGACGACCCAATCGTAAGCGTCGATATACATCTCATTGAACCAGTCGCTCGTCTGTTTTGGATTGATTTCAAACAGCGTCGCATAATTTCCAAGCACCATCAGTCGCTGGATGTGATGGTTGTGCGCATGCGCCACGACCGGCTTCAGACTTTGATGCAGGCAGTTCAAATCCGTCTTCGCGTCCCAGAAGAAGGATGGTAAGTCGCGCTCGTGCTTGAACGTGTTCACCTCTTCATACCCCGGCATGACAGCGAGATAGACGGCGCGCATATATTCCCGCCATCCAAGAATTTGACGGACGAATCCTTCGATCGATGACAATGGGGCATCCGCCTGACACGCCGCCTCGACCACTTCATGTGGCGTCAACAGACCGATGTTGATGGCAGCCGACAACAGACTGTGTGACATCTCGGGTTCATCCGTCACCATTGCATCTTGATACGGACCGAACGTCTCGAGTCGTTCTTCCACGAATCGCTTGAGCGCACGTCTCGCCTCGGTGTGTGTGACTGGCCAGTGAAACGGAGTCACCTCCCCTGGGTGGTCTGAGAACGTCGACTCGACCTTTTCGATGACGTCTTTCGTGATGGCATCCGGTCGAAAATGAATGGCGGACGGGAACGATAATCCTTTTTTCGGTGGCTTTCGATTCTCCGCATCAAACGACCATTTCCCTCCGCGAGGCTTCCCGTCTTCGAGCAAGACATCGAACCGCTTCCGCATGTGGCGATAAAACCGGTCCATCCGCCACGGTTCGTCTCCGAGTGTTTCTGTCGCTTCTTCTTTCGATAAGTAAAAGAGCGGAACATCTGCATGTTCGACAAGCTTATGTTTTTTGCCGAACTGTTTCAGCTTTTTAGCCATCGGTTCATCCGTGACGGCGGTGACATGAATCTCGTCCGGTTGATACTGTTTAAAATGTTCATCCCACGCGTCTTGGAACGAATCCGCCTCCTGATAATCGACGGTATACCCTTTGTCGCGCAACTCTTCGGCAAAGTGTCGCATCGCCGAGAAAATGAGGACGAGCTTTTGTTTATGATACGGACGCCACGTCGCGCGAGACGTCGCCTCGATCATGACGATGACGTCATCTTCTTTCATCTGCTTCAACATCTCGAGTTCATGTGAGAGTTGATTGCCAAGTATCCAAAATGAACGCATGTTGTTGACTCCTTTGTCTCATCAATGTGCTACAATCGAGCTACTTTCAAAGTGAGGTGACAGTATGCTCCCACAAGTGTTCAAAAACTGGGTGGACAGTCAATATAAAAACCCACGCGGTCCTGTCGGAAAATATATCGGGGAAAAGATGGTGCGCCAACATCGAATCGAAGTCGAATGGACAATCAATCAACTACATATGCATCCAAATGCGACCGTGCTTGAACTCGGATGCGGGGCGGGTGATGCGCTAGCGACCATCCTTCAACAGCGTGAAGATGTGACCGTGATTGGTCTCGACCGTTCGAAGACCGTTCTTGCTTCTGCCGAAAAACGTAATGCCACGTCCATTCGAACTGGACGGGCTCACCTGATGCAAGGAGACGTGCATCAGCTCAAGATCGACGACACATCCATTGATCACGTGTTCAGCGTTCACACACTGTATTTTTGGCAAGATGTGGCGACTGTCCTATCTGAAATCGAACGTGTCTTGAAACCGAACGGCACGTTTGTGATTACCTATTGCGATGGGAAAGGCGATATGCAGTGGAACGGGATTACTGACTTGATCAATGAACAATTCATCCCTGAGGCGACGAAACTCGGCTTTCAGGAAGTGTCCGTGCGGTGCGGTCCCGACTCCCGTGACTATCGTACGGTTGCGATAAATGGTAGAAAGTCGGGGTAGTAATCTATCCCCGACTCTTCCGCGTCAACGTCAATCCTCCAAATCCACTGATAACAGCGATATAAAATCCTAGATCGTAAAACCAGCCGGTGTTGTTCACTTCGTACACCCGATACGTATCATTGAATAACCCTAAAATGAGTGAGATCGGTGCAATCCATCCGTGCCAGATGCCCCAGAAAAAGCCTGCCGGGTCCGTCGTATACGTCCCGTCGCCAGGCACACACCCACCGAGTAGTGTAACGAGTGTGAGCATAATGAGTATGATGCCAAATCGTTTCATCTTTCATCCCTCCTGTTATGTGTATTCCCGTTTCTACAAAAAAAGCACTGACAAACGTCAGCGCCAAAGTTGGACAGTGTTCGCAAACTCGATATCGGTCGCGAGTTCACCGTCAAGTGCGTGCAAGTCAAAGTCTTCCCCATCGAGCCATTTTTGGAAATCAAAGATGACCGGATCGCGGTCTCCACCGAGCGCGAACCATGTCTCGAGCGTTTCTGGGAAATAGGCAGCCGTATGAATCGTTCCCGCCCAGCTCTTGTATAGTTCCGAGAAGACGCCCTTGTCGGTATCGTTCATGAGACGAAACGCGCTCTCCGCGTCTTGAATCAAATGTTGCACCACTTTGATCTCCATCATGCGACGGGTGGAATCATCAAGATGGTAACGATTCTCGTGTTGCAACAGTTCGAAATGGTTCGTACATATATTCGACTCCCGCACTTGAATATCCCGCGGTGTCGCCTCAATCACGCGTGTCTTCGACGACTTGTCGTGGACGACGTACGTGAAGGAGCCACGATGCGGAATCTCTTTTAATAAATCGACCGCTTCTTCTACCGTCGCACACGTCTCAAGAATGATGCGTCCAATCATTTGACAGACGAACCCGTCCCCCGGTCGACGACGATTGATGAAGTTGTATCCCATCGCGAGACCTTTCTCGTTCATCCCGTCCATGCGCCCCGTGACACGAGACACCGGTCCGATAAAGGCATACCCGTCGTCCGGTTGAAAGACGTTGTAGCGTCCGTCATACGTCATCGGATGATAGTCATAGTTCCGGACGAGGAAGTTGTCGCCGGTCAGAATCGAGCAGCCACTGATTGGATTATTGACGCGGAAATGTCCGAAATGGAGCAACGTATCATTGAGGGACAGTTTGAGCTCGTCTTGAAGCCCGATCAACTCCTCCCAAATCTTCGGAGCCACCGCATCAAAGGCAGCCTTCGCCTCTGCCGCGTCAATCTCAAAACGGGGGGCGCGTAGCTTCCATTGGTCCGTCCGATTCTCAAGCAGTTGACTTCGTTTTATATATTTCCCTTGAAATCGACCGAAGTCATAATGATTTCCGCGAAATTGTGTCAGTTCACTAGAGAATTGTTGCATGAAAAAACCTCCCTTGCGCCCATTATAGCGGACACGCGAGAGGTCTGTCTGATGTGAGACTGCTTACAACTTGAACTGTCGGCTCATCTGTTGCATCGATTCGGCTGTCGTCGACAAGTCCTTGACGAGACGGTTCATCGTCTCACTCGTCGCTGACATCTGTTCTGTTGAAGCGGCCACTTCCTCGTTTCCAGCCGTGCTCTCTTCAGAGATAGAAGCAATCTCGGATAGACCGTGTTGGATATGGTCTTGGTTCGTCTTCACCCGATCGAGTTGCCCACGCATCGAATGAGTCAACTGCTGCATATGCCGGACACTCTGTTCGATTTCCGTGAAGGCACGCTTCGTCGATTCGAGCGTTTCTTTTCCTTCCTCGGCCGCCGTCATGCTTTCCGTGAACGTCTGACCGAGTGCGATCGAATTTTGTTTGACGCTTCCGACAATTTCCGAAATCTCCCTGACCGATTCTGCGACACTGTCCGACAACTTCCGAATCTCCGAGGCGACGACCGCAAATCCTTTTCCATGCTCACCCGCACGTGCCGCTTCGATGGCTGCGTTCAATGCGAGTAAATTCGTCTGTTGTGAGATTTGACGAATCATCGTGACGAGCTCCGTCACTTCATCCGCTTGTTGTTCAAAATCACGAACTTGTCCTTGCGACGTCTTCACTTGTTCATGGATGTGTGTCATCTGACTGACCGCGCTCTCCATGTAGCGAAGCCCATCCATTGTCACCCGACTGACGACTTCTGCTTGTTCGCTCACTTGATTTCCATCTGACGTCGTTTGCTCGACGAGTGTCGAGAATTCATTCATATGACCATACAGACGCATCGTCAACACACTTTGATTTTCGACACCGCTCGCAATCTCTTCCATCGTATAGGCGATTTGACGAGAGGCGTCATTCACTTCTTCCGAGATGCTCGAGACGTTCCCGCTCTCATCCCGGACCGTCTGCGCCGACGTTTGGATACCAGAGATGAGATCTTTTAACATATGGGTCATCTTATCCATTGATACCGTCAGACGCTTGATCTCATCATTCGATTTCAATTGAATCTTTTCTACATCCTTCGATGCCGTCGCCAAGTCTCCTTCTGCAATCGATGTCGCGACGCGCTCTAGTGCTTGGAGCGGTCGTAACTTCCAGCCAAGGTACCGCCAAATAATGACGGCTGCAACGACGAGTAAGACGAGAAGTCCGATTAGGATTGGCGGCAAGCTTTCGGTTAACACATCTCCCGTGATTGCCTCGACTTCTGTTGCTGCCTTATCAACCCCGAGTACTCCGATAACCTCGCTACCTTGTTTGATTGGAACGAGTACCGTCACATACTTCCCGTAATCGGGATCGTCAATCACGTTTGTTGTGACGGTCTCACCTTCAAATGCATCCATTGCCCCTTCATACGTCATCGCCGTAGTCGGTGTGCCGATATCGGCCGCATCCGCCTGACTCAAGCCATCGACGATAATTTGAACTTCTTCGCCCTCCGTAGCAATCGTGTACACATACATGGCCCCGATTTGTTGGCGATATGTATCGAGATATTCTCGCAACTGTTCATACTGCTCGTTTTTTGACGGATTGGCCATGAAAGACGCATATGTATCCGCATCTAACGTCTCGCTAATCCGTTCACCGTCTTCAATCATCGTCGCATGCAACGTGCTGAGTACGGAATGCTTCGTACTGAAGTACTGCACCGCCCCGAACGAAACGATGAGCAAGGTGACGAAGACTAGCATCGCTGCTAAAATGCGTGTCTGTAACGACTGTGATTTCTGTTTCATCTCGATTTCCTCCATTCTGTCCTTACTCTTTGTATCGGACAAAATGTATCAATCTCAACAAAAAAACAGACGATTTTCGACAAAATCGTCTGTTTTTATTCAAGATTTGTCGAATCGACGACTTCAAGCGGAATCGTGACTTCTGTCTCGCCTTCTTCTACTAAATGAAAGAGCGGAAGTGTATCCGATACGAAAAGATCAGGGTCGACGTCGGTCTGATATTCATACGTCCGAATGTCTTCTTCCCGTTCTGCAATCAGTTCGCCGAACGGAATGGCGATCCGCTCACCGTCGACCTCATAACTCATGACTGTCGTCGGGTCGAGGCGCCGATTTTCAAGCATACGAATTGTGAAGAGCATCGTCGTATTGTTCGTCCGCTCGAGCGAAACGGCAATCGCATCAGATTGACCCGCACGCTTCTCAATCATCGCCTCATTCACGTCCTGTTCGTACACAATGTTCTCTTCGTTCGACTCTTCTGTTTGCAGTTGCTGACAGCCCACAATCGTCATTAAGCCTACTAGTAAAACAATTACTAAAGCACGCATCCCATTTCTCCTTACTTCAAGGCGAAAGTGAGTTCTGCTTCACAAGCAACTTCTCCATCGACCGTGGCCACGGCACGTCCTTTACCGATTGGCCCACGAATTTTCATGATTTCTACCTCAAGGCGAAGCTGATCACCCGGGACGACTTGTCGTTTGAAACGACAGTTGTCAATCCCTGCGAAAAAGGCGAGCTTGCCTCGATTCGATTCGTCTTTCAACATCGCGAAAGCACCGACTTGTGCGAGTGCCTCGACAATTAAGACGCCTGGCATGACGTTATAGTCTGGGAAATGCCCGTTAAAGAACTCTTCGTTCGCCGTGACATTTTTTAATCCGACAGCACGCTTCTTTTCCTCGACTTCGAGAATTCGATCAATTAACAGAAACGGGTATCTGTGTGGGATTACTTCTTTAATTTGTTCAATTGTATACATCCATCCACCGCCTTTAAGAGGTTAGCCAAAAATCGGTGATATGGCGCCACGTCTCGATGTCAAACACATCTTTCCATTCTCCTCCGCCAATGACGCTATATCCAATGATCGCTCCGAGGGCGAGCATCGCGATCGCCAACACTAAAACGACAAGTACACGCAGTAAAATCGGGAATCGACGATGATTCGATAATCGTGATCGCTTTTTCTGCTCCGTCTCTTGTTCTGGTGAACCCTTTTGTTCTTCCGAACTCGTTTGTTCATCGTTCGCCACGTTCAACCATCCTTTCAGCTAAAATGATTATATCATATTAGTACCTGGTATTAAAATGCGTAAATTGCTACCTTTTTAGTGTACCCTATGCACAAATGTCGAACAAGCATCCTTCCCTGACAGAAGCTGAACGATTTTCTGTCTTCCTCCAAAATATGCTACGCTTATGCTATTCAACGTCAGGAGGTTCATTTATGTTAAAGGAATTTAAAAAGTTCGCGATGCGCGGGAACGTCATCGATCTCGCAATCGCTGTCGTACTCGGTGCGGCGTTCACGGCCATCGTGAACTCGCTCGTCAACGATATTTTTATGCCGCTTCTCGGAATTATGATCGGAGGAATCGATTTTTCTAACTTAAAAGCGAGCGTGCTTGGAGTGGACGTCTTATACGGGAACTTCATTCAACAGATTGTATCCTTCATCTTGATCGCTTTCGCACTCTTCCTTATTGTAAAAATCATCAACCGTCTACAACGTGAGAAGGAAGTCGAAGAGGCCGCCGCGCCGACTCCTACGAAAGAAGAGCAGTTGTTGACCGAGATTCGTGACTTATTAAAAGAACGTCCGTAACAAGCAAAAAGCGCTTTGACGATCGTCAAAGCGCTTCTTCGATAACATGGCGAACCCGTTGGACCGCATTTGTCAGTAACGGGGCGGCTTCCCAAATCGCTTCTTCTAGTGTCATGATGCGTGACACGATCGGAAAGACGGCGACAATCCCAGACTCCACATGAGCGGTCAAGTCAGATTGTCCGGCGAACACGAGCGTCGGTACACCGTATGTGTGGGCAAGACGCGCCAATCCATAAGGTGCCTTCCCCTCTAAACTTTGTGCATCAAACTTCCCCTCTCCCGTGATGAGCCAATCTGCTCCCTTCACGTGCTCTTCGAACCTTGACCAACGGACGACTTCTTCGATGCCACTCACATAGCTCGTCCCAAGCTGCAAGAGTGCAAATCCGATGCCGCCTGCCGCTCCGGCTCCGTCAAATGTCCTCATGTCCTGATCAAAACAGCTTGCGTAAACGTCGAGGAGCTGATCATAACGCACCACGTCATCCGTCGCCAACCCTTTTTGAGGGCCGAACACATGCGCGGCCCCTCGTTCTCCCGTCAACGGGTTATGGACATCAGAGGCCATCCTCCATTCAACGTCGCGCACTCTCCGATCGAGCCCAGACCAATCGATGGATACGACGTCCGCAAGCTGATGTGGAATTGACGGTAATACAGTACCGTTCACATTTAGGAAACGAGCGCCTAGCGCTTCAAGCATCCCTTTCCCACCATCGATTGTCCCGCTCCCGCCAAGTCCGACGGTGATACAAGTCGCACCATAATCTAGCGCTTGGATGATCTGTTCTCCGACCCCAATCGAACTATAGCGCCACGGATCGACGTGCGTGAGGAGGGTCAATCCAGTCGTTTCTGCTACTTCAATGACTGCATGTTTCGTCGACGGCTCGAACCCAAACCGAGCGATACGCTTTGTCCCATCCAGACACTGAACAGATTCTTCTACCACCGCCGCATCCACGTGTGTCGCAAGCCACGCATCGAGAAACCCTTCCCCTCCGTCCGAAATTGAGATAGTGATCACGTCGTGTCCCTCTAACGCACGATGTACGGCTTGATTCGCCTCCATGCTAGATAGCGAGCCTTTGAATGAATCCATGGCGACGACGATTCGCATCTGTCTGTCCTCCTTTTTCTATAGCAAAAACCGCCTCTCCCACGGAGAAGCGGTAAAGCCTTAAGGTCGTAGTGCTGTGACAAGCCCCATCATTTGATCACTCATCGAAAGGGCACGAGAGTTCATTTGATACGCACGCTGCGTAATGGTCATATCCGTCATTTCTTTCGTCAAATCGACGTTTGAGGACTCGAGCGTCCCTTCCATCAATAAGTTACCGAGCGGACGATCGACTTCGGTCTCGAGATCGGCTGCGAAGACGTTATCGCCGAGCGGACGCAGTTCAGACGTGTTTCGGACTTCCACGATATCGAGTCGTCCAAATTCCTGTTCAACACCGTTCACGCTCGCCACGACCACACCGTCCTGACGAATGCGATGCTTCGTCGCCTCATTCGGCATCGTGATTGCATTGCCATCATCGCCGAGAAGTGGGTTTCCGTTCACATCGACGAGTGTCGTCTCATCACCGACAGACAGTTGCATGTTCCCGCTACGTGTCACCCCGACACCGTTCGGCGTGTCCACGACGAAGAACTGACGGCTCGCCTTCAAGAAGACGTCAAGACCGCGATCTGTCATGCGTACTTGTCCGATATTGAATTGTTGCGTGATATCAGCGACGTGGCCACCGACCCCGATGCGAATTCCGTTCGGTGTGTCCCTCCCGACTTCAAATTCAGGACGCGGCTGGTTGTCATACGCTTGCGATAACAATGATGCGAAGTGTCCTTGCTGACGTTTGAAGCCGACCGTATCGACGTTCGCGATGTTATGACCTGTCACATCTAACTGACGTTGAAGTTGGGACAGGGAGTTGATCGAGTTATAAATGGACTGCATGGTGTTCCTCCTTAACGAACGCGAGCGATTTCGATAGCTCGCTCGGCACTTTTATCATACGCTTGGACGACTTTTTGGTTCGCTTCGAATTGACGATACGTCATCATGAGATCGGCCATCGTCTGATCGAGGTTGACGTTCGCTTCTTCGATGAAGCCCTGTAACACATCTACTTGTGCCGGTGCAGGTGCGTCACCTGTCACGCGCCAATCGTTCCCCACTTGCTCGAGCGTCGTCAAATCATCGATTTGATAGGCACCGAGTGTCGCCACGTTTTGACCGAGTGACGTGATGACACCATCTTTGCCTACCTGAAACTCGCTCGATGGGAGCTGGATGCGCTCTCCTTCATCTGAGAGAACATAGCCACCGTCTGCCGAACGAAGGAATAACGCCTCATCGATCGAGAAACGTCCGTTCGTCGAATACAACGTCTCGCCTGCCTGTTCGACCGCGAACATCGGCGCACCCGTAAAATCAGTAGGAGCCTTCAAATAAAGATCTGTTGGACTTCCCGATTCTGTGATACTCCCCGCTGAAAAACGTGGCATCGTCTCTTGAAGATAGACGCCCATTGAAAGGGTACCCACTTCGCCGTTCACGCGCGACTTCCCATTATCGGAATTGCTGACCTGTGCGAGCAACATCTCCGGAAACGATCGGACGACGCCATCAGACGCCTTGAAGCCAGGTGTTCTGACGTTACCGAGATTATTGCTTAAAATTTCTTGTTGGCGCTGAAGGGCATTCATTGCGCCTGCCGCTGTATATAATCCGCGTAGCATAGTCGTCTTCCTTTCATCCTATAACATGATTCACTCTATATATCGTACCAAACGAGCGTTGCATTCACCGTTTTTTCAAAAAAAGTTCATCCTACGATTTAGGATGAACTTTCTTCGTTAACATGATCGACCATCGGTAACTCGACAATCATCGTCGTTCCTTCTCCAAGTTGAGAGCGCACACCAATCGTACCACCATGCAATTGGACGATTTCTTTACAGATGGCCAGCCCTAAGCCGGTTCCACCGATTCGCTTACTCGCTTCCGATGCGGACCGATAAAATTTATCGAAGATTCGAGTCATGTCTTCTTCAGAAAGCCCAAGACCTTCATCGGTAATCGCGATTTGAATCGTGTCCTCTTCACACGTCACATCGACCGTCACATTTCCGCCGTCCGGAGAATATTTGATGGCATTGTTCAAGATGTTGGAGAACACTTGCCGTAGCTGTGCCGGATCCCCTGCGACAAAGAGCGTTTCATCACAGTCAAAGTGGAAGAGATGCTGTTCGGTTGACCCTGCATGAATCTCGAGTAAGTCAGATAGTAAGTCGTATAAACTCTCAACTTTAAACTCAGGCGTCCCCATGCCCGCCTCCATTTTTTGAACGTCTAACAGATCGCTTACGAGACGTTCGAGACGTTTCGTTTCACTCGCAATCATTTCCAAGTAACGCTCTCGTTTCGTCTCATCTAGCTGACGACTCTTCAGGAGCTCTGAAAATCCGAGAATCGACGTGAGTGGCGTTCGCAACTCATGGGATACGGTAGCGACCAGCTCGGTCTTCATTTGATTGATCTCTGTTTCCTGGGTAATATCTCGTGATACGAAGATGACTCCGACTCGTTCATTCTGCAAATCAATCGGTTCGGCATACATTCGAATCGTCTTCTGACCTTCTTGCATCGTGTACGTGAACGTCTCATCGAACATGCCTTCTTCTTTGGCCCGTCTTGTGAATTGGTTCAGCCCTTCTTTGTCATCGATCTGATTCATGAACATCGGGTAGTACATCGCAATCGGATAGAGGCTGCCCCGCTCCGTTGATGGAATCGGATGTTCATACAAATCAAAGAGCGCGCTATTCGCAAACCGTTCATTCGTCTTGAGTTCCGTATACACAATCGAGTCACGCATCGTGTGCAGAATCCGAGCCGTCTTTTCACGCTCTAGGTCGACTTGGTCTTGTTGAGTGCGTAGCGAGGTTGCCATCTCATTGAACGACTTAGATAATTGTCCAACCTCATTTTGAAGCGGTTTGATTGGAATAAGGGTCGCACTTGGATTCGTCGCGAGTCGCTCACTGTTGACCATGAGCGTCTGCAACTGATTCGTCAGCCGTAAAATATACGGTTGTAGACCGACGAACAACAAGAAGAGCGCCCCGAGTAAGATCAAGAGCCACATCCACTGTGCTTTCACTAACTGTTTCGAGAGTGCGTTGCGTAATTCACTTTCCTGAAAATCAAGATTCGCCCGATAATCGGTAAAGACCGACTCCATATCGACGATACTTGCACTCATATCCGCGGCACTACTTGAGTTGAGTTTAAATCGCGTCTGGGTCGACGTTTCATTTTTCGGCATGAATTGCCCGACCGTACGCATTTGCAGGAAGGATTCGTCTATTTCCCCTGCTTGCTTTGCAATCACATACTGCTCAAGCGCCGGCATGACGCGTGTCGTATAAATCGAAAAGAGGAGTCTTGCATCTTCTGCGAACTGTGCTTCTTCTTCATTGTTTGCCTGTTCTTCGAACCAGGTCGTTTGCTCATCGATGTTCCCCTGAGCCGTTCGTACTTCCTCTAAAAGGGCGTTTTCCCCAAGCAATACATGGCCTCGCAACTCGTATTGCATCGATTGCCACGTTTCAAATAAATCTGTTGCCCGTGCGCGTTGCTCACTGATCCGTTCCAATTGAACGGTCGTCTGTTGAATCGATTGTTGTGTGTAAAAATAAGTCCCAACCGAAGTGAGCGTCACTAAGGCGATCAATATATAAAAAATGGTCATCACTTGTCGACTAATTCGTTGTTCAATCCAACGTTTCATGGAATGCCTTCTTCCTTTACTCCTGGAATGCCTCATTTCGTACGGTGAATGACTTTTTCTGTTCAAACAAAAAAAGTTCGGGTACGATGATGAGACGGAGAGTCACTGCAAAAATCCATTCACCTAATAGGAAGAATAACGTAGTGTCCTCACAAGAAACTCACAAAGAATGAAGGGAATGTGCGCATGACTCGAAATCGAATGACGTTTATCTTCATCCTTGTGATGTTGATTGGCATCGGCCTCACTTTATTGATTCGACATCAGTCAATCAATCCAATCGTCACCGTGAAACAAGGTGAAGCCTCGCTTCTCTCTTCCTCTATCGACGAAGAAATTCTCCGCCTCGATGGATCATGGCGTTACGAATCCGGGATTGTCTCGAACGTCGATCGCCGCTCTTATCGAACTATCCCATTTACGACACCTTACAAGGAATCCACATATGAAATTGATCTCTCACTTCCAGAAGGGACGTACGCATTACTCATTCCTGCATCGCTCTCCTCCTCTACGATTTTGATTGATGGATCATCTGTTGACACTACACGAATCGGCAACAATCGTTTAGGTGAACAACCTTCACTTTTGTTACTAAACGATAAAACGAGAGAGTTCCGATTGACGATTCAACATACATCTGAGGCAGGGAATTCTCTGCCCGTCGAAGAAAGTATATTGGTCGGACCGTTACATCAAATCATGACGGCTCAAAATGCTTACACGGGCTATGAATTTTTCATGTTGCTCATTTCACTTCTGATTGCCATGTTTTATGCCATCGTTTACTTATTCCATCGAAATGAACGGTTGTATGGTTACGGGACAGCCTTCTTCCTCTTAACGAGCTTCTCCATTATGTCTCGGGACGGGGTATGGATCTCGGATAGTGACAAGTTGACGTTAGGTTTGGCCCTCTTGAGTATTATCATGTTGATTGAATTTGCGAGATGTTTAGAACGTGTCTCCTTCGATCGGTTCTTAGCGATTTTGAGATACCCACTTTATGGTCTGACCGCCTTAGCCATCGTTCTGCCTGGTTCTGTTTACAACGTGTTCGAATACTTTGTATGGATCGTTGTGTTGTTCATTACGTTTTTCTGGGTCGGCTTAAACATTGGGTGGCTTCTTGAAAAACACAAAAGTATGAATACGCTTGAATTACTAACGTTCACACTCGCCCAGATCATCGGGTATATTGGGATTATGATGTCGACGTTTATCGTGTCGTCCAATCAACAGTTGTACGCCAATACGTTTATGATTATTTACTTCTTGTTGATGTTTCTTCTGTTACCAATCCATTTGTCTACGGATAAAAGGAAAAAGCAACAAGTCGAAGCACTGGCCTCACAACACGAGATGTCGTTCTTTAACGCTCAAATCAAACCACACTTCCTCTACAATACGTTCGGGAACGTGATTGCACTCTGCTATACGTCACCACCTGATGCCGCTCGTCTGCTTAGTCATTTAAGTACGTACGTCCGTTTTATTTTCGAAAATGGTCGAACGGATCACGATATTTCCATTCGACAAGAGGTCGATATGATTGACTCATACCTCGCCATCGAACAGACTCGGTTCCGTGATTCGTTCGAGGTCGTGAAGGAAATCGATGACTCTCTTTTAGATTGCACCATTCCATCACTGCTGATTCAGCCACTCGTTGAAAACGCAGTTCGTCATGGTCTTTATCGGCACCCCGGACAAAAGAGACTTATGATTTCCATTCAAGAACAAAACGGGAAGATTGATATCCGTGTTCGCGATACTGGGAGCGGATTTGAATCGAAAGAGTCGAATGAATCATCAGGTATCGGAATTTGCAATATTAAAAGACGGATTCAACACCTTCAGGGTGCAACGTTTGACTTAACCTCTACATTAAAACGAGGGACTACCGTTCACTTGCGACTCCCAAAACAAGAAAGGACGAATCACATAAATGCGTACGATTTTAATTGAAGATGAACATCATATTTTAGGGATGATGGAGCGGATTGTGAAAGAGGAACCGTCTCTCGAATGGGTCGGTTCGTTCCAAAGTCCGACTCAAGCCCTCACATTTATTCAAGAACATCCGGTCGACCTCGTCTTCTTGGATATTGAAATGCCTGAAATGACGGGACTGGAGCTTGCGACCTATCTTCCGGAACGGACGCAGGTCGTCTTCACGACCGCTCATCAACAATATGCCGTCGAAGCGTTTAACCTACATGCGACCCATTACTTGTTGAAGCCCATCACGGAGCAGATGATTCATAGTGTCATTCCACGAATTGTGCAACGTTACGAATCCATCCAGCAAAAAAATCCGCACCGATCTTGTCGCATTCAATTTCTCGATCGTTTTTCAGTACGAACACAGGATGGGAATCTGGTGAAGTGGCCAACACAAAAAACGGAGGAGTTATTCGCCTACTTGGTCTACCATCGCAAACAGGTTATCAATAAATGGGTACTCGCAGAAACACTGTACCCGGATATCGATGAGCCACAACGCGCCCTGCACAACGTATATAATTCGATTTATCGCTTGAAAAAGACGTTAGCGGAGCATGAACTCGATATCACCGTGAAGACAATCAATAACGGCTACTCGATTGAACTCGGTGAATCGTGTGCTTGTGACTACTATGAGTGGCTTGATTCGGCACAACCTTCGACTTCTAAGACCGAACTTAAAAATCGATTACTTGTCGATAAAGACTATACATGGCACTAAGAAAAAGCATCTCGCGTAAAAAGCGAGATGCTTTTGTGTATTAGCGCCCTGTGAACCCACCATCCACATGCAAATGCTGTCCGTTCACCCATGCCCCGTCTTTTCCCATCAAGAAAGCGACGAAGCGGGCCGTATCTTCAGGTGCTCCCACCCGATTGTATGGGAACAATGGGAGCAGGTGCTGACGAAGCTCCTCGTTGATCCATCCCGTGTCTGTCGGTCCTGGGTCGAGTGCGTTCACCGCAATCCCATACTTCCCTACTCCGTTCGCGAGTGCAGGCGTGATGGCGATCAGTGCCCCTTTTGTCGCGATATACGCTAAGTTATTCGCATCGGCTCCACCCGATACTAAAAACAGGATGCGTCCGTCTTGATGTCCCGCTTGTTGATAACGCTCGATAAACGCAAAGGTGAGGCCGAGTGCCCCTTCGTTGTTCACCATATAGTGTTTTCTCAAGATGTCAGTCGTAAAGTTTTCAGTGTTGACATGTCGCTCATAGGTGGCGTTATGAATCAGCCTACTCGCTACACCAAGTTTGGCTTCGATTCGATTGAGTAGTGCGACTTCGTCACCCGAGGCTAAATCATACGCCTCATGCTCGACACGAGCGCCTTTTATCGTCAATTCTTCAACCAACCGTTCAATGAATCCAGTCTCTTCCCCGACGCCTTCGGTCGCGTCAAACGGACTCCAATGTGTCAAATATAAGTCATGCCCTTCAGAGGCCAATTTTCGTGCGATGGCAGCCCCTATACCTTGATCGCGACTGACTCCGGTAATCAGTGTAAGTGGTTTGTTCATGATGTCCTCCGATTCTAATGTTTTCTGTTTCGTTCGTTAGTTTATCGGTGCCATCATGATTCCCCTCTCCATTATCGTTGATTTCATTATATACCTATATATCCAATGATTGGCAGTGAACTTCTGTCCATACAAAAACAGGCGCCCGCGCACGGTCGCCTGTTTGTTTATTTCAATCGATCTAAGTTCTCGAGCATGATTCCTGTCCCGTGCGCGACACTGAGCGTCGGCTCTTCAGCCATCATGACTGGAAGCATGACACGCTCGGCGACGAGTTGGTCGAGGCCGTGAAGGAGTGATCCCCCACCTGTCATGATGATGCCACGGTCGATAATGTCAGCCGCAAGCTCCGGTGGTGTCTGTTCAAGGACACGTTTCGTCGCTTCCACGATTTCGTTCGCTGACTCGGCCATCGCTTCACGAAGTTCTTCTGACGTGATTGTCACCGTACGTGGCAATCCACGTACCATGTCACGTCCGCGAATATCCATCGATTCGTTACGTCCACCTGGGAAGACCGTCGCAATCTCTTTCTTGATTTGTTCAGCCGTACGTTCACCGATGATGAGCTTGTGCTTCTCTTTGATAGCACGAAGGATGTCCGTATCGAAGCGATCCCCTGCAATCTTGATGGTTTCACCGCAGACGATGTCTCCCATTGATAAAATGGCGACGTCGGTCGTCCCACCACCGATATCGATGATCATGTGACCGACCGGCTTCCAAATGTCCATGCCCGAACCAACAGCTGCAGCTTTTGGTTCTACGGCGAGGAAGACTTCTTTCGCACCTGCTTTTTCAGCAGCCTCACGAATTGCTTTCGCTTCGACCGGTGTCACGTTCGCAGGTGTACAAATCAACATGCGAATGCCTCCGAAGAACCCACGGACTTGAATTTTCTCGATGAAGTGACGGAGCATTTCTTCTGTGGTGGCGAAATCGGCGATGACTCCATCACGAAGAGGACGGATCGCCACGATATCACCAGGTGTACGACCAACCATCTCATACGCTTCTGAACCGACTGCTAGCACTTTCCCTGTAGAGCGTTTCATCGCAACGACTGAAGGCTCGTCTAAGACGATTCCTTTCCCTTTTACGTGAATGACAACGTTTGCTGTCCCTAAATCAATCCCGATATCTTTTGAAAACATGATGTATAGGTTCCTCCGTTCATTTCTTCATTGAAAAGAGCGAGAAGAGTCTCTCCTCGCTCTCTAATTCGTGCTCGTTTCTTAGTTCTGAACCATTTCACTCGTAACTTCAACAGTTCCTTGAATGCGCTCGATATCTGCACCGAGTGCTTGAAGTTTTTTGTGGAAGTCTACGTATCCACGGTCGATATGATATAAATCTCCAACGCGTGTCTCTTCATCAGCGATGAGACCCGCTAGAATAAGTGCTGCTCCGGCACGAAGGTCAGTTGCGACGACCTCCGCTCCTTGAAGGCGAACGCCACCTTTGACGATTGCTGAACGACCTTCAATCTTAATATCTGCGTTCATGCGGCGGAATTCTTCCACGTGCATGAAGCGATTCTCAAACACAGTTTCCGTGATGACCGATGTGCCGCCTGCTTTCAAGACGAGAGCCATCATTTGTGACTGCATGTCTGTCGGGAATCCTGGGTGTGGCATCGTCTTCACATCAACCGGCTTCAACTGATCCGGCGCTGAGACACGCATGCCTTCCGCTGTATCTTCGAAGTGTACGCCCATCTCTTCCATTTTTGAAATGAGTGGACGAAGGTGTTCACGCTCTGCACCGATGACTTCGATGTCACTTCCTGTGATTGCACCCGCGACGAGGAATGTTCCCGCTTCGATACGGTCAGGAATGATGGAATGTTCTGCACCACGGAGTGTTTCCACGCCTTCGATGCGAATCGTTTCTGTTCCTGCGCCACGTACGTGTGCGCCCATTCCGTTCAAGAAGTTTGCAAGGTCTACGATTTCTGGCTCTTTCGCGACGTTCTCGATGATTGTTGTGCCTTCAGCAAGCACAGCTGCCATCATGATGTTCTCCGTCGCACCAACTGATGGGAAGTCCAAGTAGATTTTTGCGCCTTGGAGACGACCTTCTACAGAAGCTTCTACGAATCCGTTTCCGATGACCGTCTTCGCACCCATCGCTTCGAATCCTTTTAAGTGGAGGTCAATTGGACGTGAGCCAATTGAACATCCGCCCGGCATTGCGACACGCGCATGACCGAGGCGAGCCAAAAGAGGTCCCATGACGAGGATTGAAGCACGCATCTTACGAACGTACTCAAGCGGTGCTTCATCTTTGATGTCGCCCGACGCATCGACAGTTACTTCATTATTCTCTTCATTGAATGACACCTCTGCACCGAGGTGACGAAGTACTTTATTAATCGTGTACACGTCAGCAAGACGTGGTACGTTTTGTAAAATTGACTTTCCTTCGCTAGCTAACAGAGTGGCAACCAATGTTTTGAGTACAGCGTTCTTTGCTCCCTCAACGCGCACAGTACCTGACAGTTTACGTCCTCCACGGACTACAATCAAATCCTTCATATCTCTCTTTGTCCTCCAACTTCATTGTTTTTTTATATAGTGCGTCGATATCCAATCTCGGATGTGATGATGTCGATTATTAGAATGGTTTTCAAAACGTGATGAGTTTTTCATTCATAAATAAAAAACGTAATAAATAAATGCGAACGGAATGAAAAAACATCATGTCAGACGAATTTATCCTACATGATAAACATATAGGAGTCGTTACAGCAGGATTACAGTTTATTAAATATTCTGTGGCTACTGTATCGGTGCGAGCTCTTGTGCCAATCGGATATACTCCAAAAAGAACTGAGCAATCAACGAACCGAAGACGACCGCTACGAGAACGCGCAAGACAGCTGCTTGCGGGCTCCTCACCTGATTGAGCAACTTGTCCCATTTGACGGGTAAGAGTGCCCACCAAGCGACGTAAATCGCTATGACATAAATCGCTAGCGAAAGTACGGTATTCACCATCGACGATTCCCCTCTTTTCTAAAATTCGTACCATTTTCAATCATATCATGTCATGTTAGAGAAAAAAAGACACAGTGTCTCAAGCTTCGAGCGGTTTAGACCATTCGACCAACTCACTTTCTCCACAAACACACCAAAAGGGACGTCATCCGCAGTAAGGTCTTACTACAGTAATTGACGCCCCTCACATATTTCAAACATTATTCACTCGATTCGTCAAGGCTACGTGACCATCGAATCGCTTCGACATAGTATTGAGCCCAATCTGAATCTGTGTTATGAATAGGGATTGTCAACCGCTCATAGGCGATGACATCCTCGAGTAACATCCGCAACCCATTAGGTTCTCCGAGTAACGCAGACTTCACAGGAGGCGCTACAGGAAGCTCTGCGATCAACGTTTGCATCGCTTCATCGAGAATGACGTCGAGCGATGAGAAAATGCCCGTGATGAAGGCATCAAACGGAGAGACATCACTGCTCGTATCCTCTGCAATCAATTCCATCATTTTTCCTCGAATGACACTCTGTTTGATCAATTCCTTTGATTCGGACGTCTGCATCTCGCGAAGTAACATCAAATAAGACCATCGCTTCAATTCATCGAGCCCGATTCGTGCGACAGCTTGCTCAATCGATTGAATCGTTCGACGTCCTTTCTGATACACCGTATTGACCGACCGAAGCATCTTATAGGATAAATCTACACTACGTTCGATTTGGGCTGAGATGCGACGAAAACTCGGTTCTGGACGATCTAGTTCTTTCAACACCTCGATAAGCGTGTGGCGCAGCGGATGCACCTCTGCTCCATGTATGACAATCGGTCGGCTGAAAAAATAACCTTGGAACATCTTATATCCTAATCGTTTCGCAATCTCATACTCTGCAGGCGTCTCAATTTTTTCCGCTAAAAACTCGACGCGGTGACCGAGTGCATCGATTAGCTTCTGCTGTTGCTCCACCGGTGTGGCTTGATAATCGATTTTAATGATGTCGGCCAAGCCGATTAATGGACGATACTTCTCTTCAAACACGAAATCATCGAGTGCAATCGTGTACCCTTGGCGTCTGAGCGAACGAAGAGACTCTAACACTTTTTCGGTCGGTTCAACGTGCTCGAGCACTTCCACGACGAGTGATTGACGAGGCAATAACGATGGCACTTCCCCTTCAATCAACGTCTGTGGAAAATTGATGAATGCCCTCGTCCCTTCTGTTAATTCCCGAAAATTAAAGACGAGATAAGCGTTATGAATCACGTCAGCCGTTGCTAACGAATCATCGACATTCTCGAACACGTTATTTTCGCTGCGGCGATACAACAGTTCGTAGCCGCAAACGCGTAATTGTTGGTCAAAAATCGGTTGTCGCGCAACGTAAACTTTCATTCCCTACTCTCCTTTACGATCCATTCCCACTTTTATTATCGGTCATCCTCTCTATATTTTTTACTATTTCCATGATTTAGGTTTGTGACGAAAGACCTATCTTGTCCATCAAACACAAAAAAACTCCCACACTTTCGTGTGAGAGTCATTGTTATTCTTTCATATCGCGAATGCTCAAGCGGTTGATCGCTTTTTTGAGCGCAAGTTCCGCACGACGGAATTCGAGTTCTGAGAGCTTCGTGTCTTGGAGACGGCGCTCGGCCCGAACTTTCGCCGCAGAAGCGCGGTCATAGTCGATCTTATCCGCCATTTCGGCTGTTTCAGCTAAGATCGTCACCGTATCGGGACGAACTTCCATGAAACCGCCGCTGATTGCGATCAGCGTGCGTCCACCATCTTCGTGGCGCAGTTTGAGAACTGAGACGTCGAGTGGTGTCACCATCGGGATGTGCTTCGGTAAGATACCGAGCTCACCAGTGACCGATTTGGCGATGACCATTCGTGCGTCCCCTTCAAAGGCTGCACCATCCGGGGTGACGACGTTGACGTGAACAGTATTCATCGTCTAGTTTCCCCCTTCCGCGTAGGTCTTAGACCAACGTCTTCGCTTTTTCGATGACGTCTTCGATTGGACCAACGAGACGGAATGCATCTTCAGGAAGATCATCGTGTTTACCTTCGAGGATCTCTTTGAAGCCGCGTACTGTCTCTTTGACTGGCACGTACGAACCTTTTTGGCCCGTGAACTGCTCAGCCACGTGGAAGTTTTGTGATAAGAAGAACTGAATACGACGTGCACGGTGAACCGTGAGTTTGTCGTCTTCAGACAACTCGTCCATCCCGAGGATTGCGATGATGTCTTGAAGTTCTTTATAGCGCTGAAGCGTCTGTTGAACGTTACGCGCGATTTCATAATGCTCTTTCCCTACGATTTCAGGAGAGAGGGCACGTGAAGTCGATGCGAGTGGGTCAACGGCTGGGTAAATACCCATCTCCGAGAGACGACGCTCAAGGTTTGTTGTTGCATCAAGGTGGGCGAATGTTGTTGCCGGAGCCGGGTCCGTATAGTCATCGGCTGGTACATAAACCGCTTGAATCGAAGTTACCGATCCTTTTGCAGTCGATGTGATTCGCTCTTGAAGCATACCCATTTCAGTAGCAAGTGTCGGCTGGTAACCTACCGCCGATGGCATACGTCCGAGAAGGGCCGATACCTCAGAACCTGCTTGTGTGAAACGGAAGATGTTATCAACGAAGAGAAGAACGTCTTGTCCTTGCTCATCACGGAAGTATTCTGCCATTGTCAAACCAGTCAAGGCAACACGGAGACGTGCGCCAGGTGGTTCGTTCATCTGACCGAATACCATCGCTGTTTGTTTGATAACGCCTGAGTCCGTCATCTCGTGGAACAAGTCATTTCCTTCACGCGTACGCTCACCGACTCCTGCGAATACAGAAATCCCGCTGTGCTCTTGCGCGATGTTGTTGATGAGTTCCTGGATGAGGACGGTTTTCCCTACACCGGCACCACCGAAGAGGCCGATTTTACCACCTTTGATGTATGGTGCGAGAAGGTCGACGACTTTAATCCCTGTTTCAAGGATTTCAACTTTCGTTGACAATTCGTCAAATGTTGGCGCTTGACGGTGAATCGGTGCACGAAGCACGTCAGCTGCCACTTCTTTATCATCGATTGGGTTACCGAGAACGTTGAAGACACGTCCAAGTGTCATTTCTCCAACTGGTACCGAAATCGGTGATCCTAAGTCAAGTACTTCCATACCGCGGCGAACGCCGTCAGTTGAGTCCATCGCAATCGTACGGACCGTGTCGTCACCAAGGTGAACAGCTACTTCGAGCGTCAAGTCGACACTAACATCGTCTGCTGTCGCTGCCACGTGAGTGACTTTGAGAGCGTTGTAGATGTTCGGTAAGTGGTTGTCGAACTTAACGTCGATAACTGGGCCCATGACTGCGACTACGCGGCCTTTCATGCCGTATTCGTTCATCGTGTTAGCCTCCTACAATCTAGAGAGCGTGCGCTTATTCAAGCGCCGACGCACCTCCGACAATCTCTGTGATTTCTTGTGTGATCGCTGCTTGACGCGCGCGGTTGAATTTGAGCTTGAGTCCGCGAATGAGTTCATCCGCATTGTCTGTCGCACTCGACATCGCCGTCATCCGTGCTGCGTGCTCCGATACTTTCGCATCGAGCAATGCGCCGTAGATGAGTCCTTCCGCATAACGTGGGAGGAGCGCCGCTAAGATCGTTTCTTCTTCTGGTTCGTATTCATACATCACATTGGATGCGGACTGTTCGATATCCCCAAGCGGGAGCAATTGTTGAATCTTCACTTCTTGGCTGATGACCGAGATGAACGAGTTGTAGCAAAGCTTCAATTCGTCAATCTCGCTCTCGCTGAAGGCACCAACCGTCTGTTTGACGATTTCTGCGACTTCAACAAAAGTTGGTTGGTCGTTTAGCCCTGTCATCGCGCTATACACCGGGATGTTGCGTGACTTGAAGAACTGGACACCGACTTTTCCGATTACGTAAAGACGATACTCATCTGTTGATGTGTGCTTGTCTTTCAGTTCACGGTACACGTCACGCAAGACGCTGGCGTTATATCCACCTGCGAGTCCGCGGTCTGACGTGATGACGATGTAACCAGTCCGTTTGACGGGACGTACTTGAAGCATCGGGTGTGTCGCGCCTGATGTACCACCGGCGATCGACGAGATGACTTCTTGCAACTTGTCCATGTACGGCTTGAAGTTGGCGTTGTTCCCTTGGGCCCGGTTCAACTTCGATGCCGACACCATGTTCATCGCTTTCGTGATTTGCTTCGTGCTTTGGGTCGAGGTGATCCGCATCTGGATCTCACGTAATGATGCCATTTCGATTCACCACCTTAATAGACGCTCGTCACCGGATTAAACCGATGGCGAGAACGTCTTTTTGAATTCCGTAATTGCGTCGACCATTGCCTCGTCTGAAGGAAGGTTTCCTGTCTGACGGATTTCACGGCAGAGGTCTTTACGGTTTTGGTCGAGCCATGCGTTCATTTCTGTTTCGAAACGACGGATGTCTGTGACTGGGATGTCATCGAGATGACCTTTCGTGAGTGCGTAGATGATGATAACTTGCTTGTCTACAGAAAGCGGTGCGTTCAAGTCTTGTTTCAAGACTTCAACTGTACGCTGACCACGGTTCAACTTCGATTGTGTCGCTTTGTCGAGATCGGATCCGAACTGAGCGAACGCTTCGAGCTCACGGTATGACGCGAGGTCAAGACGAAGTGTACCAGCAACTTTCTTCATCGCTTTCACCTGTGCCGAACCACCAACACGCGATACCGAGAGACCGGCGTTGATCGCTGGGCGTACCCCAGAGAAGAAGAGGTCCGATTGAAGGAAGATTTGACCGTCTGTGATCGAGATAACGTTTGTCGGGATATATGCTGAGATATCCGATGCTTGTGTCTCGATGAACGGAAGTGCTGTCAATGAACCACCGCCGAGTTCGTCGTTCAACTTCGCTGCACGCTCAAGAAGGCGTGAGTGGAGGTAGAAGACATCCCCTGGGTAGGCTTCGCGGCCTGGAGGACGGCGGAGAAGGAGCGAGAGCTCACGATAAGCTGCCGCTTGTTTCGAAAGGTCATCATAAACGACGAGGACGTGTTGTCCGCGGTCCATGAAGTACTCACCCATCGATACCCCTGCGAATGGTGCGAGGTAAAGAAGTGGTGCCGGCTGTGATGCCGATGCCGAAACGACGATTGTATAGTCGAGCGCGCCGTTTTGACGAAGCGTCTCTACTACGCCACGTACAGTCGATTCTTTCTGACCGATTGCAACGTAGATACAAATCATGTTCTCTTCTTTTTGGTTGATGATCGCATCGATGGCAACAGATGTTTTACCTGTTTGACGGTCACCGATGATGAGCTCACGCTGACCACGACCGATTGGAACGAGGGCGTCAATCGCCTTAATTCCTGTTTGAAGTGGTTCGTGAACCGATTTACGCGCCATAACGCCGTAAGCTTTACGCTCGATCGGGTTATAGTTGTCAGTCACGATTGGTCCAAGACCATCGATTGGTTGTCCGAGCGGATTCACGACACGTCCGAGGAGTGCCTCACCGACTGGAACTTCCATGATGCGACCTGTACGTTTGACAGAGTCGCCTTCTTTAATACCTTTGTAATCGCCAAGGATGATAATCCCGACGTTACCTTCTTCTAAGTTTTGCGCCAAGCCCATTACGCCGTTAGAGAACTCTACGAGTTCCCCCGCCATAACGTTATCGAGTCCGTGTGCACGAGCGATACCGTCACCTACTTGAATGACTGTACCTGTCTCGCTGACTTCGATTTCAGAACCGTACGAAGCGATTCGTTCTTTTAGCAGGGCGCTAATTTCTTCAGCTTTGATTGTCATTGAATTCACCCCTATTTCTTACGCATTCAACAATTCACGCTCGAGGCGTGTCAATTTCGTTTCGATCGTATCATCGTACGTCGTGTATCCGACTTGGACACGGAGTCCACCGATGACTTCTTCATCGACGACGTTCTTCAATTGGAGCGTCTTCCCGAGCTTCTGTCCGAAGACGAGTTCGACGTCTTTCAAGTCTGTTGCCGACAACGGGTAGGCGCTTGTGACAATACCCTCTGCAATCCCACGGTAGTCGTTGATGTAGTCGCGGACGTATCGTGGCAAAGCGCGAACCTCTGCCGCACGGTCGTTTTCGACCATGACGAGAAGTGTGTTCACGACAATCGCCGTCATATCACCAAAGCTGTCTTTTAAAAGCTGTGCAAGCTCGCTGTCACTGACTGCAGGGTTCGTTAAGAGATCCATGAGTTCAGGAGTCGCGTGGAGCACTTCATCGAGCAGACGCACTTCCGCTTCGACTTGGTCGAGCGTGCCTTGTTCCCGTGCTAAGTCGAAGAGCGCTTTGGCATAGCGTTTTGCTAGTGATGCGTTCATCAGTTCGCACCTTTCGCTTTAGACAGGAAGTCTGTGACGAGGGCACGTTGTTTCGCTTCATCGCCTTTAAGGTCTGATTGAAGGACGTGGCGTGCTGCCGAAAGCGCCTGTGTGACGACTTCGGTTTGAAGTGATTGTTTCGCAAGCTCGCGCTCACGCTCAATCGCCTTCTCTGCCTCGATTTTAATTTGTTCAGCTTCCAAACGCGCCTGCTCCACCAAGCGTGCTTGTTCTGCTTCTGCTTGTCGACGGCTTGCGTCGAGCATTTCTTTCGACTCTGTACGTGCCGCACTGAGTGCATCACGTTGTTCGACGACATAGTTTTCCGCATCTTTGCGGCTCTTTTCAGCGAGTTCAATCTCGTTCGCTACATACTCTTCACGCTGTCTCATCATTCCAAGGAGTGGTCCCCAAGCAAATTTCTTCAACAGGGCCAAGAGTACGAGGAATGTGAAAATTGTAAAGATCATATCTAGGATGCGGAGGCCTTCGCCGCCGCCACCAGCTGCAATCATCATCGTATCCATGCATACCCTCCTCTTGACTAAATAAGTGAGGGAGACGTGCTCCCTCTCATGCTATTCTCGTTAACTCGGAATCAAGAGTTGAGGAGAAGGAAACCGACAGCCACACCGATGATCGGGAGGGCCTCAACCAAACCGATACCGATGAACATTGTTTGACGAAGTTCGTTTTTGAGTTCTGGTTGACGTGCTTGTCCTTGTACTGTTCCGTATACGATCAAACCGTTACCGATACCAGCTGCGAGTGCTCCAAGACCGATAACGAGTGCTGTTGCGAGAAGATTAAGTTGTTCCATTGTGTATATTCCTCCTAAAAGTTAAGTAAATAATTTGTTTGTAACGCTTTGGCGAGATGTCCGAATCAATGTTCGGCCGAAGCTTTGTGCCCGATGTACACCATTGCAAGCGTCAGGAAAATGTAGGATTGGATAACCCCGATAAAGATTGAGAAACCTTGCCATAGAATCATTGGGAAGACCGCAAAGATTGCGCCGAGCGGGTTAAGTGCTCCTTCGGCTGTAATCGCGAGTCCCAAGATGATGGTAATCATGATTTCACCGGCAAAAATGTTACCGTATAGACGCAAACCGAGCGTCAATGTGTTTGCAAACTCCTCGATCAATTTGATCGGAAGTAAGAACCAGACTGGTTTCACGAATTCCGCCGAATAGTGCTTGAATCCGTGTAGCTTCACTCCGTAGTAATGCGACATTGCAACGACGAGTGTCGACAACGCCAAGGTTACGTAAGGATCGGCCGTCGGTGAGTTGAACCACAGATAGTGTCCGGAAATGACGTTAAACGGTAGACCCATCAAGTTTGAGAAGAGAATGAACAAAATCAACGTCATCCCAAATCCGATAAAGCGTCCTCCTGTCTTCCAGTCCATCGCACTTGCGATGATTCCACGCACGAACTCCGCGAAGAATTCCATGAAGTTTTGTTTGCCAGTCGGCTTCATAGCCAAACGTCTTGTCCCCCAGAGTGCGAACACGAAGACGAGTAACGCTGCTATTAGCACTGTAATGACGTTCGTCCAGCTCCCGTATAACGTATAGTCCCCAAAGTTCAGAGAATATGTGGGAAACTCATGACCCATTAATATTCACCTCTTTTCCTGCTGAGCTGGGCAAGTGTGAACTCGCCAAATTGTATGATGTGGCCGGCGATTAGACCAGTTACCACCGCGATGACGGACACCCGATCCTCATAGAGAAGACCGACTATCACTGCTAAAGCACCGACCGCCATTCTTGAAACGGTCCCGTGCGACTTTGGTCGTCGTCCATGCTCGATGACGTCATACATGCGAATGACGCTTCGATTCTGCATATGTAGAATGATGAGACTTCCGACCCCGCCGATGAACAACCCGAGAAATACGGCTTTATACATCGGGATGATGAATGCGCCGACTAGCAAAATCGCAAACCAGACGGTAAACCATTTCGTATAACGCTTCATCAGTTCTTTCTGTGCTTTTCTGTCTGCTTGAATCGTATTCATTCGTCCTCTCCTGTCAATAAACTCCGAAGGGTGAGAACTAGCGCCGTAATCCCGAGCACGAGCCCGAGGATGATCGACACATTCCAACCGAACGTGCCCCAAAATTCACGTCTTTCGCCGTATTGTCCGACGAGATAACCGATGACGATCGGTCCAGCAAGTGCTGTCGAAATTTGTGAAGCGAGCGAGGCGTAGGATAGGTAACGATTGTCTTTTTTCGCCATCCTGGTCCCCCTTTCACACATGGTGTGCTTCTCAGTTCTTCACAGATTCACACTCGCGTGACCATCAAAAGTCACACAAGTTCAGAGTAATAGAAATGGCATAAGAAGTCAATGAATTTCACAATTATAAAAGCGCTTTAAATCAAGTCGTATCAATAGTTTTACGCACTTCATAAAGTAAACGATCGATGCACTTTTTAAAGAAAGTGTGAAGAAACGTTGAAATAAAAATGTTGACTTTATAACATTTCACAAACGGAATCAGATGAAGAATAGTTCAGTTATACCCCCACGTTTTGGAAATTTCAATCCGTAAACGTTTACGTTCACAAAGAGTTACGAAACGGTCGTTGACTTCATTTTGAAATCGTTTTCAACGTCCTGTTTCAGTATACCGAGGATGTTTTTGCCATGTCGAGCGATTTTGCCCATTTTTTTGTGAGGAATCTCAAAGCTCTTTTTGGACGCATTTTCACGCCACGTCTAAACGGAAAATTGCGCGATTCCATTTAAATAAGAAGGAAAAGCATTTATTCGTCTCACATATCGATTCTCTGCCGTTCACTTTTGTGTCTATTTTGTGACATCTTCAAATGACAAATATTATTCGAGATACATCATGAAAAAAAAGCGAAAATCGCATAGACGATTCTCGCTTCAATCTTACTTCGTACCAAACAAACGGTCACCCGCATCCCCAAGTCCAGGAACGATATAACCGTGATCATTTAATTTTTCATCGAGTGCTGCAAGATAAATTTCTACATCTGGATGTTCTGCTTGTACACGTTCTACGCCTTCTGGTGCTGCGCAAAGACAAGCCAACTTAATTGACTTCGCTCCGTGTTTTTTAAGAGCAGCGATGGCATCAGCGGCTGAACCACCCGTAGCGAGCATCGGATCGACGACGATAAAGTCGCGTTCCGTTACGTCTGTTGGGAGCTTCAAGTAGTATTCGTGTGGCTCGAGTGTTTCCGGATCACGATAGAGACCGATATGGCCGACTTTTACGTTCGGCATCATTTTGAGGAACCCATCCACCATACCAAGTCCTGCACGTAAAATAGGGACGATTCCCAATTTCTTGCCGGCAATCATCTTTTGAGTGGAAACAGAGACCGGTGTCTCAATTTCTACGTCTGTTAGGGGTAGGCTGCGCGTGATTTCGTATGCCATAAGTGAAGAAACTTCGTCGACGAGTTCACGGAACTGCTTCGTCCCCGTCTCTACTTTTCGCATAATCGTCATTTTGTGCTGAATCAAAGGATGGTCATAAACATGTACTTTTCCCATCTTGCTTCACTCCTCTCTCATTCTCTCTCGAGCATTGTACCCTAACTCTGTTGAGATGGGTAGAGCCAACTTCTATTTTCTCAGAGGTCAGACGCCATGAACGTTAATTGGCTTGGAAATAGTCGTTCACAGGAAGTTCGTAAGACCGTGACGTCTTTTGGTCGATCAAGTAGAGCTCGGTTTCCGTTTTCCATACATCAAACGACTGTTTGGTTAATTCTTGGTACAAATGTAACTGTCCAACGTTGACCGCGTCAGTCGGCTTCTCGCGCATTGGAACGTGAGACAATTCATCAAATAGTTCTTGGGTTTTTGGTCCGTCTAGCCAGACTGTATCACGCTTTGATTCGAAGACGGCGAGTTGCATCTCGTCATCGATTGGTCGGGACGACATCTTGTTCGGGACAGGTCGACGAACGTGTCCCCAAATCTCAAGAACAGTCCCATATGTTTTAGATAGCGCAAGTGAAGTCTGTTCAGAAACATCTTCTTCAATCGGTTGCTCGGATAGGATGATCCGCTTCATTAGTTCTCGATGATTTCCTTCTAGAGAGAGTTCCTCTTCTTTTGCATCGACTTTCATATACGGTGCTTCGTACATACTCGGAAGAACAAGTTGTTTAAGCGATGGTTCCTTCCCGATTTGAAGAGCGATTCGGTTGTCGGCCCGTTTCGTCAAAAAGACATAGCCCTCATTTTCTCCACTTTGAAACGGGAACAGTCTCGGTTCGACAATCGGATCGAGCGTTCGTCCGTTCCGAATTGTCTCGAATGTCACGTAAAGCGCACCCGTATCCGGGGTCGTGTAGCGGAATGCCGAATCCGCAATCACCGCTTCATGAGTATCGTTCATCTTAAAAGCGCTCGTAATTTCTTTCATGTCCTCGACGCGATCGAATTCAATCGTCGAGACAACCTCTGACTCGATGAACCGTTCTTTGTCGAGTGCTTCGAATTCTTGAATCGGTTCAATCGCAAACGTTCGCTCCATCAATTGGTTGCTGTTTGCACAAGTGAGATATCGTTCTTCCCCCGCGGCAAAGTATTTCACATTTTTATAACCAAGGGCTTCGTAAAGAGGATGACGAAATGTCACTTCCGCCACCTTCGCCCTACGTTTCGGTAAGACGTCGGTCGGTCGTTGCTCACAGTATGTAAGAAGTTTCTCTTTTGTTTGTTCGGTTAATGTCACCTCAGGGTCTTGTTCGACTCGATAAGATGACAGAGGACGTAATTCAATCGCGTTTAACGTCTCGGCCCCACATCCACTCAACAAGATACAACTGAGTAAGATTCCCCAGTACGTCCGCATTGATGTTCCCCTCATTCCCAATTCGGTGAAAACCACCTAAATTTTTCTTGTACATCATAACATATAACCTATTTTTGTGATGATTTCAGAATTATTACGTTTCCAGCGATTCTTTATAGGCTTTTGCGTAAACGCATTTCCATATAAAAAAGAACCAATCAGTTAAGATTAGTTCTTCTTCGTCACTTGATTAATCGTTTTCGCGCTCATCTTCACTAGAATCATCTTGAGATGAGTCGTCTTGTGAGGAATCGTCTTGTGAGGAATCGTCTTGCTCATATTGGTCGTCCTCAGATTCATTGTCCACTTCGATGACTTCTTGATCTCGATTCAATTCAAGTTTGACGCGATCTCCGACCCGTGGTGTGTCGTCGTCAATTTCAGAGCGTGAAGCGAGTGGATACGTTTCGTCTGTTCCATCGATGTTAATCGTGACTTCTTGATCTGTGAGTTGGACGAGCGTTCCAGTAATGTATGCATCGTCATCTCCGCTCTCACGGTCCACTTCTTTCACTTCATCGCTTCGATTCAATTCGAGTTTCACGCGGTCACCGACTTGCGGTGTATCGTCGTCGATTTCATGCGTTTGTGCCAAGCGATACGTCGATTCTTTCCCATTGAAGCTGATTGTGACGTCCTCTTTTGTTAAACTCACAAGTGTGCCGTATAGTTCATAGTCATCTTCTACTCGTGAAGATGATGAATCGTCTGATGCGTTGACGTTTGAATCTTCTGAGGGTGACGCGTCGTCACTTGCTTGATTGATGGCTTGCGGGACGATGACTGTGTCCGTCTGATTCCCACTCACATAAAATCCGATTCCTACAATTGCCATGACGCCAAGTAAAGCTCCGATGATCCAGCCGATGCGTTTCATGTTCATTTCCTCCTCGTGATATGTTCTTCTTATTTTCATCATAAGCCTCGTACGTGAGAACGCATTTAAGGCTTCATTAGAAGTTGATGAGAAAATACGAAATATTCATCATCGAGTGAGGAAAAAGACACTGCCGTCAGGGTCATTCGGTTTGCTTCCGATTGTCCACCCATTCAAATCTGCGACTTCTTTGGCAATCGCCAACCCAAGTCCACTCCCGCTTCGATCTCTGGCTTCATCCAATCGATAAAATCGGTCGAACAGACGAGCTCTTATCTCTTCTGTTAGAATGGGTCCCCTGTCGCGCACTTCGACACGATTGCTTGTCAGGTGGAGGCTCGTCTCTTCTGCATATTTCAAACTATTATCCATCAAGATGACAAGAATACGTTGTAGCGATTCACGATGCCCGTACCAACTGCCGTCCGCTTTGATTGGAACGTGCACACCATGCGAGCGTAAGAATCTTTCCGTCAACACTTCCCCAAGTTCGGCTAAGTCGATGTCTTCCTGGTCGACCTGTTCAAGTGAGGCGAAGCGATTTAATTCCAACATCGGTTCAATCAAGTCGTTTCGCATTTGTCGCGACTCGGTCAAAATATGATCGATGGCCTCAGCGCGTACACTCTCATCTTCTTGTCCCCAACGTTGCAATAATTTCGCATATCCTTCGATAACGGTCAGCGGTGTTTTTAGTTCATGTGAAACATCGGCGACGAAACGTCGCTGTTGTTCCATCGTTCCCTCGACTCGTTCAATCATATGATTGAATCCATGTGATAAGGTCGTCACCTCGTCCTTTCCATCATCGACGGCAATCGTTTCTAACTTGCCCGATTCCGTAATGCGCTCCATCGTCTCCGTCAATCGACGTAACGGTAACAACCCTTGGCGTAAAATCCACCATGTTCCGAGGAACGTCAAAAGGACCGCAAGGAAAAACATGACAAGAAAAATCGTCGCCAATGCTTGAATCGTGTCACTCACCGCCCGGTCTTGAAATCCGAACGCCAATCCATCTGTCGTGGCGACGACAAACCAGTCATCAATGAGTGCAGGTTCGCCGTAATTGATCGGAAACGTCGTTCCGTCTGGCACCCCTCCGCCAATGATGCCCCACTCTCCGTTTTCTTGACGCTCTAAGACGACACTATCTTCGTGAAGGGACAGTACCGCATCACTGTTTCGAACGTCTTCTTCCAATAGGTTTAACGCTTGTTGTAACACGTCAAAACGTGAATCGACAATCTCCTGCCTAGCGACGAACCATGTCGTGCCAAACGAGATGAGAAGGAGCAACAACATGAAGCCCGTCATCGCCCAAGCGATTTTTGTCCGTAACATGCTCACTCACCACGCTTTAACATATAGCCGACGCCTCGGACGGTTTGAATCCAAGAACCGGTCAGTTTCTTTCGGACGTAACGAACATACACGTCCACGACGTTCGTATCACCGAAGTAATCAAATCCCCATACGTGTTCGACGAGTTGATCTCGTGTCAACACACGCTCAGGGTGCTCTAAAAAGAAGACCAACAAATCAAACTCACGCCGTGTCAAATCAACTTTATTTCCCTCGCAATACACCTCATGCCGATTCACATCGACTTTGAGTGTCTCATAGGTCAGGACATGTTCGGAATGGTCCTGTCGAACAAGCTGGCGCATGCGTAAAAACGCCCGGATTCGAGCGAGCACTTCTTCTATTTCGAACGGTTTCGTGATGTAGTCATCAGCACCTAGGTCAAGCCCACTCACTTTGTCATAGCGGTCCCCTCGCGCCGTCACCATGAGAACGGGCAACAGTGGTCTCTCTTCCTTCAATCGACGGACCACCTCGAGTCCGCTCATTTGAGGCAGCATGATATCGAGCAAGACGAGGTCGATGTCGTCGGCGACGGCCCGTTCTAAACCGCTACGCCCATCTGTCGCCACGACGACTTCATACCCTGCATGCTTCAACTCCAACTCCAGTAACCGTGCGATTTTTGAATCATCTTCTACGACCAGAATCGTCTGCATCCTGTTCACCCCTTTGAAAAAACGCCGAGCGGACCGCTCGACGCATTATGATTCATTTCCCGAAATCAATCCGCAAAAAACAGACGGACGTCTTCTGGGATTGTTGATTCTACTTGTCTTTCGAGACGGTCTTCCCATTGATCCCACGTTGCATCGACTTGTTCAATCCGTTGCTCGATATCAATCGCCGCGAGCGACAGCTGTGTCAGGCTCGATTGCCCCGGCGACGTAAAGAATAGAAAACCGGCAAGCCCGATGGCCATCAGACCAATCGCTAACAGGCTAGTCCCAATTGTTTTTAGTAAACGTTTCATTCACGCATCCCTCCTATTCGCATCATACGATGCGAAAACGAGAAGTCGTGGTGATCTTCATTAGAATTTCATGAGAAAAGGCGTTGCTCGCGCAACACCTTACTCGTCGAGCACAGATTTTGCAATCGGCGCCCAATACGTTCCTTCCATCTCTGACACGGTCGTCAGCGTATCCCGATAAGCGGGATCGTCCGCTTTTTTCTCGGCGATCCCTTTCATCCATAGGACGTCCGCCTTGTACCCAGACTCTGGATAGGATTCGAGATAAGCCGCATAGTCAGCGATTGTCGCCTCACCTAACTTGTTGTCGACAAGGAGGCGATAAAATCCGACCGCCTGCTCTTGACCGGCTTTCGCTTTCCCATCAAGCAACTGTTCAGCTTGCTCGTACTGTTTGTCTTGTACAAGCGCTTCGACCTCCGCTAACGGAACGACGTCCGGCGCTGGAGTCGACTTTTCTTCCTTCACATCACTTGGCGCTTCTTCTTGATCTTGTAGCTGCTCATTTTCCTTCTCGAGTCGGGCGACTTCTGCTTCGAGTTCCTTCAGACGCTCCGCCATCGCCTCTTCCTCCGTCACCGTCTCGACGACGACTTGGTCCGTCTCGCTCGGCGGGACAATCGGAGGTTCAGCATCTGGCCAAAAGATGAGCGCGGCGGCAGCAAGCCCGACGACGAGCGGAAGACCTAACCATTTCTTATCAAACTTGAACGCCTGTCGCCACTCGGCTAAATCCGAATGCTGGATGACGGCCGATGAGAACGAACGAAAGCGGCGCTTGGCCGCTTTTTTCCCGTTCGCTTTCACTTCTAGCGCAAGACCTAGTCGATGGAACGCTGCGGGCACTTTCATCCCGAGGAGCGGTACGATCCGTTCGCTCGCTTCTTCGTAATAGCCGTGGTCGAGGAGCGTCGTAATGACCCCGAACTCGCTGGCGACAAGACGGAAAGACGGATCGTGTTCCCCTTTACGAGCCAACCATTCCGTCATATCGATCAATGGGAGTTCGGAGAGCTCTCGTTCTGCTAGTGTCCGGATGTCCATTGACTCAGCCTCGTTCTGGGTAAAGTGGGAACTTCGCAGTTAACGTTCGCACGTCTTGGAGTGCTTCTGCGAGTACCGACTCGTCTTCATGATGTTTGAGCACACGACCGATTAGGCGTGCCACTTCTTGCATATCGTCTTCTTTGAATCCACGTGTCGTCATGGCAGCTGTCCCGAGACGGATCCCGCTTGTGACGAACGGAGATGCCGGGTCGAATGGAATCGTGTTTTTATTGACCGTGATCCCTGCAGCATCGAGTGCGTGCTCCGCCGCTTTCCCTGTGATGTCAATTCCTTGAAGGTCGACGAGCAAGAGATGGTTATCCGTTCCGCCCGATACGATTCGGAGCCCTTCTTCTTCAAGACCAGCCGCAAGTGCTTGCGCATTTGCGATGACTTGACGCTGATACTCTTTGAATTCCGGTTGGAGCGCCTCTCCGAACGCGACCGCTTTTGCTGCGATGACGTGCATGAGGGGACCACCTTGAATTCCTGGGAAGATCGACTTGTCGATCGCTTTCGCAAACTCTTCTTTACAGAGAATCATACCGCCACGCGGTCCACGGAGTGTCTTGTGCGTCGTCGTCGTGACGAAATCCGCATGCTCGACCGGGTTCGGGTGAAGACCTGCTGCCACGAGTCCAGCAATGTGTGCCATATCGACCATGAGATATGCATCGACACTGTCCGCGATTTCACGGAACTTCGCGAAGTCAATTGTGCGCGGGTAAGCCGAAGCTCCTGCGACAATCAATTTTGGTTTATGTTCTTTTGCGAGTGCTGCGACGACGTCATAGTCGATGTGTTCTGTCTCTTTGTCTACACCGTATTCGACGAAGTTATATTGCACACCAGAGAAGTTGACCGGGCTACCGTGCGTCAAGTGACCACCGTGTGAAAGGTTCATCCCGAGCACCGTGTCTCCTGCTTCAAGCACTGTGAAATAGACCGCCATGTTTGCTTGTGCACCTGAGTGTGGTTGTACGTTCGCATGTTCTGCACCGAACAATGCTTTCGCACGGTCGCGCGCCAAGTTTTCAGCGACGTCGACAAACTCACAGCCGCCATAGTAACGGCGTCCCGGATATCCTTCGGCATATTTGTTCGTCAATACGCCTCCTTGCGCTTCCATGACCGCTTCTGAAACAAAGTTTTCTGAAGCGATGAGTTCGATGTTGTCGCGTTGACGACCGAGCTCGTGTTGCATTGCCTCAAACAATTCCGCATCCTGCACTTTTAACTTCGTCGTGTTTACCATGTGAAGACCCCCTCTAAATGTCTAAAAATCAACACCCCCATCGTACCACACGCATCTTTTTTTGGGTATCGCTATAATCAGGTGAAAAGATGGGTATCATTAGAAAGAATGTAACTGTGAGGAGGTCACTTCATGATTGAGACAAAAGACATTACAATTACCCCGTTTGAACGTAGCCGAACGGTCCGAATCTACACACCAGCAGATTACGAGACATCTGAGAAACGTTATCCCGTCCTCTATATGCATGACGGGCAAAACTGTTTCGCAGACGAGGAAGCGAGCTACAATATGAGTTGGCGCGTCAGTGAATACTTAGACGCCTCGAAACGCGACTTGATCGTCGTCGCCATCGATAGCGCACCTGGGGAAAAACGACTCGATGAGTATGGACCGTGGGAAAATCCGTATATCGGGGATAGCCTGCTCGGACGCGACATCGTCCTCGGTGGAGAAGGATCGGCATATATCGAATATATCGCCCAAGAATTAAAGCCGATGATCGATGCCGACTATCGGACTCTTCCCGACGAAACAGCGATGATGGGGAGCTCGATGGGTGGACTCATCTCAATCTACGCAGCGTGTGTGTATCCTGAAATCTTTAAGCGCGTTGCTTCCTTATCATCTGCCTTCTGGTTCAATCAAACTGAGCTGGAGCAATTGATTGAGGCGAGTGAACTGAAAGGTGTCGAACGTCTCTATTTAGACGTCGGTGCCAAAGAAGTCGAGGAACCGATGGAGGACGGACCGACGAACGAGATGTATCGTGAGTCGAGCGAACGCGTGTACAACTTGTTAAAAGACAAGGTCGAGCACATCCGCTTCGAAGTGATCGAGGAGGGCGTTCACAATGAGCTCGCCTGGCGCGAGCGCTTCCCGATGGTCGTGTCGTATTTGTTTGGCGAAGAACTATAATCACAAAAAAAGCATCGCATTCGGTCGAAAAACCTGAATGCGATGCTTTTTTTCATTTGTTCGGGTATTGAGCTCGCGGTCCACCGATCAGTTTTGGTCTCGTGATAGCGAAGGTGACGTACGCTTCTCCGAGATGTTTCGACGATAATCGGACCGGGATGGCCACTGGTTTCAAATGCATCCCGATCAACGTCGAGCCGATATCAATCCCCGCATCCGCTTGAATCGATTCGACGACACATGGTTCCTCGAAGTTCGCATATGCCTTCTCTGACATCGCCCCACCCGCCGAGCGGACAGGAACGACCGTCACTTCTGATAGACCAAATTGCTTGAGCGTCCGGCGTTCCACGGTGAGCGCACGGTTGATGTGTTCACACCCTTGAAACGCCAAATGGACACCTGTTTTCTTTTTGAATTCAAGGAAGGCCTCCATCAACTCTTCTGCGACGTCGATGGACCCAGCCTTTCCAATCGTTTTCCCAAGCACTTCACTCGTAGAGCATCCGATGACGAGAATACGCTCATCATGTAACGGGAAGCGTTCGTGAAGCTCCGTTAATAATCCGAGAAGTTCCGTCTTCATTGAGCTCACTTCGATTCGTAAGCGCTCATCTTGTCGACACGGTTTGAATGGCGTCCGCCTTCAAAGTCTGTATCGAGCCACGTCGCCACCAAATCGACTGCAAGGCCAGGTCCGATGACACGCTCGCCCATCGTCATGATGTTCGAGTCGTTATGCTGACGTGTCGCTTTCGCACTGAACGAGTCGTGAACGAGTGCCGCACGAATCCCTTTGACTTTGTTCGCTGCGATGCCGATTCCGATCCCTGTCCCACAAATCAAGATTCCACGATCGAATTCGCCAGCTGCGACTGCTTCTGCGACTGGAATGGCTACGTCTGGATAGTCAATCGAGTCGGCAGAGTGTGTACCAAAGTCTTTATACTCATGTCCGAGTTGCTCAAGCAATGCTACGATGTCTCTCTTTAAGTTGAAGCCGCCATGGTCGGCGCCGATTGCAATTTTCATTCGTTCATTCCCCCGTCTTCTTTGGTAGGCGTCTCGGTGGTTTCGTCACCTTTGACCCATCATTCGTTAATTTTAACACAAGTCTATTCACGAGTGGCTCGAGTTCGTTTCGCACTTGGCGATACACATTCATCGAACCGCCGAACGGGTCGTTGATGTCTCGCTCAAGCCCTGTCACGAATTCGTAGAGCGTGTACGTCCGCTCTGCCAAATCCGGGTATGTATCCCGAATTTGTTCGCGGTGCGCACGTGTCATCGTCAAGATGATGTCCGCCCAGTTTCCCAACACCTCATCGAACGTCTGGGTGACATGATCGAGCTCAATCCCACGTTCTCTGAGAACTTGCAGTGCATTTTCAGAAGCATCGAATCCTTGCATCGTTCGTAGACCGGCTGAGCGAATATCGAACTCGTCCCCTGTCATTTTCGAACGGAGCAAGGCCATCGCCATCGGGCTTCGGCACGTGTTGCCACTACATATGAATAATACGCGTTTCATTGACATCGCGTGTCCTCCTCTATGTCTTTAGGCATCTTTCGTCGGGTGTACGATCCTTCCGCCCGCCGCTTTATACAAACGGTTATAGACGGCTAAGGCGACCCCGACCGGTTCAATCTTGTTCACATAAATCTCATCGACGTCCGTTTCATCAAATCGACGAAGGGCATCGTATAAACGTTGCGCCGCCATTTCCATCGAAGTACCGAGGGAATAGGTGACGTCAGCCAATGTTGGCTCTTCGTCGAATACGAGTGCACCGATACGCAATCCCGCTTGCTGACGCTCCTCGATGACACGCTGTAACTCTTCACGTGTGCCATCGACTAAAAAGACGGGCGCCGTTGGGGCGTAATGCGTATATTTCATTCCCGGTGATCGTGGTGCGGCTTTGTCGTCACTCAAATTGGCGTCTAGTGCGACCGGTCCGATGACAGCTTCGATTTCTTCTCGCGTCACTCCACCAGGTCGTAAAATCGTTACCGTGTCACCCGTACAATCGATGACGGTTGACTCGACGCCGATTCCAGTTGGACCTCCGTCAACAATTCCGGCAATCCGCCCGGCCAAATCATCAGCCACATGTTGAGCGGTCGTCGGCGACGGACGTCCGGAACGGTTCGCACTTGGGGCCGCAAGCCCTAAGCCTGACTTGCGAATCAACTCAAGTGCCGCCGAATGATTCGGCATCCGTAGTCCGATAGAATCCAAACCTGCGGTCACGAGCGAAGAGGCTCGGCCGTTTGAAGGCAAGATGATCGTCAAAGCGCCTGGCCAAAACGCATCCATCAAGCGTTTGGCGACGGGAGGAATCGAATCGACAAACATGCTCGTTTGTTCGATTGAAGCGATATGGACGATGAGTGGGTTATCCGACGGACGTCCTTTCGCCTCAAAAATCTTGCGAATCGCCACATCATTCATGGCGTCACCAGCGAGACCATAGACGGTTTCTGTCGGCATGGCGATGATTTCACCCGCTTGAAGAAGACGTACCCCCTCTTCAATCTCATTCGATTTAATCCATTTCGTTTCCATACGCAATCCCTTCCCTTACGGCATAGACGATACGGTCCTTGCCGTTTATATCTTTTAAAATACCCGTTTCTGCTTCAGGATAACGTTCAGACAGTAATGATTTCACATCTTGTCCTTGGTTATACCCGATTTCAAACACAATCAATTGCCAATCGGCACGTAAGACGCGCACTGATTCTGAAATCAATTGCCGATACATATCGAGCCCGTCCGCTCCTCCAAAGAGGGCTAGATGCGGTTCGTAGCCGACGACCGTCTCATCTAATAGAACATCTGCCTCAATATACGGTGGATTCGAGACGAGGATTCGAATCGATCGGTCGGCAATCGGGGCGAGCCCATCTCCTTCATAAAAACGAACATCCGCACCGAGCGATTCCGCATTTCGTTTCGCGACCGCAATCGCTTCCGGGGAAATATCGACGGTCTGCACACGGACACCGAGCTCTAAACTGAGCGTGATGGCAATCGCGCCGCTCCCTGTTCCGACATCGACGATTTCATCGTTCGCTACATGATGAATTTGCCCGAGAAGCCAGTCAATCAACTCTTCTGTTTCCGGTCTCGGGATTAAGACGTCCCGATTCACTTCGAACGAGCGACCATAGAACGGTGCCTGCCCAATCACGTGTTGTACCGGTTCCCCCGTCAACAAGCGCTCAATTCCGTCCTCGAATCGCTTCGCTTCCTCTTCAGATAGTTCATCGGAGAGGCGAACGAGGAGACCCGTCCGGTCGACTTGAAGCACGTGCATGAGCCACCATTCGACAGCCGCACGGTCGCGCCCGGCTGCTTGAAGTCGTTCTTCTGTCTGTTTGAGCAAAGCCGCGACACGCATCACTCCGCGTCCTCCATAAGACGTGCCTGTTCGTCCATGATGAGGGCATCGATGATGTCTTCAAGTTCGCCCGCTAGCACACGATCCAATTTTTGAAGTGTCAATCCGATACGGTGATCGGTGACGCGACTTTGAGGGAAATTATATGTGCGAATCCGCTCTGAGCGGTCCCCCGTTCCAACAGCGGATTTCCGCTGTGCCGACAGTTCTTCCATATGCTCGCTTTGCATTTTGTCATACAGGCGTGCCCGAAGGACCTTCATCGCCTTGTCTTTGTTTTTGTGCTGTGACTTCTCATCCTGACAAGAGACAACGAGACCGGACGGGATGTGCGTCAAACGTACAGCGGACTGTGTCGTGTTGACGGACTGCCCGCCTGGACCTGACGAGGTGAACGTATCGACGCGAACATCTTTCATATCGATATGAACCTCGACATCTTCTGCTTCAGGCAAGACGGCGACCGTTGCCGTAGACGTATGAATCCGACCACCCGATTCGGTTGACGGGACGCGTTGCACACGATGCGCGCCATTCTCAAACTTGAGTTTGGAATAAGCGCCTGCCCCGTTGATCATAAACGTGACTTCCTTGAACCCACCGAGCTCGGTATAGTTCGCGTCAATCAGCTCGACTTTCCAGTTTTGACGCTCGGCGAATCGCGTGTACATCTTATACAGGTCACCCGCGAAAAGGGCTGCCTCGTCTCCACCTGCCGCGCCTCGGACTTCGACGATGACGTTCTTGTCATCGTTCGGGTCTTTCGGAAGTAATAAGATTCGTAACTTCGCTTCTAGCTCTTTCACTTCCGGCTCCAAGAGATTCATCTCTTCTTTGGCAAGTTCACGCATCTCGGCGTCGAGCGTCCGGTCCTCGAGCATCGCCTTCGCCTCTTTGAACGCCTCGCTCGTTTCTTTATATTGACGATACATCTGTACCGTCTCTTCTAACTGTGCCTGTTCTTTTGAATATTGTCGTAACTTCGTCGAATCACTGAGCACCTCAGGATCGGCGAGCATTTCATTCAATTGCATATAACGATCTTCTAATACACTTAAACGGTCAAACATGATGATCCGTCCTTTCTCCGTCAAATCAAACTCTATCTATTATAGCAAAAAAACGGACCGCCGAGGGCGGTCCGTCGATTCATCAGTCTGCCACCGTATGGCGGACCGGATGTGGTTTATTCGGTACATCATGGCAATGACGGCACCGCGGTTCGTACGACTCTGAAGCCCCGACCAAGATGACCGGATCTTCATAACGAGCCGGTTGCCCATCAATCAAACGCTGCGTCCGTGAAGCAGGTGCGCCACAAGACAAGCAAATCGCCTGAAGTTTCGTCACGAACTCCGCACGCGACAACAGCTCAGGCATCATCGTGAACGGTTCGCCACGGAAGTCCATATCGAGCCCGGCGCAGATGACGCGTTTATCCTCGTTTGCGAGCTGCTCAATGACATCGACGATTCCTTCGTCAAAGAATTGCACCTCATCGATTGCGATGACCTGCGTTTCTTCACGTACCGCATCGTATAAGTCTTGGCTCGATGCGATGGGTACCGCCACAACCGAGTTGCCCGTATGTGAGACGACGTTCTCCTCATGATACCGGTCGTCGATTGCTGGTTTGAACACTTGGACCGGAATCTTTCCATAGTGAGCACGGCGGACACGACGAATCAATTCCTCCGACTTCCCTGAAAACATACTCCCACAAATCACTTCAATCCAACCATATCGGTTCGTCACATGCATCATTATTCTTCGCCCTCTCCATCGATAATCGCTTTCCGATTATACCTATCTTTCGAGTTGAGGAAAAGGGTTGACTTCTCTCAATTTCTGTTAGAAGTGAATCCGACCTTTACTCGTCGGCTTTCGCCTCTTTTTGCACATCAATTAATTTCAATTTACGTGCGAGCGGTCGGATTGTGAGACCGTGCAATGTCACGGAAATGAAGACGAGACCGAGCGTGAGCGGTAACATTTGCTTCGCATCGTCAATCCCGAGATGCGCCACTTCTTCAGCAAAGAATCCGGCGACCGTCATCGCGACGATCCCACGCGGCGCAATCCACCCGATGAACCCTCGTTCCGCTAACGGCAATCCTCCACCGATAGTCGACAAGTAAATCGCCACTGGGCGAACCAAGAACAAAATACCCGCAATCGTCAAGAGGAGCGGCCATTGGAAGATATTCAAGAGCTCTGCTCGAGAAAGCGATGCCGTCAATAAAATGAAGACAGACGAAATGAGCAAGATTGAAATATCTTCTTTAAAGGATTGCAACTCTTCGATAATCTCTTCATCTCGGTGTTTCGTATTGGCCATCGTCATCCCCATCGCTGTCACAGCGAGAAGGCCGACTTCATGCATCATGAGCTCACTGAGTGAGAACAAGATGAGGACGGCCGTCAACGTGACCGAAGCTCGAAGGTAACGGGGCACTTTCTCTGCGACAAACCATCCCATGAGGAGATGCCCAAACAAATATCCGAGACCGATCCCGATGATACAGGCACCCGCAAACAGGAGTTGCATCCATAAATCCATTCCTTCATATACGATATAGCCGAGTCGTACGACGAAGAGTCCGAGCAACGCCCCTACCGGATCGACGATGATTCCTTCCCATTTCAAAATTGCCCCGACACGATCTTTCAAGTGTGCCTGTCGTAATAATGGGATGACGACGGTCGGCCCAGTCACGACGAAGAGTGCTCCCATTGTCCATGCGACGACCCAATGCAACCCACCGACGTATTGGATGAGTAGCGACATCCCGACAAATGACAGCGCGACTCCGACCGTGACGATTCGGACGATTGACCGTCTGAACTGATTTATTTCGCTGAAGTGAAGTCCGAGACTTCCTTCAAATAAGATAATGGCGACCGCAAACGAGATGATCGGACTATATAAGTCCCCTAATAATTCACGCGGGTCAAACAGCCCGAGGATTGGACCCGCCAACACCCCGGCGAGTGTCATAATGATGATTGCCGGAATTTGATAACGCCATGCCAGCCATTGTGACATGATGCCGACCCCAATCAACAAGCTGATACTGATGAGTATAAGTTCCATAACGGCCCCCTAACGACAGTCTTTTGTCTCTTTACCCGCGTCGATGTAACAAAAAACCGCCAAGGGCAATCCCTAGGCGGTGAGCATACAACTTTACGATTAACGTTGGTATTTCTTGTTGAAGCGCTCGATACGACCATCTGCAGATGCGAATTTCTGGCGACCTGTGTAGAACGGGTGCGAATCAGAAGATACATCGACACGGATGAGTGGGTACTCGTTTCCATCTTCCATCGTGATTGTCTCGTTAGAGTAACGAGTTGAACCAGTGATGAATTTGAATTCTGTCGTCGAGTCCATGAATACGACTTTACGGTATTCTGGGTGGATTCCTTGTTTCATTGCTTTTCAACTCCTTCGGCCCTAAGTATTCTTTCAACCTAGAGAAAGTTCACTAGAATATAATATCACCCTACTATAGGATTTACAAGTCTGTTTTCGTTTTTTTCACTGGTCGTCTTTTTTTCTTATCTGCCTCGAGCGCAGCGAAAAAGTCGAGGTTCGTTTTCGTCTCACGAACACGGCGTAAGAAGTGTTCGACGAAGTCTGGAGACTCGTTCATCGTACGACGAATCGTCCATAGCGAATCGAGTTCATCCTTGCCGAGTAAGAGCTCCTCTTTCCGCGTACCCGAACGGCGGATATCAATCGCCGGGAAGATGCGACGTTCTGCCAGCTTCCGGTCAAGATGAAGTTCCATGTTACCCGTCCCTTTGAATTCCTCATAAATAACGTCGTCCATCCGTGAACCCGTATCGACGAGTGCGGTCGCAAGAATCGTCAAGCTACCCCCGTCTTCGATATTGCGCGCCGCCCCGAAGAATTTTTTCGGTTTGTGGAACGCTGCCGGGTCGATCCCCCCAGAGAGCGTCCGCCCGCTCGGTGGGACAGATAGGTTATACGCACGCGTCAATCGTGTGATGGAGTCGAGTAAGATGACCACGTCTTTCTTATGTTCGACGAGACGCATCGCTCGTTCGAGGACGAGTTCTGAGATACGCGCATGGTTCTCAGGTGTCTCATCAAACGTCGAGAATGCCACATCCGCATCTGGTACAGAACGCTGGATGTCGGTCACTTCCTCTGGCCGTTCATCAATCAACAGAATAATCAGTTCGATGTTCGGATGGTTCGTCGTGATCGAGTTCGCAATTTCTTTCAAGAGTGACGTTTTCCCTGCTTTCGGTGGTGCGACAATCAATCCACGTTGACCGAACCCGACAGGTGCAACCATGTCCATGACGCGTACCGAGAGGTGTTTCGGTTCGGTTTCGAGCACCATCTGTTGTTCCGGATAGATCGGTGTGAGTGCTGGGAAGTAATCACGTGAACGCGTCGAGTCTGTCGACTCACCGTTGACTGCTTCCACACTCAACAACCCTTGGAACCGCTCGTTCTCTTTCGGTTTGCGGACTTTCCCCGTCACGAGGTCTCCGTTTCGAAGGTTGAAACGGCGAATTTGTGAAGCAGCGATGTAGATGTCTTCGGAAGATTGAGAGTAGTTGATTGGTCGGAGGAAGCCAAACCCGCCGTCATTTTGTGACTGAGGATTCGGTGGAATGATTTCTAGAATACCTTCGAGGAAGTACAAATCTTTTGATTCGGCCTGTGATTTCAAAATCCGAAACATCAGCTCACGTTTCCGCGCTTCTCGGAAGTTTGGAACTTTGACTTCTTTGGCGATCTCATATAGTTCTTTTAACGTCTTCGTTTCGAGTTCGCGAAGCGTGTAATTTTTTGTCGGTTCTGTCTGTTGACTCATTCAAGTCACCTATCTTTCTACATTTCATTACAAGAAGTATTCAACTTTGTTATTTTTGTTCTGCCATCATCTAACCACATTTTGGTCGTGTCGTCACCGTGCAAAAATCACCTTTCGCTCAATCGTTTCCCTCTTGTACAAATCCTTACACAGTAAAAGATGATTTTGTAACAAAATAAGTGCTATATCCACATATTGTTTCATTTTCGTTACAAGAAAACGCTTTTTTGACTTTTTATTGAAAAATGCTATCGGTCTTGCGCATGATATAGTTTATTTGCACAGGAAACCGGGTATCATCCGCCACTTGTGCTTTACGATAAAACACTACTCGATTTTGTCCTATAGAAATGTACTCATTTTAAAAACGGAGGGATTTACACAATGTTAAAGCGTATCGCATCTATCGTTGTCGCTGCTACTGTCGCTTTCTCGGGTCTTATGTTCTCAACAGGTGAACAAGCAGAAGCCGCTTCGAATACATCGGTTTACTCAAAGGTGAATTCTTTAAACATCCGTACTGCTGCATCACTTACTTCTTCTAAAGTTGTTGGCAAAATGAACAGAGGACAATCTTATCAATATCTTGGAAAATCCGGTTCTTTCTACAAAATCAATTACAAAGGTAGCACCCGTTATGTTTCGGCCTCTTCAAAATATACATACACGAAGAGCAAAAATACAACAGTCAGTAAAACCTCTTCTAATAAATACAACACAGTAAAATCAAAAGTGAATTCGTTAAACATCCGATCAAGTGCTTCATTAAAGTCTTCAGTCGTCGGAAAAATGAATAGCGGTCAGTCATATAAGTATCTTGGAAAGTCTGGCTCTTTCTATAAAATTGATTATAAAGGGAAGACGCGATACGTTTCCGCTTCTTCTAAATACACAACTTTAAGTAGCTCGACTTCAACTACGAAAGCTACTACTTCCAAAGCACCAACTGATGCGAGATCGAAACTCGTCGCTGAGTCGAAAAAGTATCTCGGTACACCTTACCGCTATGGCGGAACAACGACTGCTGGATTTGACTGCTCAGGTTACACTGGACATGTTTACAAAAAAGCAATCGGCAAAACGCTCCCACGTTCTTCACGTCAGCAATACGCAAGTGCGAAGAAAATCTCGAAGTCATCGATTCAAGCAGGAGACCTCGTCTTCTTCTCACATTCAGGCGGAACGATTCACCACGTTGGAATGGCCCTTAGCAAAACACAAATGATCAACTCAGAAACAGGCGGCGTAAAATACGCGAGCTTCACTTCTGGATACTGGGCACCACGTTACGTTGGCGCTGGATCATACCTTTAATACAACATCAATGCGACTCGGTTCATCGGAACCGAGTCGTTTTTTATTTTTGCTTGAGCGCACCTCTCGCATTCGTCGCCGCGAAGACAATCATGAGTACACTCATCGTTCCTGCCACTGCGAGTCCAGCCGATAGAGCACCCCAGTCAATCTCTGGTTGCGTCAGAACCGCCCGCATCCCTTCAAAAATATACGTCGTCGGATTGAACGTCGCTGCTACTTTCAACCACTCCGCCTCAATCAATTCTTTCGGAACGAACGTTGTCGATAAGAAAATGAGTGGGAAGAACAAAAGCGTACCCGCCTGCGCTGCTTGCGCATTCCGAGTCTTCAATGCAACACCTACCGAATAACCCGCAAAACCAAGACCGAATCCAATAGCAAGTAATACCGTGAAGAAGAAACCAACCGCCCCGACAGGAATGGTGAGACCGAGTAGAAATGCGACCGCAAAGATGAGCAAGGTTTGGACAAGTAGCTGCAACATCCCCGCAATCATCGGTCCGAGCACAATCGCAGTCCGGGTCGCCGGAGTCAATAATAATCTTGCGAAATAACCACTCTCGATATCGCGAACAAGGGCTTGTCCTGTTCCTCCTGCCCCGCCGACGGCACCTGAGACAATCGATACCGGCAAGATGAAGTTCAAGTAGTCGCTCCCTTCAAATTGAGGAAGCGAGGCCACACTGGATAGACCGCTCGTGTACACGAGTAAAAAGAATACAGAGATGATCAAGTTCGGGATAAACGAAAATGGATTTCGGATCGTCGTCACTAAGCTCCGTTTCGTAAATAACCATGTCTCAGTCCACACGAATCTCGCCCCCTTCATAAGATTCACCTGTCACTTGTAAGAAGACGTCATCAAGCGACGGTTGTTTCACGGTCAATCGTTCGGGTTGTAGTCCCCGTTCATCTAACGCTCGAACAATTTCTGTCAACGTCACATCGCGTAGTTCGAACGAGACATGATTCCCGTTCGCCGTCGTCTGGAAGAGTGTGGCCGCGGTCATCGCATCCGCTTCATTTGAAAAGTCCATCGCAATCGTCTCACCGCCGACTAGTTGTTTCAGTTCCTCAGCCGTTCCCTCACTGACGATTTTCCCATGATGGATGATGGCGATTCGGTCAGCTAATTCATCCGCCTCTTCTAAGTACTGGGTCGTCAAAAAGATCGTTGTCCCAAACTCTTGATTCAGTCGCCGTACTTCATTCCATATCTCAATCCGACTCGCCGGGTCGAGACCCGTCGTCGGCTCATCTAAAAACAATACGGTTGGACGATGGACGAGCGTGAGGGCCAAATCGAGACGTCGCCGCATCCCTCCTGAATACGTACCACTCCGTCGATCCGCGGCATCCGTCAGAGAGACGACTTCTAACAATTCATCTGCACGACGACGCGCCTCCTCGTTCGACATCTTAAATAAACGTCCTTGTAAGACGAGCAGTTCACGACCCGTCAGCACTTTATCGATCCCGGTTTCCTGTAGTGCGACCCCGATGGACAGACGGACGTCTTTTTCTTGTTTGACGACATCGAATCCGTTGACCCGCGCCACCCCAGACGTCGGACGGACGAGCGTCGTCAACATTTGCACCGTCGTCGATTTACCGGCACCGTTCGGTCCTAAAAACGCAAAGATTTCCCCTTCTTTCACGGAGAAAGAAACATCGTTCACCGCCGGAACATCTTTAAAGGTCTTCACGAGTCCTTCCACTTCAATCATCACACCCACCTCCTGACTATCCATTCCCGTTTTCTCAATCTTTCATCACAAAAAAGCCGCGGACGTTTACACATCCGCGACTCCATGTTATTCAGGTTTCATGACCATTTTCGGTTTTTTCGTAAGGGAGTGGTTCCCTTCTACGAAGCGTACGGTACCAGATTTGGCACGCATGACAACGGAATGCGTCTGCCCACCTTGCGACGTGAATTGGACACCACGTAACAATTCACCGTCCGTGACACCTGTCGCCGCAAAGATACAATCTTCACCTTTCACCAAGTCATTGAGTAAAAGGATTCGATCCGTGTCTTCGATCCCCATGTCATGGCAACGCTGTTTTTGTGCCTCGTCTTCCGGGAGCAAGCGTCCTTGGAAGTCTCCCCCTAGACACTTCATTGCGACCGCGGCGATGACGCCTTCCGGTGCCCCACCTGAACCGAGTAGTAAGTCGACACCCGTTTTTGGGAAGGCCGTGTTAATGGCTGCCGCGACATCCCCGTCTGGAATCAACTTGATTCGAGCTCCAGTCGCCCGGACCCGCTGAATGATTTCCTCATGTCGGTCCCGATGTAAAATAGTCACGACGACGTCTTCCACGTTTTTCTTCTTGGCTTTCGCCACGATTTCGATATTCTCTTCAATCGAGTTGTCGAGACTGACGAGACCCGCAGCTTCCGGTCCGACCGCAATTTTTTCCATGTACATATCCGGTGCGTGAAGAAGGTCTCCCGCATCGGCGACAGCGAGAACGGCGAGCGCTCCCCACGTCCCCGTCGCTACGATGTTCGTTCCTTCTAACGGGTCGACCGCGACATCAAGACGCGAGCCATAGCCGTTCCCGACCTTCTCCCCGATATAGAGCATCGGGGCCTCGTCCATTTCACCTTCCCCGATGACAACAATCCCCTTCATCGGAATCGTATCAAAGACATCTCGCATCGCCGTAGTCGCTGCATCATCTGCCTCGACCTTTAAACCGCGACCCATCCAACGGGCTGAAGCAAGTGCCGCCGCTTCTGTGACCCGGACCAGTTCCATCGATAAACTTCGTTCCACCCGAAATCTCCCCTTTATACCTCGGCGTGATCTTCCACCCAAACGAGCGCACCGAGCTGTTTTAATTTGCCGACAAAGTCGACATATGAATCATTCAATCGTTCTGCATGAAGTAACGTCGATTCTCCAGACGCCTGAAGTGCCGATAAAACAAGCGCCGCTGCACTTCTTGCGTCTGTACATTCCATCTCTGCGTTTGCGAGTTGATTCCCTCCGCGAATGACCGCCGAAGCATCTTCTAGCGTAATCTGTGCGTTCATCCGACGCATCTCGGCGATATGTCGGAATCGTTGGGAGTACAATTTGTCTGTGACAATGCTCGTCCCGTCCGCCTTCAATAAAGCCGCTGACATGATTGGCTGCAAATCACTCGGATATCCCGAGTAATGGAACACACGAATGTCTGTCGGCACGAATTTCTTAGCAGTCACAGTGACCGACTCCTCACCGACCTCTACCTCCGCACCAAAATCCAACAGTTTTTGAATGACACCTTCAAGGTGTGTCGGAATGACCGGTTGTACGGTCACGCTACCCGATACCGCTCCGAACATCATGAACGTGCCGGCCTCGAGGCGATCAGGAATCAATGTGTGTGTACATCCGTGCAAACGTTCGACGCCTTTGATGCGAATCTCATCGGTACCCGCTCCACTCACGTGTGCTCCCATCGATGTGAGCATCGTTGCCACGTCGACGACTTCAGGGTCACAGGCCGCATTCTCGATGACCGTCGTCCCTTTCGCTAAAACCGCCGCGAGCATCGCACTCACGGTTGCCCCGAACGACCGCAAGTCCAAGTAAATTCGATTCCCGACGAGTTCTTCGACCCGGACATGATAGAGACCGGATTCATTCTCGACATGAATCCCGAGACGTTCTAACGCTTTCAAATGTAAGTCAATCGGTCGTGGACCAATCGCATATCCCCCAGGTAGCCCGACCGCTCCTTTTCCGAATCGAGCGGCGAAGACACCGAGTAAATAGACAGCGGCACGAACTTTCCGCGTCTCGGAACCAAGAAGAGGCATGGCGACGGCTTCATTCGAATGAATGGTCGTCCGTTCTCCCTCACGCTCCACTCGAACTCCTAGCTCTCTTAACAGGTTGACCATCACTTCTACATCTTCAATCATCGGGACATTTTCAATGGTCACCGACTCTTCTGTGAGAAGTGCAGCCACAAGGCAAGGGAGGGCGCTTTGTTTCGCTCCGCTAATTTCGACGGTTCCTTCTAATTGTTGCTGCCCAACGATATGGAGAATTTCCACGCTGATCAAAACCTTTCTACGACGGACTTATTTGGATTGAGCGTTGTTCCAATCCGCTAAGAACTGCTCAATGCCTTTGTCTGTGAGCGGATGTTTCATCATCTGTTCGATGACTTTGTAAGGGACTGTCGCAATATCAGCCCCAAGGAGTGCGGCTTTCGTCGCATGAACCGGGTGACGTACAGATGCCGCAATGATTTCTGTCTCGATGCCATGAATCGCAAAAATGTTGGCAATCGTCTCGATGAGATCGAGTCCATCTTGACCGATGTCATCCAAACGTCCGATGAATGGAGAAACATACGAAGCGCCGGCACGTGCCGCAAGTAACGCTTGGTTCGCGTTAAAGATGAGCGTCACGTTCGTTTTGATCCCGAGCTCTTTGAACTGTTTCACCGCTTCCATCCCCGCTGGTGTCATCGGTACCTTTACCGTAATATTCGGCGCGATGGCAGCAAGTTCCTTTCCTTCTTCCACCATTCCCTCTGCATCCAGTGCAATAACTTCCGCGCTGACCGAGAGATCCCCGACGATCTCACAGATTTCACGAAGTCTTGTATGGAAGTCGACACCTTCTTTGGCGACGAGCGATGGATTCGTCGTCACGCCTCCGATGACGCCCATTTGGTGAGCTTGTTTAATGTCTTGCACATTTGCTGTGTCAATGAAAAAACGCATATGTGTCTCCTCCTTCATTTGTGATCGCTTACAATCTCTATTATGAGGAAAGAACAGGTGAATTACTACACCCTTTGTCAGATTCCGAGCCTGAGGAAAGCCGAAATATACAAAAAGTCGGTCCTCATAGAGAACCGACTTGATCAAACAGGATTATGCTTGGTTGCTAGAACCAAACTCACGCATTTTGCCAGTTACGACGTTGTAGATCGCTTCGATCCCAGGTCCGATAACTTTACGTGGGTCATATACTTTCGAGTCAGCGTCAAGCTTCTCACGTACCGCACGAGTCCACTCTTGTTGGCACTCTGTGTTGACGTTGATTTTGCTGTGTCCGAGCTCGATTGCTTTTTTAACTTGGTGCTCAGGAATACCTGATCCGCCGTGAAGAACGAGTGGAGTTTGTGTCGCTTTCGCGATTTCTTCCATCTCTTTGAAGCCAAGCTTCGGCTCACCTTGGTATGGTCCGTGTACAGAACCGAGTGCTGCAGCGAGTGCATCCACTTTCGCTTCTTTAACAACACGTACACACTCTTCGAGGTCAGCGTATTGTACACCACCGATGACGCCGTCTTCTTCGCCGCCAACTGTACCGACTTCTGCCTCAACAGAAGCGCCTTTAGCGTGCGCGTACTCGACAACTTGTTTCGTCATTTCAACGTTTTCGTCGATCGGGTGGTGTGAACCGTCGATCATGACTGATGTGAATCCAGCGTCGATCGCTGCTTTACACTTGTCGAATGAAGAACCGTGGTCAAGGTGGATTGCAACTGGAACAGTGATGTTGTAGTCGTGCATGAGACCTTCAACCATTTTGACAACTGTTGTGAAGCCACCCATGTACTTCGCTGCACCTTCTGATACACCGAGGATTACTGGTGATTTCTCGTCTTCCGCAGCGCGAAGAATCGCTTGCGTCCACTCGAGGTTGTTGATGTTGAATTGGCCTACTGCATACTTGCCTTCGAATGCTTTGTTAAGCATTTCTGTCATTGATACTAATGGCATAATGACATCCTCCTGTCTGTTCGCTATTATACACGTTTGGGAAAAGTTCCCCCGTGCAATTCGTTCCCATTATAACACACCGTAAAACATGTGCCTATGCTATTCGGGCATAGAAATGGCTTAGCGCAAGCGTTTACATATGTCATCTTGGTGACGAAACGTCAAATTTCCAAGACTTCCTTCACTTTTTCAATCATTCCGTATATATCAAATGGCTTTTCAAATTGCGCAGCAATTCCGAGACGACGCACCTCGTCAATCACCGTTTCTTCCCCGAACGCCGTCATGATCATGACAGGTGTCTCTAGTTCGTGTTCTCTCATCCGACGCAATACTTCATGACCGAACATACGCGGCATGTTCATATCGAGAAGTACTAAGTCGTATCGTTCTCTCTCTAAAAACTCCCAGGCTTTGATGCCGTCTTGCGCCGTGTCCACGTCAACACCCATGTTCGTGAACACTTGTGCGAGCATCGTACGAATTCCATCCTGGTCGTCTGCAATCAACATCCGTGACATGCATGTCCCTTCTTTCATTCATCATTTTCCATAATCAAACAATTTAACCATACCAAACTCGTCTCTTTTTCGCGACGCCTATCTTTTGAAATCAAGGGAACGATGACTCGGATTTGCTCTCTTCTTGCTCTTCTTTTAACTGCTTAGGTACTTCCAGTGCATTCACTCGTTCATAATCGGTCACTTCGGGAGATTCTTCTTTCACAAATACTTTTAAAAAGTCTCCTTCTGCTAACAATGATGGGGTAGAAATGGCTAACGGTCGCTTCTTCCCGTCTTCATCGTAGCCGATGAGGTCATATCGATACCCGTTCGACGTCTGTGTCGCCACTTCCGCATTCGGGACTTTTACATAATACACATCCGTTAACAGGCGATCCACGTCGACATAGCGCCAGCCTACTACTATTAGAACGCCGATCAACAAGACGGCGATAAAATTTCTCTTCATAAACAGTTCTCCTTCAACATAAGAATCACTACTTATGAGATATACCGTTATTCCGAAGTCATGAAACCATTCCACAAAAAGAGGTTCATCCTGTTCAGAATGAACCTCTCGTATGACGCATTGTATTTTATGATTCGACAGTCACTGGAACAACTGCGATTTCAATTTCTTTCTCGACTTCTTCACGTTCCTCTTTCAAACGCTCATCTGACCATTTGAAGACATCGGCCATGCAGCGAAGGACGCCGTCTTTGTATTGACGGACGAAGTCGATGTCAAAGAACATCGCTCCCGTGCGACGAATCAAGAAGTCGATGGCACGAACGACCGATTCTTCCTCGATGCCGTACACCAACTGCGCATAGACGATTTCAGGAAGGTCATATGCGTTCGCGTCCATCCGTTCGATGACGCGGTCGATATTCGATCCGTATAAACGGACGAGTTCTTCTGCATGATTTGCGTCTAGACCATGATTTTGAAGTTCTTTCGTTTTCTTCTCAAGGAAATCTTTGAAGCCTTTCGATCCACCGACATGACCACCAGACATCGGCATATGCTTCGTCCGGCTTGCCAAGTAGACGACACCGTCTTCTTCTTTCAACAGTTTTGCGACGAGGTCGACGACCGTTTCTGACATCTTCCGATACCCGGTCAATTTACCACCGGCAATCGTGATCAAGCCGCTGTCCGACTGCCAGATTTCGTCTTTACGTGAAATTTCAGAAGGGTCTTTTCCTTCTTCATAAATCAACGGACGAATACCTGCCCAGCTCGACTCTACGTCATCCGCTGTGACATTGACGTCTGGGAACATATAGTGAATGGCTTCTAAAATATAATCGCGGTCTTCCGTCGTCATGCGTGGATGCGCTTTGTTTTTATCGAAGAACGTATCCGTCGTTCCGACGTATGCTTTATTGCCGCGTGGAATCGCAAAGACCATGCGTCCGTCTGGTGTATCGAAATAGATCGCTTGTTTGAGTGGGAATTTCGACTGGTCGATGACCAAGTGAATCCCTTTTGTTAGACGAAGCTGCTTCCCTTTTTTCGAGTTATCTTCTTCTCGTAACTCGTCGACCCATGGACCGGTCGCATTGATGATTTTCTTCGCATATACGTCATACGTCGACCCGTCAATCTGATCTTCGACGTGTACACCGGCCACTTTGCCGTTTTCGTAAATCAATCCTGTCACTTTCGCATAGTTCATTAGAAGCGCACCATGATTCGCTGCTTCTTTCGCCACTTCAATCGTCAATCGTGCATCATCTGTCCGGTACTCGACGTAATAGCCGCCTCCGACCAAGTCGTCTTTTTTCACGAGTGGTGCCTTTTTGATGACTTCATCTGGTTTGAGCATCATGCGACGCTCTGCACGTTTTACACCTGCGAGGAAGTCATACACCATGAGTCCGATTGATGTCGAGAATGGACCGAACGTGCCTCCCTTGTGCATCGGTAAGAGCATTTGCTCCGGCGTCGTGACGTGTGGACCATTCTCATATACGATGGCCCGCTCTTTCCCGACTTCTGCGACGAGCGCCACTTCGAATTGTTTCAAATAGCGGAGTCCCCCGTGAACAAGTTTCGTCGAACGGCTTGACGTCCCTGCTGCAAAGTCTTGCATCTCAAGAACGGCTGTCTTCATCCCACGCGACGACGCATCAAGCGCAATCCCCGCTCCGGTAATCCCTCCACCGACAACAAGAACGTCATGACGTTCACTTGTCAGTTGTTCATATCGTTTCGCTCGTTCTTTTGCTGAGAAATTTCTGATCTCCATCTTATTCCCTCCTATAGTAAGTACGGTTCAATGAATAGAAAAAGAGACCACAACAAAAATAAGGCTTCCCCCTTCTGTTGTGGTCTCTCTATTGTCTCGAACCGAATATCAACTTTTCTCCTGTATTATACCCTATTCTTTTGAGTTCAATCATCTCTTACGCTTGATCAATCTGCAATGTGTCGTTTCACAAGCATCCGACTCGCATTTTGCAATCGAGAAGCTTAGACTTCAAGGTATCATGTTGAAGGAGGATTTCAGATGAAACGTATGTTACAACCTTTTCAGTTTAAAAATGGCGTTGAAGTACCGAACCGCCTTGTATTGGCGCCGATGACGCACTACTCATCAGAACCAACGGGCGAAGTATCTGAGCACGAGCTCGCATATTATCGGAAACGTGCACAAAACGTCGGGCTCGCCATAACGGCTTGCGCGTACGTGACAGAAGACGGGAAAGGATTCCCGAACGCATTCGGGGTCAATGATGACAAATTCATCACAGGTCTTCGTCAATTGGCGGAAAGTTTAAAAGCAGAAGGCGCAAAAGCCATTCTTCAAATTTTCCACGCAGGACGTATGTCGCCACCTGAACTCGTCCCGAACGAACAACCAGTGAGCGCAAGTGCGGTCGCACCTGTTCGTGAAGGCGCCGTCACACCACGTGCGCTCGAGACGTCAGAAGTCGAAGCCATCATCGATGCGTTCGGTGAAGCGACTCGTCGCGCTATCGAAGCCGGGTTTGACGGAGTCGAGATTCACGGAGCGAACACATACTTGATTCAACAATTCTTCTCACCACACTCGAATCGCCGTGAAGATCGCTTCGGCGGTGATGTCCATGGTCGTTTGACGTTCCCACGCGAAGTCATTCGCCGTGTCAAAGAAGCCGCAGCAGATGCAGAAGACTTCTTAATCGGTTATCGCTTCTCACCAGAAGAGATTGAAGAGCCAGGAATCACACTTGATGACACAGATGTCCTGCTTGATATGATTTTAGAAGAAGGCGTCGATTATATTCACGCTTCTCTTTGGAACTTCAACACAGCTTCGATGCGTGACGAAAACGTCACAGAGCGTTCCATCGATCGGATTGCCAAACGGATCAACGGCGCTATCCCACTCATCGGGGTCGGACAGCTCCAACGTCCTGGGCAAGTGGAAGATGCACTCGACGTTGTCGACCTCGCCGCGCTCGGTCGCGAACTCATCATCGACCCAGAATGGCTCGAGAAGGTGAAAACAGACCGCGAAGACGAAATCGAGACAGAACTCGACTTGGATAAACAAGCCGAACTCGCCGTGCCAGCCCCACTCTGGAATGCAATCACGACTCGTGCCGGTTGGTTCCCGATTAAAGATCAAAAAGTAAAATAATGCTTCGTTGTACGACAGACACTTTTTATGTCTGTCGTTTTTTCATTTCCACGGACACATTTTGGACACATATTCGCCACATTTTTATTTGTTTTTCCTTCTAATTTTTATGTATTCCACTTTTCACATTTATCACACAATTTTAATCTAGTATTGACGATGCGTTGGGTCAGTCTGTTTGATTTTTTGTTGAAAGGGGCATTCTATCTTATGGCCGATCAACCAGTAGATTTTAATTTACACCATGAACAACACCGTCAGTACCAAAAACATTCTAAGCAAAGAACAGATGCATTTCGACAACAAAAACAGGCCATTCAGCAACAGATGCAAACTTCTTCTGAATCACATGAACGAGCACTTGCTAAAGAAATCGCGGAGCTAAAACAGCTAACGAAACGACATGCTTCTAAATAAGCATTCTTGATCGCTTCTACCCGCAAGGAAAGAAGTGAACCGTTATATGGAAAATCGAATCCGACAACAGTTTTTAACTCATCTCTCGAGAGAGATGAGACATTTCACAGACCAAAGCTATATAGACAATTTTTACGAACTGGATGAGCAAATTATACGAGCTCTTCAAAGTAATCAACTCCGTTTAGCCAATACACTGTTAGAGACATTGACACTTGATTTGTTAAAGCATCCTATGATTGATGAGTATCACGGAATTCGACTTTACTTTCGAGGACTCACCTATCATGTAAGTCGCCTTGTTCCTGCTTCCAATTTAAATGTTCAGACATCACTTTCATACACGAGTGCATTGCTGAAACTGGTCGATGAATTGCACACACCACTCGATTTCGTCTATGCGATCCCTGTCATTACTGAGTCATTGGCTAAGATGATGTCATTTATTTCACCACAAGTTTCTTCCGATCATCGCGTCTTGTCTGCCATTCAACTGATTGAAGAACACTTGACCGACTCTTCTTTATCTCTATCAAGTGTAGCGATTGGAGTTGGGTTGTCTAACAATTATTTATCTTCTTTGTTCAAGCAAGAGACGGGTGAAACAATTGCAGAACGCATTCGTAGACGTCGGATTGAGGCTTCGATGAACGATTTAATCGCGACCTCATCGCCCATTTGTTCCATAGCGAAATCGTATTGTTTCTCTTCATGTACAACGTTTATCAGTACATTTAAAGCATATAAAGACATGACTCCCCTACAGTATCGTCAATCACACCATAAGAAAAAACGTTGAGGTTCAGATCCTCAACGTTTTTTCGTTCCACTCTTCTCGTAACATGCCCATCCGAATCGAATCATAGCGCTTCCCGTTCACGACACGCACTTGACGGATTCGACCTTCGAGCTGCATTCCCACTTTTTCAGCGACTCGCATCATTCGCTCATTCCCGGACCACGTCGTCAAGCCGACACGGACGACAGGTAACGTCTCAAATAAATGCTCGCTCCATAAGCGAAGGGCACGCGTCCCGACTCCTCGATTCCAGCGGTCTGGCTGATGCAAGATGATGCCTATCTCGAGCCACTCTCGTCCGGCATCTTCAAAATAGTAAGAAACGGTCCCATATACCGTTCCATTCACTTCAATGACCCACATGTCTTCCTTCTGGATAAACGACCGTTCGATTTGCTGAAATTCCTCATAAGACATCGCCTTATGTTCAAAGTAAGGCGCATCCCATTGTTTCCATTCCGGTGTCGCCTCTCGATAAATCAATTCCCATAGTCGTGATAAGTCTTGCTCTTCAATCGGTCGAATGACCACTTCTTGATCTTGTCTCATCTTGTCTTCCTTTCTATATAGCGTCCTTACCTTATTCTTGCGTACCGTTTGAATCTCCTTTTTTCCGTTTGCGCCAAATGAACGCGAGAATCAACACGATCAAACTTGCCATGACTGAGACGATGGCAATCGGACTCGAGCCCGTCATAAACAATTGCCCAATCGAGACAGAATAAGCGAGTCCGAACGATGTGACGATTTTTGCGCCGAACGCAATCCCCGCAAAGCGCGGGAACGGAACGCGACTAAACCCTGCGGCCAGACAGATGACCTCATCCGGTAAAATCGGAATAATGAACAAGACGAGCAAGATGCCAAGACCATACTTTTCGACATATCGGTCATATGTCTTTAACTTCTCCTCATCGACCCAACGAATGATTCGCTCACGGCCGAATCGGGCCAGACCATACATGACAAAGATGCCAAGCGTGGTCGACACACTCCCGACTAAAGCGGCACGAAACGGTCCGAGAGCGACGCTCCCGATCGGCACACTGACCGCTTCCGGGACGGGTAACGCAATCGGTTGTAAAAAACTGAATGCTGCGAATACCCATACCGCTTGCCGTTCATACTGTTCTAATAGGCGATCCAACCCATATGTGTCATAAAGAACGAGTCCAAACGAGACATAATAGACGAGAACGAAGATCAAGAAGAGAGAGAACGTGATTTTCCACATCTGCTTCAAGATCATGTTGGAGCCGTCGCGAATCGACCGAAGGAGCCCGACTGAGAGCGCGAGTAAGACAACGCCTGTCCATCCAAGTTGGTACGGCAATAAGAGGGAAGGCAAGACGACGAACGGCAACAGACTGAGCGCGATAAGCCCCAGCCCATACCCTAGATAAATCGAATGTCGTTCTTTCATAAGCCATCGCCCTCTCCCCGTTCTACTTCTAGTGTACCCACAAAGTGAAGGTGATGTATCATGCCAAAGGCACCTTCCCTCTCATGCTTTTGGCGTAGAAAAAAGCCACAACCCGTAATGGGTCGTGGCTTTCAATTCATTATTCTCCAAGTGAAGCTTGGATGAAGTCATGGAATAGACGTTGTGGACGTTCTGGACGTGAGATGAGCTCAGGGTGGAACTGTGATGCCACGAACCACTTGTGTTCTGGAATCTCAATGATTTCCACAAGACGACCGTCTGGGCTCGTACCTGAGAACTTGAAGCCTTCTGCTTCGAACGCTTCACGATATTCGTTGTTGAACTCATAGCGGTGACGATGGCGCTCGTACACGAGCTCTTGATCGTAAGCCGCATGTGCTTTCGTCCCTTTTTCAAGTTTACATGGGTAGAGTCCGAGACGGAGTGTACCCCCAAGGTCTTCGATGTCCTTTTGTTCTGGAAGAAGGTCGATGATCGGATACGGAGTCGATGGATCGATTTCAGCCGTGTGCGCGCCGTCCAACTTCAAGACGTTACGGGCAAACTCGACCGTCGCGAGTTGCATCCCGAGACAGATCCCGAAGAATGGGACGTTGTTTTCACGAGCGAAACGTGTCGCTTCAATCTTCCCTTCGATTCCACGCTCACCGAATCCACCTGGGACGAGGATTCCGTCCGCATCGCCGAGGATGTCCGAGACGTTTTCAGTCGTCACGTCTTCCGCGTTGATCCAGTCGATGTCGATATCCGCATTGAACGCATAACCCGCATGTTTGAGTGCTTCCGCGACCGAGATATACGCATCACGCAATTCGACATATTTCCCGACGAGTGCGATTTTCACTTTCTTCTCAAGGTGTGTGACCGTGTGGACGAGTTCTTTCCACGCCGTCATGTCAGCAGCCGGTGAATTGAAACCGAAGTAGTCGTTGACGAGTTGGTCCATTCCTTGTTTTTGAAGGTTGAGTGGTACTTCATAAAGTGTCGATGCGTCTTGCGCCTCGATGACCGCCTCTTTGCGCGTATCACAGAAGAGTGCGATTTTCTCACGCATGTCTTCTGGGATATCGTGCTCAGTACGAAGGACGATGATGTCCGGTTGAATCCCGTAACTGCGAAGCTCTTTGACACTGTGCTGTGTCGGTTTTGTCTTCATTTCACCTGCGGCACGAAGGTAAGGAACGAGTGTACAGTGGACGTACATGACGTTCTCTTTCCCGATGTCATTCTTCACTTGGCGAATCGCTTCGATGAACGGAAGGGATTCGATATCCCCGACTGTTCCACCAATCTCCGTGATAACGACATCGGCGTTCGTCTCGCGTCCTGCACGGAAGACACGGTCTTTGATTTCGTTCGTGATATGAGGAATGACCTGAACCGTTCCACCGTTATAGTCTCCACGACGCTCTTTCTTCAAGACAGTCGAATAAATGCGCCCTGATGTGACGTTCGCGTTTTGCGACAAGTTGATGTCGATGAAACGCTCATAGTGTCCGAGGTCAAGGTCAGTCTCAGCACCATCATCTGTGACGAATACTTCTCCGTGTTGATATGGGCTCATCGTACCTGGGTCAATGTTGATGTATGGGTCAAACTTCTGAATCGTGACGTTGAGTCCTCGATTTTTGAGTAGACGCGCGAGTGAAGCTGCCGTGATCCCTTTACCGAGCGAAGATACTACCCCGCCTGTTACGAAAATGTACTTTGTCATGTTTCTTTCTCCTCTCTTGAATACCAACCATCGGGAAACGAAAAAACAAAAAAAGCAAAAGTGCCCCCGTGAATGGAGGACACTTTTGCTGCATCGTTACGTGCTAAACTAGCCCATGACTAATTTACGCCAGAGACGATACAGTCGTCAAGATATTATTTTTTCTTTTTTTCAAGTCGATGAAAACGACTAAAAAAGAAAAAGAGACACGCCTAGCCGGGCGCGATGCCCGGCTTTTTGCGGTCTCTTATAAATCATCCTCGTCTTCGAGATCGAGGTCGTCGTCCAAGTCATCGTCCTTGAAGTCGTCAAGGCCTTCTACTTTTTCTTCTTCGTCCTCATCGTCAAATTCAGATGAATCGTAATCTTCTACTTTTGCGAATACATCCAAGTCATCTTCGATATCGACGATGCCTTCGTCTGCTTCTTCAAACTCTTCTTCGAACTCGTCAAGCTCACCACGTTGACGTGCTTCGATGACGAGATCTTCATCCGACTTGTCGAATGGGTACCATACGCGAAGCGCCCAACGGTTTGCTCCCAAATTGACGAACAACCCGTCGATGTTCAAATCGGTGTAAAGTTGTGCGATTTTCTCGAGTTCTTCGTCTTCACTCGCAAACGTATAGTTTTGCTTGATTTTTTCGCGAATCTCATCAAAAGAAACAGGCTGCTCGCCAGTTTCTTGGAGAAGTTCATAAACGAAATCAATCAACGATTTATTCATTAAAGGACACTCCTTTTCCGTCACTAGTTAAACATCACTCCTCATTATAAACAAAAGCGATGTAAAAAAGCTAGAGGAAATTATGATTCATGTGATGTCTCGGTTTTAGTGCGGAACCAGTACAGACTGATCAATCCGATATTAAACACCCATGTCATCCCTAAGACACCAAACATCCACGCGCGTGGAATCTGGAACGACAATTCTTCGTTGACCGTTTGACCGACGTACAAACCATAACCGAGCAACCCAATCATTAAGAATGAATATGCCACGACCATGCCAAATCGTTTCCACAGCTGTAGCAGTAACGACGCGAACTCTTGGTTTTCCCCATACTGGTCAAACAAATACGTATGACTGACACTCGAATACATCGTCTGCGTATAACCACTGACAAACAATACCGGTATGAAAGCAAGTGGCTCGATAAAGCCAACGAAAAAGAAGAGCGAGGATAGGAACAAGACGATGTACGGATGGCGCGCAAAATCAAAGATGCGACTAAATAAAATCCAACCGATGACACCGGCTAAAAATGGAACGAACACATAAAAGATGAGAACTTGGAACGAATATAGAGCAAGACTGACAAAGACGGCTCCGATTAACGTCCAGCCACCGAACAACCCAATCACAAACGATAATAATTGAACCTGCCGGGTACGACTTGCGCCGATAAAATCACGAACCCGCTTTTGCAACAGTAACCAACCGACATAGACGAGCAAAATGATCATTAAGCCAAACACTTCGATATAGCCACGCGCCCCTTCTAAGAGACTAAGCAGGCGACTAATCAATGTAAAGACGGTGACCGCGATAAATGCAAGGAGAAAGGAACGCGTATCAAACTGCCATGTCGCAGATTTTTGGAGCGGTAACTTTCGTACGAACAGCCACGGCAAAATGAGACTCACTAGGAACAGGGCAATGGCAAGATTGTACGACTGCGTCAACGCATACGAGAACACCGCAATCCAACCGACTAACATAAGAACCAACGGCCACGAACTGCCACCCTCTTCTTTTGACTCCGAATCTTCTGCAGGCTTCAGCTCGTTCAATTGCGAGAGAATGGTCGTCATGATTGTACCGACCCCAATCGAGCCAACGCCGACCAAGAATGCGCTCCATTCAATGGCGCTGTCAAAGGGAAGCACAAAGCAAACGAGACCGACGACGAGCACAGACAAGGCAATGAGAAATGTATCCTTTGAACCCCGTCGTCCGATAACATACACCCACAATAAAAGACCTGACATGCTCGATACGTAAAAGATGAGGAATGGAATCAATCGTCCGACTCCTTCTTCGACTGCCATAATGGACAAAAACAAGATTTGCGGAAGAATTTGGCTACTCAGGGCACTGACAATCGTCAATAGGACAACCATGTTTTTCATGGGACACACTCCTTACATTGAGATTGGATATTCTGTCCTCAATCATCCTTTCCCAGTTCCATTCGTCTATGAACCTTTTTCACAACACATTAACTTCTCAGTTTCTTCAATCTTTTGCCGATATAGAAGAGAACATTAATTTAGATATAAAAGAGAAGGAGAACAATACATGGCACTTTTTCGCAAGACAACATCCAATCACTTCGTCGCAACTACCGGTTTTCCTGAAATCCAAACAATCGCTAAACCAGCTGACTCGAGTTTGAGCGGACGTGCTCACTATATGGGGTATACGGCCTCTCAAGTAAAACGACTGCAAGATATGGCTCCACTCGTCGAGTCAGTACTTGACGATGTACTAGAAAACGTACTCGACCACTTGATGCTTCAACCCGAAATGGTTCGAATCGCAAACGCCTCATCAACGAGAGAGCGTTTGAAAAACGTATTCGCCGATTATTTCCGTAGTTTATTGACCGGGAACATCGATGACAAATTTTTAGCGATGCGGAAACGGATGGGGCAAACGCACCACCACTTCGCGGTCCCTGTCGTCTGGTTCCTCGCGACATATTCTGCTTTTAACACACTCCTCGTGCCGAAAGTCGTCGAGACGTATCAACATGACCCGGCTACTTTGACAGAATCTCTTTTGGCGTTATCGCACGCGATGAACTTAGATGCGCAAATCGTCACCGAACAATACGTCAATGCCCGTCTCGACGAACTCGAGTCTGCGAACCAATCCCGTGCCGCGCTTTTAAGCGATGTCTCACGCGTCAGTTCAGAAGTCGCCACCACGATGGAGCAAACGGGACAAGCGATGTCTGAAACGAGTGATCGCGCGCACCAAGTTCTTGCGGAAACCGAGCAAACGGAAAAGATGAGCCGTCATTTGATGACGTTGACGCACACGAACGGCGAACAAATCGAACAGATGGAAGTCGAATTCAAACAGTCGGCCACCTACGTCGACACTTCGCTCGATCGCATCACCGCTCTAAAAAATGGTTCTCAAGAAATCGTCAGCATGACTAAGAGCATCGAACAAATCGCCAACCAAACGAACTTGCTCGCCTTGAACGCCTCGATTGAAGCAGCTCGTGCAGGAGAACACGGCAAAGGATTCGCCGTCGTCGCCACCGAAGTACGCACACTGGCGGAAAACGCGAAACAACTGAGCAGTCAAATCAATGTACTCATTCATGAAAACGAGACGAATATTGCAGCACTCCTCGATCAAATGGGACAAATGCATCAAACGAATGATGAAGCGATGCGTCAACTGAATGCCGTCAAATCTGGTTTTTCGACCGTTCAAGAAGAGATGGGTCAATACGTCCTTTCCTTCGAACGAAATAAACAAGACCTCAGTCAGATGGTTGAGACCATTTCATCGATCAACGAGACGACACAAGGGTTATCTCACTTGACCTCTTCCCTACTATCGACCTCTGAGATGCAGTAAACAAACAAGGCACGGTCCGCGGACCGTGCCTTTCTGTATTATTGTACAACCGGTTCTGGTATCTCGATGGCTTTCAGCGAGCGATCGAGCAATTCGACGACGTCAAACGTGCCGACCGTCTCATCGACTTCTTTCGCCTTCGTTCCATCAGACAACATCGTCAAGCAGTACGGACACGCCGAACCGATGACGGTCGGTTTCGTCTCAAGCAGTTGTTCCGTCCGAGCCACGTTGACACGTGTCCCGACTTTTTCTTCCTGCCACATGAGACCTCCACCCGCTCCACAGCACATACCGTTTTCACGGTTACGTGTCGCTTCGACGAGTTCGACACCCGGTATGCGTTCGAGGACGAATCGCGGTGCGTCATAAATGCCATTGTAACGACCGAGGTAGCAAGAATCGTGGTAAACGACACGCTCATTCACTTGAAGATCCGGTTGGATGCGACCTGTGTCGAGCAACTCGGCGAGCAACTCCGTATGGTGATACACTTTCACACCATCGAGTCCAAAGTCTGGATACTCATTTTTAAATGTGTTGTATGCGTGTGGGTCGACTGTGACGATTTTCGTCACCCCATACTTCTCAAACAATTTGATGTTTGCTTCGGCGAGTTCTTGGAAGAGCAACTCGTTCCCGATTCGACGTGGTGTGTCTCCTGAGTTTTTCTCTTCATTGCCGAGAATAGCGAATGAGACGCCCGCCTTGTTCAACACGCTCGCAAAGCTTTGCGCGACTTTTTGGCTACGGCTGTCGTATGAACCCATCGCACCGACCCAGAAGAGATATTCGAATTCTTCGCCTGCTTTTTTCTTCTCTTTCGCTGTCGGGATGATGAGTTCTGTATCCTTACGCCAGTTCTCGCGTTCTTTCCGGTTCATTCCCCACGGGTTTCCTTGACGCTCGATGTTTGCGACCGTGCGCTGTGCCTCAGGGTCCATCTTCCCTTCCATCATGACGAGGTAACGACGAAGATCGATGATTTTATCGACGTGTTCGTTCATGACCGGACATTGGTCTTCACAGTTGCGGCAAGTCGTACACGCCCAGATTTCTTCTTCCGTGATGACGTTCCCGATCAACTCGTCTGCGACGAGCATGTGACCTTCTTGCGCCGCAGCTGCAATCTCGGCGCCTTGCGTGTTTTGGAACATAAGCGCTGGTGCCCAAGGTGATTTTCTTGTGACCGCCGCACCTTTCATATTCATATGGTCGCGTAGTTTGACGATCAAGTCCATCGGCGACAACATCTTACCCGTACCGGTTGCCGGACACACATTCGTACAACGTCCACACTCAACACAAGCGTACAAGTCGACGAGCTGCTTCTGGTTAAAGTCTTCAATCTTGTTGACCCCAAACACAATCTCTTCATCTGACTCTTCCGCTTCTTCCATCGCCGAAAAATCAACAGGTGCCAAGCGACCGACTTTGTGCGTGCGCCCGAGCCAGACGTTGAGTGTTCCAGCAATCAAGTGCGCGTGCTTTCCTTGTGGGATGTAGACCATGAAACTGAGCAAGAACAAGAGGTGCATCCACCAAAAGACGACGAACAATGCGAAAGCGACCGACCCAGGTACCCAAGCAAACGCTGAACCGATGAGTGTTGCGACCGGCTCACCCCACATCGGAAGCTCTTCTTTATAGACGAGGTAAAACCCGTTCCCGAACAAGACGGAAACCATCAACCCGCCGATGAAGATGAGGGCAAGACCAGCTAAAAAGTTTCGTTTTAAGCGCACGAGCTTCTCGACGTAACGACGGTAGAATCCCCAAACGACCGCGACGAGAATCATGAGCATGACGATTTCTTGCATGAACGTGAAGATTGGATAGAGCGGACCGAGCGGGATGTGCGGGAAACGTGTTCCGACCGCTAGTCCTTTCCAAATAAAATCAATCGCCCCGAATTGGACGAGGATGAAGCCATAAAACATCATGACGTGAATTGCGCCACTCTTCTTATCCTTCAACAATTTTTTTTGACCGAACACGTTGATCATGACCTGTTCGAGTCGTTCTTTGTTCGTTTGGCTCCATTCTGCCTTCTTCCCGAGCTTGATGAATGTATAGCGCTGATGAACCAGCGTAGCGAATAAATACACACCATAGCCGAGGACGAGCAAGAATAGAATCCAGTTGACGATTAAAAATGTAGACATCCCCAAAACTCCCCCTTATGAAAACGGATTCAATCTTGAATTCAGTATATCAAATGATGAATGAACAGTCATTCATTTTTGTGAAGTTCTCGTCAGAAGTTTAGAAGATGTTTCAAGATGAGCAATAATCCACCATAACTGCACACGGCCAAAACGAATGTTCGAAAGTGTAGATTTCGGTCGGACGGCAGTTCAAACTTCACGATATTGAGAATCATCGCCCCGGCTACGAACGCAAAACAGAGTGCTTCGACGTGTGGGGCCAAGTCAATCCAACGCGAAACGAAACCTCCGAATAAAATCCCGCCGCTCAACAAATATCGTCCCTGTCGCATATAGCGTTCGCCATAGTGGCGGTTCAAGTCATGCCCGAGCGCCAAGAAGTGCACACCGAGTGCCGTCGCATAGAAGCTTCTCGAGACGAACGTCACCGAGTCGGCTGTCACCACATACGCTGAAAATGTCATGTACGCCGTGAGAAGCGTCACCTGGAGCCAATACGAAACGGCCCGATCGACCGCCTCATCTTGGAAGTGAGGGGTTCGAACGAACCGCATCGTACCGTAGAACAGCGTGAACCCAATGAGACTGACGATGTAAATCTCTGACGGCAAGGCCAGGTTCAACCAATCGACACGAAGCGTGTCCTGGCGTTTATTCAGGGAGGGCAAAAGATACATGAAGAAATACGTGATGGCGATTCCGCTCGAGAATGAGAACCATTTCTTAGAGGGCACGGTCTCTTCCCGAAACAAATAAATGCCGAAGAAATTAATCAACGCCAAATAGATGATGATCCAGTTCGCCATCTCATCTTCATCCTCTCAAGTCAATCCAAAACCGTTCGACGATCGTCCCATCTTCTTCCGTATATGGTGTGTCCGCGACACCCCCGTTGTTTAAAATGACTTGACGGGAAGCGACGTTTGTCCGATTACACGTAATGAGTGCACGCTCGATTCCAAGCTCTTTCACTTTCTCAAGCGCAAGTTTTAGTTGAAGTGTGGCGAGTCCTCGCCCACGCGCGCTCGGTTTCACCCCGTATCCGACATGGCCACCGATTTTTAAGAGTGATTCGTTCAACTCGTGACGAATGTTCGCCGCGCCTAAAAGCTCTTCGCCGTCCGTGAGCCAATACGTCGTACTCGGGACCCAGCCTTCCTCTATATTCTCACGTAACTCTTTCTGACGTAACGTGTTGACGTATGCCTCGAAGTCCGTCGTTTCACGGTCGACTGAGGTCGGAACGATTCGCTCATCTCGTTCGTACCATTCCTGTAAAAATGAAAGAATCTGTTCTTTTTGTTCGACAGATGTTTTGATTAGTCTTAACACCACAATTCCCCCTTTACCCATTTCCATTCGCGTTCTCTGATTGATTTCCTTGTTCCTTCATCTTAGAGAACAGATCATCGAATAAAAATGGACGTCCTGTTCGAATCTTGTCCCCCTTTCAGGCATGAAAAAAAGTGCCATCCTGTTCAGATGACACTTTTGATATACTTACTCTTCGAGTCCGAGACGTTGTGGCATGTGTGGAGCGAGTTGTCTCGCTTCCTCCAACCGTCCTGCTTCGACGAGCGTGTGGAAATGTAAAAACTGTTCGTGCGATGCATCGCTGATGGCTGCCAAGTAATCGACGTACCGATCGTAGACCGCTTTGTCTTCTGGGCGTGCCTCAATGAGTGCGATATACAGGCGAACGGTGTCCTCTCCGTATAGGAGCGGGAACTCATCGTTCAATTGAAGCAGTTTATCGACTGAATTGACATCGACACCGTTCTCCTGGTCATAATGTGTGATGACTTGTTCGGCATGATCTTCGAGGCGACCTCGCCACTCTTCATACTCTTCTTCGTTCGTTTCAAGCATCTCAAACCAGTCTTCATTCAACATCTCTTCAATCTTGTTTACGCGTTCTGTAAAGTTCATGCGCCCTCTCCTCCTTCAAATGTCCATGTGACATGTACTTCGTATATACCTACATCTTCTTCATTCATGGACAATTCGTATACGAACGTACACGATTCTTCTGACACATCGAGGCGTGATGTCGTCGTCGCCATCGTCATCGACATATAGGCATTCTTATATAAGCTTTGCGTGAAGCGACCTTCGATGAAGGAATGGTTCATCTCAATCGGTCCTTTACAGATGAGCGCCAATCGTTCCGGGGTGTACTTGATTGTCGTCGGGACTGGTCCGTCCTCTTGTTGTTGGTCAAACATTAAAATAAAGCCAGTCTTCAATGGATAGTATATGCCGTCAGCCGATAGTTCGATTGGCTCCGGGATGTCACTCATCCGTGTTGTTTGCTGGACACGCACGCGAAGTGGTTCAATCGCCATGCTCATCCCCCTTTCCGTCAACTCATCGTACCATATCTAGTAGGAGTCGTTCTATCGACGGTGCTTCGTTTTGACATAGACGAGATGGTCTACCCACTCATCATTCTCATAGATGAATCCTTCTCTCGTGCACTCGTAAGACATGCCGACACGTTCCGCGAGACGAACAGACGCCTCATTGTCGAGATTGATATGTGCCTCGATCCGTTGAAAGTTCAAGTCGTCAAAAGCGATGCGCATCGCTAGGTCGACTGCTTCGGTGCCATACCCCTGACCCCAATGCTGATTATGAATCGTATACCCGACCCTTCCCCATTGAAACGCATCTCGCGCAAGAGTAGAAAAATCTACCATACCAAGGTGTGTCCCATCGTCGAGTCGGAAAACGGCGAAGACATGTGCCTGGTCTTCAAGCGCAAGTGACTGATGATTGTCGACTAGCTGGTCAAACCAAACGGACGTACAGTCGCTCATGTTTAATTTCCCAGGATCATACTCATGTTGCGAAACAAGACGATTTGTGAAGCCACTTAACCATGCGGCATAATCCTGCTTCTCTAACGGTCGTACGATGATTCGACTTGTGTTTCGTTGATGAGTAAATCGGTTCAACCTCTCATACCTCCCTCCTATTGCTTTTATACAGTCAGAAAAACTTCTTCCATTTTCCTTCCGAAATCACATCGACCTTCCCTTCATTTACACGAATCGCGGTCTCGTCGTCGATCGCATAAGCGGGTGCCTGTAACGCTTCCGCCCATTCTGCCGCATCTCGTGACGTATTCTCCGGTAACATCTCGTGGTCGAGGTGTGGAAAAATCGAGAAGTCAACAAACCCTAACGTCTCATCGCTCTGCTCATCAGATGAACGCCATCCGACAAATGCTTCTCCGATTCGTGGCGTCATCACCATGCTACCTGCGCTCAATCCAACATAGACACCTTCCCAAGATGGGAGTAATGCCTCCACCCCGGACTGTTTCATCCAGTGATGTAAAAACAGCGGATCGCCACCATTCACCAATAACACGTCCGCCCGTTCAAATGTCGGTCTCCATACCGATTCATCGATGCTCGGGAGCGCGCTCAGTTCGAGCACCCCGATCGACTTCCAACCCAACTCACACATTGGTGTCGAGAAATCCCCCTTGAAAAAGTTCCATGCGTGCTGCGTTCCCCCGTTCAACGCATAGATGGCTGTCGGGATACAAAGTGCCGTACACTCTTCAATTGGCTTGTCCAATAACTCCAAAAGTGCCTGCTTGATGCTTTCATTTTTGATGCCTGCGGAAGTCAGCAATAGTTTCATTTTGATTTTCCCTCTCCGTGAATCCCTTTAAAGCATTCTCATCCTTCCTTGTCATCTCCTTTATTCGCACAAAAAGACCGTAGACGAATTTTCGCCCACGGCCTTGGAGTCCTGAAAAATTAGCTCATTTTATATACGCGACCTTCGAACGGCTTCAAGTGAAGGAGCGTCGATTCAACATCGCCTTCAATCGGCATGTTGCTCAAGACGACATCTTTTGCACGAAGTGTCTGGTCCATATCAAACATCGTCTCTTTCGCCGTCAAGTTCGTGACGACAAGGTACTGCGTGTCACCGAGCGTACGCGTATACGCATAGACTTCCGGGTGATCCGGTAAGACGACATCATACGCCCCGTATACAAACGTCTCATCGTCTTTACGAAGTTGAATCATCTCTTTATAGAAGTTAAAGATGGAGTCCTCATCTTCAAGCTGTGATTCGACGTTAATGTCCGTATAGTTCGGGTTGATGCCGACCCAAGGTTTCTCTGCGAACGTGAAACCGGCATTCGGAGCATCACTCCATTGCATCGGTGTGCGGGTGTTATCGCGTGATGAGTTCCACGTGATGCGCATCATCTCGTCATGACTCTTCCCTTGCTCGACACCGATATAGTAGCGATTGCGTGTCGCGATGTCGTCATATTGGTCGATTGAATCGAACTTGACGTTCGTCATCCCGATTTCTTGACCTTGATAGATGAACGGCGTTCCTTGCATGAGGAAGTACATCATCGCAATCGATTTCGCGCTCTCTTTCCAGTAACGCTCGTCGTCTCCCCATTTCGAGACAGTACGTGTCTGGTCATGGTTTTCAACGTAAAGTGCGTTCCATCCGTCGGCTTCGAGACCCTTTTGCCATTTCGTCAACACGTTTTTCAAGTGGACGACATCAAGTTTCGAATCAGCATCTTCACTCCAAAGGTCCATGTGTTCGAATTGGAAGACCATGTTCATCTTCCCTTCTTTTTCACCGACCCAAAGGTGTGCATCGTCAGGTGATACACCGTTCGCTTCACCGACTGTCATGATGTCATGTTTATTGAACGTCTCGTCACGAAGTTCTTCTAAATAATCGTGAATCCCATCTACGTTCATGTGCATCTCGAACGAAGGTACGAAATCGAGGTCGTTCGGGTTCGGTAAGTCGGCGAACGTCGGGTTTTTCCGAATATGGCTGATCGCATCCACGCGGAACCCGTCGATTCCTTTTTCAAGCCACCAGTTGATCATGTCGTACACAGCTGTGCGCATCTCAGGATTTTCCCAGTTGAGGTCCGGTTGTTTCTTCGAGAAGACGTGCAAGTAGTATTGCTCCGTCGCTTCATCGAATTCCCAAGCCGAGCCGCCAAAGATTGACTCCCAGTTGTTCGGCTTCGATCCGTCCGGTTTGCCGTCACGCCAGATGTACCAGTCCCGTTTCGGATTGTCTTTAGAGCTCTTCGATTCAATGAACCAAGGGTGCTCATCCGACGTATGGTTGACGACGAGGTCGAGCAACAGTTTCATACCGCGCTGATGCACCTCGTCCAATAAACGGTCGAAGTCTTCCATCGTACCGAATTCGTCCATGATGTCTTGATAGTCACTAATGTCATAACCGTTATCATCGTTTGGCGATTTGTACATCGGGCAAATCCAGATGACGTCAATGCCAAGGTCTTTCAAATAGTCGAGCTTATCAATGATTCCTTGAATGTCTCCGATTCCGTCTCCGTTCGCGTCATAAAAGCTACGCGGGTAAATTTGATAGGCGACGGCTTCTTTCCACCAGTTGCGTTTAAGCGTTTGTGTTTGTTGTTCTCGTTGTAAAAGTTGCATGTGATCTAGATACTCCTTATCCCAAAACTCACTGCTCATCATATATAATCATCTTATTCGTGCTGTGAACTTTATATCATTAGCGCAATCGTTTGCACGATGCAATAAATTTATCTTACCAAAAAACATTCGATGATACAAAGATGTTTCATCAGCATACTCAACGTGTACCCTACACGATTTTGAAAAGAAATGAAAGCGAGGTGCTTCATCATGTTTCGATTCGCTACACTTGATGATTTTTCTGCCATCGACCAATTGATTGTAAGGAAAGCGAAAGAGTTTCAGGCAGCCGGGAAGTCGCAATGGGTCAAATATTTAGAGCCGAGTCGCTCGGATTATGTGCGACACGATTTAACGAAAGGGACTGTGTTTGTGTATGAACGTGACCACCAAGTCGTCGGTGCGGTCAGTCTGATTCCACCGACCGATTGGGATCATAATCTATGGAATGACGCGGACGGTGCCGTCTATTTGCACCGACTCGTCACGGACTCGAGCATCAAAGGAGAACGGATTGGAGAGCGTTTGATGGAATATGCACTCTCCCACACTGCTTCGACCGTTCGATTGGATTGCGTCGCAGACAACACGTTCTTGAATGGGTACTATCCTCAATTCGGCTTCCGCTATATCGGAGAACGGAACGGATTTTCATTGTTTGAAAAACAGGCTTGACTTTGACGTGACGTCAACCTTTACGCTTGTTCTAAGGAGGTGAAGGGATGTATACGATTCAACAACTTGCGTCACTCGCCGGAACGACAACACGGACGCTTCGCCATTACGACTCGATTGGATTGCTCGTCCCCATGCGTGACGACAATGGCTACCGCCGTTATACGTCACGTGATGCCGAGCGTCTACAGCTTATCTTACTGTATCGAACACTAGACGTTCCGCTCGATCAAATCGGACAGTTGCTCGATGCATCGGCGTTTGATCGAGTCGAAGTATTGAACGAACATGTCGAGGCGTTGCAACAAAAAGCAGCCTACTTCGCCCAGCTCGCGGAGACGGCGAAAACGACCCTCACCTCACTCAAAGGAGGGATTCCAATGGAAGACATGTCATTATTCGAGGGATTATCTTATGAAGAGATTCAAGCACATGAGTCAAAACATCAAGACGAGGTAATTGAGCGTTGGGGAGACAGTTCCGCTTACGAAACTGCGCAAGAACGAGCTGCGAAGCGCTCGAAAGCAGACTGGGAACGTATGAATCAGATGCAACTCGATTTGATTGCACCACTCGTCGATTTGTTTCGTTCACAAGTCGCAATTGAAGATGACCGCGTTCAATCGGTCGTCAGAGACAATCATCTGTTCATCCACACTCACTTTTATGATTGCTCGCTCGACATGTTCAGCGGACTCGGACAGATGTATGTAGCGGATGAGCGATTCACCGCCTATTATGACCGCTTCGAACCAGGTCTTGCATCGTATTATAACGATGCCATCCAATATTATTGTATCGCCAACAGTTAAGTCCAAGCCTCAAGCTTGGACTTTTATTTGTCGACGATCGGGTAATGATCTGTTCATCGTTTGAATGTATCGGCGCAACATTGGTAAGACCGTAGTGAGTTGTAGATAAGGATAGGTGGCAAAATTGTCGGTCCCACCTTTATAGATGACCGCGCGATCGAGGATACTCCATCCTTGTGCTGTCCACTGTTCGAGCGTCGCCTCACAGAACGAAGGTTGGGATTGAATCGCCCAGTAGGCTTGTAGCTGCCCTTCCGCCGTTGATGGACGGATTGTGACGATTGGACATGTCCATTGATTCAATCGACTTGGCTCAATTGGTCCGGTCTCATGAATTACCAGCAGCTTCGGTGCAAGTCGTTCGAGCCACATGAGCGTTTTGTCATCGTTCAAGGATGAGACATGGATGAGGTGATGAGGAGGAATCGGAGAATCCTGTAATGGATAACGCTCTCTCACTTCTCGAATACGCGCTTGACTCGTCCATTTCATAAGCGGTGTCGCCCATCGAATATATAGATGAGTCATCCATTGTTTGAGCGACTGCGGTCGAAGTTCGATGGGACCGTCTTCTTGTATGACATGTGTCACGCCTAAATCGCGGATAGCGTGATAGACGAAAGTGGATGTATGATGGTCACTAATCATGAGTACAATCGGTCTAGTCATCTCTCGATCCCTCCATTGATCACTTTTGATCCGTCATTTCATGAATCCCTAGTTCGCATAACGCTCGTTTCCAAGAACCAAATCGTCTCGATACTTTTGCAACGCTCGGTTTATTAAAACGTTTAGCCCACTTTTGATACGTAATCGCATTGAAAGGTGTTAATACTCGGTAGGCTTCATATAACGCTTGTACAATCTCCGCCTTGTCTTTTGAGGGTTGTACGGTGAAATGTTCCTCTTCTAAACGCTCGACCGCTTTAACGGCGAGACTCCACGACCCGAAATGGTTAATAATATCGCCTAATGAAGGAACGCTTCTTCCGGATGCCCATCGCCGATATTGAGCACTCGTTAGCCTTCCTTCTTCTACCGATGCAAGCCGAAGTGCCTGAATCATATCCTGGGATTCATAACGTCTTATTTCTAACAATCCCGATGCCTTCAGGGCATTCGTCCATGTCCCATATACAGATAAAATGTCAAGAAACGTGGGAGCATTTTGTCCTTGGCTCCATCGTTGATATTGTGTCACCGTGAGAGATGGAGTCAGAGATGCTGCGGTTTGAAGCGCTTGAATGATCTCTGCTTCCGTTTTCATTTCATATCCTCCTTACACGCTTTTTTCTTTCACGAAATGGCGTGTATCTAGCACGGCTTGAATCACTTTCTGTTGTTCACCAATCGTCAAGCTCGAACTCGACGGCAAGCAAATACCATTTTCAAATAAATGACGACTCACGTCTTCTTTGTCCACCGTGACGTATTCTGCATCTCGATAGAGGGGCTGTAGATGCATCGGCTTCCAGACTGGCCGTGATTCAATCCCTGCATCGCCTAACCGTTGAATCAACTGATCACGGCTGGCGATGTCTCGTCCGATTTGCATGGCGGTCAACCAACGATTCGCACGAGAGAATGGAATTTCTTGTTGATACGTGACATCGATCGTTGAAAACATTTGTTCATACCGACGAAAGACGTTGCGCCGTGCCCGGACTCGTTGTTCGATGACCTCAAGCTGCCCTCGGCCAATTCCCGCCGACACGTTGCTCAAGCGATAGTTGTAACCAACTTCTTCATGCTCATAATGTAAGACGTTTTCCCTTGCCTGCGTTGCCAGTTTCAACGCATATTGGCGTTGACTGTCAGAGCTGAGCAAAAGCATCCCTCCGCCTGACGTCGTGATGATTTTGTTCCCATTGAACGAATAGAATCCGATGTCACCGATTGTACCGGTCATCTGGCCTTGCCAAGTCGCTCCGAGTGATTCCGCAGCGTCTTCAATCAAGGGCACCCCAAACTCTTGGCAAATGTGACGAATCTCGCCAATTTTCGCGACCACCCCGTATAGATGGACGACGATGACTGCTTTCGGCAACTTCCCTTTTGTAGCGGCTTGGACAAGTGCTTTTCGCAATGCTTCCGGTGACATGTTCCACGTCTCTTGTTCTGAATCGATGAATACCGGGGTCGCCCCAACATACAGAATCGGATTGACCGAAGCGACGAATGTGAGCGATTGACAAAAGATGACGTCCCCTCTTTCGATTCCTATCGTCAATAGAGCGAGGTGGAGTGCCGCTGTGCCAGAACTCGTCGCGAGTGTATACGGATGATCGACATATTTTCCAAGTTCTTCTTCAAAAGCGTTGACGTTCGGACCGAGTGGCGCAATCCAATTACTTGAGAACGCTTCTTCCACATATGCCATCTCTCGTCCGGACATGTGCGGTTTCGATAATAAAATATTCATGTGCTCATGTCCTCCTTCATCATGGTTTGATAGGCGTCATACCATTGAATGGTCTGTCGCAATCCTTCGTGCAGTGGGGTTAGAGGTCGAAATCCAATCATCGCTTCTAGCGTAGGTAAATCGGTTTCTTGGAAGACATATTCACGCATCGGAAGAGATATATGGACGGGTCGATGTAGCTGATGCCCAATTTCAGCTAATAGTGTCTGGACATGTACATAATCGGAGGCGTCAATTCGGAACTGTCCAACAAGCGACAATCCCGACTGAATCAATTTGATGACTCGAACGACGGTTTCAACCACATCATCGATATAAGAAGCTTTTACAATATCTGTTGCATAGTATCCGACCATACGATGACCTTGATCGACAGCGAGTACCGCTTTTGAAAAAAGTGTCGTCGGATCATCCCAAGGTCCGTAGACATCCTCTGTAATGAGGTGAAGAGCTGATGATGAGTGACGAGTCTGTTCAACAGGAAGGTCGAACGTAATGAATGATTGAATCGGTACTCGACTTTTTTGATTCATGACGAGTTGCTTCACTTGCTCGTAACGTTCGATTTTTCGCTCCTGATTTGTGCTAGAAGACCCACTGCATAGAATGATATGATTCGGTTCATACATCGTTGCAATTTGGCGCATATGTGGTTTATGGAAGACATCTGTTCGAATGAGGTGGAACAATGGGTGAGACAAGACGTATAGCCGCTGTCTCGCGAGTTGCGTTTTCGCTTCTCCTTCGTCATCAATGCCAATCACTTCGTATCCTTCTTTTAATAGTCGTCGAGCAAGATGAAATCCCTTGAACGTGGACACACCGATCACCATGACACGATCCATTGCACTCCCCCCTTAATTTCCATCGGCGACACGGATATGCACTTGCCGAGCCGGGATAAATTCAAATCCACTTGCAAAAATTCGTTGCAGATCGCGATCAATGTCGTCACTGTTCGCAACGAACAGTAAAGCGTCCGTCAATGCTGGACCGTTCGGTCGAAAGTGTTCGATTAACCGTAAAATCGGAGCGACCGATGTGAAAGGACGCGTACAACCAACAAAAATTTTCGGGAAGATGTTGGCATCTGGATCTAATTCATTTGTGGCTAACAATTCTTCGTATAATTTCTCCCCCGGTCGGATTCCCGTCACTTCGATTGGGATTTGCTCAATCGTAAAGCCACTGAGTTCAATCATCTTCTTCGCTAAGTCGATGATTTTGACCGGTTCTCCCATATCGAGGACAAAGATTTCCCCGCCTCGGGATAATACACTCGCTTGAATGACGAGTCGACTCGCTTCTGGAATCGTCATGAAATAACGTGTCATCTCCGAATCTGTTACGGTGACCGGTCCTCCTTGGGCAATCTGTTCCTTGAAGAGAGGGACGACCGAACCACGACTGCCGAGAACGTTTCCGAATCGAACGACTGCGAAGATCGTATCGCTTGAACGCGCTTTTTCTTGGACGATCATCTCTGCGATTCGCTTCGTTGACCCCATGACGTTCGTCGGATTGACCGCTTTATCGGTCGAGACCATCACGAATCGGTCGACCCGATATTTCGAGGCCACATCGACCATATTCTTCGTGCCATAAATGTTATTTTTGACTGCTTCGAGTGGGTTGTCTTGCATTAATGGAACGTGTTTATGAGCTGCCGCGTGGTAGACGATTTCTGGGCGATACGTTTGAAAGACGTGTTCGAGTCGTTCTAGGTCTTGCACATCTCCGATGACTGGATGCAGTTTCGTCTCAAGCCCCAATCCGTTCAATTCTTTTTCGATTAAATAAATGCTGTTTTCACCATGTCCGAGAAGAATCATCTCAGCCGGTTTGAACTTAATCAATTGACGACACAGTTCCGAACCGATCGAACCTCCCGCTCCTGTCACGAGGACTGTGGCCCCTTCCACGTGTTTCGAGATGCCTGAAATATCAAGTTGTACAGGTTCTCGTCCCAACAAATCCTCGATCTTTACTTCGCGAATTTCATTGATCGAAACATTTCCGGTCGCCAGTTCAGATAACATCGGCAGTGCGTGTGATTCCACCCCGGTCTTTTCAATCCGCTTCAACAACTCGATTCGTCTCGCGTGCGCCAAGCTCGGGATAGAGAAAATCACGACCTCGATTCCTTGCTCCTCAATAATTCGTTCTAAATCTTCTGTCGTTCCGAGAATCGGAACACCGTGTACATATAAAGAGGCGAGCATCGGATCGTCGTCGAGAATCCCAACTACATGAAGTACGTTCGTCCGATATTCTTTTAACTCGCGAACGATGAGCTGTCCGGAGTTCCCGGCTCCGATAATCAGTGTTTTCCGTCCTTGGGGAGCAGCATGTGGTTTGAACGTATACAGGACGTGATGTCGGGCCAAAAAACGCGTGAATAAAATCAGGTTAAATGCTAGCAGTCCTTGCACCGCAATCATGACGCCAAGTCCACGTCCGAATTGAAACTGATTGTAGGCGAATAGAATCAGGTCGCTACTGATCAACGCAATGGTTACTTGTTTCATTTCATGGATTGAAGCGTAACGCCAATCGATTCGATGAATTTTCAAAAGTGCTCCGACGAGCATAAAGCTAATCATCTTAATCGATACCATCAGCAACAGATCATATGTTGTTGCGGTATACGGCATCACTTTCGAAAATAAAATGTCAAACGTCATATATAAGACGATTGAGACGATTGCGATATCGACGCAGAAAAATAATAAGTTTCTGCGATTTCTTCGATATACGTTGACGAGTGTAGCCATCGTGTATTGCACCTCCAAATGTCTAGTTGATTGATCGTGTTGGGTGTGGTGTGCGAAGAAAGCGTTGATGCTAGTAAACTACCCGAGTCGTTGTAACAAATTTAAGGATAATGCGAGCTTTTTGTTATTAATGAAATCGCTGTAACAACTAAGTTCACAAAGTTATTCTCATCTTTTCTTTCACATAATGAATAATTTTCGCCCGAGCGGGAATGGAAAGAACATACCAAATAAAATTGGATGTTGTTGACAACTATGTTTTTGATCAAAAAGGAGGTACCCGTCACGCATCGCTGCTTCACTTCTGTACGACCAATCTGACAACATACATGTTCATTCACACCAAGAGACCTTCTGAGACGCCCGTGAGCGTTCACACAAAAGGAGAGACACCAAGATGAAAAAATGGACACGACCTCAAATCGTACAAGCTTTGCAATTGGCTGCCCAAGAATACGCAGAACTTGACTCCAAACAATACAGTGTTTGGTCTCATGACAAAAATGTCCCTTCCCTTTCCACCGTCATTCACCAATTTGGTTCGTGGCGCGAAGCCCTTGTTGCAGCACAAATCAAGCTTTCGTTTCATTATTATTCAGACGAAGATATTCTACGTGCGTTAAACAAAGCTGCAGAAGAACTCACGCTATTCACGAGTCAAACGTACCGAGAATGGTCAAAAGTGACACGTTCGCCATCTCTCACACTCATCAGCAGTCGTTTTGGTTCATGGTCGAATGCACTCCGCGAAGCCAAACTTCAAACAACCGCTGCTAAAAATAGTGAGGAACGTATCATCCAAGCATTGATCGAAGCTTCGGAAGAACTCGAACGCCTCACGTCCCAACATTATGCTGTTTGGGCGCAAGAACGCGGCTATCCGACCGTGGCGACTATCGCTCGAAAGTATGGTTCTTGGAGCTATGCTCTTTTCGTGTTAGATATCGCTCCTCCAAAACGAAAATGGGATGAGGAAGATGTGATTGAAGCCCTCCGGCTTGCGAAAAAAGAATTGCCCCACTTCAGCATCCTTCATTATCGAAAATGGGCGGAAGGTCGAAACGTACCGAGTACATCGACCATCAACGTCCTCTTTGGAAGCTGGACGGCCGCTCTCAAATGCATGGAATCGCAAAAAGTGACGCAATGATGTAAAACGAACGCAAAATAAGCGCCGACTCTTTTGAGTCGGCGCTTATTCATGTAACGATTGCGATATACAGTGGGATACCAATCAATAAGTTGAACGGGAACGTGACCGCAAGGGAAAGGGTCAAATAAAAGGACGGTTTTGCTTCCGGGACCGATGCTTGTAGCATCGCAGGAGCTGCGATGTATGAACCGCTCGCTGCTAGTGTCATGAGGAGAATTGTTCCTCCTTCCGAAAGACCAGCGACACCCGCCGCTAAAAAGCCAACCAATGCCCCAATCAATGGGAACAGCATTCCCATGGCGACGAATTTCAGTCCATATGACGGTACCGTCTTCAATTGTTGTCCCACTTTTACCCCTAAACCGAGTAAAAAGAGGAGCAATACGCCCGGGAACAAGTCGACAAAGAATGGTTTGAGCGGCGTCGCGTCTGGTGTTACGAGTCCGACAACAAGACCTGCAAGCATGAGCAGGATGCTCTTTGAAAATAAGCTATCCCGAAGGACAGACAGTGAGTTCGTCTTGCCCGACGTGGCCGTGATCCCCATCACCTGTGTTTGGTTATACAACAGTAACGCCACAATCAATCCTGGGATTTCGAGCACGACGACCAATGTCGTCATGAACGGTTCATACCCAATCCCGAGTCGCTCGAGTTGCGTCGATGCGGCCACATAAGTTACGAGCGAGACGGATCCGAACGTCGCAGCCATGGCGATTCGTTCATGGAAAGTGAACTTCAGGAGACCTCCTGCAAGAAACGCGAGGAGCGGTAACAATATGCCAATCAACAGTGTGACGGTCAGTGGTAAGGCGATGTCTTCTAGCGATACCGAGGCGAGTCCCATCCCCCCTTTTAATCCAATGGCGAGTAGTAAGTAAATGTTGAGCGTCGTGCTCAGCGAGTCAGGAATCTTCAAATTCGATTTCCCGACTGCGGCGATTACACCCGTCACAAATAGAAGGACGGGAGCGCTCGTCAATAGAAATACAAACAATTCCATATGTTTTCCTCCTTGGCGACAAAAAAGCGCACACCTAAAGAAGGCGTGCGCTGTATGCCGACGGCTCGAATAATCGCTCCGTCTAGCCGACAACTGTCGGTTAATTAAATTAGTCAGTAGCTCCGTAAGAAGATCTCGAAAGCACGCTTCATAGTGACTCGTCCATTCGCTCCGCTCACGTCTCTGCCTTTTATTTTAAAAAGTCGACGATTCGTTGTCAATCGGTTTGATCCCAAGGTGCATCTAAGCGAAAGACGATGAGACGCTCCCCCGTTTTCGTACTGATGTCCGTGTGGAGCGAGACAATGGAACGACCGAGCACTTGCCCGACGATCGTTTCAAGTTGACTGCGCCCCGATTCGACGAGATTGTTGCGGTACTTTTTCAGTTGCTCGCGACCTGCCGACTTGGTGGCCAAGTCATACTCAGCCGGCGTCAACACCCCTTGGAGCGTGACGATGGCCAGGTCCCGAAGCAGGTCTGCCTTACACGTCAATGACCCGCGACCCAAGTATTCTTTCTCCCATTGGGTGATCCGGGCGCTCAGTTCCATTTCCAGCTGACCTTTTTTCCGCATTTATTTCACGAATCCAATCATCATCTCACGAAGAATTTTTGCTGCCGCGATGGCTGTCATATCCGACTGATCGTACGCCGGTGATACTTCGACAAGGTCTGCACCGATGATGTCGAGGTCTGCATTCGCGATCGCGTGTACCGCTTCTAGCAATTCTTTCGTCGAGATGCCACCGATTTCTTGTGTGCCTGTCCCTGGTGCTGCTGACGGGTCGAGGACGTCGATATCGATCGTGACATATACTTTTTTCCCTGCGAGCGTCGGTAAGACGCGTTTGAGTGGCTCGATGACCTCAAATTGATGCATGTTGTAACCAACTTCACGCGCCCACTCAAACTCTTCTTTCATCCCTGAACGGATTCCGAACGAGTAACAGTTCGATGGTCCAATCAAGTTCGCCGCTTTTTTAAGCGGAGTCGAGTGTGAGAGAGGCTCGCCTTCATACTCATCCCGAAGGTCGGTATGTGCATCTAAGTGGATGATGACGAAGTCGTCACCGTACACGTCATGCATCGCCTTGATGATCGGCCATGTGACGAGGTGCTCGCCACCCATTCCGAGTGGGAACTTGCCTGCTTTGACGATATCTTTGACGAACGCCTCGATCATGTCGAGCGACTTTGGTGCGTTCCCGAACGGAAGTGGAATATCTCCCGCATCGTACACCGCTGCATCTGCCAAATCACCGTCTAAATACGGGCTGTATTCCTCAAGTCCGATTGATACTTCACGAATCCGGTTCGGACCGAAACGCGAGCCCGGACGGAAACTGACCGTCCAGTCCATCGGCATCCCATAAAGAACCGTCTTCGCCTCTGTCACCTCTGGGAGACTGGCGATAAATACTTTACCTGAGTATGCTTCATCAAAGCGTTTGATCATTTTGTCAAATCCTCCACGAATTTCGGAAGGACGAATGCCGCGTTATGAAGCTTCGGCGTGTAGTATTTTGTTTCGATGTCATGGAAACGCTCAGCCGATACTTGTTCCGGATCGTACTTCTTCGAACCGATCGTGAACGTCCACATGCCGCTCGGGTAAGTCGGTACGTTCGCCGTGTATAGTTTCGTGATTGGGAAGATTTCCTTCACGTCACGTTGAACCGTTTGGATGAGTTCTGGCGTGAACCATGGGTTGTCCGTTTGTGCGACAAAGATGCCATCTTCTTTGAGCGCTTTCGAAATGCCTGCATAGAATCCTTTTGTGAAGAGGTTCGCTGCTGGTCCGACCGGTTCTGTCGAGTCGACCATGATGACGTCGTACTCGTTCTCTGACTTGGCGATATGCATGAAACCGTCACCGACGATGACTTCAACACGTGGGTTATCAAGTTCACCGGCAATGTTCGGCAAGTATTTCTTCGAATATTCAATGACTTTCCCGTCGATATCAACGAGAACCGCTTTTTCAACTGATGGGTGTTTCATGATTTCACGGATGACACCGCCGTCTCCCCCACCGACTACTAGCACATGCTTAGGATTCGGGTGTGTGAAAAGTGGGACGTGTGCGACCATCTCGTGATAGACGAATTCGTCCTTATCCGTCGTCATGACCATCCCGTCAAGTAACAACATCGTTCCGAACTCGTCCGTTTCGACCATTTCTAGTCGTTGAAACTCCGTTTGTTCGCTCTCATAAACGTGGTTTACACGGAACGTAATCCCGTAATCTTCTGTTTGGTGCTCCGTAAACCATAATTTTAATTTTTGGTCCATCGATAGAACCCCTTTCTGTTCAAAAAGTTGTTCGTATGCGAGTGGCGTTTTGAGGCGCTTCTTAATCATACGATAGGAAGTATACAAAACCTGTACCCATTTTGCACGATTTTTTTGAAGAATGATTCCCGAATGTGAGTTTTTTGTGAGACGTGACCGATATACTGAATGAACCAATTTTAAATGGAAAGGTGGAATAGTATGTGGTCACCCTGCGCTTCTTGTAATACAACAATTCCTTTAATTGCTCAAGGGACACTCGTCACGACATTCCAGGAATACCCGTATACATCGTTTGAAGAACTAGATGCACTTCTCACACAAGCAAACGGAATGGTCTACTGTGTTGATCCTGCATCGAACCGTCAGACCCCGCCGCTTGAGGTCGAAGTGTTAAAGGATCAGCTTGCCAATCGGCATATCATTGAACAGATTCAGCACGGCACGTTTGAGAGTCATCTCCAGCCCATCATCTTCCTCGATTCTACGGAAACGTTCGGATACGAAGCACTTCTCCGTAGCGGTGCCAACATCTCGCCTTATGATTTATTCCGGACGGCAAACCGTTTCGGTCTTCATTCGAAGCTCGATCAGCGGGCTCGTGCTGAGGCGATTAAAGCGACATACGAAGTCGTTGCCCCTCACCAAAAGACATTCATCAACTTCTTACCCTCAACGATTTACAACCCGGACTATTGCCTCCAGCATACGTTCGACATCATCGACCGATATGAACTAAGTCCGGACCGCTTCATCTTTGAAGTCGTGGAGACGGAGAAGGTACATGACGTCGATCATTTACAGCACGTATTTTCTACATATAAAAAACGGGGGATGCAAGTTGCATTAGACGATGTCGGTGCAGGCTTCTCGACCATTGATATGTTGAAACGACTCGAGCCCGACTATGTCAAAATTGACCGTTCGTATGTTTCATTTTGTGACGAGGATGCTGAGAAGCGGGAGTTCCTCAAAAAAGTACGTGCTTTGACAAACACGATGGGCATCACGCTCCTCGCCGAAGGTGTCGAGCGCATCGAAGAAGCCGATGTGTGCCGTGAGCTCGGATTCGATTTGGCGCAAGGTTATTTCTTCGGAAAACCAGCTCCTGCGAAAGAGCACGCCATCAAAACAGCATGAACCCGTTTCTTTATTCCAAGTGTGGGCATCGACTTCGTCGGAAGCCTGCACTTTTTTACTTTCCATGGTGAACAGAACCTATTCCCCACTTCTGTCGGATTTCATTGATTTTTAGGTTTCGGTCATAGGTGTTCAGGAGATAGCATATTATAGAAGATTGATGCGAACGAAAGAGGTGGAGATGTACATGAAATCATGGATTGTCAGTGGTTATGCCATCGTACTTGGGGTCTTGATTGGTTTAATCAGTTGGATTTTCTTATCTGTCGTGTATAAAGGGATTCATGTTGTATGGCATACGGTACCCGAACAATTTGATTTTCCTTTTTATGTGTTTCTTGTCCCGGTCATCGCCGGTATATGCATCGGTCTATTGCAGCGCCGGTACGGTCGAATGCCACGTCTCATGCCCGAAGTGTTAGAAGAACGAAAAGGAACTGGCCGGATTGACTATCGTTTAATAGGCTTCACGACGTTGACCGCCCTTCTCGTGCTCATCGGAGGTGCAAGCCTCGGTCCTGAGGCAGCGCTCGTCGGGATCGTCGGCGGGCTCACAACGTGGTTCTCGGAGCGCATTCGTCATGTCCGTCAAGAATTAGCGGAATTGCAAGAAGTCGGACACGCGGTCGTTCTCGGGATTGTCTTCAATGCGCCGCTCTTTGGAGCAATCGCGGCAGAGGAGACCGAGCAGAAGAAACAACCAATGCTGAACCTGCTTGCGACACTTGCTGGAATCGGGACGTTTTATTTACTCAACCAACTTGACGAACGTCCACCGTTCATCATTAAATTTCCCGCGATTGAAAGTGTCCAACTCGATTGGACGATGTTACTGATGGTTCTTGGCGGCATGCTTCTCGGTTGGCTTTATTTAATCAGTGAACACGCATTGATGCGACTCTTTTCAAACATCCCAATCTTATTGCTCACCACACTCGGTGGTATCGGGATTGGGGGAATGGCTCTCCTATATCCTGATCTCCTCTTCTCTGGAGAAGAAACGATTCTCGAATATGCAGAAGACTGGCAACTCATCCCGCTGTACACCCTTCTTCTCTACAGCGTTTTGAAACTTCTCTTTACGGCCTTCTGTCTCGCGACCGGTTGGCGTGGTGGACATATTTATCCGCTTCTCTTTTCTTCGTTCACGCTTGGCTATTTTTTCAGCCTCTTATTTGAAATCGATATGACATTTTCGGTCGTTCTGACGTCGAGCGCCTTGCTTGCGACGGCGATGCGACAACCGCTAGCCATCATCGTGCTACTCGTTCTCTTCTTCCCGCCGAACAGTTGGCTCTATGTATTTGCGGTCGTGGCAATTGTTTCTAAAATTCCACTTCCCTCATTCATCCATTCGCCAGTGAAAGCCTGATTTTAGAAATGAAAAAAAGGGTAATGAATGTATAGTTATGCAATCTGTCGAAAGGAGGAACGGTTGTGAGCGAATACGAAATGGCCATTGAAAACCTAATTGACGCAGTTAGTTCGGATTGGATTAGCATCATTTTAGCTATTTTAGTCGTGATTATGGGGATTGTCGTCTTCATCTACGTCGTCATGACAATCGTCGACATGTTTTTATCCAAGGATATCGTCTGGGGAATCGTTGAAGTCATCGCTCTATTCGTAGGACTGGCGGTGCTCTTGTCCGTCTTCTACTATTGGAATCGGAATCGGGTTAAAGCACAGTTCGGTCTCTTCCTCGTCTTGTTCTCTCTCGCAGTGAATGTATACTTCTTCGTTCGTTACGCGGACGAAATCAACGCTGTCTTGAACAGCGTATACTAAAAAACGAGGGGAATTCCCCCTCGTTTTCATCATTTATAGAAAGGTGGTGTTTCCTTTGAAACGTCGCGTCATTCAACTCATCATCATGATCATCAGCGTCATCTTGCTCGTCGGTCTCTTGTTTTGGCTCGATGTCCTCATTCCCGTATTAATCGGAATCGCAATCGTCGCACCGCTCGTCGTCGGTTGGCAGATATTATTTGACCAAGTACAGCCCCAAGGGAAGCTCGCCTGGTTATTGACCGTATTCTTTATACCGTTCATCGGTGTGTTGGCATGGGTCATGTTCGGTCGTACGCCGCGTCGCCATCGACGCTTTAAACGAACCTCGTCAGAAATCCGGATGCTAAGGCAAGCGATTGAAAGTGAAAAAATCGAGACTTCTCCCGATCTCGTATCTACTTATCCGCTGACACGTACACTCGAAAAATTAGGAGCAAGCGGTGCGGACGCTCACACGTCGACGACTCTCCTCGTCAACGGCGAAGAAAAATTCGAGGCGTTGTTAGACGCCATCAACAGCGCGACCGACCATATCCACATTCAATACTATTTATTTAGAACCGACGAGATTTCCTTAAAGGTACGAGATGCACTCATCCAAAAATCGAATGAGAACGTCATCGTTCGCTTTTTATATGACGGACTCGGTAGCCAAGAAATCGGGGAAGATTTTATTCAACCGTTACGGGAGTCCCGTGTCCACGTCCAAGCGTTCGACCCGGTCCTACACCCTTATCTCGTCTTCAATGCCAATTTCCGCAACCACCAAAAATTGATTGTCGTGGATGGACGAATCGCGCTCACAGGCGGGTTGAACGTCGGGGATGAGTATCTTGGGAAAAATGAGAAACTCGGTTTCTGGCGTGACACCCACCTACGCCTCGAAGGTCCGCTCGTCCGAGAACTTCAGCAGCTCTTTGTCGAGAACTGGCTATATGCAGGTCAAGGGACCATTGATGAGACATGGGATCTCTTCGCAGACGAAGAGCATCTCTCTCAATACTTTGTAAATGAACCGAAAGGGCAAAACGGAGCGACGCAACTTTGGGTCACGTCACCGGGAAAAGATGTGACCATCCGCGATGGATTGATGCGTCTACTCATGGAGGCAAAAGAGTCGATTTGGCTCACCACCCCATACCTTGTACCTCCGCCTGAACTGTTGGCGATTCTCGAAGTCGCAGGGCGAAGTGGAATCGATGTACGAATCGTCGTCCCAGGAAAAGGAGACGAATGGTTCAGCTTCCATGCGAGTGAGTATTATTTTGAACAGTTGCTGAAACGGAACATCAAAATTTATAAATACAATCGCCATTTCATCCATGCGAAAACACTCTTGATTGATGGGAAAGTCGCCCTTGTCGGGTCAGCCAACTTCGACTTTCGGAGCATGTTTCTCAATCACGAGATGATGATCGCTCAATTCAATACGACGTCGATTCAGCAACTTCACGAAGCCTTTTTAAAAGATTTTGAGGAGTCCATTTTAATTGACTGGGCCGTGTTGCGGAAAAAAACGACCGGTAAACGATTTGTCGAGGCGTTTTGTCATATCTTTTCGCCCCTTCTCTGACGCATTCGCCAGACGAGGTAAGCAATCCCGACGAGACCGACCAAGAACAGCTGCCACCCGATCGTCAATTGCATCGCTGCCGTCACCGCAAATCCTTCCATGATGAGGGCAGGCACTTTCCCAATCGTACTTGCGACCGCGAATGAAGCGAGAGTCATACGACTGAACGCTGCCGATAACGTGACGAGACCAGACGGCACGAACGGCATGAGACGCATGCCCAGGACGAGAAACCATGCCTCGGCCCCTGTTGCCTCTCGGAGACGCTGAAACCGGCCGCCGTCCGGGGACGTATAACGATGCAGCGCTTTTCGGTAAAGAATGAAACTGACGATGGCGCCTACCGCCTCACCGACAATCGAGACGAGAATACCAGGTACGAGACCGAGGACACTCACGTTGATTGCCGTTAAAAAGGCACTCGGTAAAACTCCGGCTACTGCAATCACACTATTGAGTAAAATACTCATTATTAAAAATAAAGGGAGCGGGATCAGTTCCCATTCCATAACCATCACTCTTTCTATCTACAAAATAAGGACCATGACGCGTTGTCATGGTCCTTTACTATATCATAGCGATGATGAAGAGGTTGCACCTGCTTCATCCCACGAGTCTTCGTCGACTGGTGGTAGATGTTTTTCTTCTAATTTTGAAACGACAACCGCACATGCCGCATCCCCCGTGATGTTGACAGATGTGCGAAGCATATCAAGAATACGGTCGACCCCAATGATGAGGGCGATTCCTTCTACTGGCAAGTTGACTGACTGAAGGACGAGGGCAAGCATGACAAGCCCGACTCCTGGTACACCCGCTGTCCCGATCGAAGCGAGGACCGCCGTAATGACGACCGTCAACAATTGAGTCATTGTTAAGTCAGAGGCGAACACTTGCGCGATGAAGATGGTTGCGACACCTTGCATGATCGCTGTCCCGTCCATATTGACCGTTGCCCCGAGTGGTTGCACGAACGACGAAATCGAACGTGGTACACCGAGTTTCTTCTGTGCGACTTCCATCGATACCGGAAGCGTCGCATTCGACGAAGATGTCGAGAACGCAAACGTCATCGCTTCATAGAAGTTCTTGAAGAAGAACACCGGACTCATCTTCCCGATGAAGTAAACGGCTGCTCCGTATACAATCGTGGCGTGTAAGAAGAGTGTCAAAACGACGGCAATCATATACCATGCCATCGCGACGACCGCATCGAGACCGATGCCTCCGATTGCCGAAGCAATCAATGCGAACGCGCCGTATGGAGCGAGCTTCATGACGAGATGAATCAAGTACATCATGATGCGGTCGCCTTGTTTGACGAATTGACGCCATGTCTTCGCTTTGTCCCCAAGGGCAATCAATGCGAATCCAATCAATGCCGCAAAGACGATGATTTGAAGCATATTTCCTTCAGCGAGTGCCGTAATCGGGTTCGTCGGAATCATATTGACGAATGTCTGTACGATATTTGACGATTCCTCAGTCGCTGTTGATTCAAATTCAAGACCTGTTGTTTGGAAGTCCCCACGCTCCCCTGGTTGTAAAACAGATGCGACGCCCATCGCTAACATAATCGCGAGTGCTGTCGTCGCTAAGAAGAACAAAATCGACTTCGTCCCGACTCGACCTAGCTCTTTCGGGTCCCCGAGACCCATGACGCCTAAAATAATCGAGAAGAAGACAATCGGCACGACTAACATTTTAATCAGATTCAAAAAGACCGTTCCTACCGGAGATAAAATATACGGATTCACAATCTCATAAATTGAATCCGGCAATCCCGCCAATCCGAGACCAACTACAACACCTAGCGCGAGACCGATTAAGATTTTTTTCGTTTCGCTCATCGTATCACCCTTTCTTTTTTTCACAATGTAGTCAGTATATCATAATACTGAATTTTCATACAATTACAAATGAATATCTCTTCAGTTACATAATTTCCTGTTACTCCCAAAAATGCGAAACAAAAAAGATTGGAGACGAAAAAATCGTCCAATCTTTTTACTCGGCACCTAAGCGCTCGAGCTCTGCATGAAGTTCAGTCGAGTTCGTCCAAATTTCTGGACGATATTCTTGTAAGAAATTCGCCAATACGCTGCGGGACGGAGCGTCCATCATGTCGATTAAAATCCGACCCTTCAACGATTTGTCCATTTGATTGACGTGATAAGGCAATAGTTTATAGCCTCGTCTCGCTTCGACATCTACCAACATGTCACATGCCGCGACGCCACCATAGTAAAAGCCTTCCGGTTTCCGACCGACCGTCACCCACACGATCCAGTATGGTTTCCCGTTCGGTACCGCCTCTTGGTCCGTCAAAAACTTGATGCGCTTCTCAATGGCTGACTTGGCGTGCATGGCGCCCATATCAATCGTCGCTGTGCCTGCCTCGACGTCAATGATGACCGGGGACATGTTATTTAAGCTAAGCGAACCGACACCAAAACCGCCGTGTCCGTCCGTCGCATCGTCTGAAATGATATTAAAATTAATGTCTTTCATGTTCCACCCTCCCTCTCTACTGTACACAATGATATAGGATGGTGGCAATCCTGAGTCACGTCCAGTCAATTTGGAATCGTCCACCTGGTCCGATGTATTGAACGAGCGGACGGTCCATTTCGATGACCCGACCGATGACATTGACCCGTTCATCCGCGGGCAAATCTCGCTTCGTCACTTGCAGTTCCCCTGCATAACGCCCGTAACGATCGTTGTCGATTGTAATGCTTCCAAACGGTCTTCCTTCTGTTTTTTGCGGTTGAATCAGTTGATCTCCCGGTCGTCCGTATGCTCTCGATTCGACCGAACGGAGGACGTCCCGGGCCGGGTCCATCCGATTCGTATGGAGTGTCGGGAGTGATTTGACACGATGCTCGGAAGTGGCGCGCAGGACGATTACCCCTTCCTCATACGCCTGAAACTGTCGCATCGTCTGCTCTGACACGCACGGGTCGCCAATCAAAATCCGGTCAACCGTGGCTTTTAAATCGATATAACACGAAAGGGGGGACTGATGGCGGTGAGCCTCAAGTGTCGGCAGCGTCTCATGGAGGGGACCGCGTAATTGTTCATCTCCAGGGATGAACGCTTGTACCTTGATTCCTTGCGCATGTAACCACGCATTTCTCTCGTCAAACCAAAGACGGTCGAGCCCCGTCTCAGGTCGCGGGTAAAAATTATGCCACGCTTCAACATTCTCACGTAGTAATCCATGTTGCAACATCTGATCAAGTTCTACTTCCGTGAGCGTACTGGCATTGAGTGCGACCATCATATGTCGTGACAAGTCTGCCACTTGTTTCGGTGTGACTCCATAATCGACACGTAATCCCGTAACTCCCCACTCTAACAATGTATGGGCATCATCCCAATCTTTCCCGAGCGCCTGTAGAGACGACGGGGCGATATCTGCCACGAGTTCCATCTCAAGCCGTTTTGCCAACGCTCCTAACTGCTGGAGCCGTTCTGTATATAACGTCGAATCGTCTTCCGGAATATGAAGCGACGTGAAGATGCTCGTAAATCCGCTCTCTCGCATGCGTTCAATCCAATCAATGGACGCAGGCGTCAATTCCTCACTTAAGTAAACGGAAATCCCTCTCATCTATTTCCCTCCTCACAAAACGTATAGAAAAAGATGACTCGACCGAGCCATCTTTGTTTGTCAAATCCCGTCTGCCATCTCTTCTTTGAAGCCGAAGAAATAAGTAAACAGGAAACCTGCCGTATAGGAAATCAATAGACCGGCGACGTACGTCAAGTACATCCCGTCGTCAATCAGCGGCGTAAGGGATAGACCCGATACGCCAATTCCGAGTGCGGCCGTCTTCATCGTTGCCTGGAAGGCGCCACCGACTGCTGCCCCGAGACATGCCGTCAAGAACGGACGTCCGAGCGGAAGCGTGACCCCGTAAAGGAGCGGTTCGCCGATTCCAAGGAAGCCGACCGGGATCGCCCCTTTGATAATATTACGGAGACGTGGGTTGCTTGTCTTCACGAAGATGGCGAGAGCAGCACCGACTTGACCGGCACCTGCCATCGCCAAGATTGGAAGGAGCGCAGTCGTCCCGACGGTGTTTAACAATTCTAAATGGATTGGCGTCAAGCCATGGTGTAACCCGACCATGACGAGCGGTAAGAAGAAACCGGCCAAAAGTGCTCCAGCGACAGGTCCTCCAAATTCAAGCGTCGCATTGATGCCTCGCATGATGCCGTCCGACAACACGCCTGCGACCGGCATGATTGCATAAAGTGCCGTAAACCCGACGATGAGAACCGTGAAGAGTGGTGTAAAAATAATATCAATCGATACTGGCATGAAGCGACGAATGTGTTTCTCGATATAGGTCATGAGCCAACCGGCAAAAATGACACCGAACAATCCACCACGTCCGACGACGAGCGGTTCCCCGTAAATCACGATGTCTGCGAGGAGCGGATTGAACAAAATCCCCCCAGCAATCGCCCCGAGCACCGGTGTTCCCCCGAACTCTTTCGCCGTGTTCCACCCGACAAGGATGGCTAAGTACGCGAAGACCGTGCTCCCGAGCACGAGTAGAATCTGCATCCACGTCTCTGTTCGGTCGACACCAGCGTTGACCGCAAAGTTTGCCGCGCCGTTGATAATTCCTGAAGCGACGAGACCCGGAATGAGCGGAATAAAGATGTTCCCGAGTCGTCGAAGGAAGCGTTTAAATGGTGACTTTTGCTTCTCTTTTACTTTTTGACGTTCGACCGCTGCGCGCTCTTCTAACGTCAAGTTCGCATCCACCGATTCTTCCCCAATCGCGAGACCAGTCTCATGACTCATATAATCCGCGACCCGATTCACCGTTCCTGGACCGACGACGATTTGTAACGTCTCATCATCGATGACCCCCATGACGCCATCAATTTTCTTCAAAGCGTCAAGATCGGCTTTCGTTGGATCTTTTAATGATAATCGGACACGCGTCATACAGTGCGCGAGTTGACGAATGTTCTCTTTCCCCCCGACATGTGCGAGGATATCCCGTGCTAAAACCTCTTCTTTCTTCATCTCGATTTTCCCCCTTATAGCGACTCGCGGACAAATCCGTTCGCACGCTCTAATCGTTCGACGGCCTCCTCGTAAGAGACGTCCGCTAAAATCATAACGATCGCCGTTTTGACATGTCCTTTGGATGACTCAAAATAACGCGCGGCCGTCTCCATGTCGACCCCTGTCGCTTCTGCGATCATCCGTTTGGCACGTACTTCTAACTTTTCGTTCGTTGGTTGCACATCGACCATCAAGTTTTGATACACTTTTCCTACTCCAATCATCGACGTCGTCGAAATCATGTTGAGGACAAGTTTTTGGGCCGTTCCTGCCTTCAATCTCGTCGAACCTGTCAATACTTCTGGTCCGGTCTCGACTTCAATCGGATAATCCGCATGTCGGCTGATGATCGCGTCCTGATTACAGGAAATGGCTGCCGTTGTCGCACCGATTTCGCGTGCATAATCGAGACCACCGACCACATAAGGCGTCCGTCCGCTCGCTGCAATGCCGATGACCGTGTCGTCCTCCGTCAATTGAAGCGCTTTCAAATCGTTGACTGCCAATTCCTTACTGTCTTCCGCTCCCTCGACCGCTTGAATGAGCGCTCGTTCGCCGCCAGCGATCAACCCGATGACCTGATTCGGGGACACCCCGAACGTCGGCACACACTCGGCAGCGTCTAAAATCCCTAATCGACCGCTCGTGCCTGCCCCGATATAAATCAAGCGACCGCCTTTACGAAAGGATGCGATGACATGCTCTACGACTTGCGCGATGACTGGAATCTGATCTTGAATCACTTGCGGAACTTGTCGGTCCTCGCTGTTCATGATCGTCAATCGTTCCTCAATCGACATCTCGTCTAGATACATCGTTCGTTCATTCCGTCTTTCTGTAGCCAATTTCTCTAGCATCGCCATCATCCTTTCTTCTCTATGATTTCATCGTACTATATTGAAATTTAAAGTCAATTTATTATTAAAATTAAATGAAACTAAATTTCATAATTGGGTGAAAGAAAAACTCACTCCGTTCGAATGAGTTGTTTCTTCAGGACGTGAACGCGTACCCCTTTGTTCGTGACAGAATCCTTCTCGTATACATAGCCGTTCCGTTCCCAAAACCGACGGGCGCGAATGTTATCCGGAAGGACACCTAACCGAAATACCGTCTGATACGGACGCATAAAATGTTCTTCGAGTTGTTCATACAACGTTTGCGCCAAGCCTGTCCCGTGAAGGATTTCATCGACGACAAACAGTCCGAGCCAAAGCGAGCCGTCCACCGGATGTCGTTTCAACAGGTCCGCGATTGCGACAATCTGACCATCTTCACGATCAATCAGACTGACGGTACCGTCTTCTTCAAAATCTGCCACATTCTCATCACGAAATTCCTGAATGGACTGTCCATTCAAGAGAGCGAAGGTGTGTTGCCGCATCAAAAAGTCTTCCAACTCCGATCGGTCGTCTTTCGTATACGGTTGAATCATCGGCGTAACTTCACCATCTCATCTCGTGCTTCGGCATAGCGATCGATCAACCCTTCTCCTTTACGGTGAAGGAGACCCATGTATAACGTATCGACAATCGTCAGTTGCGTCATCCGAGAGGCGATGCTCGCGATTCGGAAATCACTCTCGACGTTCGGCGTGCAAAGTCGCACGTCCGCTTCCCGGTAAAGTGGGGACTTGTCCAAGTTCGTGATGGCGATGACGGGCACACGTTTCTTCTTAGCGAAACGAACAAGTTCGAGCACATCTTTCGTCCGTCCCGACGTGCTGATGGCGACGAAGACATCCGATTTTCCTAAATGCGGAATCAACGACAACATGTAATGAAAGTCAGGTGACGTCGTAGCCGCATACCCGAGTTTCGTGAATTTATAATGCGCATCGATGGCCGCGGTCGATGATCCTCCGACCCCATAAAAGACGACACGATTCGCACGTGCGAACAAGTCGATCGCATGTTCGAGTTCCCGTTTATCCATCGCTTCGGCGCACGCTTCGATAGCTGTTTTATTTACATGAATGACTTTTTGAAACGAATCATATGGCGTATCCTTTTGCTGGAGAACGTTGAAGTCCGTCAGTGTCGTCTCGGTGACCGCCAAGTCTTTCACGAGTGCGAGTTTAAACGCTTTAAAGCTATCAATTCCAATCACTCGGGCGAAACGGACGATACTCGCCTCAGACACATCCGTCTTTTGGGCAAGCTCTTTCGTCGTCATATTTGGAATGAGCGTTGAATGGGACAAAATATAGTCCGCGATTTTCTTTTCAACCGCTGTCATATCGTCTTTTGCTAAATCGATTTTCGTAAGTAAGGATTCCATCGGGTCATCCCCTTCCTGCAACTGTTGTTCCTTTATGATAGCGGATTCTTTCCTCATATTCCAATCGGCTAAAAAAGGTCGAGCGCACGCCCGACCTATAAGTTGTTCGTATTGAACGTATCGCCACCTTGAATCGACCCGTTCTCAAAGCCTCTTTCGAACCAACGCATCCGCTGTTCGGACGTCCCGTGCGTGAACGAATCAGGGGTCACGTAACCGCGAGCCTGTCGTTGCAACGTGTCGTCACCAATTTGATGGGCCGCATTCATCGCCTCTTCGACGTCCCCTGCTTCAAGATAACCAAGTCCTTGCGCATGATGCGCCCATACGCCCGCGTAGTAATCTGCCTGTAACTCGAAACGGACGAGATAGCGATTGAATTCCGTCTCGCTCATCTCGTTACGTAGCGGCATGATGTCTTCCGTCGTCCCAAGAAGCGTCTGGACATGATGCCCGACCTCATGGGCGACGACATACGCCATCGCAAAATCACCGGGCGCATTGAAGCGTTGACTCAACTCGTCATAAAAACTTAAATCGATGTACAGCTTTTGGTCGCCCGGACAATAAAAGGGACCGACCGCTGACCCGGCTATTCCACAAGCGGATTCGACTTGTCCCGAAAACAGGACGAGCGTTGGTTCTTGATACGTCATGCCGTTCTCCGCAAAAATGTCCGTCCATACTTCTTCCGTATCTTTCAAGACGACCGCAACGAAGTCCGCCATCTCTTCTTCTCGTGCTGTCCCGGTGTATGTTCCTTCGGATTGAGGCTCACCGAGTCCGATATTATTGACGAGGTCGGTCGGGTTTCCTCCGTTCAATAACGTGAAGACGATGACGAGAATTAATCCGAGACCACCCCCGACCCCGGCAATTCCTTTTCCTCCGATACTACGTCCCCGCCGATCCTCGACGTTCCGGCTCTGTTGTCTCCCTTTCCACTTCATCTCGATTCCTCCTACATTCGCTCTGTCTTGTTTATTACCCCAAATCCGGTAAAAATGAGCTCACGTTTCTCGGTAGATGAGAATTTTCTTTTCTAGAGGAAGGGGATTCACTACAATGAAAGAGACTTCATCTAAGGAGGAATGACCATGCCTTACGTAACGGTAAAAATGCTCCCGGGCCGGACCGTGGAACAAAAACGCGCATTGATCGAAAAAGTGACGGATGCCGTCTCCGAGACGACGAATGCCCCGAAAGAAAACATCACCGTCTTCATCGAAGAGATGGATGCGACGCACTACGGGCAAGCCGGCGTCATGCACGCGGACAAAAAATAAGTGACGAACGGACTCCTTGAATCGGAGTCCGTTTTTCATCTAAGCACCACGTCAACTATGTATACGTTGAACTTCTTGAATCTTCGTTTTTAGACCATCCAGCACTTCCTCGACGAAAGAATCAACCTCTTCAGGTGACATATATACATATTCATGATGTGGGTCGAACGGGTGCGTCTCATAAAAGGATGTGATGTTTTGAATTTGTTGCGCCGTCTGTCCTTGAGGGAAAAACGGTAACACGTCTTCGAATCCATGGATGTGGCGGAAGTCCGTCCAAAAGATATGATTCGGATGTTTTGCCAGATATTCAAAGTCGATTCCATACCAGTCCGTTTTGACTAAACGGGTATAGTCTGGTGTCCCGACGATTGCTCGTACAATCGGCTCTTCTTTTTTCGCACGGGTCAACCGCACCCAATACTCGTCTGTGACCAGATGAAAATAATAGCCTACCAAATAAGACCATACCGCATCAGATTTTGATGTGTTCCCATCTAAATATGTCTGTTTGAACAGGTCAGCAGATATTCCGTTCTCGGTTTTGAAATGTGTGATCGTTTTCGGCGGTTCTGGACGTCCATCCGCTCCGACCAGCCCACAGTCTGGACCGATATTCCCTACTAAAAAAGGTATGCGTTCAAACGCGGAATCCGTCTCGAGAATCTCCTCCGCGATTCGAAAGTGAGTCACCCATGTTGCCATTCTCATTCCTCCATTTTCCTTCAGTCTTCTCGGTTCATTTCGAACCGTTCACTCGGTACGGTCGGCTTAATCAAGTGACGCGTCGCCCGCCAAATGTGGTAACCGATGCGGTCGAGCCAGAGTAGCACTTGTACTTTTTGAATCGTCTGCTCCATCTCTAGCTGATTCGCAGCCGTTTCTTCTAACAGCTCCGAGCGATGCGCCTTCCGATACTCCGCCAGCTGTTTCGATGCCTGCTTCCACATCTTCGAGTCTTCCGGTGGCGTATGATGGTTCAATTGATGCACAAGGTCGAGTTCGTGCAACACGAGTTCACGTGCCGCCAAAAAATCGGTGTCCCGCAGTGACTGGACCGGCTCGACTTCTCGCAACACGTATAACCACCGCTCGAGGTGATCAATCGTATGCAACAAGGACAAATGTTGCCCGTAATCGTTCTGCTTCCCGACATCGTCGAGACGAATCGTACTCAAAAAGACACGTACATCGCTCAGCGTCTTATCGACGAGCGTCAACTCATCTTCACGGAGACGTCCCTCTCGAACGAGCAACTCGGTCTCGTTTCCTAAATAGCGTTCGATTTCGAGTAGGGACCGCCGCGCCGCCTCAAGAGCGACGGTCGGGAGTTGAGACATGTTCTTGTCGAGCAGGCGTGTCAATTTTTCTGAGCGGCTCGGAATCCACTTTAAGAGACGTCTTGCAAACGGTTGATAAAGCGGTAAAAACAAAAGCGCCCCTAACACATGGAATGTCGTATGAAATAAGGCGAGGCGTAACAGGTCGTTCCAGTTGAACCAATCGGCTACTCGATTGACGACAAAAAAGAGAATCGGGAACGTCAGCCATCCGATGAGAACGATTGACACATGGTAGATGGCGTGGCCTAACACGATACGTCTAGCCGACTTCCAGCCCCCAATTGAACCGAGTGCCACGACGAGACTCGTTCCAGCACTTTGACCGAGTACCAAGTAAGCGGCTTGTGGAAGTGTGATCGCAGCTGTCGCAAGGGCGGTCATCGTTAAGACGAGCCCGATTGTCGACGACTGGAGGACAACGGTCATCACAAAACCGATTCCAATGAGGAGTGCTTGTTGAGTGATACTCATCGACCCGACTGGTCCGAACGAGAACGTCACCGCATCCCCCATGGCATCCTGTAGCGTCCCAATCCCGACAAAAATGAGACCGATACTGACGAATAGAAGCCCGACTCGGCGAAAACGTGGAGCAGAGAGACGAAACGCCATTCCGATTCCGATGAGTGGCAAGAATAATTGACGTACGTCTACGTTATAGCCAAGGATGGCGATGATCCATCCGGTCGTCGCGCTACCTACGTTCGCCCCGATGACAAGTGGCAAAGCTTGCGTGAACGTAATCAGACCCGCGCTCACAAAGCCGATCGTCATCAACGTCGTCACGGTAGAGGACTGGAATAAGGCTGTCAGCGTCGCCCCAAGTGTCGCACCCGACAGCGAGCCATCAGTGAATTGGTTCAACCGATGACGCAGTCGTGTACCGGCCCACTTTTTGAGCGTATCTGTGAGTAACGTCATCCCGAGCAAAAAAATCCCGATTCCACCAATCAATGTCGCAATCTCCATCGTGTCACGCCCCTTTGCGGGTTATTCGGATTTCAATGTCGACAAGAGCCACGATTTCTCATTCGCATGCTCCCTTAAGTTCAGTAACACATCTTCTGGATAATAAATTTTTTCATCGGATTGTCTCGAGTTCAAAATCGATTGGACGAGCATGGACACTTCCGAAATCTCTTTCCGCTCCCCATCATTCATCTGAAGATAAATGCCTTCATATTTGCCCTGTCCTTTATATAAATCGTACGGCAATTGACTCAGCTGATCTTCGAGTAAATAGTATTTGGGCGGTAATCCGATCTCGTCCATTGTTTGACGTAACCGTTCCATATAGCGGACGCGGTTCGCCTCCGGGAAGTTTTTATATTTCAATAAACGCCGATTCACGAAGCGGCTCGATAAATCGGCTAGAATCGCGTCATCTTCTTCCATCCACTCTTGGAAATAGAAGTAGACGACCGTCTCGTCCAACTTCAAATATTGGTCAAGTGACATGCCGTTTTGTTCGAAAATCGGTAAGAAGTGCTTCGGTGTCATCTTAAACGGATACCCGCTCTCATACAGTTCCTGTGCCCGCTCGAGAATCGCTTTTAAGAGAAGATCACTCGAACGTGTCGCCGGATGAAGGTACACTTGCCAATACATCTGATAGCGGCGCATGATGTAATCTTCGATCGTATGCATCCCCGACTGTTTGACGACGACTTGGTCTTCATCCGGTCTGAGGACGCGCAACATACGTTCTAAATCAAACTTCCCGTAACTGACGCCCGCAAAGTGCGCATCTCTGAGCAAATAATCCATCCGATCGACATCAAGCTGCGAACTGAGCATATTGACGATCAAGCGGTTCGGGTGCGTCTTATTGATGATGGCGGCCACTTCTTCCGCGAACCCGACACCCATCTCGGACAACACTTGATTGACCTCGGTATCTCCTAGAATGATTCGCTCGGTCCACACTTCATGTCGAACCGAGAAGACATGTTCGAACGCGTGCGAGAATGGTCCATGACCCACATCGTGCAAGAGCGCCGCTGCTAGCAGTAATTCACGGTCGCGGTCATCCCATTCCGGATATTGTTGGAACTGGTCGATCAATTGGCGCGCAATCTCATATACGCCGAGAGAATGATGGAAGCGGGTGTGCTCCGCGCCGTGGAACGTTAAAAAGGACGTTCCAAGTTGTTTGATGCGACGCAAGCGCTGAAACTCTTTCGTGTTAATCAGTTCCCAAATCAGATGATCGTAGACGTAAATATAACGGTGTACCGGATCTTTAAACACTTTCGATCCAGATAATTGTCCTCGTGACGAGTACATGACATGCCCTCCTACGTTTCGTTATGTTCTAGATTCGACTTCAAACGAATCGTTCCCTCCATGCTATAATGAGAAGGAAAATTATTTGTGAAAAGGAATTAAGTATATGATCCATCCATTATTAAACCAACCGAGCTATCGTGTGATCGACCAATCGAGCCTCGGCCCGATGTTTCAAGCGGAACAATCGTTTGCGACTGATGATACGTTGTGTGCTTCCACCCAACAACTAGGCGCCGTCTTGCGCGCATGGGTGCACACCGATACGATTGTACTCGGAATTCAAGATGCAAGGTTGCCTCATTTAAAAGATGGGGTCCGGTATTTACATGAGCGTGGCTTTCGACCGGTCGTCCGAAACTCAGGCGGACTCGCCGTCGTCCTAGACGATGATGTCCTCAACTTATCTTTAATCTTACCCGAGAAAGACGGGATTCAAATCGACAGCGGCTATGAGGCCATGACCTCACTCATCCAACAGATGTTCCAAGACGTCACGAACGACATCGTCCCAGGGGAAGTCGTCGGCTCCTATTGTCCGGGAAGTTTCGACTTGTCGATTGACGGTAAAAAGTTCGCCGGTATTTCGCAACGACGCGTCCGTGGCGGCGTCGCCGTTCAAATTTACTTGAGCGTCAGGAAGAGTGGCAGCGCACGTGCTGAAATCATCCGCGACTTCTATGACTTGGCGATTCAAGGGGAAACGACCAAATTTACGTACCCTACCATTGTACCGGAAACGATGGCGTCGCTTGAAGACTTGCTCGGTATCCCCCTTACGGTTCAGGACGTCCTCACACGGGCCTACCGCGTTCTTTCCACAGTCAGCACACTCCAAAACGCGTCACTGACGGCTGAAGAACAAACGACACTCGTGAGTCAACTTGACCGGATGTGGAAACGGAATGAACCATTACGCGAGATTGAACAACAATTAACAGAGGAGTGATTCATCCAATGTTTAAACTGATCACAGACACCGGGGCCGATTTGACCCACGATCAAATCATCGAATACGGTCTTGAGATTTTACCGCTTGGTGTCATCATCGACAACGAAGAGTTTTTAGATGGAGAGACGATTCAAGCGAAAGACGTGTACGACGCAATGCGTCAAGGCAAGACGCCGAAGACGTTCCAAATCGAGGCGTCGCGAATCGAGCATTGTTTCCGTCAACACCTTGAAGCCGAAATCCCGTTTTTATATCTCGCATTTTCCGGAGAACTCTCCGGTACATACCAAACGGCTGTCATGGTCGGGGAGATGCTCAAAGAGGAGTATCCAGACAGCACCTTTGAGATTCTCGATACGCGAACGGCTTCGGTCGGACAAGCATTGTTCGTCAAGACGGTCGCGGAGTACGGGCAAGACCATACGTACGAAGAGACGGTCGCGTATGCCGCTTCGCTCGTCGGAAAGATCCGTCACTTGTTCACGGTCGAGTCACTCGAATACTTGATGCGCGGCGGACGTGTCTCGAAAGCGAGTGCTTTCATCGGTGATTTGTTGACGATTCTGCCGTTACTGACGGTCGAGGACGGAAAGCTCGTGCCGATTGAAAAAGTACGTGGTCACAAAAAAGTTATGCGTCGCATGGTCGAATGGACGATGGAATCGAAGCCACTCGTCGAGAACGGGCACTTGTTCATCGGTCACGGTGACGATCTAGAAAAAGCGGAACAGTTCGAGAAGATGGTTCGTGAGCATGTCCAACCGAAACACATCACGAAAACACTTGTCGGCTCTGCCATCGGTGCCCATACCGGTCCAGGTCTACTCGTCATCGCCTACTTCGAGGCATAAAAAATGAGCTCCCCTCTATCGGGTGAGCTCATTTTCATTTAGCGATTCCAGTTCGTAAATCCATCTCCAAACTGTGCATAGTTCTCGTCTTGGAACACACCGTCCACAAATTTCGGTACGTCTACTGGCAACGTCCCTTGCGGCTTCACTTCACCGAAGATGGCACGAATGCCCGCCGGCAAGTTCGGTCCGGCCGATTTCAAGTTCCCTGCTTCTGAGTCCGGTCCGTTCGGGTCGCCTTTGAACCCATAGATCAAGAGCTGCGCCGGAGCGTCTGGCTGAACGGCGACATCGTATGGGTTGCGCAAGCTGAGTAAGACCGACTTCTTCCCTGTCTCGTTCGCGTAACGGAACACTTCGGCCGGCACGTAATGGTCAGCTGACGTTGGCTTCAATTTCGCGCTATTGTTCACGTTCGAACCGACGATGATATAATCGGCTGCCTCAACTTGTTGCTGTAGCGCCGGATTCTGCGCCAAGTGTGGCGTTGACGCCGAATAGTTTGCCGTGATGACGTTCACGTCTTTCATATTCCCGGCGTTCTTCTCGAGCGACTTGATTGTCTTCACCATGCTATCCGTCTGATCTTTTGCTGGTGACAAGACGAGCACCGTATCCCCTTTTTTCGGTTTGAACGGGAGTGTCTTGTCCTCATTCTTCACGAGGGTGACGGCCGCTTCCGCGATTTCCCGTTCTTTCGCTTTATGCTCCGCACTACCTACGACGGCGTTCGCTTCTGTCAGCTTCGCCTCGAGTGTCGTCGAATCGATTGTCTCTCCCCAAATGCCACGCTCTGCCTTCAATGTCAAAATACGTTCGACTGATTCATCAATAGTCTTTTCAGATAGGCGGCCATCTTTCACCGCTTGGATGACTTCTTCAAAGATAGCTTCGAGTTTGATCACGTCTGCCTCTGAACGCAAAATCGTCGGCATGAGCGCGATATCGACGCCTGCCTCAAACGTCTTGATGACTGCCTCTGCTTCCGTAAAGTTGTCCGTGATGGCTTGCATATTGAGCGCATCGGTCACAACAATCCCATCATATCCGAGCTCCTCACGAAGCACTCCTGTAATGACGTCGTCCGAAAGTGTCGCCGGGAGCGGGAACGTGCCGCGATCCGACTCGACGACCTCATCTTCGATTTGTGGCATACCGATGTGTGCCGTCATAATCATATCGATCCCTTCCGTGATGGCACGTTTAAACGGGAGCAACTCGAGACCGCGCAACTCGTCGAGCGACTTATCGACAACCGGTAACCCATAATGCGAGTCGACGGCCGTATCCCCATGACCCGGGAAATGCTTCGCCGTCGCCGCGACACCTTGGTCTTGAATGCCTTGCGTCATCGCCGAACCTAGTTCACCGACTAGTTCAGGGTCACTTGAGAAAGAACGGACACCGATGACCGGATTCCCTGGATTATTGTTGACGTCAAGTACCGGTCCGAAGTTCACGTTTACCCCGAGTGCGTGTAGTTCAGAACCGATGATATTTCCAGCGTCATATGCATATTGACTGTTTCGCGTCGCGCCGATCGCCATATTCCCAGGTAAGTTCGTCCCCGTCCCGAGACGTGTCACGATGCCTCCCTCTTGGTCAATCGTGACAAAGAGAGGAATGTCGTTGCTGTCGTCTTGCTTCACGACTTCCTGCAAATCGTGAACGAGTTTCGTCGTTTGCTCCGTCTCTTTCACGTTCTCCGCAAACAGAATCACGCCGCCGAGATCAAAACGATCGATGACACGCGCCACTTCCGGTCCGAGAGATGTATGGTTCGCCCCGTTCCAAAGCCGGAAGTCCGGCATGATCATCTGCCCGATTTTTTGTTCGAGCGTCATCGACTCTAGCTTCGTATTGACACGCTGGTCAATCGACATCGTCGGCGTCCCTTCCGCCACGACCGCATCCGCTGCCGGAACCGATGAGATCACTAGTGCCGTCGTCAATCCGAGAGTTGCCGTCCAGTTCAATGCCTTGTTCATGTTCCCACTCCCCTTCGTCCAATTTGACTGACCCCCAAACGAAAAGGCATGGAGGAAGAAGCGTTGCCTCATCAACGCTCGTTCACCCCATGCCTGATCGCATCAGTTACATTTGGTTCTTATTCAGGTGGTCAACAACAGTATAGCAACTCCACTTTTCAGAAACAATCACTCGCGTGAAAGCGTAACCATTTTGAAATAATGTTTCTGTTTTGATACACAGAAAACTGTATTGGCAAAACCAATAATTTCCGTGGTTCGTTTTTGATTCTTTTTTTGGTAAACTCAATTCGATACAGGTTAACTTTCAAAAAGGGGGAAATTATTGTGGCAAGAGGGGAACTGAAACGAAAGCCGGAATGGCTAAAGATTAAATTGAACACGAATGACACGTATACCGGTCTGAAGAAGATGATGCGCGAGAAAAATCTACATACGGTATGTGAGGAAGCCAAGTGTCCAAACATTCATGAATGCTGGGCGGTACGTCGGACTGCGACATTCATGATTCTAGGGAGTATTTGTACACGTGCCTGCCGCTTTTGCGCTGTCACGACAGGTAAACCGAACGAGCTCGATTGGGAAGAACCAAAGCGCGTCGCCGAATCGGTCCGTCTCATGAACTTGAAGCACGTCGTCATCACTGCCGTCGCACGCGATGATTTGAACGATTACGGGGCGACGGTCTTTGCGGAAACGGTTCGCGCCGTCCGTTCTATGAATCCGGAGACATCCATCGAAGTACTTCCGTCTGACATGATGGGTGACTTCTCTGCCTTACAAACGTTGATTGATGCGGGTCCTGACATCATGAACCATAACTTAGAGACGGTTCGCCGCCTCACACCGAGAGTGCGTGCCAAAGCGACATATGACCGCACACTCGAATTCTTGAAGCGTTCCAAAGAGTTGAATCCGGATATCCCGACGAAGTCGTCGATCATGGTCGGACTCGGGGAGACGAAAGAAGAATTGATTGAAGCGATGGATGACCTCCGTGCGCACAACGTCGACATCTTGACACTCGGACAATACTTACAACCGACGAAGAAACACCTCGAGGTGGAACGTTACTATCATCCAGACGAGTTCGCTGAGTTGAAAGAGATTGCGCTATCAAAAGGATTCTCACATTGTGAGGCAGGTCCGCTCGTCCGTTCGTCTTACCATGCGGATGAACAAGTACACAAGGCACGTCGCCACACGATGTTGCCAATCGACTAACAGAAAGAAGAGAGATTATGACTGGTACGACGTGGCACTTACTTAGAACCGAATCGACTTCACCGGCCGAAAACATGGCGATTGACGAAGCCATCGCCAATTGGGTCGCGAAGGGAGAACTCAAACCGACGCTCCGTTTTTATTCATGGGCACCTCATGCGATCAGCGTCGGGCGTTTCCAACGGGCGACACGTGACTTGGACCGTGACGCCCTCACGGCGAACAACATCCCGGTCGTACGTCGCCTGACAGGCGGACGGGCTGTATTGCACGCGGACGAGTTGACGTATAGCGTCATCTTGCCCGAATCGACACCGGCCCTGCCGACAAATATCATCGAGAGCTATCGCTTGCTCACGGAAGGGGTCCGCCGTGGTTACCACGAGCTCGGTGTACCCGCCGAATTCTCGGTCCCGTTGACAGAAGAGGATCGCGAGGCGCTCCGCAAACCGAAATCCGCTGTCTGCTTCGATGCCGCCTCTTATTATGAATTGGCCGTCGATGGGAAAAAGATTGCGGGTAGCGCACAAGTGCGTCATCAAGGGGCGGTCCTTCAACATGGATCCATTCCTCTTTCTGTCGACGATGAGGTATTGTTCGACTGTTTCGCGATGGAGGAATCCGAAAAGCGTGAAGCCAAAAGTCGATTCAGCGAGAAAGCCGTCGCCTTGAATGACACGCTACAGCGCTTCGTCACGTTTGACGAAGTGGCCGCCGCGTTCGAGACCGGCTTCAAGGACGCCTTCTCGTTGACGTTCGAACCGCTCGTCTTCACAGAAGACCAACAGTCCGAAATTGACTTGCTCGTCAAAAAGTATGAGAGTGATGAATGGGTCTGGAAACGCTAAAAAGCTTGTCCCTTTTGACGGGGACAAGCTTTTTTTATGCCGCGTTCGTTCGGCGCAAGAGATGACGCACTTCCCGGAACGTGACGAATGTTTTATTGTTCGCATCGTACAATTTGTAGCGTAACGATTTCAAACTTGAAAACAGTCCGATCGTTGTCGCCCGCTGCAATGGCGGTGTTGACGTATGCGCCTTCTCCAAATGGTAGTTCGGGACACGGGGGCTCAAATGGTGGACGTGATGGAAACCAATATTCCCTGTCACCCATTGAAGCACTTTCGGCAACTCGTAATACGAGCTCCCTTCGATTGCCGCCTTCACGTAATCCCATTCCTGCTCATCCTCGAAGTATGAATCTTCGAACGTATGCTGGACATAGAATAACCAAATCCCGAGTACACCGGCGATGAACATCGTCGTTCCCTGCACAATCAGGAAGGCCTGCCAACCGACCAAATAAATCAACGCGCCGTATAACACGACGAGCGAAATATTGATGAGATACGTGTTTTGTCTTTCTTTTTTCCGGGCGTCCTTTCGGTTGAAACGACTCGTGACGAGAATGAGCCAAAGTGGCCCGAGACCGAACATAACGAGCGGATGGCGATACAGGCGATACTGCAATCGCGTCCATTTCGAGGCTTCGATGTACTCCTCAATCGTCATGACCCAGATGTCCCCGACACCTCGTTTATCCAAATTCCCACTCGATGCATGATGAATCGCATGCTCTCGCTTCCACTTCTCGTAAGGGAATAGCGTCAAGATTCCTGTGATCGTTCCAACAATCGCGTTCGCCTTCTTATTTTTAAAGAACGAACCGTGCGTACAGTCATGGAAGATGATAAACATGCGCACCACAAATCCTGCCGCAATCAACGTGAACGGCAATGTCAGGAAGATGGAGACACTCAGTAGTTGATACGCTAAAAACCACGATACGAGAAACGGTAAAATCGTATTGATCATCTGCCGCACACTAATCCGGATATCGGACTTTTCAAACGGCGAGACGTGCTTTCTTAATTGGGCAATCTTTTCTTTACTCATCACAACCTCCTTGAATTCAACAGCGTCACAACGCAAAAATATAAATGAAACCAACAACCGACGTTGTTCAATGTGAATTCATGGATCGGAAATCGTCCCTATCAAGAATTAACACTAGGTCATTATATCACGTATAAAACTTATATGGTGAAAATTCAGAAAAAAAGACTTGTCTCAATTTTGGTGAGACAAGCCTGATGGATTTATTGCTGTGTATAGATGGAAACCGAGCCGCCGTTGACGAAGAACTCGCCCCAACCATCTGCATTGATTGTCACGAGACGACCGTTGTTGCCAGTCATGTCTTTCCACACTTCTCCTGCATTCTGTTTCCCGACATACATCCATTTCGACCCGCCTGGTCCGTCCGACAAAATCGTCGCAAGACCTGACTTCGCGCGGTCTGTCACGCCTTCACGTGTCCAACCGATGACGTCTTGATGGTTAATGTAGTCGTGCTGTGTACCGTAGGCGAAATCTTTACGCGCTTTTAAAATCGGTTGAAGCGATCCTGACATGTTCGGGATTTCACGGTTCGTCGTGCCCTTCGTTCCATAGTAGTCACCGTAGAAGAGTGCTGGATATCCTTGACCACGCGTCATGATGGTGGCGTAGGCGAGCGGTTTGAACCAATTCGCGACCGTTGACTCAAGTGACTGTCCTGGTTGCGAATCATGATTGTCGACAATCGTCACGGCGAGTGTTGGATGCTGTTCGACGACCGTCCCTTTCAAGATGTTGCGCATGTCATAATAACCGCCACCGTTCCCTGCCGCTTGGAAGTTGTAGTGGAGTGGCACATCGAATACGGAATGGGTGTAGCCCGTCTTCGCTAAGTAATCATTGATGGACCCGAGGTCGTTCTTCCAATACTCGGCGACCGTGAACATCTCTTTCCCGGTTGCCTGACGGACACTCGTTACCCATTCTTTTAGATAGGAGTGGTTGATATGTTTCACCGCATCGAGTCGGAAGCCATCGAGACCAAGCGAATCGGCATACCATTTCCCCCAGTTCTTCATCTCCTGCCGTACTTCCGGATGCTCAAAGTCCACATCGGCGTACATCAAGTAATCATAGTTTCCGTTCTCGCCAGATACTTCACTGTCCCATGCTTTTCCTGTGCTCTTAAATTTATAAATTCGGCTCAAACTCCGTGACTGATCCCAGTCGGTCCCGTCAAAATGATACCAACGCCATTTGAATGGCGAGTATGTATTGTTCCTTCCCGCAAAATTAAATCCAGTCCAGGCAGAAATCGAATATTCTCCAGACGTTTCCTGATTTCGATTGGAAGGATTGACCTCGACCGCTTGGACCGATTCCGTATAATCCGCTCCCCCTTTATGGTTCATGACGACATCTCCATATACGCCGATTCCTTTTCCGCGTAAGTTCGAAATCGCCGACTGTAGCTGTACTTTCGTCCCATACTTCGTTCGTGTCGTCCCTTTTTGATTGAACTCGCCTAAATCATACAAATCGTAGGCCCCGTACCCGACGTCATTTTGCGACGTCCCTTTATATGCCGGCGGAATCCAAACGGCGGAGACCCCAATGTCTTTCAAATGTTGCGCATCATTCGAGAGACGGTTCCAATGCTGTCCGTCATTCGGGACGTACCATTCAAAATATTGCATCATCGTACCATTCTGTGGAGTTGCCGCTTGTGCGACCGGTTGCCCTGAAAGCAGTGCAATCGATGTCACTCCAGCTAAGACAGCAATCCCTTGTCGTTTCTTCAACATCATTCATTCCTCCTCATTCGATTAATGAAAGCGCTTGCATTAATCATTGTGAAGGATTTTGATTTTGTTGCATAGATAGACAGATAAAAACAGTTCTCTCTCCCTAACTATTTTTCATTTGAATAGTTCAGTCGAACGAAACAAAGACGGATGGCTTGTGCCATCCGCCTATTCATTAACTTGTCACGTAATCCAGGTCATGCAAAATATAGGCGAGGAAGAAGATCATACTCGGGTTCTCATAACGCATCTGGACTTTACGGAGTTGCTCGCGATACGTGACCTCATACTCAGCCCCGTTCATCTTGCGCTCCATGTTCATCTTGATGAGCGCATCAAGCTTATCCATCATGTCGACGAGCATCCCTTCATACGTATCATCTTTCGAATCAGCCATATATCGACGGAACGCCGGCTGCATATATGCCGGCAACAACCCGAGAAGACGTTCACTCTCTGCTCGCTCGTATGCCTCAAATGCGGCTCCTGTCTCTTTCGTCGAATGTTTGACAGGTCCGAGCACGTCCCCGGTGACGCCTTCGACTAAGTCGTGACAGAGAAGACGGGCCACGAGTTCGGCGACATCGACGTTGACGTCGTACTTCTCACGCTCTAAAAGTCCACTGAACATTCCGAGCGCGGCTGCCCGAAAACCATGAATCGCATCGTTGTCGTCAATCGTATTGAAGCGCCCTTTCCAACGACGGACACTGTCCATCCGCATGACGTTCTCGATGAACCGCAACACATCGGTCTCTGCCTCAACCTGATCGAACAGCCAACGAACTGAATCAATCGGATGATGACGAAGCGCGGCTTTCATCTCTTCTAGTTTGTCATCAAAGTGTGGAGAGCCATGGGCGACTTCCCGTCGCACGAACAGCATCGCATCGAATGAATCGATTCCGTCGACGATTCGTCCTTCGAACGAGTCATCTTCCGCCTCGACAACAAAACGGTGGAAGTGAGGACGTAACGATTGCGATAGCAGTTCGACCAGACCGAGACTTGCTGTCCGCTCCATACGTTCGATGTGACCAATCAAGGTTGGTTCCTTTTTCGTCCGGTGCATGATTGGACCGGTCTGTACTTCATTCATGTCGTGGAAAATAGCTTTCCCGAGCAAATCGAGCAAGTCGACTTCACGTCCGTTCTCTTTCTCCACATAAGCCGCGATCAAGCTGAAGACCGCGACACGAAAGCTATGACTTGCTGCGTTATCGTGATAATGTGGGGCATATTCGTCCCATCGTTGCACGTTTTGCATGCGTGTCATCTTTCGGATAAACGTTCCGTTATGCATGGTTTCACTCCTTACGATAATCGTTCAAATACATCGTCATGACAGACGACATATAACATGTCTGTATCCTGTAGCGGCAAATCGAGCATCGTCGCCACATCCAATCGGTCATTGACCGCGATGAGTGTCACCCCTGATTCAAGCAAAGCCGTGTTCGCTTGTCGAACATTTTGCCACGCGACTTTTGGTTTCAAGGCTTGAATGTTCCCACCCGACTGTTTGCTTAACAATTGACGGAAAATCGCCGTCGTTCCTGGTTGTAACGTCGCTTTCGCCATCAAGAGCGAGACCGAGTCGTTCGCTAAAATAAAGTCGTCGACCCGGACGTGTTTGAATTTCGAGATGTTCCGCTCTTCACACACTTCAACGACAGTGTGCAGGTCCACTTGATGCTCAGAAGATAACGCCTCGACCGCTGACGCGATCAAGAGTGATTTCCCATCGGCGAGTAACGTCTCCGTGATGCGCGCATCCGCGAAAATGGCGACGCGTCGTGCCTTCAAGACGTTCGCCTGCAACAATACCGCTTCATCTGAAGCATCTCCTGATACGAAGTGAACTTGATCATGCACGTACGGCTCCTCGATTAACTGGTCAATGAGGACGATCTCTGCTTTCGGTTCATAGTTGAGCACTTCATCGATTGCCTTTCTCGTCTTCGGGGACCACCCGATATACACATAATGTCCCTCTCCACGATACACTAGTCTTCCCTCCCGTTTTAACCGTTGAAACGTCGCACCGATTTCAACCAATTTTCCAATCAACGCCCCGATAATCCCAATCCCGAATAGGAATAAGAAAATCCCGAGCCATCGCCCCGCCACGGAGGACGGATAAAAATCTCCATATCCGACGGTCGTCAATGTCGTCATCGTCCACCAGAACGAATCAAACAATGACCCGAATGTTTCTGGTTCTAACCAGTAACCGAGCACGGTTCCTAGGATAATGATGCCAATCGAAGCTAAGATGACATTCAAAAATGATAATTTCGCTAACCCTTTCCATAAACGAAATAAGATATGCACTGTTTCCCCCTCCTTCTCTCTTATATACTAAACGTATCCACAAAAAGATTCACGAAACCATTTTGATGGTGATTCCGTATAAAAAGAAAAAAGGAAGGACTGACATATGAACTCAATCGTCTTAGAGTATCGTCTCTATAAAAATGAATTATCGTTCGAACCACTATACCATTACACGTCTCTCGGATTAGATGAAGTGTTGGCCCGTCGCGAATGTGAGTTTTTCGTCAAAGACGGCATGACATACAAACAGCGCTCGTCTGCCCTAGAAGGCGATCAATACTTTTTAATCTATGTCGATCGCTATACAGAGGGACCGATGGACAAGCACGAAACGAGCGAAATCAAAGTCGAAATCCGCACACTCGATGACCGATTTGACAACCCATTGCTCGAAGCCTATTACGTCGACCGCCACCTCGATGCGCTTGCCATGCTCGGGAGCCAGTACTTGTATGTCGCCGGCAAAGAATATGAACGCGATTCAGCAGAAACAGATGAAGATCGTGGTGTGTATGTCATCTACGTCACACCGACGGGTTATGAATTGGAGGAATCAACATGAAGACAAGCAAGAAAATTTTAAGCGGACTCTCCGTCGCGGTATTGACGACTTCCCTTGCTGCTTGCGGTGGGGATGAATATGAAGAAGCGGCGCTCCCGGAAGAGCCGACCGGTTACGAATGTGACGATTGGGACTGGGATGACGAGACCGAGTCGTATTATTGCGATGACGACCGTTCTCCGCACTACGGCAGTTACTTCTTACTCGGAAGCCTGTTCCGCTCAAAAAACGCATTGAAGAGTTCTTCGTCATATAAGACATATAAAGCCAACGGTGGTGCGACTGGCGCCGTATCGAACGGCTCAAATTCAGGATCATCAAAATCTGGACTCGGCAGTGGCTCTAAAGGTGGATTCGGCGGATGACGCGTGACGAACTTTACAGTCAAATCCCTTATTTTTGGCCCGATTTAAACGATGAAGAATATGCCTTATACGATTGTTTCGAGATGACCGCCTCGCAGGTTGCCTCTGTCCGAGAGGCGACCGAGGCGGTTGACTCGATTTTCCGGAAGACGAATCAATTGTTGCGTACGCTACCTGACGAGACGCTCCGACTGCTTGGTTATCCCGAGGCGAGCCTGCCGTTCTTACGGGAGAAGACGATGCCACAGGAGACGATCATCGGTCGTTACGACTGGATCATGAAAGACGGTCAACTCAAGTTGATGGAGTTCAATGCAGATACGCCGACCTTTATTAAAGAGCTGTTTGACGTGAACGGCGTGGTCGCTTCTGAGTTTGGTCTCCTCGACCCGAACAGGGAAGCCACCGCCCAACTGAAAACCGAGCTGCGGAAAGCTATCGTCGCCGCGTGGCAACGACTTTCTCGAGAAGGTACTCCAAAGATTGTCTTTACGGCACATGATGACAATATCGAAGACAAGTGGACGGCGCGCTTCTTACAAGAAACGCTTGACTTACCGTCTGAATTCGTACCGTTGCACGCTTTACTCGTCGACGAAGACGGCGTTTACACGCCATCCGGTGAGCGAATCGACATCCTATATCGTCAAACGTATCCGATTGAGCATCTCGTGGACGACCGCGCAGCAGACGGGGATTTGATCGGCATTCGGTTACTCGAACTGAACCTACAAAAACATGTGTCACTGCTCAACCCGCTCTCTGCTTTTCTCATGCAATCGAAAGGCGTACAGGCCCTGATTTGGGAATTGTATGAGACCGAGACACTGTTCGATGAAGCCGAGCGTGACATCATCGGAACATATTTTTTACCGACTTACTTAGAAGACACACCGTTTCTCGGTGAAGCGGACTATGTGAAAAAGCCGGCGTTCGGACGTGAAGGTGACTCCGTCATCTTGTACACGAAAGACGGTCAACCGTTTCATCGCGAAGCACTACAAACGTATGCAGAAGAGACGGCTGTGTACCAACAGTTCATTGAACTTCCGACACGGATGACGATGACCGTCAAAGGTCGGATCGAGACACATTATATGATCGGATGTTTTTGTCTGAATGGACACTCGTCCGCACTCGGCGTTCGCGCCGGTAGCATGATCACGAACAACCAATCTTACTACTTAGCCGTTGGCACACCTACACAAAAGGAGACAAACTCATGACTTTCATCACACTCGACTCAATTTTAAGCTTCCTCGCCCACCTCGGGACAGGATTCGGTCTCATTCTCGCAGGCCTCATCATCTTCGCACTGACGACCAAATATTCGGAACGTAAGTTAATCAAAGAAGGCAACATGGCCGTCGCCTTGAAACTTTGGGGGAAAGCGCTCGGACTTGCCATCGTCATCTATACGGTTTGGGCGAACAGCGTCAACTTGCTCGATGCGTTCATCTGGGGACTCGTCGGCATCGCCGCCCAAGTATTGGCGTTCTGGACGTTTGAATACATCCTCACGCCCGGCGTGAACTTAGAAAAAGAAGTCGAGAACGGCAACATGGCCATCGGTTTCAGCTTGTTCGCCGCATCACTCGTCGTCGGCATCATCGTCGCCGCGAGCTTAACGTACTAATTCAAACACCCCATGCACTCACAAGAGGCATGGGGTGTCTGTGTTTCTATAACAGATTGGAGGAAGAACCATGTCTAAGCGAACCGTACTACTCACAATCGTCTCCGGTCTTATCATCGTGGCCATCGCAGTCGGTGTCGGACTGTACACGTACACCAACATTCAGAACGGTAACTCATACAAGAATGCCGAAAAGGAAATGAATCGTTATATGACGATGAACGATTGGTATACGTTTGAAATTCATAACATGGAACAGTCCGTTCTCTCTTTTTACACAAATGAAGATCGCTCTGTCATCGGTCTAGCCGAGATTGATGTCGAAACAGAGAACTTAGGGTCTGTCACGAAACAAACAGAGCCGAATCAATCTTTTGATTTCGTCACCCTTCAAGTTGAAAACAAGGAGTACATCGGCGTCCATCTAAAAGAACGCCCGGAAGATGTCGTTTATTTACGATTAAAACGAGGGGACGAATCTAAAGAATTTACTGTAAATAATCCTGAAGATGAAACATATGTCATGACATACGTCATGAAATTAAATACATCTTCTTTTGAAGAAGGAACTCTTGAAACATTGGACCGTGACCACAAAGTGTTATCTTCACAACCCTATTCGTCCATGTGATGAACCTTCTTCAGAAACACCGCTATAAAAAAGGAGACCAATTATGCCAAACCGAAAAAAAGTCGGAATCTTTCTATTCTTCATTCTAAGCATCGCTATCGTTTCAGCCTTCCGCACTTCTTTACTGGACAAAATCCAGCTCGGCCGTCATTTATCGGATCAGGGATTTGTCGTGTATCAATATTATAAGAAGGACGACACGGTGTTCGCACTCTTCACAAATGATGAGGAGAGAATCTTAGGTGTCGCGGAACAAAATCAGGACGGCTATGATTCTGTAACCGTCGATACGGAACCGTCTACGCCTTTTGACTATATTGATATTCAGAACGGCACTAATCACTATCTTGCTCTTCGTTTGAATCATCATGCTCAGCAGGTGGCGAAGTTACAGATTGAAGGAGAACTGTGGTCGGAAGAACATATGCTCAACGACGCCAGTAACGGCGGAAACCGTGATTTCTTTTTCTTAGACATGTATAACTCGTTGGAGGATGCCTTAACGATCCAAACATTCGATCAACATGATCAAATCATTACATCTATTTCATTATAAAAGTGTCGCAGACCCATCCAAGTCTGCGACACTTTTTTTGATTGGTTACGTTAAAGAGAGCGTTGCAGATGGCCCGAAAAATTCATATCGTGCCTGAGGAATGACGCGAACAATCGTCTCCATCATCGCGTTCGGTCCGCACGTATAGACATCATGACCTTCGACATCGAGTGCCTCAAGTTGCGTCGCACTCATACAACCCGATTCGCCATCCACGTGTGTGATAAGGTGAAGCCCTTGATCCACAAGTTCATCAAGTTCGTCTCCGAGCGGACGGAGGTCCATACTCCGAACAGCATGCAATAACGTGACGGAACGTCCTTGACCGAGTGCCGTCTTCGCCATATTGAAGAGCGGTGTAATGCCGATCCCTCCAGCAATCAGTGTGAGCGGACGATTTGACGCTTCAAGGGTGAATTCGCCTGCTGGTGCGCTTACCGGAATTTCGGTACCGACCGTCTGTTCATGAAGCCAGTTTGAAACAAGCCCCTCTCTTTTAGGTGCGATCCAGTAGCCGTCTTCTGTCGTGTCGATGACGCTATATTGCCGATGGTGCACGATGTCCTCACCAGCGATTCGGGCTTGAACCGAGACGTATTGTCCTGGAATGGCTGTGCCGACGACCTTATCTTTTGCGACGAGACGGAATCGCTTCACTTCCAGTGTGTCTTCAATGATTTCTTCGATGACGAACGATTTAAATCCGACCCATGGCGCGTCATCATACATCTGTTTCTCAAGTGAGATGAAGACGTCGGCAATCACACCATACGCTTTTGCCCAGGCATCGATGATGTCTGGTGTCGCGGCCTCCCCGAGGACATCTTGAATCGCCCCGAGCAAGTTTTCACCGACGATCGGATAGTGTTCGGGACGAATGTTCAAACTCTTATGTTTATGGAGTGCCGGTTGAATGGCTGGAAGAATCGCTTCGAGCCGGTCGATATGAAGCGCTGCCGCATAGACCGCGTTTGCGAGTGCCTCTGGCTGACGTCCTCGTTTTTGGTTCGTATGGTTGAAGAAGTGACGAACTTCTGGATTTTGTTCAAACATTCGTTGATAAAAGTGCTTCGTGATTGTCACACCGTGTTCTTTTAAAACGGGCGCTGTCGCTTTTACAATTTCAATCGTTTGTCGATCTAACATGTGTATGTCCCCCTTTTGTTTCGTACACGTTCATTATGTGAGTCTAATCACTTTAAAGCAATATATGAAATACTTCTTTAAAACAGATTTCACGATTCCGACTCATTTCTGCCATTACCCTTTCACATTTACACGAATCGCACTTTTAGGGATTGTCTTGTACAATGAAACGAGAGGTGATGATGGATGAGACTTACGCAAACGTGTGACTACGCACTACGGACGTTAATGTATAGCGCCACGTTTTCACATCGGCTCGTCACGATTCAAGAAGTGGCGGATCAATATAACATCTCCAAAAACCATGTCATGAAAGTCGTCTACGACCTTGGCAAACATGGCTATTTGGAGTCGGTGCGTGGTCGCGGCGGTGGATTCCGTCTCGCGCGCCCGATGGAAGACATCAACGTAGGCGAGGTCGTTCGGTCGATGGAACCGCTCGAGCTCGTAGAGTGCTTCGGGGAAGGCCGATGCGTGATCGCGCCGGCCTGTGACTTACGAAGTGTGTTGAATGAGGCCATGCTGGCGTTCTTTCATGTCCTCGATCGTTACACGATTGCGGACCTCGTCGCTAATCGAACGAACGAACTCGCGATGCTATTGGGCATACAAAACCCGACGGACTGAAAAGTTCGTCGGGTTTTTGGTTACAGCGGCTTCAACTTCGCTTCGATGTCAATTCGTCTCGACTCAAGGAACGGAGGCAATGCCAAGCGTTCTCCGAGCGTTTCAATGGATTCGTCCGTTGCGAATCCTGGTTCGTCCGTCGCCAGTTCCACTAAGATTCCACTCGGTTCACGGAAGTAAATCGACTGGAAATAGTAGCGGTCAATAAGACCAGAGTGACTGATCCCACGCGCGTCAAGTTTCTCGATCCAATTCGCCATATCGTCTGTCTTTTCCACTCGAATCGCCACATGATGCACACTTCCCCGCCCTGGTCGCTCCGATGGCAAATCCGGTCGATCGACGAGATGAATCTCTGTCGCTACTCCACCTTCTCCCGTTTCAAAAACACGCACATCGTGACCATCCCGTTCAAACGTCGTCACATATCGATAGCCAAGTATTTCAGTCAATACCCGTGCCGTCTTTTCGATCCGTCGTACCGTCCACTCACTGAATCCGAGACCGAAGATACCGACATCTGTTGGCACAGGACCTTTTTTCCAAGGTGTCCCACTCCCACCTTCCACAAGACAGAGACGTTGCCCCTCATGATCTTCGAACGAAAGAGTTGCCCTTCCTAAAACCGACTCGATTTCTCCGTAAGATACATCAAACGTGTCAAAACGCTCTTGCCAGTACGTGAGCGCCCCATCCGGCACCCTGAGCGCTGTCCGGGAGATACTGTTCGACCCTCGATACGTCTGTCCGAGAAACGGTAACTCAAAGAACGTCAAATCGGTTCCGGGTGTCCCCGTCTCGTCTGCATAGAACAAGTGATACATCGATGGGTCATCCTGGTTTACCGTCTTTTTGACGAGCCGCACCCCTAGTACTTCCGTGTAGAATCGTAAGTTCTTCTTGGCATCCCCGGTCATCGCTGACACGTGATGTTGTCCACTAATCACCTTCACCATCCATCTCCCCTTTCGACTATATCGTTATTGTATCATCTCCAAATAAGTAAAGTCTTCTTTACATTATGTAAAGTTTGTTTTACACTAGTGGTAGAAACTAGAAATGAGGTGGCACGATGCCATTAGTCAACCGCGTGAAAGAACTGCGTGCCCGGCACCAGTTAACCCAAGGCGACCTTGCCGAACAGGTCGGTGTGACGAGACAGACGATCATCTCGCTCGAGAAAGGCAGCTACACGCCATCACTCATGCTGGCGATGCACATCGCACGCGTGTTCAAGGAACCGGTCGAATCTATATTTACAATCGAGGAGGAAACAAAATGAAACACGTCGTCGTTCAGTCAATTTCCAGTATCATCTTGTATGTCCTGATGGCTTTTCTATTCAGCTCGTTTTTGTCTGATGTTTCGAAGACCGTCATCGAGTCTGACCGATTCTTAGTTGAATTTAATCTACTTCCACTGCTATTACTCATTGTTTTTGGAATTGTTTGGACAGTCTATTCGTTTAACACCCGCCCGAATAAACAGTTGAGCTTTGCCCAATGGTCTGTCCGGATGACCGAGTTCAGTGAGGTCGATGAGCGTGAACAAATCATCACAGCGAAAGCGACAAAAGCTGCATACGTCTCGTTCGGCATTTCCGTTCCTATTTTCATGGGATCGTTTATGTTCTATCCGTTGTTTGAAGATACACTCCCCGCCTATCCAATTTATGCACTCGCCTCAACGCTCATCATTGCGACACTCGTCTATATGACGACCTGGATTCGCGGCTATCAACATTAAGGAATTCATCACGAATTCCTTTTTTTGTGTCCATTTTTCATCGATTCGGACATCATGATTGCCAATTCTATTACACAGTGCTTATATATAACTAAATGGTTATATAAAGAATGTAAGGAGTCTTGCTTCGTGAAAACTGTCGATTTGACGATTGGAAACGTGCAACGTGTCATTCTGGCTCTCGCCCTTCCGCTCGTCGGTAGCTCATTATTACAGTTTACGTATAGTCTCGTCGACATGTTTTGGGTCGGTGCGCTCGGGAGCGATGCTGTGGCAAGTATCGGTGCGGCCAGTTTTTATATCATGCTCGGCCAGGCGATTCAATCGTTGATTGTCGTTGGCGCCGGCATCAAAGTATCACAAGCTGTCGGGAGACGTGACCTCGATCTGGTTCAGCGCTATGTCCGGGCCGGCAGGCGTCTGAATCTAACACTCGGTCTTTCGTACATCACATTGCTGATTTTATTCGGTCATACCTTCATCGGCTTTTTGAATATGGGCGCCCCCGACGTGGAGCAGCTTGCGTACGAATATTTATTCGTCAGCGCTCCAATGCTCATCTTCTCTTTCTTTAATCTGTTGTTTGCTCGTCTATTCAGTGCATATGGCAATACGACAACAGCGATGCGTATCAATGCGACAGGTGTCATCCTCAATATGATTCTCTCCCCGATTTTCATTTATCCATTCCAACTCGGTGTGATCGGGGCTGCTCTTGCGACACTTGTCGCCAACGTCATCATGTTCGGATTGTTTTGGCACCGCGCTCGTACATTGTTCAGTTGGGATGAAGTCGTTCAGCCGACTCGAGCTGATTATGTAGAGGTGTTTCGTCTTGGTTTTCCGATGGCAACCCAACGTATTTTGTTCACGGTAATCAGTATTTTTCTTGCCCGCATGATCGGTTCGTATGGGACAGAAGCGATTGCGGCACAGCGCATCGGACTCCAAATCGAGTCGATTGCCTACATGATGATTGGTGGCTTGAACGGAGCAATGGCTAGCTACACCGGACAAAACCTCGGGGCACGAAAAGTAGATCGTGTGTATGAAGGTTACCGCGTAACGACCCGACTCGGGATGATCTATACGGGATTCATCATGTTGGTATTTTTAATCGTTCCGGATTTGCTCATTGGTCTATTCGTCGATGACATTCGAACCATCGAGATTGGGGCGAGTTACTTACGAATTATTGGCATTTCGCTCGTCTTCTCATCGATTGAAATGATTGGAAACGGATACTTCTCAGGACTCGGATTACCGAAAATCCCTGCGACCATCTCGATTATTTTCACAGTGGCCCGTATCCCGCTCGCATTTGTTCTTGAGCCTTATCTCGGAATCGATGCCATCTGGTGGAGTATCGCCATTTCAAGTATCACGAAAGGACTTGTCTCCGCCCTCTTTGTCCGATTAACGAAAAAGGAAGTGATTTCCCTTGCAGAAGCAGTTTAATCAACTACCCCACCAGCTCATCACGAGTGGAAAATTTGCCATCGAGCGAGAAATGTTACGGGTCACGTCAGACGGCACACTCGCTGTTACGAAGCATCCAAAAGCACTCGGTCATAAAGCGACACATCCATATATCACGACTGACTTCTCGGAAAGTCAAATCGAGCTCATCACCCCGACATTTCCGACAATCGAGGCGGCACATGACTTTTTAGAAACGCTATACGACATCACGGCGCTAAACATAGGCGACGAACGCCTGTGGCCACAATCTATGCCATGCGCATTGCCGGAAGGTGGCACGATTCCACTCGCTGATTTTGGTGTGACTGGACTCGAAGCTAGCCGTTACCGGGAGCATTTGCTCCACAAGTATGGGGCGAAAAAACAACTCATTTCCGGAATCCATTTCAACTTTTCGTTTTCCGATGAGATGTTATCCGCACTGTACGAAGGATCCCCTGAACAATATCGACACTTCAAAGATCAGCTTTACTTAAAGTTGATTCGTCAATATTTACGGATGCGTTGGCTCATCGTCTATTTGTTCGGTGCTACACCAGCCGTTCATGTGAGTTATGAAGAACAATGTGTCAGTCAGATGCAAGCACTCCACGAAGATACTTTTTCAAATAAACAAGCATTGTCATATCGGAATAGCGACTGTGGGTATACGAATGTTGAACCGCTTTATCCAAATTATGCGACACTCTCAAGTTATATAGACGACGTAAGACGGTTCATTGCCAAAGGCGAGATTGCCAATCCGAACGAACTTTACTCCCCCATCCGATTGAAAACATCGAAAGGTGGTAACGATTTAAATCAACTCGAAGCACACGGCATCGATTATATCGAAATTCGCAATATTGATTTGAATCCGTTTGAAAAGACCGGAATTGCGCGTTCGGATTTACGGTTCCTTCATCTGTTTTTGCTGTACTTGACCTTTACTGAGGAGACACCTTATTTCGATTGGCAAGCTGAAACGTACAATAATCAACAACGTGTCGCCAAAGAAGGCATGTCTCCTACAAGCATATTGACTCGAGATGGTCACGCCATACCTTTACACACGTACGCAACAGAACTTTTCGATGCCATCGATGCGTTCAACACACACCATGGCCTCGGCTTCGAAGATGTCTTTCCCGCTGTACGCGAAAAAATTGATCACGTGGACCGGACGTACGCTTCCCGATTAAAGACGATTATGACCGAGACAGGCTATCACGCATGGTCCCTAGCCCAAGCAGAACATTTTTATGAGGACGCCTATGCAAATCGTTTTCGCATCCACGGTTATGCCGACCTGGAACTGTCTACTCAAATCTTAATGAAATCCGCAATTAAACGTGGTTATCGTGTCGACGTCATCGATCGTTCCGACCAGTTCATTCGGATTCGAAACGGCAAACACGAAGAATACGTCAAACAGGCAACGAAAACATCAAAAGACAATTATGTTTCCGTCTTAATGATGGAGAATAAAACGGTGACGAAGTTTGTACTCACCGAACACGGCATTCGTGTCCCTGAAGGGGTAGAACTTCAAGAGGAATCGGATTTATCTCAGGCATGGCATTCATTTTCAAAACACCCCATCGTCTTAAAACCAAAGTCCACAAACTTCGGAGTCGGTATTCACATTTTTAAAGACGGAGCGACGTATGAGGAAGCACTCTCTGCATTTCAGTATGCGAAAACGTTTGACGATGTCGTTTTACTAGAGACATTCTTACCTGGAAAAGAGTATCGCTTCCTCGTCATCGGAGAGGAAGTCGCGGGCATCCTCCATCGTGTCCCGGCGAACGTCACTGGAGATGGCACCTCTTCCATTCGTCAACTCGTTGCGACAAAAAATGAAGACCCGTTACGCGGAAAAGGATACAAGACACCACTCGAGAAAATTGAAATCGATGACATCGTCATTTCCTTTTTACGTGCACAAGATATGACACCTGACAGTATCCCCGCTGTCGGTGAGCGTGTCTTCTTGCGCGAAAACTCTAATATCAGTACAGGTGGCGACAGTATCGACTACACAGACCAAATTCCTGACGTCTATAAACGCATTGCTGTCGATGCCGCTAAGTCAGTCGGGGCAACCATCTGTGGTGTCGATATGATGATTCCATCTCTTAATGATGAGCATATTGAATACGGCATCATCGAACTGAATTTTAATCCCGCCATTCATATCCATGCGTTCCCCTATGAGGGAAAAGAACGATTGATTGGTGAGATACTACTTGATTTATTGTTTAAATATTGAGTATTCCTGTTTCGGAATATTCCTAATTGGGAATATTCGAAATAAGAGGACGGTGACGAAAAAATGGAAGAGAGATTGGCTTCTTTGTTTCATGCGTTAGCCGACCCGAACCGGTTGCGGATGATCGAATTGTTACGGAAACAAGAGTGGACGGTCGGAATGATGGCAAATCAGCTTGGGATTAGTCAACCGCAGACATCGAAGCATTTGCGAATTCTATACGACGCAGGTCTCGTCACGGTAACCATTGATGCCAATCGAAGACGCTACGCACTCAAGTCTCAAGCACTCAAACCGTTGGATGCTTGGCGGACCTATATGGCTCGGGAAACAGAGCGACTCGATCGATTGGAGACGTTTTTAGCGGAGTCACAACGAGAGGAGAATGGATCATGAGTACGGTCAAATCACATGTAGAGGGCACGACATTGATCATGGAACGTCTGTTCAAGGCACCACGTCAACTTGTATTTGAAGCATTCTCGACACCCGCACATTTAGAAAAATGGTGGGGACCGTCTGGATGGGAGACGAAAGTATACAGCTTCGACTTCAAACCAGATGGAATTTGGCATTATTGCATGACTTGTGTCGACAAAGATCAAGGTGACTTTTACGGTATGGAGTCATGGGGAAAATCGACCTTTATCGACATCGACCCTTACTCACGAATCGTCTATACGGATGCGTTCTCGGATGCGGACGGACACGTCAACCCGGACTTGCCTGTCATGACGATTACGAATGAATTTCTCGATACATCGGAAGGCACGTTATTCATTAGCCGCTCCGAATTCCCGAATGAAGAGGCTCTCCGACAAGTCGTCGAGATGGGCGCTGTCGAAGGGTTCACCTCTCAACTCGATCGTCTTGAAGCGATTGTGACGCAGTAACGGAAAAGGCACCGTCCTCGTAATAGAGGCGGTGCCTGATTGCGTTCAAAACAAGAAGTAGCTCACGACGAGGATTAGTGAAAAGATGAAGACCATCCCAATTGCCAAGGCAATGAGACTCATCTTCGCAGATTTGAATTGTTGCGTGTTAATCGTATGCACTTTTTTCAAATAGGAACGGGTTCCTACAAGAATTGTACTGATGCCAAACAAAATCGATAACATTCCGATTGCTGAGATCAATTGATGTTCTGCACCACTCAAATTCTCGCTTCGATAATAATGAAAGTTCGTCACTAAGAAACCGATCCCAATTACGGTAATCGCAGTACGAATCCATGCGAGGAACGTCCGCTCGTTCGCTAGGTGCTGCTGGATATATTGTGAATCGATTGTTTTTTCTACTTCTAACTTCATACCTTCAGTCATCCTTCCATTTCAATCAAATGATTTTTCAAGGCGTATTGCACCAATTCGTGTCGGTGCTTCATCTGCAGTTTGTTCATAATCCGAGCTTTATGATTCTCTACTGTTTTGGGACTGATTCCTAATTTTTCTCCGATTTCATTATGGCTATATCCTAAAGTCGACAACCGCACGATTTCTAGTTCCCGGCGTGTCAATAACGGATGATTGTTCTTTTGAAGGACAATCCTCTCCATCTGTTCCTCGGTCAACGAAGTGGCGTAATATCGTTTTCCTTCAAATACGCTCTCAATTCCCTCAGATAGCTGAGATGGATCGCTATTTTTCGACATATAACCTAGTACCCCTAGTTCAAGAGCGCGTTTGATATAAATCTCTTCATCGTGCATCGTCAGTAAGATGATTTTTGCGGAAGGCACTTCCTCAGCGAGCGCTTGAACCGTCAAAAAACCATCCAACCCGTTCGGCATCGTAATATCAAGTAAAACGACGTCTGGACTGGTTCGAATCGCTTCTTGTATCGCTGCCGCTCCTTCCCCCGCTTCACTGACTACACGAATTCGCTCATTCGAACGAAACATCAGTTTCAATCCGCGACGAACCAGTTCATGGTCATCGACGATCAATACATCAATCGGTTTCATCATGACCTCGCTCTCTCGGAATCGACACTAAAATTTCAGTCCCGTGTCCGATCACCGAAACGATCTGAAACAAACCTTCTATTGTTTTTGCTCTCTCTTCCATGTGACGTAGCCCTAACCCTTTCGAAACTTCGCGAGAATCAAAGCCAATCCCATCATCCCAGAATAACAATTCGATTCGTCCATCATGCTCCGTGATTCGACAATCTATATGTGTCGGGTTCGCATATTTCATCGCGTTCACAAGTGCCTCTTGAACAATCCGATATACATTAATCTCAACAAGAGCGTCACATCGTGTCTTTAGTCGGAAGTCCGTATGAAATGCGACGTTCGGATACCGAGTGGCAAAACTATCAAATAACACGTGTAGTGCAGATTCCAGTCCAAATTGATCAAGTTCGACTGGTCTCAACTGTTTTGAATAATTTCTTACGTGATCCATTAGAAGACTCACTTCAGAAATGACAGAACTCAAATATTCTTTTTTATCGGGATCAACGACGTCTGATTGCAGTGAATTCAAGGCAAGCGTAATACTAAACAGCGATTGCCCGACCCCATCATGTAACTCTTGAGCCAATCGTTCATGCTCCTCTTCTCTCGCCCGAATCAATTCCCGAACCATTTGTTCTCTCAAAATATGCGCTTCCCTGCGTTTTCGTTCTGTGAAATCTCGTAAGACGAGCAGATAGTATGTCGCACCGGTTGTCGGATCATTTAAGATGCGTGCCGTGTTCATCTCGACATCAACCATGTTCCCAGAGTATGTCGGCATCTCCGAGGTGAAATATGGGGAACGTTCATGTTCAATCAAATAGCAACGTTCTTCGCCAATGTTCACGTTTCTCTTCTGACAAAAAGAACAATAAGGAACCGGTTCACCGATTTGCCATCCCGTCAATTGTTCGGCCGATTGATTCATCGAGATGATGGTTCGGTCATGGTCCATCACAATCACACCGTCTTTGAGTACGTCTAATATTTGATGTTCAAAGTCACGTAGTGTCAACGTTACCCCCTCCGCACTCTTTCAGTTCTTATATCCATAATACCCCTATGGGTAAACAAACCCAAATGATGCACTTCATTCCCTCATGAAAAAAGACGCGCCTCGAGGCACGTCTAATTTATTGAAAACTCTATTCATCATGATTCATTCATGTTTAACGTTTGATTGTCCGTTCGTTTAGTACATCAACAGTCGCTTGAACGTATTTAAGGCCGTGTTGAACTGATGGTTCTTTAATCCAACGCATGAGTGAAAATAGGGTGATGTGGCGGTCATCCTGTTCGACACGTTGTTGTACTTCTGTCCACATTTCTCGTGTCCATTCAGCCTTCTCTTTCGCTGGCACGGCATACTCTTCGATCCGTTGCTCAATTAATGCTTTTGTTTGTTCATCGTGGTATACATCTTGAACAAACGAGAACATGGACTCAAGTTGATTCGTCACCTGTAGTAACATCGGCAACTTTTCGGTCAGTTTTATAGCCGCTTCCAGCGTTTCGATTTGGATATTGGAATTGTCGATGGCCGCGTCAACTTTCTCTTTTACCGATTCATCTTTCATCGTTGCCATACCAAAATCAACAGCATCCTCTAAACGGCGGAGAGACTGTTCAATTTTGGGCAAACGATCGATCAGTGCAATCAGTGCTTGTTCAACGTCAGGTCTTGTCAGTACGGTCTCGACCGTTTGTTCTTCAAATGCAGAACGTTCCATTACGATCTCTCCTTTCTCACATCGTCCCTTTCAACATGCCGTTCCAGTACATAATCGGTAAAAAGTCTTTTTTCAAAATGTACATGCTTCGTCTTTCTTTTGCTTGATTGAACGGCATCGATTCTTGTGGAACTTTATCATAATCAAACTCTGCTAGAATCAATGAACCATATCCCGTGACAATCGGACACGAAGAATAACCGTCATAAGAAGCAATCGGCAAATGGCCATACATTGCATCCAGTACATTTTGGACAACGACAGGTGCCTGTTTTCGAATCGCTGCACCTGTCTTCGATGTCGGTAAGTTCGTACAGTCACCTAACCCGAACACATTTTTAAATTGTTTATGTTGAAGTGTATATTTGTCGACATCGACCCAACCACCGGAGTCTGCCAATGAACTATTTCGAACAAAAGCTGGAGCTTGCATCGGTGGTGTGACATGAATCATGTCATAACTCATCTCGAACGATTCACCTGAATCTAAGTTTTCAAAAATCGCAATTTTTTCATCTGCTTTTATTTCCGTCAGATTTACCCGGAAATGCGTTTCAATCTGTTTTCGTTCAAGTACAATTTCTAATGCATCACGATACTTCGCAACATCAAAAATGGCAGGATTGGCTGAACCGAAGACCACTCGACTCGAATCTCGAATCCCTTTCTTCGCTAAATACTCTTCAGCTAGATACATGATTTTTTGAGGGGCACCCCCACATTTCACTGGAGTGGCTGGATGTGTGAACAATGCAGTTCCTCCTGTAAACTTCTCGAGTGTATCCCACGTGTAGTCAACGTGTTCGTATGAGTAGTTACTGCAGACCCCTTTTGTTCCAAGCGATTCTTTTAATCCTTTGATGCGTCCCCAGTCAATTTCAATCCCTGGTGACACGATGAGAAAATCATATTGAATCTTTCCGTGACTTGACGTTTCGACTTGATTGTTTTCAGGATCAAATGTCGTTACATGATCTTGTAACCACTTCGCCCCATCAGGGATGAGAGAATCCATCGGGCGGGCTGACTCTTCTTTCTTCACGATACCTGCTCCGACTAGCGTCCATAACGGTTGATAATAATGGGTAGTGGCAGGATCAATCAGTAGAATCTCATCTTTCAAATGATGCTTCTCTCGAAGCAATCTTGCCGCTACACTGATTCCCCCAGTTCCCGCACCGATAATGACAATACGATAATGCATACGCATCCTATACAGCCCCTTCCGTTTCATCACGCGTTATTTTTTGACAAATAAGTGAACTACTCTACAAATCAAGCATATTTGAAAGCGTATACATTTGATATAGGGGAAGTCCCTCAATTTCCGTCCACACTGTTGATATATGTTGTATAACACACTGGTTTATTGAAAAGTCTGTTTACGCTCTCCTCTTTCCGAAGTGACTTTAATCACTTTGGAAAGCGAGATTTATCTCAATATAAAAAAGCCTTGAAGATCAACGCTCTTCAAGGCTTTACGCTCATTCAGCATGGAATTGTCTAAATACATCATCAAGTTGATTGGAATTAATCTCAAGATAGACATCACCAATACTGATTTCTGTCGAACAGTACCCTTCTTTTTCAACGAGATAACCGGTGATGCCAATCCCCGTTTTTTCTTGGATTCCTGCAATCCGCTCACCTACTTCCTCCTTTGCCCCATGGAAGTGAAGATGGAACATATTTGTGACCGGGATGTGTGGTGTCGTCCACACGCCATCGAGTTCATTGAAGCGCGCTGCCAATCGGACGGCCTCGTCTCGATACTCGGCCATCTTGTCTTTCCGCAACTCATAATAATAATCCGAAGAAAGGATGTATGGATATAAGCTGATCAAGTCACCGCCATAGCGACGCTTCCATACTTTCGACGTGTCGCAAAATGCCTTCGGTCCAGCAAGGATGGCCCCGGCAATACCACCGATTCCTTTATAGAATGAGACGTACACGCTATCGAAGAGCGCACAAATCTCAGATGCTTCCTTCTCGTAATACGGTAATGATTCGAACAGTCGTGCCCCGTCTAGATGTAGATAAATCCCTTTGTCGCGACAATGCTCGCTAATCGCTTCGAGCTCTTCGAACGTCGGCAGCTCTCCACCGATTTCGCGTTGTGGCAGTTCAAGCAACAGACACGCGATGTCTGGCAACGCTTGAATCTCTTCGAGTGTCATCAATCGATTTTCGTCCCCGACCAAGATCGGTTCGATGTGATGTAACTCTTTCAAGCCATCCTGTTCGTGAATCTCGAGATGACAGAGCGGATGATATGCGACCGTCTTCTTCCCTGTTTCATCACACCAAATGCGTAAGGCAATCTGTTGTGCCATCGTTCCGCTCGGGAAGAATACCGCCGATTCTTTCCCGAGAATGTGCGCCATCTTCTCTTCGAACTGGCGAATCGTTTTCCCCTGTCCATACTGGTCACTCGGCTCATCTTCACGCACCTGTTCAAACGCGCGTTTCAACACCCCGACTTCTCGTTTCCCGTGACCGCTCAACTGAACATCTGTCTGACGATATGTGTCTGCCAATCGTTCCATCCTTTACCCTCCTCAACAAATAAACTCCCTGTCAGTATAACAGGGAGCCGTCTTTTCAGTCGCGAATGCGGACGATGAGTTTACCGCGCACTTTTCGCGTTTGTAGTTTTTCGAGACCTTCTTTCAATTGGTCGAACGACAACACTTCTGTCACGAGGTCGTTCAGTTCACCAGCATCGAGCAAATTCATCAACTCTTCGGCCATATACGCCAAGTTGCGAATCGCATGTTCGTCCTCGCTCGCATGCGCCGCCCCGAGCGCCACCTCGTGAATCGAAGGCGAAAGAGTGAAGCCTTTCATGTTCGTCATATCTGGTGGACCGGCGATATAGGCGAGGTGTCCGCTGAACGCGAGACGATCGAGGTCAGCCGTCGCGACGTCACGACCGACCGTGTTCAAAATCAAGTCGGCACCGCGACCATCCGTCTCTTCCATGATTCGTGCCGTCACGTCCTCGACGTTATAGTCGATGACTACGTCCGCCCCGAGTGACTCTACCCACTCAAAGTTTTCAGGAGATGCCGTCGTGAACACCTTCAGACCGAGGCGCTTCGCGAGTTGAATCGCAAAACCGCCGACACCGCCCGCACCGGCGTGCACAAGAATCGTTTCTTTATCCCGCGTGTTCAACTTCTGCATGACCGCTTCATACGCTGTCATTCCCGCGCACAGGATCGAGGCCGCTGCCTCGTCACTTACACCTTGTGGGACGACTGCACACGCCCGGGCATCGACGACCGTATACTCAGCGAATCCTCCATATTTCGAAAGATTCGTATGCACGGCTACACGTGACCCCGTAATGATGTTGGCGATACTCGAACCGACCTCGACGACTTCTCCGACGAGGTCGACTCCGAGAATGTGTGGATATGACCAATTCGGATTTCCGTTTGATCCGACTTTATAGTCGACCGGGTTCAAGGCGACCGCTTCGACACGAATCAACAGTTCTCCGGCTCCAGGTGTCGGACGCTCGATTTCTCCAATATGCAGATGATCTAGACCGGGTTGGTCGAGTAGCCATGCTTTCATGTTTAGTAAGCTCCTTCCGAATACGTCAGTTCGTATGAGTGTGAGTAAATTTCGACGAGGTTACCGAATGGGTCTTCGCAGTACACCATGCGATATGGTTTCTCGCCTGGGTAGTATTCGCGAATCGGCATCCGTTGTTTCCCGCCGTGAGCGACAATCTTCTCGACGAGCCCTTCGATGTCAGGGTCTTGTACACAATAGTGGAAGATCCCTGTCTTCCAAAACTCGAAGTTGTCTTCTGGTGTCTCGTTGTTCGGGAATTCGAACAACTCGATCCCGATTCCATCTCCCGTTGACATATGGGCGATTCGGAATTTACCCCATCCCGGTCCGAAGACGTCGGTACACATCACGCCGATTGGCGAATCATCTTCGACGACGTCTGACGGTGTCATGATCGTATACCACCCCATCACGTCCTCATAAAATTTAACAGCCTCGGTTACGTTCGGCACAGAAAGACCGATGTGTGAAAATGTTCTTGGATACGTCATGTTTCATCTACTCCTTTTTGTTTGCTCAATTTAGCGGATAACGATAAGATACTGTCATTGAAGCAAGAAAAAAAGTACGCACATTGAAGTAACTACCCGAAAGTGAGGCTCCTTGAACATGACCACATCGTTCCCTGTCAACCGCGCACTTGAGATTATCGGCGGCAAATGGCGCCCCCAAGTGTACTGCACGCTTCAAGATGGACCGCTTCGTTTTTCTGATATTCAACGAGCGATTCCGGACGTCAGCCGAAAAGTGTTGACCGACCAATTGCGCGAGCTCGAGCAGCTCGGCATGGTTCGCCGTGTCGACTACTCGACCGAGAAGCACCTGCACGTCGAATATTCATTGACCGAAGACGCCCTCGGACTGCAACCCGCCATGAATGCCCTTTGTTCATGGGGAGAGTGCCACGACAATCAATAATCCCGAGCCACATGGCCCGGGATTATTTTTATGAAGCAAATAAACTGATTAAATTCCCATCGGCATCGTACAGGATGGCGTAACGTTGACCCCAGAACGCATCCCATGGGGCTTTGTGTGACGCATATCCTTTTTCGAGAACCGTGTCATATAATCGATCAAGCGACTCACGGCTCTCACATAAGAAGGCGAGCTCAATCCGATGCCCGTCTGCCTGTTTCCATTCCCCGTATACCGATTCGGCAACTTCCACCGTATCAAACGCGAGACGAACGCCCCCCTCATCGATTTCCACATGCGCTTCCCCATTCATCGCTTCCGGAATCTCAAACCCGAGCGCACGATAAAAGTCGAGCGACCGCTTCATATCCGTCACGACGATCCCGACCATGTCCAACTTGACTGCCATCACGTTCCCTCCCCTTATTTTCATGATACGATTTGAGTGTAGCACGACCACTTCGATCAGAGACGAGGAATTTTTATGAGCCATACGTTTCATCCACTCACACAAGAGCAAGCCGAACTGATTGCCTTCGAATGGCGCTATGAAGGCGACTATGCATTTTACAATATGGACGCCGACGAGGAAGACCTCGCCTTATTTTTAGATGCGGATGAACGGGGAGAGACGACGTTCGCCATCCTTGATGACGATGAACTGATCGGCTTCGTCACATTGCAGTTCGAATCAACGGACACCATTTCCATCGGTCTAGGGATGCGCCCTGATCTGACAGGAAACCGGAATGGCAACCGATTTCTCACATCGATTCTAGATTGGATAGAGGTGACATATAAACCTTGTACGATTCAATTGGCCGTCGCCACGTTCAACAAACGGGCCATTCGATTATACGAGTCGCTCGGTTTTATTCCACAGGAAACGTTCATGCAGGAGACGAATGGCGGGGTGTATCCCTTTCTCTCGATGAAACGCCTACAAAAATCCCCTCCGAACATCTGAGGTTCGGAGGGGATTTATATACGATCTATCTAAAATCAGTGTTTGACCGCTGTCGGCTTCGATGAGAACCAGCCCCATGTCGCAATCCCAACCATGACCGACCAGAAGAAGATCGTCCAAGCCGTCGAGTGAACAAATCCATCTGGGAGTCCCATGAATTCGAACGGTGTACCGGCAATCAATTCTTTGAATCCCGGATGTTCGAGTACGAGAACTGTCAACTTGACCCCGACCCAGCCGACGATGATGAAAGCAGCCGTTTCAAGTGTCGGACGTTGATGAAGCAACTTGACGAAAATACGTGCCGCAAATCGCATCAAGACGACCCCGATGAGACCACCTGTCAAGACGACGAAGAACTGACCTGAGTCAATCCCACCAATCTCACCGAGACCGAGTGGCGGCAAGCTGACCGCAAGCGCGACCGCTGCCAAAATCGAATCGACCGCAAAGGCGATATCCGCAAACTCGACTTTCGCGACAGTGAGCCAAAACTCTTTCTTCGATACCGGCTTTTCTGTGACAGCCGTCTCTTCTTTCGCTTCGGCCGCCAACTCCTGTTGCGGCTCCACCTTTCTCGCCTTATAGGTCATATACAGGTGTCGCGCACTCATCCCGATTAAGTAAAGTGCACCGAGTGCCTGTACTTGCCATACGTTGATCAAGAATGAGATTAAGAACAATGCGATAAACCGGAAGACGAACGCCCCTAAGAGTCCGTAGAACAATGCCTTCTTCTGCTCTGTACGCGGCAAGTGTTTGACCATGACGGCCAAGACGAGCGCGTTGTCTGCAGATAACAAACCTTCCAAACCGACGAGTACGACGACGATCCAGGCATACTGCAGGACTAACTGCCAATCCATAAAAACATCTCCTTTTTTCTTTCAATTCCTTCATATTTAATAGTGATCTATTTTTTAAGTTCACAGGACCATTTTATTCCCGTTCATAACGTAAATCAATCCTCTTTCTTCAATATCTGAAGGATTTTTTCCGATTGCATATTGAAAACATGTTATGAGAGCAAAATCATACCCGTTCAGCCATCATTTCGTGATAAAATCCTAACAAGAACGAGTGGTCCTTTGAACCGCTCTAAAAAAGGAGAATCCGATTATGTCTACAAGCCATGTCGCTTTACCTACAAAAGCAGAACGACATAAATTGTTCGGGTCGGTCCCACCGATTAAAGGAACAAAGCCGACCGAGAAAGAACAGATGGTCGATTTACAAAATACACCGAAAAACTTCTTATTCGCCCTCGACAGTGTCGGCATCTCAAACGTGAAGCACCCTGTGAACGTCGAGACGCCGGACGGGGTCCAGTCGACGGTCGCTACATTCGAATTGACGACATCGCTCGTTCAAGACCGTAAAGGGATCAACATGTCCCGCTTGACGGAACAGCTCGACGCGTACCATCAACAAGGATGGACGGTATCGAACCGTTCGTTGATCGAGTTCGCACAGGAGCTTGCGGAGCGTATGGAACAGACGGAAGGCCAATTGACAATCCGTTACCCATGGTTCTTTACGCGCAAAGCACCAGCAACTGGACTTAGCGGTTTGATGAACGCGGACGTCATGCACCGTGTGACGTACAACCTTGAAACGGGCGTCGCAAACGTGACGGTCGGTCTCGTTATCAACGTCACGACGCTTTGCCCATGTTCAAAAGAAATCAGTGAGTATAGCGCTCATAACCAACGTGGTTACATCACGATCGAAGCCGGTCTTGATGAGACGTCGATGGACGGATTCGACTGGCGTGCAGCCCTTCTCGATGCGGCAGAGTCGAACGCCTCGGCACCACTTCACCCGGTCCTCAAACGTCCGGATGAAAAACGTGCGACTGAAATCGCATACGAAAACCCACGTTTCGTCGAGGACATGGTCCGCTTGATTGCGGCTGACTTGTACGAGATGAAACAAGTCGTGAACTTCTTCGTCGAATGCCGTAACGAAGAGTCGATTCACCAACATGACGCGATCGCATCAATCACATTTGATAAGCGCCAAGACGCATAAAAAATGCGGAACCTCTTTTTAATAGAGGTTCCGCATTTTTTATAGACTTGTCACGAGTTCAATCGTCAACAAGATGATGATGAGCATCACCCATACTGCCCAGACGAGTCGCCATTTCTCCCAGTCAAATCGCTTCATCACCGCATAGACCGTAAAATAAAGTGCGATGAGAAGAGGTACGACGACCCAAGGATTTTCTAACATCACGCTTCGATGTCGCCGTCCCAAGCGAGCATGCCGCCGTCGACATTAATCACTTTATAACCTTGTGACTCTAGGTAATCACATGCTGTTTGACTCCGTCCACCTGAACGACAAATGACGTGATAGACGTTATCTTGCGCCAATTTTTCTGTCACATGTGGGAATTCAGATAGTGGATAGAGCGGTACGTTCGGGATATGCCCTGCATCATATTCATCTTGTTCGCGCACATCGATGATATGGAGAGACTCCCCGTTCTCTAACTTTCCTCGTAATTCCGTCGCATGAATGCTTTGCATACATAGCTCCCCTTTCAATAATGGATTCCTCTTATAGTTTACCTCAGCTACTATTCAAAAAAACACAAAAAAAGCACCCTTCTAAGAAGAAGGATGCCAAAAACTTACGCTTCGTTGCGCTCGTCGATCGCTTGTGCTGCTGTGATGAGTGTCAATTTGTAGACGTCCTCTTCGTTACAGCCACGTGATAAGTCGTTTACTGGTTTGTTGAGACCTTGAAGGATCGGACCGATCGCTTCGAATCCACCGAAACGTTGAACCATTTTGTAACCAATGTTTCCTGCTTCAAGACTTGGGAAGACGAATACGTTCGCATTACCAGCCACATCAGAACCTGGTGCTTTCTTCGCCGCTACGCTAGGGACGAATGCCGCATCAAATTGAAGTTCTCCGTCGATTGGAAGGTTCGGTGATTTTTCTTTCGCAAGGCGTGTCGCTTCCACGACTTTCTCTGTTTCAGGTGACTTCGCAGAACCTTTCGTTGAGAAGCTAAGAAGCGCGACTTGTGGGTCGATGCCGAACGTCTTCGCTGTCGCTGCCGACAAGAACGCGTTCTCTGCTAAATCCGCTGCGTCTGGTGCGATGTTGATTGCACAGTCTGAGAAGACGTACTGCTCATCGTCACGTACCATGATGAACACACCTGACGTCTTTTTAATGCCTGGTTGCATTTTGATGATTTGAAGTGCCGGACGTACCGTATCAGCCGTCGCGTGCATCGCGCCTGAGACAAGACCTTCTGCTTTTCCTGTATGAACGAGCATCGTTCCGAAGTAGTTCACATCCGATGTGAGGAGCTCACGAGCTTGTTCAGCCGTCGCTTTTCCTTTGCGACGCTCAACGAATGATTCGACGAGGACATCGATGTCTTCGTATGTCGCTGGGTCGTATTGTGTCAAACCTGAGATGTCGAAACCGTGCTTCGCAGCAACCGCTTCGATGTCTGTTTTTGCACCGACGACGATCGGCTCAACCATACCGTCCGCTTTCAAACGAACAGCGGCTCCAAGAACACGCTCATCGACGCCTTCTGGGAAGACGATGGTCGGACGAACCGGGCTGACTTTTTGCTTCAACGTTTCAAATAATTTCATAACGAATGAACCCCTTTTTCTCAATTTACAGCATGACGACGAATGGTCTTGCCGTTGACTTGTGTCTTTACGCGATTTCAATTATACACAGTACCCTTTTTAAAATAAACTATTCTGCCCATTTCGCCATAAATCGCTTAGAATCAATCATTATATGAATAGAACAGTTTTAACAAATCGACTGATACAGCCATTTTTGTAGCCGTTTTCATCCCGGTACCTTCTGTTCTTTACCCCTCGTGAATCGTGATAACCCTCACAGTGTCTCAAATTTGCCAGTCAGTGAAGCGTGTATGGTAAAATAGACGGCGAAGCCAAGTCCCGAAAGGAGTTTTTTTATGTCAGAACGTCCAATACCTACAACAGATACACAACATGCCGCCGCCACGTTAGACGGTTGGTATTCACTTCATGATTTCCGTACGATCGATTGGGCTCGTTTGAAGCTCGTCGATGCTGAGAAACGTCAACAGATGATTGACGAGTTCACTGCGTTCCTCGCTTCACTCGAAGAAGTCGAAGTGAACGGTGAGGGAAGCCACGCTTTCTACTCGATTCTCGGTCAAAAGGCAGACCTCGTCTTGATGGTGCTTCGCCCGACATTCAACGAACTTGAAGATGTCGAGCGCGCATTCCGCAAAACGGCACTATATGACTATATGATTCCGTCGTATTCATACGTATCGGTCATCGAGCTCGGTATGTATCGCGGATCTGGAGATGGGGACCCGTATCAAAATCCTCATATCCGCTCACGTCTCTATCCGACACTTCCAAAAACGGCACACATTTGTTTCTATCCGATGAGCAAGGCTCGTCGTGACGGAGACAACTGGTACATGTTGTCGATGGATGAGCGCAAAGACCTCATGTATCGCCATAGCATGATCGGCCGTAGCTATGCCGGTAAGATTCAACAGTTCATCGGTGGGTCGACTGGATTCGACGCATGGGAATGGGGCGTCACGCTCTTCGCTGAAGATTCACTTCAGTTCAAGAAAATTGTCTATGAGATGCGTTTCGACGAAGTGAGTGCGAAATATGGTGAGTTCGGTGACTTCTACGTCGGAAATATCTTACCGAAAGAAAATTTGAGCACATTCTTTAGCGTGTAAAAGGTTTACGTGTATAGCACCTCGGGAATTAAGGATGATGTAAGCAAGTAATCCTGATCAACGAGGTGAACAACGATGCGCGTGTTCAAAGAAACCGATCGAGACACTGCGGAACGTTTGGATTCGTTCATCGAACGAATGGCACCGACAGCAGAATTAGTCCAACATCGATTTGAAGAGCAACTCAAACATACACAGCAAAAGGGTCAGGCGAGCGCCTGACCCTTATTTTGTCGTGGTGACGTGAAGTGCGTCCCCTAAGAAAGTTGCCAATTCGAGCATCCCGAAACGTCCCGCTTTTGCTTCGGCATCGGAATTATAGTTCGTGTTCGTATTGACGTCATAGGCGTAGACGTTGCCGTCTTGGTCTCGAATGATCTCGATTCCGGCGATATCAATCGCATTCGCTTTCAGGAACTGCTCGAGCCGTGGAATGATCGGGTCATCGAATCCTTCGACGATCTCGAACTTCGCAGGCGGCGTCTCTCCGACCGGACAGAACTGATCTTCAATCGAGCACGCATCTGCCGGGCAGAGCTCGAAGCCTTCCGACGTATCGACACGAACCGCATAAAAGAACTTTCCACCGATGAATTCACAGCGAGTGATATATGGTTCCGGGGCTTCGATATATTGTTGGATGAGCGTGATGCCGTCAACCGAGTCCTCGAACGAGGGACCATATACATATTCTTTCAGTCCTTCGATCGTATGGAACAACTGGACGCCAAGCCCTTTCCCGGCACGGTTGTGTTTCGTGATGAACGGTGTCATCCCAAGCTTTTCGGCCGCCTCGATGATTTGGTCCTTACCGACTGCCGCAATCGTCTTCGGTACGCGGATCCCTTCGCGGCGAAGCGCCGTGTATTGATTGACTTTGCTCACTTCTAGGCGGATGGCACGTGTGCCGTTGAACACGGTCCGATCGTTCGCCTCTAACCAAGCGAGGACACCTTCCGTTAACTCGGGTGCGTACCGATGTCCACGTGTATGCGAAGAGGCACTCATGCGATTATAGAAGACACCTTCCGGGGGCGTTGCTTCGAGATCAATCGTCCCTTGGTCCAAGTGCCATAATTCATAAGGTAACTGTAGTTCTTCTAAGCGATGGACAAGGTGGTTCGTCCATTCTTCGTTTTCATGAATGACGTGAATTTTAGACATCATCATCCCTCCTTATCTTTGCTTTCACTTTATCACATTTATAACTGACAATTCCAATGTGTATGGTTTGTATAATCGCCAATTCTGAAATATCAGACGATTTCATGGTACAATGAACCTAAGAGTATTGTTTTTGAAAGGATGTGTTGTGCTTGCCCGTACCTGTTCTAAGTACTGATGTACTCATTTTACTCTTCGGATTACTACTCGTGTCCGGTGTCATGGCGACGCGAATCTCCACTCGATTCGGCTTGCCCGCCTTGATTTTATTTATGGGAATCGGCATGATCATGGGAAGTGATATCACCGGTCTCATCTTCTTCGACGATTCGAATCTGGCGCAGTTGATCGGAGTCGCCGCCTTAATCGTCATTTTGTTTGAAGGGGGTCTTCAGACGAAATGGTCGTCGATGCGGAACGTCCTCGTTCCAGCCGCCTCACTCGCTACGTTTGGTGTGTTGATCACGACAAGCGTTGTTGCTGTGGCCGTTCGTTTCGTATTTGGTTTCGATTGGATTGAATCTTTCTTGTTCGGTGCGATTATCGGTTCGACCGACGCAGCGGCCGTCTTTGCCGCATTTAAAGGAAAGAATATCTCACCGAAAGTCGGTGCGACACTCGAAGCCGAGTCCGGCACGAACGACCCGATGGCGATGTTTTTAACGATTCTTGCCCTCGATTTCATGATGAAGCCAGATACGACTATCTGGGATGGCATCTGGATGTTTGTCCTTCAAATCGTGGTCGGGGCTCTCATCGGTTTCATCCTTGGTCAACTGTCCCGCCTCATGTTGAATCACCTAAGATTAGAGTCGAGCGGTCTTCATGCCGTGCTCATGATTTCGATGGCATTTCTCACATATGGTGTCACCGCATACTTATTAGGAAGCGGTCTGCTCGCGGTCTATATCGCTGCGATGATTGTCGGAAATGCGGATACCGCGCATGAAGTGACGATTGTTCAATTCTCAGAAGCGCTCGCATGGATCATGCAGATCATCATGTTCGTCATTCTTGGGTTACTCGTCTTCCCTCGTCAACTCATCGAACCGGACTTGATTTGGAAAGGACTGCTCATTTCATTCGTCCTCATGTTCTTGGCTCGTCCGATCGCCGTCTATTTATCGACGCTCGGGATGGCATTCACGAGAAAAGAGAAGCTGTTTATCTCATGGGCCGGCCTGAAGGGAGCTGTTCCAATCGTCTTAGCTACATTCCCGTTAATTGCTGGTATTGAGGACAGTCAACTCTTATTCAATGCCGTCTTCTTCGTCGTCGTGACGAGCGCTTTGATTCAAGGGACGACATTGACACCGCTTGCCGAGAAATTGGGATTACTCGGTCCGGATAAAATCCGTTCCCCATATACCATTGCCCTCGTCTCGAGCAAACAGTCCCAACATAAACTCGTTCCTTACGTTGTCACGGAGAGTTCCTCGATGATTGGTAAGACGCTCGCGGATATCACGCTCCCACCGAACACCGTCGTGAACGCCATCGTCCGAAACGAATATTTGATTCCACCAAATGGACAAACATCCATCGAGGAAGGTGACCTTTTATATGTACTCGCCTCGATGTATCGTCATGATCAACTCGACCAGAAATTTGGTGAAGACGGTCTCGACCGAGTGGAATTGTAGGCAAAAAAATCAGCGCTTCGTATGAAGCGCTGATTTTTTATACGTGCATTTGTTTTGCTGATTGAATCAACGTCTCAACGTCGTCTGTTCTTCCTTCATGGAGCGCCTCGACGATAAAGCTTCCGACGACGACACCATCACATGCATTTCCAAGCGTCTGCACTTGCTCCGGTAAATGTACGCCGAATCCTGCCAAAACAGGAACGCGTGACTGCTCTGTCAATCGAGTCAAATAGGCGAGTAATTCATCTGGGAACACATCGGCTTTCCCTGTCGTTCCTTTGAGCGTGACCGCATAGACGAATCCTTCCGCTTTCTCTAAGATGGATGCTGTCCGCGCCTCACTGCTCGTCAACGTCACGAGCGGGATGACCGCGACGTCATGGCGATCAATCGTTGCGAACAATTGAAGACTTTCTTCAAACGGAAGGTCAGGAATGATGACCCCGCTTACCCCGCATTCCTTCGCTCGGTCAAAGAACGGTTGAATCCCGAATCGAAACACAGGATTCAAGTATGTCATCAACACGATCGGAACGTTAAATTGATCATTTCCTTCTATTAAATGGTTCAATACCATTTCGAGCGTCACGCCCGCTTCAAGCGCACGCATTCCTGCCGCCTCAATGATTGGACCATCTGCCACCGGATCGGAGAACGGGATACCGAGTTCAATCGCTGTCGCACCCATCCGTTCTAGTTCAACAATGGTCGGGATGAGTCGGTCCATCCCACCGTCACCGGCCATAATATACGGAACGAACGCCGCTCCTTCTCGTTCGCGAATCGCTGTCTCTAATTTCATCGTGTCGCCACCTTCTCTCGGATTGTGTGGACGTCTTTGTCTCCACGCCCTGATAAACAGATCACCAATGTCTCCTCTTCACCCATCGTCTTCGCGAGCGTCTCTGCGTAAGCAAGGGCATGTGATGATTCGAGGGCAGGAATGATGCCTTCTTGGCGGCTGAGCGCGAGACATGCATCGAGCGCCGCGTCATCCGTGACAGCTGCATACCGCACCCGTTTGATGTCTTTCAAGAAGCTGTGCTCTGGTCCTACCCCTGGATAATCGAGTCCGGCTGAGATCGAATGTGCCTCCTCGATTTGACCGGCCGCGTCTTGCAACACATACATGAGCGACCCATGTAACACACCGACTTCACCTTTCGTGAGTGTCGCCGCGTGTTTGTCTGTATCAATCCCACTACCTGCTGCCTCGACACCATAGAGCGCGACCGATTCATCGTTTAAGAACGGATAGAACATGCCCATGGCGTTGCTTCCTCCACCGACACAAGCGACGACGGCGTCTGGGAGGCGTCCTGTCTGTTCAAGGATTTGACGACGTGTCTCTGTCCCGATCACACTTTGGAAATCACGTACCATCTGCGGGAACGGATGCGGTCCAAGTACTGAACCCATCACATAATGCGTATCGTCGACATGTTTGACCCAGTAACGGAGCGCTTCATTGACGGCATCCTTTAGTGTACGACTACCTGATTTGACCGGAACGACTTTCGCTCCAAGCAATTCCATCCGAAACACGTTCAACGCCTGGCGCTCAACGTCGACCTCACCCATGAAGATCGTACATTCTAAATCGAGTAACGCACATACTGTCGCAGTCGCGACACCATGCTGACCCGCTCCCGTCTCGGCGACGACTTTTTGTTTCCCCATCCGTTTCGCAAGGAGCGCCTGTCCGATCGTGTTGTTGATCTTATGGGCACCGGTATGGTTCAAGTCCTCACGTTTCAAATAGACGTTCGTCCCAAGACGACGACTCAGGTTCGACGCATAATAGAGCGGCGTCTCACGTCCCACGTATTCGCTTAATAAGGAAGAGAAGCGCTCTTGAAACTCAGGGTCTTGCTTCGCCTCTTCGTAAGCGACCTCTAATTCTTCGACTGCCTGCATAAGCGTCTCCGGAATATACTTTCCACCGTATTGTCCAAATTTCCCGTTCACTGGTTGTGCATACATCCTAGTTCCTCCTTGGCACGTTGAATGAACGTGCGAATTTTTTTGATATCTTTCACACCGTCTGTCTCAACACCGCTCGAGACATCGACGCCGTCTGGTTGGATCGTTTGAATCGCTTGTCTTACATTGTCTGGGGATAGGCCACCTGCTAACCAAAATGGACGATTCGGTCGTTCAATCGTTGCCCAGTCTAAAATCTGTCCACTGCCCGGGGTCGGATGGTCCATCAATCGAACATCCGCCGCCACCTCGGTCGACGCATCGATAATCGGTAATCCGAAGATTCGTAGTTGTTCGATTGACTGCGTTCGATGGTGAATTTGTAAATCCGTCAGTCCCACGTCCATCGTTTGCGCGATGTCTTCCATTGAAGGACTTAAAAACACACCAACGATTCGAACCGATTGCGGGATACGCGCTGCTAACGTCTTCGCAGTGGCCACGTCGATTTGACGGGAACTCGGGGCGAACACGAATCCGATGGCATCCGCCCCCGCTTCGACCGCCGCTTCGACCGCTTCTTCTGTCTTCAATCCACAAATTTTAACGAACATGTTTTCAACTCCTCGAGTAACCGGGTCGGGTTTTCTTCCCGCATGAGTGCTTCTCCGACGAGAATGGCGCTGGCCCCGGCTTCTTTTAGACGCGCTGCCGCCTCGACGGTGCTGACTCCACTTTCACTGACGAACGTGACATCGGGATAACGTTCCATCAAATCGATTGATGTCTCAAGTGATACCTCGAACGTTTTTAAGTCTCGATTGTTGATGCCAATCAACACGTCATCGAGCTCGAGCGCGATGTGTAACTCGGCTTCGTCATGCACTTCGACCAAGACGTCAAGACCGATCGAGCGAGCGTATCGTGTCAACTCGTGGAGACGTTTCGGATGAAGTGCCGCTACGATGAGGAGCGCCACACTCGCACCGTAATGCTTCGCATAGTCGAGTTGTCGTTCATCGATGATGAAGTCTTTGCAGAGTACCGGGATTGTGACGACGTCGGCGACTTGTTGTAGATCTTCAAAAGACCCATTGAAATACGTCGTGTCCGTCAACACCGAAATCATCGTCGCTCCAGCTTGTTCATATTGACGGGCCCGTTCGGCGACGTTTACATCCTCCCGAATCATTCCTTTCGAAGGTGACGAACGTTTAATTTCCGAGATGATGTGGAATCCATCACGCATTCGATTCAAGAGAGCAATCGGCTCTGTCATGGTGATATCAATCGGCTCCATACGACTGACCTCTTCGATTTTCGTTCCGATGATTTTCGTTAAATAACTCATGCCTCTACCTCCGTACGTTGTAAGTGTTGTAACACGCGTAAGGCGTGCCCTTCATCGATACTGCGTTTCGCCTCTTTCACCCCTGCACGAAGCGTTGAAGTCGTGCCGTACGTGCAAAGGGCAAGCGCCGCATTCAATAAGACGACATCTCGCGCCGGGCCCGACTCCCCGTTCAATACAGCGAGTAGTGTCGCGGCGTTCTCTTCCGGCGTTCCTCCACGTAGTACTTCGAGCGGTGCCCGCATCAAGCCAACATCTCGTGGGTCGACCGCGTAACGCGCCGTCTGTTCCCCGTCAAAGAAGTACACCTCGTTCACACCAGCGAGGCTCGCTTCATCGAGGCCACCCGCACCGTGTACGACCATGCCACGCTCTACCCCAAGATGACGCATCGCTGTCGCCATCTTCTCAAGTAGTGATGGATGGTAGACACCGATCAGTTGTCGTTTCGGACGAAGCGGATTCGTAAGCGGTCCGATTTGGTTGAAGATGGTCGCCGTCGCGAGTCGTTTCCGGACCGGCATGACGTGCTTCATGATCGGGTGGACATGCTGGGCGAACAAGAAACTCAAGTTCGTCCGTTTCAAGTCGGCATGTACTTCTTCCGCCGTCTTCACAATCGGAACGTTCAATGCCTCGAGGACGTCCGCACTTCCAGACCGACTCGATACGCTACGGTTCCCATGTTTGGCGACCGGGATGCCGAGACCGGCCAACACGAAGGCGACGGTCGAGCTGATGTTGAACGTGTGCGCCCCATCACCGCCCGTGCCACAGACATCAAGTACAGGCAAATCCGTCGGGGGGAACTGTGCTGCTTCACAGATGTATGCCGCGAGTCCCGCCATCTCTTCTGCCGTCTCCCCACGTTCTTTCATCGCGAGTAGCACCCGTTCGATTTGTGCTTCATCCGCTTGGAACATCTCGCTTGCTGCCACTTTCATATCTGCTGTTGATAGTGCGTTTGTCTCCAATTGTTGAATCATCGTCTGTTCCCCCTCTAAAAATGTGTATAAAAAAACTCCACACGACAGTCGTCGTATGGAGGACGGTTCTAGACCGCGGTGCCACCTCTCGTTGATTCCGAAGAATCCACTCTCCGATGCAATCACATCGTATCCCGATAACGGGGGAAGCCGTCACGACCTACTTCATTCAGCCATGCTCTCATGAGCCCATTCACGCGGACGCCTCGGTCAGGATCTCACCATCCCTGACTCTCTGGACGAAACGTCTTCTCGCGCTACTCTTCTCAATCCTCGATTTATATTGTTGAAACGAAAAAGGGGTTACCCGCCTCCTCATAGCTTACGCTACAAGAAGGACGAGTAACCCCGTGGTGCCACCTTCGTTGGTTCCGAAGAACCCACTTCACGGACAATCATCCGCTTCCCCGTGATAACGGTGGGTAACCCGCTAAAGCCTACTCAAAGTTCGGTTTAGAGCTCAGAAGTCCATTCGCGACGTCCTGTATACTGATTCGCACCAACCATCAGCTCTCTGTCATACAAGATTCGTCGTTACTTCTCTTCGTCGACGCCTTTATTCGTTTCAGTTAAGTTAACTCGTACTATACAGGGAGGATGCATCCCTGTCAAATAAAAAAATTAGAAAAACTTTGCCTCTATATGTGCACCCCGAAATCGAGAACCTTCATCGGTTTTTCGAATTGACATCGTTTTTTTCTGTCTGCTATAGTCGTCCACAACAACATTTCACTCAACTAAAGGAGAATCGATTTTGGAAACAAACAAACTAAAACGCGAGCTGTCCACCCGGCAACTCACGATGATTTCCCTCGGGAGTGCCATCGGAACCGGGCTGTTCCTCGGAAGCGGGCTTGCGATCCAAACCGCTGGTCCGAGCGTGCTCGTCAGCTATGCCATCGGGGCGTTCATCGTCCTCTTACTCATGGGTGCACTCGCCGAAATGACGGTCGCCCATCCAACATCCGGATCATTCGGAACGATTGCCGAGCGATACGTCCATCCACTCGCAGGCTTTCTCGTCCGTTACTCTTACTGGGTCGCGAACGTACTCGCTGTAGGGGTTGAGGTCAGTGCCATCGCCATCTATATGCGCTACTGGTTCCCAGATGTGAACGGGTTCGTCTGGGTCGCCCTCTTCGGTGGACTACTCATTTACGTCAACGCCCGTCATGTTCACACGTTCGGGACGACCGAATACTGGTTATCCTTCATCAAAGTAACTGCCATTATCCTATTCATCGTCCTCGGTGCCGCCACATTGTTCGGCGAACCAGGATCACCGATTGAATCGATCACGACTGGAAACGAAGGTTTCTTCGCTTTCGGGTTTTACGGAATGTGGGTGACGATTTTCATCTCCCTCTTCAGTTTCCTCGGAACCGAACTCGTCGCCGTCACAGCAGGCGAAGCAAAAGACCCGGACCAGGCCGTACCACGCGCTTTACGCGCTACCGTGTTCCGCTTGACGTTCTTCTATGTCGTCACGCTTGCCATCATGCTCATGCTCATCCCATGGCAGCAAGCCGGAATCGATCAAAGTCCGTTCGTGCTCGTCATGGAACAGTTTGATGTGCCGTTCGCGGCAGGTATCCTCAACTTCGTGATTTTGATTGCCGCCTTGTCAGCGATGAACGCACAGCTCTATGCATCAACACGCATGATGTACTCGCTCGCAGAAGCCGGCGATGCACCGAAAGCGTTCAAAAAAATCAGCAAAAACGGCATCCCGATGTTCGCATTACTCGTTTCAACGGGTGGCATCGTCCTAGCCGCTTTATTACAAGTGTTTATGGAATCGTCATATCCGTTCTTGATGGGAATCTCGATGTTCGGAGCCATTTTCACTTGGTTCATGGTCTTCGTCTCCCACTTGTTCTTCCGGAAGAAATGGACCGGACGAAAACTCCCAGTCCGTATGATGGGATATCCGTTCCTCCCAATACTCGGGGCGGTCTTACTCCTCAGCCTGATGATCACGACATGGTTCACCGATTTCAACATCTTGTTGAAGTTCGGGGTACCTTGGTTGATTGGGTTGACGATTATCTATTACGTGCGTGAACGAATGCGTAAGAAACAAGATCATTCAAGCGATATCGAGCAAGCCAACTAACGTTGATCCCTTCGCCATAGCGGAGGGATTTTTTGTACGCACAAAAGCTCCTTTCGCAATCGAAAGGAGCTTTCTGTATAGGGCATCAGAAGAACTGACGCGGGTTGACCGTGCTACCTGCGCTCGTTGCCGAGTACGAGTAGCCGCCTTTATGAATCTCAAAGTGCAAGTGCGGACCTGACGAGTTCCCTGTGTTTCCAAGTGTCCCGATATTTGATCCTTGTGTCACACGCTGTCCTGAGCTGACAGATACTGAGTTCATGTGTGCATAAACTGTCGTCCAAACTTGACCGTTGATGACGTGCGCGATCATGACGTGGTTCCCGTAAGCGCCACCCCAGCCTGCACGAATGACCGTACCTGTCGCAGATGCACGAATCGGTGTACCTGTTGGACCAGCGATATCTAAACCGTTATGGAACGTGTAACCATACGCACCGCTCGCCGGACCCCACCCTTGTGAGTAGCGTCCTGAAGCCGGTTGAATGAACATTGAGCTAGACGGTGCTGGCGTCGATGTCGTCGGTGCCGGTTTTGGCTCCGGTTTCGGCGCTGGTGTTGGTGCGGGTTTCGGCGCCGGTTCCGGTTTTGGTGCTGGTGTTGATGGAGCCGTATTGTTTGAAGACGACGAAGACGGGGTATTCGTTTTATTGTCTTGCTTTTGTTGTGCAGCAGCTTGACGAGCCGCTTCCGCTTCTCGTGCTGCCTCTGCCTTGCGAGCAGCCTCAGCTTGACGTGCAGCTTCTGCTTGGCGTGCTTCTTCTACCTTACGTGCCGCCTCTTGACGAGCTGCTTCTTCAGCACGACGACGGGCTTCCTCTTCTTCGCGACGCTGTGCTTCGATTTCAGCCGCGATTGCTTGTTCTTGTGCCACTAACGTCGCTTCAATTTCTTGAAGGTCGAAGATTTGCGATTCAAACTTGATGTTCTTCTCTTCAAGCTCTTTGATACGCTTCTCACGTTGCTTCATTTTCTTCTCGAGCTCAGCTTGACGCACTTCAAGTGCTTTTTGTTGTTCGAGAAGCGAAGCACGTTCTGCTTTCAAGTCCGCTTGTGCTTCTTTGAGCGATTTTTGTGTCGCTTCATAGTCATCGAACAACTCTTGGTCACTACGCTGAATCGTTCCAGCCGTGATCATACGCGTGACAAGATCAGAGAGGTTTTTTGAACCGAAGATGAATTCAGCCCAGTTAATTGAGCCGCCACCGTTCTTTTGCATCGTGGCCATACGTTCTTTCATCATCGCTTCTTGTGCCTTCATTTTTTCTTGGTAATCTTTAATGTCGGCTTCAAGATCCTCGATTTTCATCTCGGTGCGCTTGATTTCTTGGCGCTTCATAGCGACATCGTTGATGATGTCTTGCAACTGCGCGTCCATTTTATTGACCTCTGCCTGAACTTTTGAAATCTCTTCTTTGTTCACTTCAATCTTTGAAGACGTATCGGCTTGGTTCTTTTTCACGTCATTGCGCTTCTCTTGTACTTTTTGTTGTTCTTCTTGTTTTTCTTTAATCGAAGTCGATGCGTCGGCAACTGTATGTGTGCTGATAAGCATCACACCAAGCGTCAGCGTCGAGACTGTGCGTTTCCAATTCATGAATGGGGTACATCCTTTCTTAAATGACAAACGTGAGTACCTACTACACTACATATTTTAAAGCCGTTTCAGTATGTAACAAAAACGATCATTTGGTTGAGTTTCAACATGACTAATTATATCTAACTGCTAGATATTTTCCTGTTAAAGTTATATTTCAATTTTATTACGCATGAACAACAGCACAGGCAACGAATATGTTGAACTTATTATTTATCAATACCTTTTCTAATCGTTCATTCTGACATCTCCCTGTAATATTTTATGTAAATAGAGAACACTTTACCCTATTTTCAAATAATAAATACATGAAGCGCAAATCTGTTTTCCAATTGATGGGATGACTCATCAAAAAAATCCATGCCCTCGCTGCATGTGTACATGAGCAAAGACATGGATGTCGAAATAAATTGATTCTGTCATTACAATTTCATCGCACCGACGATGACAAAAATCCAAGCAGCAATGAATAAGACGCCGCCGATTGGTGTCACGGCTCCGAGTTTCGTGATTCCCGTCAACGCCATGACGTATAAACTTCCAGAGAAAAAGATGATTCCCGCAAACATGAGCCAGCCGGCAATGTTAAATTGGCTGATACTCACACGCATGAGGAGCGCTGCGATCCCGACGATTCCGAGCGCATGGATCATATGATAGAGCACGCCCGTCTGCCAGTTCGCCAACATGTTCGGTGACAGTCTCTCTTTTAGCGCATGGGCACCGAACGCGCCAAGTGCCACACCGAGTGCCATCAATCCGGCACCGATCATTAGTAAAATCTTCATTTTCGTTCCCCCTTATCTGACTTTTCGTGCTGGTAAATTCCACTTTCGATAGTAGGATATCACTCGAAGTGTCGCTACGACAATTAAAAGCGCATAGACGGCAAGACCGCCTTCGAGCTTGAAGTAATACGTGATGACCGCAATGAGAATCGCCCAAATCGCGTACACTTCTGATTGCAAGACGAGCGGTTTACGCCCAGCCAGTAAGTCGCGGACCACGCCACCCCCGACCCCGGTCAGGACAGCCGCCGCGATTGCTGCCGATAACGGTAAATCCAGCTTGATTGCGACCTGTGCTCCTTGAAAGGCAAAGGCGACCAATCCGATTGCATCCACAATCACACCCCAGCGTTCCCAATGTGGCAATACAACACTTGGTAGCAGGAAGATGAGGAGTGCGACCAGAAAACATAAAATAAATAAATCGTTCTGTTGCCAAATCAAACTGACGGGGTTTCCTAACAGGACGTTCCGAATCGCGCCGCCACCAAAGGCGGTGATAAACGCGAGCAACCAGACCCCAAAAATATCGTATTTTTCATCCATCGCAATGATGGCTCCGCTCGCCGCGAACGCAATCGTCCCGACGACGTTGAGCAATTCCCACTCCATGAACATCCCTTGCCCTTTCTTCAACGCATTGTATGGTAAAGTATAGTTACAAAAAATCAGGTCAGTCGAGCGACTGTCGTAAAGGATGTCGGTATTACAATGAAACGTATCGCTTTGTTCCGCATATGGATTATCGTCACCATGTTCGCCCGATTCATCATTCGGCTATACGCCTTTTCACGTAAGCAACAGCAAGGTGTCGCCACGACAGAAGAATATGAAGCACTCATGCTCAAGCTCGCGCGTGAGTATAAACGAAACGCACTCCGACTCGAAGGCTTGTTGATCAAGCTCGGACAATTCTTGTCCATTCGTGCCGATTTATTGCCTCCGGCCGTCTTGAACGAACTGTCTGAACTCGTCGACCGTGTCCCGACATCGGGTTGGGACAAGTCGCGCGCGATTCTAGAAGCGGAATGGGGCGTCCCTTACACGCAAGTCGTCAAAGACGTTGGTATTGACGCCGTCGCCTCCGCCTCAATCGGGGAAGTGTACGGTGCCACCCTTCTAGAAAACGGCAAGCGGGTCGCCATCAAAATTCAACGTCCGAATATCGAAAAAATCATCCGTACCGACTTCCGGGCCATGCGGATTGTCACGTCGATGTTGAAGCGGACATCCCTCGCAAAATCGACCGACTTAGATAGCTTATATCGCCAAATGATTTTTGTCATCGGGGATGAACTAAATTTTCAAACCGAATTAAAAAACGCCTTATATTTCAAAGCCAAATATGCGGATAACCCGGACGTTTACATCCCGGATTATCACGAACACCTCTGTACGAACCGCGTCTTGACGATGGACTGGGTCGATGCACGACGCATCACCGACCTCGCCTTCTTAAAAGAAAATGAAATCGATCGCTCCGCCCTAGCCGAACGACTATTTACGCTCGCCGCCGAACAATTGTTGTTCGGAGGACAGTTCCACGCTGACCCGCACCCCGGAAACGTCCAAATCCGAGCAGACGGCACCATCATCTTACTCGACTTCGGAATGGTCGGACAGACGACGGCACAAGACATGGCAACGATTCGAAACATTTTACAGGCGTTCATCTCGCTCGACTATGACAGCATCGTCGACGGCCTAGAAGACTTACGCTTCCTCTTGCCGACGGCGAACAAGCAAAACATTCGCCAAGCACTCGAGAAAGCCGTCACATTTTATTTAGAGACCGATATCGACACCGTCGATACGAAGTTAATTGAGAAAGTATTGCAGGATATTCAGTTGCTCGTCAAAAACGAACCGATCCAACTCCCGGCGGAATTCGCCTTCTTCGGTCGGGCCGCCTCGACTTTGCTCGGCATCCTGCAAATCCTCGATCCGAAAATCGACCTGTTCACACTCGGCAAACCGATTGTCATCGAATGGCTCGAGGAGGACGGCACGACACTTCAAAACCGTTATGTGAAGACCGGGATCAACTATGCGAAGAAATTGTTGAACGTGCCACCGCTTCTCGACAATTACTTAAAAGAGCCGACACGAAAACGTCTGTCGGAGCAAGCGATGTTCCAACGCAACTTGGAATCGAAAGAACTCTTGCACCGTCAGACGTTCAATGCCATCGTCATCTTGCTCGGGTTGCTCGTCGGGCTACTCGGCTATATCCGACCAGATGAATGGCTGTTCTGGTCAGGTGGCGTAGTGTCTGTGCTGGCTTACTTCAATTGGAGACGCCTCGGACGAAAAATTCGTCACTTGGCACGTCAGGATTTTCGTGTTTAAGCGAACCGTCACTTTCCAGAGTGGCGGTTTTTTGTTGAATCCACTCGGCAATATAGGCACCGACGTCACGCATCATGCGAGGTGTCGTCCAGCCCATCGTCGATACTTGGATGACATTCGCCCGTTTCAAATATTCGCTCTCATATTGGACGAGATAACCTTGATAGGATAGTTGTCGACCTAACTCAATCGAGGACTGTCCGCACGGCATCGGGATTGTGATGATGCCAGGTGACTGGGAGGGACTCAGCTTGAATTGTAAGCCATTCTCGCGAAGTGAGTTGACCAACAATGCCATCTTCTCCTGATGCGACGCGACCTGTTCTTCCGTTAATTCCTCTAATGCGACATCCATCGCCGCAAGGAGCGGTTCCGATTGTGTGAAGGCGATTGGTTGATAGAGGGACAAATCAAAGTAGCGTGGCACGTCTCGCATCATTTCCGCCTGCTCTTTCATCGCGACGAACGCGAGACCTGGCGCATTCCGTAATCCTTTCCCCGAGGAAAAAGTCACGTAGTCCGCGAAATAATAATCATAGACAAGTGTCCCGACCGCGCTGATTGCATCGACGGCGACGACACCTTGCCCCGTGTGAAGCGGGGCCAGATCGATTAAGATGCCTAAAGATGTCTCACAATGTACCGTCCACACCCACTCCGGTTCAATCTGCTCAAGTTGAGCAACCTCCCATTTCCCTTCCTCGTCCACTTGAATGACATCAAATGAGAGACCGGCGCGGGATGCGTGATCCATGAGACGCTCCCCGAATTCGCCGGCGCATAAAACGACACCACGTCCCCGCAATCTTGCCGCGACCGCATCATTGGCGACCGTGCCACTTCCGAGAAGCGTATAGACGTAAGGAAGTCCGATTCGCTTTGTCAGTTGTTGCTGAACCGATTCGAGCATTCGACAGGACCCGCAAGGAAACTTATTGGTCGAAGCGTCGACGCAGACTTTGATTCATAAAAGGCTGAACGCGTTAACATCATCGGAACGTACCTTGCTTCCTCAGGGCCGATTGGATCCGCAAATGGAATAAATCCGAATCGGTGATAGAGCACTTGTTCACGCGTCGTCCCACTGATGACAATCCCATCCACTTCACGATCGGTCGCATCTTTAATGACCGCTCGCATCAGTCCGGCGAATGTCCGATTGCGTCGATACGCGCTCTTCACAGCAAGCAAACGAATTTCGATCCAATCCCCGTCAGGAATGCGCACCCCTTTTTGTTCCAACGAAAAAGGTTTTTCGCCACGTAGTGCACACATGGCGACCACTTCACCGTCCACTTCCCCAATCCAATATGTATTCTGTCCATGAAATCGGTCGACGAGCCGTCGTTCCGGGTTCGGTGGATGTTGCGGAATCTCTTCAACGAACGTTTCATAATTTAACCGGTGAATCGCATCAAAATCGGATATCCCAGCTTTTCGGTAAACAATCATGGTTTCCCCTCCTTCACATGATGATAGATAATCACAGTTGCGATGAGCACTGCCCATATGACGTCTCCAACACTTCCAAGCGCAGCGAGTGGAAGTAAGACGAGCATTACTAGTCCCGTCTCACGGGAATTACCTGTTCCTTTAATCAACAGCAACAGGACAAGGAGACCCCCGATAAACCACCACGGGTCGTATGCCCATATGATTCCAGAAAAAACGGCATATCCCTTCCCGCCCGCGCGGATTCGCCAAAACGGATAAATATGACCGAGCGTGAGCGCAAGCGCCGTCTGCCAAAAATACGGTCCGCTCATCTGTAAGACAACAATCGTCTTGAGCACGTCGAATCCATATACGATGAGAAATGCCTTCACTCCTCCGATGCGGTTCGCGTTGCGTGCCCCCGTATTTTTCGAACCAGATGTCGCTAAATCATGTCCACTTAGTAACCCATATAACCTACCCCCGAGTAGGCCCCCGACTAAATAGCCGACGATGATGATCCACATAGTATCCCCTCATTTTTTGGAAAATTGTGTGCGTTCTAGAAAAACGGGTATCCTCTAATTAACTGTGCACTTTTTGGAAAGGGGAAATCAAGATGCGAGAAGAGAAAAACTATATTAACGGGGAATGGACAGAAACCGGACAAACAATCGAGGTACGTAATCCAGCCACTGGCAATGTCATGGCTGTCGTGACAAAAAGTGATACGAAGGAAGCGACTCAAGCCGTCGACGCAGCGCATGAAGCACTACAGGAATGGCAACAAAAAACTGCAGAAGAACGTGGGGAATTCCTCAATGAGTGGCACCGATTGATTGCAGAACATACGGAAGAGCTCGCACGGACGATGGTCGAGGAACAAGGAAAACCGCTCAAAGAAGCCATCGGCGAAATCAACTATGCGAACGGCTTTATCGATTGGTATGCAGCAGAAGGTCGACGGGTGTACGGGGAGACGATTCCCGCCTCATCGAATAAGAAGCGGATCTTTGCCATCAAGCAACCGGTCGGCGTTATCGCTGCCATCACGCCATGGAACTTCCCGGCTGCCATGATTACCCGCAAGGTCGCTCCGGCACTCGCTGCAGGTTGTACGGTCGTCATGAAACCCGCATCGGCAACGCCACTGACCGCCATCGAATTGATCAAATTGGCCGATAAGGCAGGAATCCCAAAAGGGGTCATCAATCTTGTGACAGGACAAGCCTCCGATATCGTCAAAGCGTGGCAACAGGACAAACGAGTTCGTAAGTTGACGTTCACAGGGTCGACCGAAGTCGGGAAGATGCTCATGCGTGACGCTGCGGACACGATGAAAAAGATTTCGCTCGAACTCGGTGGTCACGCCCCGCTCATCGTCACGGCCAAGGCGGACTTGGATAAAGCTGTCCCGCAAGCGGTCGCCACGAAGTTTCGTAACGGTGGACAGACATGCGTCTGTGCGAACCGAATTTATGTCGAACGAGCCGTCGTCGATGAATTTTCGGAGCGTTTCATCAAAGAGGTCGAAGCGTTGAAAGTCGGGAACGGATTAGAGGAAGGTGTCGATATCGGTCCACTCATCGACGATGACGCGCTTAGTAAAGTCGAAAAACACATCGAGGACGCTCAAATTCGTGGCGGTGAAGTGTACGGTGGCGAAGTGTTAGATGGGCTCTTCATTCGTCCGGCGGTCATCCGTTACGCGAACGAAGACATGCTCTGCATGAACGAAGAAACATTTGGACCGGTCGCACCGATTGCGACATTCGATTCACTCGACGAAGTGATCAAACGGGCGAACAATACGCCGTTCGGATTAGCCGCCTATCTATTCACGCAAGACATCAATGAAGCCGTCTACTTAGCAGAGTCGTTAGAGTATGGGATTGTCGGTGTGAACGATGGGCTACCGTCAACTCCTCAAGCGCCTTTCGGTGGTTGGAAAGAGAGCGGACTCGGCCGTGAAGGTGGTCACCACGGCATCGAAGAATTTTTAGAAGTCAAATACATCTCACTCGGGTTGTAAATAGAGGCATACAAAAAAGGCTTGTCGACATGTGCGACAAGCCTTTTCTTATCGGTTGACCCATTCGACTAAATCGTTCGGTGACTTGATGACGTGATCCGCAAGCGCCCACTCTTCTTCATTTCCGAATCCGAATCCTGTCAAGACGACCGGAAAATCGTGCGCCCGTGCTGCCTCGACATCCGATTTGCGATCGCCGACCATAATATAGTCCGCCTCACCGTGACGGACCCGATGCGCCGTCAGAATGTCTGCTTTCTTCTCGCCACTGACGGACTCCAAGCATTCCGGCGCCGTCATATATGAACGAATCTGTTGCGTATCTAAAATCAGGTTCATGTAATGGACGCCGCAGTTACTCGCCGTCGTCAACGTGTGGCCTTGTTCGTGAAGTGTTTCCAACATGTCACGAATTCCATCGAATAAGACGTTCTGCCCTTCCATCGTCTTCTCGAGCGTCGTGTGACGCAATCTGCGAATGAAACGAATCTCTTCGAGCGACGCTTCTGGAATAACATGCTCCCAAAATGCGTTACCTGCCAAGCCGTATCCTGAGCGGACTGCTTCTTCACTCGGTTTCGGAAGATGAGGAAGTTCCTCAAGCGCCTCATGAATTGCTTGTGTCATCGGTCCTGTCGTATCTACTAACGTGCCATCGATATCAAATAAAATCACTGCCATTGGATTGATCCCCTCTCTTTCACTCTCTCCCTACCGTAGCAGAATCCCCGAAAATGCAAAAGGGAAAACGTAGTGACAAAAAAACGACTGAACCGATTCGTTCAGTCGCGTCCATTATCCTCGCCAGAAATTCATTCCGCCTTTTACAGAATAGACGTCGGTATATCCGGCACTCTTGAGCATCGCTGCGGCGCGTTGGCTACGCATGCCACTTTGACAGATCACGTAGACAGGACGCTCTTTTTCCTTCGGATATTTCGCTTGCGCGTTCCCAAATCCTGAAAGAGGCACATTTTTCGCTTGCTTAATATGTCCTCCGCGGTATTCATGCGGCTCACGCACGTCCAACAGTTGAATGTTCCGCTCTTCCGCGATTCTTCGTTTCAAGTCGTCCGTCGAGACCGTTTTAACATTGTTTCGGCGACTCCACCAGAAATACACAAGTCCAATGACGACCGCTACAAAAAGAAAGTCCAACATATTCACGCCTCCATTTGATTTTCATTTCTTACACCCATTATACCCCCTAAGGTATTTAAGTCAATGAAAGTGATTCCACAAAAAAACCACATGTGATGCACATGTGGTTCAAAAATCGAGCAATGAATCCGATTTAGGTTGTTCGTCTTCTTCCATTGGAATCCCTAGGAAGGCGGCCATCTGACGATCGAGCGGTGGTTTTGATTCACTCGCCGGTATCGTCGCTTGTGCCGTGCTGACACCCTTCGCTTCAGACGTCTCCGCTAATAGCAGTTCGCAAAAGCCCATCAACTTTGCCAAATGACGCTTTTGTACTTCGCCCGTCGATGACTCAATCTGTGTCATCACTTGACGCATCTGAGCGATGACTTGTTGTTCTGTAATCATGGTCCTTACACATCCTTTACGCTTCCATTGTGCAGGATTTCCCCTTCGATTCGCAAGTTTCCTTAACGCTTCCTTGATTCGACCCAATTCAAAAAGGCGTCGTAGTCAAAGCGAACCTGATTCGCATAAAAATCAGCCCATCTCGATAACTGTCGAATAAACAGGGACGGAGAGTCACCGATTGCCGCCGCGATTCGTTCACTCGCCGTATAATCCAACGCGTCAGACGTCGCATCGGCCCGTGCGTGAATCTTCGCTGTGATTTGCGCTTGCACTTTCAACGTCTCGATGAGCGACTTCTCATCTTTCATGTGTTTCGCCTTCACTTTGCGCTTATAAGGTGAGCGCTGCCTTACATAATACTCTTTTCCATCAATCGTCAAATAACCGAGATATGGATCACGACTATGGACCATTGCCCGCTGTGCGGCCACGACACGCGCTCCTTGATGCGATAATCCGTTCTCAAATAGCGGATGCGTCGGCAAAAAGAGCGATGGGACGGCAGATTGTGCCTGTTTCATTTCTAAAATGACATCTTCATCGTGCTCTTTGTCGGCTCCTTCAATCAAAATATAGTAACGCTCTAGACCGATAGAAGCCGTTCCACTTTGAAGCTTGATGGCAATGTCTTTGATTTCATAATGATCGGCGTGATGACGATGCTCCTCTGACAAAGAAGACAGATAATCTCCCCAGGCCGTCTCGATCTTCTCGCGCATACCTGATGAAAGGGGAATCAAATCCTCACTCGTTGAAAAGTAACGTTCCTCGTCCCGTACTTCCGTTCGTTCGGACATGAATTCGTCCTTCTTTTTCTCCGCTTTTTTAATGACTTTTTTCACGGCTTTACACGTATTCTCTTTCGTAAATTGAATATGCTCACTTTGCCCGTTCGCATGCTTCTCAATCGACTCTGCGTAAGAGCGGGCGAACGCCTCGATGGCCGCTTTTCCATCAAACCCAGACTCGGCCGCGAACAAATCGACAGAGACCGCCATCCGCAACAAATCGAACAAATATGATCCGATGTACGCCTCGTCAAAATCGTTTACGTCATAAATGATCGTACCGGCACCGTCCTCGAACACACCGAAATTTTCAAAGTGCAAGTCTCCTTGAATGAACGTCGGGTGCTCGGGACCTGTGTCAAACGCGATCGGAACTTTCGCAAAGTCATAATAGAACAAGTGTGAACTTCCTCGAAAGAATGAGAACGGGCTCGAACTCATCTTCGCATACTTCTCTTGTCTCGCTTCTTCCGAAAGATGACGAATCGACTGGTCATAAAAATCAAGGACGGTCCCGATCGTCTCGCACCGAATTTGTTGTTTGACGGCTGTGAACATACGGCTCTCCCCTTCACTTGTTGAATAAGTGTTTATATTCCCCGTACCCAGCCTCTTCAAGCTCCTCTACAGGAATGAATCGGAGAGCAGCCGAGTTGATGCAATAGCGTAAGCCGCCTAGTTCTTTCGGTCCGTCGTCAAACACGTGACCGAGGTGACTGTCACCTTGTTTTGAACGGACTTCTGTCCGAACCATGTGGTGCGTCGTATCCATATTCAAATCAACCCGTTTCTCCTCGATTGGACGTGAGAAACTCGGCCATCCGCAATTTGACTGGAATTTATCATGAGATGTGAACAGTGGCGTTCCATCGACGATGTCGACGTACAACCCTTCCCGCTCTTCGTCCCAGTATTCATTTTGAAACGGTGGTTCCGTTCCATTTTCTTGCGTCACTTTATATTGCATCGGTGTCAAGCGCTCACGGAGTGCTTGTTGTTGCTTACGATCACTCCATGCTTCTTTGATGAACTTCGCGCGACCCGATCCGACCCGATACATCTCGTAGCGGAACGGATTCTTTTTATAATAGTCCTGATGGTAATCTTCCGCTTCCCAGAACGTTTTCGCAGGGCGGATGTCGACTTCGATCGGACGTTCAAATCGCCCTGAGTCTTCCACTTCTTGTTTCGAGCGCTCGGCTGCGTCGCGTTGCTCCTCTGAATGATAGAAGATGGCCGGACGATACGATTCGCCACGATCGTTGAATTGTCCCCCACCATCAGTTGGGTCGATTTGACGCCAATAGATGCGGAGCAGTTCCTCATAAGAGATAACCTCAGGATCGAACGTGATCTCGACCGCCTCTAAATGTCCCGTCGTCTCTGAACAGACTTGTTGATACGTCGGGTTATCGACATGTCCTCCAGTGTATCCGGAAATGACACGTTCGACCCCCTCATATTTATGAAACGGTTTGACCATGCACCAAAAACAGCCTCCCGCAAATGTAGCTTTTGCCATAAAAAATCCCTCCTTACTTTGTAGTGTACCCAAAAAAGTCATCAGACAACAAAAAACGAGAACCACAAAATGTGTTCTCGCTTCAGTCTTCTTCGACTTGGTTCACATGACGCATCACTAAAAATAAGATGACTCCTACAATCGCAGCCCCTAAAAGCGTCAACACCATGTTATCTCGAGCCGATAAAGTATAAAAGATCGCTAATCCAATCAAAATGAGCGCAATCGGAATAAACGCTCGTTTAAAATGATCCCAGTAACGCACGGACAGTCCTCCTTTTCTCTTATCATACCAAACTTTCGATTTTCGATAGCGAAAGTTCTAAAAGTTGAAACATGTCTGTGAAACCGAAGAGGAGTAATTGGGGTTGGACTTGAATTCTAATCAAAGGTACTTATATTTTAGTTCACAGGTTAATCCTACCTGTTTTCGACAACATGATTTATCAAAATTAGGTGAGAATACTCCCACTTCTAAACGTTCAGGGCAAAACCCTAGTGAAAGTGGGAGATGAATTGCCTGCCTCTCTTTCGGGTATGATTCCTTCAAGGGGGTGAACATCATGGTGAAGCACAAGGCTTACAAGTTTCGGATCTATCCGACGAAGGAACAGGAGGTCCTGATCGCCAAGACGATCGGCTGTTCCCGGTTCGTGTTCAACCACTTCCTGGCGAAATGGGACGCGGCCTATGAAGCGACCGGCAAGGGACTGTCGTATGATGCCTGCTCGAAAGCACTTCCCATGCTCAAACAAGAATTCAGTTGGTTGACGGAAGTGGACAGCACGGCCGTCCAGAACAGTGTCAAACACCTGGCCGACGCGTACAAGAAGTTCTTCAAGAAGGAGGGGAATCATCCCCGTTTCAAGTCGAAGCGACACCCCGTCCAATCCTATACGGCGAACATCCAAGGCAAGTCCCAGCTCCCCGAGGTCTCGATCGTCGGGAATCAACTCAAACTCCCCAAGCTGAAGTGGGTACGGTTCGCCAACTCGAGACAGGTCGAGGGCCGCATCCTGAACGCCACGATCCGACGCACGGCTTCGGGCAAATACTTCGTCTCCCTTCTCGTAGAGCGGGAAATCGGTGAACTGCCGAAGACCGGTTCATCGGTCGGCGTCGACGTCGGGCTGAAGAACTTTGCCGTTCTATCGGACGGCACATTGTACAAGAACGACCGTTATTTCCGTACGCTCGAGAAGAAGCTAGCCCGCGAACAGCGCAAGTTGTCCCGTCGCCAGCGCATCGCCCTGAACAAGAAGGTGAGACTCTCCGAGGCGAAGAACTATCAGAAGCAGAAGCGGAAAGTCGCCCGCATCCATGAGAAAATCGCCAACAAACGCGCCGACTTCCTGCACAAGGTGTCGACCGAGATCGTCAAAAACCACGACGTCATCGGCATCGAGACCCTGCAGGTGAAGAACATGCAGAAGAACCGCAAGTTGAGCAAGTCAATCTCCGAGGTCAGCTGGTCGGCGTTCTTCCGCATGCTCGAGTATAAGGCCGACTGGTACGGGAAGACCGTCGTGAAGGTCGGGAAGACCTTCGCCTCGAGCCAAGCGTGTTCGGGTTGCGGCCATCAACACAAAGACGTGAAGCATCTCGGCTTGCGTGAATGGACATGCCCGAACTGCGGGGTCCACCACGACCGGGATGTGAACGCGGGACTGAACTTGAAATTAGAAGCCGAACGCATCTTGGCTTCTTCAACCGTCGGGACGACGGGGCTAGCCTGATCAGGTTTCTCTCGTTAGAGAGGATAACTCAGGAATCCTCCACCTCCAAGCGAAGCGTAGGTGGGGGTAGTTCAAACTGTAACTAAATATTTCCATACAGGATAAGGGGGACCTTCGATGCTCACAATCGTTAATGCATTCTTTATCAACCTGTGTATCTTGTTCACGCTCTTCACGATTTCCTTTTTACCGTTCCGCAATCGCCCTCGTTTGACACCACAATCCCCACTAAAAGGCAGAATCTTGCTCGGTGTACAAACCGGAGGCATTGCAATCCTATTGTTAGTCAATGCCTTACCTCTCGAAGGCGTGCTCATCGACTTGCGCAACATTCCAATCATACTCGCCGTTCTGTTTGGCGGCTGGGTAAGCGGAGCTGTCGCGGGTGTCATCTTATTGACGGGGCGCTTCCTGGTCCTCTTTTTTACAGATGGAGCTATGCTCGGTCTCTATCTTGCCATCGCGACAATGATTGTGTTAGTCGGGGCGACAGGCATTTTGCGTAAACGTATGGATAACACGCGTTCCACCTTACTTGTTTTTACAACGATTAGCATCGCCATCTTCGGGGCAGCTATCTATACCGCGCTACCGCTCAATCTGTTCTATCCCGTCTTAATCGTCTATACACTCATGTCATATGGCGGTTCTTGTGCTGCCTATCGATTGCTTCTCGAACTACGCCGCCATTTCGAGAACGTCCAACATCAACAACAGCTTGCGCGAACGGACGCACTCACTGGGATTGCCAACCGTCGTCTCTTGAATGAAGCGATGGCCAACTTGACGGTCGAGGCAGAAGAATATGCGTTAATCTTAGTCGATATTGATCACTTCAAACGAGTGAATGATACGTATGGGCACGACGTCGGCGATGATGTGTTACGTGAACTCGGTATGCTGCTCGTCAATGAAAGTGAAGAGCGGCATTTGGTCGGTCGCTTCGGCGGTGAAGAATTTTTAATCGTCATGCCTCACGCTACGCGAGATGAAGTGTCTCGCCTCGCAGAATCTATCCGAGAAAAGGTTTCGTCGTTCCCGTTTGAGACGAGCGCAGGAACGCTACACATCACCGTTTCGCTTGGAGCCTGTCACTCGAACGATATTGAAATCGATAGTGTATTGAAGCACGCAGATGAAGCGTTATATCACGCAAAAGAGTCTGGACGAAATCGCTTCATCCTCGCCTCTTAATCGATTGAACACTTCACACTTGAACATGTTTTCTCGCTTTACTTTCTCGAAATGAATCGTTAAACTAGGCTAGACTTTGGTTCAGATTGGTACATCAGGATTTATTCAGAAAAGGGGAAACATCGTTCATGTCAGTTTTGTTATCTTTGTTTGGAATTATGTTTATCAGCGCGTTTGCGATTGACTATAAACGTGGGAAGACGCTTCAACAATCGGCACTCGGGGGAATTCGTTCGATTCAACAAAACTTATGGATTTTCTTCCGTACGTCGCTCTCGATGATGATCGTCATCGGCCCACTCTTATTGATTTCAGGATTCGTATTCTCAGATTTAGTAGCATTTAACACCGTCCCATCTTTCCTGATCGCCGTGCTCAGTATCGGTTTTGCTGAACGGATTATCGGAATGATCGTGGCACCACTCATTCGTACGTTTTGGCATCAGCGTGGTCGTCTTATGCCACTTTATTTAGACGCTGCCCTTTACGTATTCTTGCTATCGATTCTCGTGTTAGAGTTTTTGATGAACATCCCGGGTATTCATCTCCAGTCACCGTTCATCGCGCTATTTTACGCGTTCGCTCTCTTTTTCACGAGATACTTGTTCAGTCTCATTCGCTTCACCGTTCGAAAAGGCGTCGCCTCGAACTAAGCAAAACAGAGTCCCGTACATGTTCGCATGGATGGGTCTTTTTTTACCTTTCTTATTGACAATGAGAATCGTTATCAACTATACTCTAGATGTAGCTTCCCAAAAGCTTGACGTGCACGTTCCCCAAACACATCACGTCACGTGGATTCCCCTCCACGACACACTTTTTGAAAGCATTGCTGCGACAACCCCCATTTGTTGCACCCATATTTGCCAAAAACAAGACGAGCAGCCCACCGACGGGGCTGCTCGTCTTTTTATGATGCGAACACTTCTTGTTCGATTTGTTTCAATTCGTAGAACATACCTCGCTTCGTCATCAGTTCTTCATACGAACCGACTTCAACGATCCGCCCAGCTTCCATCACAACGATTTGGTCGAAGGCTTCGAGTCCCGTCAAGCGGTGACTCACGAGGATGAGCGTCCCTGCACCAGCTTGATTCAACAGTTCAGAAAAGACGTGCGCTTCCGTTCCGGCATCAAGCGCTGAAGTAGGTTCATCGAGCAACCACATCAGCCCATTTTTCAGAAGGGCTCGTGCAATCGCCAGACGTTGCCGTTCTCCACCTGACAAGTTCGCTCCTTTCTCAAGGACCGGTTCATCAAGCGCAAACGATAAACGGACACGTTCAAGCGCCACAAGCATCTCTTCATCACTAAATTCACCGGCCAGTGCCAAATTCTCACGTACTGTTCCATAAAAGAAGTGATTGTCTTGCAAGACGACACTCGCATGCTGCCAGATTGCAGTCTGTTTCAAATCATTCAAGTTTTGATCATCTAATCGTATCGTTCCATCTTCTGTTCGAACGAACGCCAATAAAAGTTGAAGTAACGTGGACTTCCCAGATCCGCTCGGCCCGACGATGACCGTCTTCGAACCGCTTGGGATGTGTAACGTGACATCGTCGATCACGTCCCGATACGTGTCCGGGTAGCGATAGCGAACATGCTCAAATGAGATCGATGGGGACATCGTGAAGGTCACGTCCTGTCGTTTTGCTTCAAGCGCCTCAATCGCTTCACTCGGTTCCGTCACTTCAAACAATCGATCAGCGGCTTGCTTACTGTCAGCAAAATGACCCGGGAACACGGCCATCGGTGTCGTATTCTCAAATGCTGTGAGCGACATCATGATGAGCATCGCCAAGAACAACCCGTTCAAGTCTCCCTCCACCACTTGATATGCTCCAATCGCCAAGACACCCCATGAGACGAGTAAAGAGGCGGCGACGACGAGCGCGGAGTTGAAAAACTGGTTGGTCGTGTCTTTTCGCTCTGCTTCCATGTATCGCTCGCTTCGTGTATAGACGGCCTGCTTCGTCCGGTCAAGTTGATGATGAAGCTTCAAATCTCGGTATCCGTACATCATTTCTGTCAATTGAATCGATACATCTCCGCGCAATGCGCGAATCGTCTCGTCATGACGAGCACGAATCTGAGCAAAGCCAAGTGGAATCAAGAATCCAGTGACGAGTACACCGAGTAGGATCCATACACTGACCGCAAACGAGAAGAACGTGACAAAAAAGATGGTGCTTAAGAAAACAAGCACGAGTATGATCGGCGGATAAAACACACGAAGGAAATAGTTCTGCAGACTCTCGACGTCTCCGACGACACGTGCAAGTAAATCCCCGCTCCGATATTTCGCAAAAATCGACGGGACGAGCGGTTCAAGTTGTCGATAAAAACGGACACGTAGCTCGCTCAAAATCGTAAACGTCGCTCGGTGTGACGCGAGACGCTCCCGATAACGACTACCTGCCCGAATGACCCCGAACAGTTTGATGAGGACGACAGGTACCATGAGTGCATACAGCGGCGGGACGAGACCCGCACGTGATACGAGGTATCCACTTGCCGCAAACAAGGCGACCGCCGCGATCCCAGCTGCATATCCAAAGAAGATGGAGAGAAGGATATCTTTCTTCTCACGCATCATCCATTTTGTGATTGTCCAAAGCGAGTTCATCGGCTCACCCCTTTCTGAAGCGCAAATAGTTCCGCATACTCTGGAACAGCGAGCAACGCATCATGCGTCCCTTCTGCGATGCGCTTCCCATCCTCCATAAACCAAATCATATCTGCCTCTTTGATTGTATGCAGACGGTGTGCCACCGTGATTAACGTTGCCTCTTTCGACAGCTCAGCGATTGAACGTCTCACAATCTGCTCGGTCTTCAAATCGAGACCTGTCGTCGGTTCATCGAACAGTAGGATGCCTGGTCGTTTAAAGAACGCTCGGGCAAGTGCGAGACGTTGTCGCTCACCGCCTGACAGACCGAACCCGCCTTCTCCAAGCTCCGTCCAGATTCCATTCGGTAACTGGTCGATCACCTCAGAAAGTCCTGCCGCATCTGCTGCTTCTCGTAACGCGAGCTCGTCGCCTTCTTCGCCTAATGCGATATTATCGGCAAGCGTCCCGGCAAATAGATAGGGGTTTTGTGAGATATAGGCAATGTTTCCATACCAGACGGACTCGTCAAACGAATGAAGTGGCTCACCGTCCACGAGGACGCGTCCCGACTTCACTTGCAAGAGTCCGGAAATGACGTTGAGCACTGTCGTCTTCCCGGACCCGCTTGCGCCGACTAAGGCCAGGTGGGTGCCAGAAGGAATCCGACCGCTCAACGGCTGAAGCGCAAAACGTCCGCCTGCATATTCGAAAGATACATCTTCCAGCTCAAGGTCCGGTGTCCGTGAACGAAGTGACTTCGATCCCCATTCGATGCGATCATCCGGGGCGTCTAATACGTCAAAGATTCTTTCTGCCGCACCCATACTTCCACGTCCCGTATGGAAGGCACTTCCTAAATCTTTAATCGCCAAGTAATACTCCGGCGCCAACACGAGAATCAAGAAGCCAGAAAAGAACGTCAGGTTCTCCCAAACGACCATCTGTAACGCGACTTCTAACGCCACGACACCGGTACTGAGCATCGAGATAAATTCGAGCATGAGTCCCGATAAGAACGCCGTCTTTAAGACGACCATCGTCGCATCCCGAAAGTCGAGGCTACTCTTCTCAATCGCCTTCGCTTCTTGCTCGGTGCGATTGTAAAGCTTGAGCGTCGTCAATCCTTGTAACACATCTAAAAACTTACCGGAGAATTGGTTCATCTTCTCCATTTGTTCTTCCGATTTTTTCTGGGTCGCAATCCCGATGATGATGAAGAACAGCGGGATGAACGGTGCCGTCACCATCATGATGACTCCTGAGATCCAGTGTTGGCTGAAGACGACGACCAAAATAAGAAGCGGGATAATCGATGTTTGGATGACTTGTGGCCAGTATTGGCTAAAGTAAGCGTCCACCTCATCAACTGCATCCATGAACACGCTGACTTTCTTCCCGGACTGACCCGTCAAGGACGACTCAACGGGGCTCGTGGCATACCGATCCAACAATTGTAGGCGTAATGCCTGTTTTGCTTTTTCGGATAAACTCGCACCGATGCGTCCCGATACGTAGCCGAAAAGCGCTCGTGCCAACAAGGCAAGGACGAGCCACAGTAAAGCCGGAAGGATGGCTTCGAATGATTCGTTTTTTAAAAAGATTCGATCGACGATGTCGACGATTAAATACGCTTGCGCTAAAATCGATAGTCCAATCATGATCGCAGACAACACGAGTCCAATGATATGACTTCTTTCAGCGAAAGCAAGGGCTTGCAGTCGTTTCACTGCATTCATCCTTTCTCTATTTACAATTCCATTGCTTTGTGAGATTCATCACTAATTATACAATATGCTACGTTTTGAAGCGAACGCTCCGCTCGTTTGAGTATGTAAAAGACGCCCTCATCTGAGTGGCGTCAATCGCTGTCTTGTTCAAAATATTCAGGATGCCCGATGACGAGTTGATGGGCATCCATGCGAAGCACATCTTCTTTTCGGAGTTTGGCTAAAATCGTCGAAACCGTCTCCCGGGACGTTCCGGACAGACGAGAGAGTTCGATCGCAGTGAATGGGCAGCGGACACGAACGCCTTGTTCGTCAGGCTCTCCTAAATCTTCAATTAAGAAATGGAGCGTATTGATGACACGCTCTTTCGCGCTTGGCGTGATGATTTCTTGGACACGACGCTCATGCAAATCGAGAATCCGGTTCATCTGGCTGATGATATAGAGCAACATGCTCGACTGCGTGGACACGAACCGCTCAAATCGATCCGTCGGGATATAGATGACCTCAATGTCCGTCACGGCCTCGGCCGTATGACGATAGTCTTCCCCCGTGAATAAACCGTTGTAAGGAAAAAATTGTTTCGGTTTCACATAGTCGGCATAATGATGGGTCGCATTCTCGTTCATCCGTTCGAGTTTGACGTAACCGCTCATCAAGAAATAGACACGTTCTCGCGGATCCCCTTCCATGAACAACAGTTGCCCTTTCCGATACGTTCGGCAATAGACGTGCGGAATCAGCTGTTCAAGCGTTCGACTCGGACATGTCGCGAATAGCGTCAACTGCCGTAAATCGTCAATCGTCCACATGTGTCGCATGTGCATCCCCTCTTTTCTACTCTTCTATCCTCAGTATAATGGGATTTTTATTGAAAGCGCTTTCTAATTCCGACAGTTTTCTGACATGACAAAAGGGGGTCGCCCCCCTTTTTCAGTCCAGCATGAGTTCCAACAGTGCATCCTGCAAATCACGCTCGAGTTCTAACGCATGAAGGTCAAACAACCATGCCTCGAGACGTGTCTTTGTCGTCGCCATCTGATACAGGCGATCTTTTAAATCATAGGCGATTTCAGCACGGTCTAAGAACCGATAGAGACGGTCGAGTCGATGTGCGTTCTGCGTCACTTCGACAGGAAGTGTCACGGTCTGTTCCTGTTTCCATTCACCGAGTGGGATGTGTAACGTTTGCGTCTCCGCATCATAGTCCCCTTCCCCGACGACCCCACGGACAAGAATCGTCAACGTTCGATCCGCCGGCACGAGTGTCAAATCACCCGACGTCTCGATGTGGAGCGTACGCGCTTCCCAATCGAGCGTGAACGTTGTTTCAAGCGACGCCCCGTTCTCATAATCTCGGCTCTCCCCGTCATCTTCATACATCGTGAACGTGTTCGAGGCACCTGGGAATACGAGTACTTCGAGATCACTCGGATTCCCCGTATCGTTCGCATGCGGTGTATGCGGCATCATCGGGATGATGGCACCTGCTTTGGCGAAGACCGGTTGTTCCTCAAGTCCACGGAACACCCGAATCGACTTGTCCCCTTCATAACGATGTCCCGTGAAGAAGTCGAACCATTCTCCTTTTGGCAACCACACGTTCGCACTGGCGATGTGAAGCTGTCGGTCCATCGGCGTAACGATCGGGGAGACGATGAGTTCACTTCCGAAATAAAACTGATTCGCCACCTCATAAGCCACGTCGTCATCAGGGTGTTCGATATACATCGGTAGCACGAGCGGCAATGAGTCGGCATGATTGCGATAGTTCATCGTATACAAGTACGGAATGAGTTGGTGGCGCAGTCGTAAAAATCGTTTCATCGACTGTTCGGCTTCCATTCCGAAACGCCAAGGCTCTTTTCCGTTGAACGTACTGAACGTCGAATGGAGACGCATGATCGGACTAAACACCCCATATGCGACCCAACGCGCGGCGAGCTCATCGTCTTTTTTACCACGATGATGCCCTCCAATGTCATGACTCCACCATCCGTAGCCGATATTTGTGGCTGTTGCCGTGAAATACGGCTGGAAGGCGAGTGATGCCCACGAGATGATCGTGTCTCCCGAGAATCCAACTGGGTAACGATGGCTTCCCGGTCCTGCGTATCGAGAGAAAATGAGTGGACGCTTGCCGTCACGGGCGATATCGATGGCGTGATAATGATTCAGCATCCATAACGGATCGAGTCCTTCCATCTTCGACGTCGATCCTTGTTGCCAGTCGATCCACCAAAAATCAACGCCGTCCGCTTCATGTGGGTGATGCATCTGTTCAAAATACGCTTGAATGAATCGCTTGTCTGAGAAATCAAACGGGATGCGGTCCCCCGATTCCGGATCGACACCCATCGCCTCAGCCATCGCTGCATATTGATCTTCAAACGCACGGACCCCGTCGGCGGGATGCAGGTTCAGTGTCACCATCATCCCCTCGTCTTTCAACCACTTGAGGAAACGCTTCGGCTCGGGGAACAAGTTTTTATTCCACGAGTAACCCGTCCAGCCACTCCCGTACTCTTCAGGAATGTCAGTCACGTGCCAGTCCATGTCGATGACGCTGACCGAGAACGGGACGTCTTCAGACTTGAAACGACGCATCAACGCCTTATATTCTTTTTCGTCGTATCGCCAGTAGCGGCTCCACCAGTTCCCGAGCGCTTTGCGCGGAAGCATCGGCGTCGGGCCCGTCAACGTGTAAAAATCTCGAAGTGCCTGCTTATAGTCATGGCCGTACCCAAAGTAATAGATGTCATGAATTCCTTTACGTCTCGGCTCGACGAAACGGTCATCCGTCATTAAGAACGAGGACGAATCGTCAATGATTGCATACCCTTGTTTGGAGAGGATTCCTTCTTCCAATTCAGTCGCCCCGTCCACATGGTCTAGCGTCCGAGCCGTCCCTTTCAGTGTTCGTTCCGGACCATTGAACATGTAGCGGCTATAGTACGTACTAAAGTTCCCTTTCACATCTACATAGAGCGTGTTCGGTGCGAACGGACCTTTCGTATAATATAAGTGGATATGTTCGGTGATGATTTGAAGCTCGGTCTCGTCTTCAATTACACGAAACTGTGGAACGTCAAATTCCCGATTCCACACCACTTGGGTGGCACGGTCTTCAAAAACCCCGTCCTCTGCGTACTCCATTCGAATCAACTGACTCGTCAATACGGTGAAGCGATAACAGCTTCCTTGAACGATTGCCTCGTCCCTTGCTTTTGGTCTCATCCACGACTGATACACATGATTTTCTTCGAATAGGCGCATACATCCGAGCGTCTCCGCTCTCCGTCACTTCCTTCCTGAAATAAGTGCAAACGTTTACACTGAATATGATAGCAATCTCATTTTTGGCATACAACATTCCTTCCCCATGAATGGCGACAGAAAACAAAAAGTCGCAAACGGTTCACGTTTGCGACACATTGTTATTGTTGAAGCGAAGGAGCCAAGCGGACGCGTGTTCCGGCATCCCCATCAATGGCGGCTAACGCCTGATCGAGTGAAGTGATGATGGCAACCCGGTTCGTACCAGATTCCGCGAACTGCAGTGCCGCTCTCACTTTCGGTAACATGCTACCCGGAGCGAACTGCCCTTCTGCGATGTACGTCTCCATCTGCTCTTTTGACGTCTCCTGAAGCGCCACCTCATCTGGCTTTCCAAAGTTGACATACACATGTTCGACAGCGGTCAAGATGAGCAATACGTCTGCGTTGACGAGGTCCGCCAGTTTCGCAGCCGCAAAATCCTTATCGATGACCGCCTCGATGCCGACGTACCCTTCTGCTGTCTCCATGACCGGGATACCACCGCCACCGGAGGCGACGACGATGTGTCCCGCTTCGACGAGCGTTCGAATGACGGCATGTTCGGCAATTTGCACCGGAACCGGGCTCGGGACGACACGACGATGTCCCCGTCCTGCGTCTTCTTTGAATACGTAACCGGTCGTCCGTTCGAGATGAAGTGCCTCTTCTTCCGTATAAAATGGACCGATCGGCTTCGTCGGATGATGGAACGCGCTATCATTCGGATCGACCACGCTTCGTGTGACGAGTGAAGCCACTTCTCGTTCTAGACCGCGCGCACGGAGTGCTTTCGTCAGCGCGTTTTCAAACCAGTATCCAATCATCCCTTGCGTCATCGCACCGCATACATCGAGAGGCATCGCCGGCGTTGCCGGACTGTCTGACGCGGCTTGTTGTAGCATCAAATTTCCGACTTGCGGCCCGTTCCCGTGCGTGATGATGACGTCGAACCCTTCCGCGATGAGTGTGGCGAGAGATTCCGCCGTCGCCTCGACCGCCCGCATTTGTGCTTCAGCTGTCGCATCTTTCCCTTGTTGAATCGCATTACCGCCTAAGGCGATGACCACACGTTTTTTTCCCATATCGATACCCCCGATCAGATGACTGAGATATTACCAGATAGTATGCGAACGACTGCAAAGATGGCGAGTGCGGTCAAAACACCGGCGACCAGCCATTCCGTTTTGTTGAGTGACTTGATGCCATTCTCACGTTGCGCTTTCATGTAGAGAAGGGTTCCTGGTGCGTATAGAAGGGTTGTCAGGAGTAAATAATCAATTCCTGCGGCGTAAATGAGCCAGAGTCCATAGATGGAAGCGACCAATCCAATCGTCAAATCCCGTGTTCTACGTTCGCCAGCGCTATAACCGATCCCATTTTTCGATACTTTCACTTGGTAAAATGCCGAGAACACATATGGGATTAAAATGGCACTTGATGCAAGTGAGAAAGCAAAATTGTATGCGGCATCTGAAATCAAGAACGTGAAGAGGAACAGTTGAATCAACCCGTTCGTTAACCAAAGCGCGTTGACGGGTGCCTGATTTTTGTTCTCTTTCGTGAACCATTTCGGGAACACACCATCTTTCGCAGCGACGAACGGAATTTCAGCCGCGAGAAGCGTCCAACCGAGCCATGCCCCGAGTACGGAGATGACCAATCCGCCGTTGATGAGCATCGCGCCCCACGGACCGACTGCCGATTCGAGCAAGTAAGCCATTGCCGGTTGCGAGGCGTTCGCCACGTTTTCCGGTGTCATGAGACCGAGCGACATGACGGAAATGAGTAGATAAATGACGAGTGTTCCGAGTAATCCGATCACGGTCGCTTTCCCGACGTCAGAGCGCTTACGGGCACGACCCGAGAGGACGACCGCACCCTCAACACCGATGAACACCCAAAGTGTGACGAGCATTGTCGAGACAACCTGGTCGCGAACACTTCCCCATGAGAAGCCGCCTTGCCCCCAAAAATCGAAGGTGAAGTTTTCGAGATTGAAGAAGAACAGCGTAATCGTAATGAATGCAAAAATCGGAACGAGCTTGGCAATCGTTGTGACGATGTTGATCATCGAGGCCTCATGCACCCCTCGTAGGATGAGCGTATGCACGAGCCACAGCATGATGGATGCTCCAACAATGGAGGCAATGTTTTGCCCCCCTTCAAAAATCGGGAAAAAATAACCGACCGAACTGAACAGCAGTGTCGCATACGCCACGTTTCCGAGCCAGGCAGATAACCAATATCCCCATGCCGAGTTAAATCCGACGAACGAGCCAAAACCTGCCCGTGCATAGCTATACACACCACCATCTAAATCAGGACGACGCATCGTCAAATTTTGAAAACTGAGACCGAGCGCGATAATCCCGATTCCGGTGATGACCCATCCGATGAGAATGGCACCCGCATTCGCACCTTGCGCCAGATCGGCTGCCAAGTTAAAGGCGCCACCACCAATCATTGATCCGACGACAAGTGCCGTCAACGCTCCGAGACCTAACCGCTTATCTTGCTTGTCAGGATGTACTCCAGCCGAACCACCTGAGTCATGCTCCAACTTCGTAGACATTCTACTCATCCCTTTCGCTTATTTTGAAACGGGAGGGGACATTCCCCTCGCCGTCAACGTTCAAGCCATTCGCGTGTCTCCGTGAGCGTTGCCGCCATCACCGCTTTGATGGTATGCATGCGGTTTTCCGCCTCATCAAATACGAACGAGTGACGACTGCGGAACACCTCATCAGTCACTTCCATTTCCGTCAACCCGTATTGTTCGTGAATCGCCCGACCGACTTCCGTTTCTAGGTCGTGGAAGGCAGGGAGGCAATGCAAGAACATGATGTCCGGGTTCCCGCTCTTTTGAAGCATATCCATGTTCACTTGATATGGTCGCAACAGTTCGATCCGTTCTGCGAAGGCCGCTTCTTCACCCATCGACACCCATACATCTGTGTAGACGACGTCCGCCTGGTCCATCGCTTCCTCAATGCTCTCCGTCAATGTGATGACGGCACCTGTTTCGGCGGCAACAGATTTCGCATAATCCACGATCTCTTCAGACGGCCAAAGTGATCTCGGGGCACAAATCCGCATATCCATCCCTACTTTTGCACCGCCGATCAAGAGGGTGTTCCCCATGTTGTTCCGCCCGTCGCCGACGTACACGAATTTGATTCCGGCAAGTTCTTCTTTTTGTTCTTTCACTGTCAAAAAGTCAGCCAAGATTTGTGTCGGATGATAGAGATCGGTCAATCCGTTCCAAACCGGTACACCAGCATCTTTCGCGAGACCTTCGACCGTCTCGTGGGCGAAGCCGCGGAATTGAATGCCGTCAAACATGCGTCCGAGAACGATGGCCGTATCGCGTACCGATTCTTTCTTCCCGAACTGGATGTCGTTCTTGCCTAAATATTCAGGGTGCATCCCTAAGTCGATTGCGGCGACCGTGAACGCACAACGCGTCCGTGTCGACGGTTTTTCAAATAGAAGGGCGATATTTTTCCCTTCACAAATCCGATGTGGGATGCCTTGTTTCTTTTGACGTTTGAATGCAGCAGACAAATCGATCAAGTAATTGATTTCTTCACCAGAAAACTCGTTTAACGATAAAAAGTGACGACCTTTCAAATCAAAATTGAACGTTGTAGACATACTGCTTCCTCCTTATCACATTTAGATGTCTTGACGGATAATCGGACAGCTCATGCAACGTGGACCCCCACGTCCGCGCGATAGTTCACTCGACATGATTTCGATCACTTCGACGCCTTCTTTACGGAGCAGTTCATTTGATACGTAGTTCCGGTCATATGTGACCACGACACCTGGGGCGATGGCGAGCGTATTCGATCCATCGTTCCACTGTTCGCGAGCCGCTGCGATCGGGTCACCGCCGCCGCAAGGAATCAACGTCGCTTCCTGTAAGCCGAGGACGTCTTTTAACACTTTCAACAAATCAGTATGTTGTGTAATCTGCAATTCGCCTTCTGCATTTAGTGAAAGCTCGAAAATATTCATCTTGCCTTCAGGTCCTTGAATAAACGGATGGATGGTGAATTTGTCATGATCGACCATCGTAAAGACGGTATCAAGATGCATGAATGCCCGGGATTTCGGAATTTCGATGGCGATCACTTTTTTGAAGCTGTCTCCATGTTTAAGCAAATTGAGGGCGACCCGTTCGATTCCTTGAGCAGTCGTTCGTTCAGAGATGCCGATGGCGACAACTTCTTTCGATAAGACGAGCTCGTCTCCGCCCTCCATCGCAAATCGATAGTCGCGGTCTGACCAAATCGGAACATCATGTTTCGCAAAGCGTGGGTGATAGCGCATAATATATTGCGTGAAGAGTGACTCACGGCGACGTGCCGGTTCTTTCATTCGGTTGATGGAGAGACCTTGACCGATTGCAGCGGCCGGATCTCGTGTGAAATAGAGGTTTGGCATAGGATCTAAAAAGAAGGGGTACGTATCTTCAATCATTTCGTGCAAATGTCGGCGTTTCTCCGGTTTGATTTCCGATTTTCGGATACCGGCCATCACCGTTTCAATCAACGTCTCATTGTCATAGCCGAGTAAATACTCTTTTAATGTTTCGTAAGAGCCGTTGATATTTGATTTAGACTCCGATAAGATATCCGCGACAAACTTTTCGCGAACACCGGGGAGTGACAACGTCTCAGCCATTAGTTTTTCGAGGTAAAGGACTTCCACACCGCGATTTTGGAGCGCACTCGCAAAATAGTCGTGTTCTTTTTGAATGACCGGTAAATGGGGAATATCATCGAACAAGAGGCGCTCTAAATATTCCGGGGTGAGATTTTCTAATTCCCTACCCGGTCTTTTCAGTAATACCGTTTTTAATTCTCCAATTTCTGAATACACATGAATCGGATGTTTCAGCGTCGTATCTTGTGAAATCGGTTGATTCGTCATTGAGATCATCTCGCTTCCTCCTTGTGATTCGGGTGTGTGACTACCCTTACCTTATCACTTTACCAAATTTGCGAATGTCTAATCCGGCACTTCACCTGTTAGGGATTCCACATTACTGTGTATAAATGTTCACCTTTGTGAATGAACAAACAATGCATGAAAAATTGGCGTCATGACAAGGGGAAATGAGATGTATGGACGATGAATACCCTCTCCCAAAAAAAGATGAAAAACTTTTTTTGAGATCCGGAGAATAAGTTGAAAAATGTGAGAGATCAGGATGTGAGCATATGAAAATAGAAGAAATGCAATACAACGAACATGAAGCAGCACTCCGTACATTGATTCAAAAGGGAGATCCAGTCGATTTTCAAGACCTATTCCTCTCCCTCCACCCTGGTGAACAGGCCGATCACTTTATCGAACTTGATCAACGTGAGCGTGCATTCGTGTATCGCACGATTTCTCCAGAGGTGTTCACCGATTTGTTCGAAAAACTGACGTTAGATGAACAGTGTACATTTATTCAAGAAACACCTCAGCCGTACGCTGTCCGTATTTTAAATGAGATGTATTCGGATAACGCAGCCGACTTGATGCGGGAACTTCCCGACGTGTTCATGGATACGCTATTCGAACAGATGGATGATATCGAAGAACAGGAAGTTAAAGATTTGATGCAATACCCGGAAGAGACAGCCGGTGCGCTCATGACGACCGAATTCGTCGTCCTTCAAGCGAATAAGACGGTCGGACTGACCCTCGAAGAGCTACGTGACCTCGGTCCAGATGCCGAAACGATTTATTATTTATACGTGGTCGACCAAACGCATCAACTCGTTGGCGTCGTCTCCTTACGTGATTTGATTGTCGCGCCACTCGATGCGAAAATCGAAGACATCATGGGATTCCGCGTCATCTCGGCAAACGTCATGACCGACCAGGAAGACTTGGCTCGGATTGTCCAAAAGTATGACTTGTTGGCTCTTCCTGTCACGGATGACCAGCAAAAGCTACTCGGCATCATCACGGTCGATGATGTGTTAGACGTCATCGAGCGTGAAACGACAGAAGACTTTGAAGAACTTTCGGCGACGAAGGGGTCGTCCGATATCAACATGAGTCCGCTTGAGGCAGCAAAGAAACGCGCCCCGTGGATTGTCAGCCTCATGTTTCTTGGTATGATTACCGCCTCAACGATTGGTAGCTTTGAAGACACGCTTGAAACGATTGTGCTACTTGCTGTCTTCATGCCACTTGTCATGGGGTCTGCCGGGAACGCGGCCACCCAGTCCCTTGTCGTCGCCGTGCGCTCGATTGCGCTCGGTACGATCAATCGTAAGAACGTCATGAAGATGATTCGACGCGAGCTCGGGACCGGTATCCTGTTAGGAATCGCCTGTATGATTGTCATCTTCGGGGTCATCACGATTTTGTATGACAACATGCTCATCGGCTTCATTGTCGGGATTTCCATTTTCGCCGCGCTCAGTGTCGCCACGATGATTGGAACGATCGTCCCGCTCTTAATCAACCGCTTGAAGTTAGACCCTGCCGTCGCATCCGGACCGTTCATTACGACACTGATGGACAATCTCGGTCTCATCATCTACTTCACGGTCGCAACGTCTATGCTTCAGTTTTTATGACATTTTTTTTAATTCCCACTAAAAAAGCGGCGCTGATTTTTTCAGCGTCGCTTTTATTGAGATTTTTCTAACAGACGTTTTTGCGTTTCGTTAAAAGCTTCAATGTCTTCATCCGTCATCACGTCGTTATGTTCTGACATATAAGGATTGTCTTTCAATAATGTCTCTAGTTTACTTAATTCAGCACTTAATCCGCTTTTTTGATAGAGGTTGGATGCTCCTACCGAAGTCAATGTCCCCGCCTGACTCACTTTGAAGTGTCCTTGTTGTAGACCGACGATCCGATACGCTTTTTGGATTACAGGTCCTTCATATGGCTGTAAATACAGTAAAACTTTCTCACCCTGTTTGACGAGCGGGTCTTCTTCCATATCATTTTGTAGGAGGGTGATTGTATCAGTTCGCGTCAGCTCATGACTCACGTCTCGATATATCTCCTCCACTTGAATGCGTGATTCGAAGAAATTAACCGAATGATATTCAAAAGGTCTCGGGGGACGGTCCACTTCTCCGACAATGACGACCGGCGAACGTGTAGCTAATTCGTCTATATGTCGAAAGCTTTCGGTCACAGCCAAATCACTCGTGTTTACTTCTTTAAGCATTTCACCAAAAATGACATAACCTGCTACCGCTACAACAGATATTATTCCGATTGTCCACTTCTTCAAAAAAACTCCCCCTATCGATTCATCTATTCAACCCTCTTGATTTTCTAATCGAGCACAACGGTAGCTCAACTAATCTATGCCCTAATCCATGACTTTCTATCATTCTATCAAGATAAAGGGACTACTTTCTGACACTTTAGGGTATTTCCTACAAATACATATAAAACATAAGTAAGAAGTGAGGGGATTGTATGACGATTCAACAAGTGCTCTACATACTCGTGACCGGTGCCGCGTTCATGGCACTCGTCGCCTACGTCTCGTATCGCATGACGCGAGGAAAAGTCGAAAGTGCCGATGACTACTTTTTGGCCGGTCGTGGACTGACAGGTGTCTTTATCGCGGGGTCACTCCTGTTGACCAACTTGTCAGCAGAACAATTGATCGGCTTGAACGGTCAATCGTTCGCCGGGAACATGTCGGCCATGGCTTGGGAAGTCACGGCGGGGATTGCCGCAATTATCATGGCCCTCTTTTTGTTGCCACGCTTTCTTGGCATCGGGATCTCGACCATCCCTGAATTTCTAAGTCAGCGCTATGACGAGGACGTTCGTCGTTTGACCGTCCTATTGTTTTTACTCGGATACATGTGTGTCACGATTCCGTCTATGCTGTACTCGGGTGGATTGGCCGTCCTTCAACTGTTCGACGTGCCTGCCCTTCTCGGTATCAGCTTTGAGCAGTCGCTTTGGATTGTTGTTTGGTTCATCGGGATCATCGGTGCGATTTATGCGATCTTTGGAGGTCTTCGCGCAGTTGCCGTTTCCGACACGTTGAATGGGATTGGTCTTATCATCATCGGTTTTCTCGTTCCGACACTCGGTTTCCTCGCGTTAGGTGACGGGAATCTTTTGAACGGGATGAAGACCATTGCGACGACAAACCCTGAAAAATTGAATGCCATCGGCTCAGCCAACGACTCGGTTCCGTTCCTGTCCATTTTCACCGGGATGATTTTTGCGAACTTGTTCTACTGGGCGCTCAACCAATACGTAATTCAACGAGCCCTTGGCGCAAAAAACTTGGCAGAAGGACAAAAAGGAGTACTCTTCACTGGCTATTTGAAATTACTCGTTCCCATCTTTATGCTCTTGCCTGGGGTCATCGCGTTTCATTTGTATGGATCGAACGTCGAGAAAGCCGATTTGGCGTATCCGAGCTTGATTGCTGAACTGTTACCGATGTGGCTCATGGGCTTTTTCCTTGCCGTCTTACTCGGTGCCGTGTTCAGCTCATTTAACTCACTGTTAAATAGTATCGCGACGCTGTTCGTCCTCGATATTTATAAACCAAAGTTCAAGCCGAATGCCTCTGACCAAGATTTGATTCGCGTCAGCAAATGGTTCGGCACGTTCGTGGCACTCGTCTCGTTCTTCGTCGCCCCGAACCTCATGTATGCACCAGACGGGTTATGGGATTTGATTCGACGTTTCACAGGCTTCTTCAACATTCCAATACTCGTCATTGTCCTGATTGGTATGCTCGTTAAACGTGTTCCACCGATTGCCGCGAAGACCGTCGTCTTCTTCCACGTCATCGCTTACTATTTCCTCGTATGGGGAACGAAACAATGGTTTGGAGTAGAAATCGGGATTAACTTTATCCATATTTACGGCATTCTCTTCGTTGTCGAGACAGGCATCATGCTCATTTTTGCGCGTGTACGACCGATGCTTCAAGCCAATCCGATTCGAATCGAACTCGGACGGGTCAAACCGTGGCGCCACGCGTTATCGACTTCAATCTTGCTTGTCGCTTCGATGATTTTCGTCTATCTCGTCTTCTCACCAATCGGACTCGCCTACGCAGACGGGATTGTTTCTGGTTGGTTCGCTCCATTGACGATTGGACTCATTGCCGTGACGACCCTTCTGATCTGGGCATCTTATCGCTATGGACTCGCACGATATGAACGCTACCTCAACAACTTAGGTGAAGAACCGCCTGAAGTAGAGGAAGCGAGTAGCTAATGAAAAGAGACCTTCTTGGACTAGACGTCAAGAAGATCTCTTTTTTGTTGCTGCTTCTGTTCATACATCGCATCATCTGCTTCTTGCCAGAGTACTTCAATCGATTCTGGACAGGATGCCCAGGCCAACCCGATGGCAACTGAGATTCCTTCTTTCCTGCATGTCGTTTCGATTTTACAGACCATCTTCTTGCACGCCTCTTCCGACATCATCTGAAGAAACAAGACGAACTCATCTCCTCCAATCCGATAGACAGAGGGCTCGATGGTTTGAAGGAGGCTACCGACACGCTTCAATAAACAATCACCGGCAGAGTGCCCTTCCTCATCGTTCACGATTTTTAAATCATTCACATCGAGTACGATGATCCCAACGTCGGTCACTCCTTCCGCTTGACCAATTGTCTCTTCAAACGCCCGACGATTGAAGACACCGGTCAAACTGTCATGCCGACTCTCATACAGCAGACGCTCACGCTCGGTCATGGCCGCCTCGATGTTTCGAATAACACCTTGAACCGCCACAATCTGACCGTCTTCATAAATCGGAGTCGTATACTCCTCAAACCATACATAGGTGCCTTCATTCGTACGCCACCGTTGAAGAATCGCTTCTTCATAGTCGACACGCCCCATCACTTTGTCTAGCAACAGCCGTCGATCATCCGGATGGATTCTACGGAAACATTCCTGCGCATCTGCATAACTACGCATGACCGTCCCTTCCCCCAAATATAAATCTAAGGAAGGACTGATATACCGAAAACGCCACATCGGTTTCGTTTCAAAAATATAGATGACATCTTTCGTTTGGTTCCCGAAATGCATGAACGAAAGCGTCTGTGGATGTAGCCGTTGACGCTTATGTAGCCACAAAACAATCAAACATCCAACGAGTATCCCTAAAAAGAATAGCGTCATTGAACACACTTCCTCTCTATTCGCCCATATCGTACCACGTTCGAGGTCAGACACCTGTTTCAATTCCTGTTATTTGGTAAATGTTTTTTTGAATATTGAGTAAATTTATGGATGATCTCGAGGTACATGATATAGTCGAAGTACTTGATGACTCACACTCTGGAGGTCCTTTTGAAAAACTTTACACATGTAACAGTGGACGAAGCGTTCTCTGGCGTCTATTCCGTCACGAGCCTAGACACGTCCATTCATCAATCCTTCGGCTACGCCAATCGTTCCGAACAGATTCATCATGATGTGACGACAAGGTTCGGGATCGCTTCTGGCTGTAAACTGTTCACGGCGATCGCCATTTGTCAGTTAGTCGAACGAGATCGACTCTCTTTTTCAACTTCACTTGAGTCCTTTCAGACACTCGACTTGCCTTACGTTTCGTCCCAAGTCACGGTGCATCAGCTGTTGACCCATACGTCGGGCATCCCGGACTATTTTGATGAGTCCGTCTCTGACGACTTCGAAGCGTTATGGCGCAATGTTCCGATGTATCGGCTTCGACAGCTACGTGATTTTTTACCGTTATTTCAACAAAAAGCGATGCGGAATGAACCAGGTTCCCGATTCTCTTACAACAATGCGGGGTATATCCTGTTAGGGTTGATTGTCGAAGAAGTGACCGGGCAATCCTTCACCGACTATGTCGAGCAATCGATTTTTCAGCCTGCCGGCATGAGCGATTCCGGATATTTCTCACTCGATGCCTTGCCTGCTAAAACAGCGCTCGGCTATATCGACCACAAGGACGGAACGTGGCGTACGAATCAATATGCGATTCCAATTAAGGGCGGAGCAGACGGTGGGGCTTTTGTGACCGTTCAAGACATGACCCGATTTTGGCAGGCATTGCTTTCACATCAACTTCTTGATGCGTCTTCCACGGCGCGCCTCCTCACACCACACGTCACCGTCAATGACCGAGGTGGGAGCTATGGATATGGACTTTGGATTCAGCATCATGCGACAGGGGATATCTTTAAATATCATGTAATGGGATATGACCCGGGTGTCAGTTTTCATTCCGGTTACTATCCGGAAACCGATATCATTTCTGTCGTATGTGCCAATCAGTCCGATGGCGCGTTCGACGTGATGAAGCAAATCGAAACACAGATTGGAGAGAAATTCGAATGAAGGTCCGTCCATATGTCTCACAAGATTTTGAACACATCCAGCGACTCAATCGTGAGGAGGGTTGGACTCAGCTCGTTGAACGACATGAATTGACCCGTGAAGCGTGGCGTCAATCGAACGTCACCTACGTCATGGAGTCTGATCATGGGGAGATTATCGCTTATTTGCGTGGATTGACCGATACGACAGTCAGTCTATATGTGTGTGAACTATTGGTCGCTTCTGCCTATCGAAAACGTGGTCTTGGTGAACAGCTTCTCCAACATGTCCATGCGCTATACCCCGAAACGCGTCTTGAAATGCTGGCGAGCCAAGCTTCTCACACATATTATGAAAAACTACGATTCCGTCCGTTTTACGGGTTTCGGAAAACCATTCACGAATAGGAGGAATATATATGAAACTCGCTCTCGTCACTGGGGCATCGCGTGGTCTCGGTCGTGCCATCGCCCAAGAACTACAATCTCGAGGTTACGAAGTTGTCGGACTCTCACGCTCAAAGGCAGAAGACGTCACGTTCGAACAACGTTCTGTCGATCTCTCAAGCGTCTCAGGAATCGAGACAGCCATCGAAGAAATCACTCCGCTATTCGAGAGTGCCGATTCAATCCTTCTCGTTCAAAATGCAGCATGGATCGAACCGATTCATCGTGTCGGACAGTTGAATGGGACGAAAGTGACGGCGCATGTTCACGCCAACTTACTCGCGCCGATGCTGTTAGCGAATGCGGTCCTCTCTTTTAACAAACCGACCAAGTTGATTCATGTGACGTCTGGTGCGGCCAAACGTCCGATTTCAGGTTGGAGCGCGTACTGTGGTACGAAAGCTGGACTCGACCATTTCACGGAAACGCTGGCACTTGAACTCGACGGTACACCGCATCGCGCGGCGCTCTTTAATCCCGGTGTGATGGATACGTCGATGCAAGCGGAGATTCGTTCTTCTTCGGAAGAGGCGTTCGCGGACCTCGAACAGTTCCGTTCATACGAAACAGAAGGACGCCTCCGTTCTCCCGAGACGGTCGCGCGTGTATTCGCCGAACAGTTGATTGACCGTCCCCTTGAAAATGGCAAGACGTATTCGATTTATGACTTAATCAAATAATTTACCTAGTCAAAAATAAAACAACCCCACTGCCGATAAACCGTCTACACTACTTTCATAGACATGTGAAAGGGTGGATCATGATGAAGACCATTGCCGGAGGATTACTGTTATTTGGCTTGTTCAGTTTAACGATGTCGTTCACGATGATCGGGGATACCGCTGTCGTCGGGGCGATGGTGAGCGGGGTCGCACTATTGTGTAGTGTCGGACTATTTTTCGGAGCAACTGAGCTTGCCCGAGTACGTAGCGACCTGTTTCACGACAAAAAAACGTCTTTCCCATCTGAATGAGGGAAAGACGTTTTTGATTCAGTCTTCTTCGTATTCATCTAATAAATCGTCGACATCATATTCTTCAAAGTCATCTTCGTCGATAAAAATATCGCGATCATTTACGACGTGAATCGGGCCATTGGCCACATCGATCCGAATCGTCCACGCCCAAGGAATGCGTAACCGGTTATATACCCCTGTCCAAAACTCCATTGACTCTTGCTCAAACCGTTCAAATTCTGTCAGGAGTTCTTTAAACGAAACACCTGATAGCTGGAAGTTTGAGTCCTGAAGTCGTTGAAGCGCATGGTGTTTCGCTTCTAATTCGGCCGCCCGAACCATTTCTTCAGCGGTTGCCATCTCGAGGATTGTTCCGTCTGGCGGGAGAATATCGTATACGTTGAACAATTCGCCTTCTTCTACTTCTACATCGTCAAACTCATAGTCATCGTGCCGCATACTACATTCCTCCTTACGCAATTTGAATCCCCTCTATTGTACCACTCTCTACCCGATTCCCCCTAAAGATTCGTGCATATATTTTATTTTGTACGGGAAAGAGTCTTAGAGTGAGAACATCCATAGGAAAAGAGGTTATGCAGATGAATGAGTCATTCCAAGCACTCGTGCTCGACCAGCACGATGAACACCTTCATGCCGAAGTGAAAGAAGTAAAAGCTGACGTGCTTCCAAAAGAAGAGGATGGGAACGTCTTGGTGGAAGTTCACTACTCCGCATTGAATTATAAAGACGCACTCGGATTAACGTCATCAGGTAAAATCGTGAGCCATTACCCGTTCATTCCAGGTTGTGAATTCGTAGGCACCGTCGTCGAATCGGACCATCTCGACATCAAAGTCGGCGATGAGGTCATCGCCACTGGTTTCGGAATCGGAGAGCGTCATTTCGGCGGTTTCAGTCAATACGCCCAAGTGCCTGGTAACTGGCTCGTCAAATTACCAAAAGGGATGAATATGAGGGACGCCATCGCAATCGGAACGCCAGGACTCACCGCCATGTTGTCCATTGACGCACTCGAGCATGCCGGTGTTCGTCCGGGTGAAGAAGTGCTTGTCACAGGCGCGACGGGTGGAGTTGGGAGCTTCGCCATCACGTTGCTTCGCCGTCTTGGCTATCACGTCGTCGCCTCTACTGGTAAAACAGATTCACCTTACTTACGTTCACTCGGTGTCGAGACCATCATCGACCGAAGCGAATTAGAAGGACCGGTTCGTCCACTGGCGAAACAACGTTTTGATGCCGCCATCGATTCGGTCGGCGGGAATACCCTCGCCAACATTTTAAGCCAAACACGTTACGAGGGTGCGGTCGCCGCATGCGGTCTCGTCGGAGGAGCAGATTTACCGACGAGCGTCTATCCGTTCATCCTACGCGGGGTGAAACTGATTGGAATCGATTCGGTCATGCAACCGATGGCACGCCGTACAAATGCATGGGAACGCCTTGAGGAACTCATTGATCCAAAAGTGTTGAACGACATGATCCATGAGATTCCGTTACACGACGTCCCACGTCACGCCGAAGCGATGATGCGTGGCGAGTTGAGCGGTCGCACCGTTGTCCGTCTTCGCTAAGCACATCAAAAAAGGCTGAATCGCTCTGGCGATTCAGCCTCTTTTTCTCTCTATTCTCCATGGTGTGGAATTAGATGGTAAAGCCGGCCGGTGCATCTTTCACAACGACGAGCACTTTTCCTTGATCTAACTTTTCTTCTAAACGTTCCGACTCTTCTTTCGTGAAGCCGAGCTCTTGGAACTCTGCGCGAAGTTCGTCCCCTTTTTTGCGGAACATGTTTTTAGCGGCTGTCCCCAAGCCGACGTCACTCGCAGAAACGGTGTTCGCATCCGCGTTGTCCGCAACACGTTTACTTCTGTCATCGTCATGTGTGATGACGTAAATGTTGGATTCATCTATCCCATTTGATTTCATCGATTGAACGGCGGTTACGACTTCTTCATCATTTGTAAATTCTTTGTACAAAACTGACATGTCTATTCTCCTCCTTCAATTCTACTACACTATTATGTATTGCCTTCTTTGATGGTCTTCACACATTAAAAAACGATGACAAACGTCATCGTTTTGTTAAACGGCAGGTTCCTGCCCTTTTTGTTTTTTCAATTCTTCCAAGAGAATATCCGATTCATTGAATGGAATCGAATGTCGACCGATTCGCTCGACGTGGTCATGTCCTTTACCGACGACAACGACTCGCTTCCCTTTTAATGCTTGCATCGCGGCATGGCGAAGCGCATCTTCTCTCGCTTCAAACGTCACGTAATTCACGTTCGGCTGAAGTCCTTTTACTAAATCATCAACGATTTGTTTCGGGTTCTCCATACGGACGTCATGTACGGTGACGATGACCTCGTTCGAATATTGACTCGCGATGCGCCCCATATCTTGACGCTTCGTCGGGTCCCGGTCTCCTGCCGCACTTAAGACGACGACGAGAGACCCATCATCTTGTTGTAACGTGGACAAACACTTCTCTAAACCGTCTGGGGTGTGTGCATAATCGATATAGATTTCGGCATCCTCTGTGTCGAGGCGCTCGAGACGTCCTTTTGGTAACGTCAGTCCTGGTACATTCAAGACAATCTTTCGAAGGGCCATATCAGATGTTGAGACGAGTCCGATCGCTGCTGCCAAATTCGCCGCATTGAACGCACCCATAAATCGCACGGGTACTTCTAGCTTAAATTCTTTCATATGAACAAGAACCGTATCCTCTCGCCAAATGACCTGAATATCGGCTTCTATTTCTTCTCTAGTGCTATACATAATGACTCGGCGCGTCGGTGCAAACTCAGCCATCACTCGGCTAGCCTGGTCTTCCGCATTTAACACGATCGCGTCACCATTCGTCACTTCTACCTGTTCAAACAATCGCGCCTTCGCCCGGGCATATTCATCCATCGAACGATGGTAGTCTAAATGATCATGCGTCAAGTTTGTAAAGGCGGCTGCATGAAAATGGATTCCGGCCACGCGGCCTTCCATCAATGCATGTGATGACACTTCAAGCACACAATCCGTGACACCAGCATCGACCATATCCGCTAAAATACGATGTAAGACGACTGCTTCTGGAGTCGTATTGGCCGTTTCAATCGTCTGATTAAGAAAACGAGCGCCAATCGTACTGACGATTCCAGCGCGTTGTCCTGAAAGACGTAATAAATCGTATGTCAGTGTCGCTGTTGTTGTTTTTCCATTCGTTCCTGTCACACCATATATGCGCATCCGATGAGACGGATGGTCATAAAAAACACTCGCAACCGCTCCTGCCGTCTGCTTCGTATCGGCAACAACCACATTCGGTACATCGAGATCGAGTGGATATTCTGAGATGACCGCACTCGCACCATTGGCCACGGCGTCTTCCGCAAACTTGTGTCCATCGACCGTGTAGCCGCGAATGCAAATAAAGACATTCCCTGAACTGACCTTCCTGGAGTCTGTTTCGACTCCGGTCACCCATGGATCAAGCTTCATGTCATCCATCTCATTTTGTAAAATGGCGGATAAACGTTTCGTTCTCATGCTGTGTACGTCCTTTCTCATGGGTGTCGCTAGGTGTATAAACCTTATCGTCATGTTACTAGATTTTAACGGCAATTGAGATGACAAATATATTACTTCCCGTTTTCAATGAAAAGCAATCACTTCACGAAAAAAACCTAGACGTCACTTTCACGTACTAGGTTCCTCTTCTTTGAATGCGAGATGATGTTTGGTTAACTCCATTTGTAGGATGTTGATGGCATTCGGTCCGATTCCGTGCCAATTTTCCACCTCATGACGCGTATAGTGACACAGTTGACTTAAGGACTCGATTCCTTTTGACGCCAGAGCTCTTCGGGCTGGTGCAGCTAATTTCGGTAAGGCAATCATCCAATCTCCACCTTCCGCTTTCTCACTCGTTCGTTGATAGGAAGACAGGCAAGAACTTGTTCGATTCGAAACGTTCGTCTAGCCCGTTTATTCAAATCCCACGCCACGACATGTTCCCCTTGCATTTTAATCAATTTGACCCGCCGTTTTGAAAACGCCCCATGTCGATCCACATATACCATCTCCGTGACCAGACCCGAACGCATCCATCGTAACAATTCTTCTCTCATCCTGCTTTCCCCTCCTTTAACTCCATTATACAGAACATTTGTTCTTGTTTCTATGGATAAGCTGTTCGCTTACTCAAATTTCGATTATGATGAAGGAAATTCAACAAGAAAGGAAAGAAGACCATGACCTATGTTTTGTTACTGATTTTAGCGGTCTTTTTATTCGGCGCGATGATTTTCGCCGCACTCGCGTTACCGAACCTTCGCAATATTCTATTCAACCGTGGCAGTTTGTTTAATCAACAGAGTGAGACCGTCACTTGTCCGAAGTGCAAAACGTCGTTTAAACGTGCTCCAGGAGATGCACAGACTTGTCCGAATTGCTATCACACGTTTTGAATGGGTAAGTAGTTGCATATTCGTTTGCCGTTTTTCACATCCTTTTGTTTGAATGACCTCAAATTAGTGAAATAAGAAAAAGGATGCTTTATCCAAGTAAAGTTCCTTATTCTTTTTTACTGTTGAATCCTCATTCCATGCGAAAGGAGTTGCATATGCTTCCTACACTCGACGAGCGCCTGATCGATCAAATCCGTTTAAAGAATCGACAAGCCCTAGAACATTTATATGCTCGCTATGAAAATCTACTCTATCGATACGCGCTCCATTTAAATCATCATCCCGCGACTGCTGAGGCGGCTTTAACCGACTTATTTTGTCGCGTCTGGCAACAACGCCTCAACTTCGAACCTCATACAGAAACAGTGCGTGCAACCCTTATGCGTTCGTTAGAACAAATTTTGCATCATATGAAAGAAGAAACATCCGTTTCTAGCACATCTAAAATACCTTCCGCATAAGATTTTGTTGTCACCTTTGAATACATTCGTTTTGCTTGTTCGGTTGCATTGTTCACTAAATATCCGTTCCCCACATGTTTCAACATGCCAATGTCGTTCCCACTGTCACCAAAAGCGTACGTATCTTCTCGTAAAAAGGAAGCAGTGGCGTATACATATTCTAGGCTTGATACTTTCCCCGCATGCTTCGGATAAAAATCGACATCGAATGCATCAGCAGGGTCACCCGCTTTCGGATTGCATCGACTCATATTGACGGCAATGCCCTCTTCATCAGCTAGCACTTGGACGCCTTCTCTCCATTTCCATTGTTGATGGCGTATGTAATAACTCCGAATCCAAGGACTTGTCCCATTCCCTGGCTGTTCTTCCAGACCGATCCTCATTTGTTCGACTTGTGCTACGATGCGTTCCACACGAGACACAAAATCGCTCGGGAACGACTGTTGATACATCCTATCTTCAAAAAACGTCCCGTCCGCATCGATTCGATAGAGCTCCGTCCCAAGACTCGAAGCAATTCGATGTGGCCAAAAGCGAAGATTCGCCCTTTTTACTTTTTCATGTAATGACGTTAGAGAGCTTCCCGTCACCCACATTGTCGAAAATTTGGAGGAATGTCGCTCTAGAAAATCTTCAAGACGACGCACGGATGCCAATTGAGCTGGCGTACATGCATGAGGAAAATAAGTCTCATCAAAGTCAAAACAAATGAGTATGTTTCCTTCATTCGTAAATCGCTTCATCGTATCGTCTCCTTATCGTTTTCTCTTTCTCCTATAGTACAATGAAACAGAGGAGGCATCTTATGATTCAACGTATCTTTCAAGTATATTGCCAAGTGAGTAGCCTGATTACAGGATTTTTCATTGTTTTCGCTTTTCTACTCGGCATTCGATCCTATTTCTTTTGGATAACGGTCAGTTCTCCCTTGATCGCTATCGGATTGATGCTCGTGACAGCGGTAGGGCTGAGCGCCATCACCTATACCTTTTCAGAGAAATTACGATTGTTCATTTATACGAGACTTCCAAGCCAATCATCAACATGTTCAATAAATAGTCACACAAAATAGTCATCCATTTTTCTATTTTGTCCGTTAGATCAATACAAGGGACATCCCTTCTGCGCAAAGGAGTATGTTATGACTGACTTAGAATTATACGAGCGTGTCCGACAAAAGGACAAAGAAGCGCTCGAAATATTGTATGATCGGTATGAGCGAATTTTATACGCCTTTGTTCTACAGCTGACAAAGGATCGCGATTTAGCCGAAGAAGCCATGCAAGAAGTATTTATCAAGTTGTGGCGCGGCGGTGGCGTCTATGATGACTCGAAAGGCAAATTCAGGTCTTGGCTCTTTACGATGAGCCGCCACGTGGCCATCGACTTGATTCGAAAGCGTAAACCTGATTTACAATTAGATGAATCTTACGCCGAGGCTATCCCTTCTGACTCACCATCCGTTGAAAAAGAAGTGGAATGGCAAGAAGAACGCGCTCAAATCGAGACGGCCATGGCGACACTTCCGGCCGAACAACAGCAAGTCGTCCGACTCATGTACTTCCAAGGATTAAGTCAGCAAAAGATTGCTGATGCATGTGGCATCCCGCTTGGTACAGTGAAAGGAAGGGTCCGACTAGCGCTGAAGCAACTGAGGAAACAGTTATCCCATGAATTCATCGGAAAGGAGGTAGAACAATGAACGCATGCGACCAATTGATTGACTATTTCAACCAACATCTATCAGAAGATGAGCGAGCGAAATTTGAACAACATCTGGCTTCGTGTAAAGATTGTCAAGAAGAGCTCGAACAACTCGAAGCACTCGTCGGTGGCGTCGCGTTCTTGTCTACTCCGATTGAACCACCCCGAGGCATGAAAGCACGTGTCCTCGATCGTGTATTCGAAGAAGAAGACAATGAACCTGTAACATCTTCTGTGACATCTGATCCCGTTCCACCTGTCACACCTTTCAAAACAAAACGAGAACGGAAAGTACCTGTCTGGGGAATGGTCACACTCGCGGCAGCGCTCCTTCTCTCTTTGATTGGAAACGGGTATTTACTCACCAATCAACCCGACTCACCTGGCATCGCATTGACCGAAACGATTCCACTTGAGGGTGAATCGGAAGGGACCGCTTATCTTGCAGAGCAAGGCGGTACGACTCAATTGATTGTCCAAACGAACGGCTTAGCCTCACTCGACGACAATGAAGTGTACCAAGTGTGGCTCTTAAAAGATAACGCCCCAATCCCGACCGGCGCCTTCGTCACAGACGACAAAGGCAACGGGACCGTCATCTATACGCTCGACTCGGATGAAGTCGACGTCGACTGGGATACGGTCGCCGTCACGAAAGAACCGAATCGCGGAAACGAGACACCACAAGGTGAAATGGTCTTAAGTGCGAGTTTATAATTCCCTAACCGGACGCATCTGCCGTCCGGTTTTTTTTGTTATGATGGACCAAAGGAGTGGATAGGATGGGAAAACTTAAAATCGGTATCGTCGGACTTGGTAACATTGCCCAAAAAGCGTATGTACCGATCCTCGCGAACCACCCACGTGTTGACGTGGTCGGTGCCTTTTCTCCGAATAAATCTAAACGGGAGAGCATTTGCCAAACGTATCGGATGACCTCGTTCGATACGCTAAGTGAACTCACCTCATCGGTCGATGCGGCCTTCGTACATAGTTCGACTGAAACCCATTATGACGTCGTATCGTATTTACTAGAGCGCGGAATCGACGTGTATGTCGATAAGCCGCTCGCAGCAACATTGGATGAGGCGGAACAACTCGTCGAGCAAGCCGAACGGCTCGGTCGCAAGTTGATGGTCGGATTCAATCGACGCTTCGCCCCGATGTACAAACGTCTCCAACAGGAGTCACCTGCGCATATGATTGATGTGGTGAAACATCGAGAGGACGGCATCGGTCCTCATGATGTGACGTTCACGCTACTTGACGACTATCTACATGTCGTCGATACGTTACGCTTTCTCGCCGGAAACGAGCTTCGACTTGTTTCTGGTCAAGTCGAGGTCAATGCCAAACAGGAACTCCGCTTCGCCCGCCACGTTTGGCAAGATGAGCATGGGATGCACACGACATCGATGCATCGCTCGGCCGGCGCGAACCATGAGCACGTCTCCATCGTTCGTAACGGAGAACGATTGTCTGTGGATGAGATGATCTCATTACATCGCTTCAAAGATGGACGACATGAAGTCGAAACATTTGGATCGTGGGACACGACACTCACCCAGCGAGGATTCCAAGGGGCAATCGACCACTTCCTTTCTGCGCTCATCGATGATACGCCGATTCAAACAGACGGTCGTGTCGCCCTCGAGACACAGCGACTTGTTGCGAATTTATTCTCTTAATAAGGAGGAGAATCTATGGTTTTTATTATGGTTATGGTCATCGTTGTTACAGCAATTGGTTCAGATACAATAATCAAGATGAAAAAAGCCAGTGTCGAAGAGCGTCGCCTAAAAATTGAGGAAGAGAAACTTGCCATCCAACGTCTCCAACTCGAAATGAAACGCGAACAAGACAAGCTCGATCATCACGGCTTTTAATCAAAAACGGTCGCCCCGATTTTTAGAGGGCGACCGTTTTGATTAAAGATTGCGTTCTGAAATGGGCAGCTGTTGTCGTCGTTCTGCGAGCGTCGACCACGTCACGGCCGTCATGATACAACCGGCACCAATAAAGAAATTCAGATGAAGCGTCTCATTCAAGACGAGCCATCCGAGCGTCCCTCCGACCAATGGTTGAAAGAAGAAAAAGAGTGACCCGACACTCGCATCCATCAACTCAAGCCCTTTGTTCCAAAAGAAGAACGCCCCTGCCGTCGATACGATACCGATATACAGGACACTGAGCCAAAGGACACCATTCAATTCCGGAAAGCCGTTTTGCATGACCTCCATACTCATCAAAGGGGTCATCAACAACCAGGCGACTCCAATCGCAAACGTCGTGAGCGTCAACGTCGATAAAGTCTGTGTTCCGATTTTTACATAGATAGACATGAGCGCCCACGTCACGGCGGCTAATACGAGTATAAAACTACCTAAGCGATACGTCCCTTCCCCTTCCCAACCAACCACAATGAGAACACCGACCGTCGCCAGTCCGAGCGCCCCGATTTTGACTGGGGTCAATCGTTCCTTCAACAAAATTCGAGCGAATAAAACCATGAACGCCGGCGTCGCTGCGGTCACGAGAGATCCGGTATGCGCATCCGATAGCTTCGTCCCGATAAATTGAAACGAAATCGAGGCGACATACCCGATGACACCTACGAGTCCGATCCATTTCCAATCCGTCCGCCGAATCGATTCCCGTCCAAACCGAAGCCAGACAACGAATAACACGGTAAATGCGACCGCATATCGTAACCAGACGAACGTAAACGGTTCGATATAAGCGAGCGCATACTTACTGACCACATACATCCCGCCCCATATACTCGCCGCAAGTGTTAAACTGAGTGCCCCTAACCATTCTTTCCTCATGCTCTCGTCCCCCTCAATGGCGACTATATACGACGTCATCGCTTCGATTTCCTCTATTTTCGTTGTCAGCTGTATGAAAAACGCTTACAATCAAGACATAGATAAATGGAAAGGAGGGAGAAAGGTGAAATTTGTCGGACGTACGCATTGGACAACTGAACATTTGTACATTTTGCGTGCGATTTTTCACGATGTCGCTTAATCAAGGGACCCGTCTGTCCTTTTTTAGACATTGCTGAATATACGACAAAGCGCCTCTCTCTCTAAACCGAGCGCTTCTTTGCGCTCGGTTTTTTTGATAGGCCCTAACTTAGGAGGAACCTATTATGTTGATTGATCTTCAACACATTCAAAAACAATATGGCGGTCACGCCGTTCTCACAGATACGAATTTATTGATAAACGAAAATGAACGAGTCGGGCTCGTCGGCCGAAACGGAAGTGGCAAAACGACGCTGTTACGCATGATTGTCGGCTCTGAAGAGCATGATGCCGGCACAATTTACCGTCGGCAGCGACTCTCCATCGGCTATTTAGTCCAACTTCCCGACTATCCCGGTCATAGCGGACGCGACGTGCTCCTTACTGCCTTCGAGGGCGTGCTTAGTCTTCGCGAGAAGATGTCTCGTCTCGAGCAGGAGATGGCGACGTCTGAACAACTCGAACGTCTTCTCGAATCGTATGGTACCGTCCAAGCACAATTCGAACATGCGGGCGGATACGTCTACGAATCAAAAATCAGTGCGATGATCGACGGGCTAAAGCTGACCTCATTCGTGGACCAACCGTTCGATACGTTGAGCGGTGGGGAACGAACGAAAATCGGTCTCGCCTTGGCGCTTCTTCAAGAGCCGGAGCTACTCATTTTAGATGAACCAACGAACCATTTGGATTTAGAAGCGATGACGTGGCTCGAATCCTATTTACAGGATTACGCCTCTGCGCTCCTCATCGTCTCTCATGACCGAGTCTTCTTAGATGCGGTTGCTACGCGAATCGTCGAATGTGAAGACGGGGAATTGACGAGTTATCCTGGCAACTATACGGATTTCGTCGCACAAAAAGAAAAGCAGCTACTCGACCAGTTCCATGCGTATACCGAGCAACAAAAGAAGATTAAAAAGATGAAAGAAACGATTCGGCAATTGCGCCAATGGGCCAACGAAGGTCATCCACCGAACGAAAAATTTTATCGTCGCGCCAAATCGATGGAAAAGGCACTCGAACGGATTGAACGAATAAAGAAACCACAACTCGAAGCCGACCAACCGAACATCCACTTCACGACGAACGGTCGGACCGGACGTGACGTCTTCGAAGTGAGTGATGTGACACTCGTCTATGACCGTCCCTTATTTGAAGACGTGCACTTTTATACAGGGCATGGGGAACGTGTCGCCATCGTCGGACCGAACGGGAGTGGGAAATCTTCACTTTTGAAGATGTTACTCGGTGAAGTCATGCCGCAAACCGGAACCGTAAGGCGCGCCGACCAAGCCAAAATCGGCTATTTGTCGCAACATATCACGTTCGATGAATCACATCGGTTGATCGAAGCATTCCGAGACCGGATTGCAGTCGATGAAGGAAAAGCGAGACACCTCCTCGCCCAGTTTTTGTTCTACGGACCGAGCGTGTTTAAACCTGTCTCAAATTTGAGCGGTGGTGAGAAGATGCGACTCATGCTCGCCATCCTCGTCCATGAAGAAATCAATGTCCTCGTCCTAGACGAGCCGACGAACCACCTCGATATCGAATCGAGAGAGGCGCTTGAAGAAGCGCTCGAACGATTCCCTGGAACGGTCGTCACCGTCTCCCACGATCGTTACTTCTTAAATAAGCTGTTCCCGATCACGTATTGGCTTGACGGGACGATGACACGATTTGAAGGCAACGTCGCCTATGCCCTCGAAAAACGGGGACAACAACCGAAAGAGGAATCAAAAACGGAACCCGTCAAACCATCCAAATCGGTGAAGCAGACGACATCTGCATCAGCTACGATTGATGAGGAAGTGCATTTGACCCAATTAGAGACGGAACACCGGGCATTGCTTGAGCAGATGAACGAATTGAACGACCTTGATGAGTTGATGGCGCTACAGCAACAAGTCGATGCACTGCAAATAGAAATCGATGACGTGATGACACGTTTACTCGAATCCCTATAAAGAGAAGCGGCACCCAATCAAGGGCGCCGCTTCTTTTGCTCGAATCGAGTCTGTATGAGATAGCCGATGACCGCGATGGCCATCAGCCCGATCGGGAGTAGGCGATAAAGACCTTCCATCGTTCCCGTCGTCAACAGAATCATTCCACTAAGGAACGTCCCGAACCAATATAGCTTTGGCATGTCATCCCTCCATCGATTGCATTCCTCCCATAGGATACCACAAGAAAAGCGCCCTCACTCGGCGCTTTTCTTGATTCTCTAGTCCCCGGACTTTCATCCAACCAAGCCCCGCTCGATTGACCGTCCCATCTATGATTTGGTTCGACTAGAGATGTCCAAGCCAGCGTGACGCATCATTCGAATCGGTTCGTTGTCTATTGGCTCACTAGTCGTCTTCCATCAAACGAAATGAAATCGAACAAGTGACTCGTAGACCGTTTTGATTGAATGGGCACGGCAGGACTTGGCACCTATGATGTCCACTTCTGACGCGGATCATGTGGAATTCCTTATACAAACAGTCTGTCTGGTATGCTTGCTCGGATGGCAAGCAGAGGCCGACGCATCATCGTTTGGAATACACGATTCACGTTCACATGGACTTTCCCATCCGCCTTCTGCCATCAGCTACAGGTGACGAAAGTGCCTACCCGTTCCCCGACTCATTTCAGAAAGTGAATGGTTACATGTATACAATATCCGTTTTAAGCGTGGTTCAACCCTCGTTCACGATTTCTCCATAATCCTGTTTACACATAATGCGTCAGGGCGTAAGCGACCCCGTCCTCTTCCACATCTTTTGTAATATGTGTGCTCAAATCTTTTAGCGGGTCCACAGCATTCCCCATCGCAATCCTCGTCTCTGCCACTTCAAACATCGACACATCGTTCAAATTGTCTCCGACTGCGACGACATCACGCATCGAAATCTGATAATGTTCCGCTAGCTGTTTTAATGCTGCCCCTTTACTCGCATGTGGGTGTCCAATCTCAATTTTCGTCCACCCCGCCGTGGTAATTAAAATATCGTTCCGTGGTTCATAGATTTTGCGCAAACGATGTAGCTTTTGGCGATCGAACGAGTAGACAAACACCTTGTACACCTCATCTCGTGCAAAGTCGATGTCTTCCATCGAATCCATATACGTCAGACCGAATTGCTCATTTTGAATCTCAATCTCACGTTCTGCCCACTCGCGGGTGAACGATTGATCATGCGGCAATACTTCATCAAGTTCCCGCTTTAGTAAGTCGCTTCCCGAACGGAGCACCTTCACTCCCGCATTTGTATAAAATTCGACGTACGCATCGTCCGCCTTCGCAATCTCCCATAGCTCGTCTACAACTGTTTGGTCCATCGCATGATAGTAAATTCGCTCGTTCTCATAAAAGCCGATTGCTCCGTTACCTGACAAAATCGGACAGACGAGGTCACTTCTCTTCAACAGTTCCTCGATATCATGGATGGAGCGTCCTGAACAAATCGCGACGATATCACCATCCTCTTGCCGACGACGAATCGCTTCCTGGTTCGCCTCTGTAATCACACCGGTGCGCGATAACAGCGTTCCATCTAAATCAATGGCAATCAATTTCATAGCATTCCCTCCTCTTTGTTTCTTTTCCCGATTCAACTCCACAAAACACGATTAAACGCGCTTCCTGTTTGCAATGTGGAGATTAGGGAACGGTTTATTAGTGCTACATAATATTTTTTGAAAGGAGACATCTATGAAAGATTCTACACAAAAGCCACGTTTGAATCGCGTCTTTTACATTTCAGCAAGTTTAATCGCCTTACTCGTTCTATTCGGAGCCATCGCTCCAACCACGTTTGCTTCGATCGCAGGATCCATTTTCAACTTTACGACTCGCTCGTTCGGTTGGTTCTATTTACTATCCGTCTTCTTGTTTGTGCTCTTTTTAATCTTTTTAGCGTTCAGTAAATACGGAAAAATCCGTCTCGGAAAGGATGACGATCGTCCACAATATCCGTTCTTCACCTGGATCGGCATGTTATTCTCCGCTGGATTCGGTGTCGGACTCGTCTTTTGGGGTGTTGCCGAGCCGATGAGTCATTTCTTTACGCCACCGTACGCGGATACGGAAGCACTGACGGTTGAGGGAGCACGTCTTGCGATGGCTTATTCGTTCTTCCATTGGGGTGTCAGTCAATGGTCCGTCTTTGCGATTGTCGGACTGATCATCGCCTACTTCCAGTTCCGTCGTAATGCGGATGGACTCATCTCGACTAGCCTCTCACCGCTTATCAAAGAACGACCGTACAAACAACCATTGAACCAGACGATTGATATTTTAGCGGTCATCGCCACTGTCATGGGTGTCGCGACGTCACTTGGTTTAGGTGTTCTTCAAATCAACGGTGGCCTAAACAGTGTGTTCGGGCTCCCAAACACCGCTTGGATGCAAGTCGCCATCATCGTCGTCTTGACTGCTCTCTTTTTAACATCGACGACGACTGGGCTCGATCGTGGCATCAAATGGTTGAGTAATATCAATTTAGGGACCGCCCTCGTCTTGATGGTCTTTGTCTTCTTTGCCGGTCCAACCATCTTCATTTTAGAAACCCTCACCCTTGGCTTAGGTGACTACTTACAAAATTTCATTCGTTATAGTCTTCGGTTACAACCGTATCAGCAAGGGACATGGGTACAGGATTGGACCATCTTTTACTGGGCATGGGCCATCGCCTGGTCACCGTTCGTCGGAGCGTTCGTCGCACGTGTCTCACGAGGACGGACCATCCGTGAATTCATCGTCGGTGTCCTCATCGTTCCTCCGTTCATCGCACTCTTATGGATTGCCGTATTCGGTGGCACTGCCCTACATCTAGATTTATTCGAAGGGACGTCGATTGCCGAAGCCGTCAATGCGGATGTGACGAGCGCTTTGTTTGTGACGTTTGCCGAGCTCCCGTTCAGTTTCATCCTGTCCGTCTTGTCGATTCTATTAATTTTGACGTTCTTAATCACGTCGGCCGATTCCGCCACCTACATTATCAGTAGTATGACGACAAACGGAAGTCTAAACCCTCCCCTCCCTGTTCGAATCGCCTGGGGTGTTCTATTAGGAGGAATCGCTGCCGTCCTATTGATTGCGAGTGGCTTAGAAGGACTTCAAACTGCGTCGTTGATTTCTGCCTTGCCCTTTACGATTATTCTTCTCTTGATGGTCTTCACACTATTCAAGTTACTCCGACAAGAGAATGTACGAAAAATAAAGTAAGGCGCATTCTTCACCGCTCAAGATCATGCTTGAGCGGTTTTTGTTTGAGTCGTCGCCACCTCGTTGTTTATTGACTTCCTTATGTCCGATTGCTACGATTTTGACAACGTACACAGCTTTAAAAGGGGGAAAATGGGGACATGAAAGATTTCACACGTGCTTACGCACAACAACTAGACAAACAAGACCCGCTCGCATCGTATCGGGAAGAGTTTTATTTACCGGAAGACGGGATCTATATGGATGGGAATTCACTCGGTCTCTTATCAAAACGAGCCGAGCGCACGCTCCTTGAATCGCTTGCAGACTGGAAAGAGCTCGGGATTGACGGTTGGATGTCGGGGCGTCACCCTTGGTTCAACTTGTCCGAAGAGTTGGCCGAACTGAATGCGCCGCTCATCGGTGGAAAGCCGGAAGAAGTTATGGTCACCGGTTCGACGACGGTGAACTTGCATCAACTCGTCGCCTCTTTCTTTAAGCCAGAAGGCAAGCGTACGAAGATTTTGGCAGACGCCCTCACCTTCCCGTCTGATATTTATGCTTTGAAGAGTCAGCTCGAACTACGCGGGCTCGACCCATCAGAACATCTCGTTCAAGTAGACAGTCCGGACGGGCGCTTCTTAGTAGAGGACGATTTGATTGCCGCAATGACCGACGAGATTGCGCTCATCGTGTTACCGACCGTCCTGTATCGGAGTGGTCAAATTTTAGATATGCCTCGCCTAGCGAAAGCTGCGCACGAACGCGATATTTTAATTGGATTCGATGCTTGTCACTCCGTCGGCGCCATCCCTCACGACTTCCATGAATGGGGTGTCGACTTCGCTTACTGGTGCAACTACAAACATTTGAACGGTGGTCCAGGAACGGTAGGCGGTTTATTCGTACATGAACGTCACTTCGGCACGGCACCGGGACTCGCTGGATGGTTCGGTTCACGCAAAGACAAACAGTTTGATATGGACCATACGATGACACCGGCTGAGCATGCCGGTGCGTTCCAAATCGGGACGCCACACGTCATGAGTCTCGCTCCGCAACTTGGCGCTCTCGAGATGTTTAATGAGGTCGGAATGGAAGCGATTCGTCAAAAATCGCTCGCACTCACGACGTATATGATAGATTTGATCGAAGACATGCTGGCACCACACGGATTCTTTATCGGCAGCCCGACGGACACACGTCAACGCGGTGCCCATTTGAGCCTTGAGCACCCAGAGGCGGCACGCATCTGTAAAGCATTGAAGAAACATCATATCATCCCAGATTTCCGGGCACCGAATATCATTCGTCTCGCACCGGTCGCACTGTATAACACGTTCACCGATGTGTATGACGTGATTGTAACGTTGAAGAAAATCATGGATGACAAAGAATATGAGGCGTTCGAGAACGTCCGTGAAGTAGTCGCATAAGGGGGAACCGACATGAGTGAACGTATGGAACATAAAGTGGAAAAAACGATTCAAACCGACTTCTCGAAAGACATGTCGTACGGTGACTACCTTCAGCTCGACCCAATTTTGTCGAGTCAGCATCGTCTTTCCGACCACCATGATGAGATGTTGTTTATCATCATCCATCAGACGAGTGAGTTATGGATGAAGCTCATCTTGCATGAATTGACGGCGGCCACAACCGCTATCATGAACGGGGAACTCGAGCGCTCATTCAAGATGCTCGCCCGTGTCTCGAAGATTCAGCAGCAACTGATCCAATCATGGGGCGTCCTTGCGACGTTGACTCCGGCAGAGTATTTGGAGTTCCGGGACGAGCTCGGCTCTTCATCCGGTTTTCAGTCCTACCAGAACCGACAAATCGAATTTGCGCTCGGTTTTAAAAACGCGCGCACACTCAGTGTTTATGCGCATGATGAAAAGCTGTATCCACTGCTCGAAGGCTCGCTTCAAGCCCCTAGCATTTATGATGTGACCGTCCGTGAAATGCATCGGCGTGGTCTGTCGATTGATGCGAGCGTGCTCGAACGAGATGTCACACAGGATTGGGAATGGAACGAGAGTGTCGAGAAGGCGTGGGTCGAGGTCTATCGAGACGTCGAGACGTATTGGGATTTATATGAATTAGGTGAAAAGCTACTCGATATCGGTAGCCAGCAACAGATGTGGCGCTTCAACCATATGAGTACTGTGGAACGAATCATCGGACAGAAAATGGGGACAGGCGGTTCGTCTGGCGTGAACTACTTACGCCGCGTGCTTGACCATCGTTTCTTCCCTGAGCTTTGGACGGTCCGGACATCACTATAAGAGGAGCTGAACGAAATGACATGGATTGATGTATCACAACCGCTTCATGCCGACGTGACGACATGGCCGGGAGACACGAAGTTTTCGTACGAGATTGCTTGGCCGATGGCACAGAGCGGTTCGGTCAATGTCGGGAAAGTGACGATGAGTTTACACGTCGGGACACATATCGATGCACCTTTCCACTTCGATGATCACGGAAAACGCGTCATCAATCTCGACCCTTCCCTCTATATTGGTCCGGCACGCGTCATTCATCTGCCGCATAAGTCTAAAATTGAAGCTTCTGACTTGGACGGTCATGACTTGACCGGGGTCGAACGTCTCATTTTGAAGACAGATGGTTGGCCAGATAAACGCGTCTTTCCAGAGACGATTCCTGAACTGACGCCGTCTCTTGCCGATCGCCTCGGGGAACTAGGGATTTTCTTGATTGGACTCGATTTGCCATCCGTTGATGCGATTGACAGCAAAGAGATGAGCGCCCATCATGCGTTAGCACGAAATGGCGTCCATATATTAGAAGGGCTCGTCCTAGACGACATCTTACCGGGAGATTATGACTTGAACGCCGTCCCTCTCCCGATTGTCGAAGGCGACGGAAGCCCCGTTCGCGCACTGCTTCGCCCTATGTGAACGAGTTTTTGGACTGGTACGAAAAAGTGATTGCAGCATGTCTAAAAAGACGTTGATTCTCTTTACGTTTCGAGAATTAGCGTCTTTTTGTTGTACAGAAAATCATTTGAAATTCTGGATTTGTATTGAAGTTCATCAGATTCGTATAAGACGCCATACTTTTTTCTAAATTATAATATGAATAAATAAATGTCATTTTGAAAATATTTTATAAAAAGAAATGTTATAGGACTTTTAAAAGGAGGATTTATATGAAAAAAACAGTGTTCATTACAGGTGCGTCAAGTGGTATTGGGAAGGCGACGGCGAAGCGTTTCAAGGGTGAAGGTTGGAATGTAGTGGCTACAATGAGAAACACACAAGATGGCACCGACCTTGAAGGAGATGGTGTTCTTGTCACAAAGCTTGATTTACTTGATTCAGAATCAATTAAGCGTGCAGTTAAAGAAACAGTAGAACATTTTGGAAAAATAGATGTTTTGATTAACAACGCAGGTTATGGCGCTTATGGTCCTCTAGAGGCTACATCGATGGATGTATTAAGAAGACAATTTGATGTAAATCTATTTGGATTAGCTGAAGTCATTAAAGAAGTACTACCTATCATGCGAGAACACAAAGATGGAACAATAGTAAACGTATCATCCATCGGAGGACGAATGGCATTCCCTTTTGGTTCTCTATACCATGGTTCAAAATGGGCTGTCGAGGGACTTTCCGAGGCATTACATTTTGAAGTACGCCTTTTTGGTGTTCGGGTCAAACTCATTGAACCAGGTGGAGTGAATACAGATTTTAGCGGAAGATCTTTTGTTTTTTCAAATGATGAAAGTCTAGAGGAATATCAACCACTTATAGAGTCATTCATAGAAGCAATGTCCAATATGGATACTTCTAGAAACCAAAACCCTCAAGAAGTAGCGGATGTTATTTGGGAAGCAGCAACAGATGGTAGCGACCAGTTGCGCTATATATCCGGAAATGATGCGAGAGCAACATTGGGAAATCGATACTCAAGTGAAACAGATGAGCAATTTGTAGAGTATATGAGAAAATCATACGATTTATAATCAAGGAGGAGTCGCAATGGCAACAGTTGTAAAGAAAGCGCTAGGAATTGCCCCAACTAAAGAAAAAAATGGTCGAGGATTTATTCCTTCACCACTCGGAATACTGTTAGGTGTGGATAAAAAAAGTGGCTATACGCATAACAAACGTGTTGCCGGGAAATACAAAGGGAATAAAAAAATATTAGTGCTCTGTACGGAAGAACGCTACTTCAAGATGGAAAACGGTTCTTTATTTTCTACTGGAAATAACGTTCAAGAGACTGCGGTTCCATTGATGCATTTAACGAATGCAGGATTTGATTTTGATGTAGTGACGCCAACAGGTTCATCTGCAGTTCTAGAACAATGGTCGATCCCACGAAAAGATCATGCAGTTCTCGCATTTATGAGAGAAAAGAAATCGAAATTTGATCAACCACTCTCACTTCAAGATATGGTTGGTCGCGGAGACTTAAATGATGACTCCCCCTATGTAGCGCTCTTTTTACCGGGTGGTCATGGTTCGATGGTTGGTTTACCAACGAATGAACATGTTGGGAAACTCATACGTTGGATTCATCAATCTGACCGTTATATGGTCACTGTTTGCCACGGTCCGGCTGCACTCTTGGCTGCATCAGTAAATACGAGTGATCCTCACCCATACAGAGGTTATAAGATGGCTATTTTCCCAGACAGTGTTGACAGACAATCACCTTCATTAGGATATTTGCCTGGAAAACTACCTTGGTATCAAGGTGAAAAACTTTCTGAACAAGGTTTGAGTTTTATTAATAAAAAAGTTGAAGGCGCAGTACATGTTGATCGAAAACTCTACTCCGGGGATAGTCCTAGAGCATGTGATCAACTTGGAAAATTAGTAGCTGATACTTTACTAAAGGAACTGGCACAATAATAAATATGGGTAGTCTCCATGTTAAAAATCGTTTGAATTGAATTTTAAGAAAAAATAAATCATATCAGGAGAATTATTATGAATACTGTTAGGATCGAATCAATAAGTAAAATGCATAAGCTTCTTGGACTAGCTCCGCCTAAACATCCTCATATTAGTATTTTCAATTGGGAGGATGTTCAACCTCAAGAAGGTGCAAATGAAAAGAATGATGGACTAGCAGTTTTTGATTTTTATATGGTAAGTGTAAAAGATTTCCCTTGCGGACAGTTGAAATATGGCAGAAACACTTACGATTTTAGTGAAGGGTCAATGATGTTCGTCGGACCCAACCAAGCTATGAGTAGTACTGATGATACAACCTCTTCCGGATGGGCGTTGATCTTTCATCCAGAACTGATACGTCACAGTAAACTAGCAAAAAAAATGTCTGAGTATACCTTTTTCCACTACAATGTTCATGAAGCTCTCCATTTATCCGAAAAAGAAAAAAGTATCATCAGTGCATTAGTTGACCAAATTCGAGAAGAATATTCAAGTAATATTGATGTATTCACGAAAGAAGTCATTGTGTCACAGCTAGAGCTACTGTTCAATTATTCCCAAAGATTTTATAGTCGACAATTTATTACTAGGACAGCTCACAATAGTGATCTTGTATCAATGTTTGAAGCTCACCTCATAGATTGGTTTGATTCCGGGAAAGCTAGCGATCTAGGTCTTCCAACTGTAAAACAATGTGCTGATAAAATAGGGATGTCCCCTGATTACCTGTCTGATATGTTGAAGCAAGAAACAGGGAAAAGTGCACAAGAACATATTCATTATATGTTAATCGATAGAGCCAAAAACGAGCTTCTTAGTACCTCACATTCTGTTAGTGAAATTGCCTACACACTAGGTTTTGAATATCCGCAGTACTTCAGTAAACTCTTTAAAAACAAAACAGGAATGACCCCTTCTCAATATCGTTTAATTTGATGGAAGAGTTTTCATCAATCTATTAACTCCATGTCGTAAAGAGATAGCCGGAATCGGCTGTCTCTTTTTTGATTAGACAGGGATAGTCCGACGTTTGGCGAAATAGATGACATACGTTATGAAAGGAGGCAGATCGGGCTTGCAACGCATCTTATCCACTCTACGAAACGGTCTGCATACGTACCGTTACGATCTCATCGCCTTGACGATTATGATGTTATGCATATTCGTCTATGCGTACCCGCTGTTTTCTCCGGGAATGGTCGTCTTTAGCGATATCGCTTTCGGTCTATCGTCTGACCGTTATATCGAAGAGATTTTTGGTGCCTGGAATGAGCGATGGAGCACGACGACATTGTTGAACGTTCCTCGACTTGTCTTTATCGCACCTCTTTATGGACTGAGTCTATTGTTTGGTGCATCTGGACCGTTTTTGATCAAATCATTCATTTTATCGTTGCTTGTTATGTCGGCGCTCAGCATGTATGCGCTCGTCAAACGACTCCATTCGATTTATATCACGAAACATTTTCAATTGATGACGCTCATGACATTCACGCTCGCCGGTCTATTTTATGCGTTGAATCCATGGATCATCACACGTATCCAACACATTTACCTTTTATGCGGGTATGCATTATTCCCGTTCGCACTCCTACTCTTCTTCAACTTGTTCGACCCAAAATTCCGAAAGCAGCTGGACCCTGATTTCTCATTCGGTAAACGACTTTCCCCGAGAATCTGGATTGATGCCATCGGATTGTCTGTGACGTTCATGTTCATGTCGGCCGGGATTCATTACTTTTTCTTCTCAGCCATTTATATGGGCATCATGCTCGGTCTCATCGTACTCAAAACGCTTTGGACGGAACGGAAGACATTGCCATTCAAATCGTTTTTCTTCTACTACGTCCGGCTCATCACGGCAGTCGGATTCGTGTTTATCTTGTTCAACGGCTACTGGTTCTTTATGTATGTCGGTTCCATCCTATTCGGAGCACAGGCATCCCAACATAATATTAACGTCACCGAGACGTTGATGTTGTTCAGTCGCAACTCGTCCATCGAGAACGTACTCTATACAATCAGTTACTGGTGGCCGATGTTTGACTTGCATACACTACCGTTGACGTTTTGGGTAGCGGGTGGTGTCTTGCTCTTCTTCATCGCAATCGGTTTTCTCGGTAGCTATAAACGACCGATTCACTTGTTCTTCGGCTTACTCGGCGTTGGTCTGATCATCTTTGCGACCGGGACATATGAATGGGTAGCAACTGCATTCGTCGCGCTCGTCACGTACACACCGTTGATTGGTCCAATGTTCCGTGACCCAAATAAACTTGTCGGGCTGTTGATCGTAAGTTACAGTCTACTGCTCGCACTTGGGATTGGAATTGTCGATGCCAGACAGTCCAAGGCAATTCCCCGACCGCTCTATCGCGGCATCCTTTTCATCGGCAGCTTTGTTGCATTGACACTCTTTATTCATCCGTATCGTACCGTCTATATGGAAGGTTTTTATAAGCCCGTCGATGTGCCTGAAGAATATGCGACCGTCCAAAATGAGGTCGAAGGGAAATGGCTTCAGTTCCCTGTTGCCGATGAGATGACGCAGCCGATCACCGGCGTTGCGACACCAAAATGGAATCAAAACCCCGCACTCGGTGAGACGGTCAAACCGACTGGGGACTTCCATGTGTATAGTTCTCTCGAAAACACGGTGTTCCATCATGAAGGATCTACGCCTGCGATTCGCTATCTGTTTTCGCTCCTTCAGTATCTCCTCGACACAGGACGTTCAGACGAGGCGAGCAACTTAATCAAAGTGTTCGGTGTCAACCAGTTCGCGTATCGAGATGAATATTTAGGGATGGAGGAACGTCAACAGTTCAACTTAGAGATGCTTGCCTCGCAACGTGACTTACTGCGGACGAAACAAGTCGGACTGTTCACCTTATTCGATGTCGTCGCCCCGCTCACCGACCGGACCGTGCCCCAGCTCATCGTGACGCCTTACGGAATCGATCGATCCATCACATATGGGACACTGCCTGGATATGAGCAAGGGAAGCAATCGATTCTATTCACGACACAGCGACATAGCGACGACTTTGAGTGGATTCGTCCAGATGACACGATTGAGATGATTGAGCAAAAAGATATGCTCCTCAGCCAGGTTCCGGACGACTATTACTGGAAGCCGTTCGAAGCGATTGATTCCGCCAATCCGTTTCTCACGTGGGGCAAGACTCTTTTCGCGAACAGTGACTGGCGTTGGTATCAACAGACGCAAGGCGTGAAAGACCCTGCGTTCGACCTTGATTTCGGAGACGGCGTCGGATTATCTTTCGCTTCTGCCCGCATCGATGCCCCACCGTACGAGCTCGACGACTTACCGACAAAGCAAGTCGCTTCATTCAATTCGATGCTTGAGGATGAGACGTTCTTTAAAGCGGATAATCCGGATATCGTTGACCTGTCCCCAAATCCATTGTCTTCGACGAACGATTTACCACTTCTACAAGCGGAGGTCGCAAAAGGAGACCCGAACTATATTTGGCAAGTCGCGAAGTCCGGTCTGTTGCCGGCACTCCCGAATAACGCGTATCGGTTCGATATCGTCGCATCAGGTCGAGGCGTCGACCGCTTGCACGTCAAAGTTCGCTTCTTTGACGCATCCGGAGAAGAAATCGACCAAACCTACGTCGTGGCACCAAGAGATTCCGGAAATTTAGACGGGATTCACCTTCGCGGGGAATACGTGACACCACGAGCGGCCGAGACGATGCGCATCGACTTATTGAGTTATCAAAAACCAGAACGAAAGACGTATTGGTGGGTTCACGATGTACAAATCGAGAGCTTCGAGTCGCATATGGTCCCGAATACGTTCTCCATCACAAAAGAGACACCGCCGGGTCGCTATATCGGATTCGCTCGTGTCTTGATGAATCAGAGTGGCGGACAGCTTGATGTCACCATCAACGATGACAAGCAAATCGTCGAAACGACTCGGCAAACGGGCGCACGTCTTGAATGGGTACCGCTCGGGATACATGATGTCGGTACGGAAGAGACGACCATCACCGTTGAGAATACAGTCGGTTTTAACGCGATTCAAAATATCGTCTTCTTGCCCGAAGACGAATGGACATCTTTACAGCAATCTCTCGAAAACGTACTAGCACCAACGAATACGTTCATGGTGCTCGAAGGAGAACAAGACTTTGATTATAGCGGCACAATCCAATCCGAGCGTAACTATCCGTCGCTCAGTTTCGGGAAAGGTGTCTCACTCACGTCCGGCACATTGTCTCGTACGATTGATGTGGCAGAACCCGGTAATTATCGATTCCATATCAATCTGACACCGCCTGTGTCGACAGATGGGACGGTCCGCTTGCGTCTCCTTCAGGACGAAGATGTCGTCCAAGAAGAAACAATCGATGTCACGGCGATGCGGCAACTGCCTGATGTAAAAACCGAGATCGGGTCGAAGACGGTCACATATGATTCCTTGCGTCGTGATTTCCCGTACAAACTTCAGGAACTCGACGGCGTCCACCCGACTATGAAACGTTGGACACCGAATACATTTGAGATGGAACCGGGATCGTACACGCTCGAACTAGCTGTGGAAAGTCGCGTGCCATCACGAATCGAGCTGGAGGATTTACGAAAGTTCGACCCGAACGAGATTGTGGTGACTGAACCACTTGCGACGCCTGAGGCTGCCGCCACGTGTGCGACTTGTGTGTCTATTACAGACGATATGTTCGAATCGACAGTAGAAGACGATACGTTTATCGCATCCTACGAACCGACTTGTTCTTGTGACTGGTACATCTTCGCATCGGAACAAATCGAAGCACTCCCAGACCGAGAATATTTGGTTGCTTTTGACGCACGAAGCGAACAGATTCGAAATCGTCACGTGAAGATGTACTATCTCGACGAGGAACGTCGCGTGATTGGGACTGACTTTATCAGCGAAGTGGAAGAATATCGTAAATCGACATGGAACCACTATGAACAGATTTTGATTCCGCCAGAAGGAACCGCCTCGATGCAGCTTCATATTTGGGCACGGGGAAATATTGAAAATGCCGGGAGACTCGAGATGAAAAACTTGAATGTCGTCCGCTACGATCACCTTCTCCTGACCGATCAAGTGACCGTCGAAGAAGTGACGGAACGTCCACTACTCGCAAATACAGAAGCAGAATCCCTCGATGTGAAACGAAGCGTCATGAAACGAACGGTCTCTCACGAAGATTCGCTCGGTCGATTCACGTTAAACGACTCTCCGTCCCCGCTGTTTGAACTCTTGACAGATGAGGGGGCGCAGCGTGGTGAAGTCGCATTGAACGGCGTGACACAACTGTACATGTCTTCCGAAAGTGACGTACAGGTGAATGCTGTCTTACGTCTCGTGTACTTCGCAGGCATGGTCCTCCTGTTACTCGCCACACCGCTTTCGTTCCTCTTCTATTGGAACGCGCGACAAGAAGAGCCGTTCCTTCGTCGGATGCGACATCGATGCAAGAAAGGATGACGCATGATGATTCGGACTCTAGCGCTCACGACGTTGATAGGCTGTATGATGATTCTTAGTGCTTGTACGATTGATGATGAAAAAAGTGTGATTGAAGACCGGGAAGGATACACACTATTGATTGCTCCGTCCGACCAAGACCCTGAAGAACAGTATGCGCTACAAGAGGTGATACTCACGTCTTCGACGATTGTTGACGGCAAAAGGAATCACCTTGATGCACTGCACGTCGGAGACGTCATCACGATCGACTATGCCGAGACAGATTCTTCGATTGCCGAATCGATTACACACAAATGAGTACAAACAAAGCCCACGTCCAATAAGAGACGTGGGCTTTGTACGTGATGTGATGTTATCGTCTGGCTCGACTGACGGCCCGCTGTCGGCGTAAAAGAAGTGCCATCGTCTTCAAAAATGCGATGGAATCTTTCACGAGATCGACGTGAGACCCCTCCCGTTCGATACAGGTCACTGGTTGTTGATAGACACGAAGGCGTTCTTTTTTGGCAGCATACATCATCTCCAAATCGATGGCGAACCCGCTCGTTGCGCTCAAATAAGGAAGTAACCGCGGAATCGCCCGGCGATTAATGATTTTGAGACCCGTCTGTGAGTCCGACACCCCTTTTGGTAGGAACGGTTTTGTGATCGTTCGTTTTGCGAAACTGACGAATTTTCGGACGAGACTCCGATCTTCAATCGTCAAATCTTTCGTGCCGATGACGATATCATAATAATCATTTTCTGCGATGCTCAACAGTTGAGCGATGTCATCGACTTTGAACGAATTGTCCGCATCGACGAACACATAATATTCGCTCGAGATATGCGTCATTCCCTCGATAAAGAGACCTGCTTTTTTCGTATTCTGCTTCAACTCATACATCTTCAAATAATCAATTTTGAACAACGTGTCCGTCGCATTCATGACGATATCCCGATACTCCTGTAACAAGTGTTTCGATTGATCGGAAGAGGCATCATCTACAAAATAAATCGACCCATGTAAGTAATTTCGTTCAATCATTTTGGTAAGGGATGTCAAAAAAGCATGAATATGTGAAAACCGTTTCTCTTCATTGAAAATTGGTAATATAAAGGCTACAGTCCCTTTTTTCACAGCATATTCTGGATGAATAACATTTTGAATTTCGGCTAACAGTTCATCTGCATACTCTTCTCTATAATAGAATATTCTAAATATCCCATTCCCTAACAATTGATTGAAGGGGAAGTTCCCTCTATGTCGAATAACGTCATCAACCCATAAAATCGATGACTGGGGATGATAGGTGCGCAGCGCCGCAGCAATCGTTAATCCGATTTCATAATCAACATAATCAATCACATATACTTTAATATGATCTTTCATTGCACGAATTTCTGGTGAAATCTTTGGTTCAGAAGATGGATTCGATTCAGAAATCATAAGCTCATAGTGCGGGATAGACGAAGCGTACGGAATGTTTCGTTGTCGATCTGTAAAAATCACTACTTTACCTTTATCCATCACATGGTCCTCCTTAAGGATTGACGAATTGAAAGAGGTGGTTGATATGAAAGCTGTTATGAGTCGTTATTCGATTTTACTCATTTTTCCCGTCCTTGATGCCTTATTGAATATTATTAACTATTCCTATCACTTCTTTTTAGCCCGTGGTTTGACGAGTCAAGACTACGGTCTCTTAAATGCTTATCTCGCTCTTCTCGGATTACTACTCATTATCGGTAGCGCCGTCCAATGGATCGTTACTCGAAACTTGGGACAACAAATTGCGACCGACTATCGGTATATCGAACGGATCATCCTGCTCGTCGCAATGGGTTTATCCAGTGTACTCTTTATACTTATCCCATATATTCTTCCTTTATCTAGGATTAACCTCTTTTTACTTGCAGTTACAGTATTTTTCCATATTCTCGTGTCATTCCGACGTGGTGTCTTACAAGCAAATGAGCGGTTTTATGCCCTCACTCTTTCCTATTACGTCGAAGCGATTGTGAAAGTGGGCGTCACATGGATCTTTCTCGAACAGCTTGATATTACACTCGCTTTGATCGGGATTTTAATCGGCATGATTCTCACATATGGGCTTAGCATCTGGCAAACGCATTTCCCAGAAACGGCTGGTGACAAGCAGTTTCATGGCTTGTTCCAACTCATTCATGTGCAAATTGTCATGACGCTCTTCTTCTCGGTCGATAGTTTACTCGTCACCTTGTTCTTCCCATCGTTAGTCGGAGATTACTCCGTCAGTCTACGCTTTAGTCAGCTCGTCTTGTTCGTCTGTCTCTCGATTTTCCAAGTACTCTTACCACGATTGAGTCGAGCAGCCGAAACAGATTCGTTCCTATCATTCGAACGCATCGTATTCCGCTTGTTATTAGTAGCCCTTGGAATCATTACAGTATTGTATTTCTTGATCATCCCATCGGTCGTACCAATCTTCTTTGGGCAAGGATACGACGAGGCAGGGTATTTCGTACGTTATATGATTTTCACCTATATCGGCATCATCATCGTTCAGTACGAGGCGATGTTGCAATTTATATTGCGGAACAAGCGATACTTGCGATGGTATTGGGCACTGCTTTTCGTCTTTCTCATCGCCTTATTCCTATTCCGTCAGTCGATGGAGATGTGGCTCTTGGCGCAAGCGGTCGTCTTACTCGGAGGATCACTGCTCCTTCGTCTCCGCTTCCATTCTGAGCGACGCCAACAATTTAAGGAGGAATCGTCATGAAACCCACTTTATTATGTCTATCTTGGCGAGATATCAAACATCCGAAAGCAGGAGGAGCAGAAGTATTCACGCATGAGATGCTATCTTACGTAGCTCCTCGTTACAACATCATCCACCTATCCCCTCATATTGAGGGACGCGAGGACGAAGAATGGATTGATGGCGTTCGTTATATTCGATCGGGTACAGACATCACGAGCATTTTAGAGGCACGGCGCTACTACAAAGCGCACGAAGAGGAAATCGACCTCGTCCTCGACCAAATGAACACACATCATTACTTCACGCCATTTTATGTGCCGGCACATAAACGTATTCTCTTCATCCACCAATTGACGCGTGAAATTTGGCGTATCAACCTACCGCCTCCCGTTTCATGGGTGGGGGCATGGACAGAAACGAGTCGCCTGCGCCTCTATCGGCAAAGCGATGTCTTGACCGTCAGTCAGTCGACGGCAAATGACTTGGTCGCCGTCGGAATTCCCGAGTCACAAATCACGATTTTGCCGGAAGGGCTCAACTTCACACCGTGGCTAGAAGAAGAATGGCTTGCAAAAGAAGAACATCCTACGTTTTTATACGTTGGGCGCATGTCCGCGTATAAAGGAATCAACGATGCCGTCAAGGCGTTTGTCTCCATCAAACGCGACTTCCCGACTGCGCAACTATGGATTATCGGGAAGAAGAACGAGGCGTACATCGCCGAACAACTCGATCCGATCACACCTGAGGAGGTACGATCGGATATCCACTATTTCGGATTTGTCAGTGAAGAAGAGAAGCTTGAACGCATGAGTCGAGCGACAACCCTTCTTTTCCCGTCTCGTCGCGAAGGTTGGGGCTTGACCGTCAGTGAGGCCGCTGCCGTTGGAACACCGACCATTGTGTACGATGCTCCGGGACTTCGAGATGCCGTTCAGTATGGAAAGCTCGGTTATATGACGATGGCACAAACAGCGGAGGCGCTCGCACTTGAGATGCGACGCTGTTTGAACGACCTTGATCACTATGAGACCGTCCGTCGTGACGCTCACGCATTCTCGAAGACACTTCAATGGAGTCGCACCGGTGCGGCATTTGAACAATGGTTGAATCAAAAGTTAGGAATCTTGATTCAGGAAGGGAGAACATCATGATTGGAATCGCGATGTCTACGTATTGTAACGAGGAAATCATTCGAGAAACGATTCAGTCCATCCAACAGCAAACGGCCGATTTTGTTTGTGTGATTGCGGATGACGGCTCGACCGATCGAACGGTCGACGTCATGCGGGAGTTGACGGCAGACGATGACCGTTTCATCATCCTATCACTTCCCCACGGTGAGCGTGGAATCGCTCGTAAAGAGGCAATCGGCCAACTCCGTGAACGAAACGTTGACGTCTTATATGTCATTGACTCGGATATGGTGTTGACCGAAGGATTATTGACGAGTTGCCTGCTTTACCTTCAACATCATGAAGATGTCGGAGCGCTCGTCATCCCAGAAGAGGCTTATAGCACTTACACCAACTTTTTCTCTAAAGTGAAGGTATTCGAACGAAATCTGTTCCAAATCCCTGAGGAACGGATTGACGACCGCTCCATCGAGGCGGCACGCTTTTGGCGGATGGAAGCGTACGAGGCATCGGGCGGCATCAATCCCGCTCAAATCAGTTTTGAAGAGACGCAACCGACAATCCGATACATTCAACAAGGTGGCGTGATCCGACGCGCCACCTTCACCGCGGTAAAACATAATGAGAAGGAAGTGACGCTCCAAAATCTGCTCGAGAAGAAGCGTTATTATTTCCAAGTGATGCCGCAAACGCTCGAGACAGAGGAAGGTGGCTTCCGGAAGGCGCTCGCCCGCTGGTATTTCTTCAGACCAGTGCTCTACCATCCGTCCAACCTCAAAAAATATAGACGACATCCTGTGTTAACACTAGGAGTCGCCTACATGTACGTTCGATTAACGATGATTGGGGTATCGCAACTCTTTACCCACAAGTTCGGGAAGAACGATCCCGTGACTGATACAAAATAAATTCTCCGTATTGAGTCGGGATGACGAGACGTTTCAATTCGTTCGTCTCCTCGGACTCGAACGGGACAACGAGTTTTTCAGAGCTGATCAAGTCTCCGCTCTCATAAAACAAACAATACGCATTTCCAAGGTCATCTAGAAACTCCGTCAACATGTCCGCGACTCGATACTTGTTCGTCTTCATATTGACGGCTTGTTGACCGACATCTTTTATGACGCGAATCACATACTCGTCAATCTTCATCGGTTTCGTCATGATGCGCTTGACGTTCCCATAATTGACGGCCGCAATCAACGTGTGGGTGTGCGTATAGTCAGTCAATACGATTTGATGAATGAGTGGGAACTTTTTCTTCACGTAGGATAACAGTTCGACCCCGTCCGTATGGGGTAGCCTTAATTCAGTGATGACGACGTCGATGTCGCTTGATTCTAAAATTTCAATCGCTTCCGTCGCTTCGGTCGCTTCAAAAATAAGTTCTCCTTCTTTCATCAACAGACGAGCCAATGTCTTTCGCGTATGCTCGTGCGGTTCGACGAGTAAGTAATTTGCCATGTTGTGTACCTCCGAAATTTTAATCGAGAAAGGGTGTCACGAAATGAAACTACTCTTACTATCAGGTGGATCAGGAAAGCGTCTTTGGCCACTTTCAAACGATATCAACTCGAAACAATTCATTCGATTACTTGATGACGGTGAAGGTGCCAAACAATCGATGATTGAACGGGTTTTCTCACAACTAAGTGACATGCAATTAGATCGGGATGCCTTTATTTTAACAAACGCGCTTCAACGTGATGCCATCGTTTATCAAATCGGGACCGATGCCAATATCATCACCGAACCGAGTCGTCGTGATACGTTCCCTGCCATCGTTCTCGGCGCTAGTTATTTGAACGAACAACGTGTCGATCCGAATGAGACGGTACTCGTGATGCCGGTCGATGCTTATGTCGATCTTCGCTTCTTCGAATATTTCCCTCAAGTGGATGAAGCGGTACAGACGAGTGACGATGCCTTACATTTGATTGGTGTCACGCCCCTTCACCCGACGTCAAAATACGGATACATCGTCCCAGATGAAGCCGCTCAAGTATCATCCGTCCGCTTGTTCCAAGAAAAACCGACAGTCGACGTGGCCGAGCAACTGATTGAGCAAGGTGCATTGTGGAACTGTGGGATATTTGCGTGTAAGCTTCATTTGTTACTTGATGAACTAGCAGAGCGGAACTTGCCTACGACCTATTCAGAGCTGACAACTCGCTACGATGATTTAGAAAAGACTTCGTTCGACTACGCCGTCGTCGAGCATGCGGAGTCTGTATTCGTACACCGCTATGATGGCGACTGGAAAGACTTAGGGACATGGAATACATTGACCGAAGAAATGACGTCAACCACCCACGGCCAAGTGGATCTGTTCGAATCAACGAACACGCATATCATCAACGAATTGAACCTCCCGTTGATTGGAATCGGGCTCGAAGACCTCGTCGTCGCTGTCAACGCAGACGGGATTCTTGTCTCGACGAAAGAAGCGACCCCGCAACTGAAAGATTATCTCGCTTCTTCTGACGACTATCCAAAGTTCAAATGGAAGCGTTGGGGACAATCAGAAGTGATTCATCACGAGACACTCGCGGACGGTCATCATAGTGTGACAAGACGGATGCTCGTCCAGTCAGGGAAAGAACTCAGCTATCATTACCATGAAGCGACCGATACGATTTGGACGTTACTTCAAGGAACAGCGACCGTGACGATTGACGGTCAATCGTTTGAGGCGAAGCCGACCGACGTCATCTCAATCCAACGCGGTGCGGCTCACACGCTCAAAGCTCATGAAGATGTCGTCTTCATCGAGGTTCAGTATTCAAACGACTGGACACTCGACGATGCTTGTCCTGTACCGTCTCCACTTGATAGACAGTACTGACACGATGCGTCGTTGGAACAGGGACTTCACTTGTAACGATTTCTACCTTTCCGGTAAACAAGTGAGGTCCTTTTCCTTTTGGAACGAAATAATGTTCACCCGCTCGGATTGCTTGTGTACCGTCCTCACCTTGAACGAATCCCTCTCCTGAAACGACCGAGATCAATCGAAACGTTTCCGACTGTTCTAAAATGGCTGGGGTTCCATTCACTTGGTGTCTCATGATGGTGAACGATGGTTTTGAAATCAATTCGGTCGTCAACGCATCTTCCAAATTCGTCCGCACGAGTTCATCTGTCCGACGATCCGGAATGTTCATCACTTCGACGGCTTTTTCAATATGAAGTTCACGAAGATTTCCCGTATCGTCTACGCGATCAAAGTCATAGAGTCGATACGTCCGGTCACTCGTCTGTTGAATTTCGAGCAATACGACACCTGGACCGAGCGCGTGTACCGTTCCACTCGGAATGTAAATGAAATCTCCTTTTTTTACGGCTTGCGTCTTTAGACGAGTCGCCCATTCTTTTTGTTGCACACATGTATACACATCTTGTTTCGTTCGGAACGTGTGGCCGACGATAATCTCGGCATTTGGTTCTGCGTCTAACACGTACCAACACTCCTCTTTCCCAAACTCTTCTTGTTCCAGACGTTGTGCCTGCTCATCGTTCGGATGAACTTGTACCGATAAATAGGCACGAGCATCGAGTAGTTTGACGTGTAGGGGGAACGTTGCGAATGGATACGGACCGAATAGCTCCAATCGGTGTGCATCCCATAAATCCGCTAACGTTTGCCCTTCATATGGTCCGTTTTCAAAAGTGGTCATTCCGCTTGGATGTGCGGAGGCAGCCCAACACTCACCGATTTTCCCTTCCGGTAACGAAAGATGAAATAACGTCTCTAGCTGACGACCACCCCAAATACGTTCTTTAAACACCGGTTTGAGCTTATACATATGTGTTGCGTTTCTCAAAAAGAAGAAACGACTCCCCCTTCCTGTATTTTACCTAGATATACCCTGAAAAAGGGAGTTCCTATCCAATTTATGAAGGGGGATATGTGAATATTCAAAAACCTCACGAAGCCCTACCCGAAATCGAGGCACCGTGAGGTTTCATCTTGATTATTTAATTAATTCAAGTTCTACCGGAATGTTCGCTTCCACCGTTTCACCACTCAAGTGGTTGATGGCCGCTTCTACACCGAGTTTTCCGATTTCAGCCGGTTTTTGTGCGACGGTCGCTGCCATTGTCCCACCTTCAACTGCTTTGACCGCATCGTCTGTCGCATCGAATCCGATGACTTTGACATCACTCATTCCAGCTGCTTCAAGCGCTTGAACGGCACCGAGTGCCATTTCATCGTTATGTGCGAATACAGCGACGATGTCTTTATTGTCTTGCAAAATGTTCTCCATGACCGTCAATCCTTCTGCACGGTCAAAGTTTGCAGATTGTTTTGCCACGACTTCCAATTTTCCATCGATCGCTTCGTTGAATCCTTGTCCACGGTCACGCGTCGCAGAAGCTCCTGGGATCCCTTCGAGCTCGACGACTTTTTGACCTTCGCCTACGAGTTCAACCATGTAATCCCCTGCCAACTGTCCACCTGCGACGTTGTCTGAAGCAACGTGCGCGACCACATCACCTGTTTCCGCATTACGGTCCACCGTGATGACTGGAATACCGGCGTCGTTCGCTGCTTGAACCGCTGCACCGACCGCTTCTGAATCTGTCGGGTTGATGAGAATCAAATCCATTCCTTTTTGAATCATATCTTCGACGTCATTCACTTGTTTCGCGGCATCGTTTTGCGCGTCCGCTACCGTCAATGTCGCATCCATTTCTTTTGCCTGTTCTTCTGCCCCTTCTTTCAATGCGACGAAGAACGGGTTGTTTAACGTCGAGATTGAGAGTCCGATTTCATAGTCCCCATCTTTCGTTTCCGTCTCAGACGTTGACCCCGGTTGTTCAGTCGAGCAAGCTGCCATCAGTACCATTGTCAGTGCAAGTAGCCAAGCTGTCCATTTTTTCATGTTCCGTTTCCCCTTTCGCGTGTTACGCGTTTTGTCGACGATCAAGCAATACTGCAAACAATATAACTGCACCTTTTACGACGAGTTGGAAGAAAGAAGATACGCCGAGAAGGTTCAATCCGTTGTTCAACGTTCCGATGATCAGTGCCCCAATCAATGTTCCGACAATCCAGCCGCGACCACCCGCAAGACTCGTTCCCCCGAGAACGACCGCCGCGATGGCATCGAGTTCATATGACGTTCCTGCCGTCGGTTGTGCGGAATTGAGACGTGACGTCAAAATGATGCCAGCGAGTGCCGCAAGCATACCCGATAGCGAATAAATCATGATTTTGACCTTGTTGACGCCAATCCCCATCAATTTAGCCGCTTCTTCATTCCCACCGATCGCGTACGTATGACGTCCGAATGTCGTCTTTTTCAAAATGAAATAAAGGACACCGAATGCGAGTAACATCGTCAATGCAGGTACTGGGATGATCCAGAAGTAGCCGCGTCCGAGCATCTCGAACCAGCCAGAGTTCCCGAGACCGGTAATTGGTCTTCCGTCCGTATAGACGAGCGTCAACCCCCGATAAATCGTCATCGTGGCCAATGTCGCGATGAACGGTGCCACTTTCCCGTATGTGATGACAGCCCCGTTAAATGCTCCGAGAACTGCACCTGCAATCAATCCGAGTGCAACGGCCATGACCGCATGTTGACCGTCCACCATCATGCCAGCCACCAATGCGGATGCGAGTGCTAAAATCGATCCGACTGATAAATCAATCCCACCTGTCAAGATGACAAACGTCATCCCGAAGGCAATCAAGGCATTGATGGAAACTTGGCGCAGTACGTTAAAAATGTTATTTAATGATAAAAATCCAGGTTCGAGCGCGGTCACGACGACGACGATGACGAGTAGACCAAACAGTGGTCCTAACTTTTGTCCCCATCCAAGTCGACCCGGGCGCTTCAGTGCAGTCGTTGCTTTCAATTCCATATCATTGCCCTCCTGTCGCATATGTCATCACTTTTTCTTGTGTCGCCTCTTCTTTCGTGAGCGTCCCGGTCACAATGCCCTCCCGCATGACGACAATTCGGTCACTCATCCCGAGCACCTCTGGTAAATCGGAGGAAACCATGATGATGGCAACTCCCGATTCCGCGAGGTCGCTCATGATGTTGTAAATTTCTTTCTTGGCGCCAACGTCGACTCCACGGGTCGGTTCATCTAAAATCAAGACGTCCGGCTCGACCCCTAACCATTTACCGAGCACAATCTTCTGTTGATTCCCACCAGACAACGACTTCACTTTTTGTTCCATCGAATGATGTTTAACTCGTAGCTTTTGTAAATATGTTTCCGCGAACGTCGCTTCTTGTTGTTTGGAGATGACCGATCCTTTCGCTCGTTTATCGAGTGTCGGGAGCGACAAGTTTTCTCGAAGTGAGAAATCGAGGAGCAAGCCCTCCCCTTTTCGGTCCTCTGTCAAAAAGGCGATTCCGTGTTTAATGGCGTCAGCCGGCGTCTTGATCCGAATCGGTTGTCCGTTCAATTTGATGACTCCACCTTTATGGGCATCTGCTCCGAATAAGGCTCGCATCACTTCAGTCCGTCCTGCTCCCATCAATCCGGAGAATCCGACGATCTCACCGGCACGGACGTTGAACGATACATTGTGGAACCGGTTACCTATTAAATCATTTACTTCGAGCACGACATCTCCGAGCTGCGCGGTGCGCGTCGGATACCGTTCACCGATTTCGCGTCCGACCATGTCACGTACAGTTTCCTCAAAGGAAGTATCGGGAATCAGCCGGGTCGAGATGGACTGTCCGTCCCGTAGCACGGTGATTCGGTCACATAAGTCAAAAATCTCTTCCATCCGGTGAGAGATATAGATGATGGACACGCCTTGATCTCGCAATGCCCGTGATACGGCGAAGAGTGCCTGAATCTCACGGTCCGTTAAGGCGGCCGTCGGTTCATCCATGACGATGACTTTCGCATCCGTCATGAGCGCCTTGGCGATTTCAATCATCTGTTGTTGACCGACCGATAAGTTGCGTGCTACTTCATCGACATCCATGAAGACGTTCAGTTCTGCCAAATATTCGCGAGCGCGTCTAGTCATTTCCTGCTGTTTGACCATCCCAAACGGTCCCGTCAGTTCACGACCTAAAAATAGGTTTTCGGTCACCGTCATCTCCGGCAAGATGTTTAGTTCCTGGTGGATGAAGGCGATCCCTTCTTGCTCAGCTTCTTTTGGGTGCTTGAACTGACGCACTTTCCCATCGATGAGGATGTCTCCTTCATCTTGAGCATGAAGACCGGTCATCACTTTCATCAGCGTCGATTTTCCAGCTCCGTTCTCACCCATGAGCGCATGAATCTCTCCAGGCAACAATTCGAAATCGACTCCTTTTAAGACAGAGACCGGGCCGAACGACTTATGGATGCTTTTCAACTGAATATGCATCGAATTCCCCCTTAAAAAATGACCCCTGCATGTAAAATGACGTTAGCGTAAGGTGTCGCTTCCCCAGTTCGAATGACGACTTTTGCTTTTGCTACCTCTCGCTTGAAGTCTTCATGCGAACACATGTCGACGTTGGTATATCGTTCTTTCAGTGAAGTTGCAATCGTCGGATTGTTTGTGAGGATTTCCTCGGCAATCGTGATGCGCTCTACGACCAAATCCGATTCGACGACATCGAGCACCTCTAGAAATGACGGTTCTCCGACTCGGAGGCTAAGGTCGACCCGCTTCACCCCGTCGGGAATTGGTAATCCGCAATCCGCGATGACGACACGATCTGTATGCCCAAGGTCGGCAAAGATTTTTGCTAGATGACTGTTTAAAATCCCTTGTTTTTTCATCACACGCGCTCCAATCGTTGTAATACATCTTGCCGTGTCGGCATTCCGCCTTGGGCACCAAACCCTTCGACGCTCATGCCGGACGCGACCACCGCAAACCGCACCGCCGCCTCTAGTTCGTTTTGTTCGATGAGGGCAACAGCGAGCGCACCGTTGAACGTGTCCCCTGCCCCTGTCGTATCGACGACGTTCGCTTGAATCGCTGGTACGTGTCGCACCTCTTGCCCGTCATGGAACCGAACGCCACGGACGCCCTCTGTGACGAGTAGCTTGTTCGGATATCGTTCCAACACTTCATCCACGGAGGCGTCGTTAAATAAGTCACGACACTCATGTTCGTTCGGTGTCAAGTACGTGACCGCTTCAACCACTTCCGGTGGGAGCGGTTGAGACGGTGCCGGATTGAGAAGCACCGGGATTCCTTTTGCCTTACAGTAAGCGGTCACTTGTTTGACCGTTTCGATTGGAATCTCGAGTTGCAAGAGTACGAACGACTGCTCATCAAGAAGTTGATCCAATTCTTCCTCCGTGAAGGTGACCTGTTTGTTCGCTGACTGGACGACGACAATCGAATTATCGGCTTCCGCCAAGACGATGTGTGCCGTACCTGTCACTTCGTTCGGGACGATCCGAACATGCGTGACATCGACGTCTTGCTGTTTAAAGTTTTCAATCATCTGTTCGCCGAACGGGTCACTTCCAACACAACCGACCATCTGCACAGCACCGCCTAATCGAGAAGCGGCGACCGCTTGGTTCGCACCTTTCCCCCCTGGAACGGTACGAAACGACTCGCCGATGACCGTTTCCCCTGCTTGCGGACGTTTGTCGGACGTGACGACAAGGTCCATCGATATACTGCCAATGACAACAATGCGCTTCATTCTTTATCTCTCCTCCCGCTTTGTCGTTTGTCTTTCAAGTAACGTGACCGGTAAAAGCATCTCTTTCGGTCGTGTATCTTTTTTCTCAATCAAATCCAGCAACCGCTCTGTCGCCACTCGTCCCATCTCATAGATGGGCTGCACGATGGTCGTCAGTGGTGGAGACGTCATCTCGCCTAATTCAATCCCGTCATATCCGATGACCTGAAGCTCTTCCGGGACACGGATGTGTCGACGAACCGCTTCCTGAAGCACAGCGGCCGCAATCACATCGTTCGCTGCAAAGATGCCGTCAAACGGCCAAGCATGATCGAACAATTGTTGGGACGCTTTCAACGCATCTTTGAACGTGAACGTGGACTCGGTCATCCCGACGAGCTTGTCTCCTGCTACTTCGACAAATCCTTCCGTCCGACGTTTGACCGTCTTCAGATGATCGGGTCCGGCAATGTGAGCCAGTCGTGTCGCACCTCGTTTTAACAACGTGTCGGCTGCCAACTTTCCGCCCTCATATCCGTCAGATACGACGGCGTCGATTCCCGCCTTCACGATCCGGTCGAGTGCGACCATCGGTAAGTCCAACGTCTCGTAATTTGGATTGTGCGAATGATTCGTCGTGATGATCAGACCATCGACATGCATCGTCTGCAAGGCGACCAAGTACGTCTGCTCTTTTTCAAGTTGTTCGTCTGTGTTGCACAGGACGACTTGATACCCATGCTGATTGGCGACATCTTCAATTGCCCGAGCCAGTTGTGGAAAGAATGGGTTTGTGATGTCTGGCATGATGAGTCCAATCAAATTTGACGACTTTTTATAGAGCGAACGAGCGACTCGGTTCGGTGCGTAATTCAATTCTGCAATCGCCTGTTCAACTGCTTCTTTCGCCTCTTCGCTTACGTATCCGCTTTTATTCATGACGCGTGATACGGTCGCCACCGAGACGTTCGCATGTTTTGCCACTTGTTTGATGGTCGCCATTTGACATCCTCCGTTCTGGAAACGCTTACAAAACCATCTTAATGTGTAACCGGTTACATATCAAGAGGTTTTTATCATTTCATGAAAAAACACATTGAAGCAGCGCTTCAATGTGTGGAGAACGTCGGATTGAGTTGGACATAGACGAGGCATTCTACCGTTCGTCCGTCGAGTCGGGTCAATTCTTGCGTTTTCGTGAACGCATACGTGAACCCACATTTCTCAACGACGCGTCGCGATTGGTCATTGAAGCTGAAATAGCCGCACCAAATCCGCTCCAGTCCTAACGCTTCGAATCCAAATCGAATCATCGCCTGAACGGCTTCCGGCACATAGCCGTGCCCCCAATAATCGGGGCTGAGTACATAACCGATTTCACGTTGGGCCTCATGTTGAATCATTGGGTCCGGTCTTCGGTCGTGTAATCCAATGCTGCCAATCACTTGCCCGGTTTCTTTCAACACAATCGCCCACACGTCTTTTTCCTCAATAAACATTCGAATGACATCTCTCGTCTCTTCAACGGATTCATGTGGCGCCCAACCGGCCATCGGTCCGACACGTTCGTCTTTGGCGTAACGATACATATCCTCTGCGTCTTCTAGCGTAAATGCTCTTAAGATTAATCGTTCTGTCTCCATCTTGATCATATAAACCCATCCTTTTACTTCAAGTTGTTTCTTTCCCCGACCTAATGGGAAAACGTTAGGCGAGGAGGAATGAACATGCCATTTGACTATGATTTAAATTTTGATGAAATCGACTTTCGACAACAACCCGAACTGTATCGCGTTGGGCGTGGTGAACAAGGAGTGCTACTCGTCGAACCGTATAAAAGTGAGATCTTGCCCTATTGGCGATTCAAGACGCCAGAAATCGCCCAGCAATCCGCTGAAGAGATCATGGAATTGTTTGAACAGTATCGCGCGAACGATGATTTTGTCGGAATGGACATGGCCCGAAAGTTCATCCAAATGGGCTACACGCGGGCTCGACGTTACGCCAATTACAAAGGAGGACGTAAATATAAAGAAGACGGTGACATCCACGAGCGCGAAATTGACGAAGAAAAAGCAGAGTCTGCCCGTATCTTCAAAACGTATTGGGATCAACTCCGCGCCGATGAGGATTATTTACGACGTAAAAAGGCACATCAAAAACAGTATGGTTAATCGCGCACCATCACGTGGAACGGGACACCATTCCGTTCAAACGATGTGATGATACGAAAGCCGACCGTTTCGTATAGATGAATCGCTCGCTCATTGAAAGAAGCAACGGTCAGACGGAGCGGTTTCCCCCGTTCCAATGCCCTTTCGATGACGTATGTCACAAACGACCGTCCGCGTCCCTTACCTGTCAAATCGGGTCGCATCCCGAATCCGATATCCGTCATATCTGAAGAATACGAGTAGTCCGAATTCTGCACTTGAGCCGGGGCGCCGATGCAATAGAAGCCAATCAGCTCGTGTTCTTCTACCATCGCCTGATACGTCATCAACTCGTCAATCCCCTCTTCGGAAGGCGATTGATTATAGAAATCATAAGGAGCTGCGTACGTCCATTTTTGAATTTGACTTGCCCATTCACGCGTCATCGGTTGGTGGTTCACTTGGTTTTCCTCCGTACTCTTTTCATGGTTACTATGTAAAAAAGATGAGGTTTCCCCCATCTTTATTTTCGAGTCCAATCTGCCTTCATCTCCACGTCCGCCGCGTGCATCAGATTATGAATCGGGCATCGTGCCTCGACGCCTTTTCGTAGTTCGGCAATTCGCTCATCCGACTCGGTCGTGTCCAGTACGATTTTCATCTGCACCGACTCAAAATAAGTTCGGACGCCTTCCATCCCTTGGAATCCTCGTGGATCGAGTGTCCCTTCCGTCACGAATTGGACCCCCTCATAATCAAAATTTAAATCTTGGGCGACATAGGCAATCATGATCGTCGTACAAGATGATAGCGCTCCGAGAAGATATTCGAGCGGATTCGGTCCCATATTCGTTCCACCAAGCCGTTCCGGCTCATCCACGATAAAAGGGGTGTGCTCTCCTACACGTACAGTTGTCTTGACGCCTCCTGCCTCTCCTTCGGCACGCATCGTTACTAACGGTCTTTCTGACATATCCCATCCTCCTCTCAACGATTAACCATTTCTATGTTCCCGTTATTTTGGACCATGTAACGCCTCATCATAAATCGCATAATCATTTTTGCCGCCTTGCTTGATTTGATACATCGCCTGGTCTGCTTTGTGAATCAATGTATCCAAGTCCGTCCCTTGGTCTGGGGCGTGACTGACCCCGATACTTGCCCGAATCGGAATCGTCACATCCGACGTTCTGTAAGGGTTCCGGTTCAACGTCATCTGGAGCTCATGAATAAACGCAAGCACTTCGGATTCCGTTAAGTCGATTACATAGATGTAGAACTCATCGCCTCCGACACGGGAAGCCAAGCCGACGTCTCGTGCCGACATTTCCAATAGCCCACCCAAATGGGTCAAGAAGTGGTCCCCAATTTGGTGTCCATACGTATCGTTGACCGCTTTGAAGCCGTCCAAATCAATGATGAGTAATGATAATCTCGATGCATGAAGCAACTCGTGATCTGCCCGTTCATAAAAGGCACGTCGGTTTGCCAATTTCGTAAGCGGATCATGGTAGGCAAAGAAGCGAATCGTTTGCTCGGCCTCTTTGAACGAATGTACATCCCGTATGATGATCATCCCATGGATTGTTCGATCAATATCGACGAAGTCCCCATCGATGACGACATATCGCTCTTGCCCAGACTTCGTCATAATCTTTGTTTCAAATTCTAAAAACTTCTTCCGTGTCCTGAAGTGTTGGCTGTAATGTTCAATCCATTCCGCTTTTTTCTTTTCCGGTAACAAGTCGACGAAGCGTTCATTCACGACACGTACCGTATGGAATAACGTTCGTGCAGCCGGGTTCGCACTCTCTACCTTGCCTTCCGAATCTATCAATAGGATAGCGGATGGATTCAAATTATAGAGGGTGCCGTATCGTTTCACGTAAGAAGTTAAGAAGTCCAAACGATTCATCGCGATGACCAAGGCCACCGCCCAAACGAGCCCGCCATACATGTATGAATAGGGCGGGATGAATCCACGGAATTGAAAATAGCCGAATACGACATCCCACACCAACACGGCATTTGCAGTCCAAAAGAGCATGCGCAACACGCGTTGGTGCTCCCTTCGCTCTGCGCGTTTTAGCGCATAAAAGATCAGACCGATAATCAATAGGTGAAAGATGTTTCCGACAGTCAACGTAATCAAATAAGAAGAATTGAATTCGGGATAAATCCAAATGCCCACTTGTTCAAATTGCTGGCTGTTGATGATGTTCTCTCTCCGAATGTATGTCAATATGACAGGAATCAACGGTAAATAGACGACCCATGGATAAAGCCAACGAGGTGCTTTCGCTCCAACGCCCGTAATACTTAATATGAAGTGCACGGAAAAAATAAAGATGAAAATCCCGGCATTCCCAAACCAATACGCAATGAGTGCCGGACTATACTCAATCGGAGAAAGATGGCGAACGAACTCCGCCAAGAAAAGCATCGAATAGCCGAATACAAACAGGCTCAGCAACCGATGCTCGACTTTATTCGGATTTCGTTGAAAGACATCGAGTGCTAAAAAGCCGAGCAAAAATGACGGCAATAAGTAAACCACCAGATAAATGAACATCTCGGTCATGCAGAACCTCCTTATTGATTCGTATTCGATTATTTCGCTATGTTGCACCCTTTTCCCTCTTTAAAGCGACAAAAAACGGGATGATTTACATCCCGCTCCTAATATCACACGCTTATAACGTTTCTTCGATTGGGGTATCCCCTTTAATCAAATCAATCGCTTTGTTCTGTGCATTCGAATGGTTATGCAGCACGTGCACCAAGAACGACGCCACGTCTTCGCGTGGAATCTCTCCACTTCCTTCGAATTTCGTGTTCACTTTGCCCGTTCCTGCATCGTCTGTCAAAGCACCAGGACGTACAATCGTGTATGTGAGTCCACTCTGTTCGAGCAAGCGATCTGCGTGATACTTCGCTACGTAGTAGGGCTTCATCGAATCTGGCCAAGACGAGCGATCTTCTGCTTTTAAGGCGCTGACCATGACGAAGTGTTTGATGTTCCCATTCGCTTGTGCCGCTTCGATACTCTTCGCCGCACCATCTAGGTCAATCAAAAGTGTCTTGTCTGCCCCAGTGCTTCCACCAGAACCTGCCGCGAACACGATGACATCCATCCCATCAATCGCCTTTTGCAAATCTTCTACTGAACCCTCGAGGTCACCGAGTACCGCATTATACCCTTTTGACTTAAAGTCCTCGAGTTGTTCTTCCTTACGTACCATCGCCGTGACGTGATGTTTCCCTTCCTTGTGTAACTTCTCCACCAATTGGTGGCCAATCTGACCGTTTGCACCGATTACAAATACGTTCATCTGTCTTCCTCCTCAAAAATGAATTCAGAGACAAGCGAAACGCCGGGTAGCCGTTGCTACATCCGGTGCAGAAGCAATGGCAGAGATAACGGCAACGCCGTCTGCCCCGTCATGAATGATTGAAGGAACATGCTCTGGACGAATACCTCCGATCCCCACAATCGGAAGCTGTGGATATTGCAGACGGACCTGTCGAATCAGTTCCGTCCCACGCACATGTCCCGCATCCAATTTGCTTTTCGTCTCATGAATCGGACCGATTCCGACATAATCTGCGAACGGAAGCGCTGCACGCACTTCTTCCATTGTATGGACAGACACTCCTAACCATTTATCAGGTCCTAATTGTTCACGAACCCATTCGGCTGGTAAATCGTCTTGTCCGACATGTACTCCATCTGCATCAATCGTAAGTGCCAACTCTACATCATCATTGATGATAAACGGCACTTCCGCTTGGCGACATACCTGTTGGAGCGTCCTAGCCATTGCTTCTTTTTCATCTCCATACAATGCATCTTTACCTTTTTCGCGAAATTGAAAACATGTCACACCACATCGAAGTGCCGTTTCGACGGTCGACACCAAATCAAAAGCATCGATTGTCCCGCACACAAAATAAAGACGAAGTTGCTTAGCGAGCGCTTGTTTCGTACAGAACGTCAACGGTAATCACCTCTTCTTTCGCTAAACGATGTCCCCAATGATTCGTCGGTCCATGCCCCTGTCCAATCGATAATCCATGTGTAATCGCCTGATGAATAAACTGCTTCGCATCTACGACGGCTTGGCGTAGCGTCTTTCCATATGCCAATTCGGCCGTCAAGGCTGCAGAGAACGTACATCCCGTTCCATGTGTATCTTTCGTCTTTATGCGAGGTGCGCTCACTTGAAATGCTTCAGATTCAGTCACAATCAAATCGACTGCCTCCACACCTTCCGTATGCCCACCTTTGATGATGACGACATCGACACCGAGTCCACGAATCGAATGAGCGGCTTTCATTCGATCGGACTCCGTCCGAATCTTAATTCCGGCCAATACTTCTGCCTCAGGAATATTCGGGGTCACGACCGTCGCATGTGGCAACAGTTTCGTACGAAGTGCTTCGATTGCATTCTCCTGCAACAAAGAAGCGCCCCCTTTAGCCACCATGACAGGATCGACGACGACATGCTCGAACCGATGGCGTTCAAGCGCTTTTGCCACCGCTTCAATTCGCTCCGCATCTACCAACATTCCCGTCTTACATGCCGTAATGTTAAAATCGTCAGTTACCGCATCGATTTGCCCAATGATCATTTCCGTGGAAATCGCTTCAATCCCATGAACACCAAGTGTGTTTTGAGCCGTGATCGCAGTCAGCACACTCGTCCCGAACGCACCGAGCTCTTGAAACGTTTTTAAATCAGCTTGAATCCCGGCGCCTCCCCCTGAGTCAGATCCGGCAATCGTCAATACTTGCGGTCTCATGATGTCGACACCTCGATTCGATTCGTCGGGATCGTATGTTGCGTCAATTGATGAAGGGCATTTAAGAAGTGAATCGGAAAATCTCCTGGTCCTTCTGCCCGTTCACTCGCCAACTCCCCGCAATAGGCATATCCCGACACGGCTGTCACCGTCGCCTTTAGGGCTTTCTTCTCGACCGCTAGACATGCTCCGACGACCGCACTGAGTAGACAGCCTGTACCGGTCGACTCGGTCATTCGTTTTGTTCCGCCGTGGACTTCTATGACGACACTTCCATCACTGACCAGATCTTCTTTTCCGGTCACCGCCACGACACATCCATAGCGTTTCGCCGCTTCGAGCGCCAATTGGCGTGGTTCACATGCACCGTCCCCCGCATCGACACCACGTGCTGCCCAATCAACGCCGATCAATGTGGCAATTTCTCCTGCATTCCCACGAATGACCGACACGCGGACGTGACGAAGGATACGCTCGACGACATCTCGACGAAATGACGTTGCCCCGACACCGACCGGATCGAGCACGATCGGACATCCCGCTTCATTTGCAGCTTGCCCTGCACGAATCATCGTCGCTTCCGTCATCGTTCCAAGTGTCCCGATGTTGAGTACGAGCGCATCGCTCACGAATGTCATCTCTGCCACTTCCTCAATCGCGTCTGCCATCACCGGGGAGGCACCGATGGCGAGCAGTCCATTCGCCGAAAAATTGGCGACGACCGTGTTTGTGATGTTGTGAATTAACGGCGCCTGCTTTCGAATCTCACTCCAAATCTCATGTCTCATTGGTTGACCTCCTGTGACAACGTCCATGACTCTAGTGTCCATGCCATTTCCCAGAAGGCGACTTCGTAGTAACAACTCTTCAAGAAGAGTTTCGTATAACGAAGCCGCTCTTCTTCTGTCGCTTGTCCGGCTAATTCATCCAATCGATCAATCTGTTCTTCTACCAGCTCACGGAACCATTCCGAACCGTACGTCGCAATCCAAGCCGAATAAATCGGATGATCGGGTCGCTTATCTTTCAAGCGTTCACCAATCTCGTAATATACCCAGTAACATGGAAGGATTGACGCCAATACATCACCGAGTGTCGGTCCTGCCTGTTGCATGTGAAGGGCATACGCATAAGCGGTCGGTGCCGGCTCAAATGTCGCAAGTTCCACGTCTGTCACGTTGAGCATCGTAAAGAACTCACGATGAAGTGAGAGTTCCGCCTCAATCGTGTGCAACGCATGCGTCAAAAAGCGGCTCGATAGTTCCATCGTTGGTGCGAGCGTCGCTCCTTTCGCCTGCACTTTCGAAAACTGATTCAAATAGTAAGAGTCTTGCATGACGTAATGTCTGAACTTCTTCTCGTCGAGCGTCCCTTCCCCGAGTGAACGGACGAACGGATGATGGAAGCTTGCTTCAAACAATCCATCTGCTTCCTGACGTAAGTGATCTGTAAATTTCATAGTAACTCCCCCTTATAACAGATAAAAAGACGCCGCCTCCCATAACGGAAGCGGCGTCTCGAACAGTCATATCTAGGTGAAGCCATATGATTCGTCTCGCCCACTTCCCTACGCTAGCTTGAACTAGATCAGGTTCGAAGGGTCTGGACCATGTCCATCTCAGCCGCGTGGCGCGACTCCCCTAGTGGCAAACATTATGAAATTCAGTCGTCTTCGACCACATTCTATCAATCTTTTTACCAATTGAAAACCTTTTCCTATTTGGGCGGTCAACAATTTAAGCTGTTTCTAGCGTCCCGTGATCAGTAAAAACATATTAAATGCGACGAGACCAAGAGGCAACATCGCCACCAAAATAATTGGCCATTTCTTTAAACGAATACCGACAAAGAGGACAAGACTTCCGACTAAAAGGGCAATAAATGTCGTATATGGGTTCATGAAAAAACGCTCCTTTCTCTATAAGGAGCGTTTCCCGGCTCTCGGCCTCATTAATCGTTCGAATGTCGAAGTGTTGCACATGCGGCACGAACGCGTCTCGCTTCTTCTTCTCGGAACACGAAATCGCCTTGTTCGGCGACGCGTTGCGCGCAAAAGAAGAAGAGCGATTGCAAGCGGTCATGCGTATCTTCAATCGCACTCAGCTCAGCGGAAGCATATGTTGCCGTAAGCATCTCCCACAACTCTTCCGGCAAGTGGTCGCGCATCCCATCACCTGACTTCCCGAGATTCACGGAGAACTCCGTCGCATAACCGATATTCCATTCCATCATCTGACGAAGCATATTCCGCATGATGTCGAGGTGATCGAGCGCATATAGCACTCGATGTCGTTTGATGCCTTTGACGACATAGAGCGACACCCACCAAAATTCATTCCAGCAAGCCGCATACTCGTCAGCAGATGGACGTGTTACGCGATACGTGGTGTCCGAAGGCGTAACGTCCGGATGATGATCTCGGTCGAATACGATTTGACTGAGCGAGTCCGTTTCGAGCATGGCTTCTACTTGATCTACACTCCGAATCGTCAAATCGATCCGATGTCCGTCCACATACTGCACCAAGAACGTCACATGTCGTTTCGGGTCAGTCGTTTCAGGCGTCTGCATAATCAAAATATCCCCAAACGTGTCCATCCATGAGGAATCGGCCGCAACCGCTTGGACATCTTCCACATAAAAAGCAAGGTCGACATCCTGATATGCGTCTGGCTGGATATTCGGATTGACGAGTGAGCCGTTCAAGACGACCGTTCGAATGTGTTCACGTTCTTTCGCGAACGCAATCAACTGCTCGATAATTTGTTCTGGTTTCATTCTACAATCGCCCCCAATGAACGCGCGACTTGAATTGCCTGCATCGCGTCTAGTTTTGTTTGTTGCAATGTTACGTTCGAAAAATCAACCCCGTCGACGAGCGCGCCTCTAAAGTCGGCACCACGACACACCGCGTGTTGAAGCGTCGCCCGAGTCAAGTCCGTCTGTTGCCAGACTGTCTCGGTCAAGTCAGATCCATACAGATCGGCCTCAACCAATCGAACGTGGGACCAGTCCATTTTCTTGAGCGACACGTGACGTAGGTTGACGAACGACCAGTCCCCTTCCGTGACACGAACACCTTCAAACTGACTTTCTTCAAAAGAAGATCCGGTCATTTTACATTGTTCAAATTCGCTCGTGAACAAGTTGGCACCATGGAATTGACAGTTCAGAAACGAGCTCCCGACATGACGGGACGCATTCCATTTCGAGTCCGTGAAATCACAGTTGATGAACTGACAGCACTCCGTTTGTAGCTCAGTCGCATCGACGTACGTAAAGCGACAGTTCTCGAACGTGACGTGTGACAACACTTCATCGCGGAGTGTCACGTCACGGAAATCTTCATCTCGATATTGTGTATGTGGTTGAAACATCATATCCCTCCTTCAGGTATACTAGAACAGATTACAAAGATTGGAAGTGATACAGATGGACCTCGTATTTCCGACTGAACAAGGCGTCTTCAATTATCGCGTCGCCGGTATTTTTTTGAAAGACGGACACGTATTGATTCACCGAAACATCCGGGATGACTTTTGGGCATTACCCGGTGGTCGCGTGACGCTCGGTGAAGAAGCTGCAACCGCACTCGCACGCGAGCTACATGAAGAGCTGAACATGCAGGTGACCGATACTTCATTCGCCTTTGTGCACGAGAACTTGTTTACGTACAACGATCAACCATTTCATGAGATTGGACTGTACTTTTATGTAGACGGTGACCTCCCGCTCCAAGACGGAGATTTTTACGGACCTGAAGGAGATCACCTGATTTATCGTTGGCAAAAGCTCGACCGTCTACAAGACGTCACGCTTTATCCGGAAGTACTCGCTCAACTACCGAACCGTTTGCCAGCCCATTCACTCAATCCGGCTTGAATTTAGAGAAGCGATTTCAACTCATGTAAATGTCGAATCTCATACGTCGACTCCATCGTCGCGGCCACTTCGTTCGGGTTGAACCAACATGTATCTAGACCATACATCCGTCCGCCGGCGATATCTGCCGTGACCGAGTCACCGATAATCAAGCCCTTCTCTGGCGTCACGTTTGGAATTCGGTCGAAGACGTAGTCAAAGAACGGCTTCATCGGTTTTTGCGAGCCCGTCGCATCCGATACGAACACGTCTTGGAAGTACGGCAATAGTCCAGATGACTCTAACCGTTTGAATTGCGTCTCCGTCACGCCGTTCGTGACGATATAGAGTGGATAATCAACGCTCAGCGTTTGGACAATCTCTAACGCACCGTCAATCATGTGCACGCCCGCATGTAAATAGTCCCGATATTGTTGTTCGACATGTGGACCGTCGACGGTGAGACCGAGTGAATCGAACAGTTTCGTGTGACGACCGACCAGCACTTCTTCCCGGTCCACTTCGCCGCGTTCAAAAGCACGCCATAAACCGCTATTAATGTCGACATATCGCGCCTTTACCTCTTCTGTCATCCGGACGTTATAGGATGCGAGCAATTGCTCCAAGGCGACGTGTTCACTTTGCTTAAAATCTAACAACGTATCGTCAATATCAAATAAAATCGCTTCATAACGTTTCATATTTCTTTCTAACCCCTCTCTACGTCTAACTGTACAGGAAGTATTCAGGAACTTCAAAAAGAGTGATGACGAATAAATCACACGTGAGCTCTACTGATTGTATTGACCTCAGCGTTTCTACTTTGACCAACAGACCTATGCTTTCCTCCACTATCTCGAACGTCATGCTTCAACTCTGATCGTTCGACCCATCGAGATGTTTATTTTTCTAAAACAAGTGAATACTTCTTATGGTGAAGAAAAATAAAGGAGTGTTCAAATATGCATACAGATTTTACGAAAATGTACATCAATGGTGAATGGGTAAGCGGATCAAGTGAAAAATCGATCGACAACGTCAATCCGTTCTCAAACGAGACACTCTTCTCGATTCAATCGGCAGACGAAGATGACTTGAATCGCGCGTATGAAGCAGCCAAAGCGTCTCAGACTGACTGGGCCGATATGCTTCCGCAAGCACGACGGGAATTGATTGAGAAGTTTGCCCAGCTGACGATGGACAACAAAGACTTCATCGTCGATTGGCTCGTGAAAGAGTCTGGGAGCACACGCATCAAGGCAGAAAGTGAGTTCGCCGCATCGATGGCCATCATTAAAGAAGCCTCGACGTTCCCGTTCCGTATGGACGGACTCATCAAACCTTCGATCGTTCCGAATAAAGAGAACCGCGTATATCGCAAACCACTCGGAGTCATCGGCATCATCAGCCCATGGAACTTCCCGCTCCATTTGGCCGTACGCTCAATCGTGACGGCGCTTGCGACCGGAAACTCGGTCGTCGTCAAACCGGCCACAGCGACACCGGTCACAGGTGGTCTCCTGTTCGCATCCCTCTTCGAAGAAGCAGGACTTCCAAAAGGCGTACTCAATGTCGTCGTCGGACGAGGGTCTGAAATCGGCGATGCGATCGTCGAACATCCGATTCCACGTCTCATCTCGTTCACGGGCTCGACCGAAGTCGGACAAGGAATCGCAGAGAAGGCGGGACGTCTCTTGAAGAAAACCGCTCTTGAACTCGGCGGAAATAACGTGTTCGTCGTGCTCGACGATGCCGATCTCGATCGTGCCGTCGAATCAGCAGTCTACAGCAAGTTCTTCCATCAGGGACAAATTTGTATGTCGACGAACCGAATCCTCGTCGCCGAATCGATTCATGATGAATTCGTGGAACGTTACGTCGAGCGCGTTAAACAGTTGAAAGCAGGCGATCCGAACGAAAAAGACACGCAAGTCGGTCCACTCATCGATCACGACCAAATCGATCGCATCTTAGAACAGATCGAAAAAACCGTCGATGCGGGTGCGACCGTCCATACCGGCGGAACAGCAGACGGCAACGTCCTCGAACCGACCGTCCTCAGTGGCGTCACGAATGACATGCCACTTGCGAAAAATGAAATCTTCGGTCCGGTTGCGGTCATCCTTTCGTTCAAAGATGACGAAGAGGCTATTCGTCTCTCGAATGAATTGCCGTATGGATTGAGCGGTGCCGTCCACGGTTCGGTTTACCGCGCGACCAATTTCGCACGAAAAGTCGAAACCGGCATGATTCACGTCAACGACCAGTCGGTCAACGATGAACCGCATATGCCGTTCGGGGGCGAGAAGAACTCTGGTCTCGGACGATTCAACGGCGAATGGGTGCTCGAAGAGTTCACGACACTTCAATGGGTGTCCATCATGCATGAACGTCGCGAGTATAAACCGTTCTTCTCATAATACAAAAAAGTGTTTCGGCAATTCGCCGAAACACTTTTTTTTTAGATTTTCTTCACAAATTCCGACTTCAATTTCATCGCACCAAGACCTTCGATTTTACAATCGATGTCATGATCGCCTTCCACAAGTCGAATCCCTTTCACTTTCGTCCCTTGTTTGACGACAAGCGAAGTGCCTTTTACTTTTAAGTCCTTAATCACGGTGACCGTGTCCCCGTCCTGTAGCGGATTTCCGTTCGCATCTTTGATTCGGGATGCCGCTTCTGCTTCTGCCATCTCGATCGGTGACCATTCATAGGCACATTCCGGGCAGACAAGAAGCGGACCGTCCTCATACACATAAGATGATTGGCATTTCGGGCAATTCGGGTACTCACTCATACGATTTCCTCCATTCGATTCACTCGTTTCAGTATATCGTATGGGGAGGCAGATTTTCTATCCTATTCATCCCTCTTTTGGTGACGCAGGACCTTCTAAATCGAGTTGATAAAACGATAAGTCCAACCATTTCCCGAACTTGTAGCCAGCATTTCGGATCGTACCTGAATGAACAAACCCGACTTTTTCATGGGCACGAATACTCGTCACGTTCGATTCGTCAATTCCACCAATCACGGTCTTCATCCCTCTCGCTTCTGCGATACGAATGATTTCCTTCAATAGTTTGTTGCCGATTCCTTTCCCGCGATATCCAGGATGTACATAGACGGAATGCTCGACCGTGTAATGATACGCCGGCCACGGACGGAACGGTCCGAACGTCGCGAACCCCATCACGACATCATCCTCGACCCATACGATAATCGGACAATCCTGGGCTTTCTTCTCTTCATACCAGGTCACTCGATTCTCGAGCGTCACCGGTTCGTAATGATAGACGGCCGTACTATTCACGATGGCGTCATTATAAATATGTAAAATCATTTGAAGATCATCTCGTCGACAGTTGCGAATCATACCAACACCTACTTCTCGTTTTTTTCATTATACGAATCCCCTCTTTAAAAGACACGAAAAAAGTGACCGGTCCAATCGACCAGTCACTCGTTTCATGCGGCCAAACGGTCACACATTGAAGCACATTCTGTACAGACACGCGCACATTCCTGACAATGCGCGTGTTTATGTTTCTCACATTCTTGCGCACAGGCTTTACAAATGACCGCGCAAGCGCGAGCGAGTTCTGGAACAAACGCAGAGTCACGTGTCATCGCTTCGGCGAGAAACGCACAGGCAGCGGCACACTCCCGGTCGAGTCGGATACAATCGACCATCATCTGTACGTCTTTTTCCTCTAAACAGGATTCCAAGCAATAATTACATGTCTCCACACACTCATGGAGTGTTTCGAGTTCATTCGCATAAATTCGATGAGCCATCTGTGATTCTCCTTTCTCTTCTTCTTCAGTTTTGGACACGTTACTCTTGTTCCCTAATCGATAAAAGAAAAACGACCCAGATCAAGAATCCGGGTCGTTCACGAACTTACGATACAAATAAGCGATTCGATTAAGTAATGTCTCATTATATTGTTTCGGCATGAAACGATAGCGATACAGTCGATACATTCGCTTCAAGTCTTCCCACTGATGGTCAATGTGTTGTCCTTGTCGAAAGCGCGCCAAGTCAATCAAAAAAATCTGTCCGTTCGGGGTCAAAATAATGTTTCGTAAGTGGACGTCCGATGGGGTCAGCCCCAACAATCGTGCTTGGCGAAGCGCCTCATCTACTACCTCGATATAAGACGGGTCAATCCAAATGCCTTCTGTTAGACACTCAAAAAGCGTCTTCCCTTCGATGTAATCCATGACAAGATACGACTCCCCCGCTTCGTAACAAGTCGGAAAATAAGGAAGTCCTTTTAACTTTTCATAGATGACTGCCTCTTCGATTGCGATTTGTTCATAACCTGGAAAGAACACTTTGATGACACGATCCTTTTCTTTTAAACGAAACACGGCCGCACTTCGTCCGATTCCGTGCAAGTGAAGGTCTGGATGCATCGCCGTTACTTGAAACGAGTCGCCCACCCGTTCGAAGGTGACGTCCGCATATTGTGTATAATTACCCATCTGTCACGCCTCTTTCCTGTTTCTCTTCTTTATCATCATAGCGCATACAAGCTCATTTGACGCCAAAATTGCTCGAGAGGGTGACAAGTGACGTCTACTCTTTGAAGACGTATAATGAAGAGCGACTGACAACCAAGGAGGAGTTATTATGCAACGTATCGCTTTGACAGAAGAATTATCATTCTCACGTGTCGTCCATGGAATGTGGCGCCTCGCTGATTGGGACATGACCCCGCAGGAGCGTCTCACATTCATCGAGCAATGTCTCGAGCTTGGGATCACGACGTTCGACCATGCCGATATTTATGGTGGTTATACATGTGAAGGATTATTTGGGGAAGCGTTAAAACTAAAACCTGAACTCCGTGATCAAATGGAGATTGTCACAAAAACGGGCATCAAACTGACAGGATCGTTCAATCCGGGTCAAACGCTCAACTATTATGACACGACGAAAGAACATATCATTGCGCAAGCGGAGCGTTCGTTGAAAGAGCTCGCGATTGATCACATTGATACATTATTGATTCATCGTCCAGACCCGCTTATGAACCCAGATGATGTGGCTGAAGCGTTCATTACGTTACGTGATAGCGGTAAAGTACGTGAATTCGGCGTTTCCAACCACGTCCCATCTACACAGAACTTGCTACAATCACGTCTTCCGTTCCAGCTCGTGACGAACCAGCTTGAACTCTCTCCGATGCAATTGAAGCATTTCGAAGACGGTGCGGTTGACCTTTGTCACGAAAAACGGATGCCACTTATGGCTTGGAGCCCATTAGCCGGAGGCCAACTCTTTAAAGATGACCAATATGCACCGCTCCGTGAAAAGCTTGAGGAGATTCGTGCACGTCACAACGCAAGTGGGATTGATTCGATCGTCTACGCATGGCTCATCAAACATCCTGCGAACATCATGCCAATCATCGGATCAGGAAAAATTGAGCGCGTTCAAACAGGTGTCGATGCACTTCAAATCGATCTCACACGTGAAGAATGGTTCGAAATTTTGAAGGCGGCACGCGGTCGAGATGTCGATTGAAGGGAACTTCATCAAATAAATTCCACTCGATTCTAATTTGATTATGTATAAGAAAATTTACTTGTTTTCAAAATCGCTTTATATCAATACTTTTTCGTCAAAAATCGACACGCTAAAAAAGTTAAAAAGTAAAAATAAAGCATAAATGGTTTCATTACCCGTCCAGTTCAAGTTGGACGGTTTTTTTAATTTTTTTTTAAAATAACACATTAATTTTCCTAAGACTAAAGTCACAAAAAAATGGTGCTAGAATGGTGAAAGTGATTCATCGAAGGAGAGTACCGATGTGAAAAAGTACCTGATTTTCAGTACCCTCGTCATCCTATTATTCTTATTCGGATGCGAGGAAGAACGCGCACTCCGACTCCAGCCCGCCCCAGAATTTTATCAAGGACGTGCCTTGTTACCGAATGGACAACAAATCGAAATGCCAGAATCCGACCGTGCGTTGATGATCGAACTGTGTCAACCTGACAATGCGATTTCGACAATTCCGAATGGCGAGAGACGCTGGCTCGGGACGGTCACACTGACACAACCATTGACAGATGTCGCTACGTCATCCACATTTCCGACGGCCACTTTATTTACAATCCATAACGAGTCATATGTACAATGTCAGCTAGACTCGATTACGTATGTCACAAAAACCACTAGCTTGCCCGAGAGTTTGAGCGACGTACAATATGCAGCAGATACGTATCCAGACACCGCCAAGATTCGCTTTGCCGAACCACATGAATATGAACACTTTGCGGAAGAGATGAAAAAGCCGATAGGCAATGAGCCCTATCCAGAACGAAAAGGCATCGAACATACCCTTTTCCATATCACCATGCCATTCAATGGACAGTTTGAATTGACCTTGAACTCGTCAGAAGGAGAAGAACGTCTAATGATTCCGATTGATGCATCGCGTCATCCTTATCTTTCAATCGGACTCGGGACAGAGAAATCAGACGATACGTCGCAATATGCGATTTACACAAGCCCGGATCAAAATGATTATCAAACGGTCCTTCGTCCGAAACAAGCGCACATGTCACAAATGTTTGGAGCGAAAGCAGCCTCACAATTGCCATCTGTCCTTGTACCCGGACAACGCTATCCGCTTTATAGTTTTACTTATATGAAAGATGGAACAGCGAATCGTCAGCTCGTTTCCCTCACCTACCATCAACCGGATTTGTTGCATGGAGAGGAATTGACGAAACAAATCCATGCAACATTGAGCAGTGAACGCCATGCTCTGTTTCATGAGTTAGCGCTTCTCGGTACAGAGTCGAAAGACGATTCGTTTTTACAGCACGTCGGAACAGAAGAAGTAGACTTTCTCTTCCATGCGATTGAACAGGCGAATGCGACATCTCGTGCAGGAACACCTGCACCTGTCCCTTATTTGACACTGTTTCAAGGTGTATGTGCCCAAACGTTTGACGTGAGTTATGACGGGAATGATGTTTACGTCACGAATTCGAAGACCGGGGCCCACTTTAAACTGTTACGTGAGGACGCCATCAAGTGGCATAACCTATTTGAAGGAAACAGTTGAATCGACAGATGCCGAGCGCATCTGTCTTTTTTGCATATCCATGAGGCAAATTAGACCTTATCCGAAACATTTTTTGGGAAGATAAGAAGGGAAAGGAGTGACATGCTATGACCCATTCATTTATAAGAGATGTCGACAAACATTGGCGCGTCAATTATCGCCAAAACGGATATCCGCACGTCCAACAAGGTTGGGTATTACCCCCTGAACAAAAAGAGGCATTCGACCCCTTTATTTTGATGGCAGAAGACTGGTTCAAACGAGGAACATTTTCGGATCATCCTCATCGTGGGTTCCAGACGATCACATATGTCATCGACGGTCGCCTCGAACACATTGACAACCATGGGGGACATTCGATTTTAGACGCCGGTGATGTTCAATATATGAATGCCGGGTGGGCCGCCCGTCACGCGGAAGAGGCGGTCGACGATGACCTCATCCATACGCTTCAATTGTGGTTGAATTTACCGAAGTCTCTAAAGACGACGAAGACTTCTTATCAAAATGTATATATCGAAGACGCACCGGTCGTACCGATTGATGGTGGACAACTTCGCGTCTACTCTGGTGAAATCGCCGGTGTGAAAGGGCCGATGGAAAGTCTCGTTCCAATCACGATGACAGAGATATTGTTGAAGGAGGGCGGCGAATACGAACATGTCCTGCCTGCGAACCACAACAGCTTCTTGTATGTACTCGCTGGTTCGATTGAAGTTGGATCTTCCATTACGCCACTCAGCAAAACGGACGTCGCGACATTGACGTTCGACGAGACGTCTGATGCGATGAGTACCCTTCACCTCAAAGCGACAAGCCGTACGCGCCTCCTCGTTTATTCAGGAAAACCGATTCGAGAAGAGTATATTGCGCACGGTCCTTTCGTCATGAATACGGAAGAGGAGATTCGTCAAGCCTTCCGCGACTATCACAGCGGCGACTTCGGCCCTCCAGCCGTCAAATAAACGAAAGGGAGCTTCTCTTTCGAGAGCTCCCTTTCGTTTATTTTTCAGGTTGTAATACCGTCTGCTGTGTCGGAACATGACCGATTGGTACAGTACGCTCCACGAGGACGTAACGTTTTCCTTCGACTTCGAACTTGCGGTCCCCAAGGTAATGAGCGGCCTTTCCATCTTCATATAGCTTCGCCAAAATGGCAGGCACGTATTCTTCTAACTTCGTGTAATGCTCATCGAGGGTCATGACGATATTTCCCCCTTTATATCCGAGCCAATAACTATAAAAGAACCAACCTAATGAAAGTACCCCGAGAATTCCCAATCCAATTGCGAACAATTCCATTTTCTCATTCCCCCAATGTTTTGATGACAATTTGACGTTTCGGAGCGAATCCGAGATCTTCGTAAAAAGAGCCGGCTTCACTGTTGATCATCCAATAATCCAACTCGATCGACTTGAACTGGTGGTCAAGCGCCCATTGCTCCATCCACTCCATCACACGTCGCCCGTATCCTTTCCGCTGATACATCGTGTCGATACTGATGTGGTGCACGTACACCGTCCGAACGGCTTGACGGAAAGCAGTCGCTTCGCTCACCTTCTCCTCGAACCATATGTAGCCGATTGGGGTTGCTCCTATTTCCATCACTACGAAATGATGACCCGGTCTCCCCATCAGCGTCAAAAAGGCCTCATACATCTTCTCTTCCTTATACTCCGCAAAGTAATTTGCATTCATGCGTACGTGATGCTCATGAATGGAACGATTCAATCGAGCGATGAGTCGGGCATCTGTCGTCGAGATAAACACGCCGTCCATTATCCGTTAAATCCTGTGTGGTTCCGATCTTCGAGCACACCGTGTGGTTTTTCAGTCCCTTGCAAAGTATGCTCTTTCGAAGAGGAAGTCCCTTTCCCTTCTAGGCGACGTTGAAGCGGACGAGCCAAAAAGTAACCTATCAGAAGCGAAATCGGTAATACAAGAAAGAACGAACCGAATAGCGTCAACATATACCCTTTATCTGTATCTCCGGCGATTATTCGGAGAACAAAGAATAATCCGACAAAAACGAGTGCAGCCAAGGAATATTCCACGCATTTTCCAAGAAACCGTTTCATATGAGATTCCCCCTTCAAGGTTTTGATGTATTCTACGACGGTTCCCCTAAAAAGGTTTCACATCTCCATGACTTTCTTTATACCACTTCGTCGCCAGTCGTTCCGTCTCGATGATCCAATCATGTTTTCCTTGAATGTAACCTTCCATATCTTCCGGGTGCTGCGCTGCGAGTTGCAGCTTCAATTCGCCATACGCGTCACGAACGTCAGGATAGGTGCGTAAGTAATCTCGGAAAGCGAGGTGCCTCACGATGTCTGGGTTTCCTTCTTCGAATACATGCACGTGAACCGTCCGCTCTTCCTCCCCTTTTCGGAAATAACGACGCTTCGGAATCCCGTATTCACCAAGCCCTCGATAACCGAGTGCTTCCATTCGTTCCGTGTACGCATCGACTCGCTCGATGTTTCGTACGACTGGCATCATGTCGATGATCGGTTTCGCCGCGAGTCCCTCGACCGACGTGCTCCCGATGTGATGAATCGCGATGAGCTCTCCTTCAAATAATCGACTCAATTTTCCGGCCTCGTCTTCAAATCGACGTTGCCATTCCGGGTTGTATGCAACCACTTCGACTTTCCTCATGCTTCGTCCCTCCTTACTGAAATCCATACACTTTATGTTTATCATACCCTTTTCCTCTTTCGACATGATGGATTCCACGTCAAAAGGTTTGTCCGCAAACAAAATGGGAAACCTTATATTAATGACTTGAGAACTGGAGAGTGAATCAATATGTTGACTGCAGAACAAATCGAAACGTTTAAGAAACGTCTATTGAAAGAGAAAGCCAAAACAGAAGGTTATATGGATAGCCGAGAAGAGACGTACGATGAAGGCGAACTCTCTCATTACGATAATCACCCGGCCGACTCAGGGGAGGAACTCTTTTTACGGGAACGTGACCAAGCGCTCAATGAGCTCGATGAGGAGTTCTTAAGCGATGTCGATAAGGCGTTACTCGCCATCCAGAACGGGACGTATGGCAAATGTGAAGTGTGCGGGAAAGACATTGAACTCGACCGACTTGAAGTCATCCCGGAAGCCACGCTATGCATCGAACACGCTCGCGCACAGGAAGAAGAAGAGCACGAGCATGAACTCGATCGCCCGGTCGAAGAAGACGTCTTGAACCCGAACGAGACGGCTCGTCGTAAGGAACTAGACGGAACGGATGAACCCGGTCAAAAAACAGATGCCTTCTCGCAAGTCGAAGATTACGGCAGTTCGGATACGATTGCCGATAGTGAAGGCAACCACGACCCGACACGCGAACATTGAACTACCCCCACTTACGCTTCGCTTAGAGGTGGAGGATTCCTGAGTTATCCTCTCTAACGGGCGATTCATCTCCCATTTTCACGCAAGCCCTGTCCTTAACGTATAGAAGTGGGAACATTCTCGCCTAATTTTGATAAAAAAATGCCCTGACCTCGTTTGAGAGGCTCAGGGCATCTGTCTGCTTAAAACGTTGCTTTCACTGGAGAAGCACCACCGAGGCGTTCTGCCACTTTCATCGGATTGACGGCATTTCCGGCTGAACTGGCCGAAAAACGGTAGTCCCCTTTATGAATTTCAAAGTGTAAGTGCGGACCCGACGAGTTACCCGTGTTTCCGATTTGACCAATCGTTTCACCTTGGCGCACCGTCTGTCCCTTTTTCACATCAACCTTGTGCATATGGGCATAGACCGTCGTCCATTTTTGACCATCCACGTTGTGCTCGATTTGAACATGGTTCCCATAAGGTCCGCTTGAGCTGACTTTTGTGACTTTTCCAGCTTCAGCGGCGTAAATCGGTGTGCCTGTTTTAGCAGCGATGTCCAGACCGTTGTGGAATGTGTATCCGAACTGTCCGCTAGCCGAACCGAACCCTTGTGAGAGGCGTCCTTCTGCAGGCATCAAGAATCGATCAGGAGCCATCGCTTCATATTGCTTCTTCAAATCACTTAACTGATTTGTTTGCTTCTTATATTGTTTCGACTGTTCGTCATATGACGTCTTCACGTCTTGACGGGTCGCTTCAATCTTTTGTTGCTCTTCTTTTAGTTGTTTCAACGTCTCATTCGCTTGTTCTTTCTTTTCAACGAGTGCCTGATGTGCTTCCTCGGCTTCAGCGGCCTCGGCTTTCGCACTCGGTAGGACAGAAGACACGACTTTCGCAAAGAGTGACTGCTCTGTCGGAACGAGTTCCGCTTCGACTGCTTCTAATTCTTTAGAAGTACCTTCAATCTTGTCACGCAATACTTCTGCGTTGCGGTCGACTTCATCCAATTTTTCCTGGATTTTTTGAATGGCTTGTTTCGTTTCTTTCGCTTGTTTCGTAGTTTGTTGCACAGATTTCTCTGTTTGAACGAGGTCTTGCGGGGTCATTTCGTTAGCGGATGCGGTTTGTCCTTGGAATAAGAGCACGCCGATACCTGCTGTCATAATCAGTTGTTTCCACATATATATATAAAACCCTCCAAATTGATACATTCATAAACTTCAAAAAAGCTACATGTGCGAATATACCACTGGGGGTTAAACATTTCAATATATGAAGTTTTTCATTTTCATGTCATTCATGACAAGACAATGTGATATGTTCAAGCATTACTTCACAAGGATTTCACTTGCGTTTTTTCGTATAATATCCGACGAGGACGATTCCGATGACTGACAGGATGGTCAGCCCAAGTCCACCTGCCAGCATTAGATTCACCGTTCCGGGCGCAAGATTCGTCGTCAGCGCGATGATGGTCGCAGTATTCCCTAACATCAATCCGATGATACAAACGAGTAATAATCGCTTTATCACTTGTCTTTCACCATCTCAAATTGAGAAATGTCATCTTGTACAAATCCTAATCGTCGTGCTGCGTCAATCCATTCAGGACGATCCGACGTCAATGTGAGGTGAAGCGGAGATCGACTCGCAGCCGCGCGCAATAACCATTCTGCATCTTCAGCGTGACCAAAAACATCGAGCAATACATGATCGCGGTATAACAAAAATCCTTCTTGTTGATCTTCTGTCACTTTCACAAGTTCCGCCTCTTGCTGGGTGACGCGTACGTCTCGTTGCCAAATCGGAACATGCTGAGCTGTCGGATACAGTTGGTCGAACAGCGTTTGAATCGGTTCAGAAGTCATGTGGGCATTCGTTTCAAGTGATGGCGCTTGAAAGTAATAAATTTCACGGGTCGTCTTGTATCCAAGTCGCTGATAGAGAGACAACGCCGCATTGTTCCCTTGAATCACTTCGAGCAAACGAGCACCTTTTGCGTCCTCATCAAATCGTTGCATCAATTCGGTCGCAACTCCTAATTTTCGGACGTACGGCGCGACAGCAAGTCCACCACAACGCGTCACCCATTCTGAATCGAGGTATGCAATCCCACTCAATACAACGCCAACCGGCTCTTCCCCGTCATAGGCGACAATCGAACGGGACGGCTGATTTTGATCTCGCACGAGAAAGACGTCTTCAAACGTCTGCTCATCGAATTGGAATGAAATGATATAATCAGAAAATCCCGTCATAAACGCGCGATATAAATCGTGTAGCGGTGGATTTTGACGATATGTAAGTTGTGTAGTCATATAATTCCCCTTTTCTAAATAAAATGAATAACACCCGAAGGAGACTTCTCATGAACATCACGCTCGAATATCGAAACGATGCGCATCGACCGATTCTCGATACGTTCACTTTGCCGACAGACCAAGAAAAATACACGACCCTTCCAAAAGACATGGACGACCCGCTCCCAAAAGGTGTTTATCCGATTGTCGTCGTCGAGTCGAAACCGGTCGGGATGTTTTTACTACATGACAATGAACGCGTCGCTTCCTACACGACCGAATCACATGCGCTGCTCTTCTCAGCTTTCGCCATCAATTACGAAGATCAAGGCAACGGCTATGCAAAAGCGGCACTCCAAGAACTTCCGAAGTTCGTGCGTCAGCAATTCCCCCATATTCGGGAAGTCGTATTGTCCGTCAACCTGAAAAACGACGCTGCTTTTACACTGTATGCGACAAACGGATGGGTCGATACCGGACGTCGAATCGGTGGACCGATTGGCGAGCAGCGGATTCTTTCCTTATCGATTTAAGGTATCGATTCGTGCCAAACTCTCAAACACGTGTTGCCAGTACGCTAGACGATGCGGCACTAAATCGGCTTGCGTGATTTGAACATGATGATTCGTCATGAGGGAGCTCCCTTCAATCGTACGCAATCGTCCTTCCGTGAGCGCCATCAGTTCACTTCGTTGAACAGCGACGACATCCATCACTTCTTGGTCATCAAAATGGAGCGGCTCGTCTTGATAAGCGTAGCTATACAAATGTGCAAACTCGCGATCGAGGAATCCATCTAGCTCAATCACGTCTTCAAAGATTCCAAGTGAAGTGAGCTGTTCGAACGTCAACGACAGTCCGAGCTCTTCTTCGATTTCACGAACGCCATCCGCGACCGTCTCGTCTGTTGCGAGATGTCCCGCCGCGGTAATGTCATATTTCCCGGGAAAATCTTGTTTCTCCGTGCTTCTTCGCTGTAAATAGACAAATCGGTCTTTCCAGAACCAGCAGTGGAACGTCTCATGCCAATCTCCGTCTAAATGAACCTGCCGCCGCTCTTTCTCACCTATTTTTTGATGATTCGCGTCAAAAATCGTGAGGTATTCCTTCATGTCGATACTCCATCTTCTAAAAAGCGAATCGTCCCATTCGTCGCATCCAATTCGACTTGAATGCCAATCGGGAAGACATGTGACGGGAACGTATGACCAATGTCGACGTTCGTCAAAATCGGGATGTCCGTGTCGCCAATGACTTCTAGCAACAAATCGTTGAACGAGAACGGGGCCGATTGATCTTGGAAGTGTTCGTGCTTTCCGATGACCAATCCTGAAATCTCATCAAACACACCAGCTAACTTCAACATGCTGAGCGAACGCTCTTCCTCAGCCATCGTTTTGAACGAGTCCTCTAAGAATAGAATCGCCCCCTTCAAATCAGGATAATAGTCCGATTTGAAAAAACCTGACATCGTATTCAAATTCCCACCAATCAATGTTCCTTGTGCTTTTCCATCCTTTAACGGGATCCACCCTTCATTTGGTTGGAACGTCTTGACGCGTTGTTGCGTCGACCAATCGAGCATCTCTTCGGTCCATTCTTCCGGCACGTCTAAATCGAATGGGGCCGTCCGTTCGAGGCTGAGGATATTTCGCATATATTGCGCTCCTTTGTCGAACATACCGCCATATTCACCGAATGACGGGACGACGGCAGGCCCGTAAAACGTGACGACTCCGGTTTTCGCGTAACACGCCATCAAAATCGCTGTGACATCACTATAGCCCATGATGATTTTAGGATGATTCTGCAATTGCTCGTAATCGATATACGGGAGCAACGAATTGGAATTCGTTCCACCAATCGTACTAATGATCGCTTTCACTTCCGGATCATGTAAAAATGCGTTCAGTTCGTCCGCGCGATTCCGAATGGACGATGAGCGATATCCTTCTGATTCATATGTACAGATGCCCTCTTTCACCTTGAACCCCATGCGCTTGAGTTGCTCGACTCCACGTTGATAGCGCTCCGTGAACTGAACGGGTGCCGGAAAAGAAGGCGTAATAATCCCAATCGTATCTCCGTACCTTAATCGTGGCGGTGCAATCATCATTTCCACTCCATTTCCTGTAACATTCTTATGTCCGCATTATACCGTAGGAGTGGCGAATCAGGCTTTAGAATAAATCAGGGTCTTCCGATAACGTTCTTACTTTTCGAACTTTTGTCGGTCGTCCCGTCCATCCGAGCGCCATAAAGAAAAAGGCACCTAGAAGTAAGCCGAATAACACGGTCAATCCTACTTGAACCCCGATAAATCCATACTGTTCTCCCAGCTTTACTAGTAAGAGTGGCGCGAACAGACAAGTCATACTCAGTGAAAAAAGCCCGCCCCACACTCGCCGCTTCGCATTGCCAATTGTAAACCAACCAAATGTGACCCATACACAAGCAACCAATCCTAACGCCGCAACCATCATCCACATTCGCCTGCACCTCGCCTTGTCGTTTTTCTTTCTATTCCCCATTTTTCTTGAGATTCCTACTATTTTTTCAAGTAATGAGAGAATTTCCGGGTAAAGGTAAATTAGACATAATGCGAAGCAGGACAATGAAGGAGTGGGTTGCACATGAGTTCACGGTTGACCTTTGCCCTAATCTTTCTCTGCCTTTTTTTAATCGTTGTTTATTGGATGGGTACGTGGAATGACAATGTCGTCGAAGGACAGATTGAACGAGTTGATATCCCCCAGCTATTGATTGAATCCACCGAATCATCAGAAGAAGTCACGTTGCGCGTCATCTTAATCAACGACCAAACGGAGGTGACGGGCGTCGTCAATAGCGTACAAGGATTGCAGAGCGGTCAGTTTGTCATCATCGAGGTCATCCCGACAGAGTCCAATTTAAACATCGCACGTACAATCGAAGTCACATCACCATGATTTTTTGAAATGAAGCGTAACTTTTCCAGAACTGTGGAATATGAGAAGGAGTCATACAAAGGAGTGATCAGATTGATTTCAAATAAACTACTATCTGGAAAAGTAGCGCTTGTGACCGGAGCGGCGTCCGGTATCGGACGTGCCGCTGTCATCCGATTCATTCAAGCGGGGGCGAAAGTCGCCATTCTCGACTTGAATGAAGAAGATGCGATGCGTCTTGCCAGTCTCGTCGGAGAGGAACGGGCCATCGGCATCAGCGCAGATGTTTCGGACGAAGCCGCGATGAAAGAAGCATATGAACGGACGGTTGAGCGATTCGGACAAATCGACATCGTCTTCGCCAATGCCGGACGAAACGGGACCATCACACCGATTGAACATCTATCTGTAGAAGATTGGAACGGCGTTGTCGAGACGAACTTGACAGGTACCTTTTTGACGGTCAAACACGCGATTCCTCATTTGAAAGAGAATGGTGGAAGTATCATCATCACCTCTTCGATTAACGGCAATCGCTACTTCAAAAATTTCGGTTTCAGTGGCTATGCGACAACGAAGGCAGGACAAACAGGCTTTGCGAAAATGGCAGCTGCGGAGCTCGCCCAATTCGGAATTCGCGTGAATTCGATTTGCCCTGGGGCCATCGATACGAATATCGACGATTCGACCAATCGAGATGATGCGCTGCTTGAAGAGGTCGTCATCCCCATCGAGTATCCGCTCGGAAATCAACCGCTTGCCGGAAAATCCGGGTCTGCGAAACAAGTTGCCGATGTCGTTTTATTCTTTGCGAGCAACATGTCGAGTCACGTCACCGGTTCTGAGGTGTATGTCGACGGTGCTGAATCTCTCCTTTAATTCAAAAAACAGGTCACCTCACATGAGGTGGCCTGATTATTTAAGGATTGGACTTTTCATGACCGCCTTTTGATAAAATGGCTGAAATCCAAGTCGCTCCATATTTCGTCCCGAGGCGGAGTCGACCTTCGTCGTCACCGTCAAGACGTCACATCCAATCGCTTTCGCTTCGGCGATTCGTTCCAAAATCAGTTGCGTCTGGTAACCTTTTTGACGGTAAGACGGTACGGTGCTCGTTAGAAACAGCTCTCCAATCCCGTCTTGCGTCGCTAGAATCCCTCCCGCTACGACAGCATCTTCTTCCCGGACGAGATAGGCATGATTACTTGGTAGTGCATAAAATCCCTTTGCCGTATCGACCGTTTCTTGAAGGATCGTACCTGACTCAGCAAAGCCAGCCGCAATCGCGTACGCCCACTCATCGAGCGTATCCTCTTGTACTTTCTCAACTTGATTCGAAACATGGGTTCCTTCATGTTTCCTTAAATCGAGAATCCACACATCTAAGAAATGATCGAGTGTATAATTACGTTCCTGCAGTAAGCGAAGTAAGGAGTCATCTGCGAGTGGACAAACTTCGATATGTAGACGGGATACATTTTTCCCCCGCACCCATTTTTCCATCTGATGCAAATCATAGAAACTTGTCGGTCGATTAAGTCCGAACCCGACTGCAAAGCTCATGTTTCCCATTTTGAACACATGCCCTTTACCTTCTACGTGCAGTTCCGCACCTTCATAGGGAGGGGTTTGTTTACGATGTCGAATGTAAGCAGACGTCCCCTCCGCTTTGATGCCTTCGATGCGTCGTGCTAATTCTAAACGGTTCACGCTGTTCCCTCCCTTATTTCTTCCATGTTGAGTGTAGCATATCACGTTCGAATCAAGTGACCGAACCGGATCAATCGCTCTTTGACAGTTGGCACGAGTTCAATAGAATCGAGCACGGTATCCCAATCAACAAATCTCACATCGACAACTTCATCCGCCTGTAAGGAGAGTTGTTCCACATCAATCGGTTGCTCGCATCCGTATACATACAAATCCAAGAAGTACGTCCCTCGCTTGACGGTCGTCACGAAACGCAACTGTGCAGGGTCGACGTGTAGTCCTAATTCTTCTTTTAGTTCACGGACCGCTCCTTGACGACTCGACTCTCCCGCTAAAATCGAGCCGCCTGTCCCTTCCCAAAGAAGTGGATACGTCTTGTCCGAATGCCGCTGAGAAAGGAGTAGCTTTCCATCTTTGTCGAAGGTAAACACCTCGATGACCGTATGGAACGTATTCGGTTCCAATTCGTCACCTCGAAAATGCGTTCGTCCAAGCGGTTGCCTATGTGCGTCAAATAAATCCCACGCTTCCCGACTCATGGACGTATCTCGTCAATCGTGAACGAGGACGATCCTTGAATCTCCTCGATGAAATGTGACCCAAATAACATGGCAGGGGTGAAACTTCCTGCAAGCATCCGACCGGAGCCGAGCAAGCGGTTAACGACGGCGAGTGCACCGTATACAGTAAAGGCGTATGTGCTCGCGGTTTGAATACGGACGACTACTTTTCGTCCTTCTTCATTTGTCGCCTCGCCCCATACATACGTCGATGATTGTTCACGTTCGGCTTCAGTTGGTCCCGATACGTTTTCGTCGACATAACGAAGCAGTCGCTGCTGCACTGCATCCTTTCCAAGAACGGGACTGAACCAAGACAAAGCGCGCGCAGCATAGGCGGCTGTTGTCGGTACGGGCACCCATGTCGTAATATTCGGGATATCCGTCGTATAGTAGGCGGTCGAAACGTCTCCCCACGGAATCGCGATCGCGGTACGACTTCCACGACCAAAATCAATCGTCCGCCGCTTCGCCCCGATTGAAAATGGTGACAATTTCCCGTTCACACGCTCCATACTACTCGACCCGAGCCCACGAATGGCGGTCTTCATCGTTCCTGGCGAGATGCCAGCTGCAGCCGAGAATCCGAGAGCGAGTGATGTCGCATCCGGCATCAATTCTTTTAATTTCCGCGCGACACAGTCAGTCGGGATGACATCAAATCCGACACCCGAACATAGTATGACACCTCGCGCTTTCGCCTGAGCCGACCTCTGTTTGGAATGAACATATTCGAACACATCAATTTCCCCGGTAATATCTAAGTAGTGTGTGCCTGTCTCCAAACATGCCTCGATCATCACTTGACTCGTATCCGTAAAAGGACCGGCGCAGTGGAGGACTAAATCGATATCGCGAAGTGCCTCGATTGCCGCCTCACGACTTAATGCGAAAATCGATGTCTCGCAACCGAGCTCGTCTCCGAGTTGATGAATCTGACGACCGTTCCGACCGGCAAGAATCGGACGCAACCCGTCATTGACCGCCTGACGGGCAATCAATTCTCCTGTATATCCATTCGCCCCGTAAATCATCCATTTCATCTTGAAACCTCCCTAGTTCAGTTTGTCCTTGTTCGTTTCCCTAAAATGCGCTGAATCGAACGAAAAGATCTTGAATGACTCCAACTAGATATACACTTCCCATCGCAACGAATAGACACCCGATTGGGATAAAAACACTTCTGATCGCAGCTCGTTTCGTCACGTCCATCCGATTGATCAGTCGACGATCGATGAAGAAAAACAGAATGGCTGCGAGAAGACTCAGCCATGACAAGACGAGTCCAAATAAAATATGTAAAGCGAACGAAATGAACCACTGCACGCGATCCGAACTGAATCGCTTCGCTAACCAATCGCTCAACCACGATGTCACGACGCCATATGTCAAAATGACAGGGAAACTATATGCCAGATAAATCGTAAATAATAAAAGGAATCCCGATACGCTCTCTAAAAATGAAATTCCCACACGTGTCTGTTTCGTAAATTCAACAATACTTAACAAAAACGCATAGAGTGGTGAGGCCCAGGAAGCTGCGATGATTTTTCGTGTTACCATCGAATCCCACCTTTCTTTTCCATTCTCCTCCACTTTAGCGCAATCAACTTGAAAACGCACAAAAACCAGCCTGAATCCAGGCTGGCTGCGCGATTTGTTAATTGTTTGCAACTTCTCCGGCTTTCGTACGGACTGACTGCATCGCTTCCGTCCACGGAAGAAGTTGGTCGAGCATATCGTTGACCGATTGTGCTTGAACGTCTTTCGGAGTGAAATGTGTGCCGTTCTCGAAGTCCGTGAATAGAGAGAGTGCAGGATGGACACGTACGTGAGCGATTGACAATTCACTCAAGATGCCACGTAAATGTTCCGTCGCCCGTGCTCCACCGACAGAACCGTATGAGACGATTCCAGCTGCTTTATTCGTCCACTCAAGACGTAAGTAGTCGAGTGCGTTTTTAAGAGATGCTGCGATGGAATGGTTGTATTCTTGGACGATGAAGATGAATCCGTCCATTTGCGCAATTTTCTCCGACCAGGCCGTTGCGCCTGATGCGTCTTGTCCAGCCTCACCGAGGAGCGGTAAATTGTAGTCTGCGATATCGATGACTTCATAGTTGGCATCGCCACGTTTGTCGGCGAGCTCCTTCACCCATTCTCCGACTTGTGGGCTGACACGACCTTCACGAGTTGATCCGAGTACGATTCCGATGTTTAACATAGTAGTTCCTCCTTGGTTATGTTGTGATGCATCTGATTTTCCAAACAAACGATTCAAGAAACTCATTTCATGCCCTCATATTCTTTCTCAAATGTTTTCGTGCTTCTGACCGTATCGATTGGTCGTACCATCGCCTCGATTTGCGAACGTTTCGCTTCTAGGAACGGCGGGAGTGACAATTTCTCACCGACCGTCTCATACGGCTCATCTCCCATGAATCCAGGTCCGTCCGTCGCCCACTCAAACAAGATTTGCGGCGCGACACGTGCATAAGACGATTCAAAGAAGAAGCGGTCGACATAGCCAGAAGTCGGTAAACCGAACTGTTGGAGACGTGCTGTCCATTCATCGAGGACGCTACGGTCTTCGACACGGAATGCGACATGGTGCACGGTACCGAACCCTTGACGCGCTTGTGGAGATGTCTCGTCATGAATGACGATCACTTGCGCTCCGTTTCCACCTTCACCTCCTTCAAAGAGATAAACATCACCCTCTCTCCCAATCTCTTTAAATAGCATCACTTGCTCCATCACTTGTTTGAAATATGTGATATCTGCAATCCGAATAAAGATTGGACCGAGTCCTGTGATGGCGTACTCAAGCGGGATTGGACCGTTCTTCCATGGCTCGCCCGACGCGATGCCTTCGTTGAACTCATCCGAGATGAGTTGATACGCCTGCTCGTCAAAATCGATGAACGAGAGCGTCTTCTTCCCGAACTGTTCTTGAATCCCTTCGTGCTCGACACCGAGACGGTCGAATCGACGGACCCAATACGTCAACGCTTCATCTGTCGGTACGCGGAATGACGTCTTCGCGATTTCATTTGTTCCGTGCTTACCTTTCGGGATGCCCGGGAAATCGAAGAAGGTCATGTCTGTCCCTGCGTTTCCTTTATCGTCCGCAAAGAATAAGTGATACGTTTGAATGTCGTCCTGGTTGACCGTTTTCTTCACCAAGCGCATGCCTAGAACATGGGTGAAGAAGTCATAGTTTTTTTCGGCGCTACTCGTAATCGCCGTGACGTGGTGAATGCCTTTAACGTGATTCATCATTCTCTCTCCTTTTATATCTTGATTTCAAGATACATGGTTAAATTTTTTTGCGGCTTCTGCCCGCTTCCCAATTTGTTTCAACTGTTCAATCGTCTCTGTCAAAGATAATCCTTCAAACAATGCATTCATATGCTCCGTATGCTTCGGAAAAATATCTTGCATCAGGTGTTCTCCGTCATTCGTTAACGCGGCATATGTGATGCGGCGATCGCTCGGACAAGCCTTGCGGACGAGATACCCTTTCTCTTCTAACCGGTCCACGACGTACGTCATGCTCCCGCTCGAGAGAAGGATTTTCTTTCCGATGACTTGAATCGGTTGATCCCCTTTATGATATAAAAACTCGAGTACCGCAAACTCGGTCGCGTTTAATCCGTAAGACGCCACTTCCTGTTTCACCAGGTCTTGAAGCGACTGAGAGGCGCGCAACAGTACGGTAATCGTTTTTAATGCATCAGACGGTTCCATCTGTCTCCCTCCTTTGTCCAAGAGAGCATTAACTTAAATTCAAATATCTTTAATTCGAGATAAATATATCACGTGACGATTTTGCCGTCAATCGATTTGATTCAAAAAAACAAGGCAGGATTCCCCCGCCTTATTCGCTCCGACGAATCACTGCCATTTCACGACCGAATCGATGGCCTTCATCAACAAATCCTAGGCTTTCATATAGATGATGCGCCGCCTCGTTTTCGGGATGATAGCCAACAACGATCGACTTGCCTTCTCCGATTTCTTCAAGCATCAGCTCTGTCGCTTGTCGACCGATCCCTTTACCTTGATGGTCATGATCGACCATGATGCGGTAAATCCACCATGCATCTAACTCTTCGGGCTCTGTGTTGTACATGAGGAAGCCGACCATCGTCTCGTTCTCATAAATGGCGCGCGGGTGTAACGTCGGTTCGTACATCGCTTGGAGCAACGAAATCGCATTCGGCTCCATATAAGATTGCTGGTGTTCACTCAATGATAAGTGACAGCATGTATACCAATTTTGTGCATCGATTGGTCGTAATGAAATCATGTCATTCTCCTTTAGTCATATGTTTCGTCCAAATTCCTGGCATAGAACGCGATGGCACGCCGATATCGCGCGATGCTCTCGTCCGGTTTCGGGCTCGCGAGCAGTTCAAGTAACGCGCCCGTCGCTTCTTCATGACGACCGACGTTATAGTGCGTCATCGCCTGAAACACTTTGAGCGCCCCATGATTCGGAAAATGTTCAATCGCTTCTGCAAATAACTGTTCCGCTTCCGCGTATCGTCCGAGTGCCCGATACGTACTGCCGAGTCCGAGATATGATTCCGCCAACTCTTCCCCGGTCAACCCGAGTCGGATGGCCCGTTCATAATGCGGTACCGCTTGACGTTCTTCACCGAGCGAGTCATAGCACCACGCACAGTACGCATGTAGCCTCGGATTCTTCTCATCTTTCCGTAAGAGCGACAGGAACAGTTGCTTCGCCTGATCGAGTTGTCCCTCTTCACGGAGACGGACTGCTCGATCAAAGTCATGATCTTCTGGCACGTCAGTCACCTTCTTCGCGAAATCTTCATCTAACCAAGCTTGTAGTGTTTCGTAATACTTGCCGATATGCACTCCATCAACGAGTGCGTGATGGGCTTGAACGGATAACGGCATGATCAGACGCTCGCCTTGACGTTCAAACTTGCCCCAGGCGATGCGCGGTACGCTGTCATGTTGTTGCTGATGCGTCGGGTGCATGATACTCGTGAACGTGACCCACGGTACACTCGTGATATACAGTAAGTCGTCGGGCTCATCATCCCCGACCACGACTTCATCGGCAGCTTGTTCCATCCGCGTCGTCACTTCCTGTAAGAACGTTGGTAAATCCTCACTAAACGTAGCCGCACAAAAGTTAAAGACATCCTCGTCTAACATGACCGTGAACGACGGATGGACCACCTCGTGTTCGACGACCGCTTCTCCACGGATCCGATACCGCAATTCAGGAATCGCGTTCGCCGCTCGCACCGCACCGTATAAAAAGAGTTTGAAAAATGATTGCTCGCTCGCCTTGGCATATGTATATAGGTTTGTGACATCCACGTTAGCCGTCACGTTAAAATGCGGCGCATCAAACGATTTGAAAAACTCAAAATGCTTACGTCGTGCCCACGTCTCGATTTCAATTTGTTTCATAAAACTCTCCCTCCTACGCTTTTACTGTAGCAGAGAGAGTTGATCTACTCATAACTTTTGTTTTAACTGTTCATAATGTCCTTTTGCCAAATCAAAGTAGACGAAGTCTCCGCGTTCGATTCGTTCGAGCGTCGCTTCGAACTCACGCCATCCCCGCTCGACCTGTTCAGGCGTCAGCTCCCCACTTTCGGTCGCCTCCTCGAACTCATCTTCATCCTTTTTGACGATATCCCCGTTTGGGAACACGAGAATATCAAGCAATAAGTCGTCCATATACGGGATACCCTCTTCTTCGCCGATCCGGTCGACGAGATCGATATACCATTGGACGATCTCACCTTCCGGATTGATCATCGCTGTCACACCGAACGGTTCATTGTCCGGGAAATATTGAAGCCACGCAAATCCGGCATCCGCCACAATGAATTCTTCCCCTTTATGCTTTTTATATAATGGTGCCCGAACCTCATCGATTTGGAATAAGGCGACCACGCCGGAAAATTGTTCCGTCTGAACACGTTCTTGCGCATAGCGGTTCTTTAAAATCCGTTCCCAGTCTCGTCGGTTCGCATACTTTCGTTTTGCCATATGGATCTCTCCCCTTTGGTCATCTCTGTATAGTACAGTTCGCCAAAAGAAAAAAAGTTCCTTGTTAGTCGTACAGGTTATGCTGATTGAACCAGACGAGATGACTTTGCTTCAGGCGTTTCCGTTCGACCATGCGGACGAACGCGTCTGTCGAGATGAAACGATTCCCGGGATGAAGATCGGCCAGCATCATGAGGATGAGGCGTGATCCTCGTTCCCCTTCCTGAAGGGAGATATGCTCCATCTTCCCTTCCCCATTGAAGCGATTGATGAACAGCTCGACTTTACACTCTTCTTTTAAGAGTCGGGTCGTCACGTACGCGACTTGACTGATGATCGACTCGAAGTCGTGATGCAACGTATAGCCGGACGGTCCACTCAAATCGACTGCGAACGTGAACGTATCGAGCGATGTCTTTTGAAAGACTTTCGACTGAACACGTCCGAGCTTCGCCGTCGCGACCCAGTCAATCTCCTTGACCGGTTCTCCTTCATAAGGCTTCGACCCTAGAACCTGCAGGGGGTTCCGAAGAGGCGATGCGGTCAAAGGGCGATCACCGAGCGCTAAACGTTTCGTGCCGACCGGAGGGTGTAGCGTGAGGGAAGGCAGCACCGTCCACCGCTTCTCGATTGGACACTCAAGAAGATACGTCCCGAGATGAAATGGGAGCGGCACAGCGAGTACGCACTCTTCGATGTAGGCCGGTCCCCGGAATTCAGCCTGCACACGAAGCATGTGACGGGCCTGATCCGTCCGTAACGTCAAATCCAAACTATTCGGGGACCGGTCATGGTCTGGAAAGCTGAGCGCTGTATTGGATTTCAGCCGAACGCGAATCGGAAGCCCGAGTCGCTCGACGGTTTCACTTCCGTCTAACATCACCTGTACTTCCGTCTCATCCCCGACGAAGAGAAGGGATTCATGGCTATGTATGTGAAGCCGAAGGGATTGTTCCAACTGTTTCCGTGTCCGTTCGAAGAACCAGACGATGCCTGCAAGTAAACAGAGGGCATACCCGACGATTTGTATATACGGGACGAATACGAGAATCACTCCGGCAAATCCGTAGACCGGAATCCATTGCTTCTGTAGGGCGTTATGTGTCGAGAACGTCATCGTCAACCCTCGACCGGCACAGAGACGGTTTCTAAGATATAACGGATGATATCCTGTTTCGTCGATTTGATTCCTCCTTCAAGCGTCAACGTCAGACGATGGGCTAATACATAAGGTGCCACGGCTTTCACATCTTCCGGAATGACATACAATCGATTGTGGAGATAGGCGTAACTTTGAGAAGCCCGCATGAGCGCGATGGCTCCTCGTGGACTGACACCGACCTCGACAGATTGGTGTTCTCGTGTCGCATGAACGAGCCCGAGTAAATAATCGAGGACGTCATCTTGAATCGATACTTGCTTCACTTCTTCTTGTGCGCGGCGTAACTCTTCTAACGTCGCGACCGCCTCCACGGTTTTCCGTGTTTGACGCATGACTTGTAAGAGCAGCTCTCGCTCTTCGGCGACATCAGGGTAACCGACTGGAATCGAAATCAAGAAGCGGTCGAGCTGGGCATCCGGTAGCGGGAACGTCCCGGCCGATTCGATCGGGTTTTGCGTCGCGATGACGAAAAATGGTTTCGGCATCGGATACGTCTCTCCCCCGATGGAGACTTGTCGTTCTTCCATCGCCTCGAGCAAGGCGGACTGCGTCCGTGGAACCGCTCGGTTGATTTCATCGATCAAGACGATATTCGCAAAGATCGGTCCTTGTCGATGGTCGAACGTCTGCGTCTGCATGTTGAAGTAATCTGCGCCAATCACGTCAGACGGTAACAAGTCGGCCGTGAACTGAATCCGAGAAAACGCTCCGTCGAAGCTAGCTGCAATCGTCTTGGCAAGTAACGTTTTTCCCGTACCGGGTACATCCTCTAACAAAATGTGTCCTTCCGCGAGTAACGCCGTACAACAGAGCCGTACGACATCCTCTTTTCCTAAATACACCTCGTTCAACTGTTTGATGACCTGCTCCATGCCCATATGACGACCTCCATTTTTTGTCTTAATCAAACTTTACCTTTTTATGGTAAGATAAACAACAAATAGTCTGAACATTCAAAAAGGAGGTGTCCTCTTGCGTTGGACGAACAAGTTTTTTCTCATGATTGCCACCACACTTCTGATCACCTTCACAATGATGGTGATCACGACGAGTGTATTCGAGTGGCTCTATAACCCGAAAACGATACCGGTCGAGGAAAATAACAGTCCTCCGACGGATTTCATATCAGATGAAGACAGTAAGCTTTTAATGGATGAATCTAAAGAAGATTACCCGTTTAAATTGGACCCCCAAAAAGGAAAAATAAAACCACTCGATAGATTGACAGGCGCTGGAGAATCCATACGACGAAATCTCGGGTTATTCGTCGCTTTGCTTGCGCTTTGTTGCCTGTCCTTTTATATCTATCGGAAACGGAAGCAACGTTTGGCGCGCGCACGAGATCATGCTGATTCAAACGCAGACCCGCTTATCGAATCTTTACAACACGAGAATGCTTCGTCCGTCTCAACGCTCACAGCGTTCACAAACATCCCGATTCGCGATGCACTGATCACATTCAATCAATCTCTCGTACCAGCTAAGCGATTGCGTGCTCATGAGACACTGCAAGAGTGGTTCCAACGCATCGATTTACCGATGAACCCGTCCGTTTATCATGCGGTTCGCTACGGTACCTCCTCAGGCGTGACGATTTCTGAAGAAGATGCGCTCCACTTCAAGAGCACACTCGATCACTACGCGACACGTCCTCACCCCGAGTGAGAATGTGCACAGGTTCTGCTTTTTCATCATGAATGATAAAATGGTGGAAAATGTCAGTTAAGGGGATGAAATCATGAGACGATGGGCGATATTCGGATTAAGTGCACTTTTACTCACGGGTTGTACGGATACGGTGGCAGACAATCCGATCCCAATCGAATCACCCGATGAACCCATCACCGAATGGACACGCGAAGACTTTAAAGACGTCTATGACCAATATGAACAAACAAAACCGCTCCTTGCTGCGCTCGAGCAACAAGGCATCAAACCGTTCCGTGAGACGTTCGAACGCGTCATCATTGCCGGGAACGGTCTCGAACACACATATGCGGATATTTATCCGTTCAAACTCGATGACGGAACGTACGCTACGGTATTCGACAGTCAGGATGGAACATTAATCAACGGTTCCGAATCAGTCGCTCCACTCTTTTGGCAAGAAGAGTCCTTCTTTCAATATGTTGAAGAGATTGAGAATCGGAAATTCGGCACAAGTGCCCCACCTACCGATGTCGTCCTCACACAGGATGAATTTCAATCAGTCTATGACCGGCATGCCTACACGTCAGCCCTCCTCGTTGAACTCGATGAAGCGGGTGTCGAACTTTCAAGAGAACCAATTGACGATGTGATTATCGCTGGCAATGGCGTGACCGAAGTGACTGCCGACTTGTTCGTGTTCGATGTCGAAGGCGGGTATGCCATCATATATGACCAAGATGGAGAAATTTTAAAAGGTCCTGAGTCCATTTCACCGCTCTTTTGGAACGAGAAGGACTATGAGAACCTGTTAGCCAAGAATGAAGGATAATTTCATGAACCCTCCCGATTTCAGATAGCTATGTTATACTCAAACCAATAAACGACCGCTAGGGGAGCCCTCGGGCTGAGACGGCATTTGCCGGACCCTTTGAACCTGATCTGGCTCATACCAGCGTAGGGAAGTGGCTTGGGATACGTCTCTGTATATCCACGCCATTTTTCCGTCTGGAAACGTGGCGTTTTTATTTTGAAAGGAGACTATTCATGCGTATTCAACAACTCACTTGGATGGCAATGCTCGTTGCCATCGCCGTCGTCGGCTCGATGTTCATCTCGATTCCCACAGGTGTCGCTCGCGCTTATCCGATTCAACACATGGTGAACGTGATTGCAGCAGTCACCGTCGGTCCGATCGGAGCCGTTCTCGTCGCTTTCGTCACAGGACTCATTCGCGTCATGACCGGGACCGGGTCACTGCTCGCATTCCCTGGCGGCATGATTGGGGCGTGTCTTGCCGGCATCTTCTTCGTTCGCACGAACCATCTCTATGCTGCCGCTCTCGGAGAAATCATCGGAACTGGTGTCATCGCCTCGTTGATTGCCGTTCCGTACGCAAAACTGTTAATGGGTTCAACGTTCGGCGCCTTCTTCTTCGTGCCGGCGTTCCTTGCTTCTAGTTTGACGGGAGCGCTTCTCGGTTGGCTCGTTTTGTCGCGCGTCAAACAGTTGCGACCAAGTGTCCTCAAATAACAAATTGTTGATCCGAGAACCCGACCGACTCATGACGGTCGGGTTCTTGTGTGATAGACCCAAATTGCTTCGCCGTTCGATTCATCGATTAAGCCGCTGTCGACAAAGCCGTTCTTCGCATAAAATCGTTTCGCCGCTTCATTCTCTGGATGGAGGCTCAGGATGATATCATCCACATCGTACTCTGTCTGGATAAATTCCACTGCGATGCGTAGACACTTCGTCCCGACGCCTTTCCCCTGTTCGTTTTGATCCATCATGAAACGATCGAGCCACACATACCGTTCTGTCTGGTTTTCTGCTCCGATCATCATGAAACCAACCGGTCTCTCATCTTCATAAAATGCATAGCTCTTCCAATTATATTTCGTATCCTCGACCATCTCTTGAAGCGACTCGGAATTTGTCTCGATGAATCGGGATTGTTTCTCGTCCACTGTCAGGGCGATGACCGCCTGTCGATTGACTGCATCAATCGATTGAATCGTGAATTCATTTACTTTCATACATTCACCTCATTGATTTTCTCTCTCTTCCATACGCAAGTTCCCATAAAAAGTTTCTTCCCCCGTATCTTCGAGACCATGCATTCGCTACACTAATAAGAGAAAAGGAGGTTATCATATGTTTCGAATCGGAAGTATCTTCATTCCCGTATCAGATGTAGAACAGTCCCTACACTGGTATACAACTTATTTTGATGCTCAAGAAATTGGTCGCTGGGAAGGAGGCATCGGTTTGTGTCTACCAGACGGTTCGACTCAGCTCGGATTAATCCAGACCTCGTCACCGCAACCCGCAACGTTCAAAAATGCGTCAGGACAAGCCCATGTCTATTTCAACGTCATTTGTGAAGACATTCAGTTCGCGTATCAAACGTTCGAACAAGCAGGATTGATTGCGACACCGCTTCACGATTTCGGAGGCATGTCTTGCTTTGACGTACGAGACCCGGATGGACATACGATCAGTCTCATCTCGGAAGATGTGACTTCCCCGTTCCACCGCGACCGCGTGAACGACCTCCAAACGAAAGGAAAGTCCTGATGAAACAAATTCACCATATCTGTATCCAAACCCCAGATTATGCCGCATCGAAGTCATTTTACGAAGCACTCGGTTTTGAACTCGTCCAAGAGTCGCCAAACTTCCATACGCGTGACTTCAACAGTTGGCTCAAGCTCGGCGATTTTTATATCGAGCTCCAGACCGCCAAAGCCGATGAAACGTTACAAGACTATTCGAAACACGCGGCCGGTCCCGTCCATTTCGCCCTCTATGTGGATGACCTCGAAGCGGAAGTCGCACGACTCGAACAACTTGGTGTCACGTTCTTACCGAAGCACGGTGGGAACATCTATTTCGTTGTCGATGGACATTTAAGTAAACTAAAAGCACCTGAAGGAACCATCATTGAACTGCGTGATACGTTTCTGATCAACTGAGGCCGATGTGCCTCTTTTTTGTTGGACACATCTTCACGTTTCCCTCACTCGTCTCATCGGGAATGGGTATGAAAAGGATGTGTTGTTCATGATCAAATATCTCGATTATTGGAGCTACTTGTCACTCTCTCTGGCAAAGCTCTTCTTCTTTAGCTGGTTGACCGCGACGGCGTTCGACTTCTCGTTTTTCCTCATCAATTTGGCGACGATTTTGCTCCTGACAAGTTGGGCACTCGCCGTGTCTTACCCAATTCGTCGATGGATTTTATACGTTTCTTTGTTTTTACATAGTACTTTGCTCGTCTCGGACGTCTGGTACTATCGCTATTTCGAGGACTTATTATCCGTCGCCTTACTGTCCGACATTGGACAGATGGGAGATGTCGGTGGAGGCTTCTTGACGCTCATTCGTCCAATCGACGCTTTCTTCTTCATCGATCTCATCATCTACGGTTTGATTTTACGTTATATGAAACGTCATCCTGTCCGTGAAAGGAAACGGCACGGAAGACGATTGGCGGTCGTTGGCTTCACACTCGGATTTCTACTTTTCACGATTCCGCTCACCCTCAGTTATCAGCGCGGGGAAAAATGGATTGCAGACGACCCAATCTCCAACATGCGTGAATATTATCATCTCGGTTTTTGGGGCTATCACGCGATGGATGTCGCCCGAGGCGTTGAACGTGCCATGGGATGGGACGAGGGACTGACCGACGAGGAGCGTTCTCAAATCCAAGCACTCTCTTACCAAGAATTAAGTGCTCCGAGCCCGGATACGAATGTCATCGTCTTACAACTCGAATCGTTCCAAACATCTGTCATCGATCAACAAATCAACGGGCAGGAATTGACTCCGAATTTGAACCGATTGCGACGTGACATGCTCTATTTCCCGAACGTGTATCATCAGACGCATGAGGGGCGGACATCCGATGCGGAGTTCATCGTCAACACGTCACTCTATCCTGTCAAATCCGGTTCCGTCTACACGCGTTTCCCGGGAAATCAATTCAGTGCGCTCTCTCAATCATTGAACGAGGCGGGCTACGATACGGCAGCGATGCACTCATTCCGTAAAGACTTTTGGAATCGAGATGATTTTTATGACAACATCGGATTCAATCATTTCTTTAGCGACAAAGACTACCCCGACCAAGGCATCATCGGGATGGCACTCAACGATCAAGATTTCTTGAATACGTCAATCGGATTTATGGAAGAGTTGAATGAACCGTTCTATGCGTTTTTAGTCGCATTGACGAGTCATACGCCGTATGACATTCCGGAGGACGAGAAACGATTGGACCTGTCAGAAATTGACGACCCGCTTCTCGAAAACTATTACCATACCGTCCATTTCGTCGATGCGGCGGTCGGTCAGTTCATCGAACGATTGAAAGAAGAAGGGCTGTGGGATGAGACGCTTCTCGTTATGTATGGTGACCACGATAGCGGTCTGACGGCACCTGGAGAAGAAATGGCCACCATCGAAGGAGTAGATTCGACGGTTGACGCGTTTCAACTCGACCGTGCTGTCCCGCTCTTCATCAAACCGTCTGGATTAACGACAGGAGAAGTCATTGAGGCAAGCGGTGGACAAATTGATATCGCGCCGACGATTCTCGATTTACTTGGGATCTCTCCGGCGTATATGCTTGGCGACTCCCTCTTGAATGATACGCCGAATCTGACCGTATTTCGGACGGGCGCTTTCCGATACGAAGACCATTACTATGAACCAGACTTGACCAAACGTTCTGGTAGCGGCACATGCTACTCCGTCGAGACAGAAAAACCGGTCGCATTCGATCGATGCGCTCCATATATCGATCGTGCGGCCAGCCAGCTCCGTCTCTCAGATACCATCATCGAGAAGGACGCACTCTCGCAAATGAACCCATGAACAAGCTCCCGAGCTATTTGTCTCGGGAGCTTTGTTTAGTATGCTTGACGCAATATTGCGATATCGAGCTTTTTCATGGGCAGACATGCCTGTACGACCTGTTCAATCTGCTCTTGCGATCCGACCGTCATCATCTCTTCCATTTCCCACGGAATGATTTGCCACGAGACTCCGTAGCGATCTTTCAGCCACCCACACTCCTCTGCTTCCGGTACAGCCGATAACTGTTCCCAATACGCATCGACTTCGTCTTGTGTCTCACAAAAAGCGATGAGCGACTGTGTTTCGTTAAATGAAAACATATGATTTTCATTACTATCCATCACAACAAATTCTCGACCAGACAAGACGAAGCGGGCATAGTTGATTTTCCCGTCGAGCTCGTCGCCGTCTTCCTCCGTGTATCGTACGGTGTGTCCGTCCAGTACATATGAATCTTTGAAAATGGAAATCCAATCGTTCATCGCCGCTTCAGCGCGACCGAACGCTTCTTTGACAAACAATAAGCATGGCGTCACGAGCTGAATGTCCATCCCGCCATCATGCATGATTTGCCAAGAAACCCCGTAGCGGTCCTGCAACCACCCATAACGCTGACTGAAGTCGTACGTGTCTAATGGGATCAAGATATCCGCTCCGTCAGATAATCGTTCCCACAACGCATTGATTTCTTCCGTCGTCGGAAGCGACACCATGTAGGAAATGGACGGATTTCGTTCTTTCGTCGTCCCTCCCCCAAGCAACTGAAAGAATTGTCCAGCGAGCGATAGCGTCACAATCGTCGTCTCGCCTGCGGGTGAACTTGAAAATCTTGTCGTATAGTCGACAAATGAATCTGGAAAGATGGATACATACCACTCGGCAATCTCTTCAACGTCCTGTTCAAACCAAATACACGGAATCACGGGTTGCGTAATCATGAGAAAGTCTCCTTTCAGACTTCATGCAAACGATAGACATCACGCTCAGCAAGAAGCTCCCCGGCCTCATCACGATATGCCTGATAGTGCGACGAATGGATGTGGTGATCGAGCGCCTCTTCGTCTTTATACTTCTCATAAAAAACAAACGTTCCCGGTGCATCGATTGCTTCGTGAAGAACGTAAGCGAGACATCCCTCTTCAGCTCTCGATGGTGGAATCACACGATGCAACGCATCACGTAACGCCTCTTCTTTTCCGGGATGGGCTTTCAAGATTGCAGTAATGACGATTTCCATACAGTATTCCTCCTTAGATGATCGACCTGCCTTTCTGTTCCCGAATCCACCACATTCTATCCCAAAAAACGGATATCTCATTATACGAGACATCCGCTTCTACTTAAGACTTTTTCTTTTGTCGGAATGGCCACCAGACACCATCGCCAAATGAAATCGTAATGGCTGGAATCAAGAGTGGTAACACAATCAATCCGTACAATAGTAAACCAGTGATGACAATCGTCGCAATCTGGACGAGACTGAGCACGCCTGATGGAATCATGGCGCCGAACGTCCCGGCGAGGATGACCGCGGCGGTCATAATCACGGTACCCATCTTCATCATCGAATAGATGAGTGCATCACGTACCGTCTTCCCATTGATTGTTTCTTCTCGGAATCGATCTAAAAGGAAAATCGAATAGTCGATCCCAAGAGCGATCAACATGACAAATCCAAAGAACGGAACGGCCCAGCTAATTCCGTCATAGCCAAGTCCTTCTACAAAAATCAGCTCCGTAATCGCCGCCGACGTATAATACGTCAAGAGAAGCGAAGCAATCATATAAAGTGGCATGATCATCGAGCGGAACAATGCCGTCAAGACGATGAATAACGTCACGAGCATGATGGCTACCGTTCGATTGAAATCGTTCGTTGACGTCTCATTCAAATCGCTGTTGATGCTTGAGATACCCGCATACCCGATGGTCGCATCTGCATACGGCGTCCCCGTGACAGCACGATCCATCGTCTCTTTAATTGTCTCGACGACATCAATCGCTTCTGGTGAATAAGGATCCATCTCGAGTACGACTTCGAGCTGAGTCGCTGTCTCTTCATCAAAGACGTAGCGTTCGACGGCAGGTGAGAACGCATCTGACGTGAGCGTCCCCTCCGGAAGATAGACACCCGTCTCACGAAGTGAATCTGCTTCACTCAGCTGTTGTAAGAACGAAACCGCCTCGCCAAGACCGGACTCGATTTGCCCTAGCCCATCGTTCGCTTCACCTACACCTGTCGCGAGTTGTGATAACCCGTTACCAAGTTCACCGACTTGAGAACCTTGTGCATTTAATGCGGACGCCGCTTCATTGATGCCCGATTCGATTTGTGTAAGACCCGCCGATACTTGACCGAGTTGTCCGACGGCAGCTGGAATGTTTTGAGTCGCTGTCAATCCTTGTCCAATCAAACCAAGTTGACCATTTAACTGATTTAGCCCCGCTGCTGCTTCTGCAAGCGGTGCCCCGGCATTGGTTGAACCGCTTGGCAACTGTCCAACGACCGCGTTCAGACCCTGCTCGATTTCGTCTAATCCGGCCTGTACATCACCGAGACCCGTCTGTGCTTCAGACAAGCCTTCACTGAGTTCGCCGAGCTGCGTGTCTACATAGAAATCATCGATGACTTCGCCAGTCGGACGTGTGAGGGCACGCACCCCGCTCACCCCATCTACTTTTTCAAGCTCGCTTGCGAACATTTCAATGTATGGAACTTCTGATTCTGTAATGGCTTGATCTTGTTTCAAAATGACTTGTACCGGAAGGGATTCCCCTTGACCGAACCCTTCAGAAATCAAATTCAGTCCACGTACCGAATCGTACCCGTCTCCAATCTCATCGACCGTATTGAACGAACGGGCATCGTCATATGTGAATAAGACAGGCACCGTAATCAATCCGACGACTAAAATCGAGACGAACGGACGATTAACCGACAATCGGCTCAATCCAGCCCAAAGCTTGCTGTCATGATGCTCGCCCGCTTTTTTCGATGGCCAAAACAGCCGTTGTTTGAGTGTCGCCATAAAGAACGGAACGACTGTGAAGAGAATCAACAGCAACACCGCAATCCCGACCGCGACAGCGACCGCCGATTTAAAGATCGGGAAGTCAGCAAATCCGATGGCAGCAAATCCGACGAAGACGGCGAGCCCACTGATGAGGACCGTCCGTCCTGCCGTCTTGTACGTATTGACGATTGCGTCTTCAATCGAATGCCCCGCGCTCAGCTCTTCTTTATATCGGCTAAGAAGCAGGATACAGTAGTCTGTCCCAATCCCAAACAAGATGGCCACGAGGAATATTTGTGTATAATTCGATACGGGGAATCCGAACCAATCCACGAAGAACGCGACGAACGATTGACTCAATAAATACGTAAACCCGACCGCAATGAGCGGGATGAATGGGGTCACAATTGAACGGAACACGAGGAGTAGTAACCCAAAGATCAACACGACCGTGATAATCTCCGTCTTTTTCAATCCTTCTTGGGCACTCAAGTTCACATCATTGTTAATGATTTCTTCCCCTGTGATATATACCGTTTCGTCCTGAGGAAGCACATTTTCCCGCACGTCATCGGCAAACGCATTGATTTCTTCTGTCGTACCTTCGACCGTGATCGGAACGAGGACAATCTGTCCGTCTTCTGAGACGAGCTGAGCCTCTGTCTCCTCACTTTCAAACGGATCGAGAACATCGGTCACGACCGTTTCACTCTGTCTAAGCTCTTCGATGACACGAGCGACATCGGTTCGCTCTGCTTCGCCAATCGACTCGAACTCGTAGACGAGGGAAATGGTTTTGTCACTCTTCCCGGCTTCATCTAAAATCGCTTGTGCCCGCTGTGAGTCCATATCGTCTGCAAGTTGGAAACTACCTGCTTCTTCTGCTTGCTTCGTTAAGTTCGGCGCCGCGACAAACAGGGCTGCCGTCAATACGATGAGGGAAATGAAGATGCCCCAACGCCATTGAATGATTTTATGCACGTGTTATTCCTCCCCAATTCGGAGCAATTGTTTTATTTTTCGGAACGTCCGAACAAACTGCTCAATTTCAATTTCGTCTACTTCTCCATCGATGAGAGATTCCACATATCGATAGACGGCACCGTCCACTTCTTCGACGAGCCGCTTTCCTTCCGGGGTCAATTCAATCAATCGTTCGCGTTGGTCTTGTCCTCGCCGACTCGTGACAAGTCCTTTTTCGACCAACTTTTTCAGGCGATTCGAGACCGCGCTTTTGTGGACGCCTTGTTTTTGCGCAAGTTGCCCAGCAGGAGTGGGCCCAAATTGATCGAGTAACTTCAATAGTTGGAGCTGTTCGCGCGAATACTCGCGCCATACGTCCCCTTCCATCGCTTCGATGACATGTTCCGTCCCATGGAACATCACTTCTTCAAACAACTGCACCGCTTCACGCATCAATGCTTTCATTTTTAGTTTACCCCCTAAACTAGATGGTTATAGTTTATGCCCTAAACTAAATAACGTCAAATAAAAAGATCGATAAGGAGTGTCCTCATCGACCTATATTCTTTTCAATGGCTTCTGCCACACGTAATCCAGACAAATAGGCACTCTCAAATCGTGTACGTCCGGATGGATCATCCGCTTCAAGAAAAATATCGCCGGCCAAATAGATGGGATGGTGGCTTACCTGGTAAAACGGTTCATGCCACACGTCTTTCGCTTGCGCATAGCGCCACCGTTTCAACTGCCGTGATTCGATGCTGAGGTCTCCGACTTCCTCACGCACTAACCGCTCAATCTCTGCAAGCGTCTCCGCTTCCGGTCGCTCATACCACTCCTCACTCCACGTCTCTTCCATATAGACGCTGATGAGTGAGGTCGCAGAGATTCCTTTTTGGCGATTATTGATTACTTTCAATACGCCTGGCGTCAGGTCTTGATCGAGAATCCCATCTGCCCCAATCTGTACATCACCTGTGCATTCAAAGAGACCGACGAACGTCGGCGCATACACGAGACGCCGGAGTGAGTGTTCGATCTGGTCAACCAAACTTCCGAGTCGTTCGAATGATTGCGGAAGCGGTACCGTCATGACGATTCTTTCGTATGAACGTTCTGTCACGTCCGTCTTCACGATAACGGCGCCATCCTTCTCCATGCGGACGTGTTCCACATATTCATTCAAATGGACAGTCAACCCTTCAGCAAGATGTTTGGCGAGTCCGTTCATCCCATCTGTCGCAACATATCGCGGATAAGGATCGGCATACCAGACACGCACCCAGTCCGCACTCATCCATGACTGTACCTCTCGTTCGAGCGCTTCCCCACGTACAGTGAAATAGACGGCCCCGTGATCTGCTTGTCCGTCACCGATTCGACGTGTCGCCAAACGTCCCCCGACGCTTTGGCTCTTTTCGATCAATTCAACGGTATGACCTCGACGTACGAGTTCACGCGCTGCGATAATTCCGCTCAGACCAGCCCCAATGATTCCAATCTTCATTCAGCATTCCCCTTTCTCTTCATGAAGATTGTAGCATGCCCTTTCCTTTCAACCTCTATTCGATATGCTTCAGGCTGGTTTCTTCCATTGTTCGTCGTACGTCCGACGCGAGTCTTCATACATGACAGCGAAACGTGCCACGACGAATGGGCGAATGAGAATCGTCGCGATTGATAAGGAGAATGCGGCAAGTAAAACCGAATTCACGACCATAAATAACGTGAAGCCAATCAAATAAATCGGAACGAACGGCAAAATCAGTTTGAATGCCTCCCACTTCTGACCATGCATCAACGCGCGTGACTTCGTGATTGATTCTCTTACTGATAGCTCTGGCTCATCTAGCAAAATAAAGTACGTGAACGCGTAGGAGAAAAACTTCATGATTCCCGGAACAATGAACAATAGTGTCCATAACGTCTGGAAGATGGCTAGTAGGATGACAGCCGTCACATGCTTACCAAATCGTTCTTTCATCGGTCGAAACACATCGCGAAACTGCGCGTCTTGTCCACGAATAATCGAAAGGATGACCCAGTGATAACCGATGATGATGGGATATAGCATGAAGGATACGACGATTGTACCTAAAAGGAATACAATCGCCTGAAACGAATCGGCTTTCGCCCCATACAATGTCGGGTCGAGCAATGCGCTAAACTCTAAGATCACGGCACAGAGAAGCGACCAGGCTAACAGTCGACCCCGCTTCCCATTGATTGCTTCGTGCGTCCGTTCTATCCATGTTTGAACCATATTTTCTAATCTCCCCTTGAATGATTTACCTTATATACGCAACATGGATGGAATACGTTTCAAATTCATGAAAAAAGCAGAGGGTTCACTCTGCTCGTTCATCCGCTCGATATTCTAATATGTCCCCAGGCTGACAGTCGAGTGCTTCACAAATCGCTTCGAGTGTCGAGAAACGAATCGCTTTCGCTTTGCCATTCTTCAAAATCGACAAGTTTGCCATGGTGATCCCGACCCGTTCCGACAGCTCCGTCACGCTCATTTTTCGTTTCGCCAACATCACGTCTAAATTCACAATGATTGTCATCTCTCTCACCTCAGACCGTCAAATCAATTTCTTGCTTCATGTCGATGGCCCGCTTCAATAATTTCTGTAACAGCTCAGCAAAGACGGCAATGACAAATGCGGCGAACACCAACACGAATCCGATGACCAAAAATCCTGGGGAGTCGTCACGTTCGGCAAACCAATAGAAGAATGGAAGCGTCGCTATATAGATGATTGTGATGACAAGGGCACAATATTTGATGACGCGAAGTGACTTCACCGCGCGATAAGAGAATGCCTCATTCCGGTCAATCAACCCCAATAAGTTGAACGTTTTGAATAACGCTATGAAGTAAGGGATTGCCGCAACATACATACCCCCAATAATCGGACGCATCGAATTCGCAATCCATCCCCCACTCTCTGTCGCTTCTCGCCAAAGAAATGGCAATAAAAAGATACATGCCGCAAGAATCGGGAGGGCTAAGACAATCACCGATAGTTTTAAAAAGACGGTTTCTCGTTTCACTTGTCACACACCCCAATCATTTCATTTTCTACATCATACGTCGTTTTTTATCGTTTATCAATAAATATTTATCGAAAAAAATAGACCCCAAGTATCTCTTGAGGTCTACTTCACTTATTTCATCGCTTCTAGTTCACTCTCGGTCACCCATTTATGGTTTGTGACCTCTTCTCCATCTTCCGTCGTGTAATCAACCATATAAACGGTCGCATCGATGGCCGTATCGATTGTCGCTTCCGCTCCGTTCATCCCATCCATATGGTCAGCTGTCAATACGACTTTTTCGTCTTCTGCCAACGGTGCGTCACCCGGATTCTCAAGTTCTTCATGAATCACCCATTTGTGATTCTCTACAGGATTACCGCCTGTTGTCGGTGTATAACTGACTGCGTAGACGGTTGTATCATACGCACCGACAATCGTGGCCTCCACACCTTCCATCCCTGGCATGTGATCCGCTGTCATCATCGCGGTTGACCCGACTGGATACGTCGGATCACTTGCTTCCATCAAACCTTCTGGTACTTCTCCAGATCCCGAGTGATCCATTGCCGAATGGTCCATGCTTTGTTCTTCTGACATCTCCATCGATGGATCATCTGCCGTATCCCCACATGCGGCTAACGATGTAGCAAGTACGATGACACCTAAACCCGTCATCCATTTTTTCTGTTTCATCGAATCTCTCCTTTATTCATACTCACGTTGAGTGTACCCATTCCTAAGAATGGACAGACGTTTTTGAGAGCATTCCGATGATTTGTTAACGCGTTGCAACAAAAAAGACCAAAATCCCGAAAGATTTTGGTCTTAAACATTATTCAACCGTTACAGACTTCGCCAAGTTACGTGGCTTGTCGACATCACAGTCACGGGCAAGTGCCGCATAGTACGAGATGAGTTGAAGTGGAAGAACCGTCACGAGTGGCGTGAGAAGTGGTTCAACACGTGGAAGAACGAATGCGTCGTTTTCGTGTTCCATTCCTTCCATTGAAATCGTACATGCTACTGCACCACGCGCCACAACTTCTTTGATGTTTCCGCGAATGTTGAGGTGTGTGTTCGGTTGAGACACGAGCGTGATAACCGGTGTCCCATCTTCGATCAACGCGATCGGACCGTGTTTGAGCTCCCCGCCTGGGTAGCCTTCCGCTTGGATATATGAGATCTCTTTTAGCTTCAATGCGCCTTCAAGACCAACATATGAATCCAATCCACGTCCGAGGAAGAACGCGTTACGTGATTCTTTCAAGAACTTATCAGCAAGCTCTTCAAAGATTTCTTTTTGTGCCATGATCGAATCCATCGTTGTCGCAACGAGTGCGAGCTCTTGCATCAAATCAAACGGAAGTTTCTTCCCGTTCGCACGAGCGATGTCGTATGCGAGAATCGCGAGGACGGCAATCTGAGCCGTGTACGCTTTCGTCGAAGCAACCGCGATCTCCGGTCCGGCATGGAGGAGCATCGTCTCGTTCGCTTCACGCGACAATGTCGATCCTGCTACGTTTGTTAACGTGAGCGCTTTATGGCCAAGCTTTTTCACTTCAACGAGCACGGCACGGCTGTCCGCTGTCTCACCTGATTGTGAGATGAAGAGGAAGAGTGGCTTTTCTGTCAAAAGTGGCATGTTGTAACCGAACTCTGACGCGACGTGTACTTCAGTCGGTACACCTGCGACGCGCTCGATCAATTGTTTCCCAACAAGACCAGCGTGGTAACTTGTTCCACACGCAACGATATAGACGCGGTCCGCTTCTGAGACGAGCTCGCGCACGCCTTCCGTGAGTTCGATGTCGCCGTTCTCGTTCTGGTAGTGCTGGATGATGTTGCGGATGACGGCCGGTTGCTCGTCCATCTCCTTCAACATGTAGTGCGCGTACGTACCTTTCTCGATGTCTGACGCATCGATCTCGGCCGTGTACGGTGCACGCTCGAGCACTTCACCGTCGAGCGTCTTGATCGTCGCCGACTCACGTGTGAGGATGACGATCTCGCCGTCGTGGAGCTCGAGGTACTGGTCTGTCACCTGGAGCATCGCCATTGCGTCCGATGCGACGACGTTGAACGTGCCGTCACCGAGTCCGACGAGGAGTGGTGACTTGTTCTTCCCGATATAGAGGCGCTCTTTGTCCTCTGAGTCGATCATCGCGATCGCGTATGAACCGTGGAGGTCCGAGAGCGTCTTGCGGAACGCCGCCTCGACATCACCGAGCTCGACGAAGTGCTTCTCCATGAGCTGTACGATGACTTCCGTGTCCGTCTCTGAAAGGAACGGGACATCGAGTGTCGCTTTTAACTGTTCATCATTCTCAATTACACCATTGTGGACGAGCGTGAAGCGTCCTGTCGTACTTTGGTGCGGGTGGGCGTTCGGTACGCTCGGTACCCCGTGTGTCGCCCAACGTGTGTGGCCGATTCCAATCGTGCCGTCTAATTCTGCTGGGATGATTTCGCGTAGCGCAGCGATGCGACCGACTTCTTTGTGAACGTTGACATTTTCATGCATCAACGCAAGACCTGCCGAGTCATAACCACGGTACTCGAGTTTTTCAAGACCTTTGAGAAGGACTTCCTTCGCTCCGGTATTCCCAATCATTCCTACAATTCCACACATAAACAAATCTCCTCTATTCTTCGATTTCTCGAAAAAGGAAACGGGCTTTTTCTAAGAGCTGTCAACACACACTTCTTTGTCCGTCCGGTCACCCGGGCGTTTTAAAAGCGTGCTTTTCGTCGTGACAGGCGACGAGGAGGCATCCGCCGAAATCTCGATAACCTCCAACCTCGTCAACTCCGCAGAGTTCTGGCGCTTGTTCGTACTCTTGTGTCCTTCCGTTTCCAAGGTCACGCTCTTAATAGTACAAATCTCACCCCCATTCGTCAAGAAAATCCATTGTCTTCTAAATGACAAACCGGAAACAAAAAGGGAATCCGACGTTGGATTCCCTTGTGTTATTCCCTGTTTTTAAACTTTTATCCTTCAACACCGTAATCTTCTCGAACAACTTGCGCAATTTTTTCAACGTAGAGGTCGCACTCTTCCGCTGTCGGCGCTTCCGCCATGACACGGACGAGTGGTTCTGTTCCAGATGCACGGACGAGGATACGACCGTTCCCAGCCATTTCAGCTTCTGCTTCTTGAATCGTTGCGAGGACACGCTCGCCGTTCATCGCATCGTTCTTATTCGTTACACGAATGTTGACGAGCTTTTGCGGATAAACTGGCATCTCAGCCGCCAATTCAGAAAGTTTACGGCCCGTCGACTTGACGATTTCCGCCAACTGGACGCCTGACAACATCCCGTCACCCGTTGTCGAGTGATCGAGGAAGATCAAGTGACCCGACTGTTCGCCACCGAGTGTGTATTGATGTTTCTTCATCTCTTCCACAACGTAACGATCGCCGACCGCTGTCTGAAGCGCCGTCATGCCTGCTTCTTCCACAGCTTTATGGAAACCGAGGTTACTCATGACCGTTGCGACAATCGTGTTGTCTTTCAAACGACCTTTTTCACTCAAGTATTTCCCGCAAATATACATGATTTTGTCCCCGTCCACGATATCGCCGTTCTCATCAATTGCAATCAAACGGTCTCCATCGCCATCAAAGGCAAGACCCATGTCCGCTCCCTTTTCACGAACGAACTCAGCCAAGTGCTCAGGGTGTGTCGAGCCGACACCTTCATTGATGTTCAACCCGTTCGGTGAGTTGCCGATTGTCGATACGTTCGCCTCAAGGTCAGCGAAGAGACGCGCTGCAAGACCGCTCGTTGCGCCATGTGCGCAATCAAGAGCGATGTGAAGACCATCGAAGTCCTCTTCTACAGTCTGTTTCAACATTTGAAGGTATTTTTGTGCACCCTCGTAATAATCCGAAACGAAACCGAGGTCTTTTCCAGTCGGACGTGGAAGTGTATCTTCCGCTGCGTCTAAAATGTCTTCGATTTCTTGCTCAGTCGCGTCATCTAATTTGAAACCATCGCTACCGAAGAATTTGATGCCGTTGTCTGCGACGGGGTTATGCGAGGCGGAAATCATGACTCCCGCTGTCGCATCTAATGACTTTGTTAAGTAAGCGACTCCTGGTGTCGAAATGACACCGAGACGCATCACTTCTGCGCCGATTGACAGAAGACCCGCAATCAATGCACCCTCTAACATATGTCCTGAGATGCGTGTGTCACGGCCAATCAAGACTTTTGGCTGTTCGCCTTCTGGCAAATGTTTCGAGAGCACATAGCCACCCGCACGACCTAAACGATATGCTAATTCCGCAGTTAACTCAGAGTTCGCAACACCGCGAACTCCATCTGTTCCAAAATATTTACCCATAAGATTAAATCCTCACTTTTGTATGATTGAACATCTTTATTGAATGGAAGATGTCTCTGTTTCTTCATCGACGCTCGTCACTTGAACATCGATCGTTTTTGGCGAGACGACAGTCACGCCTTTTGGTACTTCATAATCTACATCTACCGCGTGTGTCCCACTCGGTAAACCGGTCAAATCCAGTGTCACGTTGACACTGTTTGAAGAGATGTTCTCTAGGAGAGATCGTTTCCCTGAAAGTGTCACGCTGACGACTTCTTGTGTTTGAACTGTATAATTCGTCCGGTCATATCCGCGAACATTGACCGGGACCGTCAATCGAATCCGTTCTGTCAACTCGCCCGTGTCATCTTTCGATTCATCGTTCGGACGAATGAGCACTTGGACTTCCACTTCTTTTTTACCAAGTGATGTGGCGCCTTCCGGAAGGCGTAAAGTAGCAGATACCTTCTCCGACTTCGTTAAGTCATCCAGTTCAATCGGTTCCGTCTCGACTTTTTCGAGTGCGTCGAGCACCTCTTTTGGTGCAAAGACACGGACTTCCGTCTCACCTAACAACGTATCGACTAATCGGAAGTCATCGGCCACTTCTCCGCTCGTGACGACCTCGATTGGAATCATCGCACTCTCATCATAAATTGGTACGGTCACATTGATGATATTTGGATCGACCGACACGTTCAACGGATTCCCGTTCGCATCTAAAATGGTCGGGGGAATTTCTCGTGTAAACGTCTGACTTTGACTTGCGACATCGACATTCAATGTGATTTCTTTGACGTTCTGAATCCGACTTGCGCCTCCTGTGACTTTCACAGTAGATGGCTCGATCTCAACATCACCCGCCACTTTTCCATCCGGTAACTGATCTTTATTTAATAAATTCACAGACACCGGCACTTCAATCGTTTGCTTCCGGTCAATGTAGATTTCGACGGTTTCTCGGTCTAGCTTGACGTTGACGTCGCCACCGAACCCTCGTGCTTCCACAGGGACACGGTGAAAGCCAGTCCCGAGGTTCGTCAAGTCGACGAATACTTGATAATCTTTCACCAATTTGGTCATCGTCAAACTACTTGACGGACCTTGGAGCTCAACACCCATCTCTTCAGGTACATTATATGCGACATACTGCACCTCATCAAAAAACACTTCGACCGGCACATCGAGCGTCATGGAACTTTGCCCGACGATTGGCAGCGCGCTCGACGCATTGTTCGAAGAACTGGTCTCTGCGACCATTAAGTATAAAAGGACGGCTAAAGCAAGTGCGATGAAGCGGAGAAACCATTTATGTTGTAACCACTGATCAATCACTTACTTATCCCCTCCTTTTTTACCGAAGAACGAGAGGGTCGTCTCTTTTTCTTCGATGACGAGTTCTTGAATTAATTTGTTGCGTAGCGCTTCCTCATCCAACTCTCGATACAGACGTCCTGCAATCGCAAGAGAGACCGCTCCTGTTTCTTCTGAAACGGTGAGGGTCACACTATCTGTCACTTCACTGACTCCAATAGCTGCACGGTGACGCGTCCCGAGTGCTTTATCGATGTGTGGACTTTCTGAGAGCGGTAAATAACAAGCTGCCGCTGCAATCTTTCCATCCTGAATAATCATCGCACCATCATGAAGTGGCGTGTTTGGAATGAATAAGTTAATAATCAACTGAGACGTAATATGAGAATCCATCCGAATACCTGTCTCCACATATTCATTGAGTCCCGTATCGCGCTCGATGGCAATCAATGCACCGATTCGCCGTTTTGACATGTACTGCGCAGAACTGACGATTGCTTCAATCATTTGTCGTTGTTGCTCTTCGTCACTTGTTCCCGTACGACCGAACAAATTGCTCGTGCGCCCGAGATGCTCAAGACCACGTCTCAACTCAGGTTGAAAGATGATGATGATTCCAAGAAGACCATACGTAATCACCTGATTTAGCAAGAACTGGAGCGTCTTCAACCCGAAGAAACCGCTCAAGAACCAACTGACCAGGATGATCGAGATCCCTTTAATTAACTGAACTGCTTTTGTCCCACGCACAATCATCATTAATTTATAAATGACGTACGTGACGACGACGATATCTAAAACATCATTCAAATAATCGTACCAATGTACGTTTTCTGAAAGATTTAAAAATGAGAAAAATGATACTTGTTCAAGTAGCGGCAAATGCTCCCCTCCTTAACTACCTAGCTAAATCGTGCAATTTCCATTATATCATCAATTCTGTATATTCGCATTGCGTCACATCAAAACGAAACCAGATTGAAACGAAAAAAAGACGCCAAAAGCGTCTTTAGAAAAGCTGTTTGATCGAATACCAAATCCATTCGAACATTTGGTCAATCTGTTCAAGCTCACCTGTCACTTGACCGGCACTGGCCAAATACGCACGACCATTTACAGCGGTCGCGTCACCTTTGACCGTTCCTTCGATTCGTAAATCGCCACCTTGGACCGTGATATCTTTCTCGACCGTTACACCGGCCGGCACAATGACTTCGTTCTCTGATACGACAACACCCGGTACTTTTGTATACGTCATCGTCTCAGATGCACTGTTCCATAGTCCAAGGGTCGCACTAGACATCAAACTAAAGAATAGGACTGCTGCAATCAAACCTGGATGTCGTTGTAACCAGACCATTTGCTTCGAGAGCGGTTTTCGTTCTTTTCGGACCGGTTTTGATAACGGAATGACCGCATCAGGTGCTTTTTGTGCAGGTGTTTCAGGCAAGGCCGCCATTACACGAGCCGTAAAATCTGCTGATAACTTTGGACGAGGCAATGCTTTCAGTTCTGCGTCGATTCGTTCATATTGTAGATACGACTCATATAATTCATCGTCCTCTAACAACTGACGCAATTCGTCAGATTCTTCGGGCAAAACGCCATCTTCCAAATATTGTTGTACTTTTTCTTCAGGAGTCAATTGAACCCCTCCCTATTTTGAAAGATTGTTTTTAACATTTCTCTTCCCCGGAAGATCCTTGTCTTAACCGTTGCGACCGGCATGTCGATCATCACACTGATTTCTTTAAGTGACAAATCATCCACATACTTTAACAGTAAGGGAATGCGGTATTTGTCCGGAAGTTGCTTGATTGCCTCATGCATCTCACTTCGAATTTCGCGATGAACCACTTGGGCATCGGGTTGGGGCGCTTCATCAGCTAAGTGGTCTTGATAGGTCAAACCGTCCGTACCCGCAATTTCAGCATCCATTGAATACTCCGGTTTCCGTTTCCTTAATCGATCAATGGCAACGTTCGTTGTGATTCGATAGAGCCATGTTTTGAACTTATATTGTGCGTCATACGTATCAATTCGTGTATACGCACGAATGAACGCTTCCTGGGCAGCGTCTTCCGCTTCGCCACGATCATACAAAATTTTATAGGCGATTGCAAAGACGCCATCCTTGTATAGTTCTACCAGTTCGGCAAACGAATCGTGATTCCCCGCCCTCAATTCATCTACCAAACGGGTGGTCAGCCGTTCCATCAATCCACTTCCCCTCTCCGCTACACGTGCGGTCATTTCTATATACGTCTCACTTATAAAATGGTTTCATGAAAATAAAAAAAAGTTTCCACCCCCATTGTAGCAAACGGGTTTGGAAACTGTAAGGAAATCAGACTGTCTCGCCTTCCAATAACAGGTTTTCTTTTGATTTTATAATCGTTTCACATAGACGGTATGCTAAATTTGCTGTCATGTTGTCTCGATCTAATGATGGATTCAATTCAACGAGTTCAACAGCAATTAGATCATCCGCCTTCATGGCTTCTGTTAAAATGGCTTTGGCTTCGACTTCAGTCAAACCACCGTCAACTGGTGTCCCTGTTCCTGGAACAAGCGATGCATCTAAACTATCCATATCGAAGCTAATGTAAAAACGATTGACTCGTTCACGGAGATAGCTCAACGCCTCTTGCATAATGACGTCGACACCACGCGTACGTACTTCTTCTACCGTAATGACTTTAATCCCAAGACGATTGATTTCATTCATTTCGCCCTCATCGATATCACGAAGCGCAATATACACTAAATGCTCTGGCGATAATTTCGGCTCACGTCCACCTACCTCTGTCAGACGAACATCGCCCATCCCCATTGCTGCAGCAAGTGGCATCCCATGAATGTTGCCTGACGGCGAAGTTTCTCCAGTATTTAAATCGGCATGTGCATCTACCCAAATGACGCCGTATGGTCCCGTTTGCGCCAGTCCAGCAAGTGTACCGATTGCCATACTATGATCGCCCCCAACGATCAACGGGAACCGATTTGCGGTGATTTCGCGATGCACGACTTCCGCTAACTCGGTGACAGTGTGTAAGACACCATCGACTCGCTTTAAATGTTCTTCATTTTCACGAATCTCTGATTCTGGTAATACACGAATTGTATGTTTGACCGTTTCAGTCGGAAGGAGTTTTTCCATTCCTAATTCGTTTAATTTCGCCGGACCTTGGTCGACCCCGAGTTTTCCTTGACCGTATCGTAGCGGCACATGAATATATGACCATTGCATTGCCATTCCCCCTTTAAGCACTTGATACCTAAATTGTAAACGCTATCATTCACTTGGTTCAACTCGGCATCGCAATGAATAAACATACAAAAAGGCAGCCTGAATGGTGGCAGGCTGCCTTTCTCTGTACTCTCATTTGAATGGTTCATGGTTTTAGGCAAAAAAAAACTTAAGTCATCACTAACTTAAGAAACAAACATATGGTGGAGCCTAGCGGGATCGAACCGCTGACCTCCTGCGTGCAAGGCAGGCGCTCTCCCAGCTGAGCTAAGGCCCCTTAAAGGGAAGAAAATATGGAGCGGAAGACGGGATTCGAACCCGCGACCCCGACCTTGGCAAGGTCGTATTCTACCACTGAACTACTTCCGCAAAAAAATGGTGAGCCATGCAGGGCTCGAACCTGCGACCCTCTGATTAAAAGTCAGATGCTCTACCAACTGAGCTAATGGCTCAAACCTGGTGGGGGGGGGCGGATTCGAACCGCCGAACCCGAAGGAGCGGATTTACAGTCCGCCGCGTTTAGCCACTTCGCTACCCCCCCGAGGAGTGCCGGCGAAAGGATTCGAACCCTCGACCCTCTGATTACAAGTCAGATGCTCTACCAACTGAGCTACACCGGCATATATATAGGTTTGATGGAATAAATAAAAATGGTGGAGGATGACGGGATCGAACCGCCGACCCCCTGCTTGTAAGGCAGGTGCTCTCCCAGCTGAGCTAATCCTCCATATTGGTGA